>NZ_CP049916.1:0-2400000 GCF_011578285.1 Acinetobacter lanii | reverse complement strand
AGCCGTGACATCAATCTGAAGATTTTTGGCTTTTTTGCTGACCGCTTCTTTGACCACTTTACGTGCAATTTTTGACAATTCACGTTCAAGGCTACGCACACCGGCTTCACGGGTATAACGGCGCACGATGTCACGAATCGCTTCTTCATGGACAGTTAACTCTTTGCCACGTAGACCATTGTTCTTAATGGCTTTCGGTACCAAGTAACGATCGGCAATATTGACTTTCTCTTCTTCGGTATAACCCGGTAGACGAATCACTTCCATACGGTCAAGCAGCGCTTCAGGAATATTCATACTGTTTGCAGTACAGATGAACATCACTTCAGACAAATCTAAATCAAGGTCTAAGTAGTGATCGTTAAACTTGTTGTTTTGCGATGGATCCAAAACTTCAAGCAAGGCAGAGGCAGGGTCACCACGGTAGTCTTGCGCCATCTTGTCGATTTCATCGAGCAAGAATAATGGATTCTTCACACCGACTTTTGTTAAAGACTGCACAATTTTACCTGGCATCGCACCGATATAGGTACGGCGGTGACCACGGATTTCCGCTTCGTCACGGACACCACCGAGTGCCATACGGACAAATTCACGACCCGTCGCTTTCGCTACAGATTCACCTAGAGAGGTTTTACCGACACCTGGAGGGCCAACTAAGCACAGGATTGGACCACGCAATTTTTTCACACGTGATTGAACGGCAAGATATTCAACAATACGTTGTTTCACTTCGTCCAAACCATAGTGGTCGGCATCTAAGATGTCTTGCGCTTTGGTCAAGTTGATGCTGACTTTGCTGGCTTTATTCCACGGTGTATCTAAAATTGCTTCAATATAGTTACGCACTACAGCCGCTTCACTCGAAGCAGGTTGCATTGCTTTTAGCTTACGGAATTCAGATTCAGCTTTTTTACGCACATGGTCGGGTAAATCTGCTTCACCTAAACGACGTTCGATTTCAGCAATATCATCTTCCGCACCGCCGTTCATGTCAGAAAGTTCGCGCTGAATGACTTTCATCTTTTCATTGAGGAAGTATTCGCGCTGATTTTTTTCCATTTGGCGTTTCACATTGTCATGTAACGATTGCTCAATCTGTTGTTCTTCAGACTGTTGTAGCAAATACGTCATGAGTTCTGCTAAATGTGCTTCAAATTCATCGTATTCTAAGAATTTTTGTTTAATGTCAATATTCAAAGGCACACGAGTTGCCACAAAGAACATTAACTGTAACAGGTCATCGATTTTGCCTGCAGCCGTGATCAGTTCACGTGCGTTACGTAATTTTGCTTCAGCATACTGACCAAATAGAGTACGCAACTCTTCAAGACGGGTTGCCTGAGTGGCATCATCCATTGAAATGGTCATTGGGCTGAGGTCATGTTCAGCTGACAAATAATCGTCGTTATCTATGATATTGACCAATTTTGAACGATGAATCCCTTCAATTAAAACTTTAATGCAGTTTTCATCGTTTTCATGGTTCACCACTTGCACAATTTTCGCAACCGTACCGTATTGATATAAATTATCGTGGTCGATTTCTTCTGTAAGCGAATCTTGTTGTGCAACAACGAAGACTAAATTGTCACTGTTACGAGCTACATCAACTGCTTTGATCGATTTTTCACGACCAACAAATAACGCAATTTGCATGTGAGGGTACACGACAACATCGCGTAAAGCTAAAAGCGGTAAAACGCTTGGGGTCTGAAGTTCTAAGTTTTCTTCATTCATAATAAGATCAGTCATGAGCACTCCTAATGAGTGACAACGGTGTTGCCATATTTTTTATAGTGATGTGTATTTGAAAAATTACAAGGGCTGTTTTAGATAAATATCTGTAAAAGGCATGCAAAATTGTATAAATAAGCGTCTTAAACACTGTTTTTTCGTAAATTTCGTTTAAATCGATAGCTTTTCGATGGGGTAATCAGCCCATCCAAAGGTTGATCCCAGAGCTGTCGATCTAAGCGGGTTTCAACATATTGAAAGTCGTGCGCCAATCCCATACGAATCGGTTTGATCGCTGCTGTGGCTAAAGTACGGTCATAGTAACCACCGCCCATACCAATCCGTGTCCCCCAAGCATCACAGGCCAGTAGAGGCATGATCAATAAGTCGAGCTGTTTCGCATCTTTGCCACGAGATTGCATCGGTTCTTTCATCCCGAGTGGATGCTGTGAAAAGCGTTTATTTAGATATTGCTGTTGTGTGATGCGTACCCAATGTAATGTTTGATTCATATTACAAATCATGGGCAAATAGACTTTTTTACCGAGCGCAAAACTGCGCATGATGATGCGATGGCTATGCACTTCGCCAAAAGCATGCAGATACACGCCAATATGTTGAGCCTGATTAAATATCGGAGACTGACCTAATTGAGCAAGAACACGCTGTTCAGTTTTTTTATGTTCAAATACGGAAACACGGCGTCTTTGTTGTCTGAGGGTTTTTCGAAGAGATTTCATATCCATCGACATGAGGTGTTCCTGTTTAAATGTGTTTGAAATCATGCACGCTTGTCTAAGCAGCTCTAAGCAGCATGGAACGCAGTTCGAGCGGATTTTAATCTGAATAAAAAGTGCCTAAGTTTTAGCTACTTTTTAGCGAAGCATCACTTTTTAAGTCTCGCAAAATTGGACAGCAGACGGTTGCACTGTTTTCACAATCATCAATCCAAGACGTTAAGCGAAGCTTGAGCCCTTGTAGTTCCTGAATACGCTGATCAATTTTTTCTAAGCGTTGTTGGATGACTTGTCGAGCTTGGGTGCGATCCTCCAGTTCAAGTTGGAGCAGCTCCTGAATTTCACTGAGCTGTAAGCCTGCATCTTTGGCTTTTTGAATAAAATGCAAAGTTTCAATATCTTGATCATTATAATAACGATAGTGGCTATGCGTTTTGGGAATGCGCATCAGTCCAATGCGTTGATAATAACGAATGGTTTCAATATTCACCTGACAGTGTTTGGCAAGTTTTCCAATGGTCAACATCATCACCTCCACAGGATTGAATGTGTAAACAACACTTGACTCTGTACTCGGGTACAGACTTTATCCTATTGGCATATACAAATCAAAAAGGGGATCATCATGGCTGAACAAAAACCACATGCATGCTGTTCTAAATCAACCGATACAGAGATCGAATTAAAGCGATTACAGGTAATTGATACTGACCCTGTCTGTGGTATGACGGTTGGTGAGAATACGTTGCATTATGTGGACATGGATGGTCTCCGATATTTATTTTGCTGTGATGGCTGTAAACAACGCTTTATACAATCCCCTGAAAAATTTATAAACAAGCAAACTGATGATGCTGTGCAGAATGAAAAGACTTGTTGTAGTTCAAAAACACAAAAAGAAACTTTGTTTAAAGATCAGAGCATAGATTTTACTGATCCCGTCTGTGGGATGCGCGTGACAAATCCAACCAAGCCCCATACCGACTATCAAGGGCAAAGCTACTACTTTTGCTGTCAGGGCTGTTTGAACAGATTTGTTCAAGATCCAGAAAAGTATCTGGTTGATCAACCAAATCAAAATGCCTTGAATCATTCGCATGCTAAAAAAGAAGCTGTAAAAGATAAGGTAAATGAACAGTTAAATCGTCAAGATGCGGGGTGTTGTACCAAGCCTGTAATGCCTGAGCTTATCAAAGCGCCTCAACAAAGTTCATGCTGTAGAGGAAATCCACATGCGCATACACATGGTCAGTCGTCTACAGACACAGCGATTGATCCTGTTTGTGGGATGTCTGTAGATACATCGACAGAGCTAAAGACAAGCTATCAAAATCAACTCTATTATTTCTGCAACATCCTGTTTAAGCAAATTTAAGCAAGACCCTACAACTTATTTGATTCCCTTTGATCAGCGCAAAGCGCCTGAAGGCATGGATGATGTGTTGTTCACCTGCCCCATGGACCCGGAAATTGTGCAAAAAGGGCCGGGAACTTGTCCAATCTGTGGGATGGCACTTGAGCCGATGCAACCAAGCTTGGACGATGGGCCCAATCCTGAATTGGTGGATTTTAGTCATCGTTTTTGGATGACCTTGCCTTTGACATTATTGGTGTTTGTGCTCGCGATGGGGTCGCATATTCATGCCTTTATTCCGGCACACATTCAACCGTGGATTGAACTGGTCTTGAGTGTGCCTGTGGTGCTGTGGGCAGGCAAACCTTTTATTGAGCGCTGTTGGGTGTCTTACACAACCCTCAACCTGAATATGTGGAGTTTGATTGGGGTTGGGATACTGGCTGCCTTTATTTATAGTGTAGTAGCGACGGTTTTTCCTTCACTCATTCCAATGCAAGCCAAGACAGGGCATGGGGTGGCGGTGTATTTTGAAGCGGCATGTATGATTGTGAGCTTAAGCTTACTCGGACAGATCATGGAGCTAAAAGCCCGTGCCAAAACCGCAGATGCATTAAAAAGTTTAATGAAGTTGCAACCGAGCAAAGCCAAACGTATCCAACAAGGTCAAGCGGTTGAGGTAGACATTGCTGATATTCAACAAGGGGATGTTTTACAAATTGCTTCAGGTGAGCAGATTCCTCTTGATGGAGTAGTAATTGAGGGGGTTAGCCATGTCGATGAGTCGATGATGACAGGTGAACCTTTGCCGGTGAAAAAGCAAGTCGATGATCAAGTCATCGGCGGAACCATCAATCAACAAGGCAGTTTAAAAATTCGCACCACTGCCATTGGTCAAAACACCACTTTGGCAAAAATGATTCAGACCGTCGCCGACGCTCAGCGCTCTAAAGCGCCCTTGCAGCGACTGGCGGATGTTGTAGCGAAATACTTTGTGATGATCGTGTTAACTGTTGCTGTGCTGACCTTTATAGCTTGGATGGTCTTTGGACAGGCGCAGTTTGATTTGGCTCTCATGTGCGCCGTTGCGGTGTTAATCATTGCCTGCCCATGTGCACTCGGTTTAGCTACCCCCATGTCAGTCATGGCTACTACAGGTCGAGCGGCTCAAAAAGGGGTTCTGTTTAAAGATGCAGAAGCGATCGAGGCTTTAAGTCAGGTCAATACTTTAATTATTGATAAAACAGGCACATTGACGGAAGGTCGCCCAAGTCTAAAACAAGTCCAATTGTTAACAGAGCAGTTAAATCAACAGCCTTTAACGCAGGCGCAAGTCCATCAATGGATTGCATCGATCGAACAGCATTCAAGTCATCCGATTGCTCAGACTCTGACGAAATTAGTAGCTGCTGAACAATTGTTACAGATCGATGCTTTTGAAGAGGTTTCAGGCTTGGGCGTGAAAGCGCAAATAGCGGGGAAATGGGTCTATGTCGGCAGCCAAAAATTGATTGAGCAATTGGGATTAACGCTTGATTCTGTAACCTTAAATGCTGTGGATGAGCAACGAGAGCAGGGTCAGGTCATGAGTTTTCTTGCGACTGAGCAACAGGTCTTGGCATCCATTTCAATCCATGATGCAGTTAAACACAATGCCAAAGCCGTGATTGATCAGCTTAAAGTAGAGGGTGTTGAGGTGGTGATGGCAACCGGAGACCACCAAAAGAATGCGCAACTGGTCGCAGATGCTTTGGGCATTCAGCAAGTGTATGGCAACTGCAGTCCCACTGAAAAATTAGAGATAGTGAAACGTTACCAAGTACAAGGCAAAGTCGTGGCAATGGCGGGAGATGGCATCAATGATGCCCCTGCATTGGCACAAGCCAATGTCGGTATTGCAATGGGTAATGGAACGGATATTGCCAAGCAAACGGCACAAATTACCTTGGTCAAAGGAGATGTGCGTGGTGTCGCAGATGCAATACATATGGCCAAAGCAGGGGTCAAAAACATGAAGCAGAATTTGGCATTTTCATTCGTGTATAACGGTTTGGGCGTGCCTGTGGCTGCGGGATTATTTTATCCACTTACAGGGTTGTTATTAACCCCAATGATGGCAGCTGTGGCAATGTCACTGAGTTCCTTGTCGGTGGTGTTAAATGCACTGCGCTTAAATAAATCTTAGCCTTTACATTTTCTTTAAAAAGGCAGCCTCGGCTGCTTTTTTGTTGTGCGATGTCAAACCAATGACATAAATGAGTATTTCATTTTTTCTTCAGTTGAGATACTTCATTTATCCAAGCACAAAATTTGAAGGTGGTGGGCGCATTTCGAGTAGGGGTTAAATAATATGATGATATGTTTTTAGTCTTACTAAACAGATAAAATTTGTCTTAAACTAAAATAACTCTAATTTTTTACACAAAAAGTACAATTTATAATCAATTAATTTTATTGTGATTTTTTTATAAGCATTATTCTATAGATAAATTGATGAATTATATAAAAAATCTATTTTTGCCATTATTTCAATTAGTTTTACCTGTTATAAATTTTTACAATTGAGGCGTATATTTCTTGCACAAACCAGCCGCTGAACAATTTCAGTGTCGCGTAAGTGTTATTCAATATATCCTATGAGGTTTCAACAAATGAATAAGTTAATCGTGGTCATGGCTTTGTTCGCAACATTAACTGCTTGTGCTTACAATCCTACTACATATCAAGAACTTAGAGCATATGAAAACGCTGTTAGCGAACGTGCAAATGGTCTTTAATCACGTGATACTTGACTGAAATTTATCTCAGTGAAATGAAGAAGCACAGTGTTCTCCCATACTGTGCTTTTTTATTGTTTTGATGTTTTATTGAGACAAAAAAACGATTAATTGGTATTTTTAATTTCAATTTTAACTCTATCAATTTTATATAAATGCAGTGATGATTTTGTTACTTAAGATAGCTACTTTGGCAACTTAGAATGGCGAAAAATATGTCATTTTGAGTTTTTATTCAAAAATTTATTTTTTATATACTTATATAATTACTATTTAATCAATTACTTATTGAGTTTTTCTGTAGTGATTTATTTAATTTTTTATACATTTAATACCATTGATAAGATGTATTAAGGGAGATTATAAATAATCTAAAAACAATATTTAAATTATCATAATATGAAAATAATAATATTTTAATAGAGTTTATTCCTATTATTTTACTTATGTTTTATTGTTTGATTTCTATACGCACTATTTATGTATGCATTTAAATGATGATCAAAACGCAGCACATAAAAAAGGAGTGAATCGATCACTCCTTTTTTTAAGATCAACTGCAATGTACCTTGCTTAGAAGGTGCCTTGTTCGCGACGTTCAAGCATGACTTTCTTCAACATGATTCGTGGCAGGGTAAACCACAACGACACCAAAGCTAAACAGCAGAAACTGAAGGCATAGATATCAAAAGCTTCATACAAATGACGTGATACTTCAAGCACAATAAAGAACGTCAGCATCATCATCATCGACATCGCAGAAGCCACTGTGCCTTTAGACACCTCTGATGACATCATCGCCATACGGTATAGCACCGAGAAACAAATGCCTTCACCAAAGCTCATGATGGTCATCCCAATGATCAACGCCCAAACATAATAATCAGGTACGAATAAGCCAAACACGATGATCAATGCACCGAGCAACATCATCGGTAAACCCCAAAATACAGTTTGACCGAGCGGATGTTTATCGACAATTTTCACCAAAATGGTACTGCCTAAAATGAGCGCACCTAAGACAGGAATTTGCGCTAAACCGTATTGGGTACTGCTCAAGCCAATTTTTTCGACCAACATCACCGGCGAAAGCGAGATCCACAACATAATCGGTAGACACGCCATCGGTAAGGCACTGGTCAAAATCACAAACTGCTTGTTTCTATACACCATTTTGAAATCTTGCAGGATATGGCGCATCGGTTGTTTAGACAGTTTTGCTGTTTGGTCAGCAGGCATCGCCATTTTCAAACCGAAATATCCTAGTAGCGCTAAAATCGAAATCCCGATAAAGCCCCAACGCCATGACATATGGTCAATCATAAATGCACCAATGATCGGACCCAATAGCGGAGCAAACAGGGTCATATTGCCCATGATCGCCATGACTTTAATCGCAGTGCGTTCTTCAAAGTTTTCTTGGATAGCCGCATAGCCGACAGCGCTGATCACGGTTAAGCCCATGCCTTGAAAAAAGCGTAGACCCAAGAAGCTTTGAATATTTTGGGTAAACAAAATCAAAATACAGGTCACAGCAAAAAACAGTGCGCCACCCAATAAGATTTTTTTACGTCCAATACGGTCAGATAAAGGCCCCATGAGCCAAGCGATACAACCACCGCCCAATAAATAGAAGGACATGGATGCAGGAGACCATGAACTGCTGACCCCAAAATCACGGGTCACAGACAGCATGGCAGGTTGCACCAAGTCGTTGCCTAGGTAGACAGCGAACTCAAAAAGCACCAATGCCAACGGGAAAATAAAGGTGGCAAAACTAAGTTTAGAAATTTGTGGGCTGGACATTGTTCTTACATAAAGTTAAAGCCTGTCCGTTTGGGCGTTCCATGTGGGGAAAGTCCAATCTGAATGACAAGCAAGGAGATCGATAAAAATTTGAAAATGAATGCCAATAAAGGTCCGAAGCATAGATGGGAGATCATGCTTGAAGGATTAGACAGGACAATTTCAACAGGAGATAAAAAATAAACCCACGACAAGGCGTAGGTATAAAAAGTGCGCGTAGTCTATCAGAGTTTTGGTCTGAACCAAAATTGAATTCTGAACGTACTAGATAAGGAGCAGGTGGTTTTTACAGACGGATGATTATGAATCGATAAAATCACCTGCTTTGCCATATTCAGATTGGCTATAGAACTAAGCTTCTCAAAAGAAGTACAACATTAAAATTCATTTTAAGCTGGTTCATATCAACAGGGCAGCGAGGTCATTAACGTTCTGTAATCGGTATAAGGGTGATCATGGAACGAAAATCCGTATAATGGCGACCCGCTTCTACTATTTGCTGTTTGCTTCGAACTTTATGCCGAGTTTCTCCCAACCCTTTCACAATCATCCATTCACCATTTTGTTTGAATACCTGTGTGTTACGACCAATGAAGCGCCCATTCGACAGGAATTTGCAGGCTTTCCCACCGCCATGACATTGGCAGACCGGGTGCATTCTGATGATGATATGGCACCTTTAAAGGCAAGTTATAACTATTCCAACTCCATTGATAAGATGATTCATTTTGCCGGTAAGGGGCGAGATATCGAAGATTTCAGCGCATTTCTGACTGAAGCCAAGCAAGCCAATATTAAACATCTTTTATTACTCACAGGCGATAAGCTGAAAGGTCATCAAGATGGATCGCAGGGTAGGCCACGTACTCGCTATTTGGAATCGGTCAATGCGGTCATGGCAGCGAAAGAGTTTGGTGATTTTCATGTGGGTGTGGCGTTCAATCCTTTTAAGTATGTAGAAGCAGAACGAGATGCGCAGTATTTAAAACTACATAAAAAAATGAAAGCAGGTGCGGATTTTATCATCACCCAATTGGGCTACGACATGCAGGCACTCAAGCAAGCACAAGTCTTCTTAAAAGATCATCACTATCAACAACAGATATTTGCTTGTGTGATGCCATTGAGCTTGGGACGTGCCAATTTCATGGTGAAAAATAAAGTCGCAGGTATCGTAATCACACCACATATGCTGAACGTATTGGCAGAGGAAAAACAGGTGGGACAAGTTGAGCATGTTTATATGCGTTGTGCCATACAAATATTGATGTGCAAACATTTAGGTTTTGCAGGTATTCATTTATCGAGTTGTCATCAACCTCAAGATCAAAACCGTTTAGAAAACTACATCAAGCAGTTTCAACATCTAGATTTAAATCATCTTGAAAGCCTATGGAAAGAATTATGGCAAATACAGACAGGCAATGAATTTATACCCCAATTAAATCATTACTCCTATCCTGCAACATCGACTCAAATCATTAAATATCATCAATTGCATTTGATGCATGAGGCAATCTTTGATTCAAAAATTGCATGTCAATTGGGGCGTTTCGTTTTTAAATCTAAATTTTGGAACAATTCGTTTGCAGATCAAGCTTTATTGAAATCCGAATGGATCAGTAAGCATCGTATCGTTGGTTGTGAGAGTTGTGGTCAATGTCGACTTGGCGATACCTTATATATTTGCCCTGAAACGTGTCCGAAAGGTTTGGCCAATGGTCCCTGTGGTGGGACAACTTTAGATCGCTGTGAATTTGGTGATCGAGAATGCATTCATTCGGTGAAAGCACGACTGGCGAAAGCAGTGGGGGAAACTGAAATCTTAAGAGAAAACCTGATTCCGACTGTTCCTTTAGAAATACGTGGGAGTAGTTCGTGGAAAAATTGGTTCTTGGCGACAGAAGCTTAACAATTATTTTTTCATAGTATTGGTATCATCTTGATCACCGATTGAATTAAGTCCACTTCTTGTTGAATGATTAGTCGTGGACTTGAACTTCAATATATAAAAATGAGCATGCAACATAAGGTCAGTCTCACAAAGTCAGTCTTCTAAGGGGAAGATATTCATTCATCCCCTCAGAACATCAATGGCTGACTGGGTTCGGCGTGACATTACAGCGTTATTTAAAACTTAACGCTGAGTCGACCCCAATAGTTACGACCGACATTGTTAAATTGTTCTTCCGCTGCAAAGCCGAAGCCTGAATTTCCTGAACGATTTAAATGTTCTGTATAGGTTTTACCGAGTAGGTTATCGATGCCTACAGATAAATCAACACCGTCCTTAAGAGTATAAGTCCCATTCAAAGCGAGTGTGGTGAATCCTGCACTTTTTTTCATGTCATAACCGACAATATTGCCTTCATTTAAACTCACGCGATTTTGACTGGCAACCACTCGCCAGAGTAAACCTACATTATATTTGTCTTGAACATAGCGCAGGTTCATACGACCTTCAAAGGGTGCAATTTGAGGTAGCGGCGTATTGTTGGTGGTGTTACGTCCCCAAGCATACATGCCACTGACATCTGCTTGAAGATGGGGTGTAAATTCGTAGCCTAAGCCAAATTCAGCACCGGCAATGGTGGCATTAACATTTCTCGCATAGGCACTTTTTGCACTTCCCATTTGCATACCACCTGACATGGTATTCATCGGCATGATCTGATTCATGGTCTGATGCATAGCCATCGTTGTATCCATCGACATAGCAGGGCTTTGATAGCTCATGAGAATATAATCTTTGACCATGCCGACATAAGCCGAAGCCCATGAACTGAACGCACCATGATGATGTTGATAACCTAAATCGAGCTGTAAGGTTTTCTCCGTATCAACGCCATTAAAGGTATTTACACTGCCCGTATTGCCTTGTTTAGGACTAAACAATTCCCAATAATCCGGCATACGTTCGACGAAACCAACGCCAATATAGGTTTTGGCATCATGATGTGGATGTTGATTTTCAAATCTGAAAAAACCACTTGGGAGGGTTTTGTCTAATGCGGTATTCAGACCTGCAACATGTGAGTCCTGCCGTAAATCTTTGACATGCACTTGATCGATACGTGCACCTGCGACCCATTTATATTGATCATTGATCGGGTAACTGAGTTCACTAAACGCCCCATAAGATTCAAATTTCATATCTGAACTACGGGGTTGTTGCACGTAGCTATTGTTCATGCCAGAACGTGTGGCATGCTCATTATGTTGGGTATCCACCCCAGAAATGAGTTGTAATTTATCCCATTCGCTGGTCATGGCAACGCGTGCATTGAGTGTACGACGTGACACATTGGTCGCCATCGGCATTTTCATGCCGTCGTTTGGATTAAACGGTCTTAAGCTAAAGTTATCCATGACATGATCATTGAAGCTATAGTTCACTTGTCCTTCAATTTGCTGGATGACGTCATTGATATGTTGTTTACGGAATTTTAGCCCGAGACTTTCGCGTTTAAATGCCGAACCATCCATAGCTCGACCTGCATATAACGCTTCACCATCTGATTTCCCTCCAGTCAGTTCAAACCATGTGTCTGGATTGGGCATCCAACCAACAGCAAGATCAGCGTTCCAGCGTTCCCATGCAGAGGGTACGTGTTGATGACTTCCATCAACATAGCTGTTTGAGGTTGAACGATTGGTATTGAGTCTTAGATATTTCTTTTCATCACCCACAGCCGCTTCTAAGTTTTGGTCCACTCGCCCAAAAGAACCGAGCATGACGCTGGCTTGTCCTCGATAGGGCTTATCGGTGGTTAAGCTTTCAGGCTCACGCTCAAAAATAACGGTTGCGGCTGAACCTGTATTGGCATATTGAACGGTTTGAGGACCTTTAATGACTGAAATTTTGTCATAACTTTCTGGGCTAATATAGGACGTGGGCGCA
Organism: Acinetobacter lanii; assembly: GCF_011578285.1. Classification (NCBI taxonomy): domain Bacteria; kingdom Pseudomonadati; phylum Pseudomonadota; class Gammaproteobacteria; order Moraxellales; family Moraxellaceae; genus Acinetobacter; species Acinetobacter lanii. The sequence continues at coordinate 2,387,688 of NZ_CP049916.1, read as the reverse complement.
TCCATCCGGCTAGGACACGCCCCCAGATTTTCACTACCATCGGTTAAAATTTTAATGCGAGAGCCAAACATGCCACGGAAAGTTACATCTCCATTGGCACCGCCACTTTGTACCTGATTAAATCCGATAATACTTTGCAAATAGTCCGCACCATCAGCAGAAGGAATAGGTTGAGTCGGCTGTTTGGGATCGGCACGGACAATCAAGCCATTGGCATCATTGCCTTGTTGCGCGGTCGCAACAATAGGAGCCAAACTGACAGATTCGTTGTGCATGGACATTGTGGGCTGAGTGGAATCTTCAGCTAAGGTAGACGCAGAATAACAAGCAATCAGAATTGCAGCCGTTAAGGGCTGTAACAAAAAAGCAGGACGTAACATAACACTGAACTCTTAATAATCAGAAGAATACTTGTGAAAGAAACAAGCAAATAAAATGATGATTTAAGCCAGTACTGGAGGAGCACGCCCTTGGGGGGTGAGAAAGAGTCGCTGTAGCGCAAAATAAATATGTAAAGTGGCTTGTTTAAAGGCAAGCAACTTGACCTGTATGCGATCGATGATCATAACGAGATCAAACTCAGGCGGTAAAACCTGTTGAGCGAAGACTTTACAATATTGACACTGATGATTCGGATCTTGATGGTCATGCGTTGCACCATCAGTTTGATGCGTCATCAGATGATGCATGGGGTGATCTATGGTTTGATGCACAGAATAATGCTGATCTGAAGATTGTATGCTTGGACCATGTGTCCCCGCATGTACAGCTTCAGAATGCGCTAAATTCTGTTTTTGAGCGAGAATTGAAATTTTCTCTTGGACTAAAGCACGGGCAATGGTTTCACAGACCGGTGCAATTTGATATTGCTTCGGTAGCAAAGGCTGTAGAAACACAGCGATCTGTAACGCTATCGCAATACACGAAAGCAAAAAACCACTTTTCAAAAACAAAAGATCAAAGCTCTTTCATGATCAAATATGGGGCATATCATATACTAAAGTTGAGTGGTTTTAAATCTTCGGCTTTGAATTACGCTTTTGCACTCGGTGTTTAAAAAATAAAATTTTCCGAATTTAACTTTAAAATTAGTCTGTTGCTCAAAAGTGTATCTATTCAGCATTTCTCTAAATGCTCTAATGATCACAGATAGAATAAACATAAGATAAGGGTCATGTATTCATGTGGTGCTTATGCACAGTGATTCTCTTCACTGAGCGTAAATCCGTTGATCATCTTTAGGGAATTTAGGGTAGAGAAACTGCCGATTTTGAATCGACATTATAGCAATTAACTTTTAACATGAATTTTACTCAGCTTTAATTGAATTTATATCGTTTTACTCATGTTTGGATTCACGCTTAAATAAACCTATAGAGAAATTTAGCTTTTTATAAAAATTTAGGGTGAATCTTCATGGGTAACGCATTCCAATGTTCAATCAAGCGTATTCGTTTTGACGAGAATTATGAACCTGCAAGCAATACACGTCAGACCACTAATTTTGCCAATTTGGCACGGGGCGAAAGTCGTCAACAAAACCTGCGTCGTACACTCGCGATGATCAATAATCGTTTTAACAGCTTGGCGACAGTCGATAATCCAAAAGGTGATCGCTATTCCCTTGAGATTGATATTATTTCTGCGGAAATTGATATCGAGGGCAACGGTCAAACTTTCCCCTTTATTGAAACACTCAAAAGCACGATTCTTGATCACAAAACCCATCAGCGTATTGAAGGTATGATTGGAAACAGTTTTTCTTCTTATGTACGTGATTATGACTTCAGTGTCGTGCTGCCGGCATTGGGCTGTAAGTTTAATGAGATACCTGAAGACTTTGGTGATTTGCATGGCAAGCTCTATTTGCATCTGGTGAACTCAGACGTATTTAAAACAGAATTTAGACAAAATCCTGTGATCTGTTTAAGTGTGTCGACCACAAAAACCTATTACCAAACAGCGAACGTGCATCCAGTCCTTGGTGTGGAATACACCAATGATGATTACTCACGTACTGATGCTTACTTTGCAAAAATGGGTTTAAGCGTTCGTTACTTTAAACCTCAAGGCGCGAATGCACCCTTGGCTTTCTACTGTGCAGGCGATCTACTTCGTGACTACATGGACTTTGAATTGATCAGTGCGATTGCGACGATGGAAAGCTTCCAAAAAATTTACCGACCTGAAATTTACAACACCAATTCTCCGGCAGGTGTGGAGTATCAACCCAGCTTGAGCTATGGCGATTATTCATTGACACGTATTGAATATGACCGTGTTGAACGGGGGCAATTGGCAGTGAAACAAGGCAAATGGACAGAAGAACACTTCATTAAACCCTATAAAAACATTCTTTATGAGTGGGCGGCGAATTTTAAAGTTGAAACAGCGCAGCAAGACGCTGCTGCTTAATCCACACACGATTTATTCATTAATCCATTGATTGATTCACGCATTTTAAAAAAGAAGATAAAACATGAGCATTTTACTCCCAGCATCAACAGCAGGCAGCTTACCAAAACCATCATGGCTCGCGGAACCTGAAAAATTATGGTCTGCTTGGAAACTTGAAGGCGAAGAGCTTCTTGAAGCAAAACGTGATGCGTTGAAGCTTTCGTTGCATGAACAACTTCTTGCAGGTATTGATATTGTTTCGGATGGTGAACAAACCCGTCAGCATTTTGTCACCACCTTTATTGAACACTTAGAAGGGGTGGATTTTAATAAGCGTGAAACTATGCGGATTCGTAATCGTTATGATGCCAGTGTGCCTTCGGTAGTCGGTGAAGTGTCACGTAAAAAATCAGTATTTGTTGAAGATGCCAAATTCTTACGCAGTCAGACCCATCAGCCGATTAAATGGGCACTGCCTGGCCCAATGACCATGATTGATACCCTATATGATGGTCATTACAAAAGCCGTGAAAAATTAGCTTGGGAATTTGCCAAAATTCTCAATCAAGAAGCTTTAGAACTACAAGCGGCAGGCGTGGATATTATTCAGTTCGATGAACCTGCTTTTAACGTGTTTTTTGATGAAGTGAATGATTGGGGGATTCCAACCTTAGAGCGTGCCCTTGAAGGTCTTAAATGTGAAACCGCGGTGCACATTTGCTATGGCTACGGCATTAAAGCCAATACCGATTGGAAACAAACCTTAGGAAATGAATGGCGTCAGTATGAAAAGTCATTCCCGAAACTGCAAAAGTCCAAGCTCGATATCATTTCTTTAGAATGCCAAAACTCACGTGTGCCAATGGAGCTCATTGAACTGATTCGAGGTAAGAAAGTGATGGTCGGGGCAATTGATGTGGCGACCAATCAGATTGAAACCTCTGAAGACGTGGCAAATACTTTACGTAAAGCACTTCAGTTCGTCGATGCGGACAAGCTTTATCCATCGACCAACTGTGGTATGGCGCCCTTGTCTCGCCAAGTGGCACGGGGTAAGTTGAATGCACTCAGTGCTGGTGCAGCAATTATTCGTAAAGAATTGACTGCCTAAACATCAAGATCAGCACAGTGTGATTTTGCATGAATCCATTCATGCAAAATGACCTTGGACTTGATCACCACCACGTATTCAGATAAAGCGCAATTGAGGGTTAAAGTAATGGTTGACGCGACACAGTTTAAAAATGCCATGTCTTCACTCACGAGTGCGGTCAGTATTATTACGACCGCAGGTACAGCAGGGCGTCATGGTTTTACTGCATCTGCGGTGTGTAGCGTGACCGACACACCGCCGACATTATTAGTCTGTATGAATCAATCTTCGCGTTCACATGCACATTTTTTGGCACATCAAAAGTTGGCGGTGAATGTATTGGCAAGCCAACATGAAGCGCTATCCAACGCTTTTGCCTCGAGTCAATTGAGTTCCGAACAGCGCTTTGCCTTTGCCGAGTGGACGACATTAAGCACCGAATCACCGATTTTAAAAGATGCCTTGGTCAGCTTTGATTGTGAGATTGAACAGATTCACAATGTCGGAACTCATACGATTTTAATTTGTCCAATTGTTGCGATCCAACAAAATCAGCATCCGTCTGATGGGGCATTGGTGTATTTCAATCGGGCTTATCATCAAGTGGGTGAAGTCGAATTGGCTTAATTCGAATGCGTGATAAGATTTTTTAATTTATTGGTTTCGTGACTATTGAGTTAGTCTGTTGTGGAATGGATCACTTTTTATTGATTGGCGGGTGTATAGGTTTTGCAGTAGGGGTGATTTGTGTTGGTGGGGGAACAATTATTGTACCTTAATGCTTTATTGTATTTGCACAAATGGATTATTCAAAAGTTGTGATTATGCGTTTTATGCATCGATATCGTAAGTTTATTGACTGCGAAATGAGGTTCGATAACCGCACACACCTTAGCTTAAGTCATGTTTAAAAAGTGCTCTGCGCTGTTGCTGTTGGGGGTGGTGTTGGTGTTGGAAAGTTTCTTTATCTATAAAGGCATGATTTAGCTCTTTTTTGAGATCCCAGATAAGGCTTTGATAAAAAAAGCTCAATGAGAGTGAGCTTTATGTTTTATCATCAGGATAAACGTTTTTAAGCATGCGTTATTCTATTTGAGGTTTTTTCTTCAATATTCACGTTTGAGAATGTATTTTGGTCCCTTCACAAAAAAACGATGTTCATTCTTATTGAGAGCTTGTCCCATATTTCTTACATGAATTTTATTGCTAGTAATACTCGTCGTGTCTGTAGGATTGAATAGTTTGTCTTTGCGATCATTCATGCTACATACATTTATGCCACATACATTTATGCCACATACATTCATCCCAAATACTCTCAGGCAAATAGTGCATGATTTATCATCTGTATTTAAATAACTTGAACAGGTGTAAGAAGTACGTGATCTATCATTGTTCACACAATATTAGCTGTTATTCTGCTCGTTTCAATAAATGGATATTTGAATATAAGATTGATTAAAAAATATATATCCAGAAATTTCTTACTTCTTTTTTATCATTCCCTTGATTGTGTACGTATTATATAAACCTAACACACTGCTATTAAAACTGATGAAGGGAACTAAGTGGAATTAAAACAGCTCAAATACTTTATCACAATTGTAGAATCTGGAAGCCTGGGCAAAGCCGCACAAAAATTAGATGTAGGCACGTCTGCTTTAAGCCAGCAAATTGCCAAATTAGAAGATGAATTATGTACGCGCCTTTTAAGCCGAACTTCTACAGGGGTTACACCTACTCCTGCAGGCTCAGCTTTTTTAAAACAGGCGCAATTATCATTACGCCATGTACAGTATGCCATTGAGGCGGCACATTCTTCTCGTTTAACGGGTCATGTCAGTGTCGGTTTTTCACCCAGTATTGCCTCTGTGCTCGGCATACCCTTCATGAAGCTGATGTCAGAACGCTATCCAGATATCAAAATTCATTTAGTCGAAAGCTTATCTGGAAACCTTACGAATCTTGTCAATTCAAGACAACTTGATATCGCGATTATCTTTACACAGGACGTAGATACCAATTGGTCTGTACAACCTTTATTGAAAGAGCAAATGTTTTTAATGGCAAACAAAGCGTTGCTACAAGAATTTGGGTTTGAACAATGTATTCAAGAGGGTGAAATTGATTTACAACGAATCAATCAATTGCCACTAGCACTACCCAGTCAAAGACATGGTCTCCGCAAATTTTTAGATCAAAAAGTGGAATTATTAGATGTCGACTATGAAGTAGATGGACTACATTTATTAATGAATTGTGTGAGTAACTTAAATATGGCCACGATTCAGCCTGTAAGTGCACACTTCGATTACCTTAAATCTGATATTTGCTTATTGAAAGTAGTCGAACCAAAACTCGATAGAATTAATTACTTGATTAGTATTTCGGAAGAACAGCTTTCTCCTGCCAGCCTTGCCACCAAAGTAGCCATAAAAAGTTGTGTTAAGGATTTAATAAATAAAGGTTTATGGCCAAGTGCGGAACTATTAGACTTTTAGCCTATTTAATTTTATTAAATACCTATTTAAATTAAGCCTCTCACAGATTTCCTTGCTTTAGACTTAAATTACATCAAATTCGAAAGGGAAGACATCGAATGCATGATGTAATTGTGATTGGCGGTGGGAATGCCGCATTATGTGCAGCGCTCACTGCACGAGAAGCGGGTGCTTCAGTATTACTTTTGGAGGCAGCGCCAAAAGAATGGAGAGGTGGGAACTCACAGCACACACGTAATTTACGTTGTATGCATGACGCGCCTCAGGATGTACTGATTGATGCCTATCCTGAAGAAGAATACTGGCAAGATTTATTAAAAGTGACTGCAGGTAAAACCAATGAGCATTTGGCGCGTCTTGTTATTCGCTCAACTGCAACCTGTCGTGATTGGATGCGTAAGCATGGCGTAAATTTTCAGCCACCTTTATCAGGTGCTCTGCATGTTGCACGAACCAATGCCTTCTTTATGGGCGGTGGAAAAGCACTGGTCAATGCCTATTTTAGAAGTGCTCAGAATCTCGGTGTCAAAATTCGTTATAACACCAAAATTACCAAATTGATTATTGAAGATGGCGTGTTTAAATCTGTGATTGCGGAAGATGGGACGTGCTTTGAAGGTGCTTCTTGCGTTCTGGCTGCGGGTGGATTTGAATCGAACCGTGAGTGGTTACGTGAAGCCTGGGGTCAAAACGAAAATGGGGAATGGCCTGCAGACAATTTTATTATCCGTGGAACACGTTTCAATCAAGGTAATTTGCTGAAATTCATGATGGATCAAGGTGCGGATATTATTGGCGATCCTTCGCAATCACACTGTGTCGCCGTTGATGCACGTGCACCGCTTTATGATGGTGGTATTTGTACCCGTATTGACTGCGTATCTTTAGGGATTGTAGTCAATAAAAATGCGCAACGTTTCTACGATGAAGGCGAAGATTTTTGGCCAAAACGTTATGCGATCTGGGGGCGTTTAGTCGCCAAACAACCGAATCAAATTGCCTATTCAATCATTGATTCAAAATCTGTGGGTCGCTTCATGCCACCCGTTTTTGAAGGGACTCAAGCAAACACGATAGAAGAGCTTGCAGAAAAACTTAATCTAGATGTCACGACGCTTTCTAAAACGGTAGCCGAATATAACCAAGCCTGTGTTAAAGGCGAATTTAATCATACCGTACTTGACAACTGTCATACCGAAAATCTAATCCCCGCTAAAACGCATTGGGCTGTGCCTTTAGATCAGCCACCATTTTATGCCTATGCACTTCGTCCAGGAATTACTTTTACATACTTGGGTTTAAAAGTCGAAGACGATGCAGCGGTACGTTTTAACAATAAACCCAGCCCAAATCTGTATGTCGCAGGTGAAATGATGGCAGGCAATGTATTGGGGCAAGGCTATACGGCAGGTGTAGGGATGTCGATTGGTACAACGTTTGGTCGTATTGCAGGTCAAAATGCTGCAAAAGCTGCATTCATGCAGGGAGTTTAAAAGATGAATGCGAATGTGAAAAATTTGATTCCTGTCGTACAGCTTACAGATCATGAAGAGCAAGTCAAACAAGCTTTACAGATTTGTAATGCTTGCCGTTATTGTGAAACATTTTGTGCTGTATTCCCAGCCATGACGAAGCGTCTTGAATTTACTCAAGCAGATATTCATTACATGGCAAATCTATGCCATAACTGTGGTGCCTGTTTACATGCTTGCCAGTATGCGCCGCCACACGAATTTGGCGTCAATATTCCACAGGCGATGGCACAAGTTCGTTTGGAAACTTATCAGGAATTTGCAGTACCCGCTGCTTTTGGTGCGATTTATAAAAAGACGGGGATAGCTTTAGTTTCTGTGATGACCGTGATTTTTTTCCTGCTTATGTTGGGAGGAGTCTGGCTGAATGGTACAGACTTGTTTGGACAGTACCAAGGCGATTTTTATGCGATTTTCCCGCATAATTTCTTAGCGGTACTGTTCGGTTCGGTGTTTATAACCGCAATTGTCCTCTTAGCTTTGGGTGTAGCAAAATTTTGGAAACAGACTTCAAAGATTATTCCTGAGGGTGTTGCACAGCCAGATATTCTGCAAGCGTCTAAAAATGTTCTGACCCTGAAATATTTGGATGGCGGACATGGTAAGGGCTGTAATGAGGAAGATGATCGTTATACCCAGATTCGCCGTGTATTCCATCACTTCACTATGTATGGCTTTTTACTTTGCTTTTTAGCCACGAGTGTTGCAACGGCTTATCACTATTTCTTGGGGCTCGAAGCACCCTATGCTTATACCAGCCTACCTGTGATTTTAGGATCGCTGGGTGGTATTGGCTTAGTCATTGGTCCGATGGGTTTGTTGTACCTAAATATCAAACGCCATCCCTTACATGGTGACGTAAAACAAAAACCCATGGATCGAGGCTTCATCTTCTTGTTGCTATTAATCAGTATCACTGGATTGGCGTTACTCGCTTTCCGTGACAGCTCAGCAATGGCGCTATTACTCATTATTCACTTAGCAACCGTGATGACTTTTTTTCTCACCATTCCGTTTGGCAAATTTGCTCATGGATTTTATCGAAGTGCAGCACTACTGAAGTTTGCTGTTGAAGAACGTGTTGCCAAACATAAATTAAAAACTAAATAAGCACCCAAACCACAACAAGACCATGGAGGTCGATGATGGCTATAGGTAATAACTATGAAATTTTCAATGGAACGACACGTTATAAGGATATAGCAATGAAAAACTTGAAATTATTGGCATTAGCATGCACGAGTCTTGTCGTGGTGGGATGCGGTACGGGTAATGCGTCTAAGGAGCCTGGTCAGCCAAAACGTGCAGAATGTATTGCACCAGCAAAACCAGGTGGCGGTTTCGATATGACCTGTAAGCTGATTCAATCTGGGTTTAAGACAACTGAAGTTTTAAAAGATCCTATGCGTGTAACCTATATGCCTGGTGGTGTAGGTGCAGTAGCGTATAACAAGATCGTAGGTAATGATCCAGCCAATAATAATGCAGTGATTGCATTTTCAACCGGTTCACTTTTGAATTTAGCACAAGGTAAATTCGGTAATTTTACTGAGAAAGATGTCAAATGGCTGTCGGGTGTGGCTATCGATTATGGACTGGTTGCTGTACATAAAGATTCACCTTATAAGAATTTGAATGATCTTATTAAATCGCTAAAGGCAAATCCTAAAGGAATCAGCTTCGGTGGTGCGGGTAGTGTGGGTGGACAAGATTGGATGCAAACTGCCATGCTGGCAAAAAAAGCTGGTGTTAATCCAGCAAATATGAGCTTTGTAGCACTTGAAGGTGGGGGTGAAGTTTTAACGTCGCTACTCGGCCAACATATTCAAGTGGCTGTAGGTAATGTCAGTGAGGTCGGTGCTCACCTTGAAGCCGGTAATATTCGTATCTTGGCAGTTTTAGCAGACAAACGACTAGAAGGTAAATTCGCTCATCTACCGACTGCCAAAGAGCAGGGTTATGATCTGGAATGGCCTGTGATTCGTGGTTTTTATATGGGGCCAAAAGTCAGTGATGACGCTTATAACTGGTGGAAAAATGCTTTCGATAAAATGATGGCTGATCAAAAATTTGATGCAGTGCGTGAGCATCAAGACCTTCTTCCATTTGAACTCACCGGTGAAGAACTGAGTGCATATGTCTATAAGCAGACTGCGGAAATGCGTAAGTTGTCGGAAGAATATAAATTATCAAAATAACAAACGAACTGAGTTGAAAAGTCACTTTTCAACTCAGTTTTTGTTTTGAGGGTAAATGATGAAATCTGAACGGATTCTTACGGGCATCATTGCAGTTTGCGGATTATTTTTACTTATTTACGCATGCAATTTTGAAGCCCCAATTTCCTATGATCCAGTAGGACCAAAAGCTTTTCCAATTTTATTGATGGGCTTAATTACAGCAAGTGCTGTTTATTTGACAGTGCGCCCAGCAATGATGTTTGAGCCCGTTGAATTGGGTTGGACTAAACATTTGTTAGGAAAACTTGTGCTGTGCGCTACAGCCTTGACCGTGTATGCCATCGTTTTTGAGTGGTTAGGATTTATTGCTGCGACCTTACTCGTGACCATTGCAGTAGGCAAACTTTTCAATGGCAAAACAATTCCAGTAGTGATCACAGGTTTGGTATTGAGTACATGTACATACTACCTATTTGATCGTGTACTCGATGTGCCATTACCACTCGGATTATTCGGTTAAGGATGACGACGATATGGAAGTATTAAATTTTTTAATGATGGGATTTGAAGTTGCCTTGCAGCCGCAAAATCTCCTTATTGCTTTTATTGGTGCATTTATCGGGACCATTGTTGGTTTATTACCTGGTCTAGGCCCGATCAATGGTGTAGCAATTCTATTACCTTTTGCTTATGCACTTGGTTTACCTGTAGATAGTGCTTTAATTCTTTTAGCAGCAGTGTACTTAGGTTGTGAGTACGGTGGCCGTATTTCTGCAATTCTGCTGAATGTACCCGGTGATGCTGGTGCAATTATGACCACACTAGATGGTTATCCACTCGCACAACAAGGTAAAGCGGGTATAGCATTATCTCTATCTTCAATTAGCTCTTTTATCGGTAGTACGATCGCTTTCATTGGTATCGTCCTATTTGCTCCAATCTTGGCAAAATGGGCGATCGCGTTTGGTCCAGCTGAATATTTTGCGCTTATGGTCTTCGCCATTGTTTGTTTAACAGGTTTAGTGAGCACACAGCCTTTTAAAACTCTAATTATGGCATTAATGGGATTGGCATTATCAACGGTTGGGATGGATGCCATTACAGGTGTATACCGTTTTACCTTCGATAGTGTTGGCCTCAGTGATGGGATTGCATTTACCACGGTGGTCATCGGCTTATTCAGTATCAGTGAGATTCTGTTGCTTCTTGAACGAACTACCATTGGTAAAGTTGTACTAGAGCAAGGTAAGCGTTCATTGTTTAATGCGAAAGAGTTCTTTAGTTCTTTAGCGACGATTGTTCGTGGGTCATTGATTGGCTTTTTCTCTGGTATTCTCCCTGGTGCAGGTGCCAGTGTTGCAAGCGCGATGGCTTATACCACTGAACGTAAGATGGCAGGCGAAAAAGGTAAATTTGGTCAAGGTGACTTGCGTGGTCTAGCAGCTCCAGAAAGTGCCAATAACGCAGCAGCCTGTGGTTCATTTGTGCCAATGCTAACGCTGGGAGTACCAGGTTCAGGTACGACGGCAGTAATGATGGGTGCACTGACCATGTACAACATTACACCAGGCCCACAGTTGTTTGCTGAGCAGCCAACACTCGTTTGGGCGCTGATTGCCTCTTTGATGGTGGGTAATATTATTCTGCTGTTACTCAACCTTCCATTGGTTGGTTTCTTCGCTCGTATGTTGAGTATTCCAAGCTATATCCTGATTCCCATTATCGCAACAGTAAGCTTCGTGGGTGTATATGCGATTCACAGTACTATCTTTGACTTATTGTTATGCATGGGGCTAGGTATTGTAGGTTATGTGCTGAGAAAATTTGATTTTCCATTGGCACCCTTAATTCTTGGTTTTGTATTAGGCGAGTTAATGGAGTCGAATCTACGACGTGCGCTATCTATTTCTCAAGGTGAACTCAGCATTTTGTGGAATAGTAATATCAGCATGGGACTTTGGGTTATGTCAGCATTGTTACTGATTCTTCCAATCGTACGTAAATACCTGTTCATCAAAAAGCATCAAGCTTAATTAGACAACAATAATGATCGGCCTATGCTGATCATTATTGCTTCGGATTATGAAAATAATAATGTTAAATGCCAAAGGATTGGCGATTGCTTTGATCGGAGCGGTTCTCGCAAACTACTTTAATATTCCTTTGCCCTGGTTACTCGGGCCATTACTGGCTGCATTATTCATGGGCAGTGTTGGAAAGCCATTGTCCTGCCATCCTCACTGGCGTAAGGGCGGGCAGATTATTATTGGTATGGCACTCGGTCTATATTTTACCCCAGCCTTGGTGCAAGCCATTTCTGCCTATTGGGGCTTCATCCTACTCGGGATTCTTTGGTCATTAGTACTCGGTACATTATTGGCAGTTATGCAATATCGCATCAATGCGCTAGATTGGGCCACTGCATGGTTTTCATCAGCAATTGGCAGTGCGAGTGAAATGGTTAATATTGCTGAACAATATAATGCTCAAGTCGACAAAGTTGTGGCTGCTCATAGTCTGCGGATTATTATTTTAGTCGTCCTTATTCCGATTTTTATGGGATTTTATTTTCAGATTGATTGGACTACTTTGGTTGTGCTTGAAACTGAACGTTATGGATTTATTCAAGTCATATTACTTTCTGTATTGGCTTTATATGCCGGAAAACTCTTTCAATATTTTAATTTATTAAATGCATGGATTTTAGGTCCACTCACGATCATTGGTTTTTTTTTCATTTGTGGGATTTTTACCACTTCGTTTTCCTGACTGGTTTATTGCATTGGGGCAACTCTGTATTGGATGGTCATTAGGTAGCAAATTTCCGTTCAGTTTTTTGAAAAATAATAAAAAGTTTATTGGTCTGACTTTCTTATTCAACCTATTCGCATTGGGACTGTCTATTATTTTTGCTCTAGTCTTGTTTTATTTGAGTGATGCAGATGCCAAGATCTTGATTTTAGGTTTATCTCCAGGTGGTATTGCTGAAATGTCTCTTATGGCTAAAGTCATAGGACTTGCTGTGCCGATCGTGGTGGCATTTCAGCTTTCCCGACTAATTTTTGTGATTTTAACGACTCGTTTTTTTTACCTCAGTAGCCTTAAATTGATTCTAAAAAGGATAAATAGATCTAAGGACATAGATCACTGATGAATAATGATATTTATATACGAAGTTCTTATCAAGAGTGTGCGTATCAACTACAGCATAACGGTTTACTTTTAAAATATCTCTCTCATCAAGATATTCAATTAAATACAATAGCTGTGAAAAATAATCCAAGAGCCCTTAAATATGCTCAATTACAAAATGAAGAAATGTGTCTAAACGCTGTTTCTAACTGTGGTGATACACTCAAATATGTAAACAATAAAACAAATCAATTTTGCTTAAAAGCTTTATCAAATGAAGGCTTAGCGATTCGCTATATCGATAATCCAACAGAAGAAATGTGTTTGACTGCAGTTAGACAAAATGGTTTTGCACTTAAGTTTATTCAAGAACAAAATCCTTTGATCTGTAAAGTAGCTGTTTTTAACACGCCTTTTGCAATTAAGTATGTAAAGCATAAAACACAAGAGATCAGTCTATTCGCAGTTCAAGCTGATGGAAATACCTTGCAATATATTCCTCAGCCCAATGATGAAATTTATGAAGAGGCTGTTAAATCTAAGCCTGAAGCCATTAGGTTTATTCATAATCAAAGTGATTATATTTTAAGGATTGCGCTGAAGAAAAAGCCGTATGTTATTCAATATGTCAAAGAATGCCATGAGGATCTCTGGTTAGAGGCGATCAGAAAAAAATCATCTTTTATTAAGCTGATCAAAAATAATGAAAAATTAATCATGAAGGCTATTTATCAAAATCCACACGTCATTAATCATCTTGATGAACAACCGGAACATTTATGCAGATTAGCCGTCTCTTTGGATTATCAAGCAATTGCAGCAGTAAGAGATCAGACAGAGAGCCTGTGTCTGTATGCACTTTCAAAGTCTTGGCATGCAATTAATTTTATTAAACAAAAATATAAAAGTGAAAATGTAATTAACACATATTTAGAACTCTATGGGAGATAGGCAAAAAATCATTAGAGTGCTTTCATAAGTCATTTTTTAATCAATTTTATGTTGTAGATTCCAGTAATTAAATTGAATCTTAAGCCCAATCTTTTTTGTTGGTTATGATATCACTCAGTAAGAGTTTTAAAGGTTTTCTGACTCTCTAATACATACTCAATGTAAGTTGTTCTTTTCAACTCTATACGAAAGGGAGTTGTAGGTTGCTCTAAGTGCAAAGCCTGAAACTTTAGTATCACGGAAAAATATGTGTTTATTTTTCGAAATATTGAAGCAAAATTGCTTAGATGCAGCTAAGGGTTTATCTGAATTTGCCTTAATAAAGGAATTTGATAATATTCTGAATAAATGACAGTGTAATGAGTACTTTTTTATGTGACAATTTTCATTTCCTTACATCTATTACTGATTAAGAATTTAATTCTTCGGTATACATGGAGTATACATAGCGCTAAAAAATGAAAATGAGTTTGGTGGGGAATTTAGAAATTTTGTTTGAGGTCTTTAAAATCAAAGACTTAAAAGCACTCCGGAGATGCCGTTGCATGTCGTTACCCTGAACCCGATGAGTTCAAGGTGGACGCGACGTATACTTCACGGGTTTCCTACACGAAGATAGGCATACACTCTAAATATACAGAACGCATCCGGGGATATAAGTATCGGCAGGGATATAGACTCACTGACGAACATCCCAGAGTTGCAAGAATTATAACCCATCCCTAGGCTTTGGCAAATCAGAATGCTTTAAAAATGGATCGTTCTGTAAAATCTATGCTCTAAACGAACAAAGAAAAAGCAGTTTTATACTGCTTTTTCAATATCTTCCATAATGGCACTGAGCAAGCGCTCGCAATGTGAATATTCTTGTAAGGATTTGTTCATACTCAGCACTTCTTGCATGAGCTCCAGTGCCACCATAATCACCAATTTATTGTGTTCAACATTGGGTGCTTTACGGCGAAATTCTTGAAACTTCTCATTTAAAAGTTCACCGGCACGTTCCAAATCGCCTTTTTTATCAAAAGTGGTTTGCAGGCGAAAGGATTGCTCAATTAAACGCAGTTCAACAGTCACAAGTTCAGACATGCTTAAGCTTCCTCATTGTTTTCAGTGGGGTGAGCAAGCTGTTGAATTTCTTGCGCATGATGATCTTGTTCAGTGCCCAAAATCGCTAAACGTTGAATAATCGCTTCAACTTTGGTTTTGGCATGTTCATTTTTTTGAATCAAACGCGTGCGTTCAGCTTGCAAGTCTTGAATTTCGTGTTGCGCTTGGCGTTGTTCCGCCAACATTTTTTCTTTGACAACACGCAGTTCATTGCGTTCCGCCAAAATTTCTTGGAAACGATTTTTAAGGTCGGTACAACTTTTTTCTAAACGACTATAACGTTCAGCCAATGCAGTGGCATCGGTATTTAAGGTTTTAAATTGCGCCTGAAGTTCAGTGTTTTGTTCCGTCAGATTGTCCACTTCATCTTGCTTTTGCGTGATGATGCTATTTTTTTGCACAATTTGGGCATGATGCTGCTCTTCATTGCGGTCTTTTTCGGCCAACAACGTTTCGTTTTTACGTTCAGCGTCATTTAAACGCGTTTTGAGCGTACTGATGTGCGCCTGAAGACGCTGTAATTGTTCTAACATATCGAGGTCGCGCTGATTCGCAATCAAAGGTAATATATACAGAAGTATAGAGATTGGATAAACGAATGCAAGACGATATTTCAGGTTGGTCAGATTGGAGTCGTAATTTCGAAGGTATTGAAGAGATTTCAAGCCCAAGTGAGTTACATGGCCTTTTAACAGGTATTGTTTGTGTTACTGAAGCACCAAGCCGAGATGAGTGGTTACAGATCTTATCGACCCTAGCGGTGCCTGCATTGGATGATGAAGCGCTCGATTTATTGGTCGATGAAACCATCGATGTATTTCATGCTTTGTCTGAAGATGAATTGGATTATTTACCGATGCTGCCCGATGATGAACATCATTTGTCTGAACGTGTACAAGCCCTTGCAGATTGGTGTGCAGGCGTGGTGCTCGGTTTTGGTTTGGCTTCAGGGCATATTCGTGCTGAGGAAGAAGAACTGATTGAGCATTTGCAAGATGTCGCAGCGGTAGAATTTGAAGAGTCTGACGATGACGAAGAAGGCGAAGAGAGCTATCAAGAGTTATACGAATTCGTTCGTTTAATTCCAGTCAGCCTATCTGTTGGACGTGCCAAAATTGCAGTTGCTGAAAGCACATTACTGCAACATGTCAAAAACAAGTTAAATGTACCTGCGGACAGCAGTGTGGTGGAAATGTTTACCCCGCATCGTCCAAGCTAAAGTTAAAAGCGGTTTTGATTAAGATGAAGAGTTGAAACTTGTTATTTTAATTATTTCAAAGGAAATCTGGATTACATCTTTTGCTATTGATCTTATTTCAAAACGCATAAAAATTTAAGCTGAATCAAATTGCTGTCGTGTGATGTTTGCATTAAGGTGTAAACATTACCTTATTTTTAATCCTTCATATAAGCCGTAAAATAATGAAATTGACTCAAGCTGATTTTCAAGCACGCCGTGACTTACTCGCAGAACAGATGGGCCCACACAGTATTGCGATTATTGAAACAAGCCCTGTTGCAATGCGTAATCGTGACGCAGACTATAAGTACCGTACTGATAGTAGCTTTTTCTATTTAACCGGTTTTGCCGAGCCTGAAGCCGTGGCGGTGATTGAAACTGGCGATTCTGTTGATGAATATACTTATAGCCTGTTCTGCCGTGAACGTGACCGTGAAATGGAAATTTGGAATGGTTATCGTGCAGGGGTGGATGGTGCGGTCGATGATTTCGATGCAGATGAAGCCTATGCAATTGATCTGCTTGATGAAGAAATCATTGAAAAATTACTTGATAAACAAAAACTCTTTTACCGAATTGGGCATCGGGCTGAATTTGATGCCCGTGTTGCCAAATGGATTGTGCAA
Source organism: Acinetobacter lanii (assembly GCF_011578285.1). Taxonomy (NCBI): domain Bacteria; kingdom Pseudomonadati; phylum Pseudomonadota; class Gammaproteobacteria; order Moraxellales; family Moraxellaceae; genus Acinetobacter; species Acinetobacter lanii. The sequence goes on along the minus strand of NZ_CP049916.1, from coordinate 2,370,926 downwards.
GCCAATGGCGAATCACGTAAGGGTACAACAGCACCTGCACAATTGATTCAATTGGATCGCATTGTTGATGAAATGCGCCTACATAAAGACGCTGAAGAAATTCAATTGATGCAAATCGCATCGGATATCAGTGCTGAAGCGCATACCCGTGCCATGCAAACGGTGAAACCGGGCATGATGGAATATGCACTTGAGGCCGAGCTTAATTATATTTTTGGTAAAAATGGCTGTGTGCCGTCGTATAACAGTATTGTCGGCGGCGGTGAAAATGGCTGTATCCTACATTATGTCGAAAATAACAAAGCACTCAAAGATGGCGATTTAGTTCTGATTGATGCGGCCTGTGAATACGAATTTTATGCTTCTGACATTACCCGTACTTTCCCTATCAATGGTAAATTCAGTCCTGAACAAAAAGCATTGTACCAAGTCGTTTTAGATGCACAGATGGCTGCCATTGATGCGGTACGTATAGGCAACTCTTATAAAGAGCCACATCATGTGGCGGTACGTATTTTGGTTCAAGGCCTACTGGATTTAGGCATCATGCAAGGGGATTTAGAGCAGATTATTGACTCAGAAAGTTTCCGTCAGTTCTACATGCATGGGACAGGGCACTGGCTCGGTATGGATGTGCATGACGTGGGTGCCTACAAAGTTGATGGTGAATGGCGCACGTATCAAGCAGGTATGGTGGTGACTGTAGAGCCGGGGCTGTATATTGCACCGGATGATGAAAGCGTCGATCCAAAATGGCGTGGCATCGGTATTCGTATTGAAGATGACGTGGTTGCCACTGTAGATGGACCATTGGTGTTAACCAAAAATGTGGTGAAAACCATTGAGGAGATTGAAGCATTAATGTCTGCCTCGCATTCATAATGCAAATTTGAAAATTAAAGCCAATCTTATGATTGGCTTTTTTATATACAATTTTTTGGTGATTGATGATGAACTGATGGCCATATGAATTACCGATAAGACTTATTGGAACGAACAAATAGGCTTTAAGTTGCATTGTTATATAATGGCGGTTTTAAATTTACAGCTTTAAATTTCTCTCAGGCGTTAGGCGAATCGAGCAGGTTTCATGAATAGCATCAAGTTTCACAATTTTGAGGAAGCCGGAAAACGGGTCCTTAAATATCTTCATGAACATTTCGGCTTCGGATTATGGATGATCACTCGGGTTGAGAATGATAATTGGATTATCTTACAGTCAGAAAATGAAAAGTATGATATTCAACAAGGTCAGGTCTTTCGCTGGTCGGACTCATATTGCTATCACATGGTGCAAGGTAAAACCCCTAAAATTGCACCGTGTTCCAATAACATTGAAGTTTATGCCAATGCGCCGATCAATCAGCATTTAGAAATTCAATCTTATATTGGGGAACCTTTGCTGAATGAGGATGGATCAGTATTCGGATCGATTTGTGGCATTGATACTGAAGTGAAATCGGATGATTTAATCAAAGATGCACCTATTCTTGAGCTGTTAGGCAGCTTGCTGAGTACCATTTTACAAAGTGAATTGCGGGAAAATCAGCAACGTCGTTTACGTGAACGTTTTGAAGTTGAAGCGCTCACCGATGGTTTAACGGGTCTATATAACCGCCGTGCTTGGGACAGCTTACTGAAACTTGAAGAAGAACGTTGTCAGCGTTACGGATTGCCTGCCACGATTTTTAGTTTAGATTTAAACGACCTAAAATTGGTCAATGACCAGTTTGGACATGATCGCGGTGATCAACTGCTTCAAAATACCGCTCAATTACTTCAAACCAACATGCGAACCAATGACGTGATTGCGCGGTTGGGCGGCGATGAATTTGTGATTCTATGCCCTGAAATGTCGTGTTGTGCAGCAGATGCATTGTCTGAGCGTTTGGTGATGAAGTTTGCTGAAGCTGATATTCACGTGGCCATTGGTTATGCCAGCCGTCAGCTCAATACCACCTTGGATGCGGTGTTAATCGAGGCGGATAAAAACATGTATGCACATAAGAAAAGGGTCAAAGATCAACAGCTTTAAAATTAGACCTTGATGTGAATTGATGATCTAAAGTTTTGTTCATGTTAACGCCTTGATCACAACATGAGTAAAAGTTTCTGTGTCAATAAAATGGCATAGGCAGAGGGTTTAAATTTCAAGGCGAGCTTCTGAGCTGTGGCTTTAAATATACATCCATTTAAAGCTTAAGCCTTGTCTTGGCTTTCACGATAAAAAACGGCTCAATCTCAAATTTTGCTCATTTAAAATAATGGCTCAAAACACAGAGCGCTGGCGCAAGCCATTTGAATTTTAAGCTTAAACACGAATCCATTATAAAAAAACAAATCGATGATGTAAGATAAAATCATCTCATATACATGCAACTGCATTTGTGGTTGCAACGCGCTTAAGGATCAAAACATGCAACAAGAAGTCATCATTGTCGGTGGTGGGATGGTGGGTTTAAGCCTCGCACTGATGTTGGCGAAAAAGAAGATTGCGGTCAAGTTACTCGAAGCAATCAAATACCCAAACTATGATGATGAACATCTTGCTCCGTATCATTCCAGTTTTGATGCACGCAACAGTGCCTTGTCACGCCGTAGTGTGCAAATTTATCAAGAGTTGGGATTGTGGGATGCTTTGCAACAATATGCGACCCCAATTTTAGAAGTCAACATTACTGAACAGGGCAGTTTTGGGAAGGCACGTTTAATTGCAGCCCAAGAAAAAGTCGAAAGCTTTGGGCAAGTGATTGAAAATGCATGGCTCGGTCGTGTGTTACTGTCAGAAGTCAAAAAACAGCCGCTCATTGAGTTGATTGATGGCGTCAAAGTCACTTCACTGAAACAAGACGCCGATTTTGCTTATATCGAAGCGGAAAGTAACCAACAAAAATATCAACTGCAATCCAAACTGTTGATTGCTGCCGATGGTCGCGATTCTTTCTGCCGTAAGGCTCTAGGCATAGGTGCATCTGAGCATGATTATGATCAAGTGGCGATCGTCACTTCAGTGCAAACGTCTAAACCGCATCAACAGGTTGGTTTTGAGCGTTTCAGTCCTTTAGGACCATTGGCTTTATTACCGCTTCCGGGCGAATACCGCCGTTCAGTGGTATGGCCAGTACCCAAAGGCACCGAACATGAATGGTTGGGCGAAGAAAATGACCAACACTTCTTAGATGCCTTACAAGAGACATATGGTGACCGTGCCGGAAAATTCCAAAAAACAGGTCGACGTTTTAGTTTCCCATTGTCACAAGTACTGGCGGAAAAACAAGCCATCGGTCGTGTGGTGTTGATGGGCAATGCTGCACATACCATTCACCCGGTGGCAGGACAAGGCTTTAACCTATGTATGCGTGATGCCTACGTGCTGGTGCGTTATTTGAGTGAGCAACTTGAACAAGCCGCGGATCTTGGCGATGCAGCCATGCTGAAAGATTATGAAAAATCCCGTCTAACCGATCAACAACGTGTAATTAAGTTCTGTGATTCTGTGGTACGTGGTTTTAGTAATCAAAATCCGATTCTGAAATTGATCCGTAATACTGGATTAATGGCCTTTGAAAATATTCCGGGCATTAAACCGTTGGTTGCCAACTACGCCATGGGGTTAAAAGCATGACAGTCGATTCTTCTGTGATACAGCCCCAAGCTGAGCTGTTGGATGCCGTTATTATTGGCGGGGGGCTGGTTGGTGGTTTAACCGCATTGCTTTTGGCTGAAGGTGGGGTGCAAGCGACCGTTTTAGATGCGGCTCCCGTACTCGATAGTGAAAAAGTGCTCAGCGTTGCCAACCCTCGTGTTTTAGCACTCAGCCAAGCGACCATTCATTTGCTCAAAACCGTTGACGTCTGGGACAAGATTGTTCGGCAAATGCCCTATAGCGGCATGCAAGTTTGGAATAAAAATGGCTATGGTGAAATTCAATTTGGTCAGTCATCTGAACAAGCGCCGACAGCTGAACAGCGTTTGGGTTCAATGGTTGAGCCGAGTATTCTCAATCTTGCCATTCAACAGCAAATGCTCAGTACACTCAAAGATTATCGTACCCAAGTTAAAGTGGTTCGAATTGAGAAAGGTGTGCAGTGTTGGATGGTGACATTGGCCGATGGCACCACACTGAAAACCAAGTTACTGATTGGCGCCGATGGAGCCAATTCCTTTGTTCGTGAAAGTGCTTTTATTGGCTTAGATGTATTGGACTATAAACAAGCGGGTTTAACCTGTGCGATACGAACCGCGCAACCGCATTTGCACGTGGCACGTCAAATATTCTTGCCGACAGGGCCACTCGCTTATTTGCCGATGGCGAGCTTGAAAGAGGATGAACAGGGCGTATGGCAATCGATTGTGTGGACTTTGCCAGATGACTATGCAGATGAATATGCGGCACTGTCAGATGCTGAATTCACGGCATTGTTGACGCGTGAAAGCCATCACATGTTGGGTGAAGTCTTAGAGGCAACACCGCGTGCGAAATTCCCACTCAAAGCCCGTGCTGCCAAGCGCTATGTGCAAGACGGATTGGCATTGGTGGGTGATGCTGCGCATGTGATTCATCCATTGGCTGGGCAAGGGGTGAATATTGGCTGTTTGGATGCTGCGATTTTGTGTGATGTGTTACTGCATGATTTAAAACGCGGTGTCTGGGCACATGAGCAAACCCTGAAACGCTATGAGCATCAACGTAAAATTCAAAATGAAGCGATGATGCATGGGATGTCTGCGATTGGTTGGTTAGAAACAGCAGAACTGTTCCCCTTTGTTTGGGCGCGTAATTTTGGTTTAAAACAAGTGGATCAAACCCCAATATTGAAAGCAGCTTTTATGCAACAAGCCAATGGGCTGTCTGCACTTCAAAATACCCGTTACGCTTAATTTTTGAAATTGGGTTATTTTCATTCAATCGTTAATACTTTTTTACGAATTTGATTAAAAAAGATACGATTTGATTGGGCTAAGCTCTAGTCGAATGACAAAGAGCTTGCTACATTTCTCATTAATTCGAGCCGTATATCCACGGTTTAAACAGATGTCATTGATGGGGAGTTTAAAATGACAGATTCAAATGATTTTGATGATAACGAAGACAGCGTTGTTGATGAAGATGAATCTCAAGCTGCCGAAAAAGGTGCAGCTGTAAGTGATTCAACCGTTTCTGATGCCGATGTTGCGGAAGCGGAAACTTTAACCATTACTGCGAAGTTGAAACAACGTCAGGCTTTAGAAGATGAAGTGGCGGCGTTCCTTGCACGTGGTGGACAAATTAAAGAAGTGCCTCCAGACGAAAGTGCTCGTGACTAAGTGGCACATTCAATCATCAGACAATCATTTGCCTGATCTAGGCCAATAAGATCTGTTGAAAGATATGGTTAAAATGATTCTAGAATAGCCTTAAGTCGTGTTCTAAAATTCAAAAAAAGCATCACACATGTGATGCTTTTTTTGTGGCTGAATGATCAAAATTCAGATGCAACTCATTTTAAAAATGCTTTAAGGCAGCTTTTATTTCAAACTTCATTGAGATAAATTCAGTATCAAAATTTATTCACAGCTGATCAATCAAGGGTTTAATCATTTGCAGAGGTGAGTTCCAAAGCACGTTGATACGCCACTTTCTTTTTCATGCCGGTTAAATCTGCGGCCAATTGAGATGCTGCTTTAACCGATAAATCTTGTAACAGGCGAAGCAGTAATTTATCCAGCGCTTCTTGCTCTAAATCCTTTTCTTCAGTTGCACCTGCAATCACTAAAACGATTTCACCTTTTTGCTGATTGCGGTCACTTTCAATAAAGGCATGTAGTTCAGCCAAGCTCATCTTCTTAATGGTTTCAAAGGTCTTGGTGATTTCACGGGCAAAACCAACCTGACGATCGCCACCAAAGACATTCACCATATCAGCAACCGAATCTAGGATGCGATGCGGCGCTTCATAAATGATCATGGTATGCGTATTGGCTTTGAGTTTTTCAAGTTGAAGCAAACGCTGAGATTGTTTAGAGGACAAGAATCCTTCAAAACTAAAATGATCGCTCGGTAAGCCCACTGAACTTAAAGCCGCAATCGCAGCACACGCACCCGGAACAGGGGTGACACGAATGCCATTTTCCTGCGCAGCACGAACCAATTTAAAACCGGGATCACTGATCAATGGTGTACCGGCATCACTGACCAGCGCAATATTGTCGCCTTTCTTCAAGCGCTCAATGAGTATATCAATTTTGTTACTTTCATTATGATCGTGACACGCAGTCAAAGGAGTTGCGATATTATAGTGCTTCATTAAAAGTGCAGATTGACGGGTGTCTTCTGCAGCGATAATCGCGACAGACTTTAAAACATCAATAGCACGGTAAGTCATGTCGTCTAAGTGCCCAATTGGGGTCGCTACAACAAATAACTGAGCACTCATAAGGTTTCTCCATGTTAGGTAAGTTGGATAAGTTAAATTATAAAAAAGCACTGCTTGGCTTAGGACTGGCGGGAATGATCTTCCAAGCCCAAGCGGAAGTGTTGGTTATTTTACCTGAATCAGGGCCTATGGCGCGAGCAGGGAACAGTATTAAACAAGGGATTGTGTCGGCACAGCGCACATCGACTGCCAATTTAGCCTTGAAATTCGTCAATAGTGATCAAAAAAATATCAAAGACCTGCTCAAAGCGCATATCAATAAAAAAACTGAAATGGTGATTGGGCCTTTGGCACGCTCAGAGGTCGATGCTTTAATTTTGCAAAATCCTAAAGTGCCTGTGTTGGCATTGAATGAGGTCAGCGCACAACATCCCAAGGTTTGGCAGTTTAGTTTGTCCAAGGATGAAGATGCTACAGCGCTATTAAAAGTGCTCAAGAAAGACAAAATCAAACAGATTTATGTGATGCGCCAACAAGGCACGGAGCAAGATACTCTCAGTTTTATCAATGCGCTGTATAAGAAATTTGAGGGTCATGTTGCGATCGTGGAGCAAGTACCGAACGTGAAATCCAAAGAGGGCTTATTACTTTTAGGCAGCAATGCTTGGATCAATCTGCTCAATGGCATACCCAACAAACGCGTCTATGCACAAGCCATTTCGATTGAAGAAAATCATGCGATTCCAGTTGGTTTAAAGTTCTGTGATGTGCCGGGGATTTATCAGAGTACGTGGAGAGATTTAATCGAACTGAGTAAAACTCAGCCCACCAGCATGGCCTATCAACGCTTATATGCTTTCGGAGGTGATGCTTGGCAGATTGCAGAACAGATGCTTTTAAATCCAAAGCTTAAAAACATGCAGTTTAATGGACGTACCGGCGTGTTAAAACTGAATGGTCAACAGCCTCAAAATGCAATAAATTTGAATAACCGTGTTGAACGGATGCCTCAGTGCTTTGAAAATACCGCCAAAGGCTTGAAGGCACTTTAGTGTAGATCTAAAAAAGGTAAGCACATGCCACAGAAACCGCTCAGTAAGGCGCCGTCATTGTCTCAGCAATTGGGGCAGTGGGCGGAACAGCAGGCAAGCCTTTTACTTCAACAGGCGGGATTTGAGATTGTGGCGCAGAATTATCACTCTCGTTATGGTGAAATTGATCTGATCGCGCAGAAGCAAGATGAACTAGTTTTTGTTGAGGTCAAAGCACGACAACCGACTCAACATGGTGCTGCTGTTGAAGTGATTACCGCAGCCAAGCAACTCAAAATGTTCAAGACAGCATTACAATTCATACAACAACAGCCTGAAGATGAAGCTTTGTATTATCGTTTTGATGTGATTTGTTTTGATTTCCATCAACAAATTGCAAAAAATCTACAGCGCGATTTTTCTCAATTGGCGTATGATCAACAGTGGATCGAAAATGCATTTACAATAGATGCAGACTTGATTAATCTATGATTTAAACTATATAAGTCATTTAAATTAAAGAATATTGAGTTTCATGAGGAGACTTACTGCGTGTTGAGCCGTATTGTAATAACGATGATGTGTGTCGCAAGCTTGTCCGGTTGTGCAAGTTTTATTTCCGGGGGAACGGGGACTGAACCCGTTGGTGTATCCAGTGGTACACGCTCACTGGGGCAAGTGTTTATCGACTCCTCAATTGAACGCACCGCCAAAATTAACCTATATAAACTCGATGTGCGCTTTAAACAATCTCGTGTCAATATCAACAGTTTCCACAGTAATGTTTTATTGACTGGGCAAGTGCCTGATGCACATTTAAAACAATTGGCTGAAGACAACGTACGCGCCATGAGTGATGTCAAAACCATTCATAACTACATTACCATTGGTAATCAGATTGGTTATGGCACGATTATGCAAGACACGACGTCTACAGCGAATACCCGTGCTTTGATTATGCGTGCGCCGGTGGTGTCAGAAAGCAAAGTCTTGGTACACACTGAAGATGGTGTCTTATATGTGATGGGACGCTTAAATACCGCAGAAGAAAATGATTTAAATAGCGTGTTACAGAAAGTAGGCAATGTGACCAAAATTGTGACTCTGATTGATAATATTGAAGAAAGCGCTTCACAAAGTAATAGCATTCAGTCCTCATCTTTTGTCAGTCCGATAGTGGGCAATGTTCAAACCCAGCCCTATGTCGAAACACCGGTAGCGATTGATCCAGATGCGGTTGAACCGAATGTTCAACCTTAAGTTTCAAACGCGTTCCAAAGATGTTTATGCTAAAGTTGTTGATATTCGTGAAAAGCTAAAGAGCTTTAGAGCCTATGACTTAGGGGGCATAGCCATCAATGGTTTAACCCCCAAAACAGGCTATCAGCTGAAAAGTGATTTGGCTTATGGGCCCGAATCTCGGCAACGCTTAGATCTGTATGTGACAGCGCAACAACCTGCCAAAGCATTGATTTTATTTGTGCATGGTGGGGCATGGAGTCATGGCGACAAAAATGCCTACAAATTTGTGGGTGAAGCCTTTGCACGTTATGGCTATGACGTTGCAATTTTGAATTATCACCTTGCTCCTGAACATATTTTCCCGAGCTATATTGATGATTTGGCACTTGCTTTAGAGTATTTAGATACGCAACAAGACAGCTTGGGTATTTCTACAGCGCAGATCGCACTGATGGGGCATTCAGCAGGGGCTTTTAATATTGCGTCCTTGATCTATCATCCACAGAATTATCAGTTAAAACTGTACAATCAGATCAAGGCGATCATTGGCATTTCAGGGCCTTATCATTTTGATTATAAGGGCGATGCTTTAGCGCAGCATGCCTTTGATGAGGAAATCCCGTATCAAAATGTCATGCCTTATTATTTTGTGCATCAAAATCATCTTCAGCACTATTTATTCATCGCTGAACATGACCAAATTGTGCATGACAGCAATACTTGGGATTTACAAAAACAGTTGCTGGCCGTGGGTAATCACTGTGAAGTGATTCAAATTCCACGCACCGGGCATATTTCCATTATGGGCAGTGTCTCCAGTTTGGTCAGCCCATGGTTTAAGACCCGAAAAGCGATTGTGGGCGTATTGGATCAGACCTTCAAAAAGTAAAAAATGAGTTTAAAAAAAGAAGAATCATGCGCTTCTTCTTTTTTATGGGTCATATAAAACTGATTATTAATATATCGCGGTTTGTTACTTTTTATGCATCGGTGTTTGATGAATGACATGCTGAATCATCGCGTATGCAATACTACCGGCAAAAGGAATTTCTGGCAGTTGATCGAATTTAAAGAACTGCGCATCACTGATCTCTTCTTCTTGCAACACCAAATCACCTGAATCATATTCCGCCTTAAATGCGATCATCAAATTACTTGGGAAAGGCCAAGGTTGACTCGAGAGATATTGAATGTTCTTTAGCTTTATACCCACTTCTTCAAGCGTTTCACGCTGTACTGCGGCTTCTAAGGTTTCACCGACTTCCACAAATCCTGCAATCAAGCCGTACATATTAGATTTGTTTTTGGCATTCTTGGCCAAAAGTATTTCATCATCACCACGGGTAATGACCGTAATCACACAGGGTTGGACACGCGGGTATTGATGATAACGGCAAGCAGGGCAGACCATGGCATATTCGCTGCTATGCACTTCAGTTTCAGAGCCACAGTGGCTACAAAATTTATGATTGCGACGCCACTCTAGAAGCTGCATGGCACGGCTGGCTTGTTCAAACTCAACTTGCGACCATTGCGAGATCAATTGGCGAATCGGAATCCATTGTAAGCCTTCAGGAATCGCTTCTTCAATGTGTAAATCACGGGCGATGATCTGATCGCCCGCGATAAAATTTAAATCGCTGTCTAATTTCTCAACACGAGGCAATTGGAGGTGTTGATCAACCAAAAGCTCATGATGTTTGAAAATATAAGCCAGTGATAGTTTGGAATCTTGTTCAGACCGTTGGTCAGACATTTAGGCAATCGCTTTTAAGTTTTGACTACTCTTTAATGCCACATCGAACATCGATTGTAAAATCGGTTGTTTGTTTTGCAAGTTTTCAATCAGCATTTCAGCGCTTGCCAAGACATCGAGCAGTCGCTCAACTTGTGCTTGCGTCAGTTGTCTTTCTTTACTAATTTCAAGTTCTAAGAATGCTTGGCTATTGAGTAAAGCTTGTTGACCCTCTTGCGCACTCAGGAACAGCATTGCACCACTGATTTCTTTCAGTTGTGATGGCAAAGTCTCTAGGCTAGTCGCTTGCGGATCTTCTAAATACTGAATCAATGTATTGCTGGTCAAATCAACCAAGGATTTGGTTTCATTGAGTAGAACTTGATGTGCTTCATCCAAACGATCTAATGAAATGTGCATATTGTTGACACGTAACTGTAGACGACTCGAAGAGAAGTTACGCTCTAAAATCCCAATCGAGTTCATTGCCGACAAAATGCTGTTCATCAATTGTTGCGCAAATTGTGGGTTGTTTTGCATATTGTCTTGACTCAAATTTTCAGCTTGCATTTTGAGTTCGACAAACGCTTCATTCAGATTCAACACTTTAAAAACATTGGCCAAATTAAACAGTTTGGTTTTAATTTCCGCAACTTTGTCTTCTGACATGCTTTGATAGTTGTATTCAATTTCATTACGAATTTGGGTCATTTCTTCAGTAATGAGTTTGGCTGCGACATGAATGGTGTCAAAGTCAGGGCCAAAAAAATGGCGACTAAATACTTGAAGTTGTGAGTCGGTTAGGACATCTTCACCCACACCAATTTGATCACGAATATGTTGTGACAACTCATCATCTCGACTGATACACAGGCTCAGCACATTGGCCAGCTCAATCATCTCAGCTTTAAAGTTTTCCGGCGCTTTAAAGAACTGGGCAATATGGGTTTCAATGCTAATCAGAATACGTAAACGTGCATCGCTGAGTGCTAAACTTTCTAATTCATTCAGCGCAACATGCACCAAGTTCCAATACTGTTGACTTGGCGTGTTTTGAGCAAGGTTGGCGAGATAAGTACCGACTAATTTTAAAGCTTGAAAATCTAAACCGGTTTCGGCTTGGTTAAGCAGTTTTTGTAAGCTGAGTTTATACAGTTTATGAATATAGACCGATTTTTCCAGTTCAGGCGCTTGTGGCAAATTGAATTTAGGCTCAATACATTCAAGAGCTGAAACAATCGGTTGACCCTCTTGAGTCAACGGTTTACCCAAGGCAATTTCTAAATTATTTAAAGTGTCTAATAGGAATTGGGGAACACGGACTTCACGTAAACAAATAAACTCAATATAACGACGCAACATGGTGGTGCCTTCACTTAAAGCCACCACATCTTGGGTTTTAATCTCATTCGGCGTTTGCATGATTTTACGCATTACGTCGGCTGAATATTGTGTCAACTGCGCCAATTGCGGCATATCAATCAACATCAGGACCTGAGCACATTGCTCAAATTGTAATAGTGCATCGTCAATACCAAAAGGAAGCGTTTGATCTTCGACTAGACTACTGACCGCAGTTTCTACTTGTTGTATTGAATTATCGACTTCTTTTTTTATGATTAAAAGTGCTGTTGGGTCGAAGTGAATTGAGGTTTGGTAAGACATCGATCTGCACCTTTCCTAAGTATATAAATGTTCTGGAAAGCCCCTATTGACTGGGGCTAGATTTTTCTATGTTTTAATATAACTGAAGTATTATACCTTTACAAAAAATATCAAATCGAAACAGCGATTTATTTTGCAAAAAGGCAAGGCTCACCGTGTTTCTCTTGATATTGTTTGACCCAGTTCTCATGTTGTTCTAACTCGGCTTCTGAAGCTAAAATCACTGGTAAATCAATCTCAATTTTTTGACGTTGACCGCTTCGATTGGACTGCTCATTGTGCGAAGACAGGGCATCCATATCAAAAGAGACTTGACCACCGGTCATGGCCAAATACACGTCTGCTAGAATTTCAGCATCGAGCAAGGCGCCGTGGAAAGTACGGTCACGCTGTGGCACTTCATAACGACGTACTAAGGCATCCAACGAATTTTTTTGCCCGGGATGTTTAGACTTTGCCATCGCCAAAGTATCGGTGACAGTGCAGACCTCAGATAAAGCCACAAAACCTGCACGTTTGAATTCCATGTCCAAGAAGTTCATATCGAAGGTGGCGTTATGCGCAATGATTTCCGCGCCTTTTAGGTACTCAAACAGTACATCGGCAATTTCGCCATACACCGGTTTGTCTTTTAAGAAATCATCTGAAATACCATGCACATTTTCCGAATCACCCACGGGTTTTTTCGGATTGATATAAATATGAATCGAACTGCCGGTGAGTTTGCGATTAATCATTTCAATCGCACCGACCTCAATAATTCGGTCACCATCAGAATAATAAAAACCAGTGGTTTCAGTATCGAGGATCAGTTGGCGAGGCCCTTGTAAATGACGTGTTGCAGGGGTGATTTTAATCTGCGGATGGGTGCTGCTTATAACAGCTGTAGCATTGGCATCGCTGTCTTGTGCGAGTGCATCAGCAGGCGTATCCACATGTGTGTTTTGGACAATATTTTGATTCAGTGATTCGGTTTCAACAACAAAAGGCTGATCTTGAGTTAAAGAGTCATTTATATCAGGGGCAATAAGATCTTCGGAAGTAGGCATGGTCATAGCCTCTTGATCTACATCGATTAGTAGCTCATCAGCAGATTCATCTTCAGAGGCAGCTAAATCAAAGCCAAAAGGATCATCTAAAAGCCAGTCTTTATCGACTTTTTTTTTATCTTGAGCGTCAGTCACAGCAATCACCGGGGTTGGAATATGAATCGGTGCAACCAATTCACCATTGTTCAGTTTTTCTAAAGTTTGATCGGCACCGAGATTGGCCAATTGATCGGCCATTTCATTGCCGGCATGACCGGCATGACCCTTGATCCAGTTCCATTCAATCGTGCGCCCTTGGCAGGTTGCATCTAATTTTTTCCACAGGTCTGGATTTTTCACATCTTTCCAATTCTTCTTTTTCCAACCTTGAATCCATTCGGTTATGCCACGTTTGACATAAATCGAGTCGGTCCAAATCACCAATGCAGCATCCATCGGGCAGGCTAAAATGCCTTCAATCGCGGCGGTGAGTTCCATGCGATTGTTGGTTGTATTGGGTTCACCACCACACAATTTACGTTCTTCTTGACCTTGAATGATATATGCACCCCAGCCACCTAAGCCAGGATTGCCACGGCATGCACCATCGACGTAAAGCGTGATTTCGGACATAGTTTGAACCAATAAGATTGAATAAAGAGTTGAACAACACGTTCTAAGAATTTATTGTATACGCAAATCGGTGATCTCAGTGCGTTTACTGGATAATTTTTAATTTCTTGTAACATTTATACGCAAATAATCATCATTTAAAGTTTTGTCTCTCTGACGCGCTCCACTAATATGTCTTTCATAATATAAATCAAATACGTTGTTCGGAATCTGTATGTATAAACCAACCACCGCAGTGTGGCAGCCATCTGCATCTTTTTTATTTAAGTTATCAGTCATCACAACAGCTGTAGCGGGGATGGGTTTAACAGCAGGTTGCTCTTCAACAACCTCATCAGTCAAGACACAAACCTCGAAACAGTTGGGTTTACTTGATGCCAATAGTTTAGATTCTTTAGAAGATTTGTTGTCTGCAACAGATATGCGTGCAGTAGAGGGAGATCGTCTCCTGATTTTAAAACATGGTGATGTGTGGAAGCGCATGACCGTCGGTTTTAAAATGAATGAGAACAAATGGGATCCACGTATTGATGCACAGCGCAGCTGGTTTGCTGCACGTCAACCGTATATCGATCGTTTGAGTGCACGTGCATCTCGTTATTTGTACCACACGGTAAAAGAAGCGGAACGTCGTGGACTACCGACTGAGCTTGCTCTATTGCCTGTGATTGAAAGTTCGTATGACCCAGCAGCGACTAGTAGTGCAGCGGCAGCAGGGATGTGGCAGTTTATTCCTAGCACTGGCAAAATTTATGGTTTAAGACAAACCAGTCAATATGATGGTCGCCGTGATGTGGTGGAATCCACTCGTGCAGCCTATGAGTTTTTAGGCAGTTTATACAACCAATTTGGTTCTTGGGAATTGGCATTGGCGGCCTATAATGCCGGTCCCGGTCGTATCCAACAAGCGATTAACCGCAACCGTGCCGCGGGTTTACCGACAGATTATTGGTCACTGCGCTTACCGCAAGAGACCATGAACTATGTACCGCGTTTCTTGGCGGTGGCTCAAATTATTAAATCCCCACAAAAATATGGCGTGACCTTACCCCCGATTGCCAACCGTCCACACTTTAGAGAAGTGAGTGTGCCTGCGGGTGCATCGTTGAATGAAATTGCATCTTTAGCTGGTTTAAGTCGTGCAGAGTTGTATCAGTTAAACCCTGGACATCGCGGTGAAGTGGTTGATGCATCAAGTACCCAGCGTATTTTGATTCCTGCGGATTTAAACCCGAATGTGGATGCCAAAATCAAAGCCTTAAAACCATCTTCTGGCGGCTATTGGGCGGGGGTAAATACACCTGCGTCGAATTCGATCACCACCAAAACCTCAACTTCACCGATCGTAACCTCAAATTCGACACCGCCAGCGTTGAACAGTTCAAAATCTTCAACGCCAAGTTATAGCTCTACGGTGAGCACACCGAAACCTTTGACCAATCCGCTGAGCACTTCAACGACAGCATCGAGCAGTAAAGCGCCGAGTAGCTCAACTTTCGGCAGTAGTACACGTATACCTACTGGTTCAGCGGCATTGGCAGCTTTTGCCAATTCTGCAGATATTCCAAGTGCACCGCGTATTCCGGTGGCAGTGACCCCTGCAGTGAATGTCAAACCGGTCACGGTTGAACCACCATTGTCAGCTGAAGAGCGCGCTAAGATTCTAGCCAGCATTACTCCAGACACGACAGCCGCTGTTAAGTCTAACGTGCAGCAAGTCAGTGAGCCTGAGCCGACTCAAGCTGAAAAAGAAGAAGTGGTTAAAGAGATCACCGCTTTGGCACCGCAAGGTACTGAAATCGTCGATCCACTCGATGGTAAAATTAAGCTGACCGCGATTCAAACCAGTCAGTCGGTTGCCGCACAACAAGGCTCAGAAGTCAAAGTTGGTTTTGCTTATCCGAAAGCAGTGGCAGAACAAACCTCACCGACTTCGGATGAAGCTCAGCGTAACCAAGGCAAAGCCTATACCAAAACGGACAGTGAAGTTTTGGTCAGTGCACCGACTGGCAAACGCAGTACTTATACAGTATTACCAGGGGATACCTTGGCTGTCATTGCGATGAAAAATGGGGTCAATTGGCGTGACATTGCCAAATGGAATCAGGTTGATCCGAATGGCACCTTATTCGTGGGCAGTACCTTATATTTGTATGATGCCAAACCTGTTGCTGAAAAAACAGTCGAGAAAAAGCCTGAGTCAAAGCCAAGCACTTATGTGGTGAAAGCCAATGACAGTTTAACGGGTGTGGCGAATCAATTTAATTTGTCGGTTCAGCAGTTGGCAGACTTTAATGGGCTGTCGACCAGCAGTAATTTGTTGGTTGGGCAAAAGTTGTCTTTAGTTGAAAGCAGCACGAAAAAAGCAGTTCGCGAAGATAAAACCGCAGATAAAGCGGTGATTCCGAAAGTCAAAACCAAAGTCTATGTGGTGAAACGTGGCGAATACTTAAAGCAAATCGCGGATCGTTATGCATTTTCCAATCAAGAGTTAGCAGCGTTAACGCCCGGACTTAAATCCGACAGTGCACTGTTTGTGGGGCAAAAAATTAATGTGCCTGTTGAGGGCTTGTCTGACTATGCAGAAGAGACCAAGTCTGCAAGCAATACTAAATTTGAGTCAGTAAAAGCCGACACGCATTACAAAACTGAGAACTACAAAGTTCAAAGTGGCGAAACTTTATATAGCATCGCCAGCAAATCTAAAATGACCTTGTCTGAATTGGCTGAGCTGAATCGTTTGAGCCCGAGCAAGGGGTTAATGGCAGGACAAGTCATCAAAATCCCGGCTGGGGTTTCGACACCAGAGACTTATGTGGTGCAGTCAGGTGATAGTTTAAATGGCGTGGCGAGCAAATATAATTTGGGTGTGAGTCAACTAGCGAATCTGAATGGTTTGAGTCCAACAGCCGGTTTATTTGTCGGTCAAAAATTGAAACTCAGCGGTGAGCCAGACAGCAAAACCACGGCGAAAATTGCGACCACCAGTAAAGCCACAGCCGTTCAGGGCGTAAAATCAGATACCCATGTAGTGTCTTCAGGGGAAACGCTGGCCGGCATTGCTCGTAAATATAATCTACAGTTGAACTATCTTGCAGAGTTGAATGGCTTAAGCCGAACGTCAAACGTGATGGTGGGGCAACGTCTTAAAATTGAGGGCGAGGTAGCGGCTAAAACTTCAGATGCGATTCAATTTTCTAAGCCGAGCGCTACACTAAGCAGCAAGAAAAACACCGAAGCTTATACGGTAAAAGCAGGCGAGTCCTTAAATGCGATTGCCAGTCGTAACGGCTTAACCGTCAAAGAATTGGCAGATTTGAATGGGTTAACCATCAAGTCCAATTTGCAACGAGGTCAAAGCTTGCAAATTCCAAAGACCATCACTGAGTATAAAGTGAAGAGTGGCGACTCGCTGATCCGTTTAGCGTCACGTTTTGGCATTGATTCAAGTCAATTGGCTGAAATGAATAACCTGAAACCGAATGCTTCACTGCGAGTCGGTGATACGATTAAAGTTCCGAACAGCTAATATTTTTCGAAAAATTTGTATAAGGCGCATGGATGCACGCTCGATCTGTTCATTTTAAATCGTTGGGTTTCATTGTTGCGCTGAGTACAGCAGTAACACAAGTGGTCTGGGCGACCGTTCAGACCACGCCTTATATTGCCGTACATAGCACAGCCAAATATACCCAGCTATCGGCTATGCCTTATGCCAATCCCCGTGCGCCCAAGGGCGGCATGCTCAGTTCAGCTGCCAATGGCACCTTTGATAATCTGAACAGCATGAATGGTAAAGGCAACTCAGTTGAAGGCGCCAATTATTTATTTGATACCTTGATGGACAGCTCATTGGATGAGCCAAGTGTGATGTATCCGCTGTTGGCGGAAAAAGTCACTTTCGACCCAGAGCGTACAAAATATATTATTTATCATTTGAATCCCAAAGCGCGATTCAGTGATGGTACGCCAGTCACCGCTGAGGATGTAAAATTTAGCTTTGATGCCTACTTAACCAAGAGCAATCCTGGTCTACAAATGTATTTGTCGGATTTGGCTAAAGTTGAGGTGCTGTCTACATATCAAGTCAAGATGAGCTTTAAATCGGACAATAATGCTGAAATGCCGCTGATTTTGTCGCAAATGCCGATTTATTCTAAAGCTGATTGGAAAAATAAGGACTTTGCCAAAGTCACCATGCGACCTATTCTAGGTTCAGGTCCTTATGTGATTGATCGTATTGATGCAGGACGCAGTATCACCTATAAACGAAATCCGCATTACTGGGCGCAGGATTTACCCATCAATCGGGGGCGTTATAATTTTGCTCAGATTAAATATGTATATTATCGTAATTTAGATATTGCTTTTGAAGGCTTTAAGTCAGGTCAATACAGCCTACATCAAGAAAAAAAATCTAGAAATTGGGTCACCGAATATGGTTTTCCTGCGGTGCAAAAGGGCATGGTGAAAAAATATATTGCATGCACCCAGACACCTGCACCCACGCAAAGTTTTGTGTTTAATAGTCGCCGTGCACCGATGCACGATATTCGGTTCCGTCAAGCCTTGAGCTATGCTTATGATTTTGAATGGCTGAATAAAGCTTTATTTTATGGTCAGTATCAACGCTTACAAAGCCACTTTCAATACAGTGAGTTAGAGGCCAAAGGTGCGCCGAGTGCTGCTGAGCTCAGCCTGTTGAAACCGTATTTAAAGCGTTTAGATCCGATTCATCAGCAAGGTGTGTTATCCAATTGGAAATATCCAAGCAGCGATGCCACCGGCTTTAACCGTCAAGGATTATTCACTGCGCGTGCCATATTGCAAAAAGCCGGCTATCGTATCAAAGATGGAAAGTTGCATGACCAACAAGGCAAAGCCATCAACATTGAATTTTTAATACATCAAGATGGTTTGCAACGGACCTTAATGCCTTATGTACGCAATTTGAAAAAGCTCGGGATTCAGGTCAATATTCGACAAGTTGATGTGCCGCAATATATGGAGCGCATGCGCCGCTACGACTTTGATATGACCACCATGGTGATGCCACAATCTTTGACACCGGGCAATGAGCAAGGGCAAATGTGGAGCAGTCAGGCGGCAGATCAGTTGGGTAATTATAATTATGCCGGGATCAAGCATCCCGTGATTGATGATGCGGTGAAACATGTCATTCAAGCCCCTGACAGAGCACAATTGGTTTTACGCACACGGGTCCTCGATCGTTTATTGCGTGCCGGTTACTATCAAATTCTGACCTATGGCAATAATCAAAGTTGGTATGCGTATTGGAATATGTATCAGCAGCCGAAAATCAAGCCGAAATTGTCTTTAGGCTTGGATTATTGGTGGGTTGATGCCAACCAAGCCAAAAAAGTATCGAAATACTTAGGTCAGCATTAATCGGTCACAACAGTTGCGGGGAAGTGCGTTATTCAATTTAAGCGTCTCTCTGCTTTAAAGACTCTCTAGCACAAGGAAGCGCCGTCCGTGGGCACTTATATTTTAAAAAGATTGCTCTTAATCATCCCAACATTGTTTTTCATTTTGTTGATTAATTTTGTGGTGATTCAAATTGCGCCAGGGGGTCCAGTGGAGCAAGCCATTGAGCAAGCCGAACATTTTCAAGGGGGCGGGATTGCATCTTCAAGTGGCGAGGTTGCATCTACATCCAAAACTGCAGTGCAGTATCAAGGGGCGCGTGGTTTAAGTGATGAAATGGTCGAGAAAATCAAAATCCAATACGGATTTGATCAGCCTGCACCGACGCGCTTTTGGCTGATGTTAAAGGGCTATTTGAGTTTAGATTTTGGTACCAGTTTTTTTAAAGATAAAACCGTGACCCAACTGTTATGGGAAAAAATGCCAGTCACCATTTCATTGGGCTTGTGGAGTACCTTACTCATTTACTTGGTCTCGATTCCATTAGGAATTAAAAAAGCCAAATACCATGGAAAACTGTTTGATCAATCGACTTCGTTGTTGTTGGCGGTGGGTTATGCCGTTCCTGCCTTTGTGTTTGCGATTTTATTGATTGTATTCTTTGCGGGTGGCTCTTATTTTCAGTGGTTTCCCTTGCAAGGTCTGGTTTCAGAGCATTTTGATCAGCTCAGTGTGTGGGGCAAAGTCAAAGACTATTTTTGGCATATGAGTCTACCTTTGCTTGCGATTGTTCTAGGCGGCTTTGCGGGACTGACTTATTTAACCAAATACTCTTTTATGGAAGAACTGAGCAAGCAATATGTCTTGGCTGCACGCGCCAAAGGGCTGACTGAAAATCGGGTGTTGTATGGACATGTTTTTCGCAATGCCATGCTGATTGTGATTGCAGGCTTGCCTGAAGCCTTGGTCGGCATATTCTTTGTGGGGAATCTGTTTATCGAGATTATTTTTAATTTAGATGGCTTAGGGTTGCTGGGTTTTGAAGCAATCCAACAACGCGATTATCCAGTGATTTTCGGCACCTTATTTATTTTTACTTTATTGGGTTTAGTGCTTCGATTGGTCAGTGATGTGTTGTACCAAGTGATTGATCCACGAATTAACTTTGACGGTCGAGGGGTGAAATAATGTCACCGATCATGCGAGCTCGGCTAGATCGCTTTAAACAAAATAAATTGGGTTTCGGTTGCTTCATCCTTTTTATGCTGATTTTCGGGATTTCACTGCTGGCAGAAATCATCGCCAATGATAAACCGATCTTGGTGAAATACGATCAGCATTATTATGTACCAATTGTGCATCGCTACGCAGAAACCACCTTTGGAGGTGTGTTTGAAACCGAAGCTGATTATAAAGACCCTGTAGTCAAACAGTTGATTGAGTCTAAAGGTTGGATGCTTTGGCCGATGATTCGCTATTCCTA
Organism: Acinetobacter lanii; assembly: GCF_011578285.1. Classification (NCBI taxonomy): domain Bacteria; kingdom Pseudomonadati; phylum Pseudomonadota; class Gammaproteobacteria; order Moraxellales; family Moraxellaceae; genus Acinetobacter; species Acinetobacter lanii. Next base: position 2,350,365 of record NZ_CP049916.1, on the reverse strand, counting down.
TCAAACCCCAAATTTTGAATTGGCTGAACCTGTGCCTTCACCACCGACGAAACAAAATTGGTTGGGCACTGATGATCAAGGGCGGGATGTGCTGGCTCGAATTCTCTATGGCTTGCGTGTGTCTTTATTGTTTGGCTTGGCACTGACGGTATGTGCCTCAGTGATTGGCATCATCATCGGGGCAATCCAAGGTTATTACGGCGGCTGGGTAGATCTGATTGGACAACGCATCTTAGAGGTGTGGGGTGGTTTACCGATGCTGTTTATGGTGATGATCTTGGTCAGTATGTTTAGCCCAAGTATCTATTGGTTATTCTTAATCATGCTTTTGTTTGGCTGGCCAACGCTGGTGGGATTGATGCGGGCTGAATTTTTAAAGGCGCGTCATTTAGACTATGTCCGTGCAGCACGATCGCTTGGGGTGAAGGATGCCACCATTATGTTTCGGCATATTTTACCAAATGCCATGAGTTCGACCTTATCGCAATTGCCGTTTATGTTGACCGCCAATATTACCGCACTGACTGCTTTAGACTTTTTAGGTTATGGCTTACCGCCGGATGCGGCGTCTTTGGGAGAATTGCTGTTACAAGGCAAAAATAATTTGAATGCTCCGTGGTTGGCACTGTCAGGCTTTTTGAGTTTGGCGCTCGTGTTGTCGTTGTTGATTTATATTGGGGAGGCGACACGTGATGCATTCGATCCAAGACGCAACTAAAAATTCAGTGCCGATTTTGTCGGTTGAGCATTTACGCATTGAAAAAAAAGTGGATCTGCAGGCAGGTGGTCAAGATTCGATATTAAAGCAAGCACAAGTCTTGGTAGATGATTTAAATTTTCAGCTTTATCAAGGTCAAACCCTTGCGATTGTAGGCGAGAGTGGTTCAGGAAAATCGATCAGCAGTTTGGCAATCTTGGGACTGCTCCCGAATCAGCTAGAGGTACACGGGCAGATCTTGTTTCAAGGGCAAGAGATATTGGCTTTAGCGGAATCGGAACAGCGTGCCTTGCGTGGGCAGAAAATCGCGATGATTTTTCAAGAACCGATGACAGCATTGAATCCGTTACACCGCGTGGAAAAAATCATTGGTGAGCCGTTGCTGTTGCAAGGGATGTCCAAGCAACAGGTTAAGCAACGAACCTTGGCACTTTTGAACGATGTCGGTATGCAAGGTGCTGAGCAGATGTTAAAGCGCTATCCGCATGAGCTGTCCGGCGGGCAACGACAACGAGTGATGATTGCAGCAGCATTGGCATTGGATCCGGATATTTTAATTGCAGATGAGCCGACTACAGCCTTAGATGTGACTTTACAAGCCCAAGTGTTGAGCCTGCTGCAGCGCATTATTCAGCAACGCCACATGGCGATGATTCTGATCAGTCATGATTTAAATTTGGTTAAGCGTTATGCCAATGAAGTGATCGTGATGAATCAAGGTCAGGTAGAAGAGCAAGGCAGTGTCGTTGAAATTTTTAGCCAAGCGAAAGCAGCGTACACCCAACATTTGTTGAATCATGATTTTGGTGTGGCGAATCCGTTTAAACCTGATGCAGAGACTATTTTAAATTTACAGCAGGTTGCGGTGAAATTTCCGATTAAATCAGGGATTTTAAACCGTGTTAAAGAGCATTTTATTGCGGTAAAACCCTTAGACTTAAGCTTAAAGCAAGGCGAAGCCTTGGGGATTGTTGGTGAAAGCGGTTCAGGCAAAAGCTCGCTGGCATTGGCGATGGCACGTTTAATTCAAAGTGAAGGTCAAATTGTGTTATTGGGGCGAGATTTAAATCAGCTTAAAGAATCACAATTGCGACCTTTGCGTCAAGATTTTCAAATCGTGTTTCAAGATCCGTTTAGTAGTCTAAATCCACGTATGAGTGTGGGGCAGATTATAGGTGAGGGGCTTGCTCTTAAAAAAAGATCAGCAACTGATCTGAATCAGCACATTGAGCAGGCCTTACTGAAAGTTGAATTACCCATTTCGTTTAAACACCGCTATCCGCATGAGCTCTCAGGTGGACAACGGCAAAGAGTGGCTTTAGCACGGGCTTTGGTGTTGCAGCCCAAATTATTGATTTTAGATGAACCCACCTCTGCACTGGATCGCACTACGCAACGTGCCATCGTGCAACTGTTGAGAAAGTTACAAACTGATGCGCAATTGAGTTATGTGTTTATCAGTCATGACTTACAGGTGGTTAAAGCCTTGTGTCAAAATGTGTTAGTACTCAGGCATGCTGAAGTGCTCGAATATCAAACTACACAAGCTTTATTTGATCAGCCACAGCATGAATACACCAAAGCCTTAATTCAAGCCAGTCAATATGAAGCCTGATTTGCCTTGATGTGTGTGGATGAGGCAGAGCAAAAAGTGATACATGCTTTAATTTGACATTATACATTGTCAAATCTACACTGAATCTTATCACCCGTTTGTATGCGATCAGGATGCAGCATTTTGATCGTGCTCAAGGACAAATGAGCGTCATCGCAACAATAATAAATAGCCTGTCACCGAGAGAATATATTCATGAACCAACTTTCAAGCACATTTAAAATACGCAATACCACCTTTAAAAATCGCATCATCAAAGGAGCCATGAGTGAAGCGCTTGCCAATACCGCAGGTGAGCCAAATCATTTGCATTTGGGCTTATATGAGGCTTGGGCCAAAGGTGGGTTAGGTTGTGCAATTACCGGCAATGTGATGGTGGATTTCCGTGCCAAAAATGAGCCGGGCGTGGTGGTGATTGAAACTGAGCGTGACTTAGCCAAACTAAAACAATGGGCAGAAGTGGGTAAGAAGCATGGCATGGTGCAATTGATTCAATTGTCACATCCGGGTCGTCAATGTCCCAAAGGCTTAAATAAAGAGACTGTAGCGCCGTCAGCAGTCCCGTTTAGTCCGATGCTTGCCACCACATTTGCCACGCCACGTGAACTGACAGAAACGGAAATTCTCGACATTATTCAACGCTTCGCCAATGCTGCTGCAATCTGTGAAAAAGCAGGCTTTGAAGGGGTGCAATTGCATGGCGCGCATGGTTATTTGATCAGTGAGTTTTTATCCCCTTTAACCAATAAACGCCAAGATCAATGGGGTGGCTCAATTGAAAATCGAAGTCGCTTTTTATTAGAGGTCTATAAAGCGGTACGCACAGCCACCTCAAAGGATTTCTTGGTCACTGTGAAATTAAATTCTGCAGATTTCCAACGTGGTGGCATCACTGAGGAAGAAGTTATTTATGTGTTTAAGGCTATTGATGAGGCAGGGATTGATCTGATTGAAATTTCAGGCGGTTCCTATGAAGCACCTGCCATGGCAGGCGTAAAAGCAGATAAGCGTAAACAAAGCACCGTTGCCCGAGAAGCTTATTTTCTAGATTTTGCTGAAAGCATTCGCAAGCAGGTCAAATGCGCTTTAATGGTGACTGGAGGCTTTCGTACTGCAAAAGGTATGAATGATGCGTTGGCGAGTGGTGCTTGTGATTTTATTGGTTTAGCACGACCGTTGGCAGTGGAAACGGATTTAGCGCATGAATTGATTGCAGGGCAAAATGTCAAATATGCGGTTAAGCCGATTAAAACTGGGATTCCGATGGTGGATAAAATGGCGATCATGGAAATTATTTGGTATGCCGCGCAATTCAAAACGATTGCTGAAGGCAAAGCCCCGAATCCAAAATTATCTCCGCTTAAAGTGTTTTTTAAATATTTAAAAGGCAATCTAACCGCTGTGGTCAAAGGACAGTTGAATTCACGAAAATCGGCTTAAATGGATTTATCAATGCATCCTAGAAGTGTCCTAAAAGTTTGCGCTTTGACAGGCTTTTATGAGGCACTCATGATCATTTAGATGATAAAAATGACCATTAAAATCCTTATAAAAAGCACTATCGAAATCATCACCTTGATGTGGTTCACTGTGCTCGCTATAGAAGCCTATGCACAATCACTTTCAATTGGACTACAGACAGGTGATATCATTTTTCATCAGTCTAAATCTGCGCAGAGTACCAGTATTCAAAAAGCGACCCTGTCACCTTATAGTCATATGGGATTGGTAGTTCAGCGCAATCAGCAGTTTTGGGTGCTTGAGGCGATTCAACCTGTTCAATATACGCCAATCAAAAAATGGATTGAGCGAGGTGAGCAATATCACTATGTGGTAAAACGTTTGAAATTCGGTTTAAGCCATACACAAAAACAAGCCTTAGTGACGGCTGCAGAACGTTATTTAGCTAAACCCTACGACCTATATTTCGAGTGGGATGACCGAGCGATTTATTGTTCCGAAATTGTGTGGAAAGCCTATGCCTATGCTTTGGGGATTGAATTGGCACCCTTGCAAAAACTTAAACAGTTTCGTCTAGCAGATGCTGAGGTTCAAGCATTGATGAAGAAACGTTATGGTCAGCGTATTCCACTGAATGAAACGGTCATTTCGCCTCAGGCGATTTTTCAGTCTAAAGCTTTGGTTGAAGTCGCACGACAATGATCGCTTGATATTTTTAAACAAAAAAAAGCCCAAGTCGCAATGCTTGGGCTTTTTATAAGATGTTACCATCTTGAATATGGCGTCCCTACGGGGATTCGAACCCCGGTTACCGCCGTGAAAGGGCGATGTCCTAGGCCTCTAGACGATAGGGACAGTGCGAAGTAAATAGGTTTAAACCGTTTCACTTAAAGTGAACATTAATGGCGTCCCTACGGGGATTCGAACCCCGGTTACCGCCGTGAAAGGGCGATGTCCTAGGCCTCTAGACGATAGGGACTAAATAAACATACATACTTCTGAAATTGGCGTCCCTACGGGGATTCGAACCCCGGTTACCGCCGTGAAAGGGCGATGTCCTAGGCCTCTAGACGATAGGGACGTTTCAGAGGTGGGCGTATATTAGGGTGGATATGAGAATGTGTCAAACCTTTTTCTAACAGAAATGCGAAAAAGCGTATCAACTGAATAAAAACAAAACAAATTACTGAAATATGCTTTTAAATTAAGCATTTTTAGCTGTTGGTGACTTGGTGAATGCTTTGAAAAATTGAAAATGCAATGACAGTAAATCGAGTGTGATCGAATATTGATATATGGGAAATATGATTTTCCGAGTTAGGTTTATGCACTTATTCAAAATGAGTAGACAAAAAAAGAGCAGTCAAGGACTGCTCTTTAACATTAAAGCTATTTTCGATAGAAAACATAATAGCTGAGGTAACAGCCTGCAATAAAGATTAAGCAACCAATAAAGCCCGCCACCATTTCAGGGTCAAACACCATACTGATACAGGTGATCAAGCAGAATAAGAAACCTAAAATCGGTACGATTGGGAACAACGGTGCTGCAAAGCCCAGCTCTTGCGCAGTACGCCCTTGTTTATACCATTGACGACGAAAATTGTATTGGCTTAAGCAAATGCTCATCCAGACCACCACCATGGTAAACGCAGCAATCCCTAAAAGATTTTTGAAAATCGTTTCAGGCGCAAACTGTTCAGACAATAAGCCCGGAAGTGCGCCAAACATGGTCACAATTACCGCCACATACGGAATACCTCGACTGCTGACTTTGGAGAACACAGCAGGCAGTTGTTTCTTATCGGACAATGACCACATCATACGTGATGCCGCAAATAAGCCTGAGTTTGCAGCAGAGAGCAATGCCGTAATAATCACAAAGCGAATAATATCTTCGGCATAAGGAATCCCAATGTTATTAAACACGGTCACGAATGGACTGCTACTGACGCCTTCAGCGTCCAATCCCGCCATTTGATGCGGTAATAATGCGCTGATAACGACAATCGTACCGACAAAGAAAATCAACAAACGCCAAATGGCTGTATTGATGGCTTTCGGTACATTTTTGGCAGGATCTTTGGTTTCACCAGCAGCGACCCCAATCAATTCTGTTCCAGAGAACGCAAAATTGACGATCAACATGGTGGTGAAAATAGGGAATAGCCCTTGAGGGAACCAACCATCGGCAGTTAAATTGCTAAACAGTGGTGCAGATTCGTACCCTTGATAAGACACGATGCCGAAGATTGCCAATAAACCAAAAATAATAAAGGCAATCACGGTAATCACTTTGACTAAAGCAAGCCAAAATTCGGATTCAGCAAACCAACGTGTTGAACTCATGTTTAAGCCAAAGACTATGGCTGCAAAAATAATGGTCCATAACCAAACAGACACTTGTGGAAACCACTCTTGCATTAAAAGTGCAGCAGCAGTGAATTCAGTCCCAAGTGTGGCAGACCAAGTCAACCAATACAGCCAAGTGATGGTATAACCGGTACCTGGTCCAATGTATTGTTGAGCATATGATCCAAAAGAGCCGGATTCAGGCATATGAACGGCAAGTTCGCCTAAACACAGCATTACCATATAAGCGATAATACCGCCTAAAAAATAGGAGATAATGGCACCAACTGGCCCCGTTTGTGCAATGACTTCACCCGACCCTAAAAATAGGCCTGTTCCGATTGCGCCGCCAAGCGAAATCATCACAAGATGTCGAGTACTCATAGCGCGTTTTAAAGGCGCAGAATTGCCCTGATGCGAAGCATCATTCGGAGATGAGTGCATAAATGAATAAATTAATAAAGTGTGAGGGCGATATTGTAGTCAAATACAACAAATCTGCAATCAAAGAATAGTAATTATTAGGTGTGCTATGAAGAATAGCGAATAGATGGCGTCCCTACGGGGATTCGAACCCCGGTTACCGCCGTGAAAGGGCGATGTCCTAGGCCTCTAGACGATAGGGACGTTGCGAGGTGATGCGTATGGTAGGGAGTTTTTAGGGTGCTGTCAAACAGATTGTTGCGTATATTCTATTTAAGCAATTCAATTGATTTAAAAAAATACATTTATTGCAACATTTCAATTTTTGCATGCCTAAATTGATCTGCTCTAAAGTATTCATTAAAAGAACGCTCATAATCTTCATCAGTGTGAATTTTCAGAAAATCATGATTTTGATCATAGTAGACATCAAAAACAATTTCTTCTTCTTCTTCGATCAATGCTTCAAATTCAAACATCAAGTGTGTTGAAGATATGATGGAGCCATTGATTTTAAGACAATCATTCTGAATCAATTGATCTAAAAAATTAGAGTTTAGTTCTATCTTGATATTATTTGTATGTAAGTGCATATTTTTCTCCTTATTTATTGATTATTCGTTATTTTTTTAATTTGTAGAATGTTTATGATGACTTGTCTAGTCATAATTTTAAATGTTCGCCGTTTTATAAAAAAGGTAACGTTGAATTGTGTCAGCTTGATGACACATCATTCGTATTGGATGAATATATAACACGAATGATGTGTAAGAATACGTAAAATTTTTCTTAATTTTTATTGTGATATAGCCAGTAATAACTTGCGTAACATGCAGCCATAAAGAGTAAGCAGCCGATAAAACCTGACAGCATTTCAGGGTCAGCTGCCATGCTGAGTCCAGTCACCGTACAGGTGATAAAACCTAAAATCGGCACCAATGGAAACCACGGTGTTTTAAATTTAAGTTCAGATAAAGCATGACCAGACTTCAGCCATTTACGACGGAAGTTAAACTGACTCCAACAAATACTCATCCAGACGATGACCATGGTAAATGCTGCAACGCCGAGTAAGTTTTTAAAGATCACATCTGCACCAAACTGCTCAGAGAGAAGACCCGGTAAGCCACCAATCATGGTCACTAAAATCGCCACAATGGGTGTGCCGGATTTGGTCAATTTAGCGAACACTTTTGGCAATTGTTTTTGCACGGACAGAGCCCACATCATACGTGATGCTGCATATAAACCTGAGTTAGCCGTCGACAGTAACGCGGTGATAATCACAAAACGCATGATGTCTTCAGCGTAAGGAATACCGATAAAGTTAAATACCGATACAAAGGGGCTATTACTTAAACCATCGCCATGATTCGCATTGAGTCCTGCATCCTGATAAGGCAATAACGCGCTGACCACGATAATGGTACCGACAAAGAAAATCATCAAACGCCACACCGAAGCATGAATCGCTTTAGGGACATCACGTGCCGGATTTTCCGTTTCTCCGGCCGCGATGCCGATCATTTCAGTGCCGTTAAAAGCAAAATTTACAATCAGCATGGTGGTGAAAATCGGCATTAAGCCATTGGGGAACCAACCATGTGCAGTCAGATTGCTGAACAAGGGGGCTGAGTCATAACCTTGATAAGTCACCACACCAAAAATTGCAGCTAAACCGAGTCCAATGAAGATCACGACGGTTGCGACTTTGACCAAAGACAACCAAAACTCAGACTCGGCAAAAAAGCGAGTCGAGGTGAGATTGGAGATCAGTACGGCGCTGGCAAATACAAGTGTCCAGATCCACACCGAAATACTCGGGAACCATTCCTGCATGAGTAGTGCAGCCGCAGTGAATTCAGTGCCCAGTGTGGCTGACCAGCCGAGCCAGTACATCCAAGACACCATATAGCCTGTGCCGGGACCAATGTTGTTGGATGCAAATGCACCGAATGAACCAGTCACCGGCTGATTGACTGCCAATTCACCGAGGCAGAGCATCACCATATAGGCAATTAAACCGCCAATGAAATAAGAGATCACTGCGCCAATCGGACCTGCTTGAGAAATTACAGAACCTGAGCTCAGAAATAAACCTGTACCAATCGCGCCACCGAGAGAGAGCATAATGAGATGACGTTTGGTCATTGATCTTTTTAAGGTAAGACCATTACCCTCAGTCTGATCTGACTGATGACTTTGAATGGGAGAGTTCATATCAAATGATGAGGTATTTTAAAGGCACAGTTTAGAATAAAGAGCGATAAATCACAAAACGCTAAATTGCATCAAGCGTATAGACTTTAGGACAATGTAATGCCAAAAATTTATAAATTAATCAGGCATTGGTCCTTATTTTCTATAAGTCATTTATGACACTTTTGATTGATTTAACTTCAAAAGTTAACACAAACTTTAAATCAGTGAATCGCTTCAATAATCCCCACGAAGTCGGGGGACATTTGTTAAACTAGTCCAAACAGAATTTTGAGAATAGACGTGTTGCCATTCAAACTTTGGGTTGATGCAGATGCATTACCTAAAATTTTACGTGAAGTGATTTTGCGTGCATCAGATCGTTATCAACTTGAGGTGACTTTCGTTGCCAATCAAAATGTCGGTATTCCACCGTCAGTGCGGATCAATTCGATTCAAGTCATGCAGGGTGCAGACCAAGCGGATAAAGAAATTGTAGAGCGAATGAAAGAGCATGACATTGTCATGACCCAAGATATTCCACTCGCTGCACAAGTGATTGAAAAGGGCGGTGTTGCGATTAACCCACGGGGTGAAATTTGGACCATTTCCAATATTAAAGCACGTTTACACCTGCGTGATTTTATGGATACCTTGCGTGGTGCAGGGGTACAAACCGGTGGTCCAGCCCCGATTTCAGAGCGGGATAAGCGTGAGTTTTCAAGTGCACTTGATCAAACCATCCAAAAACAAAAACGTAAAACAGCACCCTAATTGGCTAATTAAACCTCTCGAGAATCTATGCCCTCTAAAAGCAACATTATAGTCACCTACGCCTTATTGGTGTTTATTTGGTCGACTACGCCACTCGCCATTGTCTGGAGTGTGGCAGACCTTTATCCATTATGGTCATTGGCATTTCGCTTTTTCTTGGCCTTACCTTTGGCAGTATGCTTGCTGTTTTTGTTTAAAGCCAAGTTGCCTTTAGATGGCCGTTCGATTCATAGTTATATAGCCGGTGCCTGTAGTTTTATTGGTTCGCAAATATTTACTTATGCTGCGACCAACTATTTAAGTTCAGGCATTATTGCGTTGATGTTTGGACTGGCCCCGATCATGGCGGGCTTGATTGGGCATTTTGCTTTTCAAATGAAATTGCATCGTTTGCAATGGCTCGGCATGCTCATCGCGCTTGTCGGTTTGGGTATTATTTGTGTTGGCGGCAATAATCAGCATGTCCAACCGATGGGAATCGTGTTGATGCTGATCAGTGTCTTTGTCTATTCAGCCTCAATTTATTGGATTAAACAGGTCAATGCACCGTTGGAGTCGATGTCGCAAGCCACCGGTTCAATTGTAGTATCGAGTGTGTTTGCCTTAGGCATGTTGCCGTTTATTTGGCAACATGCACCTGATCATATGCCCAACACCCAGTCTTTAATTGGCTTAGTCTATGCAGTGATTATGGCGTCTTTACTGGCGATGTTCTGCTATTTTAAATTGGTCAAAAATGTCAAAGCCACCACCTTGTCTTTAACCACGGTGATGACCCCAATGATTGCCATGATTGTGGGTGCATTACTCAACAATGAAAAATTGACTTTAATGGTATTGTTTGGGGCTGTGATTTTATTGTTTGGACTGTTTGTCTATTTTTATAAAGATCTTAAAGCGAATCGTAAACTGACACGCAAGGTCAATGCTATTCGCTGATTTAAGATCGAATGCTGTGGGCTATGCTTCAATTGAATCAACAATTTATTCAGTTTGATAACTGGCAATCGCTTCGGCTAGCTTGACGCGGTCTTGCGGATGCAGGGTAATGAAATAAGCACCAGTTCGATAGCGTCCATTTTCTTCTAAACGGCTATAGACCACATGCGCAGTCACTGCAATGTGAAAATCATTTTCCGGATGGCTGAGTGAAATATGAATATATGCGCCATCTGGAATTTCATGTTCAGTATAAAAACTTAAGCCCGTCTCAGATAAATTGACTTTATCTGGAATGGGTAACATGGTTTGTACAATTGAATCGTACATTGACCCCGTAATGAGGTTTAATTTTTTGTTAAATAAGGATAAGATTCGAGCAATTTGTTGATCTTTTTGATTTAATTGTTCTAATTCGTACTCTAGTGCATGATCAAATTGATCTAATTCCGCAAGTAAGAGAAAATAACGCGGTAATACAAAATTTGAATCGTAAGGATCATTCAGTGCAACCTCTTCGGAGACGATCTGATAATTAATCCTTAAGGTAGCATCAATACGAGACATGACGCGACGTTCATTTTCTCCACTTTGGTGCTGTAGAGCTTCCATTAAAAACACCTCGGACTAGATGGTATGTTTAAACCGATCTCGCTGTATATAGGGTTGAGATACACTCGCGCACGGCGGAGTAATCACTTTATTTCTTTTATTGCTTTGGTATCCATGATCGGTTTGACTTTAGGAGTCGCTGTTCTTATTACAGTTCTATCTGTCATGAATGGATTCGACCGCGAGTTAAAAAACCGTGTCTTGGGTATGGTACCTCAAGCTACTGTTTCCTCAACACAAATTTTAACAGACTGGCCTGAGCTTGCCAAGAAAATTGATCAGCATGAACATGTAACCGGTGTAGCACCTTTTACCCAGTTACAAGGCATGCTTACGGCACAAGGACAAGTGGCCGGTATTATGGTATCGGGGATTGAACCGAGCTATGAGAAAAAAGTATCAATCATTCAAAACCACATGGTTGAGGGCAGTATTGATTCCCTGAAAAAAGGTGAATTTGGTATTGTCTTAGGCAAACAAATGACCGATGCCTTAGGTCTACGTTTAAATGACAATGTGACCTTGATTCTACCTGAAGCAACGCCATCACCTGCCGGTGTGGTGCCACGTTTCAAACGCTTTAAAGTGGTGGGAATCTTCAGTATTGGCGCTGAAGTTGATTCGATGATTGGTTATATCGCGTTGAATGATGCATCGACCTTGCTTCGTCTTCCAGATGGCGCACAAGGGGTGCGAATGAAGTTAGATGATATTTTCCGTGCACCTCAAGTGGCCGATGATGTGGTGAAAGATTTGCCAGGTAATTTCTATGCATCGAACTGGACATATACCCACGGGAATTTGTTCAGTGCGATTCAAATGGAAAAAGCCATGGTCAGCTTGTTGTTGTTCCTGATCGTTTTGGTGGCTGCTTTTAATATTGTATCGTCACTGGTGATGGTCGTGACCGATAAAAAATCGGATATCGCGATTTTACGTACCTTAGGTGCTTCACCAACCACGATTACTAAAATCTTTATGGTGCAAGGGACTGTGATTGGTGTAGTCGGGACATTGGCAGGGGCTGCACTTGGGATTGTGTTTGCCACCACCATCAGTAGCCTGATTGGTTGGTTAAACTCATCCTTTGGCTTACATCTATTTGATGCGTATTTTATTAACTACTTACCGTCTTATTTAAGATGGCAAGATGTGGTACTGATTGTAGGTTTGTCGCTATTACTCAGCTTCTTAGCGACCATTTATCCAGCCATGCGTGCTGCAAAAGTTCAACCAGCGGAGGCACTTCGTTATGAGTAATGTGGTGCTAGATGCCCAAAACATCCGTAAATTTTTTACCGATGGTAAATCGACGGTTGACGTGATTAAAGGCTTGTCGTTACAAGTGAAACAAGGCGAATTTGTTTCAATTGTCGGCTCCTCAGGTTCAGGTAAAAGTACCTTGCTGCATGTGTTGGGTGGGCTTGATCGTCCCAATGAAGGTATGGTGTTTTTAAATGGCAAACGTTTCGACAACTTGGGTGAAGCAGAGCGTGGTTTTCTACGTAACGAGCACTTGGGTTTCGTGTATCAGTTTCATCATTTGTTGCCTGAATTTACTGCTTTAGAAAACATCGCGATGCCTTTGATGTTACGTAAAGATGCTGAATTTAAAAAAGCCAAAGAACGTGCTGAATATCTTCTAAACCGTGTCGGTTTATCGCATCGGATGACACATAAGCCGGGTGAGCTTTCAGGGGGTGAACGTCAGCGTGTGGCTTTAGCACGTGCCTTAGTCACTCAGCCGAAGCTGATGATGGCAGATGAACCAACGGGTAATTTAGACCGTAAAACAGCACTGAGTATTTTTGAATTGCTGTCAGACTTACGTCAAGAGTTCAATATGGCGATGTTAATCGTGACCCATGATGAGCAATTGGCGCAATCTGCAGACAAAATTTTGCATATGCAGGATGGGCTTTGGAAATAACATTATTGCTGTAGTATCCGACTAAGTGTCTATTAAAGCTCGAGCAAATCGAGCTTTAATAGTTTTGGGAGAACGCTTTTTGCACAGCATTTAAAATAATAAAAATCTTATGTATCTATTGTTGATTTTAGGCTCTTGGATTTTGGGCATTGCCAGTATGGGCTATGCTTTAGAACAACATGCGCTATTAAAAGCATCTGTCAATCTTGCCCCATGGATTTGGCTGCTCACTGTTTTAGCTGTTGTGGCAACTCAATTTAAACTCCACTTTAGCCAAACCTTTATTTTTAAAGTTTTATCCTGCGGCTTAGTCAGCTTAAGTCTGTTTTTACTGGGGCAATTTTATGCACATTGGCAGTTAGATGATCGACTTGAGCAGCGCATCATGGAAGTCAGTGACAGCACAGCGATCATTTATGTGCATAAACTCGATCAACGATCCAATGCTCAAGAAAAAAATCGCTTAAAACAACAAGTGCGCTGGGCATCGCACACTAAAACTCAAAGCTCAAATCAAAACCCAAGCGTATTGCTTTATTTTAAACAAGATGCTGATCAAACTGCACTAGAACTCGGACAGTATTATAAAGTCACGGGTAAAATCAAACCTGCGCATAGCTATGCAGTTGCGCATGTCTTTGATCAAGAAAAATGGCTGCTACAACAAAACATCATGGGCAGCATGCAAGTCAAGCAGATTCAACCCATCTCGGAGCAAGCTTTGATTGCAGATGGCTATGAATCTTTTATCCGTTCAAATTCAGGTGTGATGGCATCTGTACAACTGTCGGCTGAACGACTCAGATTGCATTTTCGATATTTGATTCAAAAGCAGCCACTTGAGAATAAAGGCTTATTGTTGGCTTTACTTACGGGTGATGAACGTCTGTTGGCAGAAGAGACTCAAGCGCAATTTAAGCGCTTGGGGATTTCACATTTATTGGCCATTTCAGGTCCGCATGTGTTGATTTTCGCGGTGATGTTTTGCTTTGTTCTGAATCTGATCATTTCAACTTTTAAGCCGACACTGTTCCTTAAAATTCCACGTCCGTATTTCCTTGTTTTGCCTTTTGTTTTTTGCGTGATTGCCTATACCGCTTTTGTGGGTTTTGAAATTCCGGCCCTGCGTACCTGTTTAACGGTGTGTCTAATCAGTTTTGTCTTACTGCTAAAACAACAGCTGCATGCACTCAAGCTATTATTATTCAGCGCGAGCATACTGTTGTTAATCGACCCCTTTAGTATTTTATCGGCGGCTTTTTGGTTGTCCTATGGCGCATGTTTTATTCTGATTCGGGTTTATCAAACCATGCTGCATCAATCTCCTCAGATGAATGCGGATATAGTCTCAAGCCGATGGAGTAAGGGGTCAAAGTTGGTTCGAGTATTGGTTGAATCTCAGTGGAAGGTCTTCATTGCCTTATTTCCTTTGGTGGCACTGATTTTTGGGCAAGTGTCTTGGATTTCCCCGATTGTGAATTTAATTGCAATCCCAATCATCGGTGCAGTGATTGTACCTTTGGAGGTGATTGGCGCTGTATTCAGTGCATTCATTGAACCGCTGGGGCTTTTATTTTTTCATTTGGCAGATTTCAGTGCCTCCTTTTTATTGTGGGTGTTGGGTGGCTTGGATCAGCTGTTTCATCCTAAACTAAGTTGGTTGTCCTTAAGTCCTTTGATGATTGCATCACTCGCCATCGGGACCATCATTTTATTTCTGCCCAAAGGCACTGTACCCAAACTATGGGCGGTGCTGTGTTTTCTCCCGCTTATTCTGCCTTCAAAACAGCATACCGACTTTTCTCTGACGATATTAGATGTGGGGCAAGGCCAAGCAGTCGTGGTGAATACGCCTGAGCATAAAATGATGATCGACACCGGTGGTTCATTTGACGAAACTCAATTTAGCGTCGCCAATAGTATCGTTATACCTTATTTAATGGGTGAGGGGATCAGTCAATTGGATCATGTGTTACTGACCCATTTGGATCAAGACCATGCAGGGGCTTTCGAAAAACTGAATCAAAGCATCAAGATTAAACAGGTCAGTTCCAATCAACGTGATGAGCGATTTGAACAGTCGAATTTTGATTACTGCCACGCTGGACAACACTGGCAGTTTAAAGAGATGAACATTCAAGTGCTTGCACCTGCTGAGAATAGCCTAAGCATGGTGCCGTATGCGCAAAATGAATTGTCCTGTATTGTCTATATACAAGTACCCAAATCTAAGGGGTTTCAACATTTTTTATTGATGGGAGATACAGGTTGGGAAGCGGAATATCGACTACTGCAAACCTATCCGAACTTAAAGGTCGATGTTTTGGTGCTGGGTCATCATGGCAGTCAGCACAGTTCATCCTTTGGATTTTTAAAGCATTATCAGCCCAAGCTTGCCATTGCTTCAGCAGGGGTGAATAACCGCTATGGGCATCCGCATCCGATCACGCAGGCGCGTCTTAAAGCACTTTCAATTCCATTCGAAAGTACCATTCAACAAGGCAGTATCAGTTTTGAATTACAGCAGAATGGCGAGATGAGAGAGAAGCATCATCGACAAACACGGATGTGGTTAATGCGGTAAAGCCTTGGCAGCTTCACGTACGGCTTGAACTTTAGCAACCGCTTCTTCAAAAGGGATTTTATAAATATCTTTCAGTTCAGGACTGGCTTTAAAGCGTTTATAGCTCCAATGCCCATGCTCTGGGTAACGTGCGATTAAATTTTCAATCGCTTTATGGATCACCATAGTGCCATCGATAGGTGTACCGTCATAGATTTTTTCATCCATCGGTTCGATATACATATCGAAGTCTTCAGTCTCATTGCGAATGGCATAGACCAACAAAGCACGGGCTTTGGTTTTTTGAATCAGTTTGGCACTGAGATTACTTGATGACAACGGCAAGCCAAAGTACTTGATCATATCACCTGTGTGTTTTGGGGTATGATCAGGCAAAATCACGGTGGTGCCACCCGATTTCAACGCTTTAAAAATTTGACGAACACCAGATTCATCGGTCGGTACAAGGGTTGCTCTTTCACGACTTCGTGCCGCACGTACAAACTGATCCGCTTCATCATTTTTGATCGGTTTATACATGATGGTCATCTCAGTGTGCTGAGAAAACCAAGCATTCATGACTTCCCATGTGCCGAAATGCGGTGCAAGGAGAATGATCCCTTTTTGCTGTGCCATGGCATCATGAAAAAAATGTTCACCGGTAATTTTTCGAATACGTGAAATATTTTTCTCATTTGAGCTGCCCCAAATACTAAAAAACTCCATATAGGACTGGAGTTCGTTACTCACGGCAGCATGGGCAATCTGTTCTTTATGTTCGGGGGAGAGATGTGGCAAGCAAATTTCAACGTTCAAACGAATGTATTTTGAAGATTTACTGACATGAAAAATATTCACTGCTGCTGCAAGCATTTTTGCAAAGAAGCGTGAAAAGCGAATTGGTCGACGGCTAAAAAAATTTAAAAGTCGAGTTGTGGTAGAACTTTGAGTTTTAGGCATCTTCGAGCAATTTAACTTTAGAGGTGAGTATGAACAGTCATAGCCTGAATATTATAAAGTATATTGAGGCGCTTTAAACAGTTTTACTGAAATCGATGTATATTATGCCGTATTAATAATGATATTTGGATGGAATAGATGTCCGATTGGCCACCACAACCGCATAATGAACCACAATCTGATCTCAAAAATAATCAAAAACAGCCGAGCGGTCAGGAATGGCAAATTCTTGAAAAAGCAGTCTTGGCTTCCGTTGAAGAGCAAAAGCGTGCACGTCGCTGGGGTATTTTCTTTAAATTTTTAACCTTCGCGTATTTGCTGTTTGTCATTCTCATGATGACTAAAAGTTGCAGTAGCGATGCTTCCGATCCGACTTCGACCAGTAGTTCACATTTGGCTGTGGTTGATATTGTCGGCACGATTGCTGCGGATGAAAAAAGTGTCAACAGTGAAGACACGATTAAGTCTTTGAAAAAAGCTTTTGACAATAAACAAAGCAAAGCCGTGGTGTTAAATATCAATTCACCAGGCGGCTCACCAGTACAATCTGATGAAATTTGGCAAGAAATTCAGTATCAGAAAAAAGCCCATAGCGATAAAAAAATCTATGCAGTGATTGGTGATACCGGTGCTTCTGGTGCTTACTATATCGCATCGGCTGCTGATGAAATTATTGTCAATCCCTCAAGTCTTGTCGGTTCAATTGGTGTAATTATGCCGAACTATGGTGTGAATGGTTTGATGCAAAAATTTGGCGTTGAAGACCGCACCATGACGTCAGGTGAAAACAAAGCGATTTTGTCGATGACCCAACCGGTAGACCCTGCGCAAAAAGCGCATGTGCAAGCATTACTCGACAATGTGCATGATCATTTCATCAATGCGGTAAAACAAGGCCGAGGCAGCAAGCTGAAATCCAATGATCCTGCTATTTTTTCAGGTTTATTCTGGACCGGTGAGCAAGCGATTAAATTGGGTATTGCTGACCGTGTCGGTAGCTTAAATACATTGAAACGTGAATTGAAAGTTGATAAAACAGTCAATTACACCATTCAACATAGTCCTTTGGATTCTGTATTAGGACGTATGGGTGCAAGCATCGGTCAAGGCTTTGCGACCGCCGTGTCCAAACAGGTTCAAACTGAAAATACGACAAAAATACAATGAAAGCACTGATTCACTTTGCGCATGCCAATGGGGTCCCATCAGCAGTCTATCAAAAACTCTTTGATGCACTGCGTGATGATTTTGATGTGATCGCTGTTCCTTTGATTGGAACAGATGGGCGCTATCCGGTCGATAACCATTGGAACAGCATGACCCAACAGGTCATCGACAGCATTGTGCAAAAAGCACAAGGGCGTAAAGTGATTGGTCTTGGACACTCACTCGGTGCAGTGCTAACCTTTAAGGCTGCTCTGCAATGCCCTGAGTTGTTTGAACAAGTGATTATGCTTGATCCACCGCTGATCATGGGCAAAGAAAGTTTAGCACTACATATTGCTAAAACATTGCGTTTGAAAGCCGTGGATCAAATGTCACCGGCAGCCTTATCCTTACGCCGTCGTGACCATTGGGACAGTCGTGAACAAGCAGCAGAGTTATTGCGTCCGAAAGGCTTTTATCAAGATTTTGATCAGCAATGTTTTGATGATTATATTCAGTATGCTTTAACCGATGATCCTGTGCGTGGTGGCGTGGAACTCACCATTCCTAAAATGGTTGAAGTGGACATTTTTAGAACCAATCCTTCGCTATGGTGGTTACCACAAGCACAGCCACAAGTCCCTGCACAGTTGATCGTGGCATCGAAAGGTCCTTTCTTGGCACGTCGGTTCCCGCAACAGGTGCAAAAGAAATTTGGGATTCCCTTTTCTGTATTTGAGGGAGGGCATATGTTCCCCTTGGAGCATCCTATGGAATTGGCAGATCAGTTGAAGCAAATCATTAACGCTTAAATAAATACCCAATAAAAAACGCATCCTAGGATGCGTTTTTTATGTAATCGATTGATCAAATCTTACAGAATTGAATCGGCTCACGCATGGTTTGTCCACGGTACAACACACCATTTTGGGTATATTGAAACGTGCCATTGCAAATCCATTCCACCGCTTGCGGGTAAATGATGTGCTCAAGCACATGCACACGTTGCGCCAAAGACTCAACCGTATCGTTGATCGCGACCTGCAAAACCGCTTGGGTCAGAGCTTGACCTGCATCGAGTTCTGCCGTGACATAATGCACAGTACAACCATGTAAACGATCACCAGTATTGAGTACCCGCTGATGGGTATGCATACCTTTGTAATGTGGTAACAGGGAAGGGTGAATATTCACCATTTTCCCTTGCCATGCAGACACAAACTTTGGACTTAAAATCCGCATAAAGCCTGCAAGGACCACCAAGTCAACATCCCAATCAAGCAGTTGTTGATGCATTACATCATCAAAGGCTTCCCGATTTGGATAGTGCTTGTGTTCAATCACGGCTGTCGCAATGCCAGCTTGGGTTGCACGTTCTAAAGCATAGGCTTCAGGCTTGTTGGAAATCACCCCAACAATCTGCCCTGAAAGATTGGCATCGATCAAGGCTTGTAGGTTAGATCCACTGCCTGAGACCAGTACAGCGATTTTAATCATGTGTTCGAGCGAATCAGATTAAGCAAAAATCACGCGGATTTTTTCGTCAGCGCCTTCAACAGATTCAGCGTTGTCCACGATATGACCCATGTTCCAAGCTTTTTCACCCAATTGAGTCAATAACTCAACGGTTTTGTCTGCATCACTTGCATCAACAGCCAAGACCATGCCTACGCCGCAGTTAAAGGTGCGATACATTTCAAATTGTTCAACACCGCCTTCACGTTGAAGCAGTTGGAACAATTCAGGCCATTGCCAAGACGCCTCATTAATCACGGCTTGAGCACCATTCGGCAATACTCGCGGTAAATTACCTGGTAAGCCGCCACCAGTGATGTGTGCCATTGCATGCACATCAACTTGCTTAAGAAGCTCAAGAATTGGTTTGACATAGATGCGTGTTGGTTCCATTGCGGTATCTGCAAGTGGACGACCATCGACAATTTGAGTCAAGTCAACGTTTTTCACATCTAAGATTTTACGAAGAAGAGAGTAGCCATTTGAGTGCGCACCAGAAGACGCAACACCAATTAAAACATCACCCGCTTTAACTTTAGAGCCATCAATAATTTTGCTTTGCTCAACCACACCCACACAGAAGCCTGCAAGGTCATAGTCATCGCCTTCATACATGCCCGGCATTTCAGCAGTTTCACCGCCAACCAATGCACAACCAGCAAGTTCACAACCTGCGCCAATACCTGTTACAACATTGGCTGCAACGTCAACATTGAGGTGACCTGTTGCATAGTAATCGAGGAAGAATAAAGGTTCAGCACCACAGACCAATAAATCATTCACACACATCGCAACCAAGTCTTGGCCGATCGTATCATGACGATTCAAATTCAGGGCTAAACGTAATTTTGTACCTACACCATCCGTGCCAGATACGAGAACAGGCTCTTCATAACCTTTAGGAATTTTACAAAGTGCACCGAAGCCACCTAATCCGCCCATTACTTCGGGACGTGAGGTACGCTTCGCGACAGATTTGATTCGATCGACGAGTAAGTCGCCCGCTTCAATATCGACACCTGCATCTTTATAGCTTAAACCAGTCGTTGGGATAGAAGTTGAGTTGCTCATAATGAAGTCTCCGCATTCGCGGGCGGGATTATAACCTGAATATACGAAACTCTTGTGTTATTTATGCGCTAAAATGCTATCTTTATTGAAATAATTTTATTTCAATAACAAATCATTTAAAAAAGGTCGAGATTGCATGCAAGATCGTACATTAAAACGAATTTTTATCCTTTTAGGACTCGCGGTTTTACTCTGGATTTTGTATCTATTGAAGCCTGTAGTCATTCCCTTTGTTGCGGCATTTTTCATCGCTTATTTATTCAGCCCATTTGTCGAGAAACTGGAAAAATATAATGTGCCGCGATGGATTTCGATTAGCGTGGTGTTTCTCGGTATTGGTTTTCTTTTGATCATGGCATTTTGGTATATCGTGCCGCTGATTTGGAAACAGTTGATCATTGCCCGTGACAGTATTCCCATCGGGATTAAGTGGATCAATTCAACATTTTTACCATGGGTGTCACAGACCTTTAATGTTGAACCGATGGAAATCGACACCGATCACATGTCTGCCATGGTCATGGATTATGTGCAAACCAATTACAGCACCGACAGTTTGCAAGCCATGGCACTGAAAATTGCCCAGTCCGGTTTGAACTTTATTCAAATTGGTGGAACAGTGGTGTTGATCCCGATTATTGCGTTCTATTTCTTGTTAGATTGGAAAAGAATGTTGAATAATCTACAAAACTTGATTCCACGTCCCTATGTCAAAAATACCTTAGTAATCGTGCATGAATGCCACAACGTTTTAGGCGCATTTGTCAAAGGTCAATTCTTGGTCATGATTTTGCTTGGCGTTGTCTACGCTGTTGGTTTGCAATTGATTGGTTTAAAAGTCGGTTTAATTATCGGTTTGGTTGCAGGTTTGGCCAGTATCATTCCTTACTTAGGTTTTGCTGTCGGCATCGTGGCGGCAGTCATCGCAACATTCTTACAGTTTGGTCTGGACTGGATGCAATTGGTATTGGTACTGGTGGTGTTTATGGTTGGGCAAGCCATTGAAGGCTATGTATTACAACCATTCTTACTCGGTGATAAAATTGGTCTATCACCTGTGGCGGTGGTTTTTGCCGTACTTGCAGGTGCGCAGTTAGCAGGTTTCTTAGGGATGTTAGTGGCATTACCGGTAGCGGCAGTGATTGTGGTGTTATTGCGTCATGTGCGTGAATGGTATGAACAAAGCCAAATCTATGGCAATCCGGTGGCGGTGGTTGAAGCCGGTCAGCAAGGCACTGTCAATATTCAGACCGATCAGATGAACGTTGAGGTTGAAATTAAACAGCCGAATACAAATAATCTGCAAGATACTGAAAATTCAAGTAAGATTAATGGTGATGATCGACTCTGATCAAACCTCATACAACGTTTAGGCGAATAGATAGTTATGCGTCAATTGCAGTTAGATATAGAACCCCAACTCGATGCCCGAATCAGTGATTTTTCTGGTCCGGGTTGGGGGCCTGTGATTGATGCGGTTCGCCAACTCCATGCCGGACTAATGAGTCGTTTCTATTTATATGGCGGGGCAGGCACAGGTAAAAGCCATTTACTGACCGCCATCTGTGACTCTTATTTGGAAGTTGGTAAATCGGCGATTAAAGTATCGTTATTAGAACTGCTCGATGCTCCAATTGAAGCGATTACTTCACTTGAGCGTTATGACTTGGTTGCGCTTGATGATATTGAAGCGATCAGTGGCGTACCGCATTGGCAAAAAGCTGTTTTCCATTTAATCAATAATAACAATGAAGGTGGCGGTCAGTTGGTGTTCTCATCACGCGTCGCGCCGATTGAACTCAAACTTGAACTACCTGATTTGCAATCCCGCTTGACGCAAGCGGTGAGTGTCAAAGTACCCAGTGGGCAATCTTTTGCCGATCGTCAAGCGCTCTTGCATTCGGTGCTTGAACGTCGGGGGGTCCATTTTGACCCGCATATTACCGATTATTTGCTATTACATGGTCCAACCCAAACCAGTACATTGTTGCAATCGCTAGATCAACTAGAGAAGCTGTTACAGGGTGAGAAACTGAAACTTTCCAACAGTACTTTAAAACAGATTTATGCCCTAATCGATGAGTATAGTCGTAAGTTTTAAGGCTTAAACCATTTGAGCTTAAAAGATTTAAGCTTGATAGATTTAATTAAAAAGTGAAATCAATCGATACACTGAATCCAGACAGGACTGTGTTTCATAAAAAAAGTTGACCTTAAAGCAAAGTCGAATTTAAGCTGTTCCTGTTGTTGAACTGTAATATAAAGCCATCATGCAAAATTTAATTAAATAATATCAAATGGTTAAGTAAAATATTAAATTTTTAAGCTAGTCCGAAAACGCTTGAATTGATGGCTTAAATGTGACAAATTTGGCACAAATAATGAAACTGTAAAATTGATCTGCGATTCAGATCAAAAAATAAATAAAAAAATCAAGGATATGATTATGCATAAACATGCATTCGCGCTTCTCATGTTGGGGCTGTCAGGTCAAGCATTGGCAGCAGATTTGGTGGTCACCACGACAGAGGATGTGGTCAAAGCAGACAGTGAGTGTTCTTTACGAGAAGCGATTGAATATGTCAATCAAGGCTTACCTGAAGCTGGCTATAACGGCTGTGGTGGTAAAGATGCTTCCAATGTGATTTTTCTGAGTGAAAAAGAATATAAGCTGAATAGCCAAATCACCATTTCAAAAGATCTTACCCTGAAAACTCAGTATGACACCGCACCCACAGACAATGTCTATGGTAAGCACAATGCTGTGATCAAAATGGCAGGTACAGATCGCATATTTAATATCGACCGCACAGCCAGCACATTGCCCCCTTCAAGTGAAGAACCAGATAAGCTGATTCAAGTCTCACTCTATGAAGTGACTTTAAAAGGCTGTGATGCAGCGAGTTGTAAAGATCAAGGCGGTTTGATCTATAACAAAGAATCCTTAAGCATCGAATATGGGCAATTGCTGAATGGTAAAGCACGACTCGGTGGTGCGATTTATAACGTGGTTTCCGACATCACTAAAATGGGTTCGGTGATTATTGAAAATTCATTGATTCAAGGCAATAAAGCCAATAATGGGGCTGTGGTGTATGGTGATTTACCACAATACTCGATCTTGAAATCGGTACTGCGTGACAATGAAGCCACGGATGCCAGTGGGGCATTGTTTGATGCTGCGCAAGGCTTTACTCAAGAACAAAGTTTGGCTTTGGGCATCGGATTTTTACGTGGTCTGCAAAACGCCACCATCTTTAACAATAAAGGTTATGTGATTCGCGTGATGGACAGCGTGATGGTCAACAATGTCACTATGTTGTTCAATACAAAAGGTATCTTGTTCGATGCGCCGAATGGCTTTGGTTCAGTTGTAAATAGCATCTTGGCGAAAAATGGCAGTGCAGACTGTACTTTCAATAGTGCTAAATCCAATGCAGTGATCAGTAACAACTTATATTCCGTTGGCTGTGAAGGGGTTCAATCGCAAGCCTTAGGGGCTATCAACCTGATTGCAGGCTCAACCAGTGAAGGACAGTGTGATATTTCATCGGACGGTTTGCTCTGTCCATTTAAGGAGTATGAAGGTTTTACTCTTGGTTACTTTAAACCACGATTGTTGACGTCGTATAAAACTTTAGATGATTCATTGATTGTCAATCAAGGGCCAAATCAAACCTCAAGTTTGCTTGAATGTGCCAGCACCGATCAGCGCTCTAAAGGACGCCCGGGAAATAAAGAATTGTGTGACCGAGGTGCGGTTGAGTTATTGGTCGATCGCACGGCGATTAAACAGGTCGGCGATGATATTCTTTATGGTGAAAAAGGCAAGATGAGTATTGCCGATCAATTGGCAGATGGTGAACTGATTACCCCAGCACAGTGCCAAGCTTTATTTGGCAATCCAGTTCAGGGCACGCAGTGGCAACCGGGCTGTATGAAGATTGTGCAAACCAATACACCATCCAAAGGCACCTTAACCATGACCCAGGACGGTGAAATCGTGTATACCCCGAATGGCGACTGGCATGGCTCAGATGAATTTAAAATTTTAGTGGTGACCTCAACTACACGGTTTAGTGACTCACTAAATCCTTATATCGAAATTCCAGCTAAAATCGTGCAAGACCCACCAAATGACTTTAAAGACTATAAAGTCAAAACTTCGGGTGGTGCTTATGGGTTGGGTGGCCTCCTAATATTGCTCGGGCTGATCGGTTTGCGCCGTTCAAAACGCTCCAATGAAGAATAAAAAGAGAAAGCGCAATGAAAAATTATAAAAAAGGACTTTTAACCCTGATGGTCTTGTCGGCAATGTCGCTAATGGCGGCAGAAGACATGACCATTTATGTCACCACCTTTGAAGATGAAGACGGTGAAAACAGCAGTAAGTGTTCACTTCGTGAAGCGGTGACGGCAGCATCAACCCATCAAGCCTATGGGGGCTGTCCCAAAGGGCAAAGCTATCAAACCAATACCAATGTAATTCAACTTGAGGAAGGCACCTATAAACTCAATAAAGAGTTAAGTCCCAATGCCAGTATGGTGATTACCGGTAAAGCCCCTTCAGATTTTACCCAACGTGATGTGATTACCAATGACTATCCGGCACTAACCCCGATTAAAACCGTGATCAGTGCGCAAGGTAAAAGCCGAATTTTCAATACCACCAATTTAAACCGTCCGGCTTTAACTTTATCTAATTTGACTTTAACCGATGCGGTGAGTGATTCAGCGGGCGGGGCATTGTTTCTAGGTGGGAAAACTGAACTGAGTAATGTCTCTATTCAAAACACTCAGGCAGCCACAGGCGGAGCGATTTATCTGAATGACGTCAATAGTGCCATAAACATTACCGGCGGTGAATTTAGAAATAACCAAGCCAATACGGGAAGTGTGTTGGCGATGTCCTGTATGGATAACCTGAATTACACTGCGCGTGAAATTAATATCAGTGGCGCAACTTTAATCCAAAATGGTAATCAGAATAGCCAGAGTATGTTGGCATTCTGTGGACAACCGACCGCGGTTCTGACATCAAATACCCTTACTGAAAACACAGCCAATGCCAATAGTGGCGATATCATCATGTTCAGTTCCAATAAGGGCGAGAACAAAACCAACTTAAGTGGCGGTTCAACCTTAAAGTTACTCAGTAACACCATTGTGAAAAACTCGGCACAATCAGTTCTACTGTATAACGCGATTGGAACCAAAACCATTTACTTCAATATTCTTGGTTTTAATAGCGGCAAGTCGTGTGTCTATAATGACGGTGATGTGTCTAAAATTGACAGCGCCAACATTAACCTTGAATCCAATGCACTGAGTTTAAGCAAAAATGATGTGTGTCAATTGCCGGTCAAGACACTCGAATATGCACAAAGTCATAGTATCTTGCTTGATGATCAAAACATTGCAAATGTACTCAGTCCTTTACAAGTCGGGCAAAATTACACCGCCTTTTTACCGATGTATTTCCCGATTGATTCAAGCACCAAAACGGATTTGGTAGATGTGGGAACCACAGGCTGTGCAGAGCTAGACCAACGTGGCTTTAGTCGTATTAATGACAATACCGTCGATGGCAATGGTAATGCGCTGAACAGTTGCGATATTGGCTCAACGGAAGTACTGAAATTAACCGTCAAAGAAATCAAAGCGTCCAACTTGTCTGTGCTTGAAACCCTCAAGGGCTATCAAGATGAATATAATTTGTTTAAAGGCTTGATTGATAATAAAGACACCAAAGCCGAGTACATTCCATACTATAAAATTCGCATGCAAGAATATGAGGATTTGATTAATTACACCAAGTCAGAGCAAAAATATCGCACCATTTTTATTAATCCATTCGCTGCCAATTTACCGGATGAAACCATTCTCAGCTCTGGTGCACGTCAAATTCGTCATTTGAATAGCGATAATTATGATGTGACTACACAGGTGGTGGGTGTCGGTAAACTCGATAGTAATAATCAATTTATTGGCAGTGCTGATCCAAACCTAAAATGTGAATGGAATGCGAAATTAAAGCGCATTTTGATGTATCGCACCGATGATCATTTAACCCCATCGGGTGACAATGAAATATGTAAATATACATTGACCGATAAGCTCTCTAAGAAAGCATCAAGTTCATATCTGCAAACCACATTTGTCAATATTGCACCGACGGTGCCTGCTGAAATCAGTGTCAATGTACAACATGGTGGCAATCAAAAAGTCTCTGTGAACCTGCTGAAAGATGCCAATGACAATGGGGATGGTAATGTTGCTGCCTTATTGAGTAATCCGAATAAATCGGCATTCTTCTTAAACGAATTGGGACAAGATCAAGCGATTCGATTTATTAAAATTCCGGATGCTGTCTCTGTCACAGCGGATCGCAAAGGGGCATGTCCAGGATTAGATAAAAAGAATGATTGCTATGGTGGCAATGTTAGCTTGCAATTGAACAACAGCTTAGATGTATTCAACTATAAAGTGGAGTATGCGGTCTATGATGCTGATGGCAGCGTGTCCAATACTGGTATTTTGAATTTGAAAAACTCAGCATTGGCGCAAGGCAGTCCACGGACCAGTGGTGGCGGTTCGATGGGTTGGTTCAGCTTATTCGGATTGCTGGCTTTGGCCGCTGTACGTCAGTATCGTTCACGCCATCACTAACTTCATCCATCAATTGATCTAGACCCGTGAAACAACGGGTCTTTTTTATGGGCATTATTTAAATCAGAAACTGTTTAAGAACTTTGATGGAAATGAAGATCATTTGATGGAAAAGATTGTACTCAGCGCGTCATTCATTCATCATTGAACATGAAAATAATGCAAACATTCTTGGTGTTTTTTAAACTTAGAATGCCAATGATAAATTCGTTAGATTTGCAATTTGCTACATTAGCACCGAGATAAATATTTAATATAACAACAGGTAATCTTAAATTTATTCTTATGAAACAATTTACTGAGCTGGTTCCCCTCGATCAAATTGCGGTAACACCTGAAGAGTTACTCTCGATCAAACGGAATGATTTGGTGCCTTTATTGGACAATCAAGCAAGGCTCAATCATTATGCCGATCAATTGATTCAAGCGCAGTCGGTGCTTTTAAATGGGGTGAGTCCGCAGCTGACTCAACAATTGAGTCAGGTGATTGCTGAGATTATTCAACAGCTCAATCAATCGAAGAAAACTTTAAGGAAAAGAAAGTTTAATGCTTTACAACGGTGGCTCGGTTTAGATCTTGAATTTGATGCGGGGCGAATCAAATATATGAAAGATCTAGACCGTAAAATTATAGAAGCCAAGCAACTGACACACAAATTACAATTGGAAGTACAAAAATCGCAAGCCCGAGTGCAACAGGCACAAGGTTCAAGAGAACAGATGGCGAAATATATTGTGGCGGCCCAAGAGTTTTTGCTTGAGTATCCAAGCTTTGTCAAAAACCGACATCCTTTGGATAATTTTGAAGAACGACTCTCCAAAAAGATTAATACCTTACAAACCTTGCAGAGCAGCAATGATATTGCCTTGGCGCAAATGCAATTAACCGAACAATTGGCATTGAGTTTGATGGATCGTTTTAAGGAAGCCGAGCAAGTTTTGATTCCGGCATGGGAATATCATTTAAAACAAAGCAATGAGCATAGTTCTTCGGCATCATTAAAACAATTGGATCAAAGCCGTGACAAACTCATTCAATCCCTCCAAAAGTCTTTAGATAAAAAATAAGGTGGCAGCATGTCAGACAAACAAAATTTACCCGTGGAAAGCTCAGCAGAACTGCAACAACAAGACTTTGAGCGAATGAATTTGAAAGAAATTGGCTTACAACCGGATGACTTCAATGAGGTCTTAAATGCGCGTAAAGAGTTGGCCGAGATTAATCATTCGAGTGTGGCTGAATACGGTAAAAACATTGCCACCAAAACCTCAACCTATACCGACGAATTACTCAATTTAGTTAAAAATAAAGACTTGGATGTCACGGGTCAAAAACTCAATGAAGTGGTCAATGTTGCACAGCAACTCAATACCAGCAGTATTTTAAATAAACCGAAAAGTACGGGCTTTTTTGGTGGGATTTTAAGTAAATTCAAAGGGGCGAAACAAAGTTTTGATCAGCACTTCAATACCACCAAAGAACAGATTGATGCTTTGGTCAAAGAAATTGAAACCTCACAATCGGGTTTAAAGGCACGAGTCAGTACATTGGATAAAATGTTTGATGGTGTGCAAGATGAATATAAACAGTTGGGGATTTATATTGCAGCCGGTCGTCTAAAGCAACAAGAAATTCAGCAAGAAATTGCCACATTAACAGCGCAGGAACAAGACCAGCAGACCAATCAAAAAGTTTATGACCTGAATCATTTGGCCAATAATCTGGAAAAACGGGTCAGTGATTTGCAAGTTTTACAGCAATCTGCCATGCAAACTTTACCGATGATTCGAATTATTCAGTCGAATAACATGATGTTGGTCGATAAATTCTATGCGATTAAAAATATTACTTTACCGGCATGGAAGAATCAGATCAGTCTTGCTATTTCATTGCATGAGCAGAAAAACAGTGTTCAATTGGCCAATAGCATTGATGATGCGACCAATGACCTGTTGAAACGCAATGCAGATTTACTGCATCAAAACTCAGTGGATACTGCAAAAGCCAATCAGCGTTCAGTGATTGATATCGAAACCCTTGAACATGTACAAAATACCCTCATTAAAACTGTGAATGACGTTATTCAAATTCAAAAAGAAGGCATGCAAAAACGTGAAGAAGCATCGACACGTATTCGTGCATTGCAAACCAACTTACAACAATTGGTGATTGAGTCGAGCAGTCAACATCCGTCTTAATGGGGATGATGTATTGCTGAATCGGTTATGCTGTTGCATTGAGAGGTCGTTTGATTGAGTACTATAGAAGAGCACCCGCTGAAAGCTGAAGATATTTCGATAGGTTTACGTGTTTTAAAAAAGCGACAAACCAAAGTCAGTCTTTTGAGTTTTAGTACGGCAGCATTGTTTATTTTGAGTGTTGTGGGTTTGTTCGTGCAACAAGACTTCGTCTATAGTTTTGTCGGGCTGACCCAAACGGTGGAGCAATTACATTTACCGTATACGGTTGATCAAGCGATTACTGAATATGCCAATCAACCGGATTATTTTATCAATCTGTTGGCTTGGTTCGGTTGGCTGATTGTTAAAGTGTTTTCAGCATTTTTTGGTGCTTTCATCATCATCGCATTATTAAAGAAATTTCGTTTTTTCTATGTTCGCTTTCAGTCTTTTGTATTGAAGTTTGTGGCATGGTTGATTGCGGTGATTTTGATTTGGTCAGGACTGACCTATGTTCAGTACGATTTACGCAGTGATGACGCTGAGAATCAGTATGCGCTGGTGCATTATGATCAAAACATTAACCAAAGTGAAATTGCACAGGCTTTAGAGGAAACCGATGCCAATCCAACGGTAAAAGCCTATGTTTTGGCACAAATAGCTTTATTGCATAAACCACTGGATAAAGATGTCGCCACGTCTAATGTAGCGCAATTGGTTCAAGCGGAACGTACCCAAAAGAATTTTATTGAATATGGTTTTAAGCCAGAACAACTGTGGGTGATGCAGCATCAAGTCTATGGAAAATCCGTCACGCCCATGGCACAAGCGATTGAATCCAAAGTCCATAAAGCCGATCAATTTTCCAATATCATTCAAATCTTATTGTTGGCTATTTCAGCAGTTTTTCTGGTGATTACATTGTTGCTTGGCTTATTGGCCAGCCGTTTAAAAGGGCGTACCCGCCGTATTCAACAACAAATTCAAAGTGGATGATCTGCTAGTAATTTTAATCCTAAAAATAAAAGAGCCTCAATATCAGATGATGTTGAGGCTTTTTTATTGCAATGGATGGCGTCATTTTTTTAGCGTCGTTTAACTGGCTTGTAAAATCTTTTTCAGCTCTTGAGTGGAAAAGGTTTCATCGGAAATTTTGCCATCTACAATAAAATAGGGAATCGGATGCCCCCCCAAGCTCTTTACATAACGGGTGACTTCTTGTTGATGATCTGCAATGTCTTTGTGCTGAATCGAACGGAGTAAATGCGCGCCATCTAAACCGATACCTTCAATGATCTGTTTCAGCACTTCAGGGTTGGCAATGTCTTTGCCATGTGCAAATAGGGCATGGAACAGGGCTTGGGTCAGTGCAAATTGGTCGAGTGTATTATCCAATGCTAAAATGGCTTGATGCGCCAACTTGCTGTTGGGCATGCGCTTCATATGTTCAATATCGACCACCACATCTTCACTATAGGCAGCGAATTTGGTCATTTCCAGTTTGCGCTGTGCTGCGACTGAGCCGTACTTTTCGGTCAGATAATTTAAAATATCTAAGCCTTGTTCAGGAATTTCAGGCACCACTTGAACGGGGAGAAGTTCAATACGAGAAGCGGTTTGTTGATTCCAATTTTTTTTCAATTTTTGGAATGCGACATAACTCATGGGATAAACAATATCAAATACAAATTCTATTTTCATTTTTAATCACTCGTGTTGCTGTAGATGGTTATGCCTTGCTGCATCTTTAGTTTTGAAGAAAATCATCATATCTATGCGTATATGTAAACAGAAATGCTTGATCATTGATGATGCTTTTAAATCTCTGCAACATATTCAACAAAGCATTGAAAATCGCTGTTAGGCTCAAAATGAGATCTAAGACTAAACACCGTATTAAATCTAAGTATTCTGAATTTTTTCTTAAAAAAACGTGGCAAGATGCCGATCGATCAGCTGATTCGATTAGGCAGTTTACTTAACTCATGAAAATCATAGTTTTAAATGCTTGCGCTGGAAAAACTTAATTGAAATGACATGTCATTCAGCGTCCTTTTTTGGAAACATTGAATCAGCTTAAAAGTGTTTTAACGGTTCGCATAGACTGAAATACAGAACAGATCGTTCTATAAGTTGATCAAGGATGTGATGAAGTTTGTTGAAATCGTCTAAATGCACCAATCATCTAATTTTACGATGCTACTTATAAAAACAACCTGTTTCCTCTATTTAATAAATGGGCTTATAGTGCACTTATCAAATAAATATTAACTCCTTTGGAGACGTTAGCAATGTTAGATCAAAATACTTCAGCGCAATTAAAAACACTTCTTGAACGCTTAGAAAGCCCAATCGAAATCGTTGCCACTTTAAATGGTTCTGACAAATCAGACAAAATTAAAGAATTAGTGACTGAAGTGGCTGCTCTATCTCCACAAGTCACTGCTCGCTTCGATGGTACAAATAAACGTGCTCCAAGCTTTGGGATTGCAAAAGTGGGGGAACAACCCCGTGTAAACTTCGCAGGCCTACCAATGGGTCACGAGTTCACTTCATTGATCTTGGCATTGCTACAAGTTTCAGGCTATGCACCTAAAGTCTCTGACGAAGTTTTGGCGCAAATCAAAGGTCTAAACTTAACGTCTGATTTTGATGTATTCGTATCACTGAGTTGCCATAACTGCCCTGACGTGGTTCAAGCCTTAAACTTGATCGCAATTTATAACCCAGACACAACTGCAACCATGATTGATGGCGCATTCTTCCAAGACGAAGTTGAAGAACGCAAAATCATGGCAGTACCTATGTTGTTCCAAAACGGTGAACACATCGGTCAAGGTCGTATGACATTGGAAGAAATCATTGCCAAATTGGATACAGGCGCAGCAGCGAAAGACGCTGAAAAACTCAATGCCAAAGAGTCCTTTGATGTGCTTGTAATTGGTGGCGGCCCTGCAGGGAATACCTCTGCAATCTACGCTGCTCGTAAAGGCATTAAAACTGGTATCGTGGCTGAACGCTTTGGCGGTCAGGTGATGGAT
This sequence comes from Acinetobacter lanii, assembly GCF_011578285.1. Taxonomy (NCBI): domain Bacteria; kingdom Pseudomonadati; phylum Pseudomonadota; class Gammaproteobacteria; order Moraxellales; family Moraxellaceae; genus Acinetobacter; species Acinetobacter lanii. The sequence continues at coordinate 2,318,196 of NZ_CP049916.1, read as the reverse complement.
ACCATGGATATCGAAAACTATACTTCGATCCAAAAAACGCAAGGCCCTAAGTTTGCAGCAGAAATGGAAGCCCATGTACGTGAGTACGGTGTGGACATCATGAATCTGCAAAAAGTATCGAGCATCAAAGGTGCGGATGAAACTGCAAATGGTTTGGTGGAAGTGACCTTAGAAAACGGTGCAAAACTTGAATCGAAAACCGTCATCTTATCTACAGGTGCACGTTGGAGAGAAATGAATGTACCAGGTGAGAAAGAATACAAAACTCGTGGTGTCGCATATTGCCCACACTGTGATGGTCCACTGTTCAAAGGCAAACGTGTTGCTGTGATTGGTGGGGGTAACTCAGGTGTTGAAGCAGCGATTGACCTTGCGGGTATTGTTGAACACGTAACTTTAGTTGAGTTTGATACTAAACTCCGTGCTGACCAAGTGCTTCAAGACAAACTCAACAGCTTGCCAAACACTACAGTGATCATGAATGCCTTGTCGACTGAAGTGGTCGGTGATGGTTCACAAGTCACTGCACTTAAATACAAAGACCGTGCGACTGATGAAGAGCATACTGTAGAGCTTGCAGGGATTTTCGTACAAATTGGTTTATTGCCAAATACGGACTTCTTAAAAGACTCACCAGTTGAATTGTCTAAACGTGGTGAGATTGTGATTAACGAACGTAATGAAACCAATGTCAAAGGTGTATTTGCTGCCGGTGACTGTACCACAGTGCCATACAAACAAATCATCATTGCCACTGGTGAAGGTGCAAAAGCATCACTGTCAGCTTTTGATTACATCATTCGCTCAGGTCAGTAAGCTGATTGGATGAAAAGAAAATGATCAGTGTGTTTGATTTGTTATAGATCAACACACTGATCTAGTTTTAAGTTGTATGGAATATTGAAGTTCAATATTCTTTTTTTAAGGAGCTTTGGGCGCTAACACCCAAGCTCCTTTTTTTTACCTCTGGATGTGCTGCTTGCCCATATGTCCCCAAGCATATGAGCAAGCAACTTTTTTTCCTCTTTTTCTTTGTTGTTATTTTAATTTCGGTTTTATTGTCTTTATAAATCATACTTTTTTTGTTTTCGCCCTTATTGTTTTACTTTCCCCAAGGCATTTCTTAGATTTCATTCTTTGTAAATACATCATGCAAAGAATGTTCCAATTTCAATGTTTTTTAAAAGAACCAAGTAAATACAAGACTTTAAAATTTCGAACTCATTGTTATTCCTCTGAATCTGTTCAAGATGAGGCACGGTGCACTCAATTGGACATTGAGCAACACAGGTTTGATGATCATCAAAACGAATATGCTGCGTATAACTTGCTACATCCTAAACTTTACTGTTTTCATCAATCGCATCATTGGCAGATTCTGGAAACTGTTGTGCGGTTGGTCTGTATAAGCTGTATACGCACCATGGGCAAAAACGTAACGCAAATTTTTCAGTGCACCTGCAAGAGAGGAAAGTTCCTTTAGTTGAGTCATACTCATGATATTCACAAAGGCATATAAAGAATATGGCTTTATGATAAGTGATTGAAAAATATATTCAACCTAGTAAAAAAGTCGGAATTCGTCAAAATTTTGATCAACATCATTCACCCAAAGCGTCAAATTTTGTCTATGATATATGAAAATACGAATATCCATATATATGATGAATCAAGTAGATTTTTTTAAGTGCTTATCCGATCAAACACGATTAGATTTGCTGATGTTGGTGCTGAAAAAAACGGAATGCTGTGTCTGTGAATTCACCGAAATTTTAGCGCTAAGCCAACCGAAAATTTCACGGCACTTGGCTTTACTGCGTAGCCATAAAATTTTACAAGATCGACGTCAAGGGCAGTGGGTGTATTACCGGCTACACGATCAGTTACCTGCATGGTGCTTGGCGGTTCTAACACAAACCTTGCAAACCCATGAGGGTTTGAGAAACTTAGAAATTAGCAATTATAAAACAAATACTTGCTGCGAATAAGGATGCTGAATTTATGAAATTTCTATTTTTATGTACAGGCAATAGTTGTCGCAGTATTTTGTCTGAAGCGCTGTTTAATGCGCGTTCGCCTGAAGGTTTCTATGCCTATAGTGCGGGGAGTCAGCCTTCTGGAAAAGTACATCCGCTCACTTTAAAAACCTTAGAAAATTTAGGTATTTCTACACAAGGTTTGTCCAGTAAATCGATGCAAGATTGTGAACGATTTTCACCCGATGTGGTGGTCACTGTATGCAGCTCTGCCGCTGCTGAAGCCTGTCCTGTGTATCTCGGTCAAGCGATAAAAACACACTGGCAACTTGAAGATCCTTCGCATTTAGATGTGGATGAAGCTGAAAAAATGCAGGCCTTTATACAGACGGTTGAGCATATAAAACGCAGATTTGATGCGTTATTTTCACTCAAATTCAATGATTTATCTGAACAAGAATTGCGCGATTCATTTGAAATGATCGCCAAAATCGACTGATTTTAAACTTTGTAGATATCAAAAAATCATGAAAAATACCGAAAAAAACTCCAAGCTTTCCTTTTTAGATCGCCATTTAACCCTATGGATTTTCTTGGCGATGGGGTTCGGAATTCTGATCTCCATGTTTTTACCTGCGGTTTCGACAGGGTTAAACCGCATGAATTGGGGCAGTGTCAATCTTCCCATTGCCATTGGATTAATCGTGATGATGTATCCACCTTTGGCCAAAGTTGATTATCGCGCTTTGCCTCAGGTTTTTGAAGATAAAAGAACTTTGCTACTGTCTTTGGTGCAAAACTGGCTAATCGCACCGTGTTTAATGTTTGCATTGGCGATTTTATTTTTACAGCACTATCCCGAATATATGACGGGTTTGATTTTAATTGGATTGGCACGCTGTATTGCCATGGTCTTGGTTTGGAACAATTTGGCCTGTGGTGACAACCAATATGTGGCAGCTTTGGTCGCATTTAATAGTATTTTCCAAATCTTGTTTTTTAGCAGTTATGCATGGTTATTTTTAACTGTATTACCGCCTTATTTTGGTGTTGAAGGCCAAGTGATCGATGTCAGTTTTGCAACCATCAGTCAGGCCGTGTTGGTGTATTTAGGCATTCCGTTTGTATTGGGTTATCTGACTCGACAATCTTTGGTAAAACGCAAAGGTCTGAAATGGTATCAAAATCAATTTTTACCCAAAATTAGCCCACTGAGCTTAATCGCTTTACTGTTCACCATTGTGGCGATGTTTAGCTTAAAAGGCGCAGATGTGATTGGTTTACCACTGGATGTGTTACGTATCGCATTGCCTTTGACGATTTATTTTGTGCTGATGTTCTTGCTCAGTTTCTTTATGAGTCGTTGGATGGGTAATAACTATGCCAAAACCACAGCCATTTCTTTTACTGCAGCAGGCAATAATTTTGAATTGGCTTTGGCCGTTGCTATTGCCAGTTTTGGTATTGCCTCACCAATTGCATTCACGACCATTATTGGGCCTTTAGTCGAAGTACCGGTTCTGATTGCTTTGGTCAGTGTTTCGCTTTGGCTTAGAAAAAAATATTTTCTAGAAGCAGAGTAACTTTTCTATAGGAAATAAAGTTGATATAGGGCAAAGTCATGTGCTGCCTAGCTTTATTTCCTCAACCTATTTCGTTCAGCTGATATTGTAGAGTGTGTCATGAGTTTAGCGCATATTGATTTAGATTTATTATCCCCACCGACTTTTGAGCAAGTACAAGCCAAAGCGCTGCCACATCCTCCACGCATTTTGCTGTTATACGGCTCAAATCGTGAACGTTCTTATAGTCGTTTGGCTGTATTGCAAGCAGGAAAAATTCTCGAACACTTAGGTGCAGAAGTCAAAATTTTCCATCCTCAAGGCTTACCTTTGCCCGAAGATGCCGAAACGAGCCATCCGAAAGTGGTTGAATTGTATGAACACTTGGCATGGGCTGAGGGGATGGTGTGGTGTTCCCCTGAGCGACATGGAGCAATGAGCTCGATTTTAAAAGCACAGATTGATTGGATTCCATTGGCGGCAGGTGCAATACGTGCGACCCAAGGTAAAACTTTAGCGCTGATGCAAGTCAGTGGAGGTTCACAGTCGTTTAATGCCGTCAATCAAATGCGGATATTGGGGCGTTGGATGCGCATGATCACCATCCCAAATCAATCTTCCATCGCCAAAGCCTATATGGAGTTTGAAGAAGATGGCACGATGAAGCCGTCGAGTTATTTAGATCGTGTTGTAGATGTGATGGAAGAATTATATAAATTCACTTTATTAACGCGCGGTCAAGCTGGCTTGTTAACAGATCGATATTCTGAACGTAAAGAGTCAGCCGAAGCCTTATCTAAACGTGTCAATCAGCGTTCTCTGTAATCGATAAATTTTTTTTGAAGCTCAATAAACACATATGAACATGAATTTTTGAGATTCCTTAAGAGAGCGCATAAAAAAACCGAGCTCAATAGCTCGGTTTTTTATCTAAGATTTAAAATCTTATTTTTCAACGAATGCACGTTCGATCACGTAGTCACCCAGTACACCCATTTTTGGCGATTCTTTTAGACCATGTTGATCAAGTAACGCTGCAACATCATCCAAGAATGCAGGGCTACCGCAAAGCATTGCACGATCCGTTTCAGGGTTAAAACGTGGTAAACCGATTTTTTCGAACAATTGACCAGACTCAATGGCAGTGGTTACACGACCTTGAGTATGGAACTCTTCACGGGTTACGGTTGGGTAGTACACTAATTTTTCTTTCGCGCCCAATTCACCGAAGAATTCATGATTTGGAATTTCATTCAAGATCAAATCTTGGTAGGCCAACTCAGAAACAAAACGTGTACCGTGAACAACGATAATCTTTTCAAAACGTTCGTAGGTTTCAGGGTCACGAATCGTAGAAAGGAAAGGAGCAAGACCGGTACCTGAAGAAAGAAGGTAGAGGTTTTTACCTGGGTTCAAGTCATCAAGAACCAAAGTTCCTGTTGGTTTCTTAGAAACCAAAATTTCATCGCCCACTTTAACTTTTTGCAAAATTGAAGTTAATGGACCATCTGGAACTTTAATAGAGAAAAACTCTAACTCTTCTTCGTAGTTAGCACTCGCAATAGAATAAGCACGCATTAAAGGCTTACCATTTACTTCCAGTCCAATCATCACAAATTGACCATTTTTAAAACGTAGCGCAGTGTCACGCGTTGTTTTAAAACTGAATAAAGTGTCATTCCAGTGGTGTACGTGAGTAATCTTTTCGACGTTGAAAGCAGCCATTAAAGGTCTCAATAAATTATCAAATTAGAACAGCTTACTATTCTAATCTAAAAACATTCTCTATAAACTGAATATATTTAATTGAACTTATCAGAAAAAGTGATTATGTCTGAACTTAAAATGCCGATTATTGGGTATATGCAGTCGCCTTATCAGGAAAAGTTTGGCATTCCAAGACAACCCAATTTGGTCAATGTCGAATCCTATATTGACATGGTTGAACCTTATAATGATCTATTGGCATTTGAGGGAATTGAGGCATTTAGTCATTTGTGGTTGATTTGGCAGTTTCATGACAATAAAAATCAACAGGATACTGCTAAATTTCGACCTCAAGTGCGTCCACCACGATTAGGCGGAAATCAAAAAATAGGGGTGTTTGCGACACGCAGTATGTACCGACCATCACCTTTAGGGCTTTCAGTGGTTCAGTTTAAAAAAGTTGAAAAAGTGGGAAAATCGGTTCGGCTATATGTGACAGGCAGTGACTTGTTGAATGGCACGCCTATATTGGACATTAAACCCTATATTCAATATTCAGATGCGGTCATGGATGCGCACAGTGGTTATGCTCAAGATGAACCTGTTCGTAAGAAAGTCATTTGGTCAGAAGCTGCTGCTGAGACACGAGATGGCTTAGTGGCTAAACATCACATTACGCTTCAATTGATTGGTGAGCTTGAACAAGTATTGTCACTCGACCCACGACCTGCATATCAGAATGATCCTGAGCGTGTTTATGGAATGAAGTTTGCCAATGTGGATGTGCGATTTGTGGTGCGAGATCAGGAGATAGAAATTCAGGAGCTTTGAGCTCCTGAATTCAAAAAGTTATAAGATTTGATTTAAAAATTACTTAATGTTTTGTTTTAAGAATTTAATCGCAACATCATTATACAAATCACAGCCTTGGCTCAAATCATTAGCATATGCGAGGTATGCTGCTTTTGCTTCAGCGGATAAATTCGGATTATTTGCTTTATCTTTAGTCTCTTGAATATATTCAGCTAGTTCATACTCAATTCCCTGTTGCTCCAAATACGCTGAATAATAATTGTCTTGATAGTTGGCAACACCATGTTGGGCATTTTCAGGATTCTGATCAGAGCTATATAGATATGCTGTCGCATTGAAGAATTGGGTTAATTTTGCATAACCATGATTGATATGATTTAAATAAGAGGCAGCGTAGTCTTCAAATAATTTTTTATTGTCATTAGACGATTGAAATAGACTCAAATAGCTCTGATTATTGGTGTATTTGGTTTCTTGTAAGCACACTGAGCCTTGTGGGAAATTGAGTTTTTGATAGCCTTTTAACTTATTAAAAAATTCAGGATCGAAACTATTATCATTGAGTTGTGGATAATTGACATTCCAATTTAGATAAGGATCAATCGTGACAAGTACTGGTTTTCCACTCAAATCAATTCTTTTATTGTCGTGAGTAAAGACTAGACCTTTAGAGCCAATCTTGGAGTAAGGATAGATCGTAAATTGGTCATTTTTGACTGTGATGTCGCCCAAAAGTGCACCATACTGACTATTGATTGGGCCGATTGCTAAATATTCACCCGTGGTGGTGAGGTAGATTTCTTGATCATCATAATCATCTAAAATTGCATAAAGCTTTCCATTTACGATGCTGAATTGGGTATGCGTTATATCTAAACTTAGATTAACATTGTTTTTATAATGATAGTCAGTACGAAAATTTGACCACTGTGTAATTTGGCGATTAGGCTGATTTTCATTGCCCGTTGAACCGTTGTTGCCTGAGGGATGAGTATTGGAGGTATTATTATTGTCCGTATTGCTATTGTTATGATCAGAACCACCACCACAGCCAATTAAACTGAGTGAAGTTAAAACAGCAAAGGATAAAGTTTTAAATTTCATGGAAAGACTCTTATATTATATTTTTGGTTATATTGGTGATTTAAGTCATATTTTTATTCTAGCCGATGTGACATAAAACTGAAATGTCCTTATATCTGAAATTGTTCATTTTTATTTTTAGTGCCAGCTTTAAGCGCGATCTTTACACTTTGGTTCTCAGATTCATCACATTTTCTTAATGTTACTTAAACATGTTATTTGGAAAATATTGTGATGAACATATCCAAATTATAAGTATAAGTTATTGTTTTAATTTAAATAGTTTGATTATTTTTATATCTTTGATTAAATTTGCTGTGTGATATTTAAACGATAATAAACAACAATGAAAATCAAATTCATCACAGTACAACTATTCAGCTTATGTGGGCTCTACTTCGCGTTAATTGATATCTCACATGCAGAATTGAGCTTAAATCAAATCATTCAAAGCCAAAACAGCTGTGAAGCTGAATCGATTCAGAATGCGATTGTATGTGGTCAAGTCTCAGGGCGTTTGAACACTTTATATTATTCAACTCATGATGCTTATTTTGTCAAAAACTTAAATCAAGACACCGCAGCGACCGGTGGATTTCTCAAATATGAAACTAAAGCGATTTCAGGTTTAAAAGCTGGTGTCAGTTATGCAGCGCAATGGCGTTTAGATGACAAAAATGCAGGGCATGCTGAAGTGGGGGAGTTGTCGCAAGATAAGGATGGCTTGGCTGAAACTTACCTTGATTGGAACCGAGACAATTGGTCAGTGCGGATTGGACAGCAGGGTTTAAATATTCCTTTCGTGGGTAATTATGATTGGCGTGTGATGCCGCCGTTATTTCGTGCTGTGGATGTGAAATATGAAAAGCAAAATGATTTCATCCAAGCGACTTGGATTGACCGTTTTAAAAGCTATGCAGATGATGAATTTTTTAAAAGCTCTAAATATAGCTCAAGCATTGAAACGAATGGGATGTGGTCGATCGGTGCATCTAAAAGTATTGATTTAAATGCGGGTCAGACCCTTCGTGCTGAAGCATGGTATCAATCTTATGATGACTATAATCGCTTGGCTTATGTTGAGGGGCATTGGTCTTGGAAAGATTTACCGTTCTCTCCAGACTTGGGTGTACAAGCGATGTGGTCAGAGGCACAGGGTAAGGCTTTGGCAGGCAAGGTCGATCATCAAGGTTATGGGATAGCTTTGGCATTAAACGTCTTTGATGGCATGACATTAAAAACCGGCTACAACTATATTAAGCCTGATCGTGACAGTTATTTAAATGGGGCTTTGTTTGCGCCTTATATGATTTACACCGCTTCAGGCCCTTATTTTGCCCAGCCTTTTTTTACCAGTACTCAAGATTTAGGTGCGGGTCATGCCGCAATGGTTACACTAGAAGGTGCTTTAAATGAACAGACCTACGTTGGTGCCAATTATTCGTTTATGAACCTAGCGGAGTCTGAGTTTGTAAAAAATTTAAACCAATCTGAATATGTAATTTATGGGATTTATAATTTTAAAGGGGTGTTCAAAGGTTGGAGCCTTGCAGACTTTTTTGGCTATGCCACTTCACCTAGAAGCAACGACATTTTTGTGCAAAATCGGTTAGCGCTGAAATATAGTTTCTAATGCTGACTTCTCTCGTTCTAACATATTAGCCCTAAGCTCATTGGTAAATGTAAAAATGCCTGTTGAATATGAAAGGGCATTTTTTATTCCTGATCATTTACAACGATGTACAACTATTCAGAATCACAATGATTTTTATCCAGATGATTCAGCAGAATTTGTTATAGTTTCTGCATGAATTGGGGCGATAACAATGAATTTTAATTTTGAAATTGATACCACTTGGTGTTTAGAACAATTATTGAGAGATGGGCGAATCTCGGAACGTGACAAATTATTGGTGCAAACCACACATCGTCAACGTGAACAATTGAAATGGCATCCTTTACAGTGGATTGCTCATTTTAATTTGAGTGATCAACAGCAGCCGGAAAAGCGACTGACCCTCACCAGTTTATGTCAATGGCTCGCTCAAACCACGAAAATTCCACTGTATGTGATGGATCCTTTAAAAGCCGATGTAGCGGCTTTGACCAGTGTCATGTCACAAGAATTTGCAGTAAAAAATAAGATTTTGGCAGTTGAGGTTCAAGCCGATCAGATTTTGATTGGTACCGATCAGCCTTATATCAGTGACTGGGTGCAAAATTTACAACAAAGTCTTAGCCCCAAAAAAATTGTTAAAGTACTGCTGAGTCCTGATCAGTTACAACGCTACTTGGTAGAGTATTATCAGGTCAGTCGTGCGGTTAATTCATCGCAGAACACCACGCCCTATGACAATCAAAATAAAGGCGTTGAAGCGCTGTTACAATTGGGTGATACGCAAAATCCGGATGCCAATGATCAACATATTGTGAAGCTGGTGGATTGGGTGTTGCAGTTTGCTTTTGAGCAAGGTGCCAGTGATATTCATCTTGAGCCACGTAAAGAAAAGGGCAAAGTGCGTTTTCGTATTGATGGCGTTTTGCACACCATTTACAACATGCCTGCCAATACTTTAACCGCAGTGATTTCACGGATTAAGATTTTAGGTCGCATGAATGTGGCAGAAAAACGCCGTCCGCAAGATGGTCGTTTAAAGACTCGAACCCCAAAAGGGCAGGAAACCGAACTGCGTTTATCGACTTTACCGACTGCATTTGGTGAAAAGTTGGTGATGCGTATTTTCGATCCTGATGTGTTGGTACGTAGTTTTGTGCAATTGGGGTTTGATGAAAAATTACTGAACCAATGGCAAGCGGTGACCCAACATAGTCATGGGATTATCTTGGTCACGGGACCTACCGGTTCGGGTAAAACCACGACCTTATATTCGTCTTTGAAACAACTGGCAACTGATCAAGTCAATGTCTGTACCATTGAAGACCCGATTGAAATGTTGGAGCCGAGTTTTAATCAAATGCAGGTCAATCCCAGCATTGAATTGGGTTTTGCCGATGGTGTGCGTGCGCTAATGCGCCAAGACCCTGACATCATTATGGTGGGTGAGATTCGTGACCAAGACACCGCCAATATGGCAATACAAGCCGCACTGACGGGACATTTGGTGCTCTCGACCTTACATACCAATGATGCACCATCGAGTTTGACCCGTTTGCATGATTTGGGCGTACAACCCTTCTTAACAGCAGCCACCATTTTAGGGGTATTGGCACAACGCTTGGTGCGACAGCTCTGTGCACAGTGTAAAGAAAAAGGACAAATTAATGCCCAAGAATGGGAGCATCTGACCTTTGATTATCTGATGGACATGCCGGATCAAGTTTATCAAGCCAAAGGCTGTGAAGCCTGCCGTCATACCGGTTATAAAGGACGGATTGGCATTTATGAGTTTATGCCCGTGACTTTAGAAGCCAAACAAAAAATCAGTGCCCATGCCACGCTTGATCAATTGCGTGCCCAAGCCAAAAAAGAAGGGGTTGAACCGTTACGCATTGCAGGTGCACGAAAAGTCATAGCAGGCTTAACCACACTGGAAGAAGTACTCAGAGTGGTGCCCTTAAATTAACCATTCAGCATTCAACTTGAATGAATTTTCATGTTTCTTCAGATTCACTTCATCTTACTTTGTTTTAATAACTGCATTGAAACGAAACATAGAATTTTGGATGAACAATATGAAATTATTAGCTAAAGCAATGATCGCAACAGGTTTTATTGGCGCAACGACATTGGCCATTGCGACCAATGTGATTAACCCGATTGAGTCTACACCTACAGCAAAAACAGCGGTAGTGAATACGGCTGTACCTGCACAAGCGCCCGTTCAAGCGCTTGCGGTAAATCAAACGGCGATTGCGCCTGTAAGCCAAACTTTAGTGAATGGCAATAGTACTGAAGCGGCGGTGAATATCAATGCGATTTCGGCACAGATTGTGACCGTAAAACAAGCTTTAACGCTGGCAGATGATAGCCACGTGCAATTAAAAGGGCATATTGTGAAATCGCTAGGCGATGAAAAATATCAATTCCGTGACAGTACAGGCACCATCACGGTTGATATTGATGATGAGCTTTGGATGGGTAAAGCGATCTCTGCCAATGCTGTTGTGACCCTTGAAGGTGAAGTCGACATTGACCATAAACCGATGAAACGTGTCGAAATTGATGTCGATGCAGTAACGTTTTAAGCTTGATCTTAGTTTGATTCACAGCTAAAAAACCATTAAAACCACATGCAATGTCATGGGGTTTTTTTTATATAAATTGGCGTTTGATTAACGGATGTATAGCGTTTTTATCATCTGTAGAGTGAGTACAAATCAGAAGCGTTGATTCAGTATTTCAAACTCTGGAGCTAATTTAAATAAAATTTAAAAATGAAGCAGACTTAAGATTCACTTCATTTTGTTATGTTTTAATAATCTCATTGAAAAGAGCACGACCCCAAGTCAGTCGGTCTACATATTGAAAATAGAGGTGTAAAATGAAACTTTCTCAAATCTTAATGGCGACAGGTTTAGCTGCTGCAACTACCTTTACTATGGCAAATACCGCAGTCAATCAATCTGCGATTACACCGAACACCACCACCGTAAAACAGGCGCTTAGCTCACGTGATGACACCAAAGTTCAATTGAAAGGCTATATCGTAAAATCGATTGGCGATGAAAAATATCAATTCCGTGATAATACAGGTACCATTACCGTAGATATCGATGATGAACTTTGGAATGGTCGTGCTATTTCTGCGAAAACACCAGTGGTGATTAATGGTGAAGTGGATATCGACTATAAACCGATGAAACGTGTAGAAATCGATGTCGATACTGTACGTTTCTAAGCATTTGATGGTTTAAAGCCATGACTTTAAATGTTATAGATCAAGAATGAAACCCGAAAAACCATATGTGTAAACATATGGTTTTTTCAACTCTGATCTTGCCTGACTTAAGTCTAGTCAAATTGTTGATCAAGTTATGCAGTACGATGAAATTCTAAGTCCATCCATTGAAATAAATGATGTTGATTCTTTATGCTCTCGGGCATTGAGAAACCACCTAGCGTGAAAGAAAGAGAACCCCATGCGAATTTTACTGGCAGAAGATGATGTGTCCCAAGCAGAAAGTATCAAGGCTTGGTTAGAAATGGATGGTTATAACGTTGATTGGGTGGAGCGTGGCGACCATGCCATATTGGCCATTGAACAGCATGAATATGACTGTATTTTGCTTGATCGGGGTTTGCCACAAGCCACAGGTGATGACATTCTTAAAGTGATTCGTTTTAAACAGAACGAAACGCCAGTGATTTTCATCACTGCACGTGACAGCATCAATGACCGTGTCGATGGACTGGACTTAGGTGCCAATGATTACTTGGTTAAACCCTTTAGTTTAGAAGAGCTTTCTGCACGGGTTCGCAGTCAACTACGCCAAAAACAAAGCGCCAATTCTCATCAAATCACTTATGGTGATCTAGTTTTAGATACCCAAGCCAAAAGCCTGACCTTGTCGGGTGAAATTGTGAATATCACCGCCAAAGAATATCAACTGCTGCATAAGTTGATGCTTAAACCTGAGCATATTGTCACCCGGGAACAATTGGAAGAATCCCTGTATGCATGGGGCGATGAAATCGGTAGTAATGCCATAGAAGTCTATATTTATCAACTGCGTAAGAAAATTGGCAGCCATGCCATCAAGACCATTCGTGGTTTGGGTTATCGTATGAATCAGGACAGCGAATAAATCATGAGTCGTCAAGCCAAACCTATTTCTTTACAAGACAAACTGGTCAAAACCTCCGTTTCAAGTTCAATTGTGGCGGGGGTGATTGCCTTTGTGTTATTGATGGCGATGACGATTTATCAAACCATGCATGTACATGACGAAATTATGGATGAGATTTCGGACATGCTGGTGATTTCAGATTTAAGCTCGAGTTCAGCACAGCAAATGGATGAACTCAGTGATGAATTTGACGTGGAATATCAACTCAAACTCAATCATCAACTGCTAACTCAATCGCCTGAATTTGATCCGCAGTATCTGAACATTCAACCGCTGTATTTGTCCAAAAAAAATTATGGTTATGTTTGGATGAAGGGTCAGTTGATGCGGACCTACAATTTTGAGCAAGACCAACAACATGTGCGTTTGTATCAACCTTTTCGAGAACGCTTTAAAGAGGTGTTACAGAGCATTATTGGCTATGCAGTGATTTTACTGACCTTGTGGTTGATTCAGTGGCTGATTTTACGCTTTGCGGTGAAAAAACAATTTAAGTCGATTCATACTTTATCCAAAGACATATCGGAAAAAAGCGCTCATGATTTAACGCCTATTCAACAGCCACAACCTGCCTTACAAGAATTGCAACCGATGGTGTTACAGTTGAATCATTTGTTGTCACGTCTCGAACATTCTTTAGAAGCGGAACAGCGGTTTACTGCGGATGCATCGCATGAATTACGTTCGCCTTTATCTGCGATTCAAATGCGTTTACAACTGCTTAAACGTAAATATGCAGAAGCGGCGCCTAACTTGGCAACCGATCTGAATCAAATCCAAACCGATGTGGCACGGGGCACGCAGGTATTGGAAAATCTATTGTTACTGGCACGACTTGATCCTTCACATACGCAACAGTTGCCGCATACGCAATTTGACCTGCAACACAGCATTGAAGAAGTCCAAAAATCATTGAGTTTATTTGCACAAGAAAAACAGGTGCAATTTCAACTTGCGACTGAAACTACACTGATCCATGCCAATCAAGAGTTGATCTTTACCTGCTTGCGTAATCTGGTCGATAACGCCATTCGCTATACCGAAGTGTCAGGTCAAATCTCAATTGAGTTACAGCAGACAGAGCAGAATGCTTTCATTAGCATTGAAAATAGTGGTCAACAGATCACCGATGAAGTGTTGCAGCGTTTAGGCGAACGGTTTTATCGCCAATTGGGTACCAAAACCAAAGGCTCAGGTTTAGGACTGTCGATTTGTAAAAAAATTATGCAGTTGCACCAAGGGCAGATCGAGTTTCAAGCCTCTGAATTGGGCGGATTGAGAGTATTGCTGACATTACCTAAAGCTGTTTAAGGGTGTTGTTATTCACACGGTAAGCAACGCTATAAAAAGCACGATAAAAAAATGAATCGATTTAAAACTTTGATGAACGCTTAAATTAAAAAAGCAGTATGCGCTGATTCATACTGCTTGTTCCCACGATTATTATTATCCATGCATTATTATTTTTTATTTGGTCAGAATGAGTCGATTGTTGCGGGTTAAACGTAAACGGTATTCTTCGCCTGCGTGCATGATACGAATTTCACGGCCGAGTGAAAATAAGTTGTTTGAATGTAGCATCGGTAATGCTTGGTGAGCATCGGTATTGCGGGTAAATAAGCTAAATGGTGCGTTCATTCCTTCGACTCCGTGGTATATAGTGAACGGTTTAAATGATAATCATTATCGAATAGATCTGTCAACGATAATTTCTCTCATTTATAAAAAAACTATAATTGCTTACACTAGCGCAAAAATCTTGAAGTCTCCCACTATGAGTAAACCCACAGTCAACGTTGCCATTGCACTGCTATTTCATCGTAGCCAAGTGTTGGTGGGCTGGCGTGAAGCCAAGCAACATCAAGGCAATAAATATGAATTTCCGGGCGGTAAAGTCGAGCAGGGAGAAACACCTGAGCAGGCCTGTCGCCGTGAAGTCTTGGAGGAAGTAGGTATTGCCCTAGATGAGTGGCATGCCTTTGACGTGATTCGTCATGAGTACGAAGACATTCATGTACATTTACATCTGTTCCATGCGGCGGTGATGCAGCAGCAACTTAAACAAATTCAAGCTCCATGGACATGGTATGCGCGCGAACAACTGTCAATGCTTAATTTCCCTAAAGCCAATGATGCGATCATTCAACGCTTGCATTGGTCACATCAGATCAAAATTGCAACAGACCTCAATGCAATTTCGAGTTTAGATTCAGATCAGATGCTGTATTTAAGAGTCGAGAATTTGATGCCGGAATTGCGTGAGCAAATCTCAGCTCTAGAGGTTGAACAATTAAAGCATTTGATTTTAAATGTCACGTTATGGAATGCATTGGATTCGAGCATTCAAGGACTGATCGGCGCAGTACACTTTAAACACGCTCAAGTTTTGGCTTTGGAAGCACAGAATGGTGGTGAAACTGATGATTCATTCAATCAGCAAGCGTTAAGGCGACCAATAGGCATACGAAGCATCGCAGCATGCCATGATCAAGCCTCAGTCGCACGCGCACAGTCACTTGGATTTGATGCGGTACTGCTCAGTCCTGTCTTAAACACAATGACGCATTCAAACGCAGACGTCTTAGGGTGGGCTCAATTTAAACAAATCGCAGAGACTTGTGATATTCCAGTTTTTGCCTTAGGTGGGTTAGAGCCGGAAGACCTCGCACAGGCACAAGCGCATGCTGCATATGGAGTCGCCGGCATCCGTCATTTTTAAGCATTTGAGCCCATCACAGAGCAACCAAAGTATTTAAGGCTAAAATCTGGGCTTGAATCAAGCCACGGATTATAGGGCTTTAATCCGTGCTTGGGCTTCTTGAATGGTGACTGGGTTATTTCTGAGTTGTGCCGATTTTAAAATAATTTGCCACAATTGTCGTTTCATCGGGGTACTTTGCGCATAACTGAGTCCACGACGTGCTAAGGCATCTGCATTGCCGGCCTGATTGGTTTGGTTGGCAATCATGGCCAAATACATAAAGCTTTCCGCAGATTGTGGCGCTAGGCGCTGCGCTCTTAATGCCAACTGTTCAGCTTCTGACCATTTGCCTTGTTGAAATGCGCTCTGGGTTTGGCTGATCAACTGTTTAAAGACAGGCAAGTTGCGACCATCATCAAAACGCTGTGCTGATGCTTTGGATTGTGGTATCACAACCTGCCTAGACTCACGCTTGATTTCCTCACGTTCATAAGGCGTGATTGTAATTCCATCAGGCGTGCTGACACTTTGACTTGGCGACGGTTTTTTGGGTTGTGTCGGCGTGTTTTGCGTAGAAGAGGTCGTTTGACATCCCGCATTCAGCATCGCTAAGCCGACTAAGCTCGCTATCACCAGCACAGTTTTGCTCTGTGCTGTCATGGTGTATAGAGTTTTATTTTTAATCATCAATACGCTAAATCTCATGGTTTTAGGGTTCAATACTTAAACAAAGATTTTATCCATTTAAGTACTGAACAAATTAGAGCTTATTGATACAAGCTCATGTTTAAAGCTTAATCTTAATGCTCAAAGCTGCCACTTGAAATTACTCGCCCATTATTGGATAAGTCTTGTTCCATTTCATTTTCGCTTTCACGAATAAAGTTTTCAATTTCATCGGCAGGCATTGCATTTGGATCAACCTGAGCTTCAGGTATATAGGTCGGTTCAACTTGATAATGCGGTAGACCACATGGGGTGGCACGTTTCGGCACAGTGTGGCGAAGCAGTGGAATATACAATGCACCCTCGCAGCCTTGTGCCGATAAATCGCCCGATGCTGTGTCCAGCCATTGCCACTGCACATCATCCGTTTGACGTAAATTGACCGGTTTTTGACGGATTTGCTTCATCACATTGATCCAAACCGGAAGCGCACCAGAAGAACCGGTTAAGCCAGTGACTTTATTGTCATCGAGTCCTAACCATACCACAGCCAAATTATTGCCTGAATAACCTGCAAACCATGAGTCACGAGTGTCATTGGTGGTGCCTGATTTACCCGCCAATTTTAAATCGGCAGGGAAGGTATTGTATGCCACTTTACCTGTACCTGAGGACATGACCCGTTGTAAACCATAATTTAATAAGTAAGCAGATGATGGATCAATGGTTTGTTGCACGTTTAAGCTATAACGATCAAGCAAACGCCCAGAAGAATCGACCACCGAACGAATGGCTTTATTCGGATATTTAAAACCACCGGTGGCAAAGTTGCCATAAATACTCAAGACTTCCATCGGTGACATATCCACAGCACCTAAGAAAATCGATGGATAGTTTGGAATTTTAGAAGCCACACCAAATTTGGTCAGATTATTACTAAAAGTGGCTAAGCCAAATTCTTGACCTAAACGCACGGCAGATAAGTTATAAGAGTTGGCCAAGGCTTGTGCCATCGGCACATAGCCATAACCTGAACCGCTATAGTTTTTCGGCGTCCACGTTTTATTGCCATCGGTTGGAATACTGATCGGACTGTCTTCAATACGGCTCGCCCATGTATAACGACCCGACTCTAATGCACTCAGATAAATAATCGGTTTAAGCAAAGAACCGACTTGACGTTTGGCATCAATTGCACGGTTAAAACCAGTAAAGTCACGCGTTGAACCGACAGCCGCAATCAGTTCTCCATTTTCAGGATGGGAGACCAACACCGCACCTTGTAAGTCTTTTAAACGACTTGGATTGGCTTTAGACAATTTTGAAACTGAATCAAGGAACGAAGCTTGAATTTTGGTTTGCGCAATCGGATCAAGCGTGGTGAAAATTTTCAACCCTTGATTGGTCAGATCACCTTCTTGGTATTCTGTTTTAAGTTGGCGACGCACAATGTCAAGAAAATCGGGAAAGCGCGCAGGACCAATAGTCGGCTTATCGATAATATTGAGTGCTTTGGCAGATTCAGTTTCATATTGTTCTTGCGTTAAATAGCCCATCACCAACATGTTTTTTAACACGATATTACGACGGTTTTTTGCGCCTTCAGGGTTTTTCCATGGGTTATACAGGGTTGGACCTTGGACCAAACCGACCAAATAGGCTTGTTGTGCAATACTCAATTCACTGAGCGGCAGACCGAAATAGAACTGTGAAGCCAAACCATAACCATTCACTGAATAGTTACCATTTTGACCCAAATTCACTTCATTTAAATAGGCTTCTAAAATTTCGTCTTTGTCGTAGTGAAATTCAAGTAATAAAGCCATAAGAGCTTCATTAACTTTACGTTTTAAAGTACGTTCCGGCGTCAGGTAGAAATTTTTGACCAATTGTTGGGTTAGGGTCGAACCGCCTTGACGTTTTCCACCGGTAACATTACTGACCAATGCACGTGCCGTACCTCGGAACGAAATCCCATGATGATGATAGAAATTACGATCTTCAGTTGCGATCAAGGCTTGAATTAAAGGTTTCGGCACTTTATTCAGTTTAATCAGGACACGGTCTTCATTGTGCTGCGGATAAATCCCGCCAATCAGCATCGGTTCTAGGCGCGCAATGCCAGTATTCGATGGCTTGGTGGCTTTGACTTCTGCCACTTGGTTGTCAGCAAAAGAGACTTGTAAAATCTGTTCCGGATCGACACTGTCACCAAAATCGAAACCACGCGTATGGACATACAGGGTTTTGTCCTGCACCACATAATGACCCGATTTGGTGTAATTGTCCGAGTTTTTGTAGCCCAAGAGATTAAGTTCTTGTTGAAAATCAGCCTGATCAATCGGCGCATTGGCATAAACTTCAAGCGGACGTGCAAACACTTTTGCAGGAATATCCCAACGATTGCCTTCAAATTTATCACGTATAATATTATCTAAACGAATAAGATAAATACTAAAAGCAATAAACACCCCAATGACCAATAAGCAGAAAATCAGTGCAAAAAAGCCAATTCCACGTTCAGACTTCATAAATTAAGAACATAACCCGTATTATTGCGTTAATCATGCGAAGCTTTTCATATTTTTGCAATAATTAAACTGTGAATTTGATGCAACAGAAACGCTTTTCTGTCCCAATTCAGTCCTGAAATTGTTGAAAATGTATCGCTTTAAAGCCCTATTCCATTACATATCTCAAGCACTTGACACCGACATGACATATATTTGTCGTATAATGTTAGTGCTATGATATCGCTAATCACATTGGAGCCATCGCATTCGTGCATCTATTAGCCAAGACTTTTCGTAATATTGGACTCATTGGGCGACCTGGGAAAAACTCGGTCGGTGAAACCTTAAGCCTGATCTATGATCATTTGATCAGCCTCGGCTTACATCCTATTTTTGATAATGAAACTGCCAAATTGGTGCCGTATGACAATGTGCAAACGGTGACCCGTGCTTTGCTTGGTGAAGTGGCGGATATGGTGATTGTGGTCGGTGGTGATGGCTCACTGTTACAAGCCGCACGCTCGTTGGTGAAATACAATATTCCTGTACTTGGGGTTAACCGAGGACGTTTGGGCTTTCTAACGGACATTAATCCGGCGGAAGTGCTGAGTAAACTCGATCAAGTGTTGCAAGGTGAATTTCAGCTCGATCGTCGTTTTTTACTTGAACTTGAAGTGCGTAATAACAATCAAGTGATTTATGATGCCATTGCACTGAATGATATTGTGCTGCATTCAGGTAAATCGGTTCATATGATTGATTTTGAACTGAACATCGATGGTCAATATGTGTACCGCCAACATAGTGATGGTTTGATTGTATCGACCCCGACGGGTTCAACCGCCTATGCTTTATCGGGTGGTGGTCCGATTTTACATCCTAGTATGGATGCGATTGCATTGGTGCCGATGCATCCGCATACCTTGTCTTCTCGTCCGATTGTGGTCGGGGGCAACAGTGAAATTAAAATTCAGATTCGTGAAAATCGTGTCATGCCAATGGTCAGTGCAGACGGGCAACACAGTATTTCACTCAATGTTGGGGACAGTTTACATATACGTAAACATCCGTTTAAATTGGCACTCCTTCATCCGCCTGGGTATGACTTCTATATGGCTTGTCGTACAAAACTGGGTTGGAACCAAGATTTTGACTCATTTCAGCAGCAGGATTGATTATGAATATTGAACAAATGCTTTCGGTATTGAATGCCGATATCGTTGATCGTTTAAGAACAGCCGTTGAAATTGGTAAATGGCCGAATGGTGTGGCTTTAACCAAAGAACAACGTCAAATCAGTATGCAAGCTGTGATTGCATGGGAAGCTGAAAATTTACCGGAAACTGAGCGTTCAGGTTATATCGATAAAGGGCATAAAGAAGAAGACGATCAATGTGATTCGCATGTGCCTGAGCCAGAATTTCAACCGATTAAATTTGTTTAAGATTAAGTTAAATCAAAAAGACACCCAAGGGTGTCTTTTTTTTGATCTGTGTAAATTTCAGCTATGTAAAATAGCTAAGCGTTACGATCTTGCCATAGTTGTTTGGCTTTGGACATCGCTTCTTCATAACTTGGGCAGACTCCCATCGTGTAAAGCGCAATACCCATAGTTTCAGTCACCGCCAATTCACCATATTCATGTGACTGTTGACCCAGCCATGCTGCTTTAAATTGGGCTAAATCCAGTTCTTCCTCAATCGCACTACGATCAGGCGTGATTTTTGGCAATTCATGTTCGTACAATTCGCCATTTTGAATCCCGCAAATCAGAGTTTTGGCATCCGGATTACGTTCAAATTCACCGCCTTCACCTTTAATCACTGCACTGTTTTTATAGCCGAGTTGATATGCCGCGCGTTGATGTGAGCCACGATAAGCCGGATGGAAAATCGACTGTAAAGTTGCCTTGGCATTAAAGGGGTTAATCAAACGGGCGAGGGTATGAATTGGGGAACGTAAGCCCATCACGTTTCGAAGGGAAATTAAGTCACTTAAAATTGGTGAAATGACGTCAAGCGGCAAATAAGCAAAGTTTCGCTCAGCCAATTGCTGTTCAACCTCAACATCACTTTGACAGATTGGATAGCCAAGATATTCTAAAACTTGCTCGGTATAAACCCGATTAATCGTATGCCCTGCAGCGCCGTGCATCACGATCTTATAGCCATTTTTTGCTAAAGTCAGGGCTGCCAAAATAAACCACGGATAATGTTTGCGTTTGCCGGCATAAGAGGACCAATCTAAATCGACATCAAGCGGCTTAAACTGCAGTTGATCTTTGGTGGCTTGTACAAAACCGGTCAATTCATCCACTGACTCTTCTTTGACCCGAAGCAACATCAAAAAAGCGCCCAATTGCACATCCAAGACCTCATTGTTCAAAATCATACCAAAGGCTTGATAGGCTTCATCATAAGTGAGTGAACGTGCGCCATTTTTCCCTTTGCCAATGATCCGCACAAATTGCGCAAAAGGATGTTCGGCGTCTTTATAGATATTACGTTTGGTGTTCATAAGCGATGTATACATGAGTAACGGTCAATGACTGTTTAATATGCCACAAAAAGCTGCAAATTAAATTTTATACCGTCTTACATTGACCATTTTGATAACTGAGGCGGATATAAAATGAACATGACAATCGCTTGCAAAATGATTAGGATTTATGAGCAATAGAATGAACCCAATAAGTACAAGGAATAGAATTAATGCTTGCCTATGATGCAGATCTAGAACTCTTTCGTGATAATTTCAAACGCTTTATGAATGAACATGTCGCGCCGTATTACGAGCAATGGGAACGCGATGGCATAATGCCACGTTCAATATGGCACTTATTGGGTGAAAACGGCTACCTATGTGTTGATGTTCCTGAGGCGTACGGTGGGTATGGTGTGCCGACTGAGTATTCACTGATGTTGGTTGAAGAATCATCACGTGCAGGCTTCGCTGCATTATCTACAGGCATATCATGTCATTCTGAAATTGCGGCACCTTATATTTTAAATATTGCCAATGAAGAACAAAAACAATATTGGTTGCCGAAAATGGTATCGGGAGAGGTGGTCGGTGCCATTGGGATGACTGAACCAGGGGCTGGCTCTGACTTACAAGCCATACGGACCAGTGCCATTTTGCAAGGCGATCATTATCTACTCAATGGTTCAAAAACCTTTATTTCAAATGGTCAGCATGCCGATTTGGTGGTACTTGCTGTTAAAACAGATCCACAAGCCCGTGCCAAAGGGGTGTCACTGCTTTTGGTGGATACCCACTTAGATGGCTTTAAAAAAGGCACCAATTTAGAAAAAATTGGTCTGCATTCACAAGACACCTCAGAGTTGTTTTTTGACAATGTCAAAGTGCCTGCCAATCAACTCTTGGGACAAGCTGGGCAAGGCTTTGCTTATATGATGCAAGAATTACCCCGTGAACGGACTTCAATTGCAGCAACGGCATTGGGTGCAATTCGTGGCTGTATCGACCTTGCAACGCAATACGTCAAAGAGCGTCAAGCTTTTGGGCAAGCGGTGGGAAGTTTCCAAAACACCCGCTTTGTTTTGGCACAGGCTAAAATTGATGAATTGGCAACCGCTGCGTTTTACAATCAAAATTTAGCACTCTATAAAGAAGGCAAATTGGATGTAGAAACGGCAGCCGCATTAAAGTCATTTAGTACCGATATGCAAATGAAAATTGCAGATAACTTGCTTCAGTTGTTCGGTGGCTATGGCTATATGACGGAGTATCCAATTTCACGCTTCTTTGTGGATGCGCGTATTCAACGTATTTACGGTGGCACCAATGAAATCATGAAAGAGATTGTGGCGCGTGGCATTTTAGGGCGCTAGTGTCTCATATGCAGACTCTCCTCATTAAATCGATCGTTAGAATCGTATTTGATGAGGGGAATCTCAAATGATGTTGATTCAGAAGCAAATGGTGATCTCTTGAGTCTAATTGCATGGATTATTCAGTATGCTGTACAGTCCTTATTGTATAAATGGATTTTATCTTGGGGTGGGGCAAAGTGGTTAGTGGGATTAAAATCTGCATTGACTTTAGGTTGGATCACTTGGGATTGGAATGCTGAGCAAATTCGACTCTATATTTTAATCATCTGGATTTTTTCTAGTCTTTGGTTTGTTGTTGGTCTTTTTAAGCCTGAACTACGGTTCTAATGAGTTCTAGAATAAATCTTGAGTGTGTAAAAAATCAGACCAAATGAAGTATCAAAAAAATATAAAAGCAAACTTTAAGATTGCTGTCTCATTAAAAAAATTGATGAATAAATCAACTGTATATTTTTAACACGCTCTCCCACAAAGTCTTGTTGCTTAACATTTCAAAGCTAACTATTGTTATACTGTTCACATCCTTTTTTGCAGGGCGAAATAACAATGATCAACGATGATCAAAACACTACGAATTCTTTAGATTTAGCGCAAATCCGTCAAGATATTGACTCTGTCGACCAACAATTACAACAACTCATCAATCGTCGTGCACGTTTGGCTGAAGCTGTTGCAAAAGCCAAATTTGCCTCTGAAGAAAATCCACTGTTTTATCGTCCTGAGCGTGAAGCACAAGTTTTACGTAATGTTATGGAGCGTAATGAAGGTCCATTGTCTGACACCACCATGGCACGTTTGTTCCGTGAAATTATGTCGGCATGTTTGGCCTTAGAAGCCCCACAAAGCATTGCATTTTTGGGCCCTGTGGGAACGTATACCCATTCAGCGGTACTGAAACATTTTGGTCAAGATGCGGTGATTCGTCCACTGCCAACCATTGATGAAGTGTTCCGTGAAGTGGAAGCAGGTTCTGCACACTATGGTTTAGTGCCGGTTGAAAACTCATCTGAAGGGGTGGTGAACCATACTTTAGACTGTTTTAAAACCTCGCATTTAAATGTGATTGGTGAAGTGGAATTGCGTATTCATCACCAATTCTTAATCTCTTCAAATACACGTAAAGACAGCATTAAACAGATTTATGCACATCAGCAAACTTTGGCGCAGTGCCGGGGTTGGCTTGATGCCCATTATCCGGGGGTTGAACGTGTAGCCATGAGTTCAAATGCAGAAGCTGCACGCCGTATTCGTAACGAATGGCACTCAGCAGCCATTGCTTCTGAAACCGCGGCAAGCTTGTACGACCTAGAAATTTTACATGGCAACATCGAAGATAATCCTGAAAATACCACCCGTTTCTTGGTGATTGGTCGTGAAAAAGTGCCTGAAAGTGGTAATGATAAAACCTCATTATTGATTTCTGCACATGATCGTGCCGGGGCATTGCTTGAAATTTTGGCACCGTTTGCCAAACATAACATCAGCTTAACCAGTATTGAAACCCGTCCTGCCTTACCTGAAAAATGGGCCTATGTGTTCTTTATTGATTTAGAAGGCCATGTGGCACAAGACAATGTCAAAGCAGCGATTGAAGAAATCCGTCCACTGGTGAAAGAAGTTCGTGTTTTGGGTTCTTACCCTGTCGCTGTACTTTAAGGTTTGATCTGAAACATGACTCAACCTTTATTTCAAAAAGTGGCGTTTATTGGACTTGGGCTGATTGGTTCAAGTCTAGCCCGTGTGATTGCTGCTGAAGGACTGGCGAAAACAGTCGTGGCTTCAACGCGTTCGCAAAAGACTTTGGATGATGCGCTTAGCTTGGGGCTGATTAGTGCGGGCTTTCATGACCCCATTGATGCTGTTCAAGAAGCGGATTTGGTGGTGCTGGCACTACCGGTACGTGCCACACAACATATCTTAGACGTCATCAAGCCACATTTGTCTGAAAAAACCATCATCACTGATGTCGGAAGTACCAAAGGCAATGTGGTGGATGCCGCCAAAGCCGTGTTTGGTGCGCGTTTACCTGAAGGTTTTGTCCCCGGACATCCGATTGCAGGGGCAGAACACACGGGTGTGCACGCAGGCAAAGTCGACTTATTTGCCAATCACAAAGTGATTTTGACGCCACTGCCGAGTAGTGCAGATTGGGCGGTACAAAAGCTGATTCGCTTATGGGAATATGCCAAAGCCGAAGTGATTTGCATGGATGTGGAAAAGCACGATGAAGTGTTGGCGCATACCAGTCATTTACCGCATTTGATGGCATTCAACTTAGTTGAACAACTGGCCAATCGTGAAGACAACCTCGACATTTTCCGTTATGCCGCAGGCGGCTTCCGAGATTTCTCACGGATTGCAGCCAGTGATCCACAAATGTGGCATGACATATTCTTTGCCAATAAGAAAGCCATTTTAAATGCAGTTGATGGCTTTGAAGCACAACTGGCGACTTTAAAAAACCTGATTGAAAATGAAGATTCACATGCATTGATGGGATTGCTTGGGCATGCGCAAGCCGCACGTCAGCATTTCAATCATATGCTCGCTAAGAAGCCCTTGATGGAGAACAATAAAGTGACACAACAATTTACGATTTTGCCGGGTGCACATACTTTCAAAGGGACATTTACCGTACCGGGCGACAAATCTGTGTCACATCGCTCGATCATGTTTGGCGCGATTGCAGAAGGTACCACGCATGTCACCGGTTTCTTGGAAGGTGAAGATGCATTGGCAACCCTGCAAGCTTTCCGTGCCATGGGGGTAAATATTGAAGGACCGAAAGATGGCGAAGTCACCATTCACGGCGTGGGGATGCATGGCTTAAAAGCACCGAAAGGTGAGTTGTATATGGGCAACTCCGGCACATCAATGCGCCTGCTTTCAGGCATGCTGTCTGCACAGCAATTTGATTCTGTGATGACTGGTGATGCTTCACTGTCGAAACGTCCAATGGAACGTATTGCCAAACCACTACGTCAAATGGGTGCGCAGATTCAGACTACAGGTGAACGCGGTACACCGCCTGTGTCGATTTCAGGGAATCAAGCTTTAAAAGGCATTCACTACGATTTACCGATGGCTTCTGCACAAGTGAAATCAGGCATTTTATTGGCAGGTTTGTGGGCGGAGGGTGAAACCTCAGTCACTGAACCTGAACCGACCCGTGACCACTCTGAACGCATGTTGCGTGCCTTTGGCTATGAAGTCAAAACCGAAGGCAATCGTATTTCACTGCAAGGTGGTGGTAAGTTGGTCGGCACCAACATCCAAGTCCCTTCCGATATTTCATCGGCTGCGTTCTTTATGGTCGGTGCTGCGATTACGGAAGGTTCTGATGTCACCCTTGAAGCAGTCGGAATTAATCCAACCCGTACTGGTGTGATTGAAATCTTAAAGCAAATGGGTGCAGACTTAACGGTTGAAAATGAACGCATTGCTGGTGGTGAACCGATTGCAGATATTCGCATTAAAGGCTCACGTACCTTAAAAGGCATTCATATGCCTGAAGATCAAGTGCCCTTGGCGATTGATGAATTCCCAGCATTGTTCATTGCAGCTGCATGTGCCGAAGGTCAAACCATTTTAACCGGTGCTGCTGAGCTTCGTGTCAAAGAATCTGATCGTATTCAAGTCATGGCAGATGGTTTAAAAACCATGGGGATTGACTGTACACCGACTGAAGATGGCATCATCATTCAAGGTAAAGGCAAATCAGGCGATTGGTCACCCATCTTTAATGGCGGTGAGATCGAATCACATCATGACCATCGTATTGCCATGAGTTTTGCGATGGCAGGCTTACGTACTTCAGGCGAGATTAAAATTGTAGGGACTGAAACCGTTGCCACCAGTTTCCCAACATTTACAGCACTGACTGAGCAAGCGGGTTTAAAGATTCAGGTTTCTGAATTGGATTAAATTGGCTTGTTATTGATTGTTAATTGAATACAGTCACAAAAATAGTCAAAATTTCAACGATTCAGCCAAGCGAAATGCTTGGCTGTTTTGTATTTATTGCTTATGCTCAAGCGAGAGAATAAAAAGCCTTGGGAAAGATGCAATGAGAAAATTACAATTTACCGCAGACTGTCGTGAGCATGATCATTCACAGGAGAATGTGTGCCATGTAACGCAAGGCTATGTGACGGAACTGCTGTCTAAAAAGTTAGTTGAACATGGCTTTAAAATGGGGAATGTGCAGTCAGCCAATGAGCAATTGGCGATACAGGTTGAAGATAATCCGATTGAGCTGGGTGTGAACTGTAGCCTCAAAAATAAAGATGGCGTGTTGGTCTGTGAAATTAGCGCACATGCCAATGAAGAACAAGATTGGTTTGAAAAAATTGAAACCCAAAGTGTGATTAAACAATTGGCACAGGCTGTTGAAGACACCTTAAAGCAAGATGCGCATTTTAGTGAATTTAGCTGGAAAGGCTAAATTGATATTGAAGTGATCAATAAAAAAACAGCCACATCGGGCTGTTTTTTTTTATTACGTTTAGGTAACGAAAGCTTTGAACTAGATCACCAAGAAACGATGTAGTGCAATTTTTAAATGCTTTAAATATCCGGTAAAGAAATGATTGGCACCCGGCAATACTGTCAAAATATGGCGCTGCGGCTTTGCCCATTCAATCAAATCTGACAGTAAAGTAACATCATCCGCTTCACCATGAATAAACAAGATGTCGCCTTTAATGGCAGGGGTAACGTAATGACGTAAGCCCTGAACCGTAGCCGTCGGTAAACCAAAAAGCACCAATTGTTTGGGTTTGAGTTCATCGGGTAAAGCATGATAGCTTTTTGCCATGACATGTGCGCCAAAGCTAAAACCACCTGCATAAAAAGGCAGACCGACATGCGTCATACGCACTTGACGAATCACTTCTAAAATATCATCCGTTTCCCCAAAGCCTTCATCATGAATGCCTTCACTTTGGCCTGAGCCACGGAAACTTGGACGATAAACGATGCAACCTTCTTCAGTTAAGATCTGAGCAAGAAGTGCGGGAACCTTATGTTGGGGGGTGCCACCTTGTAAGGGATGAGGGTGACAAACGACAGCAAATCCTTTCACTTCGCCCTGAGGGTAGTCAACAAAAACTTCAATTTTGCCAACAGGCCCTTGAATGAACAACTGTTCAGACATAACAATACCGATGATGATGCAGGGAAAGATTGAGTATTTTACAATCAATACGATAAAAAAACACAATTGGTAATAAAATAAGCTCGCTGTTATAGTTTAATTCATTGTTTTTTGATCAGGTTTTTATGCTCGCGTTAATTTCACCAGCCAAGACGTTGGATTATGAATCCCCCCTTCCGACAGATCGCCACACTTTTCCTCGATTATTGCAACAATCGCAACAACTAATTGACGTTGCCAAAAAACTGTCAGTCTCTGAAATTGCTCAACTGATGAGCGTTAGTGAAAAGATTGCACAGCTGAATGTGGCACGATTCAATGATTGGCAAGCGGATTTTAATTTTTCCAATGCACGTCAGGCGTTATTTGCATTTAAAGGTGATGTCTATACCGGCTTAGATGCGTATGCTTTGGCGGATGATGAGCTTCAATTTGCACAACAACATGTGCGTATGTTGTCGGGTCTTTATGGTCTATTACGTCCTTTGGACTTGATGATGCCATATCGCTTGGAGATGGGCACAAAACTGGCGAATCCAGTAGGGGCGAATTTATACGCCTTTTGGGGAGAGAACATTACTAATCTGATCAATGCAGATTTGGCTGAAACTGAATCTAGACTACTGGTCAATCTTGCCTCTGACGAATACTATAAATCGGTGAATGAAAAGAAACTCAAAGCCGAAATTATCAAACCTGTGTTTCTGGATCAAAAGAATGGCAAATATAAAGTCATCAGTTTTTATGCCAAAAAAGCCCGTGGCCTCATGGCACGTTACATCATTGAACATAAGCTTGAACGTGCTGAAGATCTAAAATCATTTAATAGCGATGGTTATTATTTTGATGCTGAAAGCTCATTGAACGGTGAGTTGGTGTTTAAACGTGATGAGCAAGCAGCTTAGTCATTGAATTGAAGTTTGCTGATGGAGGTGCTCAATGAAAGATTCAGCGACAACTGATATCCATGCTTTTAGTGAGCCTTTCCACGACTTTTGGTGGGCATTTTCCAATCTAGTTGAACTCACTGATCAACAGCGTGAAACCATTTATGCTGTGTTATTCACGGCATATACTGAGCCTCAACGGGCATATCACACTGTTCAACATATCGTTGAATGTCTGGATTTATTTTATAAGGTTGAGCATGAACTGAGTGATCCAATCGCAGTACAAAGTGCAATTTGGTTCCATGATGTGATTTATGATCCGAAGTCATCAGACAATGAACAGCGCAGTGCTGAAGTGATGATGGCGCATTGTGCTGATTTTTTGCATCCGGGTCAGCTTGAAAAAGTCTATCAATGGATTATCGCGACTCAACAGCATCAACCGAGTTTAGATGCTGATCTAAATACTTTGCTTGATATTGATTTAGCGATTTTAGGCAGTTCGAGTTTACGTTTTCTACAGTATCAACAACAGATTCAATCTGAGTATGCTTGGGTAGATAAGCAGGTTTATGCGGATAAGCGAAGCGCTGTGCTCAAGCAGTTTTTTGACATGCAGCCCTTATATCAAACGGCGTATTTTCAAGATTTATTCGAGTTTAATGCAAGAAAAAATCTGTCAGCTTATATTCAGATTGAAAATTTACCTGCAATCCAAACGTTAGAAAAATTTAAAACACAGAGCGCTAACAAGAAAATTGCCGGAAAGAAATTATTGAAAGCAGAATTTGTCCAGTGCTTGAACGAAATGATCTTGTATCTACTTATAGGCATTGTATTAGCAGCTATGACTGATTTGATTTCGAATCGTTTCATGGCTCTGTTTGTTTGCATTTTGCTCGTTATGATAGGTTATATTTACTTTAAGAAGAAATCAAAACAGATAACTTTACAACTCGATCACAGCAAGTCAAAGGCTTTTGTTCACACATATACGCTTCTTAATCATGTCAAAGCTTATGAACCATTAAGAGTGCCGTTACTGATTTATGTTATCTATTTAATCGATAAATTTTCTTGTGATTCATTGCGAGAGGTTGCCATTTTAATTACTCAAAAAATGGGTAATAAACAATTCGATCTAAATATGGTAGATGCGAGTTTAATGGAAAAGATTGGAGAGGCTTATTCTGAACAAAGCCCTAATATAGCTCAAATAGCGAGGATTTTATCTGATCTTTTGAATGATCAATCGATTGATTCAGAAAACATTCAATTGATTATGCAGAATATCTCAGAAACATTTTATAGCCTTTTAGATCATGAGATTGCATTCGAAGATAAGCATTTATATGACTTGATACTGTTAAAATCATAATTCAAAGACGTATAAAGACCGAATACACATTGAGATAATAACTATGCAAGGTCATTCGAAAATTGTGGTTAAGCGATGGTCTAAAGTAAAAAATGTAATGATAATCATTGTTTATTTTACAATTTTGGTTCTCTCATTCTTTATTTTTAATGATCCACGTATCGGCATGGTGATAAGTATCGCATTACGCTTTTTATTTTTACCATTTTATGCAATTGTTCGCTCGTGCATCAATTTTCAAAAGAGAAAAACATTTGAAAGATCGTTACTTACGTCTCAGGTCACCTTAAATTGGTTAGAACGTATTGACGTCAATGGGGAAGAATTAAGGATTCCACTATTGAACTATATTGAATATTTTCTTAATCAAAATCATCAGGAATGTTTTGAAGAGCTTGTAGATCATATTCAGCTAAAACTGAGGCAATCTTCATTTAATTTAAATGAATTAGCTCCTGATCTACGGGCTTGTATAGAAGAGGAAAGGTTTTCATTTGATCCTGTAATCAAACATATCGCGGAAGCCTATTATATATTGCTTAAAGATCTTCTACTTACTAAAGAAAAAGTAAAAAAAAGTGGTTCAGCACCTTTTAAAGACAAATGCTTATGCTGATAGTCATCAGTTGAATAATCAAGATCAATTTCTCAAATCTTGCCTTGAGCATTTTTAAACGCCTCAATCGCCCTTATACGACTCATTTTTAAGTCCACAACCGGCTTAGGATAATTCAAGTTTAAATTAGGATTTTTTGCATAAGGTGCATGAATACTTTTTGCATCCAAACCTGCCAGTTCTGGCACCCATGTCCGAATATAGTCACCATTGGCATCAAATTTCTGTGACTGACTAACAGGATTAAACACGCGGAAATAGGGCACAGAATCCGTTCCGGTCGAGGCACACCATTGCCAGCCACCATTATTGGCAGCTAAGTCACCGTCAATCAGATGTTGCATAAACCACTGTTCACCCAAACGCCAATCGATCAGTAAATTTTTACTCAAAAACATCGCCACGATCATGCGTACCCGATTATGCATCCAACCGGTGGCTAACATTTGACGCATGCCTGCATCCACAATCGGAATGCCAGTTTGAGCCTGTTTCCACGCTTGAAAGTCATCTGCCACAATGGGATCTGCTAAAGATCGCCAAGCCACTTTTTGGGTATTTAAGCGAAAGGGCAAATGTTTGGATACGCGAGGAAAGTCATGCAAAATGTGCTGATAAAACTCGCGCCACAACAATTCATCCAGCCAGATCTGTTGACCTGTATGTTCAAAATCAAGCTGTCCATGTTGTTCTCTAAACAGGGCATTGACACATTGACGAATCGATAAAACACCCATATTTAAATAGGCTGAAAGCTGACTGGTGCCTTGAAGATGTGGATAGTCACGCTCAGTCGGATAATGACGGACATGCTCATCTAAAAATTCATCCAGTAGCGCAAAAGCGTGTGCTTCACCCACTGTCCACATCGATGCAGGAGCTGTGAAATCAGGATAGAACGTCTGTACACAGGGAATGGAAGTCGAAAATTCAGAAATATTGAACTCAAGTGTGTTGATAGCAGGCTGTGCTTCAGGGGCAGGCAGACAACTCGGTAATGATAGACTTAAATGTTCATAACAGCGTTTCTTAAATGCACCAAACACTTGATAGGGGGCATTGGATTGGTTGCGAATATTGCCTAAAGGAAACAGCGTTCGATCGAGATAAAATTCAGTGGCGATCTGATGTTGATATAAAATCGCTGCAACCTGTGCATCTCGTTGTTGTTCATTGACGCCCGCTTCAATATTGGCATGCAATTTTTCAATCTTAAACTGTTGGCATAGCTTGAGCATCGAATCTGGAATATCTTTCCATAAGGGCACAGTTTCAATGAGCAGCGGAATATTAAGCGCATCAAGTTGCTGTTTAAGTTGTTGTAATTGTCTTAAATAAAAATCGATTTTGATGGGTGCATCATCATGCAATAGCCATTGCCCGGGCGATAACATCACCACCGCTACAGTTTGACCGGCTTGGGTGGCATGCCAAAGCGAGGTTTGGTCGTGTATTCTTAAATCTTGTCTAAACCAAATCAGTTGCATGGGCAGATTCATCTATCTGTGATTGAGGATAAGCATATACATACAATGATATAAAAATAAATGATTTAAACTGTGTAAGCCCTGTAATGATACGGCTCAATTGAACCAAAATCAGCCAATAAAAAAGGCAAAGTTTTCACTTTGCCTTTTGGGTGAAGATCAAAAGATCTTAGTGGTGATGACCACCTACACCGTGAACGTGACCGTGTTCTAATTCTTCAGCAGATGCTTCACGAATTTCAACGATTTCAACGTCAAATGTTAAGTCTTGACCAGCAAGTGGGAAGTTCGCATCAACGATTACATTGTCGCCATCTACTGATTTAACAGTTACGATTTGAACGCCATCATCAGTTTGCGCTTGGAACTGCATACCTGCTTCAATGTTTTCAACGCCTTGGAACATTTGTTTAGGCACTTCTTGAACAAGTTCAGCGTTGTATTCGCCATAACCTTCAGCAGCAGGAACGTTTACTGTGAATTTATCACCAACAGCTTTACCTTCTAAAGCTTTTTCAAGACCTGGGATGATGTTACCCGCACCGTGCAAATATGCTAGTGGTTCAGCTTGAGATTGATCGAGAGTTTCACCCTCAGCATTAGTCAATTTATAGTTAAATAAAACCACAAGGTCATTTGCAATAACAGTCATGTTAATGATCCATTCAAATATTTTAAGGGTACATCATAAAGTGAAAAGCAAAATTTGTAGACAAAAATTACTAAAAAAATGCGATTAACTCATTTTTTGATGCTTTTTTCATTAATAAGGGCATTTTTTCAGATTTCAATGCAATTTTATTTTTGGCACGATTTTCCTTGTCACAAAATCTTTGGCAGTGAGCAGTCCGGCATGGGCATAGCCATAAATCGTGGCTTGATGTAAACGATACAAAGACACATACATTGACTTGGCAATCACACCTTGTACATTGACCTGTCCAAGCAATTCACCCACGGCTTTATGTTCACTTAAAGACACCAATGAGCCTTTTTCTGAAAATTTAAACATCGGCAGTGCACGTTCAGCAATGCGATCTTTCATCGCTTCAGCAAGAAAAGTAGCTTGTTGACTCGCCACTTGCGCACGAGGCCCTAACGCCGCTTCACGCGCGTCTAAAATACAATAGGCGCAATCGCCGAGTGCAAAAATATTCGGGTCAGATTTGGTTTGTAAAGTGGCATAGACATGCAGTCGTCCCATACGATCTTTTTCAAAGCCTTCAAGCGCTTGAATGATCGGTGGCGTTTTAATACCGGCTGCCCAAACTTTCAAGTCGGCAGGAACTTTGCTGCCATCATTAAAATAGATAAATTCGGCATCGACTTTTTCTACACGCTTGTTGGTCAGCACCTCCACATGCATGTCTTTTAACTGCTCAGTGCTGTGTGCTGCCATTTTCTCAGATAGGGCAGGCAGAATTCGTGCTGCACCCTCAATGAGCGTGATTTTGACCTTTTCAGGATTAATTTTATTGAGACCATAGTTGTAGAATTTTTCTTTGGCTTGAACCAATTCCCCAGCAAGCTCCACCCCAGTTGCACCGGCACCAATAATGCCGATATTGAGTTCACGCTCATTGCTTTGATTCTGTGCATCTAAATACAAATGCAGTAAGTCTTGCTGAAAAATTTGCGCTTGATCAGGTGTATCGAGGTAATAACAGTGTTCTGCAACACCTGCGGTATTAAAGTCATTTGATACTGAACCCACCGCTAAAATTAAGGTGTCATAACTCAGGCTGAATGTTTCTGTATCGGTGCTGTTTTTAAGGGTGCGGGTTTTGCTGAGGGTAATGCTTTTGGCTTGTGCATCGACCTGATCTAAATGACCCAATACAAATTCATAATGGTGTTTGGCTGCATGCGCATAGTAATTGGTTTCTTCATTGCTGGGGTTCAGTGTTCCTGCGGCAATTTCATGTAACAGCGGTTTCCAAATATGGGTGAGACGTTGATCGACCAAGGTGATTTTGGCTTTTTTCGCTTTGCCTAAGCTGTTTCCTAACTGCGTGGCTAACTCGAGTCCTCCGGCACCCCCGCCGACGATGACAATATGATGGATCACTTTGGCTGATGTAAGATCAAAATTAGACATGGCTCACCTGTTGTTTTTATTAAAATGAATGGAGTAAAAAAAAAGAGATGGCATCACTATGCCATCTCTTTGATCTTGAACCAGATGAATTGTATAACAAGTTACATTTTTACAATAAAAACCAGTGTCTTAGTCTTTTATTTTGGCTGTGTCATATCTTAACCCAATGGATAGGTCTTGGCTTGACTCTGCGCATCTGAACCAAAAGGCAGCAGATTTTTAAACCAAGTGATTAAGCGTTCAAACCAACTTGATTCTTCAAGCTTCACTTCATCTTCAATCATAAAAGTTTGAATCAATTTGTTATTTTGATAAACATGCACTTGTGCCAATTCAACCATTTTAGCCAAAGGCGCAGTTAAGGATTGTGCCTTAAGTTGTATATCCATATGGGTTTGGGTTTGCGCCAAAGGCTCAACAGGGGTGAGTAGTCCTGTTTCATCGACTTGAACCATTCTTTGTTGAGTTTCGTCAAAGTCGTTTAATTGAATCAGGGTATCGGGGTTATACAGGGCAGTGGTCATAAATTGAGGCTGTTTCGCTTCGACTTTAAACATTTTTAAGGTCGATTGCACCACAGGAAGTTCTGCAATCAATTGCTTATCTTTGATTGCAACTTCATCACGGGTGTAGGTATAAGCCAAGTTTAACAATTTATGCGCGATTTCAGCACGCTTTATAGCACTCTTAGAGCCCATCACCACCACAATAATCCGGCGCTCTGGCATTTCAGCCAACCCTGATGGGCGATGCGCCGTTAAGGTTAGATTATAACCTGCGGCTTTGGTAAAGCCTGTTTTTAAACCATCGACACTGGGGTCAACTTTAAGCACCAAATTGGTCGCACGATGATAATGCTGCTTGTAAGTGAAATTCGGCAACACTGAATACTGCATATATTCAGGGGTTTGTGCAGTGACCGCCTGACCCAATAACGCCATATCATGTGCAGACGAATAGTGGTCATCCATGGTCACGCCCGGTGGATTGGCAAAATGTGTGTCATTCATCCCTAAAGCTTGGGCTTCTTTGTTCATGCGTGCAACAAAGGCAGGCACAGAACCTGAAATGCGCTCTGCCAAACTGACCGCAGCATCATTGGCAGACATCACAATTAAACCCGCCAATAACTGGTCAATGGTGATTTGTTCACCCGGTTTGAGGTACATTTGCGATTCATCCCACTGCACCACATTCACCACAGGGGTGGCTGTTAACAGCTCTTCTTTTTTCAAGCGTCCGGCTTGGATCTCTTTAAAGGCAATGTAGGCGACCATCATTTTGGTCATTGAGGCTGGGGCACGTTGTACATGGCTGTTGTATTCAGCGATGGTCTGACCCGACTGTGCGTCAAGCACGGTCCATGCCTCAGCTTCAACGCTTGCTGGGTCAATATTGAGCAGCGCCGCATTGACCACAGTAGAGACGAAAACACTGAGAAAAACAATAAATGAAATGAAAATTTTCAACGACAATTACCTTTAAAAGCCGATCCGATGGCAGAGAATTTAAGCACTCGCATGCTATGCTTTTTTCACATGCTTCGCTAGTCTGAGTTGCAGACAAATAACACGAACAACGCATGTCCTTGTAAAAAATGCTAATCTAACAGCATATTATTTTCTTTTATTTTGAACTCATATTATGTTGCATTATCAGATCGAATTTGACGATTATCGTCAGCATCTTATTCACGTGACTGTTCGTTTTGTTGCACAGCCGACACAAGCCCTGACCTTACCCACTTGGATTCCGGGAAGCTACCTGATTCGTGAGTTTTCCAAACATATTGAATCGGTACGTGCCTATGATGAAGATGGGCGTTTACTGCAAATTCAAAAGACCGATAAAAATCGTTGGCAGTTGTTCAATACGGATTTTGAGTTAATCACGGTTGAATATGATGTCTATGCCTATGATCTGTCGGTGCGTGGCGCCTATGTCGACCAAAACCGCTTATATGTCAATCCAGCCTGTGCGTGCTTGGGCTTAGAAGGTCAAGAAGACAGTCCGGTTGAAGTTGAGGTATTTTTACCGCCTGAACTGAAACATTTCCAATTGGCCACCGGTATGCAGTCCAAGACCTTAGTCAAAGGTCGTTATACCCTGAAAGCAAAAAACTATGCCGCGCTGATTGATTCCCCATTTGAGTTGGCAGAGCAAACGCGTTTTAGCTTTGAAGCGAATGGCATTCCACATGAATTTGTGGTGTCGGGTAAACATGCCATGAACGAACAACGCATGAAACAAGACATTGAAAAAATCTGTGCCACAGAAATTTCGATGTTTGGCTCAGCGCCTTTTGAAAACTATACCTTTATGACCATGGCGACAGGCAACAGCTATGGCGGATTAGAACATCCGAACAGCACCAGTCTGATTTCGCCACGTGATGATTTGCCCAAAGCCAATGAACCTGAACAGCCATCAAAAGATTATCAACGTTTCTTGGGGCTATGCAGTCATGAATATTTCCATTCATGGTTGGTGAAATTTATTCGTCCTGAAAATTTTGTGAATTATGATTTAAATAAAGAAGGTTATACCTCTTTATTGTGGATCTTCGAAGGCTTTACCTCATATTACGATGATTTGATTTTGCTCCGTAGTGGCGTGATTAATCAAGAATCGTATATTGCATTACTCAAAGCACAGATTGATCGTTATTTACAAAATCCGGGTCGTGCCATTCAAACGGTGGCTGAATCGAGTTTTGATGCTTGGGTGAAATTCTACCGTCAAGATGAAAACTCCAATAATGCCGGCACCAGTTATTACAATAAAGGCTGTTTAGTGGCATTGTGTCTTGATTTGGGTTTACGTTTACGTGGTTCAAGTTTAGATGCCTTAATGCGTAAGCTCTATGAAAATGCGCAAAACGGTATTCAAGTCAATGAGCGCACTATTTTTGATTTGTGTAAAGAATTGACTGGTGACAGTTGGTTGGAACAGATCAATCATTTGATCAATACCACTGATGAATTACCGCTGGATCAATTGTTACCTGAGTTTGGTCTCAGCTACAACCTTAAGACTGAAAAAGCCTTGCCATTCGGTTTGAAATTGCTAGATAAACCTGAGGGTGTATTGGTGCAGTCTGCACTACGTGATGGCGCTGGTGCAAACGCCGGTTTGTCTGCACAAGATGTGATTATTGCCATCGATGGCTTAAAAGCATCTGACAAATTGTTGCAGAAATATGCCAAACAAGCAGGCACTTATACTGTGTATGCATTCCGCCGTGATGAGCTGATGCAGTTTGAAGTGCAGGGTCAGGAAAATGCACTCAGCACAGTGGAGTTAAAGGTTGAAAATCAAGACAGTATAAATAAATGGTTGAAAGCCTAATATAAATTTTTAAAAAGGATGCTACGGCATCCTTTTTTTTTGCAACGAATTTGGGTATGATTCATCGCCTCGCACACCTGTTTGTCCAAAAAGGCGCATAAAAAATAAGATTTATATGCAACTTGCACATAAAAGGTGGGAGATGAATACCAAATCATTCGATTAAAAAATGGTATCGCTCTTGCAGAGGCATAAGCACAACAGCTATGCAGAGGGAAAGCGATGAATACACATGATGAAAGTCCACTGACAGAAACACCGGACTCGCAGCGTAAAGGGTTTTTTCCCATCGCTTTGGTGTTATTCAGTTTTACGTTTTTTACCGCGACCATGTTTGCCGGCGGCAAAATCGGGGTTGCCTTTGAATTTACCGATATTCTTTGGATAACCGTCATTGGCAATGTGCTACTCGGCTTATATGCCGCATCTCTGGGATTAATCTCGGCCCGCAGTGGTTTAAATACCGTCCTGATGGGCCGTTTTTGTTTTGGTAACTTGGGCAGCAAACTCTCGGATTTTTTATTGGGATTTGCTGAACTGGGTTGGTATGCGTGGGGCACCGCAACCTTAGCCATTTCATTGACCAAAATTGTACATTTACCTGAGACATGGACTATCCCTTTAATGGTGTTATTCGGTTTGGGTTTTTCCATCACCGCCATTGTCGGTTTTAAAGGACTTGAGTTTCTGTCTAAAATTTCGATTCCGCTGATGTTTATTTTATTGGTGGTGTCCATTTATTTGGCGACCCAACATGTGGGCGGATGGCATGGACTCAACAGTGCACAACCCACTGAAAAAATGACCTTTGCCACAGCCATTACCATGGTGTTTGGGACATTTGCCAGTGGTGCGACCCAAATCACCAATTGGACACGTATGGCGAAAAGCAGCCGTGTTGCAGTTTGGGCATGTTTGGTCAGCTTTATTATTGGTAATGGCATTATGGTGCTTGCCGGGGCATGGATGGCGATTGTCTATCAGCAAGCGGATATTGTCGAAGTACTCATTCTACAAGGCTTATCATTGGCTGCGATTGTGATGCTGTGCTTAAACCTCTGGACCATTCAAGGCCCGACCATTTATAACGTCTCAGCAGCAGCCTGTCATTTGGTGCGTACTGAACGCCGTAAAACCATGGTCTTGGCTTCGGCTGCGATCGGGATTGTATTGGCGGTACTGGGTATGTACCAATTTCTGATTCCATTTCTGTTGTTACTCGGTGCGATTATTCCGCCTTTAGGTGGCGTGATCATGGCGGATTATTGGGTACGCTATAAAGGCAAATACCCACGCTTATGCGACGCACAACTGCCGAATTTTAATTGGCTGGGCTTATCTGCGTATGCCATCGGTGCGATTTGTGCCTATGTTTCTCCGTGGGTGGCACCGATTGTTGGGATTGCGGTGGCATTTGCTTGTTATGCAACGTTAACGGCAATTTTTCCGATCAAACATGCACAGTTGAAAGAGGCATAACGCCATGAGCATGACGGTTCAGGATGTTCTGGATTTGCCGCAACTGTTTGAAATGCAGGTGCGTGCAGGGCATCAGCATTTACATCGGATTGTGCGTTGGTTTTATGTGGCTGAAAATGAAAGCATCTCGGAATGGATCAGTGGCGGCGAAATTATTTTTGTCGGCGTGAATACCATTCGAGATGAAGCCAATTTATTGGCACTGCTTGATCAAGCCCAGCAACGTGATGTAGCTGCAATGGTGATTTTAACCAGTCCAGATTTTATCCCCAGTATTCCTGAATCTGTGATTGCTAAAGCGGGAGCCTTGGCATTGCCGTTGATAGAACAGCCGTATCGCTTAAAAATGGTTGAAGTCACCCATATTATTGGCACACGTTTGGTGGAGTTTTCTCAGCTTAAACGTTCGGCTGAAGATGTGGTGATGCAGTTATTACAGGGCGATTTTCCCTCATTGGACAGCATCCACATGCGCGCGCAACAGGTGAGTTTACCTGTGTTTGAATCACATGTGATTGTGGTGCTCAAATGCGTACAGCCACATACCGTGAATGAACGGGACATGCTTGCACATGAAAAAGCTTTTTTCCAATTCAAGCAAAGTGCCTATCAACTGCTGGAACAATGGCACAAACAACAGCAACAGCAATTTCCTGTGACACGGCAAAGTGATCAATTTCATTTGGTGTTGTCACTTGAGCAGTTGAATGAAGAAGAATGGCAAGCGCATCTGATGCAACTTAGGCAACAACTGCAAGACTTGACGCATGATCTTCAGATTTACATCGGTCTGTCGAACCCTGTGCAGTCTGCGGTGGCATTCCAACGTGGGTTTTGGGAAGCATGTCATGCCCAAGAGGTGGCAGCCGATTTAGCGGCTGAACAGGGCGTGTGTCATTATCGAGATTTAGGTTTGCTAAAACTGCTCAAAGCCATTCCCAATAAACAACTGCTTCAGCAGTTTATGCAAGACTGCATTGGCATGCTGATTGAACCTGAACGTAAACATCCTTATTTGTTGGTAGAAACCTTAGATGCTTGGTTTAAAGAAAATGGCAATGTCATTGCCACTTCCCAACGTTTAGGGATTCACCGAAATACCTTGAATCAACGGATTCAAAAAATTGAAGCCCTCATGGGTCAATCTCTCACGTCTGCCCATTTTCGTTTAAATGCCGCTGTGGCATTACTGATTTGGCGCATGACGCATCACTAAAGAGTAATTTATGAAAGTAATTAACGCGATTTTGCGTGGTAAAGACGGCTTATTCTCCCTGAGCTACAACAACGGTGTATTTGAATCTATTGAAGCGCAATCGGGTGTGATTCAAAGTTCAGCAGCGGATGTGATCGATGCACAGCAACAACTGCTGATGGCGCCTTTGGTTGAACCGCATATCCATTTGGATGCAGTGCTGACAGCAGGTGAACCTGAATGGAATATGTCAGGCACATTGTTTGAAGGCATCGAGCGTTGGGGACAACGTAAAGAAACCATTACCCATGAAGACACCAAACAACGTACCCATAAAACCATTGATATGTTGGTGGCACATGGGATTCAGCATGTACGTACCCACGTCGATGT
This sequence comes from Acinetobacter lanii, assembly GCF_011578285.1. NCBI lineage: Bacteria > Pseudomonadati > Pseudomonadota > Gammaproteobacteria > Moraxellales > Moraxellaceae > Acinetobacter > Acinetobacter lanii. Next base: position 2,277,471 of record NZ_CP049916.1, on the reverse strand, counting down.
CACAGATCCTGATTTAACAGCGCTAAAAGCGATGCTCGAGATTAAGGAAGAAATTAAAGATCTGATTAATCTGCAAATTGTGGCGTTCCCACAAGAGGGCATCGAGTCTTACCACAATGGTCGCAACCTGATGGAAGAGGCGATTAAACTCGGGGCGGACGTGGTCGGTGGGATTCCACATTTTGAATACACCCGTGAAAAAGGCGTGAGTTCAGTGCATTTCCTGATGGACTTGGCTGAAAAATATAACTGTTTGGTCGATGTGCACTGTGACGAAATCGATGATCCTGCATCACGTTTCTTAGAAGTCTTGGCGGATGAAGCCCGTGTACGTGGTATGGGACATCGTGTCACTGCGAGTCATACCACTGCAATGGGGTCTTATGACAATGCCTATTGCTATAAATTGTTCCGTTTACTCAAACGCTCAAAAATCAATTTTGTGTCTTGCCCAACGGAAAGCATTCATTTACAAGGGCGTTTTGACACCTATCCAAAACGTCGTGGTGTTACCCGTGTGGCTGAAATTGATCGTGCAGGGATGAACATTTGCTTCGGTCAGGATTCGATTCGTGACCCGTGGTATCCAGTCGGTAATGGCAATATCGTACGCATCTTGGATGCGGGTTTACATATTTGTCATATGCTCGGTTATGAAGACCTGCAACGGTGCTTAGATTTTGTTTCGGACAACTCTGCAAAAACGCTGTGCTTAGGGGATCAATACGGCATTGAAGTCGGTCGTCCTGCAAGTTTCATCATTATGCCTGCCAAGAATGATTATGACGTGGTAGCCAATCAAGCCAAAGCGATTTTAAGTGTGAAAAATGGCAAGGTAATTATGCGCCGTCAGCTTGAGATTCTTGAAATTAAATAAATAAAATAAAAAAACCGAAGCTAAAGCTTCGGTTTTTTTTAAGCGATATTAACTAAATTAGTGTTACTTAAAGTGTTATAGTATTTTTCCATCTCGAGTTTTATTATTTTATTAATACTAGGCCATTCTTTAAATTCATAATATGCTCTATAATCTAAATTAATTTGTTCTTTAATATGGAATAAAGCTTCATTATTTTTTTCTAATAATGAATTAATACAAATAAATACTCTCTTGTTATTAGAATGTTTTGATAGATATGTTTGCAATATTGCTTTGTCGGTCTCTGTTAAAAAACTATTTAATTTCTTCGCAACTAAAGTATTTATTTCGATTATTAGTCTATCATCTTTTTCAATTTTTTTAATAATATTTGAAGATTTTGATATAAATTTATCCAAATCTTCATATTTTTCTGCAAGTAATAAAGCATATGTATATGAAATTATTTCTGAACCGTTTAAATCTTTTTCAGATGAGCTGTAACTTTTATGCAAAAGTGAAAGTGCATCATTAAAATTTTTATTAGATTTTTCTATTTCAGAAAGGCAATAATAATAATCTTCAATTTTGATGATTTTTTTCTTTTCTTCGATGAATTTTTTAAGAGTTTCATTAATATTTTTAATGCTAAAAGATGTGAAATTTGAAACAGTTAATTTTATATATTCTAAACTATCTTTTAATGCTAAGATTTGATTTAAATCACTTTCCAAATTATCTAAATCTAAATTTCTTGAATAGAAGTAGTTAAATTTATTTAATAAAAATTTAAAATTGTCTTCTTTTGTAAAATCATCAGCATAATTAAAAAAGAAATCATCAATTTTAGAATAATTAATTTTATCACTATCTTTAAATGAAGCTATGTTTGTGGTAGTTAATTTTAAGTAAATTGATGAAATTATACCTATAATTTTTTTTGCTTTATCATTGTGTGATTTACTTATGTAAGATTCTAAATCTGAAATAAAATCATTAATTAAAGTGATATTTTTTTTATCCATGATGTATTCTTTTTTTAAATTTATTGCATTAATGTTAAACTTATTGATTGAAGTTATGGTTTCAATTATTTTTGAAATTTCACTATTTATCTTAAGCTCATGTTCAATTTTATTTTTCTGAATTTTATCTTTAAATAATTGCTTATTAATTTTTATATTTAATAATTTGTATTTTAATTCATATGCATCATTATCCAAGCTCGGATAAATTTGTATACTTTCATTTATTAGTTTTTCACAATATTCAAATTCAACATTATTTTTAATTTCGTCATTTTCTAAATTGTAAATAAAGGCCTCTACTAATAAATTTTTAAAATGTTGATTGTTTATAATCTTATTATTAACATCAAATAAATAATTAATACGTTCTTCAATGTTGTTAATGAAATTGAGTTTCCATTGGTAGAATTTAGGATTATAAGGATCACTTTCAATTAAATTTTCAATTATTTCAATAGCTAGTCGATCTTTCTTTTGTAATTTTAGAACTCTAATTTTTAGTGAGATATAACTTTCTTCAATTTCTTTGTCATTTATATTTTTTAATTCAAAATTGATTTTTTCTAAAGCTTTATCATAATCTAATTTGCTTATTAATTGTTCAACTTCTAATAGGTTTTTAAAGTTTTCTTGTGATATATGAGAGTTGGTATTTTCATTTAATTGTCTAATTAAATCAGAAATGTTCTGGTTATTTCTAGCAGTTGATACTTCTTCAATGAAATCCTTAATTAGAATATTTTTTATATCTGAAGTTTCGTAGTCTGTTATGAATTTTTTAATACATTTTTCACGTTTTGAATCAGTAGCTGAATCTATAAGATTAGGCTTAACATTTACATGATGACAAAATTCAGTAAATAATTCATCAAAACCATCGATTTCTACGCAATAGACTTTATCGCGCCATAGAATTTTTCTAACTTCATGATTAATCTCATCATCGGCTCTAAAGCACCAATATAGTCCATTTTTTAAATATTCTTCTTGTTGTAATAAATAGTTTAGTACATCTAAAATTGAGCGATCTTGTCCAGAATATCCAACAATAATTAATCCATTGTCCTTTGTGAACTCAATAAATTTTTCCTTTATATTTTGTTCTAATGATTCGGTTTCTTTAATTGTATTTTTTATATCATCATACAAATAATCACCATGTAATTTAATGATTTTGGGTCTTTTCGATATTACAGATACACTTCCAACAGCAGAGTCATGGGCACAAATCAAAGGTCTTGTATTTGAAAATTGATAAAATGCTTCATTAATTAAATCGTCAAAATTAGTAGTAAAAATTGTATTAAAGTAAGAATTATTTATTAAAGTTATTAAGTGTAAATAACCTATAGAAGGTAGTTTTTCATCGACTAAGCTTTCGACAAATCTACGGCGTTGCGATGGTAGATCAAATTTTCTTTCAAAAAGCGATGAATATTCATTTTGAGGATTGTACCAATGACCTTGTTCTCTAATTAAGTAGTTGATAGCTCTATCTTTAGCATCATCTTCATTGAGCAATTCAGCATTATGTTCAATATTTTTTGAATAATAGTCACCACAATATTGTTCATAAATTTCTTTTCTCCAATTATGAACTAAGTGACCACCACTATTTATACCCGACGTTACGGAGGCACCTGCACCAAGGAAAATACTATAATTTGGATGAGACATTGGAGTTTTACCAACATAATTCACTAAATCTTTAACAGATCTTTTTTTATTCTGTAGTTCCTTTTCAACCAAATCTTTAAATTTCATAGTAGCCATTTTATTCCCCCAAATTTTAAAATTTTTATATCAATAAAGAATTATAAATATCATAAAACACAATATTATCATAGATTTATAAACATAAAAAAACCCACATTAGTGGGTTTTTTATATATTACATCGGATTAACCGCGACCACGTCCACGCCCGCGAGGTGCTTTAGCATTTGGACGAGTTGTACCATTGGTACGACGTTTCGGTTTCTCACTGTCATCCATTTGCCAAATACGTTTGGTGCCTGATTTTTTCACAGTCCCATCTTTCTTTTTACGGACCATAGGCTTACCACCAGTACCACCCGGTTTTTTCACATACGAACGTGAACGGTAAGGTTCTTCCGCAGGAATGTTTTGAAAGTCAGGATATAGCAAAGGTTCGATTTCTTTGGTTTCACCCGGTTGCAATTGCAACTGAACCAAATCAATCGCACCAATACGGGTACGAATCAAACGCAAAGTCGGGAAACCTACAGCCGCGGTCATACGACGCACTTGGCGGTTACGCCCTTCACAGATTTGAATTTCAACCCATGAAGTCGGTACAGATGCACGGAAACGAACCGGAGGATCACGATCCCACAACCATTCAGGTTGTTCAATTTTGTTCGCTTTGGCAGGCAGTGTAATACCATCTTTGAGTTCAACGCCTTTGCGGAGTTGCTCAAGCGCTTCTTCAGTGAAATCGCCTTCAACTTGCACTACATAGGTTTTGAACTTTTTGTTCGCAGGGTTGGTAATGTACTGATTCAAACCACCATGATCGGTTAGAAAGACCAAGCCTTCAGAGTCCATATCGAGACGACCCGCTAAACGCAAGCTTGGATCATCTACGAAGTCAGACATCGTCATGTGAGCTTCGTCTTTACGGAACTGGGAGAGAACGTCATATGGCTTATTGAGAATAACTATTTTCACTGGAATCTACTGATATAATTAAATAAAATTTTGTGTGGTTGTCTGATTACCCATTAAATGACCTGTTTAAATACAGAGTCTAGGGAGGGGTAAAAGAAAAAGCCCACTATATGCGGGCTATTGTATCATGCTTCTACCTGATGGTCTTCGACTTTAGGCTGAACATGGTGACTATAGCAAAGCTCTTCGATTTAAAACTCAAATATGGGGTGTTTGATTTCACCTGATTGAACAAGCCCATAAAATGGAGCGTGTTCAATTCAAATGAGTTGATTGAGTTTTTTGGATTGAACTGCATTAATCTGCAAGGTTCACTGACTTGTCCTTTTCAGCAAGCTTCATCGCGATCACTTGTCTAGCTATGTTTAAGAAATGCGCTCTTTCATCGTCATCAAAGCATCCATCCGCATTGAGGTTTTCTGCGTAGTAAATCCGTTCACCACCGGCATTTGGATATTCCACACTAAAACAACCATGACGTAATCTGAGGTAGCCCACCTGTTTGCTCTGACAAAACGCATCGTACTGTTCAGGATAGGCTGGACAGGTCATCACCCATTTAATTTCATTTATGCGATTCATTAGACCTCCGATGGTTAACCGTTTTACTTTTACATCGCTAATGTGTTTTATCTGAGAATGGTCATTTTTAAAAAAGAGTGTTTTGAATAGATAAGAATCAGAGGAAATAAGATGAAGTTTTATTTAAGGGTGAAATACATCAATTCCTCATATAAATCGCAACAATAGCCATTTCCAATTCGAATATTATGCGATAAGAAACACTGTGAAAATTGCCTGAATGGTGATTATTATTTAAACAGCAGGAAATAACAACAACAAGGAGCGCATACAATATGACCTATCAGAAAATTGTGGTGCCGGTCGATGGCAGTAAAATTACGGTCAATGCAGATTTATCTTTAAATGTCCCAAATCATCCGATCATTCCATTTATTGAGGGAGACGGGATTGGTGTTGATATCACACCGGTGATGAAAACTGTGGTCGATGCAGCCGTGCATCAAGCTTATGGTGCTAAACGCTCAATCATTTGGATGGAAGTTTACGCAGGCGAAAAAGCCAATACCATCTATGGCAGTTATATGCCGGACGAAACCTATGAGGCACTCCGCGAGTTTATCGTTTCGATTAAGGGTCCACTGACCACACCAGTGGGTGGCGGGATTCGTTCACTCAATGTTGCGTTACGCCAAGAACTGGATTTGTATGTCTGTGTGCGACCTGTACGTTGGTTTAAAGGCGTTCCATCTCCCGTTCAGCATCCGGAAAAAACCGATATGGTGATCTTCCGTGAAAATTCAGAAGACATTTATGCCGGCATTGAGTGGAAAGCGGATTCAGAGGATGCCAAAAAAATCATTAAATTCTTAAAAGAAGAAATGGGTGTGACGCAAATTCGCTTTGAAGAAAATTGCGGAATTGGCATCAAACCCGTATCGAAAGAGGGTACACAACGGCTTGTGCGAAAGGCGATACAATTTGCCATCGATAACAATCGTCCCAATGTGACTTTGGTGCATAAAGGCAATATCATGAAGTACACCGAAGGTGCCTTTAAAGAATGGGGCTATGAAGTGGCGTTAGAACGGTTTGGCGGTCAGCTTATCGATGGTGGACCTTGGGTCAGCATTAAAAATCCCAAAAATGGTCAAGAGATCGTGATTAAGGATGTGATTGCCGATGCGTTTTTACAGCAGATCTTGATGCGTCCGTCGGACTATTCTGTGATTGCGACCTTAAACCTCAATGGCGATTATATTTCGGATGCTCTAGCCGCCGAAGTCGGGGGCATTGGCATTGCACCGGGTGCCAATATCGGCGGGGCGATTGCGGTATATGAAGCCACTCATGGCACAGCCCCAAAATATGCAGGGCAAGATAAAGTCAATCCCGGTTCGATTATTTTGTCTGCGGAAATGATGCTACGTGATATGGGCTGGACGGATGCGGCCGATCTGATCATTAAGGGCATTGCAGGGGCAATTGAAACCAAAACCGTGACCTATGACTTTGAGCGTTTGATGACGGGTGCAACCCTGCTCAGTTGTTCACAGTTTGGGCAAGCGATTATTGAGCATATGCAGGATTAAGTCAGAAGCGAGACAAGACGTCTACGCAGATAAGCTTAAGACTGTTTAACTGATTCGAATCATGATTGTAAATAGATTTTGAATAGTTTGAAAAGTCTGCTGCATGTAGGCTTTTCATGTTTTAAGATTTACTTTTCGATTGGGAATATAATAAATTCAATTATTTAGCTTAATAGTTTGTAAGTGTAAGTTAAGGTTTTTGATGCTTTGGTGTTTAAAGTAATAGGCAAAATTTAACGCTATTGATTCTTAAGATAAAAATTTGACCTAGGGTTACATTGCATTATCTTGAAACAGCTTTGGACTTTCCCCGCGAAAAAAATGGCGTATGTTCGATGTATCGGTTAGCGCAACAGCGTTAAACGGTATAACAAGATTCAACTATTTTTATCAGGTAATTTTTACTACGCAACTTTTGTCACGCTAATGCTTTAGCGATGGAGAATTGAAATGAGTAATCAACAACAGAATCAATCGAATCAACAAAACCAACAACATAATCAGCAGCAACAACAATCTGATCAGCAACGCCAACAACAGCAACAAAATCCGCAACGTGATGATCAGCGTCAGCAAAATCAACACAATCAGCAAAATGACAATCAACGTCAGCAACAACAGCAGTCTGATCAACAAAAACAGCAACAAGATCAGCAAAAACAAAATCAACAGCGTTAATCTTTTATCTGCATCTACGCGGTTTTAATAAACGTTGTTTAAATGCATGTTAGCTGAAACCAAAAGAACATCATGATGTTGATGTGAAGAGATACAGATACCGACGGAGGAAGATTTTGTTCACCCGACCATTCAACCAGCCCTCAATTCGAGGGCTTTATTGTGTCTGGGGTTTAGGGGTTGAAATAAAGATTTTGGAGATAAGCGTTGATCAACATTAAACGTCTTTCATAAATCAATTTTTATCCTATTAAAATTTAATCATGGAGATTCCCTCTCCTTTTAGGAGATGAGAAGCAGGCTTCATAAAGGAGAGGTTGTTTTTAGATTAAAATACCTTTATCCCTACTTTCTCACAGACAGAGTAGGAAATTTCATTGATCCTTTAGATCGTGGTTCTATGATCATTTTTTTGATTTTTGAAACAGCTCTATTAACAATACAATTCAATATAAGGATAATTTTGCAGGGATATTTTTTGAAAACTACAAATGCAATAAATATCATCAAATCTTGAAACGCATCTCAATGATGCGATTTAAATCATGTTAATTTAAACAATAAGCGATTTAAAAATCAGCGCTTTATCAACCAATTATTAAATAAATCTCACGATGGAGAATGCTATGAAGATGTATCAAGTCGACGCTTTTACAACAGAACTGTTTAAGGGCAATCCTGCGGCAGTGATTGTCAGCAATGATTGGCTTGATGTGTCTTTGATGCAAAATATTGCGCTCGAAAATAATTTGGCTGAAACCGCATTTGTAAAAGTGATTGATGCCGAAAATTATGAAATCCGGTGGTTTACCCCGCAAGTCGAAGTGGACTTTTGTGGTCATGCTACATTAGCCAGTGCTTTTGTCTTATTTAAAGACTATACCCAAGCGCAACAGATTAAATTTCATGTTAAAAATTTAGGCATTTTTACCATGAATCAAGCTGAAGACGGCAAAATCGAAATGAATTTTCCAACCCGCCTACCGAAGCCAGTCAAAGATTATCCGTCGTTACTGAATCAAGTGATTGATCGACCTTTTAAGGCCGTATATGCCAATGAACAAGCGTATATCTTGGTGTGTGAACATGAGCAAGATGTGATTGAAGCAGTGCCGAATTTAAATGTCATTCGAGAGATTGCACAGCAGTATGCGCTGAGTACAGCCCTAACTGCATCGGATGCTTTGGATGTGACCATCACGGCTGAGTCTAAAGACTATGATTATGTGGCGCGATATTTTGCTCCGCATAAAGGCATTGATGAAGACCCAGTTACAGGCTCTATGCATACTGGTTTAGCGCCTTTTTGGGCAGGGCAATTGGGTAAAAATGAATTGATTGGATTTCAAAGTTCAGCGCGTGGTGGAAAGTTGTATTGTAAATTGCTCGAAGACAATCGCATTCTGATTTCAGGCTATGCCAAGTTATATATGCAGGCTGAGATTTATTTATCAATCGCTTCTCGCTAAGCCTCTTCGCATAGGAGAATGAAAGATCATGATCAATTTTAAAGGCTTAAATAATGCCTAAGCAAAGAGCTCTAAACTACTGCGTTAACAATAATGATCTTCATTAATACCTGATGTGTTACTAATATTCATGATGATTTCGCTCATCTCTATCAACAGTAAAACATTTAAAATAGAGATGGGCACTACAGCATTTTAAAGATTGGACATTTTATGTTGATGCGGTTAAAAAAACTGACGGTTGCTTTATGGGTTTTCGGTGTCAGTGCAGGCAGTTTTGCACAAATAGTATTGGTGAAGTCTGAGCAAAATATCGAAGAATATAAGCTCGACAATGGGCTACGGGTGATCCTTGCCCCTAACGATAAAGAAAGTAAAGTCTTTATGAATACCGTGTATTTGACCGGTGCGCTGAATGATCCTCAAGGTAAAGGTGGCTTGGCGCATCTGCTTGAGCATTTGGCTTTTAAAGGTACTGAAAATGTCAAAGGCGAGGAATACCAACGCCGTTTAGATCAATACACTTTAATGAGTAATGCCAGTACCGATTATTACTCGACTAAATATATGAGTGTGATCCGTCCTGAAAAAACCGCTATAGATGAGATGATTTATCTTGAAGCTGAGCGTATGGATAAACTCGTACTTCAGGAAAAATTTGTACCGTCTGAAATCAATATCGTGATGCGTGAACGTGAAGTGCGTATGGATCAGCCTTACGCGGTATTGATGGATCAAATGTGGAAATCGGCCTATGGCAATCAGTCTTTAGGGCGTTTACCGATTGGTGATTTGAAAGAGCTGCAATCGATCAAAATGGATGAACTCAATACGTTTTATCGAAAATGGTATGCACCGAATAATGCGGTGATGGTGATTGCGGGGAAGTTTGATAAAGCCGATGTGCTAAAAGCCATCGATAAAAATTTTAGTGGCATTCCAGCGCGTACGATTCCTGAATCTGCCAAAGTACCGAATCTTGATTCGACTCAAATGAAAGTGCGTCAATTCATGGTGCAAAAGGGCAGTGATTTCGGCAAATTTAACATTTATTTGAATGGTAAAAATCTTAAGATTCAAACGGCTTTGTCGGTCGCGCCTTACTTATATACCATGCAACCGAGCGGACATCTGTATAAAGACATTGTTGAAAATGGTATCGCTACCAATGTGCAAGCGACCACGTGGTTAGCACAAGATTTTAACTTGGTATTTTTAGGCGCAATCTATGCGCCCAACCATGACGAAAAGAAAGTCGGCGCACAGCTCAACAGCAGTGTCGAGAAACCGCAAAACTTTACCGACACCGAATTATCACGCATTAAAAATTTAGTCAAAAACAATCAAAAGGCCATGATGAGCAGTGCTTCAGCAGTCGGTGGTATTTTGAGTGACTATGTGGTGAATTATGATGGAGATTGGACAAAATTCTTTAGAGATCAAGATGAATTGATGAATCTAGATGTCAAACAGGTCAATCAAGTTTTATCAGAATTTTTAAGTCCTGAGCATCGGATTACAGGCGACGTGAAACCCACACCTGAAGATCAAAAGAAAGCGCAACAACAGGCTCAAGTCGCTGAACTTGGAAAAACCTTAGATCAACAAGACCAAGTGGTTGAACCACTTAAAGATGTTAGCGTGTATAAAGCAGAAGTGGCAGATCTACTGAAAAAATCGACAGCGATGTTAAACGCCACAGAGAAAAAGATTCAACGTGGACAGCTGAAAAATGGCATGCCGTATGCGTTTTATCCGACCATCACACGGGATGATAAAACCTATGCCAGCATTGCAGTGGATTTTGGTACGGCAGAAAGCTTAATGAATAAATCTGAGATCATTGATCTTACGGCTTATTTGTTACTGCGTGCTTCAAAAGACTATAGCCTACAAGACATTGCAGATAAATCGATTGCTTCGGGTGGCAGTGCCTCTGCAAGTGCATCGGACAATGGCATGAATATTCAAATTGTCGCCAATAAAGAAAACTTTGCTGATTTCTTTGATTATATTGTCAAAGTCATGAAATCACCGAAGTTTGAACAAACCCAATTTGATTTGATTAAATCGCAAAGCCTATCGAGTTTGAACCGTCCCTATACCGAACCTGAAACAGTGGCTTCACTGACCATTGCTCGGATTGCTGAAACCTTTCAGCCGGGAGATTTGCGTTATCATTTTGAGCCTGACTTTGCGAAAAAACAGCTTGAAGCGGCGACCGTTGAACAGGTCAAACAGTTCTATGCAGATTTCTTTAATATGGATCATGCCAAGATTGCCATTACAGGTGATATTGATTCAAAAGCCATGCTGAAATATTTAAATACGACTTTGAAAGGGTGGACAGGCAAACAGGCTTATGCAAAATTGAGTGAGCCATTTACAGCCTATCCTGCACAGAAAAAGCATGTCTTGTCCGAGCAACGTGAGTTCGGCAGCTATCAAAGTTTCCTGACTTTCCCTGTGGGTAATGATCATCCTGATGCTGTGGCATTGATGGTGTTTGGTTATGTTTTAGGGGAGTCGCAACTGTCTTCTCGTTTAGCGATGGAACTGCGTGAAAAAAATGCCTTGGTCTATGGTTTTAGCAGTGGACAAAGTTTTAGTGAGGACAGTAACTCTGGGGCTTTGACCATCAGTGCCAATTACACGGCAGGTAAATCTGCACAGGTCTCACAAGCGGTGCATAAAGTGCTTACAGATTTGCTGAATAAGGGCATCACAGAACAGGAGTTAGAAGCGGCCAAAGCCAATATTATGAAAAAACGGGTGACCTCATTGGAAGATGAGCGCCGTATTCATCGCATGTTGGTGGCACAACTCGATAAAAAACGTGATCTACTGTATCGCAAAAAACGGGATCAGGCCTTTGCACAATTGACGAAAGCAGATGTCGATGCTGCGATTAAAAAATACATCAAGTTGGATCAGTTGGTGGAAGTGATGGCAGATCAATACGGTCAGCCCACAGATTTAAACGCTTCTGAAAAGAGCGTTCAGCCTAAACAAAACACAGTGCTGAACAAAGCCGTGGATCAAGTGAAGTCAGCTGAAAAAGTACTTCAAGTGAAATAATTGCTGTAACTGTTACCCTAAATTCATTTAGGGAATCTGTTGAATGATAAAAAGCCCTCAGGTTGATCGCTTGAGGGCATTTTTTATGGGATACAGTTGCATGCGTTAATGATGGTCAATTCATTAGACTTCTTGCATAAATCAAATTTTAACCAAGGTTTAATTCATCATGAAAGTTCCCTCTCCTTTTAAAGGAGAGGGTTGGGGAGAGGATTTATATGAAAATTCCCCTCATCCCGACCTTCTCGCAAAGTTAAAAAGGAACCTTTCAATCTTCATTTTATTATTCAATTTTGAACATTTTTCGACTTTTGCAAGAGATCTATTGAAAAATAAAAACCTTATCAGCCACATATTTTAATGCGATTGAATTCGATAAAATTGTTGAGCGGTATGGTGAAACACTTGTTCTAAAAGATCTGGATCATAGCTTGCAACCACATCACTAAAGGCATCGATGATGTTTATTAAAGAGCTACTGACACTGTCCATCGGGAAGTTAGAGGCAAACATCACCCGATATGCCCCGAAATGCTGTAACACATGCGTGATCAGCGGATGCACCAAATCAAAGATTTCATTTTTACTGGCGATTTGATTGTGCTTATGAAATTGATGACCCAATACAGGCATCAACAGTCCTGACATTTTGGTATAGACATTGGCACATTCAGACAGCTCTGCCATGTCTTGTTTCCATTGGAATAAAATGTTGTCTCTGGCGGTTTGAGTCAGTCCAGTCACTTTACCGACAGCTCCAAACAGTCCCGCAGGTGTCCCAAAATGATCGAGTACGATCGACGTTTCAGGAAACTGTTTCGCCAGTGCAATCACATCAGAGAGCTGGGTTGAATAGACCCAAGCATCGAAACTTAAATTGTATTGCGCGAGTAGTTCAAAGCCTTTAAGAAATTGAGTATTGCGGTATAAATGCGGTTCATCTGTCCACGCATGAATACCCGAATCCTCATGCACACTGGCCATTTTTCGAATACCACGAAAATTTGGGGATGCTTGTTTGTGCAGTTTAAGTATTTTTTTAAAGTTGCTGTGACGAGGGTCGGCGGTCGCCACCACAGCGCCCAAATTCAAACCTTGTGCATTAAAGGGCAAAGATTCTATAAAACGGGTTTCCTCAACCACGCCTTTGCCTTTTTGATGATGCCAATTGGCTTCAACATGCACCACATCTTTAACCTGATAGTGCCCAATATCCTTTTTATACTGCTGCGGTAAATAGGGCGCAGTAATATGTTGGGTTTTGCCTAAACTTTCAAGCATGTCCTTGGGTTGTAGCAAACGCACCACTTTATCGAGTAAATATGGACGTTTTCCAAACAGTTTTACTGCACGTGCCGCAGCATGAGGGGTGTTGTAGGGATCCCATTGATGGATGTGCGCATCAATAATGGGAAAATCTAAATGATTCATGATCGTCCTGAATTGAGTCATTAATCCATTTAAGATAATCAAAATGACTTTACTCGGACATTGTATTTTTGTTCAAAATGAAACATTTGCTAAAGCAATCAAACATTCAGCTTTATTGACAACACACAAAAAAAGCCCCGTAGGGCTTTTAAAGTTTGGGTTCAAGCTGGGAGTAACTTTTAAAGTGACTTGAACAGGTCTACACAAGACTTATCTGTGAATGCTTAATCATTGGTGATCGTGTTTGTGCCCATCTTTCGCATCATGATCATGTTTATTGGCATGGAATTCTTCATTACGACGGAAACGTAAATAGTTTTCAAACTGTTCACAGTATTCGTCATAGTTGTCTTCAAGCATCATGTGGAACTGTTGCATGATATATGACATCACTTGTTCTTTGGCATCACGCATTTCATTGCCATCTTTGAAGTTATTGGCAGCCACCCATGTATTAAAACGCGCTGTACCGAATAACATTGCAGCGCTGACTTGACCACGCGCCTCAGTCGGTTTGATGGTCGAACCTTTTTCTACACGACAAAATTCATTGGCTTGCTTAATAAATTCATCTGCACGTTCAAAGAAAATTGCATTCAACGCTTCTTCTTCGGTTACATCTGTAGCTTCAATCTTCTGAACCATGAATGATTCCTAGCATAAAAATCTGATGCGGTATTATAGGGCAAAGCCTTGCATAAACTAAACCTTTGACTTAATCTAAAAATAGCCTAAGCAAATATGTGAGCATTGAGATGCAGGATGCAATAGCGGTTCAAAGTTTAAAAAGTGATATTGCCTTATTACGCCAAAACATTTGGCCACCTGCGGATTTGGCCAATGTCGAAGGTTTGCCGATCTATTATGGAACGAAAGATCAAGTCGATGCTTATTACACCCAATGGTCAGGCTTGATTGAAAGCGCACAAGATCTATTTCAACCCTTTATGGAGGATGAAGTGCTGGATGCAATTCATTTGCCGAGTCATCTCAACTTGCCGTTGTTTTATTTTCATGTCGATCGGATTCGGATCAATAAAACCCGTGCCAAAGAATCGAAAACTTTTCGCGGAATAGCCAGTCTCATCGAGAAATGTGGTCAGTTTGAACCCGATCAAGTACAAGCCATGTCGCGCTGGCTCGACAGTGATGACACTGCCGCTTTGGTGGCGCACCGTGAGTTCATCGATTTACGCACCTATGTGTTTCAACATGGTCAGACGGAATATACTCGTACCCGTTTTTATGTCAATGGTATTGTTCTGAGCGTCGAGCCACATTTTGAATTGGTCGATGCGCGAGAAAAACCGCGTAAACAACGCAATGATTCCTATCGTGATCCTTTAGCCGACAACAATACTTGGCGTGTCTTTGGTAAATATCGTTAAGTGATATTCCAAAATTGAAAATTAAAACGCCTGTTTCTAGCTTGAGACAGGCTGTTTAAATGGAATCTTGAAAAGACGCTTTAGCTGGCTTCACATACTTTGCTTGTTTTGACGTTAGTAGGCTGTACTTTAGGATTATTCAGTCCACGACTGTGGGTAAATACCGCCAATAAAGCAAAGGCGATAAACGCCACCACGCTATAGAGTAAGATGCTGGTACTAAAATGATCCACCATATAACCGCCAATCAAAGCACCTAAAGCAATAATGACTTGGAACATGCCAACAAATAAAGGCATGCCTTTCTCAACCGCTTGAGGAGCATGTAAGAACATCCAAATATTGGCGGTGGTTGGAAATGCCCCAAATGCAAATCCCCATAAAGCCGTGAGCAGATACGCACCGGTGAGATGGGTGGCAAACATCGGGAACCCGACAAATACAATCGCTAAAAATACGCCCACGATTGCCAAGGTATAGCGCACGTTAATGTTACTGCTATAACCGGCAAAGGCGTTGCCAAAGAAGCCGGCTATGCCATAGATCAATAGCAATACACTGATGGTCGCACCATTAAATCCGGCGACATTTTTAAAAAATGGAGCCAAATAACTATAAGTCGAAAAATGTGCCAAGCCAATCAGTAAGATAATCACCAGACCTTTACGGGCTTGAGGGTCGATAAATAAAGCTGGTAAATCACTTAACTTGATGGCAGATGTCGGTTTTAATCGAGGCAAGAAAATGCACTCTAAAATCAAAATGATTGCACCTATGATCGAGGTGATTAGAAAAGCACTGCGCCAGCCATAAAGCTCACTCAGCCATGTCCCAATCGGAACACCGAGCACCGTGGCTAAGGTCACCCCCGCCATCACGATTGCCGTGGCTTTGGCAATCGGTAAATGTGCAGGTGCAACACGCCCGCTCAGTGCAATGGCAGTTGCCCAAAAACCACCAATGGCAATCCCTAAGACAAATCGACTCGCCAATACAATTTCAAAGCTTTGCGAAAGGCTAGTGACAAAATTCGCGACCACCATCACCGCCGTTAGACCGATCAATAGATAACGACGGTCTAAACTTTTCGCCCACACAGAAACCAGCGGTGCGGCAAATGCACCCATGACCCCCGGCAGTGAAATCATCAGTCCTGCAGTGCCTATGCTGATATTTAAGTCCTGTGCAATGGCAGTAAGTACACCAATCGGTAAAAATTCACTGGTGACCAGTACAAATGCGGTAATGGATAGAGTAATCACCGCATACCAATTGCCTTCGGTTTTGTTGGGGGAGGGAGAGTGTAAATCAGGTGGGTTCAGATGAGCTTGGCTAGTCATTGACGACCACTCCTTGAATTTTAATTTCATAGTGATTGTTATGAAATAAAACTATTTGATTTATGCATAGCAGTCAATTAATTTAATAGTGATCGTTATAAAATAAATTGGCTTGGATATGACTGAAATGATAAAGCCGAAAAATCAGTTGGATAGTCGGGTTGATTCTGAGGGTATTACTTCTGATGTAGATGTTTCTAATGTCGTTGCTTCGGTGCGACGTCGTGGACGACCAAAATGTTTTAATGAACAACAGGCTTTAGAAAAAGCCATGTTGTTGTTTTGGCAATACGGCTATGAAGCCACTTCCATCAGTGATTTGACCCACGCTTTGGGCATTACCGCACCGAGTCTGTACAGTAGCTTTGGCGATAAAGCTGGCTTGTTTGAAAAATGCTTAGATTATTATTTGGCGCATGAAGCCTGTGCCATCGAACAAATCTTCAGCCAAGCCAAAACAGCCAAAATCGCCATGGAATTGTACTTGCGAGAGAACCTGAAATCTTTAGTACAAGCCAATAAACCGAAAGGTTGTATGTTGGTGGTATCGACTATGAACTGTTCAACCGCGAATCATGAGATTCAGCAACACTTGCTTGAAAAGCGCAATATCACCAAATCCAAAATTTATCAGCGCTTAGAACAAGGTCAGATTGCAGGTGATATTCCACAAACCACAGATCTAGCAGCTATGACTGATTTTTATGTCACGCTTTTACAGGGCATGACCATTCAAGCACGGGATGGTGCAACTATTCAACAGCTTGAGAAGGTAGTTCAAACCGCAATCAAAACGTGGGATCTCTTGCTTTAAATCACTCTATCTTAAATTTTAACTTTCTATAAGTAAGTGAGTTACGCATCGAAATAATCAAGTATAAGCAAGTATAAAAACACTACAGATCTTTTACAGGACTTTTACATGAATTTTACATAACGGGGTGGCATTCAATTTTCGAATCGATTTAGATGGAAAACCATCAACATAGATTGAATATGATGCGCCCATCCAAATTTCAAACTTATCGAGCTGTTTGGCACATTGCAAAACAATCTGAGCAACACCCATTACGCCTGATGACGCTGGTGGGTGTCTTGATTGCGCTTTCTACAGGGCTTGGTGTGCTGCTGCCCTATGTACTCAAGTTGCTGATTGACCAATCCCAATTGGGCGAGTTTAAAACCCAGACGGTTTTTAATATTTCCATGTTGTATCTATTGGCATTTGCTTATGCCATGGGTTGGTTTATTTCACAGAGTTTAGACCAATTGAAAAATATGCTCAGTGCATTTTTTTTACGAAATTTTGAATCTGCATTGGTCTATCAAGGCATTCAGAATTTTTTTAATTTGCACTATGAGGAGCAAAAAAAGATTGATGCAGGCGTGTTTAATAGTGATTTATGGCGCGGTGCAACAGCCTTTGGGCAACTGACCTATACCATTTTATTTATTCTTATTCCGGTAGTGGTACAGATTTTAGGCATGGTTTGGGTGTTGGCGCAAAACATTGGGCTCGTCTATGCGCTGTATTTCTTTATTTTTTCTATTGTGACCTTAGGCTTATCTATTCTGATTACCTTTAAAACAGAAGATATTTTTTCGGAAATGTATGCATCTCGAAATAGTTTAAATCAATTCATTATTGAAAAAATTCAAAGTGCCTATGACATTAAGGTCAATGCGGCGGCAAGTTATGAGTTAAACGAATTTCGCTCTCGTATTGAGATCTTTAAACAAAAAACTGGCAAAAATTATAAAAAAGCTGTGTTATTTATGATGTATCAACTGGTTTTTATTGGTTTATTTCTGCTGTTTTTTATGTTGTTTTCGGTATATCTATTTGATAAACAACAGCTCACATCTGGTGATTTTGTCCTCATTAGCACTTATATCGTGAGTCTGACCTTACCGCTGATGATGATGTCTCAAAGTATTATTCGACTGCGTGGAGATTTTATTGCCACTCAAAAATATTATGATTATTTTCAACTCAATGTAGATCAATTTTCCCATCATACTTATAGCGATCACAACGTTTTCTATACTTTTGAAGATGCTTCATTGATGCTAGGTCAGCATGTGATTGAGCATTTTAATTTTAAAATTGAACAGGGCAAATGCTATGTGGCAATTGGGCGAACAGGCATAGGTAAAACCAGTTTTATTCATTATTTAATGGGTTTACAACACATTCGAAGTGGCAAACTCACCTATAAAAATCTGGATCTAAGCACACAATTTTCCGAACAGGTGTTTAACGACATTGCATTTGTGAGTCAGAACCCGATGGTGTATTCAGGCACCTTACGACAAAACCTCGTGCATAACAGTCGCTATACCTATAGCGATGATGAACTCTATGAATGGTTACGACGTTTTCACCTCAGTACATTGTTAAAAGACAATCAGCTCGATTTAGATGATGATTTACAAGACCTTTATAAAAGTTTTTCAGGCGGAGAAAAGCAGCGTATCAGTATTATTCGTGCGCTATTAAAACGACCCCAATTGTTGATTATGGATGAACCTACCGCAGCTTTAGATGAACGTACCAGCTTAGAATTAATCCCGATTTTAAAAGCACAGGTCAGTACGATTTTTATGATTTCACATGCCAGCTATGCATTGCATTTTGCCGATGAAATTATCGATTTTAATGAAATCATTTCAAAGCACGCACATGAGACTCAATGAGCCAAGAAATCATTGATCCAGCATGATTCAATGGATCGCATTTGTATCCATAAAAAAGGAAGAGATATCGCTTTCTCTTCCTCGAACAACACTTCAATGCGCATCTTTTTTAAACACACAACACGTTTGTATTTAAGCCCTTAATGTTATTTTAAAAATTTGCGACTGACCAAGAACTGTTCGGTTGCTTCTAACAGTTTCTCGGCATAGACCTCTTGTTTAGCGGTCAGCCAACCCAATGCAAACCAGTCACTGGCTTCTAAATCGGTTTGTTGCAAATAAGAGGATGACGATGCAAGAATTTGATATTGCTCTGCAGCATGTTGCGCATCATTTAAAGATTTACCGTACTTTTGCAGATTTTTTACATCAAAAATTGAAGTGAGGAGCGGGAAGCTAAATTTCAATTCATTCAGACGTAGGGCCAATTCATCTAAAGTATCTAAATCGGCAAGATCAGCTTGATTTAGAGCGTCTTGAAGTAGGCGATATTGATTCTGCAAGGTGGTCTGTGCATACCATTTCAAATCATTTGTTTGAACGCGCTTGGATGTGCCTAAACTAAACATCAATAGTTCTAAATAATGCTGTACATTTTGCGTCGACTTGACCAAGTTATTTAATTTTTCTTCTGCATACAGCACATCTTTACTCAAACTTTCGGCTGTTTTTGGGTTTTGTAATAAAGCACCCAAAGTTTGTTGCATGTGTTGAACATGTTTTAAATTTTCAAAATGACTTTTGAAAGCCGCCAATTGATGTGCCCATTTATCCACGCCCTTAGACGTCCAATCTTTTAAAATCGATAACGTCAGATATAAATGATTTAGGGCTTGATAGGCTTGTTCAATATGCTCATCTTCAGCCACCTGAGCAGATATGGCAGCGATATTCGGTAGAAGATGATCCATTTGATTGGCAATCAAGGCACGAATGCTTTTTTCAGCCGTTTCTTTTTTCGCAAAGATGAATTCTTTTTCAGTTTTGGCAGGACTAACCGCCAAATCTAAGACCAAGAGGTTGCCAAATTCTGCTTTGCTACGCACATCGAGCCATAGTTGATATTTTTTGACCCATTCAAAACTAAAGGCCAACAATGACTCGATCGAGCCTGATTTCAGTTCAAATTCAACTTCATGAATCTCTTGTTTTTTATCCAAGGTACGGACTTCACCCTGATCAACAGCCACTTCAATCTCGCTGTCTTCATAAGTGTTCACCCGTAACGTCCGTTGAATATCAGTTTCAAACTGTAATTGAAGCTGATCTTTATGAGCGCCTAGGGCATTGTCCAGAATGGCTTTAGCTTCAGCATGATCATCGTATACCGATAAATCCAGTTCAGGTGCATGCTCAAGTTCACCCAAATCAATATTGCTTTCAAAACGATGTAAATGGCTTTGTCCTGCTGCTTTTAGGGTTTGAATCCAACGTGTGCCTTCAAGTCTTTGACGTAGCGCCACGCCGTGATGTGACAATAAACGCTCAGGTGTATCGAAATACTTGGCTTGTAATTGAATCACTTCAGATTTTTTCGGGTCGACTGCTTTAAGTAAAGCATTGCGACGCGCTTCTGGAATCTGAAACTTTAATTCAACTTCAATCATTGCAACTTCCTAAAACAGTCTTTTTATATAAAAACAAAATGAAATCAATAGATGCGTGTCTAAAGCATTAGACACAATGTTCAAATGCGGATTGTAACTGATTAATCACCCACAAAGATGAGAAGAGGAGATTAAATTCAGTGCCAAATGCTGAAGTTTTCAGCTTTATCTTAATGTTCTTTTCATCTCTAGTAATTTACATTATGGTGGTTAAAAAAGGATCGGAAAGAATAAAATGAATGCACAAGTTGAACCTAAAGGTGAACTCATTGAACAACCCCAATTTTCACTGCCGATACGGAATTATTCAGAATTTTACCGTTTTTATTTAACTGAACACCGTCATATCACCAGTCGTCGTCTACATGCAGTGGGCAGTAGTGTGGGACTGTACTTTTTTAGTAAGGCTATTCGTCAACGCAAACTCAAATATGTAGCGTATGGATTAGTCTCAGGATATGCCTGTGCATGGGTGGGGCACTTTGTCTTTGAAAAAAACAAACCCGCCAGTTTTAAACAACCCTTATACAGCTTCATTTCAGATTGGCGAATGTTGTCCGATATTCTGCGTGGCAATTTAAGTTTAAAAGATCGTGCTTTGGATAAAATTGAAAGTTAGAAAACATGATTTTAAAAAGCATTTGAAAAGATTTGATACATCAAATAAAAGCTCAGAGATCTACTGGGCTTTTTGATTTTATTGAATTATACAAATGCCATAATGTGATGCATGGCTTATAATGAGCCTTATATTTTGTATTGGCTTTGAGTGTTGCACTTATGCGCGGTTTATATTTAATTACCAACGATGATCCGATTGAATTGCTATTGGCGAAATTAGAAGGCGCAATGGCGACCTATGAAGTGGCTGTATTGCAGTATCGTCGTAAAAAAGTAGCAAAAGCAGATCAAGCTTACGAAATTGAATATATGAAGTCTTTATGTAAGCAATATAACGTACCGTTTGTAATCAATGATGATCTTGAAACTGCTGTTCAATACGGCGTGGGCGTACATTTGGGTCAAGATGATGGCTCCATCCAAGAGGCAGTTGAACGCTTGCCAAAAAATGTTTTGATTGGTCGTAGTTGCAATAACTCTTTAGAACTTGCTGAACAAGCGATTGCCGATGGCGCAAATTATGTTGCGTTTGGCGCAATTTATGCCACGGACACGAAACCTGAAGCTGGAAACATTGGCTTAGACACCTTAAAACTGGCGAAACAAAAACTCAATGTGCCGATCTGCGCGATTGGTGGCTTAACCGTTGAAAATGGTGCTGAAGTGATTGCTGCGGGAGCGGATCTGTGTGCGGTGATCAGTGATGTTCTAGGACGTTCAATGTCAGCGGTGGGGCAGCGTGTTTATGATTGGTCTGAGCTTTTTGATCAACACGCTTAGTATTTTTTTATAAATTTAATTTTGAAGTCGAGAATCGCCATGAGCTTATCTGCAAAGCAAGAACAACTTTTTAAGCAAGCCAGTAAACATATTCCAGGTGGGGTAAATTCACCGGTACGTGCTTTCAATGGTGTCGGTGGAACGCCTGTGTTTATTGAAAAAGCGCAAGGTGCGTATCTTTATGACGTCGATGGTAAGCGTTATGTGGACTATGTAGGTTCTTGGGGGCCGATGATTTTGGGTCATGCCCATCCTGACATTATTAAAGCGGTGCAAGACGCAGCGGTGGATGGTTTAAGTTTTGGTGCACCAACGGTGCATGAAACCACATTGGCTGACATCATTTGTGACATCATGCCGTCAATTGAATTGGTGCGTATGACCAATTCAGGCACAGAAGCGACCATGACTGCAATTCGTTTGGCGCGTGGTTATACGGGGCGTGACAAGATTGTAAAATTTGAAGGTTGTTACCACGGTCACTCTGATTCATTGCTGGTGAAAGCGGGTTCAGGTTTATTGACCAAAGGTGAGGGGGAAGCGACATCTGCAGGCGTACCGGCTGATTTTGCTAAACATACTTTAACCCTGCCATACAACGACATTGAAACTTTAAAAGAATGCTTTGCAAAGTTCGGTCATGAAATTGCAGGGGTGATTGTAGAACCTGTAGCCGGCAACATGAACTTGGTGAAACCCATTGATGGTTTCTTACAAGCGATTCGTGATGTCTGTGATGAACATGGTGCTGTATTTATCATTGACGAAGTGATGACTGGGTTCCGTGTTGGTTTAGGTGGTGCACAGGCGCATTATGGCGTGACCCCGGACTTAACCACTTTGGGTAAAATCATAGGTGCAGGGCTTCCTGTGGGGGCTTTTGGTGGTAAGCGTGAAGTGATGGAATGTATCGCACCACTAGGTAAAGTGTACCAAGCAGGGACATTGTCAGGTAATCCTTTGGCAATGCGTGCCGGCATTGAAATGTTTAAGCATTTACGTGCGACAGGTTTCTATGAAAACTTAACTGCTAAACTTGCAACATTGCTTGCAGGTCTACAGGCTGCAGCAGATGAAGCAGGCGTGCCTTTCCATACTGAACAAGTGGGCGGAATGTTTGGTATATATTTCACCGATCAAAAAGAAATCAGTAGTTTTGATTCAATTTTGAAATGTGATGTCGAAAAATTCCGTGTGTTCTTCCACGGCATGCTTGAGCGTGGTGTCAATCTTGCACCATCAGCATTTGAAGCAGGATTTTTCTCAAGTGCACATTCGGATGAAGATATTGCGTACACAATTCAAGCAGCTAAAGAAGTTTTTGCTACACTTCAATAAAAAATGTGGTAAAAATCAATAAACCAAAGCCCACAACATGCGTGCTGTGGGCTTTGTGCTGTTGAATTGTATTGTAAGAATAGTGACCGTAAATTGTGTAAGTATAAAATTCAGGGATAAATGAATCGACATGAAAACCAAACATTACTTAACCTTGGAAGATGCTGAATTTTTATTAACACGCGCGCATCAATATGCGATAGACCAAAAATTCAATGTCAGCATTGCAGTCGTAGACGAATCTGGCACGTTGTTGGCGATGAAACGTATGGATGGTGCATCTCCAATGACGGCCAACCTCAGTATAGAGAAAGCTCGTTGTTCAGCCATGAGTCGTCGTCCAACACAAGTGTTTGAAGAACTGATTAAAGATGGTCAATTGGGTTTTCTAACCGTGAATTCATTTTCAGGCATGCTCGAAGGGGCTGAGCCGATTATTTACCAAGCTCAATTGGTCGGTGCTGTGGGTGTTTCTGGGGTGAAATCGCATCAAGATGCTGAAATTGCACAACATGCTATTCAAGTCTTCTTGGCATTGGCCGATTAAAACTTTGCTTAGAATTGGAATTTAAAGAGTATGTTCTACGCTATGCCGCATAAAATTGAGTTTGCACCGAGCCAAGCCAAATGGCGCATAGATTCGAGCAATAGTGTTTTGATTATGCTGGGCTTGAATACGCTATCAGAGCGGATGAAGGTTGATTTACATGCTCAAGATTGTGATCTCAGCACTCATTTAAGCGCAGTGCTGAAAAAAGCCAAAACATTGGATATTACAGTGCTTGATGTAAATCCGAACAATGTCATGCACAGCATGATGCAGTTGGGTGAGGCGGTGTCTGAACAACGACAACTGATGTTTACCGGTTGGATTGACCCCATGGCAAAACAGCTGATTCAACATATTGCAGGAATTACGACACAAATCTGTATCATCGATGATGCGATTTTGCTTGAAAATAAATCACAGCATCTGCAATGGATCAATAGTTTAGCTGAACAAGGGATTCACCATGCCAATAGTACAACGGTGAATCGAATGTGGTCTTTGAGTGCGCCATCAGAATATGTCCTTTCGGACAAAGGCATTTTATTAGCCATCACTGAACAGCTCGATTTAGAACCGCTTGAAATTGATCCATCGAAAGATTTACGTAGTTATGGACTCGATTCAATCGCGATGGTCAGCCTGATTGGTTTATGGCGTGCTAATGGTGCGCATATTAGCTACGAAGACTTTTTGTCGAGTTGTACATTAGAAAAGCTGATGACGCTGTTAAAATCGCCAAGTTGATTCTCTGTATCATCGTATTGAATGTTTAATTCTGAAGCATTTGTTGTACTCACATTCAACATACTTAAATCCGCACAATTTCACTTAATTGATTTTTTTTTGACACAATATCGAAAAAAACATCGTTCAATCTGTAATAGTTGATTGTATTTTAGCGCTAAGCTTTCTATCATTGCCGCCTTATTTTCACGATCTGCTAGGAATTGAACTTTGAGTAATTTTCTAAAAGAACACCTGCTTTATCGTGACAAAGATTTTATGGTGATCCATAAGCCAGCAGGACTCCTTTCTGTGCCCGGCAAAACTGAAGATCTTCAAGATTGTGCCATCAATCGTCTCCTTAAAGAAGAACGCCGTACTTTACTCATTCACCGTTTAGATCGGGATACGTCCGGTATTTTGGTGTTTGGCTTATCTAAAGCGGGTCAAAAATCCATTTCTAGACAGTTCCAAGAACGTGAAACCTCAAAAACCTATCAAGCGTTGCTTGCCGGGCATTTAGAGGGGGAGGGAACTGTGGATATTCCGGTGATCTATGATCCATCGCGTCCACCTTTACATATCGTCGATGCCAACCACAACAAAGCGGCACTTACGCATTGGAAGGCAACTGAGCATTTTAATATTCAAGGTCATACCGTGACGCGTGTCGAACTGACGCCAATTACCGGTCGTGCCCATCAACTGCGTGTTCATATGCAATATTTAGGTCATCCAATTGTCGGTGATACGCTCTATGCAACACCTGAACAGCAGGCCTTAATGCCACGTTTATGCCTCCATGCTGAACGTTTAAGCTTTAAACATCCGATCACGGATGAGCGCATGGATTTTTATTGTGCTGTGCCTTTTTAATCCGATTTTTTTTAAGATTTAAACCTGATGAATCACTTGATCATGCTGCATTCTGAATCTCCTGAAATTATGTTCGGGATCAAATCTAGCCTGGAACAGTAAATTCGTCATCATTGCTAAAATATGCTCACTTTTTAGTGGGCTTTATGTCAAAATATATTGCTTAAAGACGTTAAACTTTGTTCAAATAATCTCCTAATTGAGCATTGGTTTTTCAGTCCTAACTTGAGATAAGGTGGAAAAATTGCAGCAATTTGCTATTGGTCAGCGTTGGCTATCAGACACAGAAACGGAACTTGGGTTAGGTGTATTGATTGATGTCGATGAACGATCACTCAGTATTTTATTCCCAAAAAGTGATGAAACTCGTGTCTATGCACGTAACAATGCCCCTTTATCTCGCATTGTGTTCAATGTTAAAGATGAACTTCAAGACCAAGAAGGCATCACTTGGACGGTTGAGTCTTTTGAAGAACGTAATGGTGTCATTCGTTATAACGTGATTCGTACGCTTGAAGACGGGACTGAAGAACGTAAAGCATTGAATGAAACCCGTTTAGGCGCAACCATTCAACTATCTAAGCCATTAGATCGTTTGCTTGCTAGCCAAGTAGATTATAAAGAATGGTATGACTTACGTATTGAAGCGCTTCAAATGCAAGCCAATATGCAAAACAGTCCGCTCCGTGGCATGGTGGGTGCACGTGTCGGCTTGATTCCGCATCAGCTCTATATCGCACATGAAGTGGGTAAGCGTTTCGCTCCGCGTGTTTTACTGGCCGATGAAGTCGGTTTAGGTAAAACCATTGAAGCGGGTTTGATTATTCATCAACAACTCAAAACAGGTCGCTCTGAACGTATCCTGATTTTGGTGCCTGATTCACTGCAATATCAGTGGATGATTGAAATGCGTCGTCGTTTCAATCTGCAATTCTCATTGTTCGATTTGACCCGTACAGCGTCGATCAAAGAACATGATCCTGAACTCAATCCATTCTTAACTGAACAATGCATCATTGCCTCTGTCGATTTGATGATTGACCATGACGATTTGCGTGAGCAGGCGATTGAGGCAGGTTTCGACCTCCTTGTGGTCGATGAAGCGCATCATTTAATGTGGTCTGAAGAAGATGGTGGCAATGACCGTTATGACCTCGTGGAAGAGCTTGCTGAAAAAACCCCGGGTGTTTTACTCCTTACTGCAACCCCTGAACAGTTGGGTGTAGAAAGTCACTTTGCACGTTTACGCTTGCTTGATCCACAACGTTTCAGTTCGCTTGATCGCTTCTTAGATGAAGAAGAAAAATATCACCATACTGCGCAAATTGCAGAAGTCTTAATGTCAGATATGCCTTTAGAGGCAGCGCATTTTGAAGCGATTGAACTGTTATTAGGTCATAAAATTGAAGATGAACCTGAACAACGTTTCCGTGCGATTCACGAATTGTTAGACCGTCATGGTACAGGTCGTGTGTTATTCCGTAATACCCGTGAAGCAATTCAAGGCTTCCCGGGTCGGGATTGTCAACCTGCACCTTTACCTGCGCCTGAAGGCTGGTCTAAAGACGGTAAATTACGTGAACAAATGTGGCCTGAAGAAGCACAACTTGACGGTGCTTGGATGGAGTCTGATCCACGTGTGTCGTGGATTATGGAAATGCTTCGTACCCAATTGAAACACAAAAAAGTGTTATTGATTGCACGTAGTGGTCCTGTAGTTGAAGCTCTTGAAAATGCACTACGTATCCATGCAGGGATTCGTACTGCGATGTTCCATGAAGGCATGAGTCTGCTTGAACGTGACCAAGCGGCGGCATATTTTGCTGAAGATTCGTATGGCGCACAAATTTTACTGTGTTCTGAAATTGGTTCAGAAGGGCGTAACTTCCAGTTTGCCTCTGACTTAATCTTGTTTGACTTACCTGCAAACCCAGACGTGCTTGAACAACGTATTGGTCGTTTAGACCGTATTGGTCAAGAAAACCGTATTCAAATTCATGTGCCGTATTTATTGGGTACTGCGCAAGAGCGTATGTTCCGTTGGTACAACGAAGCACTGAATATTTTCAGCAATATTTCACCGACGGCGCAAACCCTTCAAGAAAACTTTATTCTTGATTTGAAAGAATGCTTGTTGTCAGATAAAGGTCAAGCCTTTGAAGAATTGCTTGAAGCGGTGAATGTACAACGTCAAGCGCTGGAAAATGAGTTACAAGCCGGTCGTGACCGTTTGTTAGAATACAATTCATGTCGTCCGATGGTGGCACAAGAGATTGTGACTGCACTTGAAGATTATGATGACAATACTTTATTGCCAATGTTCATGAAGCGTTTTATGGCGTCGACCAACATTGATTTTGATGAACAAAGCAATGGTACCGTGATCATTAAACCGACCGATCAAATGCAAGTTCAAGGCTTGTTGCTCGATGAGGACGGCATGACCGTAACCTTCTATCGTGACCAAGCACAAATCCGTGAAGATGCACAGTACATTACCCTTGAGCATCCATTCACAGAAAGCGTAATGGAGATGATTAATACCCAATCTTTTGGTTCGACCAATGTAGCGGTATTGAAATCAGCGGCACTTCCACAAGGTTCGGTGTTGGTTGAAGTGTGGTTCAAGGTGGGTGTGGTCGCACCAAAAGCACTGAACTTACCTGCAAGCTTACCAACACAATTGATTCGTGTGTTATTGAGTGAAAAAGGTCAGGACCTATCACAAAAAATTGCACCTGAAATTTTAAAACCGTATTTACATCATTTAGATGGCAACAGTTGCCGTCAAGTGGTCAAAGCACGTCGTGATGTGGTTGAACAGCGTTATGCACAAGCTTTGGATATTGCCAAAGGTGCGTTGCCAGAACTCACCCAACAAGCCAAAGAGATCTATGGCAGCAAATGGCAATACGAGATTGACCGTTTAACTTATTTGAAACAGTTCAATCCAAGTATTCGTGAAGATGAAATCGCACGTCTACAAAAACTGCAAAAAGAAGGTTTAGGTTTGCTCGATGGTTTATCAGTAACCCCTGAAGCGATTCAAGTGATGGTGGTGGTTAAACCATAAGTATGAATCGAAATTCAAATCTAACTTTGATTTGAATCAGAAAAAAAGCACCTTCGGGTGCTTTTTTTTGTTGGATCAAGTTTTTGACTAATCTTGTAGTTAAACAATGCCAATGCTTACTTAACACCAAGTTCAATCACATCACGGTTAAGGCTTAAATGCGCTGGATTATCTTCAGCTTTGACATCCTTACGCGAAATGATCGAGCCAAAGATCCAAGTGAAGAACAACATCACAATGCCATAAATCGCTGCAGGAATCGCAATCGCTGTACTTCCGAGTACGGTAATGGCAATGGTCATTGCCAAAGTGCCGTTATGAATGCCGATTTCAAAGGCACAGGCACGTGCTTGCGCTTCTTCGATGTTAAACAAACGTGGCACAAAGTAGCCAATGTTTAAACTTGCAATACAGAATAGAGCGGTTGCTACACCAACTTGCGCGGCATAGTCGAGCATCTTTTTGCCTTCTTGGCTGATGGCACCGACCATAATCAAAATTAAAAAACCAATGGCAAAGATTTTCACCGGCTTATTTAAACGATGCGCCAAATGCGGTTGGTAGTGACGCAAAGTCATGCCAATAATCACAGGCACAATAATAATCGAGAACACCTGAATCACTTTGCTAAATTGCAGCCCAATTTTCTGATCATCGTGAATGAAATGTGCTAAAGCTAAATTGACAATGATCGGCAATGCCACTGCCGCAATAATCGCATTGATTGCGGTGAGGGTAATATTCAGTGCCACATCGCCTTTATATAAATAGCTGTATAAGTTCGCAACTGGACCGCCCGGCGATGCAGACAGTAACACCAAACCTACCGCCAACTCAGGGGGTAAATGAAGCAGTTCACTCAAACCAAAAGCGACTAAGGTCAGTAGAACGAACTGACAAAACAGTGCAACCAAAACCGCTTTAGGGCGTTGTTTAACCCGTTTGAAATCTGCAAGGGTGAGTTCTAAACCCAGCCCAATCATAATAATGCCCAGGGCTGCAGGCAGTAATATGGTAATGAGTGTGAGTTGATCCATGAACATTCCTTCGCATTATCATTTTGAAATATTCTAGGCAGGAACGGGCTGAAATTTAAATCAGAATATCTGCAAACCATATCTGATCTACATGTATATTTATGCTTTTAAATGATGTACTTATCTAAAATTCATCGTTTACTGATCAGTCACGAAATTGATATAAAAATAGTTCATAACAAATGCATTTTTTCATCCTTTTAAATCTTTAGAAATCAAATATATTCGCCACATTCAAGGAATAAATCTCAGCTTAGATCAGCCCAAAATTTAAATCATTCAAGCCAACAGATCATGTGGTGAAATATGCGTTATACAGCAATAAAAACAGCTATGGTACTTAGCCTATTGATGGCAGCTCAAACGTCTTTTGCCGCAGCGATGGATCGTTCTGGACAATCGATTGCGCCATTTTTGCAAGCGGGGAACTATGCCGAAATTTCATATTCACAGATCGATCCCACCGTATCCGGACAATATAAAGATGGTAATAAGATCTCAGATATGGGCAGCAGCTATGATTTTTTTACTGGCGCAATCAAGCTTCAAGCCAGCGAGCAATATTCATTTGGCTTAATTTGGGATCATCCCTTTGGTGGGGCCGCTGAATACACAGGCAATAACCCCTTGGTCGAACAGGGCAGTGCCGGCTTTAAAGCCAATACTGAGGTCGATGTAAAATCTCAAAATCTATCGATTCTGGTGGGTTATAAACCTGTTCCTAATCTGTCTTTATATGCAGGGCCTGTGTATCAGCGCGTGGAGGGGGAGGTGCAATTTGCAGGCCCCGGTTTTGCCTATTTAAGTGGATATCAAAATAAAATTGAAAGCTCAGAGGGTTATGGCTGGTTGGCAGGTTTGGCTTATGAAATTCCAAACATCGCATTAAAAACCTCATTGACCTATCGTTCTGAAATCGATCACAAGGCTGAAACCTATGAAGCCTTTCAAGTTAAAAATGCTTTGGCAAGAGCAAGCAATCCTGTCGATCAATATGTGTTAAGTCAATTGGTGCCTTTGGTGGGAGACCCGATTGAATCTGAATTCACCATTAGCACACCACAGTCAGTGAATTTTGATTTTCAAACTGGCGTGGCGGCAGATACGGTGGCCTTTGCCAATGTACGCTGGGTCAATTGGAAAGCCT
The DNA here is from genome assembly GCF_011578285.1 of Acinetobacter lanii. Taxonomy (NCBI): domain Bacteria; kingdom Pseudomonadati; phylum Pseudomonadota; class Gammaproteobacteria; order Moraxellales; family Moraxellaceae; genus Acinetobacter; species Acinetobacter lanii. The sequence goes on along the minus strand of NZ_CP049916.1, from coordinate 2,246,947 downwards.
TTAATTTACGTCCGCAAGGCTTTAATTTGGCCAGTACCGCGATTGGAAAAATCAGAACCGGTGGCGCATTTACCCAAGGCTTTGACTTAACCGATTATGCCAAAGATCAGTGGTCAGGCAATATCGGGATTGGGCGTAAACTCAGTGATCAGTTTGCTGGCAATATTTCGGTGGGCTATGACAGTGGTGCAGGGAATCCGATCAGTACTTTGGGGCCTACAGATGGCTATTGGAATGTGGGGCTTGGGCTGCGTTTTAATCCAACACCACAGTTGGATGTTTCATTGGGTGCCAAATACCTATGGCTCGGTGATGCCAAAGTGCAACGCGGTGACTATGCCATTCCGGGCAATGTGGAAAATGCCTATGTCGGTGAATTTACCAACAACCATGCTTGGGCATGGGGTGCCAAATTGGGCTATCACTTCTAAATGGACTTAGACGGAGCATCAAACATGAATGTTGCAGTTAAACACCAAGTCGATCCTGTGGTTCGAAGCAATTTGGATTTTAAAATAGAAGACATTCCAAAATTTTGGTTTGGCAATGATCCCTTTAAAACGCGTTTTTTTGATGCGTTGAGTTTGACTTTTCCGGAAGGTGAACGCTTTTTTATAGAGAGTGTGCGCTTGTACCGTGATCAGATTCAAGATCCGATCTTAGAGCACAAAGTCAAAGATTTTATCCGTCAGGAAGCACAGCACGGCATTGCTCACGATCGCATGAATCAGCAGATGATCAAGCAAGGCATGCCGGTGGAAAAATTTACCCACATGCTGCGTACGCGCTTTCAAGGTGTATTGAAAAATCAAAGTCCGGCCTATTGCATCGCTTTGACGGCAGCCAGTGAGCATCTGACTGCCTTAATGGCAGAGTGTTTCTTTGGTGAAAAAGACACCATGCAAGAGGTGCATCCCTATGTGCGAGCATTGTTGGCATGGCATTCAATTGAAGAAATGGAACATCGCGATGTCGCATTTGATGTGATGAAAGACGTCGCCAAAGTCGATGAGAAAACCCGTAAAAAGGCCTTGCTGGTCGCTTCAGTGACGATGCTGATTTTTAACAGTTACCGTACCAATGCAATGCTCAAGCAAGACGGCTTTAGCAAAATTCAACGCGCAACACTGTTTGCCAAAGGCTTACCGTGGTTTTTGGGTAAAAACGGCAAACTCACCAAAATGAAGTCGCACTATCTAGATTGGTTTAAAGCGGATTTTCATCCGAGTCAGCATCCGATTATTGCGCAATACGAGGTATGGGTAGACACCTTAGCCAAAACGCATGATCCGATTCAAGCCGGTGAAGCCTTTTGGGCCCATGCTCGCCAATCCAAATCATAAACAGCATTTAATCGTTAAACCCATAAACCGTGCCATACAAACAGATAGATGAAGTCATCAGATATTGGAATTACAACTATGAAAACATTTACAGAACGTCAGCAAATCCAATTGGTTCCCATTGCAGAACGATATAAACATATACAGCCTAAACCCCAGTTACCGAATTTTGCCGCAGTGATTGAAGGGGTCGATTTGACCCAAGCTTTAACAGAAGAAGTGAAACAAGAATTGCGCCAAGCCTTGCTGGACTTTGAAGTCATTTTCTTTCCACCAGTTGAAATTAGCAATGAACAGCATGTTGAGCTAGCTCGAGTGTTCGGCCCGATTTCTTTAGGGGCATTCCATCAACGTTCAGGGGATAATCCTGAAATTGAAGTGATTGAAAACGATGCCAGCCGTCCACCTGAAATTGATCATTGGCATACCGATATTTCATGGGTAGAAAATCCACCGCGTGGCACCGTGATTCAAATTCGTGAAGTGCCACCTTATGGGGGGAATACGGTGTGGTCGAGTATGAGTAAAGCCTATGCAGGCTTGTCTGAAGGCTTTAAAACTTATTTACAAGGTTTGACGGCAACACATACTTGGGAAGTGAGTAAATGGCGTGAATACCTTGAAATTTTAGGCGATGAAGCTTTGATTAAAGGTGTGACCAAATTCAAACCAGTACACCATAAAATTGCCAAATACATTCCTGAAGTGGACAAAACCGTTTTGTATGTCAATGAAACCTTCACCAAGCGTATTGATGACGTGCCTGAAAACGAAAGCAAATATATTTTACGTTTCTTGGCGGAATGGATTAAAAACCCTGAATATACCTATAGCCATCGTTGGGAAAAAAATGGCATTGCGGTGTGGGACAATCGTTTGACGCAACATTTTGCGATTGCCGATTTTTGGCCAAACCGTCGTCAAAACTACCGTGTAACTTTCAATGAACCTGATCAAGTGGAACAATTACAAAGCAAAAAATTGACCGAACAATTGTCAGAAACGGTTTAATTCAATGCTTTGAAATTAAGATGCAAAAAAAAAGCGCTGAACAATTCAGCGCTTTTTATCGGTTTAAATGCGCTATCAATGAAATTGTGAAAAATCAGGCGCTCTTTTTTGCATAAAGGCAGAGACAGCTTCAAACATTTCAGGTGAATTGGCACGTTGCATCACCACTTCAGCTTCTTCATCGATGCATTTTAAAACACGTTCTAAATCATGCTTCATCAATTTTTTTACTGCTTTTAACGAGGCAATAGGCAGTGATGCCAAATGTTGAGCTTCAGTCAAAGCGGTTTGATAGGGATCATCTACAATTTCACTTAATATACCCGCTTGTAATGCTTTTTCAGCATCGTATTTTTGTGCTTTAAATAAAATATCGGCAGCATGTAAATAGCTTGAACGTTGGGCAAGTAAAAGACTGGCTGCACCTTCTAAAGACAATCCTAGACTAACAAAAGGCATTTGAAAGGTTGCTGTTTGATCGGCATAAATAAAATCAAAATGCAGGAGTAGGGTATTGGCGACCCCAATACACACGCCACGCACGGCGGCAATACACGGCTTTGAAAACTGAGCGATAGCTTTCAACAACATAAATGGCGGGGTTGTGCCGGCCTCACCCGCAGCAGGAAGCTCAGGCAATTGCAAAAATGACTTCATGTCATTGCCTGCACTAAAGTCAGCATCGATGCCTCTTAAAATCAGCACCCGTACTTGATTGGATTGACCCGCTTCTTCAATGGCTTGACGAAGATGGATATACAACGCCATATCGAGGGCATTCTTGGCCTCAGGTCGATCAATCATTAAGGTCAAGATACCTTGTTCAAGCTGTGCTTTGAGGTGTGGGACGGGCTGTTCAATACAGGTCAACATTTTAAAATATCCTTATTTTAAAAAAGCGATGTGTTGAATCGAATAGATTAGGCTGGTTTGGCAAACATAATTTGCATCTGAATTGAAAACTACAAACGCATTAAAATCTGTTCAGCATCGGCATAATTCATATATTTCGGTACAGCGTACATGCCATGTGCCTCATTAAAGGCTGCTTCAATCATCTCAGGAAAGTCCTGCTGTTGAATGCCTTGAACTTGCGTATTGATTTGTAATTCAGTCAGCAGCGTTTTGATCCGTTGAATGAACAGCTCAGTTGCTTCACGATCATTGGCAGTTTGGGTTAAACCAATTTCACGGGCCAATTTTGCCAAACGTTTTTGTGATGCTTCACGGTTGAACTCAAGCACATGCGGTAAAATGATGGCATTGGCACGACCATGTGGGACGCCATATTTGGCACCCAATTGATGCGCAAGCGCATGTACATAGCCAATCGCAGCTTTATTCATGGCAAGTCCTGCATAGTGCGAACCGAGTGCCATCGCTTCACGTGCTGCCAAATTTTTACCATCTTGCCAAGCCAAAACTAAATTTTCCAAAATCAATTTGGTGGCAGCGCGTGCATAAAAGTCGGTTTCTTGGGTAGCAAAACCACTGACCCAAGATTCAAGCGCGTGGGTCAACGCATCGATGCCGGTATCGGCGGTAATCGCAGGTGGCATACCTTGCATGATCACTGGATCTAGCGCAGTGGCAAGAGGCACCACTTTAGGGTCGATGACTAAACCTTTGACATGGGTTTGATTATCAGAAAGCACTGCAGCAACCGTCACTTCAGAGCCTGTACCTGCTGTGGTGGGCACCACAAAAAGCGGAAATGCGGGTTTACAGGCTTTCAATATGCCAATCAGTTGTTTCGGGGCTTTGTTGTTGGCGGCACTTAAAGCCAGCACTTTAGCGGTATCAATGGTTGAACCGCCACCGACGGCGAGCACACTGTCTGAAGCAGAGCTTTTAAACAGCGCAATGCCTTTTTCAACCACATCAAAAGTGGGATCAGATTTAACTTCAGAAAAAATCGTGACTTGAATGCCAGCCTGCTCAAGTTTATCTTGCAGGGGGTGAATCACGCCCAAATTTAATAAAATCGCATCGGTCACGATCAAGACTTTTTTCATGCCCAATTGCTGAATGTTGTCACATAAGTTTAAGGCTGAATTGGGGCCTGCAAAGACCAATGGGTGGGAAACTGGCAAGATATAGGTCAGCACTTGAACGGCTTTAAGCTTTGCTTTTGCTTTAATTAATGTTGTTATTTTAGGCATTTAAGTTCGCTCGATCGATGAGGGTCTTTCCTTGAGTGATTTTAGTTATAGGTTAAAAAACCAGCAAACTCATTGGCGATAATCATCAGATCCACCCATACAATTGGTCAGTCTTGAGCATTTAAATTTTCCAATTGGATATTTCCAAAACGTATAAATTCACATAACGCGAAAAGAGTGTGATCTGTCATGATCTTTAAGTTTATGAATGATTTAACTGCTCAACCCGGTTGATGAGAATGATTATTTTTGGGCTTGATTTATCTCAATATTATGGTAAGACTAAAGTTGAATAATAAATAGCCAATATGGATTTCAATAATTTATCGGGATGATAGGGAATCGACACACATGGAAGATTTAACGCAATTGAATAATTTACCCTCGCATATTCACTATCTGTTGCATTGGGAGAAGCAAACACCGGATCGTGATTATTTGATTCAACCTTTTCCAAATGGAGAGGTAAAATCCTATACATGGAAACAGATTGCAGACCAAGTTCGTCGTATGGCGGCATACATTCAAAGTTTAGATTTGACTGTACCGAGTCAGATTGCGATCTATGGTAAGAACAGTGCGCATTGGATTATGGCGGATTTGGCGATTTGGATGGCGGGGCATGTATCTGTACCGTTGTACACCACGCTGAATGCAGAAGGCACTCAGTACGTGCTCGAGCACAGTGAATGCAAAATGATGTTCATTGGCAAATTAGACGGTAAAGGTGACAGTTGGAACGAGGTGAAAACCATTATTCCAACCGATATGCCGTGTGTGAAGTTGCCGTTATCGCCAGATTATGATGCGCCCATTTGGGAAGACATTATTGCGAAAACTGAGCCGACGACTCAGCCTGTGCTTCCCGTTAAAGAACAGTTGGCGACCATTATTTATACCTCAGGCAGTACCGGTTTGCCCAAAGGTGTGATGCAAAGTTTTGCGACCTTACTTGCACCATCAGGAGAGTTGCGTACCACCTTTGAAGTGACCTCGAAAGAACGTGCATTGTCTTATTTGCCTTTGGCGCATGTGGCAGAACGTATTTTTATTGAGTCTTCATCTCTTATTGCTGGATTCACAGTGTATTTCGCCAATTCTTTAGAAACCTTTGTCGAAGATTTAAACCGTGCCAAACCGACGATTTTCTTCTCTGTACCACGGCTTTGGACTAAATTTTATTTGGGCATCAATGAAAAGATTCCACCTAAAGTTCAAAACATCCTGTTTGGTATTCCGGTATTGGGCAAAATTATCAAGCAGAAGTTGTTGGCTAAACTGGGTTTAAACCATGTGCGTTATGCACTCACCGGTTCTGCACCTTTACCCATTAACATTATTAAATGGTATCGCAACTTAGGTTTAGAGCTGTTAGAAGTGTATGGCATGACTGAAAATTCGGGGTATTCGCATATTACCCGTATGGGGCAGTATCAAAGCGGTTATGTGGGGCATGTTCAAGAAAAAGTTGAATGTAAGATTGATGAAAATGGTGAAATCCTGGTGAAAAGCCCGGGCACGATGTTGGGTTATTATAAAAACCCGGAGAAAACGGCTGAAGATATTACCCCTGACCATTTTCTACGCACAGGGGATATGGGTGAAATTGACAGTCAAGGGCGTTTAAAAATTACAGGGCGTGTTAAAGACATCTTTAAAACCTCAAAAGGTAAATATGTCATGCCGGTGCCGATTGAGCAAAAGATTGGTAATGATGCGATCATTGAGTCAGTCTGTGTTGGGGGTGCCAGTCAAACCCAACCGGTGGCTTTTGTGATGTTGGCGGAAGAAGTGCGCAATAAATTGCAACAAGACAGTAAACGTGATGAAATCGAAGCGCATTTAGAAAATCTACGCAATGAGATTAATCAGAAGCTTGAACCGCATGAAAAAATTGGCTTCTTTGTGGTGATCCGTGACCTCTGGACCATGGACAATGACATGCTGACCCCAACCATGAAAATCAAACGTAATAAGATTGAGGCGAAATACGAAAACCGTTTAGAAGAGTGGTACAAGCAGTCTAAACATGTGGTGTGGGAATGATTTGATCGCTGAACTGAATCTTGCTTAATTTAAAAAGCCCTAAGGTAATCTTTAGGGCTTTTTGGTTTATTGTTCATGCATCACAATTAACGCAGTGCGGAATCATCCAGATGTCGGGCACCGACCAAAATCATCCGAATCATGGCAATGGTTTGTTCTGCGATTTCATGGCGTTGCTCATGTGATAAATCAATCACTTTGGCGCCCATCCCAAACACCAATTGCGTAATCGCTTTGGCCGCCAAATCAGGATGATGCATGGTACGGTTCTGCGCCGCTTCTAAACGAATCAGGTCTTCTTGTAGTTCTTGTTGGAAATAATTGAGCTGTTTATCGACGGCATCTTTATAGGAGTCTGAACCGGTATGACCCTCACGGAGCATCAGGCTTAAAAAGCCTTCATCCCGATCTAACTGCTCGATAAAGACTTCCACCGAACTGCGCACGATACTGGTGTCTAAAGAGGCTTTTAAACGCGCATGATGTAAAATTTCACGCAAGGCAATCGCAGCGCGATCAATCAGTTCAATCGCCAATTCATCCATGTCTTTAAAATGGCGATAAAAACTATTCGGTGCAATGCCTGCTTCTCTTGCGACTTCTCTTAAACTTAGTGATGCAATACTTTTCTTCGGACCAATTAAATTGAGTGTAGCTTGGAATAACTCTTCCTTGGTAATGGTGGCTTTACGACCCACACTACGCACCTGTACTTTTTCTTGCGATTGACCTAATACATGACTTTCTTCAAGAGCAGAGGTTTGAGCAGGAATAGGTGAAGAAGTGCGCATAAAGATCAAATATATAGAGTCATTACAGAATTATACCTTTAAGCAGCAGGCAGGGGAATGGAAAGATTCTGAACAAATATATATACAAATTTATATACAGATGTATAATAATTCCAAACCCTATTGTAGTGAGCAAATGATGCACGCTGTTTTACCACGCAAATCTTCTATCGGAACAACTTTGGTTGAGTCCGTTTTTGATGCTGATGCAGCAAATTTTTGGCTCCAAAAATTAAATCCACTTTGGTCTTTAAATCAGGCCTTAGGCAAAATTGTAAAAAAACAAAGCACCGCGCATGACACGGTGAGTCTCACCTTAAAAACCAATTCTCGTTTCGAAAAAGCGCAAGCAGGGCAACATCATCCGGTAATTATTACTCATGATGGACGTCGTTATGAACGAACCTATAGCTTGACTCAAGTGGATGAACAACATGTCATGTTGACCGTTAAAAAGGTCAATGGCGGTGTGGTCAGCACGTGGTTAATCGATCACGCAGAAGTTGGTGATATCGTTGAATTTGGTCAACCTTATGGCGATATGCTGTTACCACAAGATCAATCGGCATTGGTACTGTTGGCGGCAGGCAGTGGCATTACGCCAATGTACAGTTTGACCATTGAGGCATTAAAAAAAGATCCAAAAGCTCAGATCCATTTGATGTATTGGGTAAAAACAGAAGCTGATGTCGCGTTTAAAGTGACTTTTGATCAGCTGGCGCAACAACATGCCAATTTTAAATTTGAAGTGATGCACACCCAAACACAACCTACAGATGCGCGTTTAAATGAAAGCTATTTGAGTGAGATTGAAAATTTAGCACAAAGCACCGTCTATGTGTGTGGGCCCTCTGGTTTTGTCAGCACAGCAGAACAGTTATTTAAAGCAGCGAAAACTTTTAAAAGTGAAGCTTTTAGTTTAAGTGAATTGGTGTCGGATGAGGTTGGCTTTATCGAAGTGACCTTAACTCGATCGCAAAAAACAGTGTCTATTCCAAAAGGTCAATCTATTTTAGTGGGGTTGGAACAACAAAACATCCAACCGACACATGGTTGTCGTATGGGTATTTGTAATAAATGTGCATGTAATAAAGCACAAGGTGCAACCCAAAATTTGGTCACAGGTGCAAGCAATACTGAACCCGGTAATTTGCTGAAAATCTGTGTGAATTCAGCCCAAACTGACTTAGTGATCGACCTTTAAGCGAGTACATATATGAATATGCCAGTACAACTACAATATTTTAAAAATCCAAAAAATCGCGAATTGACCAATGCTCAGTTAGATGAACTTGCACGTGAATTGGATGCCATTAAACAAGAAGTCTTAGATGACTTGGGCGAAAAAGACGAAAAATATATTAAGCGTGTCTATGCCGCGATTCGTTATAGTTCAATTTTAGGGCGTGCTTGCTTATTTGCAGGATGGTTCCCGCCGGCATGGATTTTAGGTACCGGTCTGTTGGGCTTTGCCAAAATCATGGAAAATATGGAACTCGGTCATAATGTCATGCACGGTCAATATGACTGGATGAATGATCCAAAGTTCAAAGGCACCACCTATGAGTGGGACATCGTGGGTACGGCAGACGACTGGCGTCAAACCCATAACTTTAAACATCATACCTACACCAACATTAAAGGTATGGATGATGATATTGGTTATGGCGTATTGCGTTTATTCCCAGAGCAACGTTGGAAAAAAGGCTACCTTTTACAACCGCTATATAGCATTCCGTTTTGCTTGTTGTTCCAATGGGGCGTTGCGATTCAAAACCTTGAAATTGGTAAATACCTGAAAGGTCGCATGAGCAAAAAAGAATTCAATCAACGTTTGACGCCAATGAAGAAAAAAATTGGCAAACAAATGTTTAAAGATTATGTATTCTTCCCACTCATTGCTGGTCCTGCGGCTTTACCTGTACTTGCGGGGAACTGTGTTGCCAATGGTCTACGTAATATTTGGACCTTTAGTATTATTTTCTGTGGTCACTTTACCAAAGATGTCGAAGTGTTCCCGAAAACCGTGCTTGAAAATGAAAGCCGTGGACACTGGTATATGCGTCAGATTCGTGGTTCTTCAAACTTAACCGGGTCTGAAGCTTTCCATATTTTGACAGGACATTTAAGTCACCAAATTGAGCACCATTTGTACCCAGATATTCCTGCACGTCGTTACCGTAAAATGGCGCCTAAAGTACAAGCCGTCTGTGAAAAATATGGTTTGAATTATAACAATGCAAGTCTACTTAAACAGTATGGTAGTGTGATCAAACGTATCGTGAAATATGCATTTCCATTTAAGAAATAATTCTTAAGTATGTGAAAAAAGCCACTGATCTAGTGGCTTTTTTTATGGAGCAATTCATAATCATTTAGAAAAATAATTGATAGCCCATTCGACCAATCAGAAACAGCAACAACAGCAAGAAAAACACACGGATAAAAGCACTGCCATATTTAAATGCCACTAATGTGCCGACATAAGCGCCAATTATGGCAGCCAAAACCATGTACATACTTGCCGACCAAATCACATGACCTTCAGGAATAAAGAAAATCAGCGCTGCAATAAAAGTGGCAATATTAAGTAGTTTGGCAGCCGCCACCGCATGGATAAAATCAAAGGCGAACACTTTGATGAATAAAAACAAAAAGAAGCTACCTGAACCCGGTCCAAAAACACCGTCATAAAAGCCAATCAAAGCACCAAAGCAAATGCCCGATACAATCTGTTTTTTACCCATCTGAATTTGTCTGTGCACATGTCCCAAATCTTTTTTTAAAAAGGTGTACACCGCCATAACGATCAGTAAAACAAACACCGCATATTGCAGGAATGTTTTAGGAATCACTGAAATGGATATTGCACCCAAATAAGCAAACAGAAATGCAGACAACATGGTCGGTATAATCAGCGTCCATGGCAGACTCACGCGGCGAATGAAGCCAATCGCAGAAGAGGAGGCACTGGCCAAAGCAACGGCTTTATTGGTGCCAAAGATCGTCGCAATGTTTAATTGGGGATAAGCATACAACAGCGCAGGGACTAAAATTAAACCACCACCGCCGACAGTAGCATCGACTAGACCCGCGCAAAAGGCAAAAAACACCAATGAAAAATTGATTGATTCGAAGAGCATTATTTTTAAGATCACATCCGTGTGATTGTATGATACGGCTTTTAAAGCCAATACCAAATCATAAAAACCGCTAAGGTTTTCTGAGCGGTTTTTAAAATCAATCTTTCAGTGTTTTTGAGAATCTAAGAATTTAATATCGCTAGTTGATTATCAGTAATAATCCAGTGAGCGTAGCGTATTTAAAACCTAATGATTTAAATACCGGCTTAGATCAAAAGTAGATCTCTTGCAAAAGTCGAAAAATGTTCAAAATTGAATAATAAAATGAAAATTGAAAGGCTCCTTTTTAACTTTGCGAGAAGGTCGGGATGAGGGGGGTCATATAAATCCTCTCCCTAACCCTCTCCTTTAAAAGGAGAGGGAACTTTTATTATGAATTAAACCGTGGTTAAAATTTGATTTATGCAAGAAGTCTAGTAATTTACTTGAATTGAATGGCGCCATTGGCATTGACCGTGATTTTAGATTCACCTGCCGCTACATTTTGAGCATCTGCGGATTCAGCGCCTGCAAACTTGGCCATGTTGGCACGCATCATCACTGGTTGTGGGTATGCGTTGTTGGTATTTAAATTCAGGCTGACCAAGTTATAGCCTGATTTGTTCCATGCTTGAGTCAACAATTGCGCACGTTGTTGAAAGTTTTTGGAGGCTTCCGTCATCAGATCATTTTCAACTTTTTTACGCTGTGCATCTGACACAGTGAAGTTAATCGATTGAGTTTGAAAATTCTGTTGCAGTTCACTGACCAATTGGCTAGCGGCTTTAAAATCGGTACTTTCAATATTGACCTCAGCACGGCCCCGCCATTCTTTGAGTTTGGTCGAGTCATTGTCATACACGGGGTAGGTGGTTTGAGCACCGGTTTCAACTTTAACTTGTGGGTATTTTTTTGCCAATGATAGGGCTTGATTCATCAGTTGGGTAATTTGAGTGGCCAATTCAGCCGGCTGTTTGTGACTTTTTTCAATGAATAAAACTGCATGCATTTCATCATTTGAGACTTTGCGCGTAGCTTCGGCTTGAATATTCACCACATTGTAGTTTAAGTTTTCTGTAGATTGGGCAAAGACGGCATTGCTTAGAGCAACTGTTGTGAAAAGTGAAGCTAGGGTGAGTAAGCGCATGGTCTTTCCTAATATTTAAATAGATTGATATAGACATCATAAATTTAAAATCAGAACTTCAAGTTCATATTTTTGAATCTATGTTAAAACTCGATGTTGGTGAGATGAAGCATAAAATGTGGTGCATTTGTAATTGAATTGAGAATGATTATTGATTTTATATTTTATTTAAAAATGCCAACTCATACACAATTCTGATTTTACACATTTGATTGATTGAAAACCCGACACAAATAGATATAAAAATAGGCTTTCATTCCATGGGGTGGTCTGTAAGATGAATATTCAATCGAAATGCACTTGAATTGCAATTATTTGTACTGTTCTTGGCATTTTTGATACTTATACCTATTTATTTTTCAAAAAAATTAGGTATTATCCGCCGTCTAGTTAGCCATTACATACAAGAGCTCTTAAAACTGACTAGAAAATCATAAAGCACCGAGTCAAAAGACCGAAAGTCCCCCGACTTATTTCTTTCAACCCATATCAGAGATGGTAATTCGATATGAGCGTTTCTTCAGTAAATTCTGCCACTAAGTCTACTAACGAATACTATTTAACTCGCCAAAGTCAAATGGAATCCAATGTTCGTAGCTATCCACGTAAACTTCCATTAGCGATAGCAAAAGCCTTAGGGTGCTGGGTTACCGATGTTGAAGGTACGACGTACCTCGATTGTTTAGCTGGGGCAGGGACATTGGCATTAGGCCATAATCATCCTGCGGTCATTCAAAGTATCCAAGATACACTTGCAAGCGGTTTACCGTTGCATACATTGGATTTAACAACACCTTTAAAAGATGCGTTTACTGAAGCATTACTTGAGCAACTCCCTGGGGGTAAGGCTGAGTATTGTCTACAGTTCTGTGGTCCATCTGGTGCAGATGGTACAGAAGCAGCAATTAAATTAGCCAAAACCTATACAGGTCGTAGTTCTGTGATTAGCTTTTCCGGTGGCTATCATGGGATGACGCATGGCGCTTTAGCCATGACAGGGAACTTATCTGCGAAAAATGCGGTGAATGGCTTAATGCCAGGCGTACAATTTATGCCATATCCGCATGAATACCGTTGCCCATTGGGCATTGGCGGTGAAGCAGGTGTAGATGCTTTAACTTATTATTTCGAAAACTTTATTGAAGATGTCGAGAGCGGTGTAACCAAACCTGCTGCTGTGATTCTTGAAGCGATTCAAGGTGAAGGCGGTGTGGTGACAGCACCGGTAAAATGGCTGAAAAAAATTCGTGAAGTGACTGAAAAACATAACATCGTACTGATTCTAGATGAAGTCCAAGCAGGCTTTGCACGTTCAGGTAAAATGTTTGCCTTTGAACATGCGGGCATTGAGCCTGATGTTGTGGTGATGTCGAAAGCCGTCGGTGGTAGCTTGCCACTTGCTGTACTCGGTATTAAACGTAAGTTCGATGCCTGGCAGCCAGCAGGTCACACGGGGACATTCCGTGGTAACCAATTGGCGATGGGTACAGGTCTTGCAACGATCAAAACCATTAAAGAGCAAAACTTGGCGCAAAACGCACAAGAACGCGGTGATTTCTTACAAGCTGAATTGAAAAAATTAGCGCAAGAATTCCCATGTATCGGTAACGTGCGTGGTCGTGGTTTAATGATTGGTGTTGAAATCGTGGATGAGCGTAAGCCTGCTGATCACATGGGTTCATTGCCAGGTGATGGTCAATTGGCAGCTGCAATTCAAGCCGCATGCTTCGACAACAAACTGTTGTTAGAAAAAGGTGGTCGTAACGGTACAGTGATTCGTTTACTTTGCCCACTGATTATTAATCATGACGAATGTGTAGAAGTGATCGCTCGCTTCAAGAAAGCACTTGCTGAAGCACTTGTTGCAACTCGAGGCGCATAAGACATGGTTGATTTTGCAGAACATCGTAAAGCCTTATTCTGCAATGATGCAGAGTCTATTGCTGACTATCAGTCAGCAATGGATTCAGCTGTAAAAGCTGTCTCTGCATGGTTGCAAAATGACAAAATGTACACAGGTGGTAGCATTAAAGAGCTGCGCTCTGCCATCGCATTCAATCCTTCTAAAGAAGGTTTAGGTGTACAAAAATCTTTGGATCGTATGGTTGAGCTTTTCCTTAATAAAAGCTTAAAAGTCCATCATCCGCATTCACTCGCGCATTTGCACTGCCCAACCATGGTGACAAGCCAAATCGCGGAAGTGCTCATTAACGCAACCAACCAATCGATGGATTCATGGGATCAAAGCCCTGCAGGTTCATTGATGGAAGTGCAACTGATTGACTGGCTTCGTCAAAAAGTCGGCTACGGTTCAGGTCAAGCCGGTGTATTCACCTCTGGCGGCACACAGTCGAACTTGATGGGTGTGTTACTTGCGCGTGATGCGTGCATCGCGAAAAACTGGAAAGACGAAAACGGCAATCCGTGGTCTGTTCAGCGTGATGGCGTACCAAGCGATGCAATGCGTAACGTCAAAGTCATTTGTTCTGAAAATGCACATTTCTCTGTGCAAAAGAACATGGCGATGATGGGCATGGGCTTCCAATCTGTGGTCACTGTTCCTGTGAACGACAACGCACAGATGGATGTTAACGCACTTGAGAAAACCATGGCGCACCTTCAAAACGAAGGTAAGATCGTGGCATGTGTGGTGGCAACTGCAGGTACAACCGATGCAGGCGCAATTGACCCACTCAAAGAAATTCGTGAAATCACCAACACATATGGCGCGTGGATGCATATCGATGCGGCATGGGGTGGTGCACTGATTCTTTCGAATGACTATCGTTCTATGCTAGACGGGATCGAGCTTTCTGACTCAGTAACGCTTGATTTCCATAAGCATTATTTCCAAACGATTTCATGTGGCGCATTTTTGCTGAAAGATGAAGCGAACTATCGTTTCATGCATTACGAAGCAGAGTACTTAAACTCGGCTTATGATGAAGAGCATGGCGTACCCAACCTTGTGTCTAAGTCGCTACAAACCACGCGTCGTTTTGATGCATTGAAATTGTGGATGACCGTTGAAGCACTCGGTGAAGAACTTTACGGTTCAATGATCGATCATGGTGTGGGTTTAACGCGTGATGTTGCGGCTTATATTGATGCAACGGATGGTCTTGAAATGTTGGTTGATCCACAATTTGCATCGGTATTGTTCCGAGTGATTCCTGAAGGTTATCCAACAGAATTACTCGATACACTGAACCAAAACGTGGCAGATGAATTGTTTGCACGTGGTGAAGCGAATATTGGTGTAACCAAAGTCGGTCAAGTTCAATCTTTGAAAATGACCACTTTAAGCCCGGTTGCGACTTTAGACAATGTGAAAAACTTATTGGCACTTGTGCTAAATGAGGCTGATCGTATTAAAGATGCTATTGCGGATGGTAGCTATACACCCCCAATCGATTAATCGATTGTTTGTGTAGGAAAAGGCGCTCTATTGAGTGCCTTTTTTTTGTTTTCAAGATGCGTTAGTTTTGAAAAAACAAGCTTATTTCTACAACTTTAAAGCGTTCAAGATTTAGTTTGAAAATTCGATAGATGAATTGGAATTGTATATTCGTCATCCAAACTTAAATGCGCTTTAAGCCTCTCTCAAACATATTTATTTACATATTCAAAGCTCAAAATTCAGAGTTAGATCTATAAATTAAAAAATTAAAGTATTGATTTATTTATCTTTAATTAGTATAGAAACGCTGTTTGTAAATATCATCAAATCGTCATATCGCTGTAACTTGGTTGTCATATTAAAAACTCAAGATGTTAACAACGAAAAAAGTACAAGACTTCATTATAACAAGTTGGGTACTCCACTTTGGGATTGACTGAGAGAGATCAGCATGCGTTTAAATTCAATGAGCTTAAATAAAACGGTGGTTGCTTTGACCTTGATTGGGGGCGTAGCCACAACAACAGCACATGCAGCCCGTGACACCATTCAGATTGCAGGGTCATCTACAGTATTGCCTTATGCCAGTATCGTGGCAGAGGAATTTGGCAATAATTTTCCACAGTTTAAAACACCCGTTGTCGGTTCAGGGGGTACTTCTGGCGGCTTAAAACAATTTTGTAATGGTGTGGGAGATAACACCATTGATATCGCCAATGCCTCTCGAAAAATCAAAGACACAGAGTTAAGTGCCTGTAAAAAAGCCGGTGTAAACCAAATTTTAGAAATGAAGATTGGTTATGACGGGATTGTATTTGCATCAAATGCAAAAAAATCGGCGTTTAAACTGCGTCCTCAACATGTCTTTGCAGCGTTAGCAGCACAACTTCCTGCCAATGGTAAGTTGGTTGCAAACCCATATACCCGTTGGAATCAAATTGATAAATCTTTGCCGGATGAAGCCATTACTTTGGTGATTCCTGCATCGAATCACGGAACACGTGAAGTGTTCCAAGAAAAAATGATTGAAGCAGGTTGTGAATCCTATGAATACTTTAAGAAGCTCGATAAAGAGGCACAGAAAAAAGCCTGCTCAACTTTCCGTAAAGATGGCAAGGTCATTGAGATTTCAGGTGACTATACTGAAACTTTAGCACGCTTAAAAACCTCACCCAATGCAGTCGGTGTATTTGGTCTAGGGTTCTATGATCAAAATAAAGATAAATTACGTGTAGCGACAGTGAATAGTGTCTCTCCATCCGAGCAAACCATTTTAAATGGGTCATATCCTGTGTCTCGTCCTTTGTTCTTTTATGTGAAGGGCGACCACTTAAAATCGATCAAAGGTTTGTCCCAATATACTGAATACTTCATCAGTAAAAAAGCATCAGGCAAAGGTTCGAAACTTGAAAAAGCAGGGCTGATTTCCTTGTCGGATAAAGAACGTGCACAAGTGCTGGCAAACTTTAAAGCGGGCAAAGCTGTTCAATAATGATTTGAAAACCAATGGCTAAATTCCATTGGTTTTTCTATTTAGAATGTTAACGCACTAGAACTTTACTGACGAAAGGATGGTGAGAACGTAGATGAATCTGCTACTCATAGGTGTATTGCTGGCATTGATTGCCGTTGCTTACCAAATTGGTTTAAGCAAAAGTCGTAAATTGGCGGGTTCGGGGCAAAACTCAGCCATGCTGCATTCTCGACCGGGCTACTATGGTGCCTTGGTCGCTTTATGGTGTGGCATTCCTGCATTTTTAATCATGTTGGTTTGGAACATGGTCGAACCGAATGTATTGAAACATGTGGTGTTGAATCATGTTCCTGCTGCCGTAGCAGGGAGCTTAGATCCAGCAAGCATGAGTGTGTTGGTTGACCGTGTTCAATCCATCGCATCAGGTTTCGGAGTCAGTGATCAGCCTTTACTTTATGAGCTCAAAGCCGCCGAGCAATTGTCAAAATTCCAAGTGACCGGAAGCTATGCCAAAGTGGTTGTGGTGATTTGTGCAGCATTACTCGGGCTAACTTGGGCAAAACAGAAAATTTCCGCTCAATACCGTGCACGTAACCATGTTGAAAAAATCATGAACCTTGGTCTAGCCCTGTGTTCAGGCGTGGCGATTTTGACCACCATTGGCATTGTCATGTCGATGTTCAGTGAAGCGATGCGCTTTTTCCATTTTGTCAATCCAGCGAGTTTCTTTTTTGGAACAGAATGGAATCCGGGTTTTAGTACTTCAGGTAATGCTGAAGGCAGTTATGGCTTGATTCCCTTGCTGTGGGGAACACTGATGGTCAGTGGGATTGCACTGCTTGTAGCTGTTCCTGTCGGTCTGATGATTGCGATTTATTTGGCTGAATATGCAAAGCCAAGTTTCCGTGCTTGGGCTAAACCTGCAATCGAAATCTTGGCCGGTATTCCAACCATCGTATATGGCGTATTTGCACTGATGGTCATTGGACCTTTTGCCAAACAAGCAGGGGCGTATATTGGTTTAGATATCAATGCGACCAGTGCGCTGACGGCAGGTTTTGTGATGGGGATTATGATCATTCCTTTTGTTTCATCACTTTCAGATGACATCATCACCCAAGTCCCGCGTTCACTCCGTGATGGTTCACTTGGTTTAGGTGCGACTCAATCTGAAACCATTCGCCAAGTGGTGATTCCTGCGGCACTGCCGGGGATTATTGGGGCATTTTTATTGGCGGCTTCTCGTGCCATTGGTGAAACCATGATTGTGGTTTTGGCGGCAGGCAACAGTCCACTGCTACATATCAATCCATTGGAAGCGATTTCGACAGTCACCATCACCATCGTGAATCAATTGACGGGGGATACAGACTTTGCCAGCCCGCAAGCTTTGGTGGCCTTTGCACTGGGTTTGACTCTATTTGTGATTACTTTAGGGCTAAATATTGTTGCACTGGTGATCGTGCGTAAATATCGTGAGCAATACGACTAATGACGACTTCAAATACAACTCTCGACCCAAACTACGATACGCATGCAGCAGAGTTACGTGAGAAACGTACGCAAAGAATTCAAAACTCGTTGGCGAAACGCCATCGCAAAGAAAAGACCTTTAAATGGTTTGGTTTGAGTGCCGTGATCATGGGGCTGTTTTTTGTTGTGCTTCTGTTTGGCAGTATCTTGGCGAAAGGCTTACCTGCCTTTTGGCAGAGTAGCATGACTTTACCGATCTATTTTGACCCTGCCATTATCAAGGTGTCTAAACAGCCCATACGTGAACCCAATGAAGCCCCGGCACATTTTCAAGAGCGTTATATTGCTTGGCAAACTGAAATAGGCATGGTCGACTGGGATGCTTTAATCGTGAATGCGATGCTGAAAAAAGATCCTACATTGGCTGCTCAGAAAGATGAACTCAGCAGTGTATACACCAGTTCGGAAGCCTATCGTATACGTGACCTATTTATGGCAAATCCTGATGTGTTGGGTAAAAGCCAAGAGATCAAAGTCTTGGCTGATGCCAATGTAGATGTGTGGTTAAAAGGTAATATTGACCGAAGTTTATCGGATGAGCAGCAACAATTGAGCCCAGAAATCCGCAAAATTGCCGATCATATGCAAGCCCAAGGTATGCTTGAAAATAGCTTCAACAGCAATATTTTCACCAGCCCAGATTCACGCAGTTCGCCTGCAACCTCAGGTTTAGCAGGAGCATTTATGGGCTCACTGTTTATGATGCTGATCGTGATTTTTATCTCGATTCCGATTGGGGTGGCATCGGCAGTGTATTTAGAAGAATTTGCACCTAAAAATTGGATTACCGATGTGGTAGAAGTCAACATCAATAATTTGGCTGCGGTACCATCCATCGTGTTTGGTTTACTCGGTGCTGCGATTTTTATTGGTTGGATGCATCTGCCCTTATCTGCGCCATTGGTCGGTGGTTTGGTTTTAAGTTTAATGACGCTACCGACTGTGATTATTACCACCCGTGCAGCGCTCAAAGCCGTACCCCCTTCCATTCGCCAAGCCGCTTTAGGTTTGGGGGCTTCACGTTTACAAACCGTTTTTCATCATGTTTTACCGCTTGCATTGCCGGGGATTTTAACAGGTGCAATCATTGGTGTGGCACAAGCCTTAGGTGAAACAGCACCATTACTGTTGATTGGTATGAGTGCATTCGTGGCCAGTGTGCCGACTTCACCGTTTGACCAATCTACCGCTTTGCCTGTACAGATTTTCCTGTGGCAGGGCAATGAACTACGTAACTTCTTTGAAGGGCGTACTGCAGCAGCGATTATCGTGCTACTTGTGATGATGATTGGGTTGAACAGTTTAGCCATTTGGTTACGTAAGAAATTTGAAGTCCGTTGGTAAAAGGGGGCACACTATGCATACGCTGAGCACAACAAAAACACATGTATTTAATCAGGACAAGCCAGTGAATCCAGAACAATCACAATTTATCCATCCAGACACTGAGTCAAAACGTCCGACCACGTCTTTTGTCTCTCAATTTGAAACATCTACGTCTAAAAAAGAGTCGAAACCGTCTACAGTGAAGCTCAGTACGTCAGATGTGCACGTGTATTACGGCGAGGCTGAGGCGATTAAAGGCATCGATTTGGATATTTACCAAAATGAAGTGATTGCGTTCATTGGGCCATCCGGCTGTGGTAAATCCACTTTTTTACGCACCTTAAATCGTATGAATGACACGATTGATAGTTGTCGAGTGACAGGAAAAGTATTGCTGGATAATCAGGATATTTATGACCCTAAACTGGATGTGGTTTTACTGCGTGCGCAAGTGGGCATGGTATTCCAAAAGCCGAATCCATTTCCAAAGTCCATTTTTGACAATGTCGCTTATGGCCCTAAGCTGCATGGCTTAGCCCGTGATAAATATGACTTAGAAGAGATTGTAGAAACCAGTTTACGTAAAGCCGGGCTGTGGGATGAAGTCAAAGATCGACTCAGTCAACCGGGGACAGGGCTTTCAGGCGGGCAGCAGCAGCGTCTATGCATCGCTCGCACGATTGCTGTTTCTCCTGAAGTGATTTTGATGGATGAGCCTTGTTCTGCGCTCGATCCAATTGCCACAGCAAAAGTTGAAGAACTGATTTCTGAATTATCGACGCAATATACGATTGCCATTGTGACCCATTCGATGCAACAGGCAGCCCGTGTATCTGACCGTACGGCTTATTTCCATTTGGGGGATTTGATTGAAGTCAATTCCACTGAAAAAGTCTTTACGCAGCCGGATCATCAGTTGACCGAAGCTTATATTACAGGGCGTTTTGGTTAATGACCTAATCTGAGTAGGGTTATTAAAAAGAGCAGAAATGCTCTTTTTTTATTGCGAAATAGATAAAAGAATGTTTAAAAATAAAATAGCCTAAGCTTAACTTAGATATCAATATCATTACTTACTCAATTGCATTCATCACGATTAACTCAGCAAATATTTGTCTAAACAATGTCATCTATTTGACAGCATGGATTGACCGAAGAAGTTAAGGTCTAAACAAGATTTTAATCCATGTAAAAATAAAATGACCCAACCAAACATTCTCTTAATCGTTGCAGATGATTTAGGCTTTTCAGACTTAGGTGCTTTTGGTGGTGAAATTAAAACACCCCATTTAGATGCCATTGCAGAGCAGGGTTTAAGGCTGACTAATTTTCATACAGCGTCGACCTGTTCTCCAACACGTTCTATGTTGCTTTCAGGCACAGATCACCATTTGGCTGGATTAGGTTCAATGGCTGAATCTATACGACCCGAACAGCAAGGTAAATTGGGCTATGAAGGCTATCTGAATGATCAAGTGGCAGCTTTACCTGAGTTACTACATGATGCAGGTTATTACACCATCATGTCAGGTAAATGGCATTTAGGCTTAACACCAGAACGCTTTCCTGCAAAAAGAGGATTTGAAAAATCTTTTGCTTTATTACCAGGTGCTGCCAATCATTTTGCCTTTGAAGCGGATATTCCTGAAGAGGAGGTTCCGGGTTTATTGAAAGTCACCCGTGGACTGTATGCGGAAAATGATGCGTTCATTCATGAACTGCCATCCGACTTCTATTCTTCAGATTATTTTACCGATACTTTATTGGGTTATCTGAAGGACGACCAAGCACGCCAAGATCGCCCATTTTTTGCGTATTTGCCTTTCTCAGCACCGCATTGGCCTTTACAAGCCCCACAACAAGACATTGCTAAATATAAAGGCGTTTATGATGCAGGTCCTGAAGTTTTACGTGAACAACGCTTGGCACGGTTAAAAACAATCGGCTTGGTCGAGCAGGATTCAACGGTGCATCCGGTATTGGCTCGGAGTAAATTTTGGCAAGCACTGACAGAAGAAGAGCGTAAAACTTCTGCGAAAAGTATGGAAATTTATGCAGCCATGGTGGATCGCATGGATCAAAATATTGGTCGTGTGATTGAGCATTTAAAACGGACAAATCAATACGACAATACCCTGATTATTTTTCTTTCAGACAATGGCGCAGAGGGTGCGCAACTTGAAGCACTGCCTGTATTTGGTCCAAATTTGCAAGCGGTGATAGATCAATATTATGACAATAGCTTTGATAACTTGGGCAATGGTAATTCTTACGTTTGGTATGGTGAGCATTGGGCGCAAGCAGCGACAGCACCATCACGATTATTCAAAGCCCATACCAGTGAAGGAGGCATTCGTACCCCCGCATTTATTCACTATCCAAAACTACAAAAACAACAGCAGATCAGTCATGAATTTTTAACCGTAATGGATGTGCTTCCGACGATTCTAGATTTATTGAATATTCAACATCCCGGTTCGCACTATAAAGGGCGTAGCTTAGTGCCTCTACGAGGTCAGTCCATTTTGCCGTATTTGAATCAAGACCGTGATTATATCCATGAACAAGATCATGTCACCGGTTGGGAGCTTTTTGGGCAAAAAGCCTTGCGTAAGGGCGATTGGAAAGCCCTATTTATCCCTGCACCGAATGGTCCGAACCAATGGCAACTGTATAACCTAAAACAGGATACAGGAGAAACTCAGGATTTGGCAGAAACCTATCCTGAAAAGTTGCAAGAGTTGTTGGCGGATTGGCAGGTCTATGTCAGAGAAAATGGTGTGATTGAAGGCAACTTTAATCCTTTAATTCGAGAATCTGCCTAGATAAAGAAATCAAAAACTTTGAATAGATTAAGGGAGGCTTAAGCCTCTCTTTTTGATTGCATAGAAAGTTTCTGGAGGGAATAAATCTTCAAATAAACAAGAAAGAAGGGTTTTAAATGGTGAGTTGATTCGGCTATCGGGAATAAAACTGTACATCTTAACTTGAACACTGGTTACTGAACGCTACTTTTTAGCCTTCATCAGAATGTTTAATATAAAGAAATAGATCATGATGATACTCAGATAAAGACAATGATGCATTCAAATCAATGGATATTTTCAACACTTTTAGCGTGTAGTGGTTTTTTAATGGCAGGATGCCAACAACAAGCAATAACACATCAACAAGATATCAATGCACACACAGTCACTCAGACAACGCCCACTCATCAGGTGGGTAGCTTAGACAGTACAGCCATGATGCAACATTTAAAAGTCTTAGAAAAAATTGCACAAATGCATGGTGGAAACCGCGCTGTCGGTACTAGTGGTGGTCAAGCCTCAGCGCAATATATTAGTGATCAAATTAAAAAAGCAGGCTTAAAAGCCCAACTGATCCCTTTTGAGAATCGTAAAAAAGAAGTGGGTCAAAATGTCATTGTTGAAATTGCAGGGCAGTCCAAAGATACCGCGATCGTGGTTGGTGCACACTATGACTCAGTAAAAATGGGTCCAGGGATTAATGATAACGGTTCGGGTGTTGCCTTACTGTTAGAGCTGATTCAGCACTATGCAAAGCATTCAAAGCAACCAAAACATACTTTATATATCGCATTCTGGGATTCGGAAGAAGAAGGCATTGCTGGATCAAATGCTTTTGTAAAAAGTTTAAGTGCTGACCAGCTCAAAGGCATTCAGGCTTATATCAATGTCGATATGGTCGGCACCAAAAATCCCACCATTCAAATTGCAGATGGAGATCAATCCTCGATTACCGAAATGGAAACCACGCTCAAAGAAAGAGGTATGAATGAAGCGGATTATAAGCCGATTACCGACAGTTTGCGGAGTATTCCAAATCATGTAGGGGACTTGGCTTTAGAACAACATTTAAAAGCATTTTTTAGACATAAAGGCATTCAAGTGAAGGAAGATATTTCAACCTTAACTGCCAGTGATACTGCGCCATTTTTAGGCAAAGTGCCTGTCGCTTCTTTAATTTTATTTAATGAACAAATGAAAGGCGACGTGTTGGAATTTGCGCCGTGTTATCACCAAAGTTGCGACACGATTGAGCAAGTCGATCCAGCGTCATTGCAGATTGCCAGTCAAGCGGTCTTATCTTTATTAAACTATTTAAATCAAAAATAAGCTGAATAACGGTATAGAACAATAAAGCTTGATCAGGCGTTGAGCTGTGTTCTATACAGATTTTAAATCGATTGATTTTGCACTAAATGCTTAAAATTTAGACTATTGATCTGAGTAAAATAATTCTCCAAATGTTTTGCTTTTTCCGTTACAAAGTGTGTTAACCTGTAGGACTACATTCAAATTTTTCCACTGAAATTAAACGCATTATTTATAAAAACTTCATTCAATTACTCATAGTTTCTTCGTTTTTTGTCTAGCTGATTGTGTCAATACACAGTAGAATATGCGCTCTCTTCAAGTCACATTGTGGCAAGGTCATCTCACCTGCCCGTGGAGCCAAAATCAGCATGTTTATCGTTGCCGGTGCACCTGCACATTCTTCTTTTAAGAAAACTCAACTACTTTCACGTTTAGCGTCTATTAGTTCAGTTCAGTCGATCGAAAGCCAATGGGTCTATTTATTTGACCAAGCGCTGGGTGAGCAACAACAGCAATCTGCTCTACAACTGCTGAATGATGGTGAATCATTCCAAGTCCGCCAAGCGGCTCAAGATGAAGTTCAGATTTTAGTCACACCACGTTTAGGGACCATTTCTCCATGGTCATCTAAAGCGACGGATATTTTTGCCAATTGTAATACCCCGATACACCGCCTTGAACGCGGTGTTTTGTTTACTTTAAAGGGTGTTTCTGAGCTCTCTGATGCAGTTAAACAAGTCTTACATGACCGCATGACCGAGAGTGTGTTCAATAAAATTGAAGATGCTGGGGCATTATTTACTGAAACAGCGCCAAAACCTTTAAATAGCATTGATATTTTAGGCCAAGGTAAAGACGCTTTAGTCAAAGCCAATTCAGAGTTTGGTTTTGCACTGTCTGACGAAGAAATTGATTATTTGACCGATGCCTTTATTAAAATGGGTCGCAATCCGCATGACATCGAACTAATGATGTTTGCACAAGCGAACTCTGAGCATTGTCGTCATAAAATCTTTGGTTCAGAGTGGACAATTGATGGTGAAAAACAGCCATTGTCTTTGTTCCAAATGATTAAAAACACTTATAAAGAATCGCCGAACGATGTGTTGTCTGCTTATAAAGACAATGCGTCAGTGATTGTCGGTTTTGACACACAGCGTTTCTATCCAACTCAAGAAGCCAATGGTCAGCATGTGTATAAATATAAGAGCCAAGCTGCCCATATCTTGATGAAAGTCGAAACCCATAACCATCCGACTGCAATTGCGCCATTTGCCGGTGCTGCAACAGGTTCAGGCGGTGAAATCCGTGATGAAGGTGCAACAGGTCGTGGGGGTAAACCCAAAGCCGGTTTAACAGGTTTTACAACATCGAACTTGAATATTCCGGGCTTTGAACAACCTTGGGAAGAGAACTATGGTAAGCCATCCCGTATGGCATCGCCACTGCAAATTATGATCGAAGGGCCACTCGGTGGTGCAGCGTTCAATAATGAATTTGGTCGTCCAGCGTTAAATGGTTACTTCCGTACTTTTGAACAAAAAGTCAATGGTGAAGTTAAAGGCTTCCATAAGCCGATTATGATTGCAGGTGGTTACGGTAATATCCGTCCTGATCATGTTGAAAAAGATGCAATTTTACCGGGCGACTTACTCATCGTTTTGGGTGGCCCTGCAATGCTCATCGGTTTAGGTGGTGGCGCAGCATCTTCAGTCGACAGTGGTAAATTGGGTGAAAACCTTGACTTCGCTTCAGTACAACGTGAAAACCCTGAAATGGAGCGTCGTTGCCAAGAAGTGATTGATACCTGCTGGCGCATGGAAAACCATAACCCAATCGTGTCTGTGCATGATGTCGGTGCAGGCGGTGTATCAAATGCGATGCCTGAATTGGTCAATGACCATGAATTGGGTGCGATTCTAAACCTTCGTAAAATCCCATCGCTTGAGCCGGGCATGTCGCCAATGGAAATTTGGTCGAACGAAGCACAAGAACGTTATGTACTTGCAATCCGTCCTGAATCATTAGCATTGTTTGAGTCAATCTGTGCCCGTGAACGTTGTCCGTTTGCAGTCTTAGGTGAAGCGACTGAAGCACGTCATTTAACCGTTGAAGATCCACTTTTTGAAAATAAAGCGGTGGATATGCCAATGCAAGTGATGTTGGGTGGTACACCACGCATGAGCCGTTCTTATGAAACGATTGAACGTCAAGGCGATGACTTCGATACATTTAAAGTGACCGATCTCAAAGATGCGATTTACCGTGTGCTTAAAAACCCAACCGTTGCCTCTAAATCATTTTTGATCACTATTGGTGACCGTTCAATCACCGGTATGGTGGCACGTGATCAGTTTGTGGGTCCATGGCAGGTGCCTGTAGCGGACGCTGCGGTAACGACCACAAGTTTAGTGGGGTATACAGGTGAAGCGATGGCGATGGGCGAACGTCCACCAGTGGCATTGTTGAACCCTGCGGCTTCAGCGCGTTTGTCGGTTGCCGAATCGATTTCGAACATCATGTCTGCAAAAATCGAGCAAATCAGTGACATTAAATTGTCTGCAAACTGGATGGCAGCAGCAGGTCAAAAAGGTGAAGATCAAGCATTATTTGAAGGTGTAAAAGCCATTGGTATGGAAATGTGTCCTGCCTTGGGTATCGCAATTCCAGTGGGTAAAGACTCATTGTCTATGCGTACCACGTGGAATGATGAAGGAATCGACAAATCTGTGACCTCACCAATGTCAGGCGTGATCACTGCATTCGCTCCTGTAACAGATGTACGCAAAACTCTAACCCCAGAACTTAAAAACTTAGAATCTGTATTGGTTCGTATTGATTTGTCTAAAGGTCAATTCCGTTTGGGTGGTTCGATCTTAGCTCAGGTATATAAAGCGATTGGTTCAGTCACCCCTGATGTGGATAGCTTCGATGACTTCAAAGCATTCTTTGCATTGGTTCAAGACTGGAACAACCGTGGCTTGATTAAAGCGTACCATGACATTGGTGATGGTGGTTTAATCGCAACTGTTGCAGAAATGATGTTTGCTTCACGTCTAGGTGTGGCTTTAGAAGATCAATCTGTAGAAGCACTCTTTGCAGAAGAAATTGGTGCGGTATTGCAAATTTCTAAAGCGGATTGGGCAGCACTTGAAACTGAAGTTGCTGCATCATCAATTAAAGATGCCATTCAAGTTGTCGGTACAGTAAACACTACGGATGCTTTAACTGTGAACGGTTTAAGCCTTGATCGTAGCGATCTTCAAGTGGCTTGGACTGAAGTGTCTCATCAAATCCAACGCTTACGTGATAATGTCGAAACTGCGGATCAAGAATTTGCACTAATCACAGACAAGTCACATGCGGGTTTAATTGCAAAACCAACCTTTGATTTGAACGAAGAAATTGAAGCGCCATTTATCAATTCACGTCGTCCAAACATGGTGATTTTACGTGAACAAGGCGTCAATGGTCATGTTGAAATGGCGGCTGCATTCGATAAAGTCGGCTTTAACACTGTAGATGTTCATATGAGTGACTTGCTTGCAGGTCGTATCAGCCTTGATGATTTTGAAGGCTTGGTGGCATGTGGTGGCTTCTCTTACGGTGACGTGTTAGGTGCAGGTGGTGGTTGGGCGAAATCAGTGTTGTTCAATCCAAAACTACGTGATCAATTCGAGAAATTCTTTAACCGTGATGAAACATTCTCTTTAGGTATTTGTAATGGTTGCCAAATGTTGTCGCAATTGGCTCCACTGATTCCGGGTGCTGACAACTGGCCTCGTTTCCATCGTAATACCTCTGAAATGTTTGAAGCACGTGCTGTGAATGTACGCGTTGAAAAATCAAATTCTGTGTTGTTGCAAGACATGGAAGGCTCGATTCTTCCGATTGCTGTGGCACATGGTGAAGGGCGTGTGGTTGCACCTGAGTCAGGTATTGCTGCGTTAAATGCGGGCAATCAAGTGATTCTACGTTATGTAGACAGCCATGGTAATCCGACTCAACACTATCCATTAAACCCGAACGGTTCGCCTGAAGCGATTTCAGGTGTGACGTCTACTGACGGTCGTGCAACGATTATGATGCCGCACCCTGAACGTAACTTCCGTGCGATTCAACATTCTTGGAAACCTGAAGATTGGGATCAAGATGGTGCTTGGTTACGTATGTTCCGTAATGCGCGTAAATTTATTGGGTGATCAGTTTTAAATAAAAAAAGCCACCGTAAGGTGGCTTTTTTATGATGTAAATATATGTTTAAAAATATGAAATTTTAGAGATAAAAATGGAAATATATAATTTTAGCTATGATGATGAAAATGATGCATTGAATAGTCTTTCGATGTATTACGGTATTAGTGTTGAAAAAATTAAATCTAAATTGAATGAAATTAATACTTTATTAAAAAATGATGCTCTTGAGTGGGATTCAGGTACGTATGCATGGCATATTAGATTATTGCTAGATGCAGAACCTGAACAAAAAAATATGAAAATTAGAGTTAGCTATTATCATCGCTGTGGAAGCGATGGAACTCTAGAGTGGTTTAAAGAAGGGCTTTTGCATTGCCCCGAAGGTATAAAGATTTTTTTAAATAAAACGATAAATATTGTGCCTGAATTAACGGAATATAAGGGTGAAATATTAAGACGCTCAGTTATACATTTAAATGATGAAAGTAATGGGGAAGCTAATGGTCCATTTGCTTTTAGCACTTTGAGAGAAGCTAAAGTAAGAAATGAATTTGACTTACCTGAGTTGTTTTTTGGAAATACTGGCCAATTTTCTTTTGTTCAAGACTTAGTTCCTATACAAGAAAAATTGAAAATCAAATTGAAACCTACAATAGTCAAATTTTATAAAGAATATAATCCTGAAAATATTGATTGTATTGTTTGCAACTATTGGCAACTTATATGTCAAAAATTCGATGAGAGTTTTACTTCAGATTCACTTGATGTTGGTAAAGGTAAAAATATCCCATTTGAACAAATCCAAGAAATATTTATATAGTAATATTTAAATAACTTAGAATATTTGGTTAACTTTTTGCATGCCTTATTTTATGGGCGATTATTTTCGCTAAAATAGGGTAATGCTATGACCAAGACTACTATTTATTTGTCGTTAGATAAAAATGCATTAAGAAAAAAGGATGGAAATTCTTTGGGTTTGTGGTTCTCATGCAATGCCTTTTTATGTTATTCACTTATTCTATTCAGCCCTAGGTAGGTCATAAAATTAGATAAATGATTTAATATAAATCTAACCATTAGATTATTTATCACTATGCTCAAACTCATCTATTACGTGCCTGAATCCCATTTTGAATCCACCAAACTCGCTATTTTTGAAGCAGGTGCAGGTGGGATCGGAAACTATGAGCACTGTGCGTGGCAAGTGCTAGGAACAGGGCAGTTTAAACCTGTAAAAGGGGCAAATCCTTTTATCGGTCAGTTAGATCAACTCGAACAAGTGCCTGAATGGCGTGTGGAAACCATTGTCCCTGAACAGAAAGTCAAACAAGTTGCCGAAGCATTAAAGGCAAGCCATCCTTATGAAGAGCCTGCCTTTGAGTTTATTCAAATCATCGAGATTGATTAAACTTTCTGAATAAATAAGTCACGATCAAAACGATACTGCGGGAAGAACACGCCATCGGTGGCACGTTCACCTGCACCAATCACCATCACAGGGTATTCTTGATCACCTAGATTTAAGGTTTTACGCACCAAAGGTTCGTCAAAACCTTCCATCATACAACTGTCAAAGCCATAAGCACGTAAAGCCAATACGAGGTTTTCACAGGCCAAAGCCGTGGTTTTACTTGCCCATAAAATCGAATCGGCAGGGTTAAACGCCGTCACAGGCAATTGTTTACCAAACTTACGTGCCACCCCAAAAGACACTTTTTTAAAGTGACCAATAGCATTGAAGTAACCTGTTTTATAATTCAAAGGAATATAGGTGTAATACTTTTTTACCAAAGGCGGAATTTCGGGAAATGGAAATTCATTAATGTTGCGTTTTGCCATTTCATTGACACGGTCAGTACGTGCCACACAAACAATCAATTCCGCTGCAGTACGTGCCGCCCATTGGTTTAAACAGGCTTTCACAATCTTTTGTTTTTTATCTTCAGACTGCACCACATAAAAGGTCCACGGCTGTAAGTTAGATGAATTGGGTGCAAGTAAAGCCAAATCTAAACAATCATCCAGTACTTCAGCAGGAATAGGTTTATCGGTAAATTTACGTACAGAACGACGGCTTTGAACCACTTTTTTAAAATTTTCCACGTCAATATTTTGCGCAGCAGCTTCAAAATAACGGGCTTTTTCAACTTGAGAATTTGACATAGGCATACTTAAATAGGAGAAGGGGAATACACCATCAAGATACGAATTTTAACCTTGATGGTATGTTGCAAATTTGCAGATTTTTAAAAGTTTTGAATCGCTTAAACTTAAAAATCAGAGCTGTTAAAGCTCAATTAAACTGGGTGAAGTCGGGTTTGCGTTTTTGCATAAATGCAGTTACCGCTTCCATCATTTCAGGTTGCGCTACACGTTGCATAAACACCACGGCTTCATCATCAATACATTTGATAATTTCGTCCAAATTGTGTTTCATCAAGGCTTTGGTTTGTTTAAGTGATGCTAAAGGTAGTGATGCTAAAGTTTCCGCCTGCTTTTGTGCATGTGCATAGACATCATCTTCAATGCTATTCACCAAGCCCACATCTAACGCTTTTTCGCTGTTGAATTTTTGTGCGGTGAGTAATAATTCAGCTGCTTTGTGGTAGCCCGCTTGCTCAACCAAAAGCTTGCTTGAAGCACCTTCAGGAGACAGACCTAGGCTGACAAATGGAATTTGGAACAGGGCGGTATTATCGCTATACACCAAATCCGCATGTAATAAAATCGTCACACCAATGCCAATCGCAACGCCACGTACAGCAGCAATCAACGGTTTAGAAAAACGAGCTGCCGCTTTAAGCACAACGAAAGGTGGGGTATCGCCTGCTTTGCCGTCAAAAGGCGTTTTTACAAACTTCATAAAGTCTTGCATATCATTGCCTGCGGTAAAGTCAGCGTCTTCACCACGTAAAATCACCACACGCACACTGTTGTCTTGATCGGCTTCATCCAAGGCTTTAGCAAGCCATAAATACAAATCGCCATATAGCGCATTCTTGGCTTTAGGGCGGTGAATGGCTAAGGTCAAAATGCCATTGTCTAATTTCGCATTTAAATGTTCATGTGGTTGTTGAATACAGCTCAGTGTCATCGTACTATCCTTGCTTTAAGCCTGAATTTAATTTTATGCATTCATTATGTCGCAAATTGATTTCGCTGACACAACTGATGAGTTCATAAAATCAACGAATCATTATGAAATATAAATCTGATCACGAATTTGATTATTTGGTGTTTATTGGGCGCTTTCAGCCTTTCCATTTGGCGCATATGCAAACCGTTGAAATCGCGTTGCAACACAGTGAAAATGTGATTTTAGCCTTGGGTTCAGCGCAAGACGAACGCAATATCAAAAATCCTTTTTCTGCACTCGAACGTGAGCAGATGATCTTGTCGAATTTTTCTGAAGCCGATCAAAAACGCATTCATTTTGTGCATGTAATTGATGTTTATAATGATGTGAAATGGGTGAAGTTGGTCAAAGCTTTAGTGGGTGATCTGGTTCAAGCTTCAGACAACGTGGGGTTAATCGGACACTTTAAAGATGACTCCTCTTATTACTTACAATTGTTCCCTGAATGGAAAATGCTCGAATTGGATAGCCTTGTCGGGGCAATGTCAGCTACGCCGCTCAGAGAAGCCTATTATCGGGGAGAGATTCGAGAGACTGAGTTTCCGGCAGGTACAGTTAACTTTTTAAGGCAATTTCAAAACACGGCCTATTACCCACAACTTCAAGCCAAATTTGAGCAACAAGATAAAACCAATTTAACTGTTTAAATTTTATTTACGAATGATCTGCTTGATTTAAATGCAGCGGTGCATGCTGAATCAAGCGTTCGGTAAGGCGCTGTAGTTGCACAGATTGTCTTTTCCAGTGATGCCAATACAATTTAACATCAGTCTGTGCAGCTGGAAACAGCTCAATTAAATCACCATTGGTAAGTGCTTGATGAATCTGAAATTCAGGCACCATGCCAAAGCCTAAACCCAATTGCACAGCTTCTAAAAAAGAATGAGCCGATGGAATCAGGTGGTGCGGGTACTGCGACATATTCAAGCCAAAATGCTTGGAAATGATTTCGTGATGCATTAAGTCCTGTTCATTGAAAATGACTGCGGGCGGAAGCCTTAAAGTCTCACGATTAACCCCTTGATTAAACCAACGTGCGACAAATGTGGGGCTTGCCACCATACGATAACGCATGATCCCAAGTGGCTTCACTTCACAGCCCTTAATACTGTTCGATTCTGTCGAAATACAGGCATTGACCAAACCTGCTTCAAGCAAATGATGGGTTTGGGTCTGATCAGCAACTTTCAGCTTTAGCGCAATATGCTCATCAATCAATACAGCTTGAATGGTTGATAACAGCCATGTTGCCAATGAGTCTGCATTGGTGGCGATATTGAGTGTGTAAAATGTAGAACCTAAGGTTTTGCCTTGTAGGTCTTGCAATAGATTTTGCTCAAGCAATTTGCTTTGTTGTAAATAGGACAACAATTGCTGTCCTGCTGAGGTACTACGGCAAGGACGTTCACGAATCACTAAAATATGCCCCAATTGTTTTTCCAAGGCTTGCACACGTAAAGTCACTGCAGAGGGTGTGATGCATAAGCGCTCCGCTGCCAACTCAAAACTGCCAGTTTCAATCACGGCAAGAAAAGCTTCGCTGTTTTTACTATGCAACATCCCTATCTCATTATTTTTTAAAGTGACTTGTACACTTTATAAACTTAGAAAAACTTAATCAAGCTGATATTTTCTAAAGAATATTTATTTTAAAGAGAGCTCGGTAATAATAGCCACAGTTCTGAAGTCATGGCTTGATTATGTTGCATAGTTATCTACAAGGGTTAAGTGTTGCGCTGAGTTTAATCGTGGCGATTGGTGCACAAAATGCTTTTATTTTGAAGCAAGGGCTACTGAAACAGCATGTGTTTTATCTGTGTTTGATTTGCGCAGCCTCTGATTCAATTTTATTGGCATTGGGGGTGTTTGGTTTTTCTTATGTAGTGTTAAATCTGCCCGAAGCGGTCAGCGTGGCTCGCTATCTAGGGGCATTGTTTCTGTTGATCTATGGTGCACAACATCTATATCAAGCGCTATTTCAAACCCAAAACATCGATCTGCAATCAGCTTCACAACCGCATCAACTAAAAAAAATGATCCTGTTGTGCTTGGCACTGACTTGGCTGAATCCACATGTTTATCTCGATACTGTGGTCTTAGTCGGCTCAATCTCAACCCAATTTGAACAGCACAAGTTCAGTTTTTTATTGGGGGCGATTTCTGCATCTTGGCTATTCTTTTTTAGCTTGGGTTATGGCTCGCGCTACTTATTGCCGATTTTCCAAAGTGAACATGCTTGGAAAGTTTTAGATGTCATTATTGCTTTGGTGATGTGGTGGATTGCCTACGGTTTAATTTTTTAATTTCGCCATCCTACGATTGTTCAATTAGCTGAAGATACAAAGCATCTGGGATTTAACATTTCTAAAATCAAAACAACGAATCAAAGCAATGAATCAAAATAAAAGGGCAAATCCAATCAGATGGATTTGCCCTCATCGTATGAAATATTGCTGTAAAAGCTCGATCATTTGAAAATGTAATTAAGCTGCTTGTAGCGCTTTTAAATCTTCTAACACTTGTTCAGCGTGACCAGCCGCTTTGACTTTGCGATATGTTTTGACCAGTTTACCGTTATGGAAAATAAAGGTCGAGCGTTCAATACCCATGACCAATTTGCCATACATATTTTTTTGTTTAATCACATCGAAATGTTGGCACAACACTTCTTCTTTGTCGCTAATCAAATCAATGGTCAGTGCTTGTTTTTCGGTAAAGTTCTGATGGGCTTTCACTGAATCACGTGATACACCGTAAATGGTCGCATTCAACGCATCGAATTGATCTTTAAGGCAGGAAAAACCAACGGCTTGCGTGGTACAACCTGGGGTTGAATCTTTAGGATAAAAATAAATAATCAGCCACTCAGCCGTAGATTCAGCAAGATTGACTTCACCTTGAGTGGTGGCAAAGCTTTGATTAGGTAAAGTTATATTTTCAAGACTCATGAAATGCTCCAATTTTTATGCCGTTAGTGTAGCGCAAATAGTTTAAAAGCTATGCCTAAAACAGAAAATAAGATGATATACAGCCAAAAAAAATGAGCCACATATGTGGCTCATTTAAAAAGTTCATCAGAACTTATTTTTTCGCTTTTGATTGTGCTTCTTGAGCCGCTTTCATCGCTTGTTGAGTTAAACCTTCAAGTTTAGTCGTCAATTGAGGACCAAAACATGCTTTTAAGTCTTGGTTCTGTTTTTGAACGAAGCTTAAGCTAGAAGGGTTTTTCTTTTGATTGATCGAGCTTTGGATTTCCCATTTTTGCGCATTGGTCAATTTGCCGTCAGACTCAACTGCACATGTACAGTATTTTGATACTTCAGCTGCGGTTAGTTTACCGCTTTTGCCTGTCTCAGATTTACATACGCCAATCAATGCAGATTTCACATTGGTGCTTTTATAGGCATTTTGCAATGCTGAAGTTTCTGCATGCGCAGTCGCCCCAAGAAAAGCAGCCGCTGCGAATAAAGTTGTTGTAATGAAACCTGATTTTAAATTCTTCATAAATTGTACCTTGTTATGACGGTATATAACGCGTTGGATCAGTCACACCTGCATCTACGAAACCTTGTTTACGTAAACGGCAGCTATCACATACACCACAAGCGCGACCTTGGTCATCAGCTTGGTAGCATGACACCGTTTGACTGTAGTCTACGCCATGTTCTATGCCTAAGCGAATGATATTTGCTTTGGATAAATGTAACAGAGGTGTTTCAAATTTAAGAGGTTTTCCTTCAACGCCGACTTTGGTTGCCAGTCTTGCCATGTTGGCAAAGGCCTCAATAAATTCTGGACGACAGTCTGGATAGCCCGAATAGTCTACTGCATTGATGCCAATCACAATCGCTTCAGCGCCAAAAACTTCGGCAGCAGCTAAGGCATAGGATAAAAAGATCGTGTTACGTGCTGGTACATAAGTTACAGGAATACCGGATTGTTCATGATCTGGAACATCAATGCTATGGTCTGTTAACGCTGAGCCACCTAAGTTACCTAAATCAATATTAATGACACGATGTTCTACACCGGCCCGCTTTGTGAGTTCACGCGCAGCATCCAATTCTGTGGTCGAACGCTGCCCATACATAAAACTTAAGGCAATACATTCATAGCGTGCTTGCGCCCAAGCTAAACAAGTGGTCGAATCTAAACCGCCAGATAACAGTACGATGGCACGAGGGCGCATAGATGAACTCCGAAAAAAAGAATGAAAATTAAAGCGATATTATAGCCTTAATTTGAGCAGTTGGTTAAAGCTTGATTTGAGATTCTGTGGTTTAAAAAATTAGTACGATTATAGTCTGATAATGTTTAACTGATTGACATAAAAAGATTGAAAATGTGATTGAAAATGGATTTTTATTCACTATACTTAATGAGCGATTTAAAAATAAATAAACAATCGGATAACAAAAAAGATAGGGAAATTACATGAAAAAGATGACCTGCCTCGCATTCGCAATGGCATGCTTTTCATCGTCTGTCTGGGCTGTAGAGCCACTGACGGATGAAGAGTTATCTAGCCTCACAGGACAAGATGGTTTAACCATCAGTATTGTACCGACAGGACCGATACAAGCTGAAGTGATTTACCATGACAATGATGGTCTGAGCAATCTAGATTTGGGCGGAACGGCAAAAGCCGGTGCGGTAATTTTAGGTACCGCCGATGGTAAAAGCAATAATCCACTGTCGCTTTCTTCAGGCTCAGCCAATATCAACATTATTCTGAAAATTGATACTGATGCCGGAACAGGCACAGATGGCTCTTTTTTAAATGTTGGCGTAAGTCTGCCTCAAGATCTGACCATTAACACAGGTGACATTTGGGTTGGTGCATCCAAACAAAAAAATGGTGCAGCACGTGGCTATACTGATGCAGTAAAAATTTTAGACAACATGAAAATCTATGTGTCTAATTTAAATACCAACATTCAACTCGGTTCAACTCCACAAGGCGGGTTACTGAAAATGAATGGGATTTTCAAAGATGGTTTACGTATTGAAGGGTATAAGCTCAATGATGCCGGTGGTGGCGGTTCGATCGGTATGGACTATATCAGCATGCAAAACTCCCAACCGGGGCGTTTTGGTGTGACCAATTTGGACTTTGATGTGACCGGTTCAGTCTATCAAGATGGGCTGGGATTAAAAATCAATCGTCTCGGTGATGCTGGTGGTTTGAACACCATGATATGGGGGCTGACCGCAGGGGATACTAAAAATCCAAACATTAAGCCCATAGGTGATATTGAAGTGCGAGGGCTTAATTTGAATGGCACCACCATCAAAGTATCGGGTCATTAAGTTTTATTAATCATCTACAAACCAAATCTCAAATAAAAAAGCATCTCATTGAAATGGGATGCTTTTTTTTAAATCATTTTTTAGAATGCAATGATCAACGACCGGTTTCATCATTCCAAAGCAATTTATGCAATTGTAATTGGAAGCGCACAGGCACATGATCTTCTAAAATCCATTGCGCTAAATCACGCGCCAACTGTGGTAAACGTACAGCACCTTTCTCAACTGCAAACGCAGGGGAAAACCATACCGTATTCGCTTTCTCATTCAGTTGGTATTGTGCTACTTGTTGTTTAGACCATTCATAGTCTTCACGGTTGCAGATCACAAATTTGATTTGGTCATGCGGGGTTAAGTATTCAAAATTACTGTATAGATTTTTTGAATCTTCACCCGAAGTTGGGGTCTTCAAATCCAAGACTTTAGACACACGTGGATCAACCTTAGACACATCTAAAGCACCACTGGTTTCAAGCGACACTTCACAGCCCAGTTCAATCAAACGATTCATGAGTGGAATTGCATTCGGTTGAGCAAGTGGTTCACCACCAGTTACACAGACGTAAGGTGTTTTAAAATCGAGTGTGGTTTGAATAATGTCATCGAGCGAGCGACGTTCACCACCTTCAAAAGAATAGGTGGTATCGCAATAGGTACAGCGTAGAGGACAGCCGGTTAAACGAATAAAAACAGTGGGTAAGCCAGCAGTATCCGCTTCACCTTGTAGTGAATAAAAAATCTCCGTGATGCGCAAACCCGCAGACGGATCAGAAACAGGAATAGCAGAAGATCGGAGAGAATTCATAGCAAATGACCACAGTTAAAAAAACAAAATCTCTACGATCAAAACTGATCGTAGAGACGGGACGCGACTAAATTAATGAGGAATAATCGTTCCTCAAATAAAAAATTAGTCTTCGCGTAATAAGTCGTTCAAGCTCGTTTTAGAACGAGTTTGCGCATCGACTTTTTTCACGATGATTGCAGCGTATAGGCTGTATTTACCGCATTTAGAAGGTAGGCTACCCGCAACAACCACAGAACCTGCAGGAACACGACCATAATGGATTTCACCAGTTGCACGGTCATAAATTTTGGTTGATTGACCAATGAAAACGCCCATTGAAATCACTGAACCTTCTTCAACCACAACACCTTCAACAATTTCTGAACGTGCACCGATGAAGCAGTTGTCTTCAATAATGGTTGGATTCGCTTGAAGTGGCTCTAATACACCACCAATGCCCACACCACCTGACAAGTGAACATTTTTACCAATTTGTGCACATGAACCTACAGTTGCCCATGTATCTACCATTGTGCCTTCATCGACATACGCACCGATGTTGACATAAGAAGGCATTAAGATCACGCCTTTGGCTTGGAAAGAACCTTTACGTGCCACAGCAGGAGGTACAACACGTACGCCAGCCGCTTTAAATTGTTC
The DNA here is from genome assembly GCF_011578285.1 of Acinetobacter lanii. Classification (NCBI taxonomy): domain Bacteria; kingdom Pseudomonadati; phylum Pseudomonadota; class Gammaproteobacteria; order Moraxellales; family Moraxellaceae; genus Acinetobacter; species Acinetobacter lanii. The sequence continues at coordinate 2,209,381 of NZ_CP049916.1, read as the reverse complement.
TTCAGTCCAACCGTTGAATTTAGTATCAACTTTATCGTAGAAGCGAAGATCACATGACTCGATTGGTTTGTTGTCATTGATTTTGAACGACAATAAAACCGCTTTTTTAAGCCATTGATGAACAACCCACTCGCCATCAATTTTTTCAGCCACACGTAGTGTACCGTTGTCTAATCCAGCAATTGCTTCCTCAACTGCTTGACGGATTTCAGCGGGGCAATCAGCTGATGTGAAGTTTGCACGATCTTCAAACGCTTGTTCAATGATTGTCGAAAGCTGAGACATGATCTTCTCTTCCAAAAAAAAATTTTAAAGATTCTACACCAAAAAGACATGGGTTTAGATAAAAAATCATAAATGAATCGAAAATACTAATGCTAAATTATAACTAAGCTTGTATAGATTAAAGATGTGGCTGTTTTTTGACCATAAATTTAATAAAAAACAATCACTAATACCTAATTGTATCAAAAAATAACAAAAAACAATCAATTTGAGTATTAATTGTGTTCAATTTATCGATTATGATTGCCCCGAGTCTGAACACATTAATGATTAAAGAACAACTCATTTCCTTGAGGAGAAAAAAATGAAAGTGTTAAAACTACTCGCAGTGACAGCCGCTATTTCAGCATCTGGTTTTGCAATGGCTGACAGTAATGTTGTTAAAAGTGGTTATGCTTTTGAAGCAAATCAATTGATCCCGACTGGTGTACGTGCTGAAATTGGTACGACTGGTTATGGTGCTGCTTTACTTTGGACTGCTAACCCATATGTAGGTTTGGCTTTAGGTTGGAACGGTGGTGATATCTCTTGGTCTGACGATGTCAAAGTGAACGGTTCTAAATATGACCTAGACATGGACAACAATTTGGCTTATTTAAATGCTGAAATTCGTCCATGGGGTGCAAGTGATAACCGTTGGGCACAAGGTCTTTACATGGCTGCTGGCGTAGGCTATGTAGATAATAAATATGATGTTGATCGCCGTGTTAAAGCAGGCGAAGGGTTCAGCGTAAACCATACTGATTTCGTAGCCGGTCCAAATGGTGCTCGTATTGCAGGTAAAATGCATTATGACAACGAAATTGCTCCATATGTAGGTTTTGGTTGGGCACCAAAAATTACTAAAAACTGGGGTGTATTTGGTGAAATCGGTGCATATTACACAGGTAATCCAAGTGCTGATATCAGCTTAGTAAGTGGCGGCGCTGCTCCAAACGTTGAACGTGGTACTTTAGAAGAAAATATTGCTCTTGAAGAAAGTAAATTCAGAAATGATGATAAGCATGAATGGCTTCCAGTAGGTAAAGTGGGTCTTAGCTTCCATTGGTAAGATCAAATTAAAAAAACGAGCTTCGGCTCGTTTTTTTATGTCTGAATTTAATCTATTTTGAATGCTAATCTAAGAGGTTAAGCAGTTCAAAAAGAATTCAATCATTAAGATATTAGAACTTTATTCAAATTCAATAATTAGATTCATGATCGAAATCTTAAACATCACCACTTCTTACATGTTATACAATAAAAAAAGGACATAGGTCCTTTCTTCATCTAGATGCTTGCTTAATTAATCTTCAGGGTATGCCACTTTCTTCAGTGCCTTAATGTCAGCGCTTGGTGCACACAGCGAGATAAACTCATAACCATAACCACGCAGTAAGTGACCTTTACGAACCGCGATCCAAGTGGTATTTACACCGAACAAATCCGTATCAATTTGTTTTAGGCGGTGGTCACGTTCCGTGTCATACGCCACATCATTGACAATACCGACACCCATACCCAGTTCTACATAAGTTTTGATCACGTCGGCATCGAGTGCTGACATCACCAAATCCACATCAAGGCGAGCATCTTCAAAGGCTTTATCGATTTTTGAACGCCCTGTAAAACCGCCATGGTAGGTAATAATCGGATGTTCAGCCAGACGCTCTAAACTAATTTCGCGAGGATTAACTTGGGTTAATGGATGATTTTGTGGGGTAATGATGCAGTGTTTCCAATTATAGAACGGCACACTGGCAAGATTGTCTTCAGTGGTTAAGGACTCTGTTGCAATACCGATATCGGCATCACCCATCAACAGCATTTCAGTGATTTCAACAGGGCTGGCTTGTTGCAGAACCAAATGAACTTTAGGGAATAGCTTTTTAAATGAATTTACAATCGGGGGAAGAACATAGCGTGCTTGGGTATGCGTGGTGGCAATGGTCAAAGTCCCTTCATCGACACGATTAAAATCATCTGCCAGACGCTTAATATTATCTGCATCGACCAACATGCGCTCCACAATGCCCAGTAAAGACTGACCGGGTTCAGTTAAACCGAGTAGGCGCTTACCTTTACGAATAAATAGTTGAACACCCAATTCATCTTCTAAATCTTTAATATGCTTACTGACACCGGATTGAGATGTGTACAGTGCAGCAGAAGCTTCAGTTAAATTAAAATTCTGTCTAACCGTTTCACGAATAATTCTTAATTGTTGGAAATTCATAACGCTATTTACCCTATATGGGTGAGGTCATGACAACCTCACCGTGTTGTTCTTAAGCAACCTGATTTGCAAAAAGATGCAAAGTATTGGTTCTTAACCAAACGGTTTGGTTTGGTCTAAATTGATGCAGGCGAGCTTCATCCGGTGTTAATAAAATTTCGATTAAATTACCTTGGCGACCTTGTAGCTCGGCTACTACACGACCTGCGATCCAAACTTCACGTAAGAAGGTGGCTTGGAACGCATTTTCAGTCGGTTGCGCATGAATGGTCAGTTCATCTGGACGGACAAAGGCAATCACCTCGCCATTCGGTGCATCTTTAGCAAGCGGCACTTGAATACGATCTTCACCAATGTGCACGATGCCATTTTGATTTTGACCTTCAAAACGATTGGCTTGACCCAAGAAGTCAAATACAAATGGCGTTGCTGGTTTCTCGTAAACTTCACGTGGTGAACCAATTTGCTCGACATTACCTTTGTTCATCACAATGATTTGATCAGCAACCTCAAGTGCTTCTTCTTGGTCATGCGTCACGAAAATTGAGGTGATGTGTAATTCGTCATGCAAAGTGCGTAACCAACGGCGCAGTTCTTTACGTACTTTGGCATCTAAGGCACCAAAGGGTTCATCTAGAAGCAATACGCGAGGTTCAACCGCTAACGCACGTGCCAAGGCAATACGTTGACGCTGACCACCTGACAATTGCGCAGGATAACGATCGGCCAAGAAGCCCAACTGAACGAGATCTAAAAGACGGGTCACTCGTTTTTTGATCTCTGCTTCAGAAGGACGAGTCGATTTTGGACGTACACGTAAACCAAAAGCAATATTGTCAAATACGGTCATGTGGCGGAACAATGCATAGTGCTGGAATACAAAACCGACTTGACGTTCACGGACATGCACGTTGGTTGAGTCTTCACCTTCCAAAATCACGCGACCGCTATCTGCAGATTCTAAGCCCGCAATAATACGCAGTAGCGTGGTTTTACCACAACCGGATGGACCGAGTAATGCGACCAATTGACCATCTGGAAAATCTAAAGAGATATTGTTGAGTGCATGGAACGCACCAAAGTGTTTTTCAATATTTTTGACTTGAATACTCATGATGTCATTCCTTAAGAAGCGTGTGAATCTTCATTACGTTTATTTAAATTTTCTTGGCGAATTTCAACCCACGATTTTAAAATCAAAGTCACGATTGCAAGTAAGGCCAAGAGTGAAGACACAGCAAATGCAGCACTAAAGGTATATTCGTTATACAAAATTTCGACGTGTAGCGGTAAGGTATTGGTTTCACCACGGATATGACCTGAAACCACAGACACCGCACCAAACTCACCCATGGCACGGGCATTACACAGGATTACGCCGTAGATCAGACCCCATTTAATATTGGGTAAGGTGACTTTCCAAAAGGTTTGCCAACCTGAAGCACCGAGTACAATTGCTGCTTCTTCTTCCTCTGTGCCTTGCGCTTCCATGAGTGGAATCAGTTCACGCGCAACAAAAGGTACGGTAATGAATACGGTGGCAAGTACAATCGCAGGCACGGCATACAGGACTTTAATATCATGATCCATGAGCCAATTGCCCATCCAACCTTGCGTACCGAAAATCAGCACCAACATTAAACCTGCAATTACAGGCGAAACCGAGAAAGGCATATCAATAATTGTGGTGAGAATGGATTTACCACGGAAATTAAATTTTGCTACGCACCAAGCGGCAGCGACGCCGAATACGACATTCATGGGTACAGCGATTACAGCAGTCAGTAGCGTTAGCTTCACCGCAGATAGGGTATCTGGATTGATCAAAGCATTGACATAGACACCCACGCCTTGTTTAAAAGCTTCTACAAATACCAAAACCAAAGGCAGAATCAAGCAACTCATAAAGAAAATCATGGCAATGATAATCAGCGTGTTTTTGACCCAAGTCGGTTCGCGGGTGGCATCGCGAGATTGCAATTTTTTTGCCAAAGCGTTGCTGTTGGTTTGTAAACTCATTGTGCTGTTCTCCCTGTACGACGACTTGCCCATGCTTGTAACAAGTTAATCAGGAATAAAATCGCAAATGAGATCAGTAACATCACCACAGCAATGGTGGTTGCACCGGCATAATCATATTCTTCTAAGCGAGAAATAATCATGAGCGGGGCAATTTCAGTTTTGTAAGGCTGATTCCCTGCAATAAAGATCACTGAACCATATTCACCGACACCGCGTGCAAATGCCAAAGCAAAGCCAGTCAGTAGTGCAGGGAAGAGAATCGGTAGAATAATTTTGGTGACAATTTGGAAACGGTTGGCGCCCAAAGCAGCAGCCGCTTCTTCAAGCTCTGTTTCAAGATCACTTAACACCGGTTGTACGGTACGCACCACAAATGGAATACCAATGAAAATCAACGCTAGGGTAATCCCGATCGGGGTATAAGCCACTTGAATACCAATCGGCTCAAGGTACTGACCAATCCAACCGGTCGGTGCATATAAAGAAGTGAGTGCAATACCGGCTACCGCAGTCGGTAGCGCAAAAGGCAAATCAACCAAAGCATCAATGATGCGTTTACCCGGGAAGCTATAGCGCACTAAGCACCAAGCCAGGAGTAAACCAAAAACCACATTGATGACAGCGGCAATCAATGCAGCACTAAAACTTAACTGCAACGATTTGATAATACGTTCGGAGGTTAGGATTTCCCACAAACCATCCCATCCGATACCAAAAGATTTGATAAATACGGCGGATAAAGGGATCAGCACGATTAAAGATAAATACGCGAGGGTAAAGCCTAGAGAAAGACCAAATCCTGGCAGCACTCGGGATCGCTGCGACATGACGACTCCTCAAAAGAGAGAAAGCTTACTGAAGTCAGTAAGCAAATAATTTGAATATTGCATAAAGCGAAAAACGCTTAATTTAAATGGCGAATCGGTAAAACAACTCACTTTCATCAACAGTGCTGATGTGCTGGTTCTGATTTTCCATCATCATATAATTATAAATTTCAGGAAAAGGACCAAAACCGGATGCGACATTAATATGTCCAACTTGACCTAAGTTATGTGGACGTAAATTCCACGCTTTGGCCAATTGTTTAGCATCCTCAAAGTTTAACCAAGGATCATTTTCACTGATGATCATCACACATGGTACTTTTAATTTAAGTTGATGAAAATAAGCTGAATAGTCATTGCTGCTATCTCGAGCAAAACCTTGCTCACCAAAGCGTGCAGGATTGGCGGGAGCGACCAAGACCATTTGCTTAATTTTCTGAGTCAGCTCAGGATATTCGTTTAATGCAGAGACGGCGGTTAAACAACCAAAACTATGCGCAATCACTTGAATCGGTTCATTGACTTTCGCGACGGTGTTAACAAAGTTTTGCACCCATGTACTGAGTAAAGGAGCATTCCAATCTTGCTGTTGAACGCGGGAGCAAGACATCAACTGACGTTGCAACCAAGACTGCCAATGGTCGTAATCGCTTCCACCTACGCCTGGGACAATAATTGTATGCATGTTGTCTGCTCCCTAATTGATATTTTCAAAACGCATTAAACTTATTTCGAATTGGCTTTCACGATTTGATCGAAGATTCCGCCATTTTCAAAATGGGCTTTCTGCACTTTGCTCCAACCACCGAACTCTTTATCAATGGTCACTAGTTTCAGTGGTTTGAATACATTACTGTACTTGGCCAAAACGCTTGCATTACGTGGACGGTAGAAGTTTTTCGCTGCAACGGTTTGTCCTGCAGGCGAGTACAAATAGTTTAAGTAGGCTTTGGCTAAGTTTTCATTGCCATCTTTTTTGGCATTTTTATCGACAATCGCCACCGGTGGCTCAGCCAAAATTGACAATGATGGGGTGATAATTTCAAATTTACCCGGTTGTTCACGCACCGCTAAATGTGCTTCATTTTCCCAAGCCAATAACACATCACCAATGCCACGTTCAGCAAATGTTGTGGTTGCACCACGTGCGCCTGAATCTAAAACTTTGGTTTGTTTATAAATTTGACGAACAAAGTCTTGTGCCTTGGCATCTGTTCCACCTGCTTGGTGTTTTGACCACGCCCACGCTGCAAGGTAGTTCCAACGCGCACCACCTGAGGTTTTTGGGTTTGGGGTAATGATTTCAACGCCCGGTTTCACCAGATCACCCCAATCCTTGATCGCTTTTGGGTTGCCTTTACGAACCAGGAATACGATAGTTGAGGTATATGGGGTTGAGTTTTGTGGGAATTTCTTTTGCCAATCTTTTGCAAGTAAACCTCGTGCCGCAATTTCATCAATATCCGCAGCCAATGCTAAAGTCACAACGTCGGCATCTAAGCCATCAATCACCGCACGCGCTTGTTTACCTGAACCACCATGTGATTGTTTAAAATTAATGTCTTGACCTGTTTTGGATTTCCAGTAGTTGCGAAATTCCTTATTAAAATTTTCATATAGTTCGCGGGTTGGATCATAAGACACATTTAAAAAGTCCTTTGCTGCGTAGGTAACCGAAGACAAAGAAACAAGTGCGGCCAAAAGACCGATTTTAAGTTTAGATTGACGCATGAATTACCCCAAAGGTATTGTTGTTTGTTAATATGCGTGCAGAATAACGCGACTCTTTATCCATAAAAAATAATAAAAAACGAATTTAATATAAAAATAAGAGATATAGAATCAAGTATTCACCGCCTTAAATCAATCTGTTGTACATAGGGATTTTGAATGCAGTGCTTTAAAAATGCTCAGGAAATTGATTCTATCCATATCTTAGACCGTGCTTTTCATTATGGAGATGGCTGTTTTAGCACCGCGCGGTTGCACCAAAACCAATTTGAATTGGCTGAACTGCATTACGCACGCTTAAAACTTTCCGCTGAACGGTTAATGCTAGATGTGGATTTAAACTTGATTGAAGCCACGTTGCTTCAACTTCGTGCGCAATATTCAGTATTAAATGGCACTTTAAAAATCATCATCAGTCGGGGCGAAGGTCAGCGAGGTTATGCCTTCCCTGACCATGCTGCGGATCTCTATGTCTTATACTACCCGCAGCAAACCCAGAGTTTTCAGATCGAAAGCATAGAGAGTGGTTTGCTTGATCAAGCGATCGGACTATCTATGCCCAATTTGGTGGGCATTAAAAGTTTAAACCGGCTTGAACAGGTCATGTTAAAGCATGAAGCAGTTGAAAAAGGCTGGATCGAAGCTCTAGTCAGCGATGTTCAAGGGGGAATTGTTGAAGGTGTGAGCAGTAATTGCTTTATTCGGATCAATAATCGGTGGATTACCCCTGAACTTCGTTATAATGGCGTACATGGTGTGATGCGTGCTGAAATTTTAGCCCGTATGCAAACGCATGGTGTTGCCTGTGAGCAGCGCTATGTCGATCTGGATGAAATATCCAAAATTCAAAGTTTATTTTTTTGCAATGCCTTAAGTCCGATGAAAGCCGTTGATGTGTTTGATCAGCGACCGCTCGATCTTCAGCCTTGTATTGAGCTATTTAAAACCCTTCAATTGAATCAGATGCACGATTATGTCCAATCCTCAAACAAAGACGAATAACAAAAAAAATAACGCCACTGGAAAACTGAAAGGTATTTTGGTGTTGCTGGTGGGATTAATCTTGGTGGCATTGATGGTGCTGTGGTCGAGCCTATTCAAAGCCTATCCTGTTGAAGGCGATAAGCAAATGATTGCCATTAATCAAGGGGATACTTATTCAGGCTTGATCGATCGCTTGGCCAAGGAAAATAAAGTCAGTTTTCCAATGGTGTTAAAGCTGTATCAAAAGTTTTTTATTCATGACACGCTCAAAGCCGGCGTTTATGAAGCGACACAGGGCATGACGGTACGTGAAGTATTGAGCTTATTGTCCAATGCAGAAAATGCGCAAATGAATCGTATTTTGGTGATTGAAGGCACCACGTTTAAGCAATTGGTTGAGGCATTAAAGAAAGATGATTTGGTTAGCAAAGAAGTGGTCAATCTGCCCTATGATCAAATGTTAAAAGCGCTGAATATTTCGTTTGATCATCCTGAAGGTTTGTTTGCACCGGACACTTATTTCTTTGCCAAAGGTGAAAGCGATAAAAAAATTCTGACCGACTTGTATCAGCGTCAAATGAAAGCTTTAGATACCGCTTGGGAAAAACGTGCCACAGATTTGCCTTATCAAAATAAATATGAAGCGTTGATCATGGCATCGATTATTGAAAAAGAAACCAGTGTGGACAGCGAGCTTGAGCAAGTATCAGGGGTATTTGTGCGCCGTTTAAAAATGGGTATGCGTTTACAAACAGATCCTACTGTTATTTATGGTATGGGGGATCGTTATCAAGGCAACATCACCCGTCAGGATTTACGCACACCAACGCCGTATAACACGTATACCATTAATGGTTTACCACCCACCCCAATTGCTTTACCAAGTCAGAAAGCGATTGAGGCAGCGATGCATCCGGACGCAAGTAATAACATTTACTTTGTGGCAACAGGTAATGGTGGACATACCTTTACTTCTAATCTGCAAGATCACAATCGCGCAGTTCAAGATTATCTTTCAGTCATTCGTTCATCAAACTAAGGGGTGAGCATGTTTATCAGTTTTGAAGGCACGGAGGGTGTGGGCAAAACCACGCTGATTCGTAAATTCTATGAACATTTTCAAGCATTGGGTAAAGACGTTGTATTGACCCGTGAACCGGGTGGAACACCATTGGCGGAGCAAATCCGTTCGATTTTATTGGCGGTGAATCATGAAGAAAGCATGAGCCATGATACCGAACTCTTGATGATGTACGCAGCACGGGCTCAGCATTTGACTCAAGTAATTTTACCTGCATTGGCTGAAGGAAAAGTAGTGCTGTGTGATCGTTTTGCAGATTCGAGTTTTGCCTATCAGTGCGCAGGTCGAGGTTTAAGTAAAACCAAGCTTAAACTGCTTAATGAAAACTTTGTGGAGAAAATGCCGGATATCACTTTTTGGCTCGATGCACCGATTGAAGTGGGGATGGAGCGTGCGCGTGAGCGTGGTGCACTTGATCGTTTTGAGCAAGAAAAAATCACTTTCTTTGAAAAAGTGCGTTCTGGTTTTGCTGAAATTCATTTGCAAGAGCCAGATCGTATGAAGCGTTTAGATGCCACACAAACCTCCGAGCAAGTGTTTGAAGAAGCGATGTCTTATATGCTTTAAATAGTAATCTTATTGCTCGCAGAAATCCAAAGCCTAGTGGTCACAAGATCGTTAGGCTCTTTTTATGATTAGATTTTCTCTTAATATGACAATACAGATCGATTCACCAAATCCTGTGTGATCTGATGTTGAGCATGATTTGAAAGCTGAACTCTTCTTTTGAACGCTTGAGTTAATGCATCGAAGGGATGAAGTCACTATATTGATGCTCAGGGATAATAAAAAACAGGGAAACGCATTGATGCAACAGAACACCTCCAAAACAAGTAAACAAGAGATTATTCAATTTTTACAGCGTGAATTTCCACAAAGTTTAATCAAATGTGAAATTGAATCGGTGGTCGACAAAGGCGCAACCGTCATTTATCACGTAGATGATTTAGATCTACGACCCGGCGGGACAGTGTCAGGACCGACCATGATGACCGTAGCAGATTATGGACTTTATATTGCGATTCTTGGCGAGATTGGTATTGTCGGATTAAGCGTGACCACTAGTATGAATATTAATTTTTTACGTAAACCGTCGGGTGGTAAGGATATTCGTGGCGTGTGTAAATTGATGAAAGTGGGCAGGGCGTTAATTGTTGGAGAGGTCTATTTATATTCGGTTGATTCGGATGACCCGATTGCGCATGTGACGGGTACCTATTCGATACCGCCGAAACGATAAGGTCTTTTTGTCAATAAGTTACTTTCCAATACGACATTATCAACAGCATTGTAATCATAAAAAAGAGCGCCTTGACGCTCTTTTGATTCTTTTAGTTTGAAGCTTTAGGCTTCATTCACTAAAGGTGTTCTGACTTGAAAATTCGGCGGGGTCAGTACGGTTTTTCTGAGTTCATTGGAAAGTTCAGGATAATCTAAAGTGTAATGTAAACCCCGAGATTCTTTACGTTGCATGGCACAGCGAACAATCATTTCAGACACCAACACCAAATTGCGCAGTTCAATCAAATTCTTACTGACATGGTAGCCTTGATAATATTCATTAATTTCTTTTTTGAGCATTTCAATGCGATGCAACGCACGTTCTAAACGTTTGGTGGTACGCACAATACCAACATAATTCCACATGGTCTGACGCAACTCATCCCAGTTTTGTAAAATCACCACATCTTCATCGGGGTTCTCAACCTGAGTGGCATCCCATGCAGGGATATGGGGATATTCAATGGGGTCATTGAATTGCTGTTGTATATGCTCAGCGGCACGCATGCCATAGACAAAACATTCGAGTAAAGAATTACTCGCCATACGATTGGCACCGTGTAGACCTGTGTATGAAGTTTCTCCAATCGCATATAAACCCATGATATCGGTTTGGCTGTTGTCATCGACCACCACACCGCCACAGGTGTAATGTGCAGCAGGTACTACAGGAATCATTTCGCGGGTAATATCAATGCCAAGTTCAAGCAAACGCGCATATAAAGTAGGGAAATGGTCTCTCACAAAGTCAGGGGACTTATGGGTGATATCAAGCCAGACATGTCGTATGCCGAGGCGCTTGATTTCATAGTCAATGGCACGTGCCACAATATCCCGTGGGGCAAGTTCAGCACGTTCATCGAATCGGAGCATAAACCGCTCACCATCGGGTAGGCGTAAATAAGCGCCTTCACCGCGCATTGCTTCTGTAATTAAAAAAGATCGTGCTTGAGGGTGATATAAACACGTCGGATGGAATTGGTTGAATTCCATATTGGCGACACGGCAACCTGCACGATACGCCATCGCAATCCCATCACCGGTCGCGATATCCGGATTTGAAGTATAGAGATAGGCTTTCATGGCTCCGCCACAGGCCAATGCAGTGAATGGGGCCAAAAAGGTATGAACTTTTTCGGTTCGTTCATCCAGCGCATATAGACCTAAGGCACGATTGTCTTGATCTGTATGCCCGAGTTTATGCAGCGTGATTAAATCAATGGCTATGAAATGTTCAAAAATTTGAATGTTCTTTTTTTCTTGGATGCGTTCAACCAAGGTGGTGGAAATGGCTTTGCCTGTGGCATCCGCCGCATGGATAATGCGGCGCTGAGAATGCCCGCCTTCACGGGTTAAATGCAGTTGTTCATGTTCGTCAAGGGTAAATTTCACCCCTTGATTGAGCAGGAAATCAACCGATGCTTTGCCGCCTTCTACAGTATGTTGTACTGCTTGGTGTTCACACAGATGTGCGCCTGCGATGAGTGTGTCATCCATATGTTGTTGAATCGAATCTGCTTGATCTAAAACCGCCGCCACACCGCCTTGTGCATAATAGGTACTTGCATCGGTCAAATGCGATTTTGCCAATACGGCGATCTTTAAATGCTCAGGTAAAGACAGCGCTAGGCTTAATCCTGCGCCCCCACTACCGACAATAATGACATCAAAGTCATGACGGCTACTTAAATCAGACATGTCCATTCGCTAATGATTAAAATAAGTTTGCTTATCACACGCCTTTTTGCACAAAAAAACAAGGGTCAATCCGGTCAAAAAATAACGAAAATGTGCAATAAGAAATCATTTAAGAAAAAATTAAGTAAAGCGTTGTTTTTTAAAAATTTAGAAACATTTATTTACGTAAATATATACTTTATTATGCTAAAACAGTGTTATCTAGAAAATCAAAAAACGTGAGTAAGTGTTTTATGAAACATCGCTTTGTTCAAAAAGGAATGTACGCCGTTGCTTTTACCATGGCAGCACAGGCTCAGGCAGCAAGTCCGGTTGATTTTTCGAATTTAGTAGAACAGGTGAGTCCTGCGGTCGTGAGTGTCAATGTCGTCAAGAAAATGACACAGGAAGAACTGTTACAACAACAAGTTCCTGAAATTCTAAAGCGTTTCTTTGGTAATCAAATCATTATTCCACAGCAAAAAGCACCGCAAGAAAAAACCGCTTACGGCAGTGCTTTTTTTATCAGTAAAGATGGCTATCTACTCACCAATCACCATGTGATAGAAGATGCTTCTGAAGTCACCATTATGCTGAATGATCGCCGTGAAATCGATGCGAAAGTGGTGGGAAGTGATGCGCGAACTGACGTGGCACTGCTGAAAGTGGAAGGCAATAATTTCCCTGCACTGAGCACAGGCAATATTGACCAACTCAAAGTCGGTCAGCCCGTGCTAGCGATTGGTTCGCCTTTCGGCTTTGACTATTCAGCCTCAGCGGGTATTGTCAGCGCCAAATCACGAAATATGATGGGTGAAACTTCGGTGCCGTTTATTCAAACCGATGTGGCATTGAACCCAGGGAACTCAGGAGGTCCTTTGTTTAATCAACAGGGGCAAGTGGTCGGCGTAAACTCACGGATCTTTAGTGGTACCGGTGGCTATATGGGCTTGTCATTCTCGATTCCAATTGATGTAGCAATGGATATTGCAGATCAGTTGAAAAAGAACGGTAAAGTGACCCGTTCATATTTGGGTGTGATGCTGCAAGATATCGACCGTAATTTGGCTGAAGCCTATAAATTGCCAAAACCGGAAGGCTCATTGATCACCCAAGTTGCGCCGAACTCTCCAGCAGCCAAAGCCGGTTTTAGAGCGGGCGATGTGATTCTGAAATATAACGGCACACCGATTTCAAGAACGGGTGATTTACTGAATTACCTGAATCGGACTTTGCCGAATCAAAGCATTCAGCTTGAAGTGTTACGTGATGACAAAGCCAAAGTGATTTCTGCGACTTTAACCTCAGCACCGGATGACACACCGGCAAAGGCAACAGGTGCGTCTGCGACCAAAGCCCAGAAAGGACCTGTTTTAGGGGTATCGATTCGTGCCTTAAGTGCCAATGAAGTGCAGCAATTGGGCGTCAAAGGTGGAATCTATGTGCAAGATGTGGTGCGTGGAGGATTGGCATCGCAGTCACGTATTTTACCGGGAGATGTGATTACTCAGATCAATAACACAGCAGTCCTCAATCCAAATGATTTTGTGGAAGCCGTGTCAGAGTTAAAACAAAATACCGTGGCGCGCGTGGCCATTGTGCGTCAGGGACAAAATGCCATTATTGGATTGCGAATCAAATAAGCATCAATTTAAGCCACTCGATCTGAGTGGCTTTTTTAATACAGCGCTGAGCAATGTATTTTGAATACTATTTATCGACTGTGAATGCCTTTCAAATATTAGATTTCATTCATCTACTTTGATAGATTGTCGGTATTCAACATTTCACATAAAAAAGGGGTTCTGTGAACAGTATTTTCGATTTAAAGTTAAGTGTAAAAGCAGAACATATTGATGCTTTAGGGCATGTCAATAACGTGGTTTATGTCAGTTGGATGCAAGACGTGGCTTTGGCACATATTGCGCATATTGGTTTAGGTATCGATCAGTATTTGGAAATGAAACATGCCATGGTCGCCGTTGAGCATCAAGTGCAATACCGTAAAGCCTGTTTAGAAGGGGATGAATTGATTTTAAGAACTTGGTTCAGTGACATTAATGCCATGTACTCATTTCGACACTGTGTGTTCTACCGACCATCGGATCAAAGCATCGTTTTTACTGCGATGACCAAATGGGCGTGTGTGGAAATTGCCACAGGTCGACCAAAGCGTTTATCGCCGACTTTTATTCAAGCCTATCAACCGATTGCGGAAGATCTGAACGCCTTAGATTTTAGTCAACATTATGATGTTGCGCTTTAACTGCTTAACTTGCTCATCGCTTGATTAAAGTTTTCTATATTTCATCAGCACTTGATGATTATTATGAATACTTTAAAAAATCCATCTGTTATAATCGTGCGCAATTTGTTAAACAGCTTTTGCTATGTAGTCTGCTTTTCATACATAGCGCAATTTATTGTTCAAGGTAACCCATGGCGCAAGCTAAAAAATCCGTAGATATCAAAAACATACGTAACTTTTCCATTATCGCTCATATCGACCATGGTAAGTCAACTCTAGCCGACCGCTTTATTCAAACCTGTGGTGGATTACAAGATCGCGAAATGCAAGCGCAAGTTCTTGACTCCATGGATATTGAGCGTGAGCGTGGGATTACCATTAAAGCAGCTTCAGTGACGCTTTATTACACCCATCCAAATGGCCAAGAATACCAACTGAACTTCATTGATACCCCAGGGCACGTGGACTTCTCGTATGAAGTGTCTCGTTCATTGGCGGCATGTGAAGGTGCGCTTCTAGTGGTCGATGCGGCACAGGGTGTTGAAGCACAGTCAGTTGCCAACTGTTATACCGCGATTGAGCAAGGTCTTGAAGTTCTTCCAGTACTGAATAAAATTGATTTACCGCAAGCTGAACCTGAACGTGTGATTCAAGAAATTGAAGACATTATTGGGGTAGAAGCGACAGATGCACCGACCTGTTCTGCGAAAACCGGTTTAGGTGTTGAGGGTGTACTTGAGCGTTTGGTTGATGTGATTCCGCCACCAGTCGGTGACCGTGATGCTGCACTTCAAGCCTTAATTGTGGACTCATGGTTCGATAACTATTTAGGTGTTGTGTCATTAGTTCGTGTGAAACAAGGTCGTATCCGTAAGGGCGACAAAATGTTGGTGAAATCAACAGGTCAAACACACATCGTCACCTCTGTGGGTATCTTTAACCCGAAACACACCGAAACAGGTGAGTTACAAGCAGGTGAAGTAGGCTTTGTGATTGCAGGGATTAAAGACATTTTTGGTGCGCCAGTGGGTGATACCATTACCTTGTCAACCACACCTGATGTTGAAGTTTTACCGGGCTTTAAAAAGGTGAAGCCACAGGTTTATGCAGGTTTGTTCCCAATCGATTCAAGCGATTTTGAACCGTTCCGTGATGCCTTACAAAAATTGCAAATTAATGACTCGGCACTGTTCTTCGAACCTGAAAGTTCAGATGCCTTAGGTTTTGGTTTCCGTTGTGGCTTCTTAGGTATGCTACACATGGAAATCGTACAAGAGCGTTTAGAGCGTGAGTACGATCTTGACCTTTTCTTCTGCACCGACGGTCATTTATGAAGCCGTGATGAAGAATGGTGAGACGGTTTACATCGACAGCCCATCAAAAATGCCAGATGGTTCAACCGTAGAAGACCTACGTGAACCAATTGCTGAATGTAATATTTTGGTACCACAAGAATACTTGGGTAATGTCATGACTTTATGTGTTGAGCGTCGTGGTATCCAAAAAGACATGAAGTTTATGGCGAACCAAGTGGCGATCACGTTTGAAATTCCAATGGCAGAAGTGGTGATGGACTTCTTCGACCGTTTGAAATCATGTTCACGTGGTTTTGCATCACTGGATTATAACTTTGTCCGTTTTGAATCTTCTTCATTGGTGAAAGTCGATGTCTTGATCAATGGCGATAAAGTGGATGCTTTGGCGATGATCTGTCACCGTCAGGATGCACGTCATCGTGGTATTGCTCTTGTGGAAAAAATGAAAGATTTGATTCCACGTCAAATGTTCGATGTTGCGATTCAAGCGGCGATTGGCGCGCAAATCATTGCTCGTTCAACCGTAAAAGCAATGCGTAAAAACGTTTTGGCGAAATGTTATGGTGGTGACGTGTCGCGTAAGAAGAAACTGTTGTCGAAACAGAAAGAAGGTAAGAAACGCATGAAGCAAGTGGGTAGTGTTGAAATCCCACAAGAAGCGTTCTTGGCTGTGTTGAAAGTAGAAAGATAATAAAATAGAGGATATAGACCCATGGATTTTGATTTTAATTTAATCCTCGTACCTGTCACGCTGATCTTTTATGGTCTGTGGTTGCTTGATAAATTTGTGCTAAAGCAACGGGAAACCAAAGGTAAGGGGAATGAAAATTTCATTATCACATGGGCCTATGACTTCTGGCCTGTACTGGCTGTAGTGTTGGTGTTGCGTTCATTCTTTTTTGAACCGTATAACATCCCATCGGACTCTATGGTACCTACACTCGAAACAGGTGATTATATCTTGGTTAACAAATACCAATATGGTGTGCGTTTGCCGATTACCAACACCAAAGTGTTGAATATCAATGAACCTGAACGTGGTGATGTGGCGGTTTTCCGTTATCCACCACAACCTACGATTAGCTATATTAAGCGTATTGTCGGGTTGCCGGGTGATCATATTGTTTACGAAAATGGTAAACTGAACATCAATGGTCAAGACATCCCCTTTGAAGCGACCCAATTCAGTCGTGAAAAAGATGTGTTAGATACACCACAATCGATTTACCATTATGAAACACTCGGTGCGCATAAACATTTGGTGCGTAATTTGGAAGGTCAAAATACGTTGATTGCGCAGTTTAATTATGCGCAAGAGAAGAAAGATTTACCGTTTGTAGCAACCGCCAATGATCGTTTTGTGAAATCTAATGGTCAAAGTTGGGAAGTCAATGTACCGAAAGGTTATTACTTCGCGATGGGCGATAACCGTGATCAGAGTGCTGACAGTCGTTTTTGGGGATTTGTTCCCGAAGCGAATTTAACGGGTCAGGCGGTTTATGTATGGATGCATAAAGAGCCGGGTCTAAAACTGCCATCCTTTGCGCGTAACGGTAAAATTCAATAATTAAAACGTTTTATATTACGGAAAATAAAAATGCGTAACGCTCAAACAGGTGCTTCGTATATTTCGATTTTATTAGGGGTGGTGGCTTTTGCTTTTATGGTGAAAATCATTTTAGCAATTTGGCCATCATATTGGGATGATCGTGTGATCAACAGTCAAATTGAAGATCTTTTGAAAAAAAGTCCTTCAACGATCACATCGTCACAGTTTTCGTCTCAGATGAATCAAAGTCTGAACATGAACAATATCAGAGATTTAAATTTTGATGATATTGCCCGTGTTTCAACGGAAAAGGGTTTAGAAGTGACTAAATGCTATGAAGTAAGAAAACCTTTCTTGCTGAATATCGATTTAGTCTTAACATTCGAGAAAAGTTTTGATCAAAGGTCAGTTCAAAGTAAGTGATCCACGCTTACTCAGTCGTATCGGTTATCAGTTTAAAAAACTTGAGCTTTTGCAGCTTGCGCCTGACGCATCGATCGGTGAGTCATAAACATAACTATGAGCGTCTAGAATTTCTAGGCGATTCATTGTTAGGGATGATCATTGCCAATTACCTCTATGAAACTTATCCCAACGAAAATGAAGGTCGTTTAACGCGTATGCGTGCGACTTTGGTTCGTCAGGAAGCATTGGGTAAAATTGCAACAGATTTGAAACTGAGTCAGAGTTTAATACTCAGTATGGGTGAGTTGAAATCGGGTGGTCATCATCGTGAATCGATTTTAGCCGATACCGTTGAAGCGATTATTGGTGCGATTTATACCGACTGTCACGATTTAAATGTACTTCAGGCCATTGTGTTAAAATGGTACGAACCGTATTTAGATCATATTGAACCGACGGATCAACTCAAAGACCCGAAATCACGTTTACAGGAATATCTGCAAGCCCGTAAAAAACCTCTCCCGGTTTACGAAGTGGTGGATATTCAAGGTGATGCTCCAAATCAACATTTCAAAGTAGAATGCTTGGTTGAAGGCTTGCCTGTTAAATATGGTGAGGGTTCAAGCCGTCGCTTTGCTGAACAAACAGTTGCGGCAGATATTTTAAAAATTTTGGAGCAAAAGTCTTAATGACTACTCATTCCGATCACATCGATGCTGATCACGAATCGACTAACAATCCTGATGACTTAATCAATAACTTTTTTAGTTCGCAAGGAACCGAAATTCCTGCGGACTTTAAAAGTGGTTTTGTTGCTATTGTTGGTCGACCTAATGTTGGTAAATCAACATTAATGAACCACATTCTTGGGCAAAAACTATCGATTACTTCACGTAAGCCTCAAACCACACGACATAAAATTGTCGGGATTGATTCACGTGAAAAATCTCAAGCAGTGTTTGTCGATACTCCAGGGATGCATAAGAAAGAAGTCCGTGCCATCAATAAAATGATGAACCGTGCAGCACACTCAGCTTTACGTGATGTAAACTTGGTGTTGTTTGTGGTTGATGCAGAAAAGTGGACACCAAACGACGACCTCGTGTTGGAAAAACTGAAAAATGCAGACATGCCTGTGATTCTAGTGATCAATAAAATTGATACCTTAGAAAACAAAAACAAAGCATTGCCATTGATTTTAGAACGTCAAAAATTAATGAATTTCGCTGAAATCGTACCTGTGTCTGCACTGCGTGGTGCAAACCTAGATCACCTGCGTGATACGATTGAAAGCTACTTGCCGTTCCAGCCACCGCTATATTCTTTAGATCAATTGACCGACCGTTCAGAGCGTTTCTTGGCGTCTGAAGTGATTCGTGAAAAAATCATGCGTCAATTGGGTGAAGAGCTTCCTTACGACTTAACCGTTCAAATTGAATCTTTTAAAATTGAAGATGCTGTTTTGAATGAAAAAACCGGTCGTATGAAGCCTGCATGTACCTATATCGATGCGACCATCTTTGTCGATCGTCAAGGTCAAAAAGCCATTGTGATTGGTGAAAAAGGTGCCAAACTCAAGAAGATTGGTATGGATGCGCGTGCGGACATGGAAAAAATGTTCGAACAGAAAATTATGCTGACGCTTTGGGTGAAAGTGAAAGGTGGATGGTCTGACGACGAACGTGCACTGAAAAGTTTAGGATATAGTGATATTTAATTGGATTTAAATCTCACGTTTTAATGGAAGAACCGTAATGATCAAAGTGTTGGCTGTGTTGACTTGTGTATTCATGTTGCAAGGGTGTATTCATAAAATCGTTACGGTTCCCGTTAAGGTGGCCTATAAAACCACCAAAGGTGTGGTCAAAGGCACTGCTGCTGTTGTGGGTGCGGTCATTCCCGATGGGGATGATGAAGAAGAGAACAAGAAAAAAGACAAAGATGATTAAACAAATGCAGTCATCCTGCGATGCGTAATGAAATCTTACACGGTTATTTAATTCACCACCGTAAATACCGTGAGCGCAGTCATATTGTGCATTTATTTACTGAGGAATACGGCCGAATGGACGGTATTCTCAGACAGATGCCTCCTCCCCAATATCAACCGATTACCTTGCAAGCCACAGGTAAGTCGGAACTGAAAAATTTCACCCAATTAGAAATACTCAATCATCCGATTTTCTTTTATGGCGATGCCTTTTTTTCCGGCTTCTATCTGAACGAAATTGTCCTTCGCTTGTGTCCGCTTGAAGAACCGATGTCTGAAACCTTTCAGCAATATCATCAAACTTTGGGTCATTTGCAACACTTGGCTGAGCAAACAGATCCGAATGCATTCTTAAAACAAATCTTGCGTCAGTTTGAGCATGTTTTATTGCAAGAACTTGGCTATGCCCTCGATTTCGCTGTCGATTCGACTCAACAGCCGATCCTTGCTGATCATCGCTATCAATTTCAACTCAATGAAGGCTTTATTCCGGTTGTACATCAGTCCAATGCCACACTGTCAGGACAGCAGATTTTAAGTATGCTGGACTATGAAAAGGGTATGGAATTCAGTGCTGAACAGTTACAATTATTGGGTAAACTTTATCGACAAATGATTGCCTCTTTGTTGGGAGATCGTCCCTTAAAAAGTCGTCAATTGTGGATTCAAAATTTTCAAACACAATCGAATTAGGAAAATGTTATGGCTGCATTGCTTGGTGTAAACATTGATCATGTTGCAACGCTTCGACAAGCACGTGGAACGGTATATCCCGATCCTGTAAAAGCCGCATTGATATGTGAGCAAGCAGGTGCAGAAGGGATTACCTTGCATTTACGTGAAGACCGTCGTCATATTCAAGATGATGATGTACGTCGTATGCGTCCTGTGTTAAAAACGCATATGAATCTTGAGCTTGCAGTCACAGATGAAATGGTGGCCTTTGCCAAAGAGATTCAACCCCATCATGTCTGTTTTGTACCTGAAAAGCGTCAAGAAGTGACCACTGAAGGCGGCTTAGATGTGATTGGGCATTTTGAAGATGTGAAAAAAGCCACACAAGAACTATCTGCCATTGGTTGCGACGTATCTTTATTTATTGATGCGGATTTTGCACAAATTGATGCGGCGGTTGCATGTGGTGCGCCGACTATTGAATTGCATACGGGTGCCTATGCCGATGCTGAAACAGCAGAAGCTCAAGCGCATGAGCTTGAGCGTATTGTGAAAGGCGCTGAATATGCTGCGTCAAAAGGCTTGGTGGTCAATGCAGGTCATGGTCTTAACCTAGAGAATGTTGCGCCGATTGCTAAAATTCCTCAAATTCATGAATTGAATATTGGACATTCAATTATCGCTGAAAGTGTCTTTGTCGGCTTGGAGCAAGCGGTTAAAGATATGAAAACTGCGATTCAAAATGCAGGTTAATTGAAGTTAAACGATGTCAAAAATTAATTATGAAGAACTCATGCAACCTGTAATCGGGTTCTTGGGATGTGAAACACCGCAAGCGTGGTTGGACGAAGCTGTCAACAACCTTGATATATTGATGCAAGATCATGCCAACTGTGAAAAGAAAGCAGCCAGTACGGCGATGAACTTAATGTTCCGTTATAGCTTCTTTTCGGATCTACAAGTGCGTTTGGCGCAGTTGGTGCGTGAAGAAATGCTGCATTATGAACAAGTGCTTGAACTGATGGCAAAACGTGGTCAAGAGTGGATGTCCATCAGCGCAGGGCGTTATGCAGGTGGTTTGCGCAAAGAAGTGCGCACCTATGAGCCTGAAGCGTTGATTGATATTTTGGTGATTGGGGCATTCGTTGAAGCACGCTCATGTGAGCGCTTCTATGCGCTTGCACCGCTGGTAGATGAAGAGTTGGGTAAATACTACCGCTACTTGCTTAAGTCTGAATCACGCCATTATGAAGATTATTTGGCATTGGCGGTGGATGTGGCAAAAACGCATAAATTGAAAAATCCTGAAGAGGATATTCAAATGCGGATTGATCACATTCGTGAAGTGGAAAAAAATCTAATTTTAACGCCAGATGAATTATTCCGTTTCCATAGTGGTGTGCCTGCAAAGGCGGCTTAATCACTAAGCAAGCAAATGAACCCCTTAAAGTCTTGAACTTTGAGGGGTTTATTTTTTGATTGGTTAAAAAAGCAAAATAAGAAAAGTAAATATTTTGCATTGAAGTGTCTTAAGGTCTGAATAATTCAGTGCAAGCATTGCATTAAAAAATAAGACTAAACTTTGGCTCAAGACTTTTATTTTTTGAATCAACTGAAATAAAAAAAGCCCACTTCGTAATGAGTGGGCTTTTTGGTATTTGGCTCTCCAACCTGGGCTCGAACCAGGGACCTGCGGATTAACAGTCCGTCGCTCTACCGACTGAGCTATTGGAGAATCTGAGTGCGATTATAAGGAGATTTTAGCAAGGGTCAAGCTAAAAGTGTGATAAAACGTTCATTTTGCTATTGTATGGTCTATATTTAAGCAAATAAGTAGAATTAAAAGAAATGACTTGCACACCCATCATTCACTTGCTAGATTGAACCGCATAAATAACGTTTGGGTATCAGCTCAAACTGTGTGGATTTAAACCAACTTGCCAGCACTAAATGGCTAAATACGGAGAAAGCGAATGTATACGCTGACGATTGCTCAAATCTTTTCTAATCTTTCTTTTTATCAAGACCACTACCTGAATATTCTCGAATGTCCTGAACAATATTACACGCAGGTGGAAGGCGCGTTTATTCATGTTTGGCCATTTAAAAAGCAAAGCTTGTATTTAGGTGATTTATTACAGTTGTGGTTTGCTGAAAAGTGGAAAGTCCAACCCTTACTAGATTTTAAGATCGAAGAATATTTGGCGGCTGTTGATGTTCAATATTTTCAAAATTCAAACGTCTATGTTTATGCAATTCAAGGCAATGCATTGAATGGTGCAAATAAGAGTCATGTATGGTCGTTAGAGGATCAACGGAGTCATATAGTGAATCTGAATCTGACTTTAAAGAGTTATTGTGAATTTGTTGCTTGCCAACGCCCACGCTTAGTTCAGTCTAACTACGATGCCATTGCCTCTTAAGCACAGCTTAATTTGATTTTTAGTGGATTATTTCAAGTTAACTAATCGATAAAAATTAAAGAGCGGTAAAAGCTGCTTATGTTGATCAGCCCATTTTATAGAACGAAGCAATAAGACCAAGTAAAAAAAATGAATATTGAACTTCAGTTCAAATAAGCCAAGTGACAAGATTTTGGTTTTTCTCTAGGATGACTGGAGAGTGCTTGAAGCAGATCGATTGTGCGTCGTACAGTCAGGAATCTTCTCCAATGCTCATGGACCTATGCAAATACAACTCGATATACAGGATGTATATTTGTCTCATCCACAGGGTGAGCTTTACACCAAATATTGGTATAACGCTGCAAGTGAATTCGCTCCCTTAATTTTATTTCACGAGTCCCTAGGGAGTGTGCAACAGTGGAAACAATTTCCTGAACAACTGGCATATGCAACAGGGCGTTCTATCATCGCTTATGATCGTATTGGTTTTGGACAGTCGACAGGTCAAACAGGCTTAGTTCAACCTGATTTTGTTCGATTGGAAGCTCGTCAAACTTTGCCGATTTTGCGTCAATATTTCAATATGCAGCAATTTGTGGTGTTTGGACATAGCATTGGGGGTGGCTATGCAGCAGGTTGTGCACTCGAATATCCTGAAGATTGTCATGCTTTAATCATCGAGTCAATCTTGGCACATGCAGATGAACATATGCGTGCGGGCATACGTCAAGCTCAAGTGGCATTTCAGAATCCGAAGTGGATGCAACGACTTGCCTTATATCATGCTGATAAAGCTGAATCTGTACTGAATGCATGGATTAACTCATGGCTTTCACCACGCTTTGAACACTGGTCAATTGAACATGAAATTGCACAATTAAGCTGTCCAACCATGATTATCCATCCTGAAAATGACGAATATGGTCGTGTTGATCAAGCCGAACGAATTGTGAAAGCTTTAAAAGCAAAGAATGAATTACATTTGATTGCCCAGTGCGGGCATGTGCCTCATCATGAATATCCTGAATTGATCGTAAATAAAATGGCAGCATTCCTTGAACATATTGCATGATCAAAAAAGTGAATTTTCAAAAAATATTGAATCGTATCGATACACGATTCAATAGCGTATCAGGGCTAATATATGCAATTAAGGATGAATAATCATACAGGTGGCTGTGGCATGCGCATACAGTTTGCCATTTTCATCAATAATCTGACCTTCAGAAATCGCCAAATTCTTACTGGTATTAATCACCTTACCAATTGCGGTTAAGGCTTTATTTTTTGGAATAGGGCGACACATTTTAATATTCAAATCAATGGTACCATAGCCCACGCCTGCTTCTAATACAGTATGAATCGCACAGCCGGTAACCGTATCTAATACCGTCGCAGCAAAACCACCATGCACACCGCCTAATGGATTCAGATGTCGATCATCTGCCTGCACCTCAAAGGTGATCTGTCCACTCTCAATTTTAGTGGGTTTCATTGGAATGGTTTGGCTAATGCTCGCGGGAGGAATATGACCTGCAGCCATGGCTTGTAAGAGTTGTAATCCAGTCATTTCTTTTGGGTTCATAGTGATACCTTTTATTTTGTGCATAGTTTATTTGGGCTGTTAAGCACTTTATTTAATAAGTTCCAAAAAAGAACTTGTGAACACCATACCGAAGTGGATAAAGTATCGTCAATAGAAAGATGATTATTTTTTGTGGATGGTAAAGTCATGAAATGGATTGAAGCAACAGAACAGAATTGCCCCATCGCACAAAGTTTAGCAATTTTTGGTGATCGTTGGACCTTACTGATTATTCGCAATGCCTTTGTTGGTATGACGCGTTTTGAACATTTTCAAAAAAATTTAGGGCTGACTCGACATGTGTTGGCTGAACGATTATCCCGTTTGGTGGAGCAAGGGATTTTTGAAAAACAAGCCTATATCGACCGCCAGCAGCGTTATGAATATGTGTTGACTGCGAAAGGAAGGGAGTTAAAACCGATTTTAATGGAAATGGTGAAGTGGGGCAGCAAGTGGACTGATGCAGATCAACCGGATTTAGTCGAACTGAAAGTGATTTAATGGTTTTTATGTCTGATGGCTAAAATCAGTATATAAAAAAACCCGCGATCAACGCGGGTTTTTGATTTAAGTGATTACACTTAAATTATTTTTTCTCAGCAGCAATCGATGCAATCGCAGCGTCAACGCCTTCAATTGAATCAGCCGCTTTCTTAATACGAGCAAGCGCATCAACAAGCACTTCGTCAGCAGTTGCATACGAAATACGCATATAACCACCGAGACCAAAGGCATCACCCGGAACAACCGCAACACCGGTTTCTTCCAATAACCATGCAGAGAATTCTGTGCAAGATTTTAAACCTTTCGCACGAATCAATGGACGGATATTGGCGTAGGCATAGAATGCACCATCCGCAGGTAAGCAAGTGATACCATTGATGTCATTCAAGCCTTTCACAACTAGGTCATGACGACGTTTGAATGCTTCAATCATTGGCTCAAGTACATCTTGTGGACCATTCAATGCAGCTTCAGCAGCAACTTGCGAAATTGACGTTGGGTTTGAAGTTGATTGAGATTGGATTTTCTTCATCGCGCCAATCAGTTTCGCAGGACCGGCTGCATAACCAATACGCCAGCCTGTCATTGCATAAGCTTTAGATACACCGTTCAGTACGATTACGCGGTCATAAAGATCAGGTGCAACAGTTGCGATGTTGTAGAACTCATCATCCCAACGAATTGGTTCGTACATGTCGTCAGATGCAACAAGTACTTCAGGGTACTTACGCAGTACGTCAGCCAAAGCAAGGAGTTCTTCTTTGGTGTAGATCATACCTGTTGGGTTAGACGGGCTATTTAACACCACTAAACGGGTTTTGTCTGTGATCGCTGCTTCTAATTGCGCAGGTGTGATTTTGAAGCGTTGTTCTTCACCACATTTTACGATTACAGGTACACCTTCAGCGATGATTACCATATCTGGGTAGCTGACCCAATATGGCGCAGGGATGATCACTTCATCACCTTTGTTTAACAAAGCTAGAGCCAAATTAAAGAAAGATTGTTTACCACCACAAGACACCAAAATTTGGTTTGCAGCGTAATCAAGGTTGTTGTCACGTTTTAATTTAGCAATGATTGCTTTTTTAAGACCCGGCGTACCGTCAACAGCGGTATATTTTGTGAAACCATTATTGATTGCGGCAATTGCTGCATCTTTGATGTGTTGCGGAGTATCGAAGTCCGGTTCACCTGCACCTAAACCAATCACATTTTTACCCGCAGCTTTTAATTCTGCAGCTTTATTGGTTACAGCAAGTGTAGGGGACGGTTTGATGCTATTTACACGATCAGAGAGACGTACGTCCACGGCAGTATTCCTTCTTATAGGGATTAAAAAATAAAAAGCACACTATCTTAGCTTAAAAACTTTCATAAGGGCGTTCGAAATGTACTCGAATTAGCAAAAAACTCACCAAAATCATAAAAAAAAATTGAATTATTCAGAATTAGTTGTGTTTCCAATGGACTCGCTAAAATCATGTTTTTTTCGTACAATATGCGCAGATTGAATTGAGTTATGCTAATGAGCGCGCAAAATCCTCCCAAGAAAAAGCCTGTGGTGAAATTACCTTTCCCAATCCAAAATGTGAATGATGCGAAACCTGCAGATGAAGAAGTTGAAGACCTTCGTCCGAAACCGCAGCCTTATGCAGATCGTACTTGGATGCCACCACGCGGCACACGTCGTTCTTTTGGTAAACGTTAATGTTTTAAACTTAACGCCCATACGAATGTCGTAAAAAATAGGTGCTTTAAGCACCTATTTTTTATTTTCATTGTATTGGTCTTAAAGATCCATCAGCTTAGCTTGTCTAGATAAGCATTATCGAACTTGCCAAAGAGCGAGCAACAACTAAATCGCGCGATTCCTTCTAAGCTCGGCATTGTCTGCTTTGGCTTGCTCTCGCATATAAGCGTAAAAATCATTTTTTTGCTGATACATTGCCTGATCGGCACGTTTTAACATTTCATCAATGGATTCATTTTCAAAGGTAGAGGCATAACCCATGGATATACTCAGTTGATGGGTTGAGTAATATTGATTGTCAATATTCATCAATTCTTGAATGGTCATTAAGGTTGATTGAACTGTGGTCGGTGTCGCACCTTGCATCAACACCACAAACTCATCCCCACCAATCCGTGAAGCGGTGAAATTGGTATTGTGTACCGTACGATTTAAAATATTACCCATACGGCGCAGTACATCATCGCCAGCATCATGACCAAAGTTATCATTGATTTCTTTAATCCCATTCATGTCGATAAAAATCGCTGAAACAGGACGCACGATGCCACGTTCTAAACGATGTAATTCTTCAGTAAAGAACGATCGGTTATAAAGTTTGGTTAGGACGTCATGTTTACCTAGATACTCAAGATAACTTTCGGCTTTTTTTCGTGCCGTGATATCAGTGAGTGCCAGTTGTACCATGCTCCAATCATCTTCATAGCCGGGGAAAACCGTGAATTGCAATAACACATTGCGAATTGAGCCATCGAGTGCGTAATTAATCGCTTCACGACTATGGTGAATATTGCCATTCCACAATTCAATTAATTGCTCTTTGAATGTGACATGCATGTCCTTGGTAAAAATCTTATCTAAACTTTTAAACAGGGTATCTTTATCAGGTGCTTTAAATAAATCTAAAGTCGCTTGGTTGACGTCAAGGAGAATAATATCTTCCACGCATTGGTGTACGAAATCTTGATGCACGTCCAAGAAAGTCCCGAAATCATCTATGCCAATTTTTTTCAAATGATCCATGCGATATTTTACACGGCTAAAATCTTCCACCCACAGTGAGGTTGGTGAATAATTAAAACGTGCTTCCGCCAATTGACGATTTTTTTGTTCTAAACGACTGGCGTTGAGATAATCGCTAATGTCTTCAGTGGTCAGTAAAACTCTTTCCCATGAATCTTCATAACCTGGCAGAATCACGGCACGCAGTTTAATATCGAGACGTTTGCCTGACAGGGTGTAATTGGTCGCAGTGCTGTTAAATTCGGTTTGCCCATCCCACAATTGCACCAATTCTAAAATATGCGATTCAAACATTTCTTGTTGAAAGATTGCATTTAGATTTTGAGTCAGGTGTTTTAAACTTTGTGCTTCAAATAATTCTAAGGTTTTATGATTAACTTTTAAGATTTTGATTTGGTGTGCACATTGAGTAACACGCGTAATATCTTCTTCCAGATAGGCCTTAAGATTTTCAACCCCTTGCGCCTTCCAATTTTCTAATTGTTTTTTTACATCGCTATAATCTTCTAACCACATTGGGATGGGAGATAAATCAAATATTGATGAATCTAATATCTCCATTTTCTTATTCCTACTGTTTTTATGTGTTTATAAGCTCAAATATATCACTAGAAACAACGTGATAGCAAATACGTTTATTTTTAAAAATGATATTTATTTTACACTAATTATTAAAAGTGTGATTTAAATCAATGAAATAATTTTTTTGATTGTCATTTTAAACGTTTTAATTTTAACCATTTATTTCTAAACGATTTTAGAATAAAAAAGGATTGTGAATTTTTTATAAATAGTCTTTTAATAATTGGCTTCACAGCAAATAAAACAATCGACAGATTTTTTACAGATTATTGTTGCATCATTTGATAATGTTTACGTTTGCTTTGGTACATATTTTGATCCGCGAGTTTAATTAAACTTTCTAAGTGATCAAACTGTTCGCTATAGGCAATCCCCATCGCGACACTCAGTCCTGCATTGTGATGATTCTCAACTAAAATACGATGTTCAATCTCTTGCATCAGTGCTTCAGCTTGAGCTAAATTGGCTTTCGGCATCAACACGACAAACTCATCCCCACCAATACGCGAGACACTACAAGCTTTGTTTTGTGTGGCATCAATCAAAATATTGCCAAAGCGTTTTAACATCAGGTCACCATGATGATGTCCTTGCACATCATTAATCACTTTTAAGCCGTTTAAATCCATATAGATGCAAGCAATTGGGTAAATTTGTTGCTGTTGTAAGCGTTGTATTTCTTCATTAAAAAAGGTGCGATTGTGCAATTGGGTCAGCTGGTCATATTGGCTGAGATAATGTAAATGGTCCTCAAGCAACTTACGCTCGGTTAAATCGGTGAAAGACACTTGAATGGTGCGCCAGCTGTCCTGAGCATCGGGAAATATATTGAGTTGTTCTAACACGAAGATCTTAGCGCCATTGGGCAGGGTGTATTCATATTCGCGTTGCAAATGATGCTGTCCATTCCATAAATGCATCAGTTGGTGATACAGATATTGATCATTGTTTTGCGTAAACAGTTGATTGAGTTGCTGCAGTGAATCTTGCTGATCATCAATTTTAAATAATGTCTGAAACGCTTGATTGATTTGCTTAGATTGAATCAGCTCAAAACTCTGTCTTAAAAATTCAGGATGCTGTTCAATATAGGCATCAAGATGCTGAATGCCGTCAGTTCTAAGTTGATCAAAACGCGCTTTGATCAGGCTATAGTCTTTGACCCAAAGGGCAGTCGGCGAGTGTAAAAAAACTGATTCAGCAAAGCGCCGAGCTTGTTGGTAGGCGGAGATTTCCTCAGTGGTCAACATCAGCATTTCCCAGCTCTCTTCATAACCCGGAACAATGGTCGCACTGAGTTGAATGTCGATTTGTTTGCCTTTACAGGTGTAATTCACCACCGGAATCGCACAATGCGCATTGCCATTCCATAAGGCACAGAAAAACTTGATTTGAAATTCAGTCACTTCTGGGGTTAAAAAAGCAATGAAATGCGCCAAGATTTCATCCAAATCTTGGGCTTCATACAGTCGAAGGGTGCTTTTATTGACATGTAGGGTATGAATGGTTTCTAGACATTCGAACAGCCGTTGCGTGTCCTGCATTAAAAAAGCCTCGAGGTCTTGAATCCCTTCAGCTTTCCAACGGTTAAATATTTTCTTCACGCCACTAAAATCTTGTAACCACATAGAGATCGGAGACAAATCGAAATACGTTAAATCCGCATGCTCCATCGCTTTCCCTCTATATTTAATTTAAGTTTTATTGGTTTTTATCAAAGCTATCCCGTTAAGCAAGTGTGGCACAAAATTCAATCAATTCAAAATAATAATCAATAACCGTGGTGTATTTTATTTTTTAGCCTGATGCGCAGGACGAGGAGGCGCAACCACACGTGCTCCAGTCCAAATATCCACAAAATCTTTCTCGTTTAAATGATACAGCTCAAGTAAAGCTAAAATGGCACCGCCAAAGACCAAATCACTATCGTCTTGGATGGAAAGCTTGAAAATTTTAGCATTCAAACTATGCAGAATATCTTGGATTTCAAACTGACGATCACGCCCATTGCTGTCTTCAGGATACATCGGGGTATTTAAAATAATCGTGGCTAGACTCTTTTCGGCATCCGTCAGTTCAAGTGTTTGAATTTTGGCTTCAGCATCATCATTTAATATGACATCCTCTTGATACAGCGACTGTAAAAAATGTTGATTCAGTTTGGGTAAGGTTTTTTCCACAAAAGGGCGGAATGAGATCGGAAAAATCACATTTTTTGAAATGCCTTTAAACATCGGCGCAATTTCTTCGACTTTGTAGCCCGCCACGCCACAACCGATTGAAGTAATGAAATACTTTAGTTTTGGGTGATTTTTGGTATAGATTTTAAAGTCTTCAATATAGTGCTGAATTTGTGACAATGGCATTTGCTGTAAATGCTCATTCATGGTCGGAATCGCATAACTCTGACCTGACCAACCGCGCCCTGCACCTTTCATCGCGCCAAAATGTAACAGCGCAGTTTTGGCTGCACCACCTGCATGTGTTCCTGCCATATTGCTGCCGAATACGAACACCGTATCTTCAGCTAACTGCTTTACAATTGTTTCATCATGATATTGGTAAGTCATAAGCGTTCACACATCATCAGGCTTTGATTCATGTTGCAATTGAACGGGCTGAGGGTCAAGCAAAATGAACACAATTATGCGATTAATTTATGGGAATACAATTTATTCAGTATTCTAGGGGTAAAACTGGGTTGATTAAAAACAAAGCAACCCCATTATTGAAGCATTCCAAACGGATTGATTTAAGCCTGTTGCTTGGCCAGTCCAACCTTGGCATCTGTTACACTCAATTCAGCATCTAATTGAACATCATTGAGAGAGCACTATTGTGAATGAAAGCCGTCCATTTGAACTGGTGACCAATTATCAGCCTGCTGGAGATCAGCCTCAGGCCATAGAAAAATTAGTATCCGGTGTACGTAAGGGCTATCACGATCAATTGCTGTTGGGGGTAACGGGTTCAGGTAAAACCTATACCATGGCCAATGTCATTTCGCAATTACAACGTCCGACCATTGTCATGGCGCACAATAAAACTTTGGCGGCGCAACTCTATGGCGAATTCAAAGCCTTCTTTCCCAACAATGCCGTGGAATACTTCGTCAGTTATTATGATTATTACCAACCTGAAGCCTATGTGCCGTCTTCAGATACCTTCATTGAAAAAGATTCGGCTATCAATGATCACATTGATCAGATGCGTCTTTCAGCGACGCGCGCATTGTTAGAGCGGAAAGATGCCATCATTGTGGCTTCGGTGTCTGCCATTTACGGTTTGGGTGATCCAAATGCCTATATGAGTATGCTGTTGCATATCGTGCAGGGTGATCGCGTCAGTCGTGATGAACTGATTCACCGTTTGGTGGAAATGCAATATACCCGTAATGAACTGGAGTTTTTACGCGGTACTTATCGGATTCGAGGTGAAATTTTAGATATTTTTCCTGCGGAATCCGATCAGAATGCCATTCGTATTGAATTGTTTGATGACGAAGTCGATTCAATCAAATGGTTTGATCCGCTAACCGGAAAAATGGTGCGTAAAGTGCCACGTATTACCATTTACCCAAAGAGCCACTATGTAACGCCAAAAGACAATTTACAACGTGCGATTGGCACCATTCGTGAAGAACTTAAAGAACGTTTGGCTTATTTTAGAGCCGAAGATAAATTGCTTGAAGCACAGCGTATTGAACAGCGCACACGATATGACTTGGAAATGATGCAACAGTTGGGCTATACCAACGGCATTGAAAACTACTCACGCCATTTATCGGGTCGTCCTTCAGGTGAAGCGCCGCCGACTTTGTTTGATTATATTCCTGAAGATGCTTTGTTGATTATCGATGAATCGCATGTGTCGGTACCGCAAATTGGTGCGATGTATAAAGGTGACCGCTCACGTAAAGAAAATTTGGTCAATTATGGGTTCCGTTTGCCGAGTGCATTAGACAACCGACCAATGAAATTTGAGGAATGGGAACGCATCATCCCGACCACGATTTACGTCAGTGCAACACCTGCCAAATATGAACTGGAAAAATCACAACAAGTCGCAGAGCAAGTGGTGCGTCCAACCGGTTTGATTGATCCTGAAATTGAGATTCGTCCGGTGCTGACCCAAGTTGATGATGTGCTCTCTGAGATTAATTTACGTAAATCGAGCAATGAACGTGTGTTGATCACGACACTAACCAAACGAATGGCAGAAGATTTGACCTCATATTTGAAAGAATATGGCATCAAAGTGGCTTATCTGCATTCAGATATCGATACCGTGGAACGGGTGAAGATCATTCACGAACTTCGTTCAGGGGTTTACGATGCACTGGTGGGGATTAATTTACTCCGAGAAGGTTTAGATATGCCTGAAGTATCTTTGGTAGCGATTTTAGATGCCGACAAAGAGGGCTTCTTGCGTTCAGAGCGTTCTCTGATTCAAACCATTGGTCGTGCAGCCCGTAATGTGAAAGGTAAAGCAATTTTATATGCTGATCGCATTACGGATTCTATGCAAAAAGCCATTGATGAAACAGATCGCCGTCGTGCCAAGCAGATTCAATTCAACTTAGAACATGGTATTACGCCACGTTCAACCATTCGTCAAAATATCAAAGAGATTGATGATGGTGAGGTGCTAGATGATGATCAAATCGAAGAAAAAGTCTCGGATCAGGCTCGTGCCCTAAGTGCGGATGAGCGACATATCTTGTCTGATCCAAAACTTTTAGCGAAACAGTTGGCCAAGCTCGAAAAAGAAATGCTTAAGGCCTCGAAAGAATTGCAATTCGAACAAGCCGCGCGTTTCCGTGATGAAATTGTACGCTTAAAAGCACAATTGATTCAGTAGAAAGGCTCATGATGTGGTGGTTTTGAAGAATAGCTTAAGCTATAAAATGCTTCAAAATCATTACATAACGCTACAGTGAAGTGCTTTGTTAAACGTTATTTTAGAATTGAAACATCAAATTTAAATCATAATTTCAATATTAATTTGACGAACAGGTTGAGCATGACAATGAAAAATCTTCCTAAAGCAGGCTATAAAATCGGTAAAATTGCAGTGGGTGGGGCACTACTGATGGGTTTGGGTATGGCAACAGTTGCGTATGCTCAAAATCAACCCCTCAAAACAGTCGACAAGGTTGAGCTTGATCGATATTTAGGGGTTTGGTATGAGGTTGCCCGTAAACCGCTGTATTTTCAAAACAAGTGTGATCGTGATGTGACGGCGACCTATACCTTAAATGAAAACGGCAATGTTAATGTCGACAATAAATGCTATTCCAAAGACGGTAAATTAAATCAGTCGATTGGTGAAGCGTATGTGCAAAATGCGCCGTTTAACTCAAAACTTAAAGTGAGCTTCTTACCGAGTGCCATCCGTTGGTTACCGGTCGGTCGTGGTGATTATTGGGTGCTAAAAATCGATGATGATTATCAAACTGTATTGGTCGGTGAGCCAAAGCGTAAATATCTATGGGTATTGTCACGTTCAGCGCATCCGAGTGAAGCGGTGGTAAATGAGTATTTAGATTATGCCAAGTCAGTTGGTTATGATTTGGGTGACTTAATTAAAACCCAACAAACGGCTAAATAATATTCATACATCAGCATAAATTTAGTTGTTGATTTAACCAAGCTGATGAATGTTTAAAACGAGACTGCGCATGCGTGGTCTTTTTTATTGCTGAATATTTACAGACAGTTAGAAAAAATCGAGTTGGAATTGGTTATAATGCCTGCGACGAAAAGGTGAGTATTCAAATGTTTAAAGGCGTGGCGTTGTCAGTATTGGCATCGGTGACTTTTGGTGTATTGTATTTTTATACCCATTTTTTGAAGCCTTTAGACAGTGAGGAAACCTTTGCTTGGCGCATGTTGTCGACCTTACCCTTTTTAACCTTATTTATGTGGTGGTCGGGCGATCTTAAGCACGTGGCTGAAATCTTCAAAAGAATGATTCAACAGCCGATCTTGATTCTTTGGTTGCTCATTAGCTCATTCTTATGTACCACGCAACTGTGGTTGTTCTTATGGGGGCCGATCAATGGGCGTGGCTTGGAAGTCTCCTTAGGGTATTTCCTACTTCCTTTGGTGATGGTGCTGTTTGGTTGTGTGCTGTATAAAGAAAAATTGAGCAAATGGCAGATCGCAGCGGTCGTCTGTGCGGTAATTGGTGTCAGTCATGAACTGTGGCGGATTGGCACTGTGGCATGGGAAACGGCTTATGTGGCAGTTGCATATCCGATTTACTTTTTCCTTAGACGTAAATTTCAAACCGATCACTTGGGTGGTTTTTGGTGGGACCTGTTCTTGATTTTGCCTGTGGCATGCTATTTGGCGTTCAGTCATTCACATTCAATTGCCCTGATTGCAGATTTTCCGCATTTGATTTGGGCAATTTTAGGTTTAGGTTTCTTAAGT
The DNA here is from genome assembly GCF_011578285.1 of Acinetobacter lanii. Taxonomy (NCBI): domain Bacteria; kingdom Pseudomonadati; phylum Pseudomonadota; class Gammaproteobacteria; order Moraxellales; family Moraxellaceae; genus Acinetobacter; species Acinetobacter lanii. The sequence goes on along the minus strand of NZ_CP049916.1, from coordinate 2,174,806 downwards.
GCGATGGGACTCGGGAGTTATATTCTAGCCAGTCGTTTTTTACCTTTTATTATTTTTGGCTTATTGAGTTATTTAGAACCGGTATTATTGGCGTTCGCTTCGATTGCTTTAGGCGAGCGAGTCGAAGGCGGAGAATGGCTGACTTATATTCCCATTTGGATGGCGGTAGCACTATTAATTGTGGAAGGAGTGGTGTATATGATTAAACGCCAAAAGCAAGCCCAAAATTTGCAGCGTAATGCTGAAAAGATAAAACAAAGAATAGAATAATAAAGTTTTTGTTTTTTAATCATTTATTTTGATTTATATTATATTAAACAGACTGAATTAAGATTATTAAGCCTGAATGAAAACAAAAATTAATCATATTAATTGAACGGGGTGAAGGGTTATATCGTTGAGTTTATTTGAATCAATATTTAACCTAAAACACGATAATCAGTTATAAATGGAAAACTAAAAATAATGTTAACTGCTTAACATTATTTGCAATTTATGCTATTTTACGCAAAAGAAAATAAATAACTTGACTATGATGATACCTTATCAAATTCGTGCAACTTTGTTGCAGATGGAACCAAGTTTAGATGCCCATTGGGAAGGGCTTCTAAGCAAAATTTTTGATGAAGCGGACATTGAGGTTCGTGAGGAAATCGATCGTCAAATCTTGAAGCCAAAAGAAATTCAATGGAATCGAGTCGCCAATACCTTTGAATATAAGGTCACCAATTCTCTTGCGATTTTAAAACATAGCTTTTCTAGTGAGCGCATGCGCTCGATTGCATCCAAACTCAGTCAATCCATCAATTGGTTGAAAAATATCACCGACCCTGTACAAATCGCCGATTATCTTGAAAATGCCTTGCATCAAATTGATCAGATTCCTGTTGAAGATGATCTGAAATTGCAGCGTGAAAAAATGCTGATGCGCCGTGTTTATTTACAAGATGTGGCAAAGTTAGTCCGTAGTCTTGATATTGAACCGCCAGGGGGAGTGCGGAATCTAACTTCAGCCCAGATCAAAAGTTTTATTATTGAAGTCTATATCAAGCAACAATTACTAGGCTATTGGTTTAAACCCTTACTACCACGTACTTCGCAGTTGATGCAGCATCCATTTTTTAAGTTTTGGTTGTTGAAAGAGCAGGCGGTGCGTCGCTTTGATATTGTCAAAACATCAGAATTTTTATTCATCATTGCGCCAGTCAATAACTTTGAAAATAATTCTTATTCAATTCGACGTTTCTTGTTCGAAGATTTTTTAGAATATAACGAGCAAATTTATCTGAATGGGATCGTGCTCGACATGACCCGTTATGGCGATAAAAGTTATATGGAAGACTTCACCCAGCAAGTGCAAATGATGGTGACCATCCAGCATCAAGTACATAAAGATGTGGTGCAGGTGGTACAAGAGTTTGAAGAGCTGGCGGAGAATAAGCTGATTCCGTTATTAACCGAGTCGCTGCCCACCATTGGTAAAAATAGTGATGTGGTGGCCAAGCAACACTTACGCAATTTTGAAAATATTTTAGTCAATGAACTGATGATTCCGATGCGTGATGCATTGCGTAACCATCTATCCCATATTGAAGAATATCAGTATTTATTTGTCAGTATTCATCGTATTTATTCAGATATTTTGGCGCACTACAAAGAGTTTAAAGAACAGCCGGCATTGTTCTTTAACCATACTGTGCAGTTGTTTGAATATAAAATTTTAGCCTACCTTAAAATTTTGGAAAAACGTAAAGATGAAATTTTTGTACCCTTAAATCAATATGAATGGAAAGTGATGAATGATCGTTCAGAACAACCGATCATGACCTTGCAAAACGATTTAAGCCGTCATATCCATGACTACAAAGAGTTAACCTTGCATATGGGGCGTTTAAAGAAAGAGCAGACTGAAGCGCAAGGTTCTTTTATGAAACGTATGATGAAAGGCGATAAAATTGATAAGGAACTACAGCAGGTCACGGTTGCCGCCTTACGTGTCAAAAAGCAGGCGTATTTGGATATTTTAACCATTCCTAAAAACTTCCGTAAATATAGCGTCTTTATTGAATTTGAAAGTTTTGCTGCCACCAGTGAAGTGGAGCGTCATTATGCGTTTCCTTGTGGGGATAACGGTATTACGCGGTTACCGTTATTGGTGAAATTGCCTGAGAATCTAGAGCATTTTAATTTAGAAGAGCTCAATTCAGGTATAAGTTATGATTTACGTTTCTCACCGACGATGTAATAGCCTGTGCTGATGACAGTGATCATATGATGTAGATGATAGAAAAGCAGCCTTTTTGCAAATTTGATTTTATTTGAGGGAGCTTATGCTCTAACATGGCTGTATGAAAACTAGCTCATTATATAAAAGTATAATTAGAAGAAATGGTAGGATTTAATTATAAAATTAATTTTAAAAACAATAATATATTTTTAACTATTTTTCATAAATCCACTGCATTATAAAAAATAAACGTAGTTTTGATTTCAAGTCCAAGATAATTCTATTACAATTGCCGGGTTTAAAAATTTATGCCTAGATATATAAATTAGAGGAAGTATCTGTGAGCAAAGACACTATCGTTGCCCTACATGCAGAGCACCAAGGTCGCTGGAAAAACCGTGAAGAACTTGCGGAGCGTATGATTGCCCTTGTGGGTCAGTTATATCGTGAGAAAAACATCGTAGCTACAGTTTACGGTCGTTCTTTAATTAACCGTTCAGTGATTCAAATTTTGAAAGCGCACCGTCGTACTCGCGTATTGAACGTTGAACTTTCTGTTGTTCACACTTTCCCAATTCTTGAAGCATTATCTAAAATTGACAACATCGGTACTGCTGAAGTTGATCTAGGTAAACTTGCTGAAGCGTATAAAGCACAAGGTGGCGACATCGATGCATTCGTTGCGGGCGCTGTTCAATCGCTTGAAGGCAGTGCGAAAACTGTAGAACACAAAGACGTTGTTCTTTACGGTTTTGGTCGTATTGGTCGTATCCTTGCTCGTTTGATGATTGGTCAATCTGGTTTAGGTCGTGGTTTAAGCTTAAAAGCAATCGTTGTACGTAAATCATCTGATGGTGACTTAGAAAAACGTGCGTCTTTGTTACGTCGTGACTCTATTCACGGTCCATTTGCAGGTACAATTTCTGTAGATGAAGAGAACGAAGCAATCATTGCAAATGGTCAATTCATTAAAGTGATCTATGCGTCTAATCCGTCTGAAGTAGACTACACTGCATACGGCATTAACAATGCACTTGTGATCGACAACACAGGTAAATGGCGTGATGCTGAAGGTCTTGCTCAACACCTTAAATGCCCAGGCGCTGCACGTGTAATTCTAACTGCACCGGGTAAAGGTGATATGAAGAACGTGGTTTACGGTGTGAACCAAGCGGATATCCTAGATGAAGATACCATCATTTCTGCTGCAAGCTGCACAACCAATGCCATCACACCAACACTTAAAGTGTTAAATGACAAATACACCGTGATCAATGGTCATGTTGAAACTGTTCACTCGTTCACAAACGACCAGAACTTGATCGACAACTACCATAAAGCGGATCGTCGTGGTCGTGCTGCGACGTTGAACATGGTGATCACTGAAACAGGTGCGGCTAAAGCTGTTGCTAAAGCACTTCCTGCGCTTCAAGGTAAATTGACAGGTAACTCTGTACGTGTACCAACACCAAACGTATCACTTGCGATTCTTAACTTAACGTTAGATAAAGAAGTTGATCGTGATGAAGTGAACGAATACATTCGTCAAATTTCAATCAGTTCTAACCTTCAAGGTCAAATTGGTTATACCAACTCGACTGAAGTGGTCTCTTCTGACTTTATCGGTTCACGTACTGCAGGTGTATTTGACGCGCAAGCGACAATCACTTCAGGTAACCGTTTAACTGCTTATGTTTGGTACGACAATGAAGTGGGTTATAGCTGCCAAGTATTGCGTATTGCTGAACAAATGGGCGGCGTAAGCTATCCAAAAGTTCCTGCTGAAACAAATGCATAATTTTTAAAGTAGTTTAAAAAGAGCTTCTATAGAAGCTCTTTTTTTTATATTCTTTTTCTATATTACTTTAAAAAATTAATAAATAATTTCTATCAAAGAGATCAGTCATGAAAAAAAATATCTTAGCAACATTTGCTGGCTGTATGAGTCTCTCAACAGTATTGTATGCTGCACCAAATAAAACATTGGATTTGACTCCTTATTTAAAGGATCGTTTTGAAAATAATTGCGCAGTACGACCAAATTATGATTTGCATAAAATGACTGAAGAAGGTGAAAAAATAGTAAAAATTCTAAAAAATCATGTAACTAAAGAAGATTTTGAAGAGCATCAAGCTTATGCAACAACGATATACACTTTGAAGAGTACGATCTATCAAGGTTTAGCAGTTAAAAAGATAGAATTTTCTTGGGGGAGATCTCACACTTTAAGTGAATATTTATATTTTGATCTATCAACAAGTTCAGCCAAACAACAGTTTAATAAAATTAAATGGAATAAAAATCAAAAGGAAGAGGGTGCAGGTTTAGTTATTGCTAAAGATGGTAAATATACAACAGTACAATGTTATTGGAGTGAAGTAAGATAAGATCGTATGAGATTAAAAGTCAGCCATAGATCAACAAGTTGATGGTTAAGATGTTCATAAATACATTGATGGAATTTTAATAGGCTCAAAACTTCAAGGTCAAATTGGTTATAAAAGTTCCGTATCTATAAAGTAGTTTAAAAGAGCCTTATTTGTGTCTTTTTTTGGATGGTTTGATATACAACAGGCAAAATTCATATTGAGCAAACTATAAATACAAAAAATTGCAAACTTCATCACGTAAAATCAAACAAATAACTGTATAAAAATAAGCAGATAAAAATAAAAGTCAAAAGGATTGAAGCTTGCAGATCAAGTATGTACTGAGTGGAATCGTATTTATTGCATTGGCCAGTGTGTGTGGTGTGTTATTGGGTGTTTGGGTATTTAAGCATTTCAATATTCATATTCCACTTGAAAATCAACATGTCAGTATTGATCTACAGGAGCCTTTGCAGGCTCAAGTGCAAATTCATGATGCCTTAGATGTAGACGTCACCGGTCGGGTCAATGCTGAAATTCCAATTAAAGAAACCTTAAATATTCCACTGACACAAACCTTAAATCCAATCGTGCATTTTGACAATTTAGTACCCATCAAAACTTTGATTCCTGTACGTGAAAAAGTTCAGATCAATGAAGATTTAAACGTCGATACCAAAGTTCAAGTCAAAGTCTTGGGTAAATTTATTAGTTTGCCCTTAAAAGGGGTTATTCCAATTAAATTGGATGTGCCGATTCAAATGGATGTGCCGCTAGATCAAAAAATACAATTAAAATTTTCAGCACCTGTACAAACAGCTTTAAAAGAAAATTTAATTGTTCCGCTTGATGCGACCTTAAAAACCAATATTCCAATTCAAGGGCACTTAAATGTTCCGATTAAAACTGCATTAAAAGCGTCGGTGGATGTAAAAAATACTTTACCGGTTAAAATTGAAAAAGGCGATCTTAACATTCCACTGAGTTCTGTTCGTTTGGCGAAGGCGAATTAAATCATGTGGATGTTAAAGTCTTGGAAAGGCATCGTCATTAGCTTTATCTTGATTGTCTTCATCATCGCAAGTCTGTTTTGGCTATATTTGAATGTACAAGCGTCGATGTCAGTTACCGCCCAAAATTCCCAGATACAGTTGCCTGAATCTTTACCCGTGAAAATTGAAGTGGGGAATTATTTAGAAACCATGAGTCAGGGTAAGCTTGATACGCAGATTAATTTAGATCGAAAAGTAAATATTCCTTTAAAAGGTAAATACTTGGCGAACCTGAAATTTAATGTCACTGTACCTGTGAAAGTCCGAGTGGATTACAAAACCAAAATAAAAATTGATCAAGTGATGCCTTTGGAAACCACATCAGCTTTGGTATTTCCACAGTCCTATATGCCTAAGTTGCCTTTAAAAATTGATATTCCTATTAAAATGGATGTGCCGTTTGAAATTCATCGTGATTATGTTGTCCCGATTCAAATCGCCTTTAATGGCCCTGTATATCTGGACTTAAATGAGAGAATCGACTTGGCGGTGAAGCATCAGTTGAATCCTACTTTAAAGATTAATGATCGGATCACTATGCGCAAAATCGCTGCTTTCGATGCAACCATGTATAACACTGTGCAACATTCCAAAGCAGATCTAAAATTGGATATGACACTTCCGCTTAAAAATATTCATCCATAATTCTTAAAGATCATACGGAATGAAGATTGAATAAAAGCCTCCAGATGGAGGCTTTTTAAATGGCTAGGTGATTTTATGTGTGCATCACTTGGTTTGATGTAGGTGTGAGATCATTATTTAAAGTAAGGATTTTATCGTGTCTAAAATCGGCGTGGTTTTACGCCCAAGTAATGTTTCAAGATCTTTAGATTCACTGAACATCGCACCTATCTGCGTTTGAACATCAGCATCCACAATCACTTGGACTAATTCTTCAGGCAAACCGGCTTGAATTAATCCTTTTGTGTAATCTTCAGGACTGAGATTTTGATAGTGAATATTTTTTCCAGAAGCTGTTGAAATAAAGTCAGACAGATCATTTAAGCTAAAGCTGGTAGAACCGGCGAGTTCATAGGTTTTGTTGTCATGACCTGATTCAAGTAGTACATGCGCTGCTGCTTCAGCATAGTCTTGACGTGGGGCTGAGCTGATTTTACCGTCTTTAGCAGCGCCGAAAAGAATGCCTGATTCAATATTGTGTGCGAGTCCTGCCAAATAGTTTTCGCTATACCAATTATTACGCAATAAGGTGTAACGCAAACCACTGTCTTTGATCAAGGCCTCAGTTTCACGATGTTCTTGAGCTAGCCCAAGCGGAGATTGATCTGCACGAAGTACACTGGTATAGACAATGTGTTGAATGGCAGCGACTTTGGCTGCCTCAATCACAGCACGATGTTGTGTTGTACGACGACCCACTTCATTGGCTGAAATGAGTAATAATTTTTCAATCCCGACTAAAGCAGGAACCAGAGTTTCAGGTTGGTCATAGTTAAATAAACGCGTTTCGATGCCTTGTTGTTTTAAAACTGATGCTTTGTCTAAGTCACGTACCAAAGCCACTATATTTTTAGCATCTGTTTGTTTTAATAAAGACTCAATCACTAATTGACCGAGTTGACCTGTCGCACCTGTAATCGCAATTTTCATTTTATTTACCTTTTTGGTTGGTTAATTTGTATACTTGCTTGACTCATCTTATTATAGTGACTTACTTAATGTAAGTACGTACTAAAAAGTAAGTATGAAAATAATTGATTTTAATTTTTGGAGTGTTGATGAATAGTCGATATGCAACAAGTGAAGTACTCGGTCAAACCCTTTCAAACGAATGTCCATCTCGGGAAATTTTAGAGCACTTGACCACCAAGTGGAGTGTGTTGGTTTTACGCTGTTTAAGTGAGGGGGTGCATCGCTTTAGTGAACTCAAACAACGTATAGAAGGGATCAGCGAAAAAATGTTGGCTCAAACCTTAAAGACCTTAGAGGCAGATGGTTTTGTCATCCGTACGGTTTATCCTGTGGTACCACCGAAAGTGGAATATCAACTGACGATTATAGGGTCGCAAGCTGCCAATAAGATGGTGGAATTGGTGGGATGGATTGAGCGAAATTTACCTGAGATTTTAGAAAATAAAGATAGAGTAAGTACTTAAAATTTATTGCTTTTGGGGAGGCAATATATGAAAAAATCTGAGAGCTTAGTTGCGACTCTGTTGGCGATTTATGCAATTTTATTAACGATTAGCATTGCGCTTTATGCAGTGATTAAAGAATTTAATATCGATATTGCATTGAGCACAAATCTATTGATTTGGACAGCAACACTATTTGCGCCTATTGCCGTTTTGATGACGTATACGAGTTGGAATAAGCAGAAGAAAGCCGAATTAATATCGAGATTGGCTCGAAATGATTTAAAGAAATATACCAAAATTATGCATGAACTGAATCAATTGGAGTGGGCATTTAGAAATCTAGTTTCAAATAAAAATTATAACCATGACAAAGAGTTATTTGACCAATCTCTCAATAAATTATCAAAAAAAAGATTCACTTCTAGTAAAGATGATTTATCAATATGCTTTTATTTGTCTAAGGATGAATTAAAATTGCTGCACAAACTTGAAGCTGAAATATCACACTATATAAATTTACTGGTGATGGAATCTCAAAAAGAATTAGTTGAAAAAAGTGTTTATCTTGATTCCGCTCGAATCTTTAAACAGGAAAAGCAATTCATTTCACTATATAACTTATATCAAGAACTACTAATTAAATATGTGGCTTTCGATACATCATTTAAATAATAGGAAGAGTAAAATTTAATGAATTTTATATAAATTTACCCGAATCGCGGATAAGAAATTGACTTGAAAAATAGAAGGACTAGAGCCATCAGTTGAGTTACCACACCAAACTCACAACCCTAGTCCTAATGTTCAATAATACCGAATTGTTCTGCTTAATTGATGACTTTTTTCTACAATTTGAAGCAACTTATTGGAAATTCCTCAAGCAAGATGGCCAACTTTCAAGAATCCGAGTTGCTCAACTCAGTCTTTCAGAAATTATCTTTATTGCTATTTGGTATAAATCCTCTCATTTCACTAATTTCAAAGCCTTTTTCACTTGGTTAAAAGAAGATAAAAGCTATTTATTTAAGTACTTGCCTTGCTATCAAAGGATGATTCATCTGATCAATATGCACCAATTGGCTCTACACGCTTTGCATGTGGCGCTGATGAAAGGTCAAGAAACACAATATTTATGGATTGATTCAACAACTCCGCCAGTTTGTAAAAATCAACGTATTCAACGCCATAAATCATTAGTCCAAATTGCATCACGTGGTAGGAGCTCAATGGGCTAGTTCTATGGCTGTAAATTACATATTGCGATGAATCAATTTGGTGAAATTACCTGTTCTGCTTTATCGAATGGACATGTTGCTGACATAAAAATGGTTGAGCAATTAGTTGATGGCCTAAAAGGAAAACTTTACGGGGATCGAGGCTACATCAGCCAAGAATTAAAGCGCAGGATGCAAGTTCAAGGTATGAACCGTACCGGGTTTGTCGGAGACCAACTTTCTTGAGAGAATGTCCCAATGACAAAACCAAAATATACCCCTGAAATCAGAGAAAGAGCGGTTCAATTATTGATTGAATCTGAAAAAGATTATCCTTCTACTTGGGCTGCAATCACAGCAATTGCACCTAAGATTGGCTGTACTCCTGAAACACTACGTTCCTGGCATCAGAAGTATTTGAATCAACAGAATCCAATCAAAGTACAGCAGCTTTCAGACCAAGAACGCATTAAACAACTTGAACGCGAAAATAAAGAACTGCAACGAGCCAATGAAATTCTACGCAAAGCAGCCGCTTTCTTCGCCCAGGCGGAGCTCGACCGCCCACACAAATAATGGTGGATTTTATCCATAATAATAAAGAGCTGTACGGAGTCGAGGCGATTTGTAGAATTTTACCTATCGCACCTTCAACCTATTACCGAACTTTAGACCTCGCGGACAATCCAGAACATCGAGCGAAACGAGATTTACATGACTTGCATCATGCTGAACAAATTAAACGAATTTGGAAGGAAAGTTCAGGTCGATATGGTGTACGTAAAGTTTGGCAAAAACTGAAACGTGAAGGCTATATTATTGCGCGCTGTACAGTTGCTCGATTGATGCAAAAGCTAGGTATACAAGGTGTTTGGCGAGGTAAGAATAAACAAACGACCCGTAGCCGGGATGATCAAAAACGAGCAGATGACTTGGTGAAACGCAATTTTAGTGCTGATCAGCCTGACCAGCTGTGGGTCGCTGACTTCACGTATATTCAAACAAATTCAGGCTGGGTCTATACCGCCTTTATTATTGATGTGTTCTCACGAGCAATTGTTGGATGGAAAGTATCAACACGTATGAATACAGACATGGTGCTCGATGCACTGGAGCAAGCATTGCATGATCGAGGCATGCCAAAGAACGTGATTCATCATAGTGACAGAGGCGTGCAATATCTTTCCATTCGTTATACCAATCGTTTAGAAGCAGCAAATTTACGAGCATCAGTCGGTACGACCGGTGATTCATACGATAATGCTTTGGCTGAAACGATGAATGGCTTATACAAAACAGAGGTGATTGAATATTTAAAAGCAGATTGGCAAGGTTTAGCGGATGTACAACTTGCGACACTAAATTGGGTAGATTGGTTCAATAAAGAACGTGTACATAGTGCACTGGGTTATGTATCACCTTTTGATTTTGAAGTAATCTACTATGATAAGATTAACCCGTTAGGTCAGGTGGCCTAACTTAAATAAAAAGTCTCCGACAAACCCGGTACGGTTCAGTATTGATTTAATTACTTATCATGGGAGGAATATGGAATCTTTTCAACTCAGTGCACCAGATGAATATCACCTAAGGCAACGCAATAAGATAGAAACATTATTCAGCTTATTGAAAGGGCAATATCATTTAGTGACGAGTAAAGCACGTAGTACTTATGGATTTCTCAGCGGAATTTATGCTTCGTTATGTGCATATCAATTAACCCATCGAAACAAGCCAACGATTCAAATTATGGAATCATCGGCTTAAGCAGGATTCGGGTTAAATTTATATTTTTAGAAAATCTGTTTGAACCCTCAGTAAGTTGATGAAGTCGAGCGGGCTACATATAGCTTAAGTAAATTCAAATAACTGATGCCTAATCAAAATTTTTTTATAAGCTATTTAAAAAACTTTTAAAGCAAGCTTCTAAAAAACTATGACTTTTAATGAAAAAACTTTGTTTTGCGGTCTAAGTGAATGAAATTCTACATAAGATGAACCAACTTCATGGAATAGTCCATAAATATAGTCGAGAAATTCTTTAAAATATGGCAAAATATGCGGTTTTAAAGTATTTAGAGGATTGGCAGCATGCGCTTTGTTGATGAAGCAGTCATTACCGTAGAGGCTGGCGACGGTGGCAATGGCGTAGCCAGTTTTCGCCGTGAAAAATTCGTACCATTTGGTGGTCCAGATGGTGGTGATGGTGGACGTGGCGGTAACGTATATGTTGAAGCTGACGAGAACACCAGTACCCTTGTAGATTATCGTTATACACGTCGTTTCCGTGCAGAGCGTGCAAAGAACGGACGTGGAGCTAACTGCTCAGGTCGTGGCGGTGAAGACACCGTGTTATTGGTTCCAGTGGGAACCACTATTGTAGATACAGAATCTGGCGATATCATCGGCGATTTAATCACTGCTGGGCAACGTGTCATGGTTGCGGCAGGCGGCGAAGGTGGTTTGGGCAATACTCATTTCAAATCATCAACCAACCGTTCACCACGTAAGTGTACTCACGGGACTAAAGGTGAATTCCGTGAAATTCGTTTAGAGCTTAAAGTTCTTGCGGATGTTGGCTTATTGGGTATGCCAAATGCAGGTAAATCTACTTTTATTCGTGCAGTATCTGCAGCGAAACCAAAAGTAGCAGACTATCCATTTACCACGATGGTTCCAAACCTAGGTGTAGTGGATGCTGACCGTCATCGTTCATTTGTGATGGCCGATATTCCTGGTCTTATCGAAGGTGCATCTGAAGGTGCAGGTCTTGGGATTCGCTTCCTGAAGCATTTGGCACGTACACGTATTTTGTTGCATATCGTTGATGTTCAACCGATTGATGGTTCAGACCCTGCGTATAACGCAAAAGCAATTTTGAATGAGTTGTTGAAATTTTCTCCAACCCTTTCAAAATTACCGGTTGTATTGGTATTGAATAAAGTAGATCAACTGCCTGAAGAATCTCGTGAAGAATGGTGTAACCATATTCTTGAAGAATTACAGTGGGAAGGTCCTGTGTTCAAAACTTCTGGCTTAATGTCGGAAGGCACTAAAGAAGTTGTGTATTACTTGATGGATGCGATCGAAGAACAGCGTGAGCGTGAAGTTGAAGATCCTGAATATGCAGCGGAAATGAAAGCGTTCCGTGATCAGCTTGAAGCTGAAACACGTGAGCAAACGATTGCTGCGAAAGAAGCATATCGTGAAATGCGTCGTCAACAACGTCTTGCTGGTCTATTGGCTGATGACGATGAAGACGAAGATGGTGATGACGGTGAAGCGGAAGTATTTTACGTACGTTAAGTTCTTGCAAAAGAACTACTGAGGACAAGATGATAGAAGTGGTAGATGGGCAACGAAAGCTCGAAGCGTGTAAACGAATCGTTGTTAAAATCGGATCATCTTTACTCACAGCAAATGGACAAGGTTTAGATTTAGATGCGATTTCGCATTGGGCGAAACAAATCGCAGATCTACATCTTGCAGGACACGAAATTATTTTAGTGTCCTCAGGTGCTGTGGCTGAAGGGATGGTTCGCATGAAGCTTGACAGCCGACCCACAGATCTTCCCAGTCTTCAGGCGTGCGCTGCCATTGGTCAAATGGGGTTAATTCATACTTGGTCGAGTGTGTTAGAAAAACATGCAATTCAAACGGCTCAGGTATTATTGACCCATGATGACTTGGCAGATCGTCGCCGTTACCTCAACTCATGTGATGCGTTGCAACACTTGATTGAGTGGAAAGTGATTCCTGTCATTAATGAAAATGACACGGTTTCAACTGATGAAATTCGTTTTGGCGATAACGATACTTTAGCCGCAATGGTTGCAGGTCAAGTCCATGCTGATTTGTTGATTATTTTGACTGATCAGCAAGGCATGTTTGACTCAGACCCACGTTCAAATCCGAATGCGAAGCTGTTTTCAACCGTACGTGCATTGGATGAGAGTCTGTTTGATATGGCAGGCGGTGGTGGTAAATTTGGTCGTGGCGGTATGTTGACCAAAGTTCGTGCTGCGCGTTTAGCGGCTAAATCAGGCTGTCCAACACTGATTGCTAGTGGTGAAAGTGACCATGTACTTGCACGCCTGATGGCGGGTGAGATGCTCGGGACACTGTTTATTACTGACAATGACCGAATTACAGCGCATCAGCAATGGTTGGCAGCGCATTTGCAAACTGCAGGTCGTTTGGTGATTGATGATGGTGCAGTAAAAGCCATTAAAGAAAACCATCGGAGTCTTTTACCTGTAGGGGTAAAAGCCGTTGAGGGTCACTTTGAACGTGGCGATGTGGTTGAATGTGTTGATCAACAAGGTGGTCGTGTTGCTGTGGGGCGTGTTAACTTTAGTTCCCGTTCGGCTGAAATCGTGAAAGGTTTATCTTCAGATAAAGTACATCAGGTTCTAGGCGAAGCTCGTTCTTTAGAGATGATCCATCGAAACCATATGGCAATTTACTAAAATTTAAGTAAATTCGCTTTAACCCTAAGACTTAATTCTAAACAGAATTAAGTCTTTTTGTTTTGTAAACTGTAATCAGGGAATTTAAACAGCCTAAGTGCTACAAGCAAAATATTTCAAGCTTTGAATGAGGCTGAGCATGTTGCCTATGAGCCACCTCAAAGTGCTTATGAATTTCATTCTTCCCTGTGAGACTATGTTGAACATGAAATGATATTTTTATTCCTTATTGATCGTGTTGAATATGACACAGATAAGATTTCAAAGTTGAAAATATACATCATGTCTGACCTTAAAATATCGGAAATAAACCAATGATTAAGTGGATCATTTTGGCGATTTTTTTATTGTGCACGCTCTACACCCACTTCCGTGGGAAAAAGAGATTGTCACTCTATAAGCAAATATTTAATCATGCCACTCTGTTTGCGCCGATTAATTTCATCATGTATGTCTTTTCGAAAGTCCCGAATAAGCCATTTATTGAGGGCCAATATTTTAAAGATCTTCAAGTGCTCGATGAAAATTGGGAAATGATTCGTGCCGAAGCTCAACATCTCTATGAACAAGGGGCAATTAAAGCAGCCAGTTCAGATAATGATGTTGGCTTTAATTCATTCTTCAAGACAGGTTGGAAACGTTTTTATCTGAAATGGTATGAATCAGCACATCCTTCAGCATCGGAGCTTTGTCCAAAAACGACTGCATTATTGAAAACTTTACCGAGTATCAAAGCAGCGATGTTTGCTGAATTGGCACCACATAGCCATTTGAATCCACACCGCGATCCGTATGCCGGTTCATTGCGCTACCATTTAGGTTTAATTACCCCGAACGATGACCGTTGCTATATTGAGGTGGATGGTCAGCGTCATTCATGGCGTGATGGTCAAAGTGTGGTATTTGATGAAACTTTTATTCATTCTGCAGAAAATGCGACAGAACAGAATCGTATTATTCTATTTTGTGACGTTGAGCGTCCTTTAACGCATGCTTGGGCAACACGTTTTAATCATTGGTTTGCGCGTAATGTCATGACTGCAGCAAGCTCACCCAATGAGGTGGGAGATCAAACGGGTCGAATCAATAAACTTTATGGTTATGCGCAACTGGTTCGTCTGCAAGTGAGAGCGTTGAAGAAATCCAATCGTAGTCTTTATTACGTATTGAAATGGTTGATGATTGTATTGGCGATCTTATTAATTTTTGTACGTCCATACTATTTTTAATGTAGGGTTCTGCTTAAAGACATTGTAGCGACAGCTTTGTTTGAATTATTGAAGACACTGATGCTATCGAAATTGATATGTAAAGGCAGTCGTGAAATGTGCTTTGGAAACTTGCTCTGCTCTAGAAATGTGCCCTGACTCTAGAAATGTGCTCTGAGTTGGGTAGAAGGAATATATAAATTGAGCTCGCTTAGGCGAGCTTTTTTTGCTGTTCAATTTGAGGAAGCGGATTGCTTTCACCGACCATATAACTGTAGTCGGCGAGACTCATCATCTCTAAATCTTCTTTTGAGTTGCCATAGGCATAAATACAATCATATTGATTGAGATCATATTTTTCTAAAATGCGAATTTTTTTTTGCTCAGAGCTACAATCTGGCGTGGAAAATGCCCCAGTAAAATGATTGTTTAAAATCTCAGCTTCAGTGCAAATCAAATCGACATTTAAAAGTTCAGCAATATCTTTTAAATAGATATTAATCGAAGCTGAAACAATCACTACATCATCGTCATTGTGCTGATGCTTGAGTAATTGTCTATAAAGTTCAGGCGATAGTTTATTTCGAAGTTGGTGTGAGTATTCAAGTGCTAAATCAAGAATCTCTTGCGCAGGCATGCCACTAAACATCGCTTTAAATAATTTAGGACGCATGGCATGCGCAGGGTAAATATTTAAATAATAAGCCTGAATCCAAGGCAGAATTTTAATGCCTTGTTTTACAATATGACGTTTTTTTAAGGCATAAAAAATGAAGCCTGTGAAACTGTCTTTGATACACAGGGTACCATCAAAATCGAATAAGGCTAAATTTTTATTCGTTGTGCTCTGTGCATACATGTTTGATATCGTCCATTTACACGGGTAGCAAACCAATTGGTGTTGTATTCACGGCTCAGTTTAGGGCCGGAAATCACCACTTCAGGCATTAGGGCATAGAATGCTTTTTTACCGGTTTTCTTCTCAAATAATTCAATCACAGCTTTATAAGTTTGAGTATCTTCAAAGTCTTTTTCTTTTTCATTCTTCAGGTCTGAGCGAATTTGTTTAGGGGTAATCAATACATTATTGGCTGCAAAAACATTAATGAGCTCTCGCTCAGATTCACTTTTTTCAGCACGAGGGCTGCCATTCTTGCTATAAAGTAATAAATCGCCATCGAGACTCAATTCTGCTGCGGTTAAGTCATTCAGCATACTCTGGAATGCCGCATTACGGCTTGAATAACGACCGGAATTATAATCGGCAAAACGATAAATCGGTTTGTCATAGTCGGCAGGATACATCATTAAACGATGGATGCCATAATAGAGTCCGCCATATCGAGTGTACATATCTGTCCGTAATTCAGCGATGTTGCCACTCTGACGTTTATGCGCTTTGGCATAGCCAATATGCACTTGCATCGAACCTAAAGTGGTAATCGGATTGAGCTTTTCCCCAATGTCTTGACCTACGAGTTTGGCAGCACCGGTCAATGCACTGACATGATAGTGCGCTGACATATGCGCAAAAATTTCACGATACAGTTCGTCGAGTTGGCGTTCAGTGGTGACTCGAGACATTTGTTTTAAGTAGTTGTTTTCAGGGCTAGGCTGATTTTTTAACACTTCTTGGAAATAGCCGGCAATCGTACCGCCAATGCTGTCACCCAATTTGTCTTTAAACTTTTCATCAAAACGATCTTGAACTTCTTTAACCGCCTTAGCACCTAAACCCGGCACAGTAGGGTCAGCATGAAAATTCGACTCTTGATCGACTACTGCGACAATAGTGCATATATTTTCTTTAGACTGCGGGATACCCAATTGCTCGGTAATATCAAAAATATCTTTTGCCCATTCCGTGCGTTCACTGACCCGAGGTGGAATGAGGGTTTTAATCTGTTTGTCATCTAAGGTTTTGCCTTCGTCTTTCCACCATGAAGCATCACCACAAGCACTTAACACTATGCTTAAGGTCGCAATACCACATGCTTTAGATAAGAAATTTCGGTGAAAACTTTTAGTCATAATAACAAAACACATTGAGAAATGAGTGAGCCAATTTGGCGGAAGAATTATACTATGTTGGGTTAAAATTGTATGAATATATATGTATATTGATCGGTTTAAGCTGTCAAATCATTTAGGGGATAATCGGTAAATCTACTCATTTTATCGTTCTGTTGACGATAGCTTTAAGCAAAATAGGGTGATTTTCTAAACATATTGCGATTCATCTCATCCTCAATTTTTATATTGATCTCTTGTGCTATATAAATTTTACTATGCATGAAAAGATCAAGGATGAAATAAAACGTCATAAAAATGAAAATAGCTGTTCTTTTTTTATTCTATTTTAAGTTAGACTCGTTTGATAATAAATTGAAAAAAATGGACAAAATAAATGAGAAGATTACCGGTTTACTTATTGCTCGATACTTCGGGCTCAATGACAGGCGAACCGATTGAAGCGGTAAAAAATGGCGTTGAAATATTAGTATCCTCTTTGCGCCAAGACCCTTATGCACTCGAGACCGCTTTTTTGTCGATTATTACCTTTGATACTTATGCCAAGCAATTGATTCCGCTGACTGAAATTGCCATGTTTAATCCGCCTGCACTACAGGCCACAGGGACGACACAATTGGGTGAGGCTTTAAGCCTACTGGCAGATAAAATTGAACAGGAAGTACAAAAAACTACGCCAGAGATTCGTGGGGATTGGAAACCGTTGGTGTTTATTATGACCGATGGTGCACCGACTGATAGTTGGACCCAAGGTTTAGCCAAATTAAAACAAGCTAAACCCGGTATGGTGATCGCCTGTGCTGCGGGTCATAACGCAGATACCAGTGTGCTGAAACAAATCACTGAAGTGGTGGTTGAGCTATCGACTGCGGATTCAAATACCATTAAAGCATTCTTTAAATGGGTTTCTGCAAGTATTTCCACAGGCAGTCAAAAAGTCGATGCAGGTCAAAAAGAAGTGACAGGACTGAGTGATTTACCCCCACCACCACCAGAAGTAAATGTGGTGTTATAAAATTGATTCAGTGTGAGTATTTAGTAATAAAATTTATAAGAAATAAAGACCTAGAATAATACGATGAAAATAATGAATAAGGAACTTTGATATGGCGATTAGCTTAGCAAAAGGACAAGGTCTCACTTTAGAAAAATCCGAACATAACTTGTCTCAAGTGACCATTGGCTTAGGTTGGGATATAGCAGAACAAAAGAAAGGACTATTCGGTGGGTTGTTTGGTAAGACAGCAGAATATGACTTGGATGTGGTTGCATTTTTATGTGATGCACAAGGTAAAGTACGTAATTTAGGACGTGACTCCGCTGGTCAGCCGACGCTGAACAACAGCGATGTGATCTTTTTTAATAATTTGAAGCATCGTTCAGGTGATATTTGGCTAACTGGGGATAACCGCACAGGTGCAGGCGATGGAGATGATGAGCAGATTATTGTCAAGTTGAATAACCTGTCACAGGATTATCATAAGATTGTGTTTATCGTACAGATCTATGCAGGGGCAACCAACAATCAGCATTTTGGTGAAGTAAAAAATGCCTTTATCCGGGCTGTAGATGCGTCAGGCAAAGAAATGGTACGTTTTGAATTGTCAGGCAAAGGAGAGTATGAGCAACAACGCTCTTTATTATTTGCTGAACTGATCCGAGAAAATAACAGTTGGAAATTTAAAGCGGTGGGTCAATCTTCCGCTTCAGATAATTTTGTAGATTGGTTAAAGGACTATGCCTAATGGTGTCGCATTGGACATCATCATATAAATAATAAAACAGAAGAGGATCCTATGCGACGTTTACCGGTATATATCTTGCTCGACACTTCAGGTTCAATGCGTGGTGAACCGATTCACTCTGTCAATGTTGGCTTGCAGTCGATGCTCAGTGCACTTCGCCAAGATCCCTATGCATTAGAAAGTGTGTATTTGAGTTTGATTACTTTTGATATGCAGGCAAAAGTCTATTTACCGCTAACACCTTTGGATCAAATCCAGATTCCGGAGATTGATGTGCCTAATGTAGGCGCAACCTTTATGGGCGCAGCCTTAGAACTACTGGCAGATGAAGTACAAAAAAATGTCAAAAAAAGTACCGAAGATCAAAAAGGCGATTGGCGTCCACTCTTGTTCTTAATGACCGATGGTTCGCCTTCGGATGTATATGCCTATCAACAAGTGATTCCTGTGATTAAGCAATTGAACTTTGCCAGTATTGTGGCTTGTGCGGCAGGTCCCAAAGCCAAAACTGAAAGCTTACTGCAACTCACCGATCGGGTGGTGGTGCTCGATACTATGGATGCACATTCATTTGCCAGTTTCTTTAAATGGGTTTCTGCGAGTGTGGTGGCAGGTAGTAGCAGTGCAGGTGTGAGTGACTCAATTGCTTTACCACCGCCGCCGTCTGAAATTCAGTTGGTGTTATAAAACTACGCTCAGCATGGGATGTGCGACGAATTAGATAAATAGAAATTAAACCGACTAAAGAAAATTCTAGATCAACATGATTTAGATTGAAAATAAAACATTATAAAAACAACAACTGAGGTCACCCTATGCGTAGATTGCCGGTGTTTTTTGTCATTGACTGCTCAGAATCGATGGTCGGAAAACCCATAGAAGCGGTACAAGACGGCATTGATTTTATTATGTCAAATTTGCGCACCGACCCTTATGCCTTGGAAACGGTTTATATTTCCTTGATTGCCTATGCAGGCATCGTGCGTACTTTGGTGCCATTGACTGAGCTGTTTGCCTACCGTGACTGTGAACTGCCTTTGGGTGGCGGTACCCATTTGGGTAAAGCACTGGATCATTTAGGCAAAGAAATTGATCGCTCAGTGATGAAAACCACCGCAGAGGTTAAAGGCGACTGGAAACCGATTGTGTACTTGTTTAGCGATGGGCGACCGACCGATGATTACGAAGATGCGATCCAACGCTTTAAAGCCAAATATGACAATAAAGTGACCGTGATCGCACTCGGATTGGGTCAAGACGTGGATTTTAGTATTTTAAAAAAACTGACTGAACATTGCATTGCACTGGATCAGATGGATCAGGATTATATTAAAGGCCTGTGCAAATGGATCAGCGCATCGGTGGTATCACAAAGTATCAGTGTGGGACAAAACTTGGATAAACAGGATCTGTTACCGCTGGATGAACGTTATATGCATTTGGCGAAACAGAAACTCACGTTTCGAAAGAGCCAAGCGGATGATCGCACAGTGACCTTTGTCGGGCGTTGTCAGAAGTTGCATCATCCTTATATTTTAAAATACAGCCGAAATTTGCATTATTCAGGCTTGTCGGATCTGAATATTAATGTTTATAACTTCAAACTAGACACCTGTGAAGCCATTTCTGAGGACTATTTCAGTTGGACAGATCAAACCGCTGAGAAACCGAAGATCAATACCTCGGTATTAGAAGGTTGGTCGAACTGTCCACATTGCCATGCAGAAACTGCTTTTGCGATGTGTGCCTGTGGTAATTTGATGTGTTATGACGGCTATAGTGAATTGGTGATTTGTCCATGGTGTCAGCGTCAAATCAGCTTTGAATCTTCAGGTGGAGATTTTGATTTAAGCCGTGGACAAGGTTAATCCTTTTCTCAATTAGAAACTGAATCGAAAATAATTTTGCTCAAATCGGAGCTGGCTTGAATAGAACCTTGCACGGATTAACAATGGCTTAAATAGAATAATAAGGAAATTTAAATGGCGGAACGATACTGTAAAATTAAACAATTACTTAAAGACAATCAGATCAAATTCGAGACTGAGTTTGTTAGCTTTATGACCCAAGATCAAAACCTTGTGCAACTGTCTAAATTAATAGAATTATTAAACATACAGTGCTCAAGTTCGTCCGTCAAAATTGTTGAGCCGATGATTCAACACAATCAAGATTTAGAACATAGACAAAAGCATGATTTAACACCCAGCATTGATGTTTTAGAAAAAAATCAAAGCGTGGAGATTACTGCGCATGTTGAGCAAGAATCTAGTGAGAACGAATGTGATGATTTACTGCATGCAGACGCTGTACATCAGCCAAGCATGGATCATGCTCAAATTCAGCCTATCTCAAATACTATTGGTGCATCTGACTCAGCGTCCAATTTAAATGCTATTGATACAGCAGATGATTTAAGTACAGATCTTAAGCATCAAAAAATTGAATCTGTTCAGACTGATATTGCGTTTAGCGCGAGTCAAAGTATTGATCGTAAAATGACGGATCTTAAAGGGGATGAGACTGAAGATAATCACCTAGGAAATTTAGAAAGTCCAAATCAGCGTTTAGAAAATAATGACTTACAAAATACTCCATCTGATCCAATGGAGCCAGAAAAAAACCAAAAAAGCGAAATAGAGGAACAAGCAATCGAAGAACAAGAAATCGAAGAACTAGAACCCCCACAACAAAAAAATGTTTTAACGTCATCCAATGCGCGAGCAGTTCAAGATGCAGCCATTGCAAAATCAGCAGAATCTAGGCAGGCACCGAATCCTATGTTTAATCCTGATGTGAAGTTTCAAGTGGATAATGCACGATCAGGTCAGCTGTACAGTTCTAAAATCACCGTGACTTCAAATCACGACAGTACATTGATTCGATATAAGTCTGAGAGTTTTAAGTTTAGCCGAGAGAATTTCTACTTCGACGACGCTACGCAGACGATTCAAGGACAACCCGAAATTCCAGAAGAGCTGACGTTTTCATTTCAATACTGTCTGCACAATGAAACGCGTACAGCGCAGTGTAAAATCAATGTAATTGCAGATCCACGTAGTTTATGGAAGGTGCTTGAGCCTGAAGCAGGGCAACCCTATGCAAAGCCACATACCGATCAGGCACTGTTGGTGTTAGAGGACTACAAATTGATTGCAGCAAGCCGTCGTGGACGTTCGCATGAGCATGGGGGGACGTTTAGAGATGATGACTTTGGCTTGCTACAAATCGAAGACAGCCCATGGTCAGTGTTAGTGGCTGCTGATGGTGCAGGGAGTGCTGGCTACTCAAGAGAAGGTTCACGGATCGCCGTAGAAATCGTCAAAAGTGAATTCGCTCGCTATTTAACAGGCACCACCATTGCATCGCTCAATGCCGATGTGGAACAGTGGCAGATTGGGAGTCAAGAACCTGAGACTCAAGCGATCGCCAATAAACTGAATCAGCAGTTTTATCATGTGTATTATGAAATTTATAAATCGATCATTCACCAAATTGAGCTGCAAGCCAGTGAACTGGGTGTTGCAGCTAAGCTCTTTTCCACCACACTCTTGGTTGCTGTGGTGTATAGCCAACCGAATAAAAACTTTATCAGTACTTTCTCCGTTGGCGATGGTGCGATAGCGGTCTATAACGACAGCAGTGTACGCATTATGAATGTTGCAGATGGTGGCGAATATGCAGGTCAAACCAAATTTTTAGATCGAAGCATTGCGCAAGAATTTGGCACGCGGGTCAAAATTGGCTGTTTTGAAGCCATTGATGCCGTGATGGTCATGACCGATGGAATTTCGGATCCGCTGTTTGAAACCGATGTGGGGCTAACCCAGCATGAGCGCTGGAAAAAACTGTATACGGAGCTTGATCCACTGATGAAAACGGATGTCGCCGATACCGCACTGTTAGAGTGGATGCACTTTTTCACGCCCGGTCACCATGATGACCGTACCATGGCGGTGCTTTGGAAAAGATAACTTTCTTTAATCATCAAGGTGTAGATTGGGCGAAGGTTTGCTCAATGAATCATAATTATAAAAGTTGGATAGCAGATGGCAGCAAAAATTATTAAATGCACAACAACCGATGGTCGAGCAATTGAGTTTGTCGATGAAATCATTGGTTCAGGTGCCATGAAAGATGTGTATTTTTCACCAGATCGTAGTTATGTGGTGTGCTTTTTTAGCAAAGAAAAAAATAAGTTTTATGAATCGAAAGCCAGTTTAGAACAGCAAAAAGATCGGCTTAAAGAAATTGTGGGCAATAAGTGGCAAGGGATTTTTAATGGTGTCGGCGGTGACTATTGGAAAGGGATTTTTTGTTGGCCAGATGGCTTGGTTGAGTACAATAATTTACTGGGGATTACTGCGCCAACCTATAAGAAACATTTCTTTTTTGATTATGGTTCAAAGAACAATGATATCCTAAAAATCAAAGGCAAAGAAAAAGAGGGGAAATGGTTTGCCAGTGCCAATAATCAAAATCGTTTCTTGGATGAACGTGAAAAAGGCACATGGCTGAATTATTTAAAAATCAATATTTTAATTTCTCGTGCAGTGAGGCGCATGCATGCCGCAGGTTTGGCGCATTCAGATTTGTCTTATAAAAATGTATTAATCGATCCTGTGACAGGCAGTGCTTGTGTCATTGATGTGGACGGCTTAGTAGTGCCCGGTAAATACCCTCCTGATGTGGTGGGAACGCCTGACTTTATTGCCCCTGAAGTAGTGATGACCAATCACTTATCCAAAGACGACCCACACCGTAACTTACCCAGTATCGCGACCGATAAACATGCCTTGGCGGTGCTGATCTATATGTATTTGTTGTATCGTCATCCACTGCGTGGTGGAAAAATTCATGACATGAACGATCCGCAAAAAGACGAAAACTTGGGCATGGGGGAGCGTGCGTTATTTATTGAACATCCCACCGATCACAGTAATGCGGTACGTGCCAATCAACTCAAATCCTCACAACTACCATGGGCTGATCCTGCGCAAATTTCTTATAAAGTGACCGGTCCCTATTTAACGGAACTGTTTAACAAAAGCTTTATTGATGGATTACATGATCCCGCTAAACGTCCTTCAGCCAATGATTGGGAAATCGCACTGGTCAAAACTGTAGATTTAATTCAGCCCTGTCAAAATCCCGCCTGTAGTCAAAAATGGTACGTATTTGACAATACGACCCAGCCAGTATGTCCATTTTGTCATACGCCATTTCATGGCAAATTGCCGATTTTAAATCTGTATTCAGCACGTCAGCAGGGTAATTTTAGACCCGATAATCATCGTCTCATGGTCTGGACGGGGCAGTCGATTTTTGCATGGCATGTCAATAATATGATTGCGCCGAATGAACGATTGACCCCTGAACAAACCAAACGCAAAGGTTATTTTGTGTTGCATCAAAACGTTTGGTGGTTAGTCAATGAAGCGCTACCTGATTTGACCGATGTAAGCACTAAAACCACGATTCCGATCGGCGGTAAAATAGAGCTCAAAGACGGTGCTCAAATTTTATTGTCCAAAGAAGACGGTGGACGCTTAGCGGTGGTACAAATGGTTGAAGCTTAATCAGAGAAGCACAGCTTTGAATAAAAGTGAGTCATAGCTTAAATTGATACTGCATTTAAATTCGATTGTTATCTGCGACATTAAGTCATTTAAATAGCCTAAGCATTAGGCTTGTTGCATCAATCAAATTTCAACCACGATTCAACTCATATTGGAATTTAGCTCTGCTTTTAAAGGAGAGGGTTAGGGAAAGGATTGATATGAAAAATTTCCCACACCCTAATTTAATTGCAACCTAGGAAAAAAATTTTCAATATTCATTTTGTGGTCTAATTTGTAATATTTTTGGACGTTTGCAAGAGATCTACTGAAGTCATCTATCTGAATCTATCTTATATGAGTGAGCATCAATGATTGAATTCATGCTCACTCAAATGATCCACTTTATCTCTTTATTTATTTATAAATTGAAGTTGTGAATTAAAAATTACTCAAAATTTTGTCTTGATTAAGCAGATGCGTTTTAACCAAACCAAAAGTTTTATAACGCAGTAGAATCATTTCTGCCCAATTTCTATGGGTTGCAGGTTCTAACATTGAACCCTGACTTTTAAAGACACTTTGTGCATCTTGAGAAAGAATCTGTTGTGCTTCATGGAAATCTTGGGGATTCACTTGCAAAGCCAAATGAATATGCCCAATTTGAGAGGGATGAATCGCGGTCTTGGTGTAAATACCATTGTTCATGTCTTGCTGAATTTCTTGCATCAACAAATGGGTATTTTCAAAGTGCTCACACACCGGGGAACTCAGTTGAAAGCCATCTGGAATAAATAAACCAGCCAATTGCGGAATTAAATTGCCGACAGGGGTGTCATAAATGGTGGTATTTTTTGGGCGGCGTAAATTTAAACATGACAGTAAATCATTACCGCCGATACGCAAGCATAAGGTCTTATGAAAGTCGTACTTTAAAGCCCGATGTAGTTCAACATTATGGCCAAGATCAAAAATTTCTTTGGTCTCAAATGTGGGCATATACTTTAGCTTGGGTGGAAGCACCGCCATCCATTGTTTAAGGTTGTGTAGGGTAAATTTAGGTAAAATCATCCCATGAAACGTGTGTTCTAAATTCCAATCTAAAATATGTTTCGCCATTTCAATATGACGAGGACGAATAAATACAATAGGTGCTTGAGGATTGGGATATTCAGCACGTCGTTGTAAAAGATGCTTTAAGTTTACCATTGCCGTTTGTAGGTCTTTTTCGAGGACTGCATCTTCTAAGCACACTGCAACAGATTTAAGCAAGGGAAATTTTTGTCCTTCGGTGACTTCCCACAGTTGTGGATGTGTTGCCGGAATATACATGGTGGCGCCGAGTTCAATCGCATGTTGTATTGTTTTCATGAGGATTTCTCAATTTTTTTAATTAGCGTCACTGCGTGATAGGGGCCTAATTTCGAGCCTAAAATATCCACAGGAATATTTTTTTCTTGAGCAAAGTGCAATAAAAGTTGGACGTGTGGGTTATGTTCATCACGTAATAAAATACGTTCAGGGACGCGTCTTAATACAGCACGTGTGGCTTCGGCAATACTCGGTTTGATTCGATTAATATTTTGAATTTGATAATGATTGGAGATCCAATCTATGGTCTCTTGACACTGGTGTTGTTGTTTCAGTCGAATGGCATCACTCCATTGCACTGATTCAGATGTCGGATGAAGTGCCATGAGCGCTAGAATTTTTTGGGTAAATTCAATCGAAATATCATGCGCTTCAAGGTGGCTGTAGATTAAACAACTGTGCCAATACTGCGGTTCATTACAATGTTGGTGAGCCATGGTTGGATCGATGGCATCTTTTAAAATGGTTCTTGAGGTGAGCCCTGAAATGACCGAACCAAGAATCCCGAACGGAATCAACCAATCATCGCAACTGGCACTTAGCCAAGAGTAACCGGCCAAATCAGACAACGTCACCAGACGAGGAATCTGCCAGCCTGGGTCAAATAATTGCGGTATATGTTTGAGACTTACGGTTAACTCTTTACAGATCGCACCTTTACCTGTCCAACCATCAACAAACACAATATTTTCGGCGCCATGTTGCTCAATAATGGCATGTAAAGCAGCAAAGTCGATTCCACGATCGCGAATAATACTGATGCCATAGTGATAACAGTGCTGCGTCTTGGAAATTTGGTGCTTGAGTAGAACCCCTAATGGCACACCAGCACGAACCAGACTAATCAAAATAATCGGTTGTTGTTTAAAGCGTTGAATTAAAGTATTTGCGAGTTTTTGAACTTCGATTGCAAGCCGCACAGCACCATGCTCAAAAGCATGATTAAAATGTGCCAGTTGTGCCTCACTTGGTGGTTCTTCAACACTAATCATTTGTGAATAATGCATTTTACCGGATTGAATTAAGTATTCCTTTTCTTCCAGTGGCGTAGGTTGAATATGACTTACATTCATTAAGAAGGTGACATCTTCAGCACGATAGGAACCATGAAAGCCGATTTCTGCTAAATAGGGGTTAATTAGATTAAATTCAGACATGGCCTAAAAACCCTTTACGCTCGTAATCATGTTCAAGGTGACCCGTCAAAAAACGATCCAATTGACTGTTTTTGGGCATGCCGAACCAATCACAACAGGTTAAAAAGCCAAAATCCGACAAGCTATCGCCCCAACCGACGATGGCGCGTTCCGATTGCGGATCATACTTTTGAATAAAGAATTCCACAGCTTTTTGTTTTGAGACATGCTTAGGAATAATCGCTAAGTTATTGCCATTAATATGCACATAACATTGTTGAATAATCTCATTGGGCAAATGATCAATAAGCTGATCTAAGAACAGTGACTCAGGCTGATTTTGTTTGGCAACGGTATAAATGCTTAAGCCATTTTCTTCTACAGTCCATGTTCGAATGCTGCCCAAGTCTTTGGCATACTCATGTAAAGCATCTGGCAATGTTTGTAATACATGCTCAAGCTGTTTAGCTGCTTGTCTTTGAATCTCTAACCACTCTAGATCTAGGCTTTGATCGGGGGCGATAATCGTACCGCCATGTGAGCAAATTGCGCCATGTTGGAAAGGAATATGTACCCGTTGTAAGGCTTCAACGGATCGCGCCGTCACAGGAACAGCTTCAGCAGAGGCTAGTAACCAATTGACAAAGATTTGTTGTTTTGGACCCATGTAAGAGAGTGGCTGACCATTTTTATCTGTGGTTGCAAGTTTATGCTGTTCACTCGGTTGTTGTTTCCGATGCGTTTGAAAAAGCGTATCGTCAAGATCAACAAAAGCCAAAGGTTTAACATTCATAACTGATAATTTCCAAATTTTTTATTTGTTCAAAAAGCGTAGGATCGACACTGTCTCGAGCGGTTTCTATGACCAGAAGTACGCGGTCAAAATCTTGATGTTTAACGTTATACGCAAAATTATCGATATTCAGTCCGTAATTGTCTTTAAACGAACAAATACTTTGAATCGCATGACCTTGCATAATCGGAGAGCGAGTGGTTGAGCTGAAATAAACCTCAGCGCCTTGCTGCTCCAATTGTTCAGCAATCAAAAAGGGAATCCAGCTAAATTCACCTGAACCTAAAACCAAAATTTTTTCATGTTGATGATTAATTTTGACCTGTTGCCAAGCAGAACAATTCAGAAAGCTAGGTTCACGTCCCCAATCATGAGGGGATATAATTTTGTGGGCGTGTTGCTCGGTTGAGCTGACATCAGGCATCTCAATATGTACGACTTCATTGTTAGATTGCCACTGCCATTCACCGTGCAAGAGCGATACTACCTCAATTGGCAGACCCACATCTAAATCAGTTAAATGTTGTTCCGCCCAATTCACCAAGGTGACTAAAATGACACGTTCAACCTGTTCTAACCCAGAGTGTTGAAGGCTTTTGATTAAGTTCTTAAAGGTTTTGCCTGTTGAAATCTCATCATCAACCAAGATTAAAGTCTTAGACTCTAAAATATGTTGATGCTTGCGTTGATCATGACTGCTTAAAATAAACTGATCTTGCGCATGACTATGTTCTTCCAAAAACAGACCTAAAGTGGGCAGGTCAGAAATCGGATGACGTGTAGTGGTGAGAAAGATTGCATTTTCAGCATGCGTTTTTTTTAGCTCACGGTAGACACCTGCACCTAAACCCACCGCCGTTTCAGCCATTCCAATGACCGTTATTGGATAAGCTAAATCCTTTGGAATTAAGGCAGCTAAGTCAATATAACTGCTATGCATGACAGAAGGGGCAACCGGAATATGCTTCCCTAAAACTTTAGAGACAAATAAAAATGCGCGTTTAGGATTGATGCGTTCAGCAAATTCGAGTAAATCGTCAAGCTGCCAATGTGGATGCGTACGATCGACAGATACGCTAATTTCACCCCGGCTTAGTTGTATTTTTTTCATTGTTGTTTTTGCTTTCATGATCGGCATTCATCCACACGCATACTGCTAGAAATAGGGCAAACCTGAGTCATTGGTCTTAAAGAATCGATTTTCTGTTTGGAGGAGTTATTCATTGGTAAATTTAATTTTTGAGCAATCAGTGTTGAAATGAGATTAACGTCCGTATGTGCTGTATAGGCAAAACCACCCGCAGGGCGTGGATTGATTTCTAAAATATGCCAGTTCAAATCTTGATCTTGCTTAAATTGAATATTGATCAAACCATCACACTGGAAAAGATTGACTAAAATCTGACAAATCTCATGGCAGGGATGCTCGGTATAACACTCTTGAAAAAAATCATATTTGATTCGCGTCACTTGAGCCAATATCACACCACGATCACAGGCAATATCGACAGAGCATTCCAGCCCTGTTAAAAAAGGCAGCACAATGTAATCTATAGCCGGCTCAAGTTGTGCATACGCTTCAATAAATTGCTGGGTATTACATACAGTAGACGACTGGAATTTTTTAAAGTAATTCACATCGTCTCGAAGGTGTACAAAACCTGCACCATAAACGCCGTGAACGGGTTTTGCACAAATTTCAGGGTAAATTGGGCGAAACTTTTCAATGGCGTGCACCAGTTGTGCTGTATTATTCACCTTTAAGCAAGGAATTGCCGGAAGATTTTCACTCATACATTGCATGGTGAAGCGGTATTTGTCATTGATGATTTGATGCTGTTCTAAACCGATGGCGCCTGTGACGAGTTGAATATGATGTTGTTCAAATTCAGGGCGCAGTGGTTCAATGAAATGTGCATGCTTGCCACAAAATAACAATGCCACCTGATGGTTAATACATTGTTCTAATAGCCATTCAGCAGATTTTTCAACCTCAGGTTGTTGGATAAAAATGTCAGCATGATGTTGTAGTTCAGGACGCATTGCGCTATGTGAAGCAATGATTTTAATTTGTTGTTCTGAATAGTGAGATCTAAGTAAGCAAATCACATCTTTTTGACAGGAATAACTTTCAGCAATCCATATAGTTTTTGGTGGTAGCACAATTGTTCTCTAATCATTTAGATTCAAATTTTTTTGATATGAAATTCGAATAATAAGTTACGAAATTTATAATATTGATAATCAAGTATTTGAATGCATCACATATATAGTCAATTTAGAACACAGATTCAATGTATTTAATGTTTTGTTTATATACAATTTTATAATTAAAATTCACAAAAAATGGCCACTTATCCTTTGGTCGTTTATATTTTTATGGTAAAACATTTAGGTGGGTTTGAAATTGAACCATTGAAGATGAATTTGCTTAGAAACACGCTTTGAATATCAAAAATATTTATAAAAAAATTGAATAAAAATTAGGATGAAATTATGCAATTGGTTGCCGGTGGGAATATTGCAATACCTTCAGAACATATTGAATTACATATCACCAGTTGTTTTCCTAAACCGATAGATTTGAACATGAGCGCATATTTATTAGCGCAAACGACCTCAAAAGTCCGTGGCGATCAGGACATGATTTTCTATGGGCAAACCCAAACACCCAACCAAAGTATTGAGTTGATTGAGGCGTCCGGTCAAAATTCATTGAGTACAACGTTTTTGATTCAAAGCGCTCGAATTGACTCACAGATTCATAAAATCGTGTTTTGTTTAAGTTTAAATGATCACAACACCGTAAGTGAGCTAAGCTCAATTGATTTGGCCATTCATGCAGGTGGGCAAGTTGTGGCAGTTGCGCAGGTCAATGTAAAAAACAGAACGGAAAAAGCATTAATCTTGGCAGAACTGTACCAACATCATCAGCAATGGAAGTTCAGATTTGTTGATCAAGGATTTAACGGTGGCTTAAAACCTTTGTCAGAGCATTTTGGCGTTGAAATAGCCGAAGATTCGAATCACTCTTCGCCAACGCCAACGCCAACGCCAACGCCAACGCCAACGCCAACGATTAAATTATCTAAAATCAAACTCGACAAAAACACCTCAAGCATTAATTTAAGCAAATCCAATGGGCGTTTTGGCAAAATTTCTGTGAACTTGAATTGGAATCGAGGTGTTGTTCAACAACAATCCTTCTTTAAAAAATTGATGGGTGCAAAAGGAATCGATCTTGATTTAGGCGCAATGGTTCAGCTTAAAAATGGTGAGATTAAGTTGGTACAGGCTTTAGGGAATCAGTTCGGCAGTTATGATCGACCGCCCTATGCTTATTTAGAGGCAGATGACCGTACCGGTTCAGCCCTCAATGGGGAAAACTTAATGATCAATGGAGATCATTGGGAGCGAATCGACAGAGTGCTTATTTACGCATTCATCTATGAGGGGGTCGCACAGTGGGCAGCCACAGATGGTGTCGTCACCATTCACATCCCTAACCAACCTGAGATCGAAGTTCGGCTCACTGAGGGCAACCAACTCAGCACTTGCGCCATCGTGGAGTTAAAAAATATTCAGGGAGATATTCAAGCCAAACGCGAAGTGCGTTATTTCAAAGACCAACAATATGTTGACCAACATTATGGTTTTGGTTTCCGTTGGACGCACGGTTCTAAAGATTAAAATAATAGCTGGATTGCTCAAAATTAGACTAATTTTTTAAAGTTTTAAACACAAAACAAGAGGGTTTTATATGGCAATTTCATTAAGCAAAGGTGGCAACTTATCACTGAGTAAAACTGATCCATCCTTAACTCAGGTTTTGGTTGGTCTAGGATGGGATGCACGCGCAACAGATGGTGTAGATTTCGACTTAGATGCATCGGCTTTTCTACTGGGTGCCAATGACAAAGTTCGTGGTGAATCAGATTTTATTTTTTATAACCAAACCCGTTCGCCAGAAGGTTCAGTTGAGCATACCGGAGATAATCGTACCGGAGATGGCGACGGCGATGATGAAGCAATAAAAATTGATTTATCGAAAGTTCCCGCTGAGATCCAAAAAATTGCGATTACCGTGACCATTCATGATGGACAAAGTCGTGGCCAAAATTTCGGTCAGGTACAGAATGCCTTTATTCGCGTGGTGAATGATCAGAGTCACGTGGAAATTGTCCGTTTTGATTTAAATGAAGATTATTCAACTGAAACCGCAATGATCTTTGGTGAATTGTATCGTCATAACGGTGAGTGGAAATTCAGAGCAGTTGGCCAAGGCTATAATGGTGGCTTGAGTGCAATGTGTGGCCAATTTGGTATTCAAATTTAGTACTTGAGTTTTTTTAATGAAACATTTTCGTTTTTCAATTTTATTTACCATTGTCTGTTTAGCGCTTTCTGCCTACTGGGGATTTACCCATGGTCCGGAAGCAGGCTTAATGACCATGTTCAAAGTACTTGCATTGACGGCAATTCTTGCTGTGATGGAAGTGTCTTTATCCTTTGATAATGCTGTGGTCAATGCATCGGTACTGAAACATTGGGACCAATTTTGGCGTAAACTTTTTTTAACAGTCGGTATTATTGTGGCTGTGTTTGGTATGCGCTTGGTCTTCCCATTGCTTATTGTTGGTGTAACAGCCGATATGGGCATGATTGAGGTGGCTAAATTAGCACTCAATGACCCAAAAACCTATTCTGAAAAACTGATGGCACATCATGCAGAAATTGCAGCTTTTGGTGGCATGTTCTTACTTTTGGTTTTCTTAAACTTTTTGTTTGATGATGAAAAGGATGAGCATTGGTTCCATTGGTTAGAATCTAAACTTTCAGATTTGGCCAGTATTCAAGCCATTTCTGTGTTTATTTCATTAATAGCACTTCTGATCATGGCGCAATTTGTCCCTGACACTTCACGTTTGGTTGTGGTGATGGCGGGTATTTGGGGCATCGTGGTTTACGTGGGTGTGCAAGTGATTGGGCATTTGCTAGAAGGCAATGCTGAATCATCGGAAGATGAAGAGGCACCAGCAGCCAATGGCGCATCCGCAACCGGTACAATCGTGAAAGGTGGTATTGGTGGATTTCTATATTTAGAGGTTCTTGATGCATCTTTTAGTTTCGATGGTGTAATCGGTGCTTTTGCGATCACCAATGATGTGGTAATTATTATGCTCGGACTTGCCATTGGTGCAATGTTTGTGCGTTCAATGACCATTTATTTGGTAGAAAAAGGGACTTTGGATGCTTACATCTATTTGGAACATGGTGCGCATTATGCAATTGGCGCTTTGGCATTCATCATGCTCGCGAGTGGTACCGGTCTTCATGTACCCGAAGTGGTAACCGGTTTAATCGGTGTCGCTTTCATTGTGTGGGCGGTACTCTCTTCTATTTCTTACAGTAAAAAGCAACAATCAACATAAACAACATCTTATAAGGAAACAAAAATGGCGATTAATCTCTCTAAAGGCGGCAACGTTAATTTATCTAAAACTGCTCCGACCATGAATAAAGTAGATTTAGGTCTAGGATGGAATCCACGCGCAACCGATGGTAAAGCATTTGACTTAGACGCAGTGGCTTTCATTACCGGTGAAAATGGTAAAGTTCGTGCCGATGGTGACTTTGTTTTCTTTAATCAAAAAGTTTCACCATGTGGTTCCGTGACCCATAATGGCGATAACCGTACAGGTGATGGCGATGGTGATGATGAAACCATTTCTGTGGATCTATCGAAAGTGCCTGCAGATGTAGCCAAAATTGTTTTTGCTGTGACCATTCATGAAGGTCAACAGAACAATCAAAATTTCGGCATGGTCGACAAAGCGTATATCCGTGTGATCAATCAAGATGCAAATGGTGAAGAAGTAGCACGTTTCGACTTATCTGAAGATGGTAGTGTTGAGGTGGCGATGATTTTTGGTGAATTATATCGCCACAGCGGTGAATGGAAGTTCAAAGCGGTCGGTCAAGGCTTTAACGGTGGACTAGGACCGTTGGCTGCAAGTTATGGCGTATCGGTTTAACAGTAGCTATTCTGAATCTAACTGCTCGTTAGATCGCATCGATTGACCCGTGCTAAGAGATTTATCTCTTAGCACTTGATACCGCCTTAATAAACACTGATTCAATAAGGCGAATTTCCTAAATCCTTTTATTATTTTTGAAGCATCTCAACTGTTGGATGGTTTAACACAGATATTATAAAAACAAATAAGCGCTGCAAAGCGACTCACTGAGCATAAAAAATGAAACTTGTTTCAGGTCAAAAAATAGTCCTCTCACAATTGATTCAACAGCACACCCAGTTTACGCTTCGGGTGGTGTTTCAAGCACCCTTTGAAGTCGATATTTCGAGTTTTGCCCTCAATGCACAAGGTAAACTTTTTCATGATGATTATATGACGTTTTATAATCAGCCAATTACGCCAAAACAAGAAGTCAAATATACCACACACGACCATCAACACTTATTTGAGTTTGATTTAAAAAATATCAATGTGGACCAAACCCCTCGATTTGTCATTTGTGCGACGGTGGATCATGCGCAATTGGGCATGAAAAATATTCAGCATGCTAAAGTTGAACTGATGAATCAGGAGGGTCAAGAGCTTGCAAGTTATAGCTTAGATGCCAGTCATTTCCAGCATGAAAAAGCAGTGATGCTCACTGAAATTTATTTTAAAAATGAGGCTTGGCGTATTTCTGCCGTCGGTCAAGGCTTTAACGGTGGGTTAAAAGCTTTGGTTAAGCATTTTGGCGGAGAGGTTGCAGAAGATAGCGTTGATTCAACACATTTAACGCAGGAGAATCTTTCTGCTCAGCTACACACTGTTGCTGCTCAACAACAACCGCTTGAAAATCTTGCAACATTAGATCTTAGAAAAAAAATCGTTTTGGACAAAGTTGAAAAAGCAGCGCCACATTTGATTGATCTGACCAAAAAGTCATTGCTGAGCTTAGAAAAAAATAATTTGTTAAATGTCAAAGCACGAGTGGCATTGGTCTTAGATTATTCAGGTTCAATGACATCACAATATAAAAAAGGCGATGTTCAAAAAGTCTTAGACAGAGTTATGCCTTTAGCACTGAATTTCGATGACGATGGATGTTTTGAATGTTGGGCATTTGCTGAAAAAGCCTTACGTTTAAGTGATGTAAAATTAAATAATTTATCCAATTATATTGAGACTGAACAAGGCGGATATAAGAAGTGGAAAGCCGGTGCAGGCTATAATAATGAACCTGCGGTGTTAGAAGCGGTCATCAATTATTTTATCAAACAGCATCCATCCAATTTGCCGGTGTACGTGGTGTTTATCTCGGATGGCGGTGTCTCTGAAGCCCGTAAGATCAAAAAAATAATGCAAGAAGCATCCCTGCAACCAATTTTTTGGCAGTTTGTTGGCATCGGTGGGCGTAATTATGGTGTGCTTGAAAAACTCGATAACATGGAAGGGCGTATCGTTGATAATTGCAACTTTTTTGAAATTGAGCATATCGAAAGTATCTCCGATTCGACCTTATATGACCAATTGTTGCAAGAATTTCCGCAGTGGCTGAACGAAGCTAAAAATAAAAACATATTGAGAGGATAAAGTTTAAGCATGACAGTTTTTACATTGGTAGGAAGTCCCGAACCTTTTTTGCATGTCAGTATGAAACAAGGTGAATCCATCTTCTGTGAATCAGATGCGATGGTGATGATTGAACAAAATCTTGAAGTAAGTGGCAAGTTACGTGGTGGCTTAATTCAATCGTTCATGCGACGCTTCACTTCAGGTGAATCGCTGTTTCAGCAACAAATTAAAGCTGTACGAGGAGATGGCGAATGTTTGTTATCTCCCAATTTAGATGGTGACATGCAAATTTTGGAGGTCGGCACACGTCAATATATTTTATCTGACGGTTCCTTTGTTGCTGCAACGCAAAATACCGCGATCAATGCCAAGATCCAAACCAATATTGGTGGCGCATTGTTTGGTGGGACAGGCGGCTTCGCGGTGATGGAAACCAGTGGTCAAGGTCAAGTGTGTATTTCAGGGAGTGGAACCTTATTGGAACTGGATATTACCCCTGAACAAGGCGAGGTCACCATTGACAATGGTCATGTCGCCGCTTGGGATGCCACACTAAATTATAATATTGGGATGCCTAACTCGGGCGGTGGCATCGTCGGTAATCTTTTCAACAGCTTCACCAGCGGTGAAGGTCTGGTTATCAAATTTCGTGGACAAGGCAAAATCATTGTTTGCTCACGTAATCGAGCCAATTATTTACAATGGCTCGCAAGCGCATTAGGTCGCAATAATTCGAATTCAAACTGAGGAATAAAAAATGGGTATTAGTCTGGTTAAAGGTCAAAAAATTTCATTAGAGAAAGGTGACGGTTCTTCTTTAAGTAAGATTTATTTAGGTGCAGGTTGGGACGTAGCAAAAGGTGGCGGTCTGTTTGGGCGTTTCACGGGAGGTGGTTCGATAGATCTAGATGCTTCAGCCATTCTTTTTGATGAAAATAAAAATGTAGTCGATAACGTTTGGTTTGCACAACTCAAAAGCCGTGATGGCAGTGTTTGGCACTCCGGTGATAATTTAACCGGAGAGGGCGATGGCGATGACGAAAAGATTTATGTGGATCTCACTCGTGTGCCAGATAACGTCAAATCGATCGTATTTACCATCAGTAGTTTCCGTGGGCAAACCTTTGCTAAAGTCGAAAATGCATTCTG
Source organism: Acinetobacter lanii (assembly GCF_011578285.1). Classification (NCBI taxonomy): domain Bacteria; kingdom Pseudomonadati; phylum Pseudomonadota; class Gammaproteobacteria; order Moraxellales; family Moraxellaceae; genus Acinetobacter; species Acinetobacter lanii. The sequence goes on along the minus strand of NZ_CP049916.1, from coordinate 2,138,792 downwards.
TCGATTGGTTGATGACCAATCCAATACTGAAATTGCTCAATATAATTTGACTGCTAAAGGTGACTTTACTGCGTTGATTATTGCTAAGGTTTATCGACACAATGGTGCTTGGAAAATGTCAGCACTGGGTGAAACCTGTCATGGTAAAACCATAAAGGATATTATTCCTTCAGTTTTGCCTGTGCTTTAATATGGTGATATCTAAGGTTAAATTTGATCATTGAACACATAATGACGTGTGTCAATCAGTTCGATGTCCGATATCAATTCTAAGCTAGTGCTATATGCACTGGCTTTTTTTATGCCACACTGAACTAAAAAATTGAAAGTTCGTTTAAAAACGTAGAATTGGTTAAGCATTATAAATTTTCAGATTCTTAGATTCTTAAATAAATTTGTGAGCCAATTTGGCGGATGCAGTATACTATGTTGGTCGTAAATTGTATGAATATATATGTATATTGGTCCGTATCAACTGTCAAATAATTTAATCGTGGCACCGATGGCGGGCGTCACAGATCGTCCATTTCGAACCTTGTGTAAGTACTTTGGTGCAGGGCATGCGGTGAGTGAAATGATGACCTCGGATCAAACCTTACGCATGAGCAAAAAAAGTTTGTATCGGGCAAATTTTGATGGTGAATTGGCGCCTATTTCAGCGCAAATTGCCGGTTCTGAGCCTGAGGAATTGGCCAAAGCTGCGCAATATCAGGTGTCCAACGGTGCGCAAATTGTTGACATCAATATGGGCTGCCCAGCGAAAAAAGTATGCAGTAAGCTCGCTGGCTCTGCTTTACTCAAAGATGAAGATTTGGTTGCTCGAATTTTAGATGCGGTGGTTGCCGCCGTTGATGTCCCGGTGACTTTAAAAACGCGTTTGGGTTATTTAAACGGTCATGAAAATATTATGCGCGTGGCAAAACGTGCCGAAGAAGCCGGCATTGCAGCTTTAGCATTGCATGGTCGCACGCGTGAAGACATGTATTTAAATACCGCACGTTATAGCTTAATTAAAGACGTGAAATCGATGCTGCATATTCCCGTCATTGCCAATGGTGATATTGATAGTCCCGAAAAAGCCAAATATGTCCTCGACTATACCGGTGCAGACGGCATTATGATTGGTCGTGCAGCGCAAGGACGTCCTTGGATTTTTCGTGAGATTGACCATTATTTAAAAACAGGCACACATTTGGCAGCACCTTCTATTTTGGAAGTGAAAGAGGTGCTGTTGGGGCATTTGTCTGAACTGTATGAATTCTATGGCGAATATTCAGGTTGTCGCATTGCACGTAAACACATTGCTTGGTACACCAAAGGGTTACGTTCAAGCAATGAATTCCGCCAGCATATGTATAAAGTTGAAAGTACAGTTGAACAAGCCAAAGTGGTAGAAGATTATTTTGATCTGTTGCTGGATCAAGGCTTAATTATGAGTGATGTACAGACCGAAGCTTTCAGTTTATTGGAAGTGTGACCAACTCGCCTAAGTAGCATATGTCTATCCATGCATCCTAAAATAAAAAAAGCGCTCTTGTGAATGAGCGCTTTTTTTATGAATGGCAAAACAATTTAATCGTACTGACCCATTTCCACGACCAATTGTTCCATCAAATTTTCTGCATCAAGCTGACGAATTTGAGTCACATTGGAACCCGCCCAAAATGCACCAAAACTTTGATTTTCTTGTTTAGTTGCCGCTGCATGCAATTGTTTACCCAAGTCATAGGCATACGGGTAGGGCGCAACGGCTGTACGTGTCGGTAGATCAATTTCCATCGCCCAAGCATTGACAATGCCGCGAGCCGGACGTCCTGAAATACTGGAAGTCACTTGAGTAATGGGTTTGCTGAATAAAGCATCACGATAAGCTGAATTGGCACTTGAACTTGGGCATTGCACAAATGCGGTGCCGAGCTGTACTGCTTGAGCGCCATGATTAATCAGGTATTGTGCTTGGAAGCCATTCATAATACCGCCTGCTGCAACCACAGGGAGTTGAATGTGAGCAGTGAATAACTTGACTAAATCGGATGTTTTAATCCCAGCATCAAAATTTTCATTAAAAATTCCGCGATGTCCACCCGCTTCAATCCCTTGCGCAATGACAATATCAATACCTGCAGCTTCGATAGCTTTGGCTTCAGCTAAGTTGGTCGCAGAGACCATGGTGATTATACCAGCCTCTTTCAACGCTTGAATTTGATGTGGATGTGGAATACCAAAATGAAAACTTACGGCTTTAGGTTTGGTTTCGAGTACTAAATTCAGCAGGTCATCATTGTCCATAAAGCTTGGATAAATACAATCGAGATCTTGCGGTGGGGTTGCACCTAATTTTTCAAATTGAGGTTTTAAATATTCAATCCAGTTTTGATTAGCGGTGGTACTAGAGGAAACCGATTGATGACAGAAGAAGTTCACCTGAAAAGGCTGTGTAGTGAGTTGTTGTGTCTCCAAAATTTGCTTTCGAGCAGCATCAACTGAAGCTGCCCCTAAACCGAGAGAGCCTAGACCACCTGCATTGGACACTTCAGCAGCCAATTGCGGTGTGGACACACCTGCCATGGGTGCAACAAAAATGGGGTATTTGATGTCAAGTAATTCCAAAATAGACATATCTAAGCTCCTTGATTTGTTTCAATGTGCCTAAGCCCTCAGGACTAAGCAACTTATACTCAATATTTATTTGAAAAATGCCAAGACTAAAGGCGTAGATGTTTTTGAAATCAGTGTTTGAAATCGGTGCTTAAAAATCAATGTTCTGAAATCGTTGCGTTGATGATAAAAAAAGCGCGTCATCTCATGTCGCTTAAAAGATGACTGTCCACCGCTATAAAATCATCAAATTTATAATGTAAGGTCACTAAGTTTAAGAAGTCACTTACATGTCAGATCGTATCCGTGAAAAGCTACAGATTTTAGCTGATGCTGCCAAGTATGATGTCTCGTGTTCTTCGAGTGGCAGCAATCGTAAAAATAAAGATAAGGGCTTGGGTAATACTGGGGCAGGGATTTGTCATAGTTATACCGAAGATGGTCGCTGCGTTTCGCTGCTTAAAATTCTATTTTCCAATGTTTGTATCTTTGATTGTTCTTACTGTGTGTCACGCCGTTCCAACGATGTCAAACGCGCAGCTTTTACCGTACAAGAGGTGGTCGATCTGACCATTAATTTCTATCGTCGAAATTATATTGAAGGACTATTTTTAAGTTCAGGGATTTTTAAATCCGCAGATTACACCATGGAACGTATGCTGCAAGTGGTGAAAAAACTACGCCTAGAAGAAAACTTTAACGGCTATATCCATTTAAAAACCATTCCGGGTGCATCCCAAGAAATTATTCATGAAGCAGGACTTTATGTCGACCGGATGAGCATTAATTTAGAAATGCCAACCGAAGACGGCTTGAAGAAATTTGCACCTGAAAAATCACACGGAGAAGTTCAAAAAGATTTAGGGATTGTTCGAGATCGTTTGATTGAACTCAAAGATGAACGCAAACTGATTAAAACCGTGCCTAAATTCGTGCCTGCCGGACAAACCACGCAAATGGTGGTGGGTGCACATCAAGAAACTGATAAAGATGTGATTTTGATGGCAGATCGTCATTACAAAGAATTCAAACTGAAACGGGTCTACTATTCAGGTTATATTCCAATTAATGACGAAGAAAAGGCATTACCTGCGGTCGGTTCTGCGCCGCCATTACTGCGTGAAAATCGCTTATATCAATCCGATTGGTTGATGCGCTTTTATGGTTTTGATGCCAATGAAATTGTAGATGACAGTCATCCCAATTTAGATCTCGATGTTGATCCGAAGCTGGGTTGGGCACTGCGTCATCCTGAGCAATTTCCGGTCGATATTAACAAAGCTGAATATCGCATGATTTTACGTGTGCCCGGCATTGGGGTGCGCTCAGCCAAAAAAATTGTCCATGCGCGTCGTTTTGGACGGATTCATATCGATCAATTGAAACGTATGGGCGTGGCGTATAATCGTGCACAACATTTTATTCGTTGCGCAGACACACCGCAGTTTGTGAAAGATCAATTACCGAGCCAAATTCGTACCCAGATTTTACAAAGCGGTCACTCTAAATATAGTCAACAATTATCACCACAGTTGGGCTTTGGTTTCTAGCCAGTCATCTATAAATTGAATTGTAACTAGGGCATTTAAATGGCAAATTACGTCTTTGATGGCACCATGACCGGATTACTGTGCTGCGTATTTCGGGCATTTCAATTTAAAGAATTTGATGTGCAAGTCATGACCCAAGATTGCATGCAAACCGGCTTGTTTGACGAAATGATCCAAGTTGAATCTAATGAAGATCAAGCACAGCGCGTTTGGCAGGGGCTTAAACAAAAAGTTTCTGCCAATGGTATTCGTAACTTCTATTACACCTTTTTATCTGAGCAAATTGTTGCGTTTCAGCACCTGTTCAATTTCAGTGTCTATGCCTTTCAGTCGCAACGTCCGATTGATCGGGACTATGGTCATGTGGATGTACTGGGACTTTCACAGTGGTCAAAGCAAGTGGGGCGTGAAAAACATCGCATGGAAGCGTTTGTGCGCTTTAAAAAGTGTCAGGACGGTCTATTTTTAAGTCTAGTGCGTCCCGATTTTAATGTACTGCCTCTGATTGAGCGGCATTTTAAAAGTCGGTACCAAGATCAAAAATGGTTAATCTACGATGAAAAACGTCACTATGGAATTTATTACGATTTAGATCAGGTGCATCAAGTGCACATGAATGCACTCGAGATTGACCAGACCATTCAAAGCGGTTTTAGTCAAAGTTTTAGCGTGGAATTGGATGATGAAGAAGTCTTGTATGATCAACTGTGGAAAGACTATTTTAATAGCGTCAATATCAAAGCCCGTAAAAATGCCAAACTGCATATTCAATATGTGCCTAAGCGTTATTGGCGCTATATGAATGAAAAGATCATTTGATGGATTTCAATATAAAGCTGAAAGAATCCAAATATTGTCTAGGGGAAATCAAAAAAGCGCTCATTAAGCTAATGATCCAAGCATGATCTAAACTATATCTGAATTTATTGTGAGCGGATTGTGCTGCTTTTTTGCCTTTAAAATGCCATATTTATATCAATTTAATGTGAATTGATATACTTTAAGATTTAAGTTTTTTCAATATTTTAATCGTTTTTTTATCTTAATTTTTTACTAAAATAAACAAGCATGTAGCGATTGGATCTTAAATATTTAAATCATTCATACCAATCCCTCATATTTGTTTAATTTATATTAAAAACAAATATTTATTTAGCCTATAACGCGATTTTCTTCATAATTATCAAAATTGAGTTCGCATCAATTTTCGCTGAGTATTTGATCATACTTTAACATCAAAAATTAGTTTTTTATTCGTATTAGACCCATGAACGATATGAATCTGAATCTTCAGAGAATCCGCGTATTTAAAAGCATTCAGCAAATCGACTATAATTCGTATATTGATCATTTTTTTAATTGATGTTGATATCAAATAATTCAATGATTGTTTCTCTCTTCCAATCTAATAGGGTCTTCTATGGATATTCATGTTGATGAGCAATCTCAACCCCCCAAGAAGCAAAAATTCTACCAAGTTCTATATTTTCAAGTTATTGTCGCAATCATAGCAGGGATGTTACTTGGGCATTTTATGCCGGAGCTCGGTACGAGCCTTAAGCCTTTGGGCGATGCTTTTATTAAAATTGTAAAAATGATCATTTCGCCGGTGATTTTCCTGACGGTTGTTACCGGTATTTCGGGTATGACCAATATGGGGTCGGTCGGGCGTGTAACGGGTAAAGCGATGCTTTATTTCATTACCTTCTCTACGCTGGCACTTATTGTGGGAATGGTCGTTGCCAACTTTATACAGCCAGGTAAAGGGTTGAATATTGACCCTGCGACGTTGGAAGCGGATAAAGTTGCAACCTATGTCGAAAAAGCGCATGACGCGTCGATTATCGACTTCTTTATGAATATCATACCAAACACTTTAGTCAGTCCATTGGTCGGCAATGACATTCTACAAGTATTGTTTGTGGCGGTATTGTTTGGTTTGGCACTTGCTAAAGTCGGTGAAAAAGCCAAACCTGTAACAGATTTTTTAAATCATTTAACGGCGCCAGTATTTACTCTTGTAGGTATGCTGATGAAACTTGCGCCGATTGGTGCATTTGGCGCAATGGCATTTACCATTGGGGCCTATGGCATCGAGAGTGTAGGTAACTTGGTTAAGTTAATCCTATGCTTCTACATTACTTCACTACTTTTCATTTTAATCATTTTAGGTGCAGTGGCACGTTACAATGGCTTCTCAATTCTGGCGCTCATTCGTTATATTAAAGATGAATTGTGGTTAGTCTTAGGGACCAGTTCATCTGAAGCAGCATTGCCATCTCTGATGAATAAAATGGAAAAAGCCGGCTGTGAAAAGTCGGTGGTGGGTCTGGTGATTCCAACGGGTTATTCGTTTAACTTAGATGGGACTAATATTTATATGACCATGGCGGCATTATTCATCGCGCAAGCGTGTAATATTGAATTGACGTTGACCCAACAAATCACATTATTACTGGTTGCCATGGTCAGTTCTAAAGGTGCTGCTGGTGTCACCGGTGCTGGATTTATTACCTTGGCTGCAACATTGTCAGTTGTTCCGGGTCTTCCTGTTGCGGGTATGGCATTGATTCTCGGTATTGACCGTTTCATGTCTGAATGTCGTGCCTTGACCAACTTGGTCGGTAATGCCTGTGCAACGATTGTTGTTGCGAAATGGGACAAAGCGCTGGATAAAGAACAATTAGATGCAACGCTAAACAATCCGACAAAATAAAAATGAATTTTTTTAAGAAGCCCTTGAGAGGGCTTTTTTTAGGTCTTGATGTTTATTATTGGAATATCATTCTGAATCAATGGAGATTGAGTAACAGTCCAATTTGAAAGCTATAAAGCATCAACAGCACTATAGTGATTCTGCAACAATCCCGCAAAATTGAAGTCCCTGCAACACAGCTAGATCATCTGCCAAGCGTGGTTAATGACATTGTTGGTAAGGCACTTAATTCGTCATGATCCAAGTATGGAATTGATGATAGCAATCAGTCCATCGTTTGCCTAAAATTCAAATCCATAGCCAATCAATAACGAATCATATTTTTAGACCAGGTGAATACACGATTGTTATAGAGATCCAGTTTATTCAAGACAAAAGCTTTACTTATCAAATCCCAAAGCATTAAAAAAAGCCCCGAGTTAGGGGCTTTCTTAAAACATCTACTTTTAAACTTATTGCTGCGCTTTTTCTTTTACGTTGGCAGCACCATGCTCAACTGCTTCAGCAGCATTAGCAGTTGCATTTTTAGTTGCATCGACTGTTGCATCAGCAGCATTGGCTGTTGCAGCCGCAGCGTTATCAGCCGCATTTGCAGTAGCATCTGCTGCATTGTCTACAGCAGTTGCCGTGTTGGCAGCGGCATTATTTGTTGCATCTTTGATATCTTCACCAGCTTGGTTTGCTGCATTTTCAAGATGTTCGCCCGTTGTCGCACCTGTTTCAGGATTTTCTTTTTTCTGACAACCAACCATTGCTACTGTCGCAGCAAGACCTAAAGCAAGAAGGATTTTATTCATTTGTTATACCTTTATTGACCTATTATTTTTTGATCCAAGGGTCTGGATGACCCTAATATATACAAATAAGGGCTGAGTAATTATTAAAAATTGTAAAGATTTTATTGGCTTAAAAAATAAAAGCCTACATCATCACATGGACAATGTAGGCGATTTTGATTGCATTAAAATTTATAAATGCAACTTATTGACCTGAACGAATGATGTAATCAAAGGCTGATAGTGATGCTTTTGCGCCTTCACCAGTGGCAATGATGATTTGTTTGTACGGTACTGTAGTACAGTCACCGGCAGCAAATACACCTTTGACATTGGTTTCGTTACGTTCGTTAATCACAATCTCACCACGGTTTGACAGTTCAACTGGTGAGTCTTTTAAGAAGTCCGTGTTCGGCAATAAACCAATTTGTACGAAGATCCCTGCAAGCTCAACAGTGTGTTCAACATCAGTCGCACGGTCTTTGTATTTAAGTGCAGTCACTTGTGAACCATCACCCACCACTTCAGTCGACAAGGCATTCATGATCACCGTGGTGTTTGGTAAGCTGTTGAGTTTGTCTTGAAGCACTTGGTCAGCACGGAGTTTGGTATCGAACTCAACTAAGGTTACATGCTCAACAATACCTGCAAGGTCAATCGCTGCTTCTACACCTGAGTTACCGCCACCAATCACTGCAACACGTTTACCTTTGAACAGTGGACCATCACAGTGTGGGCAGTATGCAACACCGCGAGTTTTGTATTCTTTCTCACCTGGTACATTCATTTCTCTCCAACGTGCGCCTGTAGACAGGATCACGGTTTTCGATTCAAGTTTTGCACCGTTTTCTAACGTTACTTCAACCAAACCATTTGTAGTTTGATCCGCACCTTTGATGCTCGATACTTTTTGCAGATTCATGATGTCGACACCATACTCACGGACATGGGCTTCCATTTCTGCTGCAAACTTAGGACCTTGCGTTTTTTGGATCGAGGTATAGTTTTCGATATCCATGGTATCCATCACCTGACCACCAAAGCGTTCAGCCACGATACCCGTTTTAATGCCTTTACGAGCAGCATAGATCGCAGAGGTATTCCCCGCAGGACCACCACCAATCACAAGCACATCAAAGGCTTCTTTGGCATTGAGTTTTTCAGCGTCTTTCGCAGCAGAGCCTATATCCAATTTGGCAATGATTTCTTCCAATGTCATACGACCTTGACCGATGTGTTCACCGTTTTGGAACAACATTGGAACAGCCATGATTTTACGTTCTTCAACTTCGTCTTGGAAGAATGCGCCATCAATCATGGTTGCTGTTGTGCCTGGGTTATAAATTGCGATCAAGTTTAAGGCTTGAACCACGTCAGGGCAGTTATGGCAGCTAAGTGATACGAATACATCAAAGTCAGATGTTAAGTTTAAGCCTTTGATTTGCGCTAAAACTTCATCAGAGACTTTAGGTGCATAACCCGAAACTTGTAGCAATGCCAAGATCAATGAAGTGAACTCATGCCCCATTGGTAAACCGGCAAAGTTTACACGGGGTTGATCACCGACTTTTGCAATCCCAAAGCTTGGTGCACGTTTATTTGAACCGTCGAAGCGAGCAGTCACTTGTGGAGATAATGCTGCCACTTCAGTCACTAATTCTTTAATTTTGTCTGATTTATCAGAACCATTTAAAGTTGCCACGATTTCAATCGGGCTTTCTAAACGTTCAAGAAGTGTTTTTAATTGCGCTGAAGTATTTTGATCTAACATTGCTAACGTCTCCAAAGGAGTTAATATTTATTTGATAAGTGCACTATAAGCCCACTTATTAAATCGAGGAAACAGGTTGTTTATATTTAATTAATCGGTTTTTTGAATTGCATGAGGTATGACTCAAGGTATTCAAGTCATTGAATAAGTCGGAAATCCAATGAAAGTTGGCTTGAGGGAGTTATGCGAATTTTAAAGCGATTGATGGTGAGATGGTGACTGGATTGAGGGCTAAAATAATAAATCACAGAATGTTATAATCAGCGATTCTCATCGATTGATCGTAAAAGGTATCGGGTTGAAAAAAGGTATTTATAAGCATTACAAAGGTCAACTTTACCAAGTCTTTAGCGTTGCAACGCACAGTGAAACTGAAGAAAAATTAGTGGTGTATCAATGTTTATATGGAGACTACTCGACTTGGGTTCGACCACTGAGCATGTTTAAAGAAACTGTTCACATTGAGGGTAAAGATCTGCCACGTTTTGAATTGATCCAAGAAACTTTTTAAGGATTTAACCTGAAACATTTGAGCTTTAAGATTGAGAATTATATAACATTAAAAATAAGATGAATCAGGACGAATGCGCATGGATGCAATGCAACTCAAACGCTTAGAACAGCTTTACCAAGATTTTGTAGCGCACGATGCTGAACAACATGATCGTATTGCGCGTTATCGCAATATTGAACCAGAATCAGCACAATATTTATCGATGCTGGTGTCCATACAGCAATCAAAGACTATTTTGGAGATTGGCACTTCAACAGGCTATTCAACACTTTGGTTAGCAGATGCTGTGCAAAAAACGCAAGGGCATTTAACCACTTTAGAAATAGATGCTGTGCGTTCACAGCAGGCACAGCAATACATAGAAGAATTTGGTTTGAGTGAATCTGTGGATTTTTGGGTAGGGGATGCAAAAGCCTTTTTAGTATCGAATCATGAGCAATATGATTTAATTTTGTTGGATGCTGAGCGCGATGCATATGTGGAATATTGGGTATATTTACAAAATATGCTTGCAACAGATCATGGTGTTTTAGTGGTGGATAATGTTATTTCGCATGCGCATGAAGTAGAAAAGTTTATGGCTAAAGTTAAAAATGATCACCGATTTACATCAATGATCATTCCATTGGGGGCAGGATTATTGCTCATAAAGCGGATTTAATTTAATTGGAAAATTAAGCAGCATCAGCCCATTTCTGATTCATTTTACTCAGGTCGAATTCAAGCGTGTTATAAATCTCTTGAATATTGAATAAGTTACGATCCTCAGGAAGTTGAACAAGGACTGGAAGCCTGCGAACCCAGTTTTTCCCCGATGTAAAGGCGTAGTGACGTTCCATATCATTAATTGAGATCAAGGATTCAAACTCAAGATATACGGTATCTGTTGGATATTTCTTCGGTATACGCACGATTTCGAAATAGGTGTGTTCTCTATGTTCATAAATTTCTCGGCGTATAGCTTCGATTTTGTCATTTTGCTTTTCGTGTTTTTTAAAGAATTTAGAGAGAAAAGAGTTCTCCTTTTCTTTTAAATTTTTTTGTGCATCTTTGAGTTCTACACGTAGGGCACGCATCTTATCAAGAGAATCTTTGGCCAAATTTCTTAAAATATTGATGGGTTCAGAAAGTTTAGTTAAGTTGCTTTGATAATCCTCATTTGACTGCATAACAAAAATATCACTTTTGCGTTTTTCAATTAAGGTTAAATACGCAATCAGTCGTGCAGCAAATAAATTGGCATAGTTATCAAACATCATCGCTGGTTGTTGCTGGAAGTCTTTATAGTAGCTATTGATATCTCCCATAATTTGACGCAAGCTCACGTAAAGAAAATCATGTTCTTCTTGGCTCGTAACTAGATTGCGTAAAGCATACTCTAATGGCTCAAAAATTCTAAGACTGAGCTGCTGTTCAAAGTCCCATAAGCGTTGCTGCGTTATTTTATCTGTTGCAAAACCTGAAGAATCTAAAGGTTTAAACAGTAATGGAAGTAAAATATTGGAATTGGCTACTTCGAATGAATCAACCAGATCTGTAATTACAGTGCTGAGTTGTTTTTCAATGGTGACGATCCGACTCACTTGCCATTTGAAACTTTCTTCAAATTCCGGATTGCCCAATTCTTTAATCGGCATAATGGCTGCATTAAGATAAACATTGTCTGAAAAAGTGACTTTTTCTTCATTCAGGAATCGTCGAATCGAAAATGGGTTGATGTCATGGTTTCGACTCGGTGCTATTGCATAAACAAACATTGATGTTTGCACAATTTCCAGTTGACGAATACGTTGTTCGTTTTTTAGAAATTGATTGATGACGCGTTCCGGTCGATCACTGAGTTGTCTTGGGCGTAATGTTTTAAACCAAAAACTCAACAATTGATGCTTTAAAAAAACCTCTAAAATAAAACATTTCACACTTTGCGGAGATAAATTTCGTGAGTTTTCAGGAATTTCTAAAACTCTTTTATTTTTAATAATATTTGCTGCTTCGTAAATAAATTCAATACGAATTTGTTGTTTCGTTCGTTGTAAATCAATATTTTCTTCTACGTCAATATTGTCAATTTGTTTTAAGATGCTTTCTAAATAATCTGCAATTTCTGTGGTTTTTACATACTGATTGAGTTGGTCTAATGAAATCATGATTTTTTGAATTAATGTTTTCATACCAGCATGATTGGTGTTGTTCTTTAAACTATCTAAACTAGTGGTATGTTTAAAACTAAAGGTATTCGTTTCAGGATTCCAAGCAATCTGCTTATTTCTTAATATTTGTTTATCAATATTGTCTTTTTCTTCGTCATTTAAGTTGGAAAAAATTTCGCCTAAATTTTCTTCCCATTTATAGTCTAAGCGTGGATCTACTTGCGTAATCAATAGCCTTAAATTATATGGAATGTAGTTTTGCATTGTAACCCTATGTAAATATATGTTTATTTTTATTGTAGTTTATAATTTTTTATTGAACTAATCTACAGAATAATCATATCTTTAAATGTGTTTAACATTAAAAAGAAGGCATAAATGTCTTATGCCTTCTAAAATTTAAGAAATGGTTATACGAGTGAAGTGTAGGTCATACTCCAAATATTTTTGAACAAATTTAGTTTTATCACTACAACGTAATAAGTTGTCATAAATAAAATTGGGAACAGGGTGATACAGTTCACCTGAACCATTGTTATAAAAAATTTTTAAATATCGCGAAAGTGAATCGTATTTCCAAGAAGTCACGGCAAGCGATGTAACCATATTGCACCTCCTCATTATTTTTATAGGTAATCTAAGCAGAAGGGTATACTGCTCCTTTCAAGTTATGACATAAGTAAATTGCGATGTATAGCAATATTGTTAACTTTAAAGCATAAAAAATGACATACTTATCAATTAAATGAGCTGCATTGGTATCGCTAATATGGAGTATTTTTTTGATATTTTTGAAATAAATATTCTGTCACATAATTTGATATCTAGTTAGATCATCCATTGAATTTAAGTTTTGTAATGGCGATTCAAGCTAAAAATCATATGCAAATAATGATTCAGACAGATTAAAAGCCATAAAAAAAACCACGCCAGAAGCGTGGTTTTTTTGAATCAGTTCAATCTAAAACGAATTAGATTTTACCAACTAGGTCGATTGAAGGCGCTAAAGTAGCATCGCCTTCTTTCCATTTAGCTGGGCAAACTTCACCTGGGTGAGCGTGCACGTATTGAGCTGCTTTAACTTTACGAAGAAGTTCTTGAGCATCACGACCAACGCCACCAGCGTTGATTTCAACGATTTGGATTTTACCTTCTGGATCGATCACGAAAGTACCACGGTCAGCAAGGCCATCAGCTTCGATTAATACGTCGAAGTTTTTAGCAAGTGTCCAGTTCGCATCACCCACCATTACGTATTGGATTTTTTTGATTTCTTCAGAAGAATCGTGCCAAGCTTTATGCGTGAAATGAGTGTCAGTAGACACTGAGTAGATTTCAACGCCTAATTTTTTGAATTCTTCGTAGTTGTCAGCAAGGTCACCTAATTCAGTTGGGCAAACGAAAGTGAAGTCAGCTGGGTAGAAGAATACTACTGACCATTTACCTTTAAGATCAGCTTCGCTTACTTCGATGAATTGACCATTTTGGAATGCAGTTGCTTTGAATGGTTTAACTTCAGTATTAATTAAGCTCATCATTGTCTCCATGATTGAGGTTTGTATTTAATGTCGAATAGAATATCGAAACTTATGTTATTGCTGAAACAGTATTTTTGCATAACTGAAATCGGAAAAACCGAATTAAACAGGATTCAGACTTCCATTTCAATTAGAGAAAGTATAGAGCCAATTCAACACAAAAATATGTTGTTTAAATGACAAAACCATCTTTATACCAATCGTGCTTAAACATGGTGTCTATGCAACTGAATTTCAAGAGCTAAATTGAAAATAAACCTGAAAATTATAAAAACGGCAGTTCTTTCACTGAATGTCATTACAGCGTAAAATAACCGATTGTCGTTTGTGAAATTAGGGTGTTTTTTCTGTGCAGAGTCATTTAAATGTAGATCAACTCGTTATGGCGCGTGACCGTCATCGTTTAAATCGACTGCAAAAAGGCAAAGACGCCAATCCTGAGCAATATCAAGCATTGTTTGAAAAATCCAATGCGATGGTGCGTAAGCGACTCAGTCATGTTCCGACTATCAAACTCAATCAGGATTTGCCTGTCACTCAATATGCGTCAAAATTGGTTGAAGCCATTCAACAGCACCAAGTGATTATTGTTGCAGGGGAAACAGGCTCAGGTAAAACCACACAATTACCCCAAATTGCCATGATGGCAGGACGGGGTTTAACGGGGCTGATTGGTCATACTCAACCTCGACGTTTAGCCGCACGTACGGTTTCGCAGCGTATTGCTGAAGAAGTTGGACAAAAGCTCGGTGAAGCGATCAGTTATAAAGTCCGTTTTAATGAGCAAGGCTCTCAAGATTCGATTGTTCGTTTAATGACGGATGGTATTTTGTTGGCTGAATTGGCCAATGATAAATTCTTGACCAAATATGACACGATTATTATCGATGAAGCGCATGAACGATCGCTGAATATCGATTTTATTATGGGTTATTTAAAACAACTCTTACATAAACGTCGTGATCTTAAAGTCATCATTACTTCTGCAACTTTAGATGTAAATCGTTTTAGTGGATATTTCTTTAATGCCCCAATTTTTGAAGTCGAAGGGCGGAGCTTTCCTGTCGAAACACGTTATCGCCCAATTTCTGAAATGTCAGTCGGGGGCAGTGATGATGATGAATTTGATGATTTTGAAGAAAACTTACCGCGTGCTGTAGTATCAGCGGTTGAAGAATGTTTCCAAGATGCGCAAGAAAAAGGGCATCCTGAACATGCGGATATTCTGATTTTTGCCAGCACAGAACAAGAAATTCGCGAGCTGCAAGAAACTTTACAAAAGCATGGACCACGACATACCGAGATTTTACCTTTGTATGCACGTCTTGCGATCGGGGAACAGCAAAGAATCTTTAATCCAGGCGGTAGCGGTCGTCGCATTATTATTGCCACTAACGTCGCTGAAACCGCACTGACTGTACCCAATATTCGTTATGTGATTGACAGTGGTTTTGCCCGTATTTCGCGTTATAACTATCGTTCACGGGTTCAGCGTTTACCGATTGAAGCGATTTCTCAAGCGGCAGCCAACCAACGTAAAGGACGTTGTGGTCGTATTGCACCGGGTGTGTGTATTCGTCTCTATTCTGAAGATGATTTTCTTGGCCGTCCTGAATTTACTGAACCTGAAATTAAGCGAACAAATTTGGCATCGGTGATTTTACAGATGCAGAGCCTCGGTTTAGGTTCACTGGAAGAGTTTGATTTTATTGAGCCACCAGATCATCGTTTAGTGAATGATGGACGTAAGTTACTCATTGAATTGGGGGCGATGTCGGAGAAAAAAGCGCCTTCTGCACAAGAGGTTGCTGAATCTAAAACCGTTCAGTCTCAGCAATTAAAAGAACAAAAATCGGTACCACGTGATCAACTGACCAAGATTGGTCAACAAATGGCGAAAATGCCGATTGATCCGCGTCTTGCCCGTATGATCATTGGGGGAGCACATTTTGGTGTGCTGAATGAAGTATTGATTATTGTGGCTGCACTCGCAGTACAAGATCCGCGTGAACGTCCTGCTGAAAAGCAAATGCAAGCAGATCAAAAGCATGCGCTGTTTAAAGAAGCGGATTCAGATTTCTTGTTCTATACCAAGTTATGGGAAACCTTGGTGGCAAACCGTGATATGAGTGAGAATAAGCGTCGTACCTTTGCACGCAATCATTTCTTGAGTTGGTTACGCTTACGCGAGTGGAAAAAAACGCATGAGCAATTGGTGGATTTGGCTAAAGGCTTAAAACTCTCTTTTAATGAAAAGAAAGCCAGCTATGAGAATTTGCATCGTGCTTTGCTGACAGGATTATTATCGTTCATTGCTAATAAGACTGATGAACGCAATGTCTTTATGGCTGTGCGTCAGCAGAAAGCCCGTGTTTTCCCTGCATCGACCTTACATAAAACCAATACGCCTTGGGTGATGGCGTTTGAGATGGTGGAAACCTCTCAAGTTTATTTAAGATGTTTGGCTAAAATTGAGCCTGAATGGATTTTATTGGCTGCAGGCGATCTGCTGAAGCACCATTACTTCGAACCGCATTGGTCGAAGAAAGCCGGGATTGTCAATGCTTATGATCAGATTTCCTTGTTTGGTCTGATTATTGAGCCGAAACGTCTAACCAATTATGAAAAAGTGGATCAGCCTGCGGCGCATGAAATTTTCTTACGTGATGCCCTGACCACGGGCAATTTAGGCATTCAACCGCCATTTTTAAAGCATAACTTATTGAAACTCGAAGAGGTAGAACGGGTCGAGGACAAGTTACGTCGTCGTGATTTGGTGGTCGATGAAGAAACCATTTACCAATTCTATGCATCCAAAGTTCCTCTGGAGGTCGCAAGTCGTCGTAGTTTTGAAGATTGGCGTGCCACGGTTGAGCCAAGTCAGCCGCGATATTTATATATTGAGGAAGAGTCGCTGTGGATGGATGACCGTCCAACCACGCAACAATTTCCAGATTATTTAAGAAATGGTGAATTGCGTTTGGCGGCAAGCTATCGTTTTGATCCAAGTCATGACGAAGATGGCGCAACGGTTAAAATTCCTATCCAAGCCTTAGCGCAAGTCGATGAGAATCTGTGGTCATGGGGTATACCGGGGTGGCGTCAAGATTTAATCGAAGCTTTACTGAAAGCCTTACCCAAAGACAAACGTCGTAATCTCGTGCCAATTCCGGATACTGCGAAAAAGCTGATGAAATCAATCGATGCGGTGCATCTACAACAGCATATTTTTAGCTATTTGGGCTTCCAGTTACGGGGTGAGCAAATCACCGAAAAAGATTTTTCATTTGAGCGAATTGAAGAATATTTATTGCCCTTGATTAAGGTGATGGATGAAAAAGGTCGTGTGATTGAGAAAGGACGTGATCTAGCAGAATTAAAAGCCCGTTGTCGTACGGAAACACACAGCCCAGTGAAACAGCTCAAAGGCGAGTTTAAAAGTTTCCCTGAACGTTTTGTGTTTGAAGCATCGCAAAAAGTGACAGGTGTAGTGGTGAAGCAATACCAAGCACTGGTACCGACAAAATCTTTTGAACAACTTGATGCCAAAGATGAATCTGGCATTGTGATTCAAACTTTTAATGATCAAGCGGAGGCGATTCGTCAGCATCGTAATGGTGTGATTCGCCTGATTCATATGCAATTGGGCGATTTGATTCGTCAATTGAAAAAGCAAATTTCAAAACCGTTGGCTCTGGCATTTTCACCATTGGGCGATAAAGCCAAGCTTGAGCAAATGCTAATTTATGCGACTTTACAAATGGCGATTCAAGATTTGCCGATCAATGAAGTGGAATATCAGGCTTTACTAAACAAAGTAAAACAAGAGTTTTTAAGTCATGGTCAAATGGTGTTAAAAACTATGACCGAGATTTTTGTGCAATGGCAGGAAATACGTCAGAAATTGTTGATGGTCAATCAGAATATCTTTGCCAAAAATATCGATGATATTGAAGATCAACTGGATCTGATGAATTTAGCTGATTTTGTTTATAGTCAAACGCCTGATGTTTGGCAGGAATATCCGCGCTTCTTAAAAGCCTTGATTATGCGTTTAGATCGCTTACCGAATAACTTAACCCGTGATGATGCAGCGATTGCTCAGGTCGATCCGTGGATGGACAAGTTGTTTAAATACAAAAATGATCCACGTTTGAAAGAGTTATATTTCATGGTGGAAGAATTGAGAATTTCATTATTCTCTCAGCCGATGAAAACCAAGATGCCAATATCGCCAACACGATTACAAAAAGTATGGGATCGTCTCGGAATCAGTTAATATAGAGCAAGTTTAAGTTTTTCATTTTTTGAAAAGGAGTTTTACATGGGCATCCGCATTACGGGTACAGGCTTGTTTCATCCTGAAGAAGTCATTACCAATGAAGAATTGGTTGGCGCTTTAAATGCTTATGTGGAACAGTACAACCAAGACAATGCTGAGAAAATCGCAGCAGGAGAGTTGGAAGCTCGTCGTGGTTCAAGTGCAGAATTTATTGAAAAAGCATCTGGCGTCAAAGCACGTTATGTGGTTGAGAAGTCAGGTATTTTAGATCCAAACCGGTTACGTCCTTTGATTCGTGAGCGTTCAATCGATGAAATTTCATTGCAAGCAGAATGGGGTGTAACCGCTGCTAAACAAGCGATGGAAAATGCAGGCGTGACTGCTGAAGATATTGATGTGGTGATTTTGTCTTGCTCTAATTTGCAACGTGCGTATCCAGCAGTCGCGATTGAAATCCAAACTGCTTTAGGTATCCAAGGTTATGCTTATGATATGAACGTCGCATGTTCAGCAGCAACGTTTGGCTTAAAGCAAGCTTACGATGCGATTAAAGCAGGTGCACGCCGTGTGTTATTGGTGAATGTGGAAATCACTTCTGCACATACCGATTTCCGTTCACGTGACTGTCACTTCATCTTTGGTGATGTCGCAACAGCAACCATTATTGAAGAAACCGAAACCAAAACGGGCTTTGAAATCTTAGATTTCAGTTTGTTCACCCAGTTTTCAAACAATATCCGTAATAATTTTGGTTTCTTGAACCCGAGTGAAACCACCAATGCTGATGATAAACGCTTCCGTCAAGATGGACGTAAAGTGTTTAAAGAAGTTTGTCCTTTGGTGGCAAAAATGATTACCAAACAATTGGCTAAAAATGAAATTGCACCCGAAAACGTAAAACGTTTTTGGTTACATCAAGCTAACGCAAGCATGAACGAATTGATTCTAAAATTGGTGGTGGGCAAAGAACATGCTCAACCCGATTTGGTTCCAATTATTCTAGATGAATTTGCCAATACCTCATCTGCAGGTGTAATTATTGCGTTACACCGTACTGCAAATCAGGTGGACAATGGAGAATACGGCGTACTTTGCTCATTTGGTGCAGGTTACTCTGTAGGTTCGATCCTTGTTCAAAAGCATGTTGCTTAAGGTATAAAATACAACAGGCAAAATTCATCTGGCTCAACTGATGAGTAAAGTATGAAAAATAAAGCGTTGCATATACAGCATAATTCGAAAATTATTCGTTTGGGCAGTATGTTGCAACGCTTTTATTTTAAGCCGCGTTTTTTGGGCAGTGAGCATCTTAACTCGGATAAACCAGCAATGTATGTCGGCAATCACACCATTTATGGCGTGTTTGATTCGCCTGTATTGATTGATTATCTGTATACCGAGCACAAGATTGCCTTGGTTAGTCTAGCTGATCATATGCATTTTCAAGTGCCGGGATGGCGAGGTTTGGTTGAGCGTATGGGCGGAATTGAAGCCTATAAGGAATCGGCACGTGAAGCGATGCGTCAGGGCTACTCTGTGTTGGTTTTTCCGGGCGGCGGGCGTGAAGTGTCTAAGCGAAAGGGTGAGGCTTATCAGCTGATTTGGAAAGAGCGCTACGGCTTTATTAAATTGGCGCAAGAGTTTGGTTATGAGATCGCACCTTTTGTCGCATTGGGAGGTGATGATATTTTTGATTTGGCTTTTGATGCTAATCAGTTGCTCGAAAATAAATGGTTTCAGAAAATTCTGAGTGTGCCGAAAATTGATCAACTACTGCGTCATGGTGAAGCCATTCCCTCAGTGCCTAAAAACATCATTCCCAAACGTATTCCATTTTATTTTAAATTTTTGCCACGTTTAAATGTTGATCAGCTGAATTCAGAACAAGAGATCAAAGCATTTCGAGATCAGTTACAGAGCTTACTTTATGCTGAGATTGATCAGTTAAAACTGCATCGTGAAAGAGAAAAACTAAAATAGCTGAAAAAATCCGCAATGCTTACTCAACGCTCATATAATTGAACATAATCGATACAAACAGTTATATTTTGTAATATAACCAATGAAAATTAATTATGTTTTGGACTTCTTATTTCGAAAAAATAAGGTATATTAATTTTAAATCGAATTCGTTTACTAAGCCCAAAGAACATACTCCTCCTTGGGCTTTTTTTTGTCTGTTGTTTTTAGCTTGGCTAAAACCCTGCTTTACATCCGTTCAGGATATTCCACGTCAACGCCTTTTTGATAACTGGCAAAGCGCTCTTGTTCGCGAGGGAACACCGGAGCAGGCGTTGGCCACGGCCAAGGTCCAAAATGGGTTTGACGATAGCGTGCAAATGCTACGTTCAGTTCTTCCGTTGAGTTCAATACAAAAGGTCCACGCATCGCAACAGGGGCACCAATCGGTTCACCTTCAAGCCACATAATACTGGCAACTTGATCTGAATTTTTCAGATGAATCTCTGTATCAGGCTTAAGCTCGACCAAATGCTTGAATGGAATTTCCTGACCATCTATATAGAGCAATGGGCCATTATAAAAATAGGCAAAGCGTGTGGATGTTGCAGTCGTTGCAGGAATAGTCAGTTCAGCATGCGGTTCAAGTCGAATCATGTAAATATTGACACGATTTTCCTTGGCTGCAGCCCAAGAATGGGGGGGACGTGATAGAGCATCAGTATTTAAAAAAGAGCCTGAAACCACACGTATATCTGCTTGATGACCATTGGAATCGGTTTGAAGTACATGCGGAATCTGTTCCCGCCACATCATTTTATAATCTGCATCTTGCTTTTTTTCTTCAGGGGATGAATTAAACCAAATTTGAAAAAGCTCAAATGGATTTTCTTTGTCTTGATGAACCAAAGGAAACATCTCACAGTGTTCAACGCCATTGCCGGTACTGAGCCATTGCACATCACCTTGAGCATAACGCCCGCTATTGCCCAATGAGTCAAAGTGATCGACAAAGCCACTTTCGACTAAGGTGATGGTCTCAAAGCCGGTATGTGGATGTTCAGGGAAGCCGGGAACGACATCGCCATAATACATTTGGTACGGCTTCTCAGGCGTAGAGGGAACTGTTGGACCTAATTGTGTATTGCCTGCTGGAAAGTGGTCGATATGATGCGCGGTAAATAAAAAAGGATCTTTTAAGTCGAGTCGAAATTCGATGGGTTGAATTGTGTAAATACTGGAATTGGACATATTGTCTCCTGAGCGTGTTACATCGTTAAGGCGGTGGGTGGGTTATGGCATTTGCCCACATTGCGAGACGATGTAATGGCTAAAAATTAGAATTTGTTATGTATAAATTGAAGCATATTTTTTAAGCTATGATCAGGCTTGAATATAGAATTGTCTGTTGCATAAAGTTTATCGAGAAAATTGGCATAAAATGCAAATGCAACAGCAATAATAAAATGAATAAATAATCATCAGTTATGTGAAATTAAGCTGTGACTAGCAAAGTCTGTGATGAAATGAAATAGCAGAATATCTGCTTAGACGACTTCTAGGTTCAAAGACTTTTTGCGCATTGCTGATTTAATTTTGTACAGTGAAATGATCCATCCATGCATAAATAAAACCGAGGGAACTATGTCGCTAAAAGGAAAAACCATATTTATTACGGGTGCAAGTCGAGGGATTGGTCGTGAAATTGCTTTAAGAGCTGCACAAGATGGTGCCAATATTGTGATTGCAGCGAAAACGACTACAGCACATCCTAAATTGGGTGGAACGATTCACTCTGTTGCCAAAGAAATCGAAGAGGCGGGTGGTCAAGCATTACCGATTCAATTGGATGTTCGAGACCAAGATGCAGTCGCTGCTGCGATGAAGCAAGCGGCTGAGCATTTTGGCGGGATTGATATACTCATTAACAACGCCGGTGCGATTAATTTAAATGGTGTGGAGGCTTTAGATCCGAACCGTTTCGACTTGATGTATCAAGTCAATACTCGAGCAGTGATGGTGTGTAGTCAAGCAGCCTTACCTTACTTAAAACAAAGCACTAATCCGCACATTATCAGTCTTTCCCCGCCACTGAATATGAAAGAAACATGGTTTGGGGTACATGCGCCGTATACCATCACCAAATATGGAATGAGTATGCTCACCATCGGCATGAATAAAGAATTTGAAAAATATGGCATCAGCGTCAATGCTTTGTGGCCTCGAACCATTATTGCCACTGCTGCCATTGAGTTCTCGTTAGGTGGACGTGAATTATTTACCCGAGCGCGAACACCAGCGATTATGGCAGATGCAGCTTATGCGATTATGAATAGCCAAGGTCGTTCATTGACTGGACGTTTATTGATTGATGAAGAAATTTTACGCGAACAAGGTGTGACTGATTTTGAGCAGTATCGGGTGGAAGCATCGGATGAAGAATTGATGGTCGATTTATTTGTTGATGCTTAATGGATGATTAAGCATTTAAAACAAAAGCCCAATCATTAGATTGGGCTTTTTATCTTCTAAAGCTTTAACTTATGAACTTAGTTTTGTGCTGAGAAAGATGGATTGGTTTTTTGTGTGGTGATTGCCAAAATGTGATCGCTTAGCATTTGTTTGCGCTCAGCATTTTGTGGGTGACTCGATAGAAGTGTCGGGTATTTCGGATCTAATTTTTTAGATTTTAAATTCGCTTCGAATTTTTCCCAAAATGAAAGTGCTGCCGAAGGTTCAAAGCCTGCACCTAACATTAAATCTAGACCGATGAGGTCCGCTTCTTCCTCAAGGTGGCGGCTATGTGGCATATAAACGCCATAGTTTCCACTGACACCACCAGCGACACCCAATGCAGTACCTGCGCCCATGGTTGCACCCATGAGTGCCAAATTGGTGGTGGCATAAATAGAGGCCTTTTCACGGCTATGGTTACGAATGATATGCGCCATTTCATGAGAAATTAAGGTCGCCAATTCGTCATCTGTTAAGTCTTCAAACATATATACCGCAGTGTTGACCACAATTTGACCGCTTGGAAATGAGTGTGCATTCGGTTTGCTACTCAAATTGGCATTGATTTTCCATTTGATTGGTTTTTTCTTGTCTGCTGTATATTCATTCGCCACTGGAATAAGGCGCGCCATAATTTTGTCTAAGCGTTCATCTAAAATATAAACCGATTTGCTTTTGGCTTTTTGTTCGAATTTTTTATAGTTACGATCAGCCATTTTATTCCAAGCAGATTCTGGAATAACCATAAGCTGTTTACGATCTGCTCCAGTTCCCATCGAGGTTGTACTAACACATCCAGTTAATGCAACTGCGATAGAAGTGAATACACCAAGCGCTAGAGATTTCATAAAACATACCTATTTGAGATAACTTGAATCAGATTACTTTTATGAATGCCGATGTTTTTAATCGGCGAAATAAACAGTAATTTAACTTGTATGTTTATTGTCCAATGTTTATTAAATTTAAACAAACATTATTTTAATTATTTTTTTGAGCTGTATTAACTTTTGATTGTTATAGTGTGATTTTAATCACTAAAATTAAAAATATTTATAAAGTATAAGCTCTAAAAAATGATATTAATGATTGATCTATTTAATTTATTAAAACATATTTTATTTATATTTAATAATATAAAGTATTGAAACATAAAAATAATTTTATTTTTTTTGGTTTGATTTTGATATTTTGAGACCTCTATCACGTTCAGGATTTTAACTTTTGCTAATAATATTTAAAATATATCATTTTATATGTTTTTATTATGAGTTGATTTTAATTTTGGTTTTGTGCATCAACTATTGTTAAGTTTAAATAATTAATAATTCGTATTATTGTTATTCACCTATAATATTTAGGTGATAATGTGTGATGGTTTTCTCTATTTTATTTTTAAATGTGATCAGTGGTTATAATCAGTTTTTGTATTGATCAGATAAATTAAAAGCATTTTGGTTGAAATATACTGAATACTGTATTGGATCTCTTGCAAAAGTTGAAAAATGTTCAAAATTGAAGAATAAAATGAAAATTGAAAGGTTCCTTTTAACTTTGCGAGAAGGTCGGCATCAGGAAAATTTTCATATAAATCCTCTCCCTAACCCTCTCCTTTAAAAGGAGAGGGAACTTCCATTATGAATTAAATCTTGGTTAAAATTTGATTTATGCAAGAAGGCTATTGAATATGCATAATTCGATAGGGAGATGCCGCAGATTTGAAAGTATTTTTTTGATGCGTAATCGACTTAAAAAAGCACTCAATGACCCTGCCTAAAATGGATTAAGAGACATGGCTGAATGAGTGCCGAATGAGTGTATGATGAGGGTATTTAAAGGAGTGCTGAATAAGAAATACTTGAGATCAATTCTATAAACCTATCACAATCTTCGTGCAAGTGTCTGCATTACACGTTCAGGAAGTATTCCCAGATGACGAAGCCGATGGTAAAGCCAAGGATTGAGTACAGGGTAATGATGAAAAATACAAAACTTGCATTATTCTTTTTCTTGAAAAATTTCAGCATGATTATTCCTCAATCTGAATACTTGGATTGCACTGGATTATGACTCAGTCTATCAAAAAAACTAGATACACAATGGATCGAAAAAACTATAACAGATAAGTGAGTTTCGCTAAAACTGTTATAGTTTTAAAAGTCATGTCTAGTTTTAAGTATTTTGAGTTATTCATTCAATCGTGATCTTATTCAATCAGATCAACATTCATAAGTGTATTGGATGAGTGTTGAGTGATCTGTGCGTGGATGTATTGAATCAGTTGAAGCAAGGCTTTTTGGTGGATTTCATTTAATTCAAATGAACAATTGATTCTGAGGTAATGATGGTTTGAGGTGGAATTGGCACTAAATAAATCACTCGGTGCCACGCTAATCTGTTGTGCTAACATCATCTCAAAAATGCTTCTTCTGTTGATGTAGTGAGGCAGTTTTAGCCATAAGAAATAACCTGATGGGTGATACTGCATCGAACATTCATTGGGTAAGTGTTGTTCTAAAAAATCATAAATGGCACTTTTGTTATGTTGCAGTGTTGTGCGAAGATTTTTAAGATGTTTGTTATAATGTCGCTGTGATAAATATTCAACCAAAGCATTTTGAATAAAGGGATTGGCTGAAAGGGTGCTCATCAGTTGGATATGTTGGATTTGTTCAGAGTACTGTCCTGCATAGACCCATCCCACGCGAAAACCTGAGCCTAAAGTCTTGGAAAAAGAAGAGCAATGGAGTACTAGATGATCTTGGTCTAGATATTTCATCGACAAGGGTTTTTTTTTAGCATAATAAAGCTCTTCATAAACACCATCTTCAATTAAATGGATCTGATGTTTCTTCAATAATTGATAGAGTTTTGTCTTATTTTTATCGCTCACTGTGAAACCAATTGGATTGTGCGCATTCAGCATCAATAAACAGACTTTGATCGGGTAATTTTGCACCGCTTGTTCAAAGGCATCTAAGTCTAAGCCATGTTCAGGAATGGTGATGACCTTTAAACCCAATCGTTCTGCCGCTTGCCATGCACCGTAGAAAACAGTTTGCTGTAGCAAAATATAATCACCCGCTTGCGTAATGGCTTGCAAAGATAGATTTAATGCATCTAATCCACCAGAGGTGATGACAATATCGGCAGGATCGGTGGCAATGCCTTGCATAGAATAACGCTGCGCAATGATTTTTCTGAGCTCAAAGTTTCCAGGTGGTAGGCAGGGCGTTTGTTCGTAACTGTGTCTGTGCTTTGCCAATTGTCCCAAGGTTTGAATCAGTTTTTTTGAATACAGCAATTGACTGTTTGGAAATGCTGAGCCGAAAGGAACCGTGTGTTCAGCTTGAATCGATTTAAGATAATGAAAAACTTTAGAATTGATCTCTATGTGATGATTCACTTCGAGTTGATGAATCTGGCTTAAGCTTTTGTTGTTTTGTGAAGATCTATGCTCTGCAACAAAATAACCCGACTTTTCCTTCGCATAAATTAGTCCATCTGCTTCTAATTGGCGGTAAGCGTTGAGCACGGTAATTAAACTAAAACCTGATCGTTCTGCTTGTTGTCTTAAAGAGGGTAGCTTTTGGTGAGCTTGCCAAGTCTTGTTCTGAATCAAAGACTTTAGGCTTAGTGCGAGTTTTTAGGATTTAGACATTATATGAAATAGTTAAGAAATACAGATTTAACGTGTTGGAGGAAGGCTAATTTAATGTCAGAATTTGAGTATTAAAGTATCATTAATTTTAATAATTTAACATGATCTATGACTTTGGGTGTGATTAATTAAAAATAAACATTTAATTTAAAGGTATTTTATTTAATTTCTTTTTGGTTTGGCTTTTTAATTGACACGGATTCTGTTTAAACAAATTATTTCGCTACTCAAATGATAGGGTTGTTCTTTGTGTAATTGGTCGATATGTAAAAGCAGACATTCTGGTTAATAAACATTCAATGCTTATTATTTAACTGTTTACTGAATAATAGTTTATATTTAAATGATAGACATGGTTTTATTTTATAATGGTATTTAAATTGATTACTCTTTTGGTGATAACTAATTAAATCAATAGCTTGTAATTTTAATCTGATCTTTATTTCGTGGCTGGTATAGCCATGATGGACATATAAATTTGCTTTTACTCTTCTACCAATCGCTTAACCATTTTACATCTGCTGTATTTTTATTTGATGAAGTTGTACTGATCACATACTGACTGATTTATAAAAGGGTGAAACTGACAGTCAAAGAATCCTCCTACTGAGCTTTTACAGTGCATGGCGATTGCGATTCAATATTTATAATGTGCTGATTTTGCATATTGGGAGAATCGTCTAATTAATTCGTCAAGAATGACGCTGACAAACTTTTATCAACCCATAGTATAAAGAAAATAATCTTAACAGCTATATAGAGTGACGAGATAAGAGCTCCTTTCTCAAGGTTGTTAATTTCGAAGGATATAGATGAAGTGGTAAATTTATAGTGATTTTTAAGTATATTCCATAATTTGACTGATCTTTGGAGTGATATTTAATTCGCATATTTATTAATTTATGTGGAATATGTCTATGTTTAAAAATTTATATTTTATGTGATTGATTACTCAATTTGATATTTATTCATTTTTTATTTTGCTAATTTTGTGTGACTTATATCTCAATTTGTATTTTTTTATTAATTTTTTATTTTTTTTATAATCAAATTAATATTTTAAGTTTAAAAAATAAATTCATTCGTGTTTTTTTTAAACAATTAGAATTTTATTATTATGTAGTCATGTTTTTCTAAATATATGTTTTTAATTTATTTTAAACTGAATATTGTGATTATTGTTATTTATTTGAATTGGTGAATATTTATTATAATGATTGTATAATTTCTTTACTTTTTGTTTGCTTATTTATGGGTTTGGGTTATGAGTAATTTTTTGGTTATTGATAAAAAATCACATGTGGAATTAAATAATATTGATGATTTAGAAGTGATCAATTTACCTCAGAATGCAACTCTGATTAAGCTTGAGAATTTAGATAAAAAAATTAAAGAAATTAAGGTTGAAAATAATGATGTAATTATTATTTTTGAAGATAATCAGCAAATTATCTTAAAAGGTTTCTTCAACTCTGATCATAGCTTAGTTGTTGAAAACGAGAACCAAGAATTACTATGGGTTCAATTTAAAGACGAAAATGGAAACATTTTAGATCAGGTTAAGTTTTTACTGTTAGATGATATTGAACCACTACTTTATGAACAAAATGAAGTTTCTTCTGATCTTTTGTGGGGTGCTGCAGCAATAGCAGGCGCTGGAGCAGTTGTTGCTATTGCATCGAGCGATGGACATAAAAGTCATGAAACTAACATTGGTCAAGATGGTATTAATGGTCAAGATGGCTTAACACCATATATCGGCGCAAATGGCAACTGGTTTATTGGTAACAAAGATACGGGTATCAAAGCGCAAGGTAACGAAGGCGAACAAGGTGACTCAGCTTACACTATCTACCGTGATCAAGCGGAAGATAAAGTATTGTCTGATGTAGGTTTAACTGATTCAAATAAAGATGCTTGGTTGGCGCAACCTGAAAATAAAGATAAAACTGAAGCTGACTTTAAAAAAGCGCAGGATGAAGCGATTGCCAAAGCGGAATCTGAAGGCAAGATCCTTGATGAATCAGCATGGTTGAATGACCTTAAAGGTGATCAAGGTGAAGCAGGTCAAGATGGCTTAACACCGTATATCGGCGCAAATGGTAACTGGTTCATTGGTAAAAAAGATACGGGTATTCAAGCGCAAGGTGAACAAGGTCAATCTGGTTATGATATCTACCGTGATCAAGCGGAAGATAAAGTCTTGTCTGATGCAGGTTTAAGCGATACAGATAAAGATACATGGTTAGCTCAACCTGAAAACCAAGACAAAACAGAAGACGATTTTAAGCAAGCGCAAGAAGATGCGATTTTTAAAGCGGAATCTGAAGGCAAGATACTTGATGAATCAGCATGGTTGAATGACCTTAAAGGTGAGCAAGGTGATAAGGGTGAAGCGGGTAAAGATGGTACTGATGGTAAATCTGCTTATGAGCTTGCAGTCGACAATGGCTATACCAGTACATTAGAAGACTGGTTGGCTGCGCTCAAAGGTGAAGCAGGTGCAAATGGTCAATCTGCATTTGAGATTGCCAAAGAGAATGGCTACACCGGTACAGAGCAAGAATGGCTAGCGTCACTGATTGGTAAAGATGGTGCGGATGGTGCTGATGGTAAATCTGCCTATGAACTCGCGCTTGAAAATGGCTATGAAGGTACGATCCAAGAATGGTTAGATGGCTTAACCATTGAAGTGATTGGTGCTGAAGGTAAGTCAGCTTATGACTTAGCGGTTGAAAATGGTTTTGCTGGTACGTTAAGCGAATGGTTAGCATCATTAAAAGGTGATGCAGGTGCGGATGGTAAAGACGGTTATACACCATATGTAGGCAGTAACGGCAACTGGTGGATCAATGGTATAGATACTGGTTTTACATCAACTGGTCAAAACGGTGTCAGCCCGACAATCAAAGACGGTGTTTGGTACATCGGTCAAGAGAGCACCAATATTTCAGTACAAGCCAAAGTTGAAATCATCAACGGCAACTGGCATGTGAATGGTGTTGATACAGGCGTTCAAGCCCAAGGTGCTGCAGGTAAGGATGGCATCAGCCCGACAATCAAAGACGGTGTTTGGTACATCGGTCAAGAGAGCACCAACATTCCGGTACAAGCCAAAGTTGAAATCATCAACGGCAACTGGCATGTGAATGGTGTTGATACAGGCGTTCAAGCCCAAGGCGTTGCAGGTGCTGCAGGTAAGGATGGCATCAGCCCGACAATCAAAGACGGTGTTTGGTACATCGGTCAAGAGAGCACCAACATTCCGGTACAAGCCAAAGTTGAAATCATCAACGGCAACTGGCATGTGAATGGTGTTGATACAGGCGTTCAAGCCCAAGGCGTTGCAGGTGCTGCAGGTAAGGATGGCATCAGCCCGACAATCAAAGACGGTGTTTGGTACATCGGTCAAGAGAGCACCAATATTTCAGTACAAGCCAAAGTTGAAATCATCAACGGCAACTGGCATGTGAATGGTGTTGATACAGGCGTTCAAGCCCAAGGCGTTGCAGGTGCTGCAGGTAAGGATGGCATCAGCCCGACAATCAAAGACGGTGTTTGGTACATCGGTCAAGAGAGCACCAACATTCCGGTACAAGCCAAAGTTGAAATCATCAACGGCAACTGGCATGTGAATGGTGTTGATACAGGCGTTCAAGCCCAAGGCGTTGCAGGTGCTGCAGGTAAGGATGGCATTAGCCCGACAATCAAAGACGGTGTTTGGTACATCGGTCAAGAGAGCACCAACATTCCGGTACAAGCCAAAGTTGAAATCATCAACGGCAACTGGCATGTGAATGGTGTTGATACAGGCGTTCAAGCCCAAGGCGTTGCAGGTGTTGCAGGTAAGGATGGCATTAGCCCGACAATCAAAGACGGTGTTTGGTACATCGGTGACGAGAGCACCAACATTCCGGTACAAGCCAAAGTTGAAATCATCAACGGCAACTGGCATGTGAATGGTGTTGATACAGGCGTTCAAGCCCAAGGCGTTGCAGGTGCTGCAGGTAAGGATGGCATTAGCCCGACAATCAAAGACGGTGTTTGGTACATCGGTCAAGAGAGCACCAACATTCCGGTACAAGCCAAAGTTGAAATCATCAACGGCAACTGGCATGTGAATGGTGTTGATACAGGCGTTCAAGCCCAAGGTGCTGCAGGTAAGGATGGCATCAGCCCGACAATCAAAGACGGTGTTTGGTACATCGGTCAAGAGAGCACCAACATTCCGGTACAAGCCAAAGTTGAAATCATCAACGGCAACTGGCATGTGAATGGTGTTGATACAGGCGTTCAAGCCCAAGGCGTTGCAGGTGCTGCAGGTAAGGATGGCATCAGCCCGACAATCAAAGACGGTGTTTGGTACATCGGTCAAGAGAGCACCAACATTCCGGTACAAGCCAAAGTTGAAATCATCAACGGCAACTGGCATGTGAATGGTGTTGATACAGGCGTTCAAGCCCAAGGCGCTGCAGTGCTGCAGGTAAGGATGGCATCAGCCCGACAATCAAAGACGGTGTTTGGTACATCGGTCAAGAGAGCACCAACATTCCGGTACAAGCCAAAGTTGAAATCATCAACGGCAACTGGCATGTGAATGGTGTTGATACAGGCGTTCAAGCCCAAGGCGTTGCAGGTGCTGCAGGTAAGGATGGCATTAGCCCGACAATCAAAGACGGTGTTTGGTACATCGGTGACGAGAGCACCAATATTCCATTACAAGCCAAAGTTGAAATCATCAACGGCAACTGGCATGTGAATGGTGTTGATACAGGCGTTCAAGCCCAAGGCGTTGCAGGTGCTGCAGGTAAGGATGGCATCAGCCCGACAATCAAAGACGGTGTTTGGTACATCGGTGACGAGAGCACCAACATTCCGGTACAAGCCAAAGTTGAAATCATCAACGGCAACTGGCATGTGAATGGTGTTGATACAGGCGTTCAAGCCCAAGGCGTTGCAGGTGCTGCAGGTAAGGATGGCATCAGCCCGACAATCAAAGACGGTGTTTGGTACATCGGTCAAGAGAGCACCAACATTCCGGTACAAGCCAAAGTTGAAATCATCAACGGCAACTGGCATGTGAATGGTGTTGATACAGGCGTTCAAGCCCAAGGCGTTGCAGGTAAGGATGGCATCAGCCCGACAATCAAAGACGGTGTTTGGTACATCGGTCAAGAGAGCACCAATATTCCATTACAAGCCAAAGTTGAAATCATCAACGGCAACTGGCATGTGAATGGTGTTGATACAGGCGTTCAAGCCCAAGGCGCTGCAGGTGCTGCAGGTAAGGATGGCATTAGCCCGACAATCAAAGACGGTGTTTGGTACATCGGTGACGAGAGCACCAATATTCCAGTACAAGCCAAAGTTGAAATCATCAACGGCAACTGGCATGTGAATGGTGTTGATACAGGCGTTCAAGCCCAAGGCGTTGCAGGTGCTGCAGGTAAGGATGGCATCAGCCCGACAATCAAAGACGGTGTTTGGTACATCGGTCAAGAGAGCACCAATATTCCAGTACAAGCCAAAGTTGAAATCATCAACGGCAACTGGCATGTGAATGGTGTTGATACAGGCGTTCAAGCCCAAGGTGCTGCAGGTAAGGATGGCATCAGCCCGACAATCAAAGACGGTGTTTGGTACATCGGTCAAGAGAGCACCAATATTCCAGTACAAGCCAAAGTTGAAATCATCAACGGCAACTGGCATGTGAATGGTGTTGATACAGGCGTTCAAGCCCAAGGCGTTGCAGGTGCTGCAGGTAAGGATGGCATCAGCCCGACAATCAAAGACGGTGTTTGGTACATCGGTCAAGAGAGCACCAATATTCCAGTACAAGCCAAAGTTGAAATCATCAACGGCAACTGGCATGTGAATGGTGTTGATACAGGCGTTCAAGCCCAAGGTGCTGCAGGTGCCACTGGTGCAGCAGGTCAAAACGGTTTAACACCATATATCGGTAGTAACGGCAACTGGTTTATTGGTACAACGGATACAGGTATTTCTGCAAAAGGCGTTGATGGTAAATCTGCATACGAGCTTTATGTTGAACAAGCCTCAGCAGCTGGTGAACCAGTTTTATCAGAAGCGGAATGGCTTGAGTCTTTAAATGGAGCATCAGGTTCAGCTGATTTAGTCACCAACATTGAATTACTAAGTGATAACAATGGCGATGGCAAAATTACAGCAGATGAACTGTTACCAGGTTCGAAGATCAACATTAAAATTGATTTAGGGGAAGATGCTCAAGCAGGTGATATCATTAAGGCTAATGGTATTGAATATAAGCTTACAGCTGCAGATATTAGTAACAAGTTTGCGACGATTAATGATGTTCCTGTATTGGATGGATTCAACTTTATCAAAGTTGATGCTCAAAATGCCCAAAAACAAACGGATGTCGAATTTACATTCTTTGATGTAGATAGTTCAGTCATTGGTACAGAGCGCGATATCGTTGAATCATTGACCTTCTTAAATGATATCAACGAAGATGGTTCTCTAAATGCTGCTGAAATGGGCGGAAAATTCTATACGTCGTTAAAAGTAACTCTTGGTGCAGATGCTAAGGCAGGCGATATTGTGTCTGTAAATGGTGATCGTTATGTATTAACGGTTGCCGAAGTACAGGCAAAAACACTAAATATCTATATGCCTGTACGTGAAGGGTTGAATCCTGTTCAAGTGACTGCAACAGATGAATGGGACAATGTCGATTCTTTTTCTAGTTCAATTATTGTTGGGACATTAGTACCAAGTGAACCGACTACAGCACCAGAAGCGTGGGATGATGTTCCTTTAATTCTTGGTTTAATCGAATCAAATGCTAAAACTAATGATAACAAACCAGAAATCAAAGGTTCTGGTCATGTAGAAGGTGAGATCATTACCCTGACAATAAATGGTGAAGTTGTTGTTACGGATCAAGCAATTATTGTTGGTCGTGACGGTACTTGGAGTTATACATCCACACAACCATTGAATGATGGTGACTATGTCGTGAGCTATACTGTTTCTAACAGTAATGGTGTAACACAAGGTTTATCGCCTGAACTTAAGTTTACTGTTGATACTCAGACTGCGTCACAAGATGCGGTAATTCGTATTACTGAGATTGAAGGTGAAGCATTATTTATCGAAGATCAAAAACAAACGATTGTTGTGAATGAAAGCCAGCAAAAAGATGGCAAGATCACCATTCAAGGCGATGTATCTGGTATCGCAACTGCTGCTGGTGATGCATTAAAAGAAGTTGTAGTAAGTATTACCAATAAGGGTGTGACACAGCAAGTAACTGTCATAGCTGATAAAGATGGTAAATGGACAGCTGATGTTTCAACAACCGGTCTAAATCTTGAACATGGTGATCAACCTTCAGTTCAAGCTATTGCTGTTATTGTGGATGATGCGGGTAATACTTTAGAAGTTCCAGTTACAGAAGGTTTCACGCTTGATATCCAAGTATTAGATCCGACATTTGATCTTGATGGATTACATGTAATTACAGAAGTTGAAGGGACTGACTTTAAAGTTGATGCATCCGAAGTTCAAGATGGTTATGTGACTGTAAAAGGTCAAATTGCTGAATTGTCTAGCGATGTCAATGTTACTGATCTCACTGTTTCAATCTTAATTAATGGCAATACTATTGAACGTAAAATTGATTTGACAGCATTTGATCAAAATCAAGAAATGGATGGTTTTATTTTGACCAAAGACGAAATGGGTAATCTCAATTGGTCTCTTGATCTCAATATTTCTGACATGAGTTTAGTAGATGGCATTGCAAATGTTAAGGCTGTTGCGGGGCTTAATGATACTGAAGGAAATACTTTAGGGTTAAATGCCTCTAGAGAATTTAATGTTGAGTTAGGTCTAACTGAACCAGATGAAGTTAAGTTAAGTACGGGTGTAGGTGAATATACATCTGAAGGCGATGCAACAAGCTTCACATTTGCTGGTTTATTAGGAAACATTGGTGGTGGTATCAGTTTAGAGGGAGAAGATAAAGCTGCTGTTGAGGGCTCAATTAGTACAGTTCAACCATCTGAACAGCGTATGATGACCTTCGATGCAGTAGATACTACAGCAGGTGAAGTAATCAAAGTGAAAAGTGCTGCAATTGGCGAAATTCGTGCGGAATTTACCAATGTCGGCTTACTCACTGTTGCGAAAGGTTATGGTATTCAACTGCAACAGTGGAGTGAAGCATCTCAGAAATGGGAAGCTGTTATGTCTGCTCCATTGAATGGTAATGGGGTTGTTGCTTCATTAGGTACGCAATACGCATTAGGTGCAGTGAAAAATGATAACTATGAGGTTACTTTCAGTGGATTAACTGAAGGTGATTATCGCGTTGTTCCTTATAAGTCTGATAGTGCATTAACTGAAGCAATTGAAGATCTTCGTTTAGGTGCACTCGGTGATGGTGGTTTGCTAGGTAAGGATAATCAGCAGATCGTACTAGATTTAGTTTCTGAACTCTTAGGTGATAAGAGTCCATCAACTGCATGGTTAGTCAAGTATCTAGAAGAAACCCTTAAAGTTGTAAATGTATTGACTTTACCAGTTTCACTTTTATTAAATAAAATTTTGAATATAGATTTAGTTAAAGATGTGGTTGGGCTAGGTGACCTTATTGTGGATAAAGTCGTTGCTCAATTAGTAAGTAATACATTGACTCTACTGAACAAGTCTCAGTTGAATGTTGAATTCAGTTCTTATTTTTATGAGGATTCTGAGCGTTCAGGTAACATCTTAGAAAATGACTGAACCGTACCGGGTTTGTCGGAGACTTTTTATTTAAGTTAGGCCACCTGACCTAACGGGTTAATCTTATCATAGTAGATTACTTCAAAATCAAAAGGTGATACATAACCCAGTGCACTATGTACACGTTCTTTATTGAACCAATCTACCCAATTTAGTGTCGCAAGTTGTACATCCGCTAAACCTTGCCAATCTGCTTTTAAATATTCAATCACCTCTGTTTTGTATAAGCCATTCATCGTTTCAGCCAAAGCATTATCGTATGAATCACCGGTCGTACCGACTGATGCTCGTAAATTTGCTGCTTCTAAACGATTGGTATAACGAATGGAAAGATATTGCACGCCTCTGTCACTATGATGAATCACGTTCTTTGGCATGCCTCGATCATGCAATGCTTGCTCCAGTGCATCGAGCACCATGTCTGTATTCATACGTGTTGATACTTTCCATCCAACAATTGCTCGTGAGAACACATCAATAATAAAGGCGGTATAGACCCAGCCTGAATTTGTTTGAATATACGTGAAGTCAGCGACCCACAGCTGGTCAGGCTGATCAGCACTAAAATTGCGTTTCACCAAGTCATCTGCTCGTTTTTGATCATCCCGGCTACGGGTCGTTTGTTTATTCTTACCTCGCCAAACACCTTGTATACCTAGCTTTTGCATCAATCGAGCAACTGTACAGCGCGCAATAATATAGCCTTCACGTTTCAGTTTTTGCCAAACTTTACGTACACCATATCGACCTGAACTTTCCTTCCAAATTCGTTTAATTTGTTCAGCATGATGCAAGTCATGTAAATCTCGTTTCGCTCGATGTTCTGGATTGTCCGCGAGGTCTAAAGTTCGGTAATAGGTTGAAGGTGCGATAGGTAAAATTCTACAAATCGCCTCGACTCCGTACAGCTCTTTATTATTATGGATAAAATCCACCATTATTTGTGTGGGCGGTCGAGCTCCGCCTGGGCGAAAAAAGCGGCTGCTTTGCGTAGAATTTCATTGGCTCGTTGCAGTTCTTTATTTTCGCGTTCAAGTTGTTTAATGCGTTCTTGGTCTGAAAGCTGCTGTACTTTGATTGGATTCTGTTGATTCAAATACTTCTGATGCCAGGAACGTAGTGTTTCAGGAGTACAGCCAATCTTAGGTGCAATTGCTGTGATTGCAGCCCAAGTAGAAGGATAATCTTTTTCAGATTCAATCAATAATTGAACCGCTCTTTCTCTGATTTCAGGGGTATATTTTGGTTTTGTCATTGGGACATTCTCTCAAGAAAGTTGGTCTCCGACAAACCCGGTACGGTTCACTGCGACAAATGGAAAATTGACTCATCAAAATACACTGATGATTGAGATTAATGGTGGTGCTCAAACGGAAGTCGTTGCTTATGACGATGTGAACCATTTGACACTTGCAGTTGATCCAAGCGTAGAAAGTCAAGCTTTGGTATCTAAATCAACATTCAACGTGGCTTATGTCGGTTTAGGGAGTGTGCTTGACTTAGGTGCAATCAATCCTGCAAACCGTTTTGAAATTAATGTTGCTAAAAATACAGAGCGCTTAATCACATTTAAAGCTGAAACAGGTGGTGTACAAGTACTCGCTGATTTTGATCTATTTATTTATAAATACGATGAAATTACCAAGCAATACAAACTCGACGATCAGGTTGAAGGCTGGTTTGGTGCAGCACTGTTAGGTGGTGTATCTGAAGAGCTCACCAAGAAATTGGATGCAGGGCAATATATTGTACTGTTAGAGCCATCGCGTGGTATCAATGCATTGTTTGGTTATACTTTAGAAACCACACGAGATTTGTTACTGGATTACGTGAAACCAATTTCAGTGGCTGGTCAAGCAACAGGTAATGTGATCAGTGATGTGAACAAAGACAACAAAGTGGATTTACTCCTCAATCCAGACGTAACCTATGTGATTTCTGCGAAAAGTATGACACTTGAAAATTCCCAGACAGTCATGATTCAGGATGATCAAAACTTTGTGGGAACTAAAATTGATGGTAAATATGGTGCATTAACTTTATTTACCAATGGTGAATACACCTATACAGCATTTGAAACGAAAAACTTCAACTATGGTGACGTCGATCGTTTCGAATATACTATCTATGACCCAATTTCAGGTCAAATGAGTGAGGCAAATCTTGACATTACGTTGAATCTACACGATGTTGAATTAGACGTGGATACTGTGATTGCTCACATGAACGTTGAGGCTTCGGAGTTAACAGTTAATTTCTCAGAAAAGTACCAGCCAGCGGATCTTGAAACGATTGCAATCAAAGAGCTTTTAGGTGACGGTAAAGCATCAGCAACATCATTTGGGGTTGCAGGTGTTGGTTTAGGCAATCTATTGGATGCAAGCATCATTGGTTCAAGTAATGCAATTAGCTTAAATGTTGGTGCAGGTAAAGTGATTGAAACTGTATTCTCTGCAACAGGCACTTCTGTGGTCGGGGTTGCAGCAATCTCAGACTTTGCAATTTATAAGTTAAATGAGAAGACGAATCAGTGGGAGTTATATCATTTCCAAGATCAATTCTTGATCGTACCACTATCGTTACTTGGTATTCCTTTAGGCGGCATTCATAATGATCCGCTCACACTGGCTTTAACAGAAGGGCAATATAAAGCATTCCTCACAGATCGCGGTGTGAAAGTATTGGGTGGTTCAACACTAAAATTAGATAGCGCAGTTGTAGCTGATTATTACAAGCCTAGCGAAACTACCGATGGATATGCATATGAAGCAATCGCTGAAGGTCATTTAGTTGAGCTGGAAGTAGATCAAATTGAAATGATTCAAGTTGATGGTAAAAAATTCACTGGTGAAAGTTTAGATATCAAAGGTGAGTTTGGTATATTGACTGTGGCGAAAGATGGCTCATATACATATACAGCTGATACAACTTCGCAGAAGCCAAACTATGGTGTTATCGATACCTTTACATATGTTTATAAAGACTTATTAACAGGTGAGACAGCTGTTTCCGCAATCAATGTGAAAATTGGTAGTGTAGATGCGCAACGTGATGTCTTAGATATCAATAGTCAACCTTCATCAACTGAATCGGGTATGATTCTTCGTCATGATGATTTTGTCACGAAGGAGATTACGTATCAAGATGATGCGAAAGTACTTGGCGTTGTTGGTCAGGATAAGACGATTGTAGAAGAATTTACGATAGCACCACATTCTGATTATTCGACCAATTCTTTAACATTTACATTTGATGCAAAAGCATCAAAAGCAGAGGTTGAAGCATCATATAAGCTTATGCGAGTAATCTATGATGAGCAAGGTAAACAAACTTTTAAAACAGTTATTGAAGATGCTGTTTTAGGCCAAGCTAAGCAAAAGGAAGTCAACTTTAAATTTGATTTAGAAGATTTGGATGCTGGTTACTATATTTTGGAAATGAATATTCAACCAATTGCACTTTTGTCAACGGATTATCAATATTCGTTAAAGGGTATTCAAGATTACCAAGATCGTTGGATGGCAGATCCTGATTACAACTATGCTGATGAAGCTAATATTGTGCAAGGCAATTTGCTTGCAAATGATATCTTTAGTGAAGGCTTAAGAGACCAGACGATTCTTAAGGTTGGCAGCAAAGTCCTTTCTTTGGATCCAGTCGTGGGTGCTAAGACAATTACAGTGGAAGGTCAATACGGTACATTCGTTATTGATAAATCAGGTGCTTATACTTACACGCCAAATGGTCAAGGTGGTGGCCGTGAGATCATGACCTATGAATTAATTTCTCCAACAGGTGAAACAGATAAATCAACGATTGAAATTGATGTTGCTAAGATCGTCAAAGGTTCAAATATCGATGAATATGTCTATAGTGATTCATCGAATGATAATTATACGATGGGTAATGGTAGTGATACCGTTATTTTTGATCTATTGAACCAGCATGATGATGTTGGTGGTAATGGTTTAGATATATGGAATGATTTCCATGTAGGTAAAATTGGTTCAGATTTAAATGCTGATCGAATTGATATCTCTAAACTACTATTATCTGACAATGCTATCAATAGTACAGAATTATCCAAATATATTTCAGTGGAAGTTGAAGGTAGTAATACTGTGTTGTCCATTGATCGTGATGGTGATGCCATGAAGTATGATAAAAAGCTGATTGAAGATCGATTTGCAGATACGAAGTTCCTTATTCTTCAGGACACCACAGTAAGCTTAGATGACTTATTGAAAAACGGCCAAATTATCTACTAAGACTTTGTATGGGGAAGTATTTGCTTCCCCATGATTAAATTTACATTATTTGGGTTATTCGATGAAAAAATTAATTATCGGCTTAAGTGGTATGATTTTAAGCCATACCGTTCTTGCTGAAATTCCAGTCGATCAAACAAATGCTATTAGCACATTTGCTCAGTTTGAAGGGCGTTATGCAAAAAAATGTGGTAAGAAAAATGCACATAAACTTTCTTATGTGATTGGTGAACAAACCATGGCACGTTTAATCGATGCGCAAGCACAATATGCAACATTTACAGAAAGTGATTCTGAGCAGAATCTTTCAAAGGATCACAATAAATTATCAAGAGTCTATGGTGATTATAAAGTTGATTTATTTTATAAAGAAGGTAAGAATTTTGCACAAGTGGATTATTTAGGTGTGGATAAGAAAGAACCCCACACTAAAGCGATATTGAAGCAATGTAACAATTCGAATCCCATGTCATAATTAAATAATAAAGTATTTAAAAGGCCAATCATTGATTGGTCTTTTTTTATTTGTTCACAGTGAATTTAGAGACTTTGCTTAAATTATTTTAAGTGAAAATGGCAGAAGAGTCATATTTTGTTTGAAAATAGTAAAAGGCTGGGTTGATCGCTTTAGTGAGTTGAATTCGAATATTAAGTAAATTTTTGAAGAGGCTTTGCTATGTAGAAATACTTAAATTGAATGTTGGTAAAAGGATGAAAATATAGATCAAAAAGCGCTTTGGTTTTTCTTGAATAATGATCCAAATCTTTGAAAGCTAGATTTTTTATTAGAAAAATAGAGTAATAATTCTACTTTAAAAAAAATGATAAAAATCACGTTTTTTTCTTAAATTGTATATTGTTTTAAACTTTAAAAATTAATGTTTAAGTAGATTTTAAAAATAAATATATGAATTATATTAATATTTTAGAATAATATTGTTTTTTGTTTATAATTTGTTTTTGTTGATTTTTTGTATATAATTTAATGCTGTATTTTTCTACTATTTTGCCGTTTTGGCTAAGTCTTCTAGCAAGTGCTGATTCTTCGAGGTTGCCGTGTCCACATTAAATAAATTGAGCTATATCATGTTTTGTGTAACCACTCTAGGTATGGTTGGCTGCTCATCAAATCCGTACCAACATCCAAGCAACTTGAAGTTTCAAAGTTCGGTAAATGGCAAAACACAACATTTGACTGTGATTCGCGATGAAAAATTATGTTCTAACGAAACTTATGATGACCAAAATTGTCCGATCAAGTTCTATGTAGATGATATTAAGGCAGGTGATTTTTATATTAACAACTCAGCGAAATTGGTGCTAAAACCGGAGCTCTATAATCTCAAGGCAAAAAACTGTACAGACGAGTGTTTTGTGTGTGAAGCCGAAGTCGACCTATCTAAGGTAAAAGAAAATGTTATTCATTTATCTGTTGATGAAAGTGGCTATCCCGTGATTTTGGATGGGGATAAAAAGCTGATCTGTAAGTCTGAGCTGAATGAAAAACAAATTGTACCTGTTCAAGAAGAAAAAACAGTAGAAGTAAACTTGGCTGCAGATACTTTATTTAAATTTGATGGTTCATCGCTGAATGATCTGTTACCTAAAGGATATCAAGAAGTTTTAAATGTAGCAGCACAAGTGAAACAAGGCTTTGTTTCAATTAAGCACATTCGTTTGACCGGACATACAGACCGCCTAGGTAGCGTAAGTTATAACGATAAATTGGCAGCTAATCGCGCTAAAACTGTGAGCGAAGTATTAATCCAAAACGGTATCTCTAAAGACATTATTTCAACACAAAGTATGGGTGAAAGTAAGCCTGTAACGAATGGTTGTTACGGTATTCAGCCTT
Source organism: Acinetobacter lanii (assembly GCF_011578285.1). Taxonomy (NCBI): domain Bacteria; kingdom Pseudomonadati; phylum Pseudomonadota; class Gammaproteobacteria; order Moraxellales; family Moraxellaceae; genus Acinetobacter; species Acinetobacter lanii. The sequence continues at coordinate 2,097,868 of NZ_CP049916.1, read as the reverse complement.
CTGAAAAACTCAAAGAATGTTTACAGCCTGATCGACGAGTTACTGTCGAAATCACTGGTATTTCTAAATAATTTTTCAAAGCTTAAAACTAATATTGTGGTATAAAAAATGTCTCATTTTGTCGTTATTAATAAAGAAACTCTCGATAAACAGATTGTAAATACTGAGCATTTGGTTGCTCAGCCTGGAACGATTATCCACGCAAAATTTGTGCGTGAAGATGTTCTAGAGTTTATTCAAGAAGGTAATCATTTAATCATTAAACTTAAAAATGGTGAAGTGATTCAAATTGAAAACTATTTTGTAGAAAATCCAGAAGGACAAGATACGGATCTTGTTTTGGACGATAATGTTTGTAACTTTGTAAAATTAAATTTCAAAGATGGTATTGCTGGTTTTGAAGAGTTAACAGGGCTTGAAGTTTTATTGCCTAACGCACCTTCGAACTTTTTAACTGCATTGCCTTGGATTGCTGGTGGAGCAGCGATTATTGGTGGAACTATAGCAATTGCGGAGCATGATTCATCTAAAGATGCTCCTCCTGAAGCGCCAATCGTAACAATTGATCCAGTGGTTCCAGATGTAGGCGATCAAACAACACTGACAGGTACAGTGGATAATCCGAATGCGGATGTGACTGTAAATGTGGGTGGTGAAGACTATCCTGTAATCATCAATCCAGAACCGAATGAAGAAGGTACATACGATTGGACGGTTGATGTACCCACAGCTGATTTACCGCCAAATGGAAAAATTCCAACAGAAGCGACCGTAACAGATCCAGAGACTGGTTTAACGTCTAAGCCAGGTAAAGATGAAGCACCACAAGCACCTAAACCACCAGTGGTGACCATCGATCCTGTGATTCCTTCGGATGAAGAAAAAACCACAGTGACAGGTACGGTTGATAATCCAAATGCGGATGTGACTGTCAATGTAGGTGGTCAAGATGTACCCGTAAAGGTTAATCCAGAGCCAAATGAAGAAGGTACATACGATTGGACTGTTGAAGTGCCAACAGCTGATTTACCGCCAAATGGAAAAATTCCAACAGAAGCGACTCTAACAGACCCAGAGACTGGTTTAACGTCTAAGCCCGGTAAAGATGAAGCACCACAACCGCCAAAAGCACCGGTTGTAACGATTGATCCTGTGATTCCTTCGGATGAAGAAAAAACCACAGTGACAGGTACGGTTGATAATCCGAATGCGGATGTCATTGTCAATGTAGGTGGTCAAGATATACCTGTAAAGGTTAATCCAGAGCCAAATGAAGAAGGTACATACGATTGGACTGTTGAAGTGCCAACAGCTGATTTACCGCTGAATGGAAAGATTCCAACAGAAGCGATGGTTACCGATCCAGAGACTGGTTTAACGTCTAAGCCAGGTAAAGATGAAGCACCATTATCACCAAAAGGTACAATCACAGTTGAAGTGGATACTGATGGTGCGATCACAGGTACAACGACTGACGTTGAACCAGGTGAACCCGTAGTATTAACCATCACTGGTCAAGACAAAAATGGTGCGCCAGTTGAAGCGACTGTAGAAACCACAGTCAATACAGATGGCAGCTATACAGCACAAGTACCTACTGAGTTTGCGGATGGTGAATTAACAGTAGTTGCGACCACTGAAGACCGTAACGGTACAGTGATTAGTGATACTGATGATTTGTTGAAAACAGATACTGATCAAGATCCAGCAACACCAGAACAAGGTGGCTTAGACCGTACACCTGGTACGATCACGGTTGATGTTGATACGAAAGGTCAGATCACAGGTCAAACCACTGACGTTGAACCAAACAGCACGGTAACCTTGACCATCACCGGTCAAGACAAAAATGGTGCGCCAGTTGAAGCGACTGTAAACCACAGTCAATACAGATGGCAGCTATACAGCACAAGTACCTACTGAGTTTGCGGATGGTGAATTAACAGTAGTTGCGACCACTGAAGACCGTAACGGTACAGTGATTAGTGATACTGATGATTTGTTGAAAACAGATACTGATCAAGATCCAGCAACACCAGAACAAGGTGGCTTAGACCGTACACCTGGTACGATCACGGTTGATGTTGATACGAAAGGTCAGATCACAGGTCAAACCACTGACGTTGAACCAAACAGCACGGTAACCTTGACCATCACCGGTCAAGACAAAAATGGTGCGCCAGTTGAAGCGACTGTAGAAACCACAGTCAATACAGATGGCAGCTATACAGCACAAGTACCTACTGAGTTTGCGGATGGTGAATTAACAGTAGTTGCGACCACTGAAGACCGTAACGGTACAGTGATTAGTGATACTGATGATTTGTTGAAAACAGATACTGATCAAGATCCAGCAACACCAGAACAAGGTGGCTTAGACCGTACACCTGGTACGATCACGGTTGATGTTGATACGAAAGGTCAGATCACAGGTCAAACCACTGACGTTGAACCAAACAGCACGGTAACCTTGACCATCACCGGTCAAGACAAAAATGGTGCGCCAGTTGAAGCGACTGTAGAAACCACAGTCAATACAGATGGCAGCTATACAGCACAAGTACCTACTGAGTTTGCGGATGGTGAATTAACAGTAGTTGCGACCACTGAAGACCGTAACGGTACAGTGATTAGTGATACTGATGATTTGTTGAAAACATACTGATCAAGATCCAGCAACACCAGAACAAGGTGGCTTAGACCGTACACCTGGTACGATCACGGTTGATGTTGATACGAAAGGTCAGATCACAGGTCAAACCACTGACGTTGAACCAAACAGCACGGTAACCTTGACCATCACCGGTCAAGACAAAAATGGTGCGCCAGTTGAAGCGACTGTAGAAACCACAGTCAATACAGATGGCAGCTATACAGCACAAGTACCTACTGAGTTTGCGGATGGTGAATTAACAGTAGTTGCGACCACTGAAGACCGTAACGGTACAGTGATTAGTGATACTGATGATTTGTTGAAAACAGATATACTGATCAAGATCCAGCAACACCAGAACAAGGTGGCTTAGACCGTACACCTGGTACGATCACGGTTGATGTTGATACGAAAGGTCAGATCACAGGTCAAACCACTGACGTTGAACCAAACAGCACGGTAACCTTGACCATCACCGGTCAAGACAAAAATGGTGCGCCAGTTGAAGCGACTGTAGAAACCACAGTCAATACAGATGGCAGCTATACAGCACAAGTACCTACTGAGTTTGCGGATGGTGAATTAACAGTAGTTGCGACCACTGAAGACCGTAACGGTACAGTGATTAGTGATACTGATGATTTGTTGAAAACAGATACTGATCAAGATCCAGCAACACCAGAACAAGGTGGCTTAGACCGTACACCTGGTACGATCACGGTTGATGTTGATACGAAAGGTCAGATCACAGGTCAAACCACTGACGTTGAACCAAACAGCACGGTAACCTTGACCATCACCGGTCAAGACAAAAATGGTGCGCCAGTTGAAGCGACTGTAGAAAACCACAGTCAATACAGATGGCAGCTATACAGCACAAGTACCTACTGAGTTTGCGGATGGTGAATTAACAGTAGTTGCGACCACTGAAGACCGTAACGGTACAGTGATTAGTGATACTGATGATTTGTTGAAAACAGATACTGATCAAGATCCAGCAACACCAGAACAAGGTGGCTTAGACCGTACACCTGGTACGATCACGGTTGATGTTGATACGAAAGGTCAGATCACAGGTCAAACCACTGACGTTGAACCAAACAGCACGGTAACCTTGACCATCACCGGTCAAGACAAAAATGGTGCGCCAGTTGAAGCGACTGTAGAAACCACAGTCAATACAGATGGCAGCTATACAGCACAAGTACCTACTGAGTTTGCGGATGGTGAATTAACAGTAGTTGCGACCACTGAAGACCGTAACGGTACAGTGATTAGTGATACTGATGATTTGTTGAAAACAGATACTGATCAAGATCCAGCAACACCAGAACAAGGTGGCTTAGACCGTACACCTGGTACGATCACGGTTGATGTTGATACGAAAGGTCAGATCACAGGTCAAACCACTGACGTTGAACCAAACAGCACGGTAACCTTGACCATCACCGGTCAAGACAAAAATGGTGCGCCAGTTGAAGCGACTGTAGAAACCACAGTCAATACAGATGGCAGCTATACAGCACAAGTACCTACTGAGTTTGCGGATGGTGAATTAACAGTAGTTGCGACCACTGAAGACCGTAACGGTACAGTGATTAGTGATACTGATGATTTGTTGAAAACAGATACTGATCAAGATCCAGCAACACCAGAACAAGGTGGCTTAGACCGTACACCTGGTACGATCACGGTTGATGTTGATACGAAAGGTCAGATCACAGGTCAAACCACTGACGTTGAACCAAACAGCACGGTAACCTTGACCATCACCGGTCAAGACAAAAATGGTGCGCCAGTTGAAGCGACTGTAGAAACCACAGTCAATACAGATGGCAGCTATACAGCACAAGTACCTACTGAGTTTGCGGATGGTGAATTAACAGTAGTTGCGACCACTGAAGACCGTAACGGTACAGTGATTAGTGATACTGATGATTTGTTGAAAACAGATACTGATCAAGATCCAGCAACACCAGAACAAGGTGGCTTAGACCGTACACCTGGTACGATCACGGTTGATGTTGATACGAAAGGTCAGATCACAGGTCAAACCACTGACGTTGAACCAAACAGCACGGTAACCTTGACCATCACCGGTCAAGACAAAAATGGTGCGCCAGTTGAAGCGACTGTAGAAACCACAGTCAATACAGATGGCAGCTATACAGCACAAGTACCTACTGAGTTTGCGGATGGTGAATTAACAGTAGTTGCGACCACTGAAGACCGTAACGGTACAGTGATTAGTGATACTGATGATTTGTTGAAAACAGATACTGATCAAGATCCAGCAACACCAGAACAAGGTGGCTTAGACCGTACACCTGGTACGATCACGGTTGATGTTGATACGAAAGGTCAGATCACAGGTCAAACCACTGACGTTGAACCAAACAGCACGGTAACCTTGACCATCACACGGTCAAGACAAAAATGGTGCGCCAGTTGAAGCGACTGTAGAAACCACAGTCAATACAGATGGCAGCTATACAGCACAAGTACCTACTGAGTTTGCGGATGGTGAATTAACAGTAGTTGCGACCACTGAAGACCGTAACGGTACAGTGATTAGTGATACTGATGATTTGTTGAAAACAGATACTGATCAAGATCCAGCAACACCAGAACAAGGTGGCTTAGACCGTACACCTGGTACGATCACGGTTGATGTTGATACGAAAGGTCAGATCACAGGTCAAACCACTGACGTTGAACCAAACAGCACGGTAACCTTGACCATCACCGGTCAAGACAAAAATGGTGCGCCAGTTGAAGCGACTGTAGAAACCACAGTCAATACAGATGGCAGCTATACAGCACAAGTACCTACTGAGTTTGCGGATGGTGAATTAACAGTAGTTGCGACCACTGAAGACCGTAACGGTACAGTGATTAGTGATACTGATGATTTGTTGAAAACAGATACTGATCAAGATCCAGCAACACCAGAACAAGGTGGCTTAGACCGTACACCTGGTACGATCACGGTTGATGTTGATACGAAAGGTCAGATCACAGGTCAAACCACTGACGTTGAACCAAACAGCACGGTAACCTTGACCATCACCGGTCAAGACAAAAATGGTGCGCCAGTTGAAGCGACTGTAGAAACCACAGTCAATACAGATGGCAGCTATACAGCACAAGTACCTACTGAGTTTGCGGATGGTGAATTAACAGTAGTTGCGACCACTGAAGACCGTAACGGTACAGTGATTAGTGATACTGATGATTTGTTGAAAACAGATACTGATCAAGATCCAGCAACACCAGAACAAGGTGGCTTAGACCGTACACCTGGTACGATCACGGTTGATGTTGATACGAAAGGTCAGATCACAGGTCAAACCACTGACGTTGAACCAAACAGCACGGTAACCTTGACCATCACCGGTCAAGACAAAAATGGTGCGCCAGTTGAAGCGACTGTAGAAACCACAGTCAATACAGATGGCAGCTATACAGCACAAGTACCTACTGAGTTTGCGGATGGTGAATTAACAGTAGTTGCGACCACTGAAGACCGTAACGGTACAGTGATTAGTGATACTGATGATTTGTTGAAAACAGATACTGATCAAGATCCAGCAACACCAGAACAAGGTGGCTTAGACCGTACACCTGGTACGATCACGGTTGATGTTGATACGAAAGGTCAGATCACAGGTCAAACCACTGACGTTGAACCAAACAGCACGGTAACCTTGACCATCACCGGTCAAGACAAAAATGGTGCGCCAGTTGAAGCGACTGTAGAAACCACAGTCAATACAGATGGCAGCTATACAGCACAAGTACCTACTGAGTTTGCGGATGGTGAATTAACAGTAGTTGCGACCACTGAAGACCGTAACGGTACAGTGATTAGTGATACTGATGATTTGTTGAAAACAGATACTGATCAAGATCCAGCAACACCAGAACAAGGTGGCTTAGACCGTACACCTGGTACGATCACGGTTGATGTTGATACGAAAGGTCAGATCACAGGTCAAACCACTGACGTTGAACCAAACAGCACGGTAACCTTGACCATCACCGGTCAAGACAAAAATGGTGCGCCAGTTGAAGCGACTGTAGAAACCACAGTCAATACAGATGGCAGCTATACAGCACAAGTACCTACTGAGTTTGCGGATGGTGAATTAACAGTAGTTGCGACCACTGAAGACCGTAACGGTACAGTGATTAGTGATACTGATGATTTGTTGAAAACAGATACTGATCAAGATCCAGCAACACCAGAACAAGGTGGCTTAGACCGTACACCTGGTACGATCACGGTTGATGTTGATACGAAAGGTCAGATCACAGGTCAAACCACTGACGTTGAACCAAACAGCACGGTAACCTTGACCATCACCGGTCAAGACAAAAATGGTGCGCCAGTTGAAGCGACTGTAGAAACCACAGTCAATACAGATGGCAGCTATACAGCACAAGTACCTACTGAGTTTGCGGATGGTGAATTAACAGTAGTTGCGACCACTGAAGACCGTAACGGTACAGTGATTAGTGATACTGATGATTTGTTGAAAACAGATACTGATCAAGATCCAGCAACACCAGAACAAGGTGGCTTAGACCGTACACCTGGTACGATCACGGTTGATGTTGATACGAAAGGTCAGATCACAGGTCAAACCACTGACGTTGAACCAAACAGCACGGTAACCTTGACCATCACCGGTCAAGACAAAAATGGTGCGCCAGTTGAAGCGACTGTAGAAACCACAGTCAATACAGATGGCAGCTATACAGCACAAGTACCTACTGAGTTTGCGGATGGTGAATTAACAGTAGTTGCGACCACTGAAGACCGTAACGGTACAGTGATTAGTGATACTGATGATTTGTTGAAAACAGATACTGATCAAGATCCAGCAACACCAGAACAAGGTGGCTTAGACCGTACACCTGGTACGATCACGGTTGATGTTGATACGAAAGGTCAGATCACAGGTCAAACCACTGACGTTGAACCAAACAGCACGGTAACCTTGACCATCACCGGTCAAGACAAAAATGGTGCGCCAGTTGAAGCGACTGTAGAAACCACAGTCAATACAGATGGCAGCTATACAGCACAAGTACCTACTGAGTTTGCGGATGGTGAATTAACAGTAGTTGCGACCACTGAAGACCGTAACGGTACAGTGATTAGTGATACTGATGATTTGTTGAAAACAGATACTGATCAAGATCCAGCAACACCAGAACAAGGTGGCTTAGACCGTACACCTGGTACGATCACGGTTGATGTTGATACGAAAGGTCAGATCACAGGTCAAACCACTGACGTTGAACCAAACAGCACGGTAACCTTGACCATCACCGGTCAAGACAAAAATGGTGCGCCAGTTGAAGCGACTGTAGAAACCACAGTCAATACAGATGGCAGCTATACAGCACAAGTACCTACTGAGTTTGCGGATGGTGAATTAACAGTAGTTGCGACCACTGAAGACCGTAACGGTACAGTGATTAGTGATACTGATGATTTGTTGAAAACAGATACTGATCAAGATCCAGCAACACCAGAACAAGGTGGCTTAGACCGTACACCTGGTACGATCACGGTTGATGTTGATACGAAAGGTCAGATCACAGGTCAAACCACTGACGTTGAACCAAACAGCACGGTAACCTTGACCATCACCGGTCAAGACAAAAATGGTGCGCCAGTTGAAGCGACTGTAGAAACCACAGTCAATACAGATGGCAGCTATACAGCACAAGTACCTACTGAGTTTGCGGATGGTGAATTAACAGTAGTTGCGACCACTGAAGACCGTAACGGTACAGTGATTAGTGATACTGATGATTTTGTTGAAAACAGATACTGATCAAGATCCAGCAACACCAGAACAAGGTGGCTTAGACCGTACACCTGGTACGATCACGGTTGATGTTGATACGAAAGGTCAGATCACAGGTCAAACCACTGACGTTGAACCAAACAGCACGGTAACCTTGACCATCACCGGTCAAGACAAAAATGGTGCGCCAGTTGAAGCGACTGTAGAAACCACAGTCAATACAGATGGCAGCTATACAGCACAAGTACCTACTGAGTTTGCGGATGGTGAATTAACAGTAGTTGCGACCACTGAAGACCGTAACGGTACAGTGATTAGTGATACTGATGATTTGTTGAAAACAGATACTGATCAAGATCCAGCAACACCAGAACAAGGTGGCTTAGACCGTACACCTGGTACGATCACGGTTGATGTTGATACGAAAGGTCAGATCACAGGTCAAACCACTGACGTTGAACCAAACAGCACGGTAACCTTGACCATCACCGGTCAAGACAAAAATGGTGCGCCAGTTGAAGCGACTGTAGAAACCACAGTCAATACAGATGGCAGCTATACAGCACAAGTACCTACTGAGTTTGCGGATGGTGAATTAACAGTAGTTGCGACCACTGAAGACCGTAACGGTACAGTGATTAGTGATACTGATGATTTGTTGAAAACAGATACTGATCAAGATCCAGCAACACCAGAACAAGGTGGCTTAGACCGTACACCTGGTACGATCACGGTTGATGTTGATACGAAAGGTCAGATCACAGGTCAAACCACTGACGTTGAACCAAACAGCACGGTAACCTTGACCATCACCGGTCAAGACAAAAATGGTGCGCCAGTTGAAGCGACTGTAGAAACCACAGTCAATACAGATGGCAGCTATACAGCACAAGTACCTACTGAGTTTGCGGATGGTGAATTAACAGTAGTTGCGACCACTGAAGACCGTAACGGTACAGTGATTAGTGATACTGATGATTTGTTGAAAACAGATACTGATCAAGATCCAGCAACACCAGAACAAGGTGGCTTAGACCGTACACCTGGTACGATCACGGTTGATGTTGATACGAAAGGTCAGATCACAGGTCAAACCACTGACGTTGAACCAAACAGCACGGTAACCTTGACCATCACCGGTCAAGACAAAAATGGTGCGCCAGTTGAAGCGACTGTAGAAACCACAGTCAATACAGATGGCAGCTATACAGCACAAGTACCTACTGAGTTTGCGGATGGTGAATTAACAGTAGTTGCGACCACTGAAGACCGTAACGGTACAGTGATTAGTGATACTGATGATTTGTTGAAAACAGATACTGATCAAGATCCAGCAACACCAGAACAAGGTGGCTTAGACCGTACACCTGGTACGATCACGGTTGATGTTGATACGAAAGGTCAGATCACAGGTCAAACCACTGACGTTGAACCAAACAGCACGGTAACCTTGACCATCACCGGTCAAGACAAAAATGGTGCGCCAGTTGAAGCGACTGTAGAAACCACAGTCAATACAGATGGCAGCTATACAGCACAAGTACCTACTGAGTTTGCGGATGGTGAATTAACAGTAGTTGCGACCACTGAAGACCGTAACGGTACAGTGATTAGTGATACTGATGATTTGTTGAAAACAGATACTGATCAAGATCCAGCAACACCAGAACAAGGTGGCTTAGACCGTACACCTGGTACGATCACGGTTGATGTTGATACGAAAGGTCAGATCACAGGTCAAACCACTGACGTTGAACCAAACAGCACGGTAACCTTGACCATCACCGGTCAAGACAAAAATGGTGCGCCAGTTGAAGCGACTGTAGAAACCACAGTCAATACAGATGGCAGCTATACAGCACAAGTACCTACTGAGTTTGCGGATGGTGAATTAACAGTAGTTGCGACCACTGAAGACCGTAACGGTACAGTGATTAGTGATACTGATGATTTGTTGAAAACAGATACTGATCAAGATCCAGCAACACCAGAACAAGGTGGCTTAGACCGTACACCTGGTACGATCACGGTTGATGTTGATACGAAAGGTCAGATCACAGGTCAAACCACTGACGTTGAACCAAACAGCACGGTAACCTTGACCATCACCGGTCAAGACAAAAATGGTGCGCCAGTTGAAGCGACTGTAGAAACCACAGTCAATACAGATGGCAGCTATACAGCACAAGTACCTACTGAGTTTGCGGATGGTGAATTAACAGTAGTTGCGACCACTGAAGACCGTAACGGTACAGTGATTAGTGATACTGATGATTTGTTGAAAACAGATACTGATCAAGATCCAGCAACACCAGAACAAGGTGGCTTAGACCGTACACCTGGTACGATCACGGTTGATGTTGATACGAAAGGTCAGATCACAGGTCAAACCACTGACGTTGAACCAAACAGCACGGTAACCTTGACCATCACCGGTCAAGACAAAAATGGTGCGCCAGTTGAAGCGACTGTAGAAACCACAGTCAATACAGATGGCAGCTATACAGCACAAGTACCTACTGAGTTTGCGGATGGTGAATTAACAGTAGTTGCGACCACTGAAGACCGTAACGGTACAGTGATTAGTGATACTGATGATTTGTTGAAAACAGATACTGATCAAGATCCAGCAACACCAGAACAAGGTGGCTTAGACCGTACACCTGGTACGATCACGGTTGATGTTGATACGAAAGGTCAGATCACAGGTCAAACCACTGACGTTGAACCAAACAGCACGGTAACCTTGACCATCACCGGTCAAGACAAAAATGGTGCGCCAGTTGAAGCGACTGTAGAAACCACAGTCAATACAGATGGCAGCTATACAGCACAAGTACCTACTGAGTTTGCGGATGGTGAATTAACAGTAGTTGCGACCACTGAAGACCGTAACGGTACAGTGATTAGTGATACTGATGATTTGTTGAAAACAGATACTGATCAAGATCCAGCAACACCAGAACAAGGTGGCTTAGACCGTACACCTGGTACGATCACGGTTGATGTTGATACGAAAGGTCAGATCACAGGTCAAACCACTGACGTTGAACCAAACAGCACGGTAACCTTGACCATCACCGGTCAAGACAAAAATGGTGCGCCAGTTGAAGCGACTGTAGAAACCACAGTCAATACAGATGGCAGCTATACAGCACAAGTACCTACTGAGTTTGCGGATGGTGAATTAACAGTAGTTGCGACCACTGAAGACCGTAACGGTACAGTGATTAGTGATACTGATGATTTGTTGAAAACAGATACTGATCAAGATCCAGCAACACCAGAACAAGGTGGCTTAGACCGTACACCTGGTACGATCACGGTTGATGTTGATACGAAAGGTCAGATCACAGGTCAAACCACTGACGTTGAACCAAACAGCACGGTAACCTTGACCATCACCGGTCAAGACAAAAATGGTGCGCCAGTTGAAGCGACTGTAGAAACCACAGTCAATACAGATGGCAGCTATACAGCACAAGTACCTACTGAGTTTGCGGATGGTGAATTAACAGTAGTTGCGACCACTGAAGACCGTAACGGTACAGTGATTAGTGATACTGATGATTTGTTGAAAACAGATACTGATCAAGATCCAGCAACACCAGAACAAGGTGGCTTAGACCGTACACCTGGTACGATCACGGTTGATGTTGATACGAAAGGTCAGATCACAGGTCAAACCACTGACGTTGAACCAAACAGCACGGTAACCTTGACCATCACCGGTCAAGACAAAAATGGTGCGCCAGTTGAAGCGACTGTAGAAACCACAGTCAATACAGATGGCAGCTATACAGCACAAGTACCTACTGAGTTTGCGGATGGTGAATTAACAGTAGTTGCGACCACTGAAGACCGTAACGGTACAGTGATTAGTGATACTGATGATTTGTTGAAAACAGATACTGATCAAGATCCAGCAACACCAGAACAAGGTGGCTTAGACCGTACACCTGGTACGATCACGGTTGATGTTGATACGAAAGGTCAGATCACAGGTCAAACCACTGACGTTGAACCAAACAGCACGGTAACCTTGACCATCACCGGTCAAGACAAAAATGGTGCGCCAGTTGAAGCGACTGTAGAAACCACAGTCAATACAGATGGCAGCTATACAGCACAAGTACCTACTGAGTTTGCGGATGGTGAATTAACAGTAGTTGCGACCACTGAAGACCGTAACGGTACAGTGATTAGTGATACTGATGATTTGTTGAAAACAGATACTGATCAAGATCCAGCAACACCAGAACAAGGTGGCTTAGACCGTACACCTGGTACGATCACGGTTGATGTTGATACGAAAGGTCAGATCACAGGTCAAACCACTGACGTTGAACCAAACAGCACGGTAACCTTGACCATCACCGGTCAAGACAAAAATGGTGCGCCAGTTGAAGCGACTGTAGAAACCACAGTCAATACAGATGGCAGCTATACAGCACAAGTACCTACTGAGTTTGCGGATGGTGAATTAACAGTAGTTGCGACCACTGAAGACCGTAACGGTACAGTGATTAGTGATACTGATGATTTGTTGAAAACAGATACTGATCAAGATCCAGCAACACCAGAACAAGGTGGCTTAGACCGTACACCTGGTACGATCACGGTTGATGTTGATACGAAAGGTCAGATCACAGGTCAAACCACTGACGTTGAACCAAACAGCACGGTAACCTTGACCATCACCGGTCAAGACAAAAATGGTGCGCCAGTTGAAGCGACTGTAGAAACCACAGTCAATACAGATGGCAGCTATACAGCACAAGTACCTACTGAGTTTGCGGATGGTGAATTAACAGTAGTTGCGACCACTGAAGACCGTAACGGTACAGTGATTAGTGATACTGATGATTTGTTGAAAACAGATACTGATCAAGATCCAGCAACACCAGAACAAGGTGGCTTAGACCGTACACCTGGTACGATCACGGTTGATGTTGATACGAAAGGTCAGATCACAGGTCAAACCACTGACGTTGAACCAAACAGCACGGTAACCTTGACCATCACCGGTCAAGACAAAAATGGTGCGCCAGTTGAAGCGACTGTAGAAACCACAGTCAATACAGATGGCAGCTATACAGCACAAGTACCTACTGAGTTTGCGGATGGTGAATTAACAGTAGTTGCGACCACTGAAGACCGTAACGGTACAGTGATTAGTGATACTGATGATTTGTTGAAAACAGATACTGATCAAGATCCAGCAACACCAGAACAAGGTGGCTTAGACCGTACACCTGGTACGATCACGGTTGATGTTGATACGAAAGGTCAGATCACAGGTCAAACCACTGACGTTGAACCAAACAGCACGGTAACCTTGACCATCACCGGTCAAGACAAAAATGGTGCGCCAGTTGAAGCGACTGTAGAAACCACAGTCAATACAGATGGCAGCTATACAGCACAAGTACCTACTGAGTTTGCGGATGGTGAATTAACAGTAGTTGCGACCACTGAAGACCGTAACGGTACAGTGATTAGTGATACTGATGATTTGTTGAAAACAGATACTGATCAAGATCCAGCAACACCAGAACAAGGTGGCTTAGACCGTACACCTGGTACGATCACGGTTGATGTTGATACGAAAGGTCAGATCACAGGTCAAACCACTGACGTTGAACCAAACAGCACGGTAACCTTGACCATCACCGGTCAAGACAAAAATGGTGCGCCAGTTGAAGCGACTGTAGAAACCACAGTCAATACAGATGGCAGCTATACAGCACAAGTACCTACTGAGTTTGCGGATGGTGAATTAACAGTAGTTGCGACCACTGAAGACCGTAACGGTACAGTGATTAGTGATACTGATGATTTGTTGAAAACAGATACTGATCAAGATCCAGCAACACCAGAACAAGGTGGCTTAGACCGTACACCTGGTACGATCACGGTTGATGTTGATACGAAAGGTCAGATCACAGGTCAAACCACTGACGTTGAACCAAACAGCACGGTAACCTTGACCATCACCGGTCAAGACAAAAATGGTGCGCCAGTTGAAGCGACTGTAGAAACCACAGTCAATACAGATGGCAGCTATACAGCACAAGTACCTACTGAGTTTGCGGATGGTGAATTAACAGTAGTTGCGACCACTGAAGACCGTAACGGTACAGTGATTAGTGATACTGATGATTTGTTGAAAACAGATACTGATCAAGATCCAGCAACACCAGAACAAGGTGGCTTAGACCGTACACCTGGTACGATCACGGTTGATGTTGATACGAAAGGTCAGATCACAGGTCAAACCACTGACGTTGAACCAAACAGCACGGTAACCTTGACCATCACCGGTCAAGACAAAAATGGTGCGCCAGTTGAAGCGACTGTAGAAACCACAGTCAATACAGATGGCAGCTATACAGCACAAGTACCTACTGAGTTTGCGGATGGTGAATTAACAGTAGTTGCGACCACTGAAGACCGTAACGGTACAGTGATTAGTGATACTGATGATTTGTTGAAAACAGATACTGATCAAGATCCAGCAACACCAGAACAAGGTGGCTTAGACCGTACACCTGGTACGATCACGGTTGATGTTGATACGAAAGGTCAGATCACAGGTCAAACCACTGACGTTGAACCAAACAGCACGGTAACCTTGACCATCACCGGTCAAGACAAAAATGGTGCGCCAGTTGAAGCGACTGTAGAAACCACAGTCAATACAGATGGCAGCTATACAGCACAAGTACCTACTGAGTTTGCGGATGGTGAATTAACAGTAGTTGCGACCACTGAAGACCGTAACGGTACAGTGATTAGTGATACTGATGATTTGTTGAAAACAGATACTGATCAAGATCCAGCAACACCAGAACAAGGTGGCTTAGACCGTACACCTGGTACGATCACGGTTGATGTTGATACGAAAGGTCAGATCACAGGTCAAACCACTGACGTTGAACCAAACAGCACGGTAACCTTGACCATCACCGGTCAAGACAAAAATGGTGCGCCAGTTGAAGCGACTGTAGAAACCACAGTCAATACAGATGGCAGCTATACAGCACAAGTACCTACTGAGTTTGCGGATGGTGAATTAACAGTAGTTGCGACCACTGAAGACCGTAACGGTACAGTGATTAGTGATACTGATGATTTGTTGAAAACAGATACTGATCAAGATCCAGCAACACCAGAACAAGGTGGCTTAGACCGTACACCTGGTACGATCACGGTTGATGTTGATACGAAAGGTCAGATCACAGGTCAAACCACTGACGTTGAACCAAACAGCACGGTAACCTTGACCATCACCGGTCAAGACAAAAATGGTGCGCCAGTTGAAGCGACTGTAGAAACCACAGTCAATACAGATGGCAGCTATACAGCACAAGTACCTACTGAGTTTGCGGATGGTGAATTAACAGTAGTTGCGACCACTGAAGACCGTAACGGTACAGTGATTAGTGATACTGATGATTTGTTGAAAACAGATACTGATCAAGATCCAGCAACACCAGAACAAGGTGGCTTAGACCGTACACCTGGTACGATCACGGTTGATGTTGATACGAAAGGTCAGATCACAGGTCAAACCACTGACGTTGAACCAAACAGCACGGTAACCTTGACCATCACCGGTCAAGACAAAAATGGTGCGCCAGTTGAAGCGACTGTAGAAACCACAGTCAATACAGATGGCAGCTATACAGCACAAGTACCTACTGAGTTTGCGGATGGTGAATTAACAGTAGTTGCGACCACTGAAGACCGTAACGGTACAGTGATTAGTGATACTGATGATTTGTTGAAAACAGATACTGATCAAGATCCAGCAACACCAGAACAAGGTGGCTTAGACCGTACACCTGGTACGATCACGGTTGATGTTGATACGAAAGGTCAGATCACAGGTCAAACCACTGACGTTGAACCAAACAGCACGGTAACCTTGACCATCACCGGTCAAGACAAAAATGGTGCGCCAGTTGAAGCGACTGTAGAAACCACAGTCAATACAGATGGCAGCTATACAGCACAAGTACCTACTGAGTTTGCGGATGGTGAATTAACAGTAGTTGCGACCACTGAAGACCGTAACGGTACAGTGATTAGTGATACTGATGATTTGTTGAAAACAGATACTGATCAAGATCCAGCAACACCAGAACAAGGTGGCTTAGACCGTACACCTGGTACGATCACGGTTGATGTTGATACGAAAGGTCAGATCACAGGTCAAACCACTGACGTTGAACCAAACAGCACGGTAACCTTGACCATCACCGGTCAAGACAAAAATGGTGCGCCAGTTGAAGCGACTGTAGAAACCACAGTCAATACAGATGGCAGCTATACAGCACAAGTACCTACTGAGTTTGCGGATGGTGAATTAACAGTAGTTGCGACCACTGAAGACCGTAACGGTACAGTGATTAGTGATACTGATGATTTGTTGAAAACAGATACTGATCAAGATCCAGCAACACCAGAACAAGGTGGCTTAGACCGTACACCTGGTACGATCACGGTTGATGTTGATACGAAAGGTCAGATCACAGGTCAAACCACTGACGTTGAACCAAACAGCACGGTAACCTTGACCATCACCGGTCAAGACAAAAATGGTGCGCCAGTTGAAGCGACTGTAGAAACCACAGTCAATACAGATGGCAGCTATACAGCACAAGTACCTACTGAGTTTGCGGATGGTGAATTAACAGTAGTTGCGACCACTGAAGACCGTAACGGTACAGTGATTAGTGATACTGATGATTTGTTGAAAACAGATACTGATCAAGATCCAGCAACACCAGAACAAGGTGGCTTAGACCGTACACCTGGTACGATCACGGTTGATGTTGATACGAAAGGTCAGATCACAGGTCAAACCACTGACGTTGAACCAAACAGCACGGTAACCTTGACCATCACCGGTCAAGACAAAAATGGTGCGCCAGTTGAAGCGACTGTAGAAACCACAGTCAATACAGATGGCAGCTATACAGCACAAGTACCTACTGAGTTTGCGGATGGTGAATTAACAGTAGTTGCGACCACTGAAGACCGTAACGGTACAGTGATTAGTGATACTGATGATTTGTTGAAAACAGATACTGATCAAGATCCAGCAACACCAGAACAAGGTGGCTTAGACCGTACACCTGGTACGATCACGGTTGATGTTGATACGAAAGGTCAGATCACAGGTCAAACCACTGACGTTGAACCAAACAGCACGGTAACCTTGACCATCACCGGTCAAGACAAAAATGGTGCGCCAGTTGAAGCGACTGTAGAAACCACAGTCAATACAGATGGCAGCTATACAGCACAAGTACCTACTGAGTTTGCGGATGGTGAATTAACAGTAGTTGCGACCACTGAAGACCGTAACGGTACAGTGATTAGTGATACTGATGATTTGTTGAAAACAGATACTGATCAAGATCCAGCAACACCAGAACAAGGTGGCTTAGACCGTACACCTGGTACGATCACGGTTGATGTTGATACGAAAGGTCAGATCACAGGTCAAACCACTGACGTTGAACCAAACAGCACGGTAACCTTGACCATCACCGGTCAAGACAAAAATGGTGCGCCAGTTGAAGCGACTGTAGAAACCACAGTCAATACAGATGGCAGCTATACAGCACAAGTACCTACTGAGTTTGCGGATGGTGAATTAACAGTAGTTGCGACCACTGAAGACCGTAACGGTACAGTGATTAGTGATACTGATGATTTGTTGAAAACAGATACTGATCAAGATCCAGCAACACCAGAACAAGGTGGCTTAGACCGTACACCTGGTACGATCACGGTTGATGTTGATACGAAAGGTCAGATCACAGGTCAAACCACTGACGTTGAACCAAACAGCACGGTAACCTTGACCATCACCGGTCAAGACAAAAATGGTGCGCCAGTTGAAGCGACTGTAGAAACCACAGTCAATACAGATGGCAGCTATACAGCACAAGTACCTACTGAGTTTGCGGATGGTGAATTAACAGTAGTTGCGACCACTGAAGACCGTAACGGTCATCCAATTGATGCAACGGATGAGTTACCAGAAGGTAAAGATGGCTTGGATCGTTATAATGATGCACCAGTAGCTATTGCAGTTGAAGCGACTACTAATGAAGATACATCTGTTGTAATTCAGATAAATGGTTCAGATGTTGAAGATGGTAGTGTAAATAAATATCAAATCACTGAATTACCATTAAATGGTGTATTGATTCTTCAGGGTAGTACGACTCCTCTGAAAGCTGGTGATTACTTTGACAGTAGCAGTAGTTTAATCTTTAAGCCTAATAAGGATTGGAGTGGAGACACATCATTCAAATATGTTGTTGAAGATAAAGAAGGTTTAGCATCTGAAGAAGCGCAAGTTAATATTCATGTTGAAGCAATTGCGGATGTTCCTCAAATAAGCTTGAATTCAACGGCTTTAGATCTTGAAAATATTGCATTGAATATGACGGTTTGGCGTGATCTTAAGACTGTTACCACTGATAGTAATATTTCATATAACTTACTCAATGGTACTAATGCAGCAGGTAGACCTGATGCTGGTAGTGGTGCTAAAGCTGATACGTTATTCGGTGCATTTGAGTATTTAACTTCAGGTCAAACGAAGTATAAGGCATCAAATGAATTTGGTTCGGAAGTGTATCAACTAGATTCTGAAGCTTTAGGTTTTAAAGATAAGAATGACAAAGGTGTACCAACGTCAGGTAACTTATCAGCATATACGGGTGTAGCAATGACAGGCTATGTCTATTTGAAAGCTGGTACGGAGTATGAGTACCAAGGCTCAGCTGATGACAGTGCTATGTTATTGATTGGTGATAATAACCCATTCCATGTGAGCTGGCAGGGTGTACCAACGACTGCAACAGACACATTAATTGTGACGAAAAGTGGTTTTTATACCTACAATTTCTACATGCATAATGCTTCAGGTGTGGGTAGTTTTGATTATAAAGTGGTTGAGAAAGCATCTGGTCAAGACTTGGCATATTATCCTGATCTTGAAACTGCTAAAGAAGCGCTCGATAATTATTATGGTATAGATGATATTTCTGTATCAGATAAAATTCAGTCCTCGTCTACAGATACCGATAAGCATTTCTTCTACCGCATTTATGATGCTCGTGAAGGTGAAGTTGGAGATCAAATCTATTTAGGTGACTTGAATAGTTCACTTGTTGATAAAGATGGTTCAGAAAGCTTGGAACTTGTATTTAAGGGTTTAATTCAAAATACAACTTTAACAGCTATCATTGATGGTCAAACTGTTGTTATTGGTAAAGCTGATGCCAATGGTATTATTCATTATGACGTTAATGGTTTGGATCTAACGGGTGCGAAATTATTTGTTCGAGTTCCAGGTGATTACAATCTTGTTGATCAAAACAAAGTGATGAATATTACTATTGATGCGATCGCAACTGAGAAAATGAATGATTCTAAGGCTTATAACAGCGTCACAGTTGATGTGACTGTTTACGCACCAACAAAACCTGTTGAGTTGGATCTGTTAGATCAAGATCAATTAGATCTGCCTGAAGTAACAGCATCTTTAGTCGGTACTGTTCAGCATCACAAAGTAGTTGAAGATTTATCGGATTCAAGTGATGAACCTCAACCATTGTATGATGCATCATTAGAGGGATTAAAAAATATTTATCGCGATGTAAATGGTGATTATATTATTTTGCCTGAAGATACAGAGAATGTTGAAATTGTTAACTATTACGATTTAGCTGCTGATATTATCAAGAATGCTACAGACTTTAATGTCGCTGCAAGTGCATTAGACCGCTTATCGAACTATACAGCAAGTGCAGAGCATCATGAGATTTTTGTCTTCAATTATGCTGATCTGATTGCGTTATATTCAACAAAAGTCAATGGTCAGGATTTCTTGAGTAAAATGCCAAAAGGTATTGCGGGCAATCGTGGTGATGATCAAAAGGATTGGGTGATTTTTGATGAACCGTTCAATGAAAACACCTTTAAAGTTGACAAGATTATGACCAATAACTCAGATGTGAATAATCATATTGATAACTACACATTCTTAATCTCACATGATGGGGTGAATGTGAATTTAGTCATTAATAATATTCATGGTATTGCATTCTCTGATGGTACAATCATTGCTTACAATCCTGAAACAGATGGGTTTGAGAGTAAACAACCACAACAACAGGTGTATGACAAATACGAATTTGTTCTTAAATCACAGGTTGTGAAAGATGATACTGGTACATTACAAGTAGACGGTATTCAATTTAAAGCACCTTCATTAGATGGTCTATCTGGCTTGCAGGTTACTGTGAATGGTCAGACAGTCACTGAAAGTGAAAATGGTTACTATGTCTATAAAGATGCAGCAAAAGCAGATACTTCTAATGATTTCAAGATCATAGTGAAAGCACCTGAAGGTATCATTGTTGATACAAACTTTATAAATGATTTGCAAAATGATTTGAATGATTCAAACAATGTGCAAGCATTATCCGCTGAAGTAATACCAGTAGCTACGCGCTTTGCATTGGAACTGCCGATTAATGACGATATGATCTTTGATCTATTAAATGATGATAACTTGGGCGGTAATCAACTTCGTACAGTAGAAGACTTTACAGTTGAAGTGGATTCTACTCAGCAAATCGACATTTCAGCATTACTGTCAGATACAGCAAATGCCGATAATTTATCTGATTTTGTATCAGTAAACTACGATGCTGTTCAGCAACAAGTAGAGATTGCGATTGATCGTGATGGTAAATCACAAGATCATTATCAGTCAGAGAGTTTGTTGGTACTGCTGAATCAAGCCGAAAAAGTTACTTTGGATGATTTAATCAATAACAATCAAATTATCTATTAATCATTGATGTAATAAAAAAGCGCCTTCGGGCGCTTTTTTATTGGTTTGTAGGTGGGCGATTGGTATATTTGCTTTTAGAAAAAACAAATTTAATTATTTTGTATGTGTAATGGTGAAAGTCTATTTATAACGTGATTGCAAATTTGAGTTGTTAATTTTTTTACATAATATAGCTAAAAACTTAAGATGAGCTACAATAGAAAAAACTCTAATCTTTAAGATCATGCCAAAAACATATTCTGTCGATTTACGCGAAAAAGCCATGCAGTTTTATAAAGAGTCAAAGCATAAATCTAAGACGTGCGAAATATTTAATATTGCCAGAACCACGCTCGATGATTGGATCCTGATCGAACAGCAGACTGGTCAACTCAAACAACCTAAGTCTCCAAATGTAGGACGTCCCTCAAAGATTCTGGACCTGCAAGCTTTTGAAGCATTTGTAAAAACAACGCCATTTACCCAAGCTAAAGATCTTATTCCTTTGTTTGAACAGAAATTCGGTTATAGCGTTGGCTATCATGTCATTTTAAAAGCTCTAAATAAGATGGGTTGGACGCGTAAAAAAAGAGTTTTCTCTACAAACAAGCCTGCAAGTTAAGCCGTGCTGTATTTGAATGGTGTTTGCCTCAGTGGAAGCAGCAATATGGTGAAGATCACATTCTTTATATCGATGAATCAGGCATCAATACCAATGAAACCGCAGAATATGGTTGGTCTCCAAAAGGTCAACGTTGTCATGCATTTAAGTCAGGTGGGCATGGCACGAGACTCAGTATGATCAGTGAGGTCAGATCAAATGCACCATTCAAGTTTACTCAACCTTTAGTTTTTCACGGTTCGTGTGATCGGAATATTTTTGTCTGTTGGTTGGAATATTTGTTGCAGGATTTAAAGCAAAAGGATGATCAGACTAAGAGTTATTTGCTGATTCTAGATAATGCATCCATTCATAAAGGTCGAGTAATTGATGACTTGGCAGCACGATATCAGATAAGAATTGTTTATCTACCTGCATATAGTCCTGATCTAAATCCTATTGAGAGAGCATGGTCTGTCCTAAAAAGTAAAGTCAGACATATGGTTGCCCATAGCAATAAAACACTTCCCGACGCTTTGGATATTGCATTTAAGATGATGTAGCTTATATTTTATACTTAGCTATAAAAAAGCCCCCATCTTTCGATGAGGACTTTTTCGTATTCTGGAGGGCTTTGTTGCACAAACCTAGCAGGGAAAATTTATTCAGCCATATAATTTCAAAATGAATAAATCTCCCCCTAAAACCTATCGCACAACCAACTGGTCTCCCTACAATCGTGCCCTCATTAACCGAGGTAATATTTCCATTTGGTTTGATGCAAAGACTCAGTGGTATGCCCAATCAAAAGGCAAACAAGGACGAAATCAAACTTACTCTGACACCGCAATTCAATGCTGTTTAATGATCAAATCTTTATTCAGACTCTCTTTACGCATGGTCACAGGTTTTGTTCAAAGTCTGATTAAAATTTGCGGATTAGATTGGACAGCGCCAGATTATTCCACCATCTGTCGTAGACAAAAGCACATTGATATTGCAATTAACTACCAAAAAAGTAGCGATGGAATGCATCTACTCGTCGATTCTACTGGCTTGAGGTTTTTGGGTGAAGGTGAATGGAAACGTAAGAAACATGGACCTGAATATCGTCGTCAATGGCGTAAGCTTCATATTGCTATCGATGCTGAAACCCTTCAAATACGTGCAGTACAACTCACCACAAACAATGTCAGCGATTCACAAGTACCCGAAGACTTACTCGCTCAAATTCCTGTGGATGAACAAATTAATTCAGTCTATACAGATGGTGCTTATGACACGAAGCACTGCAGACAAGTCATTTTAGATCGAGATGCACATGCGGTCATTCCTCCAAGAAAAAATGCAAAACCATGGAAAGATCAGAAATTAAGATCTTTAGATAGGAATGAGTTATTAAAAACAGTCAACCGTTTAGGAAGAATGATTTGGAAAAGTGGTCTGGCTATCATCGTCGAAGTTTGGTAGAAGCAAAGATGCATTGCATCAAGTTATTTAGGGGGTAAATTAACAGTAAGGAGTTTTCCTAGTCAGGTGAATGAGATTCATGCACGCGTAGCCGTCTTGAGTAAATTCACAGAATTAGGTCATCCTCATACCCAATGTCACTTGAATTTGGTTCAATTAGGAGAGCGCTGTCTTTCAATTCTTTGTCCAACAAAGCCCCCCATAACTTGTTGCGACATGGAATAAGGTTCGGTATTCACGCCAATAACTCAGACAGAGTAAAACCTGATCTTATACACTTAACTTAGGTGGTCTACCTTTTGCAGGGACATGCATTTTCAGTTGTTCAACCATTAAGTCAAAGGTTGAACATGAGATGCCTGTATATCGCTTAAACTGTGTTTCAGAAAGCTTCTTTGAGTCGATGTATTTCATCCGCAAATTATGCATGAATATTTAAAACTCTTCGATACAAATAATCAGCAAGAGATAGAGCGTTTTTTGATTTATGAAAGAGATACCGTCTGAAACGTCAAGCAAATTATTGAAAATTCATGCTGAATAATCTGCTTGGTAAGGTTGTTGATGTTTGAGTACACCATAACAAAGATGAACCAACTTCCTCATCGCAGCTCCAATCGCTATCATTTTGGTTTTACCATTGGCCAATAACCTTTTATTCATCCCTTTGATATGAGGATTATGTCGAGTTGCGACAATGGCTGCCATATATAAACCAGCACGTATTTTGGAAGAGCCCGCTTTGGATAAACGGCTTCTACCATGAATCGAGCTACCCGACTGCTTTTGAATGGGAACCAAGCCAACAAAGGCAGCCGCTTGACTAGCCCTTTCAAACGTATGGCTGCGCAAGAAACTCAGCATTAATAAACTGGTTCGATCTGCAATGGCTGGAATACTGCTGAGCAGTTCTTTATCATTTTTTAAATCGGGATTCTGATCAATGTGATCATCAACTTGCTGGTCGATACCCTGAATGTGTTTGTTTAACTGTTCAATGCTCTTATGGATAGATTGAAGTACAGGTTCCATCGTGAAGGTAGACTCTGCTTTTTCCAAACGATTCTCTTCACGTTGTAAATCTTCACAAAGAGCAGCTCTTCTATCCAACAAAGCATTCAGCAATTGAATATGTTGGGGTAAAGGTTGCCAAAAATGTAGATCAGCAGTCATTGCGAATCGGGCTAGAACCTCACTATCTACCTTGTCTGTTTTATTCAGCTTAGACATACTCTGAGCAAAATATCGAGCTCTGGCAGGATTGGTTACGCAGACTTGATAGCCCGCATCAAATAAATATTTCGCCAAGAGTTCATGATAAATAGAAGTTGCTTCCATTAAAGTAATGGTCTGCGTAGAAGTTACAGCATGCTGCTTTAGCCAAGTTTGAAGTTGCTCAAAACCTTTTGGTGTATTTGAAAAAGTTTTAGTCTTCTTTTTACTTACAGAGTTTTCTAAAATTAAACAGCAATCAATTTTAGCTTTAGCAACATCAATACCAAGATAAAACATAATTTTTACCTGCTTTATTTATTCAATTATTGTTTTAGCATAACCACCGTCTTTTCTTGTGAATACAGCATCAAAGTGCTTAGTTACCGTCCAGAGTTGTGCAAGTGGTTAGGGCAAATTGTAGGTTTTATCTCTTTCACAGACTAAAAGTCTTAGGTCTATTACAAACTCTACAATTTGCATATAGTGCAAGCTAATCACTACAAGCGCTAAGATACAAGATCTAATTTAAATAAAATGTGAATAATATTTTATTTTTCTGAATCAGATGATAATCGATATAAATCTGTAACATTATGCCAGTTGACGTAGTAATTTGATTCAATAATTTTCTAGATTTTTCTCAAACATATATATATCAAAAAATAACATAAAAATAATTTAATAATATAACCTATTGTTTTAATTAAAAAAAATTAATATTACTTATTATTTTTTTTTGTAAATTTTTGCCTCCTTTATGTGTTTAATTGTGTTTTGTTAAATGTGATCAAGTGTGCGTTATTATATAAAATTGATATTTTTCTTATAAAAATAACAGTTTTTGTGCTTTTATCTGCGAAATATGAAAATGTTTATAAACAGTGCCTTATAAAATTATATTTGATTATTTTGAAAATATAAACAGATTGTTTAGAAAATGTTTTATGTAGAGTGTTTTTGTGGGTTTTTTATTCTGAATTAGTTCTGCTAATACTAGATAACTAATGAAAATTAACACAATAAAAAGGAACATTTTATGCCAACGGTACAGGTTATTTCTCAACAAAAGGGATCAGTAATTGAAACGACTGATAGTAATCGAATTAATTTGGCTGAAAAGGCTGATATTAAAGTAAATATTAATTTTAAACATGTTGAAAAGATTGAGAAGCAAGGTCAAGCAGCAGTTATTATTTTGGATAATGGTGAGGAAATCATTATTGAAAATTTCTTTGATTATCCAATTGACTCTCAAAAAATATTTTTCGAGGGTGATGATGGTTCATTATATTGGGCAGAATTTACGGACTCATCAGGCGTAATTCTAGATAAAATTATTTATAATCCTATTACAGAATCGTTTTTAAATGAAGGTGTTGTACCATGGCTGATAGGGGCTGCATTAGGTGGAGCTGTAATTGCTGTTGCGACAAATCAGTCGAATGGTTCATCAAATGTCAATAATAGTGATAGTGAACGTGATATAGCAGAAAAATTAGTTAAAAATGCTGAAGATACCTATAAAAATGCATTAAATAAAATTAACGATGCACAAACCGATGGCTTAATCACACCAGCAGAACAACAAGCGATTCAAGATGCAGTCAATGCTGCAAATAATGCAGAACAAACTGCACAAGATGCAGTGAATGCGCTACCAGGCAGTACAGACAAAGATGGTTTACAAGATCGTTTGGATGATCTAATTGATCTCGTTGTTCCAGCAGTGAATGACCAAGATGGTAATGGCATTGATGATGTAGTCGACAGCTTAGTTGCGGATGTGGAAGCCGCAGTTGGTGCAGCAGAACAAGCGTATACAGATGCAGCGACTGCGTTAGCGACAGCAAAAGCGGATGACCTGATCAACCCAACCGAAGTGGCTCAATTAGAACAAGCACTCAAAGATGCCCAACAAGCAAAAGCAGATGCTCAAGCAGCTGTGGGTGCATTGCCAGCAGAGGTCCAAGAGGCGATCGATGACTTCCAAGAACGTTTGGATGGCTTAACCGATATCGTGATTCCAGCGGTGAACGATGCGAATAACAATGGCATTGATGATTCAACGGAAGATCCATTAACACTTGCTGAAGATTTAGTAGATGCAGTAGAACAGGCGCATCAAGCAGCAGAAAATGTAATTGCGGATGCACAAAAAGATGGCTTAATCACACCAGCAGAACAACAAGCGATTAAGGATGCGGTGAATGCTGCAAATAATGCAGAACAAGCAGCGCAAGATGCGGTGACTGCATTACCGGACAGCACTGACAAAGAAGGTCTAGAAGATCGTCTTGATGCGTTGACTGATCTTGAAGTTCCTGCGGTGAACGATGCCAATAACAACGGTATCGATGATGCAACTGATGCAAGCGCAGCAGATGCCTTGGTGGATACAGCAGAACAGTTGCATCAAGCCGCTGAAGATCTGATTGCTGAATTACAAGCAGACGGTCTGATCACGCCTGAAGAACAACAATTGATTCAGGACGCGGTGGATGTAGCGACTGCAGCAGAACAAGCGGCACAAGAGGCAGTGACTGCCTTAGCAGATAGCGAGGACAAATCGGATCTAGAAGATCGAATTAATGCCTTGACGGATCTTGAAGTTCCTGCGGTGAATGATGCCAATAACAACGGTATCGATGATGCAACTGATGCAAGCGCAGCAGATGCCTTGGTGGATACAGCAGAACAGTTGCATCAAGCCGCTGAAGATCTGATTGCTGAATTACAAGCAGACGGTCTGATCACGCCTGAAGAACAACAATTGATTCAGGACGCGGTGGATACAGCGACTGTAGCAGAACAAGCGGCACAAGAGGCAGTGACTGCATTACCACAGAGCACTGACAAAGAAGATCTAGAAGATCGTCTTGATGCCTTGACGGATCTTGAAGTTCCTGCGGTGAACGATGCCAATAACAACGGTATCGATGATGCAACTGATGCAAGCGCAGCAGAAACCTTGGTGGTTGAAGCTGAAACAGCGCATCAAGCGGCAGAAGATCTGATTACTGAATTACAAGCAGACGGTCTGATCACGCCTGAAGAACAACAATTGATTCAGGACGCGGTGGATGTAGCGACGGCAGCTGAACAAGCGGCACAAGAGGCAGTGACTGCATTACCACAGAGCACTGACAAAGAAGATCTAGAAGATCGTCTTGATGCCTTGACGGATCTTGAAGTTCCTGCGGTGAATGATGCCAATAACAACGGTATCGATGATGCAACTGATGCAAGCACAGCAGATGCCTTGGTGGTTGAAGCTGAAACAGCGCATCAAGCGGCAGAAGATCTGATTGCTGAATTACAAGCAGACGGTCTGATCACGCCTGAAGAACAACAATTGATTCAGGACGCGGTGGATGCAGCGACTTCAGCAGAACAAGCGGCACAAGATGCAGTGACTGCCTTAGCAGATAGCGAGGACAAATCGGATCTAGAAGATCGAATTAATGCCTTGACGGATCTTGAAGTTCCAGACGTGAATGACCAAGACGGTAATGGGGTTGATGATGCGGTTGAGGCAGCAAACGCTTTGGTGGTTGAAGCTGAAACAGCGAATCAAGCGGCAGAAGATCTGATTGCTGAATTACAAGCAGACGGTCTGATCACCCCTGAAGAACAACAATTGATTCAGGACGCGGTGGATGTAGCGACTGCAGCAGAACAAGCGGCACAAGATGCAGTGACTGCCTTAGCAGATAGCGAGGACAAATCGGATCTAGAAGATCGAATTAATGCCTTGACGGATCTTGAAGTTCCTGCGGTGAACGATGCCAATAACAACGGTATCGATGATGCAACTGATGCAAGCGCAGCAGATGCCTTGGTGGATACAGCAGAACAGTTGCATCAAGCGGCAGAAGATCTGATTGCTGAATTACAAGCAGACGGTCTGATCACCCCTGAAGAACAACAATTGATTCAGGACGCGGTGGATGTAGCGACGGCAGCTGAACAAGCGGCACAAGAGGCAGTGACTGCATTACCACAGAGCACTGACAAAGAAGATCTAGAAGATCGTCTTGATGCCTTGACGGATCTTGAAGTTCCTGCGGTGAACGATGCCAATAACAACGGTATCGATGATGCAACTGATGCAAGCGCAGCAGATGCCTTGGTGGATACAGCAGAACAGTTGCATCAAGCGGCAGAAGATCTGATTGCTGAATTACAAGCAGACGGTCTGATCACGCCTGAAGAACAACAATTGATTCAGGACGCGGTGGATACAGCGACTGTAGCTGAACAAGCGGCACAAGAGGCAGTGACTGCATTACCACAGAGCACTGACAAAGAAGATCTAGAAGATCGTCTTGATGCCTTGACGGATCTTGAAGTTCCTGCGGTGAACGATGCCAATAACAACGGTATCGATGATGCAACTGATGCAAGCGCAGCAGAAACCTTGGTGGTTGAAGCTGAAACAGCGCATCAAGCGGCAGAAGATCTGATTACTGAATTACAAGCAGACGGTCTGATCACGCCTGAAGAACAACAATTGATTCAGGACGCGGTGGATGTAGCGACGGCAGCTGAACAAGCGGCACAAGATGCAGTGACTGCCTTAGCAGATAGCGAGGACAAATCGGATCTACAAGATCGAATTGATGCCTTGACGGATCTTGAAGTCCCTGCAGTGAACGATGTCAATAACAACGGCATTGATGATGCAGTTGAGGCAGCAGATGCTTTGGTAACTGAAGCTGAAACCGCGCATCAAGCGGCACAAGATCTGATTACTGAATTACAAGCAGACGGTCTGATCACGCCTGAAGAACAACAATTGATTCAGGACGCGGTGGATGTAGCGACGGCAGCTGAACAAGCGGCACAAGAGGCAGTGACTGCATTACCACAGAGCACTGACAAAGAAGGTCTAGAAGATCGTCTTGATGCCTTGACGGATCTTGAAGTTCCTGCGGTGAATGATGCCAATAACAACGGTATCGATGATGCAACTGATGCAAGCACAGCAGATGCCTTGGTGGTTGAAGCTGAAACAGCGCATCAAGCGGCAGAAGATCTGATTGCTGAATTACAAGCAGACGGTCTGATCACGCCTGAAGAACAACAATTGATTCAGGACGCGGTGGATGCAGCGACTTCAGCAGAACAAGCGGCACAAGATGCAGTGACTGCCTTAGCAGATAGCGAGGACAAATCGGATCTAGAAGATCGAATTAATGCCTTGACGGATCTTGAAGTTCCAGACGTGAATGACCAAGACGGTAATGGGGTTGATGATGCGGTTGAGGCAGCAAACGCTTTGGTGGTTGAAGCTGAAACAGCGAATCAAGCGGCAGAAGATGTGATTGCCGGTGCAGAAGCAGACGGTCTGATCACCCCTGAAGAACAACAAGCGATTCAAGATGCGGTGGATGCAGCGACTGCGGCTGAACAAGCGGCACAAGATGCAGTGAATGCGCTACCAGACAGTACAAACAAAGATGGTCTGCAAGATCGTTTAGATGATTTGACTGATCTTGTTGTTCCAGCGGTAAACGACCAAGATGGTAATGGTATTGACGATGCGACAGACAGCTTAGTGGCAGATGCAGAAGCAGCAGTTGCGGCAGCAGAAGCAGCGTATAACGATGCAGCAGATGCATTGGCGAATGCACAGTCAGATGATCTGATCAACCCAAGTGAAGTGGCTGAATTAGAACAAGCGCTTGAGGATGCACAACAAGCCAAAGACGAAGCACAAACAGCGGTCAATCAATTGCCAGCTGAAGTCCAAGATGCGATCGATGGCTTGCAAGAGAGTCTAGATGCCTTGACCGATATCGTGATCCCAACGGTAAACGATGCTAATAACAATGGTATTGATGATTCAACGGAAGACCCATTAACACTCGCTGAAGATTTAGTAGATGCCGCAGAGCAGGCCCATCAGGCAGCAGAAGATCTGATTGCTGGTGCAGAAGCAGACGGTCTGATCACCCCTGAAGAACAACAAGCAATTCAAGATGCGGTGGATGTTGCAAATAATGCAGAACAAGCGGCACAAGATGCAGTGAATGCGCTACCAGACAGTACAGATAAAGATGGTCTGCAAGATCGTTTAGATGATTTGACTGATCTTGTTGTTCCAGATGTAAATGACCAAGACGGTAATGGTGTAGATGATGCGGTTGAGGCAGCAGATGCCTTGGTAACTGAAGCTGAAACCGCGCATCAAGCGGCAGAAGATGTGATTGCCGGTGCAGAAGCAGACGGTCTGATCACCCCTGAAGAACAACAAGCGATTCAAGATGCGGTGGATGCAGCGACTGCGGCTGAACAAGCGGCACAAGATGCAGTGAATGCGCTACCAGACAGTACAAACAAAGATGGTCTGCAAGATCGTTTAGATGATTTGACTGATCTTGTTGTTCCAGCGGTAAACGACCAAGATGGTAATGGTATTGACGATGCCACAGACAGCTTAGTGGCAGATGCAGAAGCAGCAGTTGCAGCAGCTGAAGCAACATATAAAGATGCAGCAGATGCCTTGGCGGCAGCAGAAGCAGATGGCTTAATCAGTCAAACAGAATTTGATGCCTTAACCCAAGACTTGGCGGATGCACAACAAGCGAAAACTGATGCGCAAGCAGCAGTGGATGCATTACCAGCAGATGCCCAAGAAGCGATTGACGGCTTCCAGCAACGTCTTGATGCCTTGACCGATATCGTGATCCCAGCGGTCAACGATGCGGACAACAATGGCATTGATGATGCAACAGATAGCCTGATTGCAGATGCAGAAGCAGCAGTTGCGGCAGCAGAACAAGCGTATAGCGATGCAGCAGATGCCTTGGCAGCAGCAGAAGCAGATGGCTTAATCAGTCAAACTGAGTTTGATGCCTTAACCCAAGACTTAGCGGATGCACAACAAGCGAAAACTAATGCGCAAGCAGCAGTGGATGCATTGCCAGCAGAGGTACAAGAAGCGATTGATGGCTTCCAGCAACGTCTTGATGCCTTGACCGATATTGTGATCCCAGCGGTGAACGATGCGGACAACAATGGTATTGATGATGCAACAGATAGCCTGATTGCAGATGCAGAAGCAGCGGTTGCAGCAGCAGAACAAGCGTATAGCGATGCAGCAGATGCCTTGGCGGCAGCAGAAGCAGATGGCTTAATCAGTCAAACAGAATTTGATGCCTTAACCCAAGACTTGGCGGATGCACAACAAGCGAAAACTGATGCGCAAGCAGCAGTGGATGCATTACCAGCAGATGCCCAAGAAGCGATTGACGGCTTCCAGCAACGTCTTGATGCCTTGACCGATATCGTGATCCCAGCGGTCAACGATGCGGACAACAATGGCATTGATGATGCAACAGATAGCCTGATTGCAGATGCAGAAGCAGCAGTTGCAGCAGCAGAACAAGCGTATAGCGATGCAGCAGATGCCTTGGCGGCAGCAGAAGCAGATGGCTTAATCAGTCAAACAGAATTTGATGCCTTAACCCAAGACTTAGCGGATGCACAACAAGCGAAAACTAATGCGCAAGCAGCAGTGGATGCATTGCCAGCTGAGGTCCAAGATGCGATCGATGGCTTGCAAGAACGTCTAGATGCCTTGACCGATATCGTGATCCCAGCGGTGAACGATGCGGACAACAATGGTATTGATGATGCAACAGATAGCCTGATTGCAGATGCAGAAGCAGCAGTTGCAGCAGCAGAACAAGCGTATAGCGATGCAGCAGATGCCTTGGCAGCAGCAGAAGCAGATGGCTTAATCAGTCAAACTGAGTTTGATGCCTTAACCCAAGACTTAGCGGATGCACAACAAGCGAAAACTGATGCGCAAGCAGCAGTGGATGCATTACCAGCAGATGCCCAAGAAGCGATTGACGGCTTCCAGCAACGTCTTGATGCCTTGACCGATATCGTGATCCCAGCGGTCAACGATGCGGACAACAATGGCATTGATGATGCAACAGATAGCCTGATTGCAGATGCAGAAGCAGCAGTTGCGGCAGCAGAACAAGCGTATAGCGATGCAGCAGATGCCTTGGCAGCAGCAGAAGCAGATGGCTTAATCAGTCAAACTGAGTTTGATGCCTTAACCCAAGACTTAGCGGATGCACAACAAGCGAAAACTAATGCGCAAGCAGCAGTGGATGCATTGCCAGCAGAGGTACAAGAAGCGATTGATGGCTTCCAGCAACGTCTTGATGCCTTGACCGATATCGTGATCCCAGCGGTCAACGATGCGGACAACAATGGCATTGATGATGCAACAGATAGCCTGATTGCAGATGCAGAAGCAGCAGTTGCGGCAGCAGAACAAGCGTATAGCGATGCAGCAGATGCCTTGGCAGCAGCAGAAGCAGATGGCTTAATCAGTCAAACTGAGTTTGATGCCTTAACCCAAGACTTAGCGGATGCACAACAAGCGAAAACTGATGCGCAAGCAGCAGTGGATGCATTACCAGCAGATGCCCAAGAAGCGATTGACGGCTTCCAGCAACGTCTTGATGCCTTGACCGATATCGTGATCCCAGCGGTCAACGATGCGGACAACAATGGCATTGATGATGCAACAGATAGCCTGATTGCAGATGCAGAAGCAGCGGTTGCAGCAGCAGAACAAGCGTATAGCGATGCAGCAGATGCCTTGGCGGCAGCAGAAGCAGATGGCTTAATCAGTCAAACTGAATTTGATGCCTTAACCCAAGACTTAGCGGATGCACAACAAGCGAAAACTGATGCGCAAGCAGCAGTGGATGCATTGCCAGCAGATGCCCAAGAAGCGATTGATGGCTTCCAGCAACGTCTTGATGCCTTGACCGATATCGTGATCCCAGCGGTCAACGATGCGGACAACAATGGCATTGATGATGCAACAGATAGCCTGATTGCAGATGCAGAAGCAGCAGTTGCGGCAGCAGAACAAGCGTATAGCGATGCAGCAGATGCCTTGGCAGCAGCAGAAGCAGATGGCTTAATCAGTCAAACTGAGTTTGATGCCTTAACCCAAGACTTGGCGGATGCACAACAAGCGAAAACTGATGCGCAAGCAGCAGTGGATGCATTGCCAGCAGATGCCCAAGAAGCGATTGATGGCTTCCAGCAACGTCTTGATGCCTTGACCGATATTGTGATCCCAGCGGTCAACGATGCGGACAACAATGGCATTGATGATGCAACAGATAGCCTGATTGCAGATGCAGAAGCAGCAGTTGCTGCAGCAGAACAAGCGTATAGCGATGCAGCAGATGCCTTGGCGGCAGCAGAAGCAGATGGCTTAATCAGTCAAACTGAATTTGATGCCTTAACCCAAGACTTGGCGGATGCACAACAAGCGAAAACTAATGCGCAAGCAGCAGTGGATGCATTGCCAGCTGAAGTCCAAGATGCGATCGATGGCTTGCAAGAGAGTCTAGATGCCTTGACCGATATCGTGATCCCAACGGTAAACGATGCTAATAACAATGGTATTGATGATTCAACGGAAGACCCATTAACACTCGCTGAAGATTTAGTAGATGCCGCAGAGCAGGCCCATCAGGCAGCAGAAGATCTGATTGCTGGTGCAGAAGCAGACGGTCTGATCACCCCTGAAGAACAACAAGCAATTCAAGATGCGGTGGATGTTGCAAATAATGCAGAACAAGCGGCACAAGATGCAGTGAATGCGCTACCAGACAGTACAGATAAAGATGGTCTGCAAGATCGTTTAGATGATTTGACTGATCTTGTTGTTCCAGATGTAAATGACCAAGACGGTAATGGTGTAGATGATGCGGTTGAGGCAGCAGATGCCTTGGTAACTGAAGCTGAAACCGCGCATCAAGCGGCAGAAGATGTGATTGCCGGTGCAGAAGCAGACGGTCTGATCACCCCTGAAGAACAACAAGCGATTCAAGATGCGGTGGATGCAGCGACTGCGGCTGAACAAGCGGCACAAGATGCAGTGAATGCGCTACCAGACAGTACAAACAAAGATGGTCTGCAAGATCGTTTAGATGATTTGACTGATCTTGTTGTTCCAGCGGTAAACGACCAAGATGGTAATGGTATTGACGATGCCACAGACAGCTTAGTGGCAGATGCAGAAGCAGCAGTTGCAGCAGCTGAAGCAACATATAAAGATGCAGCAGATGCATTGGCGAATGCACAGTCAGATGATCTGATCAACCCAAGTGAAGTGGCTGAATTAGAACAAGCGCTTGAGGATGCACAACAAGCCAAAGCTGATGCACAAGCGGCGGTGGATGCATTGCCAGCTGAGGTCCAAGATGCGATCGATGGCTTGCAAGAACGTCTAGATGCCTTGACCGATATCGTGATCCCAGCGGTGAACGATGCGGACAACAATGGTATTGATGATGCAACAGATAGCCTGATTGCAGATGCAGAAGCAGCAGTTGCAGCAGCAGAACAAGCGTATAGCGATGCAGCAGATGCCTTGGCGGCAGCAGAAGCAGATGGCTTAATCAGTCAAACTGAATTTGATGCCTTAACCCAAGACTTGGCGGATGCACAACAAGCGAAAACTAATGCGCAAGCAGCAGTGGATGCATTGCCAGCAGAGGCACAAGAAGCGATTGATGGCTTCCAGCAACGTCTTGATGCCTTGACCGATATTGTGATCCCAGCGGTGAACGATGCGGACAACAATGGCATTGATGATGCAACAGATAGCCTGATTGCAGATGCAGAAGCAGCGGTTGCAGCAGCAGAACAAGCGTATAGCGATGCAGCAGATGCCTTGGCGGCAGCAGAAGCAGATGGCTTAATCAGTCAAACAGAATTTGATGCCTTAACCCAAGACTTGGCGGATGCACAACAAGCGAAAACTGATGCGCAAGCAGCAGTGGATGCATTACCAGCAGATGCCCAAGAAGCGATTGACGGCTTCCAGCAACGTCTTGATGCCTTGACCGATATCGTGATCCCAGCGGTCAACGATGCGGACAACAATGGCATTGATGATGCAACAGATAGCCTGATTGCAGATGCAGAAGCAGCAGTTGCGGCAGCAGAACAAGCGTATAGCGATGCAGCAGATGCCTTGGCAGCAGCAGAAGCA
This sequence comes from Acinetobacter lanii, assembly GCF_011578285.1. Classification (NCBI taxonomy): domain Bacteria; kingdom Pseudomonadati; phylum Pseudomonadota; class Gammaproteobacteria; order Moraxellales; family Moraxellaceae; genus Acinetobacter; species Acinetobacter lanii. Next base: position 2,062,195 of record NZ_CP049916.1, on the reverse strand, counting down.
GATGGCTTAATCAGTCAAACTGAGTTTGATGCCTTAACCCAAGACTTAGCGGATGCACAACAAGCGAAAACTAATGCGCAAGCAGCAGTGGATGCATTGCCAGCTGAGGTCCAAGATGCGATCGATGGCTTGCAAGAACGTCTAGATGCCTTGACCGATATCGTGATCCCAGCGGTGAACGATGCGGACAACAATGGTATTGATGATGCAACAGATAGCCTGATTGCAGATGCAGAAGCAGCAGTTGCAGCAGCAGAACAAGCGTATAGCGATGCAGCAGATGCCTTGGCGGCAGCAGAAGCAGATGGCTTAATCAGTCAAACTGAGTTTGATGTCTTAACCCAAGACTTGGCGGATGCACAACAAGCGAAAACTAATGCGCAAGCAGCAGTGGATGCATTACCAGCAGAGGCACAAGAAGCGATTGACGGCTTCCAGCAACGTCTTGATGCCTTGACCGATATTGTGATCCCAGCGGTGAACGATGCGGACAACAATGGCATTGATGATGCAACAGATAGCCTGATTGCAGATGCAGAAGCAGCAGTTGCAGCAGCAGAACAAGCGTATAGCGATGCAGCAGATGCCTTGGCGGCAGCAGAAGCAGATGGCTTAATCAGTCAAACTGAATTTGATGCCTTAACCCAAGACTTGGCGGATGCACAACAAGCGAAAACTAATGCGCAAGCAGCAGTGGATGCATTGCCAGCAGGGGCACAAGAAGCGATTGATGGCTTCCAGCAACGTCTTGATGCCTTGACCGATATTGTGATCCCAGCGGTGAACGATGCGGACAACAATGGTATTGATGATGCAACAGATAGCCTGATTGCAGATGCAGAAGCAGCGGTTGCAGCAGCAGAACAAGCGTATAGCGATGCAGCAGATGCCTTGGCGGCAGCAGAAGCAGATGGCTTAATCAGTCAAACAGAATTTGATGCCTTAACCCAAGACTTGGCGGATGCACAACAAGCGAAAACTGATGCGCAAGCAGCAGTGGATGCATTACCAGCAGATGCCCAAGAAGCGATTGACGGCTTCCAGCAACGTCTTGATGCCTTGACCGATATCGTGATCCCAGCGGTCAACGATGCGGACAACAATGGCATTGATGATGCAACAGATAGCCTGATTGCAGATGCAGAAGCAGCAGTTGCGGCAGCAGAACAAGCGTATAGCGATGCAGCAGATGCCTTGGCAGCAGCAGAAGCAGATGGCTTAATCAGTCAAACTGAGTTTGATGCCTTAACCCAAGACTTAGCGGATGCACAACAAGCGAAAACTAATGCGCAAGCAGCAGTGGATGCATTGCCAGCTGAAGTCCAAGATGCGATCGATGGCTTGCAAGAGAGTCTAGATGCCTTGACCGATATCGTGATCCCAACGGTAAACGATGCTAATAACAATGGTATTGATGATGCAACAGATAGCCTGATTGCAGATGCAGAAGCAGCGGTTGCAGCAGCAGAACAAGCGTATAGCGATGCAGCAGATGCCTTGGCGGCAGCAGAAGCAGATGGCTTAATCAGTCAAACTGAATTTGATGCCTTAACCCAAGACTTAGCGGATGCACAACAAGCGAAAACTGATGCGCAAGCAGCAGTGGATGCATTGCCAGCAGATGCCCAAGAAGCGATTGATGGCTTCCAGCAACGTCTTGATGCCTTGACCGATATCGTGATCCCAGCGGTCAACGATGCGGACAACAATGGCATTGATGATGCAACAGATAGCCTGATTGCAGATGCAGAAGCAGCAGTTGCGGCAGCAGAACAAGCGTATAGCGATGCAGCAGATGCCTTGGCAGCAGCAGAAGCAGATGGCTTAATCAGTCAAACTGAGTTTGATGCCTTAACCCAAGACTTGGCGGATGCACAACAAGCGAAAACTGATGCGCAAGCAGCAGTGGATGCATTGCCAGCAGATGCCCAAGAAGCGATTGATGGCTTCCAGCAACGTCTTGATGCCTTGACCGATATTGTGATCCCAGCGGTCAACGATGCGGACAACAATGGCATTGATGATGCAACAGATAGCCTGATTGCAGATGCAGAAGCAGCAGTTGCGGCAGCAGAACAAGCGTATAGCGATGCAGCAGATGCCTTGGCGGCAGCAGAAGCAGATGGCTTGATTAGTCAAACTGAATTTGATGCCTTAACCCAAGACTTAGCGGATGCACAACAAGCGAAAACTAATGCGCAAGCAGCAGTGGATGCATTGCCAGCAGATGCCCAAGAAGCGATTGATGGCTTCCAGCAACGTCTTGATGCCTTGACCGATATCGTGATCCCAGCGGTAAATGATGCCAATAACAATGGCGTAGACGATTCGACTGAAGATCAAGTTGCTCTGGTTGAAGACTTAGTTGCAGCAGCAGAACAAGCGTATAGCGATGCAGCAGATGCCTTGGCAGCGGCAGAAGCAGATGGCTTGATCAGTCAAACTGAATTTGATGCCTTAACCCAAGACTTAGCGGATGCACAACAAGCGAAAACTGATGCGCAAGCAGCAGTGGATGCATTACCAGCAGATGCCCAAGAAGCGATTGATGGCTTCCAGCAACGTCTTGATGCCTTGACCGATATTGTGATCCCAGCGGTCAACGATGCGGACAACAATGGCATTGATGATGCAACAGATAGCCTGATTGCAGATGCAGAAGCAGCAGTTGCGGCAGCAGAACAAGCGTATAGCGATGCAGCAGATGCCTTGGCGGCAGCAGAAGCAGATGGCTTAATCAGTCAAACTGAGTTTGATGTCTTAACCCAAGACTTGGCGGATGCACAACAAGCGAAAACTAATGCGCAAGCAGCAGTGGATGCATTACCAGCAGAGGTGCAAGAGGTGATTAATGGCTTCCAAGACCGCTTAAATAGTTTGGTTGCAATTGTCATTCCACCAGTAACAGATGTTACGCCACCACAAAACATTACTGTCGATATTAAGGCGATCAGTGAAGACACTGGTACAAATACCAATGACTTTATAACGATTGATAAAACGTTGACTGTGAGTGGAACGATTTCAAGAGCACTAGAATCTGACGAAACCGTTCAAGTTTCGCATGATGGCGTGAACTGGTTAGATGCGATTACGACAGGTACAACTTGGTCTGTTGTCGACACAACAACCTTATCTGCACAGAACTATACTTATACAGCAAGAGTAGTTGATGCTGCCGGTAATGTGGCTGAAGTTACAGACAGTCAAGATGTGCGTGTAGTGGATCTATTGGCAAATGCAGACTTAGGTACTCTTCAGACCAATTTCATTCCTGTACAAAAACCAACTAATCTTGCTGATTTCACGGTTGATAGTTTAAGTTTGTATGATGGCTGGTTAAGTGGTGCAAATAACGCAGTTGCTGCAACACAGACCTTTACAGTTGCTCCAGGTAATATTGCCGAGATTGATCTCGTATTTGACGGCACGTTATTTACACTTAACGCAATTACCTCTATTACTTTAGGATTAGTGATTCAAAAGCAAAATGCCGATGGAACATGGACTGATATACAAAATAATGCAAATTTTGGTACAGCAGCATCGTTTGCGCTTGGTATCGGTAACTATGCTGATGGTACATGGTCTGATATTAGTTTAGGACAAGGTACTTATCGTTTTGTGATGTATGGTAAAGCTGATTTCGGGTTTACCAATAGTTCAGTTAGTGGAACCTTTGATTTTAGTGGTCTAGACTACGATTACGGCCAAGTGACCACCACAGGTAATGTGATTAGCTCGAATGATATTCATTCAGGTACAGTGACATTGTCTAAGATAGCTTCAGAAATGAATACGGCAGGAGTTACTCTAACAGGTACCTCAACGTCGATCACTGGACAACATGGAACCTTGACGATTTCTTCAAATGGTAGCTATAGCTATACGCGCTTCACAGATGGCGATAATTATGGCCAACAGCATATTGGTAAAACGGATACATTTACTTATACCATTACAGATCAGTGGGGTCATACGTCTACGAATGTGTTGAATATTCAAATTCATTCGAAAGATCAACCAAATGCATTTGTGTTTAACCCAGAGAATCCTGCTGCTGATGCTTCAATCGTTGTGACAGCAGTGAATGATACTAAGACGACTGCGACTAACTTGACAGTACAAAATTCGCAAACGCTTTATAACACCAGCTCGAGTACACAAGGAAAAATTTCTAGCCCTGATAGTTTACCTGATAATGGTTCTATTGATTTCTCTGGTGCATCAACGGGTGCTGTAACCACTGGCAATAATGTCAACTATGCAAATGTGACAGTAGCAGCAAACTCAATCATGCAGTTGAATTATTACTCTAATTATCCTTCAGGTAATTTTAATTTAACTGTTGAAAAGAATGTGGGTGGCACATGGACAACTGTTTCTACAGGTGTAACGCACAATACGTCATCGTATCCATCTACATCAAGTCCAGGTCATATCGCAATTTACAATGCTGACAATGCGGCTACAGCCTATAGAATTGTTCTGAATACTCCAACTGCAACTGGTAGTAATACGGTTTACTTCTATAGCCTGTCTACAGATGCTCGTTATTACAACTATGAAAAGAATTTTAAATCTTCTTCATTGGTTGTGAATTCAAGTATTACAGGTAATGTCATTGATAATGATTCCGGTAAATTTGCTGCAAAAGTTACTACTGTGGATACCATTGCTGTAACTACGGCGGGTTCTAATATTATTGGAGCAAAAACTGGTGCAACGCTAAATATGAAAGCCGATGGTACCTATACATTGACAGGGTTGGATCGTCACGATTTAGGTAAAACAGAAGTGTTTAATTACACCATCACGGGTGATGGCGTACAGAACTCGAGTGCAAATTTATCAATCAATGTTTCAGCTTCGGGTACGATTATGCATACTGCGGATACTGGAACAGCGACCTTAACAGGAACAGATCGTACTTATGCGACCAGTTCAAGCGGAACTTATACATCAGGTGATGACGTATTTGTGAGTCGAGGTTCAAATGATGTGATTAACTCCTTAAAAGGTAATGACACCTTGATCTATAACCTGTTGGATAAAGCCAGTGCCACAGGTGGGAATACCAATGGGACAGGTCACGATTCATGGAATGGATTTACAGTTGCGAAGTCGACTTCAACCAATACCGATATTGATTTCATTGATATTAGAGGCTTACTAGAAGACCATACGACAACTTATAACGATACAACCATCAAGAATATTTTATCTGCAGTTTCAAATGGTACGAATACCACATTATATGTAGATCGTGATGGTGCAGGAACTAACTATTCTGCAACAGCATTGTTAACCTTGAATGGTGTGGATACTAGCCTTGATGAGTTACTAAAAAATCAGCAGATTCTCTATTAATAGTTGAGAGTAATGCTATAACTGTTTCCAAACAGATGCAAAAAAAAGAACCTGCGGGTTCTTTTTTTTAACTCAAATAATTGAATAACCACCGATTTTGTGGACACACTGTGAGTGCATACTTTTTAAAGTATCAGATTTTTTGATGAGTGAAAATCTTAAATAAAATCAATAAAAAAAGCCCTCATCGAAAGATGAGGGCTTTTTCGTATTCTGGAGCGGGAAAGGAGACTCGAACTCCCGACCCCAACCTTGGCAAGGTTATGCTCTACCAACTGAGCTATTCCCGCAATGAGGGCCATTATAGAGAATTTCACAGCAGTGTCAACTCTCTATAACAACCCGAAGAACTGTTTGATTAATTAATCAGCGCGTCGCCAAACTGTACCTTGACGTGTATCTTCAAGTACTACACCTTGATCCAATAAAGATTGACGAATTTCATCTGCACGCGCAAATTCTTTGGCTTTTTTGGCATCTTTACGTTGTTGAATCAGGTCTTCAATTTGCTCAGGGCTTAAACTTAAGGTTTCTTGACCAATATCAGATTTGAGGAACGCTTCAACATCATATTGAACCAACCCTAAAATATTGGTCAAATGACGTAAAGTGGAATAGTAGATCGCAGCTTGTTCCGCATTTTCTTCTTTGATGGCACTATTGAGGGCTTTGTTAATTTCAAACAATACCGCAATCGCTTCCGGTGTATTGAAATCATCACGCATTGCAGCATTGAAACGTTCAACCAATTGCTCATCCAAAGTATCTACAAGATGTTCGCCATAAACCGCTTGGTAAGATTTAAACGAATTATAAAAGCGCATTAAGGTTTGTTTGGCTTCTTTTAATGCCACATCTGAATAGTTGACTGGACTACGATAGTGTGATGACACAATGAAGTAGCGCACCACTTCAGGATGGAATTTCTCAATCACATCACGAATGGTGAAGAAGTTGCCGAGTGACTTCGACATTTTCTCGCCATCTACATTAATGAAGCCTGCATGCATCCAATAATTCACATATTGTTCACCAGTGGCTGCTTCAGATTGCGCAATTTCATTCTCATGATGTGGGAAACTTAAGTCAGCGCCGCCACCATGAATGTCAAAATGATTGCCTAGGCAGCAAGTCGACATTGCTGAACATTCAATATGCCAACCTGGACGACCCTTACCCCAAGGTGAAGCCCATGACGGCTCATTTTCCTTGGCATGTTTCCAAAGTACAAAGTCAAAAGGATGTTTCTTTTCAACTTCTACATCAACACGTTCAGACGCCCCAGCTTGCATATCCTCAAGCTTACGACCTGAAAGGCGACCATATTTGGCAAATTTTTCAACTTCAAAATATACGTCACCATTGTTCGATGGGTACGCTGTACCTTTATCGACTAGGGTGCCAATCATATTTTGCATTTGATCGATATAGTCCGTGGCTTTAGGCGCAGCATCCGGTGCAACACAGCCCAATTTGGCGAAATCTTCATTCATGGCATCAATAAAACGCGTCGTGAGAGCGGAGATGCTTTCACCATTTTCATTGGCACGTTTAATGATTTTGTCGTCAATGTCGGTAATGTTACGGACGTATTTAACCTGCCAACCTTGGCTACGTAAGAAGCGAATAATATAGTCAAATGCAACCACCGTACGTGCATGACCAATATGACAGTAATCGTAAACCGTCATACCACACACATACAGATCAATTTGTCCTTCTTTACGTGGCACAAATTCTACTTTTTTACGTTGCTCTGAGTTGTATAGAACAAATGGTTGCATAGGTCTTCAAAAAGCTTCAAAAAATGATGGCTCATCATAACTTATGACTTATCTTTCATAAAGTTTTATACGTTATTTTTCTATGCAAATGAAATTTGTACATTTAGCAAATCCGCCTTGGTTTGGATATGTTAATATAGGCAAAATATTCCGTTGATTGAAATCACAAACTCGCTTTCGAGTTAAGGTACGTTTATTTTGAATTCCGAAAATATGCCAAATCAGATTGATTTCCAAAAGGTTGCAATCGAAACATTGTCGATTGAACAACAAGCTTTAGCCGTCTTAGCTCAACAGATTGATGAACGCTTTAGCCGGGCTTGTGAAATTATTTTACAATGTCATGGGCGTTTAGTGGTCACGGGCATGGGGAAATCTGGGCATATTGGTCGTAAAATGGCAGCGACATTTGCTTCAACAGGTACGCCTTCTTTCTTTATGCATCCCGGAGAAGCGGGACATGGCGATTTGGGCATGTTGGTCCGTGGTGATGTGCTGATTGCCATTTCAAATTCGGGCAAAAGTGATGAAATCATGATGCTCATGCCATTGATTAAGCATTTAGGTGTGCCACTGATTACCATTTCAGGTGATGACAAAGGGCCGATGCCTCAAAATGCCGATGTTGCACTGACTTTAGGTGAGATTCATGAAGCCTGTCCGCTGGGTTTAGCACCTACGTCGAGTACCACAGCAACTTTGGCGCTCGGTGATGCGCTTGCGGTGGCTTTACTTGAAGCACGTGGCTTTACTGCCAATGATTTTGCGATGTCTCATCCCGCAGGTGCCCTCGGTAAACGTTTGTTGTTGCATGTGAAACATCTGATGCATACCGGTGCAGAATTACCAAAAGTGTCGCCAGATACACCAATGAACAAAGTGCTTTACGAAATCTCCAATAAACGTCTAGGTTTAACCACAATTGTGGACGACAATGGTGTCCTGTTGGGGATATTTACCGATGGTGATTTACGTCGTTTGATTGATAAACATCAAGGCTTTGATGTGAATTTGCCTGTATCTGAAGTGATGACCAAAAATCCGTTGACCATCTCTCAGGAAGCACGTGCGGTTGAAGCTTTAGAACAAATGAATGAGAAAAAAATCAATCAATTTGCTGTGGTGAATGATCAACAGCAAGTGATTGGTGTGATTGGTATGCATGACCTGATTCAAGCTGGAGTAAACTAAACCATGGCTTCATATGCACTTTTAGAACAAGCACGTCATATCCAAGCTTTGGTATTAGATGTAGATGGTATTTTAAGTGATGGTTTTGTCACACTGACCAATACCGGGGATGAGCTAAAATCCTTTGATATCCGAGATGGCTTGGGAATGAAATTGGTGCAAAAAGCCGGATTGAAAGTGATTATTATCACGGGTCGTAAAAGTCAGATCGTGGAAAAACGTATGACTGACTTGGGTGTGGATTTAATTTTCCAAGGTCGTGAAGACAAAGGTGTTGCACTGCGAGAAGCGTGCGCACAACTTGATCTTTTACCTGAAGACTGTTTGTACATGGGCGATGATTGGCCAGATTTGTCTGCATTTGCTCTTGCAGGAATGAAAGTTACGGTTCCTAATGGACATGTCGAAGTTCGTCGTCGTGCGGACTTGGTCACCCAGTCCTATGGTGGGCGTGGCGCAGTGCGTGAAATCTGTGACATGCTGCTCTCTGCCAAAGGCGCATATCAAGAACTGCTTGAAAAATATTTAAGCATCCCACATTAATATAGACATTGTAGCTATATCAAAATAGTTGATGATTTATGGATACTAGAGTCCTATATATCGCTGCGATAATTATTGCCTCAATCACGGGTGGTTATTATTATTACAGTGGTAAAGGCAAAAAATTGGATGCCAACACGGCTCAGTCGATGACATACTCAGCGAATGGCATCAATCTGTTACAAACCAATGATCAGGGTCAACTGCATGTTCGAGCGACGGTGGATTCGCTTGAACAAGATATGCGAGACCAAACCTCGAAGCTCAGTAATTTAAATGCTTCGATGTATACTGCCAATCAAGTCGATTCAACTTTTTATGCCAAGCAGGCGCATGGTTATAATGACAATGAAAAAGTGATATTGACGGGCAATGTAAAAGCCACGCGACTGACAAAGCAGGGTGAAATGGTCTTTCTAACGGATCAGTTAACAGGTTATCCTAAGTTAAAAACCTTTGATACCAAACATAAAGTTACTGTGAATTCTCCAAATGGTCAATTTGTAAGTCAAGGATTACAAGCAAACTTGAATAATGGTCAATACGAATTTTTTAATATTCGAGGAAAGTATGCACAACACTAATCAACACTCACGCACCTTATCTTTCATGAAACACGTGATTCTAGGCGTGGGTCTTAGTGCATTTTCTGTAATGTCTTTTGCACTGCCGAGCGACCGTAATCAACCGATTTCTTTACTTGCTGATCGTGCAACGTATAACGAAAAAACAGGCTTAACCACTTATTCGGGCAATGTGGTGATTGAACAAGGCACCATGAAATTGAATGCTGCATCAATCGTGGCACAGCTGAATTCGAAAAAGCAAATCAGTACCATTACTGCGACGGGTTCACCGGCTAAATTTCAGCAACAATTAGAGACCAATCGTGGCATTGCCCGTGGTGAAGGTCAAAAAATTGTGTATAACGCAGAAACTGGAATTTTGAATTTATCGGGCAATGCTTCACTGTACCAAGATGGCGCAAGTATCCGCGGTGCGAATTTAAAATATAGTATGAATAAAGGTGACATTGAGGTGTCAGGTGGCTCAAATGCCAATGGTGGTAGTAAAGGTCGTGTGCAAATGATCATCCCACCTTCTGCAACCAAATCATTCCCAGGGGCAAAAGATTAATGCAAGCCTCAGAAAATCAAGTGCAAACCCTCACCATCAAACATTTGGCAAAAGTGTATAGTAAACGTTGGGTAGTGAAAGACGTTTCTTTTAGTATGCAAAGCGGGCAAATCGTGGGCTTGTTGGGTCCCAATGGTGCCGGCAAGACCACCAGTTTCTATATGGTGGTGGGTCTTGTACGTATGGACAAAGGTGAAATTCATCTTGATGGTGTAGATATCTCGGACTTGGCGATGCACGAACGTGCTCGTCACGGCATTGGCTATTTACCGCAAGAAGCGTCAATTTTCCGTAAACTGAGTATTGCCGATAATATTATGGCGATTCTTGAGACCCGTAAGGATCTTGATAAGCAACAACGGCAACAGCGTTTAAAAGAATTGTTGGAAGATTTTAAAATCACCCATATTAAAGACTCGTTAGGTATGAGCGTATCGGGTGGTGAACGTCGCCGTGCGGAAATTGCCCGTGCCTTGGCAGCCGATCCGAAGTTTATGTTATTGGATGAACCCTTTGCCGGTGTGGATCCGATCTCTGTGGGCGATATTAAAGACATCATCACCACATTGAAGGATCGTGGCATTGGTGTGCTGATTACCGATCACAATGTGCGTGAAACTTTAGCGATTTGTGAGCATGCCTATATCGTCAGTGAAGGTGCAGTGATTGCAGAAGGTACACCAGATCAAGTACTTGCTGATGAAACTGTCCGTAAAGTATACTTAGGTGATGATTTCACAGTATAAGAAATATTTGTGACACTTATAAAATAATCTTGTTTTATAAGTGTTTACAATGTAAGTTATTTTAATTAGTGTTTAAGATTATAATTTATTTAGAAATAATATAAAAAATAGGTAGAATACAAGAAATTTTGTGATGTTAATCATAAATCTTAATAAATGAGAATTGATGTGGCAAAAAATAAAATAAAATCGAATGGGGTGGGGCGGATTACCTTGATTTTATTCAGTTTGTATGCGAGTTATTCACATGCTGAAGAATCAAAAATCAATCTACGTTCTGTGAAAGATAATGTGCAACGACTCTTTACACCAGAATCCTCTCAAGATTTTCGTAAGGTACAACTGAATCAGTTGAGTAAGTTTGAGTTTGATGCCAGTCAAGTTCAAGATTTACCCTTGGTTTCTGCGCGCTCTCAAGCCTTGACTGCGGAATCGAGTTACATCCCTTCAAAAAAGCTGAATCTTTTTGAAGCGGTGCAGCTTGCAGTGTCAAGACATCCGGATATTTCTCAAACCATTTCAGCTTTGGCATCGCAAAATGCCAATATTGATGTGGCGCGTGCTGGTTATTACCCGCAGTTAAGTGCGGGTGTGTCGACCGGAGATTTCACTTCAGGATCACAACGCGGACAGCAGTTGCTGAATTTAAATGCCACCCAAATGCTCTATGACTTTGGTAAAACCAAAAGTGGTGTGAATACGCAGCAAGCGAAATTGATGGCATCTCAGGCAGAAGTCTTGGTGGCGATTGATCAAATTGCACTTGAAGTGGCCTCTGCTATTGTCAATATTAAGCGCTATCAAGAGATTTCAAGAATTGCGCGTGAGCAAATCAAGGGAATTTCAAGAATTGCAGAAATTGCCAATTTACGTGCCAAAGCCGGCATCAGTAGTCAGGCTGATCCGATTCAAGCGCAATCGTATTTGGAAGCTGCTCAATCCAATTTAATTGTGCAAGAAACTCAGTTGAATCTGTATCGTCAACGTTTAAAGACTTTATTGGGCAGTGATGTGTCGAATCTAGATTGGGAAGTCCCGGAAAGTTTAGTGGCTCGCTCTAATATTTATAGTGATCCACAGTTCAATCAAATTCCGCAAATGATGTTGGCCAAAGCCCAAGTCGATGTTGCTGCCTCTGAAAAGAAACAAACCAGTTTGACGCGATATCCGACCCTAAATGTCAAAGGGACTTTAAGTCAGGCGGTGAATGGGACGAATCCAAATAACAACAAAGACAATGGCACAGACAGTTCGATCATGTTAGAGGCGACCAGTAACTTCTATCAAGGGGGCGCGATTGCGTCACAAACCCGAGCTGCAAGTTATGCAGAAGAAGCAGCCAAGGCCAAAGTCAATGCGGTTTATTTGGATACCATGAACTCAATTCGATTGGCCCAAGAGCAGGTTGAAAACAAGCAACGTCAAATGCAAGTGTTAGTCGCACAACAAGCAACCACAGTGAGAACAAAAGAGTTGTATCAAGAACAATATAAATTGGGGACGCGAACCGCAGTTGACTTACTGAATGCAGAGCAAGCCATTCACAGCGCGAATTCTCAAATAGAAACTGCGCGATACGATATTTATGACAATTTGGTGCAGTACATTGCTGCCGCAGGGAAAACCCGTGATGTCTATCAGCTTAATAACCTTACCATTCAAGGGGTAGAGATACAGCCATGAATAAAAGAATAAATTATCAACCCTGGTTACAGGGTGTATTGACTGTAGCTCGACACTACCGTATTGAAACATCAGCTGAAAAAATTCGTTTGGAACTCAATTGGAATCCAAACCAAAGTATTGATGATGTTTTGGCGATCATTACCCGTCAAATGGGACTGCATTTACGCAAAGTGGATTTTAGTACTGAAATTCTCAACCCTTGGCGCTTACCAGTTTTAGTCGGCTTTAAAGATGGTCAAGTCGGTGTCATCGATAAAGCGGATGCTGAAGGCAATGTCAGTGTTCAATTGAGTGGTGATGAAGGTTTAGCACAAACATTCACAGCTGATCATTTGGCACAAGTGATTGAAAATGTCTACATTCTTCGTCCTGAAACCTCCATTCCTGACGCACGTATTGATGAATACATCAAACCGTACGAGAAGAGCTGGTTTTGGGACATCGTACTGAAAGATTGGAAGCGCTATGTCGACATTATGTTTGCCTCAATGCTGGCAAATATCTTGGCTTTGGCAACCATTGTGTTCTCTATGAACGTCTATGACCGTGTTATTCCAGCGCAGTCGATTCCAACGCTTTGGGTCTTGGCAAGTGGGGTATTACTGGCGGCAATTTTTGAATTTGCACTAAAATATTCACGTCTGATCTTGTCCGATATGATTGGTAAACGTGCCGATCTTAGGATTTCAGACAAAGTCTTTGGTCATGCACTGCGTATTCAAAATAAAGAACGCTCAAAATCAACAGGGACCTTTATTTCACAAGTGCGTGAGCTTGAAGGTGTACGTGAGTTGGTCACTTCCACCACCATTACCGCATTTGCCGATTTGCCGTTCTTCTTCTTGTTCCTCGGTATATTCTGGTTGATTGGCGGTCATCTGTTCTGGGTGATTTTGGTGGTTGTGCCATTGATGATTATTCCGGGACTGTTGGTACAAAAGAAATTGGAAGCCTTGGCCAAAGAAGGGATGCGTGAATCTTCGATTCGTAATGCAATCTTGGTTGAAGCAGTTCAAGGCATTGAAGACATTAAACTGTTACGTGCTGAATCACGCTTCCAAAACCAATGGAATCACATGAATGACGTTGCAGCTTCAGTCAGTATGAAGCAACGTAAAATCGTAGGTGTGTTGAGTTTGTGGACGCAAAAACTGCAAGGTCTAACTTTTGCGATTGTGGTTTTGGTCGGTTGTTTTGCGGTGATGAAAGGCGATATGACCACCGGTTCTTTGGTGGCATGTTCGATTCTGTCTTCACGTATGTTGGCGCCAATTGCACAAGTCACTGGCGTATTAGGGCGTTATCAACAAGCCAAAACTGCGAAAGAAGGTTTGGATGAATTGATGCGTAAACCTGTAGATCATCCACCACGTCAACAGTTGATTCAACGTGCGGCTTTAAATGGTCAGTATGAGCTGAGCGGTGTGGTGTTTAAATATGGCGATGAAGATCCTAAACCGAGTGTAATTATTCCGAAACTGGTGATTAATCCAGGGGAAAAAATTGCGATTTTAGGTCGAAATGGTGCAGGTAAATCCACCATTCTACAATTGCTTTCTGGTATGCAGGTTGCGACACAAGGCAAAGTAAAACTCGATGATATCGACATCACCTTACTTGATCCGTCCGATGTGCGCCGTGATGTTGGCTTACTCAATCAGCAAGCCCATTTGTTCTTCGGTACAGTGCGTGAAAACTTGACCTTAGGTGCACCGCTAGCAACCGATGAAGACTTATTAAAAGCCCTATCAGTTACCGGTGCCTTGAACTTCATTCAAGAGAAAAAAGAAGGACTTGATCATGTGATTCTGGAAGGCGGTGTGGGCTTCTCTGGTGGTCAACGTCAAGCATTGCTGTTATCGCGTCTGTTGATCTGTCAGCCGAATATTTTACTGCTGGATGAGCCGACTGCATCGATCGATGATGTTTCTGAAAAACAACTGATTGATCATATGAAAGCATGGCTCGGTCACCGCACCTTAGTGGTGGCAACGCATCGTCGTGCAGTTTTGGAATTGGTCGACCGTATTATTGTGGTGAATGAAGGTCGTGTGGTGATGGATGGACCGCGAGATCAGATTTTAAATAATACAGCACAACAAAATTCAGGAGCGAGATCATGAGCGAAGAAGTAAGAAAACCCCGTTCCCTGAAAGTCACTCATTTAGAACCGCCATTGCCTAAAGTCAGTATTACCATTTGGGTGATTGGGATCGGCTTGTTGGTGTTGCTGATCTGGGCATGGGTCTTTAAACTCGAAGAAGTGTCACAAGGTACAGGTAAAGTGGTACCGACCTCTAAAGAGCAAGTTATTCAATCACTTGAAGGTGGTATTTTAACCAAGCTTGAAGTCAAAGAGGGGGACATTGTGAAAAAGGGGCAAACTCTTGCACAACTTGACCCAACACGCTTTGCATCGAATGTCGGTGAGTCTGAGTCATTACTGTTATCTTCCCAAGCGACATCTGCGCGTTTGCGTGCCGAGGTCAATGGTGGACCACTGGTCTTTCCTGAAAGCGTGCGTAATATTCCAAAATTGGTACAAGAGGAAACACAACTGTATCAATCGCGCCGTTCAAATATGGAAGAGTCCATTGCAGGCTTAAAACAGGCATTGACTTTGGTGCAACAAGAACTAAGAATGACTGAGCCTTTGGTAGCAAAAGGTGCAGCCAGTGAAGTGGAAGTACTGCGTTTAAAGCGTCAAGCCAATGAATTGCAAAATCAAATTAATGACGTTAAAAATCAGTACTATGTACAAGCACGTGAAGAATTGTCTAAATCGAACACCGATGTTGAAACCCAACAACAAGTGGTCAAAGGTAAATCTGACAGCTTAAACCGTACTGTGTTTAAAGCGCCTGTACGTGGTATCGTCAAAGAAATTGATGTGATGACCTTAGGTGGTGTCGTTCCACAAAATGGTAAGTTGATGACCATTGTACCGCTTGATGAACAGCTGTTGATTGAAGCGCGCATTTCACCACGTGACATTGCGTTCATTCATCCGGGTCAAGAAGCATTGGTGAAAATCACAGCCTATGACTATTCGATCTTTGGTGGTCTAAAAGGCAAAGTCACAGTCATTTCTCCAGATACCATTCGTGATGAAGTGAAACAAGATCAGTTCTACTACCGTGTTTATATTCGGACCAATACCGATAAGCTGTATAACAAAGCCGGTAAAGCTTTTGCAATTACGCCGGGTATGGTGGCGTCAGTGGATATTAAAACGGGTCAGAAAACGATTCTTGAGTATCTGTTGAAACCATTCAATAAAGCTAAAGAAGCACTGCGTGAAAGATAAAAAGATTGTTTAAAAAAAGCCTCCTCTATATAGGAGGCTTTTTTATAAAACCAAGCATCGATATCAGAAAAACTCTATAATAAAGTTTTGCTAATGAATTAATAGATGGAGTTAATGGAAAATAAGATATATTTAAATTAAAAAAAATATAATGTGATCTAGTTTGCCTAATAAAATAAAATGAATAAGTATTGGTTAGTTGTTTTAAAAAGCAAGAACTAATATAAAAAAAAGCATCATACCACCGATCTTTGATTGCTTGTTTAATAGACTATATTTGAGTATCGTTTGACTAATTTATAATTAAATTTGGCATAAAAATGACTAATCTAAGCGAAATACAGCAAAATAATGAATCTTTAGATATGTCAACAACTCGATTTAGAGATTCAAATTTCTATTTGACTGAAACATATGCTCAAGTAAATCAACAATCCGAAATGTCGTTAAATAATTCATCACAAAACAATGATTTTAATCAGCAGAATGATAGATTAAATCCAGCTGACAGTATAGCCTCATTTAGAGTGGATACCACTTTACCCATCGTTACTTATAGCTATGAAAATAATGTCATAACTTTTATGAGTAATAAAGATGGAGAGATTTTTCTTAGGGATGATGACTTAGAAGATCTTCTTTATTTAAGAGTTGAAAAAGATACCCCATATACTTATGAAATTCCGAGAAGTTTGAATACCTCTATAATTGTGATCCGTGTAAGTGATGTATACGGTAATAGGACGATTGTAAGGGTTCCAATTGATCAACAAGACCAAAGCTCAGCCAAGAATGTGATCACTGAAGTTGAGGGAACAGATTTTATTGTGACTGAAGATGAAATTCAGGATAGATTCCTCAGCATAAAAGGACGTCTAGTCGGTCTTTATGCTGATGATGTTCCATTAAGCATAAATATTAAAGTGAGGCTGCCTAATTCAAATGAATTTATTGAAATAGAATCACTGAATATTGATCAAAATGGTTACTGGACTGCAGAAATTCCTTTAAATGATATTACTGTTTTAGCAGGTGAAGGGATAATTTATGCTGATGCTCAAATCAAAACAATTCAGGGCAAAATATATAGCAGCACCAGCGAGCCTGCAAACTTTGTAATTACCATCAATACAACTGAACCATCTGAATTCGCTCAACCGGATATTAATGAAATCGATTTTGAACAAGTCAATGTTCAAAATTCACTAGAGACTGTAAATTCCACTCAATTTATTAATCTTTTGAATATTTCTGATCGATTAAAGGGTGAACTCGAAAATGGTTCAGCTTTAGAAATCGGTTCACTTACCAGTCAACAAAGAAATTTATTTAATCCATCGGAAACTACAATTAAAAGCAATACCATCGGTAAAATCACATTGAGTTTTCAAGATTTATCTCTATTAACAGTCGCTAAAGCCTATGGCATCGTTTTACAAAAGCTCGATGACAATGGCGTATGGCAATATCATATGTCAGCACCATTATTTCAGAATGGTGTCGTTGCAACGTTGGGCACACAATATGCGCTTGGTGCCGTGGATAATGATGGTGAACGAACGTTGACCTTTAATGGTTTAACTGAAGGGCAGTACCGTGTTTCTAGCTATATTATTCCTAGTGAATTAACTCAGTTCTTAAAAGATTTTGAGTTGTCTAATTTGGGGGCAGAGGGAACCCTGCTAGGACAAAAAAATCAAGATTTTTTAATTGATTTGGTCAGTAAAACTTTAGGTCAAGACAGTCCTTCTACTCAGCAATTAATTTCATTTATTCAGACTTTACTTGTTGGTGTCAACACCGTCACTTTACCGATTTCTTTTATTTTAGATCGAATCACAGACTTGCCTTTATTTCGACATATTCTATTCGCACTTGATAAATTTGTGGATTATGTGGTTGCGCCAGTTGTGACCAATACCATCGACCTGTTGCATAACTTAAATGTGAATATTAGTTACACAGAAAGCTATATTCAATCCAAGGTCATTACTGGCAATGTGCTCACTAACGATTATAGTGATATCAATGATCTGAATTTAATTGCCGTTAAAGTATTTGATGGAAACGTTTATCAGTCATACGATATTCAGGCGGGATCACTGACAGAAGTCGTGGGGCAATTTGGTATCCTTAGAATCGGATCCAATGGTGAATATAGTTATAGCGCTTTTGCCAATAGTCATGAAATCAAAGGCAATGAGTATTTCAAATACAGTGTTATTTTAAATGGCGAACAAAAAGACATTGATTTAATCATTAAAATTAACGGAAATGATGCACTCAATTTAACCGCTGTGGATGATGAAAATTATCTGCAACTGGCTGTCGATCCAACGGTCATCCAACAAAATCTACAGCAAGTGACGGCAGGTGGGCTTGCATATGTTGGATTAGGCAGTGTACTGGATTTAAATGCGATTAGAATTGAAAATGTTTTGCAATTCAATATTGAGCACGATACATCACGTGTTGTGACCTTAAAAGCTGAATCTGGCGGTGTGCAAGTCTTAACAGACTTTGATTTATTTATTTATAAATGGAATGCAGAATTCCAACAATATGAGCTATATAAACAACATCAGGATTGGTTTGGCGTGGCATTATTGGGCGGGGTTTCAGATGAAATCACCTATACGCTCGAGTCTGGTCAATATATTGCATTAATTGAACCCACACGTGGGATTAATGCATTATATGGTTATACATTGAAAACCACCCAAGATTTATTGTTAGATTACGCTAATCCTTTGGCTGTATACGGAAAAGCAAGTGGAAACGTGATTGATGATATTAATCAGACGCAAGGAAGTAAGGACTATAGTCCAAATTTAGAAGCACTTTATATTACAGCAGCCAATGGACAGAATATCCTAGGTGATCAAAACTATTCTGGTTTAAAAATTCAAGGTCAATATGGTGAATTAGAAATTTTTGCCAATGGTGATTATACCTATACAGCTTATAACAATAAGACATTTAACTATGGTGAAACTGAAATATTTACGTATACAGTTTACGATCCAATTTTAAACCAATGGCAAAATGCTGAACTTAAAATCACATTAGATCTGGTCGATTACACACCACAAATGGATATGGTTAAAGTAGATCTCGTGATTGATCCAAGTGAAACTTATTATAAAGATTTAAGTGTAAAAAATAGTGTCACTCAGGGCAAAAAATCTACCACTGGATTTGGTGTGGTTGATATTGGACTAGGCAACGTTTTATCTGCCGATATTATTTCATCTAAACCGGGGCTTAATATTCAAGTTAAGCAAGGTGAATTGGCTTCGATTCAGTTTAGTGCCACAGGTTCATCGGTCGTGGGACTGGGTAATGTTTCTGATTTGATGATTTATAAGAAAAATTCATTGACGGGTAAATATGAACTTTATCATTCTAGTGACAGTTTCTTAATCGTTCCACTGGCTGTGCTCGGTATACCTTTAGGCGGTATTTATAATACACCTGAAAAAGTGGTCTTTTCTGAAGGGGAATATATTGCGTACTTGGTAACGCAGGGTGTGAGTGTCATTGGTGGAACTACACTGAGTGCTGATAATATGACGGTCTATGATTATAACCATGTCGATGATTATCAAGGCTATCTGGAAGGTGATCTCGGATTAGCTGACCATTTACAATTAAGTGCTATTGAAAATCAGAACCTGAATGGTGGAGAAATAACGCTTGTAGGAGATTTTGGAACGCTTACTATCAGCGAGACAGGTCAATATCAATATCAAGTTAATCCAAATTTACCAACGCCGCCATATGGCAATGTGGATACTTTCAGTTATGTGGTCACGGACACTTTAACCGATCAAAGTACGGTATCTGTCCTCAATGTTAAATTTTCTTCTGTAGATGCACAGTCCGATCGTGTGGATGAAAACGGGCAACAGCTCACGACATATGCGACACTGACCAATAAACTAAATGAAAGTGATGTGGTTTTTAATGCATCGTCAGCATTATCTAAATCAAATAAAGTTCAAGCCACAGCCTTAGATAAATTTTCAAAAAAAATTAACTTTGACATTGATGTAAATCAGACATCAAAAGGCTTGAAGTTAAAATTTGAAGGTTTAGCAGATGTGAGCTCATATAAAATTGATCTGACCTATAGTCTGGTCTTGGTGAAAAATCATTTAGGACAAACCGTAAATCAAGTGATTGCCACAGATTCAATTTCTCAAGTTGCTCAAGCAAGTTTGAATCTTGAACTCCATGATTTGGCGGGGGGTAAATACGAACTTGTGTTAAATATGCCAGGTAAAGCGGGATCGTTCCGTTATTTTGGTTATGATTTTAAGGTATACAATCAGTATCCTGATCAATGGGTGCATGACCCTGATGCACAAGACCCTGGAGTGACGGGTAACTTAATTGCAAATGACTCATTTAATGATGCGTTATTGTCTCATACCATTTTAAAAATCAATGGTAAAACCATATTGCTTGACCCGAGCAAAACAGCTCAAGATATTGCTGTAACGGGTCAATATGGCGTTCTTCATATACAGTCCGATGGTCAATATCAATATGTCGCAAATGGGCAGGGGGGTGGAAAAGAAATTTTTGTTTACGAACTGATTTCACCTACAGGCGATAGCGATAAAGCAACATTGGAAATCGATGTTGCAAAAAATGTGATTGGGTCTAATACGGAAGATCGTGTTGAAAGTGGTTCCGCAGATGATGTTTATTTTCTTGGAAATGGTGCAGACACAGTCATCTTTAATCTTTTAGATACTTTAGATGCACGTGGCGGTAATGGAACAGATACTTGGAAAGACTTTGATCATCAAGATAAGATTGATATTTCGGCATTGTTGGATGGTGCAACATCAACCAATATTGAACAGTATGTGAGTGTGAGTACAGTCAATGGAGATACGCAAGTCTTTATCGATCGGGATGGTCAAGGCGCAACACCAAATACCAGCTCACAATCGCAGTTTGAATTAACTCATTTAATCACATTACAAGATCGTGAGTTATCTCTTGATCAACTCCTACAAAATAATCAAATTATTTATTGATCTAGATGCAAAAAAATCCCCAAGTTGTTGGGGATTTTTTTTGCATTGTAGATTCTACAGGTATAATAAGCTCTTATTTGTACATATTAAATTTCTATGCCTTTTACCCTTGTTTCTGAAGTTCGCTTTGAAGAAGACATTAAAAAAAGCCGTTTTGAAGCCATTGCGGCAACGGTTGAAAATGAACAAGATGTAAAAGACTTTTTGGAACATCATAAAGACCTGACCACCACACATCAATGCTGGGCATGGAAAATCGGTCATCATGTGCGTTTTAATGATGATGGTGAACCCTCAGGCACTGCTGGGCGTCCGATTTTAGCCACTATTGAAGGCAATGACTTAACCAATGTGATTGTCTTGGTTAATCGTTGGTATGGTGGAATTAAGTTGGGCACAGGCGGTTTAGTGCGTGCTTATGGTGGCTGTGCCGGTCAGTGTTTGATGCTCGCTGAAAAAACTGAATTAATAGAAAAGAAAGAGGTACGTTTTCAATGCTTATTCAATGAATGGGCCATTTTTCAATATGAATTAAAATCTCAAAATATTGATTATGTTGAAGACTATACCGCTGATGGTGTAATGATTGAAGCCAAATTACAAGTCCATCAAATTGATGCGCTTGCAATAAAAATTCAGGATGTCACCCGCGGGCGTGAGCAGCTTAAAGTTGAGGAAAAAACAGATGACTGAAGACGCTCGACTGCTGAAATATCGTGAACAACATAAACATCGACTCAATTATATGCCGTGGTTATATTGGTCGCTCAAACCAAAAAATCGTGTCTGGGCTGAAGCGTGGCAGCAAGAATACCAAGCCTATTTAATGGATATGGAAACCATAGAGATTGGTGAAAATTGTTTTATCTCACCCTTAGCCCATATTTTTGCAGAGCCGGGGCGTAAGATTGTGATTGGGGACAATAGCTTTATTGCAGCAGACTGTACTTTGCATGGGCCTTTAGAGATTGGCAATGAAGTGGCAATTAACCATAACTGTATCTTAGATGGCGGACGTGCAGGGATTAAGCTGCATGATCAAGTGCGCATAGCGGCGTATTGTCATTTGTATGCTTTTGACCATGGCATGGCGCTTGATCAGCCGATTTATAAGCAGGCTGTACGCTCACAAGGGATTGAGATTGAACAAGATGTCTGGCTGGGTGCACATGTGGGGATTAAAGATGGCATTAAAATTGGCAAGCATGCCATTGTCGGTATGAACAGTATGGTCACCAAAGATGTTGCAGAACAACAGATTGTGGCAGGAAATCCCGCACAGTTCATACGGTTAAGAGACCAGTAAAACGTTTGATCTTCTAAGGATATTCCTTGAGTTATTGATGAGCTTGTTCTTATACATGAAGATTTAGATCATCCAATACAAGGTGCTTTAATGGTCTTCAACGCACTAGGCTCGGTATGTCTCGTTGCGATTTTAAGCGTTCCATCTGTTCAATGATATGCTTGATCATAATTTGCGACACCCGTGACACTTGACGCTTCGGTGCAACACAAAGTGCCACGGTTAATGGATGTACCCCTTGCTCAATGATGGGTTTAAACACCATTTCATCACGCTCAAGACCGGGCAGTGCATCTAAATAACTCAAAATACCGATCCCAAGTTGATCTTTAATCAGGGTATTGATCAATCGAATATCATTAGATTCTGTTTTACGTGTGGGATTAAACTGATGATGTTTATACATAGCCTGAACATAGTCATGAATCATCAAAGGCGATGCCGCAATCAGATGGTTTTCATTTAGCGTATCTGAAAAATAAATTTTCTCTGCCTGCGCCAATGGATGGTGTTTACTCAGTACGAAACCTAAAGGTAACTCTAAAAAATGCATGACTTGCAATTGTTGATGCGATTTGGGATTTAAAATCAGACCAAAATCCAGTTCGGCGTGCATGATTCTTTTTGCAATCACTGCACTGTCTGCCACTTGAATCTTAAAATTAATCCATGGGTAGTGCGTATACATATGTTTCACGGAATGCGGGATAAAACCTTCACTCAATGCTGAGATCAGTCCAAACTCAATGGTGCCGCGTTTTAAACCTTGAATCTCATCAAAACGAATGCAGGTGTGTTGAAACTCTTTTTGCCATTTTAATAGATCGGCATACAGCAATTCACCTGCCAAAGTGAGTTTTAAACCTGAAGGCAAGCGCTCAAACAGCTCAATCCCCAGTTCTTCTTCGGCTAAATCAATCTGACGATGTACTGCTGACACAGAGATATACAATTGGTCGGCAGCCTTACGTAAACTGCCTGTTTTAGCAACGGCAATAAAATAATCAGAAAAACGAGAAAAAGGCGTATTTAAAATTTTGCTCAAGTTCGGTGCAACCTTTGAAAATTTAAAAAAATATGAGCCATGATTAAGCGAAATCTATGCCAAAGCTGGATATTCAGCCTTAAAAAAGCACCATGTTTTATCCGTTCTAATTTTTAGAATCACTATTGCTAAACATTCTAATAGACGCAAAGCCTGCATTTTCGGTAGTTTCAATGTCAAGTCAAGAGGCTGATGTGATTAATCTGAACAAGCCTAATGCATCAGCCAGTTTTACAACAAATTTGAATCTATATGGGCATGGTATGAACGCAATTCCAGTGATCAATGTATTTGAGCAACCCTGTAATAGCCAATTTGAAGCTCAAGACTGGCAGATTTTGGCGCAGCATTGGTTCCCTGTTGCTCGGATACAAGATGTCTCTACAACGCCACAACGGGTGACCTTGCTCGATGTAAATATGGCCTTGTATCAAACTGAATCAGGCAGTATCCATTTGGTTCGTGACCTTTGCCCGCATCGTGGTGTACCGCTGACCAAAGGTTGGGTAAAAGGCGAGCATATCGTGTGTCCATATCATGGTTTGGAATATAACCAACACGGTAAATGTACCAAAATTCCGGCACAACCGGATTTAACCAAAATTTCAGATCGCTTTTCATTAACCACATTTCCTGTGGTCGAAAAATACGGCTTAGTCTGGACCAGTCTTTTTGGACGTGATCCAAATAAAGCCAACTTTCCACTGATGGACACTTGGGATTCCGAGCAGCACCAAGCAATCTTGCCACCTTTTGTGGATATTGCAGGGTCGAGTGGTCGGCAGTTAGAGGGGTTTATTGATGTTGCCCATTTTGCATTTGTACACCACAACTCATTTGCCAATGCGGAAAATCCAGTGGTACCTCGCTACTCCACTGAACGAACACGCTATGGACTGCATACTGAATATGTCAGTAATGTCAGTAATTATCCGCATGGTTTACAGCATTTGGCACCACCCGATTTTCTATGGAAACGTGTGTTTAATGTTTATCCGCCTTTTGCGGCGATTTTGACGGTACATTTTCCTAAAGAGGGAATTTTAAAAATTCTTAATGCTTGTTGTCCGGTGTCACATAACAAAACCCGGCTGTTTGTACCTTTAACGAGAAATTTTGATACCACAGGAGATCTGCAAGCGGTATATGATTTTAATGCACAGATTTTTGCTGAAGATCAGGATTTGGTTGAAAGTCAAAAGCCTGAAGAATTGCCGCTGGATATCAGCATGGAAGCACATTTTGAAGCGGATCGGTCATCGACGCTCTACCGACGACTCTTAGCTGAAATGGGGTTAAGCAAGCGTTATGTGGTTTAGTGGCTAGGCTTAGCTTGATTGAGAGAAAACCGTGTGGTATCGCGTCACTAAGATATCGAATGGTATAGCAACCACATTTCTGTCTAGTTCAGGCATGCATTTATAGACATAGATTCAGTGTGTATTCAGTCTAAAGTAATTTAAGCTTAATATGAGTGCTGGCAACACAGGATCATTACACAAAAAATCGTCATTTTTAAAAAACTTATGCTAATTTAAAACTAGAAGAATAACCGACAAAAAGTCAAAGTGAGGCTATCATGAACCGTGTCATTGCATGTATTGACTCTTCTCCTTGTATCAATGCTATTGCCGATGCAGCGGCATGGATTGCGCAGAAAACAGGGCGTGAATTGGTGTTATTACAAGTGCTCGATTACTATCCTGCCAGTTATCATTTGGGTGAAATCAGCGGTGTGATTGGCTTTGAAAGCAATGCCATGCTGTTAAAAGAATTGGCAGAGCTAGAACAAAAGCAAAGTGAGTTGGCACTCGATTATAGTAATAATTTGCTCAATCATATTTCAGATTTAATTGAACAAAAATATCAGATTAAACCCTCACAAATTCAAGAAAAAGGCGATTTTCTCGAACAAAGTTTCAATGCCTTACGTGAAACGGACATTGTGTTGATTGGTCGGGTTGGTGAGCGCTCTGCGGAAAAGAATAAAAGTTTGGGGAGCAATGTCGAAAACTTTATCCGAGGCGCAAAATGTACTGTGATGACCGTGGGGGAAAGCTTTAAGCCACCAACACGCTTTATTTTTGCTTATGAAGATTCGCCGACCTGTAAAGAGATGATGCAACGGGTGGCGAAAAGTGATTTCTTACGTCAGCTACAGTGCCATTTGCTCTATGTGGGAGATCATCCAGAGATTCTCAATACACCTTCAGAATTTCTCAAAGATGCAGGGCTTGATGTTGTGGTTGAATATCGTTATGGCGATGTGGCTGAAAATATTTTGGATTATCAACATCAACACCAGATCCAATTGATCGTATTGGGTGCTTATAGTCGAAGTAAAGTTCGGCAGTTCTTTTTGGGCAGTATTACTACCAATATTTTCCGAAATTCACCAGTGCCGCTGTTGGTCGCAAAATAATTCATTTGATCAAATGTGAATCTAAAATTGATAACAGATTGTTCATAGATATGCTAATTTATATGAACAATCATGTTTAAATATTCAGCGATATTTTAAAACTGTGACCGATGACTTAGGTCTAAAATATTTGATTGTTTTATAATCTTTTAATAATTATTGTATTTAATCATTGTGTTATCGTTAAAATTTAATTTTATCCACAGCTTTATCAACAATAATCGGGGATAACTTTTGCTTGATTGTCTTGACTCATTTTTTTAGATTGCTTAAAAAAGCTCCATATGAAAATGGAGCTTTTTTAAATGATCATTCTTTTAATTTTAAGGCTTATTTCACAATCGCCAAAGCAAAGCCATCATGCCCTTTAGAGCCCACAGTTTGTAGCGCCGTGCTTGAGCGTAAACGCGGGTGATTTTGCATTAAAGCATACATATCACGAATACCTTGAATACTCGGTTTTACATTTTCAGGGTTCATGATGTCGCCGGCACGGATGACATTGTCTAAGAAAATGATGGTCCCTGAATGTGAGCGTTCTAAACACAATTCTAAATATTCAGGGTAACTTTGTTTATCGGCATCAATAAAGATAAAGTCAAATGGTTCAAAGTCAGCAGGCAGGGCACGAATGATGTCAGCGGCACGTCCGACTTTTAATTCAACGCTTTGTTTGAGCTTGGCATTATTAATATTTTCTTGAGCTAAAGCTGCATGGGTATCACGTCCCTCAATGGTGAGGATATAGCCATCTTCAGGTAAGGCACGTGCTAACCACATGGTGCTATAGGCGGCAAAGGTTCCCAATTCTAAGACACGTTTACATTTGTTCATTTCAATGAGCATTTGTAACAGCATGCCTTGATTGGCAGCAACAGCTAAATGGTCAGGAAAACCTTTATCATCCGTATTTTTTAAGGTTTGAGTCAAAATTGGGTCTTCGGGTATTAAATGTGACTCGATATAGGCATCGATGTCTGACCACATTTGTTGCATAGTATGTTTACCTAGATAACCTGAATTTGATTATGTGCATTGTAATCATTTCAACACTGAGTGCAATTTTTATAGCCTTTGTTGAATAAAATATAGTCAGATTTTAAAGTGCGCTATAAATAGCTCGGAAATAGAAAAGCGCGAAAAAAGAAAAGAGATCATCAAGACCTCTTATAGTTAATTAAGTAGATTGAACCAATTTAGTAATTACATAATGACGAATTACGCGTCAAATCAGGACCCCAAGTGCGGTAACCTTGCGTGTCGATATGGATTTGACCGGAAGCATATAGACCTAAGCCCATATTTAAACTCTGACCATGATTGATCCAGAACTGACACAGTTTAAATTTTTGATTTTGAATCATGGCATAATCATCTGCACGGGGGTATTCAGGCCCAATGCGGAAATCAATCGCTGAATTGAATAAGTGACGTGAAGAGCCTGCACCACCGGCACACTGATTTAAAGGCAGGTCACGATAGACTGAGGTCACTTCAAAATCGGTTAACACTTTAGCCGCAACCAAATATTTAAACACTTTTAAAGTCGGCAACTGATTGCGCCACAGCTCTTTGCTCGGCACCATATATTCGGTACGTCCACATTTCTGCCAGTCACGTGCCGATTTCATCAATTCAAAGCTCGGAATAATATTGCCGACGTTATTCTGTTCTAAATAACGCTCATATTCACGCACACGTGATTGGTTGTCACCGAGCATGATCCAGTTACGGTAAGAGTTTGGCATGACTTTGGGTTTAACAGGTCGGTCAACAATGATTTTTTCTTGTGGTATATAAATTCGGTGTCCCGTAGGGGTAAGTACCGTGTGACTTTTTTTAGGGGAAGAAGTACAGCCAAACGTCACCAGCGAAATTGCACCGATGGTCAGTAGACCCTTCAAAATTTGTTTCATTATGAACATTACTGAATGAATTTAGAGATTATTCTAGTCTAAAAATGCAAAGAGATTTTGCATAAATTGCAATTAAATGTACTTTTTGGGTATAAAGTTAAATAAAAAAAGATCAGCCGTAGCTGATCTTTAAGTCTTTTATTTTTCTAAATATTGTAATTTATCTGGTTTACCATTCCACTCTTCGCGGTCAGCAGGCTGATCACCGATTTGCGTAATGTTCGGCCATTTTTCAGCCAATTCAGCATTCAATTCGATAAAAACTTCTTGACCTTCAGGAAGCTCATCTTCTGAGAAAATTGCATTTGCAGGGCATTCTGGTTCACACAATGCACAGTCAATGCACTCATCAGGATTAATGACAAGGAAATTAGGACCTTCGTAGAAACAATCTACAGGACACACTTCTACGCAGTCTTGATATTTACATTTAATACAATTTTCAGTGACAACAAAGGTCATGGCGACAGCTACCTAAAAAATATGGTTCTAATGACGAATAGCGTATTTTAGGCAAAAATGGGTTCAACAAACAATTCCTTTTATTGATATTTGTTATTTATATGTGTGAAAAGCAAAAAAATATCCAGTTATTATCAATAAAATTGATGTATAAGCTAAAAATAGATTTTAATGAAAATCGTTTCGCTGTTGAACTGATCTTTCGATGAGGTGTAGATGGTAGGAGATAATGTTTAAGCCTTTCAGGATATACATATTTTATCTAAATCTTGCTTATTTTATCGCCTATAATAGGCCTATGAAAAAACGTCCTTATCGAAAACCGATCATTCCGCCTTCAAATTGGACCACAGCGCAAGATTGTTACTTGATTGAACATTGCAATTTGACGCATGAAGAATTGAAACAGTCGTTGCCTTATTCGGATGATGAAATTATGCAACGTAAAGAAATCTTGGGTCTGATTCGACGCAGTAAGCAACTGCGAAAATGGATGGATTAAAAAAATCCCGTATTAATGCAATACGGGATTTTTTTGTTTAGCTTGAACTTTGAGGCTTAAGTCTGCAATTGGTCTTTAAGCGCATAAAGCTGTTGCAGCGCTTCACGTGGCGTCAAGCTATCCACATCAATGCTTTTGAGTAATTCAAGTGCAGGTGAGGCTTTTTCGATCTCAATCACACGTTCAATCACTTCAGGTTCTACATAGCTCTCAGCTGCAAATAAGTCATTTTGTACAGCAACTGGCTTATGCACATGTTGTTTTTCCAAAATGCGTAAACGATGCTGTGCTTCTTTAATTACAGCTGCGGGGATCCCGGCAAGTTTGGCCACTTGCAAACCATGACTTTGACTGGCAGGACCGTGTTGAACTTTATGTAGCAAGATCAGGTTGCCATTTATTTCTTGCGCAGTGACATGGTAGTTTTCAATAAAGGCTTGTTTGCCCAATTCAGTCAGTTCAAAATAATGGGTCGCGAATAGACACAGACATTGAATACGTTGGGTTAGGTCGAGTACACATGCCCATGCCAGAGATAAACCATCATAGGTACTGGTGCCACGACCCACTTCATCCATCAGTACCAAAGACTGGTTGGTCGCATGGTGTAGAATTTGCGAAGTTTCCGTCATTTCGACCATAAAGGTTGATTTACCCGAAGACAAATCATCAGCAGAACCGATTCGGGTAAAGATGCGGTCAATTGGGCCGAGTTTGACTGACTTAGCAGGCACATAACTACCGCAATACGCTAATAAACTAATCAAAGCGGTTTGACGCATAAACGTTGATTTACCGCCCATATTTGGACCGGTGATAATCGCCATGCGATGGTTAAAATCAAGCTGAGTGTCATTGGGGGTATATGGCGTTTTAATCAGCGATTCCACCACAGGATGACGACCTGCCACAATGTGGATGCCAATTTCGGGGCTATACTCAGGACGGCTCCAGTTCTGCAAACGTGCTTGATGAGCAAAGTTACTGATCAAGTCAATCTGAGCAATTGCACTGCTCATCATCTGAAGATTGGCAATGTCTTGACGTAGCTCATCCAATAGCATTTCAAACAGCAGTTTTTCACGGGCCAAAGCACGAGATTCGCTCGACAGCACTTTATCTTCAAAGGCCTTCAGTTCTGGCGTGATATAGCGCTCTGCATTTTTGAGTGTTTGACGACGAATGTAGTGATCAGGCGCTTGTTCTGCTTGGGCACGGGTCAGTTCGATATAGTAGCCACTAACGCGGTTATAACCAATTTTTAAGGTGTTAATGCCGGTGGCTTCACGTTCTTGAATTTCAAGATCAATCAGGAATTGACCGGCATGATCACGAATTTGACGTAGCTCATCCAACTCAGCGTCAAAACCTTCAGCAATGACATTACCATCACGAAGTAAAACTGGTGGATTTTCCACAATGGCCGACATCAAGCGTTGATGCAATCCATGAAAGTCGCCCAACTCTTCATTCAGTTGGGTGAGCAGTAGCGATTGTTGCTTCGACACAATCGGTTGCAGGGCATGACGCAAATATGGAATTTGGGCACAGGCTTGACGCAATTGAACCAAGTCACGTGGACGTGCACTGCCTAATGCGATACGACTCAGCACACGTTCGATATCACTGATCTCTTTTAATACCAATCGTACAGCGGCTTCATGGTAGCCCTTCAACAGCACCTCAATCGCATCTAGACGCTCATCGAGTTGTGCCGTATCACGCATCGGTTGCATCAAGGTGCGACCCAGTAAGCGTCCGCCCATCGCGGTTTGACAGTCATTGATCAAAGCGTACAGTGATGTACCGTGCTCGAATAAAGGATCAATGATTTCTAAGTTGCGACGGGTCACGGGGTCAAGCGCAATAAAGTCAGAACTTTGTTCAAGCTTAATTGAACGGATATGTGGCAACGCTGTTTTTTGAGTTTCTTTGGCGTAGTGAATCAGCGCAGCAGCCGCCGCTTTGGCTAAAGGTAAATGATCAATGCCAAAACCTGAAAGTGTGGACACAGCGAATTGATCACATAGGGTTTTTTGCGCATTATTTAAATTAAAATCGACATTCGGTCTTTTGCTGATCGGGCAATCCATCTGTGATTTAATCTGTTCAAGCATGCTTTGAAGTGATGCATTTTGCTCAAACATATTTTCATCAATCACCAACTCGCTTGGCATCAGACGAGCCAATTCAAGTGGGAGTTGATCGGTATCAAACGTTTGCTGTTGAACTTTGAAAATACCCGCACTTAGGTCAAGTAACGCAATCCCAATCTGATTTTGCTGTACGCATAGTGCCACCAAATTTGAACTTTGGTGTGCATTTAACAGTGCATCATCAGTCAATGTACCGGGGGTAATGATACGCACCACACCGCGTTCAACCGGCCCTTTACCGGTCACTTCACCAATTTGTTCACAGATGACAACGTTTTCACCTTTTTTGACCAAGCGCGCGATATAGCCTTCCGCGGCATGATAAGGTACGCCCGCCATTGGAATCGGATTGCCGTTAGCTTTACCACGATGGGTTAGGGTAATGCCTAAAATTTTGGCTGCTTTGTGGGCATCGTCAAAAAATAGCTCATAAAAATCCCCCATACGATAAAACATCAATGCATGCGGATGTTGCATTTTCATTGACATGTATTGTTGCATCATGGGTGTGAGGGTAGAAAAATCGAGTGCTGTGCTGTCTGTGTTCATTAAAAATCTAAAATCCTTCAATGACGCTAAATTATCATGACCACATTTAAAGTGGTATTGGCTTTGGCATGAAATTGTGAAAATGCATAACAGTAGCTCAATTTCATATCGCGGTTTTTTTACTGTTCAGCCCGCAGGAGTTTAATGCAAATGATGATTCAAGCTAATGCTTTCATCCTCCAGTTTTAACGGTTATATGCCATTTTTTTAACGATGATCGAAAATGATTGTCAATAATGTACCTATAAAAAAAGCCCCATATCGGGGCTTCATGAGAAGTTGGAATTATTGCGTTATGCCATGTTCTTTTAAGTGCAATTTTAAGATCCGACGCAATTCAAGCACCGCTTCAGGGGTTTCCTGAATCGAGTGTCCGCCTTTTAAAATCGTTTCAGAGGCAGCGCCGTCGAGGTGGGCACTTTCATAAGCCACCACACCATCATTGATCTGACTTTTATCATTGGATTTAGATAAGTTGCCGAGAATCGAATGAAACACAAAGCCCTTAGGTGGCACGATATCTTCAGTCAGCTTGGTGAATTTAGAACGGTCACTCAGGTCACTTGGTCCATTTTGAATTAAGCCATGATCAATATTGCGCATAAAGTCATGCATCTTAATGTCTTGCTCCATTAAGGTTTCTGCAAATGCACCGATAAAAGCACCGGGCAGCTTAATGATTTTGCGTAGGGCAAGGGTAAACCAACGCTCCGCATATTCTGTACCACGATGTGGAGATGACAAAAAAATCGCACGACTAAAATTATCGATCGGTTGAATCACCAAGCGTTGTTTAAACAAGGGTTCCTGGGTGAGTTTTTTTATGTCTTGGGTTTTAAGCACCGTGTTGGCTTTTTCAGAAACGTCAGCATTACTCACCATCAGACGCGCAATAATGCCACCCATGCTGTGACCAATCAAT
Source organism: Acinetobacter lanii (assembly GCF_011578285.1). Classification (NCBI taxonomy): domain Bacteria; kingdom Pseudomonadati; phylum Pseudomonadota; class Gammaproteobacteria; order Moraxellales; family Moraxellaceae; genus Acinetobacter; species Acinetobacter lanii. The sequence goes on along the minus strand of NZ_CP049916.1, from coordinate 2,030,100 downwards.
ACCGCATCTTTAGCTGCATTGGCTTTCGGGTCGAGTTGTTGAAAGGTCTGACGCACTAAAGCATTGATCTGATAATGACTTTCTAAAATCGGCATATTGGTGGAATAGAACACTTGCCACACCTGATAGTGCTCACGCAGCACACTGTCGCCCATAATATCATTGGTCAGGCGAATCCACGCCTCAGGACTACTTGCCAAACCATGCACCAACACAATCACTTTTTTATTGGGGTTATAAGGTTCGAGTTTAAACAGTTGCGGCATAGTGATGCTGTTGTCACGGTCGATCAAACTCAAATATGCTGAAGCCCCGAGATTATTCTCCGCCAGCCACAATCCATAAGGTGCAGAGAAGTTAGCGGCTAGGGGGTAGGCATGACCCGCAACTTCAACCCGATCATTGGCATAGGGGTCGAAAATATTCAACTGAAAATCTGGACTATTTAAGATCGCATCTACGGTATTGCCCGATTTGGGTTGAGCGGTAATGGTTACCGCCAAATAACGTGGGTCATGAATATTGGGGTTAATCCCATTGGGATATTGATGGTTGATCGGGTCAACAATGTATTTGAAATTTTTACGGGTTTTTTCAGGCGGTAAAGTTGCTACAAATTCGGAGCCAAAACCATCACGACGGTTGATCGAGCGGAAGCCTGAGAAATTTAAGATATAACTCGACAGCAAACTTTCTAAGCGCTTACCTGCAATTTGTGAGTAATGATCGTAATTAACATGATAGGTACTTTGACCCACTTTAATGGCTTTAGGCACACGTTCACGGTCGTAGCGTAGACCGTAATTGGTCACCAATTTGGCAATGGCTTGATTATAAAAGTCACGAATTTGAACCTGACGGTTGTCAAAAATACGATCACTCGGATGACGCTTGGTCACAAACAAATAGGCATAGCTATAGCGGATGCTTTTATCGAGATAAATGAGTTGTTCATCGAGGCAGGATTCAAAACTTTGTCGATTATTGAGTTGCTTTTCTTCAGATTGAAAACGAGCAATACGACTCACTGCACAGGCTGAAGAGTTGCCTAGAGTTAATGCCTTGGTTAAATAAATTTCACTGGCTGCGGAGTAGAGCTGTTCGTCTTGAATTTGCGGAATGTCCTGAATTTCACTGATACATTTTTCAGGTTCCTCGGCACATTTTTCCCCTTCTTTCCCCGTCATAGACAGCACATTGAGGCTGGCTTCACTCATTTTTTTACGGGTTAAAATACTGTCACGTTCGTTGGCAATGGTGACGTTGAGTTTTTGATTTTTAACACTAACCACTTGGCAACCACTGACAAACAGTGGCAATACGGCAAAGAGGGCAAGCATTATTTTTGTGTTTGTTTGCTTCATATGCGCATTACAAGAAAGAGATTTGAAAAAGCATACTTGATTTTGCTTCAATTAAGAATAAGCCAAAAAAAATAGACTGTCGAAACAGTCTATTTTTGATCATAAAATGAGAGTTAAGGCTTATGATTTCGCAGGATTATTTAAAATCTGCCAAACGTTATAGCGGCCTTTGCTTTCAATCTCTGCAATTAAACGATCTGCCACTTCAGCTTCATCAGGATATTTCACCTTGTAATTTTTTAAAGTTTGGATCGCATTTTTCTTTTGATCCATATAAATGAAGTTATTTGCAGACACTAAATATGCTTCTTGAACGCCGGCTTTGATGGCTTTATCGATATATGGAATCGCTTCTTTTTGACCGCCACCCTCAGACAACGAGAAACCAAACCAGAAGTTTGCTTCAGCATCTTCTTTATTGATCTTCAAAATCTGTTGTGCATATTTCAGTGATTTTGTTGTATAGGCAGAACCTAAGTCTAAATTACGACCCATGATGCTGGCTTTAAATGCACGGATTAAAATATCAAAGGATGCATTGTTTTTAGAAGCCAATTCATCGAGCTGTGCAGACACTTCTTTTAGCTTCGTCTCAAAGCCTTTACGTTCTTGGCGGTCTGTGAAATGCGGTGGATAGTGACGTGCTTTACCCTCAACCATTTGCAAGAAGTCATCGATATCGGTGATATCAATTTCATTTTGACCCGCAAGCGCTGCATACTTCATTGAGCGTTGTGTGCTGTTTACTGTAGGAATGATCAACTTGTTGGTGTCTAAAACCACTTTCTTATTGGTTTTAGGATCGGTCACTTCAAGTTTCGTTACCGGTTGAGCAGCTGCTTTTTTCAATTCCAATTCGAATACCGGCGGTTGGGCATAGTCAAACGGATTTAAAGCATAAAACGGAGCACTCAAATCAGGCTCTGTAAAAACGATTGAATCGGTATTTTTATTTTGTTTAACAGGGGCTGTACTACACGCTGTTAGAAATGCTGTTGCGAGCATTGCACACAGGAGGGGTTTGATCGTCATAAGTCGGTCCAATATATTGTTGTATGTGTAGAGAGAGGCTTAGGGTCAGTCTAAAAAATGCAGCAGCAACATGCAACCATAAATCATCTACGTTATTAAAATTTATACATTAAACTTTCGATTGTACAGATTGTGCCTCACATTCACGGCGAACTTCATCCAAAATTTTCAATTCTTCTTCGCTAAACGGTTGTCCGGTTTGTTGAGGATTTTTAAAGGTCGGATCAAGTAAAGACAAACGCTGGCACAAGGTGTTCATGCGTTGTTCGTTTTGTTGAATGCGATTGAGCAGGACGCGCATACCTTCTAGCATTGGATCGGTTTGATCTTGTGTAGTTGCATACGGCTCAAATGTGGTTTGCTCAACGGTATTTACCACTTCTGCTTGTGGGTTTTCAGCTTCTTCAATTTTTTTATCTTTTAAAATAAATCGAGCTGGATTCCCCACCGCCGTAGCACCTTCGGGTACTTCTTTGGTCACGACTGCATTGGAACCGACTTTGGCATTTTTGTGCACCGTAAAAGGCCCTAAAATTTTAGCGCCTGCACCGACCACCACACCATCCTCTAAGGTTGGATGGCGTTTACCTTTATTCCAAGTGGTGCCACCCAAAGTCACCCCATGGTACAGGGTCACATCGTCACCAATTTCGGCCGTTTCACCAATCACGATCCCCATACCGTGGTCGATGAAAAAGCGTTTACCAATTTTAGCACCCGGATGAATTTCAATACCCGTGGCAAAACGACTAAAAGAAGACAACATCCGCGCTGAAGTTTTACAATCTTTATTCCATAGTTCATGTGCCATGCGATGCATGATCAGGGCATGAATACCAGGATAAGTTGTTAAAACTTCAAACGTGTTACGTGCGGCAGGATCACGCGCGAACACCGCTTGAACATCTTCTTTCAGCTGTTTAAGCATTAGGTTGATCCTCTTTGGTTTTTGATTTTTTCCATGTGCCATTGTTTAAGGCTTGAACTCGGGTGAAAATACCACGAAGCAAGTGATATTCCATCTTATCTAATTGTATACGCCCGAATAATCGGCGTAAACGTAGTGGTAATAAACGTGGATTTTTCGGGTCCATAAATTCAATATCCGCGAGCATTTTTTCAATATGCGGATAGAACTGTTCCATTTGCTCATGCGTGACTAAAGGCTCGTCCCAATGCATCGCCTCTTCATCGGTCACTTTCATGACTGCATCGGGATCGACTTCTTTATCCATCAATTCAACGGTAGCCATGCGCATTTCATAGCTAATGATTTGAATCGCTTGGGCAACGTTTAACACGCCGTAGTCTGAATTCACCGGGATAGTGACGTGATAATTGGCCATCGCCAATTCTTCATTGGTTAAGCCACGGTCTTCACGTCCAAAAACCACCGCGATTTCCTGCTGTTCATTCAATACAGCATTCATTGACTTTTGTGCAGCAGGGCGAGCATCCAATAGTGGCCATGGAATGGTACGTGTACGTGCGCTGGTGCCAAACACCAAATGACAGTCTTTAATCGCATCTTCCAAGCTTTCTACGATTTCAATCTGTTCAATGAGATCAGTCGCACCTGCAGCTAATGCATCAATATCAGGATGCGGGTAAGTTTTTGGGGCAACCAAGACCAATTTTGATAAGCCCATAGTCTTCATGGCACGTAAAGCACTACCGATGTTGGCAGGTAGAGTGGTATTCACCATCACAATACGTACATGTGCTAAATGCTGCGATACCGCAGCATTGTCAATAATATTCATAATAAATCCGATAATTTAAGAGTATTGGCTAACTTCAGATTGGTACAGATCCATGGCATCATCCATACTCATATCACTCGGAGGAGGGGCGAGTGGAGTGGATTGCTGTGGAGCTGCCTTACTTTTGGCTGCTTTTGATTTGACTTGATACTCAACATGCATACTTTCTTTACCAAAGTAATCCCGCAGTTTGGCAAGCAGTTCATCTAAAGGGGCAACATTCCAATTCGCGCCCAAATGCAGTTCTGCAGTCGCGTATGGATAATCCAGTAAAATCTGTAAAGGAATATGATTGCACATATCGACATTACAATAAGGCAATAAAATCCGCTGCAAGTCTGAGCTCAGCGTAGGCAGCATATGCTCTGGATTCAATTTAACCTGAATACTGGTGGCACGTTTTTGACGAATTTCATTTAAGGTAAAGGCTTTGGTCAAGCGTCCCATTGGACGGTCAAAACCTTCACGTTCATAAATTTCACCTTCAATGACCACCACTTGTTCATTGACAATGATGTCTTTGAAACGTTGGAATCGTTCATGGTTGGCTGAAATTTCAATACGAGCCGTACCATCATCCAGTGTGACCATCATACGGTTGGGGAAGTTGGCAATATCCACCACCAAGCCGGCAAACACCGTGGTGACCCCACGGCGTGTAGGCGTAAGCTCGTTAATTTTATTCGGCACAAAACATTTCAGTTCTGGACGATACACATCAATCGGATGGCCGGTTAAATATAAGCCTAAGGTGTCTTTTTCACCTTTGAGGCGAACTTCATCCGCCCAAGGTTTAACGGGTTTCGCTGGTTTACGTTGAACTTCTTCAACTTCACCAAACAAGTCCATCATGCCAGATTCACGGTTACTACGGGCTTGTTCTGCCGCTTGTACCGCTTCAGGCAATTGTGCCATGAGGCTTGAACGTTCAAGCCCTAAGCAATCGAGCGCTCCAGATCGAATGAGTGCTTCTAGCGTACGTTTATTGATTTTTTTTAAGTCAATACGGTGACAGAAATCAAACAGGTCTTTATAAGGGCCCAATTGATTACGAGAGTCGATCACCGATTGCATCGCTTGTTCACCCACGCCTTTGATTGCTCCTAGACCATAGACAATGGTCTTTTCATTGGTGGCATGGAATTGGTAAATTGACATATTGACTGAAGGGGGTAACACCTCTAAGCCATTATTACGACAGTCATCAATCAAGAACACAATACTGTCGGTGTTTTGCATCTCTGAAGTGAGAACCGCTGACATGAATTCAGCAGGGTAGTAGGCTTTGAGCCATGCCGTTTGGTAGGCAACTAAGGCATATGCTGCGGCATGTGATTTGTTAAAACCATAGCCTGCGAACTTTTCCATATAGTCAAAAATATGGTTGGCTGTGGCTTCATCAATCTCTTTTTCAGCCGCACCCGTAATAAAGATCTGGCGCTGTTTGACCATTTCTTCCGGTTTCTTTTTACCCATGGCACGACGCAGCATGTCCGCGCCACCGAGAGTATAGCCTGCACAGTACTGCGCTGCCTGCATCACCTGTTCTTGATACACCATAATCCCGTAAGTCGGCTCCAAGACCCCTTCAAGCAGCGGATGCAAATATTCAAATTCGCCGCCATGCATACGATGGATAAAGTCAGGAATCAGATCCATTGGACCCGGTCGATAGAGCGATACGAAGGCAATAATTTCTTCAAACTTACTTGGCTTGGCTTCCTTCAACATCTTTTTCATGCCGACGGATTCAAACTGGAATACCGCAGTGGTATTGGCATCTGCGAAGATGGTATAAGCTTTTGGATCGTCTAACTTGATGCGAGAAATGTCGAGAGGGGTATCCGATTTGATGCGCGCATTGATATGCTGAACTGCATCTTCGATTACGGTTAAGTTACGTAGTCCCAAAAAGTCGAACTTCACCAAACCTGCGGCTTCAACATCGTCTTTGTCGAATTGTGCCACACGTGCAGTACCATCCGCTTCACACATGACTGCTGAATAGTCGGTGATTTTGGTCGGTGCAATCACCACACCACCCGCATGTTTACCGGTATTTCGGGTAATCCCTTCGAGCTTAAGTGCCATTTCCCAAATTTCAGCGGCATCATCATTGTCTGGATTCGACGGATTGGTGACGATGTCTTTCAGTTGTGGCTCGGCTTCTAATGACTCCAATAAGCTCAAACCCAAAGGTTTGGTTGGAATCATTTTTGAAATACGATCGGCTAAACCATAGGATTTACCTAAAACACGAGCCACGTCACGAATGGCACCTTTTGCCGCCATGGTACCGAAAGTGGCAATCTGTGAAACCGCATCACGACCGTAGTGACGTGCGACATAGTCGATGACTTTATCTCGACCAGCGATACAGAAATCGACGTCAAAGTCGGGCATTGAAACACGTTCAGGGTTTAAGAAACGTTCAAAAAGCAGATCATAACGCAGTGGATCAAGATCGGTAATTTTTAAACTATACGCCACCAAGGAGCCTGCACCAGAACCACGACCCGGGCCAACAGGCACCCCATTGTTCTTCGACCAGCCAATAAAGTCCATGACAATCAAGAAGTAACCAGGGAACCCCATCTCATTAATAATTTTAATTTCATAGGCCAAGCGTTCATCATAAGGCTTACGAATTTCAGGCCAGTCTTCATCACGTTGTTCAGGTGGATAAAGAAAATTAAGACGCTCTTCTAGACCTTCTTGCGACACATGCGCAAAGTAGGTGTCAATGGTATGACCTTCAGGAATCGGATAATCCGGTAAGTCATTAAAACCCAGACGTAGGGTGACATTACAGCGTTTGGCAATTTCGACTGTGTTTTGAATGGCACTCGGAATGTCAGAGAACAGCGCTGTCATTTCTTCAGCGGTTTTAAAGTATTGCTCTGGGCTATAGATTTTTGGACGGCGGTTGTCATTAAGCACATAACCATCCGCAATACAGACACGGGCTTCATGTGCTTCATAATCCACAGGATCAATAAAGTGCACATCATTGGTCGCCACCACGCCAATTTGATACTTGGCTGCTAATTTGACCGCTTCCACAATGAAATCTTCTTCCATTGGGCGATTGGTGCGGGTTAAGTTGAGATAAACCCGATTGCCAAATTTTTCAATCCATTCTTCAAGCAAAGGTTCCGCTTTTTGCGGGTTACCTGAGCACAGCATTTCACCCACATCAGATTGAATCCCCAGCAAAGCAATAATGTCTTGGCTTTGCTCTAACACCCATTCTTTTTTCACACAGGGAATGCTGAGTTGCTGACCTTCAATAAAGCCACGCGAAACAATCTCAGTCAGACTACGCCAACCGGTATTGGTCATGGCCAGTAAAATCATACGATGCGATTCGTCATTTAAGCGAATCGTACTGCCCATAATGGGTTTGATGCCCTTATCGAGACTCTTTTTATAAAACTTAACCGCGGCGTGCAAATTCGATAAATCGGTAATGGCAAGCGCAGGCATTTCATCTTTAGATGCAGCTTTCATTAAATCAGGTATTCGTACAATCGACTCCGTGATCGAAAATTCTGTATGAATACCAAGATGTACAAACTGCATAAATGAATCCCTGTTTAAATCATTCGTAAGTTTAACATGACTAGATTGATTCTGATTCTAATTGAAGAGCATTTGTTCAAGAATTAATTTAAACCTTTAGACATTAATTTCGATGTTCGGAATATTTTGTTTGATTAAACGAATAATCGGCGTGCATTCCTGTTGGGTTAAATTAATGGCAAAAGAATAGGTCTGTTGGTGATCTTGAAAGTGTAGATTGCCTTTGTTTTTACTGGGTAAGCTGTTTCGATATGGAATGTACTTGGAATAATAAACGCGTTGTAACTGCTTGGTTTCAATTGTCGTGATTTGCGGGGCGGTTGAACCATACAGTCGATGTTGGGGATATATTTTTTGGAGAATGACGTGGTCATGTTTTAAAGTCATTGCTTCTTTGCCTTTTTGTAGCCATAAGATGGTTTCATAATGCAGATAGCCAAAAAGAAACACTAAAAATAACCAAAAAAATGAAAATAAAACATCATCGAAAGCATGGTCGAGAAATGACTTCATGAGCACACTCAGGCCAACCGTCAAAAAAATCAGTGTCAACACGAAGTACATGCGTATCGTGCTTGAATAGATCGATTTTTTGAAGTTAATCGTAATGGTTGTTGTACCATCGGATTGTTGGTCAATTCGTATCTCATTGTTCGAAGATTTCATATTTTGAGTGAGGAGTGGGGGAGCGCGGCTAAAAGATCATTCACGTTTCATTTGTAGTGATAGGCGAGTGCTTAAGATGAGGTATTTTGTTTTTAATTAAATCAATAATCGATTTGGCTTCAATTTCATCTAGGTTGGTCCCATAAGAATACACTTGAGAATTACGGTGCAAGAGTATTTTACCCGGATAATCTGATTCCTCAGAGACAGAGGGTTGATTGAATTCAATTGACTTAAGTTCATGAATAGAAAAACGATGTGTTTTTCCAAATCCTAGAGTTGAATCCTTGAGCTTAATTTCATAGTTGGAAATGTTGATGATCTCTTTACCAAACAGCGCCCAGAGAATACTTCTGAAAACTTGTATCCCTCCAAGGGTCCAGCCTGCCAACCAAATCATCAAAAAATAATTACGATGCTCCTCTGGTTTTTGTAATGTTTCAAATACATCGACAGCGAAATAGAACCAGCCACAGAGCCAAATTGTGAAAAAGATCAGCACTAAAATGTTCTTGCCTGCAGGAATTTGAATCAATAGCCCGTTAAAGTCGTTTTGAATTTTTGCTTTTCTATGAGTTTGCATATTCTTTATTTTTAATAGATTTTATATGAGGGTGAAGTATATAAGTTTTTGCCCAAATTGCCAAAAGCATAGAATGAACAATAAAGTGTGGTATTTGAAGCGAAGCAGTCAACGTCTAAAAATTTTATATGAAATTGATTTTAAAAAATTTAATTAATCATTGGTTGGGCGAGACGCTTGAGTATAAGCGTAATCAGAATTCTAAAAAAAGTGCCTGTTTTAAGGCACTTTTTTAGTGTTGCACATTAATATTCGTAGAACATTCGTTGAATTTCTTTGGCATCTTTGGTTTTTGTAAGCGCTAAAGCGGCCAGCAATTTGGCTTTTTGTGGATTTAAATCATGTGCAACCACCCAGCCGTATTTGTCATCCGGTTGCTCTGCATTACGTAAAACGAAGCCTTGAGGCACGCGTGCCGAACGAATGATTTGAACACCTTTGCTTTGTAGATCCGTCAAAGTAGGCACAATGTAATTCGCCACCGATCCATTGCCTGTACCCGCATGGATAATCGCTTTTGCACCGGCTTTGGCATACGCTGTATACGCATCAGGAAGCATGTTGCCAGAGCCATATACGATTTGAACGATCGGTAGGGCATCACCTTTGATATTTTCAATGTTGAATTCAGAACGATTGTTAAAACGTTTGACCGACTGACGGAACCAATACGGTTTGCCTTCAATTAGCGTGCCCAGCGCACCCCATTGGCTGGTAAGGGCATTGGTGTGTAGGTTAATAGTTTTAGTGACATCACGTGCTGCAAAGATGCTGTCATTCATTAAAATAAAGGTGCCTTTGCCTTTAGCTGAGTCATCAGCAGCTAAAGCGACTGCGCTGTATAGGTTAAGCGGGCCATCTGCAGAAAGTGCGGTAGATGGACGCATTGAGCCAACCAAAACAATCGGTTTGTCAGTATGCACCACCAAGTTTAAAAAGAAGGCCGTTTCTTCTAGCGTGTCTGTACCGTGTGTGATGACCACACCATTCACATCAGACTTTTTGACCAGATCATTGACTTGACGTGCTAGTGATAATAGCTCTTTATCGGTAATACTTTCTGATGCCACTTGTAAGGCTTGAACGCCACTGACATTGGCAAGATTTTGAATTTGTGGCACTGCATTGAGTAAATCATCTACAGGTACTTTTGCTGCTGTATAGGTTGCGCTATTGGTTGAGCTTGCCCCTGCACCCGCAATCGTACCGCCTGTTGCTACGACCACCACATTGTTTTTCGCAAATGTGCTGAAAGGCAGCATTACACCTAAGCTGAGGGTGAGGGCAGTCAATGTTTTTTTCATCAGAGTTCCTTTATGTTCTGTTTAGCATTCCAAGCATTTCTCATGCCATTTAACATTAATACAAAAAAAAGAAATTTATCTATATTTAATTTCGAATATTAAGTTAGATTTACTCATTCATATTGATAATTCATCAAAATAAGTAAACTAAAAAAATGAAAAAGGATTAAAGGGAAATCATTAGCTTTCCATGCATGACTAGACATGCTTGACCTAATAAATATACACGCTGTTGATTTGTACTTAGGGAGGCTTTAAGTTGTCCCTTGCGTGAGCCACCTTGCTGAATTAAGAAAATAGGCTTTTCGATTTGTTTTATCCAGTAAGGGACAAGTGTTGTATGTGCTGAGCCAGTGACAGGGTCCTCATTGACACCTACATTGGGGCCAAACCATCTTGAGATAAAGTCAAATTTTTTAGATCTACTCGTAACAATGACGCCACGGGTAGGAATTTGGATAAGTTTATTGAAATTAGGATTAAGGTTTTTGACTATATCCTCATGATCAACTTCAATTAAAATATCATCAGATTTACAAATTTGTTTAACTTGATCAGGCTTTAATCCTAAAGCAGAGAATAATCCGTCAGGCTCATCGATAACGGATGTTGATTTGCTAGGAAAATCCATACTTAACCAGCCATCACCTTCTTTTGTAACGATCAACTCTCCACTGAGAGTGAAAAATGTAATGGATTTATGTGGATAGTTAAGTTGATTAAATAATACCCATGCTGCGGCGAGAGTTGCATGTCCACAGAGTTGGACTTCAACGGTCGGTGTGAACCATCTCAGACGATAGCCATCATTCTCCGCAACAAAGTATGCAGTTTCAGATAAGTTATTTTCATTTGCGATTTGTTGCAAAAAGTCGTCTTCATACCAATGATCAAGTGGACAGACTGCTGCAGGATTTCCACTGAATGGTCGGTCAGTAAAAGCATCGATTTGATAGATATCAATGATTGTTGGTTTTTTTACAATTGTGTTATGCATAAGTGATTCACTTTTATTTATAAATTTAATTCATTTTTTTCTCATAAAAAAAGCACTTCATGAAGTGCCTTTTGGTATTTTTAATTAACGCATTTTCGCCAAGAAACGTCCTAAACGATTAATCGCTTCTCGAAGTTCATTCTCAGCAGGTAGGAACACGACACGGAAGTGATCCGGCGTTGGCCAGTTAAAGCCCGTACCTTGAACCAAGAGGACTTTTTCTGCTTTTAATAAATCGAGCATCAACTGCTCATCATCTTTTATCGGATAAATTTCTGGGTCGAGTTTCGGGAAGCAATACATTGCACCTTCAGGTTTGACGCATGATACACCCGGAATTTCATTCAGCATTTCCCAAGCAATGTTACGTTGCTCGTATAAGCGCCCACCCGGACGAATCAAATCATTGATCGATTGATAACCGCCTAATGCGGTTTGAATGGCATATTGCGCTTGGTGGTTGGCACACAAACGCATAGACGCAAGCATGTCTAAACCTTCAATGTAGTCTGCTGCACGGGTTTTATTACCTGTAATCGCCATCCAACCTGAACGGTAGCCTGCAATACGGTAAGATTTAGATAAGCCATTAAAAGAAACACAGAGTTGATCGCCGGCAAGTGCAGCGACAGACACATGTTCGATGCCATCATACACAATTTTGTCATAAATCTCATCGGCAAATAAAATCAGATCATATTTCTTCGCCAATGCGACAATTTGCTCAAGTACATGACGTGGATAGACTGAACCGGTTGGGTTATTTGGATTGATAATCACAATACCACGGGTATTCGACGTGATTTTACTTTCCATGTCTGCAATATCAGGATACCAATTGTCTTCATCATTACATTTGTAATGAATCGCCGTACCGCCTGAAAGATTGACCGCCGCTGTCCATAATGGATAATCCGGCATAGGGACGAGCATTTCATCGCCGTCATCGAGTAGACCTTGCATCGCCATGACGATCAGTTCAGACACACCATTGCCGATATACACGTCATTGACATGCATATCGAAAATCCCTTTTTGTTGGTAATACTGACAAATGGCTTTACGTGCCGGGAAAATCCCTTTTGAGTCAGTATAACCAATTGCATTAGGTAAGTTTAAAGCCACATCATTGATGATCTCTTGTGGCGCTTCAAAGCCGAATGGCGCAGGATTACCAATATTGAGTTTAATAATTTTATGACCTGCTTCTTCCATTTCATTGGCGGCGCGCAACACCGGTCCACGAATGTCGTAGCATACATGCTCGAGCTTAGACGATTTCTTGATTTGTCGTGGGGTGTGGATGGTGTTCGGCATTTTAATGTTCTCGGAAAGAGTGGAGGTCACTTTTGCATAACGATATAAATAGCTTTTAAATGTCTCGGTTGTGACCAAATCGAGCTGATGTTCATCACGAAGTAAAGTCACAATTTTTTCATGCGTAAACCCTGCCTGTTGATATTGTTTAATCATCGGCAGCAAAGATTTAAAGATTACGCTTTTTTTCTGCGACATTTTTTAATCCTGAGCAAGAATTGCACTAGATTAACACTTAATTTGCTCACAAAAAAGCAGTGGTTTTGAAAAAATGCTTACTTTTATATTTTATTTTGCTTCCTTTTTGCTTTTTTTATATTTTTATATCTTTTGTAACTTGTAAAATAAACACTAGAAATTTCACAATGAATGACGTAAATATAGGATTATCCTATTTTAAAAGCACGATACAAAGGGACGTAGTCATGGGTAAACTCAATAAAACAGACCGAGAATGGCAAAGAGAGTTATCGCCTGAAGAGTACCGAATTACCCGTCAGAAAGGAACTGAACCGGCCTTTACTGGACAGTATTGGAATTCGAAACAAGCAGGAACATACACTTGCCGTTGTTGTGGAGAACAGTTATTTTCATCAGATGCAAAATATGACAGTGGGTGTGGTTGGCCAAGCTTCGTGCGTCCGATCTCGCCGTCTGCTGTAGAAGAGCATGATGACCATTCACATGGGATGCAACGTGTAGAAATTATTTGCCACAATTGTGATGCACATTTGGGGCACGTCTTTGAAGATGGTCCAGAGCCTACAGGGCTTCGTTATTGCATTAACTCAGCGTCATTAGAATTAAAATCACAAGAAAAAAATGATGAGGAAACCTATCCATGACCAACATCTATCAGTTTGAAGCTGAGTTGTTAAATGGGGAAAATAAACAATTTTCCGATTATCAAGGCAAAGTACTTTTGGTGGTCAATACTGCAAGTAAATGTGGCTTTACCCCACAGTTTGCCGGCTTAGAAAAATTATACGAAAAGTACCATGACCAAGGACTTGAAGTGCTTGGTTTTCCCTGTAACCAATTCGGTGGGCAGGATCCGGGCAGTCATGAGGAAATTGGTGCCTTTTGCCAAAAGAATTACGGCGTTTCCTTTCCGATGTTTGCTAAAGTCAACGTCAAAGGACCCGAAGCGCATGTGATCTTTCGCTATCTAACCAATAACAGTAAAGGTGTTTTGGGGAGTGGTATTAAATGGAACTTCACCAAATTCTTAATCGGTAAGGATGGTAAGGTGGTCAATCGTTATGCACCGACCACCAAGCCTGAAGCATTAGAAGAAGATATAGAGAAGGCATTAGCCAAATAAATAAAAAAAATCAGCTCTTATGAGCTGATTTTTTTATTAACTCATTTTCTTTTGTTTCTTTAAATACATTTGGCTGCCTTCGATTTTAGTATCAAACAGTTCGAGCATTTTAATTAAGCCTGAAAGTTTTGCACGTCCATAATTTCGTGCATCAAAATCAGGTTTAACCATACTGATATATTGACCAACGGTAGATAGATTCGCCCAGCCACTTTCGTCAGAGTTGTCTTTCACTGCTTTATAAATCAGATTAAGCGTAGCGCGATCAACAGTAGGTGGTTGTTCTTTTTCAGGAGTTTTTTTCGAAGCGGATTCGTTTTGAGTTTTTTTAGATGGTTCTTTATCCTCAATTTTTTCTTCAGTTGTCACATCGAGCAGTTTAATGTCGATTAATGATTTTTCTTCTTCAGTTAAATTTTCAACATAAATAAATTTATCGCAGGCTTTACGAAAGGCTTCAGGTGTTTTTTTACGACCAAAACCATAAACAACTAAACCGCTTTCACGGATACGTGATGCAAGTGGGGTAAAATCACTGTCACTTGAAATAATACAAAAACCATCCAAGGCACCACTGTAGAGTAAATCCATTGCATCAATAATCATGCCCATATCGGTTGCATCTTTGCCAACGGTATACGCAAATTGCTGAACAGGGGTAATGGCATTGGGAAGTAAAATATCGCGCCAATTTTTTAGAGTTTCATTACTCCAATCACCATAGACGCGTTTGACACTTGCAATGCCATATTTCGCCACTTCTTCTAGAATTAATGCAATAGAGCTGACAGATGAGTTGTCGGCATCAATCAATACAGCTAATTTTTTCGGTTGTACGTCCAAGGTTGTCCCCAAGCTATGTGGAATGTTGAAATTATTTAATTTTTAAAAAGGTTAATTATTTTAATATGATAGCGTTTTGAAATAAGAAACTTCAAGGATTTCTCTTGAAGTTTTAAAATTCGTTCAAATAAATTGGATGACCTATAACGCAGCCAAAACACTGACTAGAATAGGTGCAAGCACTGACAAAATAAAACCACTGACCATGGCATGGGGAATAAATGCATTGCCACAAGATTGCTTCACCATCGGTAAAGTCACATCCATCGCTGTTGCGCCTGCTGATGCAATGGCAGATCGCGGATAACGCCAGCCAATCATATACATCAGCACAATGGCAAAGATTTCACGAAATAAATCGTTTATCAAAGCGATACTGCCCAGCTCAGGATTTTTCAACTCAGTCACTACAATGCCTGACATGGAATAAAAGCCATAACCTTGGGACAGCATGATTAAATCTTTGAGTGCAATATTGGTTAAAAACAAATTTGCAATCAATGCCCCAACAATGGATCCGATGATACAGCCTACAGGCACCAACAATATTTTCCAATTTAACCAGCTCCGATCCAGTGGTGAATAGGCTAAATCAAGCCCAATCAGGAACATAAAGACCAGAAGCAAGTGCCAAGTGCTGAGATGAAGATTAAAATCGAACCTATTACTTAGTTCTGCAAGCCCATAGCCTGCACCCAATGCGATAAAGGCATAACTGATATTGATCAAGGATTTCAAAAGTAGATCTGCAGAAACTCGTCCGGAGGTCGCTTGATAACCCATGGCTTTGAACAACAGATAACAACAAGCAAAAGCACCAACCGAACACAATAAGGAGAGAGTGATTGCACTGCTGAGAATAATGCTTGGGCTGCTGATTTCATGCAAAGTCTGTGAAAACTCAACCGCAATGGCGATGAGTAACACATAGCAAAAATAAGGCAGAATGTGAAAGGCAATTTTTTCAAGCCACTGTGGCAGTCGACGTGCCAAAATAAAGCCCAGAAAAAGACAAAATAACAGTTGGAAAATCAGCCAGAGCGATTGCATAAAAATAAACAGCTAATAAATAGCTGCTTATTATGCCGTGTTATAGAACTTTAAACAGTGCTTTGCAGGTTTGTTTTCACATTCTTTGAAGCATCTTCTGAGACTTCAGATACTTGAGTTGAAACAGCGCGAGAAGCCGAAAGGAAGCGATAATCTGCTGGGTTTGCTGTCTTGGTGTTGAGCCAATACTTCCACGTATACGATGGCCAAAGGGCAAAGTTCTTACCACCATCTTGTTGATACCAACTTACACAACCCGACTGCCACACTGTCCCTGCAAATTGTTGTTGAAGATCTGCATTGAAAGTATCTTGAATTTGATCTTTCACCACGATTGCTTGAGTCTGCGTACGATCAACGGTTTGAATCAGTTGTAAAATATAGTCTACTTGAGATTCGATCATAAAGATCACCGAGTTATGACCAAGTACGGTATTTGGACCTAAGAGCTGAAACAGGTTAGGGAAGCCTTTGGTGGAAATACCATAATAACTTTCTGCGCCGTCTTTCCACGCTTGTTTAAGCTCAATGCCATTTTCACCATAGCATTCAAAAGACTTCAAATAAATCCGTGGGTCGGTGATAAAGCCTGTGCCATAAATCAAACAATCGATTTGACGAGCTGTGCCATCTTTGGTAACGATTTGATCTTCGGTGATTTCCTGAATCGCTTCAGTCACCAATTCAACATTGGGGCGGTTAAAAGTGGGGAAGTATTTATTGGAGACCAAAATACGTTTACAGCCCATGATGTAATCTGGGGTAAGCTTCTTCGCGATTGTTTTATCTTTGACTTGATATTTGATAAACAATTCAGCCAGTTTCTGTCCTGCTTTCATCATTTTGGGCTGCACAATCGGCACCACACGAGACTCATTCGACCAATACAGTCGAGCACGATGTAACTTTCTAAACCAATTGTATTTAGCGAACAGTTTTTTATCGAGGCGGTTATAAGCACGTTCATCCCGTGGGATCACCCAAGCTGCGGTACGCTGAAACACATACAATTGTTGAGTTAAAGGTGCGATTTCAGGAATATATTGAATCGCACTGCCGCCAGTCCCTATGGATGCAACCTTTTTTCCCTTTAGGTCATAGTCATGATTCCATGCTGAGGAATGGAAAATTTCACCTTTGAATTTTTCAATGCCTTTAATTTTTGGAATTTGCGGTACATGCAGGGGGCCTGAAGCAAAAATTAAAAATTGCGCTTCAATTTGATCGCCTGACTCAGTCTGTATATGCCACTGACAGGTATTTTCGTCGTAACGTGTACGTGTCACTTTTTGATTAAATTGAATGTATGTTTTTAAATTAAAATCTTGAATCAAATCTTGAATATATTGGAAAATTTCAGGTGCTTCAGCGTAACGTTTAGACCAATCAGTTTTGGGTGCATAAGACAGTGAGTACATATGCGATTGCACATCACAGGCCGCACCCGGATATTGATTTTCACGCCATGTACCGCCAACATCCTGAGCTTTTTCTAAAATCACAAAATCTTGAATATGGTGTTTCAGCAGTTGGATGGCTGTGGCTAAGCCACCAAAACCTGCACCAACAATCGCCACTTTGAATTTTTGTATATCATTGGGTGAGCGGTGTTCAACTGAAGACAGGTGTTGATTCATATCATTTTGAGTGTTGTTCTTCGGTTCTTGTTTGATTGCATCTTGCATGTTGCTGCATCCGGTCTTTTTTATCATTCAAAGCATCATAGAGAAATCAAAATCCAAACGATATGATTGAAGCGTTATTTTATTTTGATCAGATTGGCAATTCACTTTTTGATTCAGTTGATGTACAACCATGTCTTAGATTAAAAAATGACAAGTTTTTTGATCATTTTAAGCATCGCAGTTAAATTGGATTTTTAGATAATATTGGTTTGAAAACGTCATTTTAGAAGCTGAAATGTTTCTTTTTAAAGTGAGGCTTTAAATCAAACTTTAAATCAATAAATCCTTCGTTTCTCGATTAATGCCAAAGTGTTATTTATCTATTCAGATATTTCGATATACTTTCCCTAGCCTAAAATAGTAAACCACATTTATGTCAGATCAGAATTCAACTCAAAATAAGACAAGTGTTCACATTCAATCTCCATCAGAGCGATATGCCCAAGCCATCTCATCCGGTCAATTTATGCCAGATGATGCGCAAGCCGAAGCAGTACATCAACTGAATCGTGTTTGGGAAGAGCTGATCAGTCGTTATAAGGCTTCAAAAAAGGCGTTCCGCCGTTTCCGCCGTCAAACCGCACCGCAGGGTGTGTATATGTGGGGTGGTGTAGGCCGTGGTAAAACTTGGCTGATGGATCAATTCTTTGAGTCGATTCCATTTCGTCGTAAGACGCGTATGCATTTCCATCACTTTATGCAGCATGTACATAAAGAGCTCAACAAGAATTCAGGTCAACAAAACCCACTCGATATTGTGGCAGATCAAATTTACAAAGATGCGGTGGTGATTTGCTTTGATGAATTCTTTGTTTCCAATGTGACTGATGCCATGATCATCAGTGACTTGTTTCAAAAACTCTTTACCCGTGGCATTACTTTGGTGGCTACCTCAAATATTGCTCCAGATGGTTTATACAAAAACGGAATTCACCGTGACCGTTTTTTACCTGCGATTGAGATGGTGAAAAAGAACTGTGTGGTGCTGAATGTCGATGCAGGGGTGGATTATCGGTTACGTGTGCTCAAACAAGCACAGTTATTTAAATCACCACTCACTGATGAACATAAACTGTGGATGGCAAAGCGTTTCAGTGCCTTAACTGCTTCACAAACCATTTCTGAAGAACCAATCACGATTAATACTCGTCAGGTCGAAACTTTAGGGCATACCGAAGATGTACTCTGGTGTGAGTTTAAAGAACTGTGTATGAAGCCGCGTAGTCCGGCAGACTTTATTGAAATTGCCAATATTTACAACACCGTTTTGGTGAGTAATGTACCGAATTTGGATGATGTTTTGTCTGAAGGGACGCGTCGTTTCATTTATTTGGTCGATGAATTTTATGATCGTGGGGTGAAGCTGATTTTAACTTCACAAGCGAGTATTATTGAACTTTATAGCGGTGAGCGTTTGGCCTTTGAAATTGAGCGAACCCGTTCTCGATTACTTGAAATGCAGTCAGATGATTATTTGCAGTCCGCACACCGCCAATTAGATGCGGCTGAAAAGGCGTAACCATAAAACAGATTACAAAATGGTATCGATCATTTTGTTTGAAATAAAAGTACCCCAAGGGGTGCTTTTTTAATGCTTTTTATTTTGAGATTGATTTTTTTGAATTGTTAAACGATGTTTAAAAATGACTGATGCGTAATATTTCATCACACCAAGCAAAACTTAAGTCTAATGTTGATTTTGAAAAAAATTCTTTAGTGTGAACTGAGATTTAAATAGTTGAGGTAAATCAAAATTCTATAGTGATTTAAGGTATTTAGTTTGAATATGTGTTGAAATTAAAATGCTCACTATTTAGGAATGTGATATTACTATTCAGCTTAGTATAAATGGGTATACTAGAATCTCTTGTATAAAAAGTAGCAATGATCAGGAAAGACAATGACTGCACGTATTCAAAAAGGCAAGTTAGCGATTGCTAAAGAACTCTACGATTTCATCGAAAATGAAGCATTACCCGGTTCTGGTTTAGACAGCGAAACATACTGGAAAAACTTTGAACAAGTTGTTGTTGATCTTAGCCCTAAAAATAAAGCATTGCTTGCTAAGCGTGATGACATCCAAGCGAAACTTGATGAATGGCATCGCAACAATGAATTTGAACTAGAAGCTTACAAAGCTTTCCTGAAAGAAATTGGCTACTTACTACCAGAAGTAGAAGATTTTAAAATTACCACTGAAAATGTGGACGAAGAAATTGCACTCTTGGCAGGTCCGCAGTTGGTGGTTCCTGTACGTAATGCACGTTACTGCTTAAATGCTGCCAATGCACGTTGGGGCTCTTTATATGACGCGCTTTATGGCTTCGATGTCATCTCTGAAGAAGGTGGTGCGGAAAAAGGTAAAGGCTATAACCCCGTTCGCGGTGAGAAAGTTATCGCATTTGCGAAAAACTTCTTAAACGAAACCTTCCCATTGGCAAATGGTTCGCATGCAGATGTCACCAGCTACACCGTTGATCACAACAAACTTGTAGTGAGCTTGAAAGATGGCTCTCAAACCACGTTAGCGCATGAAGCACAATTTGTCGGTTATAACGGTGAAGCATCAGCGCCGACTGAGATCGTATTTAAAAATAATGGTCTTCACGTTATTGTTGAAATTGACGCAAGCAGCCCAATTGGTCAAACAGATGCAGCAGGCGTTAAAGACTTAGTTTTAGAAGCCGCTGTGACCACGATTCAAGATTTGGAAGACTCAATCGCTGCTGTCGATGCAGAAGAGAAAGTTGAAGGCTACCGTAACTGGTTAGGCCTAATGAAAGGGACTTTGGAAGAGAAAATCGAGAAAAATGGCAAAACCATTACTCGTGCTTTAAACAAAGACCGTTCGCACAAAAACTTGATTGGCGGTGAAACCAAGATTCACGGTCGCTCTTTGATGTTGCTTCGTAACGTAGGTCACTTGATGACCAATCCAGCCATCCTTGTTGATGGTGCGGAAATTTACGAAGGGATCATGGATGCGTTGATCACGCCATTGTTATCATTCGCTGACATCAAAGGCGAAAACACCATCAAGAACTCTCGTAAAGGTTCAATGTACATCGTGAAACCGAAAATGCATGGTCCTGAAGAAGTTGCATTTGCGGTTGAGTTATTCGAGCGTGCAGAACAAGCGCTAGGTCTTCCTGCAAAAACCTTAAAAATCGGGATTATGGATGAAGAACGCCGTACGTCTGTAAACTTAAAAAACTGTATTGCACAAGCCAAAGACCGTACCATTTTTATTAATACAGGCTTCATGGATCGTACAGGGGATGAAATCCATACCTTTATGGAAGCAGGTCCATTCGTTCGTAAGGGTGAAGTCAAAGGTCAAATTTGGTTCCCTGCATACGAAAACCGTAACGTGATGGTGGGCTTAAACGCTGGCTTACGTGGTAAAGCACAGATTGGTAAAGGCATGTGGCCTAAACCAGACATGCTGTTAGACATGTACAAAACCAAAACTGAGCATCCTGAAGCAGGTGCGAGCTGTGCATGGGTGCCTTCGCCAACAGGTGCGGTGATTCACGCGATTCATTATCACCAAATCAATGTCGCAAACCGTCAACAAGACTTGTTGGCAACCGAAGCATTGCCTTTAGATGATTTGTTAACGCCGCCGCTTGCGAAAGACACCAATTGGACTGAAGAAGAGAAAATCAAGGAGCTTGAAAATAACCTTCAAGGGATCTTAGGTTATGTGGTTCGTTGGGTTGACTTAGGTGTGGGTTGTTCGAAAGTACCTGATATTAACAACGTAGGCTTGATGGAAGACCGCGCAACCTTGCGTATTTCATCTCAACACGTTGCCAACTGGTTACGTCATAATGTGGTGACTGCTGCACAAGTTGAAGAAGTGATGCAACGTATGGCGAAAGTGGTGGATGAGCAAAATGCCCATGATCCAGCGTATACGCCAATGGCACCTGGTTTTGATGGTTATGCTTACCAAGCAGCTTATGATCTCGTGTTCAAAGGTGGTGAGCAACCTTCAGGTTATACGGAGCCACTTCTGCATGCTGCACGTTTAAAATTAAAAGGCTATACGGGTGACTAATGTTGCTTGAGCTTAAATATCGCATTCGAATTTAAGCTGCTGTTTTGAAAAAGCCTCTTCGGAGGCTTTTTTATATCGTATTTTTCAATGCGTTGCTTATTCAAAAAAACTGCTAATATGGACTGAACAGAATTTTTTCAGCCGAACACATTCATGTCACAAATATTGAAATTAGATGCACTCAAAAATGCACCTGTGTCAGAAACACCCTATCCCTACTTCGTGGTTGAGAATGCAATTCTAGACAGCGAAGTTAAAGCGGTTATTCAAGACTTTCCACAAATCAAGCAAGGTGGTAGTTACAACCTAGATGATGTTGAAATCAAACCGAACTTTGATCGTCTGTTAAAATCAATTGATACCCCAGAATTCCGTCGAATTTTAACCGATAAATTTGGTGTGGATGTGATGGAACATCCAATGATGATCACGCTTCGGGGTTATTCACGTCAAAAAGATGGTCGTATTCATACCGACTCGAAAAGTAAACTGCTGACGATTTTGATTTATTTAAATGAATCTTGGGAAGCTGAAACAGGTCGCTTACGGATTTTAAACAATGCAACCGATATGAATGACTACGTGGCAGAGATCAATTCAGGTCCCGGTGATTTGGTTGCATTTAAAGTTACTGACAATGGTTGGCATGGTTATATTCCTTATGAAGGACAACGTCAGTCGATTCAAATCAACTTTTTAACCAGTGATAAGGCCAATGCTAAACATAAGTTTGTGCATGGTTTAAGTGCGAAGTTTAAAAAATTATTTGGTTAAATGATTTCGGCTAAAATCATGATGGAATCGTTAAGTTTTAAGTTTTAGTCATGTTTTAAAGCCTCTTCGGAGGCTTTTTTATGCAAGCGATAAAGCCAAGTTGATACAATTGGTAAATTCAGTAGCACTTCAGCGAAATCCATCCTAGAGTAGAGCAAACCCTTTACAAAACGGATGTCATCAAATGGTTGCTTATCAGTTTTCAGATCAACAATTTATTGCAGGGCAGTGGGTCAAAGGCACATCTACCAATATTTTAAAAAATACCAATCCGTATAATCAAGAAACCTTACTCGAATTACAAGCGGCAAGTAGTGTTGATGTCGACACGGCTTATTCTTCAGCAGAAAAACAACAAAAATCATGGGCCAAAACAGAAGCCAAATTGCGCAAGCAATTGGCGGATCGAGTTTCTGAAATTATCCAAAACCGTCGAGAAGAAATTGTAGATTGGTTAATTCAAGAGTCGGGCAGTACCCGAATCAAGGCCAATATTGAAGTGGATGCAGCTTTGGCCATTGTGCATGAAGCATCCACTTTTCCAAATCGATTACTCGATAGCAAGCTTAAATCACCTGACCCAGAACGACATAGTTGGGTGTATAGAAAACCCTTAGGTGTGATTGGTGTGATCAGTCCATGGAATTTTCCATTTCATCTCAGTATGCGTTCTGTCGTAACAGCCCTGACCATTGGCAATGCAGTGGTGCTTAAACCTGCCAGTGATACACCCATTACAGGTGGTTTATTATTGGCAAAAATTTTTGAAGAGGCAGGGTTAGCTCAAGGTCTTTTCAGTGTGGTCGCAGGTTCAGGCAGTGAAATTGGTGATTACTTTGTAGAACACCCAATCCCTAAATTGATTTCATTTACCGGTTCAACGGAAGTGGGTCAACGTGTTGCTGAGTTGGCTGTAGGGCGTGAGCATCTCAAACGGATTGCACTTGAATTGGGCGGTAATGCACCTTTGGTCATTTTGGATGATGCTGATTTAGATTTGGCAGTGGAACTGACAGTGATGGGGCGTTTTCTGCATCAAGGTCAGATTTGTATGAGCACCAACCGTGTCATTGTAGATGCAAAAGTGTATGAAGCTTATGTCAAGAAACTATTGGCACGTGCTCAACAGATTCCATATGGTGATCCAAGTTCAGATTCGACACTCATTGGACCGATTATTAATGCTGGACAGGTGCAGAAGATTCAAGAAATCATTGAAAAAGGTATTGCACAAGGGGCTGAATTGGCACTGAAAGGCGAAGTGGTGGGCAATGTGATTCCACCACATATCTTTATCAATGTTGATCCAGCATCTGATCTTGCACAACAAGAAAGTTTTGGTCCTGTATTGCCTGTGATTAAAGCCAAAGATGAAGCACATGCGCTGGAACTTGCCAATGACACTCGATTTGGTCTTTCAAGTGCAGTGTGTACTACTAACAAAGAGCGAGGTTTGCAATTTGCTTTGGGCATTGATGCAGGCATGACACATATTAATGCCATTTCAGTGGCAGATGATCCGACAGCACCTTTTGGCGGAGAGAAAAACTCAGGCTTAGGTCGTTTTAATGGGCATTGGATTTTGGAAGAGTTTAGTCGGACACATTGGGTCACGGTGAATAAATAAGCGTGAAATTTTAATACAATACAGTACTTTTAGATTGAATATAATGAGCTAATTTCGATTGGCTCATTTTTATATGTGTGCAAATTTCAAACCATTAACGCTAGCCCAGCTTCAAGCGCTAGGACTTCCAGAGATTGCATTTGAATATCCTGAGGAAGTCTTTCCATCTTATGACACGCCCTTATTGTTTAAGTCTGATCAAGGCTTAGAGTGGCGTGCGGTTAATTTTGGTTTAGTTCCAAAATGGGCAAGCGACCGTGATGCTGCAAAATATACCTATAACGCCCGTAATGAAACACTGCATGAAAAACGAAGTTTCCAAGATGCCTTGATGAAACATAAATTTGGTTTGATTCCGGTGACTGAATTTTTTGAAGCTAAATATATCAATGGACGTCCACAGCGCTGGGGAGTAAAACGCAAAGATGGTCAAGCCTTTTACATCGCAGCACTATATGAAATTGCCAAGATTCAAAATGAAATCATTCGCTCAGCCAGCATGATCACCATGGATGCCAAAGACCATGCAATGATGCGTGAATTTCATGAACCTGGAGAAGTGAAACGTTCAGTAATCGTTATTCCAAATGAAAAGCGTGATGCATGGTTAGAACACAAATCTACAGATTTGAGTTATTTTATTCAGGGTTTTCCGGTTGAAGAGTTTGAATGCTTCTATCGTCCAAAACCTAAAAATCGGGACAACACATTACAGCTTAATTTTTTCTGACATTTGTCATACTTATACCAGCAGGTGAAACGGATTAACTCACGGACACAATGCTGCATAAACAAATTAAATTATGCTTAATGTGCAAGATTTTTAAAGATGTGTTTTAAGCTTTCCATCATTTTTTCAATTTGCAGTGGGGTTAAACCATCAAAAGATTGCTCTAAAACCACAGTCATCAAGTCGTTGATTTTTTGCGTCATATTTTCACCTTTTTCAGTTAAAATGACACGGGTAATACGCGCGTCGTTTTCACACGAATAGGTGTCTACAAAACCTTCATCTTTTAATCGATAAACAATTTTGGTGGTGGTCGACATTTTAGACACGATCATCTCGGATAAATCAGACACACTGGCATTGGGTTTGGTCGAAAGTGCCAATAATAAGCGACGACGTGAGTTATCCACCCCATGTTTTTTTAAAACATGATCAACGTTTAAGACATATTGCGCATGAACTTGAGTCACCCAAAAAAATGGAAAGTTCTCTAAATTAAAAGAATCGTTGGTCGGTAGAAATTTTGCATACTTCTTTGACATTGTTGTGTCCTTAATTTTTTTTATTGATGGTTGATTATAATGAAGCACAAACTCATATTAATGGATATTTATTGTACAAATCAACACATGATCAATCACTTAATACTTAAAAAGATCGCATTTCGTCGTATTTATACTCGAACTTTAAATATTTATCAATTTAATGAATAAAAAATTTCTCAGTCACTTAATTTTTCATGCAACTGCTCGGACTTCTTTAGCAAGGCAAGACATACAATCAACA
The DNA here is from genome assembly GCF_011578285.1 of Acinetobacter lanii. Lineage (NCBI taxonomy): Bacteria > Pseudomonadati > Pseudomonadota > Gammaproteobacteria > Moraxellales > Moraxellaceae > Acinetobacter > Acinetobacter lanii. The sequence goes on along the minus strand of NZ_CP049916.1, from coordinate 2,004,610 downwards.
GGTGCAAGGATTCATTACAATCTTATGTATTCTATACAGTTAGCTATTTCAATCATAGCTTTCCAATCAGCTTAAGCCTAAATCTTAGAAGTGAGATTAATACTGATATTTGCGCATAAAAAGTAAGAAAAACATACAAAACATTCTAAATTGTTTTTAAAAAAATAATTACAAAAACTTTTTATTATGCATAATATTAGGCAATCTAGTTGAAAAGGTCACCGTTATGGACCCATCGTCGTGTTGTTTGTTGTGTTTGTCTTGTTTAAATAAGAATAACAAGGAGATCTAATATGGAATTTTTATTAGATCCCGGTATTTGGATTGGTTTAATCACACTGATTGTGATTGAGATTGTACTCGGTATCGACAATCTCGTGTTTATTGCCATCTTGGCTGAAAAACTTCCCCCTGAAAAACGCGATAAAGCGCGCATTATTGGGCTATCGCTTGCGCTTGTAATGCGTTTAGGCTTGTTGTCTGTCGTCTCTTGGCTTGTCACCTTAACCAAACCGATTGTTGAAATTTTTAATCTGTCCTTTTCCGGGCGAGATTTAATTTTGTTGGGTGGTGGTCTATTTTTGGTGTATAAAGCCGTCACCGAACTTCATGAAAAAATGGAAGGAAAACCTGAAGTGAAAAGTTCAGGTGCTGTGGTCTACGCGGGCTTTTGGGCGGTGGTCGCACAAATTATTGTGTTGGATGCCGTATTCTCAATCGACTCTGTCATTACCGCTGTCGGTATGGTCGATAATATTTATGTGATGATGGCTGCAGTTACCATTGCTGTGGTCGTGATGCTGATTGCTTCTAAGCCGATTACCACTTTTGTGAATAAACATCCTACGGTTGTAGTGCTGTGTTTAAGTTTCTTACTACTGATTGGTATTAGCTTGATTGCTGAAGGTTTTGGCTTCCATATTCCTAAAGGCTATATTTACTCAGGTATTGCGGTTGCGATTTTAATTGAAGCATTTAATCAATTTTCAAACCGTAACATTGCCAAGCATGAAGCGAAAATTCCACTGCGTCACCGTACTGCAGATTCGATTTTAAAACTCATGGGCAGTAAGTTGGACGCAGATTTGGTAGGTACTGTGGAAGCTGAAGAAGTGCAAAAAGCCTTTGGTGATGAAGAGCGTTATATGGTCGGTGGTGTGCTTTCATTGGCTGAGCGTCCGGTTGCTTCAATCATGACGCCTCGAACGCAAATTTCTTGGGTCAATATCGAAGACGATATTGAAGTGATCCGTGAGCAAGTGCTGTCTGTACCCCACAGTTTATTTCCCGTATGTCGTGGTCAGTTAGACAAAGTCATTACCATCGTTCGTGCCAAAGAATTGATTGATGCTTTAGATGAACCTGAGCAGATGGCAAAGTTGTTAAAGCGTATTCGCCCGATTTACATTTACGAAAAAATGAAAGTCATCGATGCGATCAATACCTTAAGAACCTCGAAAGGTTCATTAGTTTTAGTGACCAATGAATATGGCAGTATTCAAGGTTTAATTTCGCCGCTTGATGTATTTGAAGCGATTGCGGGGGAGTTCCCTGATGCGGATGAACAACTTGAGCTAATAAAGCTGGATGATCAAAACTGGAAAGCCTCAGGTATGTTGGATTTGTATCAACTTGAACTGGAATTGGGTATGCTTGATTTGGTTGAAGAAGATTCAGGTTATTTCAGTGTTGCAGGTTTAATGTTGGATAAAACCCAAGGTCATGTCGAAACAGGTACGCATATTGAGCATCGAGGTGTGTATTTTGAAGTGTTAGAGATGGATCAAAATCGGATTAAAACGGTAAAAATTTCTCTGCAGCATCCTTAACGAAGTTTCTTAAAAAGCCTCCATTCTTGGAGGCTTTTTTATTGCGGATACAACAATAGCCTAAGCCTTAATTTGTTCTTTAATCAGTGGCCAAATATTTTGATGCGACTTTCTAAACATATGCATATGACCAATTGCTTTATGTTGATATTGCTGCGGTTTCACTTCAATCATAGTCGTTTTTGCATTGGGGTAGAGTCGGAGTAAATCTTTTACATTGGCTTCCGTAGCAATTTCATCATCAGATGCCCATAGCACCGTAATCGGGATTTGAATCTTCTCGTGGAAATCATCAAAGATGGTTGTACCCATTGCATTCATGACATAGCCGGGTTTGCTGCAAAACTGCGCCCATTGTTTTGCCACATCTTTGGGTAAGTTTTCACCCATGCCGAGCATTTTAGTAGCACCATAGCCTTTGAATATCCGAGAAATCGGAAAGACCAGCTTAAACATCAGAGGTGCTAGTGTTTTTGTGCGACCTTTCAAACCTTTTACATGACCGGTCGAGCCTGCGATCGCAATTAATTGATTCACTTTATGGTAATTCGGGACAATACCTAATAATTGCCCGCCTGCACTATACCCAATCAAGGTGACCTGTTGTGCTTGTGTTTTTTCAATCAATGTATCAATTGCTGCAGGAATATCGAGTTGTCCCCAATCTTGGATACTAGCCTTTGACTTTTTTAAAGCACTATGTAATGAATCACCGATGCCACGCAAGTCAAAGGTCATGACAGCATGGCCTTGTTCAGTCAACCATGAGGCAAATGCATGGTAAAAGCCTTTCACAATCCCGTTTGCAGGGCAGATTAAAATCGGACTTAAGTGTTGCTCATTTTGGCTTGGATAAAAGCGTGCACTTAATTTGTAGCCATGAGCGCAAGAGATATCGAGATTTTTAAAGTTTTGAGTCATGAGTTATATTAATGAACTCAAATTGAACTCAATTTACACAGCTTTCGCAGGATATTGCGGGTTTAAAGCTGACCAAATAGTCATCAATAAAATCATAAAAGGATGGAAAATTGATCATTGAACAATGGGAATGTTCGGTAAAATTGGCAATTGTATTTAGTGGGATTTTTCTTTGGGTTGGTATGTTGACTGGGGTGTGGAAGTATATTCAGATCAGTCAAAGCCCGCATGCGAAATCACATTATTATGTCGATGTCGCGCATCGCAGTAGTTTATTGTATGCACCTGCGACCCTGATCTTGGCAGTATTGGCATACTGTTCTGCGTGGTCAGCGCTCATTAATTTTATTTGTGTTGTAATTAATCTGTTCTTTTTTAGTTTTTCCATCTTAAGTTATATCCTGCATGGCTTTTTAAAAGACACCAACAATCAATTTAAGCAACCGCATCAACTCGGACGTTTTTCAATACCCACGCTAATGATGCGTAGCGCAATGATTTTATTGGTAATGGGGGAATTAGGTGCAACCTGTGTGCTGTTAATCGGCACAGTTAAAACCTTGTTTTAAAAATAGGGTATTTCAAGAATAAAATTTAAAAATTAGCTAAGCTAAAGTGTGTGAGTTTTTTCAATATTATTTAATAAAGCACAATAAAAAGAATGAATAGCAAAAAATGAAATAGGAGCTGTATTCATCATTGAGCTGAAATATGGGGGGATTAAGGAGGAATATGAATGGGTATATTTTTATTGTTATGATTTCGACTGTTTGAAAATGGATGACGAGTCATCCATTTTCTAGTCGTTTTCTAGAGATTGTTCTGAAATTTTTACTGAGCGGAATTTGTAGTCAATGAAAGCCCAAGCATAAAACGCCATAGATACCACAACTGCATAGACGAAAAATTCTGGTTTAAGATTACCTTGAATGGTGCCTTGTAATAATAATGTCAGCATCAAAGCAATGGTTGTACTTAAAAAAACCACTGTATTGTTATTTGCCTTCAGGGTGCTAATGAAGACTTGCTTATTGAAATGTAATGGTAACATCTCCATCCCTCCTGTTGATGTTTGATCAATCCAAATAAGATTGGTCGGAATTGTTATTATAGTTATACCTGATTTTTTGAATATTTCAAGAGCAAATACTACTATTATCTAAATTAATTGTGACAGTATTATGACAATATTTCATATTTTTAGCTTTTTTTTGAAATATTGAAGCGCTGTTTGAAAAATAGTCAGATCACTCTAAGATAGTGTGATTTAATCCACAAAACAAGCGTTATTGTCGGTTTTTAAACAATTTTTTAAGGGTTGCTAGAATATTCACATTAAAGTGAAAAGTTTGATTTTTGAAGAATTAGAGAACATTGAATGAATTTAGGCGACTGTCATATTTGAAATATGACACCAATGAAATATTTGAATTATTTTTAAAACAGCACTAGAACTAAAAATTTTGGCAAAGGCTGCCTCGTATTCAGAACCGATCAAGCATCAATATGAACAAGATTGGGTTAAGGGTGTAACAATAAAAGCATGTTGGGTAAACCTGTCAGTTATTGATCACCAATTTAACAGAGTTTGGGTAAAACTCAGTTAAACCACATAACGCAATCTGTTATTTTTTTGCTTTATCGATAATGAAGCAAATAATGAATACGATTAATGATGGAATAAACCATGCAAGACTTTGTTCACTCAAAGGCAAATTGGTCATCCATTGCGGTAACAATTGCTCGAAACCAGCGACTTTTAACGCGTCGATTATACCGAAAACCAACGAAACGGCTGTCACAGGCGCAATTACAGCACTTGGTTTATGCATAAATTTCAATAAGAAACTCATGATAATCACTACAATCGCAGGCGGATAAATTGCACTTAATACAGGTACAGATACTGCAATGAGTTTGGTTAAACCCAAATTTGAAATCACCAAAGAGAAACCGACCAATACAAAGACAAAGAGTTTGTAAGGGAGTTTGGTGAGTTGCGAGAAATATTCAGCACAGGCACAAGTGAGACCAATCGCAGTCACCATACATGCCAAGAAGATCATGCCCGTTAGGAATAATGATCCAGTATCACCAAATGCATGTTGTACATAAGCATGTAGAATCACCGCGCCATTGGTGGCATTTGGAGCAACTTCATGACTACCTAAGCCCAATTTAAATAAGCTTAAATACACCAAAGTTAAGCCTACACCTGAAATCAAACTTGCAATGACTGCATACTTGGTCACCAGTTTGGTGTCAGTTACGCCACGCGAATGAATGGCTTTAATGATCACAATACCAAAGACAAGCGCACCTAAAGTGTCCATGGTTAAATAACCATTGACTAGACCTTCTGAGGCAGGACTAGATACATAGTTGTTAATCGCAGGATGAATGATGCCGGTTGGAATCACAAAGGCTGCAATGCCTAAAATCGCCAATGAAATAATTTTCACTGGAGCAAGGAAGTGACCGACGGTATCGAGTAATTTATTTGGATACAGTGACACCAAAGTCACGATACTGAAATAAATCAAACTATAGATAAATAAACTACTACTGCCTGTACCGAAATACGATGAAAAACCGATTTCATAAGAGACTGTGGCAGTACGGGGTGTTGCGAATAAAGGACCAACCGTTAAATAACATGCAATGGTTAAAATTAAACTTGCAACTTTACCCAAGGGTGAACTTAAAAGTTGAATCGATCCTTCAAAGCGAGAAAGCGCAACAATGGTAATCACAGGAAGACCCACTGCAGTGACCAAGAAGCCTAATGCAGCAATCCAAACGTGTTCACCTGCTTGTTGAGCTACGATCGGTGGGAAAATAATATTGCCCGCACCAATAAATAGTGCAAAGGTCATAAAACCTAAGGCAATAATATCCCGTGTACGTAGATTCGTCATAGAGGGAGATGGTTCGAACAAAAAAGGGATTTTAGTAGAAAATATCTCTTTTTTGGAGTTTATTTTACTCAAGCTGTTTAACTGGAAATAGTTTTTGTGTCTGTTTTTGAACAGGATTTAAAAAATTGATAAACTTATATGGCTGATAAATATTAATTAATTTTTTATATAACGCTATATGTATTAAGTTTAATGCGTAAAATTCATAAAGCTGAAAAGTTGCTTGAAATTTAAGTGTTTAAATAATCGTCAAAATCACTCAGTTTCAACGGAAAAAACAACTGAGTTTTATTTCATCTTTAAGGAAAAAATAAAAGAAAGGAATATAATATATTCCAATTATTTAGAGGTCATTCCCATGAAGGCTGGCAAAATCAGCATTAAAACAGAAGAAGATATTGCGAAACTCCGAATCTCTGGTCGTTTGGCAGCAGATGTTTTGGCAATGATTGGTGAATATGTCAAGCCGGGCGTGACGACTGAATATTTGGATGATATCTGCAATGATTTCATTGTAAATACCTTAAAAGTGATTCCAGCTAACGTCGGTTATTATGGCTATACCAAGACCACGTGTATTTCACCGAATGAAGTGGTGTGTCATGGTATTCCATCGAGTAAAACCGTGTTAGAAGACGGCGATATTATCAATATTGACGTTGCAATCATTAAAGACGGTTATTTTGGTGATACCAGTCGTATGTATTATGTCGGGAGTATCAAACCTGATGCAAAAAAATTGGTCGATACAACCTATAAAGCTATGGTGGCAGGCATTCATGCGGTGAAACCAGGCGCAACGCTCGGTGATATTGGTTATGCTATTCAGTCTGTTGCACAGCGTGAAGGTTATAGCATTGTGCGTGAATACTGTGGTCATGGGATTGGTAAGATCTATCATGAACAACCGAATGTTTTGCACTATGGTCAACCAGGACAGGGTGTGGTGTTAAAAAAAGGTATGGTGTTTACCATTGAGCCGATGGTCAATGCCGGTAAAGCCCGAGTTAAAGAACTTAAGGATGGTTGGACGGTGATCACGGCGGATAAATCGTTGTCTGCACAGTGGGAACATATGGTGGTCGTCACAGATACAGGGTTTGAACTATTAACCCCATGGCCTGAAGGTACAGGCGATTATCCTGCTATTTAAATAAAATAAAAAAGCCGATTGCATCAAATCGGCTTTTTTTATAGATAAAATTCGATCTGCGATTGACATTGAATGCTGAAAATATAAGTTGTGATTCAGATTATTTTTTTAATTTGAGTTTAAAAAGTGTATGCACTGCACAGCCGAATAACAGTCCCCAAAAAGCAGAACCAATCCCAAAAAATTGCACGCCAGAAGCTGAGAAAAGAAAGGTCATCAGCGCAGCTTCACGCTCATCGATGTCGTGAAAGGCAAGGGCAATGTTCTGGCTGATGGTACCAAACAAGGCGATCCCTGCGAGTGCAACGATGAACACTTCAGGAATGGACATCAATATACTGGTCAGCGTGGCAGCAAAAATTCCCATTAAAATATAGAAAAAACCACAGCTCATGCCGGCAATATAACGTTTTTTAGGATCAGGATGAACTTGATCATCTAAACTTACGGCGGCACTAATGGCAGCGATATTGGTGGAAAAACCTCCAAAGGGTGCAAACACGGTTTGCGCTAAACCTGTCCAACCGACCAAGTGTTTGACATGCGGCTGATAGCCATAGCTTTTGATCATGGCTAAACCGGGTAAATATTGGGATGCCATATTGATGATGAATAGAGGGAGCGCTAAACCTAAGATTGCGGACAGGCTAAAATGCGGGGTCATCCAAACCGGTTGCGTAATGCCCCAATTAAGTATGGGGATGCTAAAGCGCATAAATAAAGGACAAATGGCGAAACCCAAAAAAACTGTAATGACAATGCAATAACGGGGTAATACTTTTTTTGAAATAATATAGATTGAGAGTAGTGAGATAATAAAACCCCAATCATTTTCCAAATGGGCAAAAATTGAAATCCCGAATTTGAGTAACACACCTGCCAGCATGGCACTGGTCAAGCTCTGTGGTATGTAAGTCAAGATTTTTTCAAAAGCACCGATAAATCCAAACACTGCCGTGATTAAACCACACATTAAAAAAGCCCCAATGGCTTCATTAAGACTATAGCCATTTGCAGTAGCAATGATCAGTGCAAGCGCAGCGGTCGACCAAGAGGTCACCACTGGATATTTAAATTTCCACGAGAGTAAAAGTCCACATAGACCAATACTAAGTCCCAATGCCCAAAACCAAGAACTGATCTGCGCTGGATGGGCACCCAAATGTTGAGCAGCTTGGATGACCAAGACCGAAGAAACACTAATACCGATGAGAAAGGTAATGAAGCCAGCAAAAACAGCAGGAATAGAAAAGTCGTCGATGAGTTTTTGCATGATGAGTCGCAGAATTTTTATCTTATAAATATGCGTTATTTTTCATCATACGCAGAATTATTTTGAAGTGAAAGAAAAAGCAATGAGATCTTATTTCTGAAATATGACAGCGATTGCTATCAGTCTAGATCAATCACATCTTTATTATCATCACATGGTGGAAAGCGCTAACTTAAGCCCAAAACCACAAAACAATAAGCCCACTAAAGCGACAGTAACGGCAGATAGTTTGTAGCGTGTATTAAAAAATGAAGCGATTTTAATCCCTGAAAAAATTAATGCACTCAAATAGGCCATGCTTAAAATTTGTAAAATGATAGCAAGCAACGTGAAGCTTAAAGCGGGATAAGCGTAATTAGGATCGACAAATTGGATAAAGAAAGACAGATAAAACAGCATGGCTTTCGGATTGAGTAAGCTAACCATGAGCGCTGTACGAAAAGGGTGAAAGGCCTGAGGTTTGGCATTTTCAGTGTTTTTTTGAATGCTTTGACTTGTATTGTTCCAAGTCTGATAACCCGCCATCAGCAAGCGCGTACCTAAATAGGCAAGGTACAGTGCGCCTACAATTTTTAATCCAATAAAAATCCAAGGAAAGTTATGTAATAAGGTCGCAGCACCAAGTACGGTACATAAAATTAAAATCGTATCGCCAGAAAATACCCCCAAAGCACCGATATAGCCAGTCTTGACCCCATAACGTGTGGCAATCGACATCACATAGAGGGAGTTTGGACCAGGAAGCAAAATGATCAGCACAGTACCAATTATATAGGTCATCAGGTCAGTAATGCCGAACACAACGCATCTCGCTTATATCGTGGAATATTCAATAAAAAATCGAGTCCAAAGACTCGATTCATCATAATCAGATTGAGTGTAATGATAAAGTTTTTTAGGCTTGAATCTCAGCATCTACGCCAAAAGATTGACGTAATAAATTGCTCAGTTGTTCCCGCGCTTTAATAAAGCCATCGATTCCGCTTTGTAACAGTTGGAATGCCATTAAATCTTGTTCAAGCTCTACTTTGAACTGTTCTTTAGTCAATGGGCTATTGTCGTGAGTTTGATGCGCTTGCGCATGTTCAGCGCTAAGCTGTGCTTCGACTACACGTTGATCTTTTTCTAAATCAGCCAAAAGATTCGGTGAAACTGTTAAAAGATCACAGCCTGCAAGTCCCAATACCTGATCAACACTACGGAAACTTGCTCCCATAATTTCAGTTTTAACCGCATGCTGTTTATAGAAGTGATAAATTTGCTTCACTGACAGCACGCCTGGATCTTTATCGATGCTGTAATGATCGACATTTTCCGCTTTTTTATACCAATCCAAAATGCGTCCCACAAATGGTGAGATAAGCGTGACCTTAGCATCTGCGCAGGCTTTGGCTTGGTGTAAACCAAATAAGAGCGTCAGGTTGCAATGAATACCTTCAGCTTCCAAATCTTTGGCAGCTTGTATGCCTTCCCAGGTAGATGCAATTTTAATCAAAATACGGTTTTGATCGACACCATAGGCTTTATACAGAGCTAATAGTTCTTTGGCTTTATCAATGGTGGCTTCAGTATCGTAAGACAAGGCAGCATCCACTTCAGTTGAAACACGACCTTCTACAATTTTTAGAATTTCAGCACCCAGTTTGACGGTTAAAATATCAATAGTGCGTTCAATCAATTCATCGCTTTGATAGCCTTCAGATTTGGCTTGAGCAAAGGCATCTTTTAACAGTTGCTTATTTTCAGGGAGCGATGCAGCAGCGGTAATTAATGAAGGATTAGTGGTTGCATCCAAAGGGCGAAACTGTTGAATGGCATTTAAATCACCTGTATCGGCAACGATTGTTGTTAAGGCTTTGAGTTGGTTTAATGCTGATTGTGTCATTACGATCTAATTCTTGGTTAAAATACTTGTTGGATTATTTATATCACAGGATGATTTTATATCATCCGTATATACACTCGAAATCAGCATTATTTTACAGAAATACGCTGATTTCTGATGTGATTAATCAAAAAACGAGCAGCTGCACCCAACTGACTTTCTCGGCTCCAGACCAAATCGACATAATATTCAAATTTCGGGGTGAAATCTGAAAGTTTGAGGACTTTGAGTTTTTCTTTTAGCAAAGGATTTTCTTCAAACATTTGAAAGGGTAAAACACCCCATGCTAAATTTTCTAAAATAATCATTGAGGCTGAATGGTGGTTGTCTGTGCGCCAATAATCCTTCGAAAACAATAATTCAGGTTTAATGCTTTTATCCCGACTCGCCACCACAATCTGACGATGCTGTCGAATCTGTTCAAAACTGACTTGATCGAATTCTGCCAATGGATGTTGATTTGAAATCACAGGAAGGAGTTGTTCGCGTTTCACTTCGACAAATTGTTCGCTATTTTCCAATACTTCACGTTCAAACATAAACGCAAGTTGGACACTCTGATTGAATAGCATTTTCAAGGCATCTTCTTGTGGGGCTGAAATAATGTTGATTTGTAGTGCTGGAAATTGCTGCTCCAACAGCGCAATGTATTCCGTCCATTGGGTATGCAACAGCTCTGAGACCACCACTATGTTTAATGAAGACTCCAAACCTTCACTGAGTGCATAGGCATGCTGCTTCCATTGATTCATTTCGATTAACAAGGCTTGTGTCTTCTCGAATAAAATTAACGCTTGTGGTGTAGGTTTAGGCTCTCGACCAACACGTTCAAACAATTGAAGATTTAAATCGACCTCTAAGTTGGCAATGGACATGCTGATGGCTGAGGGGACTTTACCCAAAGCCCTTGCAGCGGCTGAAAACGAGCCTAAAGTCATCACAGTTTTAAAAATAGTTAGTTGTTCTTGATTGATATTCATAGCTTAAGTTTTATCTATCAATAATATTGAAAGAAGCTAACTCGATTAATCAAATATTTCCAAATAGAATTGTATCACTAAAGAAAATGAACGAGCTTTTCCATGTTTTTATCTAAAAGAAGAATCATTCATGCGCTGACCTATGAAGTGATTCTTCTGGTGATTATTGCGGTTGTCTTGAGTTTTGTGTTTGAAGCCCCTATGGAGGTCACTGGGACTTTAGGGATTGCGATGGCAGTGACTTCAGTGGTCTGGAATATGATTTTCAATCATTTTTTTGAAAAATACGAAGCCAAACATCAACTGAAAAGAACGGTTTTAGTCCGTATTTGCCATGCGATTGGTTTTGAAGGTGGCTTAATGTTGGCGACGATTCCGATGGTGGCGTATGCTTTGAAGATGCCGATTTGGCAAGCAATCTTAACGGACCTCAGTATGACGCTGTGTATTCTAGTTTATACCTTTATTTTCCAATGGTGTTATGACTTAATCGAGACCAAATTAGGGCTTAGACCTGTTACAGCCTAACTCAGCGACTTTTTCAAGCATCGAATAGATCTAATCTGAGATGTTCATCTAGACTTTCATTTCATCGGTCTAGTTAAAAAAATATTGTGGATCAAAATTTTTTGAAACAAATGTTGATCCAAAAAAATACCAATAAAAGGGATGCGCTTAATGGCATCCCTTTATTTAATCCATATTTATATGTAATCCATAGTGATAATAGAATAATCAAAAATATGAGTAACTTTAAAGTCGTACATGCTGAAGCTTTTCCTCAACAGATACAATGGCAATATCGAGACACCTTTGTATTGTTACTAAGTCCTTTGATCATGCTGAATGGGTGGTTGGCGAGTCTGCTCTTCAGTCAGGCAACGCAGATTGCACTCGTAGATAGTATCTTTCGCGGTGGCTTATTCTTAGTACTGTGTTATCTCTATAAAGAGATGTTAATTCGGCATTGGCAGTATTTTAATCGGGCAAGCTTAAAGTCTTGGTTGTTGGTGATTGTAGGCGCTATTGTTTTGCAAGGCTTAATCAGCATCACACGCGCTTTTTTACCTATGCATCATTCGGTGAATCCAATAGAGGAAGCACCTATCGATCCTCAAACGATTGCATTTATTCCATTGCTGTTCATTTCACTGGGTCCTATTTTTACAGCACTGATTGAAGACATCGTGTTTCGCTATACCTTATTGCACAAGTTGTTTGTCCCCAAAATTGGTATAAGAATAATTTTGGTGTTGTTAAATTCCATATTGTTTGGTTTGATTCATTATCATAATTTTGATGGCCATTTGATCGCTACTGTTAGCTTTATGGTGGCAGGACTGTTTTTGAATGTGGTCTACCTATGGACGCGTAATATTTGGCATGTTTTATTGATTCATATGCTAAATAATGCAGTACTGTCATTGGGTGCGGTGATTCTTTTGAAATTATTTGCACTGTAGTGATACATCAAAGTGGGCATGGTTTGGTGCAAATGTTGAACCTCGTTGTATGCCATGATGAACCGTAAGTCTGAAAATAAAAAAAGCACCTGAATCGGTGCTTTTTTATGGGTGGATTCGATTATTTTTCAATAATCGCCGTTACCCCTTGACCACCCGCAGCACAAATCGAAACCAGTACGCGACCTGAACCTTTTTGATTTAACAGTTTTGCTGCAGTCGCAATAATACGACCGCCTGTTGCTGCAAATGGATGACCCGCAGCCAAAGATGAACCTTTAACATTCAGTTTAGATCGATCGATTGAACCGAGTGGAGCATCTAGACCTAAACGCTCTTTACAGAATTTTGGATCTTCCCATGCTTTTAAAGTCGAGAGCACTTGTGAAGCAAAGGCTTCATGAATTTCGTAGTAGTCGAAGTCTTGAAGTTTTAAACCTGCACGATCAAGCATACGTGGCACAGCATACGCCGGTGCCATCAATAGACCTTCTTTCTTACCAATAAAATCGACTGCAGCAGTTTCAGAGAAACTTAAATAAGCCAGTACTTCATGACCATTGGCTTTTGCCCATTCTTCTGAAGCGAGCAATACAACAGAAGCACCATCGGTCAGTGGGGTAGAGTTACCCGCTGTCATGGTGCGTGCATCGCCTTTACCAAAGGCAGGTTTTAACTTCGCCAATTTTTCTACAGTCGAATCAGCACGTAAATTATTGTCACGTTCTAAACCTAAAAATGGTGTGATCAAGTCATCAAAGAAACCTTCTTCGTAGGCTTTGGCCATTTTTTGATGTGAAGATGCAGCAAGTTCATCCTGTGCCTCACGTGAAATGCCCCATTCAAGCGTGGTAATCGCTTGGTGATCACCCATCGATAAACCTGTACGTGGTTCACCATTTTTTGGTGCATCAAGTAGATCTTTGACGTTGATTTTAGTCAGTGCTTTTAAACGGTCTTTCGCTGTTTTAGCAATGTTGAGTTCAAGCAAAGCTTTACGTAAACCATCACCGAATGCGATTGGGGCATCAGATGTAGTGTCAACACCCCCTGCGATGCCGACTTCAATTTGACCCAACGCAATTTTATTGGCAACAGCAAAAGCCGCTTGTAAACCTGTACCACAGGCTTGTTGAATGTCGTATGCTGGCGTTTCAGGTGCAAGCTCGGTGTCCAATACACATTCACGGGTCATGTTGAAGTCACGGCTATGTTTTAAAACTGCACCTGCAACCACTTCACCTAAACGTTGACCTTGTAGATTAAAACGTTCAACTAAACCATTTAATGCTGCAGTGAGCATATCTGAGTTGGTCGCTTTAAAGTAAGCACCATTAGAACGAGCAAAGGGAATACGATTTCCCCCAATAATAGCAACACGGCGAACGGTATTTTGACTCATAATTTGATCCTGAGCATCGGAAGTTTGAGTAAGTGTTTGAGCTTTTGTATCAGCTGTTTTTGTATTTTGAGTGGTACTTTTATTGCGTGAAGCTGCAGAACGTGTACGCGACGTTTTAGGAGTATTTGCGACGGCAGAAACTGCTTCGGTACTTTTACTCGTTTTTGCACGAGTCTTTGATGTATTTGACACAGTTTCTTTCGCAGAATTCTCGACTGTTGGATTTTCTTGAGTTGTTTTGCTCATAAGGCTTTTCCAAGCATGTGGACGATATTCTTGCTGCTAACATTAACACATTCAAAAACAGGTCGTATTGACTATAATGACATTTAAGAGTGCGTTCAGGTCAAGACATACATAGATTAACTCAAGTATTATTTATCTGAAACAGATGGATCAATTACATTATAAGTATCTGAGATTACACTGAAGTTCATAGATCACTTAGGTCCACTAACATTTATTTTGTCGAGAGATCACATTCATGACTGACCAATATCAAGCTTTTTCAAAATCTCCAATTGGTAAATTTGTCATTAAAAATTTAGGTTTGCCATCGCCATTAGAATTAGACCGTTTTCAATCTGCAACGCCTGTGATTCAAGGTGCGGTTTTGTTTGGTGCTGCGCCGAATAGCGTGCTGACAGGTGATATTGCACAAGTGCTCAGTAACATTCATGCCAATACCTATGCAGGCAATAATTCAGCGCTTCAGCAAGCGGCTGCTAAAGTGGGTTTGAGTGTTAGTGCGTTCAATGATGGCGATAAAGAGTCCAAATTCAAAGCAGTGGTGTTTGATGCATCTGGTATTCAAAACTCAGAACAATTAAGTGAGTTGCATGCCTTCTTTAATCCAATTGCACGCCAAATTCAAAGTTCGGGTCGTGTGATTGTGGTGGGTTTAACGCCTGAGCAAGCACCGACCATTAAGCAAGCGATTGCGCAACGTGCGCTTGAGGGTTTTGTAAAGTCTGTTGGTAAAGAATTTAAAAAGGGCATCGCGGCTCAGTTGGTCTATGTCGACAAGGATGCAGGTCAAAACATTGAATCCACTTTACGCTTTGTGCTTTCTCCACGTTCTGCTTATGTATCGGGTCAAGTGATTCGTGTTGCTAAAGCCAATGTGGTGGATGTGGATTGGGCGAAACCGCTTGCAGGTAAAACAGCTGTGGTGACGGGTGCGAGTCGCGGGATTGGTGAAGCAATTGCGCATGTACTATCGCGTGATGGTGCGCATGTGATTTGTCTAGATGTACCACAACAGCAAGCGGATCTTGATCGTGTGGCAAGTGCTATTGGCGGTTCTACACTCGCAATTGATATCACAGCTGCCGATGCAGGTGAAAAAATCAAAGCTGCTGCAGCACAAAAAGGGGGGGTAGACATCATCATTCACAATGCAGGCATTACCCGTGACAAAACTTTGGCAAATATGAAGCCTGAGCTGTGGGATTTGGTGATTAACATTAACTTATCTGCCATTGAGCGTGTCAATGATTACTTGCTTGAACATGCGGGCATCAATGAAAATGGTCGTATTGTCTGTGTGTCCTCTATTTCAGGGATTGCGGGTAACTTGGGACAAACCAACTATGCTGCATCGAAAGCAGGTGTGATTGGTGTGGTGAAATTTACTGCGCCATTACTGCAAAAAGGCATTACCATTAATGCGGTGGCACCCGGTTTTATTGAAACGCAAATGACAGCAGCCATTCCATTTGCGATTCGTGAAGCGGGACGCCGTATGAACTCGATGAGTCAAGGCGGTCAACCTGTGGATGTGGCAGAAACCATTGCATTATTTGCATCGACTGCGTCTACAGGCTTAAATGGTAATGTGGTTCGTGTCTGCGGTCAGAGTCTGCTCGGGGCTTAATCTATTAAACTCCTCTCCCTTTGGGAGAGGACTTAGGAGAGGGAAATTAGAGGGAAATATTATTAACCCTCTCTAGCTCTCTCCCAAAGCGAGAGAGAACTCCATTTACTCATAAATAAAGAAAATTCCAAAGGTTCAGTATGAATACTCGCCATTTTAGTCAACTGCCAAAACCGTATTTGGCGTATCCAAAAGTCATCCAAGGTTTGATTTTTAAAAAACCAAAAGGTGAAAAGGTTCTGCCACAAGTTGAATATGTGGTGGATTCATTTAAGGTTGATCAAGAACATTTAAAAAAATACAACGAAATTTGTGGCTATCAAAACAACGGTTCTATTCCTGCAACTTATTTGGCAGTGATTTCGCAAAGTTTGCAAATGCATATGATGACCACTGAAGCATTTCCATTTGCTTTATTGGGTTTGGTGCATATCCGTAACCAAGTGAGACAACATCGTAAAATTGCCGTGAATGAAAATTTAAGCATTGCCTGTAAATTTGGTGATTTGAAACCGCATGACAAAGGCTTACAATTTGATTTCTTAACCACGGTTAAGGTCGCAGGTGAAGTGGTGATGGAAGGGCTAACCACCTATCTTTCACGTCAAAAAACGGATGCTGCACCAGTGGCAAAACCGAAAGAAGAAGCAATCCCTAATTTTGAATCAAAAGCAGTGTGGGATGTGGCTGAAAATACAGGTCGCCGATATGCCATGTCATCGGGTGATTTTAACTTAATTCATATTCATGCCTTGACCGCAAAAGCCTTTGGTTTTAAACAAGCCATTGCACATGGCATGTGGAGTAAAGCCCGCGCATTGGCAAGTTTAAATTTGCCAGAGGCGTATGATGCTGATGTCTATTTCAAGTTGCCGATGTTTTTGCCATCCAAAGTTGAGTTTTTGACTGCTGAAGATAAGGGCACAACACATCTCTTGATTCGAAATCAAAAATCACAAAAACCGCATGTGAGCGGAATCATCACAAGCTTATAATCAAAAAAGCCCAAATCATGTATTTGGGCTTTTTTATGAGCATTTTCATCAGTGATTTTTAGTTGTATAAATCTCACAATCAAATAAATGCTGTGCGCACAGCATGTGTATGGAAAAAACAATAAAATATAAGGATGTAGCATGAATTCAATTGCAAAAGTGCTTTTTGCGAACACTCAGAATTACATGGGTGAGGTTGATCCTCGATTTATCGATCTCGCAAAACAATTTAGTCGACTGCAAGATCAACGCAGTCACTTGGGTGGGGCTGCCTTGGTGGTCTATTTTCGTGGTGAGAAAGTTGCAGATATTTACACAGGGCAAAAATCAAATACTGAACTTTGGGCGCAAGACACGCTCTCAATTTGTTATTCCACAGGTAAAGGTGTGCTTGCCACATTGGCGCATATCTTGGTCAGTCAAGGGATGCTTGACTATGATCAGCCGATTGCTGACTATTGGCCTGAATTTGCGCAAAATGGCAAAGACAAAATGACCTTAAGACATGTTTTGAGTCATCAAAGTGGTTTATTTGATATTCGAAATATCATCAGCAAAGCCGCTGAAATGGCTGATTGGCAACATATGCTCAAGGTTATGGAAAATGCACAACCGCGATTTAATATCGGTCAAGAGAATGCCTATCAAGCGCTGACTTTCGGGTGGTTGGTCGGTGGAGTTTTAGAAAAAGCGAGTCAGAAATCTTTAACAGAGTTGATGCAACAGTATTTGGTAGAGCCACTTGAATTGGATGGTGCATACTTTGGTGTACCGCAGTCTGAATTGGCTCGTGTAGCCAAACCATTGCCAAAGCCTCAGGTGGATCATCAACCGAATAACACCCCAGATAATAAACCCCCAGCTAAAAAAACCAAACAGCCTAAATTTAATTTTTCAGAAAAATTGATTGAGTGGTCAGGGCAGGATCCGCAAGACTTTTTAGATGCCATGGTGCCCAAGCGCATGCGTGAGTTCAGTTTTTTTGATGATGCTTCAATTCAAGCGATCATTCCCGCTGCCAATGGTGCATTTACGGCAAGGAGTTTGGCAAAAGTGTATGCCATGTTGGCAAATCGTGGTGAGTGGCAGGGTCAAAGCTTGATTGATGCTGAAACATTTAAAACACTTGCAACGATTCAAAACAATCAACGTGATCGTGTCATGCCGATTCCAATGAAATGGCGTTTGGGTTATCACCGTGTACTAAGTATGGGCAAGCGCGCCAAACAAGGCTTTGGGCATATTGGCTATAACGGCTCTGGTGCGTGGTGTGATCCTGAGCGTGAATTGAGTTTCGCTTATACGCATAATTTTACTGCTGCTTCGATTACTGGAGATTATCGTTTGTGGGGGCTGACTCAAGAAACCTTGCGCTGTGCGGATGCGGTATTGAAAGGGCATAAAGGCTGGTTTTAGATCTGGTTATAGATTAGTAAGCATATTTTGGACAAAATATTTTGGGTGGGGGATCTCAGATCTACTTCAGAATATGCGGATAAAATATGCGTTTATCTCGTTTATGAAAAGAGATCAGGCTTAAACATACAAGACTTGGTTTTCTATTCAACAGTTTGCAAGAGAATTTGCAATCTTCATTCACTCTTGATTAAAAAAACAGTATGCTTAAGCCTGTAAAAAGGGAGCATTCATGTATCAGGTACTTGCACGTAAATATCGTCCACGCAATTTTATTGAACTCGTTGGTCAAAACCATGTATCACGTGCATTAACGAGCGCTTTAGAGCGTGGTCGATTACATCATGCGTATCTGTTTACCGGCACACGTGGAGTGGGGAAAACCACCATTGCCCGTATTTTAGCGAAATGCCTGAATTGTGAAACCGGAATTACTTCTACGCCGTGTGAAGTTTGTGCAACCTGTACTGCGGTGAATGAAGGTCGATTTATCGATCTCATTGAAATTGATGCGGCATCACGAACAAAAGTAGAAGATACCCGAGAGCTTTTAGACAATGTGCCTTATGCACCGACGCAAGGTCGATTTAAGGTCTACTTAATCGATGAAGTGCATATGCTTTCAACGCATTCTTTTAATGCATTGCTGAAAACTTTAGAAGAACCACCAGAGCATGTGAAGTTCTTATTTGCAACCACAGATCCACAAAAATTGCCGATTACCGTCATTTCACGCTGTTTGCAATTTACCCTACGTCCATTGGCGGTCGATGAAATCACCAGCCATTTGACCGATATTTTATCCAAAGAAGACATTACTGCTGAGCAGGATGCGATTTGGCAAATTGCTGAATCTGCACAAGGCTCATTGCGGGATGCCTTGTCACTCACCGATCAAGCGATTGCCTATGGTCAAGGTGCGATCAAGCATCAAGATGTCAAAGAAATGTTGGGCTTGATTGACCGGACCATTATCTTTGATTTGATTCTCGCCATTCATCAAAACCAGCAACAACGTGTTAGTCAATTATTGATGCAGTTTAGACAACAAGCTTTAGATGTGTCTTTGGTGTTGGATCAGTTTATTTCAACGTTGCATGAGTTGGCGTTGTTGCAATATTTGCCAGATTTAAGCTTGAAATATAGCGCCGAAATCAATGCCAAAATTATGCAGTTGTCTGCGCTTATTTCTGCGCAAGATTTACAGTTGTATTATCAAGTTGCATGTAAAGGTCGTGCAGATTTGCAATTGGCAGTGACCCAAGAGCAAGGTTTTGAAATGACCGTACTGCGGTTACTGGCATTCAGACCTTTACAGGTCAATGAAGTAGCGATGCATCAAGCCTCAGCATCAGCGCCACAAGCGGTGATTTCGGCATCTACAGCCACGATAGATTCACAGTTTAACCCTGTTGATACTCCTTCTGAACACAACAGACTTGATGCACAGCAAAGCGTAGTTTCAGTTGCGACTGTCACAGCAGATATAACTCAAGATGCGCCTAGTGTTGTTGCAACCACGACAATCAATCGTGATGCACACTTTGCAGATCCAGCATTTGGTTCAGATGATGCTAGTGATGTGGATGAAGAATTTGCGATGGGTAGCCAACAGCGCACTACGCATGAGCCAAGCAGTGATGATTTTCTTGATGATGAAATAGAATCCGATCTTGCTGTGCCTACAGGGGAGTGTTCGGCATCTCGAAATGATGAAGTTTCATATTCTGATCAGGCAACACAAGCTGAGCCACAATCTGAGCCTAAGCAAAATTCGCAGTTTGAAGTAGGTTTAAATGACGCACCCTTGAGCGATGCTGAACCTAGTTTGAGTCTATTTGGTGATGCACCCGCAGCGCAGCCTGAAGTTCAATCGACTGCAGAGGTTGAAGATATTTTCTTCTTAAATCCTGAGCAAGCTGAATCAGCTGAACATGAAACTGCAAATATCACTTCATCAGAACTACAGCCGAATTTAGATTCAGCTATTAGTAATGAATCTATGAATGA
The DNA here is from genome assembly GCF_011578285.1 of Acinetobacter lanii. Taxonomy (NCBI): domain Bacteria; kingdom Pseudomonadati; phylum Pseudomonadota; class Gammaproteobacteria; order Moraxellales; family Moraxellaceae; genus Acinetobacter; species Acinetobacter lanii. The sequence goes on along the minus strand of NZ_CP049916.1, from coordinate 1,984,489 downwards.
AGCCGTTCAAGATGACGTGATGCAACGTCTAAATGCGCTTGCAGCTCAGGCAACGGTGACTGAAGTTGTAAAACCAAACGGTACATTGGCTGATGGCTTGATGCCACAAGACATTTTGAAGTTAAGCCCTCAGGTCTTGGAAGGCGAATGGAGCATTGATAAATGGGAATTTTGGTTCCGTAACAGTGAGTTGTCTCCGGCAGTGCAAGAGTTGGCACAGCAAGGTTTAATGACGGGTCAGATTGATGGTGAGTCGATTTTCAATATTCCGCAGAAATATGAAACCCTGTTAAGCCAATTTCAAGATACGCTTGAAGCAGAACTGAAAAAGCATTGGTCAAATACGCGTTTTAGTGTGCAGTATCAAGATGTTTCAGGTGCAACCCCTTATGATCAGCAAGTGCTGCGTAAAGAACGTGCCTATGAACGTGCTGCTGAACTCTTGCAAAATGAAGATGCGGTCAAAGGGTTGATTCATAGTTTTGGTGCGGATTTGCATAATATCCAACTCAAATCTTAAGCAAATGTGTAATCAATTCTGATTACGCCGAGCTTTCGTTCTCAACAACGTGCAAATAATTACTTAAAGCATCTCGCATTTCATCTGAAATCGAGGTGCTTTTTCGTGTTTGGCGGTCAACAAAAACATGCACAAAATGACCTTGTGCCGATGCTTGTTCTTTGCCTTGTTTAAAAATAGCCAGATCATAACAGACTGATGAATTGCCCAACTTACGTATCGCCACGCCAACCTCAATGATTTCGGGATAACTCAATTCTTCAAGAAATGTGCACATCGACTCGACCACTAAGCCTATGCTAGGCGAATGTTGTAGATCAAAACCAGTGTTTTGAATCAGCAGTGCATTGGCTGCGGTATCAAAGTAGCTGTAATAGGTGACATTATTGACATGACCATAGATGTCGTTATCTGCCCAACGGGTTTGAATCGGGAAAATAAAGGCGTATTGGTTGCGGGTGCGTGGAGTTGTTTTCATCATGTTTGTTCTAAGTTCTATATGTTTTCAAGGCTAGGTGTATTTTTTGCTCTAAGGAGAAATACAAAAATTAGTAAATCGCTTGATAAATGTTTAAGGCATCCTGTTGAGCTAACACTTTTGGATTGTTCTGTAATAAGCGTGTTTGTTGCATGGCATCCGCAGCCAACCTCTCTAAGCTGTCTTCGGGAACATTCAGCTCACTGAGTTTTAACGTTAAACCGCTATTGTCTAAATGACCTTGCATATGGTCGATAAACAGATCACAGAGTCCATCGGTATTGCCCTTACTATACGGGTCCATCCATTGAATCAATTCCGCATAATAGCGTTTGGCTGCTGAAGCATTAAATTTTAACACTTCAACTAGAACCAGCGCATTGGTATGTCCATGGGAGAGATGAAAATGACCCCCTAAAGGATAGGCAAGCGCATGTACCGCACCGACTGGCGCATTGGCAAAGGCTTGACCTGCCAACATAGAGCCGAGCAACATGTTTTGACGTGCTTCAAGATTGTGTCCATCTTGCAGAACCAATTTTAAATTTTGATTGAGTAGGCTTAAAGCTTGTTTGGCCAAAAGGTCTGCATAGAAATTCTTTTTGATTTTTGAAGTATAGGCTTCAATGGCATGCACCATCGCGTCAATCCCTGTGGCTGCCGTAATATGAGCCGGCAGATCTTGGGTAAAGGTTGCATCTAAAATGGCAACATCTGCATATAAAATCGGAGACACAATGCCTGTTTTGGTTGTTTCGCCGGTGGTGACAATCGAGATTGGGGTAACTTCCGAGCCCGTACCGGCAGTGGTGGGTACTAAAATCAGTGGCAGTCTTGGGCTTTTGGCATTATCTACACCATAAAGGTGCTGAATGGTTTGGCTTTGATTTGGATCTGAAAGTATCGCAATCACTTTTGCAACATCGAGTGAACTGCCGCCACCGAAACCGAGTACAGCATCTACTTGTTCGTTTTTAGCAAATTCGACCGCTTTAAGAATGAGGTCTTCAGGTGGATCTGCTTGTACATCTGAGAAAATCACAAAAGGGGTTTGGGTTGCGTCTAGAATTTCAAGTAGCGGAAGATGAAGTTGATGCTGAATCATACCGGCATCCGTGACCAGTAATAATTTTTGAAATGAACGTGCTTTTAAAATTGGACTCAGTTGCTGGATTGAGCCTAACCCTGAAATAATATTTCCCACGGTTTGAAATTGAAACTGGCTCATACACTATCCTTTTGGCATTTATTCAACATTATTGTTTTCGGGGTCTATAGGATTCATCCTACAAATAACTTAACATATACCACCATAAAAGATATGAGCTTTTGAGACAGTGATGCCAACGAAAATGCCATACAAAATTCTCTGTGTATGCCTTGGAAATATTTGTCGTTCACCTACAGCTGAGGTGGTCTTGCGTCAACGCTGTGAAGCTCAAAAGTTAGCAGTACAGGTCGATTCTGCCGGAACCAGTAATTATCATCCCAATAAAGCGCCTGATCTACGTAGTCAGAAGCATGCACTTCAACGCGGTTACGATTTATCTGCGTTAAGGGCACGACAGTTGCTGATGAGTGACTTCGTCGATTTTGATTTGATTTTGGCAATGGATCTAGACAATCTACAAGACATTTTAACTTTAAAACAGCAAGCCCTCATTAAATATGGTCAACATCAACTCCGTGCTGAAGTTGCCTTGATGAGTGAGCATGATGCTAAGTTTTCAAAGCAAGCTGTACCTGATCCATACTATGGTGGAGATGCAGGTTTTGAACGTGTGCTTGATCAATGTGAATCGAGTAGTGATGCGTGGGTAGCGCATTTAAAACAAAAAGTGCATCGTGACGCGGTGTAAAACACAGTTTTATCGTGACTTTGTGCCATCCTCTTTGTTAGACCCATTAACCATTCTGAACCACTGAAACGAAACGAGTGTAGTTTTTCCTATGATCAATGTTCAAAAGCAATTTCAACTTAAACCATACAATACACTCAGTTTAGATGCTGTTGGTTCTGACTATGTGGAAGTTGATACAACCGAAGATTTGGTCGATGCACTCAACTATGCCAAAGCTCAGCAATTGAATGTGCTGATTCTCTCTGGGGGCAGTAATATGCTGCTGCCTGAACAGATTCAAGCCTTGGTGGTGCATATGAACATTCAAGGGATTGAACTGTTACATGAGGATCAAGACAGCTATACGATACGTGTCGGTGCAGGACAGAATTGGCATGCGTTTGTGCTATGGACGACGGCGCAGAAAATGTATGGCCTACAAAATTTAGCTCTAATTCCTGGTCTTGTCGGTGCATCACCGGTGCAAAACATTGGCGCGTATGGTGTTGAGGTCGGTGAGTTTATTGAGACGGTTGAAGTGTATGATCGAGAGCAACAGTGTTTGAGTCAAATTTCTGCACAAGATTGTGCATTTTCTTATCGCCATAGTATTTTTAAAGATGATCCAAATCGTTATGTGATTACCCATGTGGTGTTTAAGCTTCTAAAAAAAGCTGATTTAAAAATCAGTTATGGTGATTTAAAAGCGGCAGTAGGAGATGAGCTCACGCCAGAAAATCTACAACAACAAGTCATCAACATTCGTCAAAGTAAATTGCCAGATCCAAAACAATACCCCAATGCCGGCAGTTTTTTTAAAAATCCGATTATTCAACTCACTGAATATGAACAAATAAGTTCACAATTTCCAACATTGCCGCATTATCCACAAGCGGATGGTTCTGTTAAGATTGCTGCAGGTTGGTTGATTGATCAAGCCGGCTGGAAAGGTAAACAACTTGGCTCAGTGGGGATGTTTCAAAAACAAGCGTTGGTTTTGGTCAATTATGCAGATGCAAAGTTACAGGATGTACAAGCAACCTATCGCGCCGTGCAACAAGATGTGGTACAAAAGTTCAACGTGCTTTTAGAACCTGAACCGGTTTTGTTTGATTCTACAGGTTTAATTCAACCACATAGCCAATAATCACTGAATACAACACACATTAAAAAGGACCGTATGCCGAAACAACATTGGATGATTTCATTGGTACGAACGATTGCGGTACTGTTCGTACTCGTTGGCTGTCTGATGGTTTTTTGGTATACACCGTTTTATTCGAAGTTGGTGGCAAAGGCATTGGATAGCTTTGTGCCGGTCAATGTGGATGAAGTGGCAGCACAAAGCCAGCAAATGGCTGCATTGACTGAAACAGAAGATTTAGAGCCAGGCTCTAAATCTTGGATTGCACGTCAAGCCTATTTGAGTTTAATGGAACAGAAAATTCGTGAAAGCAATACTCAAGATTTGGTTGCCATTCAAGCACGTTATAAAATTCTGTTAGATGAAATTGACAAGCAACAGAGATTAGAAGATCAAGCAAAAGACAGTGAGGCAAAACACAAGATCGCGAAGATTCCTGTTGTGATTGCTCGTCCTGATGAAGAAACAGGAGCCTCAAGTGCAAGTCATTCAAATCTAAATTTAGTGGATCAACAGGACTTAACATCTGAAGCAACCATCTCTGAAGAAGCAGTGTCAGAAGCGATGATTTTAGAAAAAGACCTTTCAGAGCCGCTTATTTCTGAAGCTGATAGCACTGTTCAACTGTTGAAAAGTGACGCAGATCAAGCCTTAAGAGAACGATACACAGAGTTTTTGTTGCAACATCCACTCAATGAACCTGAAGTGACTGTGGATGATCAGATTTATAAAGATATAGCACAAATTCAACATCAAAATCTCAATGATGCCAAAAAGAAAGAATTATCAAAACCCTATGCAATTGTGGTTTTAGGCGGGGGATTGACCTTAGGCGACAACCGTCTAGACATTGTGGTGAATGAATACACTCGACTACGTTTAGAAAAGACCTTAGATGTAGAACATGAGACGCAATTACCCATTGTGTTAAGCGGGGTGGAAGCGCCCTATATGCAGGCATGGTTAAAAAATAAAGGGGTCGAAGCCAATTTGCTCGAAAACCGCAGTATGAACACCTGTGAAAATACACGTTTTAGCTCTCTATTATTACAAAAAAAAGGAGGAGCCCCGACCGTGATTTTGATTACTGACCGTTATCATATGCCACGTACACGCCGTCTTTTTGCATTAAATGGCATCCAAACCATACCCGTTGAAGCGCCTATGCCGACCCAATTAACTGCATGGCGTCCAAGCAAACAAAATTATGACCACAGCCGTCGTGCCAATTATGAAATGTTGGCGACCATCCGTGATGTATTATTTGGCTCGAGTGGCTGTAGAGAGGTGCCATAATGGCTGATATTCCATTTTTAAATCCCAGTGTTTTGGCACAACTTGACCTACCGATTCCCAATCGAAGTTCAACGCCCTTGTTGCTTGAAGCACTCAATTTAAATCGTGCTTATGTGCCCAATACAGATATCCAAGCCTACCGTCGTTTATATGCTTTAGATCAACTTGAATGTGAGTATTGGCAAGGCTTTATTAAAATGCCTTTGTTTAAATTACATGTACAAGTGTTCCAGCCGAAAACAGATCATATTCGTGGCACGGTGTTTTTATTGCACGGCTATTTGGAACATAGTGGTATTTATCAACCGATTATTCGCGAGCTCCTTGAGCAAGGTTTTAGTGTGTTGACCTATGATTTACCGGGTCATGGACTCAGTGATGGTAATGCCGCCAGCATTCAAAACTTTGATCATTATCAACAAGTGTTACATGCAGTGCATCAATACGTTAAAAATGCTGATCAGTTGCCACAGCCATGGTTAGGGATCGGACAAAGTACCGGTGGTGCAATTTGGATGCATCATTTGCTTGAGTATGCCGAGCAACGTAAAAATCCAATTGTGGAACGCGTGTTGTTGTTGTCTCCGTTGGTACGACCTGCAAAAACCTCGTGGTGGCACAATCCTGTAGGGCTCGGCATTATTCGACGCATTAAGCGGGAAGTGCCACGTCACTTTAAACGCAATAACCATAATCCCGAGTTTTTGCGTTTTGTGCGTTTAAAAGATCCTTTACAACCGCGGATGATGGGTATGGATTGGATTTTAGCGATGTCAAAATGGATGCAGGAAATGGAGCAACGCCCTGCATGTCGTATTCCTGTGTGGCTAGCACAAGGGGCGCAAGATCAAACCGTAGATTGGCGTTATAACATCGAATTTATTCGGCAAAAATTCCGTCTGCAAACCTTACTGATGTTGGAAGAAGGATCGCATCAGTTGATTAATGAGCGAGCGGATATTCGTGCTGCATTGACTGGATTGATTCCAGCTTTTCTCCATGCACAAAGTAGTAAAGGCTATTATTAAGCCCTGTATTCACCTATATACATGACATAAAAAAGGAGCGATGACGCTCCTTTTTGATTTTGAGTGGCTATGCAACGTATTAATTAAATTGTTCGGCGCTGGCTAAATTCCACATTCGATAATAAAAATTTTCATCGTCTTTATTATCACAAGTCAGCAATTCACCTTCTTTTAACCAAAAGTGTAGTTGAGCATAATTTTTGATTTCACGATCATTGACGCGCTGGGCCAAATGATGCGCTTTGATATCGCTTGGATGTTCTAAACCTGCCGCAGCAATCATTTCAGACAATGCATGTAATGTATTTTCATGGAAATTAAACACACGCTCCGCTTTGGTGGGAACATGAATGGCTTTTTGACGGTCAATATCTTGGGTGGCCACACCCACTGGGCATTGGTTGGTGTGACAGCTTTGTGCTTGAATACAACCGACAGCAAACATGAAACCACGAGCAGAGTTAACCCAATCCGCGCCAATGGCAAAGGTACTGGCGATATCAAAAGCACTGATGATTTTTCCACTTGCACCCAATTTAATTTTGTTTCTTAAACCTGCCCCCACAAGGGTATTGTGAGCAAAAAGCAAAGCTTCACGCAGTGGTGTGCCAATATTGTCACTAAACTCAATTGGGGCTGCACCAGTACCCCCCTCAGAACCGTCAATCACGATAAAATCAGGATAAATCCCAGTTTTCAGCATGCCTTTTACAATGCTCATAAATTGCCACGGTTGCCCAAGACACAGTTTAAAACCCACCGGTTTACCATTTGAAAGATCACGCAATTGTTGGATGAACTGCATCATTTCAATCGGATTATGGAAACTCGAATGCGTTGGTGGAGAGATACAGTCGCGATCACGCGGGACCCCGCGGATCCGAGAAATTTCTTCCGTGATTTTATGTTTTGGTAAAATTCCGCCGTGACCGGGTTTAGCCCCTTGTGAAAGTTTAACCTCAATCATTTTGATATTAGGCAGTTGGGCTTGTTGCTTAAATTTTTCAGGGTCAAATTTGCCATCTTCAGTCCGACAGCCAAAATAACCACTGGCAATTTGCCAAACAATGTCACCGCCATTTTCCAAGTGATAGGGACTTAAGCTGCCTTCACCGGTATCATGGTAAAAATTGCCCATTTTCGCCCCCAAGTTTAAAGCACGAATCGCATTGGCACTTAAACTTCCGAAACTCATCGCTGAAATATTCATAATCGATGCGCTATAAGGCTGTGCACATTGTTCATTGCCAATGGTGATACGAAATGTTTTAGGGTCGGCAGGGAGCTTAGGGGTCATCGAATGTGTAATGAAACGATAATCCTGCTGATAAACATCAATGATCGAACCAAAAGGCTTATCGGCATTTTCATTTTTGGCACGTTGGTAGACCAGACTGCGTTGCATCCGAGAAAAGGGCAAAGCATCTTGATCAGATTCAATAAAATATTGACGAATTTCAGGACGAAAATCTTCAAAAATAAAGCGAAAATGACCCATGATCGGATAGTTTTTAGTAATTGAATGCCGATTTTGCAAAACATCATAGAGGCCAAGTAGGCTTAATAGTCCGCTCACCAGCCAAAGGATATTGATCGCGGTATCAGACAAGAAATAATAAATATAATGCGGATGATAAAATAGCCTAAGCCAAGTGATGCTGAGCACAACAATGATACATAAAAACCAAATGGAATGGCGTGAAAAAAAGGTGTTGAGGAGTTTGTGTCGAATTGCTTGAGCTGGACTCGCCATTTGTTATTGTTCCTAAGTGTTATAGCTTAACCATAACGAACAATAAGTGTGCATCGCAAGTAGTGATTTGTTAGACCTGAACATTATTTGAATGTTCAGGTGTTGTTGATACTTATAAGAAAAAAATCGAGTGCTTATTCTTCAGAAGGAAGCAGCATAATGATCGAGCTATTTAGAAGTTCTGCAATATCTTCCAAAATGTCAGGGTCGTACATTTCATCATTTAAAGGAATCGCTTCACCATCAGCGATACGCTGTAGGTTTTCATTGAATACATCAGAAATATTTAAACGTTCACCATTTGCCCAGAAATGAATAACGCCGTCTAACTCGCTATAAAGCAAACGCGATGCAGGTTCGAGTTTGAGTAAATAGCCTTGATCAAGGGCTTCTTCTAAATCACCTGTCCCAATTTCATCATTTTCAGGGATGTTGTTTGGATAAGCAGGGCGTGAAATTAAACACATCAATGCATCGCTGAGGACACTTGGATTTTGCAATTGAGACATCAATTGCTCACGTAAATAGCTCAATTCATTCGTGCTAATTTCACCAATTTTAGTCGGCTGTTTACGCTGAATATCCATCACAGGATTTTTAAGTGCATCATTTTCAGCCATGCTGTCGCTTAAGCTATCGACCATATCCGCAACATTTGGCATGCGGAAACCAAATGAATAAGTTAAGCAATCATCTTCTGCTACGCCGTAATGTGCTAGACCCGGTGGCACATAGAGTAAGTCACCTGGTGCAAGTACTTCGTCAAAAGTCACTTCAATTTCAGGTAATATTTTAAGCGGTTGACCTGCAACGAATTCAGTTGAAGCATCACACATTTGTCCCAATTGCCAACGACGATGACCATGACCTTGTACTAAGAATACATCATAAAAATCGAAATGTTTTCCGACTGAACCGCCTTTAGGTGCATAGGACACCATAATGTCATCACGGCGCCACTGTGGAATAAATGGGAATTTTTTCCAAAGTTCAGCCATATCAAAAGAGTAGTGATCGACTGCTTGAACAAGTAATGTCCAAAGCTTCGGCATTTTTTGGAAATCGCCTTTGATCAATGGTGATGATTTCACTGTCCATTGATTGGGATCTTTGTCTTTTTGTTTGATTAAACGTGCACTGACTTCGTCTTCGAGTGCCAGTTCCATAACATCGTTTGGTTCTAAAATGCCTGCGATTTCAGGAAGTGCATTACGAACCAGTAAAGGTTTCTTTTGCCAATATTCTGAGAGAAATTGTTCAGCGGTAATTCCGCCAAGAACGTCTAAAGCTTGGGACATGTTAAGTTCTACAATTAAATTTGGCTTATTGTCCCTTGAACGATAGACGTACTGCAAGTTACTAAGCTGAAAAAATCATATTTTATTTTGGGCAAGCAAAAAGCGAACAGATTGGTTTTTATTTTTCATGAGCATCAGACGATAAATCATGTCTAATGCATCTTAATATAACTTCGCTTATCTTTAATGGTCGTAAATTGAGTTGAAAACTCATTTAACTTAACGATTTAAACCTAAAATAGTGTGACATAAATCACAAATATAACTATAATTTCATAAATCAAAACTTTATAAGAAAAAAATAAAATGTTGAATAACATTGTCGATGTGCTGGATAAGCTGGGTTTTGGTGCACAAAAACGTGCCATCAGCATTCAATTTTCAAATGGCTCACTCAACAATCAAGTCCTGATTCAACGTATAGATGGCAATCATGCCATTAACCAAGGGCTCTCTGCCGAAATTATTTGTTTATCCACCAACCCATATATCGCCTTAAAAGAATTTATTGGTTGCCAAGTGGCGGTAGACCAAGTCACAGATTCCGGAAAACTCTTTCGCACAACAGGGATTATCACTGGGGCCAGCCAGGGACAGAGTGATGGTGCTTTCGCCATTTATCGATTGACCTTAGAGGATGCCAGTAGCCTTTGGCACAAACGACGTAATAGTCGTGTCTTTATGAATAAGACGGCGGTTGAAATAATTGATACTGTGTTTAAAGAATGGCAAGGCAAAAGTGCTTTATTTGCTGCAAGTTTAAAACTGGATCGCAGTGGGCTGAGTAAGAACTATGATATCCGTCCTTTCTCAATGCAATCTAATGAAACGGATTACCACTATTTAACTCGATTAATGCGCGAGGAAGGCATTAGTTGGTTGATTGATGAAGCAAACTACATCGTCGCAAGTTCAAATCAAAGCATAGAACCACAAAAACTGCGCCTGATTGACAATAACAAGCAATACAAGGCTTTAGATCGTCGCAGTGTTCGATTCCATCGCAACAGTGCTACTGAAAAATACGACACCATCAGCCGTTTCGTGGCTCAACGAACATTACAACCGACAGCCATTCACGTACAACGTTGGCAGGCGGATCTACTTAGTCAAGAAGATGGCAGTGGTTCAGTCATCAGCTCACATTTACAGAGCAGTCAACGTGACAATGCCAGTCTGAGTCTAGAACAGGCTTGGACGATTTCTCCCGCTTGGATTCGAGATCTAAAGGGTGAAGATCAAGCCACTGCTTCAAGTAATGCGCAATTAGAAAAGCTCAATAAACAATTACATGACTACCAAATACTCGATGCAAAATACTTCACTGCATACAGTAATGTCCGAGATACCCAAGTTGGTTATTGGTTCCAACTCAATGATCATCCCGAGTTGGATCAAAATCATGGTGGAAGCGATAAAGAATTCATCATCTTAAGTAAGCACTTTTATAATCAGAATAACTTACCCAAAGATATGCAAGATCAGCTCGATCATTTACTCAGTCTGAATCATTGGAACTTAAATCAAGACAGTGAACAAGAACGACAAAACAATGAACTTGTTTTAGTGCGTCGCAACATCAAGATTGTCCCTGAATATGATCCAGCAGTTCATCGAGCAACTGCACATGTACAGCGTGCCAAAGTAGTCAGTGATGGTGAAGAGATTCATGTTGATGAATGGGGACGAATTAAAGTTCGCTTCTTATTTACACGACCTGAAGATCATGGACATGATAGCGGTGCAGGGTCCAATGACAATGATACGGATTCGGCTTGGGTGGATGTACTCACCCCTTGGGCGGGTGAAGGTTATGGCGCAAGGTTCTTACCCCGTAAAGATGAAATGGTGGTCATCGACTTCTTTGATGGCAACATTGACCGCCCTTTTGTCACAGGTCGTATTCATGAAGCTCAAAGAAGCCCAACTCAGTTCGATTTAAAAGGACAACTCCCAGATACCAAAAAAATCAGTGGTATTCGTTCTCAGGAAGTCGGTGGTGGAGGTTTTAACCAACTCCGCTTTGATGATACGACAGGACAGATCAGTAGCCAGTTACAGAGTAGTCATGGGGCAACACAACTGAATTTAGGAAGCTTGAGCCATCCTAAAGAAACTGCGGAAAGTGAGGGTCGAGGTGAAGGCTTTGAGCTGAGAACAGATCAATGGGGCGCTGTCAGAGCAGGCAAAGGTTTATTAATCAGTGCTGCAAGTCAAGATAGTGCCTCGGATATTCAACTCAATATTGAAGAGCTATTAATACAGTTAAAAGAGTCACTTGATCAACTAAAAACCTTAGAAACCAATGCGCGAACCAGTAAAGCCTTTCAAGATGAAAATTATCAAATTAGTCAGGATCTTCTGACCCAAGTGGAGAGCACCTTAGAGAAATTCGAAGAACCGAATATTTTAGTTAGTGCGCCTAAAGATTTCATTTCAGTGAGCCAGCAGAACCAAACTCATGTGGCTAAAGACAATATAAAAATTATGTCAGGTAAACAGTTTGATTTAAGTTCATCAGGAGAGTTAACTGCCCATGCAGCCAAAGGCTTAAGTTTTTACACGCAAGAAAATGGCATCAATGCCTTTGCTACTCAAGGCAAGATTAAGATTCATGCACAAAATGATGAGCTGGATTTAGCATCTTTAAAAGACTGCAAGATCATGAGTATTGAGAATGCGGTAACGATTGCCGCAAAGAAAGAAATTATGCTGACCTGTGGCGGTGGCTATATCAAAATTAAAACAGATGGGTCAATTGAAATTAATAGCCCTGGATTAATTGAAGTGAAATCTGCTCAAACCCAGTTTATTAAAGGCACCAAGCATAACTTTCAGTTACCTAATATCTCCAGCAAAATCTGTATCCCTTGTTTACTCGATGCTGCGAGAAAAGCACTCCCCTTTGTACATCGGGAGATTTGAGATGAACTGTTATGAATTTCTGGATCATCTTTTTGAACATAAAAATGAAAATATAGAATCAAAAGATTCAAATTTCTTTTTACTGATGGATAGTGCGAAACATCACACCTATATCAAAAGATGGCTAAAGACACAGTCAAAAAACCAACTCAACCAAATTGGGAATTTATTTCAAGGCACCATTGATGAAAGCTCACCTTTAGAGGTTTCACCCTTGTTATTGAGTATCCACTCAGCCAACAATAAAACACTGCAACAAACACTTTTAGTCAGCGAGACTATAGGGTTGTTTGGTCTCATTGAAACATCGTTGTCTAAACAAGCACTCATCAAGCATCTACAGCCCTTTTTACAGGCAGAAATGCCGAATGGTGAACTGGCTTTGTTTCGGTTTTATGATCCGCTGATTACACAAGTCTTAGATAAGATGTTGGATAAACAGGAATACCAAATACTATTCAAACCCATCGATAATTGGTGGGTGCAGAAATCAAATAATACTTTTAAGAATTTAGTGAGTGATTGAGATGGCGATCAAATTTACCCAAGAGCAGATTGATTCATTTATTACAACTCGTGAAGAAGACTTAGCTTTGTTGAATTGGAATAGATTAAAAGTTATTTATCCAGATTTAACTGAAAAATATTTTAACAATGATGTTGATAAAGGCGTTAAATTTCTAGAAATTGCTCATACTCGTGTAAAAAAATACCTAACTGAAGTTGAAGATGATGATGGCTACAATCAGTGGCGCACTGTATATGGTGAGATTTGCTTTATTCTAAATGATAATAAAATTGATGATGATCCATGGAATAGAGGAATTTTAGAGGAAAGGTTATGGCCTCATTTCCTTCGGATAGACATCTTGGCTGGTGTACTAGAGAGTAGTTTAAATAACCCTGATTCTCAAAAATTCTATGCTGCTTTGGAGAAACAAAAATGGGGATAGCTGAAACTGCTGAAAAAGTTATATTGGGTGGAGCAATGAATACTCCAGCAGGAAGAGTTATAACAATTTTCACACATATAGGTACAGGTGGACTAAGTGGAAAAGCTGATCAAGCGCTAGAAGCCACAGTAGCGCTCGGTACTGCAGAAAATGCAATAAATATCGGTGGTAAAATATCACCATCAGATAAAGCAAAAGCTCAACAAAAAATTAAAGAAATGATTGCAGCAGAAACGAGCAAACCTTGTAGGTCAAATAATTCAGAATGTAATAAACGTAAGCATCGAGGTAAAGTACACTCTCAAGATGGTGCTGAAGACATTGTTTCAGCTGAAGATGCTGGAACAAATTGGATTGCTTTGCCAAATCCTCCATCATTAACACTTTGTAACATGTTTGCATTATCTATGCGTGTACATATGTTAAATCTGAAGGGGCACTCACCTAAAAAAGGAAAAGGTGTTGATTTTGAAATAGGAGCTAATAAAGCATATTTTAAATTAACTGCATGGATGAAAGAAAAAACACCTAATGGTGTGCCTGTGAATAAATATTCCTTTAATTTTGATGGTAAGTTTTATATGGGAGCTAAACCACCTTTAGGAAAAAATACTATTGAAGATAGACGAATAGATTTGGATGTATTTGAAGGTGAGATATTAAAAAATGTATAAAATTTTAAATTTGAATAAGTTCTTTAAGCAACATCCTAAATATCCATTCTTAAATTGGCATATCGATTATGACGAATATTGTGCAATAAATTTATTGTTATTAAATATAGTAAAATTAAAAAAAAATACTTCTAATGATTCTAATTGGAAATTTAAAAGTTCTTACATTAACTTTAGAATTGATGGCTCTGAGGGCGTTTACTACCCTTTTGGGTGTATAAATCATGATGCACAGTTAGTGCTGTCCTTAGGAACTCCAAGAAATGACGAAAAAGATTTTTTTTCAATGTCAGTAAGTTTAGAAAAAGAAACTTTTTATTGGGAAGCATATAAATATGATGAGGTAAATAGTAATCAAAAATTTTACTATGAATTGAATATCTATTTTGATACTCAATATGATGAAGCATTATTAAAAGTTGATAAAATTTTAGATTTATTTTTTTCAAAAAAAATAGATGAGCTACAAAAATTATGTGGCTACTATGAGAATGGAAATTTTTCTGAATTAATTATAGAGTAATATTTTTAAGGTCTTCTTTAATTTTCCAAATCATAATACGTTGAATTATAAGTAAATGGTGTTTAAATAAGTAGGTAAATGAAAAGTAAAATTATAAACATAATTGATTTTTTCAAAAATCATCCTAATTATCCTTTTACTCAGTATTACTCTGATTATGATCAATACTGTGCTGCCCGATTATTGATTTTAAATTTGGTCAAAGCATACATACCTGAGCTTGAGCTAGATGACTGGCAATTTACATCGAATTATTATGATCATAGGCGCAGAGATCAAGCAACATTTTATTCTCTAATGACTTGTATTAATCATAAAAGAGAGCAAGTTTTATTTTTTGCTCTAACTGATAATCGACAGAATATGTCTGAACTGACGGAAATTAGCTTAAATGTAGAAAGAGATGATTTTTATGGTGATAAATGGAATGACGATGCACCTATAGATGAATGGTATAGCATCTTTCAAATTACTCTTAATTTACCTAAACTGGCAAGTTTTCAAAAGCTAAATGACATCTTGAAAACATATTTTCAAAAGAAACTCAGTTTTGATGAACTTTGGGAAATTCAAGAAAATTTTTAAAAAAATAATTTTAGAACTTGTCTTGACGATTTTTTAGATATTTTTTAATCCAATAATTTCTTTTTTCTGCAGCTTTTAGAATAGGGGTTTCAAGCCCTTTCTACAGGCAGGAATGCCCGATGGTGGACTGGCTTTATTCCGATTTTATGATCCGCTGATTACACAAGTTTTAGATAAGATGTTGGATGAACAGGAATACCAAAAATTATTCAAACCAATCAACAATTGGTGGGTGCAAAAATCAAATAATACCTTTAAGCATTTAGTGAGCAATTGATATGGCAATTAAATTTACACAAGAACAAATTGATTCATTCATTACAACTCGTGAAGAAAAGTTAGCGAGTTTTGCTTGGGATGATTATAAAAAGATGTTTCCTGAACGTGCTCAAGAAATTGGTGCAACGGATACCGATGGTATCGCTTATATGACCAAGGGTGTGAAGAAAGCCAAAATATATATGGCTGGCTATGAAAATGACCCTCAGTTTAACCGCTGGCTTTCAGGTTACTTAGGGCTACAGTTTCATATTGGTGAAAACTTTGATGAACATCCTTTCACTCAGAAAATACTCACAGAAAAGCTATGGCACCCTTATAAACGGGTCGATATTTTAATGAAAATCTTGGCTGTGATCACAGCTGATCCATCACAAAAAGAGTTTTATCAAAAATTAGAAGAAATGGTGTGAATTTATGGGTATAGCAGTTCCAGCTCCTTCGATAACAGGGGTTAATATTGGCGGAATTTTTTCAAACGGTGCAAAAGTTGCTACAGGGGGGCTTGGACCTGTAATTATCGGATTAGGAGCAATATTTGCTTCACAAAGTTTAGGTGAAGGTTCAGATAAAATTCCAGGGGTAACAGGTCAACCACAAGAAGGTGGATTGAATAATCCAGGTGTGATGATGGGTGGTAAAACTCAAACGCAGTCTCAGTCTAAAGTTGAGGAGAAAGATGCGACTTGTACCGCTGATAATCAGAAATGTAAAAAGAAAGAAGAACATCGAGGTAATATTCAATCTCAAGAAGGAACAGATATGCTTATAGGCAAAGGGGTTCCTACACCATCTTTAGCTAAATGGTTACAAAAGACGCCACCTAGTTATTTTTATGTAATGAGAGCGATAGATATTGTAAGGAAAGAAATAGAATTAAAAAAAGGAAAATCATTTCAGCAAGGCGCTGATATAGCGACTAAAAAATTGAAAGAATTTTACGAATCAAAAAGAAATGATGGTGTTTATCATAAGCATTACACTTTTTCATACTTTAACGGAGTTTTTGCACAACAATTTCCTAGAAAAGATCTTAAAAATGAAAACTCACGACGAATTGATGGAACAGTTTTTTTAGGGCATATAATGGGTAAAGGCAATTAAAATGAATAAATATATAAAATTTTTGGTAGTGTCTAAATGTGACGTGTTAACCACCTATCTTTCATGTCTTGATTGTATTTTAATAAAAATAGATGCAAGACAGCTTCATGATTTTCTTTCTTCTTCGAAAAGCTTAAAGTTTTCCGTGTAAAACGCCCTAAGCGATTTCTTAATGTGGCATTGAAACGCTCAACATGGTTGGTTAAACCTGTATGTTTACCTACAGAGCGATGGGTATCAGGATCAAATACCTCAGCATAACTTGACCAATAATCACTACAGGTTGCTAAATTAAAGTAGCTTGTGGGAATACGGCAACGTAAATCTGTACACGTTTTATCATTACGCTGACCACACACATAAGCCACTATTTGGCGTGTACGATGGCAGAGTGCAATCCAAGTCCAAACCTTATGGCGACGGGCTTTTACGAAACTCCATAACTCATCAAGCTCAAGGACATCTGTTGGATGAGCATCAAGTAATTCGTCACTCAGTTTCCTGCTGTTTACTTTTTTTTATCCAGCCCATCAGTGTTTCAGGTGCAACACCGAATAGACGCTGCATGCCTCTCAAACTGCCTCGTTCAAGATAGGTACTGATAATGAGTTCTTTCTGTTCTTCGGTATATTTAATTTTGGGTTTGAGTACACTAGAGCGCCCACAATCTTTACATCTGAACTGTGCATTTCCACTTTTGTTGTGACCATTCTTATGGATATTGGGTGATTGGCAACGGGTGCAGACATAAGTTGTCTTTTCTATGATCATGTTAAAGGTTTATTGCTCAGACATTTTCACGTCTATTCTAAATTAAAACACGTTGTTTTTGTACACTACCGAAATTTGATACCCCGCCATATTCAATAGGTATATTTAAGCAAGAGAATGAATATGAACTAGAAGGTGAATACGATATTCTTTCTATAGAAATAGATATATCTGTTGATAAAAATATTGAGATTACAAAGAGTTTTATAGAGTATTTCTTATCAGAAAAGTACATTTTTGAAAAAATGGAAGAAAAAATTAAAGCGTTCGAACTTTCGAAAATATAAATTAATTAGATCAAACTATAATTAACCCGAATCATGTATAAGCCTGATTTTACATCTTTATAAATTGAGGCTTATTCTGATGACAGATTTGATAAGCACAGAGTGATGCATAAATCCCAGCGAAATAACCTGAAATGGAACGATGGCGACTGCTTACTAGATTGTATTGTTGCTTCAATAAGCTAAAGATCGTCTCTATTTTATTGCGTTGTCTCAGCATGATTTCATCCTCTGGTGATAATTCTACTCTTCGCATGTTCTTGCGATGATACGTAATTAATTCAATATCTTGTGCACCTAGTTTATCTTTTACAGTTTCACTGATGTAGCCACGATCACCGAAGATCTTACCGATGTAACCTTGAGCGAGCTTCGGCAGAAGCTTTATATCTGAAGTATGGCCATTCGAGAGTTGGGTCTGAATAAATTGACCCTGAGCATCCACCAATACATGCAATTTGCATCCATAGAACCAACCCATTGAGCTTCTACCTCGTGTGGCAATTTGTTTTAAAGATTTATGGCGTTGAATACGCTGATTTTTACATACGGGTAGAGTTGTAGAGTCAACCCAAGCACACGTTGTTTGAGCATTGGAAGCGAAAGAAATATGTAATGCTTGAAGTGCGAGTTGATGTTGGTTGATCAAATAAACGATCCGTTGATAGGATGGTAATGCTTTAAAAAGCTTGGAGTAAAAGCGCTTTATCATTCCATAAAAGGCTTTAAAATGATGAAGTTGAGAGTTTTTATACCAAACTGCGATAAAAATAATTTCAGATAAGCATAGAACACCTGATCGTTGTCTGACTTTAGGATTTTCTTGTTTTAGATACTGCCAATAGACCGCTTCATTTTTTTGAAAAAAATCATCAATCGTGCAGAATAAAGTTGTAAACTCGAGCATAGGATGGCTGGTTGAATGGTTTGTGTCGTAACTCACTTATCAACTCAGTCATCTTTTTTTCAACTGAATTTCATATCCATGATTCGGGTTATAATTAACATAATACACCTTATGCGAAATGCTATTGTAAGCCCAAAATAGAAATGTCCGGTTTCTCCAAAGTAAAAATGTCCGCTTTTAGAATATGCACTTTTGCAATTTCCTTAGCGGACGGTTTGATATGTTGGTGTCTATGTCGGATAAAGAACTTAAACGATTGTCGGTCTTGCAGGAAATCTGTGATCAACGCATAACTCAATCCCAGGCTGCTCAGCTACTTCATATCTCAGAACGTCAGATCAGACGCTTACTGCAGAAATACAAAGCTCAAGGTCCCGCTGCATTAGCCCATGCCGGTCGTGGCCAAATCAGCAATTCCAAACTTCCTGAAGAACTCAGACTTAAGTGCCTCAATATTGTTTCAGATCAACTTCATGGTTTCGGACCCACTTTAGCGCATGAAAAGCTCACCACCGTGCATGGATTCGATCTTTCAGTAGAAACCCTGCGTTCCTGGATGATTGCAGCCGATTTATGGATTCCTCGCTGCAAGCGCCTGAAACGCCCATATCAGCCTCGTTATAACCGAGATTGTTATGGTGAATTGATCCAAATTGATGGCTCACACCATGATTGGTTTGAAGGTCGAGCACCTAAATGCTGTCTGCTAGTATTCATCGATGATGCCACAGGAAAATTACAGCATTTACGCTTCTGTGCGTCAGAGTCAGCCTTTGACTATATGATTTCGACACGTTTATATGTCGAACAGCATGGTAAGCCATTGGCATTTTACAGTGACAAACATTCAGTTTTTAGGGTGAATCAAAGCAGCAAGAAAGACACCAAGATTACCCAGTTTGGACGTGTTCTGAGCACTCTCAATATCGATATCATTTTCGCTAACTCCCCTCAAGCCAAAGGCCGTGTAGAACGCGCCAATAGAACGCTTCAGGACCGTCTGATCAAAGAGATGCGTCTGGAAGGCATCAGTTCGATTGCAGATGCCAATACGTGGTTGCCGTGCTTTATTGAGCAATTTAATCGTAAATTTGCCAAGATGGCCTTTAATCCCAAGGATCTGCACCGGACTATCACTGAAACAGCCGAAGAATTAGATGATGTTTTTACCTGACGTGAACTCCGTAGGGTCACGAACAGCTTGACGATTACTTATGATAAATGCGTATATATCTTGGAAAACAGCGAAGAAAATCAAAGGTTGATCGGTAAGTATCTTGAGTTCCTGGAATACCCGGATGGTACTGTAGCCCTCATGCATGATGGTCGAAAGATCAATTACAGCCTCTTCGATAAATTAAGTCAGCTCAATCAACGAGAGATCGTTGAGAATAAACGTTTGGGTTCTGTGCTGGCACATATTCAACAACAGCATGAACAACTGGAACAACAAAACAAACGCAATCGTTCTCAAAAGATGCCACGTAGACGAGCACAGAAAACAGCGATTGAACAACGAAATCTGAATCCTGTGCTTGACTTGGAAATTTACATATAGGACATTTCTATTTGGTTATTAGGTAGGACATTTCTACTTGGGAATAACAACATCGGTTAAAGCTATTTAATTTCAATATTTTAAGATTATAAAAAAGCCCAATCTCAACAGATTGGGCTTCTTTATATTGAATTTTACTGTTTTACGTTGCTATCGAAATTATGGTTTCGTCATTTAATATTACGAATGAAAAGCTCATAAATCAAGGCAGTACAATGTTTAACTCACGTAGAATATTACATAACTGAATCATCGGCATCCCCATCAAAGTAGTTTGATCTTGCCCAATCATCTGCTCAAACAAACTAATGCCTAAACTTTCACATTTAAAACTACCAGCACATTGCAGAGGTTGATCACGCTCCACATAACGCTCAATTTCAGCCAAGCCAAGTTTGCGAAATTTTACTTTATAATGTTCAACAAGTGTATGTTCAAATCCCGATGATTGTTGTTGAACACTGAGCGCAGTACTGAAATACACAATTTTGTCAGAGTTGGCTTGGAGTTGTTTTACAGCATTTTCGAGAGTGAGGGGTTTACCTATGAAAATATCAGGGGCACCTTCACGCCAAGCCACTTGATCAGAACCAATCACGATGGCTTCCGGATGTAGTAGAGAAATCGCCTTGGCTTTTTCAAAAGCTAATCGCTGAGCTAATTTATCTGCATGACGTTCACCTTGTGGGGATTCGTCAATATCAGGAGAAATCGCCAGATAGTCAATACCCAAACGATTCATGAGATCTTTACGAGTTTGACTGCTAGAAGCCAAAATGATTTGGGGTTGACGCATGGTACTTTCCATAGCTGAATGGTGTCCTTAGCAATAACTTAGATGAATATTGTTTCACCCATTATGATGAATAGCGTTGTAATGCGATTTAGGATATTTAAACCGCATATTCCATTAATAGGTCTAAAGGGACATAAGAAAGGACGGACTGGTGACACGCCTGAAGTTTTACATTCGGTGCCATATCTGCCTGGTAGGCTTCGACCCAACGAGTCACACAGATACACCAAAAATCACCGGGTTTTAAGCCTGGAAATCCGACTTCAGGTAAAGGTGTAGTCAGATCATTGCCGATCCGCTGAGAAAAACTTAAGAATTCAGAGGTCATTTCCGCGCATACCGTATGCTGCCCAAGGTCAGATGGTGCGGTATGACAGAAACCATTACGGAAATATCCCGTAATAGGATCATAACAACAGCTTGCCAACGGTTCGCCAAGCACGTTTAAACGGTTAATCTTTGGATCTGGATGAATGGACATAATCATACTATTTTGATTGAGCTGTGATTATGATAATCAAATCCACGGGTTTCGACAGCATTTCTGCAAAAGTTGCTAACTTTTTTTCACATAATCATTTAGAATCTACGCGATTTTGATATCTATAAAGTGAGCTATACATGAACTTTCAGCGTATGACAGACCTGGATTTGGCAGGTAAGCGTGTTCTTATTCGTGAAGATTTAAACGTTCCTGTTAAAAACGGTGTGATTACCAGTGATGCACGTTTACGTGCGGCATTGCCGACCATTAAAGCTGCGATTGAAAAAGGTGCAGCAGTAATGGTGTATTCTCACCTTGGTCGTCCAGTTGAAGGTGAGCCAAAGCCTGAACAATCTCTTGCACCCGTTGCTGCTTACTTAACTGAAGCATTAGGTCAAGAAGTGAAATTGGTTACTGAATACCTTGACGGTGTTGATATTGCTCCAGGTCAAGTGGTTCTTCTTGAAAACTGCCGTTTCAATGCAGGCGAAAAGAAAAATAATCCAGAATTGGCTGCAAAATATGCTGCACTCTGTGATGTATTCGTAATGGATGCATTTGGTACAGCACACCGTGCTGAAGCATCAACTGAGGGTGTTGCACGTTTAGCGAAAGTGGCTGCTGCAGGTCCATTGTTGGCTGCTGAATTAGATGCATTGGGTCGTGCTTTACAAACGCCAGCGAAACCAATGGTTGCAATCGTTGCAGGTTCTAAAGTTTCGACTAAACTTGATGTATTGACTTCACTGTCTGATATTTGTGACCAATTAATTGTTGGTGGTGGTATTGCCAATACATTCTTAGCAGCGGCTGGTTTCAATGTCGGTAAATCATTGTGTGAAAATGATTTGATCGATACAGCAAAAGCGATTGCAGCCAAAGTATCTGTACCACTTCCTACAGATGTGGTTGTTGCTGACGCAGCTGAAATCGATTTTGCAGACTTCTTAGGTTCTTTAGCAAAAGCGAAAGCAGTGGTGAAGAAAGTTGAAGATGTCACTGATAACGATATGATTCTAGATGTAGGTCCAGAAACAGCTCAAGCATTTGCTGAAATTCTGAAAACGTCTAAAACCATTCTTTGGAATGGTCCAGTGGGTGTGTTCGAAGTGGATCAGTTCGGTGAAGGTACCAAAGCATTGTCTTTAGCCATTGCTGAATCTGAAGGTTTCTCTATCGCAGGTGGTGGTGATACTTTGGCTGCAATCGACAAATACGAAGTTGCTGACAAAATTGGTTATATCTCTACTGGTGGTGGTGCATTCCTTGAGTTCGTTGAAGGTAAAACACTTCTGGCAGTGGCGGCATTGATCGAACGTGCATAATTAAACGTTCGAAGGGATTTAGATTTCATTCACTGATGAAAATGAATGTCTAGATTAAATCTCTTGAAAAAAGCTGGCTCTATGCCAGCTTTTTTTACGCAATAAAACTGATTGAAAGACAAGGGTTGTTCTTTTTTTAGTCATAAAAATGAAATAATACTGCAATAAACTCACCTTCAAATAGAAGATCATCTTTGGATATCGTATGACTTTAAAATCAATCGCTTTTGTTTGTTTATTTACGCCAATCATTTTAACGGCTTGTTCTAAACAGGAAAGTGCACCTGCAGCTCAACAAACCTCTACCTCTGATGCACAAAGTCAAAGCACAGAAAAATTGACCCCAGAGCAGCAAACAGCCATTGATGCTTTAGATCAACCGGTGCTTGATGAAAAGAATACGGATGTACCTGAATCGGTTGCAAATGCACCAGCCGATCAAGCCACTGTTGCTGTTGATGCACAGACTGATACAGCACATTAAGCGATTTATATGGCATAAATGTTGTAATTTAATTAAATGTCCCTGCAAAAGCAGGGATTTTTTTTCAAATACTGTGATTTATTGCTGAATTGAAACAGATCACAGGGTAGAATATGGGGCATTACCTGGGAGGAAATTATGGCTCTTATTTCATTGCGCCAGCTCTTGGATCACGCCGGCGAACACAACTACGGCGTACCAGCATTTAACGTAAACAACTTAGAACAAATGCGCGCAATTATGTTAGCCGCAGACGAAACGAATTCACCTGTAATTGTACAGGCATCTGCGGGTGCTCGTAAGTATGCAGGTGCACCGTTCTTACGTCATCTTATTTTGGCTGCAATCGAAGAGTGGCCACATATTCCAGTGGTAATGCACCAAGATCACGGTACAGATCCTGATGTTTGCCAACGTTCAATCCAATTGGGCTTCTCATCAGTGATGATGGATGGTTCTTTAGGTGCAGACGGTAAAACACCAACGACCTATGAATATAACGTAGACGTTACTCGTCGTACGGTTCAAATGGCACATGCGTGTGGCGTTTCAGTTGAAGGTGAGATTGGTTGCTTAGGTAGCCTTGAAACCGGTATGGCGGGCGAAGAAGATGGCGTAGGCGCTGAAGGCGTTCTTGACCATTCTCAACTGTTGACCTCTGTTGAAGAAGCACGTTCATTCGTTGCGGATACCAATGTCGATGCACTTGCGATTGCTGTAGGTACTTCACACGGTGCGTACAAATTCACGCGTCCACCTACAGGTGACATTCTAGCGATTGACCGTATTAAAGAGATTCATGCTGCGTTGCCAAATACGCACCTTGTTATGCATGGTTCAAGCTCTGTGCCACAAGAATGGTTGGCAGTGATCAATGAATTTGGCGGTGACATCAAAGAAACGTATGGTGTTCCTGTTGAACAGTTGGTTGAAGCGATCAAGCACGGTGTGCGTAAAATTAACATCGATACTGATTTACGTTTAGCGTCTACTGGTGCAATGCGCCGTATGATGGCTGAAAAACCAAGCGAATTTGATCCACGTAAATTCTTCTCTGCAACTGTTGATGCAATGAAGCAAATCTGTGTTGATCGTTATACAGCATTTGGTACAGCGGGTAACGCTGACAAAATTCGCCCGATCTCTTTAGAGAAAATGGTGAGTCGTTATAAATAATTGTTAAAATTGTTTATACTGAAAAGCCCACATTGAATGTGGGCTTTTTTTATCTCAACTGAAATAGCAACAATAAGAGCATTGAATGGAACTCATTTTTTCAGCGGCACTGTGCAGTGTTTTAGTCTCGATCTTATTAAAAGTCTGTAAAACCAAAGGCTTTGATCCTTTGCAAATGATTGCATGGAATTATGCTGCTGCAAGTATATTGTGTTTTTTTTGGTTTAAACCTGATTTGGTGCATTTGTCCTTTGTTCAAACACCGTGGTGGCTGATTGCAACACTAGGTGTGATTTTGCCGAGTATCTTTTTATGCCTTGCAAAGTCATTAGAAACAGCAGGGATTTTAAAAACGGAAGTTGCACAACGACTATCTGTGGTTCTTTCTTTAATTGCAGCCTATTTCTTATTTCATGAATCCTTTAGTTCATTGAAGTTTTTTGGCATTGCGATCGGACTGATTGCGGTACTGATGATTGTTTTTACCAAAGGTGGCACATCATCCGCTCAGCAATCGCATAAAGCCAGTCTATATTTACTGGCAGTCTGGGGTGGTTATGCCTTGGTTGATATTTTACTGAAATACACCACCAGTTTAGGACTGCAATTTGCTGTTTCACTGAACTTGATGTTTATCTTTGCATTTCTTTTGTCCATGGCTTATTTAACTATCCGTAAAACCGAATGGAATAAAAATAATATTTTGGCAGGTTTAAGTTTAGGTGTATTAAACTTTGCCAACATTGCACTTTATGTCAAAGCGCATATGTTACTTAAAGATTCACCTGCAATTGTGTTTGCAGGAATGAATATCTTGGTCGTGGTTTTTGGTGTAGTGTCGGGAAGCTTAATTTTTAAAGAAAAAGTCAATGTAATGACGATGCTTGGCTTGGGTTTAGCAATTGCAGGTGTTATTTGTCTAGCATTGGCAATTTAGTTTCAGGTCTTAATCAGATTTTATAAAATAGCCTAAGTGTTTCAATGAGATGTCATGGAATGGCTGTAATCTATCTCTATCAAAGGTAGTTGTAATACTTTGCTCTAGGGAAGCTTAATCGTATAAACGATACACCCCTTTAAAGCGTTCACAGCCACTTTGAGTTGTGTTCACAACTAGCAATGCCTTTTGGAAATTGAGCTGATATTTACAGTCATGTTCATTGTCCAAAATTTCATTTTTTTGATCAGGTGTGGTGTAAGCCAATAGGGGAATCGCTTGTGATTCTAAGCGGTTGTTGGGATTACGATAAGCGAAGCCTTCGATCTTGATACGATCTTTAGTCAATTGATGCACTTTAAGTTGAATCGGCTGTTGAGCAATCTGACCATGTTCAAATTTAAGATAGTGTTGGGTTAAGCTTTGATTCATGGATGTATAAAAATTCAAATCTTCAATTCTTAAATTGAGTTGCTGTTTATAACACGCTGAATTTTTACACTGTTGCATCCGATTAAACCAGAGCTGATGCGTATCTGCCAACAATCTGAGTGGGGCATCAGTCACCAAATAACTAGTATGTTGTAGTTCATTCAGTTCTTTACGCAAGTCTTTGAATTTTTCTGAGCAAATTTGAGCCAAGTATTGAGGCGAATTTTTACTTTCACACTGCAAGGGTTGCGCATGAAGCGTTATGGTTCCTAAAGCGCTTAAAAAGAACCCAGAAACTATGGTTTTCATCGAATTCGATACGTTTTTCAACAACATGATCGCTTATACTTTCACTATGTTTGCATACGTACTATAGCGAAAGAGAAAGTACGAATACAAGATTTCTCGAATAAAATGTGTATAAAGGAGTTCAACGTGAACGCACCCATTCGTATTGGTCAGGGGATTGATGTACATGCCTTTGAAGAAGGTGATTTTGTCACGCTTGCAGGCGTGCAAATTCCACATACACAGGGCTTAAAAGCCCATTCAGATGGTGACGTGGTGTTGCATGCGCTCTGTGATGCCTTACTCGGTGCTTTAGCATTGGGGGATATCGGACAACATTTTCCAGACACAGACCCAAATTTCAAAGGTGCGGACAGTCGTGAGCTACTTAAACACGTTTATCAGTTGATTCAAGATCGTGGCTATGTGCTCGGTAATGCAGATATTACCGTGGCGTGTGAACGACCAAAATTAGCGAAGCATAATTTAAGCATGCGCCAAAGTATTGCCGATGTCCTGCAAGTGGATGTCAATCAAATCAGCATTAAAGCCACCACAACAGAACAATTGGGCTTTACTGGACGTCAGGAAGGGATTTTATCAACTGCTACGGTACTCATTATCCATCAAGCTTAAGCTTGATGAAAACTACAAAAAAAGAAAGGCGCTCAATTGAAGCGCCTTTCTACTAGCATTGTATTTTATGAAAATTGATCGGCATGCATCAGAGAATGTTGCAAATCTAAAGTCGCTTTACGACCTTGCAGTTGCAAAGACACGGCATGAATTAGACCGGTCCATGTTTCATTCGGTTCCCAAATTTGATGCATGAGTTCTTGTGCTGTAGGCAGATCCATATCCATAAAGTATTGACGATATAAATACATCAAACAGCTACATTGATTATTCTCAGTGCAGTGAATCCAGACCATCTTGTTTTGTACCAAATGATCAATCAGATCTAGCACAAATAAACATTGTTCATCGGTGGGTTGTTCCCACAAAATCGGCACTTGAATATAGTTCAAGCCCAGTTCAGCACATACTTTATCTTCATTTTCAAGGTGCAATTCAGCATCGGTAAAAGCCAAATTAATAACGGTGTCCACACCATATTCTTTGATTTGTTTAAATTGCTCAGCGGAAGGCTGACCTGAGCTGAATAGATGCTCATGAACAAATTGAAATTGAGGAATATGACTTAATTCTGTTTCAAGGTTATTCATATAAATTCTTCTACACCCAAAAAAAACGCCATCTGACGATGGCGTTCGTCATTCTTTATCGGTTGGGAAGGACATCTTTCAGTGCTGCATCCATTTCAAGCAGTACTTTCTCAGTGGTTTCCCAATCAATACAACCATCTGTTACTGACTTACCATACTCTAAATCGCAAAGATTTTCAGGAATATCTTGTCGACCGCCTTTTAAATGGCTCTCAACCATAATACCCACGATTGATTTATTGCCTTCTAAAATTTGTTCGGTAATGTTTTTCAGAACAAGCGGTTGGAGGTACGGGTCTTTATTAGAATTGGCGTGACTGGCATCAATCATAATTTTGTTGCTGACTTTCGCTTTCGCCAATGCATTTTCAGCTTCTGCCACAGAACCCGCATCATAGTTGGGCTTGCCATTACCACCACGCAATACCACGTGTGCATATGGATTGCCTTTGGTACGAATCACAGACACTTGACCTTGATCGTTTAGACCCAAGAAGCTATGACCATGTTTAACCGATTGCATGGCATTGGTTGCAACGGTTAAACCGCCATCGGTACCATTTTTAAAGCCCACTGGGGATGAAAGACCGGAAGACATTTCACGGTGTGTTTGGCTCTCAGTAGTTCGTGCGCCAATGGCAGACCATGAAATTAAATCTTGATAATACTGTGGTGAATTCGGATCGAGTGCTTCAGTGGCACAGGGCAAACCCTTTTCATTCAATTCGAGTAAAAGTTTACGACCTAAACGTAAGCCTTTTTCAATGTTAAATGAGTCGTTCATATCAGGGTCATTGATCAGACCTTTCCAGCCGACCGTGGTACGCGGTTTTTCAAAATACACACGCATAATAATATAAAGCGTATCTTTCACTTTTTCGCTTAACACTTTTAACCGATCTGCATAGTCATGCGCAGCTTCGACGTCATGAATTGAACATGGTCCAATCACTACAAACAGACGTTTATCATCACCATCTAAAATTCGACGAACAGTTTCGCGACCATTAAGCACAGTTTGATAGGCTTTTTCATTCAGAGGAAGCTCTGCTTTGAGCTGTGCCGGTGGAACAAGAGGTTGAAAACTTTGCACATTCACATCATTAATTTCAGATTGTGTAATGCTATTAGACTGTTGTGTATTCATTGCCGTCACTGGTATTAGAAGATACGTAGATATTGTTAGTTGCTTGAATATAACATGATTAACAGGTCACTTTGTTATAAAAAAGACGAATACATCCTTCAAGAAAAAGTGATCAATCACATAGTTAGATTAAATAGTTAGCTTAAATAGACTGTGCTTTTTCCACCTGCATCGTTGCTACAGGCTCAGCTGCTTTTACAGGTTTAGATTTCACTGGATTCACAATGAAATTGATGCCTAGACAGAACAAGGTAATCCCCAAAACTTTACGGATAAATTTCTCAGGCATACGTGAGCTGATTAAAGTACCGATCACAATGGCAGGAATCGAGCCACAGAGTAACCAACCGAGTAATGTGAAATCGACATTCCCTGAGCTCATATGACCTAAACCAGCGACAAGTGTAAGTAATACCGCATGCACCACGTCTGAACCGATAATACGAATCATGGGCAAATTCGGGAACATTAAGATCAATGCCATAATACCGAAAGCACCTGCGCCGACAGAAGACAAGGTCACAAAGATACCTAAAACGATGCCCATAAAGATAATATAGAAACGCTTGTCTTTGGCTTGCTGTTTCACTTTTTCCATATCAAAGGTTAAATCGGTCGATTCTTGCTTGCGGTATTTATTAAAGAACTTTTCAACTTGTGCACGAAATACAATCGACGCGCCCGTCAATGTCAACATGAAACCGAGTACCATAGTGAGGACAGATTTGTAATGCGTGGATTGACTGAGGAAGTTATCTAACACCCAATGCGTTGCAAAAGAAGCAGGGATACTGCCTACTGCCAGCCAAATCACAATGGGCCAGACAATATTCATTTTTTTGGCATGAACCAAAGAACCACAAAATTTAGAAATAGCAGCATAGAGAAGATCTGTGCCAATCGCGATATGCGGTTCAACACGTAATAAGGTGATTAGAATTGGCGTCATTAAAGAACCACCACCGACACCTGTAATGCCGACACAAAAACCAACTAGCACGCCAGCTAAAATAAATTCTAAAGGTCCAAACATCTATATATGCCAATATCTAAAAACGCGCTTATCTTATGACTTTTAAAGATAAGTAGTTGTCTTGATTATTGATTTACTTATTCCAAAAAATGCTAAAGAAGTTGAATTATAAACAATGAAGTAAGTTTAGCTTTGCTTAAAAATTGATTGTTAATTTATGGTGAGCACTTTTATACTGGGTCAGTAAAAACGAATTGATAAAAATTCAATATTATAAAATTAGAGACTTAAAATGAAAAAAATTCTAGCCCTTATATTTTTGCTCCACCTGGCTTTGATCGTTCATGCAGATGAAGAATATTTTAAAAGTATGTTGGAAAGTGCGAAAGAAGGTGATTCTTTTTCACAATTTTATGTGGGTTATGCCTATGATCAGGGTGAAGAAGTTGAGCAAAATCATAAAAATGCGATTGAATGGTATCGCAAATCTGCAGATCAAGGTGAAACTCGAGCGATAAAGAATCTTGCTATAAAATATGCCAATGGAGAGGGGGTAGATCAAAACTATGCTGAAGCCAAAAAAATAATATTAAAAAATGCCAATCAAGATTTAATAGAATCAATAAACCTGTTGGTGGACTGGTTAATAATTCCGAACACTCCAATTTATAACCCCAATGAAGCCTTTCTATGGGCAACAAAATCCCTGGAAATAGAAAAAAACCCCACATCAGCTCAATTTGGTGGAACAGTTGCTAAATATTTATTAGGAAAACTGTATGATTACGGGATTGGTGTGTCGCCCGATCCTAAAAAAGCGATAGCTTTATATCGTCTTTCAGCAAAAGATGACTATTCTGATGCGCAATTTGCATTGGGTTACCTTTATCATAAAGGCAAAGGGGTTAAAAAGGATATTACACAAGCCATCGACTGGTACAATAAAGCTGCTGATCAGAATGACTCAGATGCACTTTTGAACCTTGGCTATATTTATTTGACCGAAGATGATTATTTAGATGAACAAAATGCAGCTCATTATTTACATGCTGCATCCGAACAGAATAATCCAAATGCACATTATATATTGGGTATATTATTTGAAGAAGGGCGTGGTGTTGATAAGAATGTGGAAACAGCCTACGAATATTATGAAAAAGCAGTCCAAGTGAATTCTGAATTAGCCCTTGACGCTATTGCTAAATTATTAGATCGAAACAAGATTTTAAAGAACGCAAAACAAAGTGATTTAGATCAATGGATTGAATATGCTGAACAACTTCAGAATCCGACACTGAAAGCAAATTTTGAAAAGTTAAAACTTTGAATATTTTAAAACATTCAATTGCACAGTGATTTAAATGCATACGAGTTGCATGGTCATTCATTTGTCGGACATGTTAAACTGCTGAAGATTTTAAACTTGAGTAAAATTCATTGATTTCGTCCAAATTAAAAATAGGCATCGTGGTTGGTGAAGTATCAGGTGATACTTTAGGTGCAAAACTGATTCGACGTTTTCGAGAACAAGGGATTGATGCTGAATTTGAAGGCATTGGCGGTCCACAAATGATTGCGGAAGGCTTCAAAAGCTATTATCCGATGGATATTCTGTCTGTCATGGGAATTGTCGAAGTCCTGAAAGATATCAAAAAGCTTTTCGCCGTACGTGATGGTTTAATTGAGACATGGACTGCTAATCCTGTTGATATTTTTATTGGGATTGATGCACCTGATTTTAATTTGCGTCTATCAAAAAGCATTAAACAAAAAAATCTACCGATTAAAACCGTTCAATATGTCAGTCCGTCGGTTTGGGCGTGGCGTCAAGGCCGTGTGCATGGGATTAAAGCGACTATTGACTTGGTGCTGTGTTTATTCCCATTTGAAAAAGCCTTCTATGAAAAATATCAGGTGAATGCCGCATTTGTCGGGCATCCATTGGCAAGCCAATTGCCTTTGAAAAATGCATTGATGGATGCCAAACAGGCACTCGGACTGAATCTTCAGCAAAAACATATAGCGCTGCTGCCGGGGAGTCGTCGTGGTGAAATTGAAAAACTCGGACCTTTGGTGTTGGATGCTGCGGCATTGGTCTCTAAGAAACATCCTGAGTATCAATTTATAATTCCAGCGATCAATGATGCGCGAAAACAGCAAATTGAAAGTCTGCTTGACACTTACCCTCAAGACTTAAAAAACAAGATTCAATTGCTTGAAAATATAGACACTGAATCAAAAATTGGGCGTATGGTCATGGATGCTAGTGACATTGTGGCATTGGCATCGGGGACTGCAACCTTAGAGGCAATGTTGTTACATCGTCCTATGGTGACCTTCTATAAGCTCAATCGCCTAACTTATTTTATTGCCAGGTTATTGGTGAAAATTCCTTATTATTCTTTACCAAATATCATTGCTGGCAAAAAAGTCATTGAGGAGCTGATTCAAAGCAATGCAACGCCTGAAAAATTAGCCGCTGAAATTGAAAGTTTAATGGATATTGAAAAATCTAAGATTCAATCGATGCAATTGCTGACCATGCATAAGCAATTATTGGCAGATAACAGTGAAGATCCTGTCAGTGAAATTTTAAAACTGATTCAATAGTTCTTGCATAAAAAAGCGACTCAATTGAGTCGCTTTTTTATGGGTTAAAGATCATTAAGCGCGGATCTTGATCTCATAACCTGTGTATTTTCGAATGTTGATTACACCTGTATCCAGAATTAAATACTGACCTTTAATTCCGTGTAATTTTCCTCGAATGATCGGCGTTTTATCCAAATTATGTGATTTGATTTTTTCAGGATATTGCTCAACTGGATAAATAAATTCACGCGGTAATTCATTTTCCAAAATTTCGACGTTTTCATTAAAATCTAAGCTCATGCTGAATTCGTCACGAATCAATTCAATTTGCGGGGCAAATGAATCGAGCAATTCATCTCGAATTTCAATCAAATTTAAAGGCTGAGCTTCACCTTTGAGCAGTTTGCGCCAATCGGTTTTGTCAGCCACTTCAGCGCCAAACATCACCTCCATTTGACCTGATAAACGACGTGAACCGACTTTCATAATCGGGAGTGCTTGAGTCGCACCTTGATCGAGCCAGCGGGTTGGCATTTGCCCTAAGCGAGTAATCCCAACTTTGAGTGCACTTGAATTGGCCAAATACACAATATGCGGTTGAAAACACACTTCTTGTGCAAAGCTTTCTTCACGACAGGTGCCTAAATGGTAGTGACAGGTTTCTGGCTTCATGATACACATATCACAAGAAGCTTTGGTTTTCATGCATTTAAAGCAATGACCTTGTGAATAAGATTTTGGGGTTTTGGTCCCGCAAGACACACAGTAAATATTGCCTGTAGCTTCAATCTCGATCTCTTGCCCTAAGTTGAACGGAAAATCGACTTCTGAACGATCTAAAATAAATTTATATTCTACATTTGCCTGATGTGTTTGTTGTTCAGTTACACTTAGGTTGCTTAAACCTGCATGCATTTTATGGCAAATGCCGTGTAGTTCCATTTCAATACTCTCGCAATATTAAGGTGCAGTTATGGCTGAGAAAAATGTCATCACGTCAATGCTAGACGATTTATCTAAAGAACAGCCAATTCAAACTGCATTATGTCTAGGGCAGAATTTAAACCCAGACCATCATCAATTAATTCAGTGGACATATTTTAGCGTAACTGAGTTTTTAATGCTTCCTTTTACGCAGCGTTATGATTTGGGTTTCGTGTTGATGGACACAGATGAGTTTAAAGATTTAGCCGGGATACAGAAATCTCAATTACTGGTCAAGTTAAGGGACTTAATGGCAAAACGGATCGTAGTGGTGACTGCACTAAAGGACGAACAATTGATGCGAAGTTTGGGTTTTACCCAACTCATTGACAAGACTAAGCATGATCAAGATTTTGCACTTTGGCAATTCAATATTCTGACCTATAAGCATGTACCCGATTGGTTTAATTCTAAATTTTGGGCAAATCCGGAAAATTGGAATAAATTCCGTTGGTAAAATAAGCAGTAGTGTTCTAACATCATCAAAATACAACAATGCAAACCAATAAATCATTTATAAATAAGACATTCGCTCTGTATAGCGATTTTTATTCAGGATAAGAATATGACAAATTTAAGCAATATCGTGGAAATTTTAGCGAAGCAAGCGCTTGGCGGTCAGCAATCGAATGCTCAATCTCAAGGTGGTTTGGGTGGTATTTTAGGTTCAGTGTTGGGTAATTTGGGCAATCAATCTCAACAGCCACAACAAACCCAACAACAAGGTGGTTTGGGCGGGATTTTAGGTTCAGTGTTGGGTAATTTGACTGGTGGTCAACAACATGCGCCTGCTCAACAATCAAGTGGTTTTAATGCTCAGTCGTTACTAATTGCAGTTGTGCCGATTGTATTGGCATGGATTCAAAAAAATGGCGGTCTGCAAGGTGCCTTAGATAAACTCAAAGGACAAGGTTTAACGAGCCAAGTTGATGATTGGGTATCAACAGGTCCTGGTGCTAACGCCAATATAAATGAACAAGCGGTTCAGAATTTATTTGATCAAAATGAGGTTGAGCAAGTTGCACAGCAAGCGCAAGTCCCGACCAACCAAGTCTATGGCGCGATTTCATCGGTATTGCCTGAAATTATTGACTCGTTAACACCGAAAGCAGGTGAAACGGATCATCATGAAGCAAATTCAGATATTCAAAATGTATTGAATTTGGTTTCAGCCTTTTTGAAAAAATAAGCTGGATTGCAATATATTGCATGAAAAAAACCAACTTGATTTAAGTTGGTTTTTTCTTGCTTAAACTAATTGTTTGAATTTGATTTAACCTAAGCATGAATCAACTTTTTGGGGTTAATGTAGTTTCGTTATATAAATATCACTCAACCTAAATATAAATCTCAAGCAATTAGATTTAAATCACACTAATTCTATAAACTGAGCATTAGGTAAGGTAATCGCTTAATTTTCTATTGAAAGCGCTTGGGTTTAATTTATAAGTATGCATAATAATTAATCAGAATAAGCGCTTAACAACATAAAAAATATATCACTTTAGCTTGGAAAGCATTACGTAAATCGTGGTTCTTGAATCTATGGAGAGTTTCAAGTCATGCAGATGGATTCATTAGCAAAAGCATCTTTAAGTCAGATCCGTGAGGTATTTAAAAATTTAGACCCTGTTTCTGAGGAGCTGCGTCAAGGTTTTTTTCGTGCCTCATTTATCGGTCCATGGTGGCTACGTGTTAGTGCGATGCCCAGTATTGCACTCAGTGGTCTCGGTGGATGGCAGGGAAAAAAATTCCTCGATCCTTTTCATGCCACCAATATCATTCAAAATAAACAGGGTGTGTCTGAAAAGCTGCACATGCGTTGTAGTGCGGTCACGTCGTTGATCGATGGAAAACGCAGTGTTGCCTTGCAGTATAGGGATGATGCAGTTGTACCTTGGCGTTGGGTCATCGATGAAATGCGCACCCTTGATCAGAATACCTTCTTGTGTATGACCGTGATCAATCTACCTGTTTTAAAGCATTTTTCTTTTCCCTTTATTCTAAGTCGTGAATCATGAGTGAAATCTTTGATTATGATGTGCTCATCGTGGGCTCAGGTTTTGGGGGAAGTGTTTCTGCGTTACGTTTGGCAGAAAAAGGCTATAAAGTGTGTGTTTTAGAACAAGGTAGACGACTCACACCTGAGGATCTCTCGCGAGCAGGAAAAAATAGTAAATATTTAACATGGGCACCTGCGCTAGGACGCTATGGATTTTTAGCACAAGATATTTATCAACATATGGGCGTGGTACGAGGAATTGCAGTCGGTGGGGGCAGTGTGGTCTATGCTGCGGTGTTACTCGAGCCGGGCGAACGCTTTTATCAAGATCCAACCTGGAAAAACCTCAGTGACGATTGGTCAAAGGAATTGGCACCTTATTATCAAACAGCGAAGAAAATGCTTGGTGTCGCCAATAACCCCTATAAAGGTATACAAGATGCATGGTTAGAAAAAACTGCGATTCGTATGAAGGCTCAACATACTTACGGCACGGTCCCGCAAGGAATATTCTTTGGAAACCCTGATCAGTTTGTTGCAGATCCTTTGCTAGATGGGAAGGGGCCTGAACGCCGTGGTTGTAATCAATGTGGTCAATGCATTACCGGTTGTGCGCAAGGTGCAAAGAATAGCCTCGATCAAAATTATCTTTATCTAGCTGAACAATTAGGCGTGGAAATTATTGCTGAATCTAAAGTGACCCATGTGGAATGCTATGCAGATGGTTATCGCATTCATCGCAAACACCCTTGGAAAAAAAATCCACAACAGCCACGGACAGCTAAAATGGTGATCCTGTCCGCAGGGGTAATTGGAACATTAGAAATTTTATTTGCATCACGTGATGATTATAAAACTTTACCCAATATTTCAGCGCAACTTGGGGAACATGTACGAACCAATAGCGAAGCCATCGTAAGCATTTTATCGAATGATGAACAGACCGATGTCACACAGGGTACGACTATCTCGAGTCATTTCCATCCCGATGATCAAACCCATATCACTCAAAATCGCTTTCCTGAAAGTTATGAATTTATGAAGTTTTATATGGGGCCGTTGATAAGTGGTGAGCAGCCATTCAGACGTGCGCTTAAAGTGTTGACTCAAATGCTGCTGCATCCGATCAGGAGTTCAAAAGTATGGCGTACAAAAAATTGGTATAAAAAAGTCACTGTACTGACCGTCATGCAACAGGCAGACAATCAACTTAAATTTAGTTATGGTCGATCACTGTTAAAAGGATTTCGTAAATCACTCAAGTCTCAAATTTCGGTAGGAGAGCGATCACCCTCCTATTTGGCACGTGCCAATCAAGCCGCTCAGATTTATGCTGAAGTGAGTGGTGGACAACCGCATAATGTCCTTTTAGAAAGTGTCGGCAATTTATCAGTGACCGCGCATTTACTCGGTGGTGCGGTGATGGCTGAAATCCCCAATGAAGGCGTGATCGATGCCAATCATGCGGTATTTGGCTATCCTAACCTGTATGTGGTGGATGGAAGTGCGATACCTGTCAATGTGGGCGTGAATCCAAGTTTAACCATTACCGCTTTGGCAGAACGCTTTTCTGCAAAATTTTCACAGCCTTTAGAGTAAACAGTAAACACGCTCCTCGTTGTTTCTATCCTCAAAGCCTAATTGAGTATTTTGAGAGAGTGAATCATTTGATTCATGAATAGTAGTTCGAATAACTTATTCTCAAAAACAGCAATTGCAGCTTAGAGTCGCATGCTAAATTGATTATCTACAGACAATAAATCAAATTAATTCGACCAACTTGATGATTAAATCACCGTAAAACTAGATTTTATGGATATTTGGTTTAAAAAATAAACACCCGATTAAATTAAATGAAAATAGGGGTTGTGCTTGGTTTGAAACTGTATAGAATACGCAGCATCCCGACGCGATACAGCAAACGAACTTAGCTGAATAGGTTAAGTTGTTAGATGTTTTGCGTTGAACTTGTCTCTGACGAAGAGCAAGAAGATCATTAAGAGATTATGAAGAACAACTTGTGTGGATTTTACTGGTTGATTGATCGAAATTATTTTCATTGATTGATGGTAGAAATTACTCGAAGTTTATTTGAGAAATATTTGTCAGAAAATTGATGAGCCAAGATTGGTGTCCTTTAGGCACTACTGATTTTAAACTGAAGAGTTTGATCATGGCTCAGATTGAACGCTGGCGGCAGGCTTAACACATGCAAGTCGAGCGGATGAAAGTAGCTTGCTACTGGATTCAGCGGCGGACGGGTGAGTAATGCTTAGGAATCTGCCCATTAATGGGGGACAACAGTTGGAAACGACTGCTAATACCGCATACGCCCTACGGGGGAAAGCAGGGGATCTTCGGACCTTGCGTTAATGGATGAGCCTAAGTCGGATTAGCTAGTTGGTGGGGTAAAGGCCTGCCAAGGCGACGATCTGTAGCGGGTCTGAGAGGATGATCCGCCACACTGGGACTGAGACACGGCCCAGACTCCTACGGGAGGCAGCAGTGGGGAATATTGGACAATGGGGGCAACCCTGATCCAGCCATGCCGCGTGTGTGAAGAAGGCCTTTTGGTTGTAAAGCACTTTAAGCGAGGAGGAGGCTACTTTGGTTAATACCCAGAGATAGTGGACGTTACTCGCAGAATAAGCACCGGCTAACTCTGTGCCAGCAGCCGCGGTAATACAGAGGGTGCGAGCGTTAATCGGATTTACTGGGCGTAAAGCGTGCGTAGGTGGCCAATTAAGTCAAATGTGAAATCCCCGAGCTTAACTTGGGAATTGCATTCGATACTGGTTGGCTAGAGTATGGGAGAGGATGGTAGAATTCCAGGTGTAGCGGTGAAATGCGTAGAGATCTGGAGGAATACCGATGGCGAAGGCAGCCATCTGGCCTAATACTGACACTGAGGTACGAAAGCATGGGGAGCAAACAGGATTAGATACCCTGGTAGTCCATGCCGTAAACGATGTCTACTAGCCGTTGGGGTCTTTGAGACTTTAGTGGCGCAGCTAACGCGATAAGTAGACCGCCTGGGGAGTACGGTCGCAAGACTAAAACTCAAATGAATTGACGGGGGCCCGCACAAGCGGTGGAGCATGTGGTTTAATTCGATGCAACGCGAAGAACCTTACCTGGTCTTGACATACAGAGAACTTTCCAGAGATGGATTGGTGCCTTCGGGAACTCTGATACAGGTGCTGCATGGCTGTCGTCAGCTCGTGTCGTGAGATGTTGGGTTAAGTCCCGCAACGAGCGCAACCCTTTTCCTTATTTGCCAGCGGGTTAAGCCGGGAACTTTAAGGATACTGCCAGTGACAAACTGGAGGAAGGCGGGGACGACGTCAAGTCATCATGGCCCTTACGACCAGGGCTACACACGTGCTACAATGGTCGGTACAAAGGGTTGCTACCTAGCGATAGGATGCTAATCTCAAAAAGCCGATCGTAGTCCGGATTGGAGTCTGCAACTCGACTCCATGAAGTCGGAATCGCTAGTAATCGCGGATCAGAATGCCGCGGTGAATACGTTCCCGGGCCTTGTACACACCGCCCGTCACACCATGGGAGTTTGTTGCACCAGAAGTAGGTAGTCTAACCGCAAGGAGGACGCTTACCACGGTGTGGCCGATGACTGGGGTGAAGTCGTAACAAGGTAGCCGTAGGGGAACCTGCGGCTGGATCACCTCCTTAACGAAAGATTGACGATCGGTAAGAATCCACAACAAGTTGTTCTTCATGAAGATGTATCTGAGGTCTGTAGCTCAGTTGGTTAGAGCACACGCTTGATAAGCGTGGGGTCACAAGTTCAAGTCTTGTCAGACCCACCACTATCTGACTAACGCAGTATGAAAATACTGAAGCGAACAGAACGTAAAGATATATCGAATCTATATGATAAGCTGGGGACTTAGCTTAGTTGGTAGAGCGCCTGCTTTGCACGCAGGAGGTCAGGAGTTCGACTCTCCTAGTCTCCACCAAATTTTAAGATCAGAAAAGCACTGCTTTTCCTTAAAATTTAAGCGAGAAGTTATACTTCGAGCACTGAGTAAGCGATCAGTTGGTTAGATTATAGAAATTAGTAAGAAATTGCGTATAATGCGCGTCTTGTTAACTTCTGTGATTTATCACAGTTGCTGCGCTCCGATGAGGACGTAGACAATCATTAACAGAATATATTTGAGTTGAAATTAATTGTTTAACTCATTCCAAAAGCGGAAACGACATAACGTAAGTTATGAAGTTGAAGTGATTGAATGAGAACTAGCGAAATTAACTGAATCAAGCGTTTTGGTATATGAATCTAATTGAAGCTGTACTGTAGTTAAATCTACGAGACGCCAACTGTATGATCGAGCAATCGATCTGTTGCTAACCCCACTTGTAAGGGTTAACGACTGTTTGGGGTTGTATAGTCAAGTAATTAAGTGCATGTGGTGGATGCCTTGGCAGTCAGAGGCGATGAAAGACGTAATAGCCTGCGATAAGCTCCGGGGAGGCGGCAAATATCCTGTGATCCGGAGATTTCTGAATGGGGAAACCCACTTACTATAAGGTAGGTATTGCAACATGAATACATAGTGTTGCAAGGCGAACGAGGGGAAGTGAAACATCTCAGTACCCTTAGGAAAAGAAATCAATTGAGATTCCCTTAGTAGCGGCGAGCGAACGGGGAAAAGCCCATTAAGTCATATCAGTTTTAGTGGAATGCTCTGGGAAGTGCAACCATAGTGGGTGATAGTCCTGTACACGAAAGGGCTGATATGATGATGTCGAGTAGGGCGAGGCACGTGAAACCTTGTCTGAATATGGGGGGACCATCCTCCAAGGCTAAATACTCCTGACTGACCGATAGTGAACCAGTACCGTGAGGGAAAGGCGAAAAGAACCCCTGTGAGGGGAGTGAAATAGATCCTGAAACCGCATGCATACAAGCAGTGGGAGCCGACTTGTTCGGTGACTGCGTACCTTTTGTATAATGGGTCAGCGACTTACATTCAGTAGCAAGGTTAACCGCATAGGGGAGCCGTAGAGAAATCGAGTCTTAATAGGGCGTTTAGTTGCTGGGTGTAGACCCGAAACCAGGCGATCTATCCATGAGCAGGTTGAAGGTTGGGTAACACTAACTGGAGGACCGAACCCACTGTCGTTGAAAAGCCAGGGGATGACTTGTGGATAGGGGTGAAAGGCTAATCAAGCCTGGTGATAGCTGGTTCTCCCCGAAAGCTATTTAGGTAGCGCCTCGGACGAATACCATTGGGGGTAGAGCACTGTTTCGGCTAGGGGGTCATCCCGACTTACCAAACCGATGCAAACTCCGAATACCAATGAGTACTATCCGGGAGACAGACTGCGGGTGCTAACGTCCGTAGTCAAGAGGAAAACAATCCAGACCGCCAGCTAAGGCCCCAAAATTGTAGTTAAGTGGGAAACGATGTGGGAAGGCATAGACAGCTAGGAGGTTGGCTTAGAAGCAGCCACCCTTTAAAGAAAGCGTAATAGCTCACTAGTCGAGTCGGCCTGCGCGGAAGATGTAACGGGGCTAAAACTACATGCCGAAGCTGCGGATTTGCAATTTATTGCAAGTGGTAGGGGAGCGTTCTGTAAGCCGATGAAGGTGGATTGAGAAGTCTGCTGGAGGTATCAGAAGTGCGAATGCTGACGTGAGTAACGACAAAACGAGTGAAAAACTCGTTCGCTGAAAGACCAAGGGTTCCAGTCCAACGTTAATCGGGGCTGGGTGAGTCGACCCCTAAGGCGAGGCCGAAAGGCGTAGTCGATGGGAAATTGGTTAATATTCCAATACTTCTGTGTAATGCGATGAGAGGACGGAGAAGGTTAAGTCAGCCTGGCGTTGGTTGTCCAGGTGAAAGACAGTAGGCATGCATCTTAGGCAAATCCGGGGTGCTCTATGCTGAGAGTTGATAGCAAGCTGTACTTGTACAGCGAAGTGGCTGATACCATACTTCCAGGAAAAGTCTCTAAGCTTCAGTTACACAGGAATCGTACCCGAAACCGACACAGGTGGTCAGGTCGAGTAGACCAAAGCGCTTGAGAGAACTCTGCTGAAGGAACTAGGCAAAATGGTACCGTAACTTCGGGAGAAGGTACGCTGTCGACGGTGATGGAACTTGCTTCCTGAGCTATTGACAGCCACAGAAACCAGGCCCCTGCAACTGTTTATTAAAAACATAGCACTCTGCAAACACGAAAGTGGACGTATAGGGTGTGATGCCTGCCCGGTGCTGGAAGGTTAATTGATGGGGTTAGCGTAAGCGAAGCTCTTGATCGAAGCCCCAGTAAACGGCGGCCGTAACTATAACGGTCCTAAGGTAGCGAAATTCCTTGTCGGGTAAGTTCCGACCTGCACGAATGGCATAATGATGGGGGCGCTGTCTCCAGCAGAGACTCAGTGAAATCGAATTCGCCGTGAAGATGCGGTGTACCCGCGGCTAGACGGAAAGACCCCGTGAACCTTTACTGCAGCTTGACATTGAACTTTGATCTTACTTGTGTAGGATAGGTGGGAGGCTTTGAAACTAGGACGCCAGTTCTAGTGGAGCCAATCTTGAAATACCACCCTGGTAATATTGAGGTTCTAACTCTGCTCCATGATCTGGAGCGAGGACCATGTCTGGTGGGTAGTTTGACTGGGCGGTCTCCTCCTAAAGAGTAACGGAGGAGTACGAAGGTGCGCTCAGCGTGGTCGGAAATCACGCGTAGAGTATAAAGGCAAAAGCGCGCTTAACTGCGAGACCCACAAGTCGAGCAGGTACGAAAGTAGGTCTTAGTGATCCGGTGGTTCTGTATGGAAGGGCCATCGCTCAACGGATAAAAGGTACTCTGGGGATAACAGGCTGATACCGCCCAAGAGTTCATATCGACGGCGGTGTTTGGCACCTCGATGTCGGCTCATCTCATCCTGGGGCTGAAGCAGGTCCCAAGGGTATGGCTGTTCGCCATTTAAAGAGGTACGCGAGCTGGGTTTAGAACGTCGTGAGACAGTTCGGTCCCTATCTACCGTGGGCGTTGGAAATTTGAGAGGATCTGCTCCTAGTACGAGAGGACCAGAGTGGACGAACCTCTGGTGTACCGGTTGTGACGCCAGTCGCATCGCCGGGTAGCTATGTTCGGAAGGGATAACCGCTGAAAGCATCTAAGCGGGAAGCCTACCTCAAGATTAGATTTCCCTAGGACTATATGTCCTCTAAAGAGCCGTTGAAGACTACAACGTTGATAGGTTGGATGTGGAAGCATAGTGATATGTGAAGCTGACCAATACTAATTACTCGTGAGGCTTGACTATACAACACCCAAACAGTTGTTGTATAAAGCATCAGTTGATTCGATATTCATCAAAACACCTTGATTTAGTGATCAAGCTAGTTAAACTAAACAACTCAAGTATTTCTGTTAATAACTCATTTGGAAAAACACTTAGCACATACGTAAGACTAAGCGAGTATCCATAAACAGTTGTGCTGGCGACAATAGCAAGAGTGAACCACCTGATCCCTTCCCGAACTCAGAAGTGAAACCTCTTAGCGCTGATGGTAGTGTGGGGTTACCCATGTGAGAGTAAGTCATCGCCAGCTCATTATTCCTAAAAACACCCTGTCTCTCATGAGCAGGGTGTTTTTTTATGCGCGAAATAAAATATTAAAACAAAGATAAGACATCATGATATTCCGAGTATTCATGCTTGAAAATAAATGCATTGGCGAATATTAAAATTTGATGATTTTGGTTGATAATTAATTAAAATATGAAACAAAGTTATCATTCAAAAAATGAATGATTATACTTTGGGTGTAGTGCCAACATTATTAGCTTCTATTGCCTAGACATTTAGTTCTTAATCCTCCATTTTGTATAAAACTAAAAGGATATTTAGTTTTTTAATGATAAGAATCACAACTGATAAAACGCAAGTGAAAGCGTTTAAATCATAAGAAAAACTCACAATAGGAGTTGAGCTTAAATGGCAACGAATACAATGAATGTGAATGCTGTAGTCGATAAAGCAAAGTTTAAACCTTTACATTTGACCGTGGTACTTTGGTGCTTAATTATTGTGTTATTTGACGGTTATGATCTCGCGATTAATGGTGTTACTTTACCGCTTCTCATGCAAGAGTGGGGAATGAGTGCAGTGCAAGCGGGTATGCTTGCCAGTACAGCTTTGGCAGGCATGATGTTTGGCGCAATGTTTTTTGGGATGCTAGCCGATAAAATTGGACGTAAAAATGTCATTTTAATTTGTGTAGCCTTATTCAGTGGATTTACGTTCCTTGGTGGCTTTTCTAACAATCCAACTCAGTTTGGTGTGTTGCGGTTTATTGCCGGTCTAGGTATTGGGGGTGTATTGCCTAATTTGGTTGCCCTAACTTCTGAATATGCGCCTGAAAAACTACGAAGTACTTTAGTGACAGGTATGTTTAGTGGTTATGCGATGGGTGGTATCATGGCTGCATTATTCGGTGCGTGGTTTACACCAAGTTTTGGCTGGCAGATCATGTTTTGGATTGCCGGTGTACCCCTTCTGCTTCTTCCTTTAATTTGGAAATTTTTGCCTGAATCATTGGCCTTTTTAGTTAAACAACAAAAGATAGATAAAGCGAAGGCTATCGTACAAAAATTATCACCTGAAGACCGGGTGACTTCGCAAACGGTTTTGGTCTTTAATGAAAGTAAAGTGCCTGCGGCATCTATATCTGCATTGTTTCAAGAAGGACGAGCAACCGGTACTTTATTGTTTTGGTTAGCCTTTTTTATGTGCTTATTGATGCTTTATGCATTGGGTAGTTGGTTGCCAAAACTTATGATGGCAGCAGGATATTCTTTGGGTAGCAGTCTAATGTTTCTCTTGGCTCTGAATATCGGTGCAGTCATTGGAACCGCAGGTGGTGGGATCTTGGCAGATCGTTTTCATATTAAACCCGTTATTATATCTATGCTCAGTGTGGGCGTTTTAGCACTCATCGGTCTGGGCTTTAATTCACCGCAGCCGGTGATTTATTTATTGGTCTCTTTGGCAGGAGCAGCTTCAGTCGGCTGTAGTATTTTACTATATAGTTACGTTGCACAATTTTATCCATTGGCGGTACGCTCAACAGGTTTAGGCTGGGCATCTGGTATTGGGCGTATGGGTGCGATTGTGGGTCCTATTGTCATAGGATATTTGCTGGGTTTAGAGCTACCTCATAAGATGAACTTTATCGCGGTTGCGATCCCCGCCATAGTTGGCGGAATGGCTATTTTATGCATTAAACGAGAAAAGGAAACCAATTTAGCTCAAACTTCAATTGTTCCGACATCAAAGGTGATTGTTGAGTAAAGTTTCAGTCCATTTTATTCATTTATAAAAATACAATCTGATATTTTAATCAGGACAGAGACTCGGATGGATTCATCCGGGTCTTTTTGATGGGCGGACGATAATTTGGATACCCATAAAAAAGTGCCATTGTTGGCACTTCATTTGAGAGTTTAAGACTTTAAAGTGCTTGTTTGAGTGTTTTTTGGTGTTGTTTCACTTGTTTAGCATAACGCTTACCTTGCTTTTTCATTTTTCGCTGATTGTTATAACCTGATGGTCCAACATTATAATAAGCCAATGCTTTCTTCCAGTTTCCAGCTCTTTGGTTGTAGCGCGCAAGTACATACGTTCCACAATTGATATTTATATTTTCTTGAAATAAGTCACCTGGACAGCTTTGTTGCCAATAACGTGGAATAATCTGGGTTAAACCAACAGCACCTGCTGGCGAAACGGCAGAGTTCCGATAGGAAGATTCTTGACGAATCAGTGCTGCGATAAGAATTGGATCTACAGCATATTGTTCAGCGCTTTGTACAATCATCGGCGAAACACGTTGTGCAGTCGTTGCATCAACACGGTAGGCTTTTTGAATACCCACAGCTAATTTTCCTGCGCGTTTTTCTACG
This sequence comes from Acinetobacter lanii, assembly GCF_011578285.1. Lineage (NCBI taxonomy): Bacteria > Pseudomonadati > Pseudomonadota > Gammaproteobacteria > Moraxellales > Moraxellaceae > Acinetobacter > Acinetobacter lanii. Next base: position 1,939,771 of record NZ_CP049916.1, on the reverse strand, counting down.
GAGCCACCACCGAGGCTTGAACAGCCTGCCAATGCACTTAAGCAGAGTGAAAGAGTGATTATTTTCCAATTGAAAAATGGCTGAGTAAATGAAGAACGAGGCTTTTGCGTTTTAAACAGAATGAACAAAATCAAAACCACTATACAGCTAGGATATAGGGATAGTATGGGGCAATAGTCTATGGGTCAAGTAAATGAAACTTTTGAAATTTTAAGTTTTGTTAAACTTTGCGTATTGATGATGATCTTCAAGTTAAATAAACATGTTGAATTGATCATTATCTCTCAGCCAATAAAAAAAGCTCAATACAATTGAGCTTTTTTTATGAGTCTTTGCGATAAAACTGAGGTTTTATCTCACATCCTGATGTAGAAACTTATCATTATTGTTTTAGGTTTCCGGAAACATCCTATTTCCTGTTATTTCTAATGTATGCTCGTCTATAGCCCGTGTATAGGCGAATAAAACGCCATTTGATGTAGGCTATGGCTTACGTGAATATCGTGTATTTATAATTAACCATAGCAACGCTACACCCACCAATAACGTAGAATATGGAAAAATACAGGTGCCGAGAAACAAATTGAGTCGATCCGATCCAGCATGCCTCCATGACCTTGAATCAATTGCCCCCAATCCTTGACACCACGATCGCGTTTAATGGCGGACATCACGAGTCCACCCAAAAAGCCAAATATACACACCACGAGTCCAATACATATTGCTTCGAAATAGGTAAAAGGTGTTAGCCATGCCATGGCTGTGCCCAAAGCAGTGGCCAATAGAATCCCTCCTAAAAGACCTTCTACCGTTTTTGATGGAGACAATATAGGGGCAACTTTATGCTTACCCCAAAGTTTGCCACAAACGTATTGAAGTACATCAGAGGCTTGCACCACCATAATCAGCCAAATCGCAAGCCAAATCGCTTCACCATCGAAGTGTTTTAATTTGAGATTGAGTAAAGCGGGGACATGGGAGATACAAAAGACTGAAATCATCAATCCCCATTGAATTTTGGCACTGCGCTCTAAAAAATGGGTGGTATCTTCTTGTTTTAAGCTTGCAATCGGGATGAGTAAAAACACGTAAAGTGGAATAAAAATAGAATATAAGCCATACCAATCGATATAAATTAAATAATATTGATAGGGGATGACAAAATAAAATGCCACCAATAATGGAAAATAGTCACCCCGTCGGGTCGGCAATAAACTGATAAATTCGCGTAATGCGAACAGTGAAACCAATGCAAACAGAACAATAAAAGCCATATTGCCGACTAAAATGGCAGCGCCAATCACAATCAGCATGACCCACCACGCATTAATTCGGGCATTTAAATTATCGATGACTGGCGAGGGTTTTGCGGCAGTTTTTCTTTTGAGGATATACCCTATGCATGATGCGAAAACCAATATTGCTGCAAAAATGCCGAATAAAACATAGGTTTGTTGCAAGTTATTGAAGCTCATTGGTTTTCTACCTGTTTAAGTTTCAGTAATTCTTGTTGGGCGTAATGTAAAAATTCTGTTTTATTGTCATGGGCGTTTAAGTTTAAAGGTGTACCAAAAATAACAGTTGAAAGTAACGGCAGGGGCACAATTGAACCCTTAGGCATGACTCTTTTTAAGTTGGAAATCCATACAGGTATCAGTTCAACATGTGGAAATTGTTGCGATAAATGATAAAGACCACTTTTGAAATTTAATAGGTCAATATCATCCTCTAGATTCCGTGTCCCTTCAGGAAAGAAAATAATGGAATACCCATCAGCCAAGACCTCTTTGACGGGTTGTAAAGGATCATTTTGATCACTGCGATTGCGGTTGATGGTGACACCTGAAAAGGTATCTTGAATCAGAAATCGACGAAAAGCATCTTTCATCCAATAATCAGATGCCGCAATCGGTCGGGTCATTCTGCGAATGTCAGTAGGAAGAGAGGACCACAGTAAGATAAAATCAATATGACTGTTGTGATTGGCATAATAGATTCTTTGCTTCCTTTCAGGCTCACAGCCTAACCAAACACTTCTAGCACCTGTCAGCAGACGTGCACTACGACGTGTTAAAAACGCAATCAATCTGCCACATGATTGCGTCAAGACATTGTTGGGTTTAATTTTATTGTTTCGATCGGCTTTTGATTCGGGTAAATTGTTCATGTTATTCCCGTTTTGATTATGCGTATTAAAATAATAAGATCACCGAGATCCATTGCAAAATGACCAGTAGAATTTGAATTTTAAAAAGCTTAAGGCAACCTCGAAAGCGGGTCGCCCAATCCCGTCCTGCTTTATCTGCTGGCATTAATTTAAAATACATTAAACTTTGATCCAATGCTTGAGTCATCTGTTCAATATTTTCAGGCTGATCATGATGGGTTTGACTGAACTGATCTAAAAGATCGGCATCGAATTGCACCCGAAATGAAATGTAGTGATGCAGCAAAGATAGCGTAATGAGGGCGATAAAAATCACATGAACAACAATACCCGTCATGGCAGTATGTAAAAGAAAATATAGGCATATCAGTAAAGCCAAATAGCCAGACCACAGCACAGAATGCGTTTGTTTGAGTAATTTAGACAGCACATAAAAATTCATCATCAGGGGGCTAAACCTTTTAATTTCAATGCATAAAGATTGATGTTTTTCAGTTGCTCATCTTTGAGCACGATCCAAGGTCTGGCGTTTTGGATGAATGTCATGGCGTCATGTGCATTTTGACAATGATGATGTTTGATCAACCATGCTGCCAAAATTGAAACACTTCTGGAGTATCCCAGCGCACAGAAAATCAGCAGTTTTGGATGCTTTAATTCAGGTTGTTGAAAATCTTGATAGAGCTGATCCAATTGTTCGACAGCATGATGGAGCTGATTGGCTTGTAATGGAATTAAATCTAGACTTGGGTAGGCTGCATAATGACCATTGCATTGAGGTTGAGGTTGAGGTTGAGTCTGAGTTATGGATGTTGAGCAAGGAAGTTCTGCACAACAATCAAAGAGAAGGGTGTATTTTTGCGCAATGCTAGGATGTGGAATTCGACCCAAATAGATTTGAAGCTGTTGATTGTCGATGAGCAATGAATCTTCGGGATGTGCTCTGGTCCAAATGCGACTATTCAACCATGCAAATAAAAAATAAGGCGCAAATAAAATCCATGCTCCTGCACTCATGTGTCCATTTGAAGTTTTCTGGAAGAAATGCGGACGCACGAGAAAATAAGCCAAGCTATCCAAAAATAAGCTGATGGCCGGGGAGTAGAGCCAAAGAAAGATCCCTTTGAATAACCCAGCAATCATGCCGAGTGCTATCGATGCCAAGAGATAATATCCCCCTAACTTTAAATGCTTGGGGGTTAAGCGTTGTAAAGAGTCTTTACTAAAAGGTGAAATCGTCTCGATAGGCAATAACCAAATACATACACCACCCACGATCAGCCCTGTCGGTAGATCAATAAAGTGATGTTGCCAAGTGGTCAGGATGGAGAGTGCAATTAAGAAAGACCAAACATCGACGATGTACTTCAAATGTGCTGGACTATGCCGACGATAAAAATCCCAAAGTATGACCAACAGTACAATATGCAAGGACGGCATTTGATTAAAGGGCTTGTCAAAGCCCATCAATACATCGAACCAGAGTCCAAAGAAACCCTGAAATTCAGGACGTTCAAAGCTAAATTTGAGCGGAAACAGGAGAAAGCAAGCAATCGAGATCAACTGTGCCAATAGCAAGCGCAGTGTATGTTGTTTTAGTTCGAATCGATTCCAACACAAGAGCAGTGAAAGCCCATAAAACAGATCAATAGACCAATACGGCACAATCGTCCATGGCCAGAGCGGAATATGCTTTTCCCAGTCAAATACGATAGAGGGCACATGGCTTAGACTCGCAGCATATTGATTGGCAAAACCATAGCTTAAAAAAAACAATGGGGCTAAAACCACTAAACACAGTAGTCCCCACTTCCAAGTTCCATGTTCTCGTTCCAAGTTTTTTAGCATCTTCAATTACACACTTTATGATTGGTTTTTATTCGAATTTGTTTGGCGCAGCAATGATCTGTTCTCGCTGAATTAAATTTTTTGTGCAACGGATACGGTAAAGATGCCGTATTCATCGATACATTGATTCACTTTTTGAAAGCCGGCTTGCTCGACCAAGGCATCCATTTCAGCCTGTGAACGCAGACGCATGACCCACGCATCTCCCTCACGATGTGAGGTCAGTGCACGTGCAATAAACGCTTGCTGAGGATGCCAGATTTGTCCGGTATAGATCAGATAGCCCCCTTGCTCCACAGCTTGACTTAGCCCATATAAGGACTGACGCAACAGATCATTGTCACTGAACAATTCATACAGCCCAGAAACCACGGCTAAAGAGGCTTTGGGTTGAATGGAGGCTAAGGATTGAGCATCAAAGGCATCTGCTTGGAAAAATTGTGCAATTGCGCTTAAACCACGTTGTTGAATAAGATCAGTGCCTGCTTTGACATTGATCTCGCTATAATCCCGGAGCACAATGGATTCAGGCGGCTGTTTTAACTGTGCCACAGCATCCAAAATATAACGACCATGCCCTGAGGCAATATCTAAAATATGCAGGGGTTTATGTTGTTGTATTTTTTCGGCATATCGAGTAAAAAGTTGCTCAATATGTTGTTTTCGGACGCGAATTCCTCGCCACCCAATGGCATTCAGATATTGTCGATCGATGATTTTACCGACAGGATTACGGCTTTCGGTTTGATTGCGATAGACAAAATCGAGGGTACTGCCTGAGTCATAGCCGGTCTTTTCTCCAATGTTTAAGCCTGTTGAGAACAGACTCCCGATTTTTAGATTGTTCTTGATCAATTGCCAAAATGCATTTTTGAGGGATTTTTCTGGCAGTGTTGCACTTAGATTTTCAGCGATTGCGCAACTTGCTCCAATTTTATCGGCATTTAACACATCGGGTGCTCGATAGGGTTGAGCAAAACATTGCAAGATAAAGCGACGTATTTTCTGCATCGCAACAATCCGATTTTTTTCTCCAAGTGTGTCATGGAAAAACCCATCTAAAATGTGAAACTCTTTTTGTGGGTGAGGGAGCTTTTGATAGAAGTCCTGTTGAGGTTGTCGGCGCACCACAAAATCTGAACCTGAACAAAGGATTTGGGTGGGTACAAAAATATGTTGTGCATCATCCACGATGCGTTTGGAAGCATCGTATAAGCCTAAAAGCATGCGAACTGAAATTGCCCGTGCAATCAGCGGGTCGGCATCATAGCTTGCTGCACGTTCAAGATCATGGGTCAGCATATTGGATTTGACATAGCTTTGAATGAAAAAATTGCCTTTGATTTTATTTAAGACCCGTAAACCGGGTTCTGCAAAGGGCACATACAATTTAATGTCGAAGGCAGGTGAGGCAAGACAAAGCGCACGGATTTTGGGGGCATAATCATGTACCCAAGTTGCAGCCATGACAGCCCCGACACTTTGGCCAATTATCGCTAGATTTTCAGACTGAATGCCATATTGCTCTTGAATGTGTTGTACAAAAGCTTGAATGTCTTTCACACAGGCTGAAAAGCTCGGTGCATCGCCACGTTCACCGGGTGACTGTCCATGCCCCCGTGCATCCCAAGCAAAAAAATCAAAATCCGGTAGATTTAACTCTTCAACCAAATGAAGCATTCGACCTGAATGTTCATGCCCGCGATGAAAGACTAAAATGGCTTTTTTATCGGATGTGCTTTGAGCATGGTGAGATTGATCATGGTTGGATTGATCTTGTTTGAATGGGGTTGGAGTTGCTGTGTGCTTGGATGCCCAATGTTGATAAAACAATTTGGTTTGATCGTGGGTGACAAAGGTGTGCTGTGTATTGTGATGCATGTGAGATTCTCATTCTTATGTCATTAGCCTTAAACTGCTTAAGGTCATTATTTTTAAAATTGGGTTTTGAATTTTTATTCATATCTTCTATTCATAGCAGCGGATCAAAATACGCTGATATCAATACACGACATTCAGTCGGTACAATTTTGTCGCATTCATTTAATCAAGTTATGCGCGTCAGCCAAGCTATTTTTAATTCGATTATACAGGGTAGAACACAATAGTAAGCTAATGATGGCAAAGATCGTATTGATGATATCGCTAAGCATCGTTTCATTGGCTGAGAAATAGGGGAAGATCATGATTATGATCACCACCACACTAAAGCAAAACGCACGGTCACTTTTGCCCATCGGACCGTCATAACGACGTGCTTGACCAATTAGAGGTGCCATGGCACCAGCATATTCAGACAAATTGGCCAAAAAAGCCACTGCTAAAAGTAACTGTGGCTGAATAAAACCAAAACACATGAGGCAGCTATAAAGCGCCGTATCCGAAATCACATCACATAGCTCATTGTAATAAGCCCCTAAATGCGATTGCTGACCGAACTCACGTGCCAACATACCATCAACCGCATTGAATGCCATTCTGATTAACATCCATATCGGGAAGATCAACAACCACAGTGAAGGTGCATGATGTTGATAATAAAAATAAATAAAGCCCGCCACAGCCAAAGAAATTAACATGGCAAACAGTGTCACCATATTGGCGGTGATGCCGAGGCTAAACAGTCTTTGGACCCATGGGCGGAGTAGATTTTGAAAGGCAGGTTTCAATTGATAAATGGATGGCATTGTTATCATTTTTATTTATATTTGATTTAATTTTAAGCAAATTTGAATGGCTTGTACAATCAAATAAATAGCCTAAGCAAATTAACAAGTTTTGAGAAAGGGCATATAATTCAACATGTTCGAAAATCATGAAAGATAGTGAAATGACTCCAGCATGTAAAGTTTTGAAAAGTAATAAAATTGAATATTCCATTCACGAATATGAGCATGATGCCAATGCCAAAAGTTTTGGATTAGAAGCGGCTGAAAAACTGAATCTGAAACTTGAAGAAGTGTTTAAGACATTAATGGTCACAGATGACAAAAATTACTTCGTGGCTGTACTACCGGTCAATCACCAGTTGAATCTGAAAAAAGTAGCAGCAGCATTTGGCTGTAAAAAACTGCAGATGGCAGATCCAAAAATCGCAGAACGTTTGTCTGGTTATTTGGTGGGGGGGATCAGTCCAGTGGGGCAAAAAAAACGCCTGAAAACGGTGATTGATGCAAGTGCAGAATCTTTGAGCAAAATGTATGTCAGTGGCGGTAAACGCGGTTTGGATATTGGTCTAAAACCTCAAGATTTGGCACAGGTGCTGTCTGCTCAATTTGTAGATGTATTGGATTAATCGTAACCAGCATTCAATGCTTAAATTGGATATTATTAGATCTCTAGCTACAGTCGAAAATGTTCAAAATTAAATAATAAAATGAAGATGGAAAGGTTCCTTTTCACTTTGCGAGATGGGCAGGATGAGGAAAATTTTCATATAAATCCTCTCCCTTGCGTACTCCGAATATATTCTGAGGATACTCATCTCCTTTAAAAGGAGAGGGGATTTCCATTATGAATTAAATCGTGGTTAAAATTTGATTTATGCAAGAAGTCTATTAATGTTCTTTCAAAAATTAAAAAAATGGAAATAGAAGCACAATCTAAATGATCAATGAAATTTCCTTCTCCCTCTGGGATGAGAAGCACTGCTTCGCAAGAGGATGAGGGTACTTTAAACTAAAAATAACCTCTCCTTAGCCCTCTCCTAAAAGGAGTGGGAATATTCATTATTAAATTTTAATAGGGTGAAAATTATTTAATGAAAGAAGTTTATGGATTGAAGTCTTAAAAATAAATGTGTTTAGGGTTTAATGTGGCCCTTTAACTCCTTTCTAAGCCTTAATGCGTACATTAAGGCTTATTTTTTATATGGATATTTTATAGGGAAACCGAATCCTGAAATCAAAGCTCATCTATTTAAACCATTTCTGATTTAGCGCTTAGCTTTATCAATAAAAATAATATGAATCATTAAAATGATCAAAAATAGTCACTTAAAGATTCTTATCGTATTGATTAACCAATCTTCACAAAAGTGCAAATATAAATAATAACGATTATCATTAACATGAACTTTGCGTTGGCCAACGCGTATCTAATAATGATCAAACGGACATAAGATTTCACAGGAAATCTCAAGAAGAGGATATGGTCAGATGAAAGAGCTTGCCAATCGACTGGCGATGCAACATCTAGTCAATGCATATGCTCAAGAAACGGGTCAAGCCACGTTACTTGAAAAATATCAACAAAACTCGACTCAAATTTCGTTTAGCCAAGGCTTGACGTTGTTATCGATTTCACTTGACCACTTAAAAGGTCAAGTTTTAGTTCCACTTTCTTATGTGAGTTTGGTGGGCAGACATCGCATTGCGGCTCTGCCAAATATATGGATTAAAGGTCATTTACATTCATTTAGTTCAGTAACCCTCGCAAGTTTATTGTTGGAAGAACTGCTACAAAACACAGTGAGAACCCTAGACTCAGCCTCTCTATTAGAGCGTTGGATTCAAAGTCGTGAGGCACTTGCACACTTTTTAAATGAGCGAAAACATGATTTTAATCAGATGAGAGGTGTTGAGCAAAATTTTATTGAAACTGAACAATCCTTAATCTGTGGTCACAGTATGCATCCTGCGCCAAAAAGTCGGACTGGTTTCATACACGATGATTGGAAAAAATATTCACCTGAAACAAAAGCTAAAGTCCAATTAAATTTTTGGTTGGTTTCATCTGAATATGTGGCTGAAGATTCTGCCTTAATGCAATCTGAATGCATCGCATCAGATACACCATCCAATCATTCTTCAAAATCTTCTCAACAAACAACATATCTTGAAATTTCAGAGCAACTAAAAACCGAGCTTCAACAAGTCCTGTCTGAAGGTGAGTTGAAATTATTCGCACAATATCCGAATTATAAACTTGTCCCGCTTCATCCTTGGCAAGCACGTTATTTACAATCTCAGACTTGGTTTAAAGCACTGAAACAACAGGATCATTTAATTGATTTAGGTGAGCTGGGGTGGCAGTTGTCCCCAACAACCTCTGTTCGCACCTTAGCGAGTTTTGATGCGCCGTGGCAATTCAAACCGTCATTGTCAGTTATGGTGACCAACTCAGTCCGCGTTAATTTAGAAAAAGAAGGTCATCGTGGTGTGATGACGTATAAGCTGTGGCATAGCCCTTTGGGTCAACAGATTTTACAGCAATGTCCAAGCTTGAAAGCACTTAATGATCCGGCTTGGATGTCATTAAAAATAGACGGACAATTGATCAATGAAAGCCTATGCATTTTTAGAGAACAACCTTTTCATTCGACCCAACAAATCACCTGTATTGCTTCCTTATGTGAAGATCATTTAACCCAACCGATCAATCGTTTTAATGCGCTGTTTCAGCATATTGAAAAAGATCAAGGTATTCAGCAGGCTTCAAAAGGGCAGAAATCCGAGATTGCCTTGTCGTGGTTTCAGCGATTTTTAGAGATCAGTCTCGATCCGATGATGTGTCTCTATCATCGCTATGGCATGGCGTTTGAATCGCATCAACAAAATGTGCTGGTGGAACTGGAACACGGTATGCCAAAACACCTGTGGCTACGTGACAATCAAGGGTTTTATTATATTGAAGAATTGGCACACGACATTTTAGTGGCATTCCCCGAATTAAGCGATAAAGCGCATGCGGTGGGAACACAAGCCTTTGTCGATGAGCGTTTTAGTTATTATTTCTTTGGCAATACTTTATTTGGCATCATCAATGCGATTGGCGTTACAGGCTATATAACTGAACAGCGCTTAATTCATGCCTTACAAGAAAAACTTAAATCACTGTTGCTGGAATATCCTGAAAGCACACTATTACACGGGTTACTGTATAAGGACACCTTGCCCTATAAAGGCAATTTATTGACCCGTCTGTATGAATTGGATGAACTGACTGCACCGGTGTCAGAGCAGTCGGTCTATATTCAATTGGCTAATCCATTACAGATACAACACCAGGATGTGGCCTATGCTTGATTTTATTGCGATTGGACTTGGCCCATTTAATTTAAGTTTGGCCAGTCTGCTACACGCCAAAACGTCTCTAAATTATTTATTTTTTGAGCAGAAAGCACAATTTGATTGGCATGCGGGTATGCAACTTCCCAATACCGTGTTGCAAGTGCCCTTTATGGCAGATTTGGTTTCGATGGTTGATCCGACCAGTCCCTTTGGTTTTTTAAACTATTTAAAACAGCAACAACGCCTGTACAAGTTTTATTTTTTAGAACAAGCGCATATTCCACGCCGTGAATATAACCATTATTGCCAATGGGTGGCAGATCAGTTGGATTCGATTCAATACTTATCCACTGTGATTGCGGTCATTCCCAAAGAGCTTGGTTTTGAAGTCACGGTTGAACAAGCTGGTATTTTAAACCGCTATCGTTGCCGAAATTTGGTTTTAGGTTCAGGCAATGTGGCAAATTTACCTGAATGCTTAGAACAGGTGCAGCAGCAGTATCCCGAGCGCTGTATGCATTCCGCAGCATACTTAAATGTAGTCGAAAAATCAGATCAAATGCTCAAGGGCAATGTGGTGGTCTTGGGCTCAGGGCAATCGGCCGCAGAAGTATTCCAAGATTTATTTGATCGTCAATTTCAGCATGATCAAATGCAGTTGCCACAGTTTAACTTGCATTGGTTGACACGGTCGCAGGGTTTTTTCCCAATGGAATATAGCCCTCTAGGACTCGAACATTTTAGTCCAGATTATGCACAGCATTTTTATCGCTTGGATGCATCGTGCAAGCAGGCTCAATTGCAACAGCAGGGACTGCTCTATAAAGGGATTAGTGGCAAAAATATCACTGCCATTTATGAAAAATTATACAACCGCAGTATTGCCAATACACCGCCTGCAACGCATTTACACAGTCAATCTCAATTGGTTAATGCAATTCCGCAATTGGATACCCGTATTCGCTTGGTGTTTGAGCATAAGCTCACTCAACAACAGTTTTATCTGGATGCTGACGTCGTGGTGGCTGCAACCGGATACCGGACTCCGAAATTTGAATTTTTAAAACCGCTAGAACAGTGGATCGAACAAGACCATCAAGGGCATTGGAAAATCAGTCAGGATTACCGAGTAACTTATAGTGGCTATGGCGAAATTTATGTTCAAAATCAAGAGATGCACAGTCATGGTGTGGTGACACCCGACTTAGGCATGGGGGCTTATCGAGCTGCGATCATAGCCAATCAACTGGCAGGATTTGAACTCTATGAAATATCAGGTCAATCGCAATGTTTTCAGCATTTCGAACCTGATCATAATCCGCATGTACAGATGATTGCCGCGCTGGATTCACAAAAACATCAACACGATCAATCTTCGCAACCATCGCCACACGATCGAACCGATCAAAATTCTCAACCCTATCAACCCTCGCAACACGAGCGAGAAAAACAGGGCAAGCACGCACTGGCATCGGATGCAAAAAAGATCTGCATGTTGCGTGACGCATCTGAAACCCAATTCTTAAAAAATCACAGTTCGACTGTGCGCTATGAGAAAAGCATATGACTTTCGCAACATTACAAATTAATCAACAGCAGTGGCGAGCGGCAGGGCAACGCTTAATTGAAATGGCAATTGCAGAGTTTTTGTATGAGGAAATCATTCAAGTTGAACACTTGAGTGAAAATCGTTTCGAACTGAAATTGGCAGATCGATGTTATCAGTTTGAGGGCTACCAATATTTACTCGGGCATTGGCAGATCCAATCAGGTTCTGTACGCGATATGACCGCAGGCACTGAAGCGGTTGCTTGGAATTTACATCATTTTATTGCTGCATTTTCTGAGCAAGCACAAGTGAAAGCTTTTACACGTGCCTACTTAATCAAGGAGATGAACAATACATGGTTGGCTGAAGCGCATTTATTTGATCCAAAACGTTTGCCTAGCCAAGCCGTGTTGACTGCACCGCACCATCAAATTGAAGGCATGCTCCGAGGTCACCCTTGGTTAATCATGAGTAAAGGTCGGATGGGATTTGGCTATGATGATTATTTAAATGCCGCACCTGAGCTTTCACCTGAAGTCAAAGTACTTTGGCTGGCGGTACATCGTGATTTAGCGCAGTACCGGTCTACAAATGAGTGGCATGCACAAGCCTTATATCAGCATGAATTTGACCCATCCGAATTACAGCAGTTTGAGCAAGTGTTACAAGACAAACAGGTTAATACCCATGATTATTTTTTGATTCCTGTACATGATTGGCAATGGAATCAATGGTTGGTGGCGACCTATGCCAATGAAATAGTCGATCAGCGCATCATTGAACTCGGCATGAGTCATGACGCTTATATCCCGATGCAATCGATTCGTACCTTGTGTAATACAACACAAGCACAACGTCATTATATTAAGTTACCGGTGAGTATTTTTAATACAGCCGTTTATCGTGGATTGCCCTCTAAACGTAATTTAGCTGCACCTGTAGTGACCCAATGGTTAAAACAGATACATGTGCAAGATCATGACCTGCAAAAGTCAGGGGTGATTTTCTTGGGTGAAGTGGCAAGCCTTACCATTCAGCAACCCTGTTTTGATCAGATTGAGAGTGCGCCGTATCAATTTAAAGAGTTGTTTGGTTGTTTATGGCGTGAAAGTGTCGATGCTTATGTAAAGCCACATCAACAGGTGTTGTCGCAAGCCGCATTACTGCATGTCGATCTCGACGGAAACTCAGTCCTTAAAACTCTGATTGAGGCATCAGGTTTGGATCCATTGGCTTGGTTACGCTGTTTTGCCGATGTTTGTATTCATCCCTTATTGATTTGCTTATACAAATACGGTTTGGCTTTTTCTCCACATGGTGAAAACAGCATGCTGGTGCATGAACAGGGTCTGCCTAAAGCCATGGTGCTCAAAGACTTTGTCGATGATATCAATTTGGTCGATGAAGATTTCCCTGAGTTAAAAAATTTACCAGCGGAAGCTGATCTTTTGCTTCGACACCCAGCCCAAGAACTGAGTCATTTTATTTTCACAGGATTATTTATGGTGCATTACCGTTATATCTGTAATGTATTTCTTAAAGAATATTCGCAGCATCGTGAAATTGAGTTTTGGCAGACCATTTCAGAGAGTATTGAAGCTTTACATCAAGCACATCCTGAACTGTCACAGCGCATCGCTAAATTTGACATTTTTAGAGCAAAATTTGACAAAATTTGTCTGAATCGGGTCCGTCTATTTACCACCAGTTATAACGATGAAGCTGAACGCCCAGTGCCAGTGTTCTTAGATCCTATATTTAATCCTGTCAGCCCCGATACTTTAAAAATTTGGCGTAATAGAACCCAATACGCAGATCAATATCACATTCAAAACAGTGCGCATGCGGCAGATACCGATCAAATTCACAAAGATGAATCTTCACCTGATTTTCAAGGCACTTTAAGTGCTTAAGACAGCGAATTAATCCTTATTTAAACCCGAATGAAGAGCAAAACATATGACGACTTTATCTCAGCAACTCCCTGATTTTTATCCATACCATGAGAATGAGACGCAATATTATTTACGTCAGGTGCAATATCCGCAAGATATTCCACTTTTACACCAGTGGATGAATGAACCGCACGTGATAAAGCAGTGGCAATTGAATAAATCTGAACTGGAACTAACGGTCTATTACGACAAGATGTTGGCGGATGATCATCAACGCTTATTGATTGTGGGTGTAAATGGTCAAGATGTAGGTTATACCGAAATTTATGAAGGCAAGCGTGATCGAATTGGGCGTTATTACAAAGGCGATGATTTAGATCTCGGTTGGCATTTATTGTTCGGTGAAAAATCAGTATTTGGCAAAGGTTATTTAAGACCTGTGATGCGTCTATTGAGTTTTTACATTTTTGAACATGCCGCTTCAGCAAAAATCGTGGGCGAGCCTGATCATACCGTTAAGCCCTATGCCAAAGTGGTTGAGGAGCTGTGTTATGAGCCACAAGGGCTGATTCCGATGCCGGAAAAAACTGCCATGTTGTATTACTGCTACCGTGAAGCTTTTTACCAAAAATTTGCTGACTACCTCGCTCAATCCAATGCCTATGCCCAAACATTAGCATCACAGCAAGGCATAAAAGGAGCAACTATTGAGGCGCTAGCATGAGCTACGTTGCCACGCATATGCAAATTATGGACATGCGCTTTTCTGGGCAGGTCAGTATCGCCGAGTTTGAACTGTGGCTGACGCAAGTTGAAAGACTGTTACTAAAAAAACAGCACTTTGTTTTGGTCATGCACAGCGCTGTGGGCACCACATTCCCTGAAGAATACCGCCAGCTACAAGCGGTTTGGTATAAAACATATAAGCAACTTTTCTTTCAATATTGTCTAGGTCTGGTGCGCATTGCACAGGATCGACACGATCAACAACGTCTCAATTCACCAGCTCTGCATGCTGCATGGCGGGTACCGTATTACGTGACCCTCAACAATGCTGATGCGTTGCAATGGGCCGTACAGAGGTGGCTATGTCCAACTTAAATCCTTCATCCGTGACATCGTCAACGGCGCCGCTCAAAACCGTCACCACATTAGGTCTCAGCGTGGTGGTGGTGCTGTACTTGGCACATGCTCTACCGCTGTATTTTTATAATGTGGCTTTACCTGCCATTCTCCGCTCTCAAGGGGTCGATTTGCGTTGGATTGGCATGTTGTCTTTGTTGTATATCCCGTGGGCATTTAAGTTCTTTTGGGCGCCGTTGATTGATCGTTTTTATATCAAAGCCCTCGGTAAACGCAAAACTTGGTTATTGCTGACACAAATGGCTTTGGTCTTCGGTGTTTTGGTTTTAGCGTGGACGCAGTTTGATTATGGCTTGACCGAATTTGTCGTCGTAGGGTTATGGATTTCCAGTTTTGCAGCAACCCAAGACATTGCCATCGATGGCTATACGGTTGAGGCATTCAATGAATCTGAATATCGACTCGGCAGTATGGCACAAAGTATGGGCGTGGCACTCGGTAGTATGATCGGGGGCGCGGTCACGCTATGGCTGTACCAATATTATGGTTGGAAAGTGGCACTGACCAGTTTGGCAGTGATGACTGCTTTAACCATGCTCGCGGTTTTTAAAATTCAAGAAAAGCCGATATCAGATCAAACCACACATGAACGTCCGAGCTTAATTCGTGCCTTTAAACGTAAAGACATGCTGTGGGCATTATTGTTGATCGTGGTCTATCGTGTGGTTGAAGCACCGGCTATGGCGATGCTTAATCCCATGCTCATCGATCTAAAATGGTCCTTATCACAAATCGGCATCTTAATGTCAGTGGTCGGGGCAGGAGTGGGCTTGGTGGCAGCGGTCAGCGCTGCATATTTACTCAAAAAAGTCCAAGCCACGCGATTGCTGTTATGGGCAGGTTGGTGTCGAACAGCCTTGTATGCATTATTAGGCGCTGCGATTTTATTGGGTTGGCTTACGCAATGGCATTTGCTGTTAGGGCTGTTTGTGGTGGCTTTATTGGCGATTCGCTATATCGCCATGACCTCCCTTTATGCTTACTTCATGCAGACCAGTTCCAAAAAACAGGCGGGAACAGATTTCACCATTTTGGTGTGTTTTGAGCTGTTGGTGTATTTCATTGGCGGTGCCAGTTCAGGCTTTCTCGCCAAGTCACTCGGTTATGGCAACTTTTATGTGGTGCTCACCATTGCATCCCTACTCAGTGTGATTTTGAGTCAACTGATTATCTCCCAAATCCAAAAAAATGTCTCAGTGCAGCATCCATCCCTCAATCCCTAATGTCTCAATACAACATCGATCAAAATGAGTAGTTAAAAAATGACAAGATCAAATCAAAAAAAAGCCATACAACAGCTCAAAAAAACTTTCAAAGTACATCGTTCATTTACCCATTTGAAAAAGCCGATGCAACTCAGTCTATTGAGTTTGGCCATTTCAACGCAACTGTATGCACGAGAGCCACAGCCTGAAAATGACATATCATCAACTTCTACTGCGACAGCCTCAAATAATAAGGCCACTCAGTTATCTGCGATTGTGACCACAGCCACCCGTTCTGCCAAAAGCATTGCTGATATTGCAGGGACGGTGTATCGCATTGATCGTGAAGAGATTGAAAAGCAAGCCAATGCTGGAAAAAGCACCTCAGATATTTTAGGTTTACTTGTGCCATCTTTAACCGCAGGCAGTGGTACAACCTCCAATTATGGCATGACCATGCGTGGGCGGGTGGTGCAATACATGATTGATGGCGTACCGCAAACCGGTTATCGCGATGGTTCACGTCAGTTGAACAGTATCAGTCCTGCCATGATCGAGCGGATTGAGGTGGTATCCGGTGCAAGCAGTATCTACGGTTCAGGCGCAACCGGCGGGATTATCAATATCATCACCAAACAAGGCGGTGAAGACCCGCTGAATTTTGAAACCAAGCTCGGTATTACCTCAGGCAGCAACGTCAAATCTGATGCAATGGCCTATGAAGCCTCGCAAACCCTATCCTTTAATCAAGGTGCGCTGAAAGGCAGTTTAGGTGCAAGTTATGCCAAACGCGGGGAATTTCAAGACAGTCATGGTGATCGAGTCGGTCCTGAAGTCGCACAAACTGATCGTCAAGACACTGATACATTGGATGTCAATGGTCGTGTCAAATGGTCAATCAGTGATACTCAAAGTCTAAGTGTGGGCACACAGTATTTTAATGATGAACAAGACAGTGATTATGGGCCAGATTATGGAAGCAATTTGGCGGTTTTGTTCGGTGCCAAACCTTCGCAAAACGCCATTCTAGGCTTACAGCTGAAGGATCAACCGAAAACTGAACGCTATAGCGTGAACACCCAATATGAAAATAGTGACCTCTTGGGACACAGCTTAAATGCTGAGGCTTATTATCGTAATGAGTTGGCACGTTATTATCCCTCAGTCAGCGGTTTAGCGCATAGTGCATTGCCACAATCAACCTATTTGGTCTATCAATCCGAAACCGATATTGATGTATGGGGTGCACGACTGGCTTTGCAAAAAGACGTTGATTTAAATGGTCGAAAACTCGGTCTGACTTATGGGGTGGATTATGAAAATGAAACCGATCAAGCCAGCATTCGTCAATACGATTTAAACACCTTTATGCAAAGTAATGGCTTAAATTACAGTCCACAAAAACGTTATTCATTTGGACCGGATGTAGAAACCGACAAATTGGGTTTCTTTGTACAGAGTCAATTCGATTTGAGTGATCGTATTGGGCTACAAGCCGGGATTCGCCATGAACGTGTGCAAAGTGAGGTCAGTCAGTCGACCCCATACTCTGAGCAAATTGTCGCAGATGGCGTTGCTGGCTATGATCCAAAACCATTAAATGGCGGTAAAATCAAACATGATGCGACATTATTTAATATCGGTGGGGTCTATCACCTAAGCGATGCGCAACAGCTGTTCGCCAATTTTTCACAAGGCTCTAACTTGCCGGATGTACAGCGCATGTTACGTGATGTGCCTGCAGGTTTTGCGGTGAACAGTCAGTCGATTGATCCGATTAAAGTCAACAGTTATGAATTGGGTTGGCGTACCCAGTCCGATCGTGGTCTGAATGCAGGATTAACGGCTTTCTACAATGACTCAGATAAAAGCCTGAAATTTGGTCGTCCTAATTTCACCATTGATGTGGTCGACACCGATGAACGGGTTTATGGGGTCGAGGGCAATGCATCCTATCAACTCAGTAAAGATTGGACGGTCGGGGGAACGCTGGCCTATACCCGAGGACAATTTAAAAATAGCTTAAATAAATGGCAAGAATTGGATGCGATTCGGGTCGCGCCTTTAAAAGGGACGGCCTATTCAGAGTGGCAATTTGATGACAATAAAAGCCTAAGAGTCCAAGCCTTAGCGATTGCAGGGACGGACAAAGCCGCCAAAGATGCACAAGCGTTTAACAGTAGCGTTGTCGCTGCACAAAGACAGGTCGTGCCTGCTGAAATTAAAGGTTTTGTGACCATGGATGTAATTGCCAATGCCAAAGTCGGACCGGGAACGCTGGGGCTAGGGATTTATAATGCATGGAATACCGATTATAAGTCCGTCTATAGTCAGTCGGTTGAAACGGTCTATGGCCCGATTTCCAGTCTATCTGCGCAAGGTCGAACCTATGGTTTGAGCTATAGCTTCAAATACTAAACACAATTTTAAGGGGAGCATTGCTCCCTTTTTTAAGTTGCATCTTTTTATTGATGTTTCTTAAAAATGGACAGAGTGAAACTGCTGTATGACGCGCAATCAACATATTTTTAGCCTCGCCAGTTTGGTCAATGGCATCAGCTTTTCCATGATTTTACCTTTACTGGCACCGATTATTCGGCAGTTAAAGTTGTCTGAATTACAAGGTGGGGCAATGGTCTCAGCAGGTGCACTATGGATGGCGATTGCAGCGCTATATATTTCAAAACATCCTGCCAAATACAGTGTTTATCAACTGCTTATGCTTGGCTTTGTGGGAATGACACTGACTTGGACACTGTTTTCAGGGGTACTACTATATAGCCTCAATAGCACACTTGGCATCATGAGTGTTTTCCTAGGGTTGCTCGTGGCGCGCGCCAGTACTGGCGTTTTTATGGCCATGCCACAAATCGCCTTACAAAGCTATGTGATGACTGCTTTCAATGCAGAGCACACCCGAAGCCAAGCCATGGCAAAATTCGGTGCTCTAAATAGTCTAGGCATCGTTATAGGGCCTTTTCTGACCACAGTTTTTTTGATTGGAGGTTTGCAAACCCCACTCTGGATTGCGGTTTCACTGCTGGCTGTAGTGACGATTTTGATTGTGTTCTGCTATGAACATCAGGATCAAACGCAAGACCTAACCCTTGTTTCAAGCGAGCCCTCAACAGGTGTGATACCACAGGATCAGTTAAGCCCGATAAAAGATGCTGTACCACAAACCGATCATCCAAATATAGCAAATGCTAAAGCTTCAATCCGAAAGATGCTGTTTTGGTTGAGTCTTGGCTTTTATCTGTATGTGGCTATTGTCACCTTAAATTTAACCGCAGGCTTTTATCTGCAAGATCATTTTCAAATAAGCATCCAAGACAGTGCAATGTATTTTTCACAATGTTCACTGATCGTCGGAATCAGTATGGTGTGTATGCAAGTGTTGATTGCGCGTTATTTAACATGGTCGCTGTATCGATTATTGGGTGTCGGAATTTTAGCGATGGCAATGGGGCTGATCATTAGTATCAGCACGGATCAGTTGCGGATTTTCCAATCCTGTTATCTGTTCTATGGCATCGCCGTGGCGTGTTTGATGCCGGCCTTTAGCACAGGGGCAGCAGCGCAAGCCCCACAACATATGCAAACTCAAGTCGCCAGTTGGTGTACCGCCACCCAAGCCTTGAGTTTCGTCATCGGTCCACTGATCAGTACAGGGTTGTACCAATGGCATAGCACATTACCTTATGGCTTACTCATCATCGGCTTAATCGCATTAACAGCGTATGCCTGGCGTGAAAAATATCTAGCTACTCAGCGCAATATCCACCCACACAGTTTGAATGAAACCTCAGTTGATCATCATGCTGTACACGAAAACTCACGCTGATGCATCAGCCCAAGATGAAAAGCGAGATCAAACGAGGAGAAATGTGTATCAGATTGACTCAACTCGACCCTAGTAATGACATAAATTGAAGAAAAATGAGCGTTTTAGACTTTGCTCCTATGCAAAGCGTAGGATATTTCATGTTTTAATAGCACTCCATTTTCGCTCGTGAATAGAATGTGTTTTTAAAACCTGACACCTTGGTGATTCCCACGCAAGCGCATGATTATCCGGAGTGGCATCGTGGTCGTCAGCACTATGCACTGTGGTATTTAGAGCTGCATGATCCAGCGCTGTTCAGCTATTTGAATGATTTGCGCCACCAGTGTTCAGACCTTTTGTTTCAGCCCAACACACGTCAGTTTCATATTACGCTGTTCATTTGCGGATTTTATACAGAACAAACCCCAATCTTTGATGATGATTTCTCTCAGCGTCAGTTCAAGAACCAGATTCAACACCTAGACACGCATAAACTGACTCAATTTAAGCTAAAAACCGGTCGAATTAACAGTTTTGACAGTGCGCTATTTGTAGAAGTAGAAGATTCAGAACAGATGCTCAGTCAGATTCGATCGATTTTCTCAGCGGATACGCAAGAAATCGCACCGCTGAGTTATTGTCCGCATATTACGCTCGGTTTGTATCAGCATGAGATGCTGAGTCAGCGTATTTTTGAGCGAATTGAGGCGATGCCACAACAACAGTTTGAATTTGAGGTACACCAGCTCACCTTTGGCATTTATCAAGCGCAACAGTTACAAGGTCCTTTGACTGAACTTTATCACTATCCATTGAGGTCATTATGATTGAACTGATTTTGGGCGGTGCACGCTCCGGCAAAAGTCGCTTGGCAGAACAACATGCGATTCAATCGGGTCGATTGGTCAGCTACGTTGCCACGGCGCAAGCGCATGATGATGAAATGCGTGCACGTATTGGGCATCATCAACAGCAACGACCGATTGACTGGACTTTGGTGGAAGAACCGCTGTATTTGGCTGAATGCTTAGAACAGTTAGATCAAGAACAGCATTTGATCTTGGTGGATTGTTTGACTTTGTGGATGAGTAATTTACTTATCCATGATGAGTCAGCCCTGCAAGCGACTGAATGTCAAAAGCTACTAGAGGTATTAAAAAAATTAAAGTCCGATGTCATTTTAGTCAGCAATGAAACCGGCTTAGGTGTAGTGCCAATGGGGCAGTTGAGTCGAAAATTTGTCGATGAATCGGGAAGACTTCATCAGCAATTGGGACAAATTGCCGATAGCGTTATATTTTGTGTTGCGGGATTTCCCATGACCTTAAAAGGAGAGAAACAATGAATTGGTGGTTAGCGTCATGCAAAGTCCCGAGTATCGAGGCAAAACAAGCGGCGACTGAACGCCAACTACAATTGACTAAGCCGACCGGTTCATTGTCTGAACTTGAAAATACAGCAATCACCTTGGCAAGTTTGCAAAACACGCCACGGCCCAATGTTGATGCACCTTGGATTAGCATTTTTGCCGGTGATCATGGGGTCATGGAAGAGAATATCTCGGCTTACCCGCAAGCGGTCACCCGCCAAATGTTGCAAAATTTCACCACTGGCGGTGCCTGTATCAGTGTGATTGCCAAAGAATATAATGCGCACTTACAGGTGATTGATTGTGGTTCAGTCGGCGATACTTATGAATATGCTGGGGTTGAGCGTCATTGTATTGCCCCAGGAACAGCGAATTTTGCTAAAACCGTAGCCATGACTGAAGCTCAATGTGCAGCAGCTATGTCACTGGGTGCTAAAAGTGTAGAAGATGCGGTGGCAAAAGGTGCTTCGATCTATGTGGCAGGAGAAATGGGCATTGGTAATACCTGTTCAGCTTCTGCTGTGGCGTGTTTTTTATTAAATGAACCAGCGGAACAACTCACCGGTGTGGGCACAGGTATTCGTCAAGAACAACTGAGTCATAAAAAACAGGTGATTGATCAAGCAATTGCATTGCATCAAGACTATGTGGCTCAAGATCCATTTAAAGCTTTATGTGCAGTAGGTGGCTTAGAAATTGCGGCCATGACCGGTGCTTATATTCGTTGTGCGCAACTCGGTTTAGCGATGGTGGTGGACGGCTTTATCAGTACGGTTTCTGCCTTAGTCGCTGTGCGCTTAAATCCTGCGGTACGTGAATGGATGCTATTTGGTCATCAGTCAGCAGAATATGGTCATCGCCGCTTACTGGCTGAACTTAAAGCTGAACCTTTGTTGAAACTCAATTTAAGGCTCGGTGAAGGCAGTGGTGCAGGGGCAGCATTGGGGGTGATTAAACTGGCATGCAGTCTACACAATCACATGGCGACCTTTGCCGAAGCGGCTGTGATTGGTGATAAAGTCTGAATGGCAAAGGGATAATAAAGATGTATCAGATTGATCTACTTCGCCATGGAGAAACCACGCTGAGTCATACCTTGCGAGGCTCTACCGATGATGCTTTGACGGAACTCGGTTGGCAACAAATGCATGTTACGGTAGATCAGTCGATACAACAGCATCATATTTCGTGGGATGTGATTTTTAGCTCACCCTTACAGCGTTGTCGACTATTTGCTGAATCTATGGCAGCACAACGACAACTTCCTCTGTTTTTGGATGCGTCGCTTCAAGAAATGCATTTTGGTGACTGGGAGGGGATTTCCACCGCTGAGATTTATGCAAAATCGCCTGATTTATTGGCGCAGTTTTGGGAGCAGCCCACCTTCTATACACCCCCAAATGCGGAAAGCTTAGCTCATTTTAAACATCGTGTTGGCACAGCCTTAGCGCACATGCAACAGACGATGCATCAACATCAATTCAAATCGGCTTTGGTGGTCACGCATGGTGGGGTGATTAAATTACTCAAATGTTTAGCTGAAAACCAACCTTTAGATAAGATCCTCAGTATGTCAGCCGAGTTGGGACAATTGAATCGATTCCTATTGAGTGATGAACGAGGGATTCGCCTGTTGGAGCAACAACCATGATGCCATTTTGGATTGCATTGCAGTTTTTAAGCACCTTGCCTGTACAGCTTAAACGTATGCCGACCCCCAAAGAAAATGCGCAATCCTTGTTGTTTTATCCGATCATCGGTCTATTGATGGGCTTGGTTTTATTTGGAATCGTGACGCTTTTACATGCACTGCCGATGATTCTGCTGACGGTCATGGTGAGTGTGCTATGGATTTGGATGAGCGGAGGCTTACATCTCGATGGACTGGCGGATACTGCAGATGCTTGGGTAGGCGGTTTTGGCGATGCTGAACGCACCTTAAACATTATGAAAGATCCGAGCTGTGGTCCAATTGGGGTGTTGAGTTTGATCATGGTATGTATGATCAAGTTTGTAAGTGTTTATATCATCTTGCAACAACAGCAAAGTTTGGCCTTGATTTTATTTCCCATCTTAGGCCGACTGTGTCCTTTGTTCCTATTTCTAAGCACAAATTATGTGCGTCAAAAAGGTTTGGGTACAGCGATGGGGGAACATCTCCCTAAAATGTGGGCCAGTATCATGATCATTGCCGGCTTGCTGATGTGTCTGATCTTTTCTTGGGTTGGTATATTCACGGCGATGATCGCTATGTTCAGCTTAGTCTATTTAAGGCATAAATTTATTCAGCGTATTGGTGGGATTACAGGGGATACGGTAGGCGCCAGTATCGAGATCATAGAAGCGGTATCGATTTTTTCATTTGCCTGTGTATTGTTTTATTAAGTTAATTCCAGTTTTGTCCGTATAAAAATATAAAACACGCCGTAGCGTGTTTTTTTTATAGGGTTTAAATAAAAATTTAATCACGAAACGCTGAATCAGTTCTTTAGAAGTCGTATCGGAAACCCAGTGAAAGCGCTGTGGCATTTTCACCCATCGCTGCTAGCACAGGAGAGGCTGCATTGGCGTTGGCGCGACCCTCTCGCCAAGGTGCAAGGTTGGCATTTTCGTCATTCAAGACGGTTGCGACATTACCATATACCCGAAATTGTGGGTCAAGTTTATGTTCCAAGCCCAAAGCAATCATGCTTGAGTTGCTGTCCTCGGCATCGACATCTCGGTAAAAGTATTCACCACGTAGCAAGGTTTTTGGGGTGAATTTATATTCACCGGCTAAACCAAAAATCTGAGCATCAGCATTGCTTGCGGTGTTTTCATCATATTGAGAATACTGGTATAAAGCACCAAGATTTAGTGCATCAGTGATTTTATAAGCGCCTGCCACACGGTAAGAATCACGGGCGGTGGTCGGTGAAGAATTTGATGCATTTTCTTCAAATTTTTGATAGGCCGCTGCCAAATCATAACGGTCTTTTTTATAGGTAATGGCTGCATCATAGGCTTTGGTGTCACTGACTTCATCACCATTGGGTTGTTGAGCCACTTGCACGCCATTTTGCATTGAGATGCCGGCTAAAACATTAAAGCCACCGCCAAATTTTGGTGATTTATATTCCACCGTATTGTCGTTACGTTCATCAAATCTTAAACTGCCTGCACGGGTCAAGTTACGCATGTCACCGACCATATCGCCAAAGAAATTGACCGGACTACGTGCAATTTTAAAGGGGCCATCAAAACGTCCGACACGCAGTTGACCATATTGCTCACTGCTGATCCCGGCAAAAGTATCACGTGTCGCAAAAGTATTGGCTTTGGCATCATTGGTGCCTGTGGCAAAATTAATTTCTTGTTCGATTTGTGCAAAAGCCGTCATGCCATTTTCAAGTTTGTGGTCGACTTTGAAACCAATGCGTGACGCATCTGAGGTGACTGTGAACACGTTATAGTCTTTGCCATCATCTAAATAGTCGAGCGAAATATTTGCGCGACCGTAAATTTTAACGTCTGCAGCATGGCTTAAGACCGATGTCATGCAAATTGCCCCAATGGTAAATACACAGACTGTTTTATTCATTTTTGCTCCAACAACGCCTTATATTTGGTTTTGACTCAATACCTTACACAGATTGTGAAGATATATTGGTTGGACTCAGTATTGGATATAGATAAGTCAGTTTAATGAAGCTTATCTTGCAAAATGATGAAGATTTGATTGAAGAAATATGACAAGGTCTAGGTCTGGATGTAGAAATGGACTTTATTAGAATCACAAAAGAGTGCAATGACTGAATGGGTTTAAAGAACCACTGTCAATAATGCTGATGAAAAGTTGCAGCGTATTTAGGCTCATTCAAGCACTAAAATATCAATGGGTTCATTAAAAATAGGGCATAAAAAATGAGGCACTGGGCCTCATTTCTTTACTTATTTTATATGCTTGAAATGACAATAAATGAATGACTATGATTTAAAGCGCCGCTTTAATTTTTTCCGCAAGTGCTTTAATTTTTTCTTGATCACCCATGGTTAAGGCGTGTTTGCCTAACTCATGTACAGAGCTTGGAATTAAATGAAAGTGAACATGCGGTACCGTTTGACCCGCTGAAGCACCCGACAATTGCATCAACACAATGCCTTTGGCATCCAAGGATTTTTCAATGGCTTTTGCCACTTTTTGTACAATTTGAATGGTATAGGCTGCAGCGTCAGGCGCCAAATCTAACAAGGTCACCGCAGGTGATTTCGGAATCACAAGGGTATGGCCATCAGCTTGAGGCATGATGTCCATAAAAGCCAAGACTTGATCATCTTCATAGACTTTAATTGCAGGAAGTTCACCACGTAAAATTCGTGCAAAAATGTTTTGATCATCGTAAGTCATTGTGTATTCCTTGATTCAGTTGAAAATTGAATTATTTACAATTCAATTCTTTCTGACGATCCTTGATGGCGTCAAGCTTTTGTTGTTCTCTTTCTGAGAATTTTGGCTTGGTGGTATTGCAATTGTCATTGCCAAACTTGGCTTTGGTTTCAGGGTCTTTAAAGCAGAAGCCTTTGGCTGCATAAATCACATTGTAATCATCCTGCAGTTTTTCGCATTCTTTCGCATTGTCAGCAAATGCGCTTGCCCCAAATGTCATTAAAATCGCAGACATGGTACCTAGAAATAATTTTTTCATGAGAGCCCTCAATGAGACATGTAATATTTTGTCTTACTTTTTATTATAGGGTCAGATTGAGGGATTTCAATGCTTAAAAATTATTCTAAGGTAATTTTACTCCATGATTCGTACATTTTTACTGCAGCAGAAAAGTCACTATCAGGCGCAGCAGTGTCATTCGCGGCTTGAATTAAGCTTTGGGTTAAGCCAATAATCGGGGCTGAAAGTTTTGCTTCACGCACCAGATCTACCGCAATACCAGTGTCTTTAGCGAGTAAAGGCAATGCAAAGGTCAAAGGGAAAGCACGATTCAGTACACGTTGTGGTAATACATTTTCAGTCACGCCACTTTTACCACTCGATTCATTGATACAATCTAGTGCTTCATGCAAATTCACACCATGCGCTTTTAAAGTGGTAAATCCTTCTGCCGCAGCACACAAATGTACCGCCATTAGCATATTATTCACCGCTTTTACCGCAAAACCTGCACCTGATTCACCGACATGCTTGATCAGTTTACCCATGGCTTGCATCGCAGGCAGCGCTTGTGCAAATACATCTGCATCACCACCGACCATAAAGGTCAGTGTGGCATTTTCAGCACCAATGGTTTGACCACTGACAGGCGCATCTAAAAATTGCACATTGTGCTGTTGAAGCTTGCTCGATAAAGCGCGAGCTGCTTCAGGCACACCACTGGTACAGTCGATCCAAATCGCGCCGGATTTAATCTGCACTTGATCGATTAATGCATCAACGTCTTGACTGGTGGGTAAGCATGAAAAAATCAGATCGGCTTGTACGGCTTGGCTCAATTCAACCGCTTGGGTGCCATACTCAGTTGCATGTTGTTTGGCTTTTTCAAAATTTCGATTCCATACCCAAACGGTCTCAAAATGTTTGGGTAAATGCGCTGCCATGCGGTAACCCATTGCGCCTAATCCAATGAATGCAACTGTCGTCATGTCTGTCTCTTTTATGTCATGTTTAATGTGAAGCGATGTTGAATAGATTGAACCTCGACCTCATCTGTTAAGCATTTTTTTGCGTTTTGCTTGCTGAAATAGAGGTCGATCTGTCCGCCAACCATGTGGACAATTGAGGCCAAAATTCATCGGCACTTCTTTGGCTCGACATCAGTCCCAAGTGTCCTCCGGGAATCAGAGTAAACGTGACATCTCCACTATTTGTCAATCCAGTCAATGGTCGTACAGCATCCGCTGTGACCATTTGATCGCTGCGACCCGCGCCAACAAAGAGCGAGCAATCTATATGTTTTAATTCGATTTTCTTATCGCCTAATTGTATATAGCCTTGATTGAGTGGATTTCTGAGCCAAACATTGAACAGCATGTCCTGATTGATGCCTGCTGGGTAGTCAATCATGTGATTGAGGAAATGACCTAAGGTGGCATGTTCATGCAATAATTTAGTGTCATCTAAATTGGAGAGCAATTGCTTTTGACCCTCGTACCAACCTTTCGGGTCTAAAATTTTAAAGCCAATCGCATTGAGCACTCCCGGCGTATGCAGGAGACGTTTTGGAATACCGCCGTGATACAGGCGATGTTGCAGGGCATATTTGCCATCTAAAAATTGGTTAATTTTTTGGTAAAGTTTACCAATTGCACCGGATGCAAAACTGTCAATTGGCGTACCTAACACGATCAAGTTTTTTACATAATTCGGTTGCTGAAGTGCGGTATATAAGGTCACAAAAACCCCGGCCATACTCCAACCATGCAATGAAATTTGATCTGATTTTGAATGTGCACGAATTTGAGCAATACACTCAGGGATCGCATCATCAATAAAACTTAAAAAATTAAGATCACGGTCTTGATAACTAAAACGACCCCAATCCAACAAATACACATCAAAGCCTTGTTCAACAAAATATTTAATTAAAGATCGATATGGATAGAGGTCATAAATATCCATTTTGATCGCCAACGGGGCAACAAAGACCAAGGGCTCAGCATATTTTTTATTGGGAGAGGCATAATAACGAATCTTTGATTTTTTATATTCACCAATCACCTCATAGGGCATGGCCTGAGATAAGACCAGTGATTTACCGTAAAAAACACGCTTGCCCAAATTTTTAAATTTAGTTTGTTGATCTTTCAAGTGCTTTTTTAAATGTTGCATGAGGAGTGAATATCTCAGAATCATATGATTTGTTCGAAGTGTATACGATAATTGCTTATTTTGCCTTGACCTTAAATGCTTGAAACGCTCAAAATGTTGGCAATTATTCACAAAGGCAGTCGATGGACTGAGTAATGACAATGAGCCAGCAAGACGACATCGAATATCACTTAGATACTTTAGCCATCCGTACCGGTCACAATCGCACAGCCGAAGGCGAACACAGCGAACCGATTTTTTTAACCTCATCTTTCGTATGTGAAAATGCAGCAGATGCCGCAGCCAAATTCTCAGGTGAAATCGAAGGCAATACCTATTCACGTTATACCAATCCAACGGTACAAGCCTTTGAAAAGCGTTTGGCCGTTTTAGATGGTGCCGAAGCTGCGGTTGCAACCAGTTCAGGTATGGCCGGTGTACATGCGATTACCTTGGCGTATTTAAAGTCGGGTGATCATGTGGTTTGCTCGCGCGCAGTGTTTGGTTCGATTCTGTCTTTATTTGAAAAATATGTGATCAAATTTGGCGTAGAGGTGACCTTTGTCGATTTGGGCGATTTAGACGCTTGGAAGCAAGCGATTCGTCCAAACACACGCTTACTGTTTATTGAAACGCCATCCAACCCATTGGCTCAAGTGGGTGACATGCAAGCCATTGCCGACATTGCCCATGCACATGGGGCATTGTTTGCAGTCGACAATACTTTCTGTACACCGATATTGCAGCGCCCGTTAAAATTTGGTGCGGATCTGGTGATTTATTCATCCACCAAATACATTGATGGTCAAGGCCGTGCTTTAGGTGGTGCTGTGGTTGGTAGTGCAAAACTGATGGAAGAGATTACCGGTGTGATTCGTACACTGGGTAATTCACTCAGTCCATTTAATGCCTGGATTTTCTTAAAAGGTTTGGAAACATTAAGTTTGCGTATGAAGGCACATTGTGCCAGCGCGCAAAAACTTGCTGAATGGTTAGATGCACATCCGAATGTAGAAAAAGTCTATTATGCCGGTTTACCACAGCACCCAGGTCATGCGCTTGCCAAGAAACAGCAGTCCGGTTTTGGTGGCGTGGTGTCCTTTGTGGTGAAAGGTGAGCGTCAAGGCGCTTGGACGGTGATTGACAACACTAAATTCTTGTCCATCACCAGTAATTTAGGGGATGTAAAATCCACCATTACCCATCCAGCGACCACATCGCATGGCAGAATGTCGGCTGAAGCCAAACAAGCTGCTGGAATTAGTGAAGGTTTAATCCGTGTCTCTGTTGGTTTAGAAGATATTGATGATATCATTCGTGATATTCAACGTGGTTTAGATTTGCTTTAACAACAGATCGTTTTAGAACCGATTATTCCCTGATTTAAAATTGAAATTTATGTTCGGAGATCTTTATGAACATTAATATGTTGATGCAACAAGCACAGCGCATGCAAAAAGACATGGAAGTGAATGTCAAGAAAGCCAAAGAAGAGCTTGCCAATACTGAAGTTCATGCAGAAGCGGGCGGTGGTTTGGTGAAAGTGACCATGACCTGTCGTAATGTGGTAAAACGCATCGAAATCAACCCTGAACTACTTCAAGATGATCCAGACATGATCGAAGACTTGATCGCTGCTGCAATGAATGATGCAGCACGTCAAGCAGAAGTGATCTCTGAAGAAAAAATGAAGTCTGCCAATGCAGGCATGGGCTTGCCACCTGGTTTAGCAGGTATGTTCTAAGGAAGATCATCAATGTTTAGCGATCGTTTTGATCAGCTGGTTCAGGCATTGAGAATCCTACCTAGCGTTGGGCCGAAATCGGCTCAGCGTATGGCATTGCACCTGATTATGAAAAATAAGCAAGGCGCAGTAGGTTTAGCACATGCACTTAATGAAGCAACCTCATATATTCATGAGTGCTCGATCTGTCACTCATTGACTGAGGATGAAGTATGTCATATCTGCTTGTCCAATGAACGCGATGACAGTTTATTGTGTGTGGTTGAATCACCTGCAGATGTGATGGCAATTGAACAAAGTGGCAGTTTCCGTGGCAAGTATCATGTGTTGGGTGGACATTTATCACCCCTCGATGGGATTGGTCCTGAAGAAGTCGGGATTCCCTTTCTGATTCAACGCTTGTCCGCAGGGCATGTGCAGGAAGTGGTGTTGGCCACCAATGCCACGGTGGAAGGTCAAGCGACTGCACACTACTTGGTTGAGGCGACACGGCATTTGCCGATTCGGATGACCCGCATTGCTCAAGGCGTTCCACAAGGGGGCGAATTGGAGTATGTCGACAGCCATACTTTAAGCCAAGCGCTTCATAATCGTATGCAAATGAAATAAGCACTCAATGTGCTTATTTTTTTATCTATAAATTACAAATCTTTACGGTAATGCATTTCAGATATGTAACATTATTTCAATCGGAGTAAATCAACAATAATCGATTTATTGAATAAAAATGCACTCGAATGTGTGGTTTTAACTGATTCATTTAAACTATAGATCATATGAATTGAACTGGTTAAAAAACAGATAGTTGAGGAGGATGTGGCTTAAAGTATTATATTTAAAATGGATAATTAGGTTAGAATTATCAGCTATTAAGATCTAAAACTTTAAATCATACATATTATGTTCCAATTTATTAGTCAACAAAGCGAACTTGAGAATGTGCTGAACCTGATGGATCAGACGACCATCTATGGTTTAGATACCGAGTTTATTAAAGTTGATACTTTTTGGCCGAAGCTAGGCGTTTTACAAATTAATATCAAAGGTCAAATTTTTCTGCTCGATGGCACCACATTAGATCTTTCTCAATTTTGGCTAAAAATTTTTAATGCCAATCAAAATGTATTTCATGCCTGTGGTGAAGACATTGATCTCATTTATCATTATGCAGATCAATTACCGCTGAATAATGTCTTTGATACGCAAGTGGCCTTGTCTTTCTTAGGACATGGCTTACAAGTCAGTTATCAAAATGCCCTGAAAAATATTTTAAATATTGATATTGATAAAGATCAGACCCGTTCAGATTGGTTGGCACGTCCTTTAAGCATTGAACAGAAAAATTATGCGGCCAATGATGTACTGTACATTATGCAATTGGCAGATAAACTGAAATGTGAACTGCATACCAAAGGCATGTATGAAGCGGTTTTAGAAGATTGTCGCAATCTCACCCTCGAGATTGCCACCGAAACGCCCAAACAAAAGCTCTACACCGATGTGGGCAACTATCGTCATTCGCGCCGTCAGTTGATGCAGTTGCAATTACTCAGTGTATGGCGAGAAGAAATGGTCAAAGCGCTGAATCAACCGCGCAGCTTTATTTTAAAAAATGCCACCATGATTGATTTGGTCGAGCAAAATCCGAAGAATAACTTCCAATTGGCTCAGATTAAGCAAATCCGTCCCAACGTGATCCGTGAACACGGTAAAACCATTTTAGACATTATTAAAATGTTACCGCCGGCAGAAGAATGGCCACTCCGCATTGCGCGTCCAATACGTCATTCATCGAAAGGGGTCACCCAAGATGTCGATGATTTAATCACGCAAATAGCCACTGAAATCGATATACCTAAAGAAGTGTTGATGCGTAAGAAGTGGCTGAGTGCTTTGTATCAGCATGTGGTTTTTCATGGTGATGAACAAGATTTACCGAGTTATTTGTTGGGCTGGCGTTATGAAGTGCTCACCCGTCCTTTAATTGAGTTGTTAAATAAAGACGCCGCGTATTTAACTGCACAAATGAAAGTGGATGATTAATGGTCAGGATTGTTTAGTGAGCCTGCGTTTAAATCGCACTTTTATAGCATCAATTGATCAAAGAATTAACAACTAAGGTGTTTAGATTCTATTCACGACTGCTGCGTTAACAAAGCTTAATGTTTCCAACATTATTTTGTTGTATGCTTTGCATTGTGTTTTATGGGTGTTGTATAAAAATGTTGTGTGAAATCTACAAATCAAGCAAAAAAGATGAAATGTATCTTTACGTTGCAAGTGTAAATGGTTCAGATGAGCAAGAGCAAGCTGATCCATTGGCGGTGTTGTCAGATGCGCTGAAAACAGCATTTGGTCGTGCTACGTTTGTGATGAAACTTGAATTGCATGCAGAAAAAAAGTTAGCCCGTGCTAATGTCTTACATGTGATGGATTCCATTCAAACCAAAGGCTATTATATTCAATTGCCACCAGAAGGCTTAATCAACCCAAATGCGGTAGAACCAGAAGGATTGCGCGGTGCGTGAAGATCAATCAGGAATATGGACCAACGTCTTATCAGTACTCGATTCAATCCCTGAAGACAGTATTGCCATTACAGTTTATGTTCTTGGCACATTGATCATTTTGTGGTGCTGGTATGCGATTGCAAAACGCATGCCTTCGCCACTCGGTGGCATCACGTGGGTGGTGATTTTTGCCATTTTAGCCACACCGACCATTTCCGAAGGTCCAAATTCAGGGATTGCACCTGCGGCCTTTGGTTTTCTGTTTGGTGTATTGACCAAGGATTCACCTTTAATTTGGTCTAATCTTTCTCTGATTGCATTTGTCATGGCGGTGGGATTAATCGCAGGCTATTTTTGGTCGAAATATCGTGCCAATAAAGCTGCTACACAGGCTTCTAAAACAGTAAAAATTTCTTCTCCACTTTAATTGTTATTTAATAAAAATAAGGTCAAACATGACAGCGGACGCTCAACAATTCTCAGGTACTGATCAGTACATCGCTACGGATAGTTTAAAACTTGCTGTGAAAGCAGCGCGTGCATTACAAAAACCACTGTTGGTTAAAGGTGAACCAGGTACAGGTAAAACTTTATTGGCTGAACAGGTGGCTGAAAGTTTAGGTTTAAAACTGATTACTTGGCACATCAAATCGACCACCAAAGCGCAACAAGGCTTATACGAATATGATGCGGTGTCTCGTCTACGGGATAGCCAATTGGGCGATCAACGGGTTTATGACATCAATAACTACATTAAACCGGGCAAATTGTGGGATGCTTTTACCAGCGAAGAACGCTGTGTACTGTTAATTGATGAAATTGATAAAGCAGACATTGAGTTCCCGAATGATTTGTTGCATG
The DNA here is from genome assembly GCF_011578285.1 of Acinetobacter lanii. NCBI lineage: Bacteria > Pseudomonadati > Pseudomonadota > Gammaproteobacteria > Moraxellales > Moraxellaceae > Acinetobacter > Acinetobacter lanii. Next base: position 1,906,843 of record NZ_CP049916.1, on the reverse strand, counting down.
AACTCGATAAAATGTCGTTCTTTGTCTATGAAACAGGGGAAACCATTACCGCGACACAGCGTCCGATCGTGATTATCACCTCAAATAATGAAAAAGAATTGCCAGATGCATTCTTACGTCGCTGCTTCTTTCATTATATTGAATTTCCTGATGAAGCGACCATGCGTGAAATTATTGCGGTGCATTTCCCGCGTATATCGAGCACTTTGGTCAGTGAAGCACTACAGGTATTTTTTAAACTTCGCCAAATTCCAGGTTTAAAAAAACCACCTTCAACCTCTGAATTGATTGATTGGTTAAGCTTACTCATGGCAGATGATATGCCTGAAGATGTGCTACGCAATCATGATCGTTCTAAAGCCATACCACCGCTGTATGGTGCACTGATTAAAAACGAACAAGATGTACAACTGCTTGAGCGTCTCGCGTTTATGACACGTCGTTAATGGGGTGAATGCTGATGTTCGTAAGATTATTTTATACCTTGCGAAAATACGGGATTCCCGTTTCGACGCGTGAACTCATCGATCTCAATCAAGCCATTAGTGCCGGTTTAGTCTTTGCTGATCAAGATGATTTTTATCAGCTTGTAAAAACGGTCATGGTCAAAGATGAACGCTTCTTTGATAAATATGATCGTGCTATGAAAGACTACTTTGAGGGGATTCATACCTTTGATGTCGAAGATCTGTTGAGTAAAGTAGGTCAACTGCCGAAAGAATGGTTTGATCTAGAGCTTTTAGAGAAACATCTTACCCCTGAACAACGAGAAGCCTTACAGAAAGCGGGTTCGCTTGAAGAATTGATGAAAATGTTGGAAGAGCGTTTGCGCGAACAACATAAAAAGCATCAAGGGGGCAATCGTATGATTGGTACCGGTGGAACTTCACCTTTTGGTGCTTTTGGTGATCATCCTGAAGGGGTGCGGATTGGTGGGCCGGGACGTAAACGATCAGCAGTAAAGGTTTGGGAACAACGCAAATATCAAAATTTGGATGATGAGCAGATTTTAGGGACACGCCAAATGCAAATGGCGCTACGTCGTTTGCGTAAGTTTGCACGTCAAGGAGCAGAAGAAGAACTTGATATCAATCAAACCATTCGAGAAACGGCTAAACAAGGCATTTTAGATGTACAGATGGTGCCTGAACGTCGTAACCGCATTAAAGTCCTGATGCTCTTTGATGTCGGTGGCTCAATGGATGCGCATATTGCGCAATGTGAAAAACTGTTTAGTGCCGCCAAAACCGAATTTAAAACCCTTGAATATTTCTATTTTCATAACTGCCTTTACGACTATGTTTGGAAAGACAATTACCGCCGTAATTCAACCCGTATGAATACGCAAGATTTATTCAATACCTATGCTAAAGACTATCGTGTAATTGTGGTTGGCGATGCCAGTATGGCACCGTATGAGCTTCGTTCAGCAGGCGGTTCGGTTGAGTATATGAATGAAGAAGCGGGTGAAGTCTGGTTACGTCGTCTACGCAGTCATTATGAAAAAACCGCTTGGCTCAATCCTGAAACTGAAAACTATTGGCATTACACCCAAACCATTGGTTTGATCAAACAAATTTTTGATGATCATATGTACCCAATGAGTTTGAAAGGCATTGAAGAGATGACCAAATATTTATCTCGCTAAAAATGGCTTAATGTTCGATTCAAGCATGAATCATTTGTAATATGCTGATGGTTAAACACGTTCATGGATTGGTATTACTCAAGAACATTGTTCAATAAAATCGAGGGGGAAAAGATATGGATCATCAAATCAATGGAATTGCATTACCCAATGAAGCGGGTTTCTTTGGTGTCTACGGTGGTCAGTTTATTCCACCTGATTTAAAACAAGCCATGGATGATATCAATCTTGCGTATGAAGAAATTCGTCATACGAAAGAATTTCAGGATGAGCTGAAAGACCTCTTTGCGCATTATGTCGGACGTCCAAGTCCTTTATTTCATGCCAAACGACTTTCAGAGCAGTTGGGTGGCGCGCAAATTTACTTAAAACGTGAAGATTTAAACCATACCGGTGCACACAAAATCAACCATTGCTTGGGTGAAGCATTGCTTGCCAAATATATGGGTAAAACCAAAGTCATTGCGGAAACCGGTGCAGGTCAGCACGGAGTCGCTTTGGCAACTGCATGTGCTTTGGTGGGCATTCCATGTGAAATTCACATGGGACAAGTGGATATTGAAAAAGAACATCCTAATGTCGTGAAAATGAAAATTTTGGGTGCAACCCTGATTTCCGTGACGCGTGGTACTGCGACCTTAAAAGATGCGGTGGATAGCGCTTTTGAGGAATATTTAAAAGACCCGAAAAACTTTATTTATGCGATTGGTTCTGTGGTTGGCCCACATCCATTTCCAAAAATGGTACGTGACTTCCAAGCCATTATTGGTGATGAAATTAAAGTACAAAGCCAAGACCGTTTTAATGCCTACCCTGACTATATTGTGGCGTGTGTAGGCGGGGGTTCAAACGCAATGGGTGCTTTCACTGCATTTTTAAATGACCCTGAAGTAAAGTTAGTGGGTGTAGAGCCTGCAGGTCATGGTTTAGACACCACACAACATTCTGCAACGTTGACGTTGGGCAAACCAAGTCAAATTCATGGTATGGCGTGCTATGTGCTTGAAGATGAGAATGGTGAGCCATTACCGGTGCATTCGATTGCATCGGGTCTGGACTATCCAGGCGTGGGGCCGCAGCACAGTTTCTTAAAAGATTTAGGCCGTGTGCAGTACAGTACTGCCACAGACCAAGAGTGTTTAGATGCTTTCATGACGCTGTCACGCGTTGAAGGGATTGTGCCGGCATTGGAGAGTTCACACGCAGTGGCATGGGCGATTCGTGAAGCGCCACAAATGTCAAAAGACACCAAAATTGTGGTCAATCTTTCCGGTCGTGGCGATAAAGACTCAGATTATGTGGCTGAAAAACTCGGACTGAATTGATTTTAAAGTTTGATTCAGCTAAAAAACCTCTCGATTGAGAGGTTTTTATGCGTTATGAGTATGCTTTTCGATGGAAGCTGGGTGTACTAGCTTGAGATATATTGTTGTAGCTGCTCGATCAGCACTTTCTGATCTTGCATAGTGGCTTTGACCAAATCTCCAATCGAGACTATGCCAATCAATTGTTCATTTTCAACGACAGGCAAATGACGAATATGGCGTTCGGTCATCAGGCTTAAACAGTCATCTACACTATGGCTACGACTGATCGAAATCACGTTGGAAGTCATAATGTCGGATACTAAAGTTTGATCTGATTTACGGTGCATTAACGCCACTTTGCGGGTGTAATCCCGTTCGGAAAGAATGCCGACGACTTTTTCTGACTCAACCACCACAATCGCACCGATACTGTTAGAGGACATTAGGCGAATGGCTTCAAGGACAGTTGCGCTTGGAGGTATGGTTGATGTTTCAACGTTGTTTTTATTTTGAAGCACTTGTGCAACGGTAGTCATGTATGTACCTCGCTTGGCATTGTTCTATTTATTTAACTATTTTAATAAACCAAATTATCTGTGATTGCAATGACTTTCATGGTTTCAACACAGTACGCTCGAGTTCAAACAGATCATGCATGACGCTATAGTGATAATGTCGATCTGCATACCCTAAACGCAGTTAAGCAACTGCCAAGTTTAAATCAGCATCATTAAAGAAAAACAAACGCATCTGTGCAGTAGACAGTTTGAAACGGCGTGATTTATGGTTAAACAAGGTCGGTGAAACATGCAAACGGGTCAATGTCGGCATGAGTGATTGTTCAAAGTCTTTGGGTGTAATTTTTTTTGGCACATAGTTTGGCCAATGGATTTTGGCGTAATGAATGGCTTGTAAAGAACTGAGCCAAAACGGGAAGATATAATCATTTTTTTCGGCTTTAATCGCCCAGCCTTGATGTTCAGGATGATAAAGGCCCCAAAGTACCCCGCAATACATCATGGTTTTTAGAATTGAAATTTTTAACATTGAATCTTTTGCTGAAGGGTGCAACTTAATATATTTTTTCATGACGATGGAACATTGATCACTAAAAATTTAGTGTTTTTATTATAAATTGATTATGTGAAAGTTCAGTTGCGGCTTTGATCTGAATCGTAAGAATTTATGAATTTTTATCAATATGTTTAAGAAATTTAGGGTTTAAAAAACGCCACCGAAGTGACGTTTTATGCTTGCATGGTGGCCATCTGTTGCCAATACTGCGCCTTGAGCGAGTCTCGTTCAACACGGAAACCTTGAAGGTATAATTCAGCCAAGAACATTGCTGCTTTACCATGACCAGCGCGTGCTGCTTGTTCAAGTTCAGACACCGCATCTGAAAAATTCATTTCAAATTGAATGGTGTTTACAGCGTTCGAGTATAAATGCTCGAGTTCTTGTTGAGAGATTTGATTAATCATATAAAACTCCTTATTTTCTAATTATGATATGTACAACAATTACAGATGAAGATGACCCAAGAGGTCAAAAATCAAGATAACATCGTATTGTTAAACTAATATTACAAATTATTTAACTTGTCAACTAAATATAATTGTTTTATTCATATTATGATTGCTTAAATGTTTAAACTTTAAGCATAATAGCGGTATATTAAGTCATCTAATAAAATTTTAAAAGGAGAAGAAGATGTCAAATACAATTGATGGATTTAATTTTGATGTTCCTCCAGTTGAGTCTCAAGTGGTTGCATTGGCACAATTTCATAGAAAACAGCTAGATGAAGCAATTTTTCGTCAAGATATTCGGCTCGGTGATTATTGCTTGGCACAGCGCAAACGCGTCTATGACTTCGTCAACACTTTAGATCCTGCGCAAAAAGCAGCGTTTTATCGTTACTATGATGGCGAGCTACGCCGTATTGCAGATGATGATGATCTGCATCCTCCACATGCTGAGGCAGGGGTTAGCGTTTTTGTGATTATTTTAGCCTTAGCACTGATTGCCTTTATTTTGTACTTTACAGTGATTCGTGGCATGATTTCCTAAGCATACAATCCATTTATTCAAATCTATTTTTGTTTAGAAAGCTTTCGAAATAGAGTGCTTTGGACAATTATAGAGAACGTGATGAAATGCGCTCAGCAAAGTATTTTCAATGCCTTGTTGAGCGATACACTGTATTTTTTACGCAAGCCCGATTAAACTACCTGCAATTAGAGGTAGTACATGCTCATTTCCAAAGATCAATTTTTAAAATTTAAATCGCAATTTCAAATCGAGTCTCTCTTTAATGCCATTTTAGGTGGAATTATTGCGTTCATTTTAATGACTGCAATTTATGCCTTAATCCGTCCAGTCAATAATGAACAATTCAACCAAGTGGTGCAATTGTCCAAACAGCAGTCTTTTGCCGAAACCCAAGAGATGGCACGCGAACTTTTAATTCAAGAAAAAATGAGTAACTTTGAGTTTTATCGTTTAATGCATGCACATCACTTTGAATCTTCGCGTATTAATCAATATCCAGCAATGGCGATAGAAGACGAATAGAATCAGCTCTGTTATTTAGACCTAGACGCTATCACAATACCTTATGTCTGATGCCCTTATTGGGTTGCTAATGTAGTTTTAGTTGGTGTCTTGGCATCAGTGGAATGAACATTCTGCTCCACTTCAATCCCGATATTGCGGTTTAAGCTGTTCTTAAGGGCTTTCATATCAAGCGATTGTGCCACCACCACGACAGTCAACTTATCTGCATGTAAGTGTTGGTGTATTGCTTTTTGTACGTCTTTCACAGTGAGGGCGTTGATTTGCTTTTGGTATTGATTCAAATAATCGGTGGGTAGACCGTAAAAACCAATTGAAGCAATTTGTGCATTAATGTTGGCATTGCTGCTAAAACTCATCGGATAGGCGCGTAACAAACCTTCTTTGGTTTCTTCGAGTTGGGTTTTGGTTAAAGGCTGTTGAATAAAATTGATCAGAGTTTGATGCGCAACTTGAATGCTGTCCATCAGTTGATCTTGTTGGGTGGAGTAGGTCAGTGAAAACACCCCGGGAGCTTCAGTACTGGTTAAATTGCTCGATGCGCTGTAGGTGTAGCCGCGTTTTATTCGAAGTTCTTTCGAGAGTAATGAGCTGAAACTTCCACCACCAAAAATTCGATTGGCGACCTCGAGTGCTGCCCGATTAGGATCGGCATGACGTATGCCCAAATGCCCCATAGTAATATATGCCTGACTTGAATGATGTGGGATAAATTGAAGATTAAAATCTTGGTGTTCAATCGCTTCAGGAATGGCGGCTGCTGGCTCGCCTTGCGGTAAGTTTTGTGTAATTTTATTGGCCAATGCTGTGGCTTGGGGTGCGGTTAAATCGCCGGTAATGGCAATATTAGAATTCTGCGCCACTAACAATCGATCTCTAAAGGTTTTAAGCCTTTCAGGCGTGATTTTTTTGACACTGCCTTGCGTACCCACACTGGGTTCAGCATAAGGATGCTGACCATATAGGCTCCGATAAAATTTGATTCCCATCAGCCGACTTGGATTTTCCTGAACTTGTTTTTGTCCAATTTTGGTGTTGTTTAAGACTAAATTCAGCCCTGAAGCATTAAAGTTGGCATGATTAATCAAATGCAACATTAAATCTAAAGCCGACTCTAACTTTTTCGGATCCGACAGTACCCTTAACCGCACAATAAACATGTCCCGATAGGCATTGACATTGAATTGTGCGCCTAAAGCATCAAAGGCGTGAGCAAGCTGTTTAGCGCTGTATTGATCGGTCCCTTCGGGCATAAGTTTTGCTGCCATGTTGGCCACACCAAATAGGCCTTTTTCAATGCTTTCATCATGTGCAGAACCGGCATGAAAGGTCAGTTGAATGTCGACAATGGGTAAGGCTTGAGTCGCTACAAATAAGCTACGGACCTGTTGTGCATTGGGGAGTTCTTGGACAAAGGGTGCGGAATTTAAAGATTTTTTTTCAAGATGCTTTAGGCTTTGCAACACAGCAATCGATTTTAAGCCACGGGTGGATAGACTTGAGTCTTCATTTTCATTAATCAATTGTTCAACATCGGCAAAGCTACTTAATGGAAATAATAGGTATAAACATAAACTGAAGACTGGATGAACAACACATCTTAAACGCCAAGCTGATTTTTTTTGAAGGTATTGCGGCTCTGCAGATGGAATGTTTGCCTGTAAATCTTTCGATTGTGTATTTATTTTTTTCAAATTCAACATCAATATTTTGTTCCTTTATTTTTGTTGTTGTTCAGGCATAAGATGCAAAACACTTAAATTGTCTCGGACAAAAAATACATTGGCAATCCGTTGAATGTCTGCTGAAGTCACTGTCTCATAATGCTTGGGCAATTGATCGAGAAAACGATAGTCCAATCCATTGACTTCAAGTTGTCCAATCATCCGAGCTTGTCCAGCAATATCATCTTGGCTATAGACCAAATGCGACACGAAATTGGCTTTGACTGCGTCTAATTCATTTTGGTTGACCAATTCAGTTTTAAATAAATCCATTTGAGCTTGAATGGCGGTTTGCGCTTGATTGAGGCTGACTCCATCAGCAGGTAGGGCTGAAATAATAAACAGACTGTCACCACGGTTATAAGGATCATAGCTGACATCAATCGACGTTAAAATTTTACGATCTCGAACCAAGCGATCTTGTAAACGGGATGAAATTCCGCCGTCCAAAAGGGTTTGAATAATGGTGAGGGCATAGGCGTCTTGCGGGTTTTTGGCAGTTTTTAAGGATTTGACATTCCATGCCATATAGAGATTGGGCACTTGTACCGGCAGATTCATCTCCAATTGGCGAAAGCCTAAACGGTCAAATTCTAAAACATCATTACGATCAGGCGTATTTTGCTTCGGGATTTGACCAAAGTACTTTTCAACCAGTTGAATGGTCGCTTCGGGATTGACATCGCCAACAATCACCAAAGTGGCATTATTCGGGGTGTACCAGGTTTGATACCAGTGTTGTAAGTCTTTGAGTTGAATGTTATTTAAATTTTTCATTAAACCGATGGTGGGTTGGCGATAATGACTGGTGGGGTAAGCAATCCATTTAAAACGTTCAAAAGCCAAATTACGCGGATTGTCATCGGTCCGTTGCCGTCTTTCTTCCATTACTACCTTAATTTCAGGTTCAAAGTCTTGCTGGCGTAACACCAGATTGCGCATACGATCGGCTTCTAGCTCTAAAGCCAGTGGAAAGTATTTTTTGGGATAAAGTTGAAAATAGTTGGTGTAATTGGTCGAAGTAAAGGCATTGATACTGCCGCCATAAATCCGACTTAAGCGGGTAAATTCATCATCAGGAACTTTTTTGGTGCCCTTGAACATCATGTGTTCAAGTACATGCGAAATGCCGAGCAGATTACCAGATTCGTCGCTACTGCCCACCGCATACCAAATTTGGCTCAGTACAATCGGCGCGCGATGATCTTCTCGAATAATCACTTTGAGTCCATTGCTCAAGGTTGTATCAATGGTGTTACGACTAGCATTGACAGATTCAGCAGCTTGAATTTGTGTGCAGTGAAAGAGACCCGCTAAGCTCAGACTGATTGCGCAGAAGCGTGAGCTAAAACCTGATAGATGTGACCTATATGCCCAAATAGAAGATTTGAAACCAATCACATGACATCCGAATGTGTTTATTATCTATGCTATTTTTCAAAATAATGCATTTGATTGCAAGTTCAGCGTGTTGCATTTTGGTTTAGCGCTTTAAAAGTCGCGCTAGGACATGAAATATCAAGAATCTATGCTAAACTTATTTCTTTTAATCGCTATGCTTTTCAAGGAATCGGCATGCAAGAACAGCAAAATAAATTCTTGATTGATGCGGATATCGGTGATGACGATGTCACTTTACCGAGTTTGCCCGCGGTTGATGTGCCTATTATTGAAAATAATAAAGTAAGCGCTGCAGTACACGCACCGCAAACGCCTGTGGCGAATAGTATTGAGTCTGAAACTGAAGAAGAACAGCCAAAAAAAGGCGGTTTCTTTAGCCGTATGAAAGAGGGCTTAAGCAAGTCTCGTAAAAACTTTGCCGATGGTATGGTCAATATTTTGATCGGTGGCAAGGAGATTGACGATGAATTGCTTGAAGAAGTGGAAGAGCAATTGTTGGTTGCCGATATTGGTGTTGAAGCGACCAAAACCATTATTACCAATTTAACCGAACGTACGGCGCGTGGTGATTTGATTTACTCACACTCACTGTATAAAGCGCTTCAGGAAGAATTGGTGGCATTGCTTGCACCGCGTGTGAAACCTTTACACATTGACCCGGCTAAAAGTCCGTATGTAATTTTGGTGGTTGGGGTGAATGGTGTAGGTAAAACCACCACGATTGGTAAATTGGCAAAACGCTTGCAAGGTGAAGGCAAGAAGGTGATGTTGGCAGCGGGCGATACTTTCCGTGCCGCAGCGACTGAACAACTGCAAATTTGGGGTGAGCGCAATAATATTGCCGTGGTTGCGCAAGGTCATGGGGCTGACAGTGCTTCTGTGATTTTTGATGCTTTCGAAAGTGCGCGTGCCAAAGGCATTGATGTCCTGATTGCAGATACCGCAGGTCGTTTGCATAACAAAGGTCACTTGATGCAAGAGCTGACCAAAGTTAAACGTGTGATGCAAAAAATTGATGCGACTGCGCCACATGAAGTGATGTTGGTGGTGGATGCAGGTACCGGTCAAAACGCGATTAATCAGGTTGAAATGTTTGATGAAGCGGTGGGTTTAACCGGTTTAACCATTACCAAACTCGATGGTACTGCCAAAGGTGGGGTATTGTTCAATATCGCGAGTCGTACTCATGTACCGATTCGATTTATTGGCGTCGGCGAGAAAATTGATGACCTACGTCCATTCTCTGCAAAATCATTTGTTGCAGCACTGTTTGAGACTGATAAATAATTTTTGATCAGTTTAAAATTCAATATTTAAATGTGAAAATTGAACTTGAATTTAGAAAAACCCTACTTAATGTAGGGTTTTTCTGCTTTTAGCGCTTCAACTGCTTTATAACTGTGCAATTTAAGCTCCAGAAAAGTGCGAAATATGCCATAAGTCTTTAAAATAGAATCATTAAATTTTAATAATGCAGATTTTCTTGGGGAAGATGTCATGGCTTTATTGTCACGCTTGGGGCAGGTATTAAAAACCGATTTATCGCGCGATTCACGTCAGAAAAATCGGAGTAATGAAGAGGCAGATAAAGATTTACTGCACTATATGAAACAGCGCCGCACCATCAAAAGCTTGGGTAAAAAGGTGTTGTATAGTTCAGATTCTTTAAGCGATTTGATCAAAGAAGCGGTACATTGCTGTCCATCTGCACTGAACTCTCAAAGTGTGCGGGTGATTATTTTGACCGATAAAGCGCATTTTAAATTTTGGGACATGGTCAAAAGTGTTCAAGCGAAAAACTTACCTGAACACATTGTTGAAAGTGCGCATATGAAAATTGATCAGTGTATGAAAGCCTATGGCACGGTGTTGTTTTTTGAAGATTTGGAAGTGGTGCGTCAACTGCAAAAACTTAAACCGCTACAAGCGGCAGAATTTACGGTTTGGTCTGAACAAACTTCAGGTATGGCACAATTTGCAGTGTGGACTGCATTGTCGAGTGCAGGTTTAGGGGCAGCTTTGCATCATTATAATCCTGCAATTGACCTTGAAACGACAGCGATGTTTGACTTGCCTGCAAGCTGGCATATGAAAGCACAATTGGTGTTTGGTTCAATTCAAAAGTCGGCGGCAGAAAAATTTGTTGAAGATGATGAAACATTGTTCCGTGTTTATCATGATATTTAACAGGGTATTGAAAGCTTAGATTTAAGTCATCAACAAAATCCGAAGGCCATCTTCGGATTTTTTATCTTCATCCATTATTTCTAAGCAATGAATGCGTAGTGCGGTAGTTGGCTTAGCAGCTTGTGTTCCAAATTTAGAACACATTGTTATATAGATCAGGCTGACGGATTGAAAATTTGTTTATATGATGGATTCATCTTAATAAGACCTCTATCGCAAAATAAGGATTTAAACATGTCATTTTTAGATCAAATTAAACAACGTCGTACCATTTATGCCATTGGTAAAAATGTCACTTTAGACAACGTTAAAATTGAAAGCATCATCAAAGAAGCAGTAAAGCACAGTCCATCGTCTTTTAACTCACAAACTTCACGTGTGGTGACTTTGTTTGGTCAATCGCATGAACAGTTCTGGACAATTGTCCTTGAAACCTTGCGTAAAATTGTGCCTGCCGATGCATTCCAAGGGACAAGTGACAAGATCAACAGTTTTAAAGCAGGCTATGCGACCGTATTGTTCTATGAAGATCAAGATGTGGTCAAAGCATTACAAGAGCAGTTTGCACTGTATGCAGATAACTTCCCAGTATGGTCTGAACATTCGACTGCAATCGCACAATTTGCGGTATGGACAGCATTGGCTGAACAGAATATTGGTGCATCACTACAACATTACAATCCAATTGTAGATGAAGAAGTGGCACAAACGTTTGATATTCCTGCAAGTTGGAAACTTCGTGCCCAATTGGTATTGGGTTCAATTGAAGCTCCTGCAGGTGATAAAACCTTTATTGATGATGCGACTCGTTTTAAAACCTTTAACTAAGTTTCAATCCATGTCTTGATGTGAAAAGGATGCTTCGGCATCCTTTTTTGTGTCAATTTGGGATGTGCGCTGAGCATTGTCATATAAATGCAATAAGTGATCGGCATATTCACTACAACATTCTTATAAAATTACGATGACGCATGTTGAACCCACTATCCATTGTTGGATTAAAATCCAAGCAATTTTTTTTCAAATCAGACTTTAAACCTAAAAATATCCAGTTTCGTCATCACGCATTAAAAGTAGCATTGATCTGTATAAGTGGTTTATTCAGTGCCAGCGTATGGTCAGCAAGTACTTTGCACAGTCCTGAAAATATTGTGGTGCTGTCGATTAACCAACACGCAGTCAAAAGTGGTTTTTTGAAGAATGCGAAAGAATATCAAATTGAGTCAGGCCCTGCTGAATTGACGGTACGCTATCAACAGTATTTTGATCATGGTAATTCGCAACATGACATTTTAAAGTCCGATGACATATTGATTCAAATTCCCAAGCTACAAGATCAACAGCGTTACCGATTGGGGTTAGTGCAAGCGCCTGAAGACTTTGATGCAGCCAAGAAATATGTTGAGCAACCTGTCATCGCTTTATATGACCAAAATCATCAACAGGTTGCAATTCAACAACGCAATATGCAACGTTCAAAATCTTTATTGAGTGGTTTGCTTGGTCAGCTTCAAACAGATGTATATGCTCCTGCCACTGTAAATCAATCGACATCCAAGCAGTCAGTTCCTAGCCCAACAGCATCTAATCTATCAGTGATTCACTCGCCTTTAACCAACGCTGACAATAATAAAATGCAAGTGTCCAAAGATCAGCAAATGATTGAACTGTGGCAAAAGGCGTCAAAACCTGAGCGACAAAAATTTATATCTTGGTTAAGCGATCATGAGTGACTGATATAGCTAAAAATATTCATCAAAACTTGAATCAATCTGTGCTAAAACAGTGAAGATGATATGGATGTAGATGGATGGTATGCAAACGCTTAAGTTTAGATTGGCTGAAAACAAGGACATTGCACCCTTATTGAAAATGATTAATGCCGCATATCGACAGCAACATGATCAAAGTTGGACCAGTGAAGCGGGTATTATTTCGGGGGATCGTATTAATCAAGCGCAACTTGAGGCCTTGTTACAGCGTCAACATAGCCCTAGTCATGACGCGCAATTGTTGATTGCTGAACTGAACACCCAATCACATGAAGAAATCGTGGGCTGTATTGCATTGAGCTACTCGAAATTCGATGCTGAAATTGGCACTTATTGTATTGCGCCGGCTTGGCAAGCCTCAGGGTTTGGTCAACAAGTCTTACAAGCAGCAGAATTATATGCGATTAAGCATGAACCGAAATTGAAAACTTTCACCATGTGGGTTTTGGATGTGCGTGAAGAGTTGATTGCTTATTATGAACGCCGTGGCTATGTGGTGACCGGTGTAGTGGAAGACTATCCAGCGGATGCGGATGTCGGTGAACCGCTGGTTGAACTGAAAATGATTCAAATGCAAAAGCAAGTCGGGACTTAATTTTTATTGTTTATATTCATACGATTCGTTGATTTAACTGAAAACCAAAAAAGAATCTGTGCTTTATTCTTCAATCTTGCTAAAAAAAGCCCTCAATTGAGGGCTTTTTTTAATCGTGCCGATTGTTTGAGCCTATGCAAATCAACTATTTAAACAGCCACGTGTAATAGCCAAAGATCATTAATGGCCACGCCACATAAGGGTTAAATAAATATTTCCATAGCCAAAACTTGGCAACAAAGCCCACACCGTGAATAAATCCACCTGAAATGCCGATCATAATGAACATCATGGCGCGGTGGCTATACTCTCCATTGGCATCGAGCATCATGCTTGGATGAATCAACAAAACCGCTGCAAGTGGCAATGCCATGAGGAAAGAAATAAGCATGGCAAAACGGTTTGGCTGACTCTTTTCTTGTGTCATTGCAACTTCTGTCATGGCTTATTCCTCATCCAAATCTTGATATTGTTCTAAATAAATGGCACTGAGTACACCTGCAAAGCAAGCCATCAAAACACCCAGGATCCATGCGAAATACCACATTTTTATTCTCCGAATCGGTTGGATTAATACAAGCTGTGCGAGTTGTCTTGCACATGTTTGTTGGTAATGACGCCCCACATTTTGTAGTAGCACCAAGTGGTGTAGCACAAAATAAGTGGAACAAAGATACACGCCGCAACGGTCATCACGCTAAGCGTCATTTTGCTGGATACCGCATCCCACATGGTTAAGCTGACATTTGGGTTCAAGCTTGAAGGCATCAGGAATGGGAATAGGGCAAAACCTGCTGTTAAAATCGAACCTGTTACCGCCAATGATGTACCTGTAAAAGTTATACCGGCTTTGGCTTTAGCTGCGCCGATCACAATAATCAATCCACCAATAATTGCCATAATGGGTGCAACCATGGTGATTGGATAGATTGAATAGTTATTCATCCAACCATGATTGTTATTGGTGATTACTTCTTTCGCCAAAGGATTGGCTGCTGCATTGGTGTCAAATGGTTGGGCTAATGTATAACCTTCAATATTGCCGAAGTATAACCAAGCCCCTGCACCTAAGAAGCACACTAAGAATAGGATGCCCATCAGTTTCGTTGCGTTTGCAGAACGAGCACGTAAGTCGCCGTCAGTACGCAGCATCAACCATGCACCCCCATGTGCACACAGCATCGATAAACTTACCAGACCACAGACCAATGCAAATGGATTGAGTAAGGCAAAGAAGCTACCTGTGTAGGTTGAGCGTACGGTTTCGTCTAAGGTGAACGGGACACCCAAGAACATATTGCCAAACGCGACACCGAACACGAGTGCAGGCACGGCACCCCCAACGGCTAAGCCCCAATCCCATGCATTCCGCCATTGGTTATTTTCAAGTTTAGAGCGATAGTCGAAGCCCACAGGGCGTAAGAACAGAGCAAATAGTACCAACAGCAGTGCCCAGTACATGCCAGAGAAGGCAGTGGCGTATACCATTGGCCATGCCGCAAATAAAGCTCCACCTGCGGTAATAAACCAAACTTGGTTACCATCCCAATGCGGGGCAATGGTATTGATGGCTGCACGACGTTCTTCATCTTTTTTACCAACAAAGGGCATGATCGCCATGGAGCCCATGTCGAAACCATCGGTCAACGCAAAGCCGATCAAGAGTATGCCAACAAGCACCCACCAAATGATTTTCAATAATTCATATTCGATCATGATTGAGCCTCCTGCGCAGCTTGTTTCGCTTCAAGTTTCTCGAAATGGTATTTACCGGTATGCAATGAACTTGGTCCAAGACGTGAGAAGCGAATCATTAGGTACATTTCAATAATCAGTAAGACGGTATAGAACGCTGCCAAAGCAATGATGGATCCCCAGACATCACCTGTGCTTAAGCTAGATGCAGAAAGGTGAGTAGGTAAAACTTCACCAATGGTCCAAGGTTGACGACCACCCTCAGCCACATACCAACCGGTTTGTGCTGCAATCCATGGCAATGGAAGAGAGTACAACGCAAATTTAAGTAACCATGGTTTTTCTTCGGCATTGCGTTTTGCCACCGCAAAGGTCGCCAAAATAAACAACAGCAACATAAGGAAACCAGATGCAACCATGGCACGGAATGAAAAGAACAATGCAGTCACATTCGGAATGGTGTCTTTGGTTGCGGCTTGAATTTGTTGTTCTGTTGCGTCAACCACATCAGGCGTGTATTTCTTCAGGAGTAAGCCATAACCTAAGTCTTTTTGAGTTTGATCAAACGCGGCTTTCAGTTCAGGAGAGGTATCGCCGGCACGTAAACGTTCAAGTTGTGCATAAGCCACCATACCGTTACGGATGCGTTGTTCATGCTGAACCATCAGGTCTTTAATGCCCATCACTTCTTTATCAAGAGAACGTGTTGCAATGATGCCCATCACATATGGAATTTTGATGGCATAATCCGTGCGTTGTTCTTCTTGATTTGGAATACCAAACAAAGTGAATGGCGCAGGCGCAGGGTGGGTATCCCATTCTGCTTCAATCGCTGCAAGTTTAGTTTTTTGAACATCGCCTAATTCATAACCCGATTCATCACCCAATAAAATCACTGAAAGTGTAGATGCGAGTCCGAAAATAGCCGCAATGGCGAATGAACGACGTGCAAAGGGCACATCACGTTTTTTCAGTAAGTAAAAACTTGAGATAGCCAACACGAAAATCGCACCAGTGACATAACCTGCGGACACTGTATGGACAAATTTCACCTGTGCCACAGGGTTAAAAATCAGCGCACCAAAGTCCACCAATTCCATACGCATAGTTTCATAGTTAAATGCCGCACCAACAGGATTTTGCATCCAACCATTCGCCACCAAAATCCACAGCGCTGACATATTTGAGCCAATGGCCACCAGCCAAGTCACGGCCAAATGTTGCACTTTAGACAAGCGATCCCAGCCAAAGAAAAATAGGCCAATGAAAGTCGATTCGAGGAAGAACGCCATCAAGCCTTCAATGGCCAATGGTGCCCCGAAAATGTCTCCCACATAGTGCGAGTAGTAGGCCCAGTTAGTACCAAACTGAAACTCCATGGTCAGACCTGTGGTCACACCTAAGGCAAAGTTAATCCCGAAAAGCTTGCCCCAAAATTTGGTCATGTCACGATAAATTTCTTTGCCGGTAATCACATAGGTGGTTTCCATAATGGCAAGAATAAAGGCAAGACCAATGGTCAGTGGTACAAAAATAAAGTGATACATTGCGGTCATTGCAAATTGGAACCGCGAAAGATCGACCACGCTTTCAGAAATCATCAACGTGTCTCCTTGATTGAGGAAGAACTGCCAGCAATACGCTCGGCAACTTGGTTATCAAAATTTTTGGGAATCGTCGGTGCATCAAACCAAATATTTTTAATCGTCAGCAAAAGAATGACTTTAATAATCAGAATAAAAGTAATTTCTTTGATCAGATTTTTGTTTGAATCTTTGGTATTTAAGCTCATAGAAAAAGCCTATATTTGTTGTTACGGGTATATTATTAAACAAATTGAAACATAAAATAAATAGATCAAAAAATATAAATATTATTAATTTTTTAATTATATATAAAACATCAACTTAAAAAATAAATTAAACAAAAAATATTCTAATTTAATGAGTATTTAATTCCGACTAATTTGGTTGATTTTAATAAAATAATACTGATTAAAATGCTAGGGTTTAATTTTTTAATAACCAACTTGTTTGCTTGGTTTTAAATAAAAATCAATTTAAAATTAAAAATAAAGGATTGAGAGGGTTTTATAGCTAAAAGTTTAAGATGAGCTACAATAGAAAAAACTTTAATCTTTAAGACCATGCCAAAAACATATTCTGTCGATTTACGCGAAAAAGCCATGCAGTTTTATAAAGAGTCAAAGCATAAATCTAAGACGTGCGAAATATTTAATATTGCCAGAACCACGCTCGATGATTGGATCCTGATCGAACAGCAGACTGGTCAACTCAAACAACCTAAGTCTCCAAATGTAGGACGTCCCTCAAAGATTCTGGACCTGCAAGCTTTTGAAGCATTTGTAAAAACAACGCCATTTACCCAAGCTAAAGATCTTATTCCTTTGTTTGAACAGAAATTCGGTTATAGCGTTGGCTATCATGTCATTTTAAAAGCTCTAAATAAGATGGGTTGGACGCGTAAAAAAAGAGTTTTCTCTACAAACAAGCCTGCAAGTTAAGCCGTGCTGTATTTGAATGGTGTTTGCCTCAGTGGAAGCAGCAATATGGTGAAGATCACATTCTTTATATCGATGAATCAGGCATCAATACCAATGAAACCGCAGAATATGGTTGGTCTCCAAAAGGTCAACGTTGTCATGCATTTAAGTCAGGTGGGCATGGCACGAGACTCAGTATGATCAGTGCGGTCAGATCAAATGCACCATTCAAGTTTACTCAACCTTTAGTTTTTCACGGTTCGTGTGATCGGAATATTTTTGTCTGTTGGTTGGAATATTTGTTGCAGGATTTAAAGCAAAAGGATGATCAGACTAAGAGTTATTTGCTGATTCTAGATAATGCATCCATTCATAAAGGTCGAGTAATTGATGACTTGGCAGCACGATATCAGATAAGAATTGTTTATCTACCTGCATATAGTCCTGATCTAAATCCTATTGAGAGAGCATGGTCTGTCCTAAAAAGTAAAGTCAGACATATGGTTGCCCATAGCAATAAAACACTTCCCGACGCTTTGGATATTGCATTCAAGATGATGTAGCTTATATTCTATACTTAGCTATATGTCATCAGAATAGAGCTCTTTCAAAATCAAAAAATGATCATAGAACCACGATCTAAAGGATCAATCAAATTTCCTATTCTCTCTGTGAGGAAGTAGGGATAAGGGTATTTTAATCTAAAAACAACCTCTCCCTAGCCCTCTCCTAAAAGGAGAGGGAATCTCCATTATTAAATTTTAATAGGATGAAAATTGATTTATGAAAGACGTTTAATAATAGTGCAGTTTGAACACAAGCAATATTCGTAAAATGCACTCAAGGAAGAGTAATATTTGACAATGGTATTTGATCAAAAAGTGTCTATACATCACAATCGATCGATACAGGAATGAATTCAAATTTAAAAAAATAAGGACGTAGCTGACGACTCTGCTGATCATTTTTAAGGAGTCGGAATAGAGAAATTTAATCTGGAATGCTGACTTTAAATGTTTATAGCTTAGATTTGTTCGGCGCAAAACAATTGATTGGAGTGGGCAATTTTCTTGGCAATGTAATGTGAGCGTTTAAAGCGGATCAATAGCACTTGTGACTGAAACTCAAGCTCACCAAATTCAGGTTCAACCTGCACATAATGCAGTTGTCCAAATTCATCACGCACTCGCGCTTGTGCGGAAAAACCGGGGCGGGCATTGCCACTTGACACGGTGGCTAAACGACCGAGCAGATTGGAATGAGAGGTTTGAAACTTTGGACGAATCACTTGATCCAAACAATGAATCATAAACACAGTAAAAAAAATGCCAATGATCAAGGCAGGCAAAACAGCGTAGTACCACGGCATAAATTCGTGTTGATAAGCAAAGCTGATCAGTTGGATGAAATACCCTGAGAAGCTGAAATTGATCAGTAGAAAGACAAAGATCAGCACTTTGGAAAATTTGACTTGAATCCATGGCGAGTCAATCAGCCAATGTGGCGCAACTTTTTTAAAAAAGGTACTTGGACGCAGCCCAATATAATAGCCTAAGGTTTCTGCCATACTGAGCATAAACAGCATGAGCACACTTAGATGAAACGGCATTAAGTCATATTCAAATAAGAATGCAAGCATAGTGAACTCTCGGGTTATGTTTCTATTAAGCGATATTATTGAAGTATTTCTAACTGTTCTAAATCTTTAGAGCTATCCCATTCAGCACTTGAATGGGACATTTTGAAGTTCTAATCAATAGTTCTAATCAATCATCGCATCACTTGATGCAAGGGATCAATCTTGTAAATAAATACCACCATCGGAATGCACTTTGATCTCTACTTTTTCAAGCGAGTCGCCTTGGCAAGGTCCTGAAATACACAGTCCTGTTTCAACATCGAACAGCGCGCCATGGGTCGAACACTCAATAAACTGCTGATCACGATCTAAAAATTGGTTTTCTAAAAACTCAAGTTCAACTTGCAGATGTGGACACAAGTTTTGGTATGCGAAGAAGGCACCATCTCGTTGGGTAATAAAGATATTATCTCCCTCGCTCGTTTCAAAAGATCGAGCTTCACGTTCAGGAATTTCTTCCATCATGCAAATTTTTTCCATCTTATACGCTTTCCACTTCAAGTTGTTTGAGTAATTTTGGGTAGTCTGCAACAGCTAAACGTGGTCCAAACTGTGCAACCACTTGGCTAGAAATTAAGATAGCCAATTCTGCTGCCGTTTGTAAATCTTTACCGGCATTTAAGGCATATAAAAATGCACCCGAGAATGCATCTCCAGCACCATTGGTATCAACAGCAGTGACTTTTCGACCGGCAACTTGAATATGCTCTTCGGCAGTTGCAACCAAAGCACCTTCAGCACCCAGTGTAATCACCACTGTTTTCGCCAAGCTTTTCAAAGCAGCTAAAGCAGCCTCAATAGTTTCTGTTTGGGTATACATCACTGCTTCTTGCTCATTACAGAACAATAGATCTACACCATCATCCAAAAGTTCTTCTAAGCCTGTACGTGCATATTGCACCATTGCAGGATCAGACAAAGTTAAAGCGATTTTCACTTGATTATCTTTGGCAATTTGGCGCGCTTGTTGAACCGCTACACGTGCGCTATCGCTGGTAGACAAATAACCTTCGATATACAACCATTTTGCTGTTTTAAGCGACTCAAAGTCGATTTGGCTATCGGTCAGTTCTGCGGTAATCCCCAAATAGGTATGCATAGTACGCTCTGAGTCAGGGCTGACCAAAACCATGCAAGTGCCTGTGACGCCTTCACTGATTGATTTTTTTGAAGTGAGAATGCCGGCATCATTGAGACCATCTAGATACACGCTGCCTAATTCGTCATTACCCACACGGCAACCATAAAAAGCAGAACCACCCAGTGCGCTAAAAGCCACAGTGGTGTTGGCAGCTGAACCGCCTGAGGCTTGACCTTTATAGACTTGACTGTTTTGTAGATTTTGAAAAAGTTGGGCTTGCGTTTCACCATCGGTCAATTGCATAGTGCCTTTTTGCAAATTTTGTTCTGCTAAAAACTCATCTGAAACTTTAAATTCTTGGTCAATCAGTGCATTACCAATTGCAAAAAGGTCAACAGTAGCCATGTTCTTAATCACATCAATGTAAAAGAGCAAAGTTTACACCAATATCTCCTTAGACTATAGATTGATGAATAAAATTCAAGATGGGGTGATTTTTCAACTGGAATTGGTGTAAAAAGGAGGAAAATAAAGATTTGGAATGGATCCATGGATATTGAAATTCAACCAGTTACAGAATTACCAAAAGAAATTGCCGAATTAGAAAAACAGGCAGTGTCTGAAGGCTTTAGTTTTGTTGGTCGAATGATTGAAGAATTTAACAATGGGACAAACAAATTTGATCAGCAGGGTGAGTTTTTACTGATGGCCTATGATGGCAAAAAACTGATTGCTTGTGGGGGCTTAAATCAACAACGCAGTGAAGACACTCATGGCAAGCACATTGGTCGAGTGCGTCGTTTTTATGTATTACCGCAGTATCGTAAATATGGGGTCGGTAAACAATTGCTTCAGCATTTAGAAAAGAAAGCTGTAAGTCATTTTTCGGCACTGTGTCTCAATACCGACACGCAATCCGCAGCGCATTTTTACCAAAAAATGAATTATGTACATGTGGCTAACCATCCGAGCTACAACTATTTTAAATATCTGATCAATTCATTGGGTTCAGTTGAATGACGCTTGATGAACCAACTCAGTCAATGATCTAATTTGAGTCATTCATTACATTGATTATTTCGAACAGACCATATCGCGTCTGTTCGATGTGAAACTAAAAAACAACACCGTGATTTAAATCAGCGCAATCAATCCACCTTAGAAGGGATGATGTCGACGCTTACTCACTTGAAGTTTCATATTTAAATGCTATGTGTTGCGATCTATGGACTGGTTAGCTAAGTACAGTCGGCAAATATATTCAATTTATGTCATCCAACAATGGGGTTGAGAGAGGTGTCAGACGTTTAAACAAATACTGGCTTTAACTTAATAATGAATTTGAAAAAATGCAGGCTAGAGATCGCTTATTAATCTGTAATTCAAGTCAATTTGCAATATAGATTGATCTCAAGATGTAGCCGTACTAGATCTAAGTCTTTTTAAAATTAAATAACATGAGTTTGTAAAGCAACAGTTTAGTTATGCTTATTCATTGCAATCTTTAAACTGAGATCAGGGCATGGGTACAGCTAAGGCGATAATCAATAACCCAATTAAAATAGCCTAAGCAGATTTAGTTTCAAACTTTTAAAATCACAATTTGCGGCAAGGCAATCACAAATATGCCGAGATTTAAAATGACAAATTTATTCTGAGTAAAATACTCGGTTATTTTGAATCAGCCGAGTATTAATGAGTGAATTATGTCTAAGGATCGGTATAATGATGAATGAGAATAATTTAGCTTTAGGAGCTCACATGACAGTAGATGTTACTGAAACCATTTCCCACACTGTACATCCTGCGTTTCAGTTGGTACGTCAACACCATGTAGCCGCACTCGATATCTTAGTATCTGAATATAAACATAAAGTGACCAATGCTGTTCACTATCATTTAGCCACAGAACATGATGAAAATGTATTCTTGGTGGCGTTTCGTACTCAGCCGATGGACTCAAAAGGCGAGGCGCATATTTTAGAACATACGGCATTGTGTGGATCTGAAAAATTCCCTGTACGTGATCCGTTCTTCTTGATGATTCGCCGTTCACTTAATACCTTTATGAACGCGTTTACCGCAGCAGATTGGACGGCGTATCCATTTGCGACGCAAAACAAAAAAGATTTCCAAAATTTATTGGCGGTATATTTGGATGCCGCATTTGCAGCAAATTTAAATCCACTTGATTTTGCGCAAGAAGGTATTCGTATTGAGCTTGAAAATGGTGAGCCGGTTTATAAAGGCGTAGTGTTCAATGAAATGAAAGGGGCGATGAGTTCTCCTTCAGATCAGCTCTATCATCAGTTAGCCCATCATTTGTTCCCAAAAACCACCTATCACTACAACTCAGGTGGTGATCCGAAAGATATTCCCGACCTGACTTACCAAGAGTTAGTTGATTTTTATAAGTCACACTACCATCCAAGTAATGCGATTTTTATGACCTTTGGTAATGAATCGGCTTATGACCTACAAGAGAAGTTTGAAACTTTGGCATTGTCTAAGTTTGAAAAAGGGCAAACTTTAAGCTCTGTGCATGAACAGCGTTTAGCTGCGCCGATTGAAGTGACTGAAACCTATGCAGTGGATGCAGAAGACCTCAATGACAAAACCTATCATGTCATGTCTTGGTTATTGCCTGAGTCAAGCGACACTAAACTCCGTTTAGGTTTACGTTTGGCTGAAGGGATTTTACTCGAAGACTCAGCATCACCGTTACGTCATTACCTTGAAACCTGTGGTTATGCACAATCGACGGGTCCAATTTTAGGTTTAGATGATTCGAACTTTGAAATGACCTTTTATGTCGGTGTCCAAGGGTCTAATGCTGAACATGCTGAAACCTTTAAAAATGGGGTTCTAAATATTCTTCAGGACGTCGCGTCTAAACCTGTCGATCCTGTTTTGATTGATGCAATTCTGCATCAAATTGAATTGCATCAACGTGAAATTGGTGGTGATGGTACACCTTATGGTTTAAGCCTGATTTTAAATGGTTTGGGCAGTGCAATTCATCACAATGATCCAATTGAAGTATGGGATGTCGATGCAACCATCGAAAAAGTTAAAGAAGAACTCAAAGACCCAATGTGGATATCGAACTTAATCAAAACTCATTTGATTGACAATCCACACCGTGTACAAATGACCTTAATTCCAGATGCAAGCAAATCTGCAAAAGAAGCAGAAGCAGAAAAAGCACGTTTAGCAGAAATCGGTGCAAACTTAACCGAAGAACAACGTCAGGAGATCATTCGTCAAACGGAAGCGCTCAATGAGCGTCAAGCCACACCTGATAATTTGGATCTGTTACCAAAAGTGGGATTAGAAGACATTCCTGCTGAATTGGCGATTGTGCAAGGACAGTTACGTGAGATTATCTGCAATGGTTTAGATACCCCTTTGAATCTATACCATGCAGGTACCAACGGTATTTATTACCAACAAGTCTTGATTCAAATTCCAGATAACATCGTGCAATCTCCATATTTCAACCTATTGTCAATCTTAATGGGTGAAGTGGGTGCAGGTGAGTATGGTTACCTCGAGCTACAACAACTGCAAACTGCGGTAAGTGGTGGTTTGGGTATGGGCGCATCACTACGTAGTAAAGTGGACAATAAAGGTCAAATCAGTGCTTGGCTGACCCTCACCACCAAATCTTTAACCGATAAATTAGATACGATTCAATTGCTGAAATTGGCATTTGAGCAGCTTCGCTTTGATGAAAAAGACCGCATAATTGAATTGCTACAACAGCGTAAAACCCGTTGGGCATCTCGTTTGTCGGGTTCAGGTCATAGTTATGCGATGCAAATTGCCTCGCGTAACATGAGCGCATTAGCACAGCGTGATTACAACACCACAGGTTTGGGTGCTTTAAATTGGCTCGGGGAATTGGTCGCTAAAATTGAAAAAGATCAAGCAGCCTATGATGACTTGATCAGTCAATTAAAAGCCATTCACCGTGCATTGTTACTTGCGCCAAAACAGTTCCTTTTGGTGTGTGAAGAGCATCATTCAGAGCGTCTGATTGAAGAAATACAAACGGTATGGGACAAACTGGCGATTGATCAAACGCCTGTTGCGCTTAAATCAGTTGAATTTAGCCCATCAGATCGTGATGAAGCATGGCTCATTCAAGCCAATGTTCAATTCTGTGCGTCAGCGTATCCTGCGGTAGACGTTTCTCATCCAGATGCACCGCCCCTGATGGCATTGGCAGGCTATTTGCGTAATGGTTTCTTGCACAGTGCCATTCGTGAAAAAGGCGGCGCATACGGCGGGGGCGCAAGCTACGATGGCAATGCCTGTGCATTCCGTTTCTATAGCTACCGTGACCCACGTTTAGCAGAAACCTTTGACGATTTTGAAGCAAGTGTGGAATGGTTGCTGAATACAGAACAAAAACCGCATCAGCTCGAAGAAGCGATTTTAGGTTTAGTCTCTGGGATGGACAAACCGGGTTCACCTGCTGGTGAAGCGATTACCGCTTGCTATGCATTGCTGCATGGTCGTACGCCTGCATTTAGAAAGATGTTGCGTGAACGTTTGCTAAAAGTGACGCTAGAGGATTTGAAACGTGTCGCAAAAACGTATTTAATAGCACAAAAGCCAACCAAAGCAGTTGTTGCACCTGTAGCGAAAAAAGAAACCCTTCAACAAATGGGGTTTGATATAAAACAAGTAAATTAAAAATATGGGAGAACTCTATGTCGTTCAATAGGATTGAACGCACACCATTGAACCTGAGCATCGTCACGATGCTCAGTTTTTGGGGCGTAACTTCAAGCTATGCGCAAGACTCATCAGAACAAATAAAACCCGCAAGTTCCCAAGCCTGTGTGGCTTTGGAATCAAATGCAGATCGCTTGGCATGTTACGATGCATTGTTTAAAACGACAGAACCTGATAAACCGGTTTATGTTTCAGAACAACGTGCAGCACAAGAATTAGAAAACACACAACAACCTAAAACTTTAACCGATAAAATTGAAAAAAAAGTCGAAAATCTTTTTTCTATTCATGGGGCTAAAGTCGACCCGAATACCTCTTTATTAGATAAACGCTGGGAACTGTCTGAAGACAGTAAGCTGGGTACGTGGAATATTCGTGCCCATCAGCCCGTGTATTTATTGCCAGGATTTTGGACCTCAAAAAAGAATGAATTTCCTCAAAGTGAAAACCCTGAAAATACGGTAGAGGAAGATCAAAACCTTAAATCAATGGAAGCGAAATTTCAGATTTCATTAAAGACCAAAGCGCTTGAAAATTTGATTGGCAATAATGGCGATGTTTGGATTGGCTATACCCAATCTTCACGTTGGCAGGTGTATAACTCGCAAGAATCACGACCATTTCGTGAAACCAACTATGAGCCTGAAGCAAGTTTGGTGTTCCATACCAACTATAATGTTCTGGGGTTAAATGGTCGCTTATTGGGTTTAACGTTGAATCACCAATCCAATGGTCGTTCAGATCCGCTATCACGTAGTTGGAACCGTTTGATGCTGAATTTGGGCTTTGAACGTGGCAATTTTGCCATGATGGTGCGTCCGTGGTATCGCATAGAAGAAGACTTTAAAGATGATAATAATCCAGACATTAAAAATTATATCGGTCGGGGTGATCTGACCTCGTTCTATCGTTGGAAAGACAATGAATTCAGCTTAATGCTGCGTCATTCTTTAAAAGGTGGGGATGATGCACATGGTGCAGCGCAATTTGATTGGGCATTCCCAATCAGTGGCAAACTGCGTGGACACTTTCAATTATTTGATGGTTATGGAGAGAGCTTAATCGACTATAACCACCGTGCCACTTACGTTGGCTTGGGTGTATCTTTGATGAATGCATTCTAAGCACCGTAATTATTATCGCTTCAATAAAAAACCACTCAAAGGAGTGGTTTTTTTATGGTCAAATGTTTAGATCATTCGGTCTTTTGCAGTTGTTGAATCAATTGCTCTGCTTTAAAGCTTCCGGTTAACCTCAAGTCGCGGATTTCTTCACCCTCCGCATTAAAAATCAATAGGGTCGGAGGACCTAGAATTTCATGTTGTTTTAAAATCAGATCTTGTGATTTTTCATAAGTGGATAGATCAAGTTTGATTAAAACAAAATCGTGTAATGCGCGCTGTACATCTGCACGTGGAAAAACCTCTTTTTCTAAAGGTTGACAGGCCACACACCAATCCGCATAGACATCAACAACCGCAAACTTTTGTTGAGCTTTGGCTTGTTCTAAAGCTTGGTTTAATGCGGTTTCGGTTGAAACTTGTTGCCATGAAGAACGATCATTGTGTTGATGAACAATCAATTGCGTTAGGTAAGCTTGATAGGCAAAGTAAAAAGTTGTTGCGATTGAAGCCATGATAGCAAATATCACCAAGCCTTTATTCAAAGCAGTCTGCGTGTCCTTAAAGACCTTGATTAAATATATAGCCAAGCCTAGCGCAATCATAGCCAAGAGCCCGCTATACAGCATCTGACTGAGCATTGGACGGATAAAATAAATCGCCATGCACAGCATCATAAAACCAAAGCAGACTTTTAAATGATTCATCCACAGTCCGGGTTTAGGCAAAAGTCGAGTACCAAATAGGCTGGCGATCAACAGCGGAAGTCCAATGCCGAGACCCAACACAAACAAGTATAGCCCGCCTAAAACCGCACTATGACTTTGCGAAACAAACAATAAGGCACCTGCAAGTGGCGCACTCATACAAGGACCTACAATCAGTGCGGACAACGCCCCCATACCGATTGAACCGAGCAAGGTGCCTGCTTTTTGCTTATTTTGAAATTGATTGAGTGTGTTGATCCACCTTTGTGGTAAGGACAGTTGAAATAACCCAAATAAATTCAATGCAAAGATCACAAACAATAGTGCAAAAGCTGAAATGAACATTGGGCTTTGGAACCAGCGCTGAAAGCTATAGCCAATTTCAGCGACAAATACACCCATCAAGCCATACACCACGGCCATACTCATAATAAAACTGCTGACAATCGCTACAGCTTTATAACCGGTCTTACGTTGAATAATCAGGGTTGAAATAATCGGAATCAGGGGAAGTGAGCAGGGTAAAAATGCCAATAAGACACCGAGTGCTAAAAAAATTAAAAGGTTGAGAAATATTGAATCTTTAGATAATAAGTTAAAAAAGGATTGATCATCATTCCATTGTAATGACGTTGAACTGACGTTGGATTGACTAATATTGGCTTTTTGATTTTTTGGGTTATCGTTAAGATCGGTGTTGCTTAAGTCTTGCTGTTCTATTGCGCTATCTTGCAAAATTTGTGATTGATCTATTTGGCTTAAATCCGACGTAGAGCTTGCATCACTGCTTGAGACCGATGAATTAGACCGCGCATCAATTGCATTATTGCCTAATAGATTTGCATGATTATTGGCAGAAGAATTCAGCAATTGTCTATTGCTAAATCCTAAACTTGACCATTCTTGAGCCAGTAATCCATCAGCATCGGTTTTAATGGTTTTATTTTGCAGTGGATAACACAGTCCATCTTGGGAACAGCCTTGCCAATACACAGTGTAGGTGGTATTGGGTTTTGCAATAAATTCTGCAGTAACTGCATCATAATGCACTTCTGTCACACCGAATGTCGGATCATTTTTTTGATGCCCTTGAGGCAGTTTTAAACTGATTATGTTCTTCTTCGCAGAATCATCTTGACTATCGATAAGCACTTTAAACTGATCATGATACAGATAATAATGCGCTGCGATCTCCCACTTTAACTGTGCTTTTTGTTTGTTGATCGATTCTGCTGAAAATTGAAAGGCTTGTTCAGCAGGGAGAAAATCCGGATTTGCATGTGCCACAGGGTTGAGGCTGATTCCCAATGTCATGGCGAAACACAGATACTGAATAGAGCGCAAATCCAACACCTTAAATATTAAGAGTAATAAGCTTATTATTGATCAAGCCCACTCACAAGTGAAGTCGTGTGTGTTTAAATGAGTCTAAGTTTAATGTTTAACTTAGATGTTGATGATTTAGATTCAACGCAGTATCAATATTCGAATTAAATCTCACCCTAGAACGTTTCATTTTTTTACCAGTTATCGTTTATTTATATTTCAGTAGTTAGAAAAATTGACCATTCATTCGAATAAAACCTGTATTTGTTTAATAACTAGACGGTTGTTGCATCTTTGACATTAAAGTACATAATTTAGATTGTTATATTAATACCTTTAGCGTATAACTGTTGTTATTGATGCGGGATGGAGCAGTCTGGTAGCTCGTCGGGCTCATAACCCGAAGGTCGTTGGTTCAAATCCAGCTCCCGCTACCAATCATAAAATGTATGCTCAGAGAAAAAAGCGTGCGTTAAACGATTGGTGAAAATGATCGATGATCAATATGTGTTTGTTTAACTAATCTAATATTGCCGAAGTTTGTGATTCATAATTTTTAAAAAAACTGAATTGCATGATTACCTCCCCAATGAATGCTTAAGCAAATTTAATAAGCTCTCTTAAAATATTGATCAATATCTTATGCAAAATGGTTTTGCAGGGCATGTAATGTCTTGAATGACCATAAAAAATAAATTATTGGTGTAGAAATTGAACAAAATCGAAAATGTAATTGCAAAATCTGTAAATGGTAGTGAAATTCTTGTATCGTTGGTGCCTTCTCAAAAAATGCAAAGTACCCGTGATGGATTTAAATGGGTTGAAGTGGGTAAAAAAGTGCTTCTTCAATCTGGTTTAGAAATTGAATTAAACTTGGATGGTCGTAGTTTTTATACTGGACTTCATGAAATGTTCCGTTTAGAAAAACGAGCATGCTAATCACTGCTTAAACTCAATTGAAAAACCGCCTTAGTTGGCGGTTTTTTATTGGGTAAATTTTATAAGCAGCCATTTAAAAAATAGTCATTTAGAAAACAGGTGGGGTGTAGGCGAGTGATCGACCTAAAATCCACAATAAGAACAGCACCAATGGGACATGGAAAATCAGTTGGGTCACGGTAAAGCCAATTACGTCTTTGGCTTTGAGTTTTAAAATGCCAAGCATGGGGAGCATAAAGAACGGGTTAATTAAATTCGGTAAGGCTTCAGCCGCATTATAAATTTGCACTGACCAACCCAAATGTACTTTTAAATCATGTGCCGCTTGAATTACATAGGGCGCTTCAATAATCCATTTACCGCCACCTGAAGGAATAAAGAAACCTAAGATTGCAGAATAAATGCCCATCACGATGGCAAAGGTTTCTTTAGAAGCGATCGACACAAAGAATTCCGCAATATAATGAGAAAGCGATAGATCTGCGCCATTTAAAGCTTTGGTCATAATAAAGGCGATACTGCCATACAGTGGAAACTGAATCAGTACGCCTGCTACAGCAGGAACGGCTTTCGACACAGCATTTAAAAAGTTACGTGGCGTGCCATGCAAAGCAATGCCGAGCATCAGAAATATAAAGTTATAGGTATTCAGGCTTGAAATGGCAAGAATCGGATTGCTTTTACCAAATTCGTTGAACATCCAAATCAGACCTAGAACAACGATTAAAATACTTAAAATCGGAGAGTTTTCTAACCAATCGCCCGGACGTTTTGGCGCATTTGCATCTTGGGTAGGTTTTTCTTCATCAAGTTGAACATCAAATTGATCTATGGTTTTGATGTGGTTGCCTTTCGGTGCTGACCAATAGCAAATTGCAATAGACGCCACAATGAGTACTGCAGTCATGATCATCGACTGAGGGAGGAAAATGGTTTCCGTAAAGGGAATGACACCGGTTAAGTTGTATATCGGTTCAGGAAGACTGGTTTTATTGGCTTGAAGCTGAGCCGCAGAGGAGCTGATACCAAGTGCCCATGTTGCGCCCATGCCAATAATTGCAGCTGCAGCTGCGGCGCGATAATCCATATTCAGCTCTTTACGTTTTGCTAGAGCAATCACCAAAAGTGCTGTCAACACAGTACTCATTGCCCAATTGATCAATGAAATCAATAGACTCACTGTCGCAACCAGAACAATCGCACTACGCCCTGAGTTTGGGATTCGTGCCATTTTCTGAATAAGAATTTCAACCGGTTTGGAGACTGAAACGACATAGCCCACAATGATCAACATACACATTTGCATGGTGAAAGGAATTAGGCTCCAAAATCCATCACCAAATGAAATCGCAACATCTTTAGCAGGGGCACCAATGGCAAGTGCCGCGACGGCAACAATAATCACCCCAAGTAAAGCGAAAATATAGGAGTCAGGAAACCATTTCTCTGACCAATCACTGACTTTTAAAGCAAATCTTTGCAATATATTTTGAGAATTATCCATAATTCTAGTCCTATTTTATTATTTGAAATTGAGTTGGAAATCACGACTCATTTTTTACACATTAATGTTTGTCTAAATGGAATTCACCCTAAAACCGAAGTGATAGGGTGAATGAAAAAACCAAGTAGATGATCCACAGGATGTGTCCTGTGAGGATGCTCAATTTTTAATACTATTGAATCAACTGCTATTGAATAAGTGACACACCCGTGACGTTTTGAATGTCTTCAAAACTTACGTCTTTTGCCAATTCCACCAATTTTACGCCTTGTGGAGTAATATCCATCACGCCTAAATCTGTAATGATACGATGCACCACACCTTTACCGGTTAAAGGTAAAGCACACTGCTCGACGATTTTCGGTGTACCATCTTTGGCAGAGTGTTCCATCAGCACCACGACTTTTTGTACACCCGCAACCAAATCCATGGCACCGCCCATGCCTTTGACTTTTTTACCGGGAATCATCCAGTTGGCAAGGTCACCAGTTTGCGACACTTCCATTGCACCCAAAATCGCGATATTGACATGACCGCCACGGATCATGGCAAATGAGTCAGCACTGGAAAAAAAGGAAGCACCCTTACGGGCAGTCACCGTTTGCTTGCCTGCATTAATGAGGTCAGCATCCACGGTTTCTTGAGTAGGGAATTCACCTATGCCCAATAAACCATTTTCAGACTGCAGCCAAACATTGATATTTTCAGGAATATAGTTGGCAACCAACGTCGGTAATCCAATACCTAAATTCACATAAAAACCATCTTCAAGCTCTAAAGCTGCGCGCTGCGCCATTTCATTGCGTGTCCAAGCCATGGGTTAAGCCTCCGCCTTTAACGTCATTTGTTCAATGCGCTTTTCTGGATGTGCATTTAACACGATACGGTTGATATAAATACCGGGTAAATGGATGTCGTCAGGATCAAGTTCGCCAATCTCAACAATTTCTTCCACTTCCGCGATGCTGATTTTTCCTGCCATAGCACAAACAGGGTTAAAGTTTTGTGCCGTTTTACGGAAGATTAAGTTGCCTGCTTTATCGGCTTTATAGGCTTTCACCAATGCGACATCGGCAGTTAACGATTCTTCTAAAATGTATTCTTTGCCTTTAAATTCACGGACTTCTTTACCCTCTGCGATGAGTGTGCCCACGCCTGTTTGGGTAAAGAAAGCAGGGATGCCAGCCCCCCCTGCGCGGAGTTTTTCCGCCAATGTGCCTTGAGGGGTCAGTTCCACCTCGAGTTCACCATTTAAAAACTGGCGTTCGAATTCTTTGTTTTCACCGACATAAGAGGCAATCATTTTTTTGATTTGTTTGGTCTCAAGCAGTAGCCCCAAACCAAAACCATCCACGCCTGCATTGTTTGAAATACAGGTTAAATCTTTTGCACCTGTCTCTTTGAGTGCAGTAATGAGGGCTTCAGGAATACCACACAAACCAAAGCCACCCACAGCTAAGGTATGTCCATCTTGAACGATGCCTTTTAATGCAGCTTCAGCGCTGTCATATACTTTATTGGTCATTGAACACCTCTTTCTCAATTTCAATTTTATTTTGAGTGTGTCGCCAAATACCTTTTCAGCATTCGGTGTTGATTTCATTGTTATAAGTGACTGAAGCTGAACAGACTCAACTTCAGCATGAATTCATTTTTATGCACAACGGGTTTGCCAATAGGCATTGGCATAATTGGATGGATTTTGGCGTTGCAACACCTGACTGATGTTTTGCGATGCCTGCATCAGTGCATCTAAATCAATCCCTGTTTCGAAGCCCATTTTTGAGAGCAAGTAGTACAGGTCTTCAGTAGACACATTGCCTGAAGCTCCTTTGGCATAAGGGCAACCACCGAGTCCTGCAATTGAAGAATCGAAAATCCGAATACCTTGTTGCAATGATTGGTAAATATTGGCAATCGCCATGCCATAGGTGTTATGAAAATGACCTGCGAGTTTCTCAGCATGAATTTGGGCTAAACAGGCATCCCATACTTTTTTGACCCGATCAGGCGTTGCTGTGCCAATGGTTTCCCCCAAAGACACTTCATAACAGCCCATATCCAAAAGTCGCTTTGCCACATACGCGACTTTTTCAGGTGAAATGGCTCCTTCATAAGGGCAGTCCACGATACAAGAGACATAGCCACGTACTTTGATGTTATGGGTTTTGGCTAAAGCTAAAACATCGGAAAATTTGTCAAAACTTTCATCAATCGTGCAGTTGATGTTTTTTCGGGTAAAACTTTCTGACGCTGCGGTAAAGACCGCAACTTCAGTACAGCCGACCGCGAGTGCAGACTCAAAACCTTTCAAATTCGGCGTCAATATACTGAATTGAATATTTGGGTCTTGCGGGAGTTGGCTAAACAATACATCACTATCTGCCATTTGTGGCACCCATTTGGCAGAGACACATGAACCGACTTCAATATTTTTGAGTCCGGTTTTCATCAAATCCAAAATTAGATTTTTACGGTCATCTAAAGTCAGCGGTGTCTTTTCATTTTGAAGTCCGTCACGCGGACCGACTTCAACGATTTTGACAAAGTTCGAATTGCTGTGCGTTAGGTGTTCAGAGAAAGTCGTCATGCAACCTCCTCAAGTGCTTGGAATTCAACCAGTTCGTCGCCCGCTTTCACTTGATCGCCTTTTTGGAAATACGAAGCGACGACAACCCCGTCCGCAGGTGCACGAATGGCATATTCCATTTTCATCGCTTCAAGCGTGAGTAGCACTTCATCTTTTTTCACGCTCTGATTTGCAGAGACAAACACTTGTGTCACAGCACCCGGCATTGGCGCTTTTAAGTTGGCATCTGAACCTGCTGCTTCATCACTGCTAAAGTTGTTCTTCACGTAATGGAAGGCATAGGTTTTGCCATTTTTAAAAATGGTCAGCGCATCTTTCGATTGACTAAACGCCAATTTGTCTTTTTTGCCTTGAATCTGAACCGCGACTGTATTTCGATTGAGCAATTCACCACGAAGCTCAATCTGTTGGCCGTTCACTTCAGCGACAAATACATCTTTCTGAGCCGCATCGGGTTTTGCAAACAGGTTGATTTGAAGTTCTTGATCTGCCAATTTAAATTTGACAGGGAAGCGGCTGTTCACATTGCTGCGCCATAAAGTACTAGCTTGCCAAACCGGATTGTTCGCCACTTTGTTTTGATTTAAACGCAGTAACAGTTCAGTCAGTGCTGCAGATGCAATTAACTCATTCGATGTTTGATCTTCTGATTTGAATAAATAGTTATCTTCACGTTGAATCAAATTGGTGTCGAGATGGGCATGGGTGAATGATTCACTCGCCACTAAACGATCCAAGAAGGCAATATTATTACCCAGTCCTTCAACATGGAATTGGCTGAGTGCATTGTGCATTTGCACCAAAGCTGCTTCGCGGTTTTCACCCCAAACAATCAGCTTAGCAATCATCGGGTCATAGAAAGTGGTGATTTCATCGCCTTCAACAATGCCACTGTCTACACGTACACCCGCATTTTGTTCTGGATAATGCAGATAGTTGATTTTACCAATCGCAGGCATAAAGCCTTTTTCAGGCTCTTCTGCATAGACACGTGCTTCTAGTGCATGACCATAAATGCTCAGCTCATGTTGTTGTTTTGGTAAAGGCTCACCGAATGCGACGCGAAGTTGCCATTCGACTAAGTCTTGTCCTGTAATCATTTCCGTTACAGGATGCTCAACTTGGAGACGCGTGTTCATTTCCATGAAGTAAGCCGTACCGTCTTGTTCAACAATAAACTCGACTGTTCCTGCACCGACATAATCGACCGCACGCGCTGCATTGATCGCTGCTTCACGCATGGCCTCTAACTTTGCTTCCTGCATTTTTGGCGCAGGGGCTTCCTCTAATACTTTTTGATGACGGCGTTGTACTGAACAATCACGTTCAAACAAATGCACATAATTGCCATGTTTGTCGCCAAAAACTTGAACTTCAATATGACGTGGATTCACCACATAGCGTTCAATCAACACATCATCATTGCCAAAGCTTGATTTGGCTTCAGATTTACATGAACTTAATGAGCTTAAGAAATCTTCACTGCGTTCCACCAAACGCATGCCTTTACCACCACCGCCTGCTGAGGCTTTGATCAGCACAGGATAACCGATGACATCCGCTTGTTGTTTTAGGAAGTCAGCATCTTGATTGGTGCCATGATAGCCCGGTGTTAAAGGTACACCTGCTTTTTCCATCAGGGATTTAGAAGTGGCTTTTAAACCCATGGCCAAAATTGCCGCAACTGGAGGTCCAATAAAAGTAATGTTGTTCTTTTCACAGGCTTCAGCAAATTGATCATTTTCAGACAAGAACCCATAACCTGGGTGAATTGCTTCAGCACCTGTGTCTAAAGCCGCTTGGATAATACGATCCGCTTGTAAATAGCTTTGTGCAGCAGGGGATTTGCCTATATAAATCGCTTCATCGGCTTGTTTGACATGCTGTGAGTTGGCATCTGCATCTGAATAAACCGCAACCGTTTTAATACCCAGTTTCTTCGCACTGCGAATCACACGACATGCAATTTCACCACGGTTAGCAATCAAAATTTTATTAAACATAACAATATCCTTATTCTTATTGGTGTTTTAAACCGCAGTCTTAATCCAATCTGGGCTTTGCTTATTTAAAAATGCAGTCAGTCCATTTTTGGCTTCTGCACCTTGGCGGACATGCGCGATATGTTGTGCAGTTTCAAGCAACAATTGTTCCGTGAGTTCCTGTTGATCGACCAATTGAATCAACTGTTTAGATGCTGCTTGCGCTTCAGGCCCACCGAGCAATAAGGCTTGAACAATCTCGTCAATTTTTTGATCTAAGTCTTCAGCGGAACAGACTTCATGCACTAAGCCAATATTCTGTGCTTGTTCCGCACTGATACGTTCAGCCGTAAGGAAATATCGCGATGCTTGACGCGCACCAATGGCGCGAATCACATAAGGACTAATGGTGGAAGGGGCTAGGCCTAAACGCACTTCTGAAGTTGCAAATTTAGCGTCAAAGCTTGCCACGCAAATATCACAGGCTGAAGCGAGCCCCATACCGCCACCAAAAGCAATACCATGCACCCGTGCGATGGTGGGTTGTTTTAAAGTCGCTAAACTTTTC
The DNA here is from genome assembly GCF_011578285.1 of Acinetobacter lanii. Classification (NCBI taxonomy): domain Bacteria; kingdom Pseudomonadati; phylum Pseudomonadota; class Gammaproteobacteria; order Moraxellales; family Moraxellaceae; genus Acinetobacter; species Acinetobacter lanii. The sequence goes on along the minus strand of NZ_CP049916.1, from coordinate 1,871,237 downwards.
AGCATTTTTGCCAGTTTTAAGGCATCGGCTTCATTGTCATCTTTCGATGCCTGACCTGCTTGTTTCATCCAGTTCAGATCCGCACCTGCAGAAAAACTTTTGCCACGACCGGCTAAAATCACCACACGTACATCATCACGTGTATTCAATGCAGTAAAGCAAGTATCCAATTCTTCAATCACTTGTGTATTAAATGCATTATGCAGTTCCGCACGATTGAGCCAGACGGTGACCACTTGGTTTTTTTGTTCGAGTTCTAAATATTGATAACTCATTTGATTTCTTCCTCCCTGACCTTACATGCGGAACACGCCGAACTTGGTCGGTTGAATCGGTGCATTTAATGCAGCAGCTAGACTTAAGCCCAACACTTGGCGAGATTCAGCAGGATCAATCACACCGTCATCCCAAAGACGTGCTGAGGCATAATATGGATGCCCTTGTTTTTCAAACTGATCACGGAAGGGTTGTTTAAATTGATCTTCTTCTTCGGCAGACCATTGTTCACCACGCGCTTCAATTTGGTCATGCTTTAAGGTCGAAAGCACGCTGGCTGCTTGCTCACCACCCATCACCGAAATACGTGAGTTTGGCCAAGTCCACAGGAAACGAGGCGAATAAGCACGACCACACATGCCGTAGTTCCCTGCACCAAATGAACCACCGACGACTAGGGTCAGTTTAGGCACATTGGCTGTTGCCACTGCCATTACCAACTTGGCCCCATTTTTGGCGATGCCTTCATTTTCATACTGACGGCCAACCATAAAACCAGTAATGTTTTGAATGAAAATAAGCGGAATATTGCGCTGCGTACACAGTTCAATAAAATGTGCACCTTTTTGCGCAGACTCAGAAAATAAAATCCCGTTGTTGGCGATAATCCCAACTGGCATGCCATATAGGGTGGCAAAGCCAGTAATCAAAGTTGTACCAAAACGCGCTTTAAATTCATCTAAACGTGAACCATCGACAATACGGGCAATCACTTCACGAATATCAAATGGTTTGCGTGAATCACTAGGAATGACACCATAAAGTTCTTTGGCATCGAACAGGGGTTCTTCAATCGCTTGTAAGGGTGGGTTTGGTTTGATATTGAGGTTTTTCACAATGTTACGCGCAATCGCAATCGCATGTTCATCATTCTCAGCCAAATGATCGGCAACACCTGAAAGACGGGTATGTACATCCCCACCACCCAAGTCTTCAGAACTTACGATTTCACCAGTCGCAGCTTTCACCAGAGGAGGGCCACCCAAGAAAATCGTGCCTTGGTTACGTACAATAATGGTTTCATCTGACATTGCAGGTACATAAGCGCCACCCGCAGTACATGAACCCATCACCACAGCAATTTGGGCAATGCCCATGCTCGACATACGGGCTTGGTTATAGAAAATACGTCCAAAATGATCGCGATCTGGGAATACTTCGTCTTGTAGTGGTAAGAATGCGCCGCCTGAATCGACCAAATAGATACATGGCAAATGATTTTGTTCAGCAATTTCTTGTGCACGTAAATGCTTTTTTACAGTCAGTGGATAATAAGTTCCGCCTTTTACGGTTGCATCATTGGCCACGATCATACAGGTCACGCCATGCACTTGACCCACACCTGCAACCACACCTGCGGCAGGCACATCATCTGCATAGACTTGATAAGCTGCGAGTTGTCCAATTTCTAAAAATGCCGTCCCTGCATCAATCAGTTGATCGATCCGTTCACGAGGCAGTAATTTGCCACGGTCTAAATGCTTTTGACGTGCTTTTTCACCACCACCCAGAGCAATCGTCTGCGCTTTTTGTTTTAAATCATCGACCAAAGCTTGCATGGCAGCTTGATTGATTTTGAAATCTTCAGATCGAACATTAATTTTACTTTGAATCTCGTTCATTCCTACGTCCTTGTATTCATAAGCAGTTATTTCTAATCGCTTTGTATTTTGTTGATTTTTTTGAAAGCAATTATTTTTAAATTTTGATCTAACCCTCTCCTTGAAGAGAGGGTTAGGAAAATGAAACTTATTTGGTCTCGTTAAACAGTTCACGACCAATTAACATACGGCGAATTTCTGATGTGCCTGCGCCAATTTCATAAAGCTTCGCATCACGCCATAAACGACCTGTGTCATAGTCATTGATATAACCATTACCGCCTAAGGTTTGAATCGCTTCGCCTGCCATCCAGGTTGCTTTTTCAGCAGAGTAGAGGATTGCACTGGCTGCATCTTTACGTAGACCACGGTCATGATCGGCTTTATCACATGCAGCACCGACTGCATACACCAGTGCTTTACTTGCCAGCCAAGTTGAGTACATATCCGCGATTTTGCCTTGCATCAATTGGAATTCACCGAGGGCTTGTCCAAATTGTTTACGTTCATGAATGTATGGAATGACAGCGTCTAAGCAGGCATCCATAATGCCGAGTGGACCACCGCTGAGCACAGCACGTTCATAGTCCAAACCACTCATCAGGACTTTAGTCCCATTACCTACACCGCCCATGACGTTTTCTTTCGGTACTTTGACATTGTCAAAAAACAGTGGGTAAGTATTAGATCCACGCATACCGAGTTTGTCTAAATGACTGCCGTGACTAAAGCCTTCAAAGCCTTTTTCGATCAGGAAAGCGGTCATGCCTTTGGCACCCGCATTGATATCTGTTTTGGCATACACCACCAACACATCGGCATCACCACCGTTGGTGATCCACATTTTTGAACCATTTAAAACGAAATGGTCACCATGATCTTCTGCACGAAGTTTCATGCTCACGACATCAGAACCAGCATTGGGTTCAGACATTGCAAGGGCACCGACGTATTCACCTGAAATCAGTTTTGGTAAATATTTCTGTTTTTGTTCTTCAGAACCATTCCGGTTAATTTGATTCACACACAGATTTGAATGTGCACCATAAGACAGACCAATCGATGCTGAGGCACGAGAGATTTCTTGCATCACAATAATGTGAGCCAAGTAACCTAGATTTACGCCACCATATTCTTCACTCACAGTCAGACCCAGTAGTCCCATATCACCAAACTTTTTCCATAGATGTGCAGGGAATAGGTTGTCACGATCCACTTGGGCCGCAATGGGCGCAATTTCCTTTGCACAAAACGCAGCAACTGAATCACGTAGTGCGATTAAAGTTTCATCTAGGCCAAAGTCGATGCTTTGTAAGTTCATAGTGTTTCTTCCTTAACGTTCTATTTTTTATTCCGTAAAAAGCATTTTTTGTTGTGCTTAGAAAATACAATACATTTATTTTTTGAAAAAGTGAACCTAAATTCACAAAATGATTTATAATTCATTTAAGTTGATTTGGTACACAATTATGAGCTATAAAAGATCATCTTTGATGCAAGAGCGCATGGCACAAAATAGACAATCGATATTGCAATCTGCCCGTGAATTGATTGCGGAAGGTGGCTTTAAAGATGCGCAAGTGCAGGCTATTGCTGAGAAATCTGGTGTTTCAAGTGGTTTGGTGTATCGCTATTTTGAAAATAAAAATCAGATTTTGATTGAGGTACTGTCCAATGCCATTCAACATGAAGTGGGAATCTTAAATCACATTTCTAAAAGTGAACTGAGCAGTACAGAAAAATTGCACAAAGCGGTGACGACCTTTGTGAAACGTGCGCTGAATAGCCCGCAATTGTCTTATTCATTGATGTTTGAACCGATTGATCCGACCTTGGAACATGAACGTTTTCGAAGTAAGCAATTGATCAAACAATCGATTAAAGAGATTCTGGCGGAAGGGAAAATTAATGGCGAGTTTGATTTTGAAGATCTCAATACCGCTGCATTGTGTGTGGTCGGTGCCATGACTTTTGTGGTGATTGAGCCGCTCAATCCTTCTCGCAATGTGATGTTTGATGAAGGTTATAAGGGTTATTTTGTTAAACAAATCGCTGATTTTTGTGTCAATGCGGTGCAGCCAAAGGGGGGAAATACAATTTAAATAAACTGACGCAAATGAAGCAGCAAACACAGCGGAATGTGTTTGTTTAAGCATGTTTAATGATCTAATTTAAAAACCTATAATTTTAAAATCAAGAAATAAAAAGTAGAAAAGAATCAAGGAGTAAGATTCAATGACAGCATTAAAACTCAGTTATGCCTATGGCACCAGTCAGCAACCCTTACTGGGTATGACCATTGGCGATAAATTTGATCAAGCATGTCAACAATATGCAGATCAAGATGCAGTGGTGAGTGTTCATCAAAATGTTCGCCTCAGCTATGCTGAGTTACAACAAAAAGTGAATGCATTTGCCTGCAGTTTACTTAAACTTGGCTTGGTCAAAGGCGATCGCTTGGGTATTTGGTCGCCAAATTGCGTCGAGTGGACGATCGCACAATTTGCTGCGTTTAAAGCAGGCATTATCTTGGTGAATTTGAATCCCGCTTATAAAAGTAGCGAGCTTGAGTTTGTATTGAATAAAGTGTCTTGTAAGGCTTTAATTATTGCATCAAGCTTTAAGACCACGGATTATCAGGAAATTTTGACTAAAATTGCCCCTGAAATTACGCAAGCGACCGATAAAGTCCTCAACGCTGAAAAGTTACCGCATTTAAAAGCGGTGATTAAAATTGATGATGTGGAGCATGTCGGCTTTCATCGTTTTTGTGATTTGATGCCTAAACCGACAGCAGAACAATTACAGCAATTACAAGAGATTGCCAGTGAACTACAGTTTGATGAAACCATCAATATTCAGTTCACCTCAGGTACCACGGGTAATCCGAAAGGCACCATGCTAACTCACAACAATATTTTAAATAATGGATATTTTGTTGGGGAAGCCATCCATTTAACCCCACAAGATCGGGTGTGTATCTCTGTGCCACTGTTCCATTGCTTCGGTATGGTGATGGGTAATCTGGCATGTATTACTCATGGTTCAACCATGGTTTATCCGGCAGCAGTTTTTAATCCGCTTGAAAGTTTAAAAGCCATTGAAAAAGAAAAATGTACAGCCGCTTACGGCGTACCGACCATGTTTATTGCCATGCTAGAGCTAGAGCAATTTGATGATTTTGATCTAAGTAGTTTACGTACCGGTATTATGGCGGGAAGTCCATGTCCGCGTGAGATTATGCAACGCGTGATTGACCGTATGCATATGCGTGATATTACGATTTGTTATGGTATGACAGAAACCGCACCTGTCAGTGCACAAAGCTCAACTTCTGATTCTTTAGAGCAACGTGTCAGTACGGTCGGTCGTGTGCATCCGCATATTGAAATTAAAATTGTGGATGAACAGGGGAAAGTCGTACCACGGGGTAAATTGGGTGAACTGTGCGTGCGTGGTTATTCAGTAATGCTCGGTTATTGGGAGGAAGAAGAGAAAACCCGTGAAGTGGTCGATGTGGCGAAATGGATGCATACCGGGGATATTGCCGAAATGGATGACTATGGCTTTATTAAAATTAAAGGTCGGATTAAAGATGTGGTGATTCGTGGCGGTGAAAATCTATTCCCGAAAGAAATCGAAGATTTCTTGTATAAACATGAAGCCGTGTCTGACGTTCAAGTGATTGGGGTGCCTGATCCGCGTTATGGTGAAGAGTTATGTGCCTGCATTATTTTACATGACCATGAAGGCACAACGCATGATTATGATGCGATTGAACAAAGTATTCGTGCATATTGCAAAGAGCACATCTCGCACAATAAAGTTCCTCGTTATATTCGTTTTGTCAATGAATTCCCATTGACCGCTTCAGGTAAAGCACAAAAGTTCAAGCTACAAGAATTGATGTGTAAAGAACTGAATCTGCTGGATGCAACAGCATAATTAACTTTCAATTTTAAATGCCATTTTTACCTGGTGTAGATATGGCATTTTTTATTTCTTTGATCTTTACATACAAATCAATACTCCTATGGCAAAAGATTTTAATCACCCTAAAGTGGTCGAAAGTTACGATACGCATATCCGAAAGTTGATTCCGGGCTATGACTTGTTTCATATGCAGATTCAATCGATTTTGGAGATCTATATACAATCTCAACAGATCGCAAGTCCTCGAATTTTGGTTGCAGGCTGTGGAACAGGGTATGAATTAACCTATTTAACCCGATTATTTCCTCATGCAACCATTGTTGCTTTAGACCCTTCAGCTCAAATGATCGAATATGCGCAGCAGCGGATGAGTGAAAATGGATTTCAAGCAAATCTGGAATGGTGTATGGGTGATACGCAGGTACTCAAAGGGGGAGATGCAGCACCTCACGAGAAATTTGATGTTGTGCTCAGTATTTTGGTTTCCCACTTTATTCCGATGCCTGCAAAGCAGTATTTTTTTCAGGATCTATATGACAGTCTAAAGTCAGGTGGTCTGTGTATCAGTGTTGAATTGGCACAATTGGAGCAGGATATGGATCAACAGGTGCTTCGACAAATGGCTCTACATACGGGCTTGGCAGAAGCACAAGCAGATGCAATGTTAAATCGCTTGGAGGATGACTTTAGTTTGATCAGTATTGATCAGTTGAAGGCGTTGTACCAAGACGTGGGTTTTCAATCTGTGCATCGTTTTGCTCAAGTGCTTCAGTATTATGGAAGTCTAGGCTATAAATAAAAAGGCACCAATCTTCAGCAGATCGATGCCTTTCATCAAAATATCAATTGATCATCGTGGATGATGAAAGAGTATCCTTCTCCAACACATTCACATCGTACAAATGTGCTAACGACGCTAAGAATCTAATTTTCTGATCCTCACTTGAAACATGGAATTCTGCCTCTTTAATCTGAATGACTTTCTCTGAAACCAAGAAATTTAAAATTTCATTAATCTCATTAAGAAGGTCTTGATCATTCCATTTTAGGAAATAGTGGCGTTGTAAATCTGGATAGACCAATTTGACTTCAGTATTGATTTGAGCACGTGTGATACACCCATCATGTTTTTCGAATCGCACTTTCAATATATGCGCAACTAAAGCCGGTAAAATGAAGGTATGTAAAATATTATTGCTGAAGTACTTGAGTAAGCCAATTTGCGTATCACTGACTTTAACCCAACGTTCGTGGTCATGCTCCATCCATTCGATTTGTTTGAGGTCCATGACATATTGGATAATCTGACTGTTGGATAACGCTGTAATACTCATACGTGCATCATAACGATGAAACTGCAATAAATTACGCAGTTGCTGTAATCGAAGTAAGACCTCACGTTCTGACAGGGCATATGTAGGGGCATTGAGCAGTACTAACGAAATTAAGCTGACGGGATTGATCACGACTGCTTTATTAATATTCTCAAGAATGTTTTGCGCCACATCATCGACGGTTTGTTTGACAGATTCAGGGACTTCTTCTTGAATACTCAGTTTTTCAGGTGCTTGGTTACGCTTAAGAATGTGTTCCAAGAAAACAGGTTCTCCTAGGCTGACATGCACAGTACCAAATACTTTTTCAATTTTCTGTATGGATTTAAGTAAACCAAACAAAGACTCTGCTTGTTTTTTCTCACCCCCTAATTCTTTAATATAACTTGAACCTTCAAGCAGTTTTTCATAGCCAAAATACGTTGGGATAAAAGCAATGGGTTTACTATTGCCACGTAAATGACTTTGAATCGTCATCGCTAACATGCCTTTTTTCGGTTGCAGTAATAGACCTGTTCGAGAGCGTCCGCCTTCAATAAAGTATTCAAGTGGCGTGTTACGACTGAGCAAACTATGCATATATTCTTTAAATACGGCGGTGTATAAGGCATTGCCTTTAAAGCTTCTGCGAATAAAGTACGCACCGCCCCCACGCAAAATCTGACCTACGACAGGCATATTCAGATTAATCCCTGCAGCGATATGAGGGACCATCAAACCACGATCATAGATCAGATAAGACATGAGTAAGTAATCAATATGACTACGGTGGCAGGGTGTATATACAATCTGGTAATCTTTGGCGAGTTCACGAACAGTTTCAAAATGATGAACTTCAATGCCATCATATAATTGTGTCCAAAGTTTAGATAAGGCCAACTGTGCAAAACGTAAGGTTGAATAAGAAAAGTCTGACACGATCTCTTCAAGGTAACTTCGTGCACGATTTTCTGCTTCGCTGACTTTAATTTGATTGCCAATACTTTCTTGCAATACGGCCGCTTTGACATTTTCGGAAACCATCAATTGATGGATGACATTACGTCGGTCCGAGAGATCAGGCCCTAAAATCGCTTCTTTATAGTCTTTGAAAAGCTGCTCAAATTCTTTTACCACATAATGCGCAGCAGCATGATGGGGCGCTACTACAACTGCGGTTTGCACCAGACTTTGTAAGGACACGGGTCGATGGAACTCAATATAGTTTTCTCGGTTATATAAACTGATATTGAGTGCTTGCTTTAAACCGGTGGGCTTGGTCCATGCATCAGCAAGTAAGGCTTTATACCAACGATCTTCATGCTCAGGTGCACGACCCCAAAGGATGGTGGTTGGAATCAGCAAAACATCTTCTTCAGGATGTTTCAGTAAATATTCGACCATGCGAATAATCTTGTCAGGATAATAATCGGAGCTGTTATTTTTGCTAGGCTCTAACACCAAAAAGCAATCATCTTCTTGATAATGATCTTGTAAAACCAATGGTGTAAAGGCGCTTGGGAGTTGATTGCTCTCAGTTTCATTATCAATTAACACCTTGTTCGACATGGCATTGTCTTGAATGACATAACAGATCGGCGTATTGCGTTGATCTTCATCACTTAACGCGGATGTGACAAGCTCACGGTCGCCTAAAATCTGCGGACGTACCACAGTGCCCATCATCTTTTTACTCAATTGACGATACATCTTTTGAAACGCGTTTGTTGCCATTTAAATCTCAAGACCTTTTGATACCGCACTATTATGCTTGAATTTATAGTGAAATGGAGGATGCATTTCAGCTTTATAGATGATGGAATCTACGAACAGCACTGTTCTAGTGCAAAATTTCCCATAAATATTTCGAATAAATTTATATCAATTGCTTACAAATGGTTATCCAACTTGATTTAAAAAGGATTATGATCAATTCAACAGTTTGAAATAATTGAAATAGGAAAGGTCATGTCTACAGATCCACAATTTCCACAAAATGAAAATTTAGGTATAGCCGTTTATAGTAATAATGCTGAAGCGATTGGTAATACACCTTTGGTACGCATTAATCGTTTGATCACCGGTGCTGCCACTGTTTTAGCTAAAATTGAAAGCCGTAATCCTGCATTTTCGGTAAAAGACCGTGTGGGTGCTGCACTGATTGCTGATGCTGAAAAAACTGGAAAGTTGAAAAAAGGCATGCATATTGTTGAACCGACCAGTGGGAATACCGGGATTGCTTTGGCGTATGTGGCGGCAGCGAAAGGCTATGAGATTACCTTAACCATGCCTGCGAGCATGAGTATCGAACGCCGTAAAGTGTTGAAAGCTTTGGGTGCAAAACTAGTACTCACAGATCCTGCTAAAGGCATGAAAGGGGCAGTTGAAGAAGCTGTACGCTTAGCCACAGAACATCCTGATCAGTATTACTTACCACAACAATTTGAAAATCCCGCCAATCCACAAATTCATGAGGAAACCACGGGTCCTGAGATCTTTGCAGCAACAGGCGGTAAAGTGGACATTTTGGTGGCGGGTGTCGGTACTGGCGGTACCATCACCGGTATTTCACGTTACTTTGAACAAGTGAAAGGTCAAGCATTGTATTCTGTAGCAGTTGAACCAGCGGATTCTCCGATCATTGCTCAAGCGAAAAGCGGTGAAAGCTTGACTCCGGGACCCCATAAAATTCAGGGGATTGGCGCGAACTTTATTCCGGGTAATTTGGATTTAGATTTAGTCGATGAAGTGATTGGGATTTCTAATCAAGAGGCGATTGATTACGCAAGAAAGTCTGCAACCCAAGAAGGGATTTTTGTGGGGATTTCAAGTGGTGCGGCATTGGCTGCAGCGGCGAAATTGGCAGCACGTCCTGAACATGCGGGGAAAAATATTGTGGTGATTTTACCGGATGCAGGTGAGCGCTACTTATCTTCTGTGTTGTTTGAAGATATCTCTGCGGATTGATGCTTGTTAGATCAGAATGGATGAAGAGATACTTAATCCATTGACTGCATGATTTCAGCTTTTAAAAACACCCTAAATTCAATTGAATTTAGGGTGTTTTTTATACCTCTTTTACACAAACTATGATGCTTTGTTGATAATTTTAGTGGCTGAATCAACATTTACATTTTGAAAATTGAGCAAAGATTTTAATATCGAGCTTTTAAACTTAAGTCTTTACGTTAAATCTGAATATGTCGTAAAAAAATACTAAAAGACACCCTAAACAACAGCATTAGAATTCGGTGTCATTAGAGCTTGATTGATATATAAGCTGATCAAACGCTCCCTTGAGCCAATTGATTTTTGGTAATGGCTTGAATTCAGCAGTAAACATGCCCCGTAGGTCACTGTCCAAATATAAGATAAATAATCTCGGATCGACATGTCACTTTCAAACGATTTTAAATACTGATCGGTGATCTCTTTAATTTCAATAATCCGTTCTTCACGGATCAAGTACAGCGCTTCAAATAATGTTTTCAAATTTTTTTCATTATTGGTGAGGCGTTCTTCAATCATATACAACAAAATCGTGCGATTTGAATTGAGCAAGTTATACAACATATATTGGGTTGTATAGGTTTTCATATCGTGCTTATAACGTTTAGAAATCTCAAGTAATCGTGTTTCATTGAGAATGATCAATTCTAAATACAGCTGATTTTTACTTTTAAAATGTTTGTAGATCGTCCCTTTGGCAATATCCAATTCGGCAGCCAATTCTGCAAGGGTAATATCTTGATGATTATCCAACAGCAGGCTTTCTGCCATCGCTAAAATTTTTTCCTTACGTAACAGGAAATTTTCTTTGCGAACTGAATTCATTATTTTCGCCTTTGCGCTGATATCTATCCGTAGCTCGCTCAGCTTAACCCAATTGAGTTTTAATAAAATTCAACCTTGGTCTTGTTAATAACTTACAAAGTAACCAATCAAATTCAAATAAATGAAAAATCACATAAACACAATATATAATACTAGTCAATATTTCTGACCCCTTGAGGTCAGTTTTACAGAATCTGTTTCCTATTTAAAAAAAATTAGCATATTGTTTTTGGGTTTTAGCTTAAGACAAATGATATCGAGGGTTTGTTTAGAATCGACTGAATAATGCCAAGCGATGATGTTTTGAGATGGTTATTTTAAAAAATTGAACGACTCACGCAAGCTAAGCGCACGTTCACTACAAGGAAATCCTATGCCAATTTATAATGCACCTCTGAAAGATATGGAATTTATACTCAATGACGTATTTAAGGCGGATGAATTTTGGAAAAATAACCAAAATCTTGCACATATAGATAGGGCAACCGCGAGCGCGATTTTAGAAGAAATGGCGAAATTTGCCAAACATGTGATTTTAGATTTAAACCGTCCAGCTGATGAATCTGGCGGTGCACAGTTTAACAATGGGTCAGTCACCACACCGGCGGGATTTAAAGAAGCATTTAAGCAATTTGCAGATGGTGGTTGGGTAGGCTTAGGCGCGAGTGAAGAATGGGGCGGGCAAAATATGCCGAAAATGCTGACTGTTCTGGCGGACGAGATGATTTGGAGCACCAACCCATCGTTTATGCTCTATCCACTTTTAACGGTCGGTGCAGGCATGGCGTTAAATGATCGTGCCTCTCAACAACAAAAACAAACCTATTTACCCAAAATGTATAGCGGCGAGTGGTCAGGCACGATGTGTTTGACTGAACCGCATTCAGGTACAGATCTAGGCATCATTAAGACCAAAGCTGAACCCAATGCAGACGGTTCCTATCAAATTAGTGGCACCAAAATTTTCATCACCAGCGGTGAGCATGACCTATGTGAAAATATTATTCACTTGGTGTTGGCGAAGACTCCAAATGCACCGGCAGGTTCACGCGGGATTTCTTTGTTTATTGTGCCTAAATATTTGGTCAATGACGATGGTTCATTGGGTGAGCGCAATGCGGTGGCTGCAGGTTCTATCGAACATAAAATGGGCATTAAAGGCTCAGCTACGTGTGTGATGAACTTCGATGCTGCAACAGGCTATATGGTTGGTAATGAAAACGAAGGCTTAGCGGCAATGTTCGTGATGATGAACTATGAGCGTCTATCGATGGGCATTCAAGGCATTGGGGCATCTGAATATGCCTATCAAAACGCCGCACAATATGCAACCGATCGTTTACAAGGTCGTGCCAGTACTGGCGCACATTCACCTGAAAAGCCAGCCGATTCAATTTTGGTACATGCCGATGTGCGCCGTATGTTGTTAAATGTGCGTGCCAACAATGAAGCTTCTCGTGCCTTTGCAGTGTATGTGGGACAACAACTGGATATCACCAAATTTTCAACAGATGCAGAGGCGGTCGAAAAAGCCAATCATCGTGTCGCACTGTTAACCCCGATTGCTAAAGCCTATTTAACCGATACTGCGCTGCAAGCCACTTTAGATGCGCAAATGGTGTTTGGCGGTCATGGTTATATTCGTGAATGGGGTATGGAGCAGTGTATCCGTGACTTACGTATTGCGCAGATTTATGAAGGCACCAATGGCATTCAAGCTCTTGATTTGATTGGTCGTAAAACCATCAAATGTAATGCAGGTTATATGGGCGAATATTTAGCTGAAATTCGTGAATCGGTTGCAAGTTTGGACGATGCATTAACCATTAAAGCCAAAACCTTAGCGATTTGTCAGCAGGTTGAAGACCTGACCCAGTTCATTGTTGAACAAGCCAAAACACAAGCTGATTTCCCAAGTGCAGTCGCTGTGGATTATTTACATGCCGTAGGCTTATTGAGTTTTGTGTATATGTTTGCGCGGATCAGTCAAGCGGCGCAAAGCAAATCTGAAGCTTTTTACCAAAATAAAATCATGCTAGGTGAATACTATGTTGCCAAAGTCTTACCTGATTTGGCGGCACGTGCGGCACGCATTCAATCCGGCGCGTCAGTGATGATGCAATTTCAGCATGATTATTTCACCGCTCAGGCTTAAAAATTAAGCAAGCATGTGCTTAAGACACATGGAAAAACATAGGTCAATTGAATGACCTGTGCTCAACAACACAAAATAGGAAGACAAAATAATGATCGTTATTGTAGATGCAGTCCGTACCGCAATGGGTGGGTTTCAAGGCTCACTTTCAGCATGCACAGCACCTGACTTAGGTGCGGTGGTGATTAAAGAGGTGATTCAACGTGCAGGTGTAGCGCCATCTGAGGTGGATGAAGTGATTTTTGGCTGTGTACTGCCTGCCGGTTTAAAGCAAGGGCCTGCACGCCAAGCGATGCGTCAAGCCGGTTTGCCTGATTCAACGGGGGCGACCACAATTAATAAAATTTGTGGTTCGGGCATGAAAGCAGTGATGCAAGCGGCCGATGCCATTAAAGCCGGTTCAGCGAACATGGTTGTGGCGGGAGGTATGGAGTCGATGAGTAATGCGCCGTATCTTTTAGAAAAAGCACGTGCGGGTTACCGTATGGGACATGGTAAAACCACCGATCATATGTTCCAAGAAGGTTTGGAAGATGCTGAAACGGGTCTTTCTATGGGCGTATTGGCGCAAGATATGGCCGATAAAAAAGGCTATAGCCGTGAACAGCAAGATGCTTTTGCAATCAGTTCACTCAACAAAGCCGTTACCGCAATCAACAATGGTTATTTCAGCGCTGAAATCACACCAGTTACAGTTTCAACCCGTAAAGGTGATGTGACTGTTGCGCAAGATGAACAGCCTTTAAATGCCAAAGCCGACAAAATTCCAAGCTTACGTCCAGCGTTTAAGAAAGACGGCACCATTACCGCAGCCAATGCCAGCTCGATTTCCGATGGTGCATCAGCGCTATTGATCACTTCTGAAGACGTTGCGACTGCACGTGGTTTAACCCCGCTGGCCAAAGTTGTGGCTTATGCGACACATTCACAGCATCCGTCTGAATTTACCATTGCGCCGGTCGGTGCGATTGAAAAAGTATTGAAGCAAACGGGTTGGACTGCGGCTGAAGTGGATCTTTGGGAGATTAATGAAGCCTTTGCTATGGTGACCATGTTGGCGATGGATGCATTTCAGCTCGATGAACAAAAGGTCAATGTGAATGGGGGAGCATGTGCGCTCGGTCATCCACTCGGTTCTTCAGGTTCACGCATTATTGTCACTTTAATTCATGCCTTAAAACGCACTGGTGCGAAAAAAGGCATTGCAGCCTTATGTATTGGTGGCGGAGAAGCCACAGCCATTGCGGTTGAATTGGTTTAATCAAGATTTAAAAACCCTATTTATAAACCCTAAAAATAGATCAAAGCCTTTATCTCATTGGATCGAGATAAAGGGATTTGATCGTGTGCTTGATTTGAGATTTTTTATATGAATAACGGTTTAGAACGCATCCGATTAACATCACTCCATGCAAAAGTGATGTCGGCTGAACAGGCAGTTCAGTTGATTCAAGATGGCATGGTGGTTGGTATGAGTGGTTTTGGCGGGGCAGGAGAAGCCAAAACAGTGCCTTTGGCTTTGGCTGATTATGCACAAACACATCCATTGAAAATCACTTTGGCAACGGGCGCAAGTTTAGGCAATAAAATTGATCAAAAATTGGGTGAAGCGCAAGCCCTATCTCGTCGTTATCCTTACCAAGCAGATCCTGTGTTACGTAAAATGATTAACAATGGCGAAGTGATGTATGTCGATCAGCATTTATCCTCCACCGCAGATGATATGCGCCATCATAATTTACCGCGCCCGAATATTGCGATTATTGCCGCGATTGCCATTACCGAAGATGGTCAAATTATTCCAACAGCATCGGTAGGCAATTCCGCCAATTTTGCTGAATTTGCCGATCAAGTGATTGTGGAGATAGACTGCACCATCAATCCAGTTTTAGAGGGGGCGCATGATATTTATGTGGCACCGTCACGCCCACATCGTGGTCCAATTCCATTGACTCAGTCCCATGATCGTATTGGTACAATCGGCATTCATATCAATCCGGAAAAAATTGCCGCGATTGTGATGAATGATATTCCAGATTCATCGTTTAAAATGGACGAAGCCGATGAAGAAACGTTGGCCATTGCACAACATTTGATTGGCTTTTTTGAACAGGAAGTGGCTTTAGGTCGTTTACCGGACAATTTAGGCCCTTTACAGTCGGGTGTGGGTTCGATCGCCAATGCCGTATTTGCAGGCTTTGAGCATTCCAATTTTAAAGATTTGGAAATGTACTCTGAAGTGCTACAAGACTGTACCTTTAAGCTGATTGATGCAGGCAAAATGAAATTTGCATCAGGCTGTTCCATGACCTTGTCTGAACAGGGCAATGCGCATGTGATGAAAAATTTTGATCGTTACAAAGACAAGATTATTTTACGTCCGCAGGATGTGTCCAATAATCCTGAATTGATTCGCCGTCTCGGTACAATCTCAATCAACACGGCACTCGAGTTCGATATTTATAGCAATGTCAATTCAACCCATGTCATGGGAACCCGTATGATGAATGGCATTGGTGGCTCAGGTGATTTTACCCGTCATGCACATTTGGCGATTTTTGTGTCAAAATCGATTGCGAAAAATGGGGCAATTTCCTCTGTGGTGCCGATGGTGAGTCATGTCGATCACAATGAACATGATATTGATATTTTGGTAACTGAGCAGGGCTTAGCGGATTTGCGGGGCTTAGCGCCACGTGAGCGTGCACGTAAAATCATCGATCATTGTGCACACCCAAGTTATAAAGAGGCTTTAAATGATTATTTTGAGCGTGCCTGTGTTCGTGGTGGTCAAACCCCGCATATATTAGAAGAAGCTTTATCGTGGCATGCACAGTTTGAAGAAACAGGACAGATGAAAGCATCATAAATTATAGATTTTAGTGTCATTTAAAATCCCCAAAACGGTCTGCTGTTTTGGGGACTTTTTTATCAGAATTTAAAACTTTCAGTGCGTTGATTTCTGGATGAACGTTTGTTTCTAAGATTCAAATCTCATCCTGTCTAAATCGCTTCAGCGCTGTTCAGTAACACATCGCCAAAGTCTTCACGCAATTTACGCTTGAGCATTTTTCCTGTACCGCTCAGTGGAATGGCATCGACAAAAATTACACGGTCAGGAATCTGCCATTTGGCAATCTTGTCATTGTAATATTGAATGAGAGCCTCTTCAGTTAAAGTGCTTTCAGGGGTTTTCACCGCAATCAGGACAGGGCGTTCATCCCATTTTGGATGGGTTGCAGCAATCGCCGCTGCCATCGCAACTTCAGGGTGACCCATGGCTATATTTTCCAGCTCTACCGAAGAAATCCATTCACCACCAGACTTAATCAAATCCTTGGCACGATCGGAAATATGCAGGTAGCCATCTTGATCCAGACTGGCGATATCGCCGGTGTCGAACCAACCGTCTGAAGTTAAACTGCTCTGATCTTTACCAAAATAACGTTCAATAATCCAATGACCTTTGAGTTGAACATTACCATGGGTTTCGCCGTCATAAGCGACTTCATTTGTGCCATTTTCTTCATCGACCAAGCGGAGTTTCACCCCAAAAGGTGGACGACCTTGCGACAGACGCAATTTATGTTGTTGCTCAATCGGCAATAATAAATGTTTAGCTTTGGGTTGATTGACCGTACCTAAAGGACTGGCTTCAGTCATACCCCATGCATGGATGGTTTCACATTGGTAGACATCTCGGAAGGTTGCCAGCATCGACGGTGGGCATGCAGAACCGCCAATCACATTGCGGGTGAGTGACTCTAATTTTGTTCCGCTTTGTTTGGCTGCAACCAATAGACTCTGCCAAATGGTCGGGACGCCAAGTGCAATCGTGACTTTATAATCGTCAATCAATTTCACTAAGCTGTCCCCATCTAAGCCTGGCCCTGGCAGGACAACAGTACAACCTACCAAAGCAGCTGAGTAAGGTGTTCCCCATGCATGCACATGGAACATCGGCACCACAGGTAAAATAATATCTTTGGCAGACAAATTCATGGAATCCGGTAAACTTGCCACCAATGAGTGCAATACGGTAGAGCGGTGTGAATACAATGCACCTTTCGGATTGCCTGTGGTTCCTGAGGTATAGCACAATGAACTTGCGGTATTTTCATCAAATTCAGGCCATGTATATTCAGCACTTTGTGCCGCAATTAAATCATCATAAAACAGCACTTCAGGCAGCGCTTTCACGATTTCGGCATCAGGCGCATCCAAACAAATAAAGGATTTAACCAACGGAATATGCGCCTTAATGGCATTGATTAAAGGCAAGAAGGTTTTATCAAATAAAATCGCTTTGTCTTTGGCATCATTAATAATAAAGATCAATTGCTCAGGGAATAAACGAGGATTAATGGTATGGCAAATCAGTCCACTGCCTGAAATGGCGTACCACGCTTCCAAGTGCCGATGATTATTCCAAGCCAAGGTTGCGACACAATCACCGTGTCCAAGTTTGAGAGCCTCAAAGGCCTTGGCGCCTCGTTTGGCATTGTCTGCAATATTTTTCCAATGGGTTTCATACATTTGACCATTGGTGTTTTTTGAATAGATCGGTGTATCTGCATGATACTGAGCGGCATGCTCAAGTAAATCACTGATCAGTAAAGGTTGAAACATCATACGTCCATGCATGGAAAGCTCCTTATTTTCATTGTGGTTCAAGCCTTGAATGCTTGTTTTTAATATTCAGTTGAATGTGCTTATTTTTGCTTAGAAAATCATTTTTAAAATTTAAAAATACAGGATTAAAAAGACCAAATCGTTCTCATGATTTGGTCTTTAAATCAATACACTAAAAAGTCCATCGAGTAAAGTTACAAGTCAAAGTCTTTTAGGCTGTAAGGAGCGAACCCAATAATTGGCGTAAAGACACTTTCGGCTTACGTTCAGGAATGTGAATCCCTGCGGTTTTTAAATCAGCCACCAATTCAGCTCTGAAGTCATTGTAATCCACTTCCGCCGCATGCCGTTGACCACCTTCAAACTGATGATGCGGATGATCAAGTTCTTGTTGGATGGCTTTATTCATGTCTTGAGGGCGTTTATATTTGCCTAGAATTTCTTGGCAAGCCAAATTGGCTTGATGATCGGAGGCAGGCCAAATACAGCCTAAAGGTTGGAAAAGCCCAATAAAATACAGATTGTCATGTTCGGCATGCATCATTTTGCGATAAAGCGGTAATTTTTCGGCATGTTGGAAATCGATGAAATCTTTATCGAAGAAGGGAAACACCGTCCAAAAGCCAGTACAACAACAGATAATATCGAATTCGTGTCGGGTTCCATCGATAAATTCGACAAAGCTGCCATCTAAGCGTTTTATTGCAGGTTTGGGATGAATTTTGCCATGACGAATATAATCAATAAAATCTGAGTTTGCGGTCGGATGTTGAGTCAGCATCGGTTTGGTATTGACCGGTAATCCAAAGTCAGCATAGTTACCAGTAAAGGTTTTTACCATTTTGGTGAGGAGCTTTTGACGCATTTTCGGTGAAAGTTTTTCAATCGATTTAACCAAAATATCCGCTGGATAACCGAGCATGAATTTAGGTACAAACCACTGCGGGCTACGCATGGAAATATAGATCTCTTTAGATACACGCGCAGATTCAACTGCGACATCACAGCCAGAATTTCCTGCGCCAATGACCAATATTCTTTGATCCCGCCACTCATCCGTGACACCTTTAAAGTCATGCGAATGCATCCATTTTCCGGTAAATTTACCTTCATATTCGGGATACTTGGGCATCCAATGATGTCCATTACAGACCATTAAATAATCGTAAATTTTAGTATGTTTTTGATCTTGATCATCGGTGTAATCGACTGACCATTTTCCATCACCATTTTTATGGACATGGTTGATGGTATGCTGAAATTTAATTTGGTCGTAAACGTTAAAATGCTTGGAATAATTTTCAAAATAACGTTGTAAATGATCATGTCGTGGATAATCAGGATAGTCTTCCGGCATCGGATAGTCTTCATATTCAGACATGGTGCGTGAGCTGATAATGTGGGTATTTTCATACACAGATGAATGTCCAGTTTTGGAGTTAAATACCCAGTTGCCACCGACTTTGTCATTTTTTTCAAAAATATCGTAGGCAATGCCATTTTGCTGGCAATTTTTCGCGGCTGTAATGCCTGATGGTCCTGCACCAATGATACAAACTGTGCTCATATTCTCATCCTTGAATGTTATTTTTATTCATAACCAACTATAGTTGGATTTAGAGACTATAATTGATTTATTTTTGATCGGCAAGACCAAAGGAAATTGCATGCTGTTTGAAGAAATTAAATTGCCTGTGCAAAAAAGAAGTAAGGCAAGATTAGAATTGGTGATTGAATCGACCATCAAAATTTTGGAAGCAGAGGGACTTGGAAAATGCACCATTCCAGAAATTGCCAAAGTGGCGAATCTGCCCAAAATTAATATTTATCAATATTTTCCCACGGTGAATCATTTACTGAGTATTCTGGTAAAACGCTACTTGGATGAACTTCAACAGTATGTCTCTTTTAAAAGTGAGCATTACAGACAATGGGAAACTTTGTCGGTTACCCATGATTTAATCAATAAAGTGGCACAGTTTTATAATGCCAATCGTGCAGCTAGTGTATTGATTTTAGGAGGTCCTGTGCATGTCGATGGTTTTAATCTTCAAGAAATGGTGATTGAAAAAATCGCGGAAGATTTAAAAACCTTATTTGCACAGCAACAACCGCCTTTAATTTTTCAGCGGGATGAACAAATCTGTTATTTAATTGAAATTGTTTTTGCCTTAATGAAACATAGTTTTTATAAATTTGGCAGTATTAACCCTGAGGTTTTAAGAGAATGTCTTCAGCTTAGTGACCTGTATATCCACGCCAATACTAAAAAGCCCTAAAAGCTTAAAGCCCTAAATCGAATCATCTTATGAGCCAGTTGGATTTACTCAAGTGTTGCTAAAAATAATTGATGCTGATTCATTACTTCCGATTGAAATGGCGCATGAAATAAATCAAAATGACCACAGGCTAACTCATAATATTGCCCATTTTTTATTTTTTGCGCCGTTTTACGTGTAGCAGAAATTGGGATTAAGGAATCATTTTCAGCACCGAGTATTAAAGTCGGCGATTGGATTTTATGAGCAACTGTTGTTGGGCGATATAATCCAATGGTTGCCACAATTCTTGCCGGTACAGCATTATCCCAATTTACATTTGGCGGAATAAGCGAATGATAGCCGGCATAACAATCTTCACCTGCCAATATGGCAAAACGATCTTCAGCCACTACGGGCATGGTTTTAACTTTACCAAAAGGTGCGAGCGCTAAATCTTGAAGAGCGACGAACGTGGCAGGCGTTAAAAATTTTTTAGGATATAAGGTCAGGCTTGCCAATCCATCGACATGGGGGGAGTTGGCAATGACTCCTTTAAAATTTTGCTGACTTGCCAGTGTCAGTACATGTCCACCGCTAAATGAATAACCCCATAGAATCATATGTTCTGTAGGAATATGAAAATGTTGCTGCATATATTGAATAACACAATTCCAGTCTTCTAATTGACTGTTCTTATCAACTAAGTTTTTGATAGCACCTGTACTTTGACCAAAACCACGATGGTCAAATACACAGACCTTAAAACCAAGATCTGTATAAAATTCGGCAAATGATTGTAATCCGCATTGTTTTTCCCCGCCTAAACCATGTGCCATCAGGATGACAGCAGAGGATTGCTGTTTGAAATTCCCATAAAGATCGGCTTGTATTTGATGTTTACCGTGAGGGATAAAAATCTGTTGAAGTTCCATTTTGTTCTTCCTTTTTTTTCATCGGGGCATATGAATGCTAGGTATTTTTATATGATAAAAGTTGATAAGTATTACCTTTAGCACTAAAAAAATTAGAATTGAAGCTTTTTTTGTTTTCTATGTTTAAAGTATTTATCGTTTCAAGCAAATATTTTTTACATTATTAGATAGGATGAAAGAGATCACTCTTTAATCGAAGCTATGCTTTAACGCTTTAGTTTGCATTCGAATATATCAATAAAAGCCTTTAGATAAGAAGGGATCTCATAAAAGTCGCAATGCAAATAAAGTTAATTAAAGCTTAGATGCTTAAATGAAGAGTAACAGGATTTAAGCCTATTTTAAGTTGCTTGAATTTTAATGGCTTAAAAATTTAGCTTTGTCCATTATTCTATGATTCAAACCGATTTCATCACTCAACAGATTCTTTTATTGGTCTTCACTTTTTTCTTGCTATGGCAAGGGTTTCCAATTGATGGAAGCTTAAATTTTTATCTCATTCAAGCTTGGATCACCGCTTCAGGTGAGTTTTATCTCAAGCATAATTTTTATTTAGAGGCGCTGAATCACCAATATGTCAAAACTATTTTAATTGCTGTGTATTTGAGTTTTCTCATGCTGATCATTGCATCTTTTAAATATTCGGTAGTGTCTAAATGTGACGTGTTAACCACCTATCTTTCATGTCTTGATTGTATTTTAATAAAAATAGATGCAAGACAGCTTCATGATTTTCTTTCTTCTTCGAAAAGCTTAAAGTTTTCCGTGTAAAACGCCCTAAGCGATTTCTTAATGTGGCATTGAAACGCTCAACATGGTTGGTTAAACCTGTATGTTTACCTACAGAGCGATGAGTATCAGGATCAAATACCTCAGCATAACTTGACCAATAATCACTACAGGTTGCTAAATTAAAGTAGCTTGTGGGAATACGGCAACGTAAATCTGTACACGTTTTATCATTACGCTGACCACACACATAAGCCACTACTTGGCGTGTACGATGGCAGAGTGCAATCCAAGTCCAAACCTTATGGCGACGGGCTTTTACGAAACTCCATAACTCATCAAGCTCAAGGACATCTGTTGGATGAGCATCAAGTAATTCGTCACTCAGTTTCCTGCTGTTTACTTTTTTTTATCCAGCCCATCAGTGTTTCGGGTGCAACACCGAATAGACGCTGCATGCCTCTCAAACTGCCTCGTTCAAGATAGGTACTGATAATGAGTTCTTTCTGTTCTTCGGTATATTTAATTTTGGGTTTGAGTACACTAGAGCGCCCACAATCTTTACATCTGAACTGTGCATTTCCACTTTTGTTGTGACCATTCTTATGGATATTGGGTGATTGGCAACGGGTGCAGACATAAGTTGTCTTTTCTATGATCATGTTAAAGGTTTATTGCTCAGACATTTTCACGTCTATTCTAAATTAAAACACGTTGTTTTTGTACACTACCAAATATTCTACATTGCAAAAAAATCGCTCCCGTTATGGCTATTTTTTAATGTTGGTGATCATCACAACCTCCACGATTGGCATTTTAAAATCACAATCAGATCATGCTTGTCCTTCGGATATGATCCTGCAACAGCAGCAGAGTTATAGCTGGGTGATGCATAAAATAAATGGACATTGTTTCCCAGGTGGGCATGCCTCTACAGGCTTTGCATTATGGGCAGGCTATTTTGCCTTTAAAGATCAAGATCAAAAACGTGCACACTTTTATTTGCTGGCGGGTCTGATTTTAGGGTTTGCTATGGGCTGGGCGCAAATGATGCGCGGTGCCCATTTTCTCAGCCATAATCTTTGGACAGGCTGGATCACGTGGGCAATCAATGTCATGGTGTATGGAATATTGCAATCCAAATTGAAACTTAAAGAAACAAGCGCTTAAAGAATAACGCAAATGTTGGACATGATGTTTAAATGAAGCTATGAACAGCTTTTTTGACTGACTTGAATTTGAATTCTGCCCGAAATTAAATGGATAGCTTTGTCTGTCACCTTTAAAATAAACACAGATCCATGTGAACAGC
This sequence comes from Acinetobacter lanii, assembly GCF_011578285.1. NCBI lineage: Bacteria > Pseudomonadati > Pseudomonadota > Gammaproteobacteria > Moraxellales > Moraxellaceae > Acinetobacter > Acinetobacter lanii. Next base: position 1,848,259 of record NZ_CP049916.1, on the reverse strand, counting down.
CCCATATTTATGGTCATTCAATACAAAGTCGGCTGTTGATCCTGTGGTCTGATGCAGATGATTGTTTTAATCAAATTACATCCATCATTTATTCAATAGGCAAAGCAACTGTGACTTTTAAGCCACCCAAACTTTCACTCTGCGAAAAACGAAGCGTTCCACCCAAACGTTCAGTCGCTTTATCGACAATGGAAAGACCTAAGCCACTGCCCATTTCTAAGTGCTGATGGATACGATAGAACCGTTTTAAAATCTGATCATACAGTTCAGGTGCAATGCCGGGACCGCTGTCCTCGATTTGGATGATTGCAAGCTGTTTATTTTGATGATGTTCAATGTGATTCTTTTTAAAAATAGACACATTAATCATCCCTTGTTCGGGGGTATATTTGACTGCATTGCCGATTAAATTGAAAATAATCGAATGAACCGCAGATTCTTGGGTGAACAGTCGGATTTCTTCAGCGCGTTCCATGCCCAAATCAATCTGTTTTTCCATCGCGAAATGAATCAATTGCTCGATACAGTTCAATGCAACATCACTGACCAATAGGTCTGATTTTTGCTCATGACTGAGTACCGAGACATCTTGTTTTGCCAAACTTAACAGTTGAGTGACCAGATGTTGAATACGGGCTAGACCCTTATTCAATTTGAGGAGCGAGGCTTGATTTGGACATTCACGCAATAAAATTTGAGTTTGCAGATTCAGTGCGGTAATCGGGGTGCGTAATTCATGGGCTGCATCTGCAATAAATTGGCGCTGCTCTTGTTGTGCCTCTGAAATACGTGCAAACAATTGATTGATTTCTTCAACACTGGGAATGATTTCGGTGGGATAGTCTTTAGCAGAGATCGCTGTTAGTTCATTCGGGTCACGATGCATCAGCTCAGTTTTAAAATGCTCAAAGGGCTCGAAGTTTTTACGAATAATGGTGCTCAAACCCCAAATCGCAAAGGGCATGATCAGTAAATACGGCCAAAACATATTGGCAGCCAATTCAAGTGCGAGATGACGCCGAACCGATTTTTGCTGACTGACTTGAACTTGTAAATCCTTTAGGGGAAGCACATAGGTTTGCCATGCACCTTGTGCCGTTTCATGTTCATAAAAACCGGCTGATTTAACCGGGCTGACCAACAGTTTAAATTGATGCGAGAGATCTGCTTGATGTTGATAAGACCACACATCGACAAATAGATCTTCTTCGTGATAATGCTGATCTTGGTTAAACTCACTTTGAGTCGGTTCAGGATGAAACTTTGCCACGCGTTCGGCTAAATTTTTCATTTGCGCGTCTAAAATTTCATTGGTTTCTTCAAGAGCAATGCGGTAGGCCGAAATCACCAACAGACAACCCATAACAATACTGAACAATGAAGTATAAAAAATCAGCTTCTTTTTCAGTGAATAAGCTTTTTTCGGCATCATCATTTATGCTTCAACTATACCTAGACGGTAACCCAAGCCCCGAACATTATGCACAAAATCTTTGCCGAGCTTGGCACGTATGTGATGTATATACACTTCAATGGTATTGCTGCTAATGTCACGGTCTATATCGTATAATTTTTCTTCCAAATTGGCTTTGGAAAATATCTTATTGGGGAACGTCATAAGGGGAATCAGAACCGCCCATTCACGATTTGAAAGCTCAATCACTTCATTTCTAAACTGAGCAATATGCAGCTCAAGATCGAGTTCTAAATCGCCATATTTTAAAATCTGATGTTGTGTCGTTTTCATATCTTTATTGGCGCGTCTTAATAAAGCATGAATTCGCGCCAACAGTTCCTCAAACTCATAAGGCTTAACCAAATAATCATCTGCACCTTGATTAAGTCCATCGACCCGGTTTTGCAATTGATCGCGTGCTGAAATAATCAGCACCGGTAACTCGGGATATTGAGTGCGGATCTTTTTTAGCACCTGCATGCCATCCATCATCGGTAATCCCAAATCAAGTAATACCGCATCAAAACTAGACTCAAGCAATTTTTTTAACCCATCTAAACCATTATTCACCCATTCCACTTCAAATTGCTGAAACTCAAGCAAAGTGCGAGTCGATTCAGCAATCATAAAATCATCTTCAATGATCAATAGTCTCGGCATGGTTAGGTTCTCGGCAACTTGGTGGGATTACAGTGGTGAATGATATTGAGATTCGGATTGATCACATTACTTTTAATATCCAACAGACTCAACAAGGTTGGAAACAGATGATCCTGCGATAACGGTGCACTTTTTTGCGCATTTAAACACATCATTTCATGGGCTTGATGATTTTTCCATGCGTCTGAAAACCACATCAACATCGGCACATGGGTCTGCTGTGTCGGTGAAATACGGTAGGGTGCACCATGTAAATATAAACCATGTTCACCCGTGGATTCACCATGATCCGACAGATACCAAAACCCCGTTTGATAATGCGAAATTTGCTTTAATTCTTGAATGATCGAACTCAAGACATGATCGGTATACACGATTGAATTGTCGTAACTATTGATCAATTCAGCACGGCTACAGCCTTGAATGGTAGTAGTCTGACAAAAAGGCTTAAACGGTTGGTATTGTGGCGTCGAGCGTTTGTAATACGCAGGACCATGACTGCCCATCTGATGTAACACAATCAAATGATTGTGGGTATCATTCTTCGGTAGCGCTTGAACATACGCATTTAAAGCATCGACCAAGATTTCATCATGGCATTCACCCTCCGCATCGCACCATTTATCTTGAAGCGATTGGGGAATGACAAAGGTATTGACGTGGTCACAAACTTTTTTACAGCCTGAGTTGTTGTCAATCCAAGTCACCTGATAACCGACCCGTTTTGCAATATCGAGTAATCCTTCACGATGACTCGCCAAACGTTCATCATAGTCTTGACGTGGCATGCCTGAAAACATGCAAGGCACTGAAACCGCAGTTGCGGTACCGCAAGAACTGACTTGATTGAAATTAATCATATCCAGCTTAGACAGTTCTGGGTTGGTCGGGCGTTGATAACCATTTAAAGTAAAACTTTCAGCACGGGCCGTTTCGCCGATGACCAACACCATGAGCTTCGGGTGATGTTTTAAGTCAATATGTTGAACTAGATGCGCATCTTGCCCATAAGCAATGAAGGGTAAATGGGCTTCAGGTGACAGGTGTCGATAATAAGAAATAGACGAGGCGATGAGATTTTGAGGAGAAATCATGCCTTTTAAATCACGATTTTCCCGAAAGATTGCAGCATAATCGACGTAATAGACAAACATTAAACTTGCAATAACCATCAAGGAGAAGGTACTGCTCATGGTTTTCTTCAAGATGATTTGACTTAGTGCTTCAGGCTTAATCTGGATGAGATACAGAACGATCAGCGGTAAGACCACAAAAGCCACACCCCACATTATCCAAGTCGGAGTAATTAAATCAAACGTCTCTCGGGTGTCGGTTTGCAACATATTTTGAATTTGATCAGGGCTAATGGTTACCCCCAAACTATTGACGAAATAAGCGCTCATCCCGCCTAAAACAATCCAAATAGCAGCCAGCCATTTGGCATTGAACTTCCAATGAATGACTTGAAAAATAAGATTGTATAAAGCCGTCAGGACAAAAGCTGAAGCCGCAATAAACAAGAGCGAATGCAGCCCTTGATACGGCGTCAGCATTTTTAACTGCTGTAGAAATCTAGGGCGTGTTTTCATTTCAAAGAATGATGGTGTAAGCATAATTCGATCAGTGTAAAATCTACTTCTTATTCATTTTATTGATATTTTGAACATGACACGCCGAGTTATAACAGATGATATATGGTTGCAATTACAAGAAACAATGCAGCTTTATGGATGTTACCGCTCTAAAAACAGTAGAAATATCATGGAAGCCATATTTTGGAAGCTGCGCACTGGAGCAACTTGGCGCGATATCCCTGAAGACTTATGTCCTTGGCAAACGGCTTATAATCGATTTAATCGTTGGGCTATTAAGGGCTTGTGGGATAAGTTTTTTTTAGCTTACGAGGAACATTGGATACAGAATGGGTATTCATTGATGGAAGCTACATCCGCGCTCATCAGCATGCAAGTGGAGCTAGGTACGGTGAAAATAGAGCAATTGGAAGCTCAAGAGGCGGAGCAACTACAAAAATACACTTGGCCACCGATGCCAATGGATATCCGCTTGATTTTGAAATCACTGGAGGTGAAGTCCACGACAGTCAAGTTGCACCGCGGTTAATTGACTTGATTGGGAGTGCTGAATATTTGGTGGCAGATAAGGGTTATGACTCTGAAAAAATTAGAGAATATGCTAGAAATCACGCCATGATTGCAGTTATTCCTAGAAAATCCAATAGCGCCAAAAGCAATCCTGAATTTGATGCTTACTTATATAAGCTACGCCATTTAGTAGAAAATGCCTTCGCACGCTTAAAGCATTTTCGTAGCATAGCAACAAGATTTGATAAATTAGCGAGAAATTATAAAGCCATGCTTAGACTCGCCTGTATATTTATTTGGTGTAAAGCCAAATGAGAACACACCCTAATATTTAGACCAAAAGCAATCCAAAGCGAAAAAATCAAATTAAATGAACTTAATGAAATTGGCTGAACATTTTTATATCGCGCGAGGAATCTAGACATTGGATTTAAATAATGGGTATTTGATGTCTATAGATTAAAGCGCGAGTCTTAAAAATCACTTAAGCTACGATTGAGATGATCCACACTGAATCAATAAGAAAAAACAGCAAACTCAAAAAGTGATTTACCGATGCATAATGATCAGCAATTCTGAGCGCATAGAGTTAAATTTTAAAGTACTTTAATTCTCCCTAACACAATGCATCATGGAGCTAGATAAGAGGGAAAGTGGGCATGATTAAGGTGTTAATTAATTTGAATTTTTTAATAGAAGATTCTGATTTAAGCATAAATCTCTGAGGCTTTAAAAAGCCCCAAAACATCAGCGATATTTTGGAGCTATGATTCAGTTAAACTGAATATTGAAAAGCGATTTTAAAATTAAGCCGTTTTATGACCGGTATGCACAGTATGGATCAAATCACTTAGGTCATAACCAATACTTTTGGCATAATTTAAATATTCCGCTTTGGTTGCTTCATCAAGCTCAGTATCACGGTGTAATAACCATAAGTATTTCTGATTTGGTTCACCTACCAATGCGGTTTGATAATTGGCATCCAATTTCAATACCCAGTAATCACCTTTGGTAAATGGAATCCAGCGGAAACCTTCAGGTAAAAAACTCACTTCAAGCTTAGCATTTGGACCATCGACAATGGTTGCCTCACCAATCGAACCATCCAATTCTTTGTTGCCATCTAAGCAACGATTATCGACTTTAACATTGCCATTTTCTTGTAATGTATAAGTCGCTGAAATATCGGTGCTGTCTTCTGGTTGATGCTTCATCGGCAAACGCGCAATTTCGTACCACGTCCCTAAATAACGGTTTAAATCAAAATTGGAAACGGTTTGTAATTCTGTAGTCATGTTTTTAATTTCCTATGTTTATGTTTAAACGTGAATTTTTAGTATTAGCATGTCAAACAGCATTGGCTTATATCAAATTTGTTAACTTTTGTGGTTTTTGAATAACTTAATTAAATAAATCTTAAGTTGTTACTGAAATTACATACTTGGATACATAACTTTACCAATAGCAACAACATGTCCATTTTTTAGTCGTATGCTCATAGTTAACAATTAATTTAATTGTGTGATATTTAAAATATTTAGATGGACTTCATTGTAAATCACCACAATGTATGGTTTTTGTAATGAGATACGGTTATTCATCAGTATTTAACCTTCGCGCAATTCAATTTAGCTTTTATATTTAACGTTTCATCATCACCAACAGCAAATAAATCATCACAGATATGTGCTTTTGAAAAGTTCGTATCGGTGCACAATAAGGTAGCCAAGGGTATGTCCAATAAAAATCCGAACAATAGCGAACAAAAAAGTCAAATGGCAGGGGCAGATGCACCTGATAAACAAAATACGTCCACTAAATTAGATCAATTGGAGCAATATCGTCGCGATGCTACAGGTCAGGCATTAACCACCAATCAAGGGGTTAAAATTGCAGACAATCAAAATAGCTTAAAAGCGGGTGTACGTGGTTCAACCTTACTTGAAGATTTTATTCTACGAGAAAAAATCACCCATTTTGACCATGAACGTATTCCTGAACGTATTGTGCATGCGCGTGGTGTCGGTGCACATGGTTATTTCCAAGCCTATGAAGGCAATGAAAAATATACCAAAGCAGGATTTTTAACAGATCCGAGTATTCAAACGCCAATTTTCGTGCGTTTTTCAACCGTTCAGGGCCCTCGAGGTTCAGCAGATACGGTGCGTGATATTCGTGGCTTTGCGATTAAATTTTATACCCAAGAAGGTAACTATGACCTTGTGGGCAATAATGCACCCGTTTTCTTCGTTCAAGATGGGATTAAATTTCCAGACTTTGTGCATGCGGTTAAACCTGAGCCACACAATGAAGTTCCCACCGGTGGCTCAGCGCATGACACTTTCTGGGACTTTGTTTCTTTAGTCCCTGAATCTGCGCATGCAGTGATGTGGGCGATGTCAGATCGTGCAATTCCACGTAACTTACGTTCTATGCAAGGTTTCGGGGTACATACATTCCGTTTAATCAATGCTGAAGGTAAAGGCGTATTTGTTAAATTCCATTGGACGCCTAAACAAGGCTTGAGCCAACTGTTATGGGATGAAGCACAAAAACTGGCAGGTAAAGACCCTGACTTCCACCGTCGTGATTTATATGATGCGATTGAAGCCGGTAATTATCCGGAATGGGAACTAGGGATTCAGGTGATCGAAGAAGAAGACGAGATGAAATTTGATTTCGACTTGTTGGATCCAACCAAACTTATTCCTGAAGAATTGGTGCCTGTGACACCGATTGGTAAATTTGTATTAAACCGCAATGTTGACAATTTCTTTGCTGAAATTGAGCAAATCGCGTTCTGTCCGGGTCATGTGGTGCCGGGGATTGATTTTACCAATGATCCATTGTTACAAGCACGTCTATTCTCATATACCGACACGCAAATCAGCCGTTTAGGTGGACCGAATTTCCATCAATTACCTATTAATAAACCGGTGTGTCCATTCCATAATTCACAACGTGACGCCATGCATCAAGGTCATATTCATAAAGGTCAAGCGGCGTATCAACCGAACTCAATTGATCAGAATTGGCCGGCTGAAACGCCTGCTGCAGCGCAATACGGTGGCTTTGAAAGTTATCAAGAGCGTATCGATGGCAATAAAATTCGTCAGCGCAGTGAGTCATTCTCAGATCACTTCTCTCAAGCGCGTTTGTACTATCAAAGCCTTGCTAAACATGAGCAAAAACACGTGGTCGATGCCTATACTTTTGAATTGAGTAAAGTTGAGCGTCCACATATTCGTGAGCGTGAGGTCAATGAAGTGTTGGCTTATATCGATTTAGATTTGGCTCAACAAGTCGCAGATAATCTAGGGATTACACTGAATAAGCCTAAAGATCAAAATAATGCGGAGGTTAAACCATCGAAGAAGTTGACCATGGAAGCATTTGCACCGAAAGACATTAAAGCCAAAAAAATTGCTGTGTTGGTGCATGATCAGGTTAATGGGGATCAGGTCAAAGCCATTCAAAAATGGGCAGAGTCTGAAAGTGCGGTTGCAGAAGTACTCACCCCAACACCGGCACCGGTGAAAGACCTGAAAAAAGCAGAAGTCGCTTCAGATGGTATGCAAAAAGCGGAGCCTTCGATTGCCTATGATGCAGTGATTATTGTTGATGGAGATAATCTCGATGCCGTTAAGGCAGATGGTGTGACCAAGCATTATCTTCAAGAAGCGTATAAGCACTTAAAACCGATCATATTCTTAGGCGACAAGTCTGAGCTCATTGATCGCTTAGATTTGACCAAAGATAAGGGCACCCTTGTGACCGATCGTTTCGATCAAGTCAAAGATCAGTTTAAACAATTGATTATTGATCATCGTGTATGGGAGCGTGAGCCAGCAGCAGAAGGTATCCCTGCTTAAAGCCTATGCTCTTGCATGATCGTTTTATATGATCTTTTTACGTGATGAACTCATGTAATGACATATTTTTGCACAGCAATGTATACCTACATTGCTGTGCATTTCAATCAGATTAAGAATTTATATTTGATCAATTTTTTTAAATGGAATGATCAGCAATGAAATTCGATTTATTGCGTAGAGGGTTACAGATTAAGGTAATTATATATTGAAGATCAAATTCACTAAGCCATATAACCAAAAATTAAAAAACGATTTTAAGATCGAGCATTTAAACAAGAAAGAATAACGAAATAGAAGTTCAACACCATCATTTATTTTGAGCAGATACAGGGCAGTTCATGGATCAAATTAAAAGCATATTAAATGAATTTGAGTATTCTCATCTTGATTTGCCTACACGCTTAAAAATGGCTATTGCTCAACTGGTTGAGTTGACGCCGTCTATACCACATCCTGCTGAAGGACAAACCTTAAAACGTTGGCAAATTTTGGCGCAAGTCGCATCGTGTAATTTAAATTTGGTGAAATGGTTTGAGTCACATCTAGATGCTTTAAGTATTTTACATGAGTTGGGTATTGAAAATGAGTCGCAAGGGCTTTGGGCAATTTGGGCGGCAGAGGGAAGTCCAAAGCCTTTAAGTTATCAAGATGGCTATGTGAGCGGTTTAAAAACATGGTGTTCTGGCATTGGTGTGGTTCAACAAGCTGTATTGACCTATAAAAATCAACAGCAACAGTCACAATTAATCAGTATCGAACTCGATCAAGCCGGTATACACACAGACATTTCCAATTGGCATGCGCTGGGGATGCAACATACGCAAACCGGTATCATTGATTTTAATCAGGTGAAAGCCACCTTGATTGGGAAGCCCAATCAGTATTTAACCCGTGCTGGATTTTGGCATGGTGCTGCTGGTGTTGCTGCCTGTTGGTATGGGAGTGCATCACGTTTAGCACAGATATTAATTGGCGCTTGTGAAACGCGTCAGCATGATTATCACTTAATGTATTTAGGTGAAGTGATCACCGCCCTAGAGACTGCAAAACAGCATTTTTATCGCGTGGCTGAACTCATTGATCAACAGCCCGAACTGAGTCATGAGTTACCCATTCGGATTTTAAGAGCGCACGTAGAACACGCTGCGACGGTAGTGCTGGATCGGGTCGGCAAAGCGCTTGGTGCAAGACCCTATTGTGAAGATGCGGTATTTGCTCAACATGCGGCGGACTTACCGGTCTTTATGCGTCAGAGCCATGCGGCCTTTGATTTGAAACAGATTGCAGTCTTGGGGCTTTCGGAGCAGTACTCATGTCAGCTTTAAACCAGGTTTGTGATAACATAAAAAAAACTAAAATGAATCAAAGTGAGACGAATCAATCAGAAGACGATTCTGCTCAATCCGATCGTTTGATTTACGCTGATGGCACACCCAAACAGCAGTGGCTAAACTGGCAAGGGCTTAAAGATTTAAACAGTTTTAGATTAGATCAGCATTTTAATCAAGATGCGCGTGTGGTGATTGTGGCACCTCATCCTGATGATGAAATTTTAGGCTGTGCAGGCTTAATGCAACAGTTGTCCTTGACACATGAAATTGTACTCATTGCAGTGACCAATGGCACAGCCAGCCATCCCCATTCAAAGCAATTTACACCTGAGCAACTTGGACAGCTTCGTGCTCAGGAGTCGTTATCTGCATTGAAGGTATTAGGGCTGTCACATGTGCTTCGTCTTGAAGCGGGTATTCAAGATGGACAAATTCGTCAGTCACAACAGCAGCTATATGCATTTTTAGATCAAATCCTAGAGAAAGACGATATTCTGATCACGACTTTTGAAAAGGATGGACATCCTGATCATGAGTACACCGCCGTATTGGTAAAAGAGATTGCACAGGCAAAGCAGTTAAAACATTATCAGGTGTTGATTTGGGCATGGCACTGGGCGCAGCCCAATGACCCTCAAATTGCTTGGCAACATGCCTACAGGCTTGATTTAAGTACCCAGCAAGTCCTTAAAAAGCAGCAGGCAATCGCATGTTTTAAAAGCCAAATTGAGCCCGACTCGAGCACCGGACAAGCGCCGATTTTATCCGCGCAGACCATTGACCGTATATTAATGCCTTATGAGGTCTATCTCGATGCGAACTGATCCAAATCAATTGGGCTATTTTGATGTGCTGTATCACAACAATGATGACCCTTGGGGCTATGAGAAGCGTTGGTATGAAGCACGTAAGCGTCAAATCTGCTTGTCATTGTTAATGAAAGAGCAGTATCAGCATGGCTTAGAAATTGGCTGTTCCAACGGGGTGTTTAGTCAACAATTGGCTGAGCGCTGTCAGCGTTTGACTTGTTTAGATGCCAACGCACAAGCAATTCAATTGGCGCAAAAAAAATTGGGACATCTGAGTCATGTTGATCTTCAGCAACACTGTATTCCGCACCAATTTCCTGAACAGAAATATGATCTGATCGTGATCAGTGAAATTTTATATTATTTGTCCGAGGCCGAATTACGCCAATGTATGGCACAAGTTCAACAGGCACTCACCTCAGACGGCGTGGTTTTATGCTGTCACTGGCGTTACCCAATCGAAGGTTTTGAGCTCAATGGTGAGACTGTGCATGAGATTTTAAAGTCTGAGTTGACGTTGCATCATTATCTGGCCTGTCATGATCCTGATTTTATGATTGATCTATGGAGTGTCCAGTCTGAAAGCCTAGCCCAGCATGAGGGCTTAATATGAAAATAGCTGTGGTGATTCCTGCTTACAATGAACAGGATTATCTTCCTGCATGTTTGAGTGCCTTAGAGATCGCGATTAAACAGGTCGATGACCCAAATTTGCAGATCGAAGTGGTGCTGGTACTCGACAGTTGTACCGATCATTCACAGCAGCGAGTTGAGCAGCTTAAGCCAAGCTTGAGCTTTAAACTAAACGTTTTAGTGTGTCAGTTTGAATGTGTCGGCGCTGTGCGTCATTTTGGGGTGCAGCATTGTATAGCGCAAGGCTATGAATGGATTGCCTGTACAGATGCGGACTCGCAAGTAGATACCGCATGGTTGGTTCAGCAACTGAGTTGCCAGCCGATAGATCTGATTTGTGGAGTGGTTGAGGTGGATGATTGGCAGCATTTATCCCAATCTGCTCAAGCAAAATATCAGGCACATTATCAAGATAAAATGGGCCATTCGCATATTCATGGTGCCAATCTAAGTTTTAGTGTGGAGGCTTACCAACGGACCAGTGGTTTTAAAGCACTTTGCAGCCATGAGGATGTCGATTTGGTCCAGCAAATGCAAGGTCTTGGTCTGAATATTCTGTGGTCGAATAAAATTCGGGTGAAAACCAGTAGTCGTTTAAATGCCAAAACACCTGAAGGGTTTTCTTATTTTTTAAAGACTCTCGAAAGTGAGACCAAACCTTTAGATGCATCTTAATGCTGTTTTTTACACTACTTCTTACACAATCATCAGCTTCATCTTGATCTCTTTTATTTAGACATTATATCTATAAAAAAAGATTGAAGATTAAATGTTTAAAATATAAAAACTGAATAAATTGAACAACAAAGCAAAAACAGTTAAACATGCCATGAATAAAGGATTTTAGGCTTACAAATCTTTTTTTAAATTTTAAAAAAATCGCTTTTAAATTATTTTCAACTGTATATAATTTCGCCAAATCAACCCCTGTGTATTTATAGATTTATCTATAAAAGATCAGGGGTTTTTCTATGGATGCTGACTGGGTAAGGAATGACGGGCGGTATTTTAAAATGGCGAATCACTATGCAATTTTCGAAATATTTTCATCTTGAAAATACAGTTCAAACCAAACCTTATCAACATATTGCAACATTGTTATGCTTTTTCTGTCTAGGCTTTAGTACGGCCGCTTGGGCACCCTTGATTCCATTTGCGCAGCAGCGTCTTCATCTGAACCACGCCGATTTTGGAGGCCTACTACTGTGTGGCGGTTTGGGTTCAATGATTGCAATGCCTGCCACAGGATTGATTATTCAAAAGCTGGGCTGTAAAGCCGTAATTGCGATGCTTTTGAGTGTGTTATTGGTGGTGCTTCCCATTTTAACTTTAGCACCTAGCGCACAAATGATGGCGATCGCGCTGTTTGTTTTCGGCAGTGCTGCAGGCGGTTTAGGCGTGGCAATCAATCTCCAAGCGGTGATTGTGGAAAAAAACTTATCACGCAATATGATGTCGAGTTTCCATGGAATGGCAAGTTTGGGTGGCTTACTCGGTGTGATGTTTGTGACGCTGTTATTGGCACTCGGTTGTCAGCCGGTGTTGAGTGCAATGGTGATCAGTGGCTTGATGATTGCACTGTGCTGTTTTGCCGTGCCACAAAGCTTAAATCGTACAGAAACAGGCGATCAATCGGTTGACTCTAATGTAAAAAACAAAAAATGGACATTACCTAAACCGTTAATTTTGGTGTTTGGCGTGATGTGTTTTATCGGCTTTTTATCCGAAGGTTCAGCGATGGACTGGAGTGGCATTTATTTAATCGATCAATTTAACATTGATCATGCCTATGCGGGATTGGCTTATACGTGTTTTGCGATTGCCATGACCATCGGGCGTTTTGCTGGCCAAAGCATTCAACGCTATTTGGGTGAGAAAAATACCATTGTCTATGGTGCTTTACTGGCAATGACGGGCTTAATGACTGTGGTCTTCTCACCAATATGGATCGGTGCACTGGTGGGATATTTAATGATGGGGCTTGGCTGCTCGAACATTGTCCCTTTGATTTTTTCGCAAGTGGGTCGTCAAAATGTGATGCCACAAGCCACCGCTTTATCTTATGTATCCACCATTGCCTATAGTGGGGTATTGGTTGGACCTGCCATGATCGGGTTTTGTGGTGAGTATTTTGGGTTAACGAAAGTCTTTATCGCGATTGCAGCGATGATTCTGTTGATTCCGTTGTTAAATGCATGGATTGCAAAAAAGGCATCATGCTAAATAGATCGCTCATCCAAAGCATTCATTCAAAAGCTGAAGTTGATAATTCAACTTCAGCTTTTTTTATCGGCTATTAAATTGCAGTATTTATAGTTCAAGTGACAAGCGGTCTGTAAACTGTTGCCTGTTTAATAGGAGTACGCTGTAACAAAGAGCTGTTGAAATGCTTTAAATCTTTTAAGAAGGCATTGCGCCAGTCATTAATATCAAAATGTTTAATTCCTCGAATCAAATGTCGATAACGCTCAATACGCTCCGCCTTGTTCATTTGTATGGCTTGTTTTAAAGCACTGATCATACTGCTTTTTGATTCAGGATCGACAATAATGGCTTCCGGCATTTGCTCGGCAGAACCGGCGTATTTGGATAAGATCAGCACACCGGGGTCGCTGGGGTCTTGCGCGGCAATAAATTCTTTCGCCACCAGATTCATACCATCCCGCAATGAATTGACCCAACAAATATCCGCGCGACGATAAATTTGCATCAGCTGCGCGTGTTGGATAGTCTCATGAACACAGTTAATCGGTGCCCATTCATTTTGTGCATATTTTAAATTAATTGAGTTTACTTTAGCTTGAACCCGTTTATATAAGTCTTCATAGGCTGGGATTTCCATACGACAAGGGCAGGCGATTTGTAAATCAGTGACTAATTCATGGTACTCAGGATGTTGATTTAAAAACTCAGCATAGGCATTAAAACGTTCAATTAAACCTTTAGAATAATCTATACGGTCCACCGCAATAATGGTTTTTTGATTGGACAATTCATCAAATTTAAACACTGAATTTTCAAGTTCATTGTCATGGGTTTGTGCGACCTGTTGAATTAAATCAGGATTCACCCCAATCGGGTAGCATTGCACTTTAAGTTCACGCTCAGACAGTTTTAAAATGTCGGCATCGATCTGTCCACCGACATAATATTGCATCACATCCAGACAATTCTGTTGATCATGCTCGGTTTGTAAACCCACCACATCAAATGCAGATAAATGTTCAATCAATTGTTGGGCAATAGGCAATTGCTTCCAGATGTTAAGATCTGCAAAAGGAATATGTAAAAAGAAGCCAAAACGATTTTTCATGCCTAAATCACGACAATATTTTGCGACACTCAAAAAGTGATAATCATGCACCCAGATCATGTCATCCTCGCCCGCAATGCGATGTAACTGCTCAGCAAAAAGCCGGTTCACATTTTGGTAGGTTTGAAATTCTTGTGGGTCGAATGTGATCAAATCATCGCGATCATGCATTGCCGGCCAAAGGGTGGTATTGGCAAAGCCTGAATAGTATTGTTGATATTGTTGTTCAGTCAGTGGACAGGTGATGTATTCGATTCCGTTGATTTCTGTGCAATTAAAATATTGATCTTGTTGATTTTGGATTTGTTCGCCGTTCCAACCCAACCAAACGCCACCGATATCCGATAGTGCGTCTTGAAGTGCAACTGCTAAACCGCCTGCAGAATGACCCTCAGGGGTCGGTAAATTGACTCGATTTGAAAGTACGATTAATTTAGACATGTGATTTCTCCATCCGTTGTTAAGACATGAGACTGTCTAGTCTTATTGTTGTTAGAAAACGCCAAAAATAATTCAATAAAGCGCAAGGTGTTTTGCACACTCTTAAATCTATATTTTGCATGGGTAGCCCCGCTACCGACCTTGATGGATATGCCTCCTAAATCATTGATTGTTTTAAAACCCGATTCATCGGTAACATCATCACCGATGAAGATCGGTGTGACACCGTTTAAATCAAGTTGCGTATATAAAGTCGTAATGGCTTGTCCTTTGTCTGCTTGAGCTAAGATTAGTTCGACCACACATTTGCCTAAATTGAGTTTTAAAGCTGAATATTTTTTTAATAGTGCTTGCGCAATGACTTTAACATCTGCCTCTAAATCAGGCTGACTGCGATAATGGATCGCTACTGCATACTTTTTGCGTTCGAACAATAATGCTGGATAGTCACGACACGCCTGTTCAATGTCCGAATATAGATCATCAAAATTTAAATGATGTTTGGGATGTTGAATGTCAGACTGTTGAGAAAGCTGAATTTCAAGACCATGGGTACCTGCGATAGCTAAATCTAAAGGGCTAAAAAGCCGATAAGCGTCTGAGACTGAGCGTCCGGTCACCGCAATAATGGGATAATGTTGTTGTAAATTTTCGAGTGCTTTTAAAGTGTGTTTTGGAATAAAGCTTTGCTGAGGATCGACATGAAATTCAGAAATCGTACCATCAATATCAAGAAATAGCGCATAGGCTTGTTCAGGCTGAAAGTGCTGTGCGATCAAATCTTCAGCAGAAATGAATTGCTCACCATCGGTCATGGATTCAGTATTCGACGAGAACATCGTGTAAACCTGTGTGACTGATAATGATTAATAATTAAACAAAAATAATGATGGAAAAGTAGTTTTTTTACACGAATACGGTATAAAGCTACATACTGTTAATGTAGGTAAGCAAATGTGTTTTTAGGTAGAGGCTGTTCTTAATTGCTTCATGATTTGCACGTTTTGTTGAAATCTTTTAATCGAAGTTTAAACGGACAGCGCTAAAATTCTAATACTGCATTGGAAGTTGGCTTGAATATTTGATGAGATAACAATCATTTTAGCTATGCAAATTGTAAATCTGCGCTAAACAACAGGATAGAGGATTGTATTAGCGCATCGATGCGGCGGTCTTGATTTATTTCCAAACAGCTTTGGCAATGTCTACGTTTCTAGGCATCAACTTTTCTTGGAAGAAAGTATCTGCAATGGCTTGTTGGATTTTTACCACAAGCTCATCAATCGGCTTTACCGTAATATCTGAAGGTCGTTTGTCTAAGTATTTTTTTGCTATATCTGAATCTAATCCAACAGTTTTTGAATAGAAATTTAAAACTTCCTGAGGATGTTGTGCAATCCATGTATTCGCTTCATGCGTCGCTTGAATGAATTTAGGCACAGCAGTTGGATGAGTGCTTAGAAATTTCGGGTTTGCGATATAAAATTGATAAGCATCAGGGAAATGTTCGTCATCGATAAGTGTGCGTACTTTAGAATCTCGTTCAATTACACTTAAATAGGGATCCCAGCTAACCGGTAATCCCCCCTAAAAATAAAAGGATCTAAAAGTAGAATTTTCTCTTAAGATACAAGCAGGAGATTCTGCATGAAAACATCGAAATTTACTGACAGTCAGATCATGTCCATCTTGAAGCAGGCGGAATCTGGCACACCTGTAGCCGCCCTTTGTCGTGAACACGGCATGAGTAATGCCACGTTTTATAAATGGCGTGCCAAATATGGCGGTATGGATACCTCATTGATGGCTCGACTGAAAGAGCTGGAAGCAGAAAATACCAGACTTAAAAAGATGTATGCGGAAGAACGATTAAAGGCAGAGATCATCCAGGAAGCGATGGTAAAAAAGTGGTGAAGCCATCTTGCCGGCGTAAGATGGCACATCAGGTAGTTGCCCAGCATGCCATTAGTATTCGTTTGGCTTGTAAAGCATTTGGCATTAGTGAAACCTGCTACCGCTATCAAGCCAAACTCAGCGATGACAATGCATTAATTGCTGAACAGCTCATTGAACTCACTGAAGAAAATACAGATTGGGGATTTGGTCTGTGCTTCTCATATTTACGACATGTTGAGAATCACTGCTGGAATCACAAGCGGGTTTATCGCATTTACTGTGAGTTGGCACTGAATCTGCGTATTAAGCCAAGAAGAAGACTAAAAAGACATGCACCAGAACCACTAAAGGAACCAATCCGAGAAAATCAAGTTTGGTCATTAGATTTTATGCATGATCAGCTTTCCGATGGTCGAAAGTATCGGCTATTGAATGTAATTGATGATTACCGCCGCGAAGGCCTAGCCATTGAAGCAGGATTCTCATTGCCCACAATCAGGGTTATTCGTACGTTGAATCAGCTATTGGAATGGCGAGAAAAACCGTTAGTTATTCGGTGTGACAATGGCCCGGAGTTTATCAGTCATGAATTTGTACGTTGGGCTACTGAGCACGGCATTCGTATTGAATATATTCAACCGGGTAAGCCACAACAGAATGCATATATTGAACGTTATAATCGGACCATACGTTATAGCTGGCTGAGTAAACATTTATTTGATACTTTGGATGAAGTACAAGATTATGCAACGAGTTGGCTGTGGCATTACAACCATGAAAGACCACATCAAGCAAACAAAGGAAAGCCACCTCTAATGGCTGCTTAACCTCTACTTTTAACTTCGGTTATTTATGGGAGGATTACCAACCCATCTTGTTTAGAGCTTTTAAAATGACATGATAGCCAACGCTATAACCGAATTTCTGTTCGAACAAAGGAATAAGATCTTTAGCTTGGGTAAATGGCGTTGTTTTTACAAATGCTTCAAAAGCTTGCAGGTCCAGAATCTTTGAGGGACGTCCTACATTTGGAGACTTAGGTTGTTTGAGTTGACCAGTCTGCTGTTCGATCAGGATCCAATCATCGAGCGTGGTTCTGGCAATATTAAATATTTCGCACGTCTTAGATTTATGCTTTGACTCTTTATAAAACTGCATGGCTTTTTCGCGTAAATCGACAGAATATGTTTTTGGCATGGTCTTAAAGATTAAAGTTTTTTCTATTGTAGCTCATCTTAAACTTTTAGCTATATCAGTTGTTAAGTATTTTATATCCTCAGAATCCAATTGAAAAAAATCAAAATGGTGATGAAATTACATATGATGATCTGAGTTCATGGGTTATAGGTTTATACTATAATAAAAATGGTATAAGTAGTTGTGATAACTATAAAAAATAATTTTTTGTTGGTGTATGTATTGCGTTTGCGAAGAGTTTTAGGAAGGGGAGTTGAGAGTAATGCAATTAAAAAAAATATAAATTTATAAGTGAAAATATAAACCCGCCTAAGCGGGTTCATTCAAATTGAATACATTACATATTTGGATAATTCGGACCACCCGCACCCTCAGGTGTTACCCAGGTGATATTTTGTGATGGGTCTTTAATGTCACAGGTCTTACAGTGCACACAGTTTGCAGCATTGATTTGGAAACGCTTAGAACCATCATCATTTTCCATAATTTCATAAACACCCGCAGGGCAGTAGCGCTGAGCAGGTTCATCCCATTTTGGTAAGTTTACATTCACTGGAATCGAAGGATCAGTGAGTTTTAAATGCGCAGGCTGATTTTCTTCATGCACCGTATTCGATACAAATACAGAAGACAAACGGTCAAATGTGAGCTTACCATCTGGTTTTGGATAGTTTGGTTTAAAGCTCACAGCATCAACTGTTTTTAGAGCACCAAAGTCAGTCACTAGGTCATGTAGTGTGAATGGCACTTTAAAGACATTTTGATCGATGAAGTTAAAGGCGCCGCCCATCCATTGACCAAATTTATGCATCGCAGGGCCGAAGTTACGAGAGTTATATAACTCTTCTTTCAGCCAACTGTTGTTAAATTTGTCGGTGTAAGAGGTCAGTTCTTTAACAAATAGGTCTTCACCTTCAGTCACACGGGCAACCGCAATATCACCGCCTTTTGCTACACCGGCAGCGATGGCTTCAAATACCGCTTCACCTGCCAACATACCTGACTTCATTGCAGTATGTGAGCCTTTGATTTTGGCGAAGTTGAGGAAACCTGCATCATCACCAATGAGGCAACCGCCAGGGAAGGTCAGTTTAGGAAGTGAGTTAAAACCACCCTTAACCACTGCACGCGCACCATAAGAAATACGCTTACCACCTTCAAGGAATTGCTTAATCAACGGATGTGTTTTCCAACGTTGCATTTCCATGAATGGATACATATGCGGATTTTCATACGATAAATCCACGATCATACCCAAAGTCACTTGATTATTTTCAGCGTGGTATAACCACCAACCGCCTGAAGAACCTGTTTCACTTAAAGGCCAACCTGCACCGTGCATCACCGTACCCGGTTTATGTTTTGCTGGATCGATTTCCCACAGTTCTTTAATCCCGATCCCGTAGTGCTGAGGATCTGCATCTTTATCTAAATTGAATTTAGAAATGAGACGTTTACCTAAATGACCACGGCAACCTTCAGCAAATAAGGTGTATTTGGCATGTAGTTCATACCCTGGGGTAAAGTTATGCGTTGGTTCACCATCTTTACCAATGCCCATGTCACCGGTTTGAATGCCTTTTACAGAACCATCTTCATGGTAAAGGATTTCAGAAGCGGCAAAACCAGGGAAAATCGACACTTCAAGCTCTTCTGCTTTTTGCCCCAACCAACGTACCACGTTACCCAGTGAGATCACGTAATTACCATCATTGTGCATGGTTTTCGGCACCATCCAATGCGGTGCTTCTTTAGAGGTTGTTTCAGACAGTAAGAAGAAAGTTTTATCTTCAGTTACAGGTACATTTAAAGGTGCACCTTGTTCTTTCCAATCTGGGAACAACTCATTCATGGCACGCGGTTCAAGCACAGCACCGGAGAGGATATGCGCACCGACTTCAGAGCCTTTTTCGACGACACAAACGGACAAATCGTTTAGGTTATTTTCAATTGCAAGTTGACGGATTTTAATCGCGGCTGAAAGACCGGCAGGGCCTGCGCCAACGATAACGACGTCAAATTCCATGGCTTCACGAACAATATTTTCCATAATATCAAGACCTAGATTGAGTATGTTAATTTTGTTGTTTTAAGTAGACATCAAATAAACTCAGGTCTATAAATAGACCTGAGTTTGAGTATTAGGATTTCTGTGGATCGTAGAGTTTTTCTTTGATAAAGAGTGTAGGGATGACACCACAGATAAAGTAAGCAGCCCCCATAACTAAGAAACCAAGACCAATAGAACCACCACTTGCCAAGAAACCAATGGTTGCAGGTGCAATCGCTGCACCGAGACGTCCGACGTTATATGCACCACCAATGGCTGTACCGCGAACATTGGTTGCAAAACTTTCTGTCATGTAGGTTGCATTTACGCCATATGGAATACCGTACAGGAATCCAAAAATCACCAAGAGATACAGAATGTTTTCAGGTGAGTTATAAAACACAATCAATGGAAGAAAAATCGCGGTACCCATTGCGCCGAATGCATAGGTAAAACGACGACCTAATTTGTCTGCCATATACCCGGCTAAGATTTTACCTAAAATCATGGCCGTATATGTTCCCACCATATAAGCCGTCATGGCTTTAAACTTCATACCGAGTTCACTTTCTAGGTAAGATGGCATCCAATTATTTACACCATAGTAACCAAATTGAAGGAAGCCTGCGGTCAGTGCCCAAAGGATAAACATATTACGATTAGGTTTATCTTGGAAAATCATTTTCCATGTCGATTGAGCTTTCGGTGCATTCGCTTCCACTTTTCTAAAACGGTTTTCTTGCCATGCAGCAGGTTCTGGGACGAGATAATGCATCATAATGGCCATAATTACAGGAATAGCGGCAACATAAAACAGGGCGCGCCAACCGTAATCAGGAATCAGCCAACCTGCCAATACTGTTGCAACGATATACCCAACAGTCCAACCTGCTTGAAGCGTTCCTAATACAGTGGTACGAAATTTAGTCGGTACATATTCTGCCATTAGGGTATTACAGGCAATATAGAGAGATCCTAAACCTAAAGATGCAAAAAAACGTAGAATACCGAACTCAGCAAAGGTACGGGTAAATCCTAAACCACAAGTGAGTATGGAGAACAAAAGGATAGAAATAACAACAATGCGAACACGTCCGAACTTGTCACAAGCCCATCCACCAAAGATCCCCCCAATGGCCATACCCGCTAGGGTAAAGCTACCCAGCATACCGGCTTGAACGGAGCTCAGGCCAAATTCAGCTTTAATACTATTTAAGCTATAAGACAGCATCATTAGATCTGCACCATCCACCAATAGTGCGAGGAATGCAAATATAAATGCAATTTTCCATGTGTGCGGTCCAATTCTGGACATCGTATTTGTTATTGCCATAATCCATTACCTATGAATAAAAAAAGGCTAGGTCACAAGGAGAATTGACCTAGCCAAAAGAGTTACTGCGTAACGTCGCGAATCATATTGCGCGCAATAATCACTTGTTGAATTTGTGTTGTACCTTCATATAGACGGAATAAACGGACATCACGGTAGAAGCGTTCGATCGCATACTCACTGATATAACCCGCTCCTCCATGGATTTGAACGCCACGATCAGCCACACGACCACACATTTCAGTTGCAAACATTTTTGCACATGAAGCCTCAGTACTCACATTGAGTCCTGCATCACGTTTACGTGCAGCATCGAGCACCATACATTGTGCCGCATAAATCTCAGCTTTTGAGTCTGCCAACATGCCTTGAATGAGTTGAAAGTTGGCGATTGGTTGACCAAATTGTTTGCGTTCAACCGCATAACGTAGTGAATCATCGAGCATACGGGTTGCGGCGCCCACACTGAGTGCAGCAATGTGGATACGACCTTTATCCAAGACTTTCATCGCGGTTTTAAAACCGACACCTTCAACGCCACCAATTAGTGATGAAGCAGGAATACGACAGTTATCAAAGATCACATCACAGGTGTGCGCACCTTTTTGTCCCATTTTCTTGTCACGTTTACCCAAAGAAATACCGGGTAAGCGGCTATCGACAATAAATGCGGAAATCGCCGCTGCACCTTTGAGTTCAGTATTGGTACGTGCCATCACTGTAAACACCCCAGCATGTGGTGCATTGGTAATAAAGCGTTTGGTACCATTCAGGATGTACTCATCACCATCTTTAATTGCCGTTGTTTTTAAAGATGCTGCATCTGAACCTGAATCTGGTTCAGTTAAACAGAATGAACCAATGATTTCACCGCTCGCCAATTTGGGCAGAAAGTGATGTTTTTGTTCTTCCGTACCATCAATAATTAAACCTGATGCGCCGATACCATTGTTGGTTCCTATGAGAGAGCGGAAGGCAGGAGAAGTGCGACCCAATTCGAAGGCTACATAAACTTCTTCTTCCATGGTTAAACCAAGACCCTCATATTGTTCAGGAATCGTTAATCCAAAGAGACCAAGCTCTTTCATTTGCTGAATGATGTCTTGTGGAATTTCATCTGTTTCAGCCACGATTTCTTCGTTTGGAATGAGTACACCTTCAACAAATTGACGAATCATATCCACCAGTTGATCTAGTGTTTCTTGGTCACGAACCATGTGTTTACTCCATTTATTTTTGTCAATGCGCCATTCATGAACATATGCAAAATGGTCGCAAAAGAATCAATTTGGTCGGATAGTAAATAAGAAAATAAAAAGAATCAAACTATTTTGAAAATAAATTTCGCATAGCGGTATTTAGTGTTGTGTATTTTTTATATTTAAATTATTGAATTTTAAAAATAAATATAAAATAAAAAAATATTTGTTTTTCTTTGATCTGTTTTAAAGGCGTTTACAAGTGCTCATTATGCTGTATATTAAGTTAAAAATACCGCACTGCGAAATGGAAGTGTTATGGAAAACAATTCGATTTTAACTTTAAATATTTCACAAGAGGGTGTCGCATTAGTTCAGTTACATCGACCTGAAGCACGAAATGCACTCAATCTAGAATTACGACAAAAATTGTCTGAAACGTTTCAACAACTCAGTCAAGACTCGACTGTGCGTGCCATCGTGATTACAGGCGGTGAAAAAGTATTTGCTGCAGGTGCAGACATTAAAGACTTTACTACGGCGACCACAAGCCAAATGTATTTACGCCATACTGAGCAATACTGGCAGAGCATAACTGATTGTCCAAAACCGATTATTGCGGCAGTCAATGGTTATGCACTGGGTGGTGGCTGTGAATTGGCAATGCATGCTGACATTATTATCGCAGGTGAAAGTGCCCAATTCGGTCAGCCTGAAGTGAAACTTGGCTTGATGCCAGGTGCGGGTGGAACACAACGTTTATTACGTGCAATTGGTAAATATCAAACCATGCTTTGGGTACTCACGGGTAAACTGGTAAAAGCTGCTGAGGCTGAGCGTATGGGTTTGGTCTCAGAAGTGGTGGCAGATGAAAATACCATTGCACATGCCATTAAAATTGCTCAAACCATTGCATCTTTCTCACCAATTGCGGTTCAGCAGATCAAAGAAGTGACCAATCTTGGTCAAGATCAATCTTTGCAAGGTGCTTTGGCTTTAGAGCGTAAAGCATTCCAAATATTATTTGATACCAAAGATCAAAAAGAAGGCGTGAACGCGTTCTTTGAAAAACGTCCTGCACAGTACATTGGAGAATAAGACATGACTATTCAAACTATGGCGCTCATTGGTACTGGTGTAATGGGTATGGGCATTGCGCAAATTGCAGCTCAGGCAGGTTTAGAAGTGCGTTTGTTCGATGCAAAAACTGGTGCAGCAGAAGCGGGGTTGGCTAAACTCAAAGCGACTTTAGAAAAATTACAAGCTAAAGGCAAATTTACCGAAGAAGTCCTGAATGAAATTTTGGCACGTTTCAAGATATTGGACAGTATTGAAGAAGTAGCTGGCGTTGATTTGGTGGTTGAAGCCATTATTGAAAATCTGGACATCAAGCAAAGTTTATTTAAACAACTGGAATCTATTGTTTCGCCAGAGACCATTCTGGCCACCAATACCTCATCACTTTCAGTGACCGCGATTGCTTCCAATCTCGAGTATCAAGGACGTATGGCGGGATTCCATTTCTTTAATCCTGTGCCGTTGATGAAAATTGTCGAAGTGATTGCAGGTTTGGCGACCGATGAACAGGTGGTTGCGGATCTACTCGAACTGGCACAACGTATGGGGCACTTGGGTGTTCGTACCAAAGACACGCCAGGATTCATTGTGAATCATGCCGGCCGTGCTTATGGCACTGAAGCATTGAAAATCCTCGGTGAAGGTGTGACTTCAGTTTCAGAGATCGACCGTATTCTACGTGAAGGTGCAGGTTTCCGTATGGGACCTTTTGAACTGTTTGATCTCACCGCATTGGATGTGTCACATCCAGTCATGGAGTCGATTTTTAATCAGTATTATCAAGAAGATCGTTACCGTCCAAGCGCTTTAACTCGTCAAATGTTGGCGGGTAAAAAAGTCGGACGTAAAGTGGGTGAAGGCTTTTATAAATATGTCGATGGTCAAAAGATCAATGAGGTTTCTGCTCAAGAAGTTCCAGATGTACGGACCTTTAATACAGTTTGGATAAGAACCGATCGTGCTGAAGATGCAGACTTATTGGCAGCGTATATTCGTGAGCAGGGAATCACGCTAGATCATGCTGAGACACCTGCTCAAGATAGCTTAATTGTATTGGCAACCTATGGTGAAGACACCACGACTGCCGCACTTCGTTTTGGAGTCGATGCAACACGTACAGTCAGTATCGACTTACTCACAGACTTTGCTAAACATCGGACGCTCATGCCTTCTATCGTGACCGAGAAAAATTATATTGATCAGGCACATGCGCTGTTCGCTAAAAATGGTCACGGTGTATCGGTGATTGCAGAGAGTATTGGCTTTATTTCACAGCGTGTTTTGTCCATGGTGGTGAATTTGGCATGTGATATTGCTCAACAACAAATTGCAACGGCTTCAGATATTGATCAAGCAGTAAAATTAGGTTTGGGCTATCCATATGGTCCAATTTCATGGGGAGATGTATTGGGTGCAGATCGTATTTTACTGATTTTAGAAAGAATGCTCGCCAATACGGGGGATCAACGCTATCGCCCAAGCCCATGGTTACAACGTCGTGCTCGTTTAAAGCTGTCTTTACTTCATACTGTAGCAGTTTAAGGAATAAAAATTATGCTAAATGCTTATATTTATGATGGATTACGTACCCCATTTGGTCGACATGCAGGTAGTTTAGCTCAAGTTCGTCCAGATGATTTGGCTGCCCATGTGATTAAAGCTTTGGTGGAAAAACACCAATTACCTGTCGATATCTTCAGTGATGTGATTTTAGGGAATACCAACCAAGCAGGTGAAGACAGCCGTAATATTGCTCGTCATGCAACTTTGTTGGCAGGTTTGGATGTGAAAACACCGGCACAGACTGTCAATCGTTTATGTGCTTCGGGGCTTGCAGCGGTGATTGATGCGGCACGTGCAGTGACCTGCGATGAAGGGGATATATTCTTGGCTGGTGGTGTCGAGTCGATGTCTCGTGCACCTTTTGTGTTTGCCAAGTCAGAGACGCCATTTAGTCGTGATTTTAAAGTCTTTGATTCCACCATTGGTGCACGTTTTCCCAATCCAAAAATCGAAAAACAGTTTGGTAACGATACTATGCCGCAAACTGGGGATAACGTTGCGGTGGAATATGGGGTCACTCGTGAAGATGCAGACCAATTCGCAGCAGCATCCCAAGCCAAATATGAAGCCGCTAAACAAGCCGGATTTTTCGCAGGCGAGATTGTGGGTGTTGAAGTACCACAAGGTCGTAAATTACCCCCTAAACTGGTTGATCAAGATGAACATCCACGACCATCTTCTAATTTTGAAGCCTTACAAAAACTGCGCCCATTGTTTGAAGGGGGAGTAGTCACTGCGGGCAATGCATCCGGAGTCAATGATGGTGCAGCAGCATTGATTATTGGTTCTGAAGCCGCTCAGGAAAAACTGGGCATTCAACCCATGGCGAAAATCATTGCTTCAGGGGCTGCAGGTATTGAGCCACGCATTATGGGCGCAGGGCCGGTGGATGCGATTAAATTGGCTTTAAAACGTGCCAACCTAACGTTGGATGACATGGACATCATTGAAATCAATGAAGCATTTGCTTCGCAAGTGTTGGCATGTCTAAAAGGTTTAGATGTGGCATTTGATGATCCACGCGTGAATCCAAATGGGGGTGCCATTGCTATTGGGCATCCATTGGGAGCATCGGGTGCCCGTTTGGTTCTCAGTACTGCACGACAATTACAACGTAGCGGTAAAAAATATGCCGTGATTAGTTTATGTATTGGCGTAGGTCAAGGTCTTGCACTCGTTATTGAGCGTGTTTAAAAGGAAGAACACATGGGTGCATTAACTGGAATTCGTGTATTGGACTTGAGTCGTGTACTGGCTGGTCCTTGGTGTGGTCAAATTTTAGCAGATTTGGGTGCGGAAGTCATTAAAGTAGAGCGTCCAAAAACGGGCGATGATACTCGGATGTGGGGGCCACCTTGGATGAAGAATGACCAAGGTGAAAATACACGTGAAGCGGCTTACTATCAGTCAGCGAATCGTAATAAAATGTCCGTTGCCATTGATATCTCGACACCTGAAGGTCAGGAACTGGTTAAGGCATTGGCTGCTGATTCAGATGTGGTGATTGAAAACTATAAAGCGGGTTCATTGAAGAAATACGGGTTGGATTATGATAGCCTGAGTGCAATCAATCCTAAACTGGTGTATTGCTCAATTACCGGTTTTGGTCAAACCGGTCCACGTGCCCCTGAACCAGGTTATGATTTCATTATTCAGGGGATGGGCGGGTTAATGTCTGTCACGGGTGAGAAAGATGATTTACCAGGTGGTGGACCGCAAAAAGTCGGCGTGGCTTTTGCAGACTTGACCACAGGCTTATATTCGACCATTGCCATTCAGGCGGCTTTGTTGAACCGTCATGTCACAGGTCTTGGTCAGCATATCGATATGGCATTGCTTGATGTACAGGTTGCTTTACTGGCGAACCAAGGTATGAATTATCTAGCTTCGGGTAAAATCCCAGGTCGCTATGGCAATGCCCATGCCAATATTGTGCCTTATCAAGTATTCCGTGCAGCTGATCAGGACTTTATTATTGCTTGTGGTAATGACAAACAATTTGTCGCTTTGAGTGCGGCAATTGGACTTGCACACTTAGCTCAAGACCCTCGCTTTATGACCAATGCTTTACGTATTCAACATCGTGCTGAGATCACTGATCTTTTAGCCAAGCATTTCCTGACCAATACCGCTAAACATTGGGTAGATGTGATTCATGCGGTAAAAGTGCCTGTGGGTTTGATCAATAATCTAGAGCAAGCTTTTCAAGAACCACAGCTACAAGCGCGTGACATGTTGGTGGAGATTCCTCATCCTTTGAAAGAAAAGCTGACCGTGATTGGCTCACCCATGAAGTTGTCCCGTACACCGGTCGAATATCGAAACCCGCCACCAA
Organism: Acinetobacter lanii; assembly: GCF_011578285.1. Classification (NCBI taxonomy): domain Bacteria; kingdom Pseudomonadati; phylum Pseudomonadota; class Gammaproteobacteria; order Moraxellales; family Moraxellaceae; genus Acinetobacter; species Acinetobacter lanii. The sequence goes on along the minus strand of NZ_CP049916.1, from coordinate 1,820,986 downwards.
TGCTGGGTGAACATACCGACCAAGTATTGTCACAATGGGTGGATGAAGAAAAAATTCAGCAACTCAAACAACAAGGGATTATTGGTTAATATGTGCTTGGGCAATTCAAGATTGCCCATTTAAAATTGAATAAGAAAAACAATAGATTATTCAATTGGCATCCGCCGTAGTGATGGAGGGTACACGGCTTTGCTATTCATAGAAAATATAGACTATAATTTTCGCTATGCGAAACATAAATACAATTTAGGCTGAATCAGAGATGAATGACACGACCACTCTGGAGTATCAAGACGAAATGATGGCTCCGCTTCGGCATGAATTATTGCATCCCATAGAGGACATGCTTGAAGAAAATGACCGTCAATATATTACAGCTTTGGCGCGGGGATTAGAGTTATTACGCTGCTTTACACCCAAACATCAACAATTAGGCAACCAAGAGTTATCGCAAATGACCGGTTTACCCAAACCGACCATTACTCGACTCACACATACTTTGTCGCGTTTGGGCTATTTGAAGCAAGTGCCCAATTCAAGTAAATATCAATTGTCGGTTGGGGTATTGGCGTTTGGATATTCAATGATTGCCAATGTATCGTTACGTTCGATTGCACATCCGCATATGCAAAACTTAGCAGACTATGCACAGGCGGCTGTGGCAATGGCGAGTCGAGATCGTCTGAATATGGTGTATTTGGATGTAGTACAAGGCAAAGGCAATGTGACCATGCGTCGGCAGGTCGGAACCTATTTACCGATTCACTTAAGTTCAATGGGGCGTGCGTGTCTTGCGGCTATGCCAGTGGATGAACGTGAATTTTTGATGCGTGCCATTCAGCAGAAAAATCCTGAAGATTGGGAGCAAATAAAGGCATCTTTAGATCAAGCTTTTCGTGACTACGCACAATATGGTTGCTGTTTTTCAATGGGCGATTGGCATAAAGATGTCAATTCTGTTGCTGTGCCATATTTCCATGATCAACATGGTTTATTGGTGTTTAACTGTGGTGGTCCAAGTTTTGTGTTAAATCAAGACAAGCTACAGCAGGAGATTGCACCTCGTTTATTGCATATGGTGAACAATATTCGCAGTGATGTAGGCTAAACCCACTTTTGCTGATTCAGTTCATCGAGAGAAAAACATAAAAGAGAGTGGCAGAGCACTCTCTTTTTTATGCTTGGATAAAGTCGAACACAGCACGGTTAAAGGCTTGAGCTTGCTCAATATTGGAAATATGCGAAGCTTCTATTTGAAACAACTGGCTGTGGGGAATCACATTTTGCATGGCTTGTCCATCTGCAACTGTGGTGATAGGGTCTTGCTGACCTGTAATAATCAGCACAGGCACAGTGATTTTTTTTAAGTCTGATCTTAAATCGGCCTTGGCCAAAGCTTCACAACAACTGGCATAACCTTCAGCACTTCCTTTGGCTAAATTTTCACTGAGTTGTTTAACTGTTTCTGCATGTGCTTCAATAAAACCTGCCGTAAACCAACGAGCAGCCGCAGTGTCTGCGATCGGTTGCAAACCTTGTTTACGGACTAATTGTGCACGATCAAGCCAAGCCTGTTCTTGTCCAATTTTCGCTGCGGTATTGGCAATGATGATATGTTTAAAACGATCTGGATGATGAATTGCAAGCCATTGACCCGTCAGCCCGCCCATTGAAATGCCACAAAAATTGGCTTTTTCTACATGCAGGTGATCAAGTAAGGCAATGATGTCTTCACCCAATTGCGCGAGCGTATATGGACCTTGTGGTGTAGAGGATTTGCCATGTCCACGGGTGTCATAACACACCACATAATAATGATCTTGAAAAAAGTCAATTTGTGGCTGCCACATACTGTACTGCGTACCCAGAGAATTGGAAAAAATAATGGCAGGACGAGTAGGATCTCCAAAGGTGTGGTAATGAATTTGAGCTTGGTTTGAAGTAATAGTTGGCATGATACTGTCCTTATTGATCAATCAGTGAATATCGGTGAGTAGATAGAATTAAGACAAGTAATTAGGTCGCATCAATCAATTTGGCACCTGTTTTGGCTTGGAGTTCCTCAAAACTTAAACCTTGTACTTTCTCAATCACTTTCATTCCATCTTTTGTCACATCAATCACACAAAGATCGGTATAGATTCGATCGACACATTTCAAACCTGTTGCAGGGTAACTTAAATCCTCCACAATTTTAGCTTTACCATTTTTAGTCACATGATCCATGGTCACATAGACTTTTTTTGCTCCAACGGCTAAATCCATTGCACCTCCTACGGCTGGAATCGCATCCGGCGTGCCAGTATGCCAGTTGGCAAGGTCACCATTTTGTGCCACTTGGAATGCACCTAAGACAGCGATATCTAAATGACCACCACGCATCATGGCAAATGAATCACCGTGATGGAAATACGCACCGCCTGCTAATAACGTGACAAATTCTTTACCTGCATTAATCAGTTCAGGATCACGGTCTTCTTCCGCCGGTGGTGGACCAAAGGCAAGCAAGCCATTTTCAGAATGTAAAAATACATCTTTATCTGCTGGCAAATAGCTTGAAATTTTGGTGGGTAAACCAATGCCAAGATTGACATAAGCACCATCAGGAATATCTTGTGCAACACGTTCTGCAATTTGGTCACGGGTTAGTTTGGTATAGCTCATTTCTCTTCTCCTTATCCGTGATTACTGTGCAGGTTGGACTTGCACAACATGTTGTACAAAAATGCCGGGTGTAATGATGTGCTCTGGATCTAAAGCACCGAGTTCAACCACTTTGGATACTTGGGCAATGGTCACATCTGCCGCCATCGCCATAATCGGACCAAAGTTACGTGCAGATTTTCGATAGACCAAATTTCCCCAACGGTCGCCTTGATGCGCTTTGATCAGTGCGAAATCTGCTTTGATAGGGTTTTCAAGGACATAGTCTTTGCCGTCGTAATTTAAGGTTGGTTTACCTTCAGCCAGAAGTGTCCCAAAACCTGTAGGTGTATAGATCGGGCCAAGCCCCATGCCTGCAGCTTGAATACGACAAGCTAGGTTACCCTGAGGGACAAGTTCCAATTCAATTTTTCCTGCACGGTAAAGCTCATCAAACACATAACAGTCTGACTGACGCGGAAAAGAACAAATAATTTTTCGCACCGCCCCTGATTTGAGCAGTTTAGCGAGACCATAATCACCATTGCCGGCATTATTGTTTACAATTACCAAATCCTTGACACCGAACTCAATTAAACCATCAATGAGTTCTGCGGGTTGACCTGCGGTGCCAAAACCACCAATCATAATGGTGGCGCCGTCTTTGATCTGTGTGAGGGCTTGTTGTAATGAAGCGGTAGTTTTATCAATCATAATATCTGACCTGATGTAATTCGTTGTTCAATGTGGGTTATGAGTTTTTTGCTTTTGCAATTCTGGATGATGAAGCTGAATTCGGTGTTGTGGATGATGTTTTTGTTGTTGCTGCAGTTATAGATGCAGACTCAGTTTGAGGTTGCGGTATCACTTGATCGGGCTTCTTGCTCAAAATCAAATGTGCAATCACGCCAATACAGATGCCCCAAAATACCGAACTTAATCCTAAAAAACTCATACCTGATGCTGTGGCCAAGAAAGTAATCAACGCCGCATCTCGGTGTTCATCATTTTTCATCGCTGCAGTAATGTTGGTGCCAATGGCGCCTAATAATGCAAGACCGGCTAAGGCAGCCACCAACTCTTTCGGCAGTAAGCTAAACAGCATCACGATACTGCCTGCAAATAGCCCGCCTAAAATATAAAAAATGCCATTGGCAATCCCAGCGATATAGCGTTTTTCTTTGAATTCATGGGCATCTTTCCCCATACATAAAGCCGCAGTAATAGAGGCCAAAACAATCGTAATCCCTCCAATACAGGCCACAGCGAGTGAAGCTAAACTGGTGGCAGTAATGATCGGTCTGGCAGGTGTGTCATAACCGCTTAAGCGCATAATCGCCATGCCGGGTAAAAATTGTCCCGTTAGACTGACGAGAATTAAAGGAATTGTGAGGTTTAAGGTGGCATTCCATGTCCATTCAGGTGAAATAAACTGCGGAATCGCGAGGCTAAAATGGACATCGACAGGGTTCATTTTACCCATGATTAAACTGAGTGCTGTACCTGCAACCAAGACCCAAATCATGGCATATCTGGGATTAATACGTTTTGCAATGAGAAATACCATCAGCATGCTAAAAACGATAATGGGCATCGAATCTGTTGCAGTAAAAAGACCCAAACCAAATTGAAATAAAATGCCTGCCATCATCCCTGCGGCAACATCTTGAGGAATCCATTTGAGTAATTTGTCAAAATATCCCGTAATCCCCACGATGAAAATTACAATGGCTGAAGCAATATAGGCGCCAATCGCTTCATTCAAGCTAATATTGGGAAACAAGGTCACTAATAGTGCAGTGCCAGGTGCCGACCATGCAGTAATGATTGGGACTTTGAATTTGATCGAAAGGAAAATGCCCGCGATGGCAGCACCAATCGAGATGGCCCAGATCCATGACACCATCATGGCATTCGACACTTGGGCCTTTTGTGCGGCTTGGAAAAAAATGATCAACGGTCCTGAATACGAGATCAGTACAGCTAAAAATCCAGCCACCGTTGCCGAAATTGACCAATCTTCTTTAAGTGTCTTCAATACTGTTGTCATCTTGGTTTGCCTCCATGCAACTCAACCATCCTATCGATTTTGATCATTCCATTTTATTTTTCGTTATGTTCGATGCAGTACATTAACATTGCTGTGAATATGTCATGCATATTCAATTTATCTTTTCATGGATCAAATACCGAATACTTTGTCGTCTTGATCTGATCCATGGGTCAAAGTGTCTTGGCCTTTCATTTAACCTTGATCACCACCACCGACAGGCAGAACTGTGCCCGTCACGTAAGAAGCTTCGTCCGAGGCTAAAAACAAAATGGCATTGACTTGCTCTTGGATACTGCCATAACGATGCATAAAACTACGATCAATGGTTTGATCCACCACGTCTTGCATCCAATCTTTTTCCTGTTGCGTTAAAGGTGTGCTATTGCGTGGAATTTTACGAGGTGGTGCATCGGTTCCACCTGTAGCGACCGCATTGACTCGAATCCCATCTTTGGCATGGGCAAAGGCCAAAGATTTAGTCATGCTGTTGACCCCACCTTTGGATGCAGAATAGGGAATACGATGAATGCCACACGTCGCAATGGAAGAGACATTGACGATGACGCCGTGCTGTTGTTCGATCATGTATGGCAGAACCGCACGGCATCCCCACAGGGTTGGAAATAAAGAACGACTCACTTCTTTGATGATTTCTTGTTCACTGAATTCAACAAAGGGTTTCATCCAAATAGCTCCGCCGACATTATTAATTAAAATATCAACACGGCCATATAATTCCAGCGCTTTTGCGACCACAGCTTCAGCACCTGCATAACTTTCCATATCTGCAATAATCGGTGTCGCTTGACCTTGAGTCACTTGAATTTCTTGATGCACATCTTCAAGCAAGGGAGAGATATCCGCCATGACTAAAAGTGCACCTTCAGCAGCAAGCTGGATCGCAACGCCACGTCCAATGCCTTGCGCAGCACCCGTTACAATCACGACTTTATCTTTAAATCTTTGACATTCATTCATGAAGAGCATTCCCTGAAGTAAATAAGTATGTTTTCAATCCTTAATTGGCAGAGAACTTTTCAAATAAGAAGCTTGCAGGTTGAATGCCTTCAGTATCTAACCACCCACGCACGGCTTCCACCATAGGAACAGGGCCACAGAGATAAATGTCGACATCACCTGAATTCAACCAGTTGTTGTCAACATGCCCTGTGACATAGCCTTTACGTTCATGAGCAGAGTCTTCATGGGCAACCACAGTTCGATATTCAAACCAGTCCAACTTGTTCTGCAATTCATTGAGTTTTTCGATCGCAACAAGATCAAAGTCATTGGTCACACCAAAAACCAAACGCACAGGGTGTTCTGAACCTTTTTCTTCAAGGACGTGTAACATGGACATAAATGGCGCGATGCCTGTTCCACCTGCCAGCATCAATATAGGGCGTGTGACAGGACGGAGGTAGAAACTTCCAAATGGACCTGCAAAGGTCATTTTGTCACCCACTTTGGCTTGAGCACTTAAATAATCACTCATTTTGCCATTAGGCACATTACGTACTACAAAACCCGTCAAACGATTACCCGGCTTTGAACTAAATGAATATGAACGTGTTTCAGTTGTCCCCGGAATTCCGACATTGACATACTGACCTGCGAGAAAATGAATTTCAGGTTGGTCATCATCAAGTTGAATATCAAAAGTGATGGTTGAGTCAGATAAATTCTCTACACGCGTCAGGGTGCCTTGAAACTGATGAATTTGTGTTTTGCACACTTCGGAGGATGCTTGAATCTGGAAGACGGCATCTGCGGTTGGACGACATTGACAGGCCAAGATATAACCTTGTTCAGCTTCTTCAGGTGTTAATGCATCTTCAATATAATTTTCTTCAGGCATATCGAAGCTGCCGGATTCACAAAATGCACGACAGGTTCCGCACGCACCATCACGGCAATCCAAGGGAATATTAATTTTTTGACGGTATGCAGCGTCTGACAAGGTTTCACCTTCAGCAACACTGATAAAGCGTGTAACACCGTCTTCAAACTGAAGGGCAACATTTAAATTAGACATAGCGAGCATCCTTTAACGTATTGATTGACTTCAGCCAAACCCAATCATGGGTATTCCATTTGGCTGAAGTTTTACAGTCTTTTTTTATTTATGCTTGATTAGAGGTGGTATATATCAATGACTTGATTGATATAATCATTTTTAAGCACCACATATTTATTTAAAATTTTGAATTGTTCACCTGAACAATCAATCACGTATTTCGACGTACCGAAGTAGCTATAGGTGGTTTTATAGCGAAAACTTAAGGTGTGCCAGTTAAAACGAACGGTAATCTGATCACCATTTTGTTCAATGATTTCAACATTACTGATGTTATGACTGGTTCGGGTATCGGGCATCGTGGCAGAGGAGCGCTCTGTCTTGATACGGAATACACGGTCTTCTAAACCTTGACGGTCTGGATAATAGATCAATGAAATCTCAGATTCAGGGTCTTGAGTCAGTCGATCGTCATCATCCCAAGCAGGCATCCAAAACTCTGCACTTGGGGCATAGCATTGAAGCCAGTCATCCCATTGTTCATCATCTAAAAAGCGTGCTTCTTGATACAGAAATTGAGCAACTTTGTCGATGGAGATGCTATTAATTTGAGTAGCGGCATTCATGCGACTTCTCCTTCTGCATATTGCTGATTGACCAATTCTTTTTCAGCTTGAATGGCTTTCTTCATTTGCTTCAACCAGTACTGATGCTGTGCCAAATATAGCCCTTCATCTTCCGTTTTTACACAGGACAAAATCGGTTTCAGGTTGATTTCATTGGCAGCGTCATCAGGGCCTTGAATCCAATGTTTTGCACCACGGCACATATCATTCCATTCAAGTTCAATGCCGGCATAACCGGATTGGCAGGCACGGAATTCTTCTAAGTCATCCGGCGTTGCCATACCTGAAGCGTTAAAGAAATCTTCATACTGACGAATACGGCGGGTACGTGCTTCTTTGTCTTCGCCCACAGGCGCGATACAGTAAATCGTGACTTCAGTTTTATTGACTGAGATTGGGCGTAACACTCGAATTTGTGAACCGAATTGATCCATAAAATACACATTCGGATAGAGACACAAATTACGTGAGCGTTCGATCATCCATTTCGACATCGCAGCGCCAAACTTTTCAGTATATTCATCCGCTTTAGGGAAGTTTGGACGGTCTTCGGGGTTGGCCCACTGGGTCCATAGCAACATATGACCATTTTCAAAGCCATATGAACCACCGCCTTGTTTGCCCCAAGCGCCTGCGCTCATGGCACGAATATTATCTGCTGCTTGTTTTTCTTTACGTTGTTGCGTGGTGGCAGCGTAGTTCCAATGTACAGCTGACACATGATAACCATCGGCACCATTTTCAGCGGTCAGTTTCCAGTTGCCTTCATAGGTATAGCTTGAAGAACCACGCAGTACTTCTAAGCCTTGATCAGACTGACCTACGATCATGTCGATAATTTTGGTGGTTTCACCTAAGAATTCTTCAAGGCTCGGTACATCTGGATTCAAACTACCAAATAAGAAACCTTTGTAGCTTTCAAATCGCGCGACTTTTTTTAAGTCGTGTGAACCGTCTTGGTTAAAGCAGTCTGAGTAGCCTGCATCCGCAGGATCTTTGACTTTAAGTAGTTTGCCTGAATTGTTAAATGTCCAACCGTGGAAAGGGCAGGTATATGTGGCTTTGTTCCCTTTTTTATGACGACACAGTTGTGCGCCACGGTGTGAGCAGGCATTGATCATGGCATTCAGTTCACCGTTGCGGTTACGTGCAATGATGATCGGCTGACGGCCCATATAGGTGGTATAAAAATCATTATTGTTTGGAATTTGGCTTTCATGTGCCAAATAGACCCAGTTGCCTTCAAAGATGTATTTCATTTCTAAATCAAAGAGGGCTTGATCTGTGAATACCGAACGATGAAGCTTAAATTCACCTGTTTCAAAATTATCAACGAGTAATTCATCTATACGATCGAGGTGGCTCGTATTAATCACGGGAATACGTGGCATATCCGTTCTCCGACTTTCCAAATGTGTGGAAGTCACCGAAATATTGAAAGATTGATCAAATATTTCGGTTCCATTGTATGTTTGTTTTATAGGTCTTAAGCGCTTGCGCGACGGCGTTCAACTTCAGTCGTTGGTGCTGCTTGAGCCTCTTTAACCAATTCAATATCGAACTGAATGTGTTTAAAGGCTTTCTCTAAACCACGACGTTGAATTTCAGCTTCATCGGTAATGTCATGCGCTGTTGCAACCAAGCCATCACGTGTTGCGAAAGCAAAGTCATCCCATAGATATTGATCACCTTCAATGTTGAATTGCGTGGTAAGTTTGCGATAACCCGGTGCAGAGACAAAGTAGTGGACGTGTGATGGACGGTTGCCATGACGACCGAGTTTGTCTAATACAAATTGTGTGGTGCCTTCAGGAGGGCAACCATAACCCACTGGCATTGTGGTAAGAGCCGTGTATTTACCGTCTGCATCTGTGAAAATGGTACGTCGTAGATTGAAGTCAGACTGGGATTTATCAAAGAAAGAGTAATTGCCTAAACTGTTGGCATGCCACACTTCAACTTTGGCATTGGGAATAAGATTGCCTTCCGTATCAGTGACTTTACCTTCAATGATCAGGGTATCGACATGATCGGATTCTGAACCATCATCCATACGGGCAAAACCCACAGATTCAGGTGCGCCTGCAACATAGAGTGGACCTTCAATGGTACGTGGTGTACCCCCACTGATGCCTGCTTTGGCATCGGCTTCATCTGCACGCAAGTCAAGGAAATGTTCTAAGCCCAAGCCTGCAGCCAATAGACCAAGTTCATTGGCTTGACCAGCATCAGTGAAATACTCTAAACCTTTCCACACCTCAGATTGACTTAAATCTAAATCTTCGATGGCCTGAAATAAATCACTCAATAAACGTACAACCACTTGTTGTACACGGGCATCGACAGGACCTGACGCTGAGTCAACGTTAATTTTTTTAACCAATGCATCAATTTGTTGACGGTTCATACTAATCTCCTTAAGTATGTCTTTATTTTTGTGTGGCGGGCAATGTTCGTTCATTGAACCTACAGCTGGCCACAATCCCTGTTTTATTGATCCATTTCTCAATTCATTTGAGTTCGAATCCTTTGCTTATCATCCATTTTTTCGACATGTTCTAAGCATTTTATCGATCATCGTCACGAATCGATGAAGGATGTCGATTGAGTGCCACCACCTCGATAGTCATATAGGGATAAAGCGGTAAACCTTGCAGAATGTTGTGCAACTCTTCATTGCTTTCCACATCAAAAATACTGATGTTGGAATACTGTCCTGTAATGCGCCAAATGTGACGCCATTTACCTTGTTGTTGTAAATCCTGTGAATAGGATTTTTCTGTTGCCTTGATTTGATCGACCTGATCAACAGGTAAATCTCGAGGAATATTCACATCCATACGTACTTGAAACAACATTCTTTAACTCCTTAAATCTAATTCAATGACGCTGTGTTAACGACGGCGTAAATGATCAATTTTGTCCAAATCGAGTTCGATCCCTAAACCCGGTGTATTAGGTAATTTCAATTCAAAATTTTCATATTGCAGTGGTGTTTGTAAAATTTGTTCAGTCAGTAATAGGGGACCAAATAATTCAGTGCCATAGGCCAAATTTTCGAAGGTCGAAAATGCATGTGCAGATGCAACTGTTCCTACAGGTCCTTCGAGCATGGTGCCGCCATAAAGATCAATACCAGCAAGTTGTGCGATTTTTGCAACCTCACATCCTTCGATTAAGCCACCTGATTGCGCCACTTTCACAGCAAAAACTGAAGCGCCGTTATGTCGTGCAATCTCATATGCACTCTGTGGTCCCATTAAAGACTCATCCGCCATAATCGCAATGTCGAAACGTCGGGTGAGGCGTTGCATCGCATCCAAATTATCAATCGCACACGGTTGCTCGATCAAATCGACACCACCATCTTGTAACAATTGAATGCCTTTAATGGCTTGAAGTTCGGACCATGCACGATTGACATCAACACGAATTGAGACATCCTTACCCAGCGCTTTTTTGATGGCCAAGACATGTTCAACATCGGCTTCGACAGCGCGTGAGCCAATTTTGAGCTTAAAGGTATTGTGGCGTTTCGCCGCAATCATTTTGTTCGCTTCAGCGATATCTTTTTCAGTATTTCCTGAAGCCAACACCCAAAGCACAGGCACGCTGTCACGTAAACGACCGCCTAAAAGTTCACTTAAGGGCACATTTAAGCGTTGTGCTTGAATATCCAGTAACGCCGTTTGAATGGCACATTTGGCAAAACGATTCCCATTGATATTGCGTTTTAAAATCTGCATGGTTTGCGCCACATTCAAGTTTTTCAACGACTTCAACAGAGGTGCAAAATAATGTTCAATATTGGTGCGTACACTTTCAGGGCTTTCCTCAGCATAGCCTAAGCCACCAATGGTGGTCGCTTCACCCCAGCCGATCAAGCCATCATCCGTTGTGACTTTGATTAGCACCAGCGCTTGGGTTTGCATTGTTGCCACGGCCATCTTGTGTGGACGAATCGTGGGAATATCAACAATGAGTGTTTCAATCGATTTATACATTGGAATTCTCAGCAACCTTGCTTTATGTATCTCTTGTGATATACCTTAAAAGAATAAAAATAGACTGTCTAAGACCAAATTAGCATTTTAATATGCTTTAAAGGTATGAAATAAAACATGGAGAATAAGACATGGAACTCAGACATTTACGCTATTTTGTGGCAGTGGTTGAAGAACAAAGCTTTACCAAAGCTGCAGAAAGACTGTTTATTGCACAACCTCCCTTAAGTCGTCAGATCCAGAATTTAGAAGCTGAATTGGGGGTGCAACTGTTTGAGCGGGGCAGTCGACCGCTGTTGACCACTGAAGCAGGTCAGTTCTTTTACCAGCATGCGCTTAAACTTTTGTCTAATGCTGAAGAAATTAAAACCATGACTCAACGCGTGGGCTTGGTGCAACAAACCATGACCATGGGTTTTGTCGGCTCTTTGCTGTATGGATTACTGCCGAATATCGTGTATTTGTTTCGGCAGCAACACCCCAATTTAAAAATTGAATTGGTGGAAATGAACACCAAAGATCAAATTGATGCTTTAAAAGAAGGGCGTATTGATGTGGGGTTTGGACGTTTGCGAATTTCAGATCCAGCAGTACGTCGAGTGCTATTGCGCGAAGAACCCTTAATGGTGGCGGTTCATAGTGGGCATCGTTTTGCGCAACAAAAACAAGGCGTATATCTGTCAGATATTGTCGATGAACATTTATTTTTATACCCCAATTATAATAAACCGAATTTTTCTACCCAAGTGCGCGCTTTATTTTCTGAATATGGGTTAGACCCAAAAAACATTAATGAAATTCGAGAGATTCAATTGGCACTTGGTTTAGTCGCTGCAGGAGAAGGGGTTTGTGTTGTACCTGCGAGTGCCAGAACCATTAACTTATCGCATTTAAATTATATTCCACTATTAGATGATGCAGCGGTCAGTCCAATCTTTTTGGCACATCGGAGCATGGATGAAGGGGAACATATTCGTTCACTGTTTGACTGTATTTATCAAGTTTATGACTTAGAAGCGATTCGTTATGATCGCGCAGTTTTCTAAGATAAGACGGCTTTAAGCTCACAAAAGTGCAAAAGAGACAAAGAAATGCATTGAATTACAAAATAAAAATGGCGATCATTATTAAAATTATGGCTGAAAAGTCAATACTTAAGAGATGAAGTTGTGTAGAATTAAACAGCTAAATTGGATGATCAATCCATTAAAAATAAATGCTTCATACCTCTAAATCATTCAATAATTTCCTTTAGAGATTAGACAGTGCCTTACACTATTACGGATACAGGATTAAAAATGAGTCAAGTTGACCCATCGGTTTATCTTAATACAGTTGCTCCGATTCATAATCGACTGTTTTTCCGTTTGTTTCAGGCAAGTAATACGCTAGACCGCCAATGCCAAAAAGAGATTGGTATTTCTTCTATTCATTGGTCAGTGTTAGGCGCATTATCACGTCCATCGGTTCAATCAGGCATGACTTTTTCACAGCTCACCAGTTATCTCGGGGTGAGTCGTCAAAGCTTAGATGGTGTACTAAAACGATTAGAACGTGATGGGGAGGTGGTGCGCGTCAGTGATACCCAAGATCGTCGAGTCAAAAATGTGGCATTGACTGAAAAAGGACAACAAGCTTGGGTTAAGCTACAAACCAAGATTTCTCAGTTCTATCAGCAAACCTTTGAAGGATTTTCCTTTGATGATATGGTGACCTTCGTACATTTAATCAATAAGTTAAATGAAAGTATGGCGCAGGTTCATATTGATCAAGATGCTGTTTAAATTAAAAATAAGCTGACTTACGTTTTAAACCGGATTTGAATTTTGCTGAAAGAAGGGCTATCCCAAAATTCATATGTTGGATCGAGTAACTCAAGATTTAAGTCTAAACGTGCCAAGCGATGAAGCGTTTTATCCTGTTAATCCCAAAATATTGAAATGATCTTTGAAGTACCTCTATCGCTGAAATCTAATCTTTAATTTTTCGTTTATTTCCAGATTCTAATCGATTACTTTGTTGTGCATTCTCATCCATGCAACTTAAACATTGACCCATCATTAGATCATCCCAGTAGCGACTTTTTGACCAACTTTCAATATATTAGACTTCTTGCATAAGTCAAATTTTAACCACGATTTAATTCATAATGGAAGTTCCCTCTCCCTTTAAAGCAGATGAGTATCCTTAGAATATATTCTGAGTACGCAAGGGAGAGGATTTATATGAAAAATTTACTCATTCTGACCTTCTTGCAAAGTGAAAAGGAACCCTTCAATCTTCGTTTTATTGTTTAATGTTGAACATTTTTCGACTTTTGCAACAGATCTATTGTTCATCTTTTTATCTTGATTAGATGATCAGTGGATCTGTTTTAATCTCCTCTATGTTTATACAAAAATAAAGATCAAAGCCGTGATATTTCATTAATCGTGGTCGGAATTGACTCACTATTAAAAATTATTAAATTGTTTACGTGATTTATATTTTATTAACTTATTTCTGGTTTAAGGTTCTAAAAGTAAATTCTAATTAAAACTGCATAAATTTAAAATCTATAAAATAATCATTCTATCTATTTTTAATTATAAGTTATTGATTTTAATTTTAAATTAATGGATTTTATATTTTTTAAAAGATCATATTTAAAAAGTATAAAATTATATGTGTAATGATATTGACATAATTTTTGATAGTGATTAGTTTGTTGGGGTGGGTTATTTTTAATCAATGACTATTAAGTATACCTTAACGATTAAATTTGATTGGATATAACAGGCTTTTAAACAGATGCAATGAGCGGATTATTGACTGTTTAATCGTTGAATAACTCAAAAATCAAATGATTTGATTTTTTGATAATAAATAAAAAACATGAAAATCAAGGAGATGATCATGCAGTACATCGATGTACATAAGGTTGCAGATGAAGCGAAATTTAATAAGTTTCATGCAAAAGTTTTAGCTTGGTGTTTTATCATCATTATTATCGACGGTTATGATATTGCGGTGGCAGGTGCAGCACTTCCTTCAATTATGAGTGGGATGGGTGTAGATGCCTCTACAGCAGGGTTCATGGCAAGTTCAGCATTATTCGGCATGATGTTTGGTGCAATTTTCTTGGGTTCAATTTCTGAAAAAATTGGTCGTAAATTGACGATTGCAATCTGCGTATTTTTATTCAGTGTGTTTACAGCAGCAGCAGGTCTGACCGATGATCCTGTGACCTTTAGTATTTTGCGCTTTATTGCAGGCTTAGGTATTGGTGGAGTCATGCCAAATATCGTGGCGCAAATGACAGAATATTCACCAAAGAAAATTCGTAGTTTAATGACTACATTTATGTTCTCAGGCTATGCCATTGGTGGTGTACTAGCCGCAGTCATTGGTAAACAATTCATTTTAGAATTTGGTTGGCAAGTGGTGTTCTTCGCTGCGGGAGTACCGGTGTTATTACTACCCTTTATTTTGAAATCAATGCCTGAGTCGTTGTCGTATTTGTTAAAGAAACAAAATCAGCAAGATCTGCAAAAAGTGGTTCGTGATATGGAACCGTCCATTCAATTGGATCACACCGTTGAGTTTACCCAAACCATTCAAGCCGATGACTCTAAACCTGCGATTGCACAATTGTTCCAAGAAGGTCGTGCATTGAGTACCTTTATGTTCTGGGGCGCATATTTCACGGGTCTGTTTATGGTCTATGCCTTAAGCACATGGTTAACCAAACTGATGGCAATGTCAGGCTATAGTTTAGGTTCTGCATTAAGCTTTGTGATTGCACTGAACGTAGGGGCAGTGGTTGGCGCAGTCGGTGGTGGTTGGCTTGCAGACAAATTCCATATCAAATGGGTCTTGGTGACCATGTACGCTTTGGGCAGTGTGTTCCTCTACATGATGACTTTACCAATGGCGACAGAAATGTTGTATATCGTGATTGGTGTCGTAGGGGCATGTACAACAGGTGCGCAAATTGTGGCGTATGCCTATTGCGGTCAGTTCTACCCAAGTGCGATTCGTTCAACCGGTATTGGGATGGCCGCAGGCATCGGTCGTATGGGGGCTATTTTGGCACCATTACTGATCGGTTTCATCGTGGCGTTAAACTTGCCGATTGAACAAAACTTCATGGTCATCAGCTTGGCTGGTTTGATTGGTGCGGTGGCATTGTCATTGATTAACCACCGTCGTTCAGATGCTGCCATCAGTGCGGAATTAACAGCACAGCCTGTGGTGAAACCTAAGCTACAATTTGAAAATCAATAGACTTCTTGCATAAATCAAATTTTAACCACGGTTTAATTCATAATGAAAGTTCCCTCTCCTTTTAAAGGAGAGGGTTAGGGAGAGGATTTATATGAAAATTCCCCTCATCCCGACCTTCTCGTAAAGTTTAAAGGAACCTTTCAATCTTCATTTTATTATTCAATTTTGAATATTTTTCGACTTTTGCAAGAGATCTAATGATCATGATTGAATGATCATGATTGAATGATCATGATTGAATGATCTAAAATTTGATGATTCACATATTGATTTAAAGCAACATAGAACCTGAGTCTTATTTAGCGATAAGCTCAGGTTTTTTAATGACGCAACACCTATAAAAAGTCGTTCATTTCATGCAAAAAATCATTTAAAGTCGATACAGGAGATTGTAGAAAGCATTCATTTAAAGCTACTCAGTAGCTCAATCATAACTATTGAAGATGATAATAATCAATAATCAATAATCTATAGGGAAATATATGTCAGCATACTATTCATTACTCAATCGTGAATCACATTCAGATGGATCTGAAACAGCCTATTATCGAGCAAACATTCATGCACAAGGCGCATGGAATCCGCATGAGCAGCATATGGCACCTGCGACCGGAATTTTGAGTCTAGAGCTGGAGAATTTTCAGCCGCGATCACATATGCGTATTGGGCGTATCAGTCTAGACATTTTTGGATTAATTCATTTTGGTGATTTTAGTATTACGACACGGGTAGTTCGTGCAGGAAAAACCATTGAACTGATTGAAGCAGAAATGAAGGCTGAAGGTAAAACCTGTATTGTGGCACGTGCGTGGCGTATGCAAACCCAAGACACCCGTAGTATTTCAGGGCAAGAGGATACTGCAATAGGACAACCTGAACAGTGTCAAATATGGGAAGAAATGAAAAAATGGCCTGGCGGTTTTATTCAGAGCACGATTACGCGTGCCAATGATGAGCATCGTCATGGCAAAGGCATCGTATGGATGACCAATGAATGTGACATGGTGGAAAACCAAGTCACCTCAGATTTTGTGAAATTGATGGGCATGGTGGATACCGCCAATGGCATTGTTTCCCGAATTGATCCTGCTCAAGGCTGGGCATATCCGAACCTCGATCTTCAAATTCATTTGTTACGCTATCCAGAAGGACATTGGTTAGGTATGGAGGCGATTCAACAATTTGGTGAAGATGGCATTGGCATGACTAGTGCTATTTTGCATGATAGCAAAGGCCCATTTGGAAGAAGTGAACAGATTTTAACTTTAAGAAAAATAGGGGGATAGCCTATAAATAGCGTGTGTATATGATATGTGTAACAGCGAAAAATAGACTGATGATCTTATGAAAAAACATGACAGTCGCTGTGTGACACAATCATGTTTGAATCGAAATTCATTGTAGCCACAACAGAATTAAGTCGGTTATGGCTACAGGATGAGTTAGTTATTATTTAAGCCAATGGAGATATTACTGACCATATGAATGAGGCGTGGACCAATTTCATTTTCTAATTTTTCTTGATTGAGTAAATAGCTCGGAGCACCACAGTTAAATACCAAGATACCATGCTTAGGATGAATCAGGGGAACAGCCACTGAGTTCACATCACGTGCCCAATCTCCAATCGAAAGACAATAGCCATAATCTTGAAAATCACGTAAAGAACGTTCTAAATTACGTTTAATCGTAGGCCAATTCTCTAAATTACGTTGACGAATCGCGTCAATTAAATAATCCCGTTCTTTGGCTTCCATTGCTGCAAGACAAGCACGTCCCATGGCACTCGAATGAATCGGAAGTGTAGAACCCACTGGACGACGCATGGTTAATGTTGATTCGGTATGCACGACATCTAAATAAATCATATTCAAACGATCGCGGGTTGCCATAGCCACAGGCGCTTGAGCATATTGGGACATTTCTTGCATAAATGGTTGTGCTTGGGTACGTGCAGAAATATTAGATAGCGCAGAATAACCCAAGGCCAATACGCCAACATCGAGTAAGTATTTGGTGGTGTTGGGTAATTGCTTTAAATACCCCAATGAGACCAATGTACTGGTGATACGGGCTACAGTCGGTTTAGGCAGATTGGTGAGCTGAGCAATCTCTTGATTACCCAAAAGCTGATTGGTAGATGAAAAGCAGCGTAAAATTTCAAAGCCTCGTGCAATTGAAGCGATAAATTGCGGATTATTTTCGCGATGAATATGCGAAATAGGATCCAAACGGATCTCATCAAAATTGGGATGTTCGCCTGATTTATTTTTTAGAGTCATGTGAAAGCGTTCATAGTAAATTTAATGCATGATATCAATATAATTTCACGATACAAAATAAATTCATCATTTAATTCAATTTTTCTATGGTTGAATCGCTCTTTAAGGTTTGAGTATGTTTTATGCGTGGCATATTTATAAGGGTATCTTTTGAGATTACAGCATTGAAAATCAATTGAATCATCATCTAAAGTGAGTCATCACTCATGTCTTTAATGCAGTTTAAGAGCGTATTTAAATCGATATTATCAGGATAAAATTTCAATAAAAAAATATTCAAAATAAATGAAATTTTTTGAATAAAGTATTGTATTTAAAATGATATTTGATCAAATTTAATGTGCTTAAGCTAAGATAAAATTCTACGATACCATCTCAGTTTCTCAAAATTTCAGCGTTATCACCGTCTTTCTTAAATATTAAAAATCTAAAATTTGGCACGCGTTTATTCCATTTCTCCTTGAATAGCCTTTTTAGCGAAGGGTGTTGGTGTGGGTAGAATTGATTCAAAAATGCCACGTTTGGACGATACATTTTGAGTCTAATTCATTTTTTACTCTGCGAATGTTAGGCTGGTTTTTCGAAAGAAAAGATGAAAAAAACTGAAATTTTATTGATATTTTTTGAAATATGTGGTTATTTATTTCGTATTGCGAAATACAAAAATGGATAAAGGAATTTATCCCAATACTATAAATATGGAGTAAAGAATGATTCGTGATCCTGAGATGCTTGATCAACTGCTATCAACCATTCGTGATTTTGTTCAAAATGAACTGGTGCCGCTTGAACATGAAGTTGAAGAAAATAATGCGATTCCTGAGCATATTGTCGGCCAAATGAAAGAACTGGGCTTGTTCGGTTTAACCATTCCAGAGCAATACGGTGGTTTGGGCATTACCATGGAAGAAGAAATTCTAGTGGCCATGGAGCTAGGGCAAACATCAGCAGCATTCCGCTCTTTAATTGGGACCAATAATGGCATTGGTTCGAGTGGCATCATTATTGACGGTACAGAAGAGCAAAAACAAAAATACTTACCTCGTTATGCCAGTGGTGAAATCATTGGTTCATTTTGTTTAACTGAGCCTGATTCAGGCTCGGATGCAGCATCGCTTAAAACCTCAGCAGTTAAAGAGGGTGATCATTACATCTTAAATGGCACTAAACGTTTTATTACCAATGCTCCGCGTGCAACGACATTTACTGTTATGGCGCGTACTAATCCTGAAATTAAAGGGGCAGGTGGCATTTCTGCATTTTTAGTGGAAGCAGGTACCCCAGGTTTAAGCTTGGGTAAAATTGACAAAAAAATGGGGCAACATGGCTCATATACCTGTGACGTGATTTTTGATAACTGTCGTGTGCATCAAGACCAATTGATTGGTGGTATTGAAGGGATTGGTTTCAAAACCGCAATGCGTGTATTGGACAAAGGCCGTCTACATATCGCAGGATACAGCGTAGGTATGGCAGAACGTATGCTGAATGATGCCTTAAATTATGCGACTGAGCGTAAACAGTTTGGTCAGCCAATTGCTAATTTCCAGTTGATTCAAGGCATGTTGGCCGACTCAAAAGCTGAGATTTACGCAGCCAAATGTATGGTACTCGATGCAGCACGTAAGCGAGATGCGGGTCAGAATGTCACTGTTGAAGCATCGTGTGCAAAAATGTTTGCAACCGAGATGTGTGGACGTGTCGCAGATCGTTGTTTGCAAATTCACGGGGGTGCAGGTTATATCAGTGAATATGCAATTGAACGCTTCTACCGTGATGTGCGTTTGTTCCGTTTATATGAAGGTACTACCCAAATTCAACAGATTATTATTGCGCGTGAAATGATTAAATCAGTAAGCGCATAATGTTGATTACAATAATTTAAGGAAAATAGAGCATGGCTGCAAATATTCGATTCAACTGGCAAGATCCATTTTTACTTGAGCAACAGCTGACGGAAGAAGAGCGTATGATTATGGAATCTGCGCGCGCCTATTGTCAGGATAAGCTTCAACCTCGTGTGTTGGAGCAATTCCGTCATGAAAAAACTGATCCAACGATTTTCCGCGAAATGGGTGAATTGGGTTTATTAGGCCCAACCATTCCAGAGCAATACGGTGGTGCAGGTCTGAACTACGTGAGTTATGGTTTAATAGCACGTGAAGTTGAACGTGTAGACTCAGGTTACCGTTCGATGGCAAGCGTACAAAGTTCACTGGTAATGGTGCCAATTAATGAATTTGGTACAGAAGAACAAAAACAAAAATACTTACCGAAATTGGTAACAGGCGAGTTTATTGGGTGTTTTGGTTTAACTGAACCTGACCATGGTTCAGATCCAGGCAGCATGATTACTCGTGCTAAGAAAGTGGATGGCGGTTATCGCTTAACGGGTGCGAAAATGTGGATCACCAATAGTCCAATTGCTGACGTATTTGTGGTGTGGGCAAAAGAAGTCTCAGCTGAAGGTAATGTCGGTGATATTCGTGGCTTCATTTTAGAAAAAGGCTGGGAAGGGCTTTCTGCACCAGCAATTCACGGTAAAGTCGGTTTACGTGCCTCGATCACAGGTGAAATCGTGATGGACAATGTGTTTGTGCCTGAAGAAAATGCCTTCCCTGAGATTCGCGGTTTACGTGGTCCATTCACTTGCTTGAACAGTGCGCGTTATGGCATTGCTTGGGGTGCAATGGGGGCTGCTGAATTCTGCTGGCATACTGCACATCAATACACTATGGATCGTAAACAATTTGGTCGTCCATTGGCTGCGAACCAATTGGTACAAAAGAAATTGGCAGATATGCAAACTGAAATTGCACTCGGTCTACAAATCGCACTGCGTTTTGGTCGTATGAAAGACGAAGGTATTGCTTCAGTTGAAGGAACGTCACTGATCAAACGTAATAACTGTGGTAAAGCGCTCGATATCGCACGTGTCGCACGTGACATGATGGGTGGCAATGGGATCTCTGATGAGTTTGGCGTAGCACGTCATTTGGTCAATCTTGAAGTGGTGAATACCTACGAAGGGACTCATGATGTGCATGCTTTAATTCTCGGTCGTGCACAGACTGGAATTGCTGCCTTTTCTAACTAAGTAGTCTCAAACCATGACCTAGTGATCACTAGGTCATTTTTCTCAAGTTCTCAAAGTTGAATCGAAAGTATTCATCTTAGGTTTTTGCATTTTAAAAAAATGATGTGGATTGGACGACATTCGTTTTGTAGAGAACAAGAGAAGAGACATATATAGACCAAACGTAATGGATCAACGTTTGTCACAGCTAAAACCAAAATTAGATTTAATACTCAATACAGTGAATCCACTGTATTTCAAAACAAGATGTTGAAAGCACAGGAGTGCTTAACAAAAAGGGATATTGAAATGACAGCAAATTCTGCAACTGAAGCGGTAAGTCAGGACGCCCCATCTAAAAAAGTATGGCTTTTTGCCTTTATTTTCTCCTTTCTTGCATTGTTGGTGGATGGTGCTGATATCGCATTATTGTCATATAGCTTAACCAGTTTAAAACAAGAATTTGGCTTAAGTAGCATTCAAGCGGGTGCGCTCGGTAGTTGGACCTTAGCAGGCATGGCTGTGGGTGGCTTCTTTGGTGGTTGGGCATGTGACCGCTTTGGACGTGTCAGAGTGATTGTTTTGGCTATAGCACTGTTTTCTTTGTTAACGTTTTGGTTAGGCTTTACTCAAAGTTATGAGCAGTTTGTGACTTTGCGATTTATCTCCGCCATTGGATTAGGGGCACTTTATATTGCCTGTAACACCTTAATGGCGGAATATGTCCCAACCAAATATCGTACCACCGCATTAGCAGCGCTTATGACAGGTTGGACTTTAGGTTCAATTGTGGCAACGGGTTTAGCAGGTTGGCTGATCCCAACACATGGTTGGCGCATTTTATTCTTCATTTCCATTATTCCCATTGTGTTAGCAGTGGCCATGCATTTCTTGGTCCCAGAACCCAAAGCATGGCTGGAAAGCCGTCGCCAACGTGAGCTGTTGAAAACGTCGGGTAATATCAAAGATAAACCAAAAAATACCTTTAAAATGGTGATGCAGGATGTTTCAAGTCGTCGCATGTTTATCCTATGGTCATTCAGTACGGCATTTTTACAGTTTGGCTATTACGGTGTCAGTAACTGGTTACCTGCATATCTTGAGTCCGATTTAGGCATCAAATTTAAAGCCATGACCATGTATATGATTGGGACATTCATCATCATGATGTGTACCAAAGTCATTGCAGGCATGATTGCGGACAAAATTGGTCGTCGTGCGGTCTTCGCCTTTGGCACCATGGGAACCGCAATTTTTATTCCAATCATTGTGTTTGGTAATTCTCCCGACAATATTTTATGGCTGATGTTGTTCTTCGGTTTTCTCTATGGCATCCCGTATGGCATTAATGCCACCTATATGACAGAAAGTTTTTCAACCAAAGTGCGTGGTACAGCTATTGGCGGTGCCTACAATATCGGACGTTTGGGTGCGGTGTTGGCGCCTGTGACCATTGGTTTCTTTGCCCAAGGGGGTTCAATTGGAACAGGGTTATTGATCATGGGCATTGCTTACTTTTTATGTGGTCTGATCCCACTGTTATTTATTAAAGACCGTTTATTTGACCCGCAAAAAGCAGATTAAGTGAAGATTGAGAATAAAGGATAAGGAAGACGTATGATCAATAAAATCACACAGGATGTTGAAACGCTTTTAAAGCAGATTCCAGATGGTGCGAGCATTATGACCAGTGGATTCGGTCTTGCAGGGCAGCCGATTGAATTGATTGAGGCATTGATTGATTTTGGACCCAAAGACTTAACGGTGATTAATAATAATGCAGCCTCTGGCGATCGTGGTCTAACCAAATTACTACTGTCTGGTTTAGTGAAGAAAATGATTTGTTCATTTCCGAAAGCCAATAATACCAAAGTGTTCGAAGAGCTGTATTGTGCTGGAAAAGTCGATTTAGAATTGGTGCCCCAAGGGAACCTCGCAGCCCGTATTCAAGCAGCAGGAGCAGGATTAGGCGCAATCTTTACCCCTACAGGTTATGGAACCGCTGTGGCTGAAGGGAAAGAAACTCGTGAGATTAACGGTAAACATTATGTGTTGGAATATCCCATTTCGGCAGATTATGCCTTTATTTTTGCCAATCAAGCTGATCCATTGGGGAATTTAACTTATCGTAAAGCTGCTCGAAACTTTGGGCCACTGATGGCAAAAGCGGCTCAAGTCACAATTGCACAGGTACATGAAGTGGTCGACTCAGGTGCATTAGACCCAGAACATATTATTACCCCAGGCATTTTTGTTCAGCATGTTGTTCGTGTAGGAGATATTGCATGAGTTTTCAAAAAAGAACCCGTGACCAAATTGTAGAACGTGTTGCTCAAGATATTCCGTATGGCGCGTATGTGAATTTAGGTATTGGCTTGCCTACAAAAGTGGCAGGCTACTTAAAGCCAGAACAGGATATTACGCTTCATTCAGAAAATGGCGTCTTAGGATTTACAGCGTTATCTGATGCTGAGCAAGCGGATGATGATTTGATTAATGCGGGTAAAGAACTGATTTCTATGTTGCCGGGTGGTGCATTTATGCATTCTGCGGACTCTTTTGACATTATGCGCGGTGGGCACTTAGATTGCTGCATTATGGGGGCTTTCCAAGTTGCAGTAAATGGGGATCTTGCCAACTGGCATACAGGATCGACCAAAACGGTACCTGCTGTTGGCGGAGCAATGGATTTGGCTGTCGGTGCGAAATGTGTCTACGTGTGTATGGAGCATGTCACTAAAAATGGTGAAGCGCGTATTGTTGAGCAGTTAACCTATCCTTTAACCGGCAAAACCTGTGTTGACCGTATTTATACGGATCTATGCATTATTGAATTAAAAGATGAAAAAGCATACGTCCTTGAAATTGTGGACGGTTTAAGTTTTGAGGCATTACAACAAATGACAGGATGTGCATTGATTGATGCCCGTACGGCTTTATCAAACCCAAAACAATCTGCTTAATTGAAACCGACGGAAGGATTGATTGATGCAAACATCCACCACATTTAGCCGTAGTTTTATTTTAATTATGGCGATTACCTGTGGTGTCTGTGCAGGCTCCAATTACTATAATCAGCCTTTGGTGTATGAAATCGCCAAGACGCTGCAGGTGCCTGTCGAAAAAGCAGCATTTACCATCGTGATCAGTCAGTTTGCCTACGCGTTGGGTTTAATTTTACTGATTCCTTTGGGAGATAAATTCTCTAAACGTAAACTGGTACTTTGCCTGATGAGCATCAGTGGTATCGCTCAAATTCTAATTGGCTACTCGCAGCAGCTATGGAGTTTGTATTTACTTACTTTTTTGGCGACGACATTTTCAATTGGTTCTCAAGTGCTGATTCCCTTCATTTCGAGCTTAGGCGACTCAGAAAAAATGTCGCAGATCATTGGCACATTAATGAGTGGTTTATTCTTGGGAATCTTGTTGGCACGAGCCTATGCAGGTGCAATCAGTACTTTTGCTGACTGGCATACTGTTTATATAAGCAGTGGCATTTTAATGCTGATCTTGACCTTAGTGATGTATCTTAAGTTACCGGTGCCTAAACCTGTCACTCAGCAGATCAAACTGTTTTCGATTTATCATTCCATGTTGCATATTGCTTGGCGTTCACCTCAACTGATACGACGCGGTTGCGTCGGTGCAATGGCTTTTGCCTCTATGATCTTGGCTTTAAGTACCATGGCATTTGTATTGGCCAATCCACCATATTCGATGTCTGAATTCTATATTGGGATGTTTGGTTTGGTCGGTGCGGCGGGTGTTTATGCAACCAAATGGGCAGGGCGACATATCGATGCCTTTAGAGAAAAGAAAGTGGCGATCATGGGATGTACTTTATTGATTTTGCAATGGGTGATGTTATTTTTTGCCAAACAATCTTTAGTCATTTATATCATTGGATTATTGAGTGGCTATTTTGCAATCTCAGTCTTACACGTACTTAATCAAAGTTTAATTTTACGACAAGCGGACGACACCCGGTCACGCCAACATTCAATTTATATGTTTCTGTACTTTATGGGGGCGGCATTAGGTTCTACGGTTGGTGTATATGCTTGGTCGCATTGGGGGTGGATGGGATGTTGTCTATTTGGTTTGGGCTTTAGTTTGTTGACTGTGGTATTTGACGTTTTGGATCGCTATAAGATGAATCGAGTTCGTTCAATCCACATCTGTGATTGAATAAATAAGAAAGGAACCATTTGGTTCCTTTTTTAATGCTAATCTAAGATGCGTTAAATGATTAACTTTGTTGAATAATTCCTTTGGACTTTAACTGTGCTAACTCTTCAGTTGAAAGAAATTTTCTCAGGATTTGATCGGTATCTTCGCCTAAGCAAGGCGGCGCTTTTTGATATTGCACTGGGGTTTTAGAGAGTTTGATGGGAGAGCCAATCGAACGGTAGTCTTTACGCAAAGTGTGGGGCATATCAATGACCATGTCACGGACAATGACTTGAGGTTCTTCAAGCGTTTGCTTTAAGTTATTAATCATACCGACAGGGACATTAACTGCATGGATTCGATCGACCCAAAATTCTGCAGCTTGGGTATAAAAATGCTGTTGTAAAAGATCTGTGATAATTTCACGATGAATCACACGACCGGCATTGGTTTCAAAACGTGAATCCTCTGCAAGATCAGCTCGTTCAATGCTGCGACATAGAGCTTTAAATTGTTGATCATTGCCACAGGCAATAATAAATTCCCCAGTTTTAGCTTTAAAGACTTGATAAGGCACAATATTGGCATGAGCATTACCAAATCTACCTGGAATGTTATCAGATGTAAGATAATTCATAGCCAATACAGATAATGAGGCGACTTGCGTATCCAATAGCGCCATATCGACGTGTTGACCTTCTCCAGTTTTTTCACGGGAGAGCAGTGCGGCTTGAATCGCAATTGCTGCATATAGACCTGTGGTTAAATCTGCAAAGGCGAGTCCCGCTTTTTGTGGTCCACCGCCAGGTAAATCATCTCGTTCACCGGTCACACTCATCATGCCACCCATGCCTTGAATGATAAAGTCATAACCCGGTTCCGCCGCTCTCGGACCGTGTTGGCCAAAACCTGTAATCGAACAATAAACCAGTTTGGGATTAAGTTGACTCAAGCTTTCATAATCCAAACCATATTTTTTAAGTGAACCTGCCTTATAGTTTTCGATTAATACATCACTTTCAATGACCATTTTTTGAATCAGGGCTTGACCCTCTGGGGTGGACAAATCGACAGCAACGGAATGTTTGCCACGATTCGCAGACAAATAATAAGCAGATTCACGTGTATCATTGCCTGCATTATCTTTGAGCCATGGGGGGCCCCATTTACGCGTGTCATCTCCATGTTGCGGCTTTTCAATTTTAATTACTTCAGCACCCAAGTCCGCCAAAATTTGACTACACCAAGGCCCTGCCAAAATACGACTTAAATCCAATACCCGATAACCTGTTAATGCACCCATTTCACACTCCATGTTGTTTATTGTTCTGACTTCTCACTGAATTTTTTGTTTAGCAATTCAGTTTGAAGATTATAGGTCTAAATGATTGTAAATTTCATTATACAAAATAAAATATCAAAAAATGTTGAATTCTTATACATGAATGCGTAGTCTGACTATAAAAATTGAATCAACTAAGGAGAAATTGAAAGACAATATCTAAAAAGATAGGTCATTTAACTTAAGTACATATCAACAGTAAGGGTAATAAATTTTATTCTACGGAGCAGAATAAAATTTTGTCATACAAAACAAATAGAATGAATGAGAAGGATTTTTACCTTATGTCAGATACATTAACTGCTGCACTCAATAAGATTCAGCCCACCACCAAAACCACACAAAAGATTGCATTTATTTTCGCCTTTATCGCTTTACTGGTCGATGGTGCCGATATGCTGTTGCTCTCATTTAGCTTAAACAGCTTAAAAGCCGAGTTTGGTTTGAGTAATTTACAAGCGGGTGCGCTCGGCAGTTTTACTTTAGCAGGAATGGCTGTGGGTGGTTTTATGGGAGGCTGGGCGTGTGATCGGCTTGGTCGTGTAAAAACCGTCGTTATCTCAATTTTAGTTTTCTCAATACTGACTGCAGCATTGGGCTTTACACAAAATTTTGAACAATTTGCAGTTTTAAGATTCTTATCTGCTTTTGGGATTGGTTCACTTTATATTGCAGCCAATACTTTAATGGCTGAATATGTACCGACTGAATATCGCACCACAGTACTTGGCACACTCCAAGCCGGTTGGACCGTGGGTTACATTGTAGCGACATTGCTTGCAGGGTGGATCATTCCTGAGCATGGTTGGCGTATGCTTTTCTTCGTTGCGATTATTCCTTCGGTATTGGCGCTGTTTATACAAAAATTAGTGCCTGAACCTGAGTCATGGCAACGTGCACGACTCATGCGTCTACATGCACCTGAGCAATTCACGACCACTACGGTTGAAAAGAAAAGCACCTTTAAAACGATTTTTGCTGAACCTGCCAACCGCCGTATGTTTATGTTATGGATTTTAACTGCAGGTTTCCTACAGTTCGGCTATTACGGTGTCAATAACTGGATGCCAGCATACCTAGAGTCAGAACTGCATATGAATTTTAAATCCATGGCAGGCTATATGATCGGGACGTATGTGGCGATGATTTTTGGCAAAGTTCTTGCGGGGTATGCAGCAGATCGTTTAGGACGACGTTTTGTCTTTGCTTTTGGTGCAATCGGAACGGCTATTTTTTTACCGATTATTGTGTTGTTTAACAGCCCAGATAATATTGCTTATTTATTGATTTTCTTTGGCTTCTTGTATGGCATTCCTTATGCCATTAATGCGACCTATATGACTGAAAGCTTTGCGACTTCAATTCGGGGTACAGCTGTGGGTGGTGCATATAATGCAGGACGTATTGGTGCCATGTTTGCACCTGCCATTATTGGGGCAGCAGCAAGTGGAGGATCAATTGGTTTAGGTTTCCTAATTATGGGGGGTGCTTACTTCTTATGTGGTGCTGTTTCAGGTTTATTTATTAAAGATAAACAATACGACCCACAACAAGCTTAAACCAAAATAGGATGAGGTGATCAACCTCATCCTATTGATTGCAATTATTTAATACACTTGGGTATTCCACTTTTGCTGAGTGAATTGAAATCTGTTCTAGACCTGAGTGGACTTTATTGAGTAGATGCACCAAGCTGATTAAATCATCAAAAGCTAAATCACTTAATGCCTGCTGATAAAAAATAGAAATATTGTCTTGTAAATCTTGCCATAACTGCTGTCCCTGAGTAGACAATGACACGATTTTAGAACGACGATCATCCAGATTAATTCGCCTTTGCACCAGTTGATCTCGCTCAAGTCGTTTTAAAACACCATCTAAATTTTGACGACTGACTTGTAGGTATTCAGTCAAATCTGAAAAAACCATACCGTTTTCAACATGTGATCGAGCGAGTGCGCCAAGTACCGCCCAATGAATAGAAGATAACCCAAGCTCATTTAAGCACTGGCGATCAAGACGATTACTGACTTGAAAAAGACGAAAAAATAATCGGTTGTGTACCTGATATAACGCCTGTCGATCATGTACCGAACCTTTTTTATGCATAGAAAACTTTACCTTGATCGATTGAATTGAAATGTGATTTAAATTAATTAAGTTCATGAAAAAGCTAAGGAGATTTAAAATTTATGTCAAGTTCTTTCTAATTTAATTTTATAATGTATTGAATTTTAATAACTAAAAATAATTTATAAAAATATTAGGTAAATATGTTGACATAAATTCAGCTTAAAATTATGCTGATTCTAGATGCTCAATAACAATGACCTAGAGCCGTAAAAATAAGGATATGTACAACAATGAAAGGACTGCACAATAAAGTGGTAATCGTAACCGGTGGCGCAGGTGGTATTGGATCTGCAACCTGTCGTCGTTTGGCAGCAGAAGGTGCCAAAGTGGCGATATTTGATATGAATCTTGAAGCAGCAAATAAGATTGCAGATGAAATCAAAGCCCAAAATGGTCAAGCTATAGTGATCAAATGTGACATTACTCAACACGATGTGGTCAACCAAGCGGTTGCACAAGTGGAATCTGAATTGGGTCCGATCGATGGTTTAGTTAATAACGCGGGTTTTGATATTTTCAAACCTTTTGTGAAATCTGAACCGCAAGAATGGGAAAAACTGATTCAAATCAACTTGGTCGGTATGTTAAATATGCACCATGCAGTTCTTAAAGGCATGGTGGAACGTAAAGCTGGACGCATTGTCAATATTGCCTCCGACGCTGCACGTGTCGGCTCTTCTGGTGAAGCGGTATATGCAGCGTGCAAAGGTGGGTTGCTGTCTTTTTCTAAAACTTTAGCGCGTGAACATTCTCGTCATAACATTACGGTTAATGTGGTTTGCCCAGGTCCTACAGATACTGCACTTTTGGCACAAGTCACAGATGGTGCAGCCAACCCTGAAAAATTACGTGAAGCCTTTGTCAAAGCGATTCCATTGGGTCGTTTAGGTCAGCCTGATGACTTGGCCTCTTCGATTGCTTTTTTCTTAAGTGATGACTCAAGTTTCATCACCGGTCAGGTACTAAGCGTATCTGGCGGTTTAACCATGAATGGTTAATTGAGATTAAAAAAAATTAAAAAGCATTAAACCAGAAGTTTGGTGCAGAAAAAACACATGAAATGTAGGCTCAATGACCTGAGCGAAAACACATAAAAGGATGTAGCAAAATGAATTTTGAAGATATTTTATATGAAGTTAAAAATGGCGTGGCATGGATCACGATTAACCGCCCAGAAAAAATGAATGCTTTCCGTGGTACCACCTGTGATGAACTGATCAAAGCCCTAAACAAAGCCGGCTATGACCGTGAAGTCGGTGCAATCGTGCTTGCCGGTGCAGGTGACCGTGCATTCTGTACCGGGGGTGACCAATCTGCACATGATGGTAATTACGATGGTCGTGGCACGATTGGTCTGCCGATGGAAGAACTACATGCTGCCATTCGTGATGTGCCGAAACCGGTGATTGCACGTGTGCAAGGTTTTGCAATTGGTGGCGGTAATGTTTTAGCGACCATCTGCGATCTTACCATCTGTTCTGAAAATGCGGTATTTGGTCAAGTGGGTCCAAAAATGGGTTCAGTCGATCCCGGCTTTGGTACAGCGTATTTAGCACGTGTCGTGGGTGAAAAGAAAGCCCGTGAAATTTGGTATTTATGCCGTCGCTATAAAGGTCAAGAAGCGGTGGATATTGGTTTAGCCAACAAATGTGTGCCCGCAGATCAACTTGATGCTGAAGTACAAGCTTGGGCGGAAGAAATTTGTGAAAAAAGCCCAACCGCGATTGCGATTGCAAAACGTAGTTTCAATATGGACACCGCACACCAAGCTGGTATTGCAGGCATGGGCATGTATGCGTTGAAACTGTATTACGACACGGAAGAATCGCGTGAAGGCGTCAATGCGCTGAAAGAAAAACGTAAACCTGAATTCCGTAAATTCTTTAAATAAGGAGTCAAAACATGTCAAAAAATCCTTATATCAATGAAGATTTAGAATTCTTGGCGGAAACTGCAGAAAAATTCGCACAGAAATATGTGGCTCCAGGCTTCTTAGCACGTGATCAAAGTCGTGTCTTTGACCGAGATTTAGTCAAAAAGATGGGCGAAATGGGCTTTATTGCTCCAGAACTGCCTGAGCAATATGGTGGGCAAGGATTAGGACGCTTGGCAGCAGGCGTGATTCATGAAGCGATAGCTAAAGCAGATTTGAGTTTTTCCTATATCAATTTGCTTGCATCTTTAAATGGTCAAATTTTGGCAGAACATGGTCAGCCTGAAGTGGTTGAACCATGGCTAAAAAAACTCACCGCAGGTGAAGTGATTTTCTCCATTGCATTAACAGAACCGCGTGGTGGCTCTGATGCAGCAAACCTGCGTTTAAAAATCGAACGTGATGGTGATGAGTACGTCATGAATGGCGAAAAAACCTCGATTTCTGCCGCAGATCAAGCCGATGCTTCGGTGGTATTTGGACGTACAGGTGCCAATGAAGATGGCGCACATGGCGTGACTGCTTTATTGGTGCCGATGAATTTACCGGGCATTAGCACCACACGTTTTGACTGTCATGGGCAACGTGCCATCGGACGCGGATCGATCTTCTTTGATAATGTGCGTGTGCCAGTTAACCATCGCTTAGGTGATGAAAACAAAGGCTTCGTACAAGTGATGCAAGGTTTTGACTTTTCCCGTGCCTTGATTGGTTTACAAGTCTTGGCAGTTGCACGTGTCAGCTTAGATGAAGCATGGGCGTATGCGGCAGAACGTCAAGCCTTTGGTCAACCGCTCACCGCATTTCAAGGCGTGTCACATCCTTTGGCAGACTATGAAACCCAAGTCGAAGCAGCACGCCTATTGTGCTTACAGACCTTGTGGCTCAAAGACAATCATCTGCCACATACCTCAGAAGCGGGTATGTGTAAATGGTGGGGGCCGAAGCTTGCCTATGACGTGATCCATCAATGCTTATTGACCTTTGGTCATGCAGGATATGACCGTGGAGTGATGGAACAGCGCATGCGTGATGTTTTAGGCTTCCAAATTGGTGATGGTACGGCGCAAATTATGAAAACCATCATTGCACGTCACAAAGTCGGACGTAAGTCTGTTCCGGCTTAAACTGAAATGGTGCTAAAAGCCTGATTTAGGATTAAAAAAACCCAAATATTATAAGAATAGGATGTCATGAAATGGAATTTGATGCGGTTCTGATTGCTCCCAGACGGGAGAAGATGCTGAAGGATGGATTCTGGTTAAACAAAACCGTGATTGGATCACTGCGTTCAGCAGTGCAACACAATCCAGATAAAGTCGGCTTGGTCAGTTTTAGAACAGAAACCAAGACAGAGCAAAGTTTCACTTATCGGCAGATCTGGGATACCACCAATAAAATTGCCTTGGGTTTAAAGCAATTGGGTGTGGTCAAAAATGATGTAGTGTCTTGCCAATTGCCCAACTGGTGGGAGTTTACATTGCTTTATTTGGCATGTAGCCGTATTGGTGCAGTGCTGAACCCACTTATGCCGATTTTTCGAGAACGTGAACTAGAATTCATGTTGAAACATGGTGAATCTAAAGTTTTTGTGGTGCCTGAAAAATACCGTGGTTTTGACCATGAACAGTTGGCACATACCCTGAAAGCAAAACTGCCCACTTTAGAACATGTGATTGTGATCAATGGCAAAGCGGATAACAATTTTGACAAAGTCTTGGTCAATCATGCTTTAGAGCAAAATTCATCTGCAATTGCTGAGCTTGATCAATTTGAAGCACATCCGGATGATATTACCCAACTGATTTTTACCTCAGGCACAACCGGTGAACCTAAAGGCGTGATGCATACGGCAAATACACTGTATGCCAATATCGTGCCTTATGCAGAACGTTTGAATTTGAATAAAAATGATGTAGTGCTGATGGCGTCCCCAATGGCACATCAAACCGGCTTTATGTATGGCTTGATTATGCCGATTGAATTGAATGCTCAAGCGATTTTGCAAGATGTTTGGGATGTCAATCAAGCGATTGAATTGATTCATAAATACAAAGTCAGCTTCACCATGGCATCGACACCTTTCTTAAATGATTTATCCAATACAGTGGCCGAACAGAAAGAACAGGTCAGCTCACTGAAAACCTTCCTTTGCGCAGGTGCACCGATTCCCGGACCCTTAGTTCAAAAAGCCCGTGATGCTTTGGGTGTCAAAGTGATTTCAGCTTGGGGCATGACCGAATGTGGTGCTATTACGACCACTTTAATCAGTGATGATGATGAACGTTCATTTAACACTGATGGCATCGGTTTACCCGGGGTTGAAATCAAAATCGTCGATAAAGCAGGTAATATTAAAGCCCATGGTGAAGCAGGTCGTTTAATGATTCGTGCCTGTTCAAGTTTTGGTGGATATTTGAAACGCCCACATCTGAACGACACCGATGCTGAGGATTGGTTTGATACTGGGGACATTGCCTATCAAGATGAGCAAGGTTATATCCGTATTTGCGGGCGTAAAAAAGATGTGATTATTCGGGGCGGGGAGAATATTCCTGTTGCTGAAATTGAATCCTTGCTCTATAAGCATCCCGATATTGCTGTAGTGGCACTAGTGGCATACCCCGATGAGCGCTTAGGTGAACGGGCATGTGCCATTGTGAAACTCAAAGACAGTGCTCAAACACTTGAGTTGAGCAATATTAGCGATTTCCTCAAAACCCATAATTTAGCCATGCAATATATTCCTGAGCGTTTAGAAGTCTGGCAAGAAATTCCGATGACCCCTTCAGGTAAAATTCAGAAATTCAAACTCAGAGAAATCTTGGCGGAGTCATTAAAAACAGCAGGTTAACTTTAGGGGTGAAGTCTTTAGTCAGACTTCATCTTTTTTTTTATTTGTTATACCGCACATTTTCAAGTAAAACGTGTAAAAAAACAGAATCAAGCAACACGGTCATTGAAGACCCAATCATCAAAAGTGAATTTTCTTGTAAAAGAAATTCAAAAAAAGGACTTTAAAAATGAAAAAAAATGTCAGTTTCATTGCCAAAAGCGTACTCAGTATCTCAATACTGATGGTGGCTTCATCTAGCTATGCACAAATGACTTTAGAGCAACAGGTCGCAAGCCTGCAAAAGCAAGTGCAAGAATTACAAGAGCTGATGAAGAAACAACAAAATACCAATGCTTCAATTCAGCAAGATTTACATGCTGTAGCGCAAACACCACCGCCGCCACCTCCACCAGTGGGTACGAAAAAAGAATGGAATAAATTCAGTACCAAGAATGGTGCTGAGCTTGAAATCTATGGGAATATTCGTGCTGATGCCAGTTACCAGTCCAAAGGTGCAGATACCATTTACAACAAAATCAGCGCACTGCCTTTAGAGGGAAGTGCAGATGTAAAGAAAAACTCTGACCGTTTCCAAAGTACTTTAAATGCCACTCGCTTGGGCTTTAATTTTAAAACCCCGATCATGGGTGAGCATGATTTGGGCGGTAAAGTCGAGATGGACTTTTTCGGCGGGACAGGGCGAGACACTTTCCGTATTCGTCATGCCTTTATTACACTGGATCAATGGCTCATTGGTCAAACTTGGTCGAACTTTAATGCGATTGAAAACTATCCTGAAACAGTCGATGCGTCATTGTCTGTCGGTGGCTCACTGACCCGTGTACCCCAGATTAAATACAGCTATCCCGTGGATAAAAATCTAAACCTTGCAGTCAGTATTGAAGACCCGAAAGCCGAGACCATTACCACTACAGGGAATGAAACGGTAAAAACCGATCCTTATGCAAAATTAAAACTGCCATCACTGACAGGTCGCGTCAATTATCGCTTTGACAATGGTTCAGCGGTTTCAGGTCGTGCTTTCCTGACCCAAAAAGCAACCTCTTATGGCAAAGGCGATGAATTTTTAGCGTGGGGGATTGGTGCAGGCGGCAAGCTACAAATTTTGCCTAAAACACTGCTGCGTTTGGACTATAACCACATTAAAGGCGACACCAAAAATGTGCTGTGGACCAACTCTGCGTATGCACTGACCTTAAATGGTGATATGAAGCCGAATGAACTGGATACTATCGCCATTGGTGTGACTCAGCAATTCACCCCTAAAATTCGTGGGACTTTAGGTTTTGGTTATATGCGTGCCGATGACGACAATGATTTCTCAAAATTGGTCTATGCAGATGCAGCACAAAACAAACAATTGGCTGAAGGATGGATCAATATGTTCTACAACCCTTACAAACCACTCAATCTAGGCGTGGAATATATGTATGGTGAGCGTAAAACATTTGATAACCGCACCGGTGAAGACAATCGTGTCAATTTCACCGCGATTTATGATTTCTAAAGCTCTGCTTTGAGCCTCATGGTCTAATGTTTTTGTAAATAATCACCTAGGTGAAAGCCAGCCAATAAAAAAGACCAACACGTGTTGGTCTTTTTGATCTGATCTCAATTTATCTGAGTCGAGAAAATGAATCTCTCTCGACCTCAGAATAAAAAAGATTAACGATTGGTTGGGATGAATTTTACATCCGTCGGTAAACCAATTTGTAACGCAATTTGGGTTGGTTTTAATTTACCGGTTTTTAAGTCACGTTTGAATTGACTTACAGTATTACTAAATACATTCGCAACCACTAAGTATTCACCGGTTTCATCAATGTCAAAAGCACGTGGCTCAATACCACCACTTGGGTAACGATCGATCAGGGTTAATTTACCGGTTTTACTGTCAACTGAGTAAGCCACGATTTCATTGACTTTTTTACGGTTACCAACATAAAGGAATTTTTGGTCAGGGGAGAAGATTAAACCTGCACCACCTTTAGATTCAGCATCTACTTCTTCAGTCAAATTCTGAGTTTGAATCATTTTATAGGCATTGTATTCTTTTTTGAATACAATAACTTGTGCATCCATTTCAGTGGTTGCATACAAGTAGTTGCCATTTTTACTAAAAATCAAATGACGTGGACCGCTGCCTTCAGGGAATTGAAGGTCAAGCTCAGGTGCTGGTTTTAAAGGTTGTTTCGCATCAGCATCATAGTGATACGCTTTGATTAAATCACTGCCTAAATCTGCAACATATGCCACAGTACCATCTGGGCTAAATGTTGTAGAGTGTGCATGACCATCGGCTTGACGATCTGGAAGTGCTTGACTCCCTTTGATAAACGCGACTTTTTGAGCCAATTTACCTAAGCTACCGTCTTTCTTAATTGGGAAAACAGTCACGCCGGCATGATTTGGACGAGAAGAGTAGTTTGAGATCAACAAGAATTTGTTGTCAGGTGAAACCTCAGCATGGGTCGGTTGTTGACCATGACTTTTCACTTTATTCAACAGTTGTAAATCACCTGATTTGGTGAATTTTAATGCTGAAACTTGACCTTCTTTGTCACCATTGTCTTCATTGGTGGCATAAATGAATTGTTTGTTCTTCGAAAAAGCCAACCAAGACGGATTTGCAAGTTTAATCTGATTGATTGGAAGCATGGTTCCGTCAGCATTTAAACGGACACGGTAAATCCCTTGGCTGTTTAATACAGGTTTGAGTGCGCCTAAGCCATCAGGTACGCCACCTGTCCAAGTACCCACTAAAAATTCTTGTGAACTTGGTGCTGTTGTCGAAGAGTCTTTTTCAGCAGCATAGCTGTTTACGGCTAAACCCAAGCTAGTCATTAAACATAGCTGAATCAATTTAACGTTTTTCATTTTCAAGCCTAATGAATCTTAAAAAAAAGGAGATCAACAAGACGTGATCTCCATATAGATAGTTTGAATTGTATGCCTAATAAGACTTAGATTCAATTATTCGAAAAGACCAAAATCTATGTCTGTATAAAAACCCATCAATAAGCAATGGGTTTCAATGCTCTAATTCAGAAGCACAGCACAATGAAATCAATTTAGCTCACTCTGTTATTTAATAAATTATTTATTAAACATGTATTTAAAATACTTGTTTATATTTGTTCAGGATATCTGTGACTATTGCATAGTAAAATAATATTGAACAAAATGATCGAAATTATTTTTTATTAATTTTCAAATGGACTGCTTTTTTTGCCATATTACAGGGCAGATGCTGACCAATTAATCGATTTAAAGTCTAAGTTTTAAGTAAAATTATATTATACAAGATTGAGCGATCGCTTTGATTTTTTCAGCATCTAAATTTAAGTCATCCCAGTGATTCATTTGTTGCAGGATCCATTCAAAATGTTCGACTTGGGGGATGTGTTGCGTGCCAAAACAACGAATAATCTGCTGAATTTTATGATATGCCTGCACATGAATGCTTGCTGAACATGGAAAGCGAATAATGTTTAAGCCTTTTAAAAGTGCCCAGACTTCATCTAGATGCTGCAATGTGGCTAAATCGTGTTGAGCGCGTTGTATGGCATTTTGTAGGGCAGTTAAGGTATGCGGATGTAATTGTGCCCATTCTTGGGTTGTGGCGAGCACTTTGTCTGCAATATTGGGAATGATCTGCTGACTTTGCAAAATGATTTGGCTATGACCTTCAACTTCAGCTTGGATATTCCACGGCTCACCCACACAAAAACCATCAATCGTTTTTGCTGCAATGGCCTCGACCATATACGGTGGCGGCAGGGTCAAAAGCTGTAGATTTTTGGCAAAACTTTCATTCGCCAAAGCCAACCATTGTCTTAAGCTATAATGATGAATCGAGTGCTTAAACACATGTGCCAATGCGACACGTTGACCGGATTGAATGGCTTGCATCAGTTTAGAGGCTGAGATTTCGGGGCGATCTTGTTCAGAGATATGCCATTCATAGCAGTGCTTTTGACTCAGACTGACATAGGCACGATTGGTACTGAGGATCAAACCGGTTTGTAATGGAATGCTAATTTGATCTTCACCTAAGGCGGCGGCAGGCAACATGGCGGATAAACAATGGGCAGCATCCAATATGCCATAAGCCAAACGATCTCTTAGACTGGCCCAAGAGGCTTCTTTCACCAAAGTGACATTTAAGCCTTCATCTTGAAAATAATGTTGATGATGCGCCCAGAGCAGCGCAACACTGTCTAATAGTGGAATATATCCCAGTTGAATTTCAGTTTTTTCAAGTTGAGGCATGGATTATTCCTTAAATTGAGCATTCAACAATGACTGTGCATCGAGCAAACGACGTGCCATCTCACCCATGGTCATGCGCTGACTCATGGCACTTTTACGTAACAGACTAAAGGCTTGTTGTTCTTGTATTTGGTGCATTTGCATCAGCAGGACTTTGGCTTTTTCAATGTCTTTACGATCAGCCAATTTGCATTTGGTTTCTTCTAAGTCCGAGACCAATTTACGATGTTTTTTAAATTGTTCAATGGCGATCTCGAGAATGCTATTTAATTTCGTCGGGTCAATCCCATCGACAATATAGGCCGTTACGCCGGCATCAATGGCATGTTTAATGGTCTCTTTGTGGCTGTTTTTCGTGAATAAAACCGTCGGTAGGTCAAATTGACTGACGCAACTCTCAATCACGTCACGCTGTGGATGATCCATATCCAGCAGAATCACATCGGCTTGAAGTTGCTGTAGATCTGTGCGATTTAAATGATCAATCATCACGCAAGCAACCACCTCGAACTGATGTTCGATAAGTGAGGTTTGGATAAAAGAAGCCCGTTCAATATCATCATCAATCAGGGCAATTTTTAGGTTTGGCATAACTCAGCTCAGGGTTGCCTGATGGTGAACGGTAGACAGTAAGCAAAATAAGTGCCAA
Organism: Acinetobacter lanii; assembly: GCF_011578285.1. Classification (NCBI taxonomy): domain Bacteria; kingdom Pseudomonadati; phylum Pseudomonadota; class Gammaproteobacteria; order Moraxellales; family Moraxellaceae; genus Acinetobacter; species Acinetobacter lanii. The sequence continues at coordinate 1,782,660 of NZ_CP049916.1, read as the reverse complement.
AGCATTCACAGAATAGAATTAATATTGATGTTAAAAAAGGATATTCACCGCATTCTATGTGCTATTGAAAGCAAAGCTGCACCATGCTGATGCACATTGCGCTGTTTATAGACACATTCAAAAAAATGACATGCTTGAGACTTTAATGAGGACCTGAATAAATTTTGAATTTTCAAAACTCAAAATTTCAAGATCGTTCCTCATTTGGCTAAGTCTTTAAAAATACATGACTAATAAAGAGTCATTAAAAGTTGGCACGTATTCTGCTTTATTCTAAACAAGTCAAAGACGACTTAATCAAATTTACTACAACGGCCAACGACGTCCGTTCTGATCGTGACTGATCTAACACACTAAGCTGTGCAGATCAGCCATATAGAGATGTTCAGTTCTGGAGTCGTGGTTATGTCTATACAGCGAGATGCTCGAAAAGCAACAAAAATTAATCTATTTAGCTTCTCTACAGGCGCAATGCGTGCCTTTCATTTAAGTTGGCTGGCATTCTTCGTGTGTTTCTTTGCTTGGTTTGCTTGTGCTCCCTTAATGCCAGTGATTGCAGGTGAATTTCATCTGACCAAAGATCAAATTGCCAATATTAATATTGCCGCCGTGGCGATTACCATTTTGGTTCGTTTGGCTGTTGGTCCTTTATGCGACAAATATGGACCACGCAAAACCTATACCGCGTTACTGATTATCGGCAGTATTCCGGTGTTTGGTGTGGCTTCTGCCAACAGTTATGAATCCTTTCTGTTTTTCCGCTTATTGATTGGTGCGATCGGTGCCAGTTTCGTGATTACCCAATACCACACCAGCATTATGTTTGCACCGAATGTAGTGGGCACAGCCAATGCCACCACTGCCGGTTGGGGCAATGCAGGCGGAGGTGCGACACAAGCTTTAATGCCATTGCTGCTTTCTGCGATTGTGATGTTTGGTGTCGAGCAAGCCATGGGTTGGCGTATTGCGTTGATTGTGCCGGGTGTGATGATGGTCATCGTGGGGCTGTTGTATTGGAAATGCACCCAAGACTGCCCACAAGGTAACTTTAAAGAACTCCGTGCCCAAGGGATTCAAGTCGGTTCAGATAAAAAAGGTGGTATGGCGATCTTGATGCATGCTGCAAAAAACTACCGTGTTTGGATTTTATTTGGTGCTTATGCGGCGTGTTTTGGGATTGAGATCTTTATTCATAACATTGTCGCGATGTACTACGTCGACAATTTCAAATTTGGTTTAAAAGAAGCCGGGATGGCAGCAGGAATCTTTGGTCTTCTTGCATTGTTTGCGCGTGCTTTGGGTGGGATTATTTCTGACAAAGTGGCGACTAAAAAAGGACTGGATGGTCGTACCAAAGTGCTGTTTAGTATGATTTTGCTCGAAGGCTTGTTTCTGATTTTATTTTCACAAATGAATACACCGATGCTTGCGATTTTAGTCATGACCGTATTTGCCTTATTCACCCATATGGCATGTGGTGCCACCTATGCGCTAGTGCCATTTATCGACCGTGATGCCTTAGGGGGTGTCGCAGGCATCATTGGTGCAGGTGGCAATCTCGGTGCTGTCGCAGCAGGTTTTTTACTCAAAGGTATGCTCGATATTCAAACCACACTCATGGTCTTGGGTGGTCTGGTGGTGATCGCGGCAAGTTGTGTCCTCATGATCCGCTTTTCAGTTGAACATAAAGAAAAAGAACAACGCTTGTTCGAACAGGCGGTGAATGAACGCAACATGGCTGAAGCACAACATTAAGTCGTGTCAAAGACACTTAAACACATCAATTGAACAAATAAATGCAGAAATAAAAAAGATGGGAGCAAGACCATGAAAATTGTGATGATTGGCCACGGTATGGTGGGTCACAAATTTATCGAAGCAGTATTGGAACATGCTGGTGATGAGGTTGAGATCACCATATTGGCAGAAGAACCACGTTTAGCCTATGACCGTGTACATTTAACTGAATACTTTAATGGCAAGTCTGTTAAAGATTTAACCTTGTGCCGTACAGACTTTGCCGATGCGTATGGTATTGATCTACGTTTAAAAACCAAAGCAACGCACATTAATCAAATCAATAAAACCGTAACCACTGATCAGGGTGATGTACTGCACTATGACAAACTGATTTTAGCCACAGGTTCGTATGCCTTTGTTCCCCCAATTCCGGGCAATGACCGTGAAAATTGTTTTGTTTACCGCACCATTGATCATTTAGATGCACTGAAACAAGCCAGTCTAAATGCGAAAACAGGCGTGGTGATTGGCGGAGGCTTATTGGGGCTTGAAGCAGCCAAAGCACTGCGTGATTTAAATCTTGAAACCCATGTGGTGGAGTTTGCCCCCCGGTTAATGGCAGTACAAATTGATGATTTGGGCGGTAAAGTGTTACGTACCAAAATCGAAAATCTAGGCGTGCATGTCCATACCCAAAAAGCCACTGCATCTATCGAAGATGGTGTATCCGCTAAACACGCAATGAAGTTTGCTGATGGATCTGAACTTGAAACCGACATTATCTTATTCAGTGCAGGGATTCGCCCCCGTGATGAATTAGCACGTCAAAGTGGATTAGCCATCGGTGAGAGGGGTGGCATTGTCATCAATGATTATTGCCAAACGTCGAATGCTGATATTTATGCGATTGGTGAATGTGCGCTTTGGGATAATAAAATTTTCGGTTTAGTGGCACCAGGTTACGATATGGCACGTATTGCAGCGAAACATGTCATGGAGCAAGCATGTAATGAATTTAGCGGTGCCGATATGAGCACCAAGCTGAAACTGATGGGTGTGGATGTGGCATCAGTTGGAGATGCACATGCCATGACGCCGAATGCGCTGAGCTATTTTTATGCCGATGAAGCCGCACAAGTTTATAAAAAAATTGTGGTGGATCAAGAAAAAACTAAGCTACTCGGTGCAGTATTGGTCGGGTGTGCCAAGGAATACAATGATCTGTTGCAAATGATGTTGAATGGCTTGGCGCTGCCTGAGAACCCAGAAAGTTTAATCATGCCGGGCTTTGAGCAAGCCCATGCCCAAGCCGGGGGCAGTGGTGTGGATTTGTTACCAGAGAGCGCCACGATCTGTTCATGTAACAACGTGTCTAAAGCCGATATTTGCTCCGCGATTGCAGAAGGCTCAACCTCATTGGGAGCAATAAAAAAATGTACCAAAGCAGCCACTGCATGTGGGGGTTGTGCACCACTCGTCACCCAAGTACTCAAAGCTGAATTACAACGCCAAGGGGTCACTGTAAATAACCATCTCTGCGAGCACTTTGCTTACTCACGTCAAGAGCTGTATCACTTGGTTCGTGTCCATAAAATTAAAACCTTTGATGACTTGATCGAACAACATGGTCATGGACTCGGCTGTGATATCTGTAAGCCGACGATTGCCAATATTTTGGCATCTTGTTGGAATGATTTTGTGCTTAAACCGAGCCATGCAGGACTACAAGACAGTAATGACTATTACCTTGGAAATATTCAAAAAGATGGATCGTACTCGGTTGTGCCGCGTATGGCAGGCGGTGAAGTCACGCCAGATGGACTGATCGCCATCGGTCAAATCGCCAAAGCGTATGGACTTTATACCAAACTCACTGGTGGACAACGTGTCGATATGTTTGGTGCACAAGTGCATCAACTGCCTGAAATTTGGCAAAAGCTGATCGATGCAGGTTTCGAGTCGGGACATGCCTATGGTAAGTCTCTACGCACGGTGAAATCTTGTGTCGGCAGTACCTGGTGTCGTTATGGCGTAGATGATTCAGTCGGTTTAGCCATTTATTTAGAGAATCGCTACAAGGGCTTACGTTCACCGCATAAACTCAAAATGGCAGTATCGGGCTGTACTCGTGAATGTGCAGAAGCTCAAAGTAAAGATGTCGGAGTGATTGCCACTGAAAAAGGCTGGAACCTCTATGTCTGCGGCAATGGAGGCATGAAACCACGCCACGCAGAATTGTTGGCATCAGACCTCGATACACAAACGCTGGTCAAATATATCGACCGTTTCTTTATGTTCTATATCCAAACGGCTGATCGTTTACAACGAACCTCGGTATGGCGTGACAACATGGAAGGTGGACTCGATTATCTCAAAGATGTGATTGTGCATGATTCACTCGGAATTGCACAGGAATTGGAACACCGTATGCAACATGTGGTCGGCACGTATCAAGATGAATGGCGTACCGCCATTGAAGACCCTGAAGTGCGTAAACGCTTTAAGACATTTATCAATGCCAAAGCGGAACAACAACAGGACCCACATATTCAGTTTACCGCTGTTCGTGGACAAATTCGTCCTAAAAATGAAGCAGAACGAAATGCCAATCGTATACCGGTGGTAGAAGCCTAATCGAAGCTTTCAAGGAGAACAGAAATGACAATTTTAAAAGACATGAATGAATTGGATTGGGTCGAAATATGCAATTTAGATGACATTACACCCAATACAGGTGTGGGTGCATGGATTGAAGATCAACACATTGCGATTTTTCGGGTGGGTCAGGAACAACGGGTTTACGCTTTAAGTAACCAAGATCCCTTTAGCCAAGCTTATGTGATGTCCCGCGGTATTGTGGGAGATGTACAAGGTGAACGTGTGGTGGCATCGCCGATGTATAAACAAAATTTTAGTCTGGCTACAGGGCGTTGTTTAGAAGATAAAGACCAAAAGCTATTGGTCTTTCCAAGTAAAATTGAACAGGGAAAAATTTTTGTCAGTCCTACACCTCAAAAAACCTATATCACCAATAACGCAAGCAGTCCGGAAAAAATGAAATTGGTCTTGATCGGCAATGGTTTAGCAGGAATGCGTTGCCTCGAAGATTTGTTGGATATGGCACCGGATCGTTATGAGATTACGGTGATTGGTGAAGAGCCATGGGGCAATTACAACCGCATTATGTTGTCGCCTGTGTTATCGGGTGAAAAAAGCATACAGGACATTATGCTGCACCCACATGATTGGTACGCTGACAAAGGCATCCGTTTGATTGCAGGTGATCCTGCGGTACGTATTGACCGCCCACGAAAACAGATCTACACCGAACAAGGCGCTGTGGTGGAATATGACCGCTTAATTCTAGCGACAGGGTCTAAACCTTTTGTACCTCCGATTCCAGGTGCAGATTTAAACGGGGCGATGAGCTTCCGTGATATCAATGATGTTAACCGCATGTTGGAATATGCGGTATCACACCAACATGCTGTGGTGATTGGTGGGGGCTTACTTGGACTAGAGGCTGCCTATGGACTTAAACAGCGTGGCATGAACGTCACGGTGCTGCATCTGACGGACCGTATTATGGAACGACAGTTAGATGCGAAAGCCAGTCAGATGTTGCGACATTCAATTGAGACCAAAGGCATTCAGATTATCACCGAAGCCAATACAAAATGTTTAATCGGTGAATCGGGACAGGTGCGTCAAATTTGTTTAACCGATGGTCGGGTTTTAAAGGCAGATTTGGTGGTCTTTGCGGTCGGTATTCGTCCGAATATTACCCTCGCACAAAGCGCTGGGCTACGCTGTCATCGAGGAATATTGGTGAATGACACCATGCAAACCTATGACCCGAGTATTTATGCTGTAGGTGAATGTATTGAACATCGGGGACAAACGTTTGGTTTGGTTGAGCCTTTATGGGGACAAGCCTTTATTTGTGCATCGCATTTGGCTGAACATGGCAGTTTGACCTTCAAAGCCCCGACAGTGCCGACCCAATTAAAAGTCAGTGGCTGTGATGTATTTTCAGCAGGCAGCATAGAGATCAATACGGATACCAATGACATGCCGTTTGAAGACATTCTTTTAAATGATGAAAAACGTCAGATTTATAAGCGAATCATTATTCAACAGGATAGAGTCGTGGGTGCGGTTTTGTTTGGCGATACCGAAGATGGTGCTTGGTATGCAGAGTTGATTGCCGATCAGACCCCCATCTCTTCTATTCGAAACAAACTGCTGTTTGGTAAAGATTTTGCATTAAAGAAAGCGGGTTAATGAAAAAATCTCTTCCGAATGCGTTAATTGATTCATGCAAAGATTCTTCTTTTAAAAAAGGCTTCAGCAGGATTTAAATGAAAACATCCCTGCTAGCTAAGTATTGAAAGTTTTACTCAAATTTAGAATTTTTGATTGGGCTTGAAAAATAGAAGAAATCATCATCTTAGTCAAAACAGGAGCTCAGCAGACAATGAAAAGTATCCCGATTGTGGAACTGCAAAGCTCCACTGCAACTCAAGTGAAAACCACACCAACCACGTGCCCGTATTGTGGGGTGGGCTGTGGGGTCACGGCACAAGTGATCACTACAGCTTCAGGAAAACATGTTTCAGTGAAAGGCGATATTGAGCATCCCGCCAACTATGGAAAGCTCTGTATCAAGGGTAGTAATCTTGCTGATACCCTCGGCTTGCAAAGTCGTGTCTTAGCACCGATGCTCGGTCGTCAAGGACAGCGTATAAGCAGTAATTGGGAGGATGCGCTCGACAGCATTGCCAATAAGTTGCAACAGTGTATTGATCAATATGGGCGTGACAGCATCGCTTTTTATGTCTCGGGTCAACTGCTGACCGAAGACTATTATGTAGCAAATAAATTCGTTAAAGGCTATTTAGGTACCGCCAATATTGATACCAATTCACGTTTATGTATGTCTTCCGCCGTGGCAGCGCATAAACGCGCATTTGGGGAAGATCTCGTTCCTGCAAGTTATGAAGATTTTGAACATACCGACATGGTGGTTTTAGTCGGTTCCAATACGGCATGGTGTCATCCGGTATTGTATCAAAGGATTATGAAAGCCAAAGAACAACGTGATCTGTTTGTGGTGGTGATTGATCCTCGATTTACCAGTACCTGTGAAACCGCAGATTTACATCTTCCCATTTTACCGGGTCAAGATGTGGCATTGTTCAATGGCTTGTTACAGTACCTGATGCAACATGGTTATATCGATCAAGACTTTATTGAGCAACATACACAAGGTTTAGAAGCGGCGTTAGCAAGCAGTCAATCTGAAGCGTCCATCGAAGCAGTGTCCCTTCGAACGGGAATTGCTTTAGAAAAATTACAACAATTTTATACACAGTTTGCCTGTACTGAAAAAGTGATGACTTTATTTTCAATGGGCGTCAATCAATCATCTCGCGGGGTCGATAAAGCCAACAGTATTATCAATTGCCATTTGCTGACTGGGAAGATTGGCAAATTGGGCGCTGCACCATTTTCAATGACAGGCCAACCCAATGCCATGGGCGGGCGTGAAGTCGGAGGACTCGCCAATATGTTGGCGAGTCATATGGAGTTAGACAATCCTAAACATCGTGAATTGGTGCAATCCTTTTGGCAAAGTCCCTCTATGGCAGAGACTGTTGGGTTAAAAGCAGTCGATCTGTTTCATGCGGTGGAAAGTGGCAAAATTAAAGCCATTTGGATTATGGCGACCAATCCTGTTGTTAGTCTCCCTGATGCGGATCAAGTCAAACGTGCATTAGACAAATGCGAATTGGTGGTCGTCTCAGACATTTGTCTGGATACGGACACGACGCAATATGCCGATGTTCTGCTTCCCGCGCTCGGTTGGGGTGAAAAAGATGGAACAGTGACCAATTCGGAACGCCGAATTTCACGTCAAAGGGCATTTTTGCAGGCACCGGGGCAAGCTAAAGCCGATTGGTGGGCGATTTCACAAGTGGCACAACGACTCGGTTTCGCAGGCTTTGACTATCAAAATAGTCATGAGATTTTTATTGAGCATGCCCAGTTGTCTGCTTATGGAAATACCTCTCTTTCCGATCGAGATCAGGCGCAACATTTTCGCTATTTTAATTTAAACGGTTTAACAGGACTGTCTAAGTCAGAATATGATGCCTTAACCCCCATCCAATGGCCGGTGTGGCTGAAAGGTCAGAAAGAAAGTGATGTAGCCCGCTTATTTTCTCAAGGCGAATTTAGCCACCCCAATGGCAAAGCCAGATTGATTGCTACCACCGCCATTGATCCTGTACATCAAGTGGATAACGAGCATCCTTTGATTTTAAACACGGGGCGGATACGTGATCAGTGGCATACCATGACCCGTACAGGATTGTCTGCCAATTTGGCTACACATCGTGCTGAACCGTATTGTGAGCTTCATCCCCAAGATGCACTGAAATATGGCATTCGAGATGCAGAGCTAGTCGAAGTGCGTTCCAAATGGGGCTTATGTGTGTTGCGTGCACAAGTTATGGATAACATTCGCCGTGGGCAAATATTTGCACCGATTCATTGGAATGATCAAGTGGCCTCAGATGCCCGAATTGGCAAAGTGGTCAATCCGGTGGTTGATCCAATTTCAGGCGAGCCTGAATTTAAACACACGCCTGTGATGATTCAACCGTTTTATGTGCAATGGCAAGGTGTGCTATATGTTCGTCAAGGCTTTGACACTGTTGTAGCGCAAAAGATTAAAAATAGCATGTGGTGGATCAAAGTCATGACGGAGAAAGCGATTCGCTATGAACTGGCAGATCGTCAAAAGTTTAGCCACAGCACCCAGCAGATTAAAACGCTATTGCCCTTTGAGGATGAAAGCTTTGAATGGCTCAATCTAGAAGATGCATCTTCACAGATTTCACACACCGTGATTTTGCAACATGGTGTGCTAATTGCAAGTTTATACATTGCCCCAAAAGCTTTATTGCCCGATCGGGATTGGGTGGCGAGCTTATTTAAACGTGAACGCCTCAGTGCCATGCATCGCAAAGCCTTGTTGGCGGGTCAAGCCATCTCAATGGGGAACAATGACGGACCACTGGTGTGTAGCTGCTTTAAAGTGGGCAAATATAAAATTATGGAGACCATAAAAACGCAAAACATCACGCATGAAAAACAAGTCACGACTTGCCTAAAAGCTGGAGGGAATTGTGGGTCGTGTTTACCTGAGATCAGGGGCTTAATTAAAGCCTGTCAAATGGAGAATATGCAATGAATAACAATGATAAAGATGCGACATATCCAACGACTGACTTGGTCATTTTGGCGGGTGGTCAAGCACGACGTATGAATGGCATCAATAAACTCTTACAAAAATTTGATGATGAAATTCAACTGATCAAAATCCACCAACTACTGAAATCTCATGTGGCTAAGGTGTGGGTCAATAGCCACCGTGATCATTCGATGTATCAACGGATCATTCCATCGATTCAATTTTTTCCAGATGATGAAGCGGGTTTTTATGGGCCCTTGATGGGCATGAAAAGCGCTTGGTCGCATGTGCAGTCGGACTATGTGCTGTTTGTACCCTGTGATGTGACCTATATCCCTCAAAAAGTCATATCGCGACTGCATCAAGTGTTGCAGAGCCATCCGCAGGCTGAAGTCGCCGTGGTTGAAATGAATGGCAAAGCCCTATTTCCATTTTGCTTACTAAAGCGCTCCAGTCTTGCGACATTAGAGAAGCATTTAGCACAACAACAGCGCAGTTTAAAAGTCTGTTTTGCCGCAATGAATATGCAAATTGCCAAGTTTAAAAATAACGCCCTTTTTTTTCACAGTATTAATTCTTTTGATGAGTTACAACAACATCGTCAGCTCAGCTTTATATAAATATTTTTAAATCCTGATTTTGCGATTGATATAGAGAATAAAACAGCTTATTCAGCCTAATAGAAGCAATCTAGAAAATAGGTCATCTAAATATGGATCAGTCATTTTATTGTTTTGTTAACGACAACACTTAAGCACAAAGTTGGAACAGATATTGCAATTCATAGGGTATGAAAATAGGGCGTATTTTTTGATTTGAATTCATTCAGTGCAAAAAGCGCCATGGGACGTGTCAATGAACAGTATCAACGCATTTAAACAGCACAGTGTATTTCAAGATCAGTATGGACGGCAGAAGCGTAAATTACGCATTTCCGTGACCGATCGTTGTAATTTTAAATGTGTGTACTGTATGCCTGAGCATCCCACCTGGATGAACAAGCAAGATTTACTCAGTTTTGAACAGCTCTATGTATTTTGTGATTTGATGGTGCAACAGGGCATTCAAGATATCCGTATTACGGGGGGAGAGCCGCTCATGCGCCAAGGCGTGGTGCATTTTATTGCGCAGTTACAGGCTTTACGTTCAAAAGGACTGAAACGTATTTCCATGACCACCAACGCACATTATTTGGCAGATTATGCATTTGAATTAAAACAAGCGGGTTTGGATGACTTAAATATCAGTTTAGACAGTTTAGTGCCTGAGCAATTTCAGCAACTCACCCAAAAATCATTACCATCTGTATTGGACGGTATTGACGCGGCTAAAAAAGCTGGCTTCCCCATCAAGATCAATACCGTCTTGCTAAAAGGCAAAAATGAAAATCAGATTCTGCCTTTGGTGCAATGGGCACGCCAACAACAAGTTGAACTGCGTTTCATTGAGTTTATGCCCTTAGATGGCGATCAGCATTGGCAACAAGCAGATGTCGTCACTGAAGCCGATATTCTTCAGCAACTACAGCAGCATTATCAGGTTGATGTTGTCGCTGATCAGGGGGCTCATCCTGCACGGCAATATTTAGTCAATGGTCAACGCATTGGTATTATTTCAACCATCAGTCATTCATTTTGTGGGGCGTGTGATCGTTTAAGACTTAATGCACAAGGCGAGTTGTTTAATTGTTTGTTTGCCACCAGGGGGCTCAACATTAAAGAACATATTGGACGATTAATGAGGGCTGATGATCAATCTGAATGTCAAAAAACTGCCATCCAAATGGATCTATTGAATCAGTTAAAAGACTATATCTGGCATAAAAAGTCCGGCTATGCCGAAATTCAACATTTAAACGCATTGGAAAATCTATCCGTACAAGTCCCAACTCATAAAACACATACAGCACATGCTCAAAAGAATCTCAGAAAAATCAGTATGCATATGATCGGAGGATAAGCATGAACCTATACAATAATGATCAAGACCATGATCAACGGGCCACCATTCATATCCATATAGAAGCGTATGGCGCCATTGAACGGCAGCTACCTCAGGACGTGAGCGTAGAGTGTGACGTTGATACACCGATTTCAAGCGTTTTAAATCAGATTGTTGAGCAATATCCGCAGGTGCAATCTGCAATAGAACGTTGTGCCTGTGCGATTGGAGAAGACATTGTCAGTCGCCAACAACACTTAAAGCAAAATACGCAGTTGGTGCTGCTATCACCTGTTGCAGGAGGATGAGATGCAACTCAAACAATTTGCTCGGATTCAATCGATGTTATTTGATCAACAACTTTTTGATGGTATTGAACATTTTCCTGAGTGTGGGGGTATGGGTATGTTTATCGGTACGGTACGTAATCATCATGAGGGCAAAGCGGTAACCGCACTCAAATATACCGCTTATGCACCTGTGGCTGAAAAAATGATTCGAGAGATTGAGCAGGACATTCAGCAGAAATACGGCGTCTCTTATGTCCGCGTCGTTCATCGTATAGGTGCACTCACTATTGGTGAAACAGCAATTATTGCGGTGGCTTATGCGGCCCATCGACGAGAAGCTTTTGCGGCTTGTGAAGAAGCAGTGGAACGGGTAAAGCATGAAGTTCCGGTGTGGAAGGAAGAGTTTTATGCCGATGGGAGCAGCCAATATGTCGAGGGGTGTTGTATTCGTAAAGATCATCCAACGCCGACGAAAGATGCCATGACTTTAAATGGCACCTTATCGCACCAAATGCATCGGCATCAACATGGTGTGCAGTGTCAGCGTGACAAGGCAGACGCATAACAAGACATATTCATATTTAGGTTCGATATTTTTAGATTCAATATTTATTCACTAGGACAAATTCAATGAAAAATGTGGGAATGAAAGCAGAGAGTTATCGCACTGCGATTGCAACAGGAATTTTACATGCGCCCCCGCATTGCATTGAATTACTTCGAACAGGCAATACCGAAAAAGGTGATGCACTAAAAACCGCCCGTATTGCAGGCATTTTAGGGGCTAAGCGTACAGATGAATTGATTCCACTGTGTCATCCACTGCCTATTTATCGTGCGGATGTTGAATACACCTTAGGAGAGGCACAGGTCGAAATTCGTGGCATTGTTGAAACGATTGGGCCGACTGGAGTGGAAATGGAAGCACTCACGGCAGTGAGTCTAGCAGGTTTAACGCTATATGACATGTTAAAACCACATTGTGAACCTGAAGACCTGTGTCTAGATCAAGTAAAACTAGAAAAGAAAAAAGGCGGTAAATCGCACTTTAGCCGTGTGCTGAAGGAAAGTTTAAGTGCCTCGGTGATTGTGTTGTCGGATACCGTAGCCGCAGGTAAAAAACCAGATACAGCAGGGCAGAATGTGATGGATCTGTTGCAAGAAGCGAACTTTAGCAATATTGCCTATCACATCATTCCTGATGATCCTAAGCAGTTATTGGCGCTCATCCATGATCAAAAAAAACAATATCCCCTTATTCTCACTGTAGGCGGTACTGGGTTGGGACCGAAAGATTTAACCGTCGAAACCATTCAACCGCTACTGACACGTGAAATTCCGGGACTCATGGAAGCATCACGTAATTTTGGTCAACGCCGTACGCCATATGCGGCTTTGAGTCGTGGGGTTGCAGGTTATATTGAAAATAGTTTAGTGATCACGCTGCCGGGTAGTCGACAAGGCGCTTTTGAGTCGCTTAGCGCTATTTTACCTGCATTGGTGCATCTGTTTGATGTGCAAAAAAATATCCCACATGCGGGAGGGTATCAATAATGAATCAAGCGATAGCTCTAGATAACCATTCTGCTTGTGGAAGCGAGCCCGGTTTAATCACAGTAGATGAGGCATTACAGCTCATTTTGGACAGAACGCAAGCTTTAACGACAGAGTGCATTGGGTTAGATCAGGCATTGAATCGTTATTTGGCAACACCGATCTCTTCGCAAATAAACTTACCCTTATTTTCCCAAAGTGCAGTGGATGGTTATGCCTTATGTCATGAAGGTGAGATTGAAGCCGGTGTACATTTTGAACTAATTGGAGAGATTCGAGCTGGACAGCGCAGTGAGCTGGTTTTGCAGCAGGGACAAGCCGTGCGACTCTTTACAGGAGCCAAGATTCCTGTACATACCACGACGGTAGCCCGTCAGGAAATTGTGCAAGCTATCGAGCATCAAAACATGATTAAAATCACCGCTGCACTACAACCACATGCAGACATTCGAGATGTCGGGGAAGAAGTTGCTGTGGGGCAATGTTTGGGACAAGCAGGGCAACAGCTGAGTGTGGGTGCCATTGCATCTTTGAGTATGGCAGGTGTTCAAACGGTTCATGTCTATGCTTTACCCAAAGTGGCAGTAGTAATTACGGGGGATGAAATTGCAGACACGATGGATGAGTTACAAAGCGGAAAAATTTTTGATGCCAATGGTCCACTCATTCGCGCTTGGTTTCAGCAACAGCATCAGCAAGTCTATATTTTCCATGTTACAGATACTGAATACGCCGTCAGTCAATTATTCCACGACTTAAAAGATCGTTATGACGTGATACTCACCACGGGTGGAGTCTCAGTCGGTGATTATGATTTTGTTCGACCCGTTGCTTTGAATATAGGATTTAAAGAGATTTTTTGGAAAGTCAAACAGAAACCGGGCAAACCGATGTTTTTTGCTGAATATGCAAGAAAACAGCATAGCCCTTGTTATTTATTGGGCTTACCGGGCAATCCTGCTGCGGTCTATGTGGGGATACAAGTGTATGTGAACCTGTTAATGAAAGCACTTCAGGGACAAAAATCACCATGTGCTTGGTTCAGTGGCATCATTCAACATGAGCTTAAATCAGATCAACGTGAGCGCTTCTTAAGGATGTACGCGCAGTTTGAGCAAGGTCAGCTTTACCTAAATAGCCTAAGCAAACAACAATCTCATATGCTTTCCAACCTCATGCAAGCCAATTGCTTAGTCCGTATTCCAGCCAATCAAAACATTCAAAAAGGCGCTGTACTTAGTGGCATTTTTATTTAATGCAAATATTCGCTCAAACCTCTCACTTGTCTCGAGCTACTGCAATGAAATGGCTGCAACGTTTACCCATCATTTTATATTTAGGTATAAACTCCACATATGCAGCGACTGTCAAAGTGTATGCAGCGGCAAGTCTAAGCAGTGCATTGAATGACATTTCTAAGCTGTATCAAAAACAATATCCCAACACGAAAATTATCGGTGTCTATGGGGCAAGTTCTCAATTGGCCAAACACATTGAGGCAAGGGCACCAAGCGATCTTTTTCTCAGTGCTGATCAAGACTGGATGCAATATTTGATCGGAAAGAATAAGGTTCAAGCTAACCATGTACATCTGTTACTTTCGAATCAGTTGGTCCTGATTCAAACTAAAGGTAAGCCAATTGCATTTCAACCGAGCGCTGCATTTAACTTTGCCCAATCACTTCAGGGACGTCTCTGTACGGGGCAAATGGAATCTGTACCACTGGGTAAATATGCCAAACAAAGTTTAAGTCAGTTGCAATGGCTCAGTAGCTTGAAAGGCCGGATCGTCGAAGCCGATGATGCTCGAGCAGCTTTGGCTTTTGTTGAACGAGGGGAATGTCGTTTAGGCATTGTGTATAAAACCGATGCGTTGATGAGTCATAAAATGCAAATCGTAGGTGCGTTTCCAACGAATAGCCATCATCCCATTGAATATCCAATCGCTTTAACGCGACAAGGTCAGAAAAATAAAGCGGCTCAGCAATTTAGTCAATTTCTCCAAACCAATGCGCAAGTAAAACTCATATTCAAACGTTATGGTTTTTTACTGCCTGACAAATCCTTGGGCTAAATAAGTGTATGACTGACCTGTTGACCCCAGAAGAATTAAGTGCCGTGTGGCTATCACTTAAAGTGGCGACATGTGCGACTTTATTATGTTTGCCCTTGGCGATCGCCATGGCTTGGGTATTGGCACGCTACCAGTTTTCAGCCAAGTTTGCTGTAGAGGCGCTGTTACATTTGCCTATGGTGCTACCTCCTGTGGTAATGGGTTATTTACTTTTAGTGGTCTTTGGCAACCAAGGCATGATTGGGCAATATTTACTGCACTGGGGGATTGAATTGGCATTTAACTGGAAAGGTGCAGTTTTAGCCTCTGTCATCGTCGGTTTCCCTTTAATGGTGCAGCCAATTCGTTTGGCCTTTCAAAGCATCAACCCACAACTCGAACAAGTGGCCAGCTCCTTGGGGGCGAATCCATTGAGAATCTTCATCGGTATTTATTTACCCTTAGCTTTACCAGGCATACTGATTGGTAGCATTTTGGGCTTTAGCCGTAGCTTAGGTGAGTTTGGTGCAACCATCACCTTTGTAGGCAATATTCCTGATGAAACCCGTACCATTCCCATTGCCATTTATACCTTATTACAACAGCCGAATGGTGATGCGATGGCCATGCGACTGGTAGCTGTTTCACTGTTTTTGGCTTTTTCTGCACTTTTGGCAAATTACTGGATGATGTACCAATATCAACAACGAATGAAGAGCTAATACGATGTTGCATTGCGATTTTCAGTACCAAGTGTCTGCACTCAACTTGCATATACAATGTCGGGTTGATCAATCAATCGTGGGAATTGTGGGTGAGTCAGGTAGTGGAAAAAGTACTTTACTCAAGTGTCTTGCAGGTGTGCTCCAGCCAATTCACGGGAGTATTCAACTGCATGATCGCATATTATTTGATGCGCAATCTGCTCGAAAGATACCGACATATCAGCGTCGTATTGCACTCATTTTTCAACAAGCCTTGTTGTTTCCTCACTTAAGTGTTCAACAAAATCTCAACTATGCCGCCAAAAATAAACATCCAACCCCAGTAAAATTTAGTTTTGATCAGGTTGTGGATGTATTGAAACTTGAAAACTTGATTGATCGGAAACCACAGCAACTGTCAGGTGGTGAGGCACAGCGCGTCTCGATCGGACGTGCGTTACTCTCGTCACCAGAATTATTGTTGTTGGATGAACCATTGTCCGGATTACATCCTGATTTACGGCGGGAACTTTTGTCTTTCTTATGCTTGATTCATCATGAAATGCGTTTACCCATGCTGTATGTGACCCATCATCCGCAGGAGTTACATGTGCTCAATGCCTCTATATTGGAACTGACATCAGGCGAAGATCATATTACACGTCTTTCTCCCTCATTGAATCTAGCAAGCCTTTAGCTGACCAGTTAAATATGATTTCAGTATGATAAAAAAATAAAATCGTAATACTTTGGCATGCCATTTGCATTTATCTATTCATCATAAAGTGATCTAGGGTTCCGGTAGTGCGATCTGATATAAAAGATTGAACTACGCCTGAGACCGAGAGTTCACGGCGAAAGGAAAAACCGCTCGCTACACGGAGGGATAAAAGCCCGGGAGGTTGTTAATACACCTGATAGAGGTTAAACAAATGGGCACTTTTGAAAGTACATTTCACAATAATCAAGTTTTATGGACAGAAATCTTACCCGGTGGTCATCATTGGTCAGCACGTATCCAAAAAGGTGCAATTCTTCAACTTAAAGCTTTAGGTCAAAATGCCAATGTCGCACTGTACTGCGTGAACAGTGAAGACAAGCTCGAACGCTATAACATGCCTGACAGCTTAAAAGGGCAACATACGGCATTTTTAAGCACTGGGCATATTCTTACATCTGATCTGGGGCGCGCGATGATTTCCATTGTCAAAGATGACCATGGTTGGAATGATGCGTTTTGTGCACCAAGTACTGCACAACAAATTGAAAAAAAATTTGGCACGAAAACCTTCCAAGATGCACGTAACGACATGTACCGCAATGGCAAAGACTCTTTACTCCTTGAGATGACCAAGTTTGGCTTATCTGCAACAGACCTGAGCAGTACTTTAAATCTGTTTTCTAAAGTTCAACCGGATGACAATGGCAATCTCAGCTATGTGGCATCTGACAATACGAATCAAGTGATCGAACTCCGCTTTGAAATGGACTGCTTGGTGTTTTTATCCGCTGCACCACATACTTTGGATCATATCGAACATTATTTACCCGCAGATATAGAACTCTCCTTATTTAAAGCAAATAGCCTAAGCAAAAAAGATATTTGTCGTGACTCTTGTCCACAAAATCAACGTGCTTTTCAAAACACCAATCGCTATTACGCATTAACTGCTTAAGGAAAAAAGATCATGACTGCACTTGTAAACCCAACACAAAATCATAAAAAAACAGTATTAAACGAAGTTTGTCCTGCCGGTGAAGCATGGATGTGCGAAGTCAAAAAAGGGCAATATTTTCGTATTGTGGATTTAGAAGGCAACCAAGCGGTGGATACGCTCTTTATCTCGGCGTCAAACCCTGAAGAGCGTTATAGCGCAACCGATACATTGGCAATCAATCAACAAATCTATTTAGAAAAAGGCACAGCTTTATACACCAACTTTGGCAATAAAATTGCCACCATCCATGATGATAACTGCGGTCGCCATGACACTTTAGGTGGTGCATGTTCATGTGAAAGTAACACTGTTCGCTATGCACATGACAAATATCCAATGCACAGTTGCCGTAACAATTTCATGATTGCGCTGTCTCAGCATCCAATTGCCAAAAAACATGGTCTAAATGTGCGTCACATCGGTCCAAATATTAACTTCTTTATGAATGTGCCTGTGACCTCTGAGGGTCATCTAAAGTTTGATGATGGTATTTCTGCACCGGGTAAATATGTGGAAATCAAAGCAGAAATGGATTTGATCGTGTTGATCTCCAATTGCCCACAACTGAATAATCCTTGTAATGCCTATAACCCAACCAAAATTCAATTGATCATCCGTGAAGGCGAGGACGCATAACATGTTTAATAAAGTATTAATCGCCAACCGTGGAGCAATTGCGTGTCGTGTCATTCGTACCTTGAAAAAACTCGGCATCCAATCCGTTGCAGTGTACTCAGAAGCCGATCGTGATTCACTCCATGTGACTTTAGCGGATGAAGCGGTCTATATCGGTGAAGCACCAGCGAGTCAAAGCTATTTAAATATCGATAAAATTTTAGAGGTGGCCAAACAAACCGGCGCACAAGCGATTCATCCGGGTTATGGATTCTTGTCTGAAAATGCTGAATTCTGTGACTTATGTGAGTCACAAGGTATTGCTTTTATTGGTCCAAACTCTGCACAAATGCGTGCTTTTGGTTTAAAGCACACGGCGCGTGAACTTGCCATTCAAGCCAATGTACCTTTACTGCCAGGTAGTCAGTTATTGAAGGATGAAGCAGAAGCACTCACAGAAGCGATGCGTATCGGTTACCCAGTAATGCTGAAAAGTACAGCCGGCGGTGGCGGAATCGGTATGCGCTTGGTGTGGAATGAAGCAGAACTAAAAGATGCGTATGCAACCGTATCCTATTTAGCCCAAGCCAATTTTAAAGATGCAGGGTTGTACTTAGAGAAATTTGTACAAAACGCGCGTCATATTGAAGTGCAAATTTTTGGCGATGGTCAAGGCAATGTCATTGCACTCCGTGAGCGTGATTGCTCGGTACAACGTCGTAACCAAAAAGTGATTGAGGAAACACCGGCACCGCATATCAATGACGAACAGCGTGCCTATATCCAAAATGTCGCAATTCAATTGATGCAGTCGGTGAAGTACCGTTCTGCGGGTACGGTTGAATTTGTGATGGATACCGACACACAAGAATTCTATTTCTTGGAAGTGAATACTCGTCTACAAGTGGAACATGGCGTGACCGAGCAAGTCTTTGGTGTGGACTTGGTGGAATGGATGGTCACCTTGGCTAGCGGTGATTGGACTGCGCCAACTGAACCATTAGAATCAAAAGGTCATTCGATTCAAGTACGTTTATATGCTGAAGATCCAATTAAAAACTTCCAACCCAGTGCTGGCTTACTGACATATGTTGAGTTTGATCCTAATGCCCGAAATGAAACATGGGTGGAAACGGGCTCGAATGTATCGTCATTCTATGACCCGATGATTGCGAAAATCATTGTCACAGCAGATGATCGTGCCTCTGCCATTCAAGCGATGACCGATACACTTGCTAAAACCTCAGTAGCCGGTATTGAAACCAATCTTGAATATCTGCAAAACATCATCGACGGTGAAGTCTTTAAAGCCGGTACGCAAACCACACGTTTCTTAAATACTTTTGAATGGAAAACCCAAAAGATTGAAGTCCTGCAAGCCGGTATTCAAACTGCCGTGCAAGATGTCACAGGTCGTTTAGGCTACTGGGATGTCGGGGTACCACCATCAGGTGCGATTGATCCATTATCTCTCAATGTTGCAAACCAATTGCTGGGTAATGCCTATAACACCGCAGGGCTTGAATGTACGCTACAAGGTCCAACGTTAAAATTCCATTGTGACAGCCAAATCGTGCTTGCTGGTGGTGATATGCCATCAACATTGGATGGTGTGTCTGTACCGATGTGGCAAACCATCAATGTGCGTAAAGGTCAGGTGTTAAAATGTGGCAAAATCGCCACAGGTTGCCGTACCTATATCGGCATCAAAGGTGGTTTGAATGTGCCTGAATATCTAGGTTCACAATCAACTTTTACCTTAGGTCAGTTTGGTGGTCATGCAGGGCGTAACTTACTGATTGGCGATATGCTGCCAATCACCGCATTTACAAGCGATGAAATTAAAGCTCTTGCACCTGAACAAGTGCCGTCATTTAGCCATGAATGGGAAATTGCGGTGATGTATGGCCCACATGGTGCGCCTGATTTCTTTACCAAAAATGACATTGATACCTTCTTTGACAATACCTTTGAAATTCACTTTAACTCAAGCCGTACCGGTATTCGTTTGATTGGTCCAAAACCTGAATGGGCACGTGAGGATGGTGGTGAAGCCGGTCTGCATCCATCCAATATTCATGACAATGCCTATGCCATTGGGGCGATTGATTTCACCGGTGATATGCCAATTATTCTTGGTCCCGATGGTCCAAGTCTCGGTGGTTTCGTTTGTCCTGCAGTGGTGATCAACTCTGAACTATGGAAACTCGGTCAGCTTAAAGCCGGTGACAAGGTGAAATTTATCCCCGTGAGCTATCACCAAGCTAAACTACTCAATGAAAAATATCATGCACAAGTAGAAGCGTCAGATACAAAAGCTGTCGTATTTGATGAGTCGTTCTATCCTGAACTTTCGACATTAAAAAATGCGGTTCTCGATACCTTAAAAGGTGAAAATGGTGCGCCTGATGTGGTGTATCGTCCTGCGGGTAACAACTACATGTTGGTGGAATATGGTGAGTTAGTACTTGATCTAAACTTACGTTTCCGTATTCACGCTTTGATGCAATGGGTTCAAAAGCAAAATATTCAGGGCATTATCGACCTGACACCGGGCATCCGTTCACTGCAAATCCATTTTGATTCAATCAAACTTGATCAAATTAATTTATTGCGTTTATTACAAGTCGCTGAAGCGGAACTCCCTGATGTGACCGAGATGCAAGTGCCATCTCGTACCGTGTATTTACCACTCGCTTGGGAAGATTCACAAACCCAATTGGCAACGGAACGCTATATGCAAACTGTGCGCCCAGATGCACCATGGTGTCCGGACAATATCGAATTTATCCGTCGAATTAATGGTTTAAAAGACAAACAAGCTGTGAAAGATGTGGTCTATGATGCAAGTTATTTGGTCATGGGCTTAGGCGATGTGTACCTCGGTGCGCCTGTCGCGACTCCACTTGATCCACGTCAGCGTTTAGTCACCACCAAATATAACCCTGCACGAACTTGGACCCCTGAAAATGCCGTGGGTATTGGCGGTGCTTATATGTGTGTCTATGGTATGGAAGGTCCGGGCGGTTATCAGTTTGTTGGTCGTACCACGCAAATGTGGTCACGCTACCGTAAAAATGCCGACTTTGAGCAAGGTAAACCGTGGTTACTGCGCTTCTTTGACCAAATTAAATTCTATGAAGTCTCTGAAACTGAACTGATGCAGATGCGTGAGGACTTTAAAGCAGGTCGCTTAAAACTTCGTATTGAAGAAGGCATATTGAACTTAAAAGAGTACAACGACTTCTTAATTGAAAATGAGGAATCCATTTCAGCCTTTAAGTCTGTACAACAAGCCAACTTTGATGCAGAACGTCGTCGCTGGCATGAAGCAGGTCTTGCAGAATATGTGTCTGAAAGTTTAGATGCTATGGATGACGGCGCAGGTGTTGAAATTCCGAATGGCGGTTGTGCGGTTGAGTCGCATATGCCGGGTTCAATTTGGAAAATTGAATGCCAGTCCGGGGATATTGTGGAAGAAGGTGCAACGCTTGCAGTGATTGAAGCAATGAAGATTGAGATTCCAATTATTGCACCTGAGCGTATGAAAGTTGAAGCTATTACCATTGAAAAAGGGCAAACGGTGAAAACGGGGCAAGTGTTGTTTACGTTAGCACCAGTGGCTTGATGAAATATAATTAAAAAGACCGCTTAGGCGGTCTTTTTTTCTGGTTCAGTTAAACCAAACTTTCCCTCAATTCTCTTGATAAATTGAAGGAATTCATTATTTCCTTGTTGATCTGTGCAACTTTCTATAATTTCCTCGCATGTACTATTTCCCCATAATTTTTCAATTAAATTACTTTTTTTAATAGCGATAAAATCGGATAAAAGAGGAGTTAAAATCACTTTTTGATCGGAAAAATTGTCAGGGGTATAGCTAAGTCTGTTATTAGATACTCTGAGGATGACATTAGGATGTAGATAATTCTCACACTCTCTTTTTGCAGTTAAATGAAAAATTATGTTGGAATATTTGGACTGACTAGCCAAGTTTTGTTGATATTTTTGACAGTCATTTCCATCGTTGTCAGAATCAAAAAAAACTGCCCAAGGTTTTTGTAATGATTCTATAAGTTTATAGTTTACCCAATGTTTTAAGTTATCACTTCCACCACTAATAAGAAGCTGTATATCCAATTCAGCAATGTAATCTTTATGAATCAATCCTTTTTCAGCATATTTAGAAAATATATGTTTTAAAAATACAACATCAGAAACACCCTCAACGAAGATATATCCTCGACATTGAGGATTAGAAATATTACCGAAAGGATGTATACCTAAATCTTCACTAATTGATTTTAAAATGTCGTTGCAATCAGCGTGGGCAATTACATGTTGATTTGTTTCATCTTTAGTTATGTATCTTAAACTGGATATAGGCATTAGCCCTGCTAAGGCTGGGGTATGAGTGGTTACTAATATTTGAGTTTTTGGTAATATGGATAAATCTAAAAGAGCTTTTATCAACATCTCCTGATAATCTGGATGTTGTGAAGTTTCAGGTTCTTCAATTGCATAAATAATTGAACGACCATCTGCTTCTCGAAATTTTTTCTCTGCTTCTGCTCTAAAAAAGTTTAGAAGAATTAATCTTCTTACACCACTTCCTCTTTTATTGACAGGAATACCTTGTTCAGAGGCTAAAGCCATTGAAAAAATTGACTCCCATTTAGGTTCTTTTGAAAAATCCGGAATCAAATCTTTTGCTAGAGCTGAATCCATTTCTGATAATTTTTCTAAAGTTCTTCCAGCTACATCTTCAACTTTTGTTTTGATATGTTCCTGTACGGCTTGTAATTGTGGTTGAATTTCAGATAGTGCGTGTCTAATTGCCAGTTTCATTGGATCTTGGACTTCACTATCTTGATCGCTACTATTGCGGTCTGATTTAAATAATGCATAAATAGGTAAGAAGTTCTTTAAAGCATCCCAAACATTTTTAGCATCTTCTTTATTTAATGGAATTTCTTTGGAATGAAAAGTAAGAGTTTCCGATTTGAATAAATATTGTCTTAACGATGTATTAGATCTTTGGTCTTGAACTTGAGATATATCTAAATTTTTTGCCTTAATCAATGCTTTTAATTCTGCATTTTTCAAAATGATCAAATTATCTAAGCCAATATTATTTGGATAGTTGGCAATCAGGCATAAGTCAGTTGATACCTTCTGATTTATTCGAAAAGTTTTTTTAATTTCTAAGTAACCTTCTGAATTTAATAAATACTCATTTTGTAAAGTAGTTACAGATGTAGCATCAAGTATTAAAGAGGTTGGATTGTCATCAAAAATACATGTTATTGAAACATTATCCTCTTCGGCACAGCTTACACATTTATCATTCTTATCCAAAGATGAGTTCTCAAAGAAAACGTCTAAAGCTTCTAAAATTGTGGATTTACCAGCATCATTTTTACCAATAATTCCTGTTAAGTTAGAATCAATATTTATCAGATTTATACCCTGATAACCCCTAAAATTTTCTAACTTAATTGCTATTAATTTCATGATAATAAATTTCTTTTGTTAAAAGTTGTAGATTGAAAAAATAATCAAATTTAATCTAACATTATGTTTTATATATTAAAAGATAAATATAATTTTATTAATTAATCAGCAGAAAACTGAGCTTTAAATAAGTCTATAAATTGGCTATCATTTAATTATTGTTTGCATATATAGGATACTGAACAAGATTGTCCATTCACGCTTTGTAGTAAGTTTTTCGGATGTCTAAAACAAAAGAGAATACCAACGATGGCTAGAAAATTAGAAGAACTCTTAATGCAACGTAGTACCGAAAGTCAAAATCGAATCTTGAAAAATGCAAAAAAAATTTTGAAAGATTGTCTTTCGGAAGATGAATGGCTATTGCAACAAGCAGTACAAGCCAAAAGTGAAAAAAAGATAAAGCTTACTTTAGACGAGCTACGGGCTCGAATTCAAAAAAACAGCACTTAAAACGTTTGATAAGCTAATTTGAACCATCATAAAAACCACTCCCTCAATCAAAGCACAATAATTGTGCTTTTTTGCTGTTTTATAGGCGATTGAGTTAGCTACACTATCTAAAAAACCATGATATTTAAACAATAAAAATTATTGGCACAGATACTGCATTTCTTTAGTAATACGAAATTTATAAAAAGTATTATTTAGGAGATGCACATGACCACACCTGCAAAAACTCCCCATAGAAAACATCCTTTGATCATTTTTCTGATCGAAATTTTGACGTCACGTGCCGGATTTCACTTAGCACAAACTCACACATATAAGGATAAAAAACGTGCCTAAAACCAAATTGGCACGCATTAGCATCACTGTGCCTGAAACCACACTCAACGCTTTGGATGAAAAAATCGTCGAGCAACACTATGAAAGTCGCTCGCAAGCCATCGTCGACATGATCAATAAACATTTAATCGATGATCAAGCCAAACGCAATGAAGTCATGGTCGGAACACTGACACTCTTATATGACCTAAGCTCTAAAACATTAAGACAGCAACTTTTTGAATTACAACAACAATATATCGCTCAAGTGGTCAGCTCACTGCATATTCAACTCGATGATCAAAAAATTCTAGAAGTGATGCTGCTTCAGGGCAAAAGTATTGATTTGAAAATGATTAGTCAAAAATTCACTGCGCTAAAAGGGGTGATCAAAGTTCACTTAGAACTGATGGATGCTGTGATGCCACCTATTGCACAAAATCAAATTGAACAAGGAGAACAATCATGACGACCTTATGGACCATACACGATTGGAAAAATGCATATCGACATCAACAGATTCAATTGGATGATTTATTTAATTATGTGGCTTCTATTCAAAATGATGACCATGCATGGATCTCTATCTCATCAAAACAACAGCTTTCTGCTCAAATTGAGTCGTTAAAAAACAAAAATGCAGATGAGCTTCCGCTTTACGGTGTTCCTTTTGCAGTCAAAGACAATATTGATGTTGCAGGGTTCTATACCACGGCAGCCTGTAAAGAAGCTGAATATTTGGCAACTCAGGATGCCACCGTGGTTGCAAAACTCAAAGGAGCGGGTGCAATCGTGGTGGGAAAAACCAATCTCGATCAATTTGCCACAGGGTTAGTCGGAACACGTTCACCTTATGGCGCTGTCAAAAATAGCTTTAACCCAGAGTATATCAGTGGTGGTTCAAGCTCAGGTTCATCGGTCGTGGTGGCAAAAGGAATGGTTCCATTCTCACTGGGCACAGATACGGCGGGTTCAGGTCGTGTACCGGCAGGACATAATAATATTGTGGGCTTAAAACCGACCAAAGGCTGGTTTTCAACCTATGGAGTGATTCCTGCATGTCGTACTTTAGATGTGGTGTCTATTTTTGCATTGACCACGGATGATGCATGGCAAGTCGCACAAATCATGCAAGGTTATGATGAAAAAGATGAATACTCACGTCAGCATCCGAGCAACGTACCTACACAATTTTCTAAGCAAAAAATCGCAATTCCTGCCCAGCTTGAATTCTACGGCGACGCTGAATCTGAACAGGCATTTCAACTTGCAGTCGAACGGGTGAAACAACTTGGTTATACAGTTGAATCCATCGATTTTACAGTATTCAACCAATTGGCTTCAGCCTTATACAATAAAGCGTGGGTGGCAGAGCGTACCTATGCGGTAGAACAACGGGTGAAAAGAGAAGTCACTCATCCGGTGATTCATCAAATCATTTCACAAGCGGATCAATTTAACGCAGTCGTCAGTATGGCTGCCGAATATGAACGTGCAGATTTAGCACGAAAAATTAACCTTGCTTTAGCATCGTATGATGCATTAATGGTACCCACCGCACCTACCATTTATAAAATTGAAGAGGTCAAAGCCGATCCTCTGCTAAAAAATAGCCATATGGGTGCCTATACCAACTTTGTTAATTTTGCTGATTTATCTGCATTCGCACTGCCAAACACCATTCGTGGTGATGGTTTACCGAGTGGCGTGACCTTTATAGCGTCTGCATGGATGGATCAGGCCTTAGCGAATTTTGCACAAAAATGGCAACACGCGACGGGCTTAAATTTGGGAACATCTTCGCAGACGTATCAACCTTCAACACAGATCAGTTCAGCCCATAGTGTCAAGTTGGCGGTGGTCGGTGCACATTTGACGGGAATGCCCTTGAATTTCCAATTAACGACACGCGGTGGGACATTGCTGCAAAAAACCAAGACTGCAGCACATTACAGCTTATATGCACTGAAAAACACCCAGCCACCGAAACCGGGCTTACAACTCAATCCTCAAGGTCGTGCTATTGAAGTCGAGGTTTGGGATATTCCATTGGCAACATTTGGTCAAATCGTCGCGGAAGTACCTGCACCCCTTGGTATTGGTAATGTAGAGCTAAGTGATGGCTCATGGGTTAAAGGCTTCATTTGTGAAGGATATGCTTTAGCCGAGGCCACCGATATTAGTCACTTTGGCGGATGGCGTGACTATATTCAATCCAAACAACTGAGTAATACAAAATTTGAATGCAATGGCATAGGGGAAATTGCACCATGATCAAAAAATCCGTTTTAGCACTCTCGACCTGTTTAAGCCTCTTCATTACGGCGTGTGACAATACCGCCAAAATTCCTGAACCAACCAAAAACGAAACAGGGAGTATGAATACCAAACCGATTACGATTGGTTATAGTGATTGGCCAGGTTGGGTCGCTTGGCAAGTGGCGATTGAAAAAGGCTTTTTTAAAGAAGCAGGCGTCAATGTTGAATTTAAGTGGTTTGATTACTCAGCTTCCATTAATGCATTTGCAGCCAATCAACTTGATGCTTTGTCCGTGACCAATGGGGATAATTTGGTGATTGCCTCAGGTGGAACCCAAGGTGCCATGATTATGGTGACTGATTATTCTGCGGGCAATGATGTGATTATTGCCAAAAATGGCATCAACAATATTCAAGAGTTAAAAGGCAAGAAAATTGCGGTCGAAAAAGGTTTGGTCGATCACTTATTACTATCGACTGCAATGAGCGATGCCAAAATTCAACCCAACCAATATACCTTGATTAATTCGATGACCAATGAATTACCTCAAGTGTTTAATACACCTGATGTATCAGCAATTGCAGTATGGCAACCTGTGGCAAATCAAGCATTAAAGGCCGTCGCAGGGTCAAAAATCATTTATAGCTCAAAAGACAAACCCGGGCTGATTTATGACACTTTGACCGTCAACATGAGCCATTTGTCAGCACATAAAGAAGAATGGAAAAAAATCATTCAAGTCTGGGACAAAACGGTGAAGTTTATCAATGATCCTGCGACCCATGATGAAGCAGTAAAGATCATGGCCAATAAAGTCGGTGTCGATCCAAAAGCCTATGAACAATTTATTGAAGGGACACATTTACTGAATTTAGCTGACAACAAAAAAATATTCACTAAAGCTGATGGTTTTGAGTCGATTTATGGTTCAACTTATCATGTCAATAAATTCAATGTCATCAATGGTGTGTATACCACTGAACAAAATGCCGATGGATTGATTTATCCAAGTTTAGTGCAAGACATTAAATAAAGTTGGTTCTAACTTTTACATATAAAATAAATCAAAGCCCAGTCGTCATTCACTGGGCTTTGATTTAATGGATTAATAGTAATCGACTTTAGATAGCTCTGGATTAAACATGGGTACTCTTGGAAAAGACATTGATAATCACAATGCCGAACAAGATAAAAGCCAATCCAATCATCGCGGCGGCATCAAGATGCTGTTTAAACACCACCCAACCAATGGTGGAGATAAAGACAATACCTGCACCTGACCACAATGCATATGTGATGCCCATTGGAATACTTTTCATGGTGAGGGATAGAAAATATATGGCAATCAAATAACCCATGCAGGTTATGACTGTGGGGGCAACTTGAGTAAAGCCTTTGGATGCATTCAAGGCAGACGTGGCAATTACTTCAGCAATCACCGCAATGAGTAAATACAAATACGACATAGCTGCTCTCTCATTTGCGATGACTGACTTGCGTCATTCGTGGAATGCTCGGTAAATCAGCCAATGCTGGGTCGAGTTCATCCTCTTGAGCATGCACCAGTTGATCAACACGTTGTCTTAAAGCTTTAAACTCAGGCGTGAGTATCACATCAGGCGAACGTGGACGTGGTAAATCCACTTCGATAATTTCTTTGATCTCACCTGGATTGGCTTTTAACGCAACGATACGATCAGCCAATAAAATTGCCTCATCCATATCATGTGTGACAAAAATAATGGTGATATCAATGTTCTGCCAAAGATCCATCAAGTGGCGCTGCATTTTTTGACGGGTATGGGGATCGAGTGCACCAAAAGGTTCATCCATGAGTAAAATTTTAGGCTCATTGACCAAGGCGCGTGCAATCGCAACCCGTTGCTTCATCCCGCCTGAAAGCTGGTGTGGGTACTGATTTTCATATTTCTCTAGACCAATAATATTAATCCACTCTCGCGCATGGGCTTCAGCACTGGCATGGCTTTGACCTTTCATTTGTGGGCCAAACATGACATTTTCTTTTACGGTTTTCCATGGAAATAAGGTATAGCCTTGAAACACCATGCCACGTTCAGGACTTGGGCCTAGAATTGGCTGACCATCCACCAAAATTTCACCCTCGGTATAAGGGTCTAAGCCAGCCACCACACGGCTAAAAGTCGATTTGCCACACCCTGAGGGGCCAATCACACAAATAAATTCACGTTTATGAATTTTCAAATCGAGTGCATTTAAGATGGTGCGTTGCGTTTTGCCATGTTTGAAGGTTTGCGTGAGTTTTTTGGCTTCCAAAATCACAGGGCGTTGGTAAATCCGATCGAAATATTCACGGGCGTTGAAATCGGGTTGTACACGTGCATGAGTCGGTTCAGCTTGAGGGTGTGATGTTTGATTCATTATTTTGCTCCCAATTTCCATTTAAATAGACGTTGTCCGAGTTTCATCAGCACTACATCGCAGACCAGTCCAATGACACCAATAATCAGAATCGCAGCAAAGACATTGTCAAAATTTTGGTAACGCGCTTGTTGGGTAATGAACCACGTGATTCCAGAAGTACTGCCGATCAGTTCAGCCACAATTAAATAGGTCCACGCCCAACCCAGTAGCACACGCAAATCACGGTAAATTTCTGGTAGTGCGGCAGGGATCACCACATGAAATAAGCTTTTGAGTTTGTTGGTTCCGAGGGTAAAACCGGCTTCAATCAGGCTCTTATCAACCAAGCGTGTGGTATTGGCAATAATCAGAATTTGTTGAAATAAGGTTCCAATCACAATAATGGCAATTTTTGGCGCATCATTGATCCCTAAAATGGCAACGGCAAGTGCCCCAAAAGCAGGTGCAGGCAGATAACGGAAAAATTCAACAAAAGGTTCAGTCAATTGCGAAAGCTTGTTGGAAAAACCGCACAAAATCCCTAAAGGAACACCGATAATTGAAGACAAGATAAAAGCACTAAACACCAATTTGATACTGTGCCAGAGGCTTTCATGGAACCACGGTGCGCCTTCCTGTTGAGGTGCTGTATTAAAGGCGGTCACTAAAGCTTTGGCCACTTCATGCGGTGCAGGCAAATAAATCGGATTGACCAATTTTCCTTGTGGTGGTGCGGCGCCTTGATTAACCGCAGTTTGCGCTTCGCTATAAAAGACTTGTTTGTCTACACGGCTGCCTTCTTGTAAAAAAGGCACACTGCCTGAGTCAGTGATTTGGACTTGTGGATGCCAAATAAAAGGCAAATAACTCACGGCGCACCACAGTAAAATAGGAATCAAAAAGGAGCCGAAGCCAAACAGAATTTTGGTTCTGGGCGTGAGTTCTCGTGCGATATAACTCATAAGCAATCTGCCTAATATTACTATTTTTATAAAACGTAATACTTTTAAGCAAAATGAATGCCAAATAGACTTTAAATCAAATTCGCACTCTAAAACGCATCAGGCGATTCGCCACGTCTCAATCAATCGACTCTTTCTAGCACTCATTTAAATATTTTTTGAAAATTGAAAAAAAATAACTGTGCCTGTTCGCAGACAATCAAGGCTAAATTTTGAAATAGCGCCAAAGATCGAATCATGATCTAAAAACGCATTATTTTTGCGCATAAAAGCCGCTTGCTATTTAAATTATTTTTTAACATGATGCGGATAAAACGCCATTTTATCGCTTTTGATTAGCCTAAATAATCTGCGCAATAACGACAAACCATAGAAACAAAACATAGAGACAAGACAAAGGAATGTTATGAGGCCATTCATACTAAAAGTTGCAACACCACCGACTGTTCTATTCAGCAGTCTATGGCTGATTCTTTCCTCATCTGTGCATGCTGTTGAGCTGAACAATATTCAGTTAAATACGGAGTCGCAAACTGAATCTACAGTGACGACATTACCCGTCATTCAGCTTAGCCAATCTGCTACAGATCAAAAAAATAAAACCCTCGCCAAACAACAACTTCAACAAGTGAATGGCGCGACCAATTTTATCGATGCAGAGCTGTTACGTCAGCGTAAACTCAATAGCAATGAAGATGTATTGGGTTATCAACCCGGGGTCTATGCAAAATCCGCAGGCAATGAAGGTGTAAAACTTTCAATCCGGGGTTCGGGCATCAATCGAGGTTCAGGCGCACATGGTTCAGGTACCTATGTTTTACTCGATGGCATTCCATTTACCAGCCCAAGTGGCACACCTTATGAATTGCTCGATGCTGCATGGGTCGATCATGCCGAAGTCTATCGGGGGGCCAATGGTAACCGTGTTGGCGCTTTAACTTTAGGTGGGGCTATTAACTTTGCCACACCAACAGGGCAAGATGCAGCCAAGCTTGCCATCCACCATGAGCGGGGCAGTTTTGGTTATCAACGCAGCCACATCAGCTCAGGACAACACATTGGCGATTTAGATTATTTTGTATCGCTATCCCATGCCGACAGCGATGGTTTCCAACAGCATTCTTCAAGTTCGGCCAAAGGCATTGCCGCCAATGTGGGTTATCAAATCACACCGGATATTTTAAACCGTAGTTATTTACGTTATCGGGAAACAGAACATCAAACTCCGGGAAGAATCACTAAAGCACAACTGAGTGATGATCCTAAACAAGCCAATCCCAATAATGTGCTGTATAACAGCAACCGACCACAACCCGGCAGTGTGTGGCTTGCCAATAAAACACAAATTAATTTACATGAGCAGGGAACACTCGACTTTGGTTTGGCCTACCATCATTTTCCGATGGATCTGCAAGAAGGCATATACAGTACTCAGGTCGATTATGACGATATTACGGCGTTTATGAATTACCAAAAACAAGCAACTTGGTTAGGACATGAACATCGTTTCAAGATCGGACTGCGCAGTACCACTGATATTCCAAGCGATCAACAGATCATTGAACGTTATCGGGTTAATCAAAATAATATTCAAGCAGGTACTGAAACACGTCATTTTGAACATACAGGTTCTGACAATGTCTTGAGTTTTAACCATGAGTTTGAATTAAACCCAGAATTTTGGCTGGTAAGTGGTATCAACCTTGCCTATATGCAAAGGCAAAGCCAAGTCACATGGCCAGTGCAAAGCCAAAAAGTAGAATTAAGTGAATGGAATTGGGCACCGAGTCTCGGTCTACGCTATCAAATGACGCCACAGACTCAATGGTTTGCCAATATCAGCCGAAGCGTAGAAGCGCCACATCCTTGGTCAATGATTTGGAGTTCAGATCAGAAATTTAATGAAGGTAATAATGCAGGTCATGAAGCGTCCATCGGACGACAACGTGAACCAATTCATATTGATACACAATCTGCGCATACGCTTGAACTCGGTGGACGAGGTCAATCATGGTTAGGGGATTGGGATATTGCGTACTATTATTCCCAAGTGCAAAATGAATTATTGGCAGTAGAGTTACAGCCTGTACCCAATCAAGTGATCGCTGAGTCGAATGCCTCAGATACGATTCATCAAGGGCTTGAAATTGGGCTAAACTCATCATTATGGCGTCATGATCATTATGGTGAAGTTTCATTAAAACAAAGTTATACCTTGAGTGATTTTCACTACAAACATGATCCGATTTTTAATAAAAATGAGCTTGCAGGGATTCCAAAACATTTCTATCAAGCACAATTACAGTTCCAGCATCCGCAAGGATTTTATGCTGCGCTGAATACCGAATATGCATCAAAAATAGCCATAGATTATGCCAACACGCATTATGCAGATCATTACCAAATTTGGGGAGCAACGTTCGGTTATCAGCAAGCCCAGCAACCTTATTCGGCGTGGTTAGATTTTAGAAATATTGCCAATAAAAAATATGCGTCAACCGTGACCCCAGGTTTTAACGATCAAGGTCGAGATGCGGCAAGACTCACGCCCGGGGATGGATTTGGTGTCTATGCAGGAGTGACTTATAAAGTTTTATAAAGATCAAATATGTTTGTTGAAAATCAGTCAAATGTGCAAGATCAGTATCCAAATATATTCATTTATGTTTGGATTTTTTTCATTTCTAAGACTTAACATTATGATTAGATTATAAAAAATAAAAAAACGATTATGATCATTCCTTTTATATATTATAAAAAAAACAGATAAGAGATTATTATTTGCACATCTTAATTGTCTATCTCTTTGATTTTGAGGTCTCCCATGAAAAAAGCGGCTGTTATGCTGATGATGCTATTTACCTTAACTGCATGTGCTTCAGATCCAAATACCTATCAACAATTACATGCCTATGAAGACACCTTGCATGAAATTGAACAAGGATATTAATACATAGACATTCATCCGGTAGTCCGTGAAGGATGGCAGTTTTGATTTATCACTCAATGTTTTGATATTTTACGGATAAATCAGACTGCACTTATGACTGCATCAACATTATTTTTCACAAAAATGAGCCCAATTATGGCAATTGAAAGCTGTATTAAGGTCTCATATGCTTTAAAAACTATAGGTTCCAGATAAATTTAGACGAGATATATCAGCTTCCTGATGATCAAAAGTTTCACGTTTACCCTGATGATATTCCAAGCCTAAATTAATATTCGGTGCTGGTGAATAGATAAGATTGGCGACATAGTCGGTTAACATCTTATTACTGCTTGGGTTGGCTTTTGCATAATCACTTGAGTCATCAAATGCAACCACACTGCCTGAAAGGTTAGCTTTTAGTTTAGGATTGAATTTATGTGAATAGCCTAAATTTAAGCTGTTAAATGAGTTGAGCAGCAGACGTTTTTGGGTGCTATCCACTGAAAAATCACCACCCCAAGCACTACCATCCGTGGTTGAACCTTGTGTTAAGAAAGATGCAATGCGCTGATCTCCCACGATATGGAAGTAATTCCCTTGTACTGAATGCCGATCATTAAAGCTATAGCGTCCACCTACGCCAACACCCCAACCCATTTTATTGATATCACCCTCTGCGGTTTGCGCTTGTTTCTCATTAATAAAACCTTGAGCAAGCAAGTGTAGGTGCTCTGAGTTATGCACAAATTTCGTGGTAAAGGCGGGGAGTGCCGAAGATCTATCTCCTCCAGCCATATATTCAATACCTGCATTTAATCTGTTTTGATTATTTAAAATCCATGTATAGCTCACTTGAGGTGTTCTTAAAACAGATCCGCCCAATAATAAACTGTAATCCACACTTTGCGTACTGATCTCAGGCGTAGACATCAGTGACCATGCCTGACCAATAGTCCAGTTATAGTATTTAAGATGAGCATGACGAATTCGAAGTCCGCCATCACCTTTACCTGCATTGGTCCAAAAATCGGTTTCAACACGGGCAAAAATATTAGGATCGCCCTTAAGATCTTTGGCTAAAAATCCGATACGGCTTGCTGCGGCTGTAAAATCAGAGCGTGTCGAGTCCGCTTCTTTAAAAGGGGCTTTATTAATCTGATTGATGGTACGTCCACGCGCTTCAGGTGTACTTTTGAAATCGACTGCACCATCGAGACGGATTAAGCCATAGACATCAACGTTATCTAAGAGTTTGCTTAAAGATTTTGATTCTTTCGCTTGAACTTGCTGTTGCTCTTGCTGTTGTGATTTGATTTCTTGTTGAGCCAACTTATGCTCATTTAATTCAGCTTGAATTTTAAGCAATTGTGATTCTAAAAACTGGATTCGTTCTTCAGAAATTTCTGCTGAAAATACATGCGCTGATGCAAGTCCACATAAACTCGCCAAAATTAATTTTTTCATTCTTTTATCCCTAAAGATGATTTCCTAATCCTGATTTAAACGCTTTCTATTCATATTTTTTGGAAACGTGATCTTAAAAATAAAAAGAAGCCAGTAAGCTAATCCACTAAGCCAATACTGACTTCCTTAAAATTACTCCGCCTTTTGCGGATCGTATAAACGGTCTTTAATAAACAGTGCTGGAATCAAACCACACAAGAAATATGCCGCACCCATGACGATCAAGCCTGTGCCGATCGAATCATGCATGGCTAAATATCCAATGGTGATCGGGGCAAAAATCGCACCAATACGCCCGATATTAAATGCCCCGCCAACGGCAGTTCCCCGTACTGCCGTAGGAAAGCTTTCTGTCAGATAAGTTGCATTAATGGCATACGGAATCCCATATAAGAAACCGAAAATCAGCATCAATATGCCAATATTTTCAGCAGTATGCATATACACCACAACTGGGATAAACAGTGCAGTCCCCATGGTGCCAAAAGCAAAAACAATACGACGTCCAATTTTGTCTGCGACATAACCGGCAATAATTTTGGCAAACATCATGGTGATAAATGTGCCCACCATATACAACGCCATTTCTTTAAACTTAATCCCGAGTTCAGCTTCTAAATAGCTTGGCAACCAATTGCTTACACCGAAGTAGCCAAATAACAGAAAACCTGAGCTAAAAGACCACAGGATAAACATTTTGCCATGGGTCTTGTCTTTTAAAATCGTGATATATGGATTGCCTTTCTTGGCATCATTATCCACAATCTGACCTGATTTTTTCAGTGCACGAACATGTTTCCAAGATTCGGGTTCAGGCACCATGAAGTGCATTAAAATACCTAAGGCTAAAGGTGCGATGGTAAGCCAATACAGCATGCGCCAACCAAATTCAGGAATAATCCAACCTGAAATCATGGTGATGACTAATGAGCCTAATGTAAAACCGGTCATTAATGTCGCCAGTACCGTGGTACGATACTTGGTGGGTACATATTCCGACATTAAGGTGTTGCATGCGATATATAAACAACCCAAACCGAGGCAAGATAAAGTGCGTAAAATCGCAAATTCTGTATAAGATTGTGCGAATCCTGAGTAAGCAGACAAAATAGAAAAGGCAATGGTCGCGAGTACAATTACACGAACGCGACCAAAGCGATCACATGCCCAGCCACCGACAAAACCACCGATTCCCATGCCCAATAAAGAATAACTACCCAATGCACCTGCTTGTACAGTGCTGAGTCCCCATTCAGCTTTTAAACTGGTTAAACTAAATGCCAAAATCCCAATATCTGCGCCATCACAAAGTAAAATTAAGAACGCAAAAACGAAAGCCGTCATCCATAGGCGCTTTGGTGCTTGAACCGGTTGATCTATGGGAGCATTTACCGGTTTTTCAGCCCCAGTTACTAGCGTATCACTGGTCATTTTTCTATCCTCTATTTTTTGAAATAGCGTTCCTGTGCCATTTCGATATTCCCTTTCTATTCCTCTCGGAAAGTGTGTTGTTCTTTCTCACAGTTATTCAAGTTGTTAAATCCACTGATTCACATAACCCTAAAGTTCTTTATTGATGATCTTATATTTTGCATTGTGATGAATCATTGCTTAAATGAAGTATAAAATCATATAAAGAAATTTATATTCCGTATTGCGAAATTAATTAATCACAAAACCCACAAACAGACAAGAGTTTTTACTCTAAATTTATAAATAAGCTATTTTCCCATTTTATTGTTCAAAAAAAGCTTGATTTGTCGCAGCAGAAACTTTAGGTTTATATAAAATAAAATTTCGCTATACAAAATAAATGGAGTTTTTTATGGAGCAGGTTGTTCAGGTCGAGCGTATTTCGCCTCATGTGGCGATGGTTAAAATTCACCGTCCAGAGGCTAAAAATGCCTTAAATACAGAAGTACGCCAAAAACTTGCAGCTGCATTCTTAGAACTCAATGATGATGTTGAGGTGCGTGCCATTATTTTGACGGGCGGTGAAACTGATTTTGCAGCAGGGGCTGACCTCAAAGAATTGGCGACAGCCGAATCTATTCAAATGATGCAACGTCGTACAGAACGTTACTGGCAAGCGATAGCACAATGTTCAAAACCGGTGATTGCAGCAGTCAATGGCTATGCGCTCGGTGGTGGTTGTGAGTTGGCCATGCATGCCGACATTATTATTGCAGGAAAAAGTGCGCAGTTTGGACAGCCTGAAGTGAAAGTTGGTGTGATGCCAGGTGCTGGTGGAACCCAACGTTTATTCCGTGCAGTGGGTAAATTTCACGCCATGCGTATCATTATGACAGGGTGTCTAGTGCCTGCACCTGAAGCCTATCAAATCGGTCTAGTGTCACAAGTAACTGAAGATGCTGAAACCCTAGTAACAGCGATCAAAATGGCTGAAGGCTTAGCCAAGCTTCCGCCGATTGCGTTAGAACAAATTAAAGAAGTCGCACTATTGGCTGAAGATGTCCCCCTGAATGCAGGGCTAGCTTTAGAGCGTAAGTCATTCCAGATGCTATTTTCTTCACAAGATCAAAAGGAAGGTATGCAAGCCTTTATTGAAAAACGTAAACCGAATTATCAAGGACGATAAGCATGACGATTCAGATTCAAAAAATTGGCATTATTGGCGTCGGGAGAATGGGTGCGGGGATTGCGCAAATTGCGATTCAGTCTGGACATAATGTGGTGCTCTTTGATGCCAAAGCAGGCGCTGCTGAACAAGCACGAGAAAAGTTAGCCAAAACCTTAACCACACTGGCAGACAAAGGTAAATTTAGCCATGAAAAAGCGGCTGAAGATTTGGCTCATTTGTTGATTGCAGAGCAAATTGAAGACCTCAAAGATTGTGATTTGATTGTTGAAGCCATTATTGAAAATCTAGACATCAAACAAAAGCTAATGCAGCAACTCGAAGGGATTGTTAAACCTGAAGCTATTTTGGCATCGAATACATCATCTTTGTCGATCAGTGCGATTGCGGCAAATTGTACCCAACCTGAACGGATTGCAGGCTATCACTTTTTTAACCCTGTGCCGCTGATGAAAGTGGTTGAGGTCATTGAAGGTTTTAATACGCATCCTGACATTGTGGATGCACTGATTCAGCTTTCCACTAAAATGGGGCATCGTCCAGTCAAAGCCAAAGACACACCGGGATTTATTATTAATCATGCAGGTCGTGCATTTGGTAGTGAAGCCTATGCGATGCTGAATGAAAATGTGACCCCATTTTACGATATTGATCGTATTTACCGTGACGGGATTGGTTTCAAAATGGGGCCATTTGAATTGGGTGATTTAACTGGTATGGATGTGTCACACCCCGTGAGCGAATCGATCTACCACCAATATTATGAAGAAGCACGTTATCGTCCAAGTGTCATTACACGTCAACGCTATATTGCCAAACAGTTAGGTCGTAAAACAGGTAAAGGGTTTTATGACTATAGTTCGGGCAATAAACAAGGCGATGTGCCCCCAACATTGCTTGAAAAGTTAGATCAATATCATAGCGTGTGGCTGGGTACTGAATATAGCGAAGACCGTCAGGCATTGGAGCACTATTTACAGCAGTTCAATATTCAAGTTGAGCAAGCTGATACCCCGTCTACGGATGCACTGATTTTGATCGCAACCTATGGTGAGGATGCCACGTCAGCAGCAGTGCGTTATCAAGTTGCACCACAACAAGTGGTCTGTATCGATCTTCTGTATGGTCTAAATAAGCACCGGACCTTAATGCCGACCTTTGTGACTCGACCAGCGTTGGTTCAAGCCGCTCAATCAATGTTTAATCTAGATGGAGTGACCACAAGCGTCATCCAAGAAAGTGTAGGCTTTGTGGCGCAACGTGCATTGGCCATGATTGTCAATCTCGGTTGTGATATTGCCCAACAAGGGGTCGCTACCGTTGAAGATATCAATATCGCGGTCAAATTAGGTCTGGGTTATCCGTATGGCCCAATCGAATGGGGCGATGTATTGGGTGCTGAAAAAATTCTGAAAACATTAGACCGTATGACCGCGATCACACGCGATCCACGTTACCGTCCAAGTCCTTGGTTACGTCGTCGCGTACAGCTTGGACTTCCATTGATTCATACAACAACACACTAAAGAAAAGTTAAAGGAATAACCTTAATGTTAAATGCTTATATTTATGATGGTTTACGTTCTCCAATCGGTCGTCATGCAGGTAGCTTAGCGAGTGTACGTCCTGATGATTTGGCTGCGACAGTCATTAAAAATCTCCTTGAAAAAACAGGCATTCCCGCTGCCGATGTAGAAGATGTGATTTTTGGTAGTACCAACCAAGCGGGTGAAGACAGTCGTAATGTGGCACGTTTTGCTGCACTTTTGGCAGGAATGCCAGTCACTGTTCCAGGTCAAACAGTTAATCGCTTGTGTGCTTCAGGTTTAGGTGCAGTGATTGATTCTGCACGCGCAATCACTGCAGGTGAAGGTGATCTCTATATTGCAGGTGGTGTCGAAAGTATGTCACGCGCACCATTTGTGATGGGTAAAGCCGAAAGTGCTTATTCACGTGATGCAAAAATTTATGACACAACCATTGGTACACGTTTCCCAAATCGTAAGTTTACTGATCAGTTTGGTGGACACAGCATGCCAGAAACCGGTGATAATGTTGCTGAAGAATTTGGTATTACGCGTGAACAGGCAGATACGTTTGCTGCATCATCACAAGCCAAATACCAAGCAGCAAAAGAAGCAGGATTTTACGAGGGTGAAATTACGCCAATCGAGGTTTCTCAAGGTCGTAAGTTACCACCTAAACAAGTGACAGAAGATGAACATCCGCGTGCATCTTCTAATTTTGAAGCATTGTCTAAACTTAAACCGTTGTTTGAAGGCGGTGTGGTAACAGCAGGTAATGCATCAGGAATCAATGACGGCGCTGCAGCACTGATTATCGGCAGTGAAAAAGTTCAGGAACAGTATGGCTTAAAACCTTTAGCACGTATCCTGTCTTCTGCAGCCGCTGGCATTGAGCCACGCATCATGGGTGCGGGCCCAATTGAAGCAATTAAAAAAGCAGTTCATCGTGCAGGTTTGACTTTGGATGATATGGATATTATCGAAATCAACGAAGCCTTTGCGAGCCAAGTTTTATCTTGCTTGAAAGGGCTAAATGTTGCATTTGATGACCCACGTGTGAATCCAAATGGTGGTGCCATTGCCATTGGTCATCCATTGGGGTGCTCAGGAGCACGTTTAGCCTTAACTGTAGCACGTCAATTGCAACGTACAGGTAAAAAGTATGCTGTGATCAGCTTATGTATCGGCTTGGGGCAAGGTTTAGCCATGGTCATTGAAAATCCTGCTGCATAAAGTAAGCATCAGGAGGATAGAAACCACAGATCTAAACAGATCTGTGGTCTTTTTGATTGGAAGTAATGAATAGTCTAATCCATCAAAAATCCCCGCATAAGCGAGGATTTTAAAGCTTTAATCAAGCTTTATTTGCGCCCTGTGACCAATAAAGTTGCTGTTCCAAACGCATAGATTTTACCGTCTTGATCGACGATACGACCCTCTGAAGTCAGCACATTTCGACCGACACGAATCACTTCACCAATCGCGGTATAGCGTTCACCCGTTTTCATGGCTTTTAGCATTTTGACATTTAAGTCAATCGTAGAAAAGCTCACACCAGCTTCAATGGTTGTATGTACAGCAGCACCTGTCGTGCTATCTAAAACAGTTGCACAGAAGCCACCATGAATTCCACCTTGTAAATTGAAATGGCGTTCATCCGGAAAGACTTCATATTCCACATAATTTTCTCTTACCACACTGAGTTGCATGGGAATGATCTGCGACATGGCAGAACCAGGGAGTTCTCCATTTTTGATCGCAGTTAAGTATTCAAGTCCATTCATTTGTGCAGTGGTCATCATGACTCCTCTTAATTAAATATTTCGCTTTATGAAACAACATTCTGTTTATTAAAATTTATCATATAACGATTGATCAATGAAATGCCACAGAAGAATCTGTGGTTTTTTCATATCTGAATTGATGCTTTTGAATGAGAAAATTCACAGAATGACTAGATTTTATCCTTGAACTTATATTATATTCGATTTAAAACATAATTTCGTATTATGAAATTTATTGTCATAAATATACCAATTAAAACTCATACAAGGGAATTACGATGAGAAATTATATTGCGCCATTAAGAGATATGAAGTTTGTTCTAAAAGACTTACTTGATGTTGAACAAAAATATCAAGGCTATGCCAAGTTTGCAGATAAAGTTTCAATGGACATAATGGAGCAATATTTAGAAGTTGCTGCTGATTTCTGCCAAAACGAATTATTGCCCATCAATGCCATTGGGGATGAACAAGGCTGTCGTTTAGAAAATGGCGTCGTGACCACACCAGATGGTTTTAAAGCGGCATATGACAAATATGTTGAATTGGGTTTTACATCGCTCACAGGCGATGAACAATATGGCGGTCAAGGATTCCCAACACTCTATCGTATTGCGATTTCTGAAATTATCACGGCGACCAACTGGTCTTGGGGCATGTATCCAGGGCTATCTCATGGCGCAATGCGTACGCTTGAGCATCACGGTACAGATCAACAAAAACAAAAATTCCTTGTCCCACTGATTGCTGGTCGTTGGACAGGTACGATGTGTTTAACTGAATCACATGCAGGTTCAGATTTGGGTTTAATTCGAACCAAAGCTGTGCCGAATAGCGATGGTAGTTATAGCATCAGTGGTGAAAAAATCTTTATTTCAGCAGGCGAACATGATCTGGCTGAAAATATTGTACACATCGTTTTAGCGCGGTTACCTGATGCACCAGCAGGCACAAAAGGCATTTCACTGTTTATTGTACCGAAATACAATTTAGATGAAGCGGGCAATGTTGCATCTCGAAATGGTGTGGTGTGTAGTGCCATTGAACATAAAATGGGGATCCATGGTAATGCCACCTGTGTATTGAACTTCGAAAATGCCAAAGGTTTCTTGATCGGGCCTGAAAATCGTGGTTTGAATTGCATGTTTACCTTCATGAATTCGGCACGTATTGGTACAGCTATTCAAGGTTTAGCAGCAGCGGAGTCATCCTATCAAGGGGCTTTGGCTTATGCCAAAGACCGTTTAGCCATGCGTTCACTAGAAGGAGCCCAAGCACCGAATCAACCTGCAGATCCGATTATTGTGCATCCTGCAGTACGTAATATGTTGCTCACACAGAAAGTTTTTGCAGAAGGTTCACGTGCTTTAGCCTA
Organism: Acinetobacter lanii; assembly: GCF_011578285.1. Lineage (NCBI taxonomy): Bacteria > Pseudomonadati > Pseudomonadota > Gammaproteobacteria > Moraxellales > Moraxellaceae > Acinetobacter > Acinetobacter lanii. Next base: position 1,741,221 of record NZ_CP049916.1, on the reverse strand, counting down.
TTACTTGGCAACCTATGCAGATATAGCTGAAGCAACGGACAATCCTGAAGAGAAGAAAGCGGCTGAAAACCGTTTGGCATTGTTAACGCCTATTGCAAAAGCCTTGATGACTGAAACTGGCGTAGAAGCCGCGAAACATGGCATGCAAGTGTTCGGTGGTCATGGGTATATTGCCGAACATGGCATGGAGCAAATCGCTCGTGATGCACGTATTGCCAGCCTATATGAAGGTACCACCGAAATCCAATCCATCGATTTGTTGGCCCGTAAAGTGCTCGGTTCTAAATTAAGTTTACTCACGGCGCTCACTGACGAAATTCAAGGCTATGTGCAAGAAAACCAGCAACATGCTCAGTTTAGTCAGCAAGTTGAACAAGTACGCCAATTGACTGAACAATGGTTGACGTTGACTCAAACCATTCAGGCACAGGCTCAAAGCTCTGCCAATGAAATTGGTGCTGCATCAGTCGATTACTTGTTCTTCTCAGGCTATGTCGTCTCTGCTTATTTGTGGTTGAAAATGGCCGTGACAGCACAGCAAAAAATTGAAGCAGGAGATTCAGATCCATTTTATGCCGCTAAAATCAAAACAGCACAATTCTTCTTTGCGCGAATTTTGCCAAGAACGACTACGCATATTGCGAATATTCAGGCCGGTGGTGAGAGTCTATTCTTGCTCACCCCTGAAGAGTTTAAATTTGATTAAACAAATTGACCCATGATCACCTCGATTATGGGTCTTTTTATAAAAACAATAAATCGATCAAAAGACATGGAGCATTACATGATTCATCGGCCATGGATGGAAGAATATAAAAAATGGAATATCAACCCAAATTTGGTTGAACCAGCCCCAGAGACGACTTTGGTTCATCTGATTGATGACAATTTAAAAAAATTTAAAGATCGCACCGCATTTTTCTATGAAGATCATGCTTTTAGTTATGCTCAGATTGACATTTATAGCCAAAAGTTAGCCACATTTCTACAGCAGTTAGGTGTAGCGAAGGGTAGTCGTATTGCGGTGATGTTACCCAATATTATTCAATATCCGATTGCGATCTATGCGATTCTCCGTGCGGGTTATATTTTGGTGAATGTCAATCCAATGTATACCCAAAGAGAATTATTACATCAGCTAAAAGATTCAGGTGCAGAAGTTTTAATTTTGCTTGATCATACTTTGGCTCAATTTTCTCAGCTCACAGAATGCGAAACACTGAAATATATTTTATCGACTGATCCTTTCGATTTTATTTTGCCTCAGCACAATGAACAGGGTAGCCGTACATTTGATGAACCCAATACTGAAGCAAAACAAAGACACATTCATTTTAAAACAGCGATCGATCAGGTAGAGCATATTCAGATCCAGTCACCTGAATTGGCACAACAGGATACTGCGTTACTGCAATATACCGGAGGAACAACAGGTATTTCGAAAGGTGCTGAACTGACACATCGTAATATTCTGTTTAATATCGCCCAAAACAGCACCGTGTTTAATAGTCATTTTGGTGATCGTGTCGCTGAACCAGATGAATATATTTTTTGTGCTTTACCGCTGTATCATATTTATGGTTTTACCATTTGTTTACTCAGCTATGGATTGTTTCGCGGTTTTGCCAATGTCCTCATTGCCAACCCTCGTGATTTAGATGCTTTGATTGACCAATATCAACGACATCCCCCTACCGTATTTCCAGGGGTCAATACACTGTTTAATGCCTTAATTCATCATCCACGTTTTAAAACAGCCCATCATTCTCGTTTAAAATCCACCACAGGTGGGGGTGCTGCCGTTTTAAAAAATATCGCAGCATTGTGGTATGAAATTACGGGCTGTCATATTTATGAAGGCTATGGTTTGTCCGAGACATCCCCAACAGTAACCTTTAATCCGCCTTTGAGCCGACGCTTCAGTGGCAGTATTGGACTGCCACTTCCCGGTACAGATATTGTCCTTCTTGATGAATCAGGTCAAAGCGTTGAATTAAATCAAGCAGGAGAAATTGCTATTCGTGGACCTCAAGTCATGAAAGGATATTGGAAACAACCTGAAGCAACTGCAGAAGTGTTTACCGCAGATGGCTTTTTTCTCACGGGTGATATTGGCTGTATGAATGAGCAAGGCTATATTTCATTGCTCGATCGTAAAAAAGACATGGTTTTGGTGTCTGGATTTAATGTTTATCCCAATGAAGTTGAAGGTGTACTCTCTAAACATCCTCAAGTACTTGAATGTGCAGTAATTGGGGTTGCTGATGAAAAATCAGGACAAGTCCCTAAAGCATTTGTAGTGAAACAACATCATGGTTTAACGCAAGAGGATATTAAACTTTATTTGAGAGAGCATTTGACCAATTATAAATTGCCTAAATATGTGGAGTTTGTTGAGCAGTTACCTAAATCTGCAGTGGGTAAGATTTTAAGAAAAAATCTAAGGTAGTTTGTTATTGAGCTAAGCCAATCTCATCGGGATTGATGAGATTGGCAGAGAAAAAGAAGTCAACAATTCAACCCTTTGATGTCTCACTCATGAGTATCCAAATTAATTAAAAATTTTATGAATTTAGGAGACTGAAACAGCCGCTTCTTTAAAAATGAAGCTTGCTCCTCGACCAAAAAGCGGTGTTCTGTACTTACATATCTAAGCTTGTAAGTATAAACACTTTATCTATCATCTTATTCATATCTCAATCATAACAAAGCTTCTCACCCGCAAATTTCAATAAATAAGGTGAAGATATGGATTTAGGTTTTACTGCACTTGAATTGGCGCGAATCCAATTCGCATTTACTGTTTCGTTTCATATTATTTTTCCTGCAATCTCAATAGGACTAGCCAGTTTCTTAGCCGTTTTAGAATGGCGTTGGTTACGTACTCAAGATCCTGTTTACCGAGATTTATTTCAGTTTTGGATTAAAATTTTCGCTCTAGCCTTTGGTATGGGTGTCGTTTCTGGCGTGGTGATGAGTTATCAGTTTGGAACCAACTGGAGCGAATTTTCTCGTATTGCTGGCGGTGTAACAGGGCCATTACTTTCCTATGAAGTCTTGAGTGCCTTCTTTTTAGAAGCAGGTTTCTTAGGCATTATGCTCTTTGGCTGGGGACGTGTTGGTCCTAAGACACATTTCTTTGCCACGTTGATGGTGGCAATTGGCACGTGTATTTCCATGTTCTGGATCTTGTCTTCCAATAGCTGGATGCAAACACCCCAAGGTTTTAGCATCGAAAATGGCATTATCGTGCCGCAAGACTGGTTTGCAATCGTATTTAATCCGTCATTTCCTTATCGGTTGGCGCATATGGCCATTGCAGCCTTTCTTGTTTCAGGATTATTGGTCGCAGCAACTTCAGCATGGCATCTACTTAAAGGTCGACGCGATGCATTAGTTAAAACGTCCTTTTCTATGGCCATGTGGATGATCCTTATTCTTGCACCATTGCAAGTTTTTGTTGGAGATATGCATGGTCTCAATACACTGAAACACCAGCCTGCAAAACTCGCAGCGATTGAAGGACATTGGGAAACCAACGTCAACGAAGGGATGCCACTTTATCTGTTTGGTATCCCCGATATGCAAGCCGAAGAAACCAAATATGCTATTGGTATTCCAAACCTCGGTAGCCTGATTATGACCCATACTTTGGATGGTCAAGTCAAAGGTCTAAAAGAGTTTGCACCAGAGGATCGCCCGAATTCATTGGTGGTGTTTTGGAGTTTCCGCATTATGGTGGGGATGGGGGTGCTCATGATTTTATTGGCAATGTCAGGTGTATTGCTCAGAAAAAATCAGCGTTTATATAATGCTTCATGGTTACATCGTTTTGCAATTTTAATGGGACCTTCAGGTTTTATAGCATTACTTGCAGGGTGGTTTACCACTGAGGTCGGTAGGCAACCTTGGGTGGTCTATGGGGTATTACGTACCAAAGATGCATTATCTCCAGTATCTGCAGAGCAAGTGGGTTTGACCTTAATTATTTTCGTACTGGTGTACTGCGTTGTTTTTGGAATTGGCATCTATTACATGCTCAAAATGATGCACAAAGGACCGGAATTTATTCATTCAGTTGCACATAGTGATCGTGATGTCATTCAAGCCTCAAATCGACCTTTGAGTACGATCGATGATGATCACGCTATAACGCCATCTTCTTCTCAACCTCAGGAGCGTAAAGATGATTGATTTATCAATGATTTGGATCGTGATAATCGCTGTAGGTGTACTCATCTATGTGATTCTGGATGGTTTTGATTTAGGAATTGGGATTCTATTTCCATTCATTTCCTCAGCTGAAGAACGTGATGTGATGATGAATACTGTCGCACCTGTTTGGGATGGCAATGAAACTTGGATGGTATTAGGTGGAGCAGGGTTATTTGCTGCATTCCCATTGGTCTATTCCACTGTTTTATCTGCATTGTATATGCCGATTATTCTAATGGTGGTGGCATTAATTTTCCGAGGTGTAGCGTTTGAATTTCGATTTAAGGCCAAAAGAACCAAACATTTGTGGGACAAAGCTTTTATTGGTGGTTCAATGGTTAGCTCCTTCTTACAAGGCGTGATTTTAGGTGCTTATATTCAGGGTATCAAAACCACAAATGGAATTTATACTGGAGGAGGCTTAGATTGGTTGACTCCATTTTCCTTATTCACTGGACTCGGAGTGGTCATATTGTATGCCACACTCGGGTGTGGTTGGCTGATCTTTAAAACGGATCATGAATTACAAGATCGTATGTTTAAGCTGATGCCCAAACTGACGGTCTGTTTATTTATATTATTTGGTGCGGTGAGTCTATATACACCTTTGGCACATGCTGAAATTGCAGAACGTTGGTTTAGTACACCGAACCTATATTATTTTAGTCCTGTGCCAGTATTGGTGGCATTATTTACATTTTTAATCTTCCGGGCACTTAAACAACGACAAGAATTTGCCCCATTTATCTATACCCTAGTTTTGGTGGTTTTGGCCTATACCGGGTTTTTAATCAGTTTATGGCCTTATATTATTCCGCCATCAGTGACGATATGGCAGGCTGCCGCTCCGCAAAGTAGTCAAATGTTTGCCTTAATTGGTGCATTGGTGCTCATTCCCATTATTCTGTTTTATACAGGACTGTCCTATTGGGTGTTCCGCGATAAAGTACGAGTAGGAGACCGAGGTTATCACTGAGGAGTTGCACAAATGAAGCTGAATCAGACAGGTTGGTTTATTGTGTTATGGTTAGGAGGATTTTTAACCTTAGCCATCATTGCGGGATTTTTTAGAATGTTGATTCAATGGGCATATTGATAGAGCACTAAGCTAGGAATGAGAGTGCTGGAATGCAAAACGCACTTTATATTCAAAAAAAAATGATCTTCAGATGAAGATCATTTTTTATTTGCATTATCACAAAGCGCATTTAACTCAAACGAGGTTTTGGTCATGCCCTTGAATATTTTGATTCACATTGCTTTCTAAAATGGAGAACAGACGCTCTTGTGCTTCATCTGTTGCCCACGCAATGTGTGCTGTAATCATCACATTAGGGTGTTTTACATTCAATAATGGATGATCTTTAGGTGGTGGTTCTTGATCAAGCACATCAGCACCAAAACCGCCCAGATGACCACTTTCAAGCGCTTCTACAACAGCCTGATTATTCACCAATCCGCCTCGACCAACATTCACCAAAATGCTGTCTTTTTTCATTTTGCTGAGTACATCCGCATCGATCATACCGCGTGTTTCAGCATTGAGTTCACAGTGTAATGAAAATACATCGGCTTGCTGAATCGCTTGATCAAAAGGTACATAACCGTCACGGCATGTCACTGCATTTTTACGTTCACTGAAAATGACATTCATGCCAAAGGCTTTTGCCTTTTCTGCCAATGAGGCGCCAATTTCACCTTTACCTAAAATCGCTAGAGTTTTGTTTTTTAATTCTCGAATCGGGGCAGCAAGGTAAAAAGACACCGAACCTTCGGACCATTGACCTTGTTGTACAGCATTGACTTGAGACGCAAAGTTCTTAATCAGGTTCATCATCAAAATGAAGGCATGCTCAGCCACTGCATCACCTGCATAACCTCGAATGTTCGCAATTTTGACGTTTTTTGCTTTAAGTAAAGCAACATCTACATGATCATAACCGGTTGAGCACAATGCCAATAATTTTAAATTAGGGTTATTCTCAAGAACACGTGCATCGACTTTTAAATCACTAATGATCAATACATCTTGATCGTGAACTTTGTCATAAAACTCTTGCTGAGTCAGTTGTTCATACTCGGTATATTCATTTGGAAAATCAAATTGAAATGCTTTGTTGATCAGTACGCCTTTCTCAACACAGGTAATTTTTAAAGTCTTCATAAATTCATCTAACGTTGTTCGAATAAGCCTATGGCTTACTTTTTGATTAAATCATAAGCCATCTTGGCATCTTCAAGTTGCACCAAAGAGGCATGTCGAGCAGACAGCGGATCTTTATTTTCGATCGCAGTCATAATTGCTTTATGTCGTGGTAAAGAATGCTTTTGTAAATTGGGTCTTAAGCTGGTTGCTTGAATCGAATGCTGTAAGGGAAGAACCAACATTTTAGACATATATGCCAGCAAATCATTATGCGTCGCTTTGGCAATGGCTAAATGGAATTCGATATCAGGTTGAATGAATTCAGCCACTGTTCTGGCTTTTTCCATACCATCATAAGCCGTTTTAATGCTTTCAATATCTTGTTCAGTAGCAGTACTCGCTGCGATATACGCCAACTCAGGTTCAAGCACTTTACGTACAGTCGACAGGGTTTTAAAAAACTCATTTTCAGGCGTAGATTGGATCAGCCAAAACAACACATCTGGATCCAACATATACCATTCATCGCGGGGACGAACCACAGTGCCAATTTTGGGGCGTGAGTAGGTGAGACCTTTGGCATTCAGTACACGAATTGCTTCACGAAAGACAGGACGACTCACCTGAAATTCCTCGCATAGTTCAAGCTCAGAGGGAATTTTTTCGTTTTCAGCAATCTCACCAGAAACGATTTTTAAACCCAATTGTTGAACAATGAGCGCATGTTGGCTTTTACTTGGAACAGGATTTTTGTAGTCAGCTTTACTCATATTCGGCGATTCATCACAATTAACCTTTAGTATGGTATAGATGACCTTGTGATTAAACAAGGTCATCCATTTTCACATATTTATTGCGCTTCGTTTAATGCGAATGACGGGGTACATCTGCACCGCGACGTCCCACCAAGAAGTCAAAATCACAACCTTCGTCGGCTTGAAGAACATGATCTACATAAAGTTGACGGTAGCCACCAATAAAATTCGGCGCAGGAGGTGCTTCAAGGTTTGCTAAACGTTGTTGCAATTCCTCATCACTAATATCAAGGTGTAACTTACCCGCATAGGCATCAAGCTCGATAAAGTCACCATTTTGAACAGCTGCCAATGGACCACCCGCCATTGCTTCTGGCGCCACATGTAGCACCACCGTGCCGTAGGCTGTACCACTCATACGGGCATCAGAAATACGCACCATATCGGTAATGCCTTTTTCTAAAATCTTAGGCGGTAAACCCATATTGCCGACTTCAGCCATACCTGGATAACCTTTAGGTCCTGCATTTTTTAAGACCAATACACATGTTTCATCGACATCTAAATCAGGATCGGCAATGCGTGCTTTATAGTCGTCAAAGTTTTCAAACACCACAGCTCGACCACGATGTTGCATTAATTCAGGTGATGCAGCAGACGGTTTTAGCACAGCACCTTTCGGGGCTAAGTTGCCACGTAAAATACACATACCACCATCTTTGCGTAGTGGATTATCAATTTGACGAATCACTTCATCATTATAAATCGGCGAGTTTTGGCAGTTGTCCCAAATGCTTTCACCATTTACAGTCAGTGCATTCGGATGTGGCAATAGATTATGTTCACCCATACGGCGAATCACCGCAGGTAAACCACCACTATAATAAAACTCTTCCATTAGGAAACGACCTGAAGGTTGTAAATCGACGATAGTCGGCATAGCACGCCCAACACGGTTCCAATCATCGAGTTCTAAATCAACCCCAATACGACCAGCAATGGCTTTTAAATGAATCACGGCATTGGTTGAACCCCCAATGGCTGCATTCACTTTAATGGCATTTTCAAAGGCTTCTTTGGTCAAAATTTTAGACAGGGTTAAATCTTCTTTGACCATGTCGACAATACGCATGCCTGACAAATGCGCCAATACATAACGACGTGAATCAACAGCAGGAATTGCGGCATTGTGCGGTAAAGACGTACCGAGTGCTTCAGCCATGCACGCCATGGTAGATGCTGTGCCCATGGTGTTACATGTACCGGCAGAACGTGACATGCCCGCTTCAGCCGACAAGAATTCATTCAGATCAATTTTACCTGCTTTTAATTCTTCATGCATTTGCCAAACGATGGTGCCTGCACCAATGTCTTTGCCTTTATGTTTACCATTCAGCATTGGTCCGCCTGTCACCACAATCGCAGGGACATCACAACTTGCAGCACCCATTAATAGTGCAGGTGTGGTTTTGTCACAACCGGTCAAGAGCACAACGCCATCGATTGGGTTGCCACGAATGGCTTCTTCCACGTCCATACTCGCCAAGTTGCGTGTCAGCATCGCAGTCGGGCGCAAGTTAGATTCACCGTTTGAAAACACTGGAAATTCAACAGGGAAGCCACCGGCTTCAAAAATGCCTTTTTTGACATGTTCTGCAATTTTACGGAAATGCGCATTACATGGCGTGAGCTCCGACCAAGTATTACAAATCCCAATCACAGGACGACCATCAAACTCATGATCAGGAATGCCTTGGTTTTTCATCCAACTGCGGTACATAAACCCGTTTTTGTCTGTGGTACCAAACCATGCTTGAGAGCGTAATGGTTTTTTATGTTCCATCTCTATATCCCTATATAGTATTACTATTCAAATATTTTGAGAGCAAAATACACCAAATAAAAACTTTTTAAAAGGGTTTGTAATTTAAATAGTAATACTATATCTTATTTTACATAAAACATTTCCAACAGCATGAAGCTAAGAATCAAATGGAAATTGGAGTCGAACATGGATTTCGAAAAGAATGTAATACGGACAGTCACCTATAAATTAATCCCTGCTTTAGTCATCCTCTATTTAGTTGCCTATATTGACCGTGCCGCAGTCGGATTTGCACACTTACATATGGGCGCAGATGTCGGTATCGGTGATGCAGCTTATGGTTTAGGTGCAGGATTATTCTTTATTGGTTATTTCTTGTTTGAAGTACCCAGCAATTTAATGCTAGATAAATTTGGCGCACGAAAATGGTTTGCTCGAATCTTGCTGACGTGGGGTTTAATCACCATGGCTATGGCGCTGATTGAGGGACCCAAAAGTTTTTACGCTTTGCGTTTTCTTTTGGGTGTGGCTGAAGCCGGATTTTTCCCAGGTGTTTTGTATTTGATTACGCAATGGTATCCCGTACGACATCGCGGCAAGATTATGGGCATGTTTGTACTGTCTCAACCGATCGCAATGATGATCGCAGGACCTCTAGCTGGTGCATTGTTGGGGATGGATGGCATTGCAAATATGCATGGTTGGCAATGGTTATTTATTCTGGTTGGTTTACCGGCTGTACTGTTAGCTTTGCCAACGTACTTATATCTTCCAGATGATTACAAAAAAGTAAAATGGTTGAGCAATCAACAAAAAGATTGGTTGAAAAATGAGTTGGTGAAAGATGAGAGTGAATATGATCAAACCCGTCACGCCAATCCTTTACATGCACTCAAAGATAAACGTGTGTTAACCCTCGCTCTATATTATCTACCTGTGACCTTAAGTATTTACGGTCTAAATTTGTGGTTACCAACCATTATTAAACAATTTAGTGGCGGTTCTGACCTACAAGTGGGCTTCTTGTCGAGTGTGCCTTATGTATTCGGCATCATCGGCTTACTGATTATTCCACGTAGCTCCGACAAGCTGAATGATCGTTATGGTCACTTAAGTTTCCTGTATGCAGTCGGTGCATGTGCAATGTTCTTCAGTGCGTGGTTAAGTTCACCTGTGATGCAGTTGGTTGCACTGTCTGCAGTGGCATTTTGTTTGTTCTCCACCACAGCCGTGTTCTGGACTTTACCGGGTCGTTTCTTAACAGGTGCCAGTGCAGCAGCGGGTATTGCACTGATCAACTCGGTTGGTAACTTAGGGGGTTATTTAGGACCATTTGGTATTGGACTGCTTAAAGAATATACCGGAAATATGGCAGCAGGTTTGTACTTCTTATCCTGTGTCATGGTCTTCGGCTTGATTTTGACTTACTTTGTGTACGCAAAGTTTGAAAAAAATAAAACACAGAAATTTAATGTTAGTGAAAAAGCGTAAAGGGAATTGGAATGAATATTATTCAATTTGAACATACTCAAGATCAGCGTGCGGTTGGTGTTGTTGAACATAACGTTGTAAAACGTGTCAATGCTGTGACCACAGTACGTGATTTAGCACTACTAGCAATTGAGAACAAAAATAGCTTAGAGCAACAAATTGAAGCCTTGGGTTTTTCCGATGACCAATACAATTACCAAGACCTATTAGAAAATTTAAAGGTTCTAGCTCCTTTAGATCATCCGGATACAGCGCACTGCTTCGTATCAGGTACGGGGCTTACGCATTTAGGTTCTGCATCTGCACGTGACAAAATGCACCAACAGAACCTCAATGATGAAGCATCGGTAACAGATACGATGCGTATGTTCCAATGGGGCATTGAACAGGGTAAACCTGCAGAAGGTTTGGTCGGTGCACAACCGGAATGGTTCTATAAAGGCGATGGTTCAATTGTGGTTCGTCCTGGAACGGACTTACCTTTACCACCATTTGCAGAAGATGGCGGCGAAGAACCCGAAATTGCAGGTCTATATGTGATTGGTCCAGATTGCAAACCGTATCGTATTGGTTTTGCATTAGGCAATGAATATTCAGACCACATTATGGAACGTCGTAACTATCTCTATCTAGCACATTCTAAATTACGTTTTTGCAGCTATGGACCAGAACTTCGTACCGGTGAATTACCAAAACATTTGGTCGGTACAAGTCGTCTGCGTCGTGGTGGCGAAGTGATTTGGGAAAAAGAGTTTCTTTCAGGTGAAGACAATATGTGTCATAGCTTAAGTAACCTTGAGTACCACCATTTTAAATATCAGCAATTTTTAAAACCAGGTGATGTTCATATTCACTACTTTGGTACGGCAACTTTATCATTTGCGGATGGCATGCAGGCGCAAGTCGGTGATGAGTTCGAAATCGAAATGAAAGAGTTCGGTCGTCCACTTAAAAATAAATTAGGTCTCACTCAACCTGAGTTACCTATCGGTTCAGTTATTACACTCTAAGGAATATCCCATGATCATTGGACAAAACTTCATTGCAGGTCAACGTAGCGCTGCAGGTACTAAAGTACTTCAAAGCTTTAATGCGACCACGGGTGAAGCATTGGCATACGAGTTCTATCAAGCGACAGAACAAGAAGTCAACCAAGCTTGCGAAGCAGCAAGTGAAGCATTTAAAAGCTTCCGTCATACGTCTCCAGAACAACGTGCTCAGTTTCTTGAAGCAATTGCAGATGAGCTTGATGCATTAGGACAAGATTTCCTTGAAGTGATTTCTCAAGAAACAGCTTTACCATTGGCACGTTTACAAGGTGAACGTGGTCGTACCAGTGGTCAAATGCGTTTATTTGCGAAAGTATTACGTCGCGGTGATTTCTTGGGTGCGCGTATTGATACAGCAATGCCTGATCGTAAACCTTTACCGCGTGTCGACTTACGTCAAATTAAAATTGGTGTAGGACCAATCGCTGTCTTTGGTGCAAGTAACTTCCCATTGGCATTCTCAACAGCAGGTGGTGATACTGCTTCTGCATTGGCAGCAGGTTGTCCAGTGGTTGTTAAAGCACACAGTGGTCATATGGCGACTGCAGATCAAGTTGCACAAGCGATCGAACGTGCTGTCATCAAAACCAATATGCCAAAAGGCGTATTCAACATGGTGTATGGTAATGGTGTCGGCGAGATTTTGGTTAAACACCCACTGATCCAAGCGGTAGGTTTCACCGGTTCATTAAAAGGTGGTCGCGCACTTTGTGATATGGCGGCTGCACGTCCACAACCGATTCCAGTTTTTGCTGAAATGAGCAGTATTAATCCAATGTTGATGTTGCCTGAAGCATTAAAAAATCGTGGTGCTCAAATTGCCCAAGATTTAGCAGATTCAGTGGTCATGGGTTGTGGTCAGTTCTGTACCAATCCAGGTTTAATTTTGGGCATTCAATCGCCTGAATTTACTCAATTGGTTGAGAAATTGACTGAAATCATGCGTGCAAAACCTGCTCAAACCATGTTGAATGCTGGCACACTAAAAAGCTACAGTTCTGGATTATCACACTTAAAAGGGCATCAGGGTATTCAGCATTTAGCAGGTCAGGAACAACAAGGTGATCAAGCACAACCACAACTGTTTAAAGCAGATGTATCGTTATTGCTTGCAGGTGATCAATTGCTTCAAGAAGAAATTTTTGGCCCAACCACAATTATCATTGAAGTGGCTGATAAAGCAGAATTAATTAAAGCGCTGAGCAGCATGAATGGTCAATTGACTGCCTCTTTGATTGCAGATGATGCGGATTTAACTGAGTTTGCAGACGTTGTGCCTGTACTCGAAGAAAAAGCAGGGCGTTTATTATTAAACGGCTACCCAACAGGTGTTGAAGTATGTGATGCGATGGTGCATGGTGGACCATACCCAGCAACTTCTGATGCACGTGGTACTTCAGTGGGTACCTTAGCAATTGATCGTTACTTACGTCCAGTATGCTACCAAAACTACCCACAAGCACTCTTACCAGATGCGCTTAAGGATGAAAATCCACTGAATATTCACCGTCTGATCAATGGTGAACTGAGCAAAGCTGCGCTATAAGTTAAATCTTAAAAAAAAAGACCGACACATGTTGGTCTTTTTTTTAAACTTTAATAAGCTAATTGCACATTGAAAATGTCTAACTTTTTTGATTGGAATAAGTCAAAATATAAAAAACAATTTAGAGGATATACAATCTATTCAGGGGAAATTTATAAAAAATGGGCGTTAATGACTTAACCGCATTGGAAAAAGCAGGTGTCGAGGCCTATATTGATGAAATCAATAGAATGTATGATGATGTATATCAATACACTCAGTTCTTAGATTATGATCCTCAACCATTAGTCGATATAGAAGAACAATAAAAGAATGAAAGTGATTCATGGAAAAGTTAAAAACCTTGAATACGTTGATGGTATTGTCGGGCAACTCCCGAAATTACAGTCTCAAGCCGCAGGCACCGCTTTAGTATCTATTTTTTTAGAATCAGGTGGGATAGGGGCAGCAGCAACTTTAGGGGGGATTACAGGGTTCCCCGGCTATTACATTCACTTTCAAATAGATGAAATAGATTTATATGCTGCATTTACAGGTGTGTTTTTTGAAGAAGGCGATGATGTATATGTTGCCTATGAAGATGATGTGCTAGATAATTTTAATGTGCTGTCGGTAATGAATAAGAAAAATCAACTTCTCGCAATGGCTGTCCCTTTTGGTCATACAGTTGCTATGTCACATAAATTACATAATAAAAGTATTATTTATATGGGAGTAGGTGTCTCAATCATGATGACTATTTTTATGTTATTTCAGGAGGAGTTTAACTTTATTTTTTACTTTTAATAGGGTCTGTTGACATTTGCTGTTCAAAAAAATAGCGAGAAAGTAAAATTCAATCGCCAAACCAAATTCACTTCTCGCTATGCCTCGAACAATGCTGACGGATCAACACTGGTCTAAGCTGAAATCTATTCTCGTCAATTTTGGTATTTATAGCTAAATTAAGAAGATGAGCTACAATAGAAAAAACACTCACCTTTAAAATTATGCCAAAAACATATTCTGTCGATCTACGTGAAAAAGTCATGCAGTTTTATAAAGAGTCAAAGCATAAATCTAAGACGTGCGAAATATTTAATATTGCCAGAACCACGATCGATGATTGGATTCTGATCGAACAGCAGACTGGTCAACTCAAACAACCTAAGTCTCCAAATGTAGGACGTCCCTCAAAGATTCTGGACCTGCAAGCTTTTGAAGCATTTGTAAAAACAACGCCATTTACCCAAGCTAAAGATCTTATTCCTTTGTTTGAACAGAAATTCGGTTATAGCGTTGGCTATCATGTCATTTTAAAAGCTCTAAATAAGATGGGTTGGACGCGTAAAAAAAGAGTTTTCTCTACAAACAAGCCTGCAAGTTAAGCCGTGCTGTATTTGAATGGTGTTTGCCTCAGTGGAAGCAGCAATATGGTGAAGATCACATTCTTTATATCGATGAATCAGGCATCAATACCAATGAAACCGCAGAATATGGTTGGTCTCCAAAAGGTCAACGTTGTCATGCATTTAAGTCAGGTGGGCATGGCACGAGACTCAGTATGATCAGTGAGGTCAGATCAAATGCACCATTCAAGTTTACTCAACCTTTAGTTTTTCACGGTTCGTGTGATCGGAATATTTTTGTCTGTTGGTTGGAATATTTGTTGCAGGATTTAAAGCAAAAGGATGATCAGACTAAGAGTTATTTGCTGATTCTAGATAATGCATCCATTCATAAAGGTCGAGTAATTGATGACTTGGCAGCACGATATCAGATAAGAATTGTTTATCTACCTGCATATAGTCCTGATCTAAATCCTATTGAGAGAGCATGGTCTGTCCTAAAAAGTAAAGTCAGACATATGGTTGCTCAGAATAATAAAACCTTTCAGGAAGCTTTAGATATCGTCTTTAAAATGATGTAGCTTATGTTTTTTATTTAGCTATATGATCCATTTGGTCGACGAATAGCGAAACAGAGTCAAACTTATAAAAAAGAAATCATTACTCAGCAAATTCAAGCAAAAATACAGCACGAAAAAGCTAACTCACACAACTCAGAACATGCAGTTAACTATCAATTGGGTTTATCGATGAACTTAAGTTTAGGTGAATCAACACAATTAGTTGGATCTTCTGACTTCTATGCTAGCCGATCTAAGATTATTCGACCGGCTAAAACGATACAAACTAAATCCACTCAGTTGGTTCAAAAACAAGCCGTGTGGAATGTTTGGGATGGCAATCGAATACTGCAAGACCATAATGGTAAGCATGTATTCACCACGGTGTATGAAGCCAATAGCTTTGTACTGAACCGTACCGGGTTTGTCGGAGACTTTTTATTTAAGTTAGGCCACCTGACCTAACGGGTTAATCTTATCATAGTAGATTACTTCAAAATCAAAAGGTGATACATAACCCAGTGCACTATGTACACGTTCTTTATTGAACCAATCTACCCAATTTAGTGTCGCAAGTTGTACATCCGCTAAACCTTGCCAATCTGCTTTTAAATATTCAATCACCTCTGTTTTGTATAAGCCATTCATCGTTTCAGCCAAAGCATTATCGTATGAATCACCGGTCGTACCGACTGATGCTCGTAAATTTGCTGCTTCTAAACGATTGGTATAACGAATGGAAAGATATTGCACGCCTCTGTCACTATGATGAATCACGTTCTTTGGCATGCCTCGATCATGCAATGCTTGCTCCAGTGCATCGAGCACCATGTCTGTATTCATACGTGTTGATACTTTCCATCCAACAATTGCTCGTGAGAACACATCAATAATAAAGGCGGTATAGACCCAGCCTGAATTTGTTTGAATATACGTGAAGTCAGCGACCCACAGCTGGTCAGGCTGATCAGCACTAAAATTGCGTTTCACCAAGTCATCTGCTCGTTTTTGATCATCCCGGCTACGGGTCGTTTGTTTATTCTTACCTCGCCAAACACCTTGTATACCTAGCTTTTGCATCAATCGAGCAACTGTACAGCGCGCAATAATATAGCCTTCACGTTTCAGTTTTTGCCAAACTTTACGTACACCATATCGACCTGAACTTTCCTTCCAAATTCGTTTAATTTGTTCAGCATGATGCAAGTCATGTAAATCTCGTTTCGCTCGATGTTCTGGATTGTCCGCGAGGTCTAAAGTTCGGTAATAGGTTGAAGGTGCGATAGGTAAAATTCTACAAATCGCCTCGACTCCGTACAGCTCTTTATTATTATGGATAAAATCCACCATTATTTGTGTGGGCGGTCGAGCTCCGCCTGGGCGAAAAAAGCGGCTGCTTTGCGTAGAATTTCATTGGCTCGTTGCAGTTCTTTATTTTCGCGTTCAAGTTGTTTAATGCGTTCTTGGTCTGAAAGCTGCTGTACTTTGATTGGATTCTGTTGATTCAAATACTTCTGATGCCAGGAACGTAGTGTTTCAGGAGTACAGCCAATCTTAGGTGCAATTGCTGTGATTGCAGCCCAAGTAGAAGGATAATCTTTTTCAGATTCAATCAATAATTGAACCGCTCTTTCTCTGATTTCAGGGGTATATTTTGGTTTTGTCATTGGGACATTCTCTCAAGAAAGTTGGTCTCCGACAAACCCGGTACGGTTCAGTACCGTTAGCGCATCTCGTTTGGTTAGATGATCAGCTCACCCAAGCAGCGAATGATGAAACAGCTTTCAAAGCAAATATAGAAAAATTGGATCACCTTAAACAAATACCTAAATTCCCATATAAAAAATAAGCCTATAAATGAATCAAATGTGTATGAGTAAAAAAAAGGTGATTGATCAAGGGTGTTATTCAAGAAAAAGGCTTGTTGATTTAAAGCCTATATAGGTCGCCCAACAACAAATCTCAAATTTTGTATAGCTTTTCATGAAGAATATAAAAATACAGCGTTCATTGAGCATTTTAAAATGAATGCTTAGCCAGTGTTGATTAGACTTAAAGAGATTTTGGTGAATGGCTTCTATACATACTATATATGTGAATCCAATATTTAAAATTATCAGGCTTAGATAGCGTCTATATAGCTAGGATTTCCTAAATTATAAGGTGTTATTCCCAAGTAGAAATGTCCTACCTAATAACCAAATAGAAATGTCCTATATGGAAATTTCCAAGTCAAGCACAGGATTCAGATTTCGTTGTTCAATCGCTGTTTTCTGTGCTCGTCTACGTGGCATCTTTTGAGAACGATTGCGTTTGTTTTGTTGTTCCAGTTGTTCATGCTGTTGTTGAATATGTGCCAGCACAGAACCCAAACGTTTATTCTCAACGATCTCTCGTTGATTGAGCTGACTTAATTTATCGAAGAGGCTGTAACTGATTTTTCTTCCATGATATTCAATGGCTACAGTACCATCCGGATATTCCAGGAACTCAAGATACTTGCCGATCAAACTTTGATTTTCTTCTGTGTTTTCCAACATATATACGCATTTATCATAAGTAATTGTCAGGCTGTTAGTGACCCTGCGGGGTTCACGCCAGGTAAAAATATCATCTAATTCTTCGGCTGTTTCAGTGACAGTCCGATGCAGATCCTTGGGATTAAAGGCCATCTTGGCAAATTTACGATTAAATTGCTTAATAAAGCACGGCAGCCAGGCATTCGCTTGCTCAATCGAACTAATACCTTCCAGGCGCATTTCTTTAATCAAACGGTCTTGAAGTGTTCTATTGGCGCGTTCTACACGACCTTTGGCTTGAGGGGAGTTAGCGAAGATGATATCGATATTGAGAGTGCTCAGCACACGTCCAAACTGGGTAATCTTGGTGTCTTTCTTGCTGCTTTGATTCACCCTAAAAACTGAATGTTTGTCACTGTAAAATGCCAATGGCTTACCATGCTGTTCGATATATAAACGTGTCGAAATCATATAGTCAAAGGTTGATTCTGATTCACAGAAGCGTAAATGCTGTAATTTACCTGTGGCATCATCGATAAACACCAGCAGACAGCATTTAGCAGCGCGTCCTTCAAACCAGTCATGGTGTGAGCCATCAATTTGGATCAGTTCACCAAAGCAATCCCGGTTGTAACGAGGCTGATACCGGCGTTTCAGGCGCTTGGATCGAGGAATCCATAAATCGGCTGCAATCATCCAAGAACGCAGGGTTTCTACTGAAAGATCGAATCCATGTACGGTGGTGAGCTTTTCATGCGCTAAAGTGGGTCCAAAACCATGGAGTTGGTCAGAAACAATATTGAGACACTTGAGTCTGATTTCTTCAGGAATTTTGGAATTGCTGATTTGGCCACGACCGGCATGGGCTAATGCAGCGGGACCTTGAGCTTTGTATTTGTGCAGTAAGCGTCTGATCTGACGTTCTGAGATATGAAGTAGCTGAGCAGCCTGGGATTGAGTTATGCGTTGATCACAGATTTCCTGCAAAACCGACAATCGTTTAAGTTCTTTATCCGACATAGACACCAACATATCAAACCGTCCGCTAAGAAAATTGCAAAAGTGCATATTCTAAAAGCGGACATTTTTACTTTGGAGAAACCGGACATTTCTATTTTGGGCTTACAAGAAGACTTCGCATAATGTATATTATGTTAAATAGGATATCAGACAACGTGTCTATATATGTACTTGTCTTAGAATGAATATGTGAAATGACTAAACAAGGACTAAAATCGAATATCCAAAATTGAATAATGCGAATTTTTAAATCAGCTCAGGCTATAATAGTCTCCTCCCAAAAAATTGTTGATCTATGATGAATACCTCGAATGACCCTTTACATGGCAAAAAACTTGCAGACATTTTAGATGAATTATTAGACTACTACGGTGGGTTTGAAGACTTAAGTCGTAAAATTGAAATTAGATGTTTTTGCATAGACCCAAGTGTTAAATCTTCATTGCGATTTTTGCGTACCACCCCATGGGCGCGTGAAAAAGTCGAAAGCTTATACTTATATGTTTTACGTCAGAAAGCAAAACAGAAATCTTCATTGTAAAAGTTTATCTTTAAAGTGATTTTTCTTTTAAGAATCTATTTAAGCTATTGAAATATAAATTTTTAATTCAAATACACACATAAGTTTAATTTATCTCATCAAGCTTATTTTGGGGGGCTCTATATAGGAACCGCATCAATCTAATCACATGGTTTCAAATCAATCGTAGGGTTAGATTTTAGTTAAAATGATGTTTATGAAAGAACATAAATTGGTGTGTATACGCATTAGTGAAGTCTGAGAGATGAATAATAAATTACCCTGACCTACCTGCATCTTTGATATTGATATGAAAGCAGGTAGAGATAATTGGATGTGTTGTCCATAACGAAAGCTAAACTTTGAAATTTAGCACAATAATTGTGCATCAATATTGTTTTATTTAAGTATAATTAACCATCTGTATTTGCAGAAAATAAATGTTCTAAGTCTTGATTCCGTTTTTTTTAGATCAGAGCGCTATCATAATCAATAAAATATTCACCGTGACCTTAGGATGGTATGTCATATGAGTCAATCAGCAAATTATTTAGATACCCAGTCAATTTTTGATTTAATTGGGCAACATGCTGATTTATCACTCATCTTTCAGAACATTAGTGAATGGCTTGAAAGCCAGATACCTGATTCCATGGTATCTATTATGCTTTTTTCTGAGGAAAAACAGACATTAAATCTTGTCAGTGGTGCTAAACATTTTTCTCCAAGTTATCAAGCCCTCCTGAGTGATCTTAAAATAGGTCAACACGTGGGTGCGTGTGGTGCAGCGGCATTTCAAAGACAGCTGGTGATTTGTGACAATTTACAGACCGATCCGAACTGGCAACTTTTCAGTGAATACGTCAAACAAGAAAATATCCATGCTTGTTGGTCTACCCCTATTGTAAATGCTTTAGGTAAACTTTACGGAACCTTTGGTACCTATTATCGATCGAATAAGCGTCCAACATCGACTCATATTCAACTCATTCGTCATGCTGCTTCTTTAATTGCGCTGAGTATGGATTTGTATGTCGAAAGGCAACAAAGACTCACACTCAATGATAAATATCGTTCCTTCTTTACCTATCATCCTGATGCAATATTTGAACACAATCTCGAAGGTGTAATTGTTGATGCTAACTTAGCCTCAGAGACCGTCACCAAATTCAAACCATTCGAGTGTATAGGTACACATTACCAAAGTTTTCTTTCAGATGAATTTAAATCTGTTACTGAGACAGCTTTTCAGCAAGCCATGGCAGGAAATAGCCAGCATCTAGAAATTCAAGGTCGTAATGCTTTAGATGAAAGTTATTGGCTGGATTTGACTTATTTACCCATCAAGCAAAATGATCAGGTCGTGGGTGTATTTGGGATTGTACGAGATATTACGGAACGCAGAAATTCAGAAGATACACTGAGGTTACTCAAAAGAAGTGTGGATGCCAACCCGCATGGAATCATCTTAACCGATGCTTCAGAGCTTAAAATTGAATATGTCAATCCTGCATTCGAAAAGATTACCGGATATCGAAAAGAGGAAGTGCTCGGAAAAAACTGCCGCATTCTACAAGGGCCTGATACAGATCCAAAATCAATTGAAGAAATCCGTGAAGCCTTGGCTAATCAAGTTGAAATACAGACCACCATCAAAAATTATCGTAAAAATGGACAAGAGTTTTGGAATAAATTGATCTTAGGGCCTGTATTTAATGATCAAAATATTTGTAAGCATTTTATTGGCATTCAACAAGATATTACTCAACAGCTTGCAGACAGCGAATATATTGCCCGTCAACAGACTCACGATAGTCTAACTGGGCTGATTAATCATTTGCATTTTGAAAAACGTTTAGAGGATGCTTTCTCAAAGTCGCTCAATCAGTATGAACCTGTGGTTCTATATATTGAGTTAGATGGATTTAATCCCTTAAATCATAGTTTAGGCTACATCTTAGGTGACCAAGTATTGGTGGCTGTTGCAGATCGTTTACGCCATCTCATTCAAGATGAAGAGCTTATTTCACATTTTTCAGCGGATGAATTTGGTATTTTACTCAAAAATAATAACGATTTGGAACATGTGGTTATGCTTGCAGAGCAAATCATTAAAAGTCTATCAGCCCCCTTCGATATTGATGGTCGTAAAGTGCACATCAGTGCCAGCGTCGGCATTGCAAATAATAGTGATCAAATCGAAAAATCGAGCCAATTGTTGCATTATGCAATACATGCCGTAAATGAAGCCAAAAAACAAGGTGGAAATACATGGCATTGGTATGAGATTAATGCTGTTCATACACCAAAAGTTGATTATGTGTTGATGCGTCACGAACTGATGGTCGCGCTAGAGCAAGAACAATTTAAAGTGGTCTACCAACCTTTAGTTGACGCTCACTCTGGTGAATTAAAAAGTGTTGAAGCATTAATCCGTTGGCAACATCCGCAAAAAGGTTTTATCTCTCCTGCTGAGTTTATTCCTTTTGCCGAAGAAACGGGTCAGATTGTTGCCATTGGTCAATGGGTTTTACAACAGGCATGTCAGGACATTGTCGCGTGGAATCAAGAAAATCACTCCAACCTTAGAGTTGCAGTGAACTTATCCCCTTTA
This sequence comes from Acinetobacter lanii, assembly GCF_011578285.1. Lineage (NCBI taxonomy): Bacteria > Pseudomonadati > Pseudomonadota > Gammaproteobacteria > Moraxellales > Moraxellaceae > Acinetobacter > Acinetobacter lanii. The sequence continues at coordinate 1,719,633 of NZ_CP049916.1, read as the reverse complement.
CAGTTTAAACGTGTTGGTTTTTTAGATGAATTAAATGAAACCTTAAAAAAGACCCAACTTGCTCCTGACTTATTAAAAATTGAAGTGACTGAAGGCATGTTAATTGAGGGTGCTGACCGTTCATTAGACATACTTAAGGCAGTTCGTAATTTAGGTATTAAAGTCTCTGTTGATGACTTTGGGACGGGCTATTCGAGTCTGAGTTATTTGCGCACCTTACCTGCGGATGAAATCAAACTCGATCGCAGTTTTATTGAGGATCTACCCGACAATAAACAAGATTGCGCGATCATTGCTGCGATTATTGTTATGGCGCAGACTTTAGGCTTAGAAGTGGTTGCCGAGGGCATTGAAACCATTGATCAAGCTGAGTTTTTACAAGCGCATGGTTGTAATTATTTCCAAGGTTTTTATTTCGCAAAACCTGCGGCATTAAGTGAACTCAAGCTGAATTACAATTGGCCTCAATGATTTGATCTATAGGTGAGGATGATTAATCGGCATCGCATCCAATAGCATGTTTAATCCGCTAGACTTGCCTTTACCTTAAGCTATTGAGCGTTACACTTGTACTCTCATCGTTTAAAGCACTCTTTGCATTTGATTGATGCATGTACAGTGCTTCTTTACATTAAAACAATCAGTGAATGGTTTGCTTCTTCTTTTGGTAATCATGATTTGAGTTTTCAGAGACCTGTGTACAGTATGCTCACATCACTCAGATACATAAGAATAAATAACGAGAATTACACAATCTGACACAGATTCAAAGCTTTAAACGTGTTTTATTCAAACGTATGTGTTCCGTCATGAATCCTTTTCATACCCCCTTGTGGTGGGTATATTGAAGTGTTTCATCATCTGAACTCACTTTTCGAAGCGGATGAAAGAGAGAATTAATGAAAATTTTAATGGTTTTAACATCGCATGATCAGTTGGGCAATACCGGTGAAAAGACAGGATTTTGGCTTGAAGAATTTACCGCGCCCTACTATAGCTTTATTGATGCAGGTGCTGAAGTCACTTTAGCATCTCCAAAAGGTGGACAACCGCCTCTTGATCCTAAAAGTGATGCAGAAGATGCGCAGACAGAAACAACCAGACGCTTTCAATCTGATGAACATGCACAACATGTATTGGCACAAACCCATAAACTGAGTGAAATTTCAATTACAGATTATGATGCTGTGTTTTATCCCGGTGGGCATGGCCCGCTTTGGGATTTAGCCGAAGACGCACATTCCATTCAACTTATTCAAGACAGTATTGCGTCAGGTAAACCTGTCGCTGCTGTATGCCATGCACCCGGTATTTTACGCCATGTGAAAACACCGAATGGTGCTGCACTTGTGACAGGTAAGTCGGTCACAGGCTTTAGTAATTCAGAAGAAGAAGCTGTAGGTTTGACTGAAGTTGTGCCCTTTTTGGTTGAAGATATGCTAAAACAACACGGTGCACATTATTCCAAGACATCAGACTGGGAAGTGCATGTTGAAGTCGACGGTCTACTGGTCACCGGACAAAACCCGGCTTCATCTGCTGCAACCGCAGAGGCCCTATTAAAACTGTTAAATTAAGGAGTGATTGATTATGTCTGCATATGTTGTCTTTACCCGCGAAGAAACCACAGATCCAGATGAACTTGCACAATATGCAGAGAAAGCACCGAAGGCAAGACCTGGTCATGATTTAACACCATTGGCATTCTACGGCGATTTTGAAGTACTTGAAGGTAATCCGATGGAAGGCGCGGTTATTTTGCGCTTCCCCGATAAAGCGGCGGCGCGTGCATGGTATGACAGCCCAGCTTACCAAGATGCGATGAAACATCGTCAAAAAGGTTCAAAATATCGTGTCTTTATTATTGATGGTTTGCCTGAGTAATAAATACTTTTAACCAGATCGCTGCATCATTTTCTATATGAGATGAATGTATCGAATTAAGTTAAAATAAAAATAAGTTGAGACGTTTGAAATGTCTCAACTTATTTTTTAACTAAGTTTTAATAGAAGTCTATCAACACGTTTTTAATTTCCACGATAAGTTGAATAGCCATAAGGGCTAAGTAGCAACGGAATATGGTAGTGCTTGACTGAACCATCTACTTCAAAAATCACCGGAACTTCTGGGAAGAATGTTTTTTGCTGATGCTGTTTAAACCAATCGCCTGTTTTAAAGGTCACTTTATACATAGCTGTATCGAAGTTTTTATTCTCTGGGAAAAGTGCAGTAATACGCCCTTGTTCATTAGTCGATGCTTCTGAGATTTTGACCCATTTGCCATTTTTCTGTTCTTCTAAGGTGACTTTCACATGAGATGAAGGTAAACCATTTTCCAAGTTCAGCACATGTACACTTAAAGGGTTTTGAGCCATAACAAGACTTGAAAATAAAACACCGCCGGCTGCTACACAAAGTTTTTTCATTCGTTGAGTTCCTATAAAAATGAAGAAAGATTAAATCACTGCATTTAAAGTTGTTTTAAAACGGTTTCAATGCCCTTTTGAGTACATTGATGGTCTTGCACTGAACCACCCGCTCCTGCTACACCGACAGCTCCCAACAATTGACCTTGATAAATCACCGGTACGCCGCCCCCGAGTAGCAATAATTCAGGCAAACTATTTAAATTTTGAGCATCTGGGTTCTTTTGGGCATTGCGCATAAAATCTAAGCTATTGCTTTTGGTTGAATATGCCGTAAATGCTTTGCGCTGTGCTGCAATTAAATTATGTATCCCCACTGACTCATGACGCTGACTGCTTAGCACATTGCCCCCTTGATCAAGCACCACCACCGCAGCAGGTTTGGCATCTTGTGTACATTGCTGCATCACTTGTTGATTGAGTTGATTGGCGAGTGTTAAGGACATCACATAGTGTTGATTCAACGCTGCATGAGATACGGCGCTGCAACAGGTTGTGGTGATCATCAAGAGCATCGATTTTTTTATAAAGTGCATTTTTAAACCATCAACATGTGGTGATTAAGTGTTGCGCTATCTTAAGAAGAAAAAGGATCTGTGTGCATGACAATTAGATTACGGATTTGTCATCTAAGTCGTTTAAAAAGGCAGTAAACTACTGAGATGCATATTTTAATTATTGAAGACGAAGTCAAGATTAGCCAATATTTGGCAAAGGGTTTACAAGAATCGGGTTATCAGACCTCTATCTGTCATGATGGTTTGGGTGCTTTAACACGCTTACAGCAAGCTGATTATGATTTGGTATTACTCGATGTGATGTTGCCAGCATTTGGTGGGTGGCAAATATTACAAACCTTAAGAACCATGAGCCAAGTTCCTGTACTGATGCTCACAGCAAAAGATCATGTGCTGGATCGGGTGAAAGGTTTAGAACTGGGTGCAGACGATTATTTGGTGAAACCATTTTCTTATATTGAGCTCTTGGCGCGCATTAAAAGTTTATTAAGACGTAGCCCACGTATCGAACAAGATAGTTATCAAATGGCCAATCTTAAACTGGATCGTTTGAAACATGAAGTTTGGCGTGATGATCAAAAATTGGATTTAAGCCAAAAAGAATTTTTCTTATTGCAACTGTTGATGGAACACTCAGGGCAAGTGCTGACACGCAGTCAAATTGCCTCCAAAGTCTGGAATATTAATTTCAATACTGATACCAATGTGGTTGATGTTGCCATCCGCCGCTTACGCAGTAAGGTCGATGATCATTTTGCCCCTAAACTTATCCATACCGTTCGCGGTTTGGGTTATAAACTCGATGAACAAGCATGAAACGCCGTATTCGTCTTCGACTCAGTCATTTATTGGCACTGACCTTCGGCATGATTTCTTGCGTGGTGTTCATCGGCATTGGGTTGCTTTCAGACCGAAATATGCAAACTATGATTCAAACGCAGCAAGATCAGGCATTGACTGCGCGTATTGAACGAATTGAAGTTTTTCTAAAAGACAGCGACAGTTTAGAACTGCTGATTCAGCATCCTAGACTGTATGAAAATATGTTGGGACAGCAAGACAATCTGCTGATATTGCGTCGAAATGACCAAGTGATCATCGAGATCAATCCCTTGAATATTCAGATGCCGAAGTTAAGCTTTCAACCTGAACTCAAATTTCAAAATAATCAAACAGATCAACCCTCAACTCGCTTAGCATCGAAACAACTCAATATACAGGGTCAACGCTATCAACTCATTGCCGGCAAGCAATTGCTTGAAGGTCAGCAGACCCTGACCCAATATCGTCAAAAATTAATTGGGTACAGTATATTCGGTGTGCTGTTATCTACGCTAACAGCATGGCTTGCAGGACATTATCTCTTAAGATCCATACGTCAATTGATTGATGCTTCCACTCAAATTGACTTAAATCAACACAGCTCACGTTTTGATATTCAGTCTGTGAGTAAAGAAGTTAATGAACTCACCTATGCGATGAATACCATGCTGACTCGCATAGACAGCAGCTATCAACAGATGGCGCGTTTTTCAGCGGATATTGCACATGAATTACGCACACCGCTGAATAACTTAGTCGGACAGACGCAAATTGTATTGTCCCATTTTCGAACACAGCAAGATTTAGAAAATCTGCTGTATTCGCATTTAGAGGAATACGAACGTTTAAATCAGATGATTGAGAGTATGCTGCTGATTGCACATCTTGAGCATGGCGAATATGTACAGGATCAACAATACATACAGCTTAAGCCAATGTTGGATGAGTTAATCGAGTATTTTAGTTTCTTGGCAGAAGAAAAACAGATGGGTTTTAAACTTGATCTTGAGCATGGACTTGAACAAAGATTCAGTCTTCAAGGTCACCCGATTTTGGTTGAACGGGCTGTGGCGAATTTAATCAGCAATGCAATTGATTATGGCCATGAAAACAGTGACATTAGAATTCAGGTGAAAGCACAACTATCTAAGCTAATGATCTCAGTGTTAACACCTCAGGTCAGGATTGAAGAGGTTCATTTGCCTCATTTATTTGATCGCTTTTACCAAATTGAGACCAGTCGTCATGCCTCTGGAAAAAGCGGTGGTTTGGGACTCGCCATTGTGAAATCTATTATGCAGTTGCATCAAGGAGAAGTCGGTGTAGAAAATACGCCTGATGGTGTCGTATTTCATCTGATTTTTCCACCATCCTTTTGCTAACTTATCTAATCCCACAAAATTTTGCACTAAAAAAATTTAAAAAAAAGCCGAAGTCAACTTCGGCTTTTATACTTCAATCAGATCAGCTTTGTTTATGACGAATACAAATCTTACCAAAGTGCTGACCGGATTCTTGATGGCGAAATGCTTCTGCGATTTGATCTTGTGAGAATACTGAATCAATCACAGGTTTCCAATCATAAGTTTCAAGGGCCTGAATCATGTCTTTTTGATGGGTTCGACTCCCCACGATCAAGCCTTTCAGTGACAATTGTTTAGCCATTAATTCTGCCGTTGGAATTTCACCGGCATAGCCTGTTAAGACACCGATCAAGGCAATATGACCACCTACTTTGGCTGCGCGAATCGATTGAGCTAAGGTTGCAGGACCACCCACTTCTACCACAAGATCTACACCCTGACCTTGAGTCAGTTCAAGGACTTTATCTCCCCAATGGGCGTCTTCACGGTAGTTAATGACCTGATCTGCACCTAGTGCAAGAAGTTTTGCTTTTTTAGACTCTGAAGATGTTGTCGCGATGACACGTGCCCCCATAGACTTTGCCATTTGCAAAGCAAAAATTGACACACCACCTGTACCTAATACCAGTACCGTTTGCCCTGCTTTCACATGACCATCGACCACTAAAGCACGCCATGCGGTTAAACCTGCGGTTGTTAATGTGGCTGCTTCTTCATGGTTGTAGTGTTTAGGGGCATGGGTAAACGCCGTTGCAGGTGCATTGACGCTTTCTACCGCATAACCATCAATGCCGTCTCCAGGGACAGTTGCAAAGTCAGATAGCGTTGCAGGCCCATCTTGCCATGTCGGGAAGAAACATGACACCACATGGTCACCGACTGCAAATTCAGTTACACCCTCACCGACGGCGGTGACCACACCTGCACCATCAGAAAGAATGACACGTCCATTTTCAGATGGAAAATCACCTCTTGCCACCAATAAATCATGGAAATTAAGTGAGTTGGCATGAATGTCGACTTGAATCTCACCTGCTTGAGGTGCATTCAATTCTGCTTTTTCAACGACGTTTAACTGATCAAAACCACCCGGTTTTTTGACGATCACGGCTTTCATTGTATGTACCTTTTATCTATATCAATATGATTTTAAAGAAGGGCTTGATTCAGCCAAGATTTGCTAAAAATTTGCGCCACCATCAGTCTTCAATGTATAGACTCTTTATAGCGATGTTGATGTTTCATACGGTTTCAGTAGAATTAACTGTAGATTACACTCTTAAAAACCTAAAAATCGATTTTGGGATGGTACAGTCTATTTTCAATCTTGGTCAGCGTTAAATGCTGTGAATTTCAACAAGTTAAAGCACATTTAAACTGAATGTATGAAATACGCGTAATTTGCTCATTTGCTGAATAGACGTTGCGCCAAACCTCTATTTTCGATCATGTTAAGCAATATTTAAGCACTATTTAAGAAATCTTGTTGAGCATCATCAAATGAATGATGTTCAACGCATTAAAACCAATTCAGCGGTATTTTTAAATACGCCATTCCATTCTCCTCAACTTGAGGTAACTTGCCTGCATGCATATTGATTTGAATCGCAGGCAGCATGAGTTTTGGCATAGATAGCGTCGCATCACGTGCTTGACGCATCATAACAAACGCTTTTTGCGTGATGCCTTGATGAATATGAATATTGAGTTTCTTTTGTAGCCCCACTGAGCTTGCACATTGATATTCATGTCGAGACTCAGGTAAATAGTCGTGGCATAAGAATACGCGAGTATCCTCAGGGAGTTGATAGATCCGTTGGATTGATTCATATAAATCTTCAGCACTCCCTTTAGGAAAATCACAGCGTGCCGTACCATAATCCGGCATAAATAATGTGTCTCCCACAAATACTGCATCATCTACCACGTAACTTAGACAAGCAGGCGTATGTCCTGGGGTTGGAATGTTATATGCCTTCAACTGACCAATGTAGAAAACTTCTTCATCATCAAATAGATAATCAAAAGGTTGAGACGTGTTAAACGCTTTGATATCTAAATTATAAATTTTGCTAAAAGTGTCCTGAACGTCAACAATCTTATGACTCATCGCCACTTTACCGCCCAGCTGCGTTTTCAGATAGTGTGCAGCAGAAAGATGATCCGCATGCAGAGTCGATGTCTTTAATGTATGGGTGTTTTCATCGAAAAAATGTTGGATAGACATCAGGCTGTGTTTTCGCTTAATCATTTTGATCTCTCACTCCATTTTTGATGGATATATACGCCGAGCAACATAGAAAGCACAAAATATAAGGCTTGGTAATGCCCTAAGCCGATCAGTGTAAAACTCGGTGCAGGACAGATCCCTGCGATTCCCCAGCCAGCACCAAAGATCAACGCCCCTAAAATTAATTTTCGATCAATTGGGTTGTTTTTAGGCAAATCGATGCTCTCATGGAAAAGTGTCTGAGGTTTTACTTGCCGAACGGCTTTCTGAAATGGAATGAATGCAACCGCAATTGCGCCCATCATCACAAAAGCAAGACTTGCATCCCATTGTCCAAAAAGATCAAGAAAATCGAGTACTTTTTTTGGATTCGACATGCCGGAAAACATTAAGCCGATTGAAAACAAGGCACCAAACAATAAAGCAGATAGATTTTTCACTTAAAATGCTCCTACGACATGACGAATTAAATACACCATGACAAAGCCCGCAAACATAAAAGTCATTGTCGCAATGATGGAGCGTTTTGAAAGGCGGCTCATACCGCAAATGCCATGCCCACTGGTACAACCTGAGCCTAAACGTGTACCAAAACCCACTAAAATTCCGGCAATGATCATCATTAAAGGACTCGCATTCAGTTCTATAGCTGGGCTAGCCCCGATTCGATAAATAAATGGCGTTATAATCAGGCCTGCCAAAAACCAAATGGCAGGTGTCTTAAAGATCGTCTTTGGATTCAATACCTGTGCAATTAAACCACTGATGCCTGCAATTCGACCATTGACATACAAATAGCTAACCACAGCTATCCCTAAAAACGTACCACCAAGAAAAGCACGGAGAAAATCATGCATGGGCATATTTTCCTAAATTAATATTTATTTTTATATTATATAAAAAAATATATTATTCAAGCTGTATTATGTTATGCTTGATTTAACTTCATAGATTCAACACTATAACCTCAGGTTTTTAAATGAACGCTGCCATGACTCATGCAAAAATTGATTTTTCCCAAGTCGATCTGGTGACAGCTTGCTTAAAAGTGCTATCGAATCCAGATCGCTTAAAAATTTTATGTGTTTTGGTAGATGGTGAACTTAATGTGCAACAAATTGAGGATTGTACTGACATTCATCAACCGACGCTGTCACAACAACTGACCGTGCTACGAAAACATGACATGGTGAGTACACGGCGTGAAGGTAAACAAATCTTTTATCAATTAACGGATACTAAAGTGCTTACCTTGATGCAAACACTCTATGCCCTCTATTGTCAGTAGTTTTAATTTATTGATTTGTTTTAGTTTGATTTTCGGGTGCTTTCAGCATAGGTGTCATATTTGAAGTAAATCTTCGGGGATCAAATTTAGGGTGCCCATGTTGTTTGATATAGGCTTCCCTTTTTTGCATAAACTCAGCTTCTCTCTTTTCAAGGGCAGCCAATCGCTCAGGTGTTAAAGGTTCTTCATCCACTTTCTTTGGTGTACAGGCAGCTAATCCTAATAAGATCATAAATATGCCTATGAACTGGACATGGTTAAACATGATATAAATCATCCCTTAAGTCATGATGATGTCAGGCGTCACATGAAAGATGAACCTGGTCGTATTTTTAAAAAGCGGGCGTATCAATTCAATGCTATGAATGATTTGAACATTCATACATTAAAGGATGGATCGATTCGATACTCATCCAAACATTCATGATGACACTACTTAAAACTTTATAATTTATATTTTCTCTTTTCTAAAGAGCCTTGTATGATTCCCGAGTCATTTTTCTTGTTTTTATTATGAATCCTATCTATTTAAGTTGCCCTCATATTGAGCTTGTGAGCAGTTTTGATCAACTGCTTTCTACCAAATTCCACGATCAAGTCAATGCTTTATGTTGGAAAAGACAATTGCAGGGAGACTTTAACGAGATTGTGAGCAAGCTGCAACTGCAAGACAACATCACTGAAGTGTCGATCGAGGATTTAATCCAGCTTGATCTTTCTGTTGCAGGACAACAGGCCAGAAGTATTATTTTGCACGATCTACAGCGACTCACAGATCATGGTGCCTCACCTGTTTTAAACTTATTAAAATGCTATGAACGCGATGATGAACTGGGTTTTATTTCTACAGATGTCTATTCCTTTCATGTAGATCGTTCACCTGTTGCGACAGATACCTTTCTATGTACGTATCATGGGGCAGCCAGTGACTTGATTGCCAATGATCAGGTACAACAAAAAATTCTCATCCCTGAAATTCGACAGCAACTTCAGGCATTGTATGATGGGCCAGAATCTGGTTTTGAAAATTTTTTAAGCGAATATTATTTTGATCTGCACTATCAAGCCTTAGCACATGCTCAACCGATTAATTTAGGGCAAGGTCATATATGGAAGTTGGCCGTCGATCATCCGGAACAAAAGGTTTTACCTTGTGTGCATCGAGCACCCGTTGAGAATCATGGCGAATACCGTTTACTACTTATTTGTTGACTTTGTTTTTTATTATTTTTCAATCTGATACATTGAGATTGAATGATTTAAACGCTTTTGATCATGATGCTGTAATCTTCAGCTTGAAAGCTACAGCAATGATCGTTGAAGGAATAAAAATTAAATCCATTTATCCCAATACGGCGGATCACCAATTTCATTTAAAATAAAATCAATCACCGTTCTGACTTTTTGGGAGCGAATCCGATTTTCTGGTGACACCACATGAATTCCCACCGAGTGAGTATCCACACTACTGATCCAATTCGACAACACAGGAATCAGCTCAGCATTTTTAAAATAGCTGTGCTCGAAAATCCATGTAGGAAATAACACCAACCCTCTTCCTTCTAAGGCTGCATTGACCAGGACTTCAACATTATTACTTTTTAATGATCCTTGAGGCTCAATAATGATGGGCTTATCATCCAGTGTTTGGCGGAAATACCACAGTTGACTGCCCGCCCCCCCTTTATAAACCAAACATGCATGATGTTCGATCTCTTGAGGATGTTGAGGAACACCCTGTTTTTCTAAATAAGCAGAACTTGCACATAAGACATAACGTTGCTCGCAAATCTTTCGTGCAATCAAGGCGGAATCTTGTAGTTGACCAATCCGAATCGCAATATCCACGCCTTCTTGTACCAAATCAATAAATCGATCCGTTAACATCAGCTCCACAGAGATGTCCGGATAAACTTCCTGCAATTTATAGATGATGCGAGAAAGATGCGATCTGCCTAAGGCAACGGCAGTATTGATTTTAATCACACCGCGAAGACTGGCATTTTTTCCTGCGATTTCTTCATTGGCTAGATCAAGTGTATCCAAGACATCTTTGATTTGGACACAATACTTTTCACCCATTTCAGTTAAGCGTACCGAACGAGTATTACGATAAAAAAGCTGTTGTCCCAATTCTTTTTCAAGCTGCGAAATAAATCGAGATACCGAGGAAGACGGCACCTGATAATGTTTCGCTGTTGCGGAGAAACTGCCGGTGGTTGCCACCATGACAAAATATCGTAATGCATTGAGCTGCATGCTCAGCTTCCCCTAAAAAACGATTATTGTTGTGATTATAGCAACTATGTTTTGAAAAAATGACGCATTATCGCTTTTAAAGAAACAATTATAATTCGTGCTCTTTTTTTATCGGATCACATCATGAAGCAGTTATGGATTTTCCCATTCGTGGTTCTGGCTGGAATGGGCTTATCTATTGAAGCGGGTTTACTTGGCCCTCTCGGTGAAAAAATTGGTCATATTTGGGCAACCTTGGGAATTTTTGCTTTAGGTTCCCTTCTTTTAACTTTTGGGCTTATTTTTTGTCGTCCCAAATTATCCCTCATGTTTCAACAACCGCGTTGGCAACTCACAGGGGGCATACTCGGCCCGATTTATGTGGTGTGTTTAACGGTCGCGACACCCCATATTGGTGTAGGTCTTACCATGGTCGGTATTTTATTGGGACAAGTAGCAACCAGTTTAATCATTGATCACTGGGGATTACTCGGTAGCCAAAAACGAAAAATCGATAAATATCGTATTGGGGCACTCATCGCCATTCTGGCTGCGTTGTGGCTGATTCAATAAGGAAGACTAAAACATGCTTTATATAATGTTATTGCTGGTCATTTTAAGCGGTGCGGTTTTATGCGCACAATCTTCGATTAATGGTCGTTTGGGCTCTACCGTAGGGGTCTTAGAAAGTTCATGGCTCACATTTACCTTAGGGGCGATGGTCAGCCTGCTGATTGCATTCTTTTTTGAACCACAATACGAGCTGAATTTATTTACTGCCCCACGCTGGCAATTGATCGGTGCGTTCTTCGGTGTTGCTTATATGCTCACCATCGTATTTGCGATGCCTAGATTAGGTGCTGCTGCGACCACAGTCGCAGTCATTAGTGGACAATTACTGATGAGTTTATTGATTGATCATTTTGGTTGGTTTGATAACGCCATCATTGAACTCGATCCCTCTAGAATTGCAGCTTTGATCTTATTGGCGATTGCGCTATTTTTTATTTATAAGAGTAATGTGGCAAATTCAGTTGAGCATGACCTATCATGACGATTTATGCGTGTTCAGTCATTAAAATCATAACATGACATTGTCATGGTGAGATTTTAGGTGGTTTTATCATTGTCATGTCAATCCTACACTCTGATTGATCAGGTATCGATCAAGTGAGACATACGACATCATGCCTGTATCGTATGTCTCGTGTCACAACATGATCTTTTTAATGCACCGCTATTTACATTTTAAGATCAGGTTTCATGGGCTTCATGCAATCGCCTTATAGTAAGGTGCTGTAGATTGAGGCAATGGCGCTTTATCCCGGATATGGTCTGCCAATTTTTCCGCCATCATAATCGTGGTTGCATTTAAGTTCCCCGTGATAATCAGTGGCATAATCGAAGCATCAATCAGGCGTAACTGTTGAAGTCCATGCACGCGTCCATAACCATCGACCACCGCCATGTCATCTTCACCCATTTTACAGCTACATGAGGGATGGTAAGCCGTTTCAGCATGATTTCGAACAAATTCGTCGATTTCAGCATCGGTTTGAAGATGTTTACCCGGACTAATTTCTTCCCCCCGATATGGATCTAAAGCAGGTTGATGCATAATTTCACGGGTAATTCGAATCGCATCTCTAAATTCACGCCAATCCTGCTCCGTGCTCATATAGTTAAATAAGATACTTGGATGTTCAAATGGATCTTTTGATTTTAATCGAATCCGACCACGAGAAGGTGAACGCATAGAACCGACATGGGCTTGAAAACCATGTTCATGAATGGCATTGGTACCATTGTAATTAATCGCAATCGGTAAAAAATGATACTGAATATTGGGCCAATCAAACTCATCTGAAGAACGGATAAATCCACCTGCTTCAAATTGGTTGCTTGCTCCAATCCCCTGACCCAAAAATAACCATTCAGCGCCAATCATAGGTTGGTTATACCATTTCAGTGCAGGATATAAACTGACCGGTTTTTTGCATTGGTACTGGAGATACATTTCCAAATGATCTTGTAGATTTTCACCAACACCCGGCAAATCATGGACAACTGGAATATCCAATGCTTTTAAAAGCGTCTGCGCCCCTACCCCAGAACGTTGTAAAATTTGTGGTGATGCAATCGCCCCTGCACAAAGTAACACTTCCCTGTCTGCATACACCTGAATGGGCTGTTGCTGATTCATTCCTTTAATATACTCAACACCAATGGCCTGTTTCCCTTTAAACAAAATGCGGTTGGTGGTGGCATGCGTCACAATCGTGAGATTAGGACGACCTTTGGCCATATCTAAGTATCCACGCGCCGTACTTGAACGACGACCCTGAGGTGTCACCGTTCGATCCATCGGGCCAAAGCCTTCTTGTTGGTAGCCATTTAAATCATCGGTACGTGGATAACCGGCTTGTACGCCCGCTTCAACCATGGCATGAAATAATTCATTATTGCCCGTTTTGGGGGTAGCGACAGACACTGGTCCACTGTCACCATGGTAATCATTTTCCCCAATATCACGACTTTCTGCTTTTTTATAATAAGGGAGACAGTCTGCGTATGACCAATGCTCTAAACCTTTAAAGCTTGCCCATTGCTCTAAATCCATGGCATTACCACGGATGTAGCACATCCCATTAATCAACGAAGAGCCACCCAAGCCCTTACCCCGACCGCATTCCATACGACGATTATTCATATGGGGTTCAGGGTCGGTTAAATACGCCCAGTTATAGCGTCGGCCTTGTAAAGGATAAGCCAAAGCCGCAGGCATCTGAGTTCTAAAATCTAAACGATAATCAGGCCCCCCAGCCTCCAACAACAGTACCTTGACCTCAGGATCTTCAGTTAAACGTGCAGCCAAAACATTGCCTGCAGATCCTGCGCCAATAATAATGTAGTCATACTGCATACTCATCTCCTTTAAGCGCTAAATACGGATTGAAATGCATTCAACTCCACTTGGACAGATTTCAGTTGGGTATAATGTTGCAAGGTTACTAAACCATTTTCACGACCGACGCCTGAATGTTTATATCCACCGACAGGCATTTCTGCTGGCGATTCACCCCAAGTATTGATCCAGCAAATTCCGGCTTCAATTTGATGAATAATGCGGTGCGCCGTGCTGATATTGGCGCTGACCACGCCTGCTGCCAATCCATAGACGGTATTATTGGCACGCTCAATGACTTCTTGCTCATGTTCGTAGGACAAAATGCTCATCACAGGACCGAAAATTTCATCACGCACAATGGCCATATTGTCATGACAATCGGTAAATACCGTAGGTTGTACATAAGCACCCTGAGACAACGCCGCTTGTTCAGCACGCCCGCCTCCTGCCAATACACGGGCACCTTCTTTTTTACCCAGCTCGATATAACGTAAGACTTTTTCCATATGCGGAAAGCTAGATAAAGGGCCGAAATTGGTGTTTGGATCTAAAGGATCTCCCATACGAATATAAGGCATACGTTCTAATATTTTGGCCTCAAACGCTGCTTTTAAATGCTGTGGAATAAAGACTCGCGTCCCGTTGGTACAGACTTGGCCTGAACTATAGAAATTCGCCATCATGGCAATATCTGCGGCCAAATCTAAATCTGCATCTGGGCAAATAATCAAAGGAGATTTTCCACCCAACTCCATGGTAATTTCTTTTAAGGAAGACTCAGCCGCTTGCGCCATGACTTTCTTACCGGTCGTAATGCCCCCTGTGAATGAAACTTTGGCAATGGCAGGATGTGTGGTGAGGTACTGTCCCACGTCGCCACCGCCTGTGACCACGTTAAATACACCGTCTGGAAGTCCAGCTTCAGTATAAATTTCCGCGAGTTTAAGCGCCGTGAGTGGGGTAATTTCACTGGCTTTAAAAATCATGGCATTTCCAGCCGCCAAAGCAGGTGCCGATTTCCATAAAGCAATTTGGATTGGATAGTTCCAAGCACCAATGCCTGCGACCACCCCCAAAGGTTCACGGCGGGTATAAGCAAATGAACTCTCACGAAGCGGAATTTGCTGACCTTCGAGTGCCGGTAAGATCCCCGCGTAATACTCTAAGACATCGGCACCCGTCGCAATATCAACGGTTGAGGTTTCAGAAAAAGCCTTACCACTGTCTAAGGATTCAAGTCGTGCCAACTCATCATTACGCTCTCGTAAAAGTGCCACAGCTTTAAATAACACTCTCGAACGTTGCATCGCTGTCATGGCAGCCCAAATTTTTTGACCTTTTTGTGCGGAAGCGACTGCACGTTGAATATCTTTTTCAGAACATGCTTGTAAGGTGGCTAACACTTCACCTGTCGCTGGATTCACGCTTTGAAACGTCGATTGACCAATCGCATCGGTATATTGTCCATGGATATAAGGTTTAAGTATTTCAGTATTCATCAGAGTTGTTCCTTGTTGTGCGTCCATGATCTCAGCTGGGTTTGGATATAGTGTTGACAGATTTCAATCGCGATCGAGACATTGATGTCTTCTTTCATCAATGCCCCACGTAGCCAAAATCCATCAATCAATGCAGCTAAGCCTTGTGCTGCTTTTTCAGCCTCAGCCTGATCTAAAATTTTTAAAAATTCGTATTTCAGATTTGAATGCAAACGGTGGTGGTTGACCTGCTGTAAACGGTGTAATTCAGGTTGATGCAGACTATTGGCCCAAAAAGCCAACCAGACCTTCATCGCTGCATGATCGGTCTGAGGGGCCATAAAATTGGCATGCACAATGGCCATAAGACGCTGTTCAGGTGTCGGGCCACTTTGTGCTTTTTTCAACTTCACACTCTCGCCAAGCTGTTGCAGCAAATAGCGCATCGTGGCCTCAATCAAACCATTTTTACCTTTGAAATAATGGCTAATAATGCCAGTGGAAACACCTGCCCGCTGGGCAATCTGCTGAATTGATGTTTCAGCAAAGCCCAATTCATTGATTGAATTGAGTGTTGCTTCAATCAGTTGTTGACGGCGAATCGGTTGCATACCAATTTTAGGCATAAAGACACCTGGTTAAAAAAACATCGTGATCTCGGTTTAAGATCGATGTAAATTAAAGTTAACATTAAAAAACGTTATTTTAATTGAACGTTCAATTAATAAAAATTATAGTCGGATAACATTATTGATGTACAGCGCAGTTTGTTGGGGATTTGAAAAGGTTTGTAATACTCATCAATCAAAGATGGATTCAATAAAACACACTTCGCTGTAGATCATTTCTTTTGAGAATGGTTACAGGTATGTATAAGACAAAGGATTCTGATTCAACGCGACTGAATCATGTGGTGTTTTATTTTTCAGCCACACTGATTCTACTTTTTTCAATCGTCACGATTTTATTTAACGAGCAAGCGAATCAAGTGATCGTCAATATTCTCAATTGGGTCACTCGAACATTTAGTTGGTATTACTTACTTGCTGCAACAGTTTATTTTGTCTTTATTGTGTTTATTGCCTGTTCACGATACGGCGAAATTAAATTAGGGCCAAAACATTCAAAACCCGAATTTAGCCTACTCAGTTGGTCAGCCATGTTGTTCTCTGCCGGCATCGGGATTGATCTGATGTTCTTCTCAGTGGCTGAGCCGCTTTCGCACTATATGACGCCCCCAGTCGGTCAAGCAGAAACTTTTGAAGCTGCACGACAATCGATGGTTTGGACCTTGTTCCATTATGGCTTAACCGGTTGGAGTATGTACGCTTTAGTGGGCGTTGCCTTGGGTTATTTTAGTTATCGTTATAATCTCCCATTGACCATTCGTTCAGCCCTGTACCCTATTTTTGGTAAGAAAATTGAAGGTCCGATTGGTCATACGGTCGATACAGCCGCTGTTTTGGGGACGATTTTCGGGATCGCGACCACGTGTGGTATTGGGGTGGTGCAACTAAATTATGGTTTGCATGTACTCTTCGATTTACCTGAAAACTTATGGATTCAATCTGGATTAATTGCTGTTGCAGTGGTCATCACCATTATTTCAGTGACTGCCGGTGTCAATAAAGGCATTCGAGTGCTCTCTGAAATTAATATTTATGTCTCGATTGCCTTATTGCTCTTTATCTTATTGGTGGGAAATACCGAATTTTTATTGGCTGCTTTAATCCAAAACTTTGGTGATTATATTAGCCAATTTCCAAAGCTTTCTTTAACCAGTTTTCCATTTGAACAACCTAAAGAATGGATGAACAGTTGGACATTGTTCTTCTGGGCATGGTGGATTGCATGGTCACCTTTTGTGGGATTATTTCTCGCGCGTATTTCACGTGGGCGTACCATCCGTGAGTTTGTGGCGGGTACACTGATTATTCCCTTGCTCTTTACCCTGACTTGGCTCTCGATTTTTGGTAACAGTGCTTTATACAGCGTTATTTTTGACGGCAATACCCAATTGGCGGAAACCGTGCTACAAAACCCTGCGCATGGTTTTTATG
This sequence comes from Acinetobacter lanii, assembly GCF_011578285.1. Classification (NCBI taxonomy): domain Bacteria; kingdom Pseudomonadati; phylum Pseudomonadota; class Gammaproteobacteria; order Moraxellales; family Moraxellaceae; genus Acinetobacter; species Acinetobacter lanii. The sequence continues at coordinate 1,702,300 of NZ_CP049916.1, read as the reverse complement.
ACTTGTTGGCACAATATCCAGGCTTCAGTTTTGTAGCAGGTGTCGCCACCATTACCGGTCTCTTGTTCTATGTCACTTCCGCCGATTCGGGTGCATTGGTGCTCGGAAACTTTACCACCAAATTCAGCAGTATCGATGAAGATTCACCGCGATGGCTCAGTGTCTTCTGGGCGATTGCCATTGGTTTATTAACCTTGGCTATGCTCATGGCAAATGGGGTGACAGCACTTCAAAACACCACGATTATTATGGGTTTACCCTTCAGTTTCGTTATTTTCTTTGTGATGGCAGGCTTATACAAGTCTTTACGACTCGAAGATTTTAGACAAGCAAGCACCAGTTTAAATGCTGCCCCTGTGGTAGGGAATGTAGATATTTTCAATTGGAAGAAACGACTGAGCCGTGTGATGTTACATCCAAGTGTGTCTCAAACCAAAGTCATGCTCGATGATGTCTGTAAACCAGCCATGCAAGCGGTTGCCGATGAATTGGATCGTAAAGGCGTACAGGTCAGTGTCAATGAAAAACCACTGGATGATGATGCTGATTTATATCATTTAGATTTGCAGATCGTGTTAGGTGAAGAAGAAAACTTTGTGTATGCCATTTGGCCTGTTCGTTATGCCGCACCGCAGTTCAGTTCTCGCGGTAAAAGTAGCCGATTATTTTATTACCGTTTAGAAAGCTATTTATTTGAAGGTTCTCAAGGCAACGATTTGGTCGGTTATAGCAAAGAACAAGTCATCAATGACATTTTGGATAAATACGAACGTCATATGATGTATTTGCACATTAACCGAATTAGCCCAGGTAAACGCCCGCTTTTTCCAGATCGTGAAAATTAAAAAACACCCATTTTAATGCTAAGGATATAGTGTGATGTCGGAAAGTTTACATGCATTCGCGTTGTTTTTTTCGCTGTTAAATCCCTTCTTGATGAGCATCTATATGCTTGGCATCATCCGAAATTCGGATGCCAAAGTGTTTAATATGGCCTTGATTCAAGGCAGTCTCATCAGTTTTATCGTGTTTGTTATCTTTGCCAAAACAGGCGAAGCATTTTTTAATGAAGTCCTGCATGTCCGCTTTGAGTCCTTCCAGATTTTTGGAGGGATTATTTTCCTCGTGATTGGTTATCGTTATGTGTTTGAAGGTGCAGATACCATTGGGGTAACCCGAGGCGCACCGAGTCATTTGGCAGGTACCATTGCGATGCCCTTTATGATCGGACCTGGAACCGTTTCTGCTGCAGTGATGACAGGGATTAAACTCAATTTGATGCAAACCATGTTGGTGATTTTCATTACCCTGTTTTTAAGCTGTACTTTATTGATGCTCATGAAATATTTGCATGATAACTTGCAACACAAGCATTCCAATTACATTGATTTATACGTCGACATCGTGGGTCGTGTAGCCGCATTACTGATTGGTACCATTGCGATTGATATGATTGTCAATGGGGTCAGCGGGATTATTGAGAGTTAAAAGTTACATTGAAAATCAAAAAGGCTGAACTATTGTTCAGCCTTTAATTCTGAGTATAAGTTTTGCAGTGCAAGATCGATTAAATCTTCATTTCTCCGATAATAGGTCCATTTACCCACCTTAGTGGCCAATAAGAGCTGACTATCCTGCAAAAACTTAATGCTCAAAGAGGTTGCTGGTTGTGATAACCCTAATTTCTGTTGAATTAAGCTGGCACAAACCCCGTATTGTTCATACGGGTACAACTGCGTATAGTCCTGAAAAGATTCACTTGGATTTTTAAGCCACTCCAACACTAGTTTTCGCGTGGGGTTGGAAATCACTTTTAGAAACTCTTCCGTGGATATACTCATGTGTCATAGCGAATATTAACGATAATAAGGATAAGAAGTATACCCTTTTTCCGTACCACCATACATTGAAGTTGGATCAAGTTCGTTTAACGGCCATTGATGCTGCAGTCGTGCAGGTAAATCTGGATTGGCAATAAATGCACGTCCGAATCCAAATAAATCCCCCCAACCTTGATCGAGCATATATTGCGCTTTTTCTAAGGTGTATTTTCCTGAATAAATAATCGGCGCAGTAAAGACTTGTCTAAGTTCTTGACGGAAGCTCAGGCAAATCAGGGGCATTGTCCCAATCCGCTTCAGCAATCGATAGATAACCAATATTTAAACTGTTCAACAATTTACAGGCTTCAATATAGGTATGATGTGGGTCTTCTTCTACCAACCCCAAATACACACGTTCTTCATCGGTTGAACTAAATAATGGAGCAAAGCGTACACCTACACGTTCTGAACCAAAAACCTCACTTACAGCCATCACGATTTCTTTTAAAAATCTGAGACGATTTTCAAGTGAGCCACCATAGATGTCATCACGCTGATTACTATGGGCTGAGATAAATTGATTGACCAAGTAGCCATTGGCACAGTGTAGTTCTACCCCATCAAAGCCGGCTGTTTTAGCGTTTTCAGCTGCTTTTTTATATAACTGAACGACTTCCTGAATTTCTTCAATGCTTAAAGCACGCGGCATACTCGGTTTGGTCAACTCACCTTGCTGTGGACCTGTTTCAATAAACACATTCACACTGGTGGCAGGAATGGCTGAAGGGGCAATCGGTGCCTGTTGATTTGGCTGTAAAGTCACATGAGAAACGCGACCCACATGCCATAGTTGACAGAAAATGATGCCATTATTGGCATGAACAGATGTGGTGATTTTTTTCCAGCCTTCGATTTGCTCGGCGCTGTGAATACCCGGTGTCCATGCATAACCCTGACCACGTGGCTCAATTTGCGTGCCTTCAGTCACCATAAAGCCGGCTGAAGTACGTTGCGTATAGTATTCACACATTAAATCATTCGGTACATTGCCGGGTTGACTGCTACGGCAACGGGTTAAAGGCGGGAGAACAATACGATTTTTCAGTTGAAGGTTACCCAACTGTACAGGAGAAAAAAGATCAGACATGTTTAAAAAACAATTCAAAAAAAATCATTATACATTTATATATTTAAATATGTAAATCTGATGGTGTGTTGATATATTCAACATATCATAGATAAGCATAAAAAAGACCCAGCCAAATTGAGTTTGACTGGGTCTTGTGTGTATAAGGCGTATTGAGTCTTTATGTTATTTTAATGGCGTAATAGTGACGCTTTATGAATCCGTATTAATTACCGAGCAAACGCTGTTGTTTTTCTTCGTTACGGACAATCAAACTTAAAATAATTTGTAGTGCGACGCCTACCATTGCACAAGCCGACATCAGTAAGAAACACCAAGTGTAACCGGTTGCACTGTGCCATCCACCAAATTCAGTCAATAAATAGCCCATCAAAATAGGCGCAATCGCACCGCCTACATACAGTGCACAGGTAATGATGCTGTTCGCCGTACCCATTGAGTCTTGATCAGCATAATCAGAAGCAGTGGCATAAAAGATCGGCCAAATCGCATTGGCAGAGAATCCAAAGACCAATTGAATAATGATTACGGAAACGATGCCTTGAGTCAGACAGAAGCTTGCAATCCCAATTGCCATCCAAATCCCACACAAAATCAAGGTTTTTCGACGACCAATTTTATCGGAAAGCGTCGGCCAAAACAGTTGGCCTAAAATACCTGTAACAGTGAACACAGCACTTAAACCTGCAGCCTTGGCTAAATCGAGACCCACAATATTATATAAATAAGCAGGAAAAATCGTCAGAAAACCAATATATACCACATGGGTGATTAAGGTGCTGCCTGCTGTAAACAAAATTCCACGTGAGCGCAGTGTCTTTTTTAAAGGGCTTTGTTTCACAGTTGATGCTGCGATTGCTGGCTTTTCTTGTTCCAACTCCATTGGTGGAGTGAAGCCATTGTCTAAGCAAGATTGATGAAATTCTGCATAACGTTGTTTGGTTGAATACCAGACCCAAAAGGTCAACGCTGGAACAGCGAGCATAATGCCTAGAAAAAATGCATAGCGCCAATTTTCAGGACCAAAGTAATAGATGATCGCTGCTGTCACTACACCACTGAGCATTGCACCTACAGGATAACCGGCATGATGCGCACCAATCGCGAAGCCGCGGTGTTCTTTTGGCCACCATTCGGCTGTGTTACTTACCCCAACAGGTTCAGCAACACCACAACCTAAAGAAACCAAGATACGCAATGAAGCAAACTTATAAAAAGAATTACTGAGTGAGGTAATGCCTGAAAGTAATGAGATGAAAGTAAAACCGACAATTAAAGGCCATTGGAATAGCGCTCTTTTCCAGCCTGAGGCATGTTTATCGCTGAATGCGTTAATCGGAATACCGAGCAAAGCCAGCGCTAAAGTAATTGCGGCAATGGTATAACCCCATTCGGTTGGAGTGAGCGTAAACTCTTCACAGATTGAATTGGCTGCACGGAAGATCAACTCGCGGTCGTAGGCAATCACAACCCATATCACCCAACAGACAGCCAAGGAAACCCAAGAGTGCTTATGTACCTTCTTTAAACTCATTCCATATCCTTATGACATTTTAGTCGTCTAAAAGTCGAATCCATTCGAGTAAGTGAATCAGCGATTCAATGGCAAATTCTATTACTCGCAGGCCATGACTTTTTCACTCAACGCAATATAGAGGGGGCATTTGATGAGTACCAATTATATTTTTCAAATATTTGATAACTAAAAGTTATCTAATAGGTTATACAGCTAAGTTGATTCGATATGTGAAAAGTACAATAACAAATAAGAACAATCAGTTCAGGTAAAAAAAAACTAGCTCGGAAGCTAGTTTTTTTGTTTAAGACAGTTCTAGGTGATTTAACCTTTGGATCTGTCGAATGAGTGAAGAATGATCCAAATCTCCGTCACCTGCTTCAACCAAATATGCAAAAAGTTGATTGACCAAGCTGATCACCGGAAGATTTAAGTCTAGACTTTGTGCATAGTTCACAGCAGTCTGAGTGTCTTTTAACTGCGTTTTAGCCGCACCGCCCGGTTGGAATTGTGCATTCAACATGCGTTGACCGTGTTGTTGCAAAATGGGTGAATCAGCAAAACCACCTGAAAGTGCTTCTTTGACTTTTGCAGGATCTGCGCCACCCTGTTGGGCCAATAACAAGCCTTCACTGACCGTTGCAATGGTGGAAGCCACAATCATTTGATTGACCAATTTCGACAATTCACCACAACCTGCAGGTCCGACCAAGACTGGGCGTCCCATGCTGGATAACATGGCTTTGACCTGTTCAAAATGCTCAGGATCCCCTCCTGCCATAATGGCAAGCGTCCCCTCAATCGCACCTTTTTCACCGCCAGAAACAGGTGCATCGAGATAGTTCAGCCCCAGAGCTTGGCATTTTTGCTGCTGTGCCTGCGCTGTTTCTACAGGAATAGAGCTCATCACCACCACATAGGTATTTTGCTTGAGTTTTGAAACTGCGCCATTTTCACTAAATAAAACCTCATCACAGGTTTTACCATCGCTAAGCATACAGATCAAAACATCAACGTCGGTACCGACCTCCTGAAGTTGTAGGCTCAGCTCAGCTCCAGCAGCTCTCAGTTTTTCAGCTTTTGAAGCAGATCGATTCCACACTTTCACGCTATAGCCAGCTTTAAGCAGGTTAAGCACCATGGGAGCCCCCATGATCCCCGTACCTACGAAGCCAATACGCATCATCATTTCAACTCCACAACTTGAGCATTTGGATTGAGTTGTTGCTCTTTTTTCAATGCATTTGATTTGAGTTTAGCCAACAAAATCATCCCTAAACCGCCCATACCTACAAATGCAGCGATCACCATAAAGGCAATGGTATAGTTACCTGTGGTTGTATAGAGGTAACCGGTTAAATATGGGCCTGTGAAACCACTTAAGTTACCCACTGAGTTAATTAAGCCAATCCCTGCAGCTGCCCCTACACCTGTTAAGGTTTGTCCCGGTAAAGTCCAGAAAATGTTAATTGCACTGAATACACCAATCGCAAGGAAAATAAAGCCCACGATAATTGCCCATGGTTGATTCACAATCAACGCGATGGCAATGGCAATCGCAGCCATTAATGCAGCACTGGCACCGTGGAAATAACGCTCTTGTTTACGATCGGAGCGACGACTCCATAAAATCATCCCCACAGCAGCAAATGCATATGGAATAGCGGTGAGCATACCATTTTGAATTAAGCTGATTTCCATACCAAAGGTATTACGGAATGATTCAAGTACACTTGGTAAAAAGAAGAACATTGCATTGGAACCTGAGGTGATACCGAAGTACACCAGCGCCATAATCCATACCAACGGATTTTTAAACACCTGCTTAATCAGTTCGCCTTTGCTTAAATGTGCGTCTGCAGATTCTTCTTTTTCACTTTCTTCTTTTTCAAGTGTTTGCATGAGCCACTGACGTTGATCTGCAGTTAACCATTTCGCTTCACTTGGTGTATTGGTCAAATATTTTAAACAAATTAAACCTAAAATGACCGATGGAATGCCCTCAAGGATGTACATCAAACGCCAACCTTCAAAGCCAAGTGTGTCACCCCATTGCATTAAGCCGACCGAAATAGGGGCACCAATAATCTGAGCAATTGGTAAACCTAAATAAAAGGTTGCAAACACACGTGCACGGTAGCGTGCGGGAAACCACAGTGTCAGATAAAAAATAACGCCTGGGAAAAAACCGGCTTCAGCAATACCCAAGAGGAAACGTAAGACAATGAATTGCGTGCCCGTGTGAATAAATCCCATCAGGGCCGCAATAATGCCCCAGGTAATCATGATGCGGGCAATCCAAATACGTGCACCAAAGCGATGAAGCAAGACATTACTTGGGACTTCTGCAATGAAATAACCTAAGAAAAAAATACCCGCACCTAAACCAAATATGGTTTGCGTAATACCAATCGCTTCATTCATATGTAAGGCAGCAAAACCAATATTGGTTCTGTCTAAAAACGCCATCACAAATAAAATGATCAAAAAAGGAATGATCCGTTTCGTAATCCTTTTAATGGTCTGCTGTTCTAAAGCAGACACGTTTTGAGTATTTTCCATAATATTAACTCACTGTTATTGGCGATCCTCGCCATTACTCTTTGGTGTCTTCGATATGTGCTTGAATAATGCTTTCGAAGTTGCTATCTGCTTTAAAACCTAGAGATTCTGCGTATTTAGCTTCAACCTGAACGGGCCAGCTTTGTACAATACGTTGAATGGTTTTGTCTTCTTCCCATTTCACCAAATCAACTGCTGATTGACCTGCGACTTGTTTGAGTGCCTCTAACATCTCGTGGACAGTGACTGTTAGACCAGGCAGTGGAATAATACGATTGTCGCCTAAACGCTCAGGAGACAAACTTGCCGCTTGAATCATTGACTCAACACAACGACGTGGTGAGGTGATGAACACTGGCGTATCTGCTTGTACAGGACATACGGCTGTTTCACCTTTTAACGGTTCACGAATAATGGAACTAAAGAAAGTAGACGCTGCTTTGTTCGGCTTACCTGGGCGAACCACGATGGTCGGTAAACGCAGTACACGACCATCAATAAAGCCTTTACGTGAATAATCTGCGACCAGAAGTTCACCTACTGCTTTTTGCATGCCATAAGACGACTTCGGTGTCACCACAGTCTTATCTGTTACGATTTCAGGTAAATCTCCGCCAAATACGGCACAACCACTGGCAAAAATGACACGCGGTTGATTGCCATGCGCACGAATACTATCGAGTAGATTTAATAGACCATATAAATTGACGTTCATACCTAAATCAAAATCTGCCTCAGCTGCAGAACTGACCACGGCTGCTAAATGCCAAACCACATCAATGTCTTGAGTCAATTGAGACACCAATTCACGATCGGTGATATCACCTGTGACCACTTGGATACGTGGGTCTTGAGGTAAATCTTCTCCTGAAAAAGCATCAAATAACGTGATTTTTTTGATCTGTTCAGGGGCTTGCTCATCGAACTGGATCGTGCCGAGATCAAGTAGTTTCTGAGCAATTTGTTTACCGATAAAACCAGTACCGCCTGTGATTAAAATATTCATCGATCATCCTTCATTCTTATATGTTACGAGCGAATCCACTTTCGCTATGCTGTATAAATAAGCATGCTGGCGCATAATTACCAATGACATATCGCTAAACACCGATAACCTGTGATTATTATTTAGACAAACTTAATATTGAAATTATTTTTATATCATTCATTTGTCGAATATTTTTCTGATTTGACCTGAATTAGAATTTCGACTGATAACTTAAGTTCATCGTATAGTCATTTTAAATCATTGGTATTCATTGGTCAGGTGACTAACATGCGAATTTAATTTTTAATGAAAGTTCAATTAAAAAATTAGGCGATTAGCACGCAAGCAACAGGAATTGAGATATGGAAATTAAAGTCTTTGTCGACATTAAAACACGTTTAGGTGAAGTCCCAACTTGGGATCCGATTCGACAACGTTTATTTTGGGTCGATATTGTTGACGGTCGTTTATTTTCCTGTGATGAGTCGGGTGCAAATTTACGTGCTTGGGAAACCCATCAAAAAGTCGGCTCTTATGCATTAAGAGAAAATCATAATGGTGCGATTGTTGCACTTGAAGATGGCTTATATAGCCTAGACTTTGAAACGGGTGAACTGACCTTCATTACCAACCCTGAACCTGATATGCCATATAATCGTTTGAATGATGGTGGGGTTGACCGTCAGGGACGTTTTGTTTTTGGTTCTATGAATCGTATGGAAGATGAAAAGACAGGTTCCCTGTATCGTCTTAATACGGATTTCAGCTTGGAAAAGTTAGAAAGCAATATCAATACGTCGAATAGCGTTTGCTGGAGTCCAAGCGGTGATAAATTTTACTTTGCCGATACATGGGAAGGTGAAATTTGGTCATACGACTACAGCAGCGGGAACGAAGGTCTCAGTAATAAACAAGTGTTATGTACCATTGACACCCAAGATGGTGGCTCTGCCGATGGTGCTACTGTAGACAGCGAAGGTTTTATCTGGAGCGCAAAAGTCTATTCAGGAAAAATTGTACGCTACTCGCCTCAGGGTGAAATTGAGCGTGTGATCGATATGCCGGTGAAAAAAGTCACCAGTATGGCTTTTGGTGGAAAAAATCTAGATGTTTTATATGTGACATCTATGTCACAACCGCCGCTTCCTCGTTTCCCAGGTGACAATCAATTGCGTGGCAGTGTATTTGCCATTCATGGTTTGGGCATTCAAGGGGTGGCAGAGACTTTATTTAAAGGTTAAAACGAATTTTGGTTTTATACTCGGTCGATCTATCAGGTTTATTCTGATAGATCGGCTTTTTTTTATTAAGTAACTGTATTGAGCTGCGTTTTATTGGCATTGTTTAATAAAATATCAATAAAAGTCTGAGCAATCTCTGAAATTGGTTCGCCTTTACGCGTCAAAATCCCATAGTCTTGTGCGTCTAACACCAAATCTGTCTGCAAAATACTTAATTTTCCTTCTTTGACCTGCTGACTCACCATGGCTTCAGGCAACATAGCAATCATCGGTGCACTCATCAAAATTTGTAAGAAAGTCTGCATGGACATGGTGTTGATGGTATTTAAGGGAATATTGACTTTGGCACGGGTAAATGCCCCTTCCATACGCTCTCGAATTGGGGTTCCCTTAGGATAGAGCAACCACGGCCATTTCATCAGTTCTTCCAACTGACAGAACGTCTTATGGGCACACGGGTGTTCGCTGTTGACCACAATACAAAATGGCTCAGGGCCCAAAGGCTGGAAGTCAAAAAATTGTTGTTGCGTCACTTGGGTTAAACGACCAATAGCAAGGTCTAGGGTATGTTCACTGAGCATTTCCATCAAATGATCACTGGTTTGCTCCACCACATCAATGGATAACATCGGCCATTTTTTCTTAATTTCTATAATCGAACTCGGGATAATCACTGCAGTGGCAGCAAAGATACCGCCAATTTTTAAAAAGCCATGACCGCCTTGACGCATCATTTCAATATCTTCAACAAAATGCCGTGCATCATTGAGCACACGTCGTGCGTACTGAATCACATGTTGCCCCAATGCAGTCACAGGCATACTGCGTGGCAATCGCTCAAAAATTTGAAATCCCAATAGGCTTTCAATTTCTTTCAACATTTTACTGATTGCGGGCTGACTTAAGTTCATTTGTTCAGCTGCTAAGTGCATATTATTGGTTCGAGATAAGGTCTCCAACAACACTAAGTGCTTGTACTTAAGCCAATTATTCAAACTTGAATAACTTAATTCACCCATCACTAAATTCCTTTTTTTGATAACTTTAAGCTATCGATAACTAAATTATTACCATTGGTGTTTATTGATTGTAACTCCTATTATCAATTTATGAAATACATGGATGATTTACATGAACTTTACACTAAATTCTCAAAACACATTACCAACTGACGGTACTCAAGGTTGCTTGATTGGGCGTGCATGGATTCCACACCATATCGCTGGACCTTCGCCTGTTTTGTTAAAAGACGATCAAGTGTTTGATCTTTCATCAGAATTTAGCACCATTTCTGAATTGCTTGAAATTGATCATCCTGCTCAAGTGCTGGCCAATCTTGAGCTACCGTCTGTAGGTCGGATTGATGATTTACTGGCAAATACAACGGACAACCCAAATCCGAGTCAAGCCTATTTCCTAGCGCCTATTGACTTACAAGTGATTAAAGCTGCAGGGGTAACATTTGCAGCAAGTATGTTAGAGCGTGTGATTGAAGAACAAGCCGCTGGCGATGCAGACAAAGCACAAAATATTCGTCAAGTGGTGCAAAGTGTCATTGGCGACAGCTTAAGATCAATTCAGCCAGGTTCTGACAAAGCGCTTGAACTTAAACAGTATTTGATTGAACAAAATATGTGGTCACAGTACCTTGAAGTGGGTATTGGGACAGATGCAGAAATTTTTACTAAAGCCCCTGTTTTGGCAGCGGTAGGCACGGGTCAAAATATTGGTATTCATCCGAAGTCTGAATGGAACAACCCTGAACCTGAAGTGGTTTTGGTGGCTAACAGCCAAGGTAAAATCTTAGGGGCAACCTTGGGTAATGACGTTAATTTACGTGATTTCGAAGGACGTAGCGCACTGTTACTCAGCAAAGCCAAAGATAACAATGCATCATGTGCAATTGGCCCATTTATTCGTTTATTCGACGACAGCTTTAATCTTGATGATGTACGTGCATGTGACGTTGAACTTGAGATTAAAGGTACAGACGATTTTGTGTTGAAAGGTCTCAGCTCAATGTCACAAATTAGCCGTGATCCAGCAGATCTAGCACAGCAAACATTAAATGAAAACCATCAATATCCAGATGGCTTTGTCTTGTTCTTAGGGACTTTATTTGCGCCTACCCAAGATCGTGAAAAATTAGGCGGTGGTTTTACCCATAAAGTCGATGATGTGGTACGTATTCATAGTCCAAAATTAGGCACCTTGTACAATACTGTCACGACCAGTGATAAAGCCAAACCATGGAATTTTGGGATTAGCTCTTTGATTCGTAATTTAAAACAACGCGAATTACTTTAAATTTCAGCTTTTATTAGGCTTAAGTGGAATAGCAGACATAGGTCACACCGCCTATGCTCTGCTCTGACAGCATTCAAATAAATATCGCATTGTAAATCAACAAGATCGAAGGGTTTAGCATGACAGATCAAAGTAAACGGATTTTTTTACGTAGTCAGGAATGGTTTGACGACCCTTCCCATGCAGACATGACCGCACTTTATGTTGAACGTTACATGAACTACGGTTTGACACGTGAAGAACTACAGTCTGGACGTCCAATCATTGGTATTGCACAAACGGGAAGCGATTTAACCCCGTGCAACCGTCACCATAAAGAGTTGGCAGAACGTGTGAAAGCAGGCATCCGTGATGCGGGTGGTATTCCGATGGAGTTTCCAGTGCATCCGATTGCTGAGCAATCTAGACGCCCTACTGCAGCACTTGACCGTAATTTGGCATATTTGGGTCTGGTTGAAATTTTACATGGTTATCCTTTGGATGGCGTTGTCCTCACAACAGGTTGTGATAAGACTACCCCTGCTTGCCTCATGGCGGCTGCAACCACCGACTTACCTGCCATTGTGCTCTCTGGTGGCCCAATGTTAGATGGTCATTATAAAGGTGAGCTGATCGGTTCAGGCACAGTGATTTGGCATGCTCGTAATTTGTTGGCAGCAGGTGACATTGACTACGAAGGGTTCATGGAAATGACCACTTCGGCATCCCCTTCAGTGGGACACTGCAACACCATGGGTACTGCACTGTCTATGAATGCGTTAGCAGAAGCACTCGGGATGTCTTTACCGACGTGTGCCAGTATCCCTGCGCCATACCGTGAACGGGGTCAAATGGCTTATATCACGGGTAAACGTATTTGTGAAATGGTCAAAGAAGACTTAAGACCATCGAAAATCATGACCAAAAAGTCCTTTGAAAATGCCATTGCTGTTGCATCAGCTTTAGGTGCTTCAAGTAACTGCCCGCCTCATTTGATTGCGATTGCACGTCATATGGGAATTGAACTGACCCTAGATGATTGGCAACGTGTGGGCGAAGACATTCCATTGATTGTAAACTGTATGCCTGCCGGAAAATACTTAGGCGAAGGTTTCCATCGTGCTGGCGGTGTACCTGCGGTAATGCATGAATTGCAAAAAGCGGGTGTATTGCATGAAGACTGTGCATCTGTCAGTGGTAAAACCATGGGTGAAATTGCCAGTCAATCTCAAACCTCAAATGCTGACGTGATTTTCTCCTATGATGAGCCATTAAAACATGGTGCAGGTTTTATTGTCTTAAGCGGAAACTTCTTCGACAGCGCCATTATGAAAATGTCAGTCGTGGGTGAAGCCTTTAGAAAAACCTATTTGTCTAATCCTAATGAAGAAAATAGCTTTGAAGCACGTGCCATCGTGTTTGAAGGACCTGAGGATTATCATGCACGCATCAATGACGGTGAATTGAATATTGATGAGCATTGTATTTTGGTGATTCGTGGTGCAGGCACCGTGGGTTATCCAGGCAGTGCTGAAGTGGTGAACATGGCACCACCGACTGAATTAATTAAGAAAGGCATCGATTCACTCCCTTGTTTAGGGGACGGTCGTCAAAGTGGAACGTCAGCAAGTCCATCCATTTTAAATATGTCACCTGAGGCTGCTGTAGGTGGTGGTATTGCACTTCTGAAAACCAATGACAAATTACGTATTGATCTCAACAATCGTTCTGTAAATGTATTGATTTCAGATGAAGAGTTACAGCAACGCCGTGCAGCATGGACGCCAAATGTTCCACCATCGCAAACGCCATGGCAAGAGATTTACCGAAGCATGGTCGGACAACTCTCTACAGGTGGCTGTCTTGAGCCTGCAACTTTGCATCTTAATGTGATTCGTCCAGACAACTTACCAAGACACTCGCATTAATTTACAATTTAAATGCTAAAAATCAACTATAAATAGGAGCTGAGTCTCCTATTTATAGTTTTGGTAGTGTACAAAAACAACGTGTTTTAATTTAGAATAGACGTGAAAATGTCTGAGCAATAAACCTTTAACATGATCATAGAAAAGACAACTTATGTCTGCACCCGTTGCCAATCACCCAATATCCATAAGAATGGTCACAACAAAAGTGGAAATGCACAGTTCAGATGTAAAGATTGTGGGCGCTCTAGTGTACTCAAACCCAAAATTAAATATACCGAAGAACAGAAAGAACTCATTATCAGTACCTATCTTGAACGAGGCAGTTTGAGAGGCATGCAGCGTCTATTCGGTGTTGCACCTGAAACACTGATGGGCTGGATAAAAAAAAGTAAACAGCAGGAAACTGAGTGACGAATTACTTGATGCTCATCCAACAGATGTCCTTGAGCTTGATGAGTTATGGAGTTTCGTAAAAGCCCGTCGCCATAAGGTTTGGACTTGGATTGCACTCTGCCATCGTACACGCCAAGTAGTGGCTTATGTGTGGTCAGCGTAATGATAAAACGTGTACTGATTTACGTTGCCGTATTCCCACAAGCTACTTTAATTTAGCAACCTGTAGTGATTATTGGTCAAGTTATGCTGAGGTATTTGATCCTGATACCCATCGCTCTGTAGGTAAACATACAGGTTTAACCAACCATGTTGAGCGTTTCAATGCCACATTAAGAAATCGCTTAGGGCGTTTTACACAGAAAACTTTAAGCTTTTCGAAGAAGAAAGAAAATCATGAAGCTGTCTTGCATCTATTTTTATTAAAATACAATCAAGACATGAAAGATAGGTGGTTAACACGTCACATTTAGACACTACCGAAATTTTCATAACCATATGATTTCAAAAGTTGTAATTAATTATCCACCAAAAATAAAATTTATTAAGATGAATAACTTAAACATGCATGTAACAAAGCCGTTTTGGAGTTGATATTGGCTTTGTTGCACAAACATACCACTGAAAGCTTTTTCAGCAATATAATTCCCTAATGAAAAAGCCTGCTCCAAAAAAAATCTATCGTACAACAAATTGGTCCTCATATAACCGTGCTCTAATAAATCGTGGAAATATTTCCATTTGGTTTGATCCCTCTACTCAATGGTATGCTCAACAACAGGGTAAACACGGAAGAAATCAAACCTATTCTGATACAGCTATTCAGTGCTGCTTAATGATCAAATCTCTATTCCGAATCTCTTTACGTATGGTCACAGGTTTTGTTCAGAGCCTCATCAAACTCTGTGGATTAGATTGGACAGCACCGGATTATTCAACTATATGCAGAAGGCAAAAGTATATTGATATTGCGATTAGCTATCAAAAAAGTAGCGATGGTCTCCATCTACTCGTGGATTCTACTGGTTTGAAGTTTCTAGGTGAAGGCGAATGGAAATGTAAGAAACATGGGCCTGAATATCGTCGCCAATGGCGTAAGCTTCATATTGCTATAGATGCCGAAACCTTGCAAATACGTGCTGTACAGCTCACTACAAATAATGTCAGCGACTCACAAGTGTTAGATGATTTACTTGCTCAAATCCCATTGGATGAGAAAATTGATTCAGTCTATACAGATGGTGCTTATGACACAAAGCACTGCCGACAAGTCATTATAGATCGAGATGCACATGCGGTCATTCCACCAAGGAGGAATGCAAAGCCCTGGAAAGATCAACAAGCAAGATCTATAGAGCGCAATGAGTTATTGAAAACAGTCAAACGGCTAGGAAGATCTCTTTGGAAAAAGTGGTCGGGTTATCATCGTCGAAGTTTGGTGGAAACCAAGATGCATTGCATCAAGTTATTAGGTGATAAATTAATGGCTAGGCGTTTCCCGAGTCAGGTGAACGAGATTCATGCACGTGTAGCAGTACTCAACAGATTTACAGAATTAGGGCGTCCTCATACCCAAGTTGCCACTTAAATTTGGTTCACTTAGGGTAGCTCTACCTTTCAAACCTTTGTGCAACAAAGCCGTTGATATTCTTTATCTAGAAGCTCAACTCCATATTTTTGAAAATCTATATTTAATTATTCATCTTCATCAGATAAATAACAGGGTGGGTAAGTGTCAGATATCTCAAAACCTTTGTTGATTAATTGTTGAATTAAATTTTCACCAAAATCTTTATCTGATATATAATCAATGTTTAAAATATCATTTATCTGTAAAGGTAATGTTTTAAAACGAATATATACTTGGTAAGTTTCGGCTTTTTCACCAAAGCCGAATTCTTCTGGGAACATCTCTCTTAAGTTTTCTAAATCTGGAGGTACTCCCAGTATAGTAATTAAAGTTTCATCATAATCAATCTCATAACCGGGATATTCATCATAACGATCCGTTTCATAATTTATAATAGGGTAACCTATAATTTCTCCAACTACTTCTACAAAAGCTTCAAATGAAGTTGTAGGTTTTATATATAAATGTAAGCCTTGCATATATTTCCTTCTAAATTTTAATTGAACCATATAATGTGGTTCCGTTAATTAGACCACTCAATTCAGTTTTATAAGTGATAAATCCGCTCTAAATATTTAAATTATGCTGCCATTACTTTTAGTAAATGTTCATCATAAAATTCATCCGGTGTTGCCTTATTCAAACTTGAATGAGGACGTATCATGTTATAAAAATCCAAATATTCAGCAAGTGATTGTTTCGCTTGTTTAACCGTATCGTAAGCCTTCAAATAGACTTCCTCATGCTTCACGCTGCGCCATAAACGCTCAATCATCACATTATCCATCCATCGTCCTTTCCCATCCATACTGATACGGATATTTCGCAATTTTAACTCATTCAAAAATGCCTCGCTTGTGAATTGACTGCCTTGGTCTGTATTAAACACCTCTGGACAACCATATTTCACAATTGCTTCTTGCAACGCATCTATGCAAAAGTCTGTTTCCATACTGATCGATACTCGATGAGCCAGTACTTTACGACTATGCCAATCTATAATTGCACACAGATAGACAAAGCCTTTAGCCATAGGAATGTACGTGATATCTGTACACCAGACTTGATTAGAGTGATCGATGACCATGTTTTTCAACAGATATGGGAAAATACGGTGTGCAAGATTAGGCTTACTGGTATTGGGTTTTGGATACAAGGCATGTATTCCCATCAAGCGCATTAAACGTCGGACTTTACGCCGACCTATTTGATGTCCTTGACGCTGTAGCATATCTCGTATCATTCGACTGCCCATAAATGGGTAGTCGAGATGAATTTCATCGATTAGACGCATCCAACTCAAATCAGTTGATGAAATCTCTTTGGGCTTGTAATACAACGTACTGCGATTGATTTGAATCAATTGCGATTGTTGTCGTACCGAAAGTTGATGGGTCTTATCGATCATTTTTTGCCGCTCAGCTGCCCTATTTTTCTGAGCGCACCTTCTAAAAAATCAATTTGCAATGCCTGATGTCCTATCTTGGCATGTAGAGCTTTGAGGTCAATCTCTGGTTCTTGTTGTGCTGTTGGTCGTGAAAAAATATTGACTGATTGCTCAAGCAGTTGATTTTTCCAATCGATGATTTGGTTTTGATGTAAATCGAATTGAGTAGAAAGTTCAGCGAGTGTGTGGTCGCCTTTAATTGCTGCGAGAGCAACTTTAACTTTAAACTCTGCTGAATGATTACGACGTTTTCTTCGTGTCATGGTTGACTCCAAAAACAAGCATTTCCCATGCTTATTGGGGAGTAGATTATCACTTATAGGCGTGGTCTAAAATCCTAGAACCACATCACTCGGTTGTATGTAGACCAATTTGTTATACGGTAGATTTTAGGTGTAGGTTTCTTCATCTGAAAATTATATTTCTGAAAAAGCCCTTAAGAACAGCTTTGTGCAACAAAGCCCTAATCATCTAATCATCTAATCATCTAATCATCATGAATATACTTATCCATAAGTTCTTTTTTATTATTTTTTTTAAAAAAATTTATTCTATAATTATCTAATGTACTACGATTTACACTAGAGTAATTATTTTGATTTGAACCTACATCTTCCCAAAGGCAAATAGCACATATATCATAACCCTCTTGAGAATCTAAAGAGTAAAAATTACAACAAGGACATTTAAAAATCCCTTCTTTTTCATTTCCTACGACAATATCGATATTTAAAAGCTGAGCTAAATATTTATTATTAAAGATTCGATACTTAAATTTTAAGCCATCAATTATAATTGGATCAAAAATACTATTATACTTTTCTACATCTTCTGGAGAATGTTGTTTCAAATATGTCAATAATTGAATATCATAGTTATTATCATCCTCATAAATAAACCAAAAATCAGTTAAAATATCAATTTTATTTTTTTCACTTAAATTTAAAAAATTTTCCCTTGCAAGCAACTCAAAGGCTTCATTTCTATTCATATTTATTCCTCATTTACACTTTTCAACATCAGGACAATTACCTAATCTTTTTTGTTCTTCAACAGCATGATCAATAGCATCTTGAAATGGATCAATACTTCTTCCATCATTTTTATAATATGTTCTAATTTCTCCAGATTTAATGTGTCCAACTAAAACTTCACCCGTAACATTATTTGCCTTAACAAAAAAGGTTTTGCCTATTGACGCTGTTTGCATTTCTGCACTTGAAGCTCTTGCAAATTCTTTAGCTTTTCCCAAATATTGAGTTTGAGTAATATCTCCAAATTCTTTCTGATCTATAACATGTTTTTGATAATGTATACTTAATTTACCCTTACTAAACCCTTTTCTGCCCCAATCAATTTTAGAAGCTTTTTCACATGATAAGCCTAGAATATCAATCCATCCAATAGGATTCGGCGCATACTGAAAATTGTTATCACCCCCTGCTAATCCAATTGGATCATGGCTGATAAACCGCCCAGCATCAGGGTCATAATAGCGGAAACGGTTATAATGTAAACCTGTTTCAACATCATAAATCTGTCCCTGAAAACGATGCGGTTGCAATAAATAACTTTGCTCAGTAGCATTCAACTGAATTGGATTTAGCTCTTGAGTTTGTGCTACCTCTTGCCACTCAACGGTAACCGTATTGCCCCACGCTTGGTACACCGCCTCCCACTCAATATTCCCATTCTTTGAAGTCAATTCTCTTGGTGTACCTAAGTGATCATTTTGATACCAATACAATTGATGTTGATTGTGTTTAGGTTTCGGAGGTTCATCGTTACTGGCTTGTTTTATGTGAGTCTGACTTAAATGTAATCCTTCAAGTTCACCAAGATTCTGTAGAGCAATATGTTTCAGTTGATCCAGTTTTTCTATATTTGTTTTGGAAGTTGATTCATCATTCGCTGCTTGGGTCAGTTGATTATCTAACCAAACGAGACGCGCCAATGGTACAAAGCTATCCGCTTCGTATACTGTGGTGAATACATGCTTACCATTGTGGTCTTGCAGTATTCGATTACCATCCCAAACATTCCACACGGCTTGTTTTTGAATCAACTGTGTGGACTCAGTTTGTATCGTTTTGGCAGGTCGAATAATCTTAGATCGATTGGTATTTAAATGCGTAGATATAGCTGAGTGTGTAGATCCACCCAAACTTAAGTTCATTGACGAACCCAGTTGATGGTTCACTGTTGGTTTTGAGTTTTGTGAGTTAGCTTTTTCGTGCTGTATTTTGGCTTGAATTTGCTGTGTAATGATTTCTTTTTTATAGGTTTGACTCTGCTTCGCTATCCTTCGACCAAATGGATCATAACAGTACTGTGTTTGTATAATCTCTTGCCCACCACATCCATCGGGCTTCATCGAGGTTGAGGCTTTAAGCTGATTTTGCTCATCCCACTGCAAGTCTATTTGACGTGTCGTGAATTGATTGAGTAAGTGATTGCTATAGCTAAGTATAAAATATAAGCTACATCATCTTAAATGCAATATCTAAAGCGTCGGGAAGTGTTTTATTGCTATGGGCAACCATATGTCTGACTTTACTTTTTAGGACAGACCATGCTCTCTCAATAGGATTTAGATCAGGACTATATGCAGGTAGATAAACAATTCTTATCTGATATCGTGCTGCCAAGTCATCAATTACTCGACCTTTATGAATGGATGCATTATCTAGAATCAGCAAATAACTCTTAGTCTAATCATCCTTTTGCTTTAAATCCTGCAACAAATATTCCAACCAACAGACAAAAATATTCCGATCACACGAACCGTGAAAAACTAAAGGTTGAGTAAACTTGAATGGCGCATTTGATCTGACCGCACTGATCATACTGAGTCTCGTGCCATGCCCACCTGACTTAAATGCATGACAACGTTGACCTTTTGGAGACCAACCATATTCTGCGGTTTCATTGGTATTGATGCCTGATTCATCGATATAAAGAATGTGATCTTCACCATATTGCTGCTTCCACTGAGGCAAACACCATTCAAATACAGCACGGCTTAACTTGCAGGCTTGTTTGTAGAGAAAACTCTTTTTTTACGCGTCCAACCCATCTTATTTAGAGCTTTTAAAATGACATGATAGCCAACGCTATAACCGAATTTCTGTTCAAACAAAGGAATAAGATCTTTAGCTTGGGTAAATGGCGTTGTTTTTACAAATGCTTCAAAAGCTTGCAGGTCCAGAATCTTTGAGGGACGTCCTACATTTGGAGACTTAGGTTGTTTGAGTTGACCAGTCTGCTGTTCGATCAGGATCCAATCATCGAGCGTGGTTCTGGCAATATTAAATATTTCGCACGTCTTAGATTTATGCTTTGACTGTTTATAAAACTGCATGGCTTTTCCGCGTAAATCGACAGAATATGTTTTTGGCATGGTCTTAAAGATTAAAGTTTTTTCTATTGTAGCTCATCTTAAACTTTTAGCTATACTTAATTGTTGGTGGATATGCCGAAATGCATTCTTACCTTAAAATTTGAAATGCTTTTGATCACACTACAAAAATTATCATCTACCATTTTACTCATCAAAAATTCAATTCAAGTGTTAGCAAATAGCACATTTGTCACATCAATAAATTTATGTGCTAAATGCAAAACAATTTTTATTATATTAAGGACATCTTTAAGTCCTTAAATAAAATTATTCATTCGTACATAGAAGAAGCTATTAGTATTGAAGCAAAAATTTTCCAATCAACTTCATTGTTTTTAATTCTTCTAAGTGTTTCATAATCTTGGATATTCTTGAAATATCCATCCATATCATCAACCCATCCCTCCATTCCTTCCAAATAGCTCGATAAAGTATTATTTCCCCATTGATTCTTGTGTAAATCCTCAATTAATAATTGAATGAAGTTTAAGAAATCCTGTTTACATTTAATATTACTTACTATTTCATTGAAATCTGACATACATAACCTTGACAACAAATATTTAACCTATATTCAAATTAATTAAATCAAATTATTTCAATCCTTTTCCCAATTGACAATAAAAGAGGTTAATCTTCGATTACAAATTGGACATAATCTTATTGCCAAATTTTCAGTACGTATTGCACAATGAAAGCAACTTAAATTAAATCCATCAAACTCTTTTATACGATCCTCTAAAGATACATTTTCTAATTTCTCATATGCTTTATCTCTCAAGTTATTGAAAAAAACTTCTATATCAATATCTTGATCACATGAGTATTCTCTAGTTATAGGTTTCCAAGTAGTTCCATTAATATTCACATTCAATCTGTTTTCTTGCCTTTGATAACTTTGTTCATCTGTCGTACAAAAGTTAGATGATAATTTAGAATAACATTCTTCAATTTCTGCCCAATCCTCCCAAGTCTGTATGTCGTGTAAAATACTGTAATCTTTAGCTTCTAACTTCTGTCTAATCATTTTGATCCCTTTGGTAATGTTGAAGTTCCAATTTATAGCTCATTCCCACTCGACATTCTCAGTCTTTGAGGTTAGCTCTCTCGTAAACCTAAATGATCATATTGAAACCAATACACCTGATGGTGCTATGTTTAGAAATCTCATCATTATTCGCTATTATTTTATGGTTTGCTTTAATTGTCTCTGAATCTAATTCCTCAAGTTCACCAATATTTTGTAATGCAATTTTTAAGTTGACTTTATCTTAAGATCAAAAATATAAGAATTATTATAAATATCCAATTATTTTATTTATTTTCAAATATTTATGACTTTATTTTCAATTTGAATAACATCATCATTATCAAGACAAGTATTATATTTTAATTCATAAATAGCATTAGAAATAATTTGACCAGCTTTTAGTTTTAAAAATAATTCAAAAAAATCTTTACTAATTTTCTCTTCATCAATATTTTCTGCCCCCATTTTTATACTAAAATCATAAAAATATTTGTCTAAAACACCCAAGTTAATAATTGTTTGGACTAAAGCATCTTTATTTTTCATACTAATATACCTAACTGTGAAATACCTTTGGTTTGATTAACTCTAATGAAATGTTAACCTTTGGGTATGATCATTGGCAACTTACTTAAGTTGATCATACAACCTAACGAGAAGCTCAAAAGGAATGAGACTAGCCACTTCATACATTTTTGAAATACAGCGCATTCTTATTTAAATAAAATTTAATCAATTAAATAAAAACTCAACTCTCCCTCATGGTAGTACTCTAAAACTTTTTTATTGTTAACACTTATTATCCAAAAATCCCAATCTTCATCAATAATAGAGTTAATATTTTTAATCAAATAGTCTGAATCACAGATTATTGAGTAAGTATCCATATTTGACCAAGTTATCTTAAATAAATCAGAAGAATCTCTATCTAGTAAATTTTTTTTTATCAATGAAATTAGTTCATTTCTATTTACTTCTTTTGTAAATATGTGAAAACATGAATTGCGATCAATAACCCCCCAATTCAATATTTTTAAACCTATTTTTTCTAATTCTAGTTCAAGGTCAGTTTCTTCAAATTTGACTAATTCATTTGAACTTACGAATGTTGGCTTTTTCATCAAGTATTCCTTTTTAATAAGGTAGCAAATTTTTTTTCATCGCCGGGAAATTTAATTGCATATTTTTCAGCACATTCGCCTTTTCCAAGCTCAACGTTAAAATGAGTTCCTTTTATTGGATCATAATCTAGTCTCAATCTAACAAAATTATGATTTTTTGTAGTACCTGTAAATCCAGTTACCTTACCTTTACCCATACCTAATCGCCCTATTTGTTTGCTCCGCGTACCAGGGATTAAAGTTCCAATTTTTTTCAATGCTAAATTTCTTGCGCTTTCAAAGGATTTTGCTTCAAGTACGATTTCTTTAGATTTATTAGCTTCGCATTCATCATCACAATCCCCTAGTTTTTTCTTCGCTAATCCATATGGATCAACCCACCCCACAGGATTAGGCGTATACTGAAAATGATTATCCCCACCCAACAAACCTATAGGATCATGACTAATAAAACGTCCAGCATCAGGGTCATAGTATCGGAAACGATTGTAATGTAAACCCGTCTCAACATCATAAATCTGCCCCTGAAAACGATGAGGCTGTAGTAAATAACTCTGCTCTACTGCATTCAGTTGAATCGGTTTTATCTCTTGAGCTTGTGCAACTTCTTGCCACTCAACGCTAACCGTATTGCCCCACGCTTGATACACCGCCTCCCATGCAATATCACCATGATTTGAAGTCAGTTCCCTTGGCGTACCCAAGTGATCATTTTGATACCAATAGACCTGATGTTGGCTATGTTTTGGCGGTTCATCATTCGCAACTGGTGGTAAAGTCTGCCCTTCCTCTAATCCCTCAAGCTCTCCAATATTTTGTAGTGCAATTTGTTTAAGCTCATTCAGTTTTTCTATATTTGTTTTGGAAGCTGTTTCATCATTTGCAGCTTGAGTCAGTTGATCATCTAACCAAACCAGACGCGCCAAAGGTATAAAACTATCCGCTTCATATACTGTGGTGAATACATGCTTACCATTATGGTCTTGCAGTATTCGATTCCCATCCCAAACATTCCATATAGCTAAGTATAGAATATAAGCTACATCATCTTGAATGCAATATCCAAAGCGTCGGGAAGTGTTTTATTGCTATGGGCAACCATATGTCTGACTTTACTTTTTAGGACAGACCATGCTCTCTCAATAGGATTTAGATCAGGACTATATGCAGGTAGATAAACAATTCTTATCTGATATCGTGCTGCCAAGTCATCAATTACTCGACCTTTATGAATGGATGCATTATCTAGAATCAGCAAATAACTCTTAGTCTGATCATCCTTTTGCTTTAAATCCTGCAACAAATATTCCAACCAACAGACAAAAATATTCCGATCACACGAACCGTGAAAAACTAAAGGTTGAGTAAACTTGAATGGTGCATTTGATCTGACCGCACTGATCATACTGAGTCTCGTGCCATGCCCACCTGACTTAAATGCATGACAACGTTGACCTTTTGGAGACCAACCATATTCTGCGGTTTCATTGGTATTGATGCCTGATTCATCGATATAAAGAATGTGATTTTCACCATATTGCTGCTTCCACTGAGGCAAACACCATTCAAATACAGCACGGCTTAACTTGCAGGCTTGTTTGTAGAGAAAACTCTTTTTTTACGCGTCCAACCCATCTTATTTAGAGCTTTTAAAATGACATGATAGCCAACGCTATAACCGAATTTCTGTTCAAACAAATGAATAAGATCTTTAGCTTGGGTAAATGGCGTTGTTTTTACAAATGCTTCAAAAGCTTGCAGGTCCAGAATCTTTGAGGGACGTCCTACATTTGGAGACTTAGGTTGTTTGAGTTGACCAGTCTGCTGTTCGATCAGGATCCAATCATCGAGCGTGGTTCTGGCAATATTAAATATTTCGCACGTCTTAGATTTATGCTTTGACTCTTTATAAAACTGCATGGCTTTTTCGCGTAAATCGACAGAATATGTTTTTGGCATGGTCTTAAAGATTAAAGTTTTTTCTATTGTAGCTCATCTTAAACTTTTAGCTATACAGCTTGTCTTTGAACCAGCTGTGTGGATTCAGTTTGTATCGTTTTGGCAGGTCGAATAATCTTAGATCGACTGGTATTTAAGTTTGATGATCCAGCTAATTGTGTAGATCCACCTAAACTTAAGTTCATCGATGAACCCAGTTGATGGTTCACTGTTGGTTCTGAGTTTTGTGAGTTAGCTTTTTCGTGCTGTATTTTTGCTTGAATTTGCTGTGTAATGATTTCTTTTTTATAGGTTTGACTCTGTTTCGCTATCCGTCGTCCAAATGGATCATAACAGTACTGTGTTTGTATAATCTCTTGCCCACCTCTACCATCAGGCTTGGTCGAGGTTGAGGCTTTGAGCTGATTCTACTCATTCTCACCTGAATCAATTTTTCATTTACTGGAGTAACTTAGGATGTGATGAATAATTAGTAAGCGTCCGCTGAGCCCCACTTTTCCTGACTCATTAATACCGCGATAGTGTCCACTAAAATTTAAGTGGACACCTATTTATGGATTTAAAGACAGTTATAGACACTGCACCAACGCTAAAAAAGCCCCGTCGAACCTTCACGGCTGAATTTAAACATCAACTTATTCAGCAATGCCAGCAGCCAGATACATCGGTGGCTAAGGTCGCAATGCAACATCAGATCAATGCCAATCTGTTGCATAAATGGATTCGTCAGTCCAGATCAATGGTTCCATCATTAACAATCTCATCCATTCCACAGACCGACTTCCTTCCCGTCATTCTTCACCCGACGCCAGTCAAACAAGAAGCACCTCCGCCACCTGTGCCAGAGAAGAAAGCTACCGCTCATATCAGGATTCCATTACATGATGAACAAGGTTCCGTAAGGGATCAGATGATCGAAATCGAATGGCCGGTGGAGTCTGCAACTGAATTACTGCTTTTACTTCAGGGCTTGATCAAATGATCCGTATCGATGAAATCTGGTTGTCTACCCAGCCCATGGACATGCGTGCGGGTATGGATACGGCCATGGCGCAGATTATGAAAGCCTTTGGCTCAATCAAACCGCATTGCGCCTACCTGTTCTGTAATAAACGTGGTCATCGTATGAAAGTGCTGGTACATGATGGACTGGGCATCTGGCTGTGTGCCAGGCGGCTGGAACAGGGAAAATTCCACTGGGCTAAAGTTCACCAGGGTGAAAACGTAGCTCTCAGTCCAGAACAGTTACAGGCACTAATTCAGGGTTTGCCCTGGCAGCGCATTGGACGACAGCAAGTGGTAACAATGCTCTAAACTAGGCTGCTACATTCTGCTATTCTCCAAACGTTCTATTTCCTCTGCGTCATGACCTCAGGCATACTGCGGTCATGAAAATGCTGCCTGATTTAAGCCAACTCACCCATGAACAACTGCTGGAATTTACCCGGCAGTTGGCGATGCAGCATAAGTCTCTGGCACAATCAAATCAAGAATTAGAAAAATCAAACCAGCAATTGGATGCCAAAGTTCAGCATCTTTCTATTCTCAATCAAAAATACGAGCATGAACTGGCGCTGTTTAAAAATCATAAATTCGGCAGTAAAAACGAACATCTTACCGCAAAACAAATCCATCTATGGGACGAAGCGGTCGAAGAAGATATCGCAGCCGTTGATCTAGAATTAGAACGATTAAATGCAGATAAAACCGATGCAGTGACACAGAAAGCCACAGTCAACAAACCTAAACGTCGACTGCTGCCAGATCATCTACACACCATCCGTATTGAGCATGAACCTGCATCAACCCAATGCAGTTGTGGCTGCCAGTTACGTCGTATCGGCGAAGATATCAGTGAAAAACTGCATTTCAGACCGGCACAGTTCTACAAGGAACAGCATGTCCGTGGCAAATGGGTCTGTGATCAGTGCGACACTCTGACTCAGCAAGCGATGCCTGCCTATGTGATTGATAAAGGCATTGCTTCACCTGAATTGCTCAGCCATGTGCTGGTATCGAAGTATGCCGATCATTTGCCGCTGTACCGTCAGCGCCTGATCTATCAGCGGGCGGGCATTGATCTGTCCAGATCTACTTTATCTGACTGGATTGGTCGCTGCGGTGTGGAACTGGAACCTCTGGCCAATGCCTTAAAACAGGTGGTGCTGCAACAGCGGGTGATCCATGCCGATGAAACGCCGGTCACCATCATGCGGATGGGTGATGATGAGAAAAAACCGAAGAAAGGTTATGTCTGGGCCTATGCCACTACACAGTACAATCCAGTTCAGGCAGTGATCTATGACTTTCAGGATAGTCGTTCAGGTCAGCATGCTGAAGCGTTCCTGAATGGCTGGCAGGGTCATCTGGTCTGTGATGATTACAGTGGTTATAAAGCACGCTTTAAATCAGGCCAGGTCATTGAGGTGGGCTGCATGGCACATGCACGTCGTAAATTCCATGAACTGTATGTGACCGGGAAAAGTCAGATCGCTGAACAGGCATTAGTGCTGATTCAGAAACTGTATGCCATAGAAGCAGAACTCAGGAAAAAGACCGATGGTACAGCAGAACATCGCCGCGAATACCGGCAACAGCATAGCCAAACGGTGATGCAACAACTGTATGAATGGCTCAGCCAACATTATCTGGCGGTGCCATCGAGTTCTCCAACTGCCAAGGCGATCAATTACAGCCTAAAACGTTGGCAGGCACTCTGCCGCTATCTGGATGATGGCAATTTGCCTATAGATAATAACTGGATTGAAAATCAGATGCGCCCCTGGGCGTTGGGACGTAAGAACTGGCTGTTTGCTGGCTCGCTGCGCAGCGGCCAACGAGCTGCCAATATCATGACTTTAATCCAGTCAGCAAAGCTGAATGGACTGGATCCGTATGCCTATTTAAGTGATGTGCTGAAAAGGCTGCCGACGCATAAAGTCACCCAAATAGAAGAATTACTGCCACACCGCTGGAAATCCGACCAAAATTAAAAAATAGGCATGGGATTCAGCGGACGCTTACAATAATTATCCCTTCTTACAATCTTTAAATTAAAAATCAAACATATTGAGAATGTTATGTTAATAGGTTCAACTAAGGTACTATCCTAAGAATTCCCTTAAATCATTTTTTATATTCATGAAGAGCCAATTTATGCCAGCCAAATTTTTCGATTTCACTTAGAGATGCAATATGATTTTTAATTTTATATCCTAAAAATGGAGGTTCTGATTGTATACTTAATACTGAATACCAAGATGCTTCGCATTCATCACAATTTAAAAAAGGGATATTTTTTGTTTCATCAACGGTAAGAACTAGACGCCCCTGACCATAACATTTCGGACACACCATATACCAAAAACTCATATTTTTCTCACTATTTAATTGGAAACGCTGTAACAAGTTTATTAGTATTTCTTTCAACAACTATGAATAATTTACTCAATTGTTCACCAGTATCTCTATCATAACCAATTATTTTATTGGTTTCGATCGTATATTCATCTCTATCACCTGGCTCAGCCTTATTATCAGGACAAGGCTTAATTTTCATTCTTTTTTTCCAAAATTTATTAATAATACTCTTAGGGTTTTTATTAAATAAAGTTTGAGTATGTTTTCAGGATTGACTTTAAAATGACCATTCATAATATGATCATGTCGGCTTTCTCCACGACTTTTGACACTATTCCAATCTAATGAACCCCTATTTTTAGCTCTGCTTTTCAATCCCCACGGGTCAGTCCACTCAACAGGATTCGGCACGTACTGAAAATGATTATCACCTCCTGCTAATCCAATCGGATCATGACTAATAAATCGCCCTGCATCAGGGTCATAATAACGAAAACGGTTATAGTGTAAACCTGTCTCAACATCATAAATCTGCCCCTGAAAACGATGCGGTTGAAGTAAATAGCTTTGCTCAGTAGCATTCAAGTGAATTGGATTTATTTCTTGAGCTACCTCTAGCCCTTCAACTGTAACCACTCAGGCTTAGCCTTCGTCTTACTACATGGAAAACGTTGTTTTCTTATCCATGCGCATTCCCTATACTTCTTTATCCAATAAAGCACTTTCCAATAAATATTTCCAGACTTCGAATTCAGTTCTCTAGGTGTAATTTTTTATCAATTATTTTTATACAAATTTCTATATATTTATATACTTCATTTATATTTCGAGTTTTAGCCTTAAAAAAAGGCTTGGACCAGTTTTCATTATTTATTAGCAGTATAATAAAACTACCTTTTACTCTACCTGATGGATACCAACCTACATCAATAATATATTCATTTTTATAAAATGAAATTTGAAGTAAGTCCTCAGTTAAAAAATCAATATTGGATTTTGCTTGGTTATTATCTTTTAACCATGAAATATTATCACATGTAATTATGCCATCTTTGATATTAATTTTATCTAACATTTTATTTTTTTCTCTTCAATAGTTTATTAAATTCTGATTTTGAAATAGGATGACCATGAATAACACCTTGTGAACATTCAACTCTCATATATGTAGTTTCTTTACCTTCACTTGCACCAATAATTTCTCCTAAATCCATAATTTTCCATTTAGAGTTTTTACTTCCAGGTGTATTAATCTCAATACCAGAAGCCCAAACTCCTCTTTCCAAGGCTTGAATATTAGTATTAGGCTTATATTTAGCCGGACCTTTTTTAGTTGACTCAACAACTTTATCCCATTTTATATTAGCTGGTACATGTTTGTTTCCATGACTTGTCCAATCTACATCTGTCAGACTTTCACAACATGCTAATCCATAAGGATCTACCCATTCAACAGGATTCGGCGCATACTGAAACTGATTGTCACCACCCAACAAACCAATCGGGTCATGGCTGATAAACCGCCCAGCATCAGGGTCATAGTAGCGGAAACGGTTATAATGTAAACCTGTTTCGTTGTCGTAGATTTGCCCTTGAAAACGATGTGGCTGCAGTAAATAACTTTGCTCTACTGCATCCAGTTGAATTGGATTTATCTCTTGAGCTTGTATAACCTCTTGCCACTCAACGGTAACTGTATTGCCCCATGCCTGATACACCGCCTCCCATGCAATCTCACCATTATGCTGAGTTAACTCTCGTGGAGTTCCCAAATGATCATTTTGATACCAATACACTTGATGTTGATTGTGTTTAGGTTTCGGAAGTTCGTCGTTACTGGCTTGTTCTATTTCAGTTTGATTTAAATCTAAACCTTTAAGTTCTCCAATATTTTGCAGTGCAATTTGTTTGAGTTGATTCAGTTTTTCTATACTGGCTGTTGATGGTGCTTCGTCATTCGCTGCATTTGTCAGCTGATCATCTAACCAAACGAGACGTGCCAATGGAATAAAACTATCCGTTTCATACACCGTGGTGAATACATGCTTACCATTGTGATCTTGTAGTATTCGGTTACCATCCCAAACATTCCATACCGCTTGTTTTTGAATCAACTGTGTGGATTCAGTTTGTATCGTTTTGGCAGGTCGAATAATCTTAGATCGATTGGTATTAAAATGCGTAGATATAGCTGAGTGTGTAGATCCCCCCAAACTTAAGTTCATGGATGAACCCAGTTGATGGTTCGCTGTTGGTTCTGAGTTTTGTGAGTCAGCTTTTTCGTGCTGTATTTTGGCTTGAATTTGCTGCGTAATGATTTCTTTTTTATAGGTTTGACTCTGGTTCGCTATCCTTCGACCAAATGGATCATAACAGTACTGTGTTTGTATAATCTCTTGCCCACCTCTTCCATCGGGCTTCATCGAGGTTGAGGCTTTAAGCTGATTCTGTTCATCCCACTCCAAATCTATTTGTCGTGTCGTAAATTGATTGAGTAAATGATTGCCACTGAGTTGTTGGTGGATATGTCCAAAGGCATTCTTATCTTTGATGTGAATACGTTTTTGTATCACACGCCCTAAATCATCATACTCATAGTTCACAGTTTGATGGGCTTGCTCAAGATGCTTCACACGGTTATCTAAAATTTTAGATTGTTTATTTTCTGCTGTAGAGGCTATTGGTAAGATGTTACTCGCAGGGTCAAAAGCAAATTGCTCTCGTATCTGAATGAAATTCTCACTTTGACCTTGTGTGGACAGTTCACTTCCTGTTAACCGTGACAAAACATCGTATTGATAGCTTTGTTTACGTTGCCATGAAGCGGTAGATCCACCAACAAGGTTGTTTCCTTGTTGGGTACGAGATGTTGAATATAAGTACCTTTTGTCTAAAATCTCTTTAAGCTGACCTGCTTGATCATAGTCATATAAGCGCTCTAAACGTTTTTGAGATGGATCCTGCTCCCATGCCACACTTTGCTCAGTGAGTCGTCCCATTCGATCAAGTTTAAATTGGCTATGTAGTTGCCCTTGAGTTCGTTCGATTTCTTGATGTAAATCATCACGTTTTAAACTGCTGATCTCATGGATGCCTTCGCTATCCTCTAAGGCATAATGCCACGCATGACCAGACCCATAATACATGGTCTTGAGCTTACGCCCATCGGGCAATGTCGTTTCTATTCGGTTGCCCAATTCGTCATACAAATGTGTCAACGTATGGGTACGCTGTGTATGTTCTTGTGTTGCCTCGTTGAACCAATGGGCAATGAGTTGTTCTTTATTGAGTTGACCTATGGCGTCATAGCTCAGTTTGACATGGCTGTCAGCATTACGCGCTTGTATCAATTGCCCAGCAAGATCGTACTCATAGCGTGTTCTTTTTTTCTCCGTTAAGTCATGATGATCAACGATATATTGTTCAATTAATTGCCCTAATAAATCGCGTTTAAAAACGGTACTGTATCGGATTTCTTTGTTTTCAGTCAGTTGACGATGCTTGATCAGATGCCCCGCAGCACTATATTCATATTCCGTACGCACCCCATCAAAAGTGGTCTCCGCAATCACTTGATCATTCGCATCATATTCAAGTGTCCAGGTCTGTCCATTTTCATTGGTTAAACCGACAAACCTTCTGAGCTGGTCATAGTGATAGGTCACTGTTCCATTGGCTGGGTCAGTACGTTGAGTCGGTAAGCTATCCACACTGTATTGATAGGTTGTCGTTCGGCCTAAGGCGTCTCGATACTCAATTAATCGTTCTAAAGCATCGTATTTAAACTGTTCAATCGTTCCGTCTGGGTAGTGAATTTCACTCGGTTGCTGCTGGTGTGCATAATATTTAAAACGGGTTTCAAGCCCTAATGCATTCTGAACAGCAGTGAGTCGGCCATAACGGTCATAATGATAATTGGTCGTTTTACCACTACAGTCTTGATACTTTTGTAGGTTACCGAATTTGTCCCACAACATGCGCTTCTGACCGCCTTTAGCATCTGTCAGCTGATATGCCATACCTGTGGGTGTGTATTTGATATGAGTTTGATGGCCCAAAGCATCAGTGATGACTAAAGGTTGACCGGCAAAATCATAAGCTGTGGTTTCGCTATTGCCTAAAGGGTCAGTCACTGTAGTCAATCGACCTTCAGTCCAAGTTAAGCTGATTTCTCGCCATATAGGCAAATGAGTTACGGCATCATATTGAATCAGACTACGAATTTTTGTTAGTTCAGCACCATTATATTGATACTGTGTAATTCCGCCCTCTGCATTAATTTTTTTGATGAGTTGTTGATTTTCATTGTATTCATAAAATTCGGAAGAACCATTTCCATCGATATACTGAAGTAAATAGTCATATTTATCAAAATAAAAACGTTCTATTTTTTCAATGGCACTATTCGGTGCTGATATAACATCCGTGTACCCATCATGATATTGAAAAATAAACTCTTCCCCGTTACTGATCCAATGGCGAATCACCTTTCCTTGGGTTGTGTATTCATCATATTCATAGTGACTACTTAGACCCTCTACAATATGATGAGCGACCATGATATGGCTGTTCCACTCAAATTGACGTACCAATTTTAAGCGATAATCTGAAGGTTGGTTCGCTTCTACAGGACTATTATCTGTGTAGACTTGTACTAAATCAGCTTCATCTGAATACCCATATCGTACTAAGGTTTTAATATTGAGCACATCATCTAGACTCACAAATTGACGATTGGCTTCTTTTTCAGCCAAAATTAAAATGTCGTCTAAAGTTAAATGAGTTGTTTTTTCAGGCGAATGCTCTCGTATATGATTTATGTTTTTTAGATGTCGAATTTCTGTTAAACGAATTTGCTTGTTTATCTCGACAAACTCAAGAGAAAGCACCTGATTGATACTATCAATAATATGACTCGGATAATTTTGTCTGGCATGATCTTGGTGTAAATATTCAAATTGAATTCGATTACCGTATAAATCTTGTGTCCCTGTACATAAAATTAAATATTCGGGCTTAGATGTCTTATGATCAACTTGATGATAAAATTCATAAAACGTTGATGCTGATGCTAATGTACCCAACGCAATTTTAAAACGATAGGTAGAATGTGGAAATTCACTCCCTGTTTCTTCACGGATCAATGTCAAATTATCTTGTAAGCAATAATAGGTTGAACCTTCTTCTAAGAAAGGAATCTCCACAATATTACCCATGGGTAATATTAATTCTATCTTCTTTTGAAAAGTGAATACTTTAATTTGGGCTACAAAGGGACAGTCCCATCCTTGACCAAACCAAGTATATGGATTTTGTGATGTCCCAATATCACTTTGGCTTGAATATGTTCGTTTCCAAACCAAAGGAAATGCCGAGTTTAGGCTAAAATCTAAGTCTATTGAACCATCTAAAACCTTACATCCAGTTACACTATCAACTGGACTACCTTTTTTTTTCTTTTTATCACATTTATCATCTTTCTTTTTTTTCTTCTGACCTTTAACTTGGGTACCCGTATTTTTTGCTTGTTCAGCTTTTCTTTTTGCTTCAGCCGCTTTTCTTGCTTGATCAGCTCTTTTCTTTGCTTCAGCCGCTTTTTTTGCTAAATCGGCAGCTTTTTTCGCATCTGCGATTTGCTTAGCAGTTTTAATGCCTTTAACAATTCTATAACCACCAACAGCGATACGGGCTACACCAAGTCCAATGGGGATAAGGGGTAAAGGCATAAATGAAACTCCTAATAATATTTTTTTATGTTTTAGTACTTATTTATAATGTGGTTCCGTTAATTAGACCACTCAATTCAGTTTTATAAGTGATAAATCCGCTCTAAATATTTAAATTATGCTGCCATTACTTTTAGTAAATGTTCATCATAAAATTCATCCGGTGTTGCCTTATTCAAACTTGAATGAGGACGTATCATGTTATAAAAATCCAAATATTCAGCAAGTGATTGTTTCGCTTGTTTAACCGTATCGTAAGCCTTCAAATAGACTTCCTCATGCTTCACGCTGCGCCATAAACGCTCAATCATCACATTATCCATCCATCGTCCTTTCCCATCCATACTGATACGGATATTTCGCAATTTTAACTCATTCAAAAATGCCTCGCTTGTGAATTGACTGCCTTGGTCTGTATTAAACACCTCTGGACAACCATATTTCACAATTGCTTCTTGCAACGCATCTATGCAAAAGTCTGTTTCCATACTGATCGATACTCGATGAGCCAGTACTTTACGACTATGCCAATCTATAATTGCACACAGATAGACAAAGCCTTTAGCCATAGGAATGTACGTGATATCTGTACACCAGACTTGATTAGAGTGATCGATGACCATGTTTTTCAACAGATATGGGAAAATACGGTGTGCAAGATTAGGCTTACTGGTATTGGGTTTTGGATACAAGGCATGTATTCCCATCAAGCGCATTAAACGTCGGACTTTACGCCGACCTATTTGATGTCCTTGACGCTGTAGCATATCTCGTATCATTCGACTGCCCATAAATGGGTAGTCGAGATGAATTTCATCGATTAGACGCATCCAACTCAAATCAGTTGATGAAATCTCTTTGGGCTTGTAATACAACGTACTGCGATTGATTTGAATCAATTGCGATTGTTGTCGTACCGAAAGTTGATGGGTCTTATCGATCATTTTTTGCCGCTCAGCTGCCCTATTTTTCTGAGCGCACCTTCTAAAAAATCAATTTGCAATGCCTGATGTCCTATCTTGGCATGTAGAGCTTTGAGGTCAATCTCTGGTTCTTGTTGTGCTGTTGGTCGTGAAAAAATATTGACTGATTGCTCAAGCAGTTGATTTTTCCAATCGATGATTTGGTTTTGATGTAAATCGAATTGAGTAGAAAGTTCAGCGAGTGTGTGGTCGCCTTTAATTGCTGCGAGAGCAACTTTAACTTTAAACTCTGCTGAATGATTACGACGTTTTCTTCGTGTCATGGTTGACTCCAAAAACAAGCATTTCCCATGCTTATTGGGGAGTAGATTATCACTTATAGGCGTGGTCTAAAATCCTAGAACCACATCATTTAACTTACTTTTCCAAATGTATTACCTTTACTGGCTGAGTGAGAGTTCATATATATTTTGTCTTTTTTTCGGATAGATTTTTTACCGTTAATTCTGACGCTTGAGCTACCTTCATCAGGATAATTATTGGCGATATGGGTTTTACTACTCAAACCTTTCAACACACCCGCTTCATCGCCCATTGTTTTGGTGATCACACTTTGGTGTAATACAACAGGATTTCCATTTGCTCTCACATTTTTGGAAACTTTGACTGAGTTCACTAACTGAGCAACAATCATATAAGGTACGGGCACCACTGAACTGCCTATTGGGGTACGACATACATCAGGCGTACTTGAAACAACGATCCAGCCTGATTCTTGTCGCAATTGTAGTTCTTTTGCCATAACGTATAATTCTCCTAAATCTTGTCATTGTAAAAATGTTTTTAATTCACCAAATCAAGTCGTATGAGAGTGATTGATTCAGGTTGCTTATCAATGACAACTTTATGTGTAAGACTAATCGTCATTTGATCTGTATCAATCAGAACTGTCTCAGTTTTAAGCGCAACTTCTTCCTGCGTTGCATCTTCACAACAAATAGTCGCTAAAGGTTGATGACCTTTAAAATGTACACAAAGATACCCATCATCAGAGAAATTTGGGTGAACCAGATTCCATAATTCCAATTTAGAAGCAGGGTTAAATACTTCAATCTGCTGATCTTCAGGAGCGCCATTCCAATATCGATAATCCATATCAAAAGGTGGATAAGGATGCTGTTCATCTAACCATTTTTGGTCATAGGTTCCTGCATAAGCAATTCGAGGTAACCAAGAACGCCCAATAAAACCAAAACCAGCAGGTATAAAAGGATATTTAGATGCAATTTCTTGCATTTGACTCACTTTTTCTAACTTGCCTTTTTTAGCTTGATCAATAAAAGCCGGTTTTTTTTGGCGTTGCAAATATTGTTCAACTCTTGGTGCCTTGATAATTTTAAAATTTTTTAACTTTTCAGTTTTAGATTTATAGTGGTTAACTTTTTCACAGCATTCAAAATATGAACTATCAACCCATCCACATCCTAAAGGATTGGTATAGCATGCTTCATTTAAAACCGGTGTCAGATCATTATCATTTTTTTTGAGGAAATGATGTCCACCAAAGGTATATTCCCAACGAATAGGACATGCTACAAAAGCTGCTAATCTCGTTCTTTTCCAACCTGGCAATAAAATATTTTGTTCAAAATGTGATTCACCTAACACACTTAATGTTTTCTCAAGCTGGGAAACATATTCAATATTTTTTTGACGTACTAACTGGGCTTCATATAATTGTTGCTCCTTAATCCACTGCTTTTTTTGAGATTCAGTTAAAGGCATTTTGGGATTCAATGGCTGAGGGATTTTAGGTGGAATTAATGCTTGATGTTGTTTAGGAACGCTCAATCGAATTCGTACAGCAATTGCAGACACCGGTTTTTCATTTTTTGAATAAGCAGACCCATTAATAATGACATCACATTTGGGTTTAAAAGGTGCCAAATCACTTTCGATTTTTACACTGCTTTTGCCTATTTCACCCCAATACTCATCAGCCAAACAAAGAGGAATAGAACCGTCTTCAATCAGCTCTAAATCCCATTGATTTTCAGACAAACGATTGATCTTGTAGCTCACTTTCATCACTACAACATATTTTTCAGTCCTTTGTGCATCAGCTACTGTATATAACAGCGCAGGAAACACAGTATTATTTTCGAGAGTCATAATTTATATTAATTAAGATCAATATCTTTACCATTAATTTGAACTGGGCCGGAGCCGTCAATCAAAATCTCTTTACCTGAAATTGTAATTGAGCCATCAGACTTTAATACCAGAGTGGAAGCACCCACTCTAAGTTCAAATTTATCCGCCACGTCAATTGTAAATGTCTTCCCTACACTAATATTTTTGGCTAAGCCCACTTGCTCAAATTGTGCTAAACCGACGGCAGTATTCATCGCACCAGCGACGGTCACAGCATGGCCTGCGCCCACAGTCACAGCATATGCGGCACCGACATTAAGCGCCTTTGCAATCGCAACAGATTCAATTTTATTTAAGCCCACAGTGACGGTTTGATTTTGCCCGACTGAAGTAGACTGATTTTGCGTCACACTAATATTTTGATTTTTGGAAATACTGTCGGTTTCATTCCCGACCACCGATTTAGTCCGGTTTTGTTGAATGGTGATATTCTCATTGCCTGTGACGGTTTTGGTTCTATTCGCACCGATATTAATCGTTTCGTTACTACCCACCGTTTCTGTACGGTCTGTCCCAATGGTTATGGTTTCATTATTCCCCACCGTTTCAGTACGATCTGCACCAATCGACACGGTTTCATTGCTGCCAATCGACTTGGTTCGATCTACCCCAATCGTATGGGTTTCATTATTTTTAACATTGATGTTCTGATCTTTTTCCGCTTGAATCCAGACTTCTTCTGCACCTTTTTTATCTTCAAAACGAATCGCATTGGCATTTTCAGTGGTTGCACCTACCGTTGATCTTGACAATATCCCTGACTGAGTGGCGTTTGCAGGCAATTCCCAAGGGGGTAAATTGTCTTCGTTGTAGACACTGCCAGTAATGACAGGTCGATCAGGATTGCCATCTAAGAACTGAACAATAACCTCTTGCCCAATACGAGGAATTGAGACCATACCAAAGTTGCTGCCTGCCCAAGCGGTTGCAACTCGTACCCATGCGGATGAGTTTTCGTTTTGCTGCCCTAAACGATCCCAATGAAATTGAACTTTTACACAACCATATTTATCTGTATAAATTTCTTCACCTGGAGGTCCAACTACTTTTGCTGTTTGTAAGCCATAGATTAAAACCGCTTCGCTATTACTATTGAGCTTTGGAATCCAAGCTAAATTACGATCTAAACACTCAATTTCAGCTTCATATTGTGCTGTTCTTGTCTCTATTTCATACAGATAGTTATTTCCCACCTTATGGGACAGACTGGTAATCAAATATTCAGCAGGCACATCTGTGGAAGAATCTGCTCGTGTTAATTTGAACCAATGCCCAATTTCAGCATACGCATTATTACAGCCTAAATAGTGCATTTTTGCTTCAGCTGCTATTGCATCACTTTTTTGTTTTAAATTCTTATTGCCTTGTTCAGCATCTTTAAATGCATACGCACCATCATAAACATAGCTTTCGAGATTCATTTTATTTGCGAAAGCAGTAGTGGGTTTAAACTCAGACTGTAATTGATCTGGAGATTTAAAATCAAACGTAGATGAAGAATAATGATTAAAGGTCATTTGAGACTGACTTGCAGTAGAGGTAATACCAACTAGATTGTTATGAGAATCACTCCCCCGCCAAACTAATTCATTATTCGGGCTTTTAATGCCTTGACAGGTTTGGGTTTGATCAATGATATGTAAGGTGTGTCCATCGGCACGATGTTCATACCAATAGATCCAACCTGCCTTTTCCCACTGACGTTGTAAGTAGTTATAGTCTGTTTCATTAAACTGCACAGAAAAGGTCGCTTCTGGATCAGGTTGACGTAAATGCCAAAGAACGTCACTAAAATGACAATTTTTGAAGAGTTGCAGACTACGTTGCTTAAGTGACATTTCTTGAAAAACTTGACAATCATTTCGGTAAGTTAAAAACGCCAGCCAAGGTCTCAAAATCATTTCATAACGACTATAACCCGCATCATTTTTAATAAATTTAAAACTAAAAACATAACCGTTGAAAAACCGTGAACTACCATCGTGGCGCATACATTCAATACACGCCATTTTGCCAATTAAATCATCCAAAGGTATTTGGGAATTTTCAGATAAGATTTCAGCTTTAAAAATAAAATCATGATTAAACTGTTCATGTGCTTCTAAATAGTTGACGACCATTTGTGAGGCAAATGCAACATCATTATCAGGGAAAGTCAGCTTTAAAATTCGATTTTGTTGATCCACAGCAGGCACCAATTATTGTAATTTGTTAGAATGCGTTAAGTTGTACGTGACTAATTTTATGGGAAATTGTTATTGATGATTTAAATCAAAAGTTAGTTTAAATTATTAAGTTTTACTTTACATCATGTGTAATAAAATATTTTTATCTTTTTTGTTAAATTTGAGCCTGCTATAGATCTATTGTGCTTAGCTTTTTTTTATGGGCTTAATATCGACTTGTATATTTTGTTATTTAATGCTCATGCAGTTTTGAATTTTAATAGGATATACGTTTACACAAATGATTTTAGCCGTATGTAGGTATACCCTTGTCCAAAGATCAAATCCTTAAATTACTGCCCGCTTTATCATGGTTAAAACGCTACAATACAGCTGTGTTTAAGGATGATCTACTGGCAGCACTGATTGTTTTGGCAATGCTCGTCCCGCAAGGGATGGCTTATGCTATGATTGCAGGCTTAGCTCCAATTACCGGTTTATATGCCAGCATTTTGCCGATGATTGTGTATGCCATGTTTGGCACTAGTCCAAATTTATCGATTGGTCCTGTGGCACTGATTTCCATGATGACTTTTGCGACCCTTGAGCCTTTATACGAAGTCGGTTCACCTGTTTATGTCCAAGCGGCATGCCTATTGGCACTGTTGGTCGGGATCATTTCGTTATTGTTGGGGATTTGCCGTTTTGGTTTTCTCATTCGCTTGATCAGTCATCCGGTGATTAAAAGTTTTATTATTGCTTCGGCATTGCTGATTGCCTTAAGTCAAATTAAGTTTTTACTCGATGTGCCTTTACAAGCCAGCAATATCATTGAGTTTGGCATCAGTCTGTGGCAATACCTCAACTTAAGTAATATTAATACTTTGGCTTTTGGTCTTGCGGCTATAGCTTTTCTGATTTATCTGCCCAAAGCCCTACAGTCCTCATGGATGAAGAAACGAATTCCATCCACTCAAATGTTAAATAAAACCATTCCATTGCTCCTGGTCGTCATTTCAATTGCTTTGGTGCATTTTGCGCATATAGACGAAATGGGCATTAAAACAGTCGGTGAAATTCCATCGGGCTTTCCGCCATTAAGTATGCCCTTTTGGACACTAGATTTGGTTTGGACGCTGTTACCTGGTGCAGCCATGATTGCGATGGTCAGTTTTGTAGAGTCGATTTCGATCGCACAAGCAACTGCCTTTCAGCAACGTGCAGAATTGAACAGTAATCAAGAGTTGGTGGCTCTCGGTTTTTCAAACTTGGCGGCAGGTTTTAGTTCTGCCTTTCCAGTCACGGGCAGTTTATCGCGTACCGTAGTCAATGCCGATGCCGGCGCAAAAACCCCGATGGCAGGTGTGATTTCGTCGCTGTTTATTATTGTGGTGAGTCTATATTTCACAGGCTTATTTAAACAATTACCTTTGGCGATTCTTGCTGCCACAATTATTGTCTCGATTTGGAAGTTGGTCAGCTTTAAAGCCTTTTTTGATGCATGGAAATACTCGAAAGCCGATGGCTTTGCCATGTGGGTCACTTTCTTTGGCGTGCTGTGCATTGATATCTCAACGGGTTTAATGATTGGCATTGTTTCGACCTTTATTCTTTTATTATGGCGCATCAGTCGACCGCATATTGCGGTCATTGGTATGGTGCAAGGCACACAGCATTTTCGCAATATTTCCCGGCATGAAGTATTGACCAGTACCCGCTTAGTCTCGGTACGAATTGATGAAAATCTCAGTTTTTTAAATGCCAATACTTTAAAGGAGTTTGTGATTGCCGAAGTCAGTCAACACGCACATTTAGAGCATGTGGTGATCAATTGCTCAAGTATCAGTAATATTGACTTAAGCGCTTTAGAAACTTTGGAAGAAATTAATAGTGATCTTAAGAAACTGAATATTGCCCTACATCTAAGTGAGGTCAAAGGTCCCGTCATGGATCATTTAAAACAGTCTGATTTACTGATTAAGCTCACTGGAAAAGTATTTTTAACCCATTATCAAGCGATGCATGAATTAGATGCCCAAACCTTTCACTCATAAACATTTTTTGTGCAATTTTGATTTAAATCTAAGCTTTTAAAATCATGATATTTTCTAAAAAGTTACATGTTATTAATGGCTTATTTTTTATTATTAAATTGTTCTAATTGTGTTATTTGATTTCAGTATAGAATAGCCCACTTATTTATTCGATTTTAAAGCCAGTCTAGGCAAATTAGGTTCAGTTATGTTCGCTGCTCTAGCACGTTTGAGTTTAGTTACCAGAATTATCATCGCCATCGTTTTAGGCATAGCCGTAGCTATCTTTTTCCCTGAATTTGCCTCCAATTTAAGCATTTTTGGTGAAGTTTTTATCAAGGCCCTAAAGTCAGTTGCGCCTATTTTGGTTTTTGTGTTGGTTTTAGCTTCTATTGCGAACTTCTCTGTGGGTGGCGGGCACAGTGCTAAAATTAAACCCATTATGGCCATGTATGGCATTGGGATGTTTTTATCTGCACTCACTGCAGTCTTTGCAAGTATTCTTTTCCCCACCACCCTCCTCCTCAATGTTCCTGCTGACGCAGCTTTACAGCCACCCGGCAGCCTGACTGAAATTTTTAAAAATCTGATTTTAAGTTTCGTTGCGAATCCTGTAACAGCGATTAGTGAAGCAAACTTCATTGGTATTTTGACCTGGTCAGTGGCACTTGGTTTGGCATTTCGCCATGCCAGTGATTCATCTAAACTTTTTTTAAATGATGCTGCTGCAGCTGTAAATTTTGTCATTCGTACAGTGATTAGCCTTGCTCCATTGGGTATTTTTGGTTTAGTGGCTGTGACTTTTGCACAGGTGGGCTTATCGACTTTAGCGAGCTATGGTCAGTTGCTTGCGGTTTTGATTGGCACCATGCTCTTTGTTGCGTTGGTGATTAATCCAATCATGGTGGCTTTTGTAACGCGTAAGAATCCGTTTCCGTTGGTCTTAAAATGTCTTCGTGAAAGTGGCATTACCGCTTTCTTTACCCGAAGTTCAGCTGCAAATATTCCAGTAAATTTAGACTTGGCTAAACGTTTGGGTGTACCTGAGTCGACTGCCAGTGTGGCGATTCCGTTGGGTGCTGCAATCAATATGGCAGGTGCTTCGGTGACCATTACCGTATTGACCTTGGCTACTGTACATACTTTAGGTATTCAAGTTGACTTTCTGACCATGGTGATTGTATCGATCGTAGCGACGATTTCTGCTTGTGGTGCATCAGGTGTTGCCGGTGGTTCATTGCTACTGATTCCGGTCGCTTGTGGTTTATTCAATATCTCGAGTGATATTGCCATGCAAGTGGTTGCCATTGGTATGGTGATCAGCGTATTGCAAGACTCGACTGAAACTGCCCTTAACTCTTCAACTGACGTTCTGTTTACGGTTGCGGTTGATCAAGCACCTACAAAATAATCTATTGGAATGGCGATCTTTTTAATACAAAGATATGCCATTTCAACACTTACCCAAATGGGTTCAATTCGGGGCGTTCGTGCTCGCAATGAATGCGGGCATGATCAATGTTCTCAGTCTGATTTCTCGATCTAATTTCTCTGTTATATCAATCTGTGTCGCATATGACCGCAAATGCCCATCTTTTGGCATTGCATGTGGCTCAACATGATGACTCCTCTGCACTGCTCCTCATTTTAGTTTTACTAAGCTATATACTTGGTTCAAGTTATTGCAGCTTTATTTTAGGCAATCGTTATTTTAAATTGGGTCGCCGTTATGGCTTGCCCTCATTAACGTATTGACTGCCTTGCGTTGGTGATTGATTCAAGGCTATGCTCGCTCTACCACCTTTGAGCATGTGCAATCAATCATGGGGGTATAAAATGTGGTGTTCAGTCATGATTAAGGTAACATTATTCATACCACGCATTGATCATGGCTACTAGCCGACTGAGAACTGGCATTGGGCTACTTTTTTAGAGGGCTGAAAACCGATCATAAGAAAGTGATGTTACATTTACTGATCTTATTTGGCTTTATCTGTGGAAGTTTGGTTGCGGCAGTGACCTATCCTTATTTACAATTACATGCATTGCTTCTTCCCGCAGGTTGGAGCTTGAGGCTCTGCCTGATGTATTGGGTATTCTATTTTCGGCATTTACATCTTTAAAAGTAATGGTTGGTATTTCTCATGGTTAAAAATGCATTGCAGGCGCAATTGCTTAAAGCGGGCTTAGTGGACAATAAAAAGGCGAAAAAATTGTCTAAGCAAGCAGTACATGCACAACGTACAGGTCAAAGCGATGATGCTGCAATCAAGGCAAAGATTGAGCAAGATTTGCAAGAAAAATTGGCAAAAGACCAAGCCTTAAATGCTGAAAAGAAACGTTTGTTAGATGAAAAAACCTTGCATGCTTCTGTGGTGCAAATGATCAATCATCACAAAATTAAAGATACCGATGGTGAGATTAGCTATCAGTTCATCGATGAATCTAAAATCAAAAAAGTCTATATCAACCAACAAATTTATAATGCCTTGGTTTCCGGTAGTTTGGTGGTGGCTAAAAATGGTGAAAGCTATGCCTTTTTACCAAAAGCTTTGGCGGATCGAATCAATGAAAAGCTAGCGGGCTTTATCATTGTCAATAACGCAGAAAACAACAATAACGATGTGACTGATGAAGAAGATCCGTACGCAGCTTATGTGATTCCAGATGATTTAATGTGGTAATTTAATCTCATAAAAAACCGATGTATAATGACATCGGTTTTTTTAAACTTCATTTGTTAATATACATCTCGAAGATAACGCTTTTCTTGGATCAGTTGCTCAACCACATCTTCACCAAGAATATCAGTTAAGGCATTATCGACATCTTGCGCCATGCCTTTTAAGCTGCCGCAGACATAAATCACCGCTCCACGTTCTACCCACGTTTCAAGCTGATGGGATTTTTTATGCAGGCAGTCGCTGACATAGCGAACTTTGTGTCCATCACGTGAATACACCAAATCCAATTCCCTTAACGTCCCGCGCTGTTTCCACGCTTGCATTTGCTCGACAAAACCTCGGTCAAACTGCTGTTGACGCTCACCATAAATCAGCCAATTGTTGATATAACCTAATTTTTGGCATTGGTGCAGATGCGACATTAAACCGGCAATTCCTGAGCCATTGCCAATTAAAATGATTGGGCGAATGTGCTCAGCCAGATGGAAAGATGGATTCGATCTCACACGCGCCTGAATGGTTTCACCCAACACCGCATGCTCAGTGAGCCAACCTGAGCCAAGCCCCAACTGTCCTTGATAAATTTCCTGACGGATCACCAACTGTAAATAACCCATAGACGGAATGCTGGCTGCCGAATATTCACGATAATCGAGCTCTTTAAATCGTGAGATCCAAGTTAAAACATCTTCATCTGTTAAACGATTGGGTAAAAGATGCAGATTTTTAATTTTTAAAGATTGCGCATCAAAATCAGGTGCAAGCTGGGCAATTTCAGCTTGATACACGCTCATAAACTGTTGAATACGCGCATCAGAATTGGCACATTGCACTTCAATGATGTCGCCTGATTGCCAGTCAAATCCTTGTGGAAACTGCAGTGCTATGCGGTATAAGGGATTGCCTTGACTGCCTCGATTGAGTAATTCACGTTCTGATAAGGTTAAAGCAGACCATGGCTTGGATGCAATTTCAGTAAAATCCACCAAAGAGCTATGAATCTCTTGTTCAAGTTGATTTTTCCAAGTAACCAAATCTTGCGGTTTTAAATGATCAACACAGACGGTTTTAAACAGCTCTTGGGCATTGTTCTGTTTTAACCATGCTTCAAGATTTAAACCGAATTGACAAAAGTTGGAATAACGACGATCACCGAGTGCCAAGATTGCAAATTTTTGCTGACTCAAATCCAAACTTTTTGACATGATTTTAAACAAAAACTGTCGTGCAGCATCTGGTGCATCACCTTCG
This sequence comes from Acinetobacter lanii, assembly GCF_011578285.1. Taxonomy (NCBI): domain Bacteria; kingdom Pseudomonadati; phylum Pseudomonadota; class Gammaproteobacteria; order Moraxellales; family Moraxellaceae; genus Acinetobacter; species Acinetobacter lanii. Next base: position 1,657,470 of record NZ_CP049916.1, on the reverse strand, counting down.
CCATAGGTGCTGACAAACCATAATATGTTTTGCGCTTGGGATAAGTCATCCGCTTGCACATGCTGAATATCTAACACCCGATTGGAAATATTCAGATGCTTAAACTTTTCTGCAGTCTGCTGTGCAAGGTTGGCGGCATTGCCAGACTGCGTGGCATAAATGATTAAATATTCATGGCTTTGATCTAAAGGTTGTTTAAGCTGCTTAGATTTGTTTTGCCACAACAGCAACACCAACCACAGTACATGTAAAAACAACAGCACTGCCAGTGCAATCAGAATATAGCTCACTGCTTCAGTCATGACCTATACCCTTTTAAATTGCAGACCAAATCAACAATAGAAGTAACGCAATACTCACTGCTGTTAGGGTTAAATGAGTCACCAAACGGGTTTTAATACTCAGGAATAAAATATACCCTGCAATCGACAACAGTAAAATCAGCACTGCTGAGATATCAATCATCCAACTCCATGCTGTGCTGGCATTTTTACCACGATGTAACTCATTGATCAGCGATACCGTAGAGGCGGGTTTGGTGGTGATTTCTGCTTCAGCATTGTCCAGTGTGACCCACACGTCGCTAGAACCGGCAGGACTTTCAAGGTGAATCATCACCTCGCCATCCATCACTTCACTGCTTTTATAACGTCCCACCAAATCCTGTTTTGAGCGGACATAGTCCAAAATCTCATCGCTTGGGTTTTCTTTACCCTCAATGGATTTTAATAGTTCCTTCGGCAATGTGATGACATGACTGGTTTCATCTTGAGCTGGTTCAAACCAATCAGGATGATTGAGCAATAAACCCGTGACAGAAAAGAACACTAAAGTTAGAAAAGCAAATGCAGACAACCAACCATGCACATAGCGTGCATGGCGGTAAAAATCTCGACGTTGGTACACTGTCAAATCTCGAAGTGAATTAATTCACTTTTTGGAAGTTAAGTTTAATCGCACCAATTTCTTTTTGTGCCGCTAAAGCCTGATGAATTGCTTTGGCTTTCACATCAAGATTCATGGTTTGATAAGAATGGTCGCCGTGTTCGCGCGCAGTTTCAATATGAATTTGATACTGACCTGCTTTCACCGCTTTACCATTGTCATCTTTACCATCCCAAGCCAACTTATAATGACCCGGTTGGCGTGAAGGTTTTGCCACAGCATCAAGGTTGGTCATTTGACGACCATAGCGTCTCCACCATACGTAGTTGGTGTTGATCCATTTTTCGTCCTTGCCCCATACCGCTAAAGTACGCACCAATTTTTTGTCGCTGTCGGTCACCCAAACATTCACATAAGGTGCACGGTATTTCTCAACATCAAGCTTTGGAATCACAACATCCACAATCGCTTGATACCCTGCAGGCCATTTTGCAGCACTTGAGCTAGCAACATTACGCATCTCTGCGGGCGCGTCGGATTGTAGCAAATTATTCCAACCGCTACTTTGATAAATTGCGCCGTCCGCTGTGGTCAGTTGAGACTCATAACCTATCAGTGCTTCAACCAAAGCCAAACCATCGGTTGGTGACATGGCTGCCAGTGCGGTAGCCAAAGCATCGGTATCGGCTGCACAAGTCCCCACCACCACACATTGTTCAACCTGTTGCAAAGCTTCGCCGGTTTTAGGGTCAAGTAAATGCGTCTGACCTGCCAAGTTGCGGTAGCCTTTACCACTAAAGGCAACCGCTTGATCTTGTAAATTAAGCACTTGGCTCGGTGCAGCATTGTCAAAGTGATTAAAAGCGTCTTGCACACCAATGTTCCAACCCGTTGCTTGAGCAGTGGCTTTTTGTGGCGCACTGCCCCATACGCGCATATCGCCACCAAGATCAATCAGCACACCTTCAAGTTCAGGTACCGCTTGACGTGCAGCCGCTAAAGCACGGTCGATGATATAGCCTTTGGCATAAGCATCTGGGGCAAATTTCACACTTGAGCTACTTTGAATGGTTTGCGTTTCAGCATCTAACTCAATCTGGTTTTTATCCAAATGACTGATGATTTGCGCACGGGTTTCGGCATCGACTTTGGCAATGCCTTGTGATTTTTCCCAAGCCGTAATCAATTGACCTAAACGGCCATCAAACGCACCGCAGGTCTGGTTGCGCCAATTTTCACACGCTGCGATCACTTCAAATAACTCAGGCGATACTTTTTGTTTGCTGGTTGCAGTCTGATTTAACGCTGAGATTTCACTGTCATCACGCCAAGTCGATAAAATTTGATCTAAACGAGCAATTTCAGATTCAATTGCATTCAGCGCACGTTTTGCATCTTGCTTATCAACACCCGTCATCACTACATCTAAAGATGTTCCTAGAACATGATCACGGTGGAATTGATGACTTGGAAATTGATTTTGATCAATCGGGGTAACGTTTTTTGTATTTTCAGAGGCTTGTGTGCCAAATGGAGCAATCAGTGCAATTGCCATCATGATAGGTGAAAGTCGAAATGCAACACGCAAAGGATTAAAATTTCTCACAGTTGTAGCCACACCGATGCTCCAAAATATTTTTTAAGATGATATTGATAATGAGAGTTGTTATCAAGTAAATTAAACCAAATTCATTACGATTTTTTTACTTGGATGTACTTATTATGAATCGCTGGCTCAAAATAGCACTGTTATCATCATTACCTGTTGTGGCGTCTGCACACACCATGAGCCCATTTGTATTGCCAGAAGCGTTTGATACCAAAGCAGCACAAAATCTAAGTTTCCAAAGTGCTGTGACCATTGAAAAATTCTTCACACCGGGCTTTAACTTTAAAACCAGTTATGTGATCACGGAGCCAGATGGTCAACAAAAAACGATCAATCCTGCGGCATCGCTTAAACGTTTCAGTGTAGCTGAATTCGATTTACCCAAAGATGGTACTTATCGTATTCGTACCCAAGATGCGTTAGGTAATAGCGGTAAATATGCATTGGTTGATGGTCGTTGGTTACGTGTACGTGCAGCGCGCCCACAAGCGGCAAATGCGCCTAAGCCTGAAGCAAAACAATCAACAGCACAAACAGCGAAAGCTGCAGATGCAAAACCTGCTCAACCACCCCGTATGATTATGTCAGATCAAGTCCCTGCCAATGCGCAAACCCTTGAAGTGACCAATCACCTGATTGCAGAAACGTTTATTAGCAAAGCAAAACCAAGCGCAATCCCTGCGGTAACCAACAAAGGCTTTGAACTGAAATTTATTACGCATCCAAACGAATTGTATGAAGGTGAATCACTGAAAGCACAAGTATTAAACAATGGTAAAGCAGTCAAAGATTTAGAAATCGATGTCTTTAAAGGTGCAGGTCAATTTGATGGCGCTCAGACAAAAGAGCTATCTGCAGTTAAAACCAATGCAAAAGGTGAATTCGAAGTTAAATTTGATGAACCGGGCGTGTATCTCATTACCACCAGTTACCCTGAAGCAAATCCAGATGCCACAAAGAAACCTGCAACAGATGTTTATACTTATGGTCTAACTGTTGAAGTGACACAATAATATCGTGTGTCATGCAGTTGGTTTAAACCAAAATGCATGACACAACTAAAAAAAGGGATAAGTTGACTTATCCCTTTTTAATGAACTTCTTTCATAAATCATTTTATCCCATTAAAATTTATCATCAATTTTGCTCTCTTTTCAGAAGATCTGAAGCAGTGCTTCGTAAAGCAGAAGTTCTTCACTTTAACGCACCTCATCCAGACCTTCTGCCACAGTGACAAGGAAATTTCATTGATCATGTAGATTATGCTGTTACGATCAATTTTTCTTTTTTGAAAGAACACCATTGATTATGATTGATTCATGTTCACCCTACATAATCTTTAAACGCTCAAAGCTAAATCAATAGCCAATCACTGAGTTAATAATGGTTAGAAAACGCTGAAAAATAATAGTACAAATCCCATCGACCAGCGCGCATAAATTTTTACTTAAACCCCATTTCACAGTACACTCGAGCTTATGAAAATTAAGCATATCGAGATCATAAATGTTGCAATGGTTTGAAAGATTGGTTGATCCCTATCCCACCCAAGGCTTAAACGAACCCTTGCCCAAAACATTTTTTGCTTTTGTTTGGCAAGCTGCATCTGGCGTTAAAAGATATTTACTGTTGTTGGTTTTATTCACCGCTGCGACCGCCAGTTTTGAAGCAATTTTCTTTTCTCAAATTGGTCATTTGGTGGATTGGTTGACCCAGTCTACACCTGAGACTTTTTTAGAACAACATAAAAACAATCTGTTGATGCTCAGCTTCTTTTTATTGGGCAATATTTTATTTTCAAGTTTACAGTCGATTATACGCCATCAAATCTTGTTTAGTAGTTTCCCAATGCGACTGCGTTGGCGCTTTCACAATCTACTATTATTGCAAGGACTGGATTTTTTCCACAATGACTTTGCAGGACGTTTATCTGCCAAAGTCATGCAAACTGCACTTGCTGTGCGTGAGTTTTGGGTGATTTTGGGTGACATGGTCACCTATGTGATTATCTATTTCATTACCATCAGTGTGGTATTGGGGAATGTTTCCCCTATTCTGCTCGTCCCGTTATTTTTATGGCTGATTTTATTCGTCAGTGCTGCTCTGTTCTTTATTCCACGTTTAGGAAAAGTTTCGAAAGCACAAGCAGATGCCCGTGCGGTAATGACCGGTCGTGTAACAGATGCTTATACCAACATTCAAACGGTAAAACTGTTTGCACATGCTGGTCGTGAAAGCCAATATGCCAAAGAGTCAATGCAAAACTTTATGCGTACGGTGTTTGCTCAAATGCGTTTGGGCACATCTTACGAAGTGTGTACCAACCTGCTCACTGCGGTTTTATTTTTTGGGGTTTTAGGGACTGCAGTTTGGTTGTGGTTACAAGGTCAAGCACAGATTGGAGTGATTGCAGCCACCACAGCGATGATTTTAAAACTGAACAGTATGGCTGCTTTTATGATGTGGCAAACCTCGGCCTTGTTTGAAAATATCGGTACCATTCAAGATGGCATGTCGACGCTCGGTAAACCGCTTAATATTCAAGACAAAGAAAATGCCACTGTTTTAAAAATCAAAAGTGGTGAAATTGAATTCTGCGATGTGTGTTTCGCTTACAACGACAAAAATGTCATTAATCATTTTAATCTCACCATCAAACCGGGTGAAAAGATCGGGATCGTGGGGCGTTCAGGTGCAGGGAAATCGACACTGATTCAACTGCTTCTTAATTTTTATCGACTCAATCAAGGTCAGATTAAAATCGATCAGCAAGATATTCAGGACGTCACTCAAGACAGTCTCAGAAAAAATATTGCCTTAGTTACACAAGACACCTCTTTATTACATCGTACCGTGGCTGAAAATATTAAATATGGTCGCCCTGAAGCGTCTGATGAAGAAATGTTTGAAGCGGTGCGTAAAGCCAAAGCTGAGGAATTTATTCCGCAACTCACCGATTTACGCGGTCGTACCGGCTATGATGCTTATGTCGGTGAGCGTGGGGTGAAACTGTCAGGGGGGCAACGTCAGCGTATTGCCATTGCACGAGTGTTTTTAAAAGATGCGCCTATTTTGGTCTTGGATGAAGCCACCAGTGCTTTAGACTCTGAAGTGGAAGCTGCAATTCAATCCAGCCTTGATGATTTGATGCAAGGCAAAACAGTGATTGCAATTGCGCATCGTTTATCTACAATTGCACAAATGGACCGCTTAATCGTTTTAGATCAAGGGGATATTGCTGAGCAAGGCACCCATGAGCAATTGATTGCTCAAAACGGAATCTATGCACAACTGTGGCAAAGACAAACCGGCGGTTTTTTAGTAGAACAAAAAGTGCAAGAAAAGGAAGACGAATAGAATGTTATATCTTGAAGATTTAAAAATTGGCGATCAGTTTAAAAGTCGTGAATACGAAATGACTTTAGAAGAAATCAAAGATTTCGCCAATAAGTATGATCCACAAGTTTTCCATACCGATGAAGAAAAAGCCAAAGATCATCCGATTTTTCAAGGTATTGCAGCCAGCGGTTGGCATACATCTGCCGTGACCATGCGTCTTTGGACCGAATGTTTCCCTGTGGCGGGTGGTTTAATTGGCTCAGAGTCGAGTCTGCGCTGGCCACGTCCCGCACGTGTGGGTGACCGTATTCATGTCGAAGTTGAAATTGTGGCAATTACGCCGTCGAAAACCAAGAATGATCGTGCCATTGTGACCTATGTGACCCAAGCGCGAAACCAAGTCGGTGATGTGTTGTTATTATCCACCACTAAAATCGTGGTGTTTAAACGTGAATTTGCATCAGGACAAGGCTAAAAGCCTTGTCAGACAATTTAACTGATTTAAATCAAGTTTTATGCCAATATCAATTTTTAGAAAATTAAAATAATTGTGAGCAATGGATCGCACATGAAAATAGGCTCAGTTCGCCCAGATTTAGGCATTCCAGGTGTATATGGACTTTTGTTACTAGACGTTGTTTCACGTTGGGGCTATAGCGCAGAATCTCTTTTTGCCCCATTTCATTACACCCCCGAACAACTTGCCGATCCTGAATTTCGTATTCCCCTGAACACGGCCAATGAGATGATTATCTTGGCACGTAAAATGACCGGTGAAAGTTCATTGGGCTACCATTTGGGCAATCAAATGCGCATTTCCATTCATGGGTTTATTGGCTATGCCATCATGACCTCGAATGAAATTATGGATGCCTTGATTTTAGCCAATCGCTTTATTCAACTGCGGATGCCCTTTTTACAATTTCATTTTTCTACATTCACTGAACAAGTTTCATTGCAATTACAATGCGATATTGATATCGAACCACTCCGCACTGAAATTGTAATGGCACTGACCTTTGGTGTAATGACCATGGCCAAAGCCTTAACTGGGATTGATGATTTACAAGGTGAAATTAATTTTGATTTTCCAAAACCTGAAGGCTTTGAAAAATATTTGGCGCGCATGTCATCCCAGCATACGGTGCATTTTGATCAAACCCATTTTTTGGCCAGTTTTGATAAAAAATATCTGAGTTTAAAAATGGTCAATGCTGACCCGATTGCCAGTCAAATTGCAATTAATCAATGTGAAGCAGAACTGTCTGAATTGGGTGAGCGCCGTCGTATTTCGATGCGTGTGCGTGATATTTTGACCCATTCGGAGCAACACTATCTCAGCATTGAACATGTCGCAGATCGATTACATATGTCGGATCGCACCTTAAAAAGACAGCTTGCTGCTGAAGGCACCTCCTTTTCAACTTTAGTCGATGAAGTGCGTTACCGACATGCGACTTCGCTGCTGTCCCGTACCGATTATAGCCTTGAACAAATTGCCGATGAATTAGGTTATTCCGATGTCGCCAATTTCAGCCGAGCCTTTAAACGTTGGAGTGGGCGTAGTCCAAGCAGTTGGCGTAAAGATCCATATTTATAAAAAACAATTCAACTTTCGTTTTTTTCAAAAAACCTGTATAACACTGAAAAAACGTTATTTTGAAACATTTGAATCAAGGAGTCAGGATGAATCATCCTTCAACGCTGAAATATGCCACGACACACGAATGGGTAAAAATTGAGGGTGACCTTGTGATTACGGGTATTTCGGACCATGCACAAGATGCTTTGGGCGATTTGGTCTATGTCGAAGCACCAGAAGTTGGTCGTCAACTCACTGCGGGTGAAGCAGTCGGTGTGGTTGAATCGGTCAAAACCGCGTCTGATATTCATGCCCCAATTTCAGGCGTAGTGGTTGAAATCAATGAAAATCTTGAAGATGATCCTGATTTCGTCAATGACGAGCCATATGGCAAAGGCTGGATTTATAAAATCAAAGCGGACAATATTGCAGATGTTGAAAAATTACTTTCAAGTGCAGACTATGAAGCAGGTCTTTAAGTTTTAAAGGCTTGGTTTTATAGATGTGTTATAAAAAAATCAGCCCAATGGCTGATTTTTTTACGTTTTTTAGGCAGAGATATAAAAAATTATGCTTCTTGCCCAATATCATCATCAAACATACTAAAAGAACTATTACTCTTTGCTGAATGCTCATTTTTACGGGTACTATTCAGTTTGATTTTTAAACGCAGTTCATTCATAGAGTCTGCATTACGAATAGCCTCATCGTAACTGATGGCACCTTCATTATATAAATCAAAAAGCGCTTGGTCGAAAGTCTGCATACCCAATTCACGTGATTTGGTCATGATCTCTTTCAGCTCATGGAAATTCCCTTTTAAAATCACATCCGACACTAAAGGTGTATTCAGCATAATTTCCACTGCGGCACGACGGCCATTGCCATCTTCGGTACGAATCAGTCGCTGAGAAATAATCGCTTTCATATTGGAAGATAAATCCATTAACAATTGGTTGCGACGTTCTTCAGGGAAAAAGTTAATAATGCGATCCAGGGTTTGATTGGCATTATTGGCATGCAATGTGCCTAGACAAAGGTGTCCAGTTTCAGCAAATGCGATGGCATGTTCCATAGTTTCGGTATCACGAATCTCACCAATCAAAATCACGTCAGGTGCTTGGCGTAAGGTGTTCTTGAGTGCATTGTGCCAATTGTGACAATCCACACCCACTTCACGATGCGTCACCATCGACTTTTTATGTTTATGTACATATTCCACAGGATCTTCAACAGTAATGATATGCCCTGCTGAGTTTTCATTACGATGATCAATCATTGCCGCCAATGAAGTCGATTTACCTGAACCGGTTCCCCCAACCACCAAAATTAGACCGCGTTTTTCCATAATTACATCTTTTAACGATGCTGGAAGTTTCAGTTTACTGAAGGTTGGAATTTCAGATGTAATGGTTCGAATCACCATGCCGACATTGAGCTGTTGTTGAAACACATTGATCCGGAAGCGTGAAACTTCTGGAATGCTGATTGCAAAGTTACACTCAAGTTCTCGTTCGAATTCGTCACGTTGCTTATCATTCATCAGGCTGTAAGCAAACAGTCTGGTTTTTTCACCGGTTAAGGCTTGAGAACTTAAAGGCTTCATCATGCCTTGATGCTTCATACTCGGTGGAAAATCTGCAGAAATAAACAGATCTGAGCCTCCGTGCTCAAAGACATTTTTGAGTAAGCGAAACATAAAATTGCGCGCTTCATTCAATAATTCAGCTGTGTACATTAGCGACCCCATTTCACAGATTCAGATGAATAATATTTTTATCAATGACAAACGTATTTTAAATTTTATCGAGTAAAACACATGTTTATTTATATTGGATGATGTGTCTTATAATGCACAATTTCGGACTACTGCTCAAATCACAAAACTTGAATCAAGCTGAAGAAAGCCTAAAAAATGTCTAAAGCATCAAAAAAAATCGAGATTCAAGCCTGATTTTTAGACCAATACCATTTATTAACTTTTTCAACATTTTAAATGAAAAGCTTTATCACCGATGAACGATGATAAAGCAAGAATCTTAAGCTAAGTTCTTTTTCAATGACGACTCAAACTACAGAGCGAAAAAGTTGAGAAGTTCAACTGGACTAATGGACTAACTTCCCTGCACTCTCAAACTGTCAGCAGCCTCTAAATACAATTGTTGGGTCTTTTCCCAACCCAAGCAACCGTCGGTTACGGATTGACCATAGCGCATATCTGATGAAATTTTCTGTTGACCATCAACTAAGAAACTTTCTAGCATTACACCACGCACTTCAGTTTCAGCGCGTTCAGCCACGATTTTCTTGAGGACTTCAGGCTGATTAAGTGGGTTTTTTGCACTATTGCCATGGCTACAATCAATCACCAGTGCAGGCAAGATCCCTTTATTCTTTTCTTTGATTTTGGCAATTTCAGCCGCTTGATGATTGGTGCCAGTATTTGATCCACGTAAAATCAAATGCGCATGCGGGTTACCCTTAGATGCTAAAATACTTGGCAGACCCGATTGACTCATGCCCAAGAACTGATGAGGGTTTGATGCAGATTGAATCGCATCGAGTGCGATTTGGATTGAGCCATCGGTGCCATTTTTGAAACCAATGCTGTATGGCATTTGACTGGAAATTTCACGGTGAATTTGCGATTCACTGGTACGTGCCCCAATCGCCCCCCAAGCCAACAGGTCATCGAAATAAGCGGTCGCCATAGGACTTAAAATTTCAGAGGCAATCGGTAAACCAAGTTGAATAATCTCTAAATACAATTCACGAGAGAGTTCTAAACCCAATTGCATGTCGGATGATCCATCCAAATTTGGATCATACAAGAACCCTTTCCAACCCACGGTAGTGCGTGGTTTTTCAATATAAGCACGCATCACGAAGAAAATTTGATCTGAAACCAGGCTTTGTAGATGAACGAGTTTCTCAGCATACTCAAGGACAGCTTCAGGGTCATGAATTGAACATGGTCCAGTAATAATCATTAAACGATGATCTGTGCCATCTAAAATATTTTGAATGGTTTGGCGTTGTTCAGCCACTTGCTGTGCCAATTTTTCCGTCAATTGGAAATGTGCCTTTAACTGGTAAGGCAAAGCCAACATTTTTTCCTGTTGGATATTTTTAGTGTGTTCTAAAGTCGAAGTTACAGCATTCATGGTCGTTCCTTGGGGACTGAATCAGTCCTACATTTTTATTTGAGCGTTAAATGTCTAGAGGGTTCTAAGGCGAGCGTTACCGCTTGGCTAAAGTAAAACCAGAAACCGTTGCTAAAATAAGAATAAGTAAATGTGTTCATGAGCTGCTCCAAAAAATTAAAATCGGTTTAAAACCTTAACGCATAAAAAAAACCTGATCGGGGCTGCCGATCAGGTATAAACTTTGTCGGCAACCAAAATGTTGCCCGAACGCATCCAGGCAACTAGGTGATAAATTGCCAAAAATAATAATAAGCGTTGGTATTTAAGCGTTGCTGTTGCATGGGTTTTAAACCATCAAAAATAGAATCTGAAATCACAATACGCACTATTAGGTTCATTTACAAGTACTTTATTTAAAAATATTGTTATAGGATTGATGCCAAAAATCTATGAGTTGTAACTGTAAATTTTTAAATTAACATGATGAAAAATATAAATAATATTTAAATAAAAAATAAATACTGCCCAAGATTTTGAGCAGTATTTTTTGGAAAGTGCTTAAGCTTTGCTGACTTGATCTTGCAACATACTTTGCGCTTCTTTGGCACAAATGGCACGACTGAATAAGAAACCTTGACCATATTTACAACCGACTTGTTGCAGGCTATCGAGCTGCTGCACCGTTTCGATTCCTTCGGCAATGACGTCTAAAGACAAGATCGGACCAAGTTTCGCAATCCCCTCAACAATCGAGCTAATCGACTGCTCTTCATTCATACGATTGACAAAAGCATAATCAATTTTTAAGCAATCAACAGGATAATCACGTAAATGGGTCATAGAAGAATGACCGGTACCAAAGTCGTCTAGTGAGATGCGAATGCCATAAGCTTTGAGTTTTTTCAACGCACGAATCACAAACTCAGAACCACGGTCGGATAAAATATGTTCCGTGATTTCAATTTCGATCAATTCAGGCGGAATTGCATAACTTTCTAAACGTTTAATGAGTAGCTCAGCATAATTATCGCGCATAAATTCTACAGGCGAGGCATTAATCGATATCGGCACAACTTTAATGCCCGATTTGATCCAAGACGCCATATCGGTGAAAATTTTGTCATGCATCACTTCACTGATTTTACTTGCCAACTCATAGTCATTAAACGCTTCTACAATACTGGCTGGGAAATGTACATTTTTTTCATCATCACGCCAACGTAATAAAGCTTCAAAGCCAATGATTTCGCGGTTGTCTAAACGCACTTTAGGTTGATAGAACGGTACCACACGATTTTCACGTAAAATATAACGGGTGGTTTCTAGCTGCTGAGTTTTCTGTTCTGCAATTTCAAGCATTTCAGCATCGTACATACGTACGCCACCACGGCCACGTTCTTTCAAGTCATTTAAGGCGGTGTCGGCACATTTCATTAAGCCCAATACATCGGTTGCATCTTGAGGATACACCGCACAACCAATACTCATACCGCCATTAATCAACTTTCCGGCAAAAGTTACAGGTGCTTCATTCTGCTTTAAAACTTTCGCTGTCGCTTTAATTAATTCATCGGTGCTGTGCATATTGGTCACAATCACTGCAAACTCATCGCCCCCCAAACGCGCCACATAGGCATGTTCATTTAAGCATTTCGACAAACGCTTAGACAGTACACGCAATAAATGATCACCTGCTGGATGCCCCAACGTGTCATTGATGTTTTTGAAATGGTCTAAATCAATAAACATCATACCGATACTGGTTTTTTTACGCTTGGCTTCTGAAATCGATTGTTTAAGTTTCAGTTTGAAGGCACGACGGTTCATTAAACCGGTGAGCTCATCACACTCGCTGGAAATTTTAAGTTTAAGTTCAGCAACACGTTGTTTGGTAATGTCACGTGACACACAAAGGATACTGGTGGTTTCACCATTTTCATTTATTACAGGGGTTAGGATATTGTCCCAATACATGGTCAAATCACCATATACACTTTTACCTGCAAAACGTGCATTTTGACCTTTAGCCGCCAGTTTAATCGCTTGCTGCCCTTGTTCACGTATTTCTGCTGGCAATAGCCCCAACCATGACATACCAAACTTACGCACACGCTCTTTGCCTAAGAGTGCAAGACACCCTGAACGGTTCATATGCGACACATTACCTTCTGGGGTAATGATTTTGATACAGTCCACGCTGACATCAAGCATGTCGGTATTGGCACGAAGTAAATCGGCAGTTTCACGAAGTTTCAATGCACGTTCATGGATATTGGTACACGTCATGGTCCAATCATAATACTGCTGATATTGCTTGCTACTTTCAGCAATCAATAAGAACCATTGGTATTCACCATCTTTATTTTTTATGCGACATTCTTTTTCAAATTTTTGACCAGTCTTTTGTGCATTATTCCAAATGTTATAAAGATGTTCTGCATCCTCTGGATGCAAAAACTTAATCCAATCATGATCACTTAGGTGAACTGAATCTGAGCCGATATAAGAAGTAAATGCTTTGTTGGCATAGCCAATTCCTGATTTTGTTAACCAAACCATTTGCGGAAGTAAATCTAGAGCGAGTTTGAAGTCGTCACTGAGTTGTGCTTTTTTTGGTGTCGACTTATTTTGAGAACTCTCTCCCTGATTCAAAATGGAATCATTATGTAAATCAAGAATACTCATAAAATTACCTATTTATAATTCGAATCGGTATACGGTTAATATAACTGAAAAAAATCATTTGTATAGATTTTGATCATTATTTGATTTTAATCACATTTATAAACAAGGCACTGAATCTGATTTGTGATACCGATCACATTTAAATCAATATAATGTTTATTATAGCACTTATTCTTAAAAAATAAATACTTGTCCTTTGTATGGATAATACACGAAATAGAAAAAATATGAATATTAAACAAACAGATTTGACTTAAATCGGATAAAAATTGATTCAAATTTAGATTTTTTTAAAATACAAAATAAGCACTTAATTTTATATTTAGAATACTATTCATTCATTTTTATGTGGCTAAATTATAGCTAAAAAATGATGAATACAGAGAACACATTTGATTACTTTGTAGGCAAATTAAAATATCATTCAAATATTATTGAATAATCAGTACTCGACCAAAAATTAATACATTCAAGGTATGGGCTGTACAAAAAGTGCGACAACCCGCTTGAAGAGTAAATCCATTTTGATCTTAAATTAAATCTTAAATTAAATCTTAAAAAATCTTACAAGTTTACTCATGCTGTAAGCTCAAAGTGCTACTCAAACTTCTGACTTAATTTGCTGTAAATAAGTGCGAATATGTGCAATCACTTGTTCAGGCTGTTCAGCATGCAACCAATGTCCTGCATTGGATACGGTTTTAATTTTTGCGTGTGGAAACTGCTTGTATATGGCATCGACATATTCAGGTTGGGCAATATATTGAGAATTCTCACCACGAATAAACAAACTCGGTTTCGTCCATGGCTTAATCTCATTCCAACCCGTAATCTCAGTATAATATCGATATAGCACCTCGACATTGAAGTGCCACTGCCCTTGATTAAAAGATTTAAGTAAAAACTGAATGACGCCATTTTCATGGATCTCACTTTGCATGATCTCTGTGGCTTGTTTACGTGTTTGAACCTGAGCTTCTGTTACTGCATTTAAGGCTTTGAATATGGCATCGTGATGGCGTTGTTGATAGGCCACCGGCGCCATATCTAAAACGATTAATTTGGCTAAACGTGAGGGGGCAATTTCGCTCAATTTCATTGCGACTTTGCCCCCCATAGAGTGACCAATCACAGAAAATTGTTCGATCTTAAGCTGATCTAGCGTCTCGATGACATCGTGTGCCATAACACTATAATTCATTTCATCGCTATGTTCTGACAAGCCATGATTACGCAGATCAATTTGCACAATGTCGTAATCAGTTTGAAATGCCCTTGCCAACACGCCTAAATTACTCAAACTTCCAAATAAACCGTGAATCAGAACCAGTGTTCCTTGTGCCAGACTAGATTCGGCCTGAGTGAATTCATAGTTGAGTTGCATAGGTGCTTCCTTTCATGCTGATGGTTGTTTGGGCGTTTGGCTCAATTGCTTGTTGTATGTAACTTAAATCCGCTGAGCAAATCAAGTGACATTCTTCTATTGAAACGTTCTATTTAAACCTTGCATTCAAACGTTTCATTTCAACAGCGTTCATCACGAATTACAGCAATCAAGTGTCAATACCAATGTAAAGCACCATGTTTATAATGAAAAGTTTCAACACTTATAAGAATTAGTCGTGTTTTTAGAGTTGAGTGGTCGCTCTATTTCTATATATTATCCAAGAGATTTTATTTGTTTTTGATTTAGGAATTTAGACCATGTTTCAACATGTAGATCCTTATGCAGGCGATCCAATTCTGTCTTTAATGGAAGAGTTCAGTAAGGATGAACGTACAGAAAAAGTAAATTTAAGTATTGGTCTTTATTATAATGAAGATAACATTGTTCCTCAGCTAAATGCCGTTAAACAAGCCCATCAAAACATCGCTGCTGGCAATGATAAAGTTAAACTGTATTTGCCAATGGATGGTTTAAAGTCTTATAACGATGCGACGCAAGCATTGGTTTTAGGTGAAAACAGTCAAGCACGTAAAGACGGTCGTGCGGTGACTATTCAAACTTTAGGTGGTTCTGGCGCACTGAAAGTCGGTGCAGACTTTATTAAAAAATATTTTCCTGAATCGGATATTTGGGTCAGCCAACCGACTTGGGATAATCACATCGCCATTTTTAATGGTGCAGGTGTGCAATCACATTTCTACCCATATTTTGATGCAACAACCAATGGTGTCAATGTTCCGGCAATGTTGGAAGAGTTAAATAAACTTCCTGCTAAAGCAGTGGTGCTGCTTCACCCATGTTGTCATAATCCAACAGGTGCAGATTTAACGCCTGCTGAATGGGATCAAGTGATTGAAGTGCTCAAAGCACGTGATTTACTTCCATTCTTAGACATTGCTTACCAAGGTTTTGGTCAAGGTTTAGAGGAAGATGCTTACCTGATTCATGCCCTAGATAAATCTGGCATGAACTTTATTGTCAGCAATTCCTTCTCTAAAATCTTCTCCCTTTATGGTGAGCGTGTTGGTGGTTTAACTTTCGTTTGTGACGACAAAGAGACTGCTCAAAAAGTCTTGGGTCAGTTGAAAGCAACGGTACGCCGTATTTATTCAAGCCCTGCAACCACGGGTGCATTGTTGGTGAATAATGTCCTGAACGATACGGCATTAACAGCTCAATGGCAAGAAGAGCTCAAAGAAATGCGTGAACGTATTATTAAGATGCGTCAGCTTCTGGAGCAAAAATTGTCTGCGGAATTACCTGAGCGTGATTTTAGCTACCTTGTGAAGCAACAAGGGATGTTCAGTTACACCGGTTTAACGGCTGAACAAGTGGATATTTTGAAAGAAAAATATGGTATTTATTTGGTTCGTAGTGGTCGTATGTGCGCTGCAGGTTTAAACCTCAACAACATTGACACTGTGGCGAAAGCCTTTGCTGAAGTGTTAAAAGCGACTGCTTAATCGATTTCAATATCATTCGAATTCAATTTCATTAGACAATAAAAAAAAACGGGCAATGGCCCGTTTTTTTATTTACAAACTTGAAGAATTAATCTTCAAAATGAATCACCGAACGAATCGATTTACCTTCATGCATCAAATCAAATGCTTCATTGATTTGGTCTAAGCCCATGGTATGCGTTACAAATGGCTCAAGTTGAATATCACCTTTCATGGCTTCTTCAACCATGCCTGGTAATTCTGAACGCCCTTTCACGCCACCAAATGCTGTACCTTTCCAAGAACGCCCAGTCACCAATTGGAATGGACGGGTTGAAATTTCTTGACCTGCACCTGCCACACCAATAATGATCGATTGTCCCCAACCACGGTGCGCACATTCGAGTGCAGAACGCATGACATTGGTATTCCCGATACATTCAAATGAATGGTCTACGCCCCAACCTGTTTTTTCTACAATCACTTCTTGAATTGGGCGATCATAATCTTTTGGATTTAAAAACTCAGTTGCACCAAACTGTTCAGCCAATTTGAATTTTTCAGGATTAGTATCAATCGCAATAATACGGCTGGCTTTGGCTTTTTTTGCACCTTGCACAACCGCAAGACCAATACCACCGAGACCAAACACGGCAACAGTGTCACCTTCTTGAACTTTGGCTGTATTTTTAACAGCACCTAAACCTGTGGTCACACCACAACCGAGTAAACAGACATGCTCAGGGTTGGCTTCAGGATTGACTTTGGCTAACGAAACTTCTGCCACAACGGTATATTCTGAGAACGTTGAACACCCCATGTAGTGATAAACAGGTTCGCCATTATATGAAAAACGCGTGGTACCATCTGGCATCAAGCCTTTACCTTGGGTCGCACGAACCGATACACACAGATTGGTTTTACCGGATTGACAGAATAAGCATTCGCCACATTCAGCAGTATAGAGTGGAATCACATGATCACCTGGAACGACACTGGTCACGCCTTCGCCGACTTGCACCACAATACCAGCACCTTCATGACCCAGTACTGCAGGGAACACACCTTCAGGATCATCGCCTGACAAAGTAAATGCATCGGTATGGCATACGCCTGTATGGGTAATTTTAACCAAAACTTCGCCAGCTTTGGGTGGAGCAACATCTAATTCAACAATTTGAAGGGGCTGACCTGGACCAAATGCTACGGCTGCGCGAGATTTCATAGGCGAACATCCTGTGTATTACGATGATTTAAAACGAAAGACAGTATCTACTTTCTGTCAGTAGATTCAAACTATAACATGATGATATTCTGAACGGATAAAAAATGAATTAATGATAACCTTATGAATATTTTGAAAGATTCATCTTTTTTATTTTTAACGGTTTTATGCGCAGCACTCAGTGGATGTAGTTTACCGAGCAATCAATCACGCCCAGATCAACCCATTCGAGCACATTATGAACAGTGGATTTCAAATCAAGCCAGTCAAGATAAAATTAATCAAGGTTTAACTGCGTATTTGGCATTGGATGATGCCTTTATGAGTATCGCGACACGCTTGTATTTGATTCGCAATGCAAAATATACCCTTGATTTGCAATATTACATTTGGGAAGACGACTCTATTGGTCATCTGATGCTGTCTGAACTACTCAAAGCTGCCGACCGTGGGGTCAAAGTGCGATTAATGATTGATGATCAGAATGGTACAAAACTGGATGACGCATTAAAAACTTTAGCTCAACACCCCAATTTCAGAATTAAACTGTTTAATCCCTATAAATATCGCTCATTTCGGGTAATGGATTATGCTTTTCGCTTCAAGCACATTAACCATCGTATGCATAATAAATTGATCATTGCTGATGGTGCCGCATCAGTCACAGGTGGACGGAATATTAGCCGTGAATATTTTGATGCCAGTGAGCATTTTCAATTTACCGACATGGATATTTTCTTCGCAGGGACAGCATTAAAAGCGGCCAATTCCACCTTTCAAATTTTTTGGAATGATGATTTAAGCTATCCTGTTCAACAAATCTTGGGAAGTTCAAATAAGCAAGACCTCAAAGCTTTACGTCAGCGCTATAGTCGGTTTGAAGGTCAGCAACCTGATCAGATGCTGAATAAGATTAAACAAGCACAGACGTTGGTGGCAGAAAATTTAAAAAATCGTCCGATTGCATGGGCAAAGGCAGATTTTCTGGCGGATAGTCCCGATAAAATTCGTGGTCAAGCACGCGATCATCAACTCATTGGTAATCAAATCACTCAAATCATGGGTCAACCCAAACAGCATTTAGAATTGGTGTCTGCCTATTTTGTACCCACAAAAAAAGGAACAGCCTATTTATCTTCTTTGAATCAAAATAAAGTCAATGTCAGAATCCTCACCAATTCTTTTCTCGCCAATGATGTGGCTTTGGTGCATGCCTTTTATCAAAAGTATCGGGTGGATTTATTGAAAAGTGGTGTAAAGCTTTATGAGTTTAAACCCTATATCGAACGTGAAAAACGCACTTGGTATGAAGCCATGACAGGCAATGTGATTCCTGCCAAAGGCAAAAATGCTTCAAGCTTACATGCTAAATTTTTTGATGTGGATGGAAAAGTATTTATCGGCTCTTTTAATTTTGATCCACGTTCTGCGCATTTAAATACCGAGGTGGGTTTAGTAGTTGAGTCTGAAAGCTTACAACAGCGTATATCCAAGTCCCTCGATCAATACCTTCCTCAAGTGGCTTATAAATTGAAACTGAATGAAAAAGGTCAAGTGATTTGGTTAGAGCAGCAAAAGGATGGTTCCATTAAAACCCATACTTATGATCCGGAAACCACTCAATTTCAGCGCTTTACTATGCATGCCGTATCCTATCTACCGATTGAATGGATGATGTAATGACACAATCAGTACATCGAACTATCAATACTGAACGTTTTTTAAAATCGATCTATTTAAGCTTTAACTCAATTCAATAACTAAACTCAATCCATCCATTTCTTAATTTAAGATTTTAAGCTGATGGTCTTATTTTACTCGTTATATAATTTACGTTAAAATTCACGCTTGAGTTCAGTTGAACTCTCTCCTCTTTTTTAGCTCCCACAGCGATGATTCACCATGCAGTTCTTTGATTTAAGCCGTCAATTCAATTTGAACGATATTCTTGTGCCCTTTAAAACCTTAGATCAATTGGGTCAGCAAGACTGGCATCTGGCCAAAGTGCGTGTTGAATATGATTGTGAAAATGATGTAGAGGTTGTTGAGGGACAAGCCGTTTTAAAATCCAATAGCAATATTGAAATTGAATTGGAATGGTTGATTCGAGATACGGGTTATGAACTTGAAGTGCTGTTTAAAGGCATTGAAACCAACGAAACTGAATCGACACTTGTTACAGTCAAAGGTGCGAAATTAATAGATGAGCAACAACAATTGATTTCGATTCAAGCGTTGAGTCTATGGATTGATGGTACATTACTTCCTTTAATGCCCAATATTCGCCGTGACATTAAGGCACGTTTAAATTTATGGGATTATGTTGAATACGATGGCTAATCTTTGATTCAGCATAAATCTTGATTGTGATTTTAAGGAAATTAAATACTATAAATTTCAATCGCATACAATCAATTAAGGCAAACCAACTTGCTTAAACAGCTGCGCATAAGCTTGTGCTTTTTTCTCTAAAGCCAAAGGGTAAGCTCTTGAGGAAGATGGCATCCGATAAAGTGTAATTTCTCGATCAGCTAAATAAGCTCGACTTGATTGACCAATGGATGGTTTCACTGTTCCTTCAGGCATGGATAACATTAGAGTGTCAGTTGCTTTATCCCCTGTGGTCATAATGCTCTGACATGCAGGAATTTTTTGAAGTAAATTCGCTATATTGCTCGGTGTTTCGATCTGTAGAAATTTATCTGACGCATTTCCAGTTAAGCGCTTGATCTGATACGCAGTGTCATAAATCGCGATGCCTTTTTCATTTAAAAACCCAATAATCTGATCAAGATGGAAGTTCTTATTCGGTAAATCCAAAAAGTGGTTTTTATCATTAAAAAAACAGTGACCAAAAATACGCCACATATCATTTTGATAATTGGGATAGTAAAAGTCCATTTTCCAACGATTTTGCGGAGGAGGAAAACTCCCGAGCATCAGTAATTTGGCATTTTCAGGTAAAAAAGGCGCCAACGGATGTGTTTCTATCGGAATGTCTTGCATATCTATTTCCCCCTTTGCCATGTTCGCCATGTATCTGCTGATGAATGAATAATACTTTTTAGACAGATGAATTCATCATTCAGCTGTCCATATCTGAAATAATTGCATTAGAAAACATCACGAATATGTGCAACCACTTGCTTGGCCCAAAGTTGATAAACCGCTTTACTTGGATGAAAGCCATCTTTGGCCATTTCTAGATTTAATTGTTTATACTGTTCCATATCATAAGGGATCCAACGCATATGAGCTTGTTGAGCCACAAATTTGTCTAATTTTTGATTCATTTTTTTGGCATATTGACCGAATAGCCAAGCCAAAGGATTCGGCAATGCTGGAAATTCTTGCATGGGTGGCACGCCTGCCGCGATCACTAATTTCGGTGTAAATTTATTGTTAATCTGTTGGTACAGTCGAGACTGTTTTTCAATCCAAAGTTCTGCTGGCATCAGCTTGGTGACATCATTTACCCCAATGGATGTTACCACTATGTCAAAATGCTGTGTCTCTAATTCATCCAGAGACCGTGTGACTTGTGAAGTGGTATAACCTGTTTTGGCATGCAGACAGTATTGAACACTAAAGTCGTGCTGTAATTGTTCTAGCACGCTACCCAATAAGGCATCCCGTTGATGTTCCACCCCAACACCTGCCGCAGCGGAATCCCCCAGTATCAATATAGACAATGCCTTGCCATGACCCATTTGCCCTATACGCTCACCTGCCGGTTCATCTAAACGTAAAATATTTTTCTTCACGCGATTTCCCTGAAGAATGAGTGCTGGGATCAATGCAATAGTGGTGGCTTTAAGTAACATGTGTATTGGATCTTTTAAATTATTGCTTGCTTTGATTTTAGGTGACTTGCCCCAAAATTTCATTGATTATTCATTGAATAAACAACTTAAATAATTTTTTTACACTGCATGATGGTAATCATTTTTGTGATAACCCGTGCTTTTACAAGATGCTTCATTGCATTTCTTTGCCAAATCGCTCAAATTGTTAATTGTTTAACTCTATGATGAAGAATAAGGATGAAATCATGCTGACTTGGACGTTGAGAAAACCACTCAAAAATAATGCCCGCTATACTCAGCAGTTAATTGGCATAGTTTTACTTGGCTCGCTCGCCATTTCGAGTAGCAGTTATGCAGATCAATTAAATACAGAACAACAATCGCAAGTAAAAAAAATCATTCAATTGTTCAAATACACTAAAATCCCTGAAATATCACAACATATTCAATATCCTTTACAGCGGGAAACGCCGATTCCTGCCATTCAAAATGCCAAACAAATGCAGACTCGCTTTCACCAAGTGTTTGATCAGCATCTGATTGAAAAGATCGCATCGTCCACCTCAAAACAATGGTCGAGTGTGGGTTGGCGTGGAGTCATGTTGGATGATGGCATCGTTTGGTTGAATGAAAGTCAGATTTCTGCGGTCAATTATCAATCTGCGGCGGAAAAGAAATTAAAAGCGCAATTGCTTGCGCAACAAAAACAGCAGTTGCATGCCAGTGTCAGAACCTTTAAACAACCTGAGCTTCAGTTTAAAACTTCGAATCATCGCGTTCGTATCGATTTACTCAGTAATGGACAGTATCGCTATGCCTCATGGAAAAACAATAAATTAATGTCTACTCCACCTGACTTGGTTTTAAATCAGGGTCGTGTGGAATGTGAAGGCTCTGGAGGCAATCATGCCTACCTGTTTAAATCGGGGCAATATCAGTATCGAGTGGATCGAAATCTCATCGGTGCAGATGATTCACCTGAAGTTTCACTTTCTGTGACCAAAGGTAACCAAACTGTATTGAATCAAGTCGGTCATCTGATTCAATAAATACATTCTTCAAAATCTACTTCAGATGCGATTAAAGATACTCTGCTCCATATTTGATTTAGATCAATATCATGGATGACAGTCAACACGAGCGATGATCGACAAAACATTAATAAAACCATTGAAATTAAAAACCAAAAGGCATGAACAACGAATGCCTTTTGGTTTTGATGATGAGTCTTGCTGATGATCTTCGATAGATGCTCAATATACTTGTTCACTGTCAACCGAGTTTATTGACCCATTTTAAAGGTAAGACTTTCATGGCTAATCCCAAAGGTAACCAAGGCCACTTCGGCACATAAGCTTTGATCGGGGCTTTTTCAATTTCAGCCACCAACAAACGTGAACCTGTTTTTTCATCCACTTCAAAAGGTAATTTGCCTGCACCTTCATTAATTTCAGTACGTATATAGCCGGGAAATATAGTGGTCACTTGAATGGGGGTATCAATAAGTTCTGCACGGATCCCTTCAGCTAAATGAGCTACACCAGCTTTACTTGCGCCGTAAGCGGTTAAGTGTTTAGGCATACCTCGTACAGCACTCATTGAAGAAATCATCACCAAATGTCCGGCATTTTGTTCACGGAAAATTTCAACTGCTGCTTCAGACTGTGCCAATGCTGAAATAAAGTTGGTTTCCACTGTAGCGCGGTTAATCTCAAAATTGCCTTTGCCAATGCGTCGTCCTTGACCGACACCGGCATTGATAATAATCCGATCAATGCTGCCAAACTCTTGCTTAAATGCACGGAACACTTCAAAGACCTGATCGTAATCGGTCACGTCTAATACTTTTAGGCTCACTTGAACGCCGTATTTTGATTCTAATTCTTGTTGCAGTTGTTCTAAGCGTTCTAAGCGACGGGCACAAATGGCGAGGTTATAGCCTTTTTGTGCGAATTCACGTGCCATGCCTGCACCAATGCCTGAACTGGCACCGGTAATTAAGATTGTTTTTGCCATTTTTATGTCCTTTTCTTTAATGTCTTTTTATCAATGCTTATCTTTAATTTAAACTGATTTGATCATATCCATGTCAACAAATCAGGGCGCTGCGCCTTAATAAAATGATGTTCATTTAAACTGAGTAATTGTGGTTCTGTCCCGACCAAACGTACGGTGGTTAAACTGGTATTGGCAATTGCCCAATTGAGTGCAAAGGTTCGATTGGCATTTAACTCTAAGAGTTTGCCTGCAATAACCGAGATGACGCCACCTGAGGTAAACACCACGGCATAACGTGGTTTAGTTTGGGCAAGTTGCTGACACAAGTTTACCAATGCGCCTTCGACCCGTGCTTTAAATTCAGGCCAAGATTCATCATATTCGTGATGAAACTCTCCCCCCGTCCAACGTGCGATTGCACCTTCGAAAATTTGGCCTAAATACGCACGCGGGTCTTTGTGTTGTGCCACATCCTGTTTGAGTAAATGTGGTTGATTGAATCGAGGTTCATATTGGGCAAAAACTTGTTGATGGTTAAATTCATTCCAAGCTGCGTTGGTGTCAACGCCTGCTTCAGGAAAACATTGTGCCAATGCAATTTGGGTGGTTTGTTGATGACGTTGCATTGCACCTGCTACTACATAAGGCGCTTCTTTTAAGATTTGATCAAAATATTGCCCTAAAAGTTTTGCTTGTAGTTCGCCATTGGGCGACAGTTGGTCATAACTTTCTGCACCAAAGGATGCTTGTCCATGACGGACAAAATAAATGGTGGTCATTTCGGCATTAACTCTTTAAATTTAGCAATGTATTTTTGTGCAAGCTCATTGGCTTCGATTTTCTGTAAGCCAATCAATTTAAGCGCACGAATATGTAAGGCATGAATCACAATCCAAAAATCTTTAAATGCAGGATTGTGGGTTTGCTTATGGTAATAACGATAATAAATTTGCTGTGCAATCACCGCCAAACGGAAGATGCCAAAGACTTCATAAAATGCCCAGTTATCGGTTTGTAAGCCCGTTTTTTCTAGATAATAATCGACCACTTGTTTACGTGTAAGCATGCCTTTTAAATGGGTCGGTTGGCGCCGTGTGGATTTAAAGATTTGATTGTCGGTGTCTTCAACCCAATACGCCAAAGCGGAACCTAAATCCATTAAAGGATCACCTAAAGTTGCCATCTCCCAATCCAATACCCCAATCACTTGGGTTGGATTTTGTGGATCTAAAATGACATTGTCAAAACGCCAATCATTATGAATTAAGCACGTTTTGGAATCTTCAGGAATATGATCCAATAACCAACGACGTACGTATTTAAAGGATGGCACATTGATGGTATGGGCTTTTTCAAAACGACTATCCCAGCCTTCAACCTGACGTCGGCAGTAGCCATCGCCCTTGCCTAATGTTTCCAATTCCGTGCCTTGATAAGGCACTTGATGTAACTCAATCAATTTATCTAAAACATTGATACATAGCTGATGCACTTGTGCTTCTTCAAACTGTAATTCAGGCGGCAGTTTCGCTCTTGGGATTATCCCTTCAATGCGTTTCATCACATAAAAGTCTACCCCAATCACAGATTCATCCTGACACAAAGCCAGCATTTCTGGCAGGACTGGATAAAATGGGCGCAGAGCTTTTTGCACTCGAAATTCACGTGCCATGTCATGGGCTGATTTGGCTTTGGTACCTTTCGGTGGTCGTCTTAAAATTAAATCAGCATTGTCGTATTTTAAGCGGTAAGTCCAGTTCGAAGCTCCACCTGAATATTGAGTTACTTCAGCATTGCCTTGCACATCAACATTCTGTTCATGTAGCCAACGGGTGACAGAGTCTATATCGAGTTCTTCTCCTGCTCGAACTGCTCCACCTACATCGATCACTGACATTTTATCTTCCTTATCCAGTTTTCTATTCTCTATCTCAATATCTAGAATCTACACGGGTTTTAAGTCATGTATTTTCTATGTGGCATAGATTATGTTTTAACACATTGTGATCATGCTGTTTTCAATATAATTTCATTAATAACCATGAATTTAATGACGATTTTGAGTATAGCCTCGTTTTGCCAACTCTAATTTTGCGATCATGCCTTTATGCACTTCATCTGGACCATCGGCCAAACGTAAGGCTCTGGCTTGGGCAAAAAATCCAGTCAGTGGTGTATCTTGTGAAAGCCCCGCACCGCCGTGAATTTGCATGGCCATATCAACTACTTTTTCTAAAACACTTGGCGCTACCACCTTAATCGCTGAAATTTCTGTAAGTGCTGCAAGATTACCGAGGGTATCCATTTTATAAGCGGCATAAAGTGTCAATAATCGTGCTTGATCAATCGCAACCCGTGCTTCAGCCACACGTTCTAAGTTGCCACCGAGTTTTAAAATTTCTTTGCCAAAGGCTTTACGGCTCATACCACGGTCAATCATCAGTTCCAATGATTTTTCAGCAGCGCCAATACAACGCATACAATGGTGAATACGACCCGGCCCTAAGCGTCCTTGTGCAATTTCAAACCCTTGTCCTGCACCGCCAATAAAATTGCTGATCGGTACTCTCACCTGATTAAAACTGACTTCACCATGACCATGCGGCGCATCATAATCACCAAATACAGGCAACATGCGTTCAATCTTAACCCCTTGCGTGTCAATAGGAACCAACACCATAGAATGTTGATGATGACGATCTTTGGTTGGATCTGGGGTGTGCGCCATAAAAATAATGATTTTGGCATTGGGATCGCCTAAACCTGAAGACCACCATTTACGTCCATTTAACACAATCTCATCACCTTCGATGATCGCGGTGGCTTGCATATTGGTGGCATCAGAAGATGCGACATCCGGCTCAGTCATGCAAAAGACGGAACGAATTTTTCCCTCTAAGAGTGGCATAAGCCATTGTTGTTTTTGTTGTTCTGTACCATAACGCCATAACAATTCCATATTGCCACTGTCTGGTGCATTGCAATTAAAGACCACAGGGGCAATCAGACTACGACCCGAAAGTTCTGCAACATGGGCATATTCTTGAACCGATAAACCTTGACCTAATTTTGCATCAGGTAAAAATATATTCCACAGCCCTGCCTGCTTGGCTTGATCTTTTAAACTTTCAAGTTGAGCGGGCCATTGCCAGTGTGTCCAATCACCGCCTTGATTCAGTGCATGGACATCCTGCCAAAACTGCGTTTCAACAGGTTCAATTACATCAGAGATAAAGGCTTGGGTACGTGACACAAAATCTTGTGCACGCGCAGAAAGTTCAAACATGGTTTTATCCTTTTTATTCACATCGTGAAATATCCTTTACAACAGCTTAGTTCAAAAACGATGATGAATAAACTGATTTAATTCCATACAGCACTATGAATTATTTGCATAATCAAACAGCACTCAACATGTCCTCTTTTCACAAGATGGATATGAATATGTACCCTCTTTTTACTGCAATTTTGAACACAAAAATAACAGTCGAACTGCACAGTTTTTATATATATCAATCTATTACTTGTCATGCACTATAACGTTTAGGTAGTCAATTAAGAGATGATTTTTTTATCCGCGCTGGCGCAAAAAATGTTACTGAGACCTTTCGCCGAACCAATCTATCCGCATTTAAAAAATGCACTATTGTCCATCCAAATATCTCGTTTTAGCAACATGCGTTTGAAGCTCATTTACTTCAAAATAATAAGATCGCAATTCATGATGAAATCGCGCCCAGCATATTCCTAGACGGCTTAACCATTTCCAAAATCTAAATCCAAATATAGAGTTATTCAGTGTGAATCTTGATCCTAAAAATATGGCAGCTGAATTGGTTTCACAGTAAGTTAATTTTACGATTGATCTCGAAAAAAAAATGAATGACAAGATTCAACTTACTTCACCAATGCTAGATCAATTTATGCTGTATTCCCAACAAGCTGATTTGAGAGTGTGACGCTATCAATCTTCAGCACATATTGGAGTTTCTTGCCGTCATATAGACATCTTGTTTAAACACTTTTTGTTAAACCCTAAACATATGTCCCGTAAATTTTTTATCCGCTGTTAGCACCATCCCATTGCTATGCAAATATTGAGTCAACAACTGGATGCAATTTTGAAGCAACCTCCACATATTTTGAATCAGCTTGATTTGCCTAAGGATTTGTCTAAGGATTTGAATATTTAATCTGTTTCTTTTCGCTGCCAGAATTAAATATCTAGATGTATTGGTATCAAGATTTGAAATAAAATTCGCGTCATAAATTTTTAAAGATTAAATAATAAAATTTTTGCTTAGGCTATTTTGATGTGTTTTTCCTACGCTTTATTTGTTTGTTTCATGTACTGATTGCTTGTTATTAGATCAATTCATAAGGTTTTGGTTGCTTATCAAACAGCTTACTTAGGCTATTTGCTTTAAACTAAGCGTCTCTCTTTGAGTTAAAAGTCCTATTCTGACGATGCTTTCACAATTCTCCCCGACATGGCTCATCGCAATCGGTGCTGTGCTTTGTTTTATTGCTTTATTGTTGTTACGGCGCTTACTGAATTGGGCTCAAGTGGTTTTTAAACCGTATAAAAAAGGCAAAAGCTATTGGTGCCGTGTAATTGCAATCAGCGACGGCGATACCCTCACCTGCGCAAGACTCAATTTACGACGTTCGGAAACCAAACTGCGTTTTGCCTATATTGATGCGCCTGAATCCAGCCAAAGTTACGGCGCTGAATCTCAACGTCTGATTAAAAAAATGGTTTACCGTAAATGGGTTCGAGTCAAAATTACCGATGTAGACCGTTACGGGCGATGTGTTGGAGTTGTCTATCGTTTTAAAAAAAATATGAATGAGGAAATGGTAAAACGTGGTGCTGCATGGGTATATGAGGAATATATCAAAGACCCAAAACAGCGTAAGCATCTACTCGCTTTGCAAGATACCGCTAAAAGAAATAAAAAAGGTTTATGGCGTGGCACCAAACCGATTCGCCCAAGTGTCTATCGTAAACAGCATTAATTGCTTAGGCTATTTAAGTTTTTTCTAATAATTTAAATCATATGGACTTGAGCATGACTTAAGTCCACTACATTTTAAAATTACAAAATAAATTGCGGTCTGATTTTAAATTTATAATATATTGATATTCATCATAATTAAAAAACCACGTTCATCACGTATTCAACATTATAAAACTCATAAAACATTTGGATGATAACAATGACAACACCGCTTGATAGTCACCCTATTCCTGTTGAACCCATACACTCTACTGAGCTTACTGAACGAAATCAGCCAAGCAAAGATTCACCGCTGTCACCGCATGGACGTTTCACCCGTATGTCTTATTTGGCATGGCTCTTTATCACCGGAATGGTGTATAGCTGTGCCCTGTTTATCGCCTTTGGATGTGCTGTCTATGCCATTGCAACTTCAGGAATTGACTTCTTCGATTTTCAGCCGCTTACATCCACTTTTTCAGGATGGTGTGCAACCTTAATTGCGATCGTTAGTGTTCTGATCTACGGTTATGTCACGATTTGTATTTCAATACGGCGTTTGCATGATCTCAATCGATCTGGATGGTTGGTACTTTTGGTGTTTGTTCCCATTATTGGGGTGCTGTTTATGTTGTATTTGTATTTTACCAAAGGTGATTTGGGTGCAAATCGATACGGTGATTATCGTCCGACTGAACAAACTGAAAAAGCATTGGGAATCATTTTTGCCATTATCTTTGGTGTATATACCATCGCGACACTTGCTTTAAGCCTTGCCCTTCCGAATCTACTTTCAGAGCAACTGTCTTCTTCGCATGAAGAGTCAACTGAACTGATGGATCAGGAATCCACTAAACAAGTGGAAGTTGATCAAGTGCCCCAGCATGTCGATGAACCAATCACCCGTGAACAACCACAGCAAATTGAATCTAGCGTAAGCACCGGTGTTGATGATTCGATTGACACAGTATTAGATGATGCAGAGCGCACCCAAGATCAAACTGATCCAGATCCGATGACCGAACAAGACTCAACTGAAGCCGTTGAAGCGCCTGAACAATAAACTTTAAACTGAATCCAATCGCCTATCTAAACAAGATGGGCTTTTTTATTTGAAAAATCTCATTATCGGGCTTTTTATAAATGAAAAGCTTGAAATAAAGTGCAATTAAGCGTAAATTTTAATCAATTTAGTTACCCTAGTTAACTATTATGCCCAATCTTAAATTTAGAACGGTTTTGCTGCGTAGTGCACGCTTACTCAGTGACGAGTTCAATGAAATTCTCCTGCAACATCAACTGAATTATTCATTGTGGCAAGTCCTGTATTTAATTCAGGATCAACCTGAAATTAATGCCAACGAAATTGCCAAATATTTGAATGTTTCAAAACCTTCAATCACCAAACGTGTGCATAGTCTGATTCATCTTGAACTGATTCAAGCCTTAGACGGCGTCGATAAACGCGCTAAAAACTTAAGCCTCACTGAAAAAGGGCTGCTTATGTTTAAAACCTGTTCTGAGCAAATCGATAGCTATGAGAAAACATTATTGAGCTCGTTTACGCCTCACGCACTTGAACAAAGTTTTGATACCCTGAATCAACTTCTGAATCAATTACAACAGCCTAAGACATCCCGCAATAATATTAATGCCCAACTGGAGAATACACATGACTAAAACATCTGATTCACAAGCGCCCGCCTTATGGACAAGAAATTTTATTTTAGTCAGTGCCATCAATTTTCAACTAGTTTTGGTGTTCTATCTTTTGGTGATCGTGATTGTCGGTTATGCAGTCGCTGAATTGGGTGCAAGTACGGCGCAAGCCGGTTTAGTATCAGGCTTATTTATTATTGGGACGTTGATCGGTCGGTTTTTGGTGGGTAAGTTCTTAGAACGATTTGGTCATCGCATTACCCTTATTACAGGTTTGCTCGGTTTCCTGATTTTTTCAGGGCTTTATTTTATTCAATTTGATATCGGCTTACTGTTAATTGTACGCTTTATGCATGGCTTTATGATGGGGGTTGCATCGACGGTACTTGGGACCATCATCGCGCAAATCATTCCTGCGACACGGCGTGGTGAAGGTATTGGTTATTACAGTTTAAGCAGTACTGTTGGGACAGCGATAGGCCCTTTCCTCGCCATTTGGATGATGCTTCACTTAGGCTATAATCTGATTTTTGCCGTATCCAGTGTGATCGCATTTAGCTGTGTCATCTTTGGCTTTTTTATCCAAATTCCAAAGATTCAAGTTTCAAGTAATAGCCTCACCACTCAAGTCGAGGTTCAAAAGCCCAGTTTTATCTCGCAGTTTATTGAACCAAAAGCCTTACCCATTGCAATCATCATGCTGTTGGCATCTATTTGTTACTCGGGGGTACTAAGTTTTATTAACTTCTATGCCAAAGAAATTAACTTAGTGCAAACAGCATCAGTCTTTTTCTTGATGTATGCCATCGCCATTATGATTTCACGTCCATTTACTGGCCCACTGTTGGATCGTAAAGGGGAAAATGTGATTATGTACCCTGCCTTTATTATTATGGCTTTGGGACTGTTTCTATTGAGTCAAGCCCATACCGGTTGGATGTTATTACTGAGTGCAGGTTTACTTGGCTTAGGCTATGGCAATGTACAATCTGTATGTCAAACCGTTGCAGTAAAAAGCGCGTCTATTGAACGAATGGGCTTTGCCACATCAACTTTCTTTATTTTCCTCGATGCAGGCTTAGGCTTTGGACCGTATTTTATCGGAATTGCTTTAGATTATATTGGATATGCTCAGCTCTATTTCTATAGTGCCATTGGTGCCTGCTTATGTATCGTAATTTATTATCTTCTGCATGGACGTCAGTCTAGCCTAAAAGTTAAAACTGCCCGTGCAACACCGCATTAAATTTTTTTCATCATTTTACTGTATTCAAAAAAGCGCTCAGCAAATTGAGCGCTTTTTTTTGGATTTGGATATGGCATTGAGCATAGTCAGCTTCGAGTCAATCTAACTTCAATCCACAGATTACTCAGCCAAATCAAACCGTTCCGATATGTTTAAAGACCTTTATTTAAACACTTTAAAACGTGCAGCATCATCCATATAACCCTTTTCATTTGGCCCGCCTTCTACTGAACCAAACACCAATTGCGCACGCAGTTTCCAAGATGCAGGTACATCCCACTCTGCATGAACTTGCTCATCTACGATCGGATTGTAATGCTGTAACGATGCACCAACACCATCGGTATGCAATGCTGTCCATACGGCGAATTGTGCAATCGCAGTTGAGTGTTCTGCCCAAATCGGAAAGTTCTCTGCATAAGATGGGAATTTTTCTTGTAGACCTTGAATCACATCCATATCTTCAAAGAACAATACTGTGCCTACACCCGCAGCAAAGCTATCCATTTTGGCATCTGTCTTGGCTGCAGCAGCTTCATCTTTTGCATAAGACTTAAGTTTGTTTTTAACAAAGCCCCAAAACTTTTCATGCTCAGCATTAAATAAAATCACAGCACGAGAAGATTGGGAGTTAAAAGATGATGGGCTTTGTTTAATTGCATCTTGAATCAAATCAGTTAATTGCTCTGGCGTGTGTTCTACGTTCTTGCCAATGGCATAGATGGTACGGCGTTTGTTAATTAAATCTAAAAACTGATTCGACATTTGACTAAATCCTTTGATATACCACCGGGGAATTTTGATACTTTGAATTTTATTGATTAGATAATCTAAACTGATGTTTAGTTCGTATTCAATACAAATTCTAGCCCTATTACCTTAAGCAGTTCTTGTAGTAACTGCTATGGTATTTATTTGATATTCATTAAAATTTGTTTTATTTGATTTATTTTTAATCAATACGCAATTTCCATATCTTTCATAAATTTTGGAAACACACTGTGATTCAATTTGTGAATTGGAAAATGTAGCTTAATTATAAATAGCGTATAGGCATAAAAAATCCCCCTGAATAGGAGGACTTTTACAATCATTTAAAACTGATTTTAAGCTTAGAATTTTGCTTCAAGTACATTTGCTTTAAGCTGACCTTTCCAAAGATCACGTAGAGTCGGTAAATAGAACTTCTCACCCAATTCAACCAACTCAGCATCAACCAATGCATGAACTTCATGCATAAATAGGTAGTCTAATTCGACCATAGACAGTTTAGGTTGATCTTTTGAATAGGTCTTACGTTTTTGTTGAGCTTGTTTCACCAAGTTATCTGCAAAAGCACGGGTTTTGTACTGCGCAATGGCGGTTAAACGTAGTTCAATTACCCCCCAACCGCTAATGAGTAATTTAAACTGTTCGAGATCTGTGGTGGTAGATTCCCATGTCATCTCTTCTAAGTTTTCATCTGATGGCAATACAGGTAGGATCAGTTCCATCACGCTTGGGAAAATCTTTTTGAAATTCAAAATAAATTTAATAGGGTGCTCACCTGGATAGTCTTTAAATTGCACATTCTTCTGAACATCTGTTAAATAAATATCGAACATCAAATAATTCCTTGGGATAACATACTGTTTAATAAAGACTTCAATGAATTTCTACAAACTCACGGTCAAACAGTGAAAAAAGCAAGCTGCATTTTAGCAATTATCACATCTTATTCAACGTTAATTGAGCAATACCTTCAATAGAAATCGCTTAAGTTGAATTTAATGAAGCTTAGTGAAATAGATGATCCAAAGCTAAGTTTTGATTAAATCATCAATCTCCAAAATTTGGAGATTAAAAAACCCGCACATGACGGGTTTTATTCTTCATACATATTTATGCATTGAGCATTCTTTCTGCACTGGCAGCTAAAAATGCCGAACGTGATTTAAAACGATTGTCTTTTTTTACACGATCATCGATTAAATGGATTAAACGGCTTGGCAGTGTCACATTAACTTTTTCGGCCTTACCTAAATAACGGCTGACATCAATATCAACAACAGCCCAAACCATCCCTTTATAATCGTCATTATCAAAAAAATTAACAGCCTCTGATGCTAAAGGAATTTCTTCTCCATCCTCAGCTAAAATTTCTAAATGACCTGCGATTGCCTCTTTAGCATTCTCAAGTGCCTCTTCAAAGGTATCTCCGGCAGAGAAACACCCTTGAATATCAGGGACAATCACACCGTAGGCTTGTTGATCTGAGCCTCTCTCGACTGCGAGTGGATATAACATTATTACGCTCCAAATAGGGTCAATCAATATATCTAGAAATTGGTGCAGCTCACTTTAGACCCGCTTGCTTCAAAATGCTATTCACAGTGCCAGGTGGTAAATCCTTTTTAGGATGAGGAATCGTGACCAATCCCTTCTTAGTTGGATGTTTAAAGTGATGGTGATCGCCCTTACATCGCACCTGATACCAACCGTCTGCTTCAATCATTCTGATTAAATCCAGACTCTTCATTTAACCCTCAATATTTATCTCATTACCACACTATAACTCTAGAGTTGTTTTTAATCAATAACTCTAGAGTTATAATTTATATTGCTCTTCAAATCTTTATAGAATCAATCTCGTCTAAATTTAAAAAGAATAAAGCCCTTAATTGAGGGCTTTATCAAATATAAATCGATTACTTCGTATTCGCCGACACCATATTTTCAGGCACAACCACCTGATCAAATTGTTCAGGAGTGATTAAGTTCAGCTCTACCGCCACTTGTTTTAGTGTTTTACCTTCTTTGTAAGCGGTTTTCGCCACTTTGGCGGCATTCTCATAACCAATCACAGGATTCAATGCGGTCACAAGCATTAGTGAGTTATATAGGAAATGATCAATCTTCTCAGGGTTTGGCTCAATTCCAACGGCGCAATGCTCATTAAAGCTATTACATGCATCGCCCAATAAACGAATCGATTGAATCAAGTTAAATGCAATGACTGGCATAAATACATTCAGCTCAAAATTACCCGATGCACCTGCCACATTAATAGTGGTGTCATTACCCAATACTTGCGCAACAACCATGGTCATCGCTTCACTTTGGGTCGGATTAACTTTACCCGGCATAATGCTTGAACCTGGTTCATTTTCAGGAATACGCAGTTCACCTAAACCACAACGTGGACCACTGGCAAGCCAACGTACGTCATTGGCTATTTTATTTAAGCTCACTGCTAAGGTCTTTAACGCACCTGAAGCAAATACTGCAGCATCACGACCCGCCAAAGCTTCAAACTTATTCGGTGCAGTCACAAACGGTAAACCGGTCAGTTTTGCCAATTGTTCAGCAGCTTTCACGGCATAGTAAGGATGTGCATTTAAACCTGTACCGACAGCCGTGCCCCCCAAAGGTAACTCATATAGCCCTTCTAGCGCTTGATTTAAGCGTTTTAAGCCATGATCAAGCTGAGACACATAACCACTAAACTCTTGTCCCAATGTTAACGGCGTTGCATCCTGTAAATGCGTCCGTCCGATTTTCACAATACCAGCAAAAGCTTTAGATTTTTCATCAAGCGTATCACGAAGTGCTTTCACTGCAGGAATCAGTAATTCATTGATCAATAAGCTTGACGCCACATGAATCGCAGTTGGAAATGAGTCATTAGTCGATTGTGCACGATTGACATGATCGTTGGGATGAACCGGTTTTTGCGCCCCCAAAGGATTACCCAGCTTTTGATTGGCAATATTGGCAATTACTTCATTACAGTTCATATTACTTTGTGTACCTGAACCGGTTTGCCAAACCACCAAGGGGAATTGATCATCCCATTTCCCTGCAATCACTTCTTCTGCTGCACCGACGATATAGGTTGAGAGCTCTTGAGGAATTTGATTCAGTTCAGCATTGGTGATTGCAGCGGCTTTCTTGACTAAGCCCATACCACGGATCATGGCACGAGGAAGTCGCTCACCACCGATTTTAAAATTTTGCAAACTACGTTGAGTCTGTGCACCCCACATTGCTTCGCTCGGTACTTCAACATCGCCCATCGTGTCATGTTCAATACGTGTTTGCATATTCCACCTCTAGATCATTTAATTTTAAAGTCATTTATATGTCGTCTATGACTGACTTACATCCTATGCTTACACAAGCTTTTTGTAAATAATTCTCATTTTCAATATTTAAAATACACGTCATACTAATCTTCAATAGTTGTTTAATCCATCAAACCTTTAAAGGATGGAATGAAACAATGGAATGCTTCTAGTCTTTATTCAATCAATTAACGAGAGTTTAAAGTATTTTGATAGAAACGCCATTCGTCTTGAATCATTTGCGTCACACTACGTTTAGATTTCCAGTTTAATACAGTCAATGCCTTATCACTGTTTGAGCCTAATTGCGCAAGCTCTTGAAAGACATAATCACTCTGACGTGTCCGAATCGATTGACCCGTGACCTGTTCGATCTGCTTTAAAAGATTTTGAATAGAGGACACTTCACCTACGATATTAAAGGCTTCAGAAACACCCAATTTACCATTTAGCCAATATAAACTGGCAAAGATCGCCTCACAAACGTCGAGCACATGCACGAAGCTACGCTCAACCGTACCATCAGCAGTATCGACATGCTGTTGGAGTTCAAGATCATCTCGCTGTAATGCAGCAACCTGTAGCGCCAATGGCACAATATTTTTAGGTAAAGGTTGCACAAACTCGCCTAGAACACCATGTTCAAATGCCCCGACCACATTTCCACTACGTAAAATTGCGACGTTCCATTCATTGTCAGTTTTAACTGTATCTCGGATAATCTCTTCAATCATTTGTTGAGATTTAATATAGGGATTTGGGTAGTCATATTGAAAGGCTAAATCCTCAACAAGATTTAAGCTTGATTGACCATAGACCGCTAAACTCGATAAATGCACCAAGTTGCGTACGCCTGTACGTTGCATGGCACGTAATAAACTCATAATGCAACTGACATTATCATTATAATATTCAAGCGGTTTTAAGCGAGATTCTTCAATTGATTTAAATCCAGCGGTATGCACCACAGCATCAATGGAATATTGTTCAAAGACTTTGTTTAAAGCCGGCGTATTTCGTACGTCAAGTTTGACAAATGGCACATACATGCCTGAAAGATATTCAAGTCTTTCTAAAGTTTGTAAATTTGAATTGGCTAGATTATCAACAATGACGACCTCTTGACCTTGTGCCAATAAGCTTAAAACCAAGTGTGAGCCTATAAAGCCTAAACCACCCGTCACTAAAATCATTGTATACTACCTTTTTTGTTATGAAGTCTGAATGTCCATTCAGTTTCTGCACATTCATTAAGTGAAGTTTCAATGTCTACTTTATTGCTAATTACCTCTGCTCCTAGTTCTATTCATGCTTGGCATGCTTTTGGACTTGCGCAAGCACTACAGACTAAAAATCAACAGTTCCGTGTTTTTTTCTATCAAGATGGTGTATCTGTTGCCAATGCTTTGCAGTGGGTTCCAGATGATCAACGTAATTTGACTTCAGAATGGCAAAAACTCGGCATTCGACTTCCGGTCTGTGTCAGTGCTGCCCTTGCACGCGGTATAACGGATCAAGAAAATGCACAGCGACATCACATCTCTAGCGCTAACCTTGCTCAAGGTTTTGAGTTGGTTGGTTTGGGTGAACTTGCCGATGCAGTTCAATCCGCAGAACGCTTAATTCAATTTTAAGTTGTTATTTTTATTTGACTGTTGCTTTTGAAAGGTAAATTGTTTGAAATCTGTACTCGTTATATTAACTCAAGCCAATTTAAATTCTCTGCAGGTGCATGAGAGTTTATCGGCAACGATGGTTTTGGCAACTTTTGGTTGTGAAGTTAAAGTTTTACTCCAAGATGCAGCACTCAGTCTATTGAAATCAGAACTCGCTTTCGATCAAATCAAACATGCTTTTAAGATTGCATCGAATATGGTCGACAGTTTTGAATTTTATGATCTCACTCCAATTCTTGTTGAATCCACTCAACAGCAGCATCCTTTTGTTATTCAATCTGAACAAGAGATCGAATTTATTGAGTTGAATGCTGAATTGATTCAGTCTTTCGATCACGTTCTGTATTGGTAAGCTTTAAAATAAATGTTGGAAAATATAATGTCTGAGAAAACACTTTATTTGGTTCAATCTCATTTTGCTAATACACAATCAGCATTGAGCAAACTCAATCAAATCTCTACACAACAAGACAGTATTGTACTGATGGGAGATGCCGTTTTAGCAGCAGACTCAGTGCAGCTAAAGAACACAACCCAGCTTTATATGTTGGAAAATGATGCGGAGTTATTTGCTTCACAACCTCATACTGATATTAAAATCATCAACTACGCTGAATTTTCAGATTTAGTGCTCTCTTTTCAGCGCTGTATCAGTTTAAAATAGTCGGATTGAATTTCTATTCTTGGTTTCACGTTTCTGGATTTTGTTATGAGTCAAAATGTTGTATTGGAATTAGATCAGGATGGTCATTTGGTGGATTACACCATTTGGAATCATGATGTTGCGCAGACTTTGGCTCAATCCCTGGATTTAGAATTGACTGAATGGCATTTCGAAGTTTTGGAAGCGGTACGTCAGTTTTATGCGCAATTTGGGCATTCTCCTGCGACACGTCCTCTCATTAAATTTTTAATGAAAGTGGTGAGTCCTGAAATTAACAATGCTTTGCTTCAAGAAAAATTTAATACAGGCTTAGTGGCTCGCCATTTAAGTCGTTTGGCGGGTGTGCCTAAACCGGCGAATTGTTTGTAAGAAGATTAAATTCAATTTATTCTTCCCCATCAAACTGCCAATACACATCACCCCAATCACTTTCAAAATCAGGGAAAATTTGCCCTTGTTTAAAGTATTGACGTGAGTTTTCTTTGGCAAATGTATACCAATATCCCGCATGTGGACATGATTCACCAGCAGCTACAATATCTATTCTTTCTTCAATTTGAGATTCGATTTCAACTCGTTTCAGTTCAGGCCAAGTGCTGTCTTCATCAAAACGAGCCATCCATTGCTTTGAGCTAACTGCATCAAAACGTGGATTTGGATCATCTGACCAAGTATCTAAAGTGGTGAGTTTTAAGTTGTCACATCGTATCGGCTTAATCAGTTCATTTGCCATCACCAATAAATCAGGGATACCTTCTTCAACTGGATAAAGTGACAACTCACCCAAACGTATCCATAGACTGTATTGATTAGGATTTTCTAAATCTTGTATTTTAGTTATTTCAATACGCGGATCATTTAATCTTTCTCGAATTTGCTCTTCACTTAAACCTAATTTTTCTAACCAATAAGGAGAAAGTAAAAAGCACCAAGTAGGCGTACGAATACCACCACCTAATCCATCACGATCTTCTGCAATAAACATATTTTCATGAGAAAACTCCATACCAGGATGGTCAATATCGAGTCCGTAAAAATAGTCTGTGAAAATCCGCTCAACTGTTTCAAACTCTGGAGAGGTAATCCCCCCTAAAAATAAAAGGATCTAAAAGTAGAATTTTCTCTTAAGATACAAGCAGGAGATTCTGCATGAAAACATCGAAATTTACTGACAGTCAGATCATGTCCATCTTGAAGCAGGCGGAATCTGGCACACCTGTAGCCGCCCTTTGTCGTGAACACGGCATGAGTAATGCCACGTTTTATAAATGGCGTGCCAAATATGGCGGTATGGATACCTCATTGATGGCTCGACTGAAAGAGCTGGAAGCAGAAAATACCAGACTTAAAAAGATGTATGCGGAAGAACGATTAAAGGCAGAGATCATCCAGGAAGCGATGGTAAAAAAGTGGTGAAGCCATCTTGCCGGCGTAAGATGGCACATCAGGTAGTTGCCCAGCATGCCATTAGTATTCGTTTGGCTTGTAAAGCATTTGGCATTAGTGAAACCTGCTACCGCTATCAAGCCAAACTCAGCGATGACAATGCATTAATTGCTGAACAGCTCATTGAACTCACTGAAGAAAATACAGATTGGGGATTTGGTCTGTGCTTCTCATATTTACGACATGTTGAGAATCACTGCTGGAATCACAAGCGGGTTTATCGCATTTACTGTGAGTTGGCACTGAATCTGCGTATTAAGCCAAGAAGAAGACTAAAAAGACATGCACCAGAACCACTAAAGGAACCAATCCGAGAAAATCAAGTTTGGTCATTAGATTTTATGCATGATCAGCTTTCCGATGGTCGAAAGTATCGGCTATTGAATGTAATTGATGATTACCGCCGCGAAGGCCTAGCCATTGAAGCAGGATTCTCATTGCCCACAATCAGGGTTATTCGTACGTTGAATCAGCTATTGGAATGGCGAGAAAAACCGTTAGTTATTCGGTGTGACAATGGCCCGGAGTTTATCAGTCATGAATTTGTACGTTGGGCTACTGAGCACGGCATTCGTATTGAATATATTCAACCGGGTAAGCCACAACAGAATGCATATATTGAACGTTATAATCGGACCATACGTTATAGCTGGCTGAGTAAACATTTATTTGATACTTTGGATGAAGTACAAGATTATGCAACGAGTTGGCTGTGGCATTACAACCATGAAAGACCACATCAAGCAAACAAAGGAAAGCCACCTCTAATGGCTGCTTAACCTCTACTTTTAACTTCGGTTATTTATGGGAGGATTACCCCTCTACTCAATGGTATGCTCAACAACAGGGTAAACACGGAAGAAATCAAACCTATTCTGATACAGCTATTCAGTGCTGCTTAATGATCAAATCTCTATTCCGAATCTCTTTACGTATGGTCACAGGTTTTGTTCAGAGCCTCATCAAACTCTGTGGATTAGATTGGACAGCACCGGATTATTCAACTATATGCAGAAGGCAAAAGTATATTGATATTGCGATTAGCTATCAAAAAAGTAGCGATGGTCTCCATCTACTCGTGGATTCTACTGGTTTGAAGTTTCTAGGTGAAGGCGAATGGAAATGTAAGAAACATGGGCCTGAATATCGTCGCCAATGGCGTAAGCTTCATATTGCTATAGATGCCGAAACCTTGCAAATACGTGCTGTACAGCTCACTACAAATAATGTCAGCGACTCACAAGTGTTAGATGATTTACTTGCTCAAATCCCATTGGATGAGAAAATTGATTCAGTCTATACAGATGGTGCTTATGACACAAAGCACTGCCGACAAGTCATTATAGATCGAGATGCACATGCGGTCATTCCACCAAGGAGGAATGCAAAGCCCTGGAAAGATCAACAAGCAAGGTCTATAGAGCGCAATGAGTTATTGAAAACAGTCAAACGGCTAGGAAGATCTCTTTGGAAAAAGTGGTCGGGTTATCATCGTCGAAGTTTGGTGGAAACCAAGATGCATTGCATCAAGTTATTAGGTGATAAATTAATGGCTAGGCGTTTCCCGAGTCAGGTGAACGAGATTCATGCACGTATAGCAGTACTCAACAGATTTACAGAATTAGGGCGTCCTCATACCCAAGTTGCCACTTAAATTTGGTTCACTTAGGGTAGCTCTACCTTTCAAACCTTTGTGCAACAAAGCCCTTGCACTGCGTACAAAGTACACTTTGTACTTGCTCAGGATCTTTAGTGATGAAACGGCCTACATACGGTGAATAATAACGATAGCGGTTATAATGAAGCCCTGGTTCTTAATGTTTTGCTAACACTGTTTAAAGCAGTACTCTTCAATATTTTATTAATTAGAAAAAAGCCTAGTATAAAGTTTACTAAGCTTATGCATTGATTATTTCTTTTCTAAGTATTCAATAAACTTATTTTCAAAAAAATTAAGCCACTCTTTATCTTCTTTTAAATCTGTTTCATAATCAATTGTTAGCAAAAAGACTTTAAATCTTAAAAAAATATAATATTGATCTTCTTTATAGCCATAATCATCAATTTCTTTCCAATTAGCTTCATTTAGCTCATTAAATATATCTAAAATTTGACTTTTATCGAAAACCTTATCCAATTTTTTACTCATGTAGTCTAAAAAATTATTAATATAATTTACAGTTTGATAGTTGCTTAAAAAATTTAATGCTTCATAATTACTATAATCCATTTTCAAGCCTAAATAATGTAATGCTTGTTCTATTACATCAACACTTCTCATTCAATTTCACCTATTTTTAAATTCTAGCCTTATATCGACATAAAAATAATTTCATAC
This sequence comes from Acinetobacter lanii, assembly GCF_011578285.1. Lineage (NCBI taxonomy): Bacteria > Pseudomonadati > Pseudomonadota > Gammaproteobacteria > Moraxellales > Moraxellaceae > Acinetobacter > Acinetobacter lanii. Next base: position 1,616,174 of record NZ_CP049916.1, on the reverse strand, counting down.
AATTTAAAAAAGATACTAAATTTCAAAGATACTACTGATTTTTCTGTTTTTTAATTTCTATATTAGAATTAGCAATTACCTCACAAAAACAATTTTGAGAAATAACTAAAAATTTACTTAGATTCAATTTATCTTGAGGATCAAATCTTTGTATATGTTCTTTATCTGAATTCTCAACTTTATAAACTCCAGCCTGCCAATTAGTTTCCTCAAAAATACTCATATCATATTTGCTTTCAACTTCTTCAGGCCACATTTCGTTAATTTCGTAATAGCATGAAGCAACAGTATTAAAATGAATATGGAAAAAAATTAGATCGTCATATCCATTTTCCTCTCCATCCATAATAATACTCAAAACTTCCTCATTTTGGCGTAAATTCAACTCAAATACGCTCCCTATTAAATATATTTTTTCAAAACTTACAAAGTTTAACTTATGCATAATATTTTCCTTAAAATGGACATGAAACACTTCTTAGTTTAGCTGAACCATCTTTATTTGTTGTGACATTAATATCTTTTGAAGCACCATCTTTTAACAAATGCCTAGGGGCTTTATCATACGGCACTAAAATAGCATTATCAGGTTTAACATTTGCCTCACTAAGTGCTGCTAACCCCCTATTATTTAATGTAATAGGTTTTCCTGTTTTAGGATCAACAGTATATGAAATAACAAATTCATTAGGGCTTATCTTCCCATTTTTTAGATCTTTAGCAACATCGGCTATATCTCTTCCCCTTATTGCATCTGAGGCCTGAGAGCCTATATTAGAAAATTGAGGAGCTATCCGTTTCTGTCCAAAATGGATATTGTCAGGAAATGGCGTTATTTCGCCATCTTTAAATGGGTCAAAACCACTCAGTCCCAAAGGATCAATCCACTCCACAGGATTTGGTGCATAAGCATAAACATTATGACCACCTAGAAGCCCAATAGGGTCTTTAGAAATAAAACGACCAATATTCGGAGCATAATAACGATGACGGTTGTAATGTATAGCTAAATTAAGAAGATGAGCTACAATAGAAAAAACTTTAATCTTTAAGACCATGCCAAAAACATATTCTGTCGATTTACGCGAAAAAGCCATGCAGTTTTATAAACAGTCAAAGCATAAATCTAAGACGTGCGAAATATTTAATATTGCCAGAACCACGCTCGATGATTGGATCCTGATCGAACAGCAGACTGGTCAACTCAAACAACCTAAGTCTCCAAATGTAGGACGTCCCTCAAAGATTCTGGACCTGCAAGCTTTTGAAGCATTTGTAAAAACAACGCCATTTACCCAAGCTAAAGATCTTATTCCTTTGTTTGAACAGAAATTCGGTTATAGCGTTGGCTATCATGTCATTTTAAAAGCTCTAAATAAGATGGGTTGGACGCGTAAAAAAAGAGTTTTCTCTACAAACAAGCCTGCAAGTTAAGCCGTGCTGTATTTGAATGGTGTTTGCCTCAGTGGAAGCAGCAATATGGTGAAGATCACATTCTTTATATCGATGAATCAGGCATCAATACCAATGAAACCGCAGAATATGGTTGGTCTCCAAAAGGTCAACGTTGTCATGCATTTAAGTCAGGTGGGCATGGCACGAGACTCAGTATGATCAGTGCGGTCAGATCAAATGCACCATTCAAGTTTACTCAACCTTTAGTTTTTCACGGTTCGTGTGATCGGAATATTTTTGTCTGTTGGTTGGAATATTTGTTGCAGGATTTAAAGCAAAAGGATGATCAGACTAAGAGTTATTTGCTGATTCTAGATAATGCATCCATTCATAAAGGTCGAGTAATTGATGATTTGGCAGCACGATATCAGATAAGAATTGTTTATCTACCGGCATATAGTCCTGATCTAAATCCTATTGAGAGAGCATGGTCTGTCCTAAAAAGTAAAGTCAGACATATGGTTGCTCAGAATAATAAAACCTTTCAGGAAGCTTTAGATATCGTCTTTAAAATGATGTAGCTTATGTTTTTTATTTAGCTATAAACCCGTTTCTTCATCAAAGTATTGACCTTGAAAACGAATATTATTTGAGATAATTTCAGAGTTTTCAAAGAATTGAGATTGGATATTAGAATTTTCTTAAAAAAATCCATCTCCAACCTTATTCTATTTATTTCACAAAATTCTAAAAAGTGGAAAATTTATATAAATAAAGAAATCAATAATAATCAAAATTTAAAAAAACATAATAATCACGATGTGACAATGAAACTCTTACTTCCCCCCAGTCATAAATATATAAGTCTCTGTTTTTTAATTTTTTATCAGGAATTTTACTAAAATATTTTTTAAAATCTTTTCGTAATTTTTTTCTATCTTCATTTTGATCTAACTCTGTTGCGCCAAATCCTTTTTTTGCGCTTAATCCATTATATATAAATGAATTTGAAAATAAAAATCCATCTTTATAAACTAATTCAACAGAAAATTCATTTCCACAAAAAATAACATCAAATGCTCCATATTTATGAAAACCATTTATATACAATAATTTATCTTTTAACTTATTTACTAAAAGATCTCTGACCTTCAAGTAATCTGCCTCAGCATTATATTTAAAAATTACATCATCTAAATATAATACCCCAGTAGTCTGATCTAAATTTAATACTAACACTTTAATCCTCGTTATATTTTAGAAATATAATGTGTTGCTTTTAACTTACTATGGTCCTGATTCATAATGTAATATTGCGTCCCTCCCCCTACTCCAAATTGTTTATTATTCAAGGCTTTACCTTCAGCTACACATATATCTTCCTGCACAATAAATTTATGAACTTGGGTTCTCATTGGATTAGCCCTTTTACTAGTACTATTACCAGTATGTCCAACCTGTAAAGCATCATTGTACACTCTTGCTCCTTGGGTCTTTAAAGCCTTTAACTGCTTTCCATCTACAAAATAGTTAGGGGTTCGGCTATTTTCTAATGATTTTTTTGGATTATCGTGGGGATATAAAGTATAAATTACAGTGCCTTTTTTCAATACAACATTTTTATAACTATCTTTGCCTACATACATATCATCATCTGGTCGGCCTTGCCAAGATCGACCAGATACAGCAGGATTTCTACCTGCACAAACATCCTTAGGACATGGCTGTTTTTTCTTATCTCCACCCGTATTTTTACTACCTGATTTACCTTGTGACTTATTCAATCCACGTGGATCAACCCACTCCACAGGATTCGGTGCATAGGCATATACGTTATGTCCACCTAAAAGCCCAATGGGATCTTTAGAAATAAATCGACCAATATTCGGAGCATAATAACGATGGCGATTGTAATGTAACCCTGTTTCTTCATCAAAATATTGACCTTGGAAACGAATGTTGTTGGTCAAAATTTCAGAGTTTTCAAAGAATTGAGATTGGCTGTTAGAATTCTCTTAAAAAAGTTCATCCCCAACCTTATTCTATTTATTCCACAAAATTCTAAAAAAAGGAAATTTATATAAATAAAAAAAATCAATAATAATCAAAATTTAAAAAAACATAATAATCACGATTTGACAATGAAACTTTTACTTCCCCCCAATCATAAATATATAAATCTCTGTTTTTTAATTTTTTCTCAGGAGATTTCCCTAGTACTTTCTTAAAATCTTTCCTAAGTTTCAATCTATCCTTTTTTTGATAAAATTCTGTAGCACCAAAACCCGCTTTTTCACTCAGTCCATTATAAATAAAAGAGTTTGAATATAACTCACCATCTTTATAAATAAATTCTACAGAAAATATATTTCCGAAAAAAATGACATCAAATCCACCATATTTATGATAGTCATTAACAACCATTTGTTTTTGATAAAAATCAAATCCAAATTGTTTAATACTTGTTAAATACGCTTTTTCATTGTGATAATCAAAAGGCGTATCATTAATCAATAAAGATCCGCTGTTTATATCTAAGGTAAGATTCATCATAAATTTATTGTTACATACCAGCTTAATTCTTTATTGTTTAAATCTTACTGTAAAACTACAATTCAGAGATTTAATTTCGTAATATATAACTATAGTTCGCCATATATATACATAACTTCTTCCTCTCCCAAATTCACCCTAAGTAAATTTCAAATAATCAGTACCTTGAACGATTTGATATAAATATCTTAAATTTTTCTCGTAATCATATGGATCAAAATCTTTGTTTTTCCGATCAAACAATTGAAATTTTATAGAATTCAATATTGATGTGGTTCTAGGATTTTAGACCACGCCTATAAGTGATAATCTACTCCCCAATAAGCATGGGAAATGCTTGTTTTTGGAGTCAACCATGACACGAAGAAAACGTCGTAATCATTCAGCAGAGTTTAAAGTTAAAGTTGCTCTCGCAGCAATTAAAGGCGACCACACACTCGCTGAACTTTCTACTCAATTCGATTTACATCAAAACCAAATCATCGATTGGAAAAATCAACTGCTTGAGCAATCAGTCAATATTTTTTCACGACCAACAGCACAACAAGAACCAGAGATTGACCTCAAAGCTCTACATGCCAAGATAGGACATCAGGCATTGCAAATTGATTTTTTAGAAGGTGCGCTCAGAAAAATAGGGCAGCTGAGCGGCAAAAAATGATCGATAAGACCCATCAACTTTCGGTACGACAACAATCGCAATTGATTCAAATCAATCGCAGTACGTTGTATTACAAGCCCAAAGAGATTTCATCAACTGATTTGAGTTGGATGCGTCTAATCGATGAAATTCATCTCGACTACCCATTTATGGGCAGTCGAATGATACGAGATATGCTACAGCGTCAAGGACATCAAATAGGTCGGCGTAAAGTCCGACGTTTAATGCGCTTGATGGGAATACATGCCTTGTATCCAAAACCCAATACCAGTAAGCCTAATCTTGCACACCGTATTTTCCCATATCTGTTGAAAAACATGGTCATCGATCACTCTAATCAAGTCTGGTGTACAGATATCACGTACATTCCTATGGCTAAAGGCTTTGTCTATCTGTGTGCAATTATAGATTGGCATAGTCGTAAAGTACTGGCTCATCGAGTATCGATCAGTATGGAAACAGACTTTTGCATAGATGCGTTGCAAGAAGCAATTGTGAAATATGGTTGTCCAGAGGTGTTTAATACAGACCAAGGCAGTCAATTCACAAGCGAGGCATTTTTGAATGAGTTAAAATTGCGAAATATCCGTATCAGTATGGATGGGAAAGGACGATGGATGGATAATGTGATGATTGAGCGTTTATGGCGCAGCGTGAAGCATGAGGAAGTCTATTTGAAGGCTTACGATACGGTTAAACAAGCGAAACAATCACTTGCTGAATATTTGGATTTTTATAACATGATACGTCCTCATTCAAGTTTGAATAAGGCAACACCGGATGAATTTTATGATGAACATTTACTAAAAGTAATGGCAGCATAATTTAAATATTTAGAGCGGATTTATCACTTATAAAACTGAATTGAGTGGTCTAATTAACGGAACCACATTAATATCTCTCCTTCAATCTTAAAGATAATATTGAAAATATTGTCTTCATATATAGCATCAACAAAATAACAAACTATACCATCGGCATTTATTTTTTGTTCCAATTAGAATCATCATAATTTGATTTTAACTCAGACTCATTGATTTTTGAAAAAAATTGTGAATTACTATCTCTATTATCAAAGTTAATTTTAATCAGATTTAGTAGCATTTTATCAACAGTAATTTAATTAATTTAAAAGAAAAATGAAGATTATAATATAGAAAAATCTCATTATTTTTATTCTAAGGTTAGCTTTTCCAACGAATATAAAAATTACAATCCAATGACTTCACCTCATAATAAACTCCAATCTCTCCCCATCTAAAAATAAATTGCGTGTAATGTCTAAAATCATTTTTCTTTTTTTCAACATAATTTTCTGAATTAAAAATACTTAACAACTTATTATAATTACCCTCAAAATCCCAAGGATTGAAAACTTCACCATTAATATCAATCAATTGAAAACTTACAACATCAATCTCACCTTTTTTAAATGACACTATTGTACTAAATTTTAATTCACCTAAGAATAAAGGAAATTTATAACTAGAATCACCTTGAAAATCAATAAAATGGGTTGAATTCAACCCTTTTTCATTTCTTAAAAACTCACTCTCTATTAAACCACTTTTAAGTAAAAAATTTCCAATGTTAATATACCCAGAATCCAAATCAATTATTACATTTACACTCATTTGATTACACCATTTAATTTAATTTTGTTAAAGATCCAGACTGTCGCAAATTTTTAGTATCAGAATCTCTAACATAATATTGTATAGCCCCACCACTTGATATATGGCTATTTGCTTTAGCAACAGCAATTGCTGCACAAAAACCTTTAGTGACTGTGAACTTATGCATTTCAGTACGCATATCATATTCTGAACTTGCCAAATTACCTTTATGAGCTACTTGTACTGCATCATTATATGCAGTCGCACTTGGATATCGATTCATTTGAGATTTACGCACAAAGAAATTTGGAGTAGCATTTTCTAATGGATTTTGAGATCGTCCGTGTGGATGCAATGCATAAAATTCCGTTCCAGGTTTTATCCAAATATTTTTCCATGTATCTTGGTTAGTATATGGAGATTTACTTCCAGGCAGTGGTGTTTGATATCCCTTAGCGTCCAAGGCCGCTGTACTGTTTTTACAAGGATTTGGACAAGGCTGTTTTTTCTTAGCACTTTCAGTATTTTTATTCCCAGATTTCCCTTTAGTCTTACTTAATCCTCTTGGATCAACCCACTCCACTGGGTTCGGTGCATAAGCATAAACATTATGCCCCCCTAGAAGCCCAATAGGGTCTTTAGAAATAAAACGACCAATATTCGGAGCATAATAACGATGGCGGTTATAATGCAATCCTGTTTCTTGATCCTTGCGCTGCAGTTAGAGCAGTACTCTAACTTTACTCATGCACCTTGGAAACGAATGTTATTGGTGAGTATCTCGAAGTCTTCGAAGAAATTTTACCTGGCTTGTCTAGCTTTACTACTGCGAACATATTAGTCAGATGATATATTACGCTCGCTCAAAACCCTACTTTACTAATACTAACTCACCCAATGCGGTATATGACCACTATTTAATAGATCTTAATAGAGATTTTTATTCCAAGTCAAACAAGCTTTTTCTTTAAGCATTCAATAAACACATTTTGGCTTTAATGTTTAAATTGTGTAATCGCCTTAATTTGCATATTTACAGTTAATTCAAGCAATATGATGAGCAAAATCTTAAAAATTTTCTAATATTTTTCTCACTGCAACATATTATCTTTTACGACCCCCTAGTAATTTTCTCTTTTAATTTTCTAAAAACCTAATTGAAAAGTTAACATCCAAACCTATTCTACTATAGTAAGCTGCTATAGCCCCCCAATCATAAAAATAATCAGTGTATGACTTATAATCATCTTCACTCTTTCTATAAAATGATGTTTGATCAAAAATTTTTTTTATAGCTTTATAATTACCTTCATAATCCCATTCATTATATTCACCAATATTACTCCCTACCATAGCAAAATTTATAATTTTCAAAAAGCCATCTTTATAAATTAATTTTGCATAAAAAATATAACCTTGAAAATCAAAATTAAGGGTATAACAAGACTGTCCCAAAGGATCTATAAAATTTTCAAAACCGAATGATATTAAATCATTATTATTTTCGTTTCCATAATTATTAATCACAATGTTTTTATCATTGATTCTAAATTCAACTTTACCTAGGGTATAATCAATTCTTAATACATTCATAACAATATCCTTAGTCAAGATTAAATAATTTACCTGTTGGTTTTAATTTGTTTTTATCTACATCTCTCACATAAAACTGTTCTGCTCCACCAGAAGAAATATGTGAATTTGCTAATGCCTTAGATCTTGCAACACAAAAACCTTTTTTGGATACAAATTTATGCATTTCTGTTCTCATCGGTCGTTTTTCACCTTTGTAGTTACCACTATGAGCAACTTGCACAGCATCGTTATAGCTCACAGCAGATGGATACTTATTCATTTGCGATTTCTTGGCAAAGAAGTTTGGAGTATTATTTTCCAATGGATTATCTGAAGGTCCATGTTTATGTAACGCAAAAAATTGTGTATGTTTTGGTATCCAAACACCTTCCAAGCGTCTTGATTTATATATGGTGATGTCTCACCTTATTTTGGTGTTTGATATAATCTCGCTTCTTGTACAGCTAGACTATTTACACAAGGCTGTTTTTTCTTATCTCCACCCGTATTTTTACTGCTTAATTTACCCTGTAACTTATTTAGCCCTCGTGGATCTAACCTCCCCCCTAGGTTCTGGGCATAAGCATAAACATTATGACCACCACAGCTGAATATGGTTGGTCTCAAAAAGACAACGTTGTCCTGCTCTAAAAGTAGGTGGACACGGAACTCGGTTCAGTATGATTAGTGCAGTAAAATCAAATACACCTTTTAAGTTTGTTGATCCTTTAGTTTTCCAAGGTTCGTGTGATCGTAGTGTTTTTACGCATTGGTTAAATATTTACCAGAGAGTTTAGAATCAACACATGGTCAAGTTCGAAAATATTTATTCATTTTGGATAATGCTTCAATTCACAAAGGTAAAGAAATTAATGCTTTAGTTTTTTAGCATCACTCCCGAATATTTTATTTACCTGCATATAGTCTAGATTTCAATCCTATTGAAAAAGCATGGTCTGTACTTAAGAATAAAGTAAGACAAATCATATCACAGCAAAATATATCGGTTTTGAGTGCACTCGATATTGCCTTTAAAAATATGTAGCCTAAATTTGTTTTTTAGCTATATCACCTTAATCATACTTTTTTCTTTCCTACTATTTCATTTGATCGAATATAGCTTGGAATTAACCCTTCATCTTCCGTAACCCATTTACAATTGATTAATAAATCTTTTTTATTATATTTATTCTACTTGGCACGCCCACATTCTACTTTTAACTCATATACTATACCATTTTTACCATTAATCAGTTGCAAAATATTGTGCAACTTGACGATTAGTAGTTACATAAATATATGCTGATCATGAATTTTAACGATCCTCCTGACATTTATTTATTATTACAATTTTTCATTAAATCTGCTTCATTATAATATCTATTTTTCACATGTATAATAAAAATTCGAAATTATTCATAACTTAATAACAACTCGAACCACCCAATTTTAGTAGTAATTTTTCAATATCATTATAGATATTTATTTAAAACCCTAAAATTAAAACTACTTAAAATAAATTATTTATATAATAAACGAAAGCTAGAATCACCACTTTGCGGATTTTTTCTTATTTCAATACCCCCCAAATATAATAAAGTGAAACAAAATTTTCTATATTTTTTTGTAATACCAAGTGAGACGATAATTTTTCAAATAATTTTAAAATTTATTCTGAATTATAATTACTGTCATATAAATGAAAATCATCATCACTTTCTCCAACTATAATAACACCAGTTATACTAAAAAGTTTTTGCCTTTCAAAATTAAATGACTATCTAAATTTTAAATTAAAATAAAATAAATCAATAAAATATTTACTAATGCCCATATAGATTACATTTTTAAAATCTCAATCTATTCCCATATTCAAAAAAGTACTTTCTTCTATACCACTTTGAAAATAAATATTGGACCCTTCAAAACAAACATTACCATTTCTAAAATCAATATCTAGTTTTTTCATTTTAACAAGCTCAATCATTTCAAATTTGTAAGCTTATCAGTAGGCTTTTTATTTACTACAGAATATTCTTTTTATTTAATTTTTTCTCATTTTAAAATTTTAAACTCCTGATGGTGATTATCTGCATATGCTTGTTATACTATGGATTTTGGAGCTCCATACCCCTCGTAAAAAAAGCTATTTTTTTATTTCGACTAAGAAACTATACATTCAACTCTATAGCTAAAGACATGTCTTGTATTGCTGGTACTATCGTCATGCTTAGTCCATTCATCTTGTATATTAATCGACAATTATTTTCTGCTTTAATAAATATAGCACCATAATTTTCAATAGAATTTTTTAATAAATTAACATCCTCTAAAAAATCATTTTTCATATCCATTTTTTGTGTTGTTAAATTTCCATCTCGCCAATTCAGAAGTGGTTTACCATTTTTTTTACCTTTAAAAAAAGTCTGACTAAATATGTATTTCTTTTGGCAAAAAATGCAATCAAAACTATATGTTACATAACCATTGTATTCCCTTTTTCTAAAATCATTATTTATAACTTTCATTAAGGAAATTTTAAAGCTATCTTCATTATCAAAGTTAATGTTATTCAAATTTACTAACAATTTTTTATCAATAGTAATTTCATTCATTTTATATATCCTTAATTTGCCCTGTATTAATTATGTTACCGTAATCCTTCTCATCAATTACGTATTGTGTCCCCCCACCAGATCCATATCTTCCATTTTTTTGTGCTTGACCTATTGCCATGCACGTATCTTTTCTTACTACGAATTTAATAACTTGTGTTCTCATTGGGTATGCACCATCAGTATTTCCTTCATGTCTAATTTGTAAGGCATCATTAAATACTTGTGCACCACCTTTTCTTTGTAGAGTTTTAAGCTCTTTTGAGTCAACTAAATAATTACTAAAATTCTTTTTAGGATCTTTATCTCTACCATTTGGCCATAAAGCATATAAAACCGTACCCTTTTGAACTACTACATTCTTATAAGAATCTTTTCCTTTATAATTACCTTTTCCTTGCCAGCCTCTTGCATATTTAGATGGATTTTGTTTAGTGCATGGATTATTTTGTCTATCAAATTCACAATGCTTTTTAACCTTTAACCCTCTCGGATCAACCCACTCCACAGGATTCGGTGCGTAAGCATAAACATTATGACCACCTAGAAGCCCAATAGGGTCTTTACTTATGAAACGTCCAACATTCGGAGCATAATAACGATGGCGGTTGTAATGCAACCCTGTTTCTTCATCAAAGTATTGACCTTGGAAACGAATGTTGTTTGTGAGTATCTCTGAATTTTCAAAGAAATTAGTTTTATCTTTGGATGTTTTCTCAGATACAAGCTCGCCCCAAGCTTTATATTGCGCTTTCCATACAATTTGCCCTGTATGATCACTTAACTCTTGCGGTGTACCCAAATGGTCACAGTGGTAGAAACAGACCTCATCAAAGCCTTGTGTAGATATTGTCTTTTTCCACAAAGGGTCTTTATTGAAGACATACTTTTCCTTCCACACTGGTGTGCCATGTAACGTAATTTTTTCTTTATAAATCGCTTGAATCAATGGTACAAAACTTTTATTTTTGTATATGCAATATTTAATTCAATATTATTAATCAATTATTTCAAATTTCAAAACCTTCTATCAAAGATAAAAAACTATCTTTCTCAGAAATAATTTCCTTGGTAAAGAGATTCCTTTTTACTAATGAGACATACAATGCTAATGAATAAGCTTGGCAATTTATAGATTTTTTAGGATTAAATTCAATATCTGTAAACGCATCATATGCTAAAACTTGTTTTTTAAGGTGGCTATTTTTATCTAAAGCATTCAAATAAATCCAATCATAAAATGCAGTTTTAGGCTCCAGCTCCCAGCTTACATTATTACATTCGAATGAAATTAATGCTCCTGAATTTCTAAGCCTCTCATCCTTTTTAGCATCTTTGGAGTTTTTTTCTAATATGTCCTTATACGGTCCTCCTTCGGAAAAGACTTTAGATGATTGAAAAGTGGCTTCAACACTTATATCTTTGTTATTTTGGGAATCGTAAATTAAATTAAAAGCACTAAGATCAATGCCTAGTGTATTTTCCGACTTACTAGAAACCTCTAAAATTTGAGCACAAGGGCTCTCTTTTAAAAAAGCAGTATGTAGTGAACGAATAGATTTTTGTTTCTGAGAATAGTGCAGTCCAGCATGCCATTCAAAATCTATATATTTAACCTCAACTAACTTTTTACCATCTTGCATTGGTATAAATACTGGTCTCACAGCCATAACATTTAATATTTTCAATCAAAATTAAATTTTTTTATTATAACCATCTATTAGCTGGTGATAAATTTTCATACATTTTTAGATCTGATTTATTAGCTTTACCCAAAGCAACAGCCTGTTCGAACAATCGATCAAATCTATCCAGTGATTCCATATCACCAGCTAAAGAGGCATAAAGAAACAAATATTTTGAAATTTCAGCCTCATCTAACATTAAAATTTCATTTATTTTATTATCTAAGATAATATCAACTTTTGCATACTCACCCTCTCTAGACATTCTTTCAATAAGCTGGTCAAACTCTTCAAAGTTCATAATATTCCTCAATTTATAATCCTATAAGCATTTGGCTCTATAGAACCACTTATTGAAACCTCTTGATCCTTAATAGCCCAAGTTCTTGCACGTTGCTTTTCCTTTATTAACTAAGCTGGCTCCATCAGATATATATCAGTAATTTTACACATATTAATTTCAACTATTTATGGATTAATTTTAAAGTCCATATGGTATGCTGCTTTAGAAAAACACTAGGCTGGTATAAGCCAAGTGAAATTGACTGGTTTTTATACTGTCGCACTTACTATTTAAACCAATTGAATAAATAACAATAAAACCATTAAAATAAAATAGTTATAAAATAGACCTCTTGCGTAAGTGCTGTTTTCAAGGGTTTTGGATGTGAAAAAGTTTTTGAAAATCACCGTTTTTAGCTGCACATTTTTTGACTTTTGCAAGAGGTCTAATATTTTTACAACAAAGCCAATCACACCTGATAATAATCGATATTCCAATTATTTTTTACAATTAAATCGATGAAAAGTTCACTAAAATAATATGATGTAGGTTTTTCACTATTTCTTATAACATAATCACTTTCAACATCATTTCTTTTATATAAAGCAAAAATATCTATCGGTTGATTTCTTAATTTACAAGAATAAAAAGTTATGTTCCCATCTAAGTTTTTTAATATATCAACAACTTTTTTTGAAAAAAGTATTAATCCACTTGCATTGTAATAACAATCATCATTTAGAACATTATTTAATTCATTTTCAAATATGTCCTCATAATCCAAATTTAAAATTGGGTATTTTAAAAAATCTTCATTAATATCAAATACAAAATAATCATTAATTCGCTCTTTTGCTTTAAACAAAAAAGCAAAGTCTTTATCTGCATACTTCGGGTATATATCATATTTAATCATATTGATCCTATTTTTTCTTACTTCGATTTAAAGGTAAAGCGCAAGTATAAACACCTGTCTGTGTGCCTAACCTCAACGCTTTCTGTAAATCTAATACTTCTTTTTGATATTTTCTATAATCCCATTTTTGTCCACGTGATCGAAGTGCAATATCATCTAGTTTATCTTTTACCATATTGTTATAAATTTTATGCTCCTGCGTCCAATTACGATGTAACCCTAAATTAGGATTTTTATCAATTCCTTCACAAACTGGCATATACATTAAATTTGAAGAACCATTAATATTCATTCCAGACTTAACAAAAACTTCATGCCCTTTAAGACTATATGGAATAATATGTTGTCGTTGATAGCCTTGCTTTTTAGGCATATGCTTCTCACTTGGCATACGATCTAATCCTAATGGGTCAATCCATTCAATTGCATTCGGAGCATATTCATAAACATTATTCCCTCCCAACAAACCAATAGGATCTTTACTCACAAATCTGCCTACATAAGGCGAATAATAACGATAACGGTTGTAATGTAAACCAGTCTCTTGATCCTTGCGCTTCAGTTAGAGCAGCGCTCTAACTTTGCTCATGCACCTTGAAAACGAATATTATTGGTTAATATTTTTGAATTTTCGAAGAAACTAGATTTATCTTTGGATGTTTTATCGGATACAAGCTCACCCCAAGCCTTGTATTGTGCTTTCCATACAATCTGACCTGTATGATTACTCAACTCTTGTGGTGTACCCAAATGGTCACAGTGGTAGAAGCAAACCTCATCAAAGCCTTGTGTAGATATTGTCTTTTTCCACAAAGGATCTTTGTTAAAGACATACCTTTCCTTACACACTGGTGTGTCATATAACATAATTTTTTCTTTATAAATCGCTTGAATCAATGGTACAAAACTATCTTTTTATTAAAGGTAATTTAAAGTTATTTTGAAGTGGTAAATTACGCAGAATAGCTTTCAATTTTTGTCTATTTTTGATTTTTTAAATTTTTTAAAAATATAGCAAAATTAGAATTTGTAATTTAATTTTACTATTTCGTTATTTGCAAATCAAAAGAATTCCTTTATAAGTCATTTTTAATCAAAAAAGAATCATAGACTTGAAGAAAAAGACAGACTCTATAAGGCTTAGAACCTTTTTCTAATTAATAAATATACAGTTATAAAAAAGATTCAAAATATCCTAGTGTAAACCAATTAAAAATTAAATATTTCCACACATATATTCAAAAATTCTTAACTCTATTGCATTTATTTTCCCACCTTTTTGAAAACCACTTAAACTAAAAAAATATACAAAATCTAAATAACTAAATTCATCCATAAAGTTAAATAAATTAATAAAAAATCTTCTAGTATTTATTTTTATTAATTCCTCTGATCCTGAAAAATATAAATATATTTGATCCTCATGTAATATTTTAAAATTTAATTTACCAACTATCTTATTGACTATATCATCATCAATCTCGTTGGGAAAAATTATTTCTTCATAGTTTGTCCCTGTAACTTTCCAATTTAATTTTCCTGTTGTTCCTTGCCATAAACAACTCATAAAACTGTTAAACTCATCAGTCATTTCCAATGACATAGTCTTATATTCAATATTATATGCATAGCAAAATTTTTCAATATCCTTAGATGACAACATAATTAATTTAATTATTACCTAATTTACTCAATATTCTTTATCAAAGCATACCCAACTACATTTGGGCCTTCAAATAATTTAATTGTATCTCCTACATCTATTAAACTCTTTGGGTAAGTGTCAAATAAAAATTGTAGTTTTGCTTTTAGAGGTTGTTCTTCACTAAAAATTAATTTAATGCTCCATGTTGATTTGCCTTTGTTCAAATCAATTAAAACTGTAGTACAAAAATACTCGCCTGTCTGTGGTTGAAATAGCTTCCCACCTTTGTCTGGCAAAACCCATTTTAAATCAACATCATACACTGCATATTATCCTTATTTAAATTTACATTGACTCGCTATTGCTTTCTCTTTCTTTACCCATGTAATTTTCGAATGATTATTCAATTGCTCTAAAGTAGCGTACCTAGCTGCACCAATCCCATCCAACATATTATCTTTATGCAATTGATCCGATATTTTATCTTGAATATTTACTTGTACAATCATAAATTCACAACCTCCATGCCCCATTGTATTACCCCATATTTTTGCTGTTCCATAGGAATCTGCTAACCATTTTCCATCTAAAGCACCTGGTTTAGTTGTCCATTTTCCTGTACGTTTTATAGAATTATATTCCTCTATACTCATGGATCTATATAAGCTTTTCAAACCATATGGATCAATCCAAGATATTGGACTTGACGCATATTTATAAATATTAAAACCACCATCCAACCCAATAGGATCTTTACTCACAAACCTGCCTACATAAGGCGAGTAATAACGATAACGGTTGTAATGTAAACCAGTCTCTTGGTCAAAATACTGACCTTGAAAACGAATATTATTGGTTAATATTTCTGAGTTTTCAAAGAAGTTAGATTTATCTTTGGATGTTTTATCGGATACAAGCTCACCCCACGCTTTATATTCAGCTTTCCAAATGATCAAACCTGTATGGTCGCTCATTTCCTGTGGCGTACCTAAGTGGTCACAGTGATAGAACCATACATTATCAAAGCCTTTGCTTTGCTTCGTGGTTTTCCATAATAGATCACGATGTACACTATACGGTTTATCTGACCAATCAGGTGTTTGGTGCAATTCTATCGGGCTTTGATAAACCGATTGTAGCATCGGGACAAAACTATCTTTTTCATAAATATAATGCTTGGTAGCGTGTTCGCTCGATTCGTAAGCCAGCGTATCACCATCCCAGCCATAAAGCGTATTTTGCTCTTCACCTGTATGATGATGCTTACTCACTTTTTGAATTCGTCTACCCAACGCATCATAACGATACTCAGCTGTATAGACTTTGTTTTGACTCTTGATCATACGACCAAACACATCCCACTCTAGATTTAAATCACCTTGAGTTGATTTTTGTCGGATCAACTGCCCATAAGCATCATATTGGTATTGCTGATCTAAATATTCTTTGACGACATTATTGACTAAACGGTTATATCCATAGCTTTTATCTTGTTTATTATTAAGATGATGTTGAGCATGATGGTCTTGATCACGGTCGAGAATGTTACTTGCAGGGTCAAAACTAAAAGTCTCTTTACCTATTTGACTATTGGCTTCTAATAAACGCCCTAGAGGGTCATATTTATAGGAAATATTGCCACGACGTGTATCTTTGATTCCAATCAGTTCACCTGTTTTATCATAATGATATAGACGTTTCACCAATTGTTGGGTTTGTTGAATGGCATTGTTTTTTGCTGTCTGTTTTTGGTAGCCATTTTCATGATCAGAGAGTGTAATTTGACTATTTAAACGACCTGCTAAATCATATTGCTGTTCTTGACTGATACCATTGGCATAATGTCGAGCAATTTCACGGTGCAGATCATCTCGTTCAAAACTGACTAAATCTTCACCATTTAGAGCGAGACCATGAACATGTCCTGAACCGTAGGTTAACCAATTCAGTACTTGTCCATCAGGACGTATGGTTTTAATGCGATCATAAATTTCATCATAACTGTGTTTCCATACCGCAGTTTTTTTCAATGTTAAATCATGATGATGTTCACGACTCACATTGCCCACAGCATCATAAAACCACTGAAGATTACATTCTTTATTTTTTGCTTGAATCAGCCTACCCATATAGTCATAAGCAAACTCTTCTGTTTGCTGTTCTTCTAATTCTAAACCATAGTGCCCATAACCAGCCGTACGTTGTTCTAAACGCCCCATACTGTCAAAAATAAATTGTTGAATTCGATCTTTTGGCGCAGCTCGATCTTTTAAATCTTGACCATAACTAGCCGCTACTTCAATACTCGTCGCTAGTCTGCCAGTGCTTTCATCATAATGATAAACTGTTTCTTTGCCATCAAAATCAATCTCTTTGATTAGACGGCCACCAAGGTCATAAAAAAACTGATAATTTGCACCATTTTCATTCGTGAGTTGGGTTAAACGCTGTAGTCGATCCCATTGATAACGCAGTTTATGATTGAGCGCATCGGTGCGTGATAGAATTAAACCTGCATCGTCATATTCATAATGGGTCTGCTGTTTTTTTGGATCAATATGAACCAATAAACGTCCTTCCGCATCGTGAATAAAATGTTCTTCTGTACCGTCAGCATGTTTAATTTTTTCAAGTTGACCAAACGCATTTAGAGGTATAGCTAAAAGTTTAAGATGAGCTACAATAGAAAAAACTTTAATCTTTAAGACCATGCCAAAAACATATTCTGTCGATTTACGCGAAAAAGCCATGCAGTTTTATAAAGAGTCAAAGCATAAATCTAAGACGTGCGAAATATTTAATATTGCCAGAACCACGCTCGATGATTGGATCCTGATCGAACAGCAGACTGGTCAACTCAAACAACCTAAGTCTCCAAATGTAGGACGTCCCTCAAAGATTCTGGACCTGCAAGCTTTTGAAGCATTTGTAAAAACAACGCCATTTACCCAAGCTAAAGATCTTATTCATTTGTTTGAACAGAAATTCGGTTATAGCGTTGGCTATCATGTCATTTTAAAAGCTCTAAATAAGATGGGTTGGACGCGTAAAAAAAGAGTTTTCTCTACAAACAAGCCTGCAAGTTAAGCCGTGCTGTATTTGAATGGTGTTTGCCTCAGTGGAAGCAGCAATATGGTGAAGATCACATTCTTTATATCGATGAATCAGGCATCAATACCAATGAAACCGCAGAATATGGTTGGTCTCCAAAAGGTCAACGTTGTCATGCATTTAAGTCAGGTGGGCATGGCACGAGACTCAGTATGATCAGTGCGGTCAGATCAAATGCACCATTCAAGTTTACTCAACCTTTAGTTTTTCACGGTTCGTGTGATCGGAATATTTTTGTCTGTTGGTTGGAATATTTGTTGCAGGATTTAAAGCAAAAGGATGATCAGACTAAGAGTTATTTGCTGATTCTAGATAATGCATCCATTCATAAAGGTCGAGTAATTGATGACTTGGCAGCACGATATCAGATAAGAATTGTTTATCTACCTGCATATAGTCCTGATCTAAATCCTATTGAGAGAGCATGGTCTGTCCTAAAAAGTAAAGTCAGACATATGGTTGCCCATAGCAATAAAACACTTCCCGACGCTTTGGATATTGCATTCAAGATGATGTAGCTTATATTCTATACTTAGCTATAAGCCTTTAATGATTGGTTCACGTTTTTGTGTAGTCAGTTCAGTATAGAAATATTCAACTTTTTGCTTTAGTGCATTTTCAACAGAAATAACTCTGCCACGCTCATCATATTGCCATTTTGTTTCTTTGCCTGAACAGTCGGTATAGCTGAGTAAATTCCCTTGCTCATCATATTTTACTATTTTAACTGCTATTCACTATAAAATAGCAGTTAATCTTAAAAACTAATTACTCACCATCAAACTGCCAATACACATCCCCCCAATCACTTTCAAAATCAGGAAAAATATCTCCTTGTTTAAAATATTGACGTGAGTTTTCTTTCGCGACGGTAAACCAATAACCTGATTGAGGACATTTTTTACCTGCTTGAATTGATACTTTTTGATATTTAGTTAGGAGGTCAATTTCAGCACTACTAGGTTTAAATGTACGATAGAACTCTATTAGGTCTTTTGGATAATAGAGGTATTCATGAAATTCTTTGTCATTTTCTATTTCTAATAGAATAACAGCGCAAGCTGCTTCAAAAGCCCAATATCCATAATAACCGCCTTCAGATTTATGAGTATCATGCCAAGGTGCACCTGATAAATCTTTGTACCAATTCTTTAAAAACTTACGAACAAAACCTAAAGAAATTTCATTATCTTGATTCGAAAATGCTTCACATAATAATAAGTAAGGCTTTTAAACTAAAACTGTTGAACAGTCATATCTATTTTCATCTGAAAAAGATAAATACTCTTCAATCAACCAATCTTGAGCAACATTTTCTCTCATTTCACCGTCAATTAATTCTGCAACTCGAGGTAGTAAATCCTTTCGGTGAAGTAGATAACACAAACTAATTAACCAAATACATGGACAATAGCCATCAACAGTAAATAATTCAAAAACTGGTAGGTTTATATTTTTATGATAACTTCTTAACTTATTTCCATATTGCTCATAATAGTCAATAACTATTTCAAGTTGGCTTCTAATGAAAGGTAAACTATTACCAGCTGTATATTCCAATAAAAGTAGATTTAAATAGTTTTCTGCTACTATAGCATAAGAATATACCCATCTTTCTTCCAGTGAGTCACCAACACCTGTGGGATTAACTTTAAAAGTTTCAATAGTGTCTAGAGTTTCCTCCTTTAATGTTTCATACATTGGAAGTGTCAGAAATTGTTGTCTTTTTATATTAACTAAATCCATTTTATGTCCAAAAACTACTCCGAAGGGCATATTTTCAATTATTCTTCGCCATCAAACTGCCAATACACATCACCCCAATCACTTTCAAAATCAGGGAAAATTTCCCCTTGTTTAAAGTATTGACGAGTATTTTCCTTAGCTATAGTGAACCAATAACCTGATTGAGGACATTTTTTACCTGCTTGAATTGATACTTTTTGATATTTAGTTAGGAGGTCAATTTCAGCACTACTAGGTTTAAATGTACGATAGAACTCTATTAAGTCTTTTGGATAATAGAGGTATTCATGAAATTCTTTGTCATTTTCTATTTCTAATAGAATAACAGCGCAAGCTGCTTCAAAAGCCCAATACCCATAATATCCACCCTCTGATTTATGGGTATCATGCCATGGAGCTCCAGATAAATCTTTATACCATTTTTTTAAAAATTTGTTTAAATGCTTGAATGAAACTTTATTATCTTGGGTCACAAATGCATTTGATAACTCAAAATAAGGATTTGAAAAAAGGACATCTGAACAATCAAAACGGTTATCGTCATTAAAAGCCAAAAATTCCTCTACAATCCAATCTTTTCCTCCATTTTCTTGATCCTCTCCATCAACAAGGTTAGCTACCAACGGTAGTAAATCAGTTCTTTTTAATAAATAACAAAGGCTGATAATCCATATATATACACAATAGTCATCTAAAATTTCGATGTCAAAAACACTAAAATTATTATTTTTATAATAGGCTCTCTGTTTTATAGAGAGTTCCTTGAATAATTCAATTACTTTATCAAATTCTAAGCGTAAATATTCAATCGGTTTACCAGCAGTATAGTCCAAAATAAACAAATCAAATTGATATCTAGATGCTATCGAATAAGAGTCTACCCATCCTGCTTCGATATCTTCATCATCATTTGATTCACTTAGAAAACTTTCTATGGCGCTGACAAGCTCACTCCTTGTAGATTGATAGTAACTTTCATCTAAAAATTGTTGTCTACGATTAAACTTAAATTTCAACATAAATAAATTTCCAATTATTTATTATTAACAACGATACTAATGTCTTTATCAGTCCAAACCCTTGTAGCCTTATGAATAGAATGCTCTTTATCAGTTACTGTTTGTTTAGATAAGAATTTAATTAATGCAACAGCATGTTCTACTACCTGCAATCCACTAAAAAAAATAACATATCTTTCATATCTTCTTTTTTTCAATATTATTGGAGCTAGCTTAATTCCTACTGATTTAACAAGACGATTTGTTATCCAATGATGACTCATTTGAACTACTTTTCCACTAGAATCTCTATATTTTTCGCCACCTAAAGTTAAATTACGATTAGTAGAACTATTATTAGTACGGCTTCTAGAGGTTCTGCCAGATCTTTGTTGTTGTTGAGGTATTGATTTATCAATACCATTTTTATCATTAGCATCACCTAATAAATCTCTAAGTGAAGCAGCAGGATTTTGGCTACATTTAGCCTCTATAATTGCATATGGTTTTGCATCACTATTACCTTTCTTCCAAACTCCATCTATACCACGCCCCCTACTTTTAATAGAAAATAGATTTACCATTTCCCCATTATCATTCAATTTATGAGAGTTTTTCGTTCCTGTCTTATCATGTGTTGAAGTTCCCCAGCCTTTAATTTCTTGGCAATAGTAATCTGCCATATGCTCACCTAGAATACCTTTAAATTTATTAGATAAATTAGTTATAGCTGTTTGGCCTATTGACGAATTATTGGTACTGTTAGATTTGCCCTGATTTGTATTGTTTGCTTTTTGTCCACCATTTGCTGGAGAATTTGGCTTATTGGTTTGGTTCTTAGAATTTTTATTTGCATCTGCAGAAGTTTTTCTACTTTTGACTAGCCATCCATCAACCTCCTTTTTAAACTCTTGTAATTGTTTACCTAAATTTTTTCGAATCTGATCAACATTTTTACGAGCTTCAGGGCTTAGCTGATTTAATACTTTAGGGTTTGTCAGTATCTTATCCAAATTTTTTTGTAATGCATTTAGATCTAGACACTTTCGTATCAATTGCTCAGGATCACCTTTCCCTAATTTTCGAATACCATCTAAAATACTATCCATTGGCAAAGCGCCTTTTTTGACACTTTTTAATGACATTTTGACAGCATCCCCACCACCTGGAACTAAGCCAATTAATGCTGTGATAAGATCAAACCATCCAGCAGGGCTAGCTGGATTTGCAGATAAAATGATAATCGCTTTAATAATATCTCTTGCATCTACCAACTGTCCTAGTACAGGAACACAGCCTATTACTGTCTCCGCTAGAATTGCCCAACCACCTGTACTGTCACCTTTAAGAAAAGTCAGCGTATCCTTTTTTAAGCTTTGTAACCATCCGCTCGGAACTGAATCTACAGAACGTTTATACTTAGCAATTGAGCCCATTATTTCGCCCCATTCTGTAAATCATTAGTAAGTTTTTGATATGCTTCTTCGTCCAAAAGTGACCAAAGATTATCATCATTTTCATCTTCTTCTTGAGTTTCAGCATCTAAGTCATCAGGTATATCTCTTTTAAATTCAGCAGGGTCTTCACCATAAAATATTTCAGACTTTCCTTTAGGTACATTTTCTAATTTTGCGTATCCTTTATCATCTAATACACCTTCCCTATAACTTCCGTCTTCAAAAAAGACTTTAAAAGGAGCACCTTTAACTGGTGATAAATCGTCATAATGATAATTCAATTCCATCCAATTTTGAGTTTCACCTAATAATGGTAAACCAATATTTTTAGGTTGAACTTTACTGCCACCCTGAAAAATATGCTGTCCAGCCTTAACCTCAAACTTTCCACCTGTTTTCGGAAAAATCCCTGAACCATTCAAAGTAATTTGTGAGCTTGCACCTGTAATCTGAACTTCTTTCGGACTACTAATGATCACTTTGTCATCAGTCGAAGAAATGGTAATGCCCATCTTCGCCAGTACATCCAATGCATCTGACTGCGCTTGAATCTCAACCTTATTTTTTGCAGCAACTGCTTTGAGTCCACCTTGTGCAGCAAAAAGACTCAACCTATTTTGCGCATGGGCAATCAAATTCTTTTGCGTACTGATATTAATACTGTCACCCGCAATTTGATTAATTTGTGCATCTGCGGATATATGAATATCTTCAGATGTACTTAAACCAATACCATCAGGGGAACTAAGTAATAAAAGTGCTTTTTCAAATTTGGCAATTTTTTGTTGAATTTGTTCAGCAAAAGCTTTGAGTTGTTCTACAGACTCAATCTCATCGGTTTGTTGTTGTTTAGCAATATCACTTAAAGCTTTACTGTTGGTTTGACTACCTTCAAGTTGTTTTTTGGCAATCTCAGCATCTAGATGTTCACCTTTGGCTTGATCTTGCTTATAAGTCGACACCAATAAACCTTGCCCAGCACGCACAGCACCCCATTGATCCGTTCTGAGCTCAAACCCTTCGCCACGTCCTTCACTCTTATCCGATTCTTTTGGGTGACTTAAATTACCGAGGTTGAGTTGGCTGGCACCATGACTGCTTTGCAGTTGTGCTGAAATTTGCCCTGTGGTGTCATCAAAGCGCAGTTGGTTAAATCCACCGCCACCAACTTCTTTAGAGCGAATACCACTGAGTTTTTTGGTATCAGGCAATTGTCCTTTGACGTCGAACTTCGTTGGACTGCGCTGTGCTTCGTGGAGTCGCCCCACCACAAATGGACGGTCAATGTTGCCATCAAAGAAATCAATGACCACGATTTCATCGATTCGAGGCAGGAAGCGTGCGCCATAGCCATCACCCGCCCATGGGGTCAGGACATCCACCCACGCAGAGTCGGTGTCATTTTCATTGCTTCCCGCACCGCCATCATGACCGTGGTCTTCTTGGCGGGTAAATAAAAAGCGGACTTTAATGCGTCCCCATTCATCGACATAAATCGACTCTCCACTTGGACCGACCACACGTGCACGTTGCGGATGCGCTGCTGGTCGATGCTCAAGTGGATTATATTCAGGCACAGTTGCAATATTTCGACGTTGCAAAATCAGATGATTGGCTTGTCGTTCTTCGCTATTGTTTTGAGTTGTATTAACTGTCCAATTGCTTTGTTGTAGCAGTTTTTGGATTTGATCATTTAGGTCTTTGGGTAAGTTGTTTTGGTTATAGAAGTGCTTGCCTGTGATCAGAAATTCTTTATCGGCTCCGCTGTGCCCGTCAATCTCAGGATGATCATTAAACTCAAACCAGTAACCGACTTGGGTATCCCGTACCGTGGATCGGGCTTTAAATTTTTTTGACTCACCTTCGTAGAACTGACTAAGCTGAGTATTGAATTTTTCCAGTTGGCTGTTGCTGGATTTGGTAGCGCCATCCTCACCTTTTAAATCTTGAATCCAAGCCGGGCTAAAGTGCCATGCTTGTTCTAACCCTAGGCTGACATTATCCACATTGTCTGAGTGTTGGTGTTTGCTGAGTACACTGCCTGCACCTTCATCTTGTTCTAAGCTATCAGCTTGCCAACGTTGTACATGGACTGCAGTCGGTTGTAGTGAACGTTGTCCGATAAAGTTGGTGATGCTGTCTTGTTGTTCTGTGGCACTGCTGCGGTGGTATTTGATGCTGCGTCGATCGAGTGCACTGTATTGACTGTTGTCATCGATTAAGCGGAGTTTTTGTGCTTCGATACTGCTCGAGGAACTTGGGACGATCAGTTGTGCTTCGTCAATGAGCCAGTTAATACCTTCACTACGCATCAGTCGAGTGAGGAAATCATAATCCGTTTCATTGCTTTGCATGATGAACGGTCGAACATCATATTGTTGACTCAGTCCGCCCATGTCTAAGCTTAAGCTTGCAGCAAAAAGTGGGCTTTTGCTTTGCCATTCTGAAAATATTGTTTGAATCACATCCACAGCCGATTTATTCATGAAGACTCGGCTGTTACGGCGCTTATGCCACAGTGCTGTGGGATCTTCTAAGGTGAGTTTATACAGGGTCAGTGAACCATCACTTTGCCCTTGTGCCGCTTGGGTGATGATACCGGTGGTACGAAAGAGTGTCCCTTGATCGGTGACTTGGTCAATCGCAGCTTGTGCACCGATAAATTGTTTTAAAGATAATGTTGCATCGGTAGACAGACAGATCAGCTCGGCTTTTAAGCCCTGATTTAAAATGTGTTCGACATCAATCCGTTGTAAAAAAATTTGGGAATTTAAAGCAGCATTAGAAAACTGTATATGAATGGCACGTTTTTGTGCTGTTAAACCAAGTTGTTCTAATGCCGAAAATATGTTTGATTGCATCATTTTTATTCAGCATGATTTGTTTATTTTTAATTGTGATCTAGATTATCAAAACTTAATATTTTGAAGTAGTGCTTAATATTTGAATGCTGTAGAAAATCTGTAAACAAAAACTTATATTTTAGATGTTAACCAACAGCTATTATTTTCATCATTTTGTATTGTCTTGCTAAGTATTACTGATGATCAGCCAAGCAAAAAGCTTTCTGATTGAGACCTGAAGTATCAAAACTCTCTTTTTGTCGCTTTAAATAATGCAGTGCCGCAATTTTCATGACGCTTGCGCTTTCAAACTCAGGGTACTCATTAGACAGCTTTACAATATTTTGATAAGCATCAATCCGCTGACATAATGCCTGTTGCTGTTCCTTTACAGACGGCTCAATAACAGCATCATCCAAAACAGCTTTGGTTTGATTTACACGGTCTATATAGCCTTGTAACTTCTGGTGCAATTCATGTTCGGATAAATACGGAACAGTATTGGTCGTTGCAGCCGTAGCCTGCGTATAGATCAAGAGGCTGATTAAACTCATATACAGTATTTTTCTCGACATCTTGATCTACTCGTCACCTTTAATGAATTCAAATTGAACAATTCAATTAAAATAACTCAGGTTCAGCTTTCCATACATCTTCATAATCATCACGATCGATCATAAAGCGAAAGCCCGTTTCTAAAGATAAGTACGGAATCGCTTCAGGCAAAATTTCCTCAAGTTCTTTCACGGTCATGGTTTCAAAGAAATCCTCGCCCTCACCTAACTCTCCGCCATAAATAAACCAACAAATTTGATCTTCTGGATCAGGCTTCTTACGTAAACCCACAATCGGCTCTTGATCAAGCGTATGTTTAGCGACGGCAACCACATCATCCTCTTTAACTTTGATATATGCAGAATCAAATTCTTCACATACCAATTTTTGCTCTTCAATAAAATCTTGCAACATAGAGGATTCCGTAACATTTTTAAAATTTAGTCTTAATTTTATGCGCTTGATCTCTGCGACACAATCAATCCGACGAAAGAATCTTTTTAAAATCGTGCTGTTTTGCTATCTTGAAAATGTTACAAATTCAAGATGGAGCTAATATCTTTTATGCATGATGATCATTTTCCCGAAAAAACCTTTGGACATGGCGGTGCTCGTTTGAATTCAGGGCGAAAATTAACCTTTAAAGAAAAAACTGTGGTGATGCGTGTACCTGAATCCAAAGTCATTGAAATTAAAGCATGGTTAAAACCCAAACCTGCCGATGATCGTTTTCCGCATATAGAACTCCAACCGATTCATTTTAAAACTCAGCTCAGCATTCCTTATCCTTTGGAATCAGTCGCTGCAGGTTTTCCTTCTCCTGCTCAGGATTACACGGAAAAGCATATCGATTTAAACCAATATTTGGTACAAAACCCTGTTGCGACCTTCGTACTTCGAGTCAATTCACTTTCTATGAAAAATGCGGGAATTGAGGTGGGTGATCAAATCCTGATTGATCGTAGCTTAGAAGCCGATCACGGCGATATTGTTCTAGCACTGATTAACAATGAATTTACCGTAAAACGATTAATGAAAGAAAAAATCGTAGACCAAGAACGAATTTGGCTCAAAGCAGAAAACCCAGATTATCCCGATATTTACCCACGTAGTGAAGAACAAATCATCATTTGGGGTGTGGTGACCTGTATTTTAAAAAAATTAAAATAGGTCATCACCATGCAAGTTTTTGAAGAAGAAATTTATGCCTTAATTGATATCAATAACTGCTATGTCAGTTGTGAACGTATATTTGACCCGAGTTTGCTTGGTCAGCCTGTGGTTGTACTGAGTAACAATGATGGTTGCGTGGTCTCGAGAAGCAATGAAGCCAAAGCATTGGGTATTGGTATGGCGGTGCCGTGGTATGAAATGCAACACCAAGC
Organism: Acinetobacter lanii; assembly: GCF_011578285.1. Lineage (NCBI taxonomy): Bacteria > Pseudomonadati > Pseudomonadota > Gammaproteobacteria > Moraxellales > Moraxellaceae > Acinetobacter > Acinetobacter lanii. Next base: position 1,589,135 of record NZ_CP049916.1, on the reverse strand, counting down.
ATTAGCCGCTGGGGTTAGAGTATTTTCAAGTAACTATGCCTTATATGGCGATATGTCTCGGCGTTTTTTTGAAATTTTAGCGCAACATTTTGATCAAGAGAATGATTTAGAACCTTATTCGATTGACGAATGCTTTATTCGTCTCACTGCTTATCAACCTATTCTCGATTTAGAGACCTATTGCAGAGAATTATTGGACCAAATTCAAAAATGGTTAGGACTTCCTTGTAGTATTGGTATTGGTTACAGTAAAACCCAAGCCAAGCTTGCCAATCATTTTGCCAAAAAGCGTTATGCGTTTGAGGGGGTCTGTTCCATTTTGGCTTTAGACCCTTGTAGTTTTGAAGCGTTGCTTTTGGAAACCGATGTTGCTGAAGTTTGGGGAATTGGACGTCAAATCAGCAAACAACTGAAAGCTTATGAAATTCGCAACTGCTTTGACTTAACTTTTGCCAATGAACATCATCTTGCCAAGCAATTTTCTGTCCTCATTGCTCGCACCATTCGTGAACTAAAAGGTCAATCCTGTATTGGTCTCGATGATCCCGCTTTACCCGCAAAACGCATTTTAGCTTCACGCAGTTTTGCATCCCCGCTAACGGATGTATCACTGATCAAGCAAGCACTGGTGTTTCATTTGAATCGTGCACATCGACGTTTAATCAGCCAACAGCAACTTTGTGCCTGCGTACACGTTTCCTTATATGAAAAAATTCATTTTCCTCCTTATAAAAAGGCAGCTTCTCATGCACTGGGACTCGATTATGCCACCGATGATTTGCTGATATTGACCCAAGCAGCACAAGAGCAAATCAATGTTTTATTTAAGGAAAATACTAAATACGTCAAAGTTGGCGTGATGTTCTCTGCTCTACATCCGAAGCAGCAGCATATCGATGATCTATGGCAACCTTTAGCGCTGATTGAACAACGCAATCAACTGATGCGCACCCTGTCTAAAATGAAAAATCGCTACGGCGCAGATTGCATTCAAGTCGGGTATCACTCGCTACACCAGCAATGGCAAATGAAGCAACAACATCGTTCGCCCCGTTATACCACTTGTTGGAATGAAATTCTGCTGATTGATGATTCGCACATGGCGGTTACACAAATCAAATGAATACTTTTGGTCAATTCAGTTTAAAATACACAAAATGAAATAATTATAAAAAATGTCATCTTTTAACATTGCCTATTCCTTGCAAAGTTCTCAAAATAGAGCACGATTTAGATCTGAACAGTTAGTTCAAATTTAAACATTTTACAAAATTAAAGTGCAAAAATATGCCATAATAGGCAAACTTTGCAGACAACGTGCAAAGTGATCGTGCAACTTATCTATTGGAGCAGTCTTCATGAGTTCGACCATCTTGGTCATACATGGACCGAATTTAAATTTGCTAGGAAAGCGAGAACCTGAAGTGTATGGGCATCTCACCTTAGATGACATCAATCAGCAACTTGTACAGCAAGCTCAAGAAACTGCCATTCAATTGCAAACCTTCCAAAGTAATTGGGAAGGTGCGATCGTAGATCGTATTCATCAGGCGCAAACCGACGGCGTCGACTTTATTGTTATCAATCCAGCAGCATTGACTCACACCTCTGTTGCTGTCCGTGATGCCCTATTGGGCGTTGCAATTCCGTTTATTGAAGTTCATTTGTCTAATGTCCATGCGCGTGAAGCATTTAGACATCACTCATATCTCTCCGATAAAGCGGTTGGTGTGATCTGTGGCTTGGGTGCGCAAGGCTACTCCTTTGCACTGAGTCATGCGACACAGAAAATTCAATCTTCCACTCATTCTCAATCTTAGGAATACGCATCCATGGATATTCGCAAAATCAAAAAGCTCATCGATTTGATGATTGAATCTGATCTTCAATCTATCGAAGTCAAAGAAGGTGACCAATCGATTGCTTTAGCCCGCCGTAATCCTGTGATCGCTGCAGGTGTGCCAATGGCTGCTGCTGCGCCTGAAGCACCGGTAGTTAAAGCTGCAGCACGTGGTGCTGTTGAAACTTCACCTATGGTCGGTGTGTTCTATTCAGCGCCAAATCCAGGCGAAGCGCCATTTGTTAATGTGGGTCAAACGGTCTCTGCAGGTGAAACATTGGGCATCATTGAAGCGATGAAAATCATGAACCCGATTGAAGCCACGCAAAGTGGTGTTGTTGAAGAAATTTTAGTTAAAAACGGCGATGTCATCCAATTCGGTCAACCATTATTCCGCTACCGCGCGTAATATCTGGGGCTTGATATGTTGCAAAAAGTTCTGATTGCAAACCGAGGTGAGATCGCATTGCGAATCACTCGGGCATGTAAAACCCTCGGTATTAAAACTGTAGGGATCTATTCTGACGCCGATAAAGACCTGATGCATTTACGCTTTTGTGATGAAGCCGTATGTATTGGTCCAGGTGCAAGTAGCGAAAGTTATTTAAATATTCCTGCGATTATCACCGCTGCAGAAATCACCGGTGCAGATGCGATTCACCCGGGTTATGGCTTCTTGTCTGAAAATGCTGAATTTGCAGAAATTGTAGAAAGCTCAGGTTTTATTTTTATTGGTCCACGTCCAGAACATATTCGCCTGATGGGCAATAAAGTCTCTGCGATTATGGCCATGCGTAAAGCTGGTGTTCCAACGGTTCCGGGCTCTGCACATGCAGTCACCCCAAACAATGCCCTCGCCGAAGCCAAAGAAATTGGTTTCCCATTGATCGTAAAAGCTGCTTCAGGTGGTGGTGGTCGTGGTATGCGTATTGTGGAACGTGTTGACACCTTGCTTGAATCTGTACAAGCGGCGCAACGTGATGCAGAAATGTGGTTTGGTGATGATACGGTCTATATGGAACGTTTCTTACAAAAACCACGCCATGTCGAAGTGCAAGTTTTGGCAGATGGGAATGGTCATGCGGTACATTTATATGACCGTGACTGTTCTCTACAACGCCGTCATCAAAAAGTTTTGGAAGAAGCCCCTGCTCCAGGTTTACCTGAAGAAGCGCGAGCGCATATTTTAGAAGCGTGTGTCAATGCCTGTAAATTGATGCAATACCGTGGTGCGGGTACATTTGAGTTCTTGTTTGAAGACGGTGAATTCTTCTTTATTGAGATGAATACCCGCGTTCAAGTTGAACATCCTGTGACGGAACAAGTGACAGGTGTGGACATTATTGAGCAACAGCTTCGTATTGCTGCTGGTTTAGGTTTAAATCTTCAACAGGAAGATATTGAGCTGAAAGGTCATGCGATTGAATGCCGTATCAATGCTGAAGATCCGTCTACATTCCTACCTTCTCCGGGTAAAATTGAGCACTTCTATGCGCCAGGTGGTGCAGGGATCCGTTTAGATTCACATATCTATTCAGGTTATAGCATTCCGCCGTATTACGATTCGATGATTGCAAAACTCATTGCCTTTGGTCATGATCGTGAAACTGCGATTGCACGTATGAAGCAAGCTTTGGATGAAATCATTTTAACTGGCATTAAAACCAATATTCCATTGCATAAAGATTTGATTTTGGAAGACAAGAACTTCTGCAAACAAGCAATGGATATTCATTACCTTGAGAAACACTTATTAAAACAAGTGCAAGGTCATGAAAAAGACGCTTAAAAGCAATCCATGATTGAAAATTAAAAGCCACTTTCGAGTGGCTTTTTTATGTGCTGTTTTTTAGTGTGTACTGAATCGAATCACGAGTTATTCAGCTTAAATACTCATTTAAGGCAAGACACGGCGTAAAGTGGCAAAACAATCTTTACCCAATTCATTTGCACAGAAATTGATTTGGTTGGCACTTTTCCATTGCACAAAATATTGCGACACTTCACCGGCTTGATCGACTTTATGACCCGAGCAATCCACTTCATTATTTTCATAATTCACTTGCATGACCAAGGTTGGCAAAACCGATAAGGTATTGTCCGGTGAGGGTTGATATTCAAAAAGTCCAGTGGACCACTCTTTAGCACTGTTTACAACGACTTGGTTGCCACCACGGAAATTATAATATTCGACACATTTTTTATTATTTGGCATTTCCATTCCCCATAAGCCTAAAATTTCAGGTCGGGTTGAAATACGAATACTGTTTTGGTCTTGTTGTAAATCTGCTGATTTGGCTGTTGCAACAACTGCTGGTTCTGCATGCACTAAAGCATGAGCAATTACTAAAAAAGGCATCAGGAGTGCAATTCTTTTCATACTTCAACTGTTTATAAATTTCATCAAGATAACTTAGCATAGTTCCAGATAAATTCCTGAAAAATTCACGCGATACGAACAATTTTGTTGTTTTTTGCTGAATCGTTATTCAGTCCACATTTTTAAGCACATTTGATTCAAATATAAAAAGCAAAGCTATTGAAATTAAATAACAAACAGCTAAGCTTATGGTAAGAAATTCTAAGAATTGATCTTTTTTAAAAATTAAATATGAGATCAAAAATAATAGGAAATTATAGTGTCTTTAGCGATTCAAAGTTCTCGGATACATTTACGACAGTCACTCCAATCTTTTTTTATTGTGGGGATCGTGATTGCACTGTGTGCCTATGCAGGAATTTTGGGTCGCCCCATGGCGTTCCTTTCTATTTTTTGGCCGGCAAATGCCGTATTGTTTGGTTTATTTTTACACTTTAAACAACTGAATAATGTTGGAGGCTGGCTTGGTGCCTTCCTAGGTTACATGCTAGCCGATTTAAGCACAGGTGGATTCTTCTTTGTCACTCTCGCGCTGACCTGTGCCAATTTACTCAATCCCTTGATTAGCTTAGGCTTAGTCAAACTGTTTAAACTGGATTATAAACAGTTCAATAAAGGTTTAACCTTTGTTTATTTATTCGTAATCAGCTCTCTGGGTGGCTGTTTAGCCAGTGCAGCATTTGCAGTATCAACAGTGCCTCATTTACCGAATACCTTTATGTCTTTAGATCGCCTTTGGACTGATTTTGGCATGTGGTGGACGGGTGAAATCTTAAATGTGGTGTGTTTCCTGCCGATTATTTTGGCAATCCCTTCGCTTAAAACCGCTAAAAGCTTTGTTGAAGATAAACGCAAACAACCCTTTGCGATTCAAAACAGTTTACCGATGGCTTTTGTGATTCTATCGCTTGGACTGACTTATTTCTTTGTCGGTCCAGGTGCAATCATGTTCCCGATTGGGGCGTTGATTTGGGCAGCATTAACCTACAATTTATTTTTGGTTGCGGTTGTGAATTGCTTGGTCTGTATGTTTATGCACCACACCATTAGCAACTATTATTTGGCTGAATCCCCTGATGCATTCATTCTTACCGCATTATCGATTCGGATTGGTTTGTTTATGTTGGCGTTGGGCCCGCTCACTTTATCGATTATTAGTTTAAATCGCCAAAAGCTTTATCATCAAATTTTGTATCTTGCCAATCATGATGGTTTAACCACAGCAATGAATCGCCGTTATTTCTATCAAGAAAGCGAGCGTATGGTCAGTACAGAAAATGCTAAACCACAAGCCAAAACAGTATCGATCTTGGTCATGGATTTAGACCATTTTAAAAAAATCAATGACACCTATGGGCATGCGGTGGGTGACAAGGTTCTGCAAGAATTTACCAAGCAGGTGCAAACTCAAATTCGCTCCAGCGATTTGTTTGGGCGCATTGGCGGTGAAGAATTTGCGATTTTATTAAAAGATTTAACCTTAAAGCAAAGTGTTGATATTGCCCAACGGATTTGTAATGTGGTTCATGCCACACCCATTCCACTTGATGATGGCACGGCATTGAATATCAGCGTCAGTATTGGTCTAAGCTATCAAAGCTTGCCCTACTGTACCAAAGTTCAGCAACTGATTAATCGTGCGGATACGGCGCTTTACCAAGCCAAAGAAAAAGGTCGAAATCAACTGTGTGTCGAACCCAATTTACAAGGTCAATGGGTCAATGGGTCAATAGTTGATGCATGAACGGCTTTGTTGCACAAACCTACCATTGAAAGCTTTTTAAGCAATACAATTCCCTAATGAAAAAGCCTACACACAAAATATACCGTACAACCAATTGGCCCGCCTACAATAAAGCCTTGATCAATCGAGGAAACATATCAATTTGGTTTGATTCAGCCACCCAATAGTATGTTCTTTACATCGGTAAACACGGCCGAAATCAAACCTACTCCGACGCAGCGATTCAATGCTGTTTAATGATCAAATCTCTTTTTCGCCTTTCTTTGCGTATGGTTACAGGCTTTGTTCAGAGTCTGATTAAACTTTGTGGATTAGATTAGACAGCACCAGATTATTCGACCATATGCAGAAGACAAAAGCATATTGATATTACCATTAGCTATCAAAAAAGTTGTGATGGACTACCTTGCGCAATATATTGCTCATCGTTGATTCTACTAGCTTGAAGTTTTTAGGTGAATGGAAACGTAAGAAACATCAGCCTGAATATCGACGACAATGGCGTAAACTCCACATAGGGATAGATGCTGAAACACTGCAAATACATACAGTTCAGCACACAAAGAATAATATCAGCGACTCACAAGCTCTTATCGAATCATCACATTATCCATAGCTACCAATTCACTATGTCTTACGCCTGTTCGACTCAAGTTTTGATATTTACTCAGCTCATCACAACAAAACTGCAAATCTTTTTTAGCTTGTACACGATCTGTCATGATTACCTCGAATAGAAAATAAAAACCCCGCCAATAATGCATATTTAACGGGGTTTCATGCGCCGTAATCTGTTCGCCTATTTGGAGAAATTTTGAAAGAGAGTAATCACACATAATCAATTTCTTTTAAAATCAAATGGCGGTTATCACATTAAACCACTACGAATAATTCAAGCCGCTATCTTACTGACACAGAATGCTTGGAATTGCCAAATGGCTTACGTGTTTACATGTCGACCACCAATAAGTAGGGTTGATTTTTAGGGTATTAAAAAGCCCCGCAGATTGCAGGGCTTTATACCAAAGACTGATGAATTAAGCAGAATTTAAAGGTTTCCAGGCGACAAAATGATTGCCACCCCAACCTTGTTACTAGCAAGCAAGAATCTCTGAACTTTGTTGAAATCCACCTTGCCACCAGTAGAAATCACTTCAATATCCACACGCTCTTTTTTAAAATCACCATCAGCGAAATATCTCAATATATATTTCATTTTAAATACCCTTGATAAGCATCATTGCTTGAACCAAGTAAACAATAAATAGGCCCAATAGCGAATGAAAAACTTGTAAGAATTATTTTCTAAAGTTTAATATAATCAATAACTTATAATAAAATTTAGTTTAATATTGAGTCGATTCCATGCTTAAAACCATCGAATCAAGGGAATTTAAATAACGTTATTAAAACTAATTAGCTTCTTAAACTGTCTAAACAAGAGCTTCCGTCTCAAAATCCAAATGCGATGACTTATACAAACTTAATTTTCTTTTTTCATTTTCCAAAATCAATTTAGACTCTTCCGACCACGATGCTTTCCCTGCATCAAGACCCAAATGATTTAAGGACCAGTCGGATATGCGCCCATAAATAAACGTATTATCAGCAAAGACCCATTTCACTTTCGCATCGGTGCTATTGGCAAAAACTTTATATGTTGGTAATGACCCGAATGTACTCATTTTTGTATAAAGATATTTGTAGATTTCTAACATGGATTAAGCTGCATAGACGGTTAACTATTGTACCACCTTGTATGCTTACAACCTATTTACTATCAAACTATGTCAGTTGAGCTAATTCACATCATTCTTTTAGTTATGCATTGAAAAAGCCCACATCACTGTGAGCCCATGTTTTAAATACTATCCTGAATATTTAACTTCTAACTGACTTTCATCTTGAGTAACTTTAATCTTGATATTGTTGTACGTCCGTTTGCTAGGGTTCATTGCAGATCCAACAACCTCTTCAAAAAATCTTCTATCCTTCATTAACTCTGCGTAAAGCTTATAACCTATCAAAATCCTTTCAGGTTTTTTATTACTCGCGACTGTTGCATTAAAAATATTGTTTAACTGGTTAATATCTACCATAAGATAAAAAAAGGCTCTAGATTTAAAAAAAAGGCATTATGCCTGATATCCACCCTCTATCGACGCTTTCAAAGGAAATACTTAGCGAATAACGAAATACATGGTGAATAACAACGCGTCCCCTTTAATTTTTCTAATATCAACCAATAATTCATAGCAAAAAAACCCACCGATTAGTAATGTATTGGTTTAAATATTTAACTCCTCAAATACTAACGCTCTAAAGCACGCTCAATACTATAATCATCTCTCAGATAATAAAATTCAGTAATGGCATTAAAGGTGATGGATTCTTTTCTATATGTGTAAATTTTAGTTGTCGGAATAATTAAATCGCCATTATCCACACTAAGTCCAGCTTCCACATTGGGAAAAGACTTGCCCACATCATGATGCTCGTATGGTAATCCCCTCAAAAATTAAAGGATCTAAAAGTAGAATTTTTTCTTAGGATACAAGCAGCAGATACTGCATGAAAACATCGAAACTTACTGACAGTCAGATTATGTCTATCTTGAAAATGGCATTACAATCATGAAAGACCACACCAAGCAAACAAAGGAAAGCCTCCTCTAATGGCTGCTTAACCTCTACTTTTAAATTCGGTTATTTATGGGAGGATTACCAAAACAACAATGACTTCCCAAAGAAATGGCTGCAAATCACACAACTCAATATTTTCTCAATTCATTTCTCAACATATCAAGTCCATTGCTTAAAGGCAGGAAATCTCATTGTATAAACATCAGGCACATGCTAACAATAAACAGAACATCCAACAAAAATGGAGTAGCACATGTCTTATAAAAATATACTCGTCCCTGTCGATGATTCCCCGATTTCTTATGCTGCGATCGAACATGCAGAGGCGCTTGCAAAAGCTTTTGGCAGTAAAATCACCGTCATGTCGGTACTTTCAGTAGATCCATTGCGTAGCATTGATTTTTATAAAGTTGCACCTGCAATTACAGACTATGTACTAGAAGCAGAGCAAAATGCACAAGGTCGTTTAAACGATATTCAACTAAGCTTTCAAAACCATGGTTTAGAAGTTAAAACGCTGATCATTCGTAGCGTGCCGCCGGCAACCGGGATTTTAAATATTGCAGAAGAAATCCATGCCGATCTGATTGTGATGGGTTCGCATGGGCGTAAAGGCTTTAGAAAATTTATCTTAGGTAGTGTGGCGCAAGAAGTATTGAGCTTAAGTCACATTCCTGTGCTGATTGTTAAAACAGCTGTTTAATTGAATCAGCTGCAAAAAGGCAGAAATCAATTCTGCCTTTTATTTGCATGACTTTAGCTTAAGCTTTTTAAGTCATCGAAATAACTTTAACCAAGATGGTTTGATGTTCTTCAAAATCATCGAAAATTTGCTTTCTGGTGAGTTCCTTAGACTTCACTTTAAAATCATGGTTCTGAAAACTGATCACATTTGGAATTTCATCAAAGTACGAACTTCCTACATCGAGATCTTCCTCAAATAATGATGTGCCGAGTTGGTAATCTTTACTCTTTAGGACAACATACTTCACTGTAGTTTTCATTTGACACTCTTTTTTACTTACCCTTTATTTTTAGTTATAACAGCTTTTTAGCGCTGGTCAAACGTTAAGTTGAACCAATTGTATAGTTATTCCGCAGTCAAATTTAAAAGTCATTTATCAATACATTTTTGGAAAAATCTAGCACAGTTTAAATCACAAAACTCATTTAGAGCCTAATGATTAAGCATCTAATACATCATGATAAACAACTCATAACCGTCATCTTAATTTAGTCTAGCCATAAAATTAAACTTAAGTTTGCTTCATTTTCAAAAACTTTTAGATCAAAATTGCAATCAAACAACATTTTTATGATAACTGGTTCACATTTATTATAAGTTTATGATAAATTAAATCTTAACAAAAACTAAATGAATAACTTGGTCAATAATAATGAAATTACAACTTATTTCACTCGTTACAGCACTTTCACTATCAGGATGTATCGTATTCCCCGTAAAAAAAGCTGATAGTACCAAACCGTATAATGATTCAGCCATCGACTTTAAACCGTCCAACAATGTTCAACGTGTAGAAACCACAGGACAAGTGATTTGCGAAGCCGGTAAACCTTGCCCTGAATTGACTTTCGACTGGAAACTGCAAAATAATAATCTATACAAAGTCCGTGCAGACCTCTACGACCCTCAAGCCTATGACATTCAAAAAGTGGTCTTAAAGGTCGATGGTCAAAATTACCCCTATATGCCAACCATCAAGACCAGTCAAAAATCAGTCTTAAATTCGTCGTTAATTAATTCATCGAATTATATAGAAGTACCCGCAAGTTTGATCAACATTTTTTATAACGCCAAAGCCATAGATGTGACTTTATTTACCGATAAAGGTGAAATTAGCCACGCTGCATTAAAAGACGGCGAAGAATCACGTGCTTTTAAAACCTTTAAACGCGGTTATACTCAGCGTAACAATCCATAAGGTTTTTATTCAAACCCATGAAGCTCTAAGCATGTATTAGGGCTTTTTTACGTTCTAAATAGCCTTAAATTTTTTTAGGATACAATTTTGCAACGTGACAAATGCCTTGAGTTATTTCAATTTTTTGCTTAAATCGTTAAATTTAACATATTCTCAACATAGCAATAAAAACTCCACATCTAGGTATAAATATGAAAACGCATTTGGTATTGATTTCTTCTGTTTTGTTTCTTACAGCGTGTGCAGGTCAAGTGTCTGAGCGTGTCGTCACCAAAGGTCCATTGATCTGTACAGCAGATGAAGTCTGCCCGGAACTCTCAATGCGATGGAAAGAAGAAACCCGTGAAGGTTTTAAAATTTCAGCAGAAATTACCAATGCAGAAGCCTATGACATTAAGCAATTCGAATTTTTAGTGGATGGTCAACCTTATACTTACTCAACCATTGAAGCCACCCAATATTCGACTCAAGCCAACTTAAAAACGTCATCAAACTTTATTCGTGTACCGGTGAGCTTCTTAAACTCATTCCGTGATGGTAAGCAGATTGATTTAAAACTGGTAACAGACAAAGGTGATATTCAACGCCCAATTTTAAAAGCCAATGGTGAAAAATCATCAGCGTATTTAACTTTCCTTAAAGGTTATGCTCAATAACAAGTTGAAAAATAGCATAAAAAACCAGACTTTAAGTCTGGTTTTTTTATTTAGGATTCAACTAGAGACTTATGTGCCTTTTAAAATAACTTTCTACACATTCTGACCAGAGACATCGAATATCATCGCATTTTCAATATTAAAAGGACGTACAACTTTTTTGATAGGTGGTTCCCAAATCAGCAAAGGATTTATCAAAGTCTTTAATTAATCCAGCAACAAACTGTGCTTCGTCTTTGGCTTTTTGAAGTGCACTATTGTTTAGCGATAATTGTTCCAATTGCTTTAGTTGGTTGACATAAAGGCAAGATTTTTCAATGATTAACTTAGGATGTTTGTTTTGATCCAAAACTCGGTTCAAATCCAGTTGTGAGATTTGTAGTTGGCGGTAGGCTTGTTTCACGTGTTGATCATATTCAGATTGCGTTAAATTTTGTGCAAAGCTCAATGCGCTACATCCGATCAGCATTGCCATCATGCAAGAACGATAAATTTTTAAAGTATGTGATTTTAGACGATATGCTTTTAAACCTATTCTTCTAAAACCCAATTTTTTAGGGTCGTACTTTATTGTCATTCAAATTCCCCACACATGTTGAGAGCATCATTTTTTTAATCTTTTTACATTCCTATGAAGTCAATACGTCATCTCAACCCAAAGTATAAACACTGAAACTTAAAATAAAATATTTTTGATAAAAAAAACCAGACAGTAAGTCTGGTTTTTTAAAGTCTTTTACAAACACTTAGATCGGTGCAAATGGCGTAACCACATCAGCATTTTGAGCACGATGACGCATGAAATGATCCATCAACACAATCGCAAGCATGGCTTCCGCAATTGGCGTTGCGCGAACCCCCACACACGGATCATGACGACCTTTGGTCAATACATCGGTATCTTCACGATTTAGATTAATCGTTTTACCTGGCGTGGTGATCGACGCTGTCGGTTTCAATGCAATCGCCACACGAATATCTTGACCAGATGAAATCCCACCCAAAATACCGCCTGCATGATTAGCTAAGAAGCCATCAGTGGTTAATTCATCACGTGATTCATGACCAAATTGCTCAGCCACCGCAAAACCATCGCCAATTTCAACGCCTTTTACTGCATTGATTGACATCATGGCATGCGCGATATCGGCATCTAAACGATCAAATACAGGCTCACCCCAACCTACTGGGACATTTTCAGCGATGATTTCAAGTCGAGCGCCACAACTTGTACCTTGTTCACGCAATGACGTCACAAGGGCTTCAAAACGTGGAACAGCATTGATATCGCCACAGAAGAATGGATTATTTGGAACTTCGTTCCAATCTAAAACTTCAGCTTTTTCTATACCAATCTGAGTCACATGACCACGAATCACGATACCAAACTTTTCAGCCAAGTATTTTTTTGCAATCGCACCTGCTGCCACACGCATTGCAGTTTCACGTGCGCTTGAGCGACCACCACCACGGTAGTCACGGAAACCATACTTATGCGTATAAGTATAATCTGCATGTCCTGGACGGAAAGTTTGCGCAATATTGCCGTAATCTTTCGATTTCTGGTCGGTATTGCGGATCAAAAGACCAATCGAGGTGCCTGTGGTTTTACCCTCAAACACCCCTGAAATAATCTCAACTTGGTCAGGTTCTTTACGCTGCGTTGCAAACTTAGAAGTCCCCGGTTTGCGACGATCTAAATCATGTTGTAAATCTGCTTCACAAAGCTCGATTCCGGGCGGCACACCATCGACAATCGCCATGAGCCCAACACCATGAGATTCACCACAAGTCGTTACACGGAAGAGTTGTCCAATACTATTACCTGCCACGTTCACGACTCCTTATGCTTGAACAGATTGAATAAATAAATCACGATACTGACGGCATTGCGCTGCTGTTAACGCAAAAATACCTGAACCGCCTTTTTGGAAAGTTAACCAGTGGAAATCCACAGTATTAAAGTTCTGTTTCATTGCCCATTCAGAATTACCCACTTCAATGACAATTAAACCGTCTTCCGTTAAATAATCTGCAGCTTGCGCCAACATTTTACGTACCAGATCTAAGCCATCTTGACCCGCTGCCAATGCAAGCTCAGGCTCGTGACGGAATTCGTCAGGAAGATCTGCCATGTCTTCTGCATCAACATACGGAGGATTTGATACGATCAAGTCATATTGATTTTCGGCAGGAATTTTGGTGAACAAATCTGATTCAAGCAACGCCACTTCAAACTGCTTGTTGTGGTGTTCAGCATTAATAGATGCAACTTCGAGTGCTTCTTTTGAAATATCGGTTGCATCTACTTCAGCTTCAGGGAATGCATAAGCCAATGCAATTGCAATACACCCTGAACCGGTACACATATCTAAAATACGACGTGGCATTTTAGGATTTGGATTTACCGGTAAATTATTATCCGCTTCGCGAGGTTGATGATTTTCATCTAAACAATACGGTGCAAAACGATTATTGATCAATTCTGCAATTGGAGAACGTGGAATCAGTACACGCTCATCAACGTAATAAGGTTTTTCACAAAAATAAGCCAGATTTAACAAATATGAGGTTGGCACTTTTTCATTAATACGGCGTTCAAGCAAACTGATAAATTCAGCTTTTTCGCTTGGCAATAATTTTGCATCTAGAATTTCAGGGTTCGCAGACCAATCCAATGCTAGTGTTTGCAGTACCAATGCTGAACTCTCAGCAAAAAAATCTTCAGTACCTTGACCTAAGTGTGCATCATATTGACGTAGAGCTGACACACCAAAACGGATAAAATCACGTATTGTGCTCAAATTGTCAGCGGCTTCCTGCAAATGTTCAGGGCTAATAGTCAGTTGATCCACTTAAGGTATCTCCAAGGTCAGTATCTTTAAGCGCCTTATAATACCTTGTTTTATGCATTTTTTTGAATTTCTACAGGCTGTTTTAATTTTTTTCTGCAATTTTTTTAATGAAAAAGCTTGATATGACTTACTTTTAACACAAATACATCAGTTTTTTAGTGAATAAGTGTCATATATGTTTCTACTTTATTTTTTTATCATGTATAATCGAACCCAACTAGAAAATTAGTGTTGTTTCGTTAAATCTTTTATTTCGCAGTGTTATTCATAATCCTACGTTTCGTTTCAGATTTTAAGTTTCATTATTTTTTCAAAGTTACAACCGGGTCATTTATGACCTTGATTACCAGATTTCCAAAGGATTTATATTATGTCTAATACTGTTAAAGGTACTGTTAAGTGGTTCAACGAAACTAAAGGTTTTGGTTTTATTCAACAAGAAAATGGTCCAGACGTTTTCGCTCATTTCAGCGAAATCAAAAGCTCAGGTTTCAAAACTTTAGCTGAAGGCCAACAAGTTGAATTCAGCGTTACTCAAGGTCCTAAAGGTCCTAACGCTGTTGATATCGTTGCGATCTAAGACCTTAAGTCTTAAGCAATAGATAGAAAGCGAGGATTTATTCCTCGCTTTTTTGTATCTGTTTTTAGATGAACACGCTTTTTCAAGGTTGAAGAAATTCTTGCCAGCTAACTGTTAAAAATAAATCTTAAAAAAATAAAGGTTAAATTTGAATTGCGCTCATTTTGCAATTCTGTATTTTAAATTGTCGCTTGATTTATCCCCTGTTAAGCCTAATATATAGCCCAAGCCCACAATCAAGCCCCCTCGTCATGAGTTATAAACACAATAATTTAATGGCCATGCGCCAAAACTATTGGAATGACACAGACTCCTCTCAAGTCAATGTAGAAAAAACCGAGCTAACAAAAATGCTGACTGAATACGGTATTTTTGAACAACCCAGCTTAGAAGACGCCAAATATTTCTTCTTTTCCCTGCCAAGCATTATTATTGTAAAAGGCTATGCACTTGGTTTTTCTCATGATTCTGTTAAAGAAATGATCACTCAGTTCATCGAGCAAAACAAAACGCTTTTAAAGCAACGTAGTGAACTTAAAATAGCGTACCGAATGTAAAATCAAATTTAAAATTTGCTTAGGCTATTTAAAAACTACATTCATTGACATTAATTACATCCGATATTCAAATAGTTGAACTATTTTAATACGGTCATACGATGTAATATTCATTAGAATAGTTCATCAGCTCGATTCGCTCACAGGATTTTATCTTCATGTCAGATCAGAATGAAAAGCTTAAAGCGTTAAAGACCTCCTCTATGGATCGACGCCTTTCTATCGCAAAAGCTTCGTTACTTGCAGGAACACGTTGGGCAGCCTCAAGCGCGAGTTCAATCTTTTCGAGTGAAGAAGATAAAGAAAAGAAACGCAAGCAAGCCATGAAAGACCAAGCGGAATATTTGGTTGCAGAGATTGGTAAGCTCAAAGGTTCAATTGTGAAAATTGGGCAGATGATGGCATTGTACGGCGAGCATTTTTTGCCTGAAGAGATCACTCAAGCCTTAAACACATTGAACAATCAAACCGTAGCCCTTGCATGGCCTGCCATAAAAGAGCAATTGGTGAGTCAATTGGGTTCAAAACTAGACGACCTGACTATTGACCATGAACCTTTGGGTACAGCGTCTTTAGCACAAGTGCATCGTGCTACACGCAAATCTGACGGTCTTGAACTGGTACTCAAAATTCAGTATCCCGGTGTAGCGAGTGCCATTGATTCAGACATGAGCTTATTTAAAAACATGCTGAAATTGACTCGTATGGTGCCTCAAACGCGTGAATTCGATCAGTGGTTTGATGAAGTGCGTGAGATGATGCACCGTGAAGTGGACTACAAAATTGAAGCAGCAACCACTCGCCGTTTTGCAGAACGACTCAAAGATGATCCTCGTTATGTTGTTCCGCAAATTATTGATCAATACTGCACCGATCAAGTGTTGTGTATGACCTTTGAACGAGGCGTACCGATCAACAGTCCAGTGATGTTGTCTTTACCTCAAGAGCGCCGTAATAAATTGGGCGAAGCTTCACTTGAAATTGCGGTACGAGAGATCTTTGAATGGGGTGAAATGCAAACCGACCCAAATTTTGGCAATTATTTGGTTCGCTTAGGCAATGGTGAAGAGATTCTTGATAAAATTATTTTGTTAGATTTTGGCGCGATTCGTCAATTTGACCAACAATTATTGAGTGTGGCGCGCAATCTATTAAAGGCAGGTTACCATCATGATGCCGAAGCGATGGTTCAAGCCATGACTAGTTATGAATTTTTTGATGGTATGCCTTTAAGTATTAAACCTGACATGGCGAAAGTATTTTTATTGGCAACCGAAGCCTTTAGCACCAAAGCAAATAATCCTGACTTGCCCGATGACGTGATGGATGAACAGCAACGCTATGATTGGAAAAAAAGCCAATTACATAGTCGTGTGATGCAACGCGCTTCTAAATCTATGGCGTCACGTTACTTCTCTGTACCGCCTAAAGAGTTCATGTTTATCAGTCGCAAATTTATTGGGGCTTATACCTTTATGACGGTGATTGAAGCGAAGACCAATGTCAGAAAAATGATTCAACCTTTCGCTTAATTAATAGCCAAGCGCATTCATTTCTAAAATTGATCCAAACGATAAGTAAAAATTTGTCATTTGGGTCAATTTTTTTTATCTCTTAATTCATAAATAGAAATAATATTGATTTAAATTCAATAATATAAACCCGAAAATACCGCTTATCTATTCACGCCAATTAGGTCAATAGAATTGTCAGATCCGACATTTAATTTAAATATTACTCATGTCAGGATAATGCCATACAACAGCTAAAAATCAGGACAGAATAATGACCAATATGGCAAATAAAGCGCAGGGTTTGGGCTTGGCTTTGATTACAAAAATAGCAGGCAGCGATTTACTGGATCAATTTAAACTTAGAAAAATCATCGAGAAATCACTCTATCAAGGCTCTAAAGCTGGCTTCAGAACCTTAAGTGCGACACAAAAGGCCTTTCAGTCTAATCAAGGCAATCAAAAACAACGCCTCCCCAATCAGCAAAAATCTCTATTTGATTTAAACCTGTCTGAAGAACAGCAAATGACTGCGGATGCCATGCAGCAATTTGCAAGTGAAGTACTCTATCCTTTGGCACACGATGCAGATCACCATGAACAATTTCCTGACGCACTTTGGAAACACAGTTCAGATTTAGGCTTAAATTATTATGCTCTACCTGAAGCTTTTGGTGGTGTTGCTAGTGAAAAAAATATCATCAGCAATATTCTGATAGCAGAGAACCTTGCACGTGGTGATTTCAGTTTGACTGCAGGTTTGTTATCAACGTTTAGCGTCATTAATGCCATTACCCAATGGGGATCTAAACAAGTACAAAATAAATATCTTGCCGGCTTTGCCAATGATGCGGATATTCAGGCAAGCTTTGCTATTCAAGAAGCCACACCTGCCTTTAATCCCTATCAACTGAAAACCAAAGCCAGTTTGAATCAAGGTAAATACAGCATTCATGGTGAGAAAACATTAGTGATTCTTGGTGAATCTGCAGATGTACTTTTGGTCAATGCTGAGTTTCAGGGTAAAGCTGACGTGTTTATTGTGAAGCGTGATGCCAGTATTCGCTGTAAAAATAGCCCAGCAATGGGCTTAAAAGCCACTCAGACGGTTAGCCTTGAATTTAACAATACCCCTGCTGAACGCTTAGGCGATGATGACTTCAATTATTCCGCATTTTTAGATTTGGGCAATTTGATGTGGTGTGCCATGGCTGTAGGTACTGCTGAAGCAGTAAAAAGCTACTGTATCCACTATGCCAATGAACGCACCGCATTTGGTGAGCCAATTTCACATCGTCAAAGTGTTGCTTTTATGATTGCAGACATGGCCATTGAGATTGATGCGATGCGAATGTTGGTCTTAAATGCTGCAAGTTTGGCTGAATCGGGTAAGCCTTTTCATCGTGAAGCCTATTTGGCCCGCATTTTATGTGCTGAAAAATCAATGAAAATTGGTACAGATGGCGTTCAACTCTTAGGTGGCCATGGCTTTACCAAAGAACACCCTGTTGAACGTTGGTATCGAGACTTACGCGCTACCGCAATTATGCAATCTGCCTTGCATGCTTAGGCCATAACAATAACAACAAATCATACAGCTTAGGTTTATACAGGATCTCATCTCATGAATTTAGAAAACCCGAAAAAATTTAAACTATTGGTCGATCAAGCCCACGAAACTGCACTAAATGTGCTGCGTCGCATCTCTCGAAAATATGACAAAGCTGAGCATAGCTACCCCAAAGAACTGAACATGCTTGCCTCATTACTTGACGGCATGAATGAAGGTGGCGATGGTATGAATGCGGGCGCTGCAGTGAATAAACGGGGCGATAGCGAAGTCGGTAACAAAAATGGCGTCAATATGTCGACCGCATTAGGTGTGATCGAAATGTGTTACGGCGATACCGGACTGTTGTTATCTATGCCTCGCCAAGGCTTAGGTAACTCAGCCATTGCTGCAGTTGCCAATGATGAACAACTTGAGCGCTTTAAAGGCACTTGGGCGGCTATGGCGATTACCGAACCTGGATGTGGCTCAGACTCAGCAGCGATTCGCACCACTGCCACCAAAGACGGCGATCACTACATATTAAATGGTGAAAAAATCTTTGTGACTTCAGGTGAGCGTGCCGACTCTGTGGTGGTTTGGGCAACTTTAGACAAATCATTAGGTCGTGCTGCGATCAAATCCTTTGTGGTTCCTAAAGGCACACCCGGCATGAATGTCGAGCGCCTTGAACATAAACTCGGTATTAAAGCCTCTGATACCGCGGTCATTCGCTTTATTGACTGTCGTGTACCCGCTGCCAACTTATTGGGTAATGCTGAAATTGATGTGGCTAAAGGTTTTGCAGGTGTCATGGAAACATTCGACAACACCCGACCTTTGGTTGCTGCAATGGCCGTAGGTTGCTCCAAAGCTTCTTTAGAACGGATTAAACAGATTTTTAACGATGTTTTAGATCCAAGCTACGAAACCCCTTATTTACAGACCTCCAATATTGCGGCACAGATTTATCGCATGGAAGCTGAATGGGAATCGGCGCGCTTATTGACCTTAAAAGCCGCTTGGATGGCTGACAATAAAAAACCGAATTCGCGTGAAGCGTCTATTGCGAAAGCCAAAGCAGGACGCATTTGTAATGAAATCACTTTGAAATGTGTCGAATTGGCAGCAAGCCTAGGTTATAACGAAGATGAACTCCTAGAAAAATGGGCAAGAGACTCTAAAATTCTTGATATCTTTGAAGGTACGCAGCAGATTCAACAATTGATCATTGCACGCCGTGAACTTGGCAAAAGTTCGAGTGAACTGAAATAATTCGTTCAGCCATGCACAATTTACGCGTTGCATTCAAATCAATACAAGTTCAGGTGGAATTTTATCGCTGTTTGATGCTATAAAATTCCATCTTTTCATGTCAAAAAAACTGCTTCATGTACACAATCCGCAAGCTACAAATCCAAGACAATGCCATTTTGGCTCAGATCATTCGTGAAGTATCAAAAGAATTTGGACTTGCTCCTGAGTCTGGATTTGCCGTTGCCGATCCGATATTAGATGACTTATATAGTGTCTATCATCAAGAGAATGCAGCGTATTGGGTGGTTGAAGATCAACACGGTCAAGTCTTTGGTGGTGGCGGTGTTTCTCCACTGCAAGGTGACAACAGTATCTTAGAAATTCAAAAAATGTATTTCTTAAAAGAGATCCGTGGCTTCGGATTGGCGAAACAGATTTTAAATCATGCATTTGAATTTGCACAATCCAAAGGTTTTAACACCCTTTATCTAGAAACTACTCAAGATTTATGGCAAGCGGTCAAATTGTACGAAAAGTTGGGCTTTACTCATCTTGATGCACCAAAAGGCAATACCGGTCACAGTCATGCTTGTGAAATCTGGATGAGCAAATCACTTGAAGCTAGATTGGCTTGAACTTGGAGACCCAAGCCAAGATTTTTCTTGAGCTTGGGTTCTGATTAAGCGTCTATCATCAGTTTTTAGCGCTAGGATCATGTCGCTTCTTGCTACGATAAAAGGCATGTAGCAAGCCCACAATCACGATTAAACACACGATCACGGCGCCACTGATGATGAGATCATGGTATTGGGGCAACAATGATTGCCAGATATTTTCAAACCAATGACTCAACTGAACCCCCAAAGTCACCACAAGCCATGCCCAAATAAAACTCGCTAATAGGTTGACTGGCGTGTAGCGAATCAATGGATATTTTTTAACACCAAAACTCATTGGAATTAAGGTTCTAAGTCCCCAAGCAAAACGCATGATTAAAATCATCAATATGGGGTAACGGTCTATTAAGGAACTAGCACGGTCAAATTTTTCAGCCAACTTAGGACGCTTCTTGATAAATCCATATCCAAATTTAGAACCGATATAATAATAAAATTGATCTCCGACAAAACCACCGAACATTGCTGCAAAAATCAGAAGCCAATAGCTTAAAATATGTTGTTGGACTGCGTATGCACCCAACACCACCACTGTCTCACCTTCAAAAAAGGCGCCTATCATGACCGTGAAATAGCCATATTGTTGCAATAATTCAGCCCAATCAAACATCATTCTAATCTAGATTATCAGCACATCGGCTTTGAAGGTATTAAGGCTAATCGATCTGAATCTGCCGAATCAAGCTGAAAAGAAATATTCACTTAAAAAGTGCATTTACCAGATCAACTCTTGTCCTAGACGCAGATTTTAGATTAATCATATACAGAAGAATCTTGTCTTATGTAGATTAAAATACAGCTTTCTTAGGCGTAAGAAACTTTAAGGTACAAGATTAAACCATCCACTGCTTAAATTTTTTAAGAATTTTCTCTCGGCGTTTCGGAAAAATATTGGCTTTGGTTAAATCACCCTTATAGTGATCAAATACACGCTGATCCATAATCTTAAACCACCATGCAGGAATTAATGCCGGCAAAAGCATACTCGCATAACCATTTGGCAATTCAGGCGCTTCATCAAAATGACGTAACGCTTGAAATGGACGTGTCGGATAAGCATGGTGATCTGAATGGCGCTGCAACTGATATAAAAACAGATTGGTTACAATATTATTGTTGTTCCAACTGTGTTCAGGCATGGTTCGCTCGTATTTACCCTTCTCATCCTTCTGACGCAATAAACCATAATGTTCAATATAGTTAATAATTTCAAATAAGGTAATGCTATAAGCTGACTGCGTGGCTAAATAAGGGACTACGCCTTTTCCAAACAGTGCCAACATGGATGAATGAAACACGCCACTCATGCTCCAACCCTGCAACAACTCATTGTCTTTCGACCAAAAAGATAAGCCCTTACGTTGTAAACGACGCGTTTCAATTTCAACGGCTGATTTAAACGAACCAATCACGGTACGTGGTAAAAACTCATAAAAGGTTTCACCCATTTTAGAAGATGCAGGATCTTCTGGGGTCGCTGCACGCTTATGATGACCATATGGATGTTCAATTCGAAAATGATTATAACCTGAAGGCACCAACGCCAAATGCGATAAAATATGATCGATACGCGCAGATTTATGACTTAATTCATGTGCGGTGTTGATGGCAATGCCATTGATCGCACCCATCGACATACCGAGTAACTTTATCCACCAAGGAGGTGTCTTTGCGGCTACTCAGATAACACGCATAAATATTGGCTGCATATTGGATTGGAATAAAAGACTTCACCAAACGTGCATAATAAGGATCTTGTTCAAGCAGTTTGATATCTTCAGCATTAGGATTGTTATTGTCTGTGCCAATTAAAGTATCAATGGCAGGTATAACCACATGTAATACAATCGGACCACCTAGGGCAAAAAGTTTTTTAAACGGTTTTGGTGCAAAATGATAGCCTGCCAAAATACCGAGACCAATCACTGGCAGTGATGGACTGATGAGCCATAAATAACGTTTTTTATCCAAGGCCAATCCAGAATTTGCTGAATTCAACTGTTGCATATCTTGTAATTTTAGGGGCGCATTCATTTGCTGATCTTCCACTTTATGATTCTAAGCACTATATTTAAGCAATTCTGTGTCTAACAACAGTTGCAAGCGTCCAAAATAACAATGTAAAAGTCCTTGTCACTTTTAGATGGTTTTTTGACCTAAAAACACATTTTTATCAACATTGAAAACACTAAGATGTTCATTATAAATAGGAAAATAATCAATCAATGGATGCACTGAGCCAAGTTCTTGAAGATATTCATTTAAAAAACACAGAATATCTGTATTTACAAACTCAAGGAGAATGGACTTTTCGTTCTCCTGCTCAATCCGCATTGATCTGTCATATTGTGATGTTTGGTGAACTGCATATTCACTTTGATAATAGACAACACGTGCATTTAAACACGGGCGATATGCTGATTATTCCCTCAGGAATGGCGCATGTAGGTAAAAGTCAAAGTCAAGAGACCTTACTCGAGGCTGTGGATATTGAGCCTTTATTTAGCGGCTTACGTGACGATGCGATTCATTTGGGACACCAAAGACAAGCTCAAAATAAAACCACGCCATCTAAATCGAATACCCATAACGCAGAAGACCACGCAACAGCTAAGTCGCACCAGCGTTCTTTGATTTTTACCATTCGCTCTAAGATGGACAGCGTCATGGCAAGCCCGCTTATTCATGCTTTACCGACTTATTTACATCTCAAGAATGCTTTAAATGCTCAAGAACCTGAATGGTTACGTATAGGCTTGTATTTCGTTGCCGAAGAAACCAAACGTAAACAAGCCGGGCGACATAAAATTATGGATCATTTGGTCAGCATCATGCTGATTGAGTGTATTCGTGATTATATTGCCAATTTAAACGATCCAAACAATTGGCTGACTGCACTGACCCATCCAGAACTGAGTGCTGCATTTAATATGATTCATGGTCATCCTGAACGCGCTTGGACAGTAGAAAGTTTGGCAGAACGCTGTTTTATGTCGCGTTCTAAGTTTGCGCAACTGTTTAATGAAATAGTCGGAGAAACACCTTTGGCTTATTTACAGCAGCATCGACTCCGCTTGGCCAGTCAAATGCTCAGAAATGGACAACTTTCCATTCAACACATTGCTCATCAAGTCGGTTACAACTCAGAAACCGCCTTTAGTCAGGTCTTTAAAAAACACTACGGTCTAAGCCCAAGCTTATATCGTCAGCAATCACAAACCCAACTAACGGAATAACGTTAAATCAAATCGAAATTAAAAAAAAAGCGCCGAAGCGCTTTTTTTAGATTTACTGTTAAGAACAGCTTTAAGCATTGTTGTTACTTGATTTTTGCTTGAGATTTTAAATATTCAGCATAATCTTTTAACAACTCAGTGCCACGGTAACCTTGATACAAGTTTTGCAATTGTTGCGTTTGTTCAGCCGACAACGATGCCACATCTGGTTTTTTAACCGATGCCACAGCTACAATCACCATTTCATTTGGTAATGCCGCAGTCGTTAACGACCACATGCCCGCTTTCGGTGTAGGCGCAGCAAATGCAGCACGCTCAATTTCACGTTTTAAACCTTGTGAACGTGTAAATACACCGGCATGTTCAAATGATTTTGAATGTTTCGCCAAAGCTGCTTGAGCAGGCATGGTTTTGAAATCAGCCAACATCGTTGCAATTTGCGCTTTGGCTGCATTGAAAGCTTTTTGATTGATCAATGCTTGCTTTACACGAGGCGTAGCGACATTTAAAGGTTGAACACCAGCAGCATGATAGTTGCGCACTTTAATCCAAACGGTATCACCATTCGCCATTTGAATGTTGCTTGAGGCATTACGATCACCTGCTTTGACATCTTCGCTGAACAATTTTGCTTTTACCGCTGGATCAGCCAAAACAGCATTATTGGTGCCTAGAGTCACCGCTTTAGCAGTCAATACTTTGGCTGTTTTCACTTCTTGTGAAACCACATCCAATGCATCAGCACCGACCACCAACTCATTTAAGCTGTTAATCGCATCCGCATAGACATTGGCATTTTTAGATTTGGTTACTTCAGCTGTTAAACGTGCTTTTTCAGCTTCAAAGCTCGGCACATTAACCGCTTGAGCATGGGCAGAAATAATATGATAACCAAAGTCTGTTTTTACTGGTTTAGACACTTGACCTTTCGCTTGAGCTACTGTGTCATCAAAAGATTTACCAAACACACCCGGCTGATAACCATCAACCACACCACCCGTCGTTTTCGAACCCGTGTCTTCAGAGTACTGTGCCGCTGCGGCAGCAAAACTCATGCCTGCCTGAATTTTGGCATAAACATCATTTGCCAATTTTTGAGCTTCAGCGGGTGTACGATTTTCTTTCGTAATCAGAATATGCTTGACTTCAGTTTGCGCATTTTTCTTCTGGGCAGCGACAAAATCATTATAAGCTTGCTGTAATTCAGCATCTGTTACAGCGGTGTTGGCTTGTGACACCATTGCTGGTGTAACCACCAAATAATCCACATCCACAGAAGCCAATTGCTTGAATTTATTCGAATGCTTTTTGTAATAGTCAGCAATTTCTTGGTTGCTCACTTTGACGGATTTTTTATAATCATCTAGTTTAACTGATGATAAATAAAGATCACGTTGTTCAGATTGCAAATTTGAAATTTGTTGAATATCAACAGGACTTACCAAAGAATTGTCAGTAATGGCTGTGGTAAGCATTTTCAAACCATGGTCTTGACGAATATTGCTAATCAGACCCTGACTGGTCATGCCAATAGAACGCAAATAGTTTTCATAAGACTTTTGATCGAATTGACCATTCACTTGCAAGCTCGGTTGCTGTGCAATCATTTGCTCAATTTGTGCATCACTTAAGGTAATCCCTAATTTTTGCGCTTGCTGAATCAGTAAGGCACGATCGACTAAACTGTCTAAAGCCGCTTTACGGATGACGTCTTGATTTAATAACGATTCATCGCCCTGAACCATTTGCAAATATTGATCGTTATAATTTTTTGTTTGCGCTTCTAATTCTTTATCAGAAATGTCTACGTCATTCACGGATTTGGCAATACCTTCTTTTTTACCCCCACCAAATAAGCTTTCCATACCTGCAAAAGCCAATGGCAACAAGAATAATGCTAATAGGACTTTGCCCAGCCAACCCCGAATGAGTCTACGAAACGTTTCCATGAGTATTCCAAAATTTTATTTCAGAGGGATTCTAACTGATATTCAAAACTGAATGAATCATATCTGTAGGTTATTTTATGATTTCATAAAAAACGCGCCTGATCGGCGCGTCTTTTAGGATAAGAGTCTATTAAGCAACAGAATCTTTCAAGCCTTTACCTGCTTTGAAGCTCGGCACTTTGCTTGCTTTAATTTGAAGTTCTTCACCTGTTTTAGGATTACGGCCAGTACGTGCCGCGCGATCTTTAACACTGAAAGTACCAAAACCAACTAAAGTTACTGTATCGCCTTTTTTCAACGCTTCACCAATTGAAGCAATAGTCGCGTCCAATGCTTTACCTGCATCAGTCTTAGACAATCCCCCTTTCTCTGCAATCGCGTCGATCAATTCTGATTTATTCATGAAGATTTCGTCCTCTTATACGTTTGTTTAAAATCCAAGGCTAAGTTAAAAAAGGCCATGACGACTTTATAGCAATGCTTTGGGGGGAAACGCAAGACTACTCGAGTGCATTTGATTAAAATAACTGGCAAAAAATGATAAAAACTTCATTTTGTAGAGATTTAAATCATTTTTTTTCGAGTTGTGCATTCAATTTTTTGTTTTCTTCCACCAAGGCATCCACCTTATTGGTTAGAGCTAAAATCAACCCTTCCAAGTGTTGCAAATCTTTTGCTGTCGCCAAGCCAATCTTATTTAACGATGTACTGACCCCATGATCAAGTAGTTTCTCAACTTTATCTTTGGTGTCTGTGACTGACTCTTTGGTCTTCTCAGCGACCTTGGTCACAGTTTGGTCGGTCAACTCAACTGTTCTTGACTCAAGCTCTTCACCGACTTTAACCAAAGAATCAAACATTTTATTGCCTTCTTCTTCAGCGCGGGAAAACGCGCCTAAACCGGCCAACCAAATTTGCTTAGTATATTTTCGAAAATCTAAGGTTGATTTACGTTGAGATTTAGATTTCAGTTGAGTAGATCCATTTTCTTTTTTTGTGCTTCCATGTTCATTATTGTTATCGATCTCTTGCTTCACCGTACGACTCCTGTATATTTTAAAGGCCCAAACGCCTAAATATGCATAAAATACATTAATATTATCAAATTAAGCGCTTGAACCTTTTGAAAAACTGTTCTACAAAGCACAGATAAATTCAATTTGGTGTAGGATTTCAGCACCGACGATAGAGCAATACCGATTTTATATCTTTTAATAGGACTTTTTTATGAGTGAATCGCAACAACAACAAGGTCATACCCGTTTGTTGCTTAACATTGCCATGGTTTTATTAGAAACTTTTTATTCGTTTGTTTTAAAGCATGACCGTGTTGTTCGCCTTCAAGCCAAGAAATTCGTCGAACAACAAATTACTATAAAAATGAACAGCTATATCCCTTATTTTGACTTCTATGTTCAGTTTACGGACAAAGGGATTTTGTTTGATTTAAAAGCGCCTGAAAAAGCCGTCGATTTGACTGTAAGTAGTACACTCGTTGATTTCATTCAGATTTTTGTTTTTGCTAATCGCCGTAGTTTGAAAAAAATGCGCATTGAAGGCGACCATACGCTTAAAGATGAGTTTCGTGACTTGGCTTTACACCTAAGCACACCGAAGCTATTGTCTGATTGGAAACAATGGCTCAGCAACTCAGATGATGATGCGCAAACCATTGCATCTAAAAAACGCATTGCTCCATTATTGGAAAAAATTGATTTGCAACGCTCAAAAATTAATACCCTGCAAGTCGAAGTAAAGCAGTATAAAAACCGCATTCGTCGCATGCAAAGCACCCAAAAGCGTATTAATATTGCATTTGCTATTACTTTAGTATTATTTGTCGCTTTAGTGGTGTATAATTTGGCGCAGAAATTTTATTAATTCCAATAAAAACAAGATTTAAAATTGATTCAAATAATCCCGACTACTTTAGTAGGATATTGTAAATAAAACTTGACTAATTTAGTCAGGATTCATAAAATTCGTACATCTAGTCTTACATGTGTATCGAATCATGCGCCTTACCACTCGCGGTCGCTACGCAGTGACTGCATTACTTGATTTAGCTTTGCAGCCCGCTGAGCAGACGATTACGTTAGCAGAAATTGCTGCACGACAAACTATATCTGTAGCTTATCTTGAGCAATTATTTGCAAAATTGAAACGCCATGGTCTGGTTTCAAGTGTGCGTGGTGCAAATGGTGGTTACCATTTAGCGCGTAGTGCTGAAGACATTACTGTGTTAGAAATTATTGAAGCTGTAAACGAAACTGTTGATGCAACACGTTGTGACCACAAAGGCAACTGCCAAAATGGTGCAATGTGTCTAACTCACGATTTATGGCAAGAACTCTCCCTTCACATTGCCGATTATTTAGCTAAAATCTCACTTGCTGACTTGGTGACCCGCGACAACGTACAAACTGTGTCGATTCGCCAAACCACAACTCCTTTAGATTCAGCCCTTTTATCGGTTACAGGTATTTGACATGAAACGTCCAATTTATCTTGATTATGCTGCAACGACGCCTGTCGACCCTCAAGTTGCTGAGCGTATGATGGAGTGCCTTACATTTGATGGCACCTTCGGTAATGCTGCATCACGTTCACATGCTTATGGCTGGCAAGCGGAAGAAAAAGTTGAATACGCTCGCGAACAAGTGGCGAACTTAATTAAAGCTGATCCACGCGAAATCGTATGGACTTCAGGTGCGACTGAATCAGACAACCTTGCACTAAAAGGTGTTGCTCAGTTCTATGCATCTAAAGGCAAACACATCATTACAAGTAAAATTGAGCATAAAGCAATTTTAGATACTTGCCGTGAATTAGAAGAAGAAGGCTTTGAAATTACCTATTTAGAGCCACAACCACAAACAGGTTTAATTACTCCGGAGATGGTGGCTGCTGCACTTCGTCCTGATACCATTCTTGTTTCCCTCATGATGGTAAACAATGAAATTGGTACTGTGACTGATGTTGCGGCGATTGGTGAATTGACTCGCGCAAACAAAACTTACTTCCATGTCGATGCTGCACAAGCTGCAGGTAAAGTTGAAATTGATCTTTCAACCATGAAAGTCGATTTGATGAGTTTCTCTGCACACAAAATTTATGGTCCTAAAGGTATTGGTGCCTTGTTTGTACGCCGTAGCCCACGTGTTCGCCTTAAAGCGCAAATGCATGGTGGCGGTCATGAACGTGGTATGCGCTCTGGTACTTTGGCTACGCATCAAATCGTTGGTATGGGTGAAGCGTTTGAACTTGCTGGTAAAAACCTTGCATCTGAACAAGCGCGTATCCGTGTACTTCGTGACAAACTTTGGAATGGTGTTCAAAGCCTTGAACAAGTATTCTTAAATGGTCACCCAACACAAAACGTTGCCAATTATTTAAACGTAAGCTTTAACTTTGTTGAAGGTGAATCGTTGATGATGGCATTGAAAGATGCGGCTGTATCTTCTGGTTCTGCATGTACTTCTGCAACGCTTGAACCCTCTTATGTACTTCGTGCATTGGGTTTATCAGACGAACTTGCACATAGCTCAATTCGTTTCAGCTTCGGCAAATACACCACTGAAGAAGATATTGACCACGTTCTTGAAGTGACCAAAGCTGCTGTTGAGAAATTACGTGATCTTTCTCCACTTTGGGACATGTTCAAAGAAGGCATCGACTTGTCTAAAGTTGAATGGGCTGAACACTAAAACCGTACGAACGAGAGCATCTCACTGAAAGTCTTTTGCCAATAAAGCGTTGAAATTCTTTGAGATGACTCAATATTAAACAATATATCTAGATATCTAGCTGACCCCGAGTTTTGGAGACGCATCATGGCTTATAGTGAAAAAGTAATTGACCATTACGAAAACCCTCGTAATGTAGGCGTTTTAGACAAAAATGCTGAAAATGTTGGTACAGGTATGGTGGGTGCTCCGGCATGTGGCGACGTTATGCGTCTTCAAATCCAAGTAGACGACAACGGTGTGATTGAAGAAGCACGCTTCAAAACTTATGGTTGTGGTTCTGCAATTGCATCTAGCTCACTTGTGACTGAATGGTTAAAAGGTAAAACTTTAGATCAAGCACAAGCGATCAAGAACATTGATATTGCAACCGAACTTGCACTTCCACCTGTTAAAGTTCACTGCTCTGTACTTGCAGAAGATGCAATCAAAGCAGCGGTTGAAGATTACCGTAGCAAAAAAGCTAAAGCTTAAGATTAGTTTGCTTTATTTGATGATTGAATGGAGTTTTCATGATCAATTTAACTGAAAATGCTGCAACCCATATCAGCAATTATTTATCGAATCGCGGTAAGGGTGAAGGTATTCGCATTGGTGTGAAAACTTCGGGTTGTTCAGGCTTGGCTTATGTACTTGAGTTCGTTGATGAAGTCGATGTACATGACCAAGTATTTGAGCAGTTTGGTGTAAAAGTTTTTGTTGACCCAAAAAGCTTAGTTTATCTTGAAGGTATGGAGATGGACTACGTGAAAAACGGTCTCAATGAAGGCTTTGAATTTAACAATCCAAACAAGAAAGGCGAATGTGGTTGCGGTGAATCTTTCACTGTATAATCAACCCCTTCTCGATCTTTCCAAATTAAAACAGTGTTCTACACTGTTTTAATTTTATGATTTACACGTTTTTTCACATCATCTTCTTGGAATTTTTTCCCAATGAATCATTTTGAGTTGTTCGATCTCCCTGTAGCACTCGATATTGATTTAGCAACTTTAAAAGCAAATTTTTTAAGATTGCAGCAACAATATCACCCAGACAAAGCCGAAGATAAAAATCAAGCGATGATTAAATCCAGTGAGATTAATCAAGCCTATAAAGTTTTATCCAATGTTGATAGTCGTGCAGGATATTTACTGGCACTCAAAAAACAGGATTATCATCTCGATCAATCGATTGGTGATTTTGAATTTTTACAATCTGCAATGGAAATTCGTGAGCAGCTTGATGAAGCGTCTTCTCCTGAAGATTTGAACTCACTTAAAGTTGAAGTTCAACAATGGATGGATGGCTTGGTACGCGAATTCAAAATTGACTATCAAGATGAAGATTGGGCCGAGTCACGAGACACTGTACGTAAACTACGTTTCTTCCAAAAAGTCATGAATGACATTTTAAAAGCTGAAGATCGTATGCTCGATGATGAAGATTTTGATTTAGATGATGATTTTTAATTTTACAATTTTGACTGATATTTTAGGGATTTAACATATGGCACTCTTGCAAATTGCGGAACCTGGACAATCAAGTGCGCCACATGAACATCGCATTGCCATTGGTATTGACCTGGGTACAACACACTCACTGGTTGCTACAGTTTTGTCAGAAAGCGAAAGTTTTAAATGATGACAAAGGTCGTGTGTTACTCCCTTCTGTTGTGCATTATTCTAATAATTCAACTGCTTTTGGCTATGATGCTAACCCATTTTTAACCACTGATCCAAAAAATACCATTGTTTCAGTGAAGCGCTTTATGGGTCGTTCAAAAGCAGATATTAAATTCCAACACCCCTACACCCTTGTGGGTGAAGATAATCAAATGCCTGCATTTGAAACCGCTCAAGGTCGTAAAACACCTGTTGAAATTTCAGCTGAAATTTTAAAGCAGTTAAAAGACCGAGCTGAAGCCAGCTTAAAAAATCCAATCAATGGTGCTGTGATTACTGTTCCCGCTTATTTTGACGAGGCACAACGCCAAGCAACACGTGATGCTGCTCAGTTGGCTGGATTAAATGTATTACGTTTATTGAATGAACCCACTGCTGCTGCTGTCGCTTATGGTTTAGATCAAGACACCAATCTCAGCACAGATCGCAATTATGTGATCTATGACTTGGGCGGTGGTACTTTCGATGTTTCAATTCTGCGTTTCTCTCAAGGTGTATTCGAAGTATTGGCAACCGGTGGACATACTGCACTCGGTGGTGATGATTTAGATCGTTTGATTGTGAAATGGGCAAAGAAACAGCTCAATATCGAAACACTGAATGATGCAGAATTTGCCCATTTTGTTGTTGCCGCACGCCAAGCCAAAGAAGCGCTCAGTGATGCTGAGCAAGTTGAACTCAAACTTTTAGATCAAAAATTAACACTAGATCGTCCTAGTTTTGAATCGATTATTCAAGTGGCTTTGGACAAAACCATTAGCGTATGTAAACGTGTGATGCGTGATGCTAAGCTTGAACTCGATGATATTCAAAATGTGGTCTTGGTCGGTGGTTCAACCCGTTCTTATGCCGTGCAAAAGGCAGTGCGTGAAGTGTTTAATCAAGAGCCACTGTGCACGATCAACCCAGATGAAGTCGTTGCGATTGGAGCTTCGATTACAGCCAATCAATTGATTGGCAACTCAACCGATGGCTCTTTGCTCTTAGACGTAACGCCATTGTCTTTGGGTATTGAAACTATGGGCGGCTTGGTTGAACGTCTGATTTCACGTAATACTGCAATTCCAGTGGCACGTCGTCAAGAATTCACCACTTATCAAGATGGTCAAACAGCGATGTTGATCCATGTCGTGCAAGGTGAACGCGACTTGGTTGAGCATTGCCGTAGCTTAGGCCGTTTTGTGCTTCGTGGTATTCCACCAATGACTGCCGGTCAAGCACGTATTGAAGTGACTTATCAGGTCGATGCGGATGGCTTGCTTTCTGTGTCTGCGCGTGAAACCACTTCAAATGTCTCTGCGCAAATTGATATTAAACCTTCTTATGGATTGTCAGATAGCGATATGGAACGTTTGCTTCTTGAAGGTTTCCAATTTGCCTCAGAAGACAAAGCATTGCGTCATTTGCAGGAAACCAAAGTTGAAGCACAACGTGAACTTGAAGCTTTAGAACAAGCGTTGAAAGTGGATGCTACACTGTTGGCAGAAGCTGAACTCAGCGCATTGAATGCAGCTAAATCTCAACTTCAAGTGACTTTAGCTTCCGATGATATTGATGCAATTGAACAAGCGGTTGAAGCATTAAAAGTTCATAGTGATGAATTTGCTGCAAAACGTATGAATCAACATATTGATCATGCACTTAAAGGTACTAAGCTTGACGATTGGTCAAACTCAAATTAAAACATAGGTAAAAATTATGCCACGTATTAAAGTTCTCCCACATGCGCAAATTTGCCCAAATGGTGCTGAGTTTGAAGTTGAGCAAAATGCCAATCTTTGCGAAAGCCTATTGAAAAATGGTATCAAAATTGAGCATGCTTGCGATATGTCTGCAGCATGCACGACTTGTCATGTTGTGGTACGTAAAGGTTTTGATGGCTTGGAAGAAATGAATGATGTTGAAGCCGATCTTCTCGATCGTGCTTGGGGTCTAGAGCCTGATTCACGTTTGTCTTGCCAAGTCAAAATTGAGAATGATGACTTAGA
This sequence comes from Acinetobacter lanii, assembly GCF_011578285.1. NCBI lineage: Bacteria > Pseudomonadati > Pseudomonadota > Gammaproteobacteria > Moraxellales > Moraxellaceae > Acinetobacter > Acinetobacter lanii. The sequence continues at coordinate 1,556,361 of NZ_CP049916.1, read as the reverse complement.
AGTCGAAATTCCAAAATACACCATCAATCATGCCTCTGAAAATCATTAAATACTGATTTTCATCGAAAAAAAGGTCACCTCAAGTGACCTTTTTTGTTTCTTAAATTAAAAAAATATAATAATAAAATCTATTTTACTTCGTCCGCTAAATTTAGTTTCACAATTCCGCCACTGTTGGTTAAGTCTTGTTGCACCTTAATTCGCTCAATCATTTTTTCAAGTACAGACAGCAATTCTGCATATTCATAGTTTTGCACTTCTTCAAGATTCAGCACCAACTGAAAACCTTTATACTCAAAATCAAACCATTGCTGAGTATCTTTTTGCGCACTGTAGCGCTCCATCACCTGCCAACTTTTCACTGAACCCTGAATTCCCTTTAATTCAATAGGTGCTTGTGGTGCACAAAGATAGTGATTTTTAACAATCTTATAGGTTTCATCGGAAATCAAAATTTCGTCAATTTCTGCTGCACTTTGTAAGCGCGCTGCAAGATTGGCATCACGACCGACAATGGTATAAGCCATACGATGCACCGCACCATAGTTGCCTACGTGACAATAGCCGGTACTGATTCCCATACGAACATGCAAAGGTGAATAACCCATTTTCACCCAACGTTCACGCAAAAATTTCATTTGCTGACGCATCGCCATTGCCATATCGATACAATTTTTAGCATCTTGCTCAACGCCTTGAGAATCCGGATCACCAAAGAAAATCAGGATCGCATCCCCCATAAATTTATCGATCGTTCCGCCATACTGCTTGGCAATTTCAGTCATATGACTTAAATAATCATTCAGTACAAATGCCAAATCATCTGGGATCAGGGTTTCGGACAGCTCAGTGAATCCTTGAATATCGGAGAAGAAAATGGTGATCTTTTTACGTTTATATTCAAGCTTCGCTTCGGTTTCACCGCGCATAATCGATTGCCACAATTGAATTGGCGCATAGCGGCTGAGTTGATTGGACAACTCAATGTAGCGATTCATTTCTTTAAAATAATTTTCACGCTGTCCTTCTAAGTTTTTCATACGACGATTTTGATAATAATTAGCAAAATTGACAAAAATGATCGTACATAAACAAGAAACAACTGACAGTTCAATGGAGGTTTGCTGAAAATAGTCTTCAAAACCATAAATAAAAATGGTATTCAAATAAAAGCTAATAATGCCCAGCAAAATTGAAACTGAACCGACCATCATCGAGATTTTATTGTTAAAAACCGTATAGACCAGCCCAAACACCAAGACAAAGGTCACCAACAAACTTAAATGTACCGCTGATAAAGCCGATGAAACAACAATAATATCGAGAAAGAAAAATGCATTACGGCGAACTTTACTGCCGTATTTATATTGTATGGCGTGTGAAAGACGTGGAATAATCAGTAAAATAAAAAAAACAAAAATAGGAAAAACAATTTGATAACTTGCATTCGGTGATGTGAAGTAATAGATCACAACCAAAAGTGCAACCATCAAATACCCCATTATCCTTTGGAGCACTTCAAATTGCTTTGGTTCCTTGTCCAACATACGATCTATTGGCAAATTCTATTACCTCAATTCACACGATTTTCTTCTAATGTTTGTTGCAAATGTTGCTAAAAATTAGTCCATACGCCAATCAAATGGCATATCACCTTGACCACGAAGTGCAAGCATCAAAGTTTGACGCATATGCGCTAAAACATCATTGCTATAAGGAATGGCAGGCGCAGCGCCCCACACTGGTTTTGGCCAAGCCAAGTCATTTTGGTAACGTACAACATGATGGAAATGCAGTTGAGGAACCATATTACCCAATGCTGCAACGTTCATTTTGTCCGCACGAAAAACACGCGACAATTGGCTCGATAACCAGCTCGATTCTCTTAAAAATTGTTCTTGGTCTGCTTGGCTCAGTTCATATAATTCTGTAATACCCGGCACACGTGGAATTAAAATCAGCCACGGAAATTGCATATCATTCATTAAACGACATGTAGACAGCGGAAAGTCGCCGACAAAAAACGTATCTTGAGCAAGTTGGGGATGCAAACTAAACATATATTTATAAATGACGCAAAATGAAATTGATGACTAATACTAACACATCAGTTTTGACCTGAATATTATTAGTATTGTGTTTTGATATAAAAGATTTACAAAAAAAATTGATTTATATCTCAGCGATACTTTAATCAATCCCTTAAATAAATCAAACCTTTATTTGGATTAAAAATAACCACAAATAAAGGTTTAAGTTGAATTTCAGGCATGTACATTGTGTGAATGATCAATGTAATCCCTTGAGCAAGATATTCATCAGATCATCAGCAAACTGGATGCGTTTGGCATGCTCTTCCAACATCACCATCACTTTTAAACGTTGCCCGCCTTCCATACGATAGTAGGTCGGATGTTTTTGCATGAGCTGAATAATACTGATCGCTTGTACAGGGGTTTCAGGAGAAAATTCAACATAACCGCCATTGGCATTTAAATCAATTTTGGTAATGCCCAATTGTTCAGCTTTAATGCGCAGTTGATGCACACTAAACAATTGTTTCACTTGAATCGGCGGGATACCAAAACGATCGATCAACTCCATACGGATGTGGTCCAGTTTTTCTTGGCTATCGGTATTACTGATACGTTTATAGAACAATAACCGTTGATGCACATCACCCAAATAATCATCGGGAATTAACGCTGGCATATGTAAATTGATTTCAGCAGTCAGTGACAACGGCGCATCAAAGTTCGGAGTTTTACCTTGCTGAATGGCTTTGGTGGCTTTTTCAAGCATTTCCATATACAGACTATAACCAATCGCATGCATGGAGCCACTTTGTTGTTCACCTAACAACTCACCTGCACCACGAATCTCTAAATCCTCGGTCGCCAACATAAAACCTGCGCCCAGATTCGAAGCACGTTGAATCGCATCTAGTCGTTTTTCTGCATCCCCTTTCAATCCTTTGATTGACGGTACCATCATGTAGGCATAGGCCTGATGATGTGAACGTCCGACACGACCACGCAATTGATGTAACTGTGCCAAACCAAGTTTGTCTGCCCGTTCGATAATAATGGTGTTGGCATTGGGAACATCAATACCGGTTTCAATAATCGTTGAACAAACCAAGACGTTATATTCTTTATGGTAGAACTGTTGCATGACTTGCTCGAGTTCACGCTCACGCATCTGACCATGGGCAACAGCTACACGTGCCTCAGGCACCAAATTGCGAATATTTTCGGCTGCACGCTCAATCGTATCGACTTCATTATGAAGTAAATACACCTGACCACCACGCAGTAATTCTCGTAAAATGGCTTCTTTCATGGTGGCATCAGTTTGTTCATTCACAAAGGTTTTAACTGCTAAACGGCGTGCTGGTGGTGTGGCAATAATCGATAGATCACGCATGCCTGAAAATGCCATATTCAGCGTACGAGGAATCGGCGTTGCGGTTAATGTCAGCATATCCACATCGGCACGCATCGCTTTAATGCGTTCTTTGTCACGTACGCCAAAGCGATGCTCTTCATCCACTATCATTAAGCCCAAATTTTTAAACTGGACATTTTCCTGCAAAATTTTATGTGTACCAATCACAATATCGACTTTGCCATCGATCAAATCCTCAATGGTTTTGGTATGAGCCTTATTAGAACCAAAACGTGATAGGACTTCAATACGGATCGGCCAATCGGCAAAACGATCTTTAAATGACTCAAAATGCTGTTGCGCTAACAGTGTGGTTGGCACAAGAACAGCGACTTGTTTATTGTTTTGAACTGCGACGAACGCAGCACGCATTGCCACTTCCGTTTTACCAAAGCCTACATCACCACAGACCAAACGATCCATTGGCTTAGCCAGTTGCATATCACTCAAAGTCGCTTCAATGGCATTGGCTTGATCCAAAGTTTCCTCATAGGCAAAACCGGCTGCAAACTGCATATAAGTACTCTGCTCAAGTTCAAAACTAATGCCCGGCTTCGCTTTACGACGTGCTTGAATATGCAATAACTCAGCAGCGACATCATGAATTTGCTCTAGGGCTTTACGTTTCGCCTTGCTCCATGCATCAGTGCCCAATTTATGCAAGGGCGCCATATCAGGGTCACCACCGCTGTAACGACTAATCAAATGCAGATTGGTCACGGGCACATATACTTTGGCGCCTTCAGCATAATCAAGTTGCAAAAACTCATGATCTTGATCATCAATACTTAAAGTCACTAATCCAGCATAACGCCCAATGCCGTGATCAATATGCACCACAGGCGAACCTAAACTCAATTCTGTTAAGCTCTTAATCAAGAACTCTTCTGACACTTCGTGTTGACGCTTACGACGACGTTGCACCACACGATGTTCATACAACTGATTTTCAGAAATCACCGTCAGTTGATCTTTGACCAACAAACCACGCTCTAAAGGTGCACTGGTAATGGCAACGGAGTATTTTTGCTTAATAAATTCAGCGTAGCTTTCTACAACAGGGATTTCTCCCATACTGGCACGGAGTGAGTCTTTTAATGACTCACGGCGACCCGCACTTTCAGCCACCAACAACACAGGATGATTGGCCATGTCGATATAGTGTTTAACCTGATGGAAAGGTCGCTCATGTTTTGGATCAACAGGTAAGCGTGGCGACTCTTCCGTCTGTAAATTAATGACACCGGCTTTGTCTTCTATCGGCTCAGGTGAAGCAATAATGCGTGAAAATTGATTCAGTTGCTCGAAGACTTGATTGGGTTGAAAGAAAATTTGCTCAGGCGGCAATAGGGGCTGATCCACATTATGCCGACGATCTTCATAACGTCGATACACTTCCTTCCAAAAGCTCGTTAATCCCTCATCCAATTGCTTATCTGTAATGACAACAGAATGACGAGGTAAGTATGAAGTAATGCTACTTTGGGTTTGCATTGCTTCAGCATCAAAGAACAATGGGAAGTAATAATCTAAGCCTGGTGAAGCAATCCCTTCCATCACATCTTGATAAATCGGATTCTTTTTCGCATTCGATGTAGGAAAAGTTTCTGCATAACGCTCACGAAAGATGGAGCGTGCTTCTTTAAGCGGAAATTCTTTAGCTGGCAATACGGTGAAATTTTCAATTTTGGTACTGGTTCTTTGCGTTTCTGGATCAAAGAATTTTAAAGTGTCAATTTCGTCATCAAATAAATCTATTCGAATTGGTGCATCTTGTCCGGAAGCATAAATATCCATGATACTGCCACGTACAGCGAATTCACCATGATCGTAGACGGTATCCACCAAATGGTAACCGGCTTGAATCAAACGTAATTTCTGTTGTTCTAAATCAAATTTTTGCCCGACATGTATATCGAAATGCTCACCCAACACCCATGATGTCGGTGCAACACGCTGTGCCAATGTATTGCTTGAAATCAGCAATACGCCAGTTTTCGGCATATTTGACAGTATAGACAAACGCTCTGAAGCAATGTCTTGATGGGGTGACAGGCGATCATAGGGCAAAATTTCCCAATCAGGGAAAATCGTCGGCTTTAAACCATAGAACTCCAGTTCAGTTTCAAGCTGTGATAAATGCTGATTATTACGCGCAACCAATACAAACAGCCGATCCGAATTCTCGGCAATCTCTTTAAATAATAAGGCGGCGGCAGAGCCATGTAATGTGCCCACCCAACGTTTTTCATTTGTTTTAAGTTGTTTTAAATTAAGCTGAGAAATTTCATTCTGAAACATGAAGATCGCTTTTTGGTTTAGAACACATCACACTATCTTAGCATGATGTTTTTCCACTGGGCGGGATTTTTATGAGGATTCAGGCAGGCTTTTTTCTACACTGTGCATATATATTGCTCAACGAGATACAGCAAATGAAGCTCTATTTTTCCCGTATAAACTGACGATAATAGTCGTTTAAAATGGCAATATAATGCTTCAATTGCTGAAGATTTTCTTCAGTATTGCCTAAACGTGCTACGTAGCGTTGACTGGCGATTTCTAAATCAATTTTTTCATTGATCAAAATGCTTTTGTAAAACAGTGCCTGCAAATCATCAAAGCTTTTTAAACCACGATTTGAAAAATACTCTAAACGCTCGTTTAAATCATTGAGCACCACCCCATCTATGATAAAACCCTGTTCAGAATCAATCTGCATGGCATGTTCATTCATAAAATTCTGTTGTTCTGATGCTTTATTGCCTTTAAACATCTGTGCAATTTTACCAAACATGACGATTACCCTTGATTGAATGCGCTCTAGTTTAAAAGCCAAACCTATAAATGCAAGTTCAATATCAGAGGTATAATTCATCTAAGTGCAACCTATATTCATAAGCAAATAAAAAAGTAGCCCTGAGGACTACTTCTACATAGAAAAACAAAACAAGCATGCACTACTTACCGTATTGATGCTTTAAATATTCCACAATATCTTTTGACTCAAACAGCTTGGTGTTGGTATTAGGGTCGACCAAATAAGGCACTTGAATGTCTTTTTTATCCCGATTCATCAGTTTAATCACTTGCTCACGCTTACCGCCTTTCACCGGATGATATTGACCTGGTTTTAAACGCAGCACTGCTGGACCTTGATCTTGCCAACATTCTTTTGGCACATTGTGAAAAATAAATGGAATTTCCAGTTCAGCCAATTCTGCACGAACCACACGGGTAAAAGGACTCGCTTCAAAGCCCCATAATTCAAGAAGATGCTTCGGTGCAGCGCGATCTTTAATGTTCTGATTAATCCAGATGCCACGCGCACCATTCACCACCGTACCCGCTAAAGCGACATAGGGAATATTCGGATAGTGTGCATACTTCTTCGGGGTGTTCCCTGTCTTGCCATAATGCTTAAACAAATGATGAATAATCGCTTGAGATTCATAAAGTTGATCTCCTGTATTTTCATCAATTAAAAATGGAAACTGTAACTTACCGCCTTTTTCTTTCACGATTTGACGATATTTATTGCCGCCTTTCGGGCATGGATACACTTCATAATCTAAGTTTAATGTGGTGAGCACTTCTCTGACACGACGACAAAATGGCGAACCTTCAAACTCATAGAGCTTCAAAGCTTTTTCAGGTTGTTGTGGGAATGGTGTACCACTTGTACCTCTACCGCCTTCCAAAACGCCAGAAGCGAGCGCTTGTATCACTTTAATATGATGATTCACCATGTCGATATCCTTTTTATTGTCTTTGCTTATTGTGTGGTTGTGTTGAATGATTAGCTTGTATTCACTGTTTTATTTTAATGAACAATGATTGAATTCACGTCCAGTGGTTAGCGTCATGCTATACAGCAGCATATTCAAACTTCAAAGGATATGATGCTGTATCAAATGGCTGGTTAAATAAAATTTATCTGCGCATAAAACCGTAATAACGTACTTAGTCTAGAAAATTTTGCTGACCAATAATGATGCCATTGTTATCTGCATAGACATAATCACCTGATTGAATGGTCACACCACCAAAAGTTAAAGTGACATCAACTTCACCTAGACCTTTACGGTTACTTTTGCATGGGATCGCAGCCAAAGCATGCACACCGAGCTGTAATTGTGCAATAGCATCGACATCACGCACACAACCATAAATAATGACTCCATTCCAATGATGCTTGACTGCAGATTCAGCAATCATGTCGCCCATCAATGCACAGCGCATTGATGCACCTCCATCCACCACCAAGACTTTACCTGTCCCGTCTGTCGCCAATAACTCTTTAACCCTTGAATTGTCTTCAAAACATTTCACAGTCACCACTTGACCAGCAAAGCTTTTGATCGCGCCATAACTTTGAAATGATTTACCATCAATGGATGGACTCATCACTTGAAATGGATGCTCGGGATGGTCATCAAGTAGATCACAGGTTACAAATGCAGGTATAGACACGCTTAAAGCCCCTCTTTTTATATATAGATGTATTCGTTTATCAGCATACGTTTAATTAAGCACGATTTTGCTGTATTTCTAAATTATCATAAATTCTCAGTTTTTCGGTTTGAGTCTGCGCAACCTCGACCATAGTATGAGCGACTTGCTTTGCTGTCACTGGCTTAAATTTAAAACGCTTAGGGAGTAAATGCGACAAACCTTTAAATACCGTCTGTGAAAGATCCTCCAAAGGTCGAGCTTCATCCCGCTCACCGATCAACAGTGACGGTCTTAAGATAGATATACAACTCAAGTCTGATTGTAATAGATGCTGTTCTAGCTCACCTTTGACTTGATTATAGAAAAATAACGACCCTGCTTCGGCGCCTTGTGCGCTAATCAAAACATAATGGGTTTCTGTGCCTTCAAAGAGGTCAGCAAAATGTGCATTGATTTCAAAATCGATGGCGTAAAAATTGGCTTTCGATCCCGCTTTTTTAATGGTAGTACCCAAGCAACTAAAAGCATGACTAAATCCCGCCACATCTTGATCATTGAGTAAGAGAAAATCATCCATTACCCATTGCTTAACTTTGGATAAATTTTTCAGTTGTTGATCTTCTCGGCGCACAATCGCTATGATTTGCTCACATGATTCTATTTCATTCAGTTGTTGTATTAGAATTCGCCCCACCATACCCGTTGCACCAATCACCACTGCACGTTTTATCGTTTTAGTCATTTTTTAATCATTCCAGCTAAGATTAAGATAATTTAACGGTTTATCTCGATTTTATCTGCATCTAAAATGTTGTCAAAGCATGTCAAGACTTGACTTTGCTCAGTCAATTAATCACAATATGGCACTTGTTTACGGGCTGGTTAAAATTTTTCTGATGAAGATTTTTAGATGCAATTTCAGCCCGCCCAGACCAATCTATTTCAAGGAGTGCACGAGTGGCAAACTCTGCTCAAGCAAAAAAACGTGCTCGTCAAAACGTTAAAGCACGTAAACACAACGCTAGCTTACGTTCAATGGTTCGTACTTATTTAAAACGCACAGTAGCAGCTATCGCAGCTGGTGACTATGCAGCAGCTACTGAAGCTTACAAAACTGCAGTACCTGTAATTGACCGTATGGCTGATAAAGGCATCATCCATAAAAACAAAGCTGCTCGTCATAAGAGCCGTTTAAATGCACAAGTTAAAGCGTTAGCTAACTAATTTATGCATGATAAAAAAAGCCCCTCTGGGGCTTTTTTTATGTCTAGCATTTCTAAAAATCCAATACAGTCTTCATTTCGCATTTACCCCTTATTCAAATCATCTCAGCAAAAATTCAAAAATTTAGATTAAAAATAAATTACTTTCCCATTTCTCTTACATTCCAAGCATAAATAAAATATGCTTTTAAAGATGAAAATTTAAGCAATTATTCACTCACCAAGGATATGGAATGAATCAAACTTACACTCCACAAGAAAAAGCCAGTCGAATTAAAGGAATTGTCGGGGCAGCATCGGGTAACTTAGTCGAATGGTTCGACTTTTATATCTATGCGGTCTTTGCAGTCTATTTCACCAAAGCACTGACTGCCCCAAATATGGATTCAACCACACAATCTATTTATGTTTGGGGTGTTTTCGCAGCCAGCTTTTTTATGCGTCCTATTGGAAGCTGGTTATTCGGCCATATTGCAGATAAACATGGTCGCAAGAAATCAATGGTCATTTCAATTTGTTTAATGGCGCTCAGCTCTTTCTTATTTGCAGCACTGCCCACCTATGAAAGCGTGGGTATGATTGCTCCCTTTTTATTACTCTTAGTCAGACTACTCCAAGGCTTATCCGTTGGCGGCGAATATGGCGCTGTTGCCACGTATATGAGTGAGCTTGGATTAAAAGGTCAACGCGGTTTCTTTTCTTCTTTTCAATATGTCACTTTAACAGGCGGACAATTACTGGCCAGCTTACTCGGTGTGATTTTGCTTGCGTTCATGTCTGAAGACCAACTGTTGAATGGAGGCTGGCGTATTCCTTTCGTGATTGGCGGTATAGCAGCAATCATTTCATTGTTGGCACGTAGTGGTCTTGAAGAAACCCTATCTAGCGCTGATCGCGATCGTGAAGAATCTGGCTCTTTAAAAGCATTATTTCGTCATCACTGGAGAACATTTTTACTTGTTGTCGGATACACCTCTGCTGGTTCATTAAGTTTTTATGTCATTACCGTATATTCAAAAACATATTTAACCAACTTAGGCCTAGCAGGCAATACAGTCGGCTTAATCATGACGGCCTGTATTTTTGTTTTAATGATTGCACAACCTGTGTTCGGTATTTTATCCGATCGAATTGGACGTCGTAATTCCATGCTCGCATTTAGCGCACTCATGGCCATTTTTATCTACCCCGTAATGGTAATCGCCATGCCGCATTTTAGCTCATCTCCGCTAATGCTGGCTCTATTGCTGATTTTTTTGATGTTAATTTTAAGCTTTTATACGTCTATCAGTGGAATTGTCAAAGCTGAAATGTTCCCTCCTCATGTAAGAGCTTTAGGTGTTGGCTTCTCTTATGCAGTAGGTAATGCCATTTTTGGCGGATCAGCACCTTCTGTAGCCTTACAATTTAAGGCATCTGGTCATGAAAGCACTTTCTTTATCTATGTCATCGTCATGCTCGTGATTTGTTTCCTGTGTAGTTTAAAACTCCCTAAAGCACCTCAATACCTACATCACGACCATTAACCCCAAACACTTATACAACACCCTCAAAAAAGCCCGTTTAATACGGGCTTTTTGATTATTCAATCCAAGATTTTTCTTAAATCAAAATATGAAGAGCTTAAGTTTTAAATTGGCAGAACTCTCTAATCACCAATTCATGACACTCCCCTCGCCAAATCCACTTGAGTTTACAGTCCATAAACGCACCACCCTCAAACCAAACAAACAAACCTTCCATCATGGCCGGCCAATCCGCTTGATCGATCTGTGTTTTACCTGCAATCACCGCAATGATTGCGGCTAAAATGGTGTCATGACTGACCGCTAAGCTTAGGCCACGTTTATTATTGGGATGCGTATTGTAAATCAGCTCAAGCACATCTATTACACCCCTGATCGGGTGCTTCATCCCCGGTAAGGCATGATTGACGAAACTATTAATAAAGCCCAATGCACCTTGTTGTTTAAAATAAGGCGCTGCTTGTTTAATATCAACGACGAAACTCCCGGGTTCTACCAATAATCCCTGTTCGATCACCTCGATTACATGGGTACTGGTATCGGGTATCATCCCATCAGCACCTTTAAGCATTAAACTTGCCGTGTCTACACAACGCTGAATCGGGCTGGATATACAATGCTGAATCACACGATCGGTATGCTCAACCAAGTAAGAACCCCATGAATAAGCCAATTCTCTACCTTGCTCAGTCAGCTGTAAGTCGTAGCCTGCTAAGCCTTGACCAGATACCACTTCACGTAAAGAATGACGGGTAAATAAGGTCACAGGAACATCTGAATCAGGCAATAAATCTAAAGCCCGAAACATACTCGGTGGTAGTAACTTCAGTGACATAGGACGTATTTAAACATTTGAGTATGTCTCACTATAGCATGGCAAAAATAAGATTCATTTTTAGAAACTAACATTGCTCAGGGCGTCTAATGCGATTTTTTGATTCTCCGCATCTCGATACGCAATAAAACCTTGGTTGAGAACAGTACTTCGCTGATTATAGGTGAACGGTAATGCATCTAAGCTGACGAGCCCCCCACCAATACTTTCCAGCAAGCCCTGCCCTGAACTGGTATCCCATTCAGATGTCGGGTGAAAGCGTGGATAAATATCAATTTCACCCTCTAACATCATGCAAAACTTATAGGCACTGCCTGCTTCTCTACGAATCACAGGGCTGTCTTGCTCCAAATACTCAATATATTGCTGATATTTGGGATTCTTACTGCTATGACTTAAACCCACTTGGATTGCATCAGATTCACTGTCTTTAAACTTGCTGTAGCGCGCCCAGGTTTTTTCAACAAATGAATATTTATAAGGTAACTCGGTTAAATACCCCATATACACCACTTGCTCCATAGGCACAGCAATCACTGAAAAAATGGTTTGATGATTTTCAATTAAACTTAAGTTAATGGTAAATTCATCACGCTGATGAATAAATTCTTTAGTGCCATCCAAAGGATCAAGCATCCAACAGATTGACCATGCATGACGCTCAGAATTATCACTCTCTTCAGACAACACCGGAATCTCTGGGGTAAGACGCGCCAGCTCTTGAATTAAATACTGATTAACCTTTAAATCTGCCTGCGTGACCGGTGATTGATCAGACTTCTTATCAATTTTAAACTCACTGCCTGCACAATAATTTTGGTATTCTTCTCTTAAAATTTGACTTGCAGCAGCCAAAATCGGTACCAATTTTAGAATTTGTGCATCTTGCGGCGCTTGAGTTGTGATAAACATGGATAAAAACCTATTTTATGTCTGACTTAGAAACAAAACCGATCATCATGTTTGACATGGACGGTACGCTACTCGATCTGGCTTTTGATAATTTGATCTGGAATCATAAGCTCCCAGAACGACATGCCCACACCCATCAGTGTTCACTGCAACACAGTTTAGATACGCTGCATGCTTTTTATCAACAACATAAGCATACACTATCTTGGTATTCATCTCGCTACTGGACGGCTAAAGTCGGAGTCGATACTTTACAACTGCAATATGACTTTAAAGATCAAATTCGTCCGCGCGCGGGATGCTTTGAATTACTCGAAGCGTTAAAAGCACAAGGTTATCGCTGCTGGTTACTGACCAATGCTGATTGTGCAGGCTTAAAACTTAAACTTGAAAATGTCGACCTTGCCCCTTATTTTGAAGTCATGATCAGCAGTGAAGAGATTGGGTACTCCAAAGAATGTATCGAATTTTGGCAGATTCTACAAAGAAAACATCCCTTTGACCCAAATAACGCCATGTTGGTTGATGACACTGCACCAGTACTGCAAGGCGCAGAACGTTTTGGTCTATCAAAATTGATTACCATTACCCAACCCTCAAGCGATCAAGTCGCACGCAATCCTTTAGAGCTTGATTACCCAGCGATTAATGATCTCACTGAACTGCTTCCTCTTTTAAACCCAGTACACACCAAGGAACTGAATGTCAAAACAGCCTGAATCTCAACTTGCTGAATCCATGCGTATCGATAAATGGTTATGGGCAGCACGCTTTTTTAAAACTCGCTCGATTGCAAAGCATGCAATTGAGGGCGGTAAAGTCCATCAAAACAATGAACGGGTCAAAGTCTCTCGTGAAATCCGCGTGGGGATGCAGCTGACCATTCAGCAAGGTTTTGAAAAGAAAACTGTGATCGTTAAAGCCTTGTCCAGTGTGCGTGGTGGTGCTCCCCAAGCACAACTTTTGTACGAAGAAACCGCTGAAAGTATTGAAAAACGAGAGTTGCTTTCTTCACAAAGAAAAATGCATAATCTTGCTCGACCCGATCATCGACCAAGCAAAAAAGATCGTCGTGATATTAGTAAATTTAAACAAGAAAATGATCACGGATTTGATCAACAATGGTCTTATGATGATGACTAAATCGCGCGACAATATATGTCGTTACACTGACTAGAAACATAGAACCAAAGCCCTTTTTCTGTCACTATAAGCCCCGTGGACATGAGACTTAATTCAAGACATCCACTTAAGTTATTAGTGATATTACATCGTTTTTGAGGTTACGAGATGGATGAGAACAAAAGCAAAGCACTGAATGCTGCATTAAGCCAAATTGAAAAACAATTTGGTAAAAATTCAGTGATGCGTTTAGGTGACAACACGGTACAAGCGGTTGAAGCCGTATCAACTGGCTCTTTAATGCTTGATATAGCACTCGGTATAGGTGGCCTACCTAAAGGTCGTATCTGTGAAATTTATGGTCCTGAATCTTCAGGTAAAACCACAATGACACTACAAGCGATTGCTGAATGTCAAAAAGGCGGGGGGACTTGTGCCTTTATCGATGCTGAACATGCTTTAGATCCTCAATATGCACGCAAATTGGGTGTAGATATTGACAATCTTTTGGTGTCTCAACCTGACCATGGTGAACAAGCCCTCGAAATTGCGGACATGCTGGTACGTTCAGGTGCTGTGGACATGATCGTGGTCGATTCCGTGGCAGCACTAACCCCAAAAGCCGAAATTGAAGGCGAAATGGGTGACTCACACATGGGTCTACAAGCCCGTTTGATGAGCCAAGCTTTACGTAAAATCACCGGTAATGCAAAACGCTCAAACTGTATGGTGATCTTCATTAACCAAATCCGTATGAAGATTGGTGTAATGTTTGGTAGCCCAGAAACCACAACCGGTGGTAATGCACTCAAATTCTACGCTTCTGTACGTCTGGATATCCGCCGTATCGGTCAAGTCAAAGAAGGTGATGAAATCGTCGGTTCTGAAACACGGGTTAAAGTTGTGAAGAACAAAATGGCACCTCCATTCCGCGAAGCGATTTTCCAAATTCTTTACGGTAAAGGCGTAAATCATTTAGGCGAATTGGTTGACCTCGCTGTTTCTCAAGAATTGGTGCAAAAAGCAGGTGCTTGGTACTCATACCAAGGCAGCAAAATTGGTCAAGGTAAAAACAACGTGATCCGTCACTTGGAAGAACACCCTGAATTGGCCAAAGACCTTGAACGCATGATTCGCGAACAGTTATTGGTGACTGCAAATCCAGCACCTGCTGACGAAAAAGATGAAGAAGTTGATTTACTTGATGTTTAAGTCATGCAGCTTTAAATGATTCGATTTAAACTATAAACGCCCTACGGGGCGTTTTTTAATACTGGGTGTGTCTAAAACAATGTCTGAAGCTAAATTCCCGAAATTCATAGATTATGAGGCGTTGAAACGTCAATTTGGTGAGGATTGTTCATCAAGTGAATCTCAGCCATCATTACAAGCACAAGATTCGCTGATTTTTAATCATGATCGTTCATATACTCAAAAAGTAAAGCCTAATGCTTTGTATCGTCACGCACATTCAGGTGAAGTAAATGCAGATCATTTAGAAGCATCTGAGGATGATCAAGCAAAAAAGCACAGACCAGGACTCACGGGCACTCGCCTACGCTCTTACGCTTTTGCAGTACTCACCCGCAAGGAATACTCCAAACAAGATCTGATTGAAAAATTAGCACTCTATGCAGAACACCGGGATGAGGTGCTTGAACTAGTCGAAGAGCTTGCACGAGAAAATTACCAAAGTGACCAACGTGTTGCTGAAATGGTGGTGCGTAGTCAAATTCGTAAAGGCAAAGGTCCAAATCGAATCAAACTTGCCCTGAATGCCAAAAAAATTGATAAAGCGCTTGCTCAGAATGACATGCAAGACATTGATTGGTATGAACAAGCCTATCAATTAAAAGTAAAAAAATATGGTATTGAGGTTGCAACTGATCCCAAACTCAAAGCCAAGCAAATACGCTTTTTGCAATATCGGGGTTTTGAGATGGATGCGATTATGAAAGCCATTCGGAAAAAACCTGAGGATGAAGATTGGTGATTTTAAATTTTTATTTAAACTGATCTAAATATCTAAACTGTAAGATGTTAAATGAAAAATGATCTATTGTTTTTAGCCAAATATAGGCTTTGAAAGATTCACTTTTCTACACCCAACGCCTTACATGTAAATCAAAGTATTCTTCACAGCATAGATGAATAGGCCACCTAGATGAATACCGAATCATAAATCAGTAATGAATGTAGTAGCGATATAAAGAAATGAATTTAAGACCGAACTAGAAATAAGAGAGAAAATAAATGAGATGCTAAAAGCGATTATATTATTATTTTAAAAACTGGTGGCAACCCCACTAGCAAAACTTCGGCACATCATAGTTCTATTACCGTTGCTACCTTCCGGTCCTGGCGGGGTTCATAGAGTACAATTGCGAAGCCACCAGCGGGGCTACCATTACAAGGTGAGAGTATAGAGATTTTTTTTAATGATGCAAGTAACTTTTCTGATTTTATACAAGTCTTTCATTCGTTTGATTATTTAACATTCGATCTGTATTAAAAAGCGAAAATTAATCGCTAAACTATGTGAATCTTCACTTTAAATCTTTGTATAACAAGATTGTAAATACATATTGCAATTCAAGCCTATGCCGTTTTAAATGGAGTCAGTTTTTTTATTTTATGCAGAATCTAAGTCCCTCTGTACGGATTAGATTTTCCATCGTGTTAATTTGGATATATGATCATGCTCAACAAGCATAGCCTTATCACCCTTGCCCTGCTCAGCTCTACACAGGTGTTCGCTGTACCCATTGAATCGAATCGCCTGAGTGGTAATAGCTCAAATACAAATCCAGCCAATATCAGCGCAGCAGGTGCAAATTCAGCAGCGATTTCAAGCAATATGAATTGGGATTTATTGCAACAAAATCAACGCTTAGAAAATCAACTGCGTGAGTTACGTGGCAAAATCGAAGAACAAGACTACCAAATTGACCAACTCAACAAAGAACTCACTAACCGCTATACCGACCTCGATCAACGCTTAGAGCTTCTTCAACAAAAGATTGATCCTAGCGAAGAAGAACCACAAGCGGAAGGTGAAGCTGGTACAAATACAGCAACAGAGCCCACTAAAACGGCTGCCTCAAACCTGAGCCCAGAAACGACTACAGCAAGCAATCCTAGCTCGACCAATGCAGTTTCAAGCAATCAAGCCGAATTAGACAAGGCGGCTTATACCATTGCTCTGGATGCCTACAAACAAGGCGGCGCCAAGAAAGCCATCGCACCGATGCAAAACTTTATAAAAAATAATCCTAACAGTGTCTATACCGGAAATGCCTACTTCTGGTTGGCTGAGTTTAATCTAGCCATTGAGCCACCGAATTACACTGAAGCTAAAAAGAATTATGAAACCGTAGCAGCCAAATATCCTGATTCAGCCAAAGCACCACGTTCACTCTATCAACTGTATAGCATTGCTAAGGATGTCAATAAAAACACCCAATCTGCCGAAGTCTATAAAAAAAAATTGTTGAGCAGCTATCCACAGTCTGAAGAAGCGGGATACTTCAAACAAGGTTAATCCATTCAAATTGCTTGCTTGAGATATAAAAAAAAGACATCCTCGGATGTCTTTTTTATATGCCTGTTAGCATTTCAACATTGAATCTGATGACTTAACGTACAATACCACGCTTAGACGCTTGTAAAGAATCAATTAAACGTTGTGCTTCAGGTACTTCAGTTAAAATATCCTGTTGGATTTTTTCAATCGCCTGTTCAGTGGTTAAACCTGATTTATAAATCAGTTTAAATGCCTCACGTAAACCCACGATCACATTTTTAGACCAACCCTTACGACGCATACCTTCAACATTCAAACCAAATGCATGTGCAGGGTTACCTGATACCATTACATAAGCAGGAACATCTTTCAGAATGAGTGATGCCCCACCAATCATGCTATAAGAATCAATCTTACAGAATTGGTGAATCCCTGAGTTACCACCAACCACAACATAATCACCCACATGGACATGACCTGCAACACCCACATTATTGGCAAAAATATTATGATCACCAATGACACAGTCATGCGCAATATGGGTATTCACCATCAACAGGTTATGGCTTCCCACTTTAGTTAGCGATTGATCCTGAACCGTGCCACGATGCAAGCTAGAATGTTCACGAATTTTATTGTTGTCACCAATCTCAAGCCAGGTTTCTTCACCCGCATATTTAAGATCTTGGCAAACTTCGCCGACACTTGCGAACTGAAAGATTTCATTGTCTTTACCAATACGCGTATAGCCACCAATCACGACATGAGAATGCAGCACTGTACCCGCACCAATTGTGACGTGAGGTCCAATAATACAATAAGGACCAATTTTTACATCTGAAGCAATGACTGCTGAGGAATCAATGATTGCAGTAGAATGAATGAATTCGTTGTTACTCATGCCTGCTCTAATTTCTGGTGAGAAATGATAATTTCAGCGGTTGCTGCCGTAATACCATCAACACTTGCACTACAAAGATATTTGTAGATCCCGCGTTTTTGCATTACAAGTTCAGATTTTAGCACGAGTTGGTCGCCCGGAACGACTTGTTTTTTAAATCGAACCTTTTCCGCACCGGCAAACAAAAACAATGAGCCTGGTGTTGGTTTCTCATCATTCATGATAAAACCCAAAATACCAGAAATTTGCGCCATTGCTTCAACAATTAAAACGCCCGGCATAATCGGGTAACCCGGAAAGTGTCCTTGCATATATTCTTCATTGATAGAAACGTTCTTGTAGCCGACAATGCCATGTTCAGAAACTTCAGTGACACGATCTACCAATAAGAAAGGATAACGATGCGGAAGATATTCACGAATCTGTTCAATCTGCATAGGTAATTCAGGTACCGCGAAAGGTAGTGTTGTAGACTCAGTCATATTCATTTACGCAATTTTAAAGTTGATTCAATTGACTCAATTTGAGCCTGCATATGATCTATTTGTTTCACCAGCTTGGTCAATGGCACATCTGCTAATTGTCTTAGACGCACAACCGTGCGTTTCCATTTCGAATTTTCAAGCAAACCCATGCCTGAAGAATAGGTGCCAGGCTCTAAAATATTACCTGTGACCATTGACATTCCGGTAAGTGTCACATTATCTGTGATAGAGATATGTCCTGACACACCGCATGCGCCTGCAAGGATACAGTTTTTGCCAATCGTGGTACTACCCGCAATACCACACTTCGCTGCGATGGCAGTATTTTCACCGACACGAACGTTATGGGCGATTTGCACAAGGTTATCAATAATGACGCCATTTTCTAAAATCGTGTCGTCCAGTGCCCCACGGTCAATACTACAATTTGAACCGATCCGAACATCATGGCCAATGCGAACCGAACCCAATTGTGCAATGCGATTCCACTTACCCTGATATGGTGCAAAGCCGAAACCTTCGCCACCCACCACAGTATTGGCATGAATACGCACACGATCAGCAATTTTAGCTTCACCGGTAATGGTGACGTGAGAATCAATAAAGCAGTCTTTGCCAATTTCGACATGATCATCAATTTTGGTTTGAGACTGAATCACGGTATTGGCACCGATCACTACATTCTTACCAATCACCACGTAATGCCCAATGTAGACATCATCAGCGATCAAAGCGGAAGGATCAATTTGAGCTGTCGATTCAATCCCGCGCTGAGTGACTTTAGACTCAAACACATGGGTTAGAATCGCAAAGGCCAAATACGGATTATCAACAATAATAAAATTTTGATGGTTGCTCAGATGCTCACGCATAGCAGCAGTGACAATCAGTGCACCTGCTTGTGAGGCTTGTGCATCTTCGATATGTTTATCCCCATTTACAAACGCAATTTGATGCGCTTTTGCTTGAGGTAAACTTGCGAGACCATCTAAAAGTAGATGGTTTTGACCAATTGGCTCACCTTGAACAAGCTGAGCCAATTCATCGAGTTGAATCTGTTTGGATTTCATTGCTTATTTGATTGCATTAACCTTTTGAATCATTTTAGCAGTTAAATCGTATTTAGAGTCAAATGCTAAAGCAGCATTTTTATTCAAAACCATATCCAAACTTCCTTCTTGACGCAATTGTTCAGCAACTTGCTTCACACGACCATCAAAAATTTTGTTTGTACTTTGAATCGTCGATTGCACACGTGATTGAACACTTTGTTGAATCGTTTGAAATTCAGTCATTTTTGCTTGGTATTGGGTATTGATTTGTTGAACATTAGCACCCTTGGTTTGAGCACTTTTTTGCAATGCTTCAATTTCTTTACCAATTTGTTCGAGCTTGGTGGTTTGCGGTTTAATCGCAAGTTCTAGACTTGAATTTTGTTGCTTGAGGTAAGTACTCCCTTCAACTACTTTTTCCAAATCGACAAAACCATAGCCTGCCGCATGAACTAAACCTGTTAAACCCATTCCCAGCAATGCAAAAGCAATTTTAGTCTTCAACTTTATATCATCCATCTTTTAAACATTAATTAAGCGATCGTACTTAGAAGGTACGACCGATTTCAAACTGAATATTTTTGGTTTCATCACCCGGTTTATCATTGATCGGGTAAGCATAGCTCAGCGATAAAGGACCAATCATGGTAATCCAGGTAAAGCCCACACCGACGCTATAACGCATATTTTCGCCCGAGAAACCAAAGTCATCCTTACACTTCTGACGCTCTGAGTCTACTTTAGAGACATCACATTGAGTATCAAAGACCTGACCACCCTCAGCAAAGATCACAGGACGGACTTGACGCGCCCAATCGCCTTTGAATGGTACGGGTAATACCAATTCAGCACCAAATTGCACCAATGCATTACCACCGACTTCTTCTTGATAACGATAATCATCAGTCTTGCCTGCATTTTCTGAAGTCACACTGTTATAACGTGGACCTAGAGTATTATTATCAAAACCACGGACTGAACCATAGCCACCAGCATAGTAGTTTTTATAGAAAGGTAAATCATTACCGTAACCCAACTTACCATAACCGCGAATCACAAAATCTTTACCTATCGGGAATAACGCTTGAGCATCGTAGGTGATTTTTTGATATTCAACATCACTGCCTGGCAATGCAATTTCGGCATTAATACGGTGTGCCATACCTGCTGTTGGAAACATAGGACGGTTTAAAGTGTTATACGACCAACCCAAATTTAAGCTGTAAGTGAAAAATTCGCCTTCATACTGATCACCCAAAGTCGAATATCCGATATTTTTACCATCAGCATCCAAACACTCAAGTGTATTAGTGATTTCATTTAAAGTTTCATTACCTATACAATATTTAGAATCATGAATCGATTTACCACCATGAGAAGTCAGGTAATCACGAATATAGGTTGAAACATAAGGACCAGTAGTCACTTTAGTATTATCAACATTCAAGCCTGCACTGATGCTTTGGTTTTCATCAATTGGATAACCAAAGGTTAAGCCCCCACCAAAACTATCCGTCACATAGTCATTGACGTTGTAATCCTCGTCAAGCTTTGTTTTACGGTAATACAAGTTATATCCGCGGCTGACCCCATCAATGGTGAAGTACGGGTCAGTGACACTGAGGTTATAATAATCTTGCGTTTCTGAACGGGATAAATCAAATGAAACTCGGTTCCCTGTCCCTAAGAAATTGGTTTGGCTTAAACCTGCTTGGAAAGTAATACCACCATTTTGAGAATAACCAACAGCAAGCGTACTGGTACCTGAATGCTGTTCTTCAACATCTATATTTAAGTCAACCTGATCCAACGTACCCGGTACTCGAACATGTTTTACATCTACTTTACTGAAGAATCCCGTACGCTCTAAACGTATTTTAGACAACTCAATTTTTTCATTACTTGCCAATGCACCTTCCATTTGGCGCATTTCACGACGAAGTACTTCATCAGCCGTTTTGGTATTTCCTGAGAAGTTAATACGACGCACAGTCACTTGCTGACCTGGATTGATGTAGTAATTTAAATCAACCGTATTATTCTCATTATTGATTTCAGGAACCACATTGACTTCAGCATAGTAATAACCAGCATTACCGTATTTTCTCAATAAAAGCTGCTTAACCGCATTCACTTTTTCTTGAGAATACACATCACCATCTTTATACAGTTTCAGTGCTTCTAAGTCTTCAGTTTTATACAATGCATCACCTAAGAATTTAGACTCTGCAAATTTAAATTGATCACCTTCTTTAACCGATACTTCAATAAAGATTTTTTTCTTGTCTTCGCTAATATTCAAATTTGAGCTGTTAACATCAAAGTTGATATAGCCTTTATTTAAGTAAAGTGCACGTAAAGACTCGAGGCTCGCTGCCATTTTTTCACGTGCATAACGGTCATTACGTGATACAACTGACATCCAACCACTTTCTTTCAGCGCAAATGCTTGCTTGATATCATCATCTTTAAAAACAGTATTACCAATGATATTGATATCAAAAACTTTTGCCGATTTACCTTCATTGAAGTTGACATTGACTTCAACACGGTTATTGGGACGTGCCACAGTATCGACCGTCACATCCGCATCGTAACGACCTTGCTGAACATACTGCTGTTCAAGTTCAGTTTCCAATGTTTGTAATGATGCTTTGGTCAGGACTTCACCTTCAGCCAAGCCCATTTTCTTTAAGCCTTCTTCCAAAGCTTCTTTAGGAATCAGTTTATTACCCTTAAGATTAACCTTAGAAATAATCGGGCGTTCGACCACTTTAAAAACTAAAGTATCACCTTCTTGAGAGGCTTGAATATCATCAAAAGCATTTGAGGCATACAAAGCACGAATCGAATCTGCGATGACAGGATCGTTGATACGTGAACCGCTATTAATCGGTAACATCGCAAGTACATTGGCTTGCGATAAACGCACCAAACCCTCTACACGCACGTCCCGTGCGATAAACTCGTCTGCTGCATATACTTGTTGTACTGCCGCCATTGCGCTAACGAGTGCCAACGGCATAAATAAATGTTTGTGCTGCATGCCTATTGTTTTCCAGTAAGTTAATTATCCATCTAGGCGTTTTTATAAACGCATAAAATCATTGAATATTGCAAGGAACATCATACTTCCCAGCAACACCATACCAATTTTTATTCCAACTAATTGTATTTGTTCAGAAACAGGTTTACCACGAATCAATTCAATAATGTAGTAGACCAAATGCCCACCATCCAACATCGGAATAGGCAATAAATTCAAGATCCCCAAACTCACACTCATCAATGCCATAAAGGAAATAAAGGTTTGCCAGCCCATTTCAGCACTTTGACCCGCCACTTTTGCAATGGTAATAGGGCCTGATAAGTTATCTAGCCCGATTAAACCACGAACCATCTTGGTAATCGAGTTTAAAATCATGGCTGATAAGTTTGTTGTTTTTTCAACTGCAACCACGAATGCTTCAGCAGGATTATATTGAATCGTTTGTTTATACTGGTCTGGAATAGTGATTTGAGCGGTTTTTGCCTGAACACCGAGCATACCCGTGGTGTTACCCATATTGTCACGCTTGGCTTGTGGCATCACTTTTAATTGAACCATTTGACCCTGACGTAATACATCAATGGCAAGCAACTTCTCAGGTGAATGCTGAACAATATCAACGACATCAAACCAATCTTTAACCGCTTTACCATCAATGGCAATAATTTGATCACCCGGCTTCATGCCTTGACGAATCGCAGCACCATCAGCACTCAGCTGATCGACTACAGCTGAAATATGCGGACGATACGGTAAAAAGCCCAATACATCTAAAGCGGATTGGCTTTGATCTTTTAAGAAATTTTCAATGGGTAATTGGAATGTTTGCAGCTGACCATTACGATCAGCTTGGATTCGAATATGCCCCGTCTCACCGACACGATCAACCAACGCATAGTTGAGCTTTTCCCAATTCGGTGTCGAGGTCCCATCTACACTCACAATCTTATCGCCAGTTTGCATGTGCACAGCCGCCGCAGGCGTGTTTTCCATCACCTTGCCAACGCGAGTATTCAACTGTTCCTGTGCCGGTAATGCTAAAACCCAAAACAATAATACTGCAAAAATCAGGTTGATCACAGGCCCCGCAGCGACAATTGCAATACGCTTTAGAGGTGACTGACGGTTGAATGCATAAGGCAAATCCTCAACGCTCACATTGCCTTCACGCTCATCGAGCATTTTGACATAACCACCCAATGGTAATACGGAAAGCTGATATTGAATACCGGATTTTTTAGAGGTCCATTTTAAAATTGTTGGGCCAAAGCCAATGGAATATACCAAGACCTTTACACCTAATTTACGTGCCACCCAATAGTGACCAAACTCATGTATTGCAATGAGTGGCCCTAAGAGCAGGATCGCAGCAACAATAATAAAAAGAACACTCATGCTTACCTACTTAGTTGTGTTATACGTTGCGTGGCCACTTGTCGTGCTTGCTGATCAATGTTCAGAATGACATCCAATGCCTCTGCAGAAGCATTATCTATTTGATTTAACGTATGTTCAACTACTTCTGGAATATTTAAAAAGCCAATTTGCTGTTTTAAGAATGCAGCGACAGCCACTTCATTGGCTGCATTTAAAATCGCAGGCGCCAAACCACCTACTTGCATTGCTTGACGCGCCAACTTTAAAGCTGGAAAACGAGTAATATCAGGCGCTGTGAAATCGAGTTGAGAATGAGTGAACAAATCAAGCGGTGGAACATGTGTGGTCAATCGCTCAGGCCATGCCAATGCATGAGCAATGGGTGTACACATATCGGGATTACCCATTTGAGCCAAAGTTGAACCATCTACATATTGAACCATAGAGTGAATGATACTTTGTGGATGAACCACGACTGTAACAAAATGTTCTTTAATTGAAAATAAATGGCACGCTTCGATTAACTCCAAGCCTTTGTTCATCAAGGTTGCAGAATCGACCGAAATCTTTTGCCCCATGGACCAATTCGGATGCTTACACGCCTGAGCAGGTGTAACCTCCTTCAGCTGTTCAAGCGTATGATTTAAAAATGGGCCACCCGAAGCCGTCAGCAAAATTTGCTTAACCCCGAGTTGAGGTTCTTTATGAGTTTCGATTTGGAAATAATTTTGCGGTAAGCATTGGAAAATAGCGTTGTGCTCAGAATCTACCGGAAGCAATAAAGCATGATGATCTTTAGCGGCTTGCATCATGATGTCACCCGACATCACTAAGGCTTCTTTGTTGGCAAGTAATACCCGCTTACCCGCTTTCACTGCTGCCAAAGTCGGCAACAGACCTGCAGCCCCCACAATCGCTGCCATCACGACATCGACTTCTGAATGCTCTGCAACAGCAATTAAGCCTGCTTCACCAGATAAGATCTCAACGCCTTGAATATTTTTTTGTTTAAAAACGCTCTGAAGCTCATCCACTTTATGTGCAGGAACCACAGCGATTTTCGGTCGATACTGTTTGCATATTTCACTCAATGCATCGATACGACTATAAGCCGTGACCGCAAAGACTGAGTATTTGTCGGGATGTTGATCTAAAATTTTTAAGGTACTTTGACCAATTGAACCTGTAACACCTAATATACAAACAGATTGAGACATCTATAAATCTACACCAATAAGTTTTAAAACATACATTCCTGCTGCGAAAATTGGCGCGGCAGCAAGTAATGAGTCAATTCGATCTAACACACCACCATGACCCGGTAAAATACGACCAGAGTCTTTAATGCCTGCACGACGCTTGATCATCGATTCAAACAGGTCACCAAGCACAGAACTAAATACAGTAATGATAGATAAAATTAGGAAAAGAATATGTTGTGTTAATGAAAGGTTTAAATACAGCGATTGCACGCACACAATCACGATCGCAACGGTAACAATTCCACCGATCAAACCTTCAATGGATTTGTTTGGACTCACCTCGGGGGCAAGTTTACGCTGACCGAATTTTCGCCCAACAAAATAAGCACCACTGTCCGCACCCCATACCAACAGGAACAGATACATTAACCACCACGGTGAACTTGACCAAACATCAAAGATCGCAGTCACTGCAGCACTAATGAGCACCAAACCAATAATATTCAGACTTGGGTTATACCAACCATCATAAGCTGGATAACTTTTCACCCAAAATAAACTAATGATCCAGGTGATGATCGATGCACTCCACAGAATCAGTGCAAGATCATTAAAATACAGCGCAAGCCCAGAAAAGACAGCAGTTAAAACGCCAAAGCATCCTGCTTTGATTTTACTCACTGAAACAGATTGATGTGGCATGAGTTTAAACCACTCATAGCCTGCTCCCCCTGCAGCGACAATCATTAACACCAACATTGGATAAGATGATGTTGTACCAAACATGCAGCTCAGTACAACAGCGACCAAAACCAAGGCGGTAATTATCCGCTCTAACATTATTCGTTCTCTGTTTTCTCTTGTTGAATTTGCTCTGAAGTTTTACCAAAACGTCGTTCACGACCTCGAAATACATCGAAGGCATGATCAAGTTCTTGAATGGTAAATTCAGGCCACAAGGTTTGCGTAAAATAAAACTCTGCGTACGCCGCTTGCCACAATAAAAAATTCGAAATTCGATAATCACCACCGGTGCGAATCATCAGATCGACAGGGGCTAAATCACCCAAGCTCACATGCTGACTAAATACACTAGGTGTGATCTGCTCTACTTCAAGCTTTTCATCTTTGACCATCTGCGCAAGTGTTTGAGCAGCTTGGGAAATATCCCACATGCCACCATAACTCACAGCAATGGTCAGCGTCATATGGGTAAACTTAGCAGTCAATTCCTCAGCATGCAACATGAGTGCACGAAGCTTAGGCGATAAACGACTACGATCCCCGATAAAACGCAGTGAAATTTCGAACTTAATCATTCGAGGAATTTGCTCATGGATGGTTTCTTCCAACAACGCCATGAGTAAATCCACTTCATACTGTGGACGATTCCAGTTTTCACTTGAAAAGGCATAAACGGTTAAGGCTTTCACCCCAACTTTACGACAGTGTTCTACAATCGGGTCAAGGACGTTTTTCCCTTCACGGTGTCCATCACCCTTTTGCATTTGTTTCTTTTTGGCAAAACGATTGTTGCCATCCATAATGATGGCAACATGTTGAGGAATGGATTGATCTTCAGAAATGGTCATTCTGTAGATTATACCTTCATCAATTCAGCTTCTTTTGCAGCAAGACGCTTGTCAATTTCAGCAACGAATTTATCGGTGATTTTTTGAATGTCATCGCCTGCACGACGTTCATCATCTTCAGAAATCTCTTTTTCTTTCAACAATGCTTTGATATCACCCAATACATCACGACGGATGTTACGGATCGCAACTTTGGCATTTTCAGCTTCAGAACGTGCAACTTTCTGCATGTCTTTACGTGTTTCTTCAGTCAATGCTGGCATTGGCACACGAATCGCATCCGCAGTGATTGGGTTTAGACCCAAATCAGCTTCACGGATCGCTTTATCAATTGCAGACACCATGGTGCGTTCAAACGGTTGAACAACTAGAGTACGTGAGTCTTCAACACCCACGTTTGCTACTTGGTTTAATGGTACATCTGAACCATAGTAAGGAACCATCACACCATTTAAAATTGATGGGTGCGCACGGCCAGTACGTACTTTTGCGAAACCATGTTCCATAGACTCAAGCGTCTTGTTCATACGTTCTTCGCTGTCTTTTTTAAGATCGTTAATCATATGATCTTCCTTACTTAATTTATTTAAAGTGTTGAATTCAATTTGCGGCTAGTATAAAGAGCTTTAGCACCCACGTACATTAGTTTGTAACGTGAGTCCCTTCTTTTTCACCCATTACCACAGACAGTAAAGCACCTGATTTATTCATATCAAATACTTGTAATGGCACATGATGGTCACGACATAAGCAAATCGCGGTTAAATCCATGACACCTAACTTTTCATCAAGTACTTGATCAAAAGTCAAAGTATCATACTTAACAGCATCTTCATATTTGCTTGGATCTTTATTGTAGACACCATCAACCTTGGTCGCTTTTAAGATTAAGTTCGCTTCAATTTCAATACCACGTAGGCAAGCGGCAGTATCAGTTGTAAAGAATGGATTACCTGTTCCTGCAACAAATACACACACTTCACCATTGTTCAAATGACGAATTGCATCACGGCTAGAATAAGATTCAACCACAGTACCAATCGAAAGTGCTGACATTAAACGCGTTTTGATGTTACGGCGCACCAAAGCATCACGCAAAGCCAAACCGTTCATGACAGTTGCTAGCATCCCCATTTGGTCGCCAGTCACACGTCCTACGAGACCGTCTTTTTGAAGTTGGCTACCACGGTATAAGTTACCTCCACCAACGACGATACCCACTTGCACACCCAAACCGACCAAGTGCGCAATCGATAAAGACATTTGGTCTAAGACTTGAGCATCAATACCCATGTCTTTATTTCCTGCAAGCGCTTCACCAGACAACTTCAACAAGATACGCCCAAAGCGTGGTTTTTTTGAATCTAGCATCTTTAACTCCAATGACGTCATTTCTTCAATACGTTTTACTTATTTAATTGAGCGACTTTAATCAGCGACCCATCACGCTGATTTAATCGAAATCAACTTGGCAAATAAGTCATACTCATCTGCATCAGTAATTTCAACTTCAAGCAAATCGCCTGATTTAATTAAACTCTTGTCGATGTCTTCTACAAACACGTTACCATCAATTTCTGGGGCATCGGCATATGAACGCGCAATCGCAACTGGGAATTCTTCATCCAAATCATCAACCAACACAGTCATGGTTTGACCGATACGTTTTTGAAGTTTGGCTGCAGAAATCGCTTGCTGAACTTGCATAAAACGTTCATAACGCTCTTGCTTAATTTCTTCAGGGACATGATCAGGCAAATCATTTGCCGTAGCACCCTCAACCGGTGAGTAAGTGAAGCACCCTACACGGTCAAGCTGTGCTTCTTGCAACCAATCCAATAACATTTGGAAGTCTTCTTCAGTTTCGCCCGGGAAACCCACAACGAAAGTTGAACGAAGAACCAAATCTGGACATTTTTCACGCCAAACTTTTAAACGCTCCAATGTATTTTCACTGTGCGCAGGACGTTTCATCAATTTTAAGATGCGTGGGCTGGCATGTTGGAACGGAATATCCAAATAAGGTAAAATTTTACCTTGTGCCATCAAATCAATGACTGCATCCACGTGTGGGTATGGATACACATAGTGCAAACGCACCCAAATACCCAATTGACCCAATGCTTCACACATGTCATAGAACTTGGTCTTAACCGGCTGACCATTCCAGAAATCAAGCTTGTATTTAGTGTCCACACCATAAGCAGAAGTATCTTGGGAGATGACTAAAACTTCTTTCACACCGGCTTTTTTCAAAGCTTGTGCTTCGGTGAGTACTGAACCTACAGGACGAGAAACTAAATCACCACGCATACTTGGAATAATGCAGAATGTGCAACGGTGGTTACAGCCTTCTGAAATTTTTAAATAAGCATAATGTTTCGGCGTTAAACGAATGCCTTGTTCAGGCACGAGATCAATAAATGGATTGTGTTTTGGCGGTTCAGGCACATATTGATGAACCGCATCCATCACTTCTTCATACGCTGCTGCACCTGTCACTTTCAGGACATTCGGGTGCATTTCACGAATTTTATCTTCATCTTTACCGAGACAGCCCGTCACAATAACACGGCCGTTTGCGCTCATGGCTTCGCCAATCGCATCAAGAGATTCTTGTACCGCAGATTCAATAAAACCACAGGTATTTACAACAACTAAATCAGCACCGTCATAATCAGACGCTACATCATAACCTTCAGTCTTCAACTGAGTTAAAATTCGTTCGGAATCGACCAACGCCTTAGGACAACCTAAAGAAACAAAACCGACTTTGGGGGATTTCATGAATCTGCACTCCACTATAATCGGCGTATTGTATGACTTTTCGCTCCATAAATACAGGTGCTAGGCTTGCCTATTGTATAACGCACCAAAATATATCCAGTTAAATTATCAAAATTATTTAATGCACCATTTTAATGCATATTTACTTTACATCCGGAATATTCTTCCTATATATAGAAGACAAGCAGCACTTTTTTCATATTTAAAAAGCAATTGCCAAATAAAATGAGATGTCTTAACAAAGTTGGCGTGCATCTTGCTTTATTTAGGGACGCTTTATATCAATAAATCCCTTTTAATGAGCAATTTTAGAATGAGATATAGATGCCATTGCGCTATTTTAATACAGGATTGTTAAGCTAATGGATCAACAACCTCCGATTGACTATCGCTTGCTGGTAGACAACTTGTCTACCGCCATTTTATTGGTCGACCGTAATTTAAATATCTTTTACTTAAACTCATCATGCGAAACGCTGTTTGATATCAGTTTACTTCGCGCTATGGGACAACCGGTGCTTAACATTTTACAGTCTCCGGGTGACAGTTTTGATACCGCAGATGCGCTGACCAATACCGTAAATACAGGTCAAGCCTATACACGACGTGAAGCCACAATTATTGTGAACTTTAAAGATGTACACGTTGACTATAGTGTCGTTCGATTAAATGCGGGCAAACCTTACCACCCTTTACTGCTGATCGAACTCAATCCGATTGATCGAATGTTGAAAATATCTAAAGAAGAAAATCTGATTCAGCAGCACCAAGTGGCACGCCAACTGATTCGTGGTGTAGCGCATGAGATTAAAAATCCACTCGGGGGGATTCGTGGCGCAACGCAATTATTAGCACGCAGCTTAAATGACCCGCAATATGCTGAATTTACCAACATCATTATCAGTGAAGTAGATCGGCTGAGAAATTTAGCTGATACAATGCTCGGTTCACGGCAACTACCAAGTTATGAATGGGTCAATGTGCATGAACCTTTAGAACGTGTACGCGCTTTAATCGTCAATCAAACCAAGAAAAAAATTAAAATCACCCGTGACTATGATTTGTCACTGCCTGAAGTCATGGCAGATCGTGATCAACTGATTCAAGTCATGCTCAATATTAGCGTGAATGCTGTACAAGCCATGACTGAAAATAAAGAATTCTTTGAAGAAGAACAACCTGAACTCAGCTTAAGAACACGCATCCAACGTCTTGTTACCATTAACGGTGTTTTGCATCGTTCTGCGATTCGTATTGATATTGCAGACAATGGACCTGGTGTTCCAGAAGACATTTTAGAGTCTGTATTTTATCCACTTGTTACCGGACGAGCAAAAGGAACAGGCCTTGGCTTAAGTATTGCTCAAAATATTATGCATCAACATAACGGAATGATTGAATGCCAATCGGTTCCCGGAAAAACTGTATTTAGCCTTTATATACCTTGGGAGTTAAACCATGTCGCGAAATAAAATTTGGGTAATTGATGATGATCGCGCCATGCGCTGGGTGCTGGAAAAAACCTTTAAAGAAGAAGGTTTCGATGTCACCAGCTTTGAAGAAGCACAGTCTGCGCTTGATCAATTGGCAGAAGACACACCCGATGTGATTCTGACCGATATTCGTATGCCTGGGATTGATGGTTTAACCTTTCTAGCTAAGGTCAAAACCAGTTATCCTGATTTACCTGTTATTATTATGACCGCACATTCGGATTTAGAATCGGCTGTGTCGAGCTATCAAACCGGTGCGTTTGAGTACCTACCCAAACCCTTTGATATTGATGAAGCATTGGCACTAGTGAATCGTGCCATTATGCATCTCAACAAATTACAACAACAAGAATCTGCCAAGTCCGTTAAACCGATTCAATCGACTGAAATTATTGGTGAATCTCCTGCGATGCAGGAAGTGTTCCGTGCGATTGGACGACTTTCGCAGTCTCATATTACGGTACTGATTAATGGTGAATCAGGCACAGGTAAAGAGTTGGTGGCACATGCACTGCATCGTCATTCGCCACGTGGAAGCAAACCCTTTATTGCGTTAAACATGGCAGCCATTCCAAAAGATTTAATTGAAACTGAACTTTTTGGTCATGAGAAAGGTGCTTTTACGGGTGCCAACTCACAACGCCAAGGTCGTTTTGAGCAAGCCAATGGCGGTACGCTATTCCTCGATGAAATTGGCGATATGCCTTTTGAAACCCAAACACGTTTACTACGTGTATTGGCAGATGGTGAATTCTACCGTGTCGGCGGTCATATTCCTGTGCGTGTGGATGTGCGTATTGTGGCTGCGACGCATCAAGATTTGGAAAAATTGGTGCATGATGGTCGATTCCGTGAGGATTTATATCACCGTTTAAATGTGATTCGCATTCACATTCCAAAACTGGCGCATCGCTCTGAAGATATTCCAATGTTGGCGCAACACTTCTTAGCCCGTGCAGGTAAAGAGTTGGGTGTCAGTCCAAAGATCTTACGTTCAGAAACTGTAGAATACATGCAACAACTGCCTTGGCAAGGGAACGTGCGTCAACTGGAAAATACCTGTCGCTGGCTCACAGTCATGATCACGGGGCGTGAAGTTTATCCTGAAGATTTACCATCGGAACTCAAACAGATTCCAATTACGAAATCAGATGATCCAAATCAAGCGGCACACCCTGATCGTGTTTTAATCCAACATTGGGATGAATTATTATCACAATGGGCGGTACAAAAGCTGAAAAATGGCGAAATGAAGTTACTTGATATTGCCACTCCAATGTTTGAGCGCACTTTAATCAATGCTGCTTTACAGCAAACCCGTGGTCGTAAGCGTCATGCCGCTGAGCTTCTCGGTTGGGGACGTAACACCTTAACCCGTAAGCTGAAAGAACTTGGTATGGATACAGCCGATGACGATGAAGAAGAAATTGTGTCGTTAGCAGAGTAATTTTGAAAGCAACTGACAGCTAAAGCCTGCATTAAGGCTTAGCTGTCGCCTAAAAATTGATGATAAAGAACACATACATAGCAATTACTCTAAAGCGTCTATATTTAAAGCCTCTTGCGCCCCAATTAACCACTCATATCCATCCCAAACCTCAATCAAGTACGGTGTATGATAAAAATTTTCAATCTGTGCTCGATCCAATAAGAAATCCTTAGTATCTTTACTTGCCACAATCAAACAATCTAATGTTTGATGAAGCGTACTGGCAAAAACTTTTAAATCATTAAAATTAAGAATAAATCCTTGCGAATTTGACTGAGCATATTGACAGACTTGCTCGAAACTAAAATCATTAATTCCCAACCCACCAATACCCTCATATTCTAAAATTGACCAAGAATAGTTATTGTCTGGAATCAAATTCAGAATATCAATCAACCTGATCAATGCACCGTCTTGACGCTCTGTTGAAATTACGTTCAAGTTCATTTTCATCTCTGACAGTTGATACCCCATTCACAATTCACGTTATTTATCCTTATTTTGATTTCGATATTCACTCATTTTGAATCAGATTTTAAAACACTTTATATTTCCTTTTATATGCAAAAAGCGCCCAATGAGATTCATTGGACGCTTTAATATTACAAGGATCTAGGCGCTTCAGTATTAAGCCGCTTGACGCTCTGCAATTGGCACGACTTTACGCAGTTCAGGACCGGTATAATCCGCACTTGGGCGAATAATACGGTTGTCTGCACGCTGTTCCATCACATGTGCCGCCCAACCTGTTACACGTGACATCACAAAGATCGGCGTAAACAATTTGGTTGGAATACCCATAAAGTGATAAGCCGAGGCATGGAAAAAGTCTGCATTACAGAATAATTTTTTCTCACGCCACATCACTTCTTCACAACGAACAGATACTGGATAAAGCACCGTATCTCCCACATCTTTGGCTAATTTTTCAGACCAAATTTTAATGATGCCATTACGTGGATCATTATCTTTATAAATGGCATGACCAAAGCCCATAATCTTTTCTTTACGCTCAAGCTTACCGAGCATTTCACGCTCAGCTTCTTCAGGTGAAGTCCAATTCTCGATCATTTCCATTGCTGCTTCATTGGCACCCCCATGCAGTGGACCACGAAGTGATCCAATTGCACCGGTAATACATGAATGCATATCAGATAAGGTTGAAGCACATACACGCGCTGTAAAGGTAGAGGCATTAAATTCATGTTCAGCGTACAGAATGAGTGACACATTCATCACTTGTTCATGCAACTCGTTCGGCTTTTCACCACGTAATAAATGCAAGAATTGTGCACCAATTGACTCATCATCGGTATTTTCTTCTACGCGTACGCCATCATGACTAAAACGATACCAATAGCAAATGATTGCAGGTAACGTTGCCAAAATACGATCTGCAACATCTTGCTGGTCTGTAAAGGATTGCTCAGTTTCGATATTACCCAGCATAGAAACCCCTGTACGCATCACGTCCATCGGGTGCGAATCAGCAGGTATACGCTCTAAAACCTCTTTCAAAGCCTGTGGCAATGAACGCAAAGATTTAAGTTTGGCTTTATATTGGTTTAGCTGTTCAGACGTTGGCAATTCACCAAAGAAAATCAAATAAGCCACTTCTTCAAATTGACAATTTTCAGCGAGGTCTTGTACGTCATAACCACGATAAGTTAGACCTGCACCACTTTTGCCTACAGTTGACAGTGCAGTTTTGCCTGCAACTTGTCCGCGCAATCCTGCGCCCGTGAGTACTTTTCCTTCAGCCATTTTTTTAATTCTCCTGCTTAAACAGTTTATCTAAGGTGTTTTCAAAAGTGTGATAATCTAAAAATTCATACAGTTCTTTTCGTTCTTGCATAATATCGAGCACATTCACTTGTGTGCCTTCTTTACGTACCGAGCGCATCACTTCCAGCGCAGCTTTCTGCATCGCACGGGTTGCAGACAATGGGTACAACACCATGCTTAAACCCTGCTCTGCCAATTCGTCCACGGTGTAGTAAGGCGTATCACCAAATTCAGTAATATTTGCCAATACCGGCACACCCACCGCATCACATACAGTGCGATACATGGTAATGTCAGTCATCGCCTCAGCAAAAATTGCATCTGCACCCGCCTCTACACAAGCACATGCACGATCAATCACGGCTTGTAGCCCTTCTTTTTGCAGTGCATCAGTACGTGCCATGACCACGAAATTTGAGTCTGTTTTCGCATCTACGGCTGCTTTAATACGATCGACCATTTCTTGCTGAGTCACAATTTCTTTATTCGGACGATGACCACAACGCTTTTGCGCTACTTGGTCTTCAATATGAACAGCAGCAGCACCCGCAGCAGTCATTTGTTTAATCGTACGTGCAATATTAAATGCACCTCCCCAACCTGTATCGATATCCACCAATAATGGCGTATCCACGCGCTCAGTAATACGACGAACATCTTCTAAGACATTATCCAAACTGGTCATACCCAAATCAGGCAAACCATATGAATAGTTTGCAACACCAGCGCCCGATAGATAAATGGCTTTATAACCGACTTGCTTGGCCATCATGGCTGCATAAGCATTCACTGTTCCCATAATTTGTAATGGTTTTTCATTTTCTAATGCTTGTCTAAATCTTAAACCTGCAGACATTTGTTCTGTCATATCCTTTTCCACAGTTATTTATTTCGTTGTTCGAATCCTGAGTATAACGGCAAATAATTATTCGGAAATGACCATTTAGTGTTTTTGCTCTAAAACTTTAGTCATATAAAGTGAATATTCATTCATTTTTTTAAGGATAAAAAATCTAGGCTTTGACTGAAGATTATTAAATACACCTTCAAAACAGTAATCGGGCTATGAATTTGCTATACTGATTTCAAGTTCTTAAATTTTATCAATATTCACTTAATATGCTGAATCCCATGGCAAACCTCGAAGCAACAGTAGAAGTGAACGGCTGTGACTTACCTCACACACGTCGAGGGCTTGAACGCCGTCTTGCACTTTTATTGAGTGCCAATACACTGTTCCTTGAACGAGGTTATGATGCTGTATCTTTGGATGATATCGTGCAGCATGCAGGGGGTTCCAAAGCCTCAATTTATAAATATTTTGGTAATAAAGAAGGTTTGTTTACTGCGATTTGTGATTATCGGCGTGAACAATTTTTTAACGACATTTGCATTCCTTTCGATGCGGAACATTCAGATTTAAGAAATTATTTAATCAATACTTTAATTAATTTTAATAAGCATATTGTGCAACCCGAAAATGCTGCATTTATGCGTTTGGTGATTGAACAGTCTCAAGTCAATCCCACTTTGGCGCTTTATTTACATGAAAAAGGTCCTAAACATATTCAATTTGCCATTTCTCAAGAACTCGCTCAAGCGCATCAAAAAGGCACTTTGGTCTGCGAAAATCCAGTGTATTCGGCACAACTTTATTTTGGAATTTTGAGAAATTTAGAATGGCGAATTTTAATGAATCTTCCCATTGAAGAAAACGAACAAGAAACCACCAATTACATCAGTTATTGTGTAGATCGCTTCCTAGACGGACATCAAAAGCGCTAGATTTTTTGCAATTCTCTTATCTTATAGTATATTAGTCGATTCTCCGTTTTTCTGACTAACCCAACAATACGTTGTGGGTCAATCTACTATTGATCGAGCAATGATTGTGGAGTAACTATGGCTCTTCGACATTTTCTTACTTTACGTGACCTTTCTACTGCAGAATTAAACCGCATCATTGAACGTGCGCAAGAACTGAAGCGCATGCAACATGACAATGTTGTCTACCAGCCTTTCACTGGTAAAGTAATGGGAATGATTTTCGAAAAATCGAGTACACGTACCCGTGTTTCTTTCGAAGCGGGTATGAGCCAATTTGGCGGTAGCGCCATTTTCTTGTCTTCACGCGACACCCAATTGGGTCGTGGCGAGCCGATCGAAGATTCTGCTCGTGTCATTTCAAGCATGCTTGATATTGTGATGATTCGTACTTTCGGTCATGACATCGTGACGCGTTTTGCTGAATATTCAAAAGTTCCAGTCATCAATGCATTAACTGATGACCACCACCCTTGCCAGTTGCTTGCGGATGTTCAAACTTATGTTGAACACCGTGGTTCGATTGAAGGCAAAACTGTGGCTTGGATTGGCGATGGCAATAACATGTGTAATTCATACATTGAAGCTGCGCATATGTGGGGCTTTAAGCTAAAAATTGCTGCGCCTAAGGGTTATGAACCTAAGCCAGAATTTATGTCTGAATTTGCGCACTGTGCTGAGCTAGTAGATTCAGCTGAAGATGCTGCAGTCAATGCTGACCTCATCGTGACTGACGTTTGGGCGAGTATGGGACAAGAAGAAGAACAAAAAATCCGTGAAAAAGCGTTTGCTGACTTCCAAGTCAATGAACGCTTAATGGATCTTGCACACCCAGACTGTTTATTTATGCATTGCCTACCGGCACACCGCGGTGAAGAAATTTCAGTGAATATGCTGGATCACAAAAATGCTGTAGTTTGGGATGAAGCTGAAAACCGTCTTCACGCACAAAAAGCATTGGTTGAATTCTTAATCAATGAAAATTTAAAAAAAGACTAATCTGAACGATTATCTTTAAAGACAATCTTTTTGATTTAAATCAAAGCACCTTCGGGTGCTTTTTTTGATTGCACTGTTATACTCAAATCAATGGATATAAAAGTGAATAAATTATGCGTTCAACCTTTTCTGCTCTAGTCTTTACATCATTGTGCTTGGTTAGCCCTGTACATGCAGCAACATCACAAGCCACGGAATTTGACCAATATTTAAAACAGAAGAAAATTCTTAATGATCAATATAAGATTGAAGACAAAAAACAACTCAATGAAATACTGAAAGTACTAAGTGCTGAAGATTCAAAAACACTCCCAATACAAATCGACCAAAATAGTTTAATTGAACAACTTGAACTTTCAGCCAATCAAACCATTTTAAAAGGTTCGATTACCACGCCAGATTTTAATCAATTTGAGAAAGACTTAGGTAAAAAAGACATTCGCAAAATGATTGAAAAAAATCTATTGAACAATTGTGACGTGCTCTTTGAGCATGAATATCAACGGGTCAATCCTTATAGCATTGCTATCGAACTGAAATCAGATCATGATCAATATGATTTTAAAGTGACACAAAAAGATTGTGGCATTTAGAACATTTGATTTTTAAGGCTTTCAGGATGTTTATACATTTTCAACTGTTAAACATGCTTAACAAACATTCAATATAAGCCTTACGCTCATCAATTAACGAATCAAGCCTTGGGGTTGCAGAATAATGATTGCAGCGCCAAGCATAACCACCAAACCACCGAGCAAATCCCAACGACTTAACGTCACTTGATCAACAAAGCGTAACCACATCAGTGCTGTAAAAATATAGATACCCCCATAAGCAGCATAAATGCGTCCTGAAGCAGCAGGATGCAAGGTCAGCAACCACACAAAGATGACCAAACTGAATGCGGTGGGAATCCATAACCAATGTGATTTATGCTGATTTAAAATCAGATATGGAAAGTAACAGCCCAATATTTCAGCGGTGGCAGTAATAAAAAATAAGCCAAAGGTTGTGAGCACTTTTGTAATCTGTATATCCATAGCACTCTAGTTCATCTGGTTTTGAAATTTCATATATCCCAATAAAAAATAACCCGTGCGAAGACGGGTTATTTTTGGCTTTTTAAGCTTAAGCTGGTTCAGCGGTTTGATCTTCAAACACTTCCAAACTTAAACCCACTGCTTTTCCATTCTCTTTTTTAACAGTCACTGAAACGTTACCGCCATTTTCAGCCAACTCACCAAATAAGATCATTTCAGCCAACGGTTTTTTCAAGTGCTCTTGAATCAAACGTTGCATTGGACGTGCACCCATGAGGCGATCATAACCATGTTCTGTCATCCAATCACGAGCGGATTGATCAACTTCAAGTACGACTTTCTTATCATCCAACTGTGCTTGAAGCTCAGTTAAGAATTTATCGACCACTGATTCAATCACCGTATTCGGCAATGATTTAAATTGAATCACACCATCTAGACGATTACGGAATTCAGGCGAGAAGGCTTTTTTCATCGCTTCTTGATTGTCATTGCTGTTGTCTTGTTCGGTGAAGCCAATACTTGTCCGTGAAATACTTTCTGCGCCAATATTGGTGGTTAATACAATAATCACATTACGGAAGTCAGACTTACGACCATTGTTATCTGTCAGAGAACCATGATCCATCACTTGAAGTAATAGATTGAATACATCTGGATGCGCTTTCTCAATTTCATCGAGCAACAACACACAGTGCGGATTTTTATGAATTGCATCGGTCAGCAAGCCACCTTGATCATAACCCACATAACCCGGAGGCGCACCAATTAAGCGTGATACCGCATGACGTTCCATATATTCGGACATATCAAAACGAACAAGCTCCACACCTAACAACTTGGCAAGCTGTTTGGTCACTTCCGTTTTACCGACCCCTGTTGGGCCCGCAAAGACAAAGTTACCGACTGGCTTATCCGGTGCTTTCAAGCCTGCACGTGACAGTTTAATCGCAGATGCCAGAGCAGTAATCGCCTCATCCTGTCCAAACACTACACGTTTCAAATCACGCTCAATATGTTCAAGCACTGATTTATCGTCTTTAGAGACAGTTTTCGGTGGAATACGCGCAATCTTGGATACGATGTCTTCAATGTTCTCAACCGTAATCATTGAACCATCTTGTTCGGCTTTCAGACGGCGTTGCGCACCTGCTTCATCAATCACATCAATCGCTTTATCTGGCAAGAAACGATCATTGATAAATTTAGCAGAAAGCTCTAC
Source organism: Acinetobacter lanii (assembly GCF_011578285.1). Taxonomy (NCBI): domain Bacteria; kingdom Pseudomonadati; phylum Pseudomonadota; class Gammaproteobacteria; order Moraxellales; family Moraxellaceae; genus Acinetobacter; species Acinetobacter lanii. The sequence goes on along the minus strand of NZ_CP049916.1, from coordinate 1,517,021 downwards.
TGCTGAAACCAAGGCTTTATCGTCATATTCTACATGGTGAAAATCTTCAAATTTAGATTTTAAGCCACGTAAAATATCAATGGTTTCAGAAATTGAAGGCTCATTGACATCAATTTTTTGGAAGCGACGTGACAAGGCATGATCTTTTTCAAACACTTGACGATATTCTTGAAAGGTTGTTGAACCGATACAACGCAAGCTGCCATTCGCCAAAGCAGGCTTAATGAGATTCGATGCATCCATCGTACTACCCATACTTGAGCCTGCACCAATGATCATGTGAATTTCATCAATAAATAGAATCGCGTCGGGTTTCTTCTTCAACGCATTGAGCAATTGTTTTAAACGCTTTTCAAAGTCACCACGGTATTTAGTGCCTGCAACCAATGAGCCAATATCCAAACTAAAGACTTCAGCATTTTCAAGCGGTTTTGGAGCTTTACCATTGACAATTAACCACGCCAAACCTTCAGCGATTGAGGTTTTACCGACCCCTGGATCACCCACCAACAGCGGATTATTTTTACGGCGACGACAAAGAATTTGTGCAGCACGCTCAATTTCCTTTTCACGACCAATGAGCGGATCAGTTTTACCCTTTTGTGCCTCAGCATTTAGGTTCACTGTATATAGCTCAAGTGGTCCTGCATTGGCAGAAGCACCTGTTTCACCATCCAAATCTTCAGATTCTTCTTCAATTTGAATTTCGTCTTTACGTCCGCCATGTGACAAATATTGAGTCAGAGTTAAACGGTTAATTTGATGACGTTTAAGCAAATAGACCGCAAAAGAATCACGTTCAGAGTACATCGCAACCAGCACATCTGCGCCTTCAACTGTACGGTCCCCACCGCTTGATTGAACGTGAAAAATAGCACGTTGCAAAATACGATCAAAACTTTCAGTTGGATGAGGCGCTTGCTCGTTATTCTCAGCCAATTTTGGGGTATGTTGCTCTACATATTCTTCTAATTCTTTACGTAAGCTTACAATTTCTGCGCCACACGCTTTTAACGCATTGACTGCAGAATCATTATCTAATAAGGCTAGTAGCAAATGTTCAACAGTAAGAAACTCATGTCTCTTTTGACGAGCCATGCTTACAGCCAAACGGAGTGATACTTCTAATTGACGACTGAGCATGAGATCCCCTTATTCTTGTGGCTCGATTTGGCAAAGTAATGGATGACCTTGTGATCGAGCATAGTTATTTACTTGGTTTGCTTTTGTTTCTGCAATATCTCTTGGATAGACGCCAGCAATACCTTTACCTTCATAATGTACTGTTAGCATTACTTGAGTGGCTTGGTCAAGATTCAAAGCAAAGTATTGTTGTAAAATTTCGATTACAAAGTCCATTGGCGTGTAATCGTCATTCATCAGCACAACATTGTACAAAGGAGGACGTTTGAATTGAGGAGGTGCTGTCTGCACAGCTATATCGCCATCGGCTTGATCTGGATCGTGATCACCATTTTGCGAATCACCTAAGCGAGGGCTTAAATGCCAATCGACATAACCTGATTGTTGAAATGATGATTTGATGTCATTCAAACTCATATGACGCTTGTTTCTTCGCATAATCTATACATCTACTCTTAAATTTTACTATGATGTCTTTATTGTGCATTCGGTTCTGCTTGAGGAACCTCAGCAGCGAGTGCAGGTAAATTTTCGACAGGTTTACCACGTTGCCAACTAAAACGCTTGGTTACAGCTGTTGAGCCTTTGACACGAACCTCAATAAACTGTGGTGTAAAGCCTTTAGGCATGGTCCAACGTCCAGTCAAACGTTCAAAATCTTCAAAATTAAAACGACTTTCAGAAATCGGAACCACTAAAACTTCAGTACCTTGAATTAAACGTAATTCAATCTCACCTGCGGCTTTACGCTTATTTGGACTGACTTGAACCAAATCAATTTGATACTCATAGGCATTTTCAGGCAATGGTTTTACCGACAAGTTTTGTACCGTCAGGCTTAAACCACCACGTTGACGCAATACCTCACGATAAATCGCACTCATGCCTTCGATCTGAGCTTTATCTGCTTTCGCCTGATTGTTGGCCGCAAATAAGTCATTTGAATTGGTGACTGCGACATCACGTTCTTGAACTGCCAAATTGAGTTTTTTGTTTAAATCGTTTAATTCATTTTTTTGTTTTTCAACAACTTCAACCAATTGTTCAGCATCGGCGTCGTAGCCCACCACAGTTAAACCTTGACGGTGTCCTACGGTATATCCCAAGAAGATACTGCCTACACAAAGCACTGCACCACTGACAAATAGTGGCATATTCCCCTTAAGAGAATTTTTTTTTGTTAACTTGGGCGACGTCGTGGGTGTTTCTGTGTTCTGCATCGTCATCTCTGAATTTTGATAAAGTCAAAACACACATTTAACGCTAAAGTTAAATGTGTGTGAAGTTGAAAAGCGTTTTTTATGGTAATAATCCGATGCCTTGCAAACCAGCATCTTCTTCAAAACCAAACATTAAATTCATGTTCTGTACCGCTTGTCCTGCAGCACCTTTCACCAAGTTATCTTGTACTGACAAGATCACTAATTTTTTCGGCTGTGGCTTGTACAATGCGATACGCAATTGATTTGCACCACGCACTGAACGTGTTTCAGGTGAACTGTTCGCAGGCATGACATCTACAAATGCTTCATTGGCATAGAATTGCTCATACAATGCTTGTAAATCTAGAGCATCCCCAGCATCGGTCAAATCTACATAAATCGTGCTGAGCATACCACGAATCATAGGCACCAAATGTGGCACAAATACAATGTGATCAAACACATCTTTTAAGCCTGAAATATTTTCTAAAGCTTCTACAATTTCAGGTTGATGGCGGTGACCTGCTACGCCATAGGCTTTAAAGTTGTCTGAGTTTTCAGAATAGATCATGCCTAAGCTTGCTTTACGACCTGCACCTGATACCCCAGATTTGGCATCAATAATAATGCTTTCAGGCTTCACCAATACTTCAGCTTGTTTAAACAGTGGAGCCAGACCCAATTGTACGGTTGTTGGGTAACAACCTGGGTTACCAATCACTTGTGCATTTTTAATTTTGTCACGATTGAGTTCAGATAAACCATAAACAGAGTCTTTCAGTAGTTCTGGGCAAGCGTGTTGCATGCCATACCACTTCTCAAACTGTTCTAAATCTTGTAAACGGAAATCGGCAGCCAAATCGATCACTTTGGTATTTGCAGCAACCAATTCTTCAGCATGTTTCATCGCCACACCATGTGGCGTAGCAAAAAATACGACGTCGCATTTTTTTAATTCATCAATGTTTAAATCTGAATAGCACAGATCGGTATGTCCACGAAGACTTGGGAACATATCATCGACACGGCGACCGTCTTCGGTACGTGAAGTCAGTACGTTTACTTGAACGTTTGGATGACGGAGCAAAAGACGCAACAATTCAACGCCTGTATAACCTGTACCGCCAACAATACCTACTGAAATCACGATATTTACCTCTAATCAAAAATATCCATTTGAAGAACTAAGTATGACAGGAAGTTGGTGATTTCTGAACTGTTTTGCTTGGATTTGGTTATTTTTTTAAAGCTATAAATATTTTCAATTTGTTCAACACACCCTCCCCCCAAGTGTCTTTTTATAAGGAATGGAATATGAAATACCAAATTTTAATAAATTGATAAATGATAAAAATAAGGACAGAATATTTTATTGTATTCTTAAGGTATATTAAAAATTTAACTTCTTTCCTTTTAGGCTTTCTAAAATCAATCGAATAAAATAAGAAAAAGAAGAAACATAAAACCAAAGAGCTCCCCACGATACTCATTAAAAATTTCAACTTTGCACTATTTAAATATTCTTTATCCTCATAAGACAAAATCGACATTTCTATTGTATTAGTTTTGCCTAGCACATCTCTATATGTCACTCCTTTTAATTCATAAACTGTTTTATAACCGTTCTCTGGATATCGCTCATAGAACGCAATATGGCTAACATTTTTAGTTTTGTCTAAAAAAATACCGCAAACCTCTTCATTCGCCCCATTAACAAAAAGTCCCTCACAATTTATTCTTAAAACATCTTGGAAATCCTTAATTAAAACTAAATCAATTATATTCTTATGTTCAATTCGCTTAATTTTATAGCTCACATCCTGCGGAACTCTATACGTCTGATACTGATACTGTCCATCCTTAATCAATAAATAATTTTCTTGTGCTGGAATAATCAATACTGTCCAAAAAAAAATCCACTGAACAATTAAAAACTTTATAATTAGACCAATAAAATCGGTGAGTTCTTCATCAAAACTAAACATTCTTTCTCTCTTTATATTTATTATATTTCGATCCAATTTTAGCTTAACATTCCTTTATTTCACAAACCTACCCTAGAATAAATTTTTAAGCAATAGATCTTGTATCTTAGCGCTTGTAGTGATTAGCTTCCACTATATGCAAATTGTAGAGTTTGTAATAGACCTAAGACTTTTAGTCTGTGAAAGAGATAAAACCTACAATTTGCCCTAACCACTTGCACAACTCTGGACGGGTAACTAGGCACTTTGATGCTGTATTCACAAGAAAAGACGGTGGTTATGCTAAAACAATAATTGAATAAATAAAGCAGGTAAAAATTATGTTTTATCTTGGTATTGATGTTGCTAAAGCTAAAATTGATTGCTGTTTAATTTTAGAAAACTCTGTAAGTAAAAAGAAGACTAAAACTTTTTCAAATACACCAAAAGGTTTTGAGCAACTTCAAACTTGGCTAAAGCAGCATGCTGTAACTTCTACGCAGACCATTACTTTAATGGAAGCAACTTCTATTTATCATGAACTCTTGGCGAAATATTTATTTGATGCGGGCTATCAAGTCTGCGTAACCAATCCTGCCAGAGCTCGATATTTTGCTCAGAGTATGTCTAAGCTGAATAAAACAGACAAGGTAGATAGTGAGGTTCTAGCCCGATTCGCAATGACTGCTGATCTACATTTTTGGCAACCTTTACCCCAACATATTCAATTGCTGAATGCTTTGTTGGATAGAAGAGCTGCTCTTTGTGAAGATTTACAACGTGAAGAGAATCGTTTGGAAAAAGCAGAGTCTACCTTCACGATGGAACCTGTACTTCAATCTATCCATAAGAGCATTGAACAGTTAAACAAACACATTCAGGGTATCGACCAGCAAGTTGATGATCACATTGATCAGAATCCCGATTTAAAAAATGATAAAGAACTGCTCAGCAGTATTCCAGCCATTGCAGATCGAACCAGTTTATTAATGCTGAGTTTCTTGCGCAGCCATACGTTTGAAAGGGCTAGTCAAGCGGCTGCCTTTGTTGGCTTGGTTCCCATTCAAAAGCAGTCGGGTAGCTCGATTCATGGTAGAAGCCGTTTATCCAAAGCGGGCTCTTCCAAAATACGTGCTGGTTTATATATGGCAGCCATTGTCGCAACTCGACATAATCCTCATATCAAAGGGATGAATAAAAGGTTATTGGCCAATGGTAAAACCAAAATGATAGCGATTGGAGCTGCGATGAGGAAGTTGGTTCATCTTTGTTATGGTGTACTCAAACATCAACAACCTTACCAAGCAGATTATTCAGCATGAATTTTCAATAATTTGCTTAACGTTTCAGACGGTATCTCTTTCATAAATTAAAAGAAGAAGAATTAAGCAGAATGGGTTCGCTTGAAAATCTTCAAAATTCTTGCTTTGAAATATCATAAACGAAGTTAAAGACTCGATTTAAGATTCAATTTAATCTAAGGCTCCTATAATTTAGAACTGACTAAAGAACGATTTATGAAAGATAATTCTTATTTTAAGGATAATTATTTACTTTTTTACGTAAGAGATTTAAATTATTTTTAGCATCAACATGACCTTGATTCGCTGCACGCTCATACCAATAGATTGCTTGATCAATGTTCTTATTTACATATATTCCTCTCTCGTAAAAAACACCTAAATTATATTCAGATTCGGTGTTTCTCAATCTTGCAGCTTTAAGTGCATAAGCATAAGCTTGCTTAAAATTATTCTGATCAATATATAATTTCGATAATCCTTCATATGCTTTTTCAGGATTATCCTGAATACCTAAATTAAACCAATACAAAGCATGTTCACTATTTTTTTGGATCCTAAACAACTCACCTAAATTATTTTTTGCATTTTTATCGCCTAAGCTATTTGCTTTTTTAAACAGTTTTTCCGCTTCATTCAGATCTTTATATCGACCTAATCCAAACATATAAATAACACCTAGTCCATTGAGTCCTTCGGCATCATTATATTTTTCTGAAATTTTAAAGAAATTATATGATTTTAAATAATTTCTTTCATTTTCCTTACTACCAAATAGATATAAAACTCCCAATGATGAAAGTTTTTCAATGTCTGTTAATTGATCAGAACGAGTAATTTTACATTGCTCACTGTGAAATCCATTTATTTCACATTCTTCTTTAACCATCATATTCAAATCATTTGTATGATTAGAGCACCCTAAAATAAATACTAAACAGATCATTTGCATCATTATTATTTTCATAAAAGCATTCCAAATTCATTTGTTCTATAAACCTATTAATTTTTCTATATAATTATCCACCACCAAGGCATAGGTGTACTTTTTAATATCTTGCGATGCTGTTGAAAATTTGCATCATGCTTTAGAACTTCTTTCCAAAAACTCGCACTATGATCAAAATGTTTTGTGTGCGCTAACTCATGCACACACACATAACGTGTAATGTCTTTTGGAAATAGTACCAAACCACTATTCAACATAATGTCATGCTTAGAAGTACAACTTCCCCAACGTGTCTTCGGCTGGCGAATGGAGCATTTGCCGTAAGGCAAACCACATGCCTGACTCACCTCTTGCAAATAAAGCGGTAAATACTGTTTAGCATAACCAATCACAAAGGCTTTGAGATAAGTTTCAGGCTGACGATCACTGATTAAAAGCTGATGATTTTCCAAGTCTAAATCGAATGACTTTTTCTGAGCCTGATAAAGAATATGTAACGGTTGCTCTAAATTAAACAACTTTAATTCTATGGGTAAACTTTTATCAATTTGTACGATTTTTTCTTGTTGTTTCTGCCAAGTTTGAATCAACCACTGTTCAGACTGATCGATAAAACTTTGAATTTGGCGTTGGGTACAAAACACAGGTGCAGTTAAGCGAATCTGATCTTGATCAACACGGAGTCTGAGTCGTGTAGAACGAATATTTCGGATGATTTGAATTTCAGGTAAGTCAGCTAGAGTCATTGATTGTTCTTTTTATTTCTAAATCCTTTAATCCCCCTCAGTCCCCCTTTTTAAAGGGGGAAGACCCTCTTTTAAAAAGAAGGGCTTTTAAAAGTCTCCCTTTTACAAAGGGAGATTTAGAGGGATTATTGATTAAACCGCAGTACGCTCTTCAATACCGTTATCAGTTGCAACCACAGCAATATCAGCCTTGTTGATCGCAAAAATACCGTTACACACCACACCTGGAATATCATTCAAGGTTTTTTCAAGTTCAAGTGCATCCAAAATATTGAGGTTATGAACATCCAAAATCACGTTACCGTTATCTGTCACAACACCAGTACGATACACAGGGTCACCCCCCAATGCCACGATTTTACGTGCTACAGCAGAACGTGCCATTGGAATCACTTCTACTGGCAGTGGGAAATCATGACCCAATTGATCCACCCATTTAGAATCATCCACGATACATACGAATTTTTTCGCAATTGAAGCCACAATTTTTTCACGCGTAAGTGCAGCACCACCACCTTTAATCATGTGCATATTGCGATCGATTTCATCCGCACCATCGACATAGGCATCAAGGCTCGCAACTGAGTTCATATCCACCACTTCAATGCCTAATTTTTTAAGGCGCTGCGCAGTTGCTTCCGAACTTGCGACTGCCGCTTCAAGTTCAAGCTCAGGCAATAACTCAATGAGGAAATTAACAGTACTTCCTGTACCGACACCCAGAATCCCACCTTTCGGCAAGTGCTTCAACGCAGCTTTTGCGACAGCTTGTTTCTTTTCATCTTGGGTTGCATACAGACTCATAACTTGGCTCAACTATTTTTTGACATTTGTTGCTGTTTATACAGCCCAAAAGTACAGGGGTTTGTTACAATAAAAATCTATTTTAAACTGTTAGATGGAAAATTAACATGCTGTCTCGTTTGGTTCGACAAATATTACAAGCAACAGTCTACGATGTTGCGATCGAAACTCCACTCGAAGCGGCACCACGAATTAGTGAAAAACTGAACAACCACATTCGCTTTAAACGCGAAGATCTCCAACCTGTCTTTTCTTTTAAGCTACGCGGTGCGTATAACCGTATTAGCCAACTCCCAAAATCTCAGTTAGAACGAGGTGTTATTACGGCATCTGCGGGTAACCATGCCCAAGGTGTTGCACTTTCAGGCCAAAAGCTCGGAATTCGTGCCATTATCGTGATGCCAAAAACAACACCTGACATTAAAGTTCAAGCGGTTAAAAGACTCGGTGGTGAAGTGGTTTTACACGGCGATTCTTTTGATGTTGCCAACAAATATGCCATTCAACGTTCAAAAGACGAAGGCATGACCTTTATTCCTCCTTATGACGACGAACTCGTGATGGCTGGTCAAGGCACAATCGGTAATGAAATATTACGTCAATGGCGTGATGTGGATTACGTATTCGTGGCTGTCGGTGGTGGTGGTTTAATTGCAGGGGTTGCAGCCTACCTAGGCGATGTTGCACCACATGTCAAAGTGATTCCTGTTGAATATGATGAATCTGCGTGCTTAAAAGCCGCATTTGAAGCCAATGAACGTGTCATCCTACCGTCTGTAGGCCTATTTGCAGATGGTACAGCGGTTGCACAAATTGGCGAAAAACCATTTGAAGTGATTCAACTGCAAAAATCAGACAACTCAGGTCCAATCGTTGAACGTGATGTTGTGCTGGTGAATACCGATGAAATCTGTGCTGCGATTAAAGACACCTATGATGAATGTCGTAGCATTGTAGAACCTTCAGGTGCAATGGCATTGGCGGGGATTAAAAAATACGTCGCTGAACATGGCATCCAAGGTAAAAATATGGTGTCGATTGTCTGTGGTGCCAACATGAACTTCGACCGTCTGCGTTACATTGCGGAACGTACAGAACTCGGTGAGCGTCGTGAAGCGATTTTTGCGGTGACCATTCCTGAACAGAAAGGTTCATTCTTGAACTTCTGTCGTGCACTGCAAGGGCGTAACATTACTGAGTTTAACTACCGTGCCAGCGATTCATCTGCTGCGCAGGTGTTTGTCGGTATTAGCCTGAAAGGCGGTGAAACAGAACGTCATGATATTTTCGAAGCCTTAAAAGCGCAATATGACGTCGATGATTTGTCTGATGATGAAGTGGCGAAACTGCATATTCGTTATTTGATTGGTGGTCATGCCAATATTGAAAACGAACGTCTGTTCCGTGTGGAATTCCCAGAGCGTCCAGGGGCATTGCTCACTTTCTTAGAGCGTCTTGGTCCAACCCATAACATCACCCTGTTCCATTACCGTAACCACGGTGCAGCTGAAGGTCGCGTATTGGTCGGTCTTGATGCAGAAGATGCGCAACAAAACCCAGATGGTTTGATCGAAACTTTGGAAAACATTAGTTATCCGTATGATGAGATTACCAATAATTTAGGTTATCAGCGTTTCCTCAAATAAAAGATTTAAATCCAAATCACCCTATAGCCCGTCTTGATGATGGGCTATTTTTTTACAATTTGTTCACCCATGTTGGTCATAAAAGCTTATACATTTTAAAAGAAAGACAAGAGATAAACATTTGTGAGAAGCTGGAGAAAATTCACCCTTATTCCCCTCCTTATTTGGTTATTCTGGTCAGCCATAGTGTGGAGCTTCAACATTCAAAATTTGGCCTATTCATATTATGATGCTGCAATCCATATTCTCGCTTTCATCCCGCTTATTGCCATGCCCTATGCGATGCTGAAATACGCCCCACAGCATGAATATATAGCCACTCTCATCTATATGCTTGCTTTTAAAGGTTTGCTGATTTTAATCATGGCACAATTTAATTTTGGCCAGTTCCAGATTTCAAACCTGTATAGCAGTTTGATCTTTAGCGCTATTGCCATGCTGATCTATGCCTTTAAGCACCACCCTAAGCTCATGGCTGATTCAGTCTCATAAAGATTTAAAAATAATCAATCATGAACTTTATTCAATAAACGTTCATAATGCAGTCGCTTTATACACGGCTTATACAACAACTTAGAGACTAGAATTTTTATTTTTAAATAAAGACGTTATGATAAGCCGCTACATTTACTTCACAATAATTTATAAGGTTAAGGACATATCATGGCGTTGTTTGCAGTGATCGGTTTAGGAAGTTTTGGTGCCACAGTCGCACTGGAACTGACCCAGTTAAAACATGACGTGATTGGAATCGATACTGAAAAAAAATATGTGGAAAATATTTCCGATGAGATTAGTCATGCGGTGATTGCTGACGCAACCGATGAGCATGTCCTCGAAGAACTGAATATTAAAAATTGTGATGCTGTGGTGGTTGCAATTGGTGACAATATTGAAGCCAGTATTCTGTGTGTTTTACATCTAAAAAATCTAGGTGTTGAGAAAATTATGGCGAAAGCCAAATCGAAATCGCACCATATGATTTTATCGCATTTAGGTATTTCCAAGATTATTCATCCTGAAGAAGACATGGGCATTCGTGTCGCTCAATCGCTGAGTTATCCGATGGTGCGCCGTTATATGGCACTCAATAATGATCGATATATTGTCAAAATCGAGGTGGAAGGTCATTTACAAGGTTCTGAATTTAAATCGGTGATTGATCATACCCACGGCGTACAGACCTTGTTGTTACAACGCGGTTCACATGTGATCTATGACATCGCCCCCGGCACACTGCTTCAAGAACACGATATTTTGATTGTTGAAGGTCCTGTCGACATTTTACGTAAATTGTCTTCGAGATTTATATCGGCATGATGAAATTTTACAGCCGATTGGTGAATGAAAAACACAACAGCATCAATCTCAGCCCTCCAAGTTTATTGGCATTGGGATTTTTGAGTTTTATTGTTTTAGGTTCATTATTATTAAAGCTGCCTTTTTCCAACCACGGTGATGTCAGTTGGTTAGACGCCATTTTTACCGCCACTTCGGCTGTGACCATTACAGGTTTGTCTGTGGTGAATATTGGTGAAGCCTATAGCACCTTCGGTCAATGTATTATCATGCTATTGATTCAGTGTGGTGGTTTGGGCTTTATGACCTTTGCGATTTTGGCTGCAATGAGTCTATCCCCTAAGATTGGCATCAAACAGCAAGTCATGGCGCAAGAAGCCATTGGTCAAACCAGTTTGGCACACACCACCATGACCATTAAAGGCGTTTTGCTCTATTCATTATTTTTTGAAGCCATTGGAACAGCGATCCTGACCATCGCATGGCTGCCGCAATATTCATTTGATCAAGCGTTTTTCTACGCCGCTTTTTATAGTATTTCTGCATTCAATAATGGTGGATTTTCACTGTTCCCCAACAGCCTGATGAGTTTTTCAGGGCAATATATGGTGACTTTTACCATTAGCCTGCTGTACATCATTGGCGGGATTGGCTTTGTGGTGCTGATGGATATTAAGCGCACGCATTCATGGAAAAAACTGTCCACCAACAGTAAGCTGATTTTATCGACTATTGCGGGACTCAACCTATTCGCCTTTGTGATCATTTGGAGCATTGAAGCCAGCAATCCTTTGACCCTTGCACCTATGTCGATTGGTGATCAGGCCTTAAATGCTTGGTTTCATGCCACTGTGCCCCGCTCATCTGGATTTAACAGCATTGAAATGAACAATATGCGTGACCCTGCCACCTTAGTCACCATGTTACTGATGTTTATTGGCGGCGGATCGCTGAGTACAGCAGGCGGAATCAAAGTTGGTACTTTTATTATTATGGTGCTCAGCGTGATCACATTTTTAAGACGCTCAGATGAACTGCGTGTTTTTAAACATTCGGTTTCACCTGTGACCACTTATAAAGCTTTGGCCGTGATTGCAATCACCTCAATGCTGATTGTGATTGGATTTTTTACCCTATTGATATTTGAACCGAATAAAACCTTTCTAGATTTGCTGTTTGAAGCCGTTTCAGCCGCATGTACTGTAGGACTTTCTCGAGGCATTACCGAAGACTTACAACCCAGTAGCTTAATTACCTTAATGTTACTGATGTATGGGGGACGTTTAGGACCTTTAACTTTGGCGTATTTAATCGCAACGCCGAAAAAGAGTCGACTCAGCCATCCGGGTACGGAAATTCAAGTCGGTTAAATAAAAAGGATTCATCTCACATGAGCTGAATCCTTTTTCAGTTTTAAAATAAGAGTTTTAGTTGGCAAAACCCAAATAACGATACATGCCTTCCACCCCTAAATCTGATTTATACACACTAAATTCAGGATAACTTGATTTGGAAATTTCATTAAAGACATTAGAGTTTTCATCATCTGCATGAATGTCATCGACCGTGCGTTGCATGGTGCTTTCAAACTCATCTGAAATATATTCAAAGCCTAAATCCATCGCAATAAACAAGGTATGTGCACAAGGTTGAACATACTGTTCTTCAGACCAATCAATTACAGCGTGGTGGCAAAAAGGACACTGGATATTTTGCACATGATGCTGTTGAGGATTATTTTGATCATGTAAAACAGTTTCGAGTTCGATGAGTTGAAAAGCCATAATCTTTGGAACAGAATAAAAAATATAGTTTAACGGTCTATGCATAATTTTTAAATTGAAAGTTTTTGAATAGACCTTGAGCATTAACTCGCTGACATTCAATCAGATAATGTCGCTAGATATAGATAAAAGAACGATTATTTTAAGTACATAAGTCAAGGAAGTTATGTCTACGATTGAAAAAGCCATTGCATTGGCAGCAAAAAAACATATGGGTCAAGTCGATAAAGCCGGTCAAGCTTATATTTTCCATCCACTGCGTTTGATGTTTAAAGTCAAAACTCCGGAACAGCAAATAGTGGCGGTTTTACATGATATTTTGGAGGACACTGACACCACCATAGTCGATTTAATTTCCTTGGGCTTTTCTCAAGAAGTCATTGATGCCATCGATGCAATGACCAAGAGACCCCATGAAACCCGTATAGAAGCGGCGTATCGAACAGTGAAAAATCCCATCGCACGTGTCGTAAAATTAGCGGATTTGGCTGACAATATGGATATCAGTCGTATTCCTCAACCGACCACTCGAGATCTGCTGCGCTTAGAAGAATATAAACAAGTCCATCAGATTTTAGTGTCTTGTTGATCTTAGCTTCAATTCTTATTCTCATCAATGAATCCGTTGTTTTTGAATAAAAATTACAAGAATTTCATTGACCAAATGCAACAACATTTCTTTTAATGCTTAAATTGTTGCAATAATGGAATGACCTTATGCTTTCGGATTTAGATGACTTTTATTGTTATGCGCTTGTGGTTGAACATGGCGGATTTAGTGCCGCAGAACGCGCCACCGACATTCCCAAGTCCAAATTGAGTCGCCGCGTCTATAATCTGGAAGAAAACTTAGGGGTTCGACTGATTCAGCGTAGTTCACGTCACTTTGCGGTCACCGATATTGGTATGAATATCTATCGGCACGCCCAAGTGATGATGAATGCTGCACAATCGGCACATGACTTGGTCGATCATTTGAGTGAACAACCACGGGGATTAATTAAAGTCAGTCTACCTGTGTCTATTGCACAAAGTGAAATGACCAAATTATTGCCTGCGTTTTTAAAACAATATCCTGAAATTAAAGTGCAACTGATCGTCAGTAATCGCCGTGTCGACATTGTTAACGAAGGTATAGATATTGCTTTACGGGTACGCTCAAGTTTAGATGATGATCCAAGTCTAGTGATTCGTAAGTTTGAAAATATCGAACAACATCTGTTTGCAAGCCAAGCCTATTTAAATGAATTTGGCATGCTGAAAAGCCCAGAGGAACTGAGTCAGCACCGTATTCTGAGTATGGTCGATGAACTGACCGACCAGCAAATGGTGTTGCACGATCAAGACAACAACATTACCAAAGTCAAAGTCAATCCTGTTTTAATGGGTTCAGATTTGATGATGCTTGCCAATTTGGCCAGTCAAAACTCAGGCATTGCTTTGCTACCCGACAGCATCGTGCAAGATTATGTCGATGCAGGTCAATTGGTTCGCGTCCTGCCTGAATGGAAAGCGCCACATGGGATCTTCCATGCGGTTTATCCTTCACGTCGTGGCTTATTGCCAGCGGTACGGGTTTTTATCGACTATTTGGTTGAACATCTCACCAAAAGATAATCGATCATACGATTCTGGCAAAGATTATGCAGAAAAATTGGCTAATCTTTGTTACCATCGCCTCTGCTCTGTGTTAGTTTTCGATTTTTATGACTTCATCTTACCAACAACAGCTCGACGCTAAAATCGAGCGTATTCGTTCGCAATTTGCTGAATATCACCCACCTGAACTTGAAGTATTTGCTTCCCCTGAGCAAAACTTCCGTATGCGTGCTGAATTCCGTATTTGGCACACTGAAGATGACATGTTTTATGCTATGTTCGAGCGTAACGAAGCAGGTGAAAATAAGAAAGTTGTCCGTATAGATGAATTCCCGATCGCAGACAAAAGCATTAATGATTTGATGCCTGTTTTACTGAATCTTTTAAAACAAAGTGAAGTCCTTTCAAAACGTCTATTTGAAGTGCATTTTCTCAGTACCTTGAAAGGCGAAATGTTGGTTTCTATGATCTATCGTTCAGCATTGAACGAAGCATGGGAAGCAGAAGCAAAACCATTGGCGGATCAGCTGAATATTAAAATCATTGGGCGCAGCCGTGGTCAAAAAGTCGTGCTTAGCGATGAATTTGTGGTTGAAGAATTGCAAGTGTTTGATCGCACGTTTAAGTATAAACAGATTGAAAGTAGCTTTACTCAGCCCAATGCCCAAGTCTGCCAAAAAATGTTGGAATGGGCATGTTCAAGTGTAGAAAAGTCTGAAAAAGATTTGCTTGAACTGTACTGTGGTAACGGTAACTTTACCCTGCCCTTATCTCTAAAGTTTAATCGTGTACTTGCGACTGAATTGGCAAAATCATCAGTCTATGCAGCGCAATGGAACATCGAACAAAACCAGATTGATAATATTCAAGTGGCACGTTTATCGGCTGAAGAATTTACTCAAGCGTACAATGCTGAACGTGAATTTAGACGTTTACAAGAAGCCGAAATTAACATTCAAAGTTACGACTTTGAAACGGTGTTTGTGGATCCACCTCGTGCCGGTATTGATGATGATACTTTAAAATTACTGCAAGGTTTTAAGCGAATTATCTATATCTCATGTAATCCAGATACCTTACATGACAACCTAAAAACACTGAGTCAAACCCATAAAATTCAGAAGTTTGCCATGTTTGATCAATTCCCATACACCCACCATGTAGAGTCAGGTGTTCTTTTGGAAAAAATTTAAACAATTTATTTCCAATCAAAAGGGTCACTTTCATGTGACTCTTTTTTTGTGAGTGAATATTTTGTTTTGATCAATCATATAGTTATAAAAATGCAAGAATTTTAACTGTCATAAAAACGTTAAATCAGCATGTTATTATCGAAATATTGATTTCAAAATTGCGAATTCAATCACATTATGGTGCTTGTATTTAATTTTGTATTGGTTATATTTCGCTCTATGTTAGGTTGTAAATGAAGTCTATATGACATTTTGGCAAAAACTGTTTTCGGGCGATCCTCAACAAAACGAGCATAAAAACCAAATTGCTTGGGTTGAAAATGATTGCGCTTGTAAGACCAATGAACAGCTCATCGCTGCGCTGCAGAAAGCTACGGATGAGGATGTGATTCTCGGCATTAAAAAAGTGCTAATGTCACGAGGCTACAGTCGTAAAGATTTAACTGCGCTTTTACAGCCAAAAATTACGATTCAATAATTCGAAAAAAGTCACTGCTACGCAATCGTCTAGCAGTGATTTTTTATATACTGATTTTTATAAGCTATTTTCTGTCATATCGGTTAGTAGTACCTATGCCCTCCAATCATCGGCAGATCTCTTTCCTTTCCATTCTAATAATGTTATGACTAATTAAAATAAACACTCAATCATTCATCATAATGACAATAAAGGAATAACCATGAAAACAATCTATTTAAGCCCACTCATTTTGAGCTGTTTCATTTTGACTGCATGTAGTGGTATACCCGATGAGTGTGAGAAATCTTGGGATCAGGTTGAAAAGCTCGCCAAAGAAAGCGGTATTCCTGAAGATTCTATTCAAGCACAGAAAAAGCAATTTGAAGAGCAAATCAAAGCCATGCCTAAACAGGATGCCATTGAAACTTGTAATGCCCAGTCCTCGGTATTTGGGATGATCAAGTAATCCCTATCTAAACGTTTAGATTCTTGTTAACCACCTGATCCTTATCGCAAGATTTTTAAATCCTGCAACTTACATAAAACTTCTGCAATGTGGCGCTGATTGATTGTTAAAAATGATCAGTGTTGCAATGCTTCTTTATGTTTTTTTTCGGTATAATTCTGCTTTAAATTTCAATAAAACGATGCAGTTGTTATTTATTGGAAATCAACATATGCAAGCCAAACGTACCAAAAATTTTCAATTGGGCAGCCACCTGATTGTGAATCATTTTGGTTATAGCCATCATGGAATTTATGCGGGTAAAGGTCGTGTCATCCACTACTCTGGTTTTGCGCACCTGTTTAAAAAGCACCCCATTGAAATCACCTCGATTGATCAATTCGCACGCGGGAAAAAAATATTCGTACGTGAGTATGACAATCCCAAATATCTCGGACGTCATGTGGTGAAACGTATGCGTTCAAGGATGCATGAAAATAACTATCATTTGATTATCAATAACTGTGAACATTTATGCAGTTGGGCAATCACGGGGGTTGAAGACAGTCCACAAGTGATCAAAATGATGAATCGATTGACCACCATCGGCTATGTCAGCTCAATTATGAGTTATTTAAATAGTTTATTTCTCACCCTTGCGACCACGTCATTTGCTCTGGTGCTGTATATTAAAAAGAAATTGAATGATCGTAAGAAGTTAAATACGCCGGTGTATATTGCACTACGTGAACAAAGACAAAAAATCGGGCAAAAAAAATCCCCACATTAAGTAGGGCTTCGAGGAAAACATAGTTTCAAATTAAACCTTTCGGTTCATGATTAATATGCGGTTTTTATTTCACCTTGTCAATATAAATTATTGTTTTATAAAGATTTAAAAATACTTAAAGCTCAGTTAAGTTACTCTAATTTATCAGTTTTATACTTTCGAAAACTTAAAAACAACACATTTATTTCAAATGAAATTTCCTCTATTGATTTGCATTCAGCGTATCGATTCGGCAAATTTTCAATGTCTTTTTGAGGATTGAACATCATTCACCTGAACATAGACCAATACTCTATAAAACAAATGCAATAAAAAAAGCCCAACCGAAGTTGAGCTTTTTATAAATAGACGTTTAAACCTTATTTTGCTGGCTTAAAGCTATCTTTCAAATCTAAGATACGGTTAAACACAGGCTTATCGCTCGTATGATCATGTTGATCTGCAACAAAGTAACCTTCACGTTCAAATTGGAAACGATCTTCGGCTTTCGCTTGAGCCAATGCAGGCTCAACAATTGCTTGAACCACTTTTAAAGATTCAGGATTCAAGTGCTGTAAGAAATCATCATCCGCATCTGGCGCAGCTTCATTAAACAGACGATCATAAACACGAACTTCAGCTTTAACGCCTTTGCTTGAGGAGACCCAATGAATCACGCCTTTCACTTTACGACCTTCAGGGTTTTTACCTAAAGTTTCAGGGTCGATTGAACATTTCAATTCAATCACTTCACCATTGGTATCTTTAATCACTTCATCGCATTTAATGACGTAAGCATGACGAAGACGTACTTCACCACCATGAATTAAACGTTTAAAGCCTTTTGGTGCAATTTCTTCGAAGTCTTTACGATCAATAAAGATTTCTTGTGTGAGTGGAATAATACGCTCACCCATGTCTACGTTCGGATGACGCGAGTGGGTCAAGTCCATATCCGCTGGTAAATTAGTTAACGTCACTTTCAGAGGGTTTAGCACTGCCATACCACGAGCAGCCGTATTTTCTAAAGACTGACGGATACAGAATTCAAGCATTGCCACATCAACAATACTACCATCAACTTTAGTTACACCAACACGTTTGCAGAAATCACGTAAACCTTCTGGCGTGAAACCACGACGACGCATCCCAACCACTGTAGGCATACGTGGGTCATCCCAACCATGGACATAACCACCTTCAACCAATTTACGTAATTTACGTTTAGAGGTAATGGTGTAGTCAACGTTTAAACGGCTAGATTCGTACTGACGTGGTACAGAAGCAGAACCGACTTTCTCAATCACCCAATCATAGAATGGACGGTGATCAACAAACTCAAGTGTACAAAGTGAGTGCGTTACACCTTCAATGGCATCTGACAGTGGATGTGCATAGTCATACATTGGATAAATTTTCCAAGTGTTGCCTGTTTGATGATGCTCAGAATGCAAAATACGGTACATGATCGGGTCACGCATATGCACATTCGGTGAAGTCATATCAATTTTGGCACGAAGCACCGCTTGACCTTCACCCAACTCACCATTGCGCATTTGCTCGAAACGCGCTAAGTTTTCTTCAACTGTGGCATCACGTTGCGGTGAATTCTTACCCGGTTCGATGAAATTACCACGATTCAGCTTAATTTCTTCTGGTGATTGCAAATCGACATAAGCATCGCCTTGTTTAATCAGTTGCACCGCCCATGTGTACAATTGGTCAAAATAGCTTGATGCATAGCGTGTTTCACCATTCCAATTGAAACCTAACCATTTCACATCGTTGGCAATACCATCGACATATTCTTGTTCTTCAGCATCGGGGTTTGTATCGTCAAAACGAAGATTACATAAACCCTCATATTCTTGTGCAATACCAAAATTGAGGCAGATTGCTTTCACATGACCGATATGTAAATAACCATTTGGCTCTGGTGGGAAACGTGTCACCACTTGTTGAGTACGTCCTGATGCGAGATCTTCTGTAATCACTTGACGCACAAAATCTAAGCCCGGCTGTTGTTCTTGCTGCGCAGCTTCGACAGATTGGTTTTGTGTTGTCGGGGTATTGGGCAGGGATGAAACAACATCATTCGGCTTCATAGTTGATAAATCACTTCTATAAGATAAAATAGGATAATTAAAACGCTTTTCTTTATTTATTAACAAAGAAAGTAACGTTTTTGCTTGCCTTGTAGTTTACAGTTTGCTTATGCTTCTCTCAACCAAAAACCCATGGCTTTTTTGTCCATGATCAGGAGATTATAGAATGAGTTTTCCTCAAGTCGAATTAAACACCAATAAAGGACGTATTGTTCTTGAACTTAACGCTGAGAAAGCACCTAAAACTGTGGCTAACTTCTTAGAATATGTTCGTGATGGTTTTTATGATGGCGTTATCTTCCACCGTGTTATTGACGGTTTCATGATCCAAGGCGGTGGCATGGATGAAAACTTCAAAGAAAAAACAACTCGTGATTCTATCGAAAACGAAGCGGACAACGGTTTAACCAATGATTTGGGTACCATTGCAATGGCTCGTACTCAAGCGCCACATTCTGCATCTGCTCAATTCTTCATTAACGTTGGCAACAACTCTTTCCTTAACCATTCTGGTAAAACAGCACAAGGTTGGGGTTATGCAGTTTTCGGCAAAGTGACTGAAGGCATGGAAGTCGTAAACGAAATTAAAGGTGTTCGCACTGGCAACCGTGGTTACCACGCTGACGTTCCTTTAGAAAACGTGGTTATCGAATCTGCTAAAATCATTTCTGAATAAGAATCCCTCCTAACCTCCCTTTAAAAAAGGAAGGAATTTCCACTTTCGAATTAGTGGAAAGTCCCTCTTTACCAAAGAGGGATTTAGGGAGATTTTAAAAATAGGAAACCTAAGTGACCCATCTGTTTATATCAGATTTACATTTGTCACCTGATCACCCTCGACTCGTTCGGGGGTTTTTAGATTTATTGACACAGTATCAAGATAAAAAGACCCGACTGTACATTTTGGGTGATTGGTTTAATGCATGGATTGGCGATGATTACTCTGCCCCATGGTTGGATGAAATTGTTCAGCATTTAAAAACATTTACTCAAGCAGGAAATCAGGTCTTTTTTCAAGTCGGCAATCGTGATTTTGCCTTACATCAAATTTTCTTAAATAAGTTCAATGGCAAGCTATTGAATGAAGTGGATTATCTAAACATTGCTTTATTAAATACTGGTTCACTCAAGATTCGTATGGAACATGGTGATGCACTGTGTACCGATGATGTGTCTTATCAACGCTTTAAAAAAATTATTCGTAATCCACTGCTTGTCGCTTTTTTAAGAAAAACGCCTTTAAGTTTTCGCGAAAAATTGGTCAATGGATTTCGTAAAAGAAGCCATGACTCTAAAGAGTTTAAATCTTATGAGATTATGGATGTGAATCAAACAGCCGTTGAACAAGCATTACAACGAGTCGATCTATTAATTCATGGTCATACCCACCGTCCAGCTATACATCACGAGTTTGATAAAATCAGGATTGTATTGGGGGACTGGCGTAAAGATCAGGCGCAAATTTTAGAAATTGATGAATACACCACGCTTTCTCAGTTACAGTTAAAGACTTGGGATTATTAGACTTTAGTCAATTTTCAGCATATAACTCAGGCACTGGCGACGTTTATTTATACGAATAAACCCTACTCTGCTTGTAATCAAAACAGAAAAGCAGATACTCATTTTAAACCCCATTTTTAGAGTCTAACCATGTCTAACTTTAGTAATATTACGGTCACTCATCATGAAAATGACAAAGTTGAACTTCTGATTGATGGTCAGAAAATCTCAGATCGTTATGATATTCATCTTGATCAAAGTGTGATTGAAGAATTACAAAATCTAGAAAATGGCAGTGTTTATAAATTATTTGAACAATTTATTTTCTCGCATACTGACTTAAACTTTGAACATAGTTATGTGTATACCAATAATATTATCAAAGCCGATGATGGTTATAGCTTAAAGAAAAACTTTGTGTATCGCATTAAAGCTGCCGATCAAGCACCTCTTGAACATGTGATTAGCAAAGATGGCGCAGCCATGAGCCCTGAAGATGTACGCGAATTTATTGACCAACATGTTGCGATGTCACTGAATCAATATACCGATTTAAAATACGCATACTAAGCAATTGAAAAGCCCAGTTATTGACACTCCTGATGAATGATAGATTTGTTAGGAGTTTTTCTTTTTAGTCATGCTTCATTTTTAAGCAATAGAATCTAAAGCCTAATATAAACTTAGCCTTTTTTATGCTTTATTTATAGGATGATTACAGTAAAATCAGTTGAAAATCATATTGGAGAATCATTGATGGATTTACTTAACGTATCAAAAACTCGTTACACCACCAAAGCTTATGACGCTTCTAAAAAAATCCCACAACAACAATTTGATCGTTTACTTCAAATCCTTCGTTTAGCCCCTTCTTCAATCAATATTCAGCCGTGGCATTATTTTATTGCGGACAATACAGAGGCCAAACAACGTATTGCTAAGTCTTTAGTGGGTAAATATGCCTACAATGCACCTAAAGTGCTCGATTCTTCACACACGATTTTATTTTGCACTAAAGCCGATATTAGCGAAGACCATCTAAATGCCTTACTTCAGCAAGATGATGTGAGTGGTCGTTTTAAAGATGAAAATGCCAAGCAAGGTCAGAAAGATGCACGTATCGGATATGTCGACTATTACCGCAATGAAAAAGGTGATATTCAACGTTGGGCTGAAAATCAGACGTTTATTGCCCTAGGTCAAATCTTGCTAGCAGCAGGGATTGAACAGATTGATGCCACCCCGATTGGCGGTTTCAATGAAAAAATTATCTCTGAAGAACTTGGCTTAGCAGAAAAAGGTCTCATTCCTTCTGTTCTCTTAACACTGGGCTATCGTAGTGAAAATGATTTCAATGCAAAACTGCCTAAATCACGTTTAAACCCTGAAGTGATTTTCACTCAGCTTTAAAACTCAAACATAAAAGGCATGTTCAATCCATGCCTTTTTGCTTTAAAATAAACAGATCTAAAAATATATTTACACGGGAATCGCCGCTGCAATTTCCTGACTGATCATGGCCGCTGTGGCAGCTGACAAGGTCCAACCCAAATGTCCGTGCCCCGTATTATAAAAGACACGTTCATGTTTCCCGCGTCTCACCACTGGCATCATATTCGGCATCATCGGTCTTAAGCCTGCCCAAGGTATACAATGTTCTGTGGAAATATCAAAATTTCGGTTGGTCCAATCAATAAGCGGTTGAATACGATCAGCACGAATATCTCGGTTATAACCATTAAACTCCGCCGTACCTGCGACACGTAACCGATTTTTTCCCAAGCGTGAAGTCACAATTTTGGCACTTTCATCCAATAAGCTTATCCAAGGAGCATGATCAATACTCGCTTGATCTTCAAGTTGTACCGTAATGGAATAGCCTTTTACAGGATAGATGTTAATGCGATCACCCAACTGTTGAGCCAAATGGTAACTGCTCACGCCGCCACACACCAATACAGCGTCAGCATCAAGATGCTCAATAACTTCGGCTTGAACTTTAATATTTTCGGTACTTTGACGATATTGAATTTGTACACCCTTGTCATGATGCTTCACATCCACCACTTCCATCCCAAACACATAACACACACCATACTTTTTAGATGCTTCTGCTAAACCTGTGGTGAACTTGTGAATATCTCCTGTAGCATCATCAGGACAATAAAAGCCTGCATAATACTGTCCTGTAAGACTCGGTTCGATACTTTTAATTTCTTCATTACTAATTGCGTGTCGTGCCAACCCCCCAGCGCATAACAAGTCATTAACACGTGTTGCTATCTCATAATCATATTCAGAATGATAGAAATGCAGAATGCCTCGTTTCTCCAAATCAAAATCAATACTTTCCTGTTGAGCAATTTGAAATAAACGCTCACGTGCGATCAGTGCCATTTTGACGGTATTTTTGGTATTGGCTTCATAATGTTTGATATTGCCTAAAAATTCCAACAACCAAGCATATTTATGCAAATCAAAAGAGGGATTGAGCAGTAATGGTGCATTTTTTTGCGCCATCCATTTAATCCCTTTAAGTACTGTGGCTTTTTGATTCCACACTTCTGCATTACATGCTGAGAGTTGCCCACCATTGGCAAATGAGGTTTCCATGGCAGGAAAAAGATGCTTATCAATTACTGTGACTTGATAACCCAATTGAGACAATTCATAGGCTGATGTGACCCCTGTGATCCCTGAACCAATGACGACGATATGTGGCATACGTATTCTCCTTGGAATCAGTGATTCCAAACGCTGCCCCATCTGTCACGGTACCTGAGAGCTTCTGAACCCCTACAACCTATTTGTATAAGTTCATCCCCTTCGGTGAGTCTAAGCCATTAATTAAAATCAATTAAAATTTCAGTTTAGACTTCTCTCCAGATGTTATTGGCTCATTACAGTCCTTTTGCCTGAGAGTTTCCGGGGTTGTTGCTCCTTCGGCGTGTTCTAAAGAACATCTCTCCTGTAACAAACATGTTTTATAAATATATTTGTTATATAGCAATGTATATGCCATTCTTGATCTAATGAATAGTCAATAGATGTAAATGAAATTTAAAAAATGAATAAATTCAAATGACTAAATTAATTTCCTTAACCAAATCTCATCCTAAATTTTTTAACACCACCCAATACAAGGCAATGTTTTCACCCGATTTTGCCGTTGGATGGCATGCCATAGATCGCCATTTAAGATCTATGCTCCCCAATTGCGCATTTCATCATTATAAAAATAGTGACCCGAATGACTTATTGGATAATATTGCGGTGTGTGAATGGGAGGATGGCCATTTATATTGTGTCAGCTATGGTCTATCAGCACTGTATTACAATGAAGTAAGTTATGGCAATCTGATCAGCAAATATGGATTTGAACTAACCTTTCATATTGTAAAAGCATTGCAACCTTTTTCATTAGAAGTCTATGTTCAATTTCTGCAAGAGATTGCAAAATTAATCATTCACACAGACCTTGATACATCACAATATCAGCACAAGTTTGAGTTAAATGAATCGACGCTACAGCTATTGGAACATCAATATGCTTATTTCAGTTTATCAGCAGACCCTATTCTAAAAAAAATGGGCTCACCACATGGTCAACATCAGTTTATTGAAATCCATTTACATGTTTGAAGTTTATAACGTATTGATTATAAATTCCGAAACATATTCAAATCATCATATTCAATCTGTGGTGTTTGATTCGAAATAATATCAGTCAATAATTTGGCTGAACCACAACTCATGGTCCAACCTAATGTGCCGCGCCCTGTATTGGTATATAAATTTTTATAATTTGTTTTACCCACTATTAGTGTTCCATCAGGCTTTGCAGGTCGTAGCCCAGTCCAAAAATGCGCATTGCTCAAATCACTAGCATTAGGGAAAAGCTGTTCAAGTACCATGATCAAAGTATAGCTAAAAGTTTAAGATGAGCTACAATAGAAAAAACTTTAATCTTTAAGACCATGCCAAAAACATATTCTGTCGATTTACGCGAAAAAGCCATGCAGTTTTATAAAGAGTCAAAGCATAAATCTAAGACGTGCGAAATATTTAATATTGCCAGAACCACGCTCGATGATTGGATCCTGATCGAACAGCAGACTGGTCAACTCAAACAACCTAAGTCTCCAAATGTAGGACGTCCCTCAAAGATTCTGGACCTGCAAGCTTTTGAAGCATTTGTAAAAACAACGCCATTTACCCAAGCTAAAGATCTTATTCATTTGTTTGAACAGAAATTCGGTTATAGCGTTGGCTATCATGTCATTTTAAAAGCTCTAAATAAGATGGGTTGGACGCGTAAAAAAAGAGTTTTCTCTACAAACAAGCCTGCAAGTTAAGCCGTGCTGTATTTGAATGGTGTTTGCCTCAGTGGAAGCAGCAATATGGTGAAGATCACATTCTTTATATCGATGAATCAGGCATCAATACCAATGAAACCGCAGAATATGGTTGGTCTCCAAAAGGTCAACGTTGTCATGCATTTAAGTCAGGTGGGCATGGCACGAGACTCAGTATGATCAGTGCGGTCAGATCAAATGCACCATTCAAGTTTACTCAACCTTTAGTTTTTCACGGTTCGTGTGATCGGAATATTTTTGTCTGTTGGTTGGAATATTTGTTGCAGGATTTAAAGCAAAAGGATGATCAGACTAAGAGTTATTTGCTGATTCTAGATAATGCATCCATTCATAAAGGTCGAGTAATTGATGACTTGGCAGCACGATATCAGATAAGAATTGTTTATCTACCTGCATATAGTCCTGATCTAAATCCTATTGAGAGAGCATGGTCTGTCCTAAAAAGTAAAGTCAGACATATGGTTGCCCATAGCAATAAAACACTTCCCGACGCTTTGGATATTGCATTCAAGATGATGTAGCTTATATTCTATACTTAGCTATACCTTCTCGGCTATGATTCAGCAAACGATCAAAACCGTTAATTCCCTTCATTCCACCAACCCAAATGCGATCACCAAAGTGCGTTAATGCAATCTTGTAGCTTTCATCTAAGATGATCGAAACAGGTGAACGTTTTGGATCAATGATCTTGGTCGTAAAAGAACAGCATTTCAGCGGATAAACGGGTGTATCGATACCAATCAATTTCAGCATTTCATGGCTGTAACTCCCCTATGCCATCACATACGCACCCCCTTTGATTTTTTCACCCCTCCTTAACACAATGACTTTGATCTGATCTACATCTTCTTCAATGGTTTTAATATGATGTTAAACAGAAACTGTACGCCTTGTAATTTAGCGATTTCTGAAAGTTCCGTGGTAAATTTTTGACAGTCTCCCATTTGGTCATTCGGCAATCTTAACCCACCGACAAAGTCAATCGTTGCATGTGCCAATACTGATTCAATATTGATCACACCTTGATGATCGAGCAGCTCAAATGGAAAACCTTCCTCTTTTAAGACTTCCGTATCTTTAGCGACAATATCAAGTTGCTCTTGTTTTCTAAACAATTAAAGTATGCCAAGTTGTCTTTCATCAAAATAAATATTGGTCTCGATACGTAACTGATCAAGCAATCTCGACTGTATTCCAACATTCTGACCATGCGTTCTTTATTGATTTAATAAGGGCTGATATTAAATTCCGCTAGCATATGAATCATCCGGTGATATTGATACATATCTCCTGTCAGCCCAATACTGAGCGCTGCATGATATTGAAACATCCATTTAAATGCTTTGAGTGGAACACCAACCGGGTACCGCCCGACGAGGCATAGCCTAGTGAAATTTGACCTGCATTGGCAAAACTGGTTTCTAAAGCCACATTCGGCTGACGGTCATTCACCGTGACGTCATGACCTACTTGGGATAAATAGTAGGCAGTGGTTGTACCAGTCACGCCTGCACCCATGACAACAATATGCATACCTTACCTCTATTCTTGTTTTAATGTTCACTTTGATTTGAGTACAAATAACTCACTCCCATTTATTCAAAAAATTTATGAAAAATAAATGGCCTGGTTATGCACCTGTTTATTTTGACGCTAAGCATAAATGATATGGATTACAAGTGAGTTTTTGCATCTTAAAGCAGCCTCCTTTACTCCGAATTTAGGCATGAACTTAGGCTATTTTAAAACAAATCACTTCATTGTTTGGGGACACTTCAATAATTAAAAAAGCCTAAAGATATCTTTAGGCTTTCGGTTTAATCATCGTGATAAAACACATCAAACAATTTATACATTTTGAGATTGTAGAATCAATTTAGCCAACTCTAAATCTTCTGGATAGGTAATTTTTATATTATCCGAACGCCCTGCTACAACTTGGACTGTTTTACCTAAAGTTTCTAAAGCGCTGGCTTCATCAGTAATACTTATGCCCTTTTCCAAAGCAAATTCGATCGCTTTTCTTAAGACACCTAATTTAGCCATTTGCGGGGTTTGTGCTTGCCAAAGTTGACTACGATCCACCGTTTTTTCAATATCATGCGTTTCGGATACACATTTTAAGGTATCGCGTACAGGAATCGCTAAAATTGCACTTTGATCTGATTCAATGGCGGTAGCCAGCAAACACTCTAAACACTCTATTGAAACACATGGACGAGCTGCATCATGTACAAACACCCAATCTTCATCTGAAGCAATGTCCGATAAATACCGCAAACCATTCAAAACCGAATCAACACGTTCAGCACCACCCAAACAAAACATGGCTTTGTCTGGGTCATTGAAATTCAACGTTTTCGCCACATCATCTTGTTCAGAAATGGCAAGCACATAACCACTCAGTGGCAACGCTGTGAGTCGTTGAATGGTATGCTCTAAAACGGTTTTATTTTGAATAGTTTGATATTGCTTTAATGCTGTTTTTGAAAATCGACTGCCTGAACCCGCTGCTGGGATAATTGCCCATAACTTAGGATTATTGAGTAATGAGTGCATCTGAATCCGCTTCATTGGTTCGAACATCTACTTTCGCATTTGGATCAATATAGATCGGTTTATAGTTACTACTAATCGTACTCATTTGTACAAATGTTTCATGTGGCTTAATCAGACCTAAATCTAAACGGGCATGTTCTTCAATGGCTTCAACGCCATTTTTTAAATCGTATACTTCTGCCGCCAAAATTCGATTACGCTCTTTGAGCTCTTCGTTGGCTTCAACTTGTTGTTGGATTTGTTGAAGTAATGCTTGATGCGGGAAATACCCCCCCTCACCAAACCAAAAGCGATATTGCAGGACGATGATCATAATGATCGCAATCCCCAGAATCACTCGACTCGAAGTTGTTTTAAAGACGTCTAACATGAATTTTGGTCTTATTTTAACGGCATTGAATTAATGCACTAATATACATGAAATGTTTTCTATGAAGTACCTCAAACTGTTGCAAAACTGAAAAAGCTGAACAAAATACTCGCTGATAATACGTTTCATACCATATTTAAGTCTTATGAAAATTTACAGTTTAACTTCACTGATTCACACCATTCACTATGAATCAAGAAAAATAACCAACGACCAAATTATAAGGTCGATATCCTATTCTTTTTAAATCTCTGCGCTGTTTAAAATTGTTATATATACAGAGCATTAAGCCAGCTCATTTTATTTATTCTGATTTCAGGCGACCCCATAAAATATAAAAGATCTGATCTTATTCATGAGCATTAACTTTAAGCATATCCGACTGAAACTGTCTGAACGATAAACCTAATTTGTTTTATCCATATAAGTTAATTGTATAAATTCAGGACCATGAGCAATATATTCCTGACCAATAAAAAAACCACTCTAATCAGAGTGGTTTTTTTAAATCTAAATTAATCATGAATGATTAGTTTAAACCTTTGAATTCTGCTTTACCGCGGTAAGCAGCATTAGTCAATTCTTCAATACGAAGCAATTGGTTATATTTCGCTACACGGTCAGAACGGCATAGAGAACCGGTTTTGATTTGACCCGCTGCTGTACCCACTGCAAGATCCGCAATGGTTGAATCTTCAGTCTCACCTGAACGGTGTGAAATTACAGTAGAGTAACCATTTGCTTTCGCAAGGTAGATTGCATCTAAAGTTTCAGTCAACGTACCGATTTGGTTGTATTTAATTAAGATAGAGTTACCGACTTTCTCATTAATACCACGTTGTAAAATCTTAGGATTGGTTACGAATAAGTCATCACCCACCAATTGGATTTTATCGCCAAGGATTGAAGTCAAGTAAGACCATCCTTCCCAATCAGACTCATCCAAACCATCTTCAATTGAGATAATTGGGTATTGGTTTACAAGACCTGCAAGGTAGTCAGAGAACTGGTTGCTTGTGAATGCTTTGTTGCCTTCACCTGCAAGAATGTATTGACCATCTTTGTAGAATTCTGAAGATGCACAGTCAAGCGCAAGCATGATGTCAGAACCTGCTTTGTAGCCAGTTTGACCAATCGCTTCAAGAATAACCGTAATTGCTTCTTCATTTGAACGAAGGTTTGGTGCAAAACCACCTTCATCACCAACAGCAGTGTTTAAACCTTTTTTGTTTAATACTGATTTTAAAGAATGGAAAATTTCCGCGCCAGCACGAAGTGCTTCAGAGAATGAACCAAAGCCAACTGGCTCGATCATGAATTCTTGAATATCAACGTTGTTGTCTGCATGTGAACCACCATTGATGATGTTCATCATTGGTACAGGCATGGTCAAGATTGATTGACCACGTAAATCTGCGATGTATTGGAAAAGCGGAATTTTCTTTTCAGTTGCAGCAGCACGTGCAGCAGCTAAAGACACGGCTAGAGTTGCGTTTGCACCTAATTTTTCTTTGTTTTCAGTGCCATCAAGCGTGATCATAGTGTTATCGATGTCTTTTTGTTCAAAAACAGACTTACCGATCAATGCATCACGAATGATTGTATTCACGTTATTAACAGCAGTTTTAACACCTTTACCTAAGTAACGTGCTTTATCGCCATCACGAAGTTCTAAAGCTTCACGAGAACCAGTTGAAGCACCAGATGGTGCACATGCACGGCCAACTACGCCAGAGGCTAAGATTACGTCAGCTTCGATGGTTGGGTTACCACGAGAGTCCAAAATTTCACGTGCACGAATGTCAACGATTTGACTCATGAACAATTCCTCAGTTGATTAATAAAGACGATGCGTCTAAAAGACGCATCAATGTATTACAAATTTAGTGGGTGTCGAGCTGTTTAAAGCCTTTCACCAAAGTATCGAGTTCTTTCAATTGTGCCAAGAATGGCTCAAGTTGTGACATACGCAGTGCACAAGGACCATCACATTTGGCTTGATCTGGATCTGGATGTGCTTCTAAGAACAACCCTGCCAAACCTGTTGCCATACCTGCGCGTGCCAGTGTGGTAATTTGCGCACGACGACCACCGGCAGAATCTGCACGACCACCCGGCGTTTGAAGCGCATGTGTCACATCAAAGAACACAGGCACATTCATCTGTTTCATGGTATCGAAACCAAGCATGTCAACAACCAAGTTATTGTAACCAAATGCCGAACCACGCTCACACAGAATCAGCTTGTCATTGCCTGCTTCCAAGCACTTATTCATAATATGACGCATTTCATGCGGTGCAAGGAACTGTGCTTTTTTGATGTTGATAATGGCATTGGTTTTTGCCATCGCTTCAACCAAATCCGTTTGACGACTTAAAAATGCAGGCAGTTGAATAATGTCTGCCACTTCTGCAACAGGTGCAGCTTGATAAGGCTCATGTACATCGGTGATGATCGGAACATTAAACTGCTTTTTAATGTCAGCCAACCACTCCAAGCCTTTTTCAAGACCGGGACCACGGAAAGACGTTAAGCTTGAACGATTGGCTTTATCAAAACTTGCTTTAAACACATAGGGAATATCTAAACGGGTACAGATATCAATATAGGTTTCTGCAATTTCAAACGCTAAATCTTTAGACTCAAGTACATTCATTCCGCCGAATAATACAAATGGCAAGTGATTTGCCATGTGTATATCGCCTAAACGTACAATTTCTTGTGGTTTTAGTTGCGACATTTAAACTTCCTAGTTCGTATTCCTAAACAAGCAAGACGTGAAAATCACGCCTTGCTGCTTACCTTATTTTGCTTTTTTGAACTGCGCTTTGGCTGCATCAATGAAGCTTGCAAACAATGGATGACCATCACGTGGCGAGCTGGTAAATTCTGGGTGGAATTGTACCGCAATAAACCAAGGATGTTCAGGAATTTCAACAGTTTCAACTAAGCGTTGTACTGGTGAATAACCTGAAATTTTCATGCCTTTCTCTTCCAGCGCAGGAATGAAACGGTTGTTCATTTCGTAACGGTGACGATGACGTTCAATGATTTCAGCATTGCCATACACTTCACGCGTCTTGGTGCCTTCAACGAGTTCAGATTTTTGAGCACCTAAACGCATGGTACCACCAAGATCAGACTCAGCTGTACGTTGCTGAACTTCACCGCGCTCATCTAACCATTCAGTGATTAAACCAATCAATGGTGATTTTGTAGAACGGTTAAATTCAGTCGACGTTGCATCTGTAATGCCCGCAACGTTACGTGCGTACTCGATTACAGCCAACTGCATACCTAAACAAATACCCAAGAATGGAACTTTGTTTTCACGAGCGTACTGAATGGCTTTCATTTTGCCTTCAGTACCACGTTCACCAAAACCACCTGGAACTAAGATTGCATCAGCATCTTTAAGAACTTCGGTCACATCTTGGCTTTCAAGCTCTTCAGCATTGACATAGTCAATTTGAACTTTCACGCGGTTTTTAACGCCTGCATGTAAAAGTGCTTCATTTACAGATTTGTATGCATCTGGAAGTTCAACATATTTACCGACCATCGCAACACGTACGGTGTACTCTGGGTTCAACAATGCTTCTACCACGTTATCCCAATCTGTTAAATCAGCTTCAGGAAGGTCGTTATAACCAAAACGTTCACAGATTAGATCATCCACATTTTGCTCATAGAACGTACGTGGAATTTGGTAAATTGAGCGTGCATCTTTACACACCACCACGGCACGTGCTTCAACATTGGTAAACAATGCGATTTTACGTTTCGTGTCAGCGTCAACATCGTATTCAGTACGACAAATCAAGATGTCAGGTTGGATACCAATCGACAATAGCTCTTTTACAGAATGCTGAGTCGGTTTAGTTTTCAATTCTGCAGCAGATTTGATGTATGGAAGAAGCGTTAAATGCATCAACATTGTACGTTTATGGCCAAGTTCAACCATTAACTGACGTACAGATTCCATAAATGGAAGAGATTCGATGTCACCAACCGTACCACCGATTTCTACAATCGCAACGTCGTAACCTTCACCTGCGCGAAGTACACGCTCTTTAATATTATCCGTAATGTGTGGAATAACTTGTACAGTACCGCCAAGGTAATCACCACGGCGCTCTTTGTTCAGAACGTCTTGATATACGCGACCTGAAGTAAAGTTATTCAACTTAGTCATTTTCGCACGACGTAAGAAACGTTCGTAATAACCCAAGTCTAAATCTGTTTCTGCACCATCCTCTGTGACAAAAACCTCTCCATGTTGGAACGGGCTCATTGTCCCTGGATCGACATTAATGTATGGATCCATTTTGACCATGGTGACTTTTAAACCACGGGCTTCTAAAAGTGCAGCAACTGAAGCAGCTGAAATACCTTTACCTAGTGATGAAACTACACCACCAGTCACGAAAATAAAATGGGTCATTGGGTTTCTCGTACAATCGAGCCTAAATCGGCCTACAATGTTGCGCAATTTTACTTTACCTTGTACCTATAAAGCAAAGTCAATCCGCATCAATTCAAAGAACAATAAACAATTGGTTATTCTATCACCATTTCCAATCGAGATTTAAGTCCACTTTACGTGATTTCCAGATGATTTTTTGCTGTTATACTACCCTTGTCGATTTATCAAGTTTTGTTTTGAGTGATTATGAATAAGAAATTTTTAATTGGCGGTGCAATTGTCACAGCACTCCTGGTTACCGCATGTGTAAAAAAAGAAAGCCCGAAAGAAGAAGAACAGGAACAAACTGTTGAAAACACCCAACAGGAAACCGCTCCTCTTCAAGAATTAGACCCTGTTGAACCGTCTGAAGCTGAAATTCCAACACAAGTTGAAATTGAGCATCAAGAGTCAAACAATACCTCAGCAACGATTCGTCGTGAATATCATGATGAACCGCAAGTTGCAGCGCCTGCACAACAACCAACGGCTCAACCAACGTCTAGCCAAACTGCTGCACCGAAAGAACAAAGTGCGCCTAAAGAAGAAGCGAAACCAGCCAAAGCTGAAACCGTTAAGCCAAAACCAGAAGCGACTGCCTCTACACCGAAAGCGTCTTCTAATACTGCACAAACTGAAGAGGATGCTGTGGCAGCGGCTATTGCTGCTGCAACCCCTGCTTTAGAAAATTAATCATTAAATTGATTGATATAAAAAACCGAGCTAATTAGCTCGGTTTTTTTATTTAAAGTACTCATATAAATGTATTTTTTAATTTTGTATCAATTAATATCTTTCATTAAACCTAATTTATATCGCTGAATCATCTCCTCTATTGCATACACAATATCATTATCCTCAGCACTAAAATTCAAGCCTTTTACAATTTTTTTCATATCCCTCATATCTTGATAATTAAATTTTCTTAAAAACAAATCTAAAATTACAAAACGCAATTCATCGGTCATTTTATGATTCGACGTCTTTATCAAAACTTCCTTTAATTGTATGAACTGCTCAGCTTTAATTTTTTTAAAATCGGAATATAAGTGATGTACAAACCACTCAACACCCTTAGTCACTCTTAAATCTGTGTCAGATAATACCCTCAAATAAAAATTAAAAACTTCCTCAGGAAATTCATCAAATAAGAGCATGCTGTATTCAATTTCATGAACTAAATTGTTTAAAAACTTACTATTTCCATATTTTCCTTTTCGAATAAACACTTCTTTTTCTATTTGATCTAAATTCACATATCCTCCCTAGAAGATATTCAAAATTTTAAAGGAGAAATTATTTCTCTTTTTCTTGAGTTAATAAAAAATCAGCCACCAATTTATTTGCCCATGAATGCGTATATTTCACCCCTTGATAAAAACCACAATGACTGCCTTTTTTGGTGGTCACCACCGCAATATTCGGCATAGAACGTATCACCTCTTTATAAGGTTCAAAGTTACGAATATGACAGACAGGATCATCTTCGGCATTTAAAATCATCAGTGGGATTTTGACATTTTCAAAAACATAAATCGGATTGGTGGCTTGGCTATAGCTTTGATAATCCGGATATCCCGCCATTTCAAAATAGGCCTGCTCAAACTCAAGCAACGTTTTGGCTTGCAGCACTTTGGATAATGCAGGACTCTCCCCCCATGTATTGGCATAAGGTTGAATAAATTTATTAAACAGCTTTTTGGTCATGATCTTGCTGTAAAACGGATGAACATTTTCAAAGCCAGTTTCGGTGTTATAGCCCGGACACAATGCAAAGGCGGCTTTTAACGGCGTATCTTCACCTTGCTCGCCCAAATAACGCACCAATAATCCAGTCCCTGCAGATGAGCCAACCCCATACAGTTCTGACTGTGGAAATTGTTGTTGAATGAAATTGATTTGTTCTTTTAAGTCTTCAACCGAACCAAACAAATTCATTTTTGGCACAGGCATTGGCAATTGTGCATGTCCACGGCGTAAACACAGCGCAACCCGCCATCCGGTATAAGCATGTAAATCTTTCACCAATTCGCGCATGCTTTCCGGTGTACCGGTGATAGTGTGCATCAGCACAATCGTCGGTGTAGTGGCAGGCAAGTCATACCCTAACCATGCAATTGCAGTAATGCCACCATCTTGCATAGTCAGTTGTTCGATTTTGTCATATTGCAATTTAATCGTGCGTTTACGAATCAGATCAAAATACAACAAATGCACATGCTGATTGGATAACCACGGTGTCGGACGATATTTTTGTTTAAGCTGTGGCAGTTGATGGAGAACTTTGTCGATTTGCCCTTGAGGCTGAGAATACACATTTGGGGCTTCTGCGCCTGTCACGTGATCAATGACGTTTTGAACAAAACTGCTGAATTTATTCACAACAAATTTCATGGTGTTAAACCTTGCAGGTATGCATATCGTTTTCGGGTAAACCAGTCTTTCCTAGACCTATATGTTCAACATTCCTGCGCAGATTTTAACACCATCATTGCGATTCATAACTACTTAATCAGATTTAAATAGGTTTAATTCTCTTTAGGTGAGAATATATCATTATGTTTAAGCTTGAGGTGCTTGTGCCATACGTTGCCCCATCAAGGCAGCCAAAGCTTCTATACCGCTCTTCGGACGAATCATGACTTCAAACTCCACCATTTTGCCGTGTTCATTCAAGCGGATCATATCAATGCCCTTAAGTTTTTTGTCGCCGATATTGGCTGAAAATTCCAGCACCACATTTAATCCATCTTCACTATAAAATTCACGGTGATAGCTAAAGTTCTCAAAAATTTGAATTACGTTACTCAGAATAAAAAACACCACCTGTTTGCCCGGATAAGGCTGATAGGCCACAGGTGAACGGAATACGATATCGTCATCCAACAGTTCATTGAGTATCGACATATCTCGTGTGTCTAACATTTCATGCCAACGTGACATGGCTTTTGTTGTGGTTTCAATGCTCATTTACAATTCCTTTTTTATTGGGTTATTCACTTTTTTTGTATTGGTACCCTTCTTAATAAAGGGGGTTAGGCGGATTAAATGTTAAATTGAATCTCCCCCTATCCCTAAGCAGCATTGCTTCACTGCTTTAACCAAGGGAGAGAATTTTAGAAAATGTTTAAATCACCGCAGCCAATTCAGCCCCTTGACGAATGGCACGCTTCGCATCCAATTCACCCGCTTCTTTCGCCCCACCAATCAAATGCACTGATTTACCTTGAGCTTGCAGTTGTTCATACATGGCTGTAAACGGTTCCTGACCTGCACAAATAATCACATTGTCGACATCAAGCACTTTTGGTTGCTCATTGACAAGAATATGTAGCCCTTGATCATCCATTTTTTGATAGCTCACCCCCGGAATCATATTCACTTCACGGTGTTTCAGTCCGGTACGATGAATCCAACCCGTCGTTTTACCAAGTCCTGCTCCTACAGAATTCGATTTACGCTGAAGGAGATAAATGTCACGCTCTGATTTTTCCAGTACTGGTGCTTTTAAACCACCGACATGCTCATAAGACGTATCAATGCCCCACTCATCATAAAATTTTTCAGGATTCAAACTACCACTCTCGCCCTCATGGGTCAGGAATTCGGCGGTATCAAAACCAATCCCCCCTGCACCGATGATCGCCACACGTTGACCCACCGCTTTACGATCTCTTAATACATCTAGGTATGACAATACTTTTGGATGATCCATCCCTTCAATATCAAGCTGACGTGGCGTGACCCCTGTCGCAATCACAATCTCATCAAACTGAGAGTGTTCAAGTTCTTCAAAGCTCGCAGTATGATTGAGCAATAGTTTAATCTTCGGTTGCAGTTCGATTTTACGTTTGAAATAACGCAAGGTTTCATAGAATTCTTCTTTGCCCGGAATGGTTTTGGCAATATTAAACTGACCGCCAATTTGATGCGATGCTTCAAAAAGCGTGACATTATGCCCACGATCTGCGGCATAGGTCGCAAAACTTAAACCCGCAGGACCGGCACCTATTACCGCAATATTTTTTGCAGTATTCACTTCTTTAAAAATCAATTCTGTTTCATAGCACGCACGTGGATTGACTAAGCATGTGGCAATACGCATCGAGAAGATATGATCTAAACAGGCTTGGTTACAGCCAATACAGGTATTAATTTCATCACTCTTATTTTGTTCAGCTTTATTCACAAAGAATGCATCAGCCAAAAGTGGACGCGCCATTGACACCATATCGGCATGACCTGATGCCAAGACATGCTCCGCCATTTCAGGGGTATTAATTCGATTGGATGTGATGAGTGGAACATTGACTTCACCTTTGAGCTTTTCAGTCACCCAAGTAAAGGCTGCGCGTGGCACTTTGGTAGCAATGGTCGGAATACGAGCTTCATGCCAACCAATACCGGTATTGATAATGGTTGCACCGGCTTTTTCAATTTGCTTAGCCAGATGAATCACTTCTTCTAAAGTCGATCCACCTTCGACCAAATCTAGCATCGACAGTCGATAGATAATAATGAAATTTTCACCGACTTCCTGACGTGTGCGTTTTACAATTTCTATAGGCAAACGAATGCGATTTTCATAACTGCCGCCCCATTCATCATCTCGATGGTTGGTGCGTGCTGCAATAAATTCATTGATCAGATAACCCTCTGAACCCATAATTTCCACGCCATCATAACCCGCATGTTGCGCAAGTTTGGCACATTGTGCAAAGTCAGCGATGGTTTGGACCACTTCAGCAGAAGTGAGTGCATGCGGTTTGGTCGGATTAATCGGAGCTTGAATCGCTGAAGGTGCAACATTTTCAGCTTGATACGAATAACGCCCAGTATGCAAAATTTGCATGGCAATCTTGCCACCTGCGTCATGTACCGCTTGGGTAATCACTTTATGCTTTTCAGCTTCCTCTAAATTGTCTAATTTAGATCCACCCGCAAAAGTCACCCCTGCATCATTCGGTGAAATCCCCCCAGTCACGATCAGTCCAACTCCGCCCTGTGCACGTTCAGCATAGAATGCTGCCATACGCTCATAACCACCGGGTACTTCTTCCAACCCAACATGCATTGAACCCATCAACACACGGTTTTTTAACGTGGTAAAGCCCAAATCAAGCGGTGCAAGTAAATGCGGATAGCGATTTGACGAATTGGACATACAATCTCCTTGGCTGGCGCAGGGCTTGCCGATTTGTTTTATTTTTAAAGCTTCAATTTTTAAATTCAGTGCAACATGTTGCATACAAGCATATGAATACTTTATAAGCGAGAATTGATTTTTATGCAACATGTTGCATAATAGATTGATTCAATAGCTATGAAGAACAATAATGTCGCTTTCCCATGTACTGTTAACCAGCTTAATCGAAAAGCCAAGCTCTGGATTTGAACTGGCTCGTCGCTTTGACCGCTCCATGGGATTTTTTTGGAATGCCACCCATCAGCAAATTTATCGTGAATTGGGCGCCATGCAAAAAAAAGGCTGGATCTCTGTGATGGAAGATGAAAATGATACCGGTCGTAAAAAAACCTATCAGGTTGAACAACTTGGTCGTGCTGAATTGGCAGATTGGATGGTCAAACAAAGTCCACCCGCACAACTTCGTGAAGAACTGATGGTACGTTTACGGGCGGAAGCTCAATTGGGTGGTAATACGGTATTGCCTGAGTTAGAACGTCATTTAACATTACATCAACAGCATTTAAAAACCTATCAAAGTATTTATGATAAGGACTTTAAGCATGGCGATGACTTAGATCGAACCCTGTATATCCATAAAATGATTTTACAGTTGGGGATAGAGCTAGAACTGGGATGGATCAGTTGGCTAGAACGGGTCATTCCGCATTTAAAATCATTGCAACATTAACTTTTAATTTCAGTGCTGATTAAATCAGCGATTATATTTTCTATAAGGTGCGATATGCCACGTTATCAAATGCCTGATGGCGAACAACTGTATGTCCGTGAAATAGGACAAGGTGAACCTGTATTGGTGTTGTCGGGCTTAGGTATGCAAAGTTGGCAATGGCTGCCCTTTATTTTTCCCAATTTAAAACAATTTAAATTTATCATTCCCGATTGGCGTGGTTTTGGTGGCTCGAAACATTGCCGTATACCTGAACATTTGGATGCCATTTCCAGTCATTGGCAAGATGTGAATTGCTTGATTGAACAATTACACTTAGATCAAATCATTGTTATGGGCTATTCAATGGGGGCAACCACTTCCATGCATGGCATGCAATATGGTCAGTTTGGCGATAAAATAAAAGCCTATTTGCATATTGATCAAACCCCTAAAATTCCAACAGATGAAACTTGGCAATATGGGCTATTAGGCGCTAAACACACCGAATTTAAACAACTATTGCAACAGATTTCAGCCCTTGTAAATGCAAATAAACACCATCAGACCTTAAAGCAACTGCCTAAAGATCCAAAACAGAAATTGATTGATCTATGGTTAGCCTTTGTCAAACTCCAGTCAGCTGATCAAAGCACTCCAAAGAGCATGCAATGGGCATTCAAAGTTCCGCGCTTACAGGACTATGTCATGCCAATTCAACGTTTGGACTATCTAAGCTGGTATATCGACAGTTATTTACATCATGCTGAGGATTATCGAACCGCGATTGCCGGTTTAAAATCTCCTGCGACTTTCTTTATTGGCGCGCAATCTACGCTATACCCTGCCAAAGGTCAGCTTGAAATTGCGGATTCGGTTTTAAATTCCAATAAAGTCATGTTTAATCGTTCAGGTCATACGCCCTTAATTTCTGAGCCGGTCAAATTTAGTCGAGAGATTCAACGTTTTCTCAAGCAACACCACTAAGCCCTAAACTCCAACATAATCTGAAATAGTGGAACAACAGCATGAAAAAAGTGGTGGTCTTTTCAGGTGCAGGCATGAGTGCTGAAAGTGGCATCAGTACCTTTCGGGACAGTAATGGTTTGTGGGAAAACTATGACATTCAAGAAGTTGCCACACCTGAAGCTTGGGCAAAAAATCCTGAATTAGTACAACGCTTCTATAATGAACGGCGTAAACATATTTTGGCTGCACAGCCGAATCAGGCACATCAAACCATTGCTGAACTTGAGGATCAATTTCAGGTACAGGTAATTACCCAGAATATCGATGACCTGCATGAACGTGCAGGCAGCCAGCAAGTGTTACATTTACATGGCAATATTCGTTTAGCCAAAAGTTCAGGCCCCGATGCACAGTACAGCACCACGTTCTACCACATCGAAGGTTGGGAATTGGATTTAGAGCAACATCTTTGCCCTAAAGGTTACCCGCTTCGTCCGCATGTAGTGTGGTTTGGTGAAGCTGTCCCTACTTATGAGGATGCACTGAATATTTTAAAAGATGCCGAGATT
Source organism: Acinetobacter lanii (assembly GCF_011578285.1). Taxonomy (NCBI): domain Bacteria; kingdom Pseudomonadati; phylum Pseudomonadota; class Gammaproteobacteria; order Moraxellales; family Moraxellaceae; genus Acinetobacter; species Acinetobacter lanii. Next base: position 1,476,942 of record NZ_CP049916.1, on the reverse strand, counting down.
TTTATTGTGATTGGTTCTACTTTAACGGTCTATCCAGTTGCAGGTTTAATCCATGAAATTCCAAAGCATTGCGAAGCCTACTATATCGATCCCAAAGCGGATCAAACTCGAGTTCCCTCGCATTATCATTGCCTAAATATGACGGCAACTGAAGGCATGCAATATTTAAAAACACATTTACAGCCTTAAAACTATATCTTTATAAAACATCAAATAAATAGACCCGAAAATTTTCGGGTCTCAATCTGCATGACTAATCACTCAAAAGCATTATTTGAGTTTATTGATCCAAGGCTTTGCCACACGATAAATCAACATACCCACAATCATAATCAAGTACAAAGGCCAAATGGTAATCAGAACCACCAAAAGATCGAGTACAAACTGCCAACCATATTGAATGCCATTCCAAGCGCGCTTCCAAAAACTGTCGCCATTGAGTCGTGCCACAGCATCCATATCGATATCAATGCGTTCACGCACCGTACTCGTTTGATTCACTTGAATCTGAATCGTGCTATAGCGTACACGGTCTTGCACTTCCATTTGGGTTAATCGTGCAATTTCAGTTTGCTGTGCACGGCGCGTATCACTTGGAACGGTTTGCGTCTGTGCGATTTTTTCTTCTAACAGCTTTAATTCATAACGTTTGGCTGAATATTGCTGTTGATTCAGAAAAAACATTAAAGGTAACAGTTGATTGACCACACCTGCGGCACGTTCACTTGGCACACGAATAATCAATGATGCCAGTGGATCAACTTTTTCAAAGATTTTGATTTTTCCATCTGCAATTTTTTGAGTTTGCGTATCCGCTACATGAAAGTCGATATTTTTTTGTTCAATGAATCCACCTGCATCGATGGTGAGTTTTTCAATCGCAAGTGTCGTTTTCACCACATCTTTTGCGGTAAAAGCAACATTGGCTTCACGCACCATACGTCGAGCTGCCTCAGCGGGATTCGCTTCGGCATTTAAAATCACATCAGGTTTTTGTGTGGTACTCGGTGTGGTGTCAGGTTGATTGTCATTAACTGCATCTGCTGCCGCTTCTGCGGATTCAGCTTTTTCAGACGTCTCAGTGTTTGCTTCGGCACTGCTATCTTCAGGCTTCTTAGCGCAACCTGCCAGTAAAGAAATACTCAGCAATCCTGAAACAAAGATGTACTTATAGTTTGGACTAATTTTTAAAATAGACATGAGGAATGACTTCAATTTAAGTGTTTTAGAGGTGGTTTTTTATAAAAATAAGAGGAGCAATCTAAAAACTAATTTTTCAATTCTTGTATTTATATAGACTGATTATAACGATCATTTTTTGCAAATCAAGTCACACTTTTTAAAACCCGAATGAATGATTCAAGAAATGTGACGACCTTTGAAGTCGTCACTGTAGGAAGCATGATTATAAAATTTTAAAGCAAAGTTCAAATCAACGTTCAAACCAAAGTTCGAACCAAAGGCAGATTAACTGACACGATCAATCACTTCTTCAGGATGATGCACCGCAATTTCAGAAATCATATTTTCAAATGAAAAAATTGTATCTAACTGTTGTTGGGTTAATAAGCCTTGCTCAAGCACCACTTCTTGAATGGTTTTATTCTCGGCAATACATTGCTTGCCAATTTCATCACATTTGGCATGCCCTAAAATTGGATCAAGCAAGGTAATAATACCGACACTACGCATCACGGCATCGAAGCAGGTTTGCTCATTGGCAGTAATGCCCTGCACACATTTTTCATCTAAAGTCCGAATTGCATTGATAAGAAGTTCAATTGATTCATTTAATGACACCGCAATCACAGGTTCCATCACATTCAATTGAAGTTGCCCTGCTTCGGCAGCAAAAGTAATGGTCAATTCATTGCCAATGACTTTAAAGGCAACTTGATTGACCACTTCAGGAATCACAGGATTAACTTTGGCTGGCATGATCGATGAGCCTGCTTGCAGTTCTGGCAATCGAATTTCAGCCAAACCAGTTCGAGGTCCTGAACTGAGTAAACGCAGATCATTACAAATTTTGGAAAGTTTTACTGCCAACCGCTTCAAGGTACTGGATAAAATAATAAATACACCGCAATCACTGGTGGCTTCGACATAATCCTCAGCACCTTTTAAGTTCAGGCCGGTAATGTCATTCAAATATTGATTCACCTTATGTGCATAGCCCTGTGGGGTATTGACCCCTGTGCCAATCGCAGTGGCACCCAAATTAATCTCGAGCAATAATTCACGGGTCTGCTGAATCAATTTTTCATCTTCTTTGAGTAATGTGGCAAAGGCATGAAATTCTTGCCCCAAAGTCATGGGGACTGCATCTTGCAACTGAGTACGCCCCATTTTCAAGACAAAATTAAACTCACTGGCTTTTAAGATCAGACTCTGGATCAGTTGATTCATGACCTTAAATAAATCATCCAACGCATAATACGTTGCCAGTCTTAAGGCTGTTGGATAAACGTCATTGGTCGACTGTGATTTATTGACATGATCATTGGGATGAATGATGTCATAACGCCCTTTATCATAGCCCATCAGTTCAAGTGCAATATTGGCAATCACTTCATTACTGTTCATATTAATCGATGTGCCTGCTCCACCTTGAAACACATCACTGGGAAACGAACTTGACCACTGTTCTGGATGTTCGATTAAGACATCGCAGGCTTTTTGTATCGCCAGACTTTGTTCTTCATTTAGCTTGCCAAAGTTTAAATTGGCTTGGGCAGATGCTTTTTTCACTTGCGCCAAAGCACGAATGAAATTGAGTTGTTCACCGACTGTATGTTTGGAAATCTTGAAATTATCCAATGCTCGGAGTGTATGAATGCCGTAGTACAACTGCATCGGAACCTGTTTCGTTCCGAGTAAATCTTTTTCTGTTCTTGTTGTTTCTGCTTGATGTGTTTGTGCTTGAACCGTTTCCATGATTATTCTCACGTATTATTGATATTGCTATAAATGCCGATTTAATATGAATCTATTCATCAATATTCACTACAGAGGATTCAGCAGGATTTAGCAAGGGTTTATTGAGATTTATAGAGGCAATGTTCGCACTGTAACAACGTGTAAATTTATAGAGATTTAAAATGATCTCGATGATTAATCGCTTATTCAAGTTATATATAAATCAAATTGTTTTAAATAAGAGTATGCGGTTTTAAATTTTTATCATCTCATTGAGTTAAATTAAAATCAGCTTTGTATCTCAATGTACAATCGGATACACAAGTTACGCAGAATCCCATTATAAAAAAAACAGCAAAAAAAATTGAATATATGTTTGAATCTGCTCACTCATTCATCGACTTATAAAAAGAATGCTTGGACGAATTAATCCCCACACGGATATAAGGATACATTATGAATTTTCTCACCCCCACCGTGGTCACGTTTTTGTTTTATATCGTGGTCATGGTCTGTATCGGGCTCTATGCCTATAAAAAAACCACCGACTTCTCCGATTATATTTTAGGTGGACGAAGTCTGGGGAGTTTTGTTACCGCATTGTCGGCAGGTGCCTCCGACATGAGTGGTTGGCTGCTCATGGGCCTGCCCGGTGCAATCTTTTTAACGGGTTTATCTGAATCATGGATCGCGATTGGCTTGATCATCGGGGCTTGGTTTAACTGGTATATGGTCGCAGGTCGTCTGCGGGTACATACTGAAATTCAAAACAATGCCCTGACATTGCCGGACTTTTTTACCTATCGTTTTAGTGACACTAAAAAAATTCTTCGCATCGTTTCCGCGATGATTATTTTGGTGTTTTTCGCAATTTATTGTGCGTCCGGTATGGTCGCAGGTGCACGATTGTTTGAGAGTATTTTTGGTCTATCCTACACCACTGCCCTATGGGTCAGCGCCATCGCCACCATCAGTTATGTGTGTATCGGTGGTTTCCTTGCGATCAGTTGGACCGATACGTTCCAAGCCGGATTGATGATTTTTGCTTTACTGCTGGCACCGATCATGACCTATTTGGCGTTGGGTGATACTTCACAATTTAGCCAAATCATTGAAACGGCTCGTCCACATGCATCTAATATGTTTACTGGGGTCAGTGGCATCGCAATTATTTCATCGATGGCTTGGGGCTTAGGTTATTTTGGTCAGCCGCATATTTTAGTCCGTTTCATGGCCGCCGATTCAGTGCGCTCAATTCCCAATGCACGTCGGATCGGTATGATTTGGATGGTGCTGTGTTTAGCCGGTGCTGTGGCTGTGGGTTATGTTGGGATTGCGTATTTCCATATTCACCCTGAACTTGCCAGTGCGGTCAAAGCCAATCCTGAAACTGTGTTTATGGAACTGACCAAAATTCTGTTTAATCCTTGGATTGCAGGTGTGGTGCTTGCGGCGATTTTAGCGGCCGTGATGAGTACACTAAGTTGTCAGCTTTTGGTCTGTTCAAGCACCTTAACTGAGGATATTTATAAATCATTTATCCGTAAAAATGCCTCGCAAACTGAATTGGTTTGGGTCGGACGTTTGATGGTACTCGCGATTTCGGTATTGGCGATTTTCCTTGCAATGCGCCCTGACAGTAAAGTTCTCGGTCTAGTGGCTTATGCATGGGCGGGATTCGGTGCAGCCTTTGGACCACTCATTATTTTATCGTTGTTTTGGAAACGCATGACCTTAAATGGCGCACTGCTGGGTATGATCGTCGGTGCTATCACGGTGATTGTATGGAAAAACACGATGGCGCATGTCGGTCTCTATGAAATTGTACCGGGCTTTATTTTGTCATTGCTGACCATTATCATCGTGAGTTTAATGGGTAAAGCCCCAGCCCAAGACGTGATCGAGCGTTTTGAGCAGTCGGATGAGATTTATCATCGTGAGATGGGTGAAGCATTAAAATGATATTGAATTGATCATTAAAAAGAGGCCTAAGTGCCTCTTTTTTAATGCAAGATCGCATGCATTTTTAGGTTCAAAATGAATGAGTGATATCCATAGACTTCTTGCATAAATCAAATTCTAAGCACGATTTAATTCATAATGGAAGTTCACTCTCCTTTTAAAGTTGATGAGTACCCTCAGAGTATATGCTGAGTACGCAAGGGAGATGATTTATATCAAAATTTTCCTCATCCTGACCTTCTCGCAAAGCGAAAAAGAATCTTTCAATCTTTATTTTATGGTTTAATTTTGAACATTTTTCGACTTTTACAAGAGATCTAATACATGTTCAATTTACTTTGACTTGGCCGACAGCTTAATTTGCGAGCTATCCTTAATCACTTCCATGACGGGATAGCTGCGGGTTTCTTTTAAGCCCGGTAAACGCCATAAAATCTGACCTGAAATACGGCGGTAATCATCCATATTTTGACAGCGTATTTTAATCAAAAAATCAAACCCGCCACTGATCATATGACACGCCACAATCTCAGGATAATCCTTCACTGCATCAGAAAAATCATCTAACGCATTCGGGGTAGTCTTGTCTAATAACACCTCAACAAACACCACAAAATTGGCGTTCAACAACTCAGGATTAAGCTTGGCTTCAAAACCTAAAATATAGCCCTCTTGTGTCAGTTTTTGCACTCTTGCTAAGGCTGCAGTGGCTGAAAGATTCACCGCTTCGGCCAGTTTAATATTTGAAATACGTCCGTCGTTCTGTAGCAAGTCCAATATTTTGATATCGATACGATCCAGTGTCAGCGGGGCATTTGACATACGAATTATTCTCTAAAGATGGGTGAAATTATAGTGAGTTATTCGGTAAATTTTCTGCAATGATAAATTAAATCAGGTTATTTACTCAACAACAATTAAGCCCCTTCACAGGATGTGGATATGAATACGATTGAAATCGTTCGCCCCGCGACAACGCTCCCAAGTTCGGAATACATTACTGAATTCAAAGAATACAACACCTATGAACAGGCGATTAATACCGCATGGCGTCGTGCCGAACCAGAGTGTGTTGAGCATTTAATTGCACAGACTGAGATGGATACTGAACTGAATCAAAAAATTTATGCCCTCGCCTTTAATTTGGCGCATTCGTTACGTGAACGTAAAAGCTCAGGCGGTAAAGCAGGCATCGTACAAGGCTTGTTGCAAGAATTTGCCCTATCCTCCCAAGAAGGCATTGCCCTGATGTGTTTGGCTGAGGCCTTACTGCGTATTCCTGACAGCGCCACCCGTGATTTGCTGATTCGTGACAAGATCAATCAAGGCAATTGGAAAGAACATTTGGGTCAAAGCCATTTAATGTTCGTTAATGCGGCGGCTTGGGGCTTAATGCTGACAGGCAAATTAATGGAAACCCCAAAACAACAAAGCTTATCGAGCATGCTAACCGGTCTTTTAGCACGCAGTGGTCGAGGCATTATTCGTAAAGCGGTCGATGTTGCCATGCGCATGATGGGTGAGCAGTTTGTGACTGGCGAAACCATTGAAGAAGCACTACAACATGCTGAAGTTTTAGAAGAAAAAGGCTTTCGTTACTCGTATGACATGCTCGGGGAAGCCGCACTGACTGACCATGATGCTGATCGTTACTTGAAGGATTATACCCAAGCGATTCATGCCATTGGCAAAGCATCAAAAGACAAAGACGTTTACTCAGGTCCCGGAATTTCCATCAAGCTTTCTGCTTTACATCCACGTTATCAACGTTCGCAAATTCAACGGGTGCATGATGAGCTGTATCCAAAAATTTTAAATTTGGCACTGCTCGCTAAAGACTACAACATTGGTCTAAATATTGATGCAGAAGAAGCAGATCGTTTAGAGATGTCCTTAGAACTGCTTGAACGTCTATGCTTTGAACCGGAACTTGCCGATTGGAAAGGCATTGGTTTTGTGATTCAAGCCTATCAAAAGCGCTGTTTCTACGTGGTGGATTATATCGTTGATTTGGCCAAACGTAGCCGTAAACGCCTGATGATCCGATTGGTTAAAGGTGCGTATTGGGACAGTGAAATTAAAAAAGCCCAAGTCGATGGCATGGCAGACTATCCGGTCTTTACCCGCAAAGTTCATACTGACTTGTCTTATATTGCTTGTGCCAAAAAACTCTTGGCAGCGCCGGATTATATTTATCCGCAGTTTGCCACGCACAATGCGCAAACCTTGGCGACCATTTATGAAATGGCCAAGCCTGAACACTATTATGTCGGTCAATACGAGTTCCAATGTTTGCACGGCATGGGTGAACCGTTGTATGAACAGGTGGTGGGTTCAAAGCAAGAGCATAAATTAGGTGTGCCCTGTCGAATTTACGCTCCCGTCGGCAACCATGAAACCTTATTGGCGTATCTAGTGCGTCGCTTACTGGAAAATGGTGCCAATACGTCATTCGTCAACCGCATTGCCGATAAGACCTTAAAAATTGAAGATTTGATTGAAGATCCGATTCATGAAATTCGTCAGACGGCCTTGCAAACAGGCAGTTTAGGTGAAAGTCATCCGGCCATTCCCTTACCTGAACATGTGTTATTGCCTGTGCGTATCAACTCAGTTGGACTCGATTTAGCCGATGATTCAGCGCTATCTGAATTAAATGCTGTGGTGGCACAATTTAAAACCCAGCAATGGCTCGCCAAGCCCCTAATGGCGCAAGAATTCTTTTTAAACGATCAAACTGCAAGTCATGGATCAGCTCAAGCGCAACAGGCCATTGTAAATCCAGCCGATCATCAAGATATTGTCGGTTTTGTTCAAGAAACGAATGCTCAGCAAGTTGATCATGCCCTGCATGCTGCAGAGGCAGCGCATAACACTTGGTCGTTGGTGGGCGCAAAACATCGCGCAGATATTTTATTTCGTGCGGCTGATCTGATGGAATCACGCATGCAGGAATTGATGGTTTTACTCAGCCGTGAAAGTGGTAAAACCTATGCCAATGGGATTGCCGAAGTACGTGAAGCGGTAGATTTCTTGCGTTACTATGCCGCCCAAGTACAGTCTTTTAATCAAGATGCCCTCATTCAACCTTTAGGTACCGTGCTGTGCATTAGCCCATGGAATTTTCCTTTGGCAATTTTTTCAGGACAAATCTCTGCGGCACTTGCGGTTGGAAACTGTGTGATTGCCAAACCCGCGGAGCAAACCCCGCTGATTGCCTCGGAAGCCGTTAAAATTCTGTGGGAAGCAGGTGTTCCTCAAGCGGTATTACAACTGTTACCCGGTCGAGGTGAAACCATTGGTGCTCAGCTGTCTGAAGACCCTCGTATTCAGGGCATTATGTTTACCGGTTCAACTGAAGTTGCCAAAATTTTACATAAAACCGTATCTAAACGTCTAAGTTCACATGGTCAACCGATTCCGTTGATTGCTGAAACAGGTGGGCAAAATGCCATGATCGTGGATTCCTCTGCCCTCACTGAACAGGTCGTGCTCGATGCCGTGAACTCTGCCTTTGACAGTGCCGGTCAGCGTTGTTCGGCTTTACGAGTTCTCTGTGTGCAAAAAGACAGTGCCCCAAGCTTAATTCAAATGCTCAAAGGTGCGATGCAACAACTTCGCGTAGGCAATCCATATACCTTAGCCACGGATGTGGGCCCTGTGATTGATCAAGAAGCGCAACAAAATATTCAAAAGCATATTGATGCAATGCGAGCGAAGGGTTATCCGGTTCATCAACTGATGTTGAATCCAAATCATCACACTTTAAAGGATGGTACTTTTATTCCACCCACTTTGATTGAGCTGCCGAATTTAAATGATTTAGAGCGTGAAGTGTTTGGCCCTGTGTTACATGTCATCACCTATCAGTACGGTGAACTTGATCAACTCTTAGCACAGATCAATGCTAAAGGTTATGGTCTGACCATGGGCTTACATACCCGTATTGATGAAACGATTCAGACCGTGATTGATCAAGCGCATGTGGGTAACTTATACATCAACCGCAATATCGTGGGTGCAGTGGTTGGCGTGCAACCCTTTGGCGGCGAAGGTCTTTCCGGTACCGGACCGAAAGCCGGTGGACCTTTATATATTCATAAACTGATGCAGAAAAACTGTTCAGAGAAATCGAATGAATGTGCTCAGCCTTTTGGCACTTTAGATAAACTAGAAGCGCACGATCAACATCCGGAAAACTCCATTTATGCTGAATTTCAGTCTTGGCTGAAACAATACCATCCGAGTTCAAACTTGAAACCTATACAGACCGCTGTAGGTCGTTATATCCTGCCCGGCCCAACAGGTGAAACCAATCAATATACCGTCTTGGCTCGAAGTCGTGTACTGGCTTTAGCAGAAACTGAACAACAGTATTTGGCTCAAATGAATGCAATCTTTGCAGTCGGTAGTCAAATGGTGATTTTAACCGATAATACGCTACTATTCGACATGATGCAGACTATGCCAAAACTGCTTAAACAGCAGATTCACAGCATCACAGATGTGATTAAGGGGGACTTTGACGCAGTATTACATCACGGTTCAGTGGAACACCTGAAACTCATCCAACAGCAAGTGGCGCAACGTGAAGGTGCAATTGTTGCAATTACTCATTTTAAGGATGATATAGATCCACTTCATATTGAACCCCTGCTTATTGAGCGTGCGCTGAGTATCAATACGGCGGCTGCAGGCGGGAATGCCAGTTTAATGACCTTACAAGGTTAATCGAATAACTGACTTATACCCGATGCTGTGCTCTATTTTGCATCAACAGATTGAATTCAAATAAACAAAAGCCAAACTGAATATTCGGTTTGGCTTTTTTCTCGTTTTGGTTTTTTTATCGGTCTAGTTTTTTTCTTATTGAGCGTTTTAAATGCACTAAGCGTTTTTTATGATTTAAGTGCTTGGTTTAACGTATGTAAATAATTTTCTGCTTCAGTTTTGGTTTCAAAGGTAATTTGATAATTGCCCAGTTTATGCATACTGTTTGGGGTGTATTCCAAATCCACTAAAAAATGTCCTGTGTTTTCACATTTTGCCACACGAATGGCAATAATGTGATGTGAGTTTAAATAAAAACCATTTTCAACTTTAACTAACATTTTAACCCCGAGATAACGCAATTCTTTAGATGAAGTGAATACACATTAAATAAATATTATGTGATGCATAACACATAATATTTATATTAAACCGATTAAATCATTAAAAATAGTATTTTATAGAATAGTTTTGCATTTATGCTTCTATTTGACTTATAAAAGATCAATCCGTAAAAAAACCACCCAAAGCACATCGACTTTGAGTGGTTTCATTCACTGCTTAAAATATTTAAACCGTATCGAGATTAAACACTCAACATACTGTTTAATGTTTCAGAGACATTTTTAGACTTCACTTGTGGTTTTAAGGCTTCAAGTTCTGCCTTCACTTCTGAACGTTGCGGTTCAGCCAATGTATACCAGCGTGACAATGCCTGTAATAAACGCGAACCCACAATTGGATTTTTCTCATCTAAATATTTGGCCAGTCCAATAAAGTGCTGCACACCAAAACTCCATGTATTGACTGGATTGGCATTTAAACCGCCACTGACTGCACGAATACGATTAGGTACACCTAAATCATAATCTGGATGTTGGGTTAAGTATGCAATGGTTTCGGCAGTCGCTTTAGGATGAGCCGCTTGCAGCATGAACCACTGATCCATAGACAAGGCTTCATCTTTAAAGCGCATATAAAAATCTGTCAGCGCAGCTTCAGCTTGTGGCGCATCATTCCACTCTAAAACACGTAATGCACCTAGGCGCTCAGACATATTTCCTGTGCTTTGATATTGCTGATATGCCAATTCAAACACAGCTTCATCGCCTTGGCGTGCCATCATACTGAGCATAATGTTTTTCAATGCACGCACACCCATGGCTTGAGAGAAGTCTTTTTGTGCTGATGGATCAAGTGATAAATAAGTTTCTTTGCAGAATGAACCCAATTCGCGTGCCAAAGTCGACATCAAGGCATTGCGCTGTTCCTGAACTTTCACCGGACTGTAATCTGAGTCTATACGGCTACCCAAATAACCTTCCGCAGGCACATCAAATAAACGTGAAGCCAGCAATGGATCGTGTTGAATCACATTTGGAATGGTTTGCTTCATGGCTTGGATATAAATATCCGCATCATGACCATTTAATAAAATACGTTCAAGCAAAGTTTGGGTCGCTTGCCATTGGTTAAAACCATTGGTTTCGTACTGCAACAAAAAGGCAAGGTCTTCATCTGAATAGTTAAATACAAGATCAACCGGTGCAGAGAAATTACGCAGTAAAGACACCACTGGTTGAGCTTTTAACCCTGTGAATTGAATGGTAGCGCTATCGGTATCAAACAGATACACACCGTCTTTAACGCCATTTTCCACCAAAGCATCGGCATTTAATGTCAATTGCTCACCTGTTGTAGCATCGAACAATGCTAAAGCGACAGGAATCGGCACGGCTTTTAAGTTTGGATATTTCGGATGTGCTTTCAGGCTTTGTTTCAAACTTAAAGTATAAGTCTGAGCAGCCGCATCATATTCACCTTTGGCTTCTAATTTTGGTGTGCCCGGTTGGTTATACCAAATTAAAAATTCAGACAAATCTACACCAGAGCCTGCACTCAATGCCGCCACCCAATCTTCAACCGTCACCGCTTGACCATCGTGACGTTTGAAGTATTCATCTGTGCCTTGACGGAATTTTTCTTTACCGAGCAAGGTTGCCATCATGCGGTTAATTTCCGCACCTTTTTCATACACCGTTGCGGTGTAGAAATTATTAATTTCGACAAAATGGTCTGGACGTGGTGGATGTGACAATGGACCTGAGTCTTCAGGGAACTGATGCGCTTTTAGCACGGCGACATCATCAATACGCTGTACCGCAGCAGATTGTAAGTCTTCTGAGAAAGACTGATCACGGAAAACCGTTAAGCCTTCTTTTAGACACAATTGGAACCAGTCACGACAGGTAATTCGGTTACCGGTCCAGTTATGGAAGTATTCATGCGCAATCACTGACTGTACACGCATGATCGCAGCATCGGTGGTGTATTCTTCATCTGCCAACACACATGAAGTATTGAAAATATTTAGCCCTTTATTTTCCATTGCCCCCATATTGAACGCAGACGTTGCCACAATCATATAGTTGTCTAGGTCATAAGGACGACCATAATGTTCTTCATCCCAACGCATCGAATGCTTTAAGGCTTCCATTGCAATGTGGCATTTTGGAATATCTTTTTCTTCAGCATAAATTTCTAATGCAACTTGACGACCTTCTGAGGTCACATAAGAATCTTTTAAAACGGCCAAATCACCAATCACACAGGCAAATAAATAGCTTGGCTTTTTGGTTGGGTCTTGCCAAATCGCATAATGACGCCCTTCACCTGCCTCACCTTTTTCAAGTAAGTTACCATTGGCAAGCAGTACAGGATATTTTTTATCGGCTTCAACACGCGTGGTAAATTCAGACAATACATCTGGACGGTCAGGATAAAAGGTAATTTTTCGGAAACCTTCAGGTTCATTTTGGGTGACAAATAAACCTTCACCCGCCAAATACAAACCTTCAAGTTGAGTATTGGTTTCAGGGTGAATTTGCACAGCAATGTTGAGGATCACCTCATCCGGTGCATTGGCAATGACCAACTGTTCTGCATCGAGTTGGTATTCATTTTCCGTCAAAGCCTGACCATTTAAAATAATTGATTTAAGTTCGAGATCACGCCCTAAGAGCACCAAATCACCCGCCGTTTGACGTTTCATCACTAAGGTTGAATCGACATTCGTATGATCTTCAAACAATTGAATATCAAGGTTGATGGAATCAACAAGGAACGATGGTTTTTGATAATCTTTTAAATAAACAGTTTGATCTGCTTCGATCACTGGCTGTGCTGCAATATTCATATCATGTCCTGATTCTATGGTCTCTGCAGAGAACGAATTCTTGAGTATGATTCGATCATACGACAAGTTTGATCATCTGTCTGTGCATTTGCTTTGTATTTATATATGGGCATGTATTCTATGATTTTCAATTCTATAAAAATTTTAAATCGAGATATGCAGCTTTTAGATGAGCATTTAATGTGCCAATGGCATTAATGCTTAGGCTATTTATTGTTGCGTCAGGGACATTCGACCTGTGTATAATCAAAACCATTCTCTTCTGTCGATTTTTTCTTGTCCTATGCAACTTCAAATTCTGCAAAAACAACTCGATGAAAGTACACGTTGCCCGCTATGTCAGGCGGCTATGCACTGGATTGAAGCAGAACAATATGAGCAAGGCATTTTCTTTCATGAATGTCACCATTGTCAGCATCGTGTGTTTCAAGATCAGCGCCACAATTGTCACTGTGAAAAATGTCAGAGCAATCGTAAAAAGATTACCCAAGAAACAGCACGCCAAGAACAGCGTAAAATCAGTGCGCGTAAAAAAGAAAATTTTGAATATGAGCTGACCCAACTCAGCTTTATGCATAAGCTGTTTTTATTGAGTATTTTAGATCAGCAAGTGCAAGAACATCATCGGTACAATGAATTTATCGATTGGGAACAGATTAAATATCACACCATTACCCCCAATTATTTATTTCAACACCATCTACTCAAACAATTGGTCAAAGATCAGGTCTTGGTACCAAAAGATTTCTCGGATGAAGTGCATCAGTATTACATCAATGTACGTTTAGACGGCTACTCTGAGCCGAGTGTATATAGCATCACCCAACAACTTAGACATTTATTTTTTGAAAACTTAACCCAAGGTATTCCCTTTAAAGATGCTGAAGAAGTTAAATCAGCTTTATATATGGTGCTGTATCAGGAAATTGTGCAATTTGCACAACATTACTGCCGCACATGGGGTATTCAAATTGCAGGAAACCATGCCTTTCAAGCCTTTTGTTTCCGTTTACTTGATGTATTGGCGGTTGGACAAATTTATTATCTGATTCAAAATGCCTTGGAATATTTATATAAAAGCAAGGCCTTGCAAGCGCGTAATGAAAATTTCATCAACACCAATTTGCTGAAAAAAACCTTGCAACAGTATCGTGAAAAATCTTTAACAGAAAAATGGGAAACCTCAACCCTGCCTCGTCCAAACAATATTCCGTTTAGTCGCATGAGCGAAATTCTGTTGTTTAAATTTTTAGGTTATGACGAGAGTATCTTTTTTCATCCGATTCGCCACGCTTGGAAAAGAATTGAACCTCGTCTAAACTTTTATTCTCAAAAGCGTTGTATGCACTGTGGTTCGAGTGATTTAACCGTAGAATATGATGCCAACGACTATGTGTCCTTGCTGTGCAGAAACTGCAAACATCAAGATCATTATTTTACCCGCTAAGGGATTGCTATGAATCATCCAGAATCATTAAATACTTTGAATATTGAGCATACTCAATTGGATACAAGCACAATACTTGAACATGTGATTCAAGCGTGGACTGCACTGCAAACACAGCAGCCTTTGGTGCAATGCATCACCAACAGTGTTGCTGCCAATTATGCAGCCAATATTTTGCTCGCAGCGGGCGCTTCCCCTGCGATGATTGATAATCCCTTTGAAGCGGAAAGTTTCACTCAAATCAGTGGCGCTTTAAGTATAAATTTGGGTACCCCGACCACTGAACAAGTCCAAGCCATGCAGATTTCTGCCAAAACGGCGCATACCCATCAAGTGCCTTGGGTACTCGATCCTGTCGGTTATGGGCCTGTTTTAAAATGGCGCTCAGACATCACCGATGAATTACTACAATTTAAACCGACTGTTATTCGTGGCAATGCCTCTGAAATCAGCACCCTTGCAGGCAACCAAGTCGAGTCTAAAGGCGTCGACAGTACGTTAAACAGTGCTGATGTTTATGCACAAGCTCAAGTATTGCTCGAGCATGCAGAATGTATCGCCATTTCAGGTGAGTCGGATTTTATTGTGTCCAAAGCGTGGGATGCGGTGATTCAAGTCAATGGCGGTAGTTATTTACAACCGAAAGTTACGGCGACGGGCTGTGCATTGGGTGCCTTGATTGCAGCTTATACTGCCGTAACTCCCCCAACAATCGCTTGTATTGCTGCCCATGTGCATTTTGCTATTGCGGGTAAACTCGCTTTTGAAAAATCACAGAGTGTAGGCAGTTTTAATGTGGCATTTATCGACCATGTTCACAGTTTAAATGCAGACAGGATTGCTGAATATGCCGATCTTCAAATCTTAAAAAGCCGTTAATTTAAAAAAATAGATGAATATTAAAAAATCGGTGCATATTAAAAAACAGCTGAGATTAAAATAGACTTAATCCTCAAAATAAAAAGCCAATCAACTCTGATTGGTTTTTTATCATGTTTTTCATCTTAATTTGACAAGATGTGTTTGAGATTACCTTCTTTGTAATAAATATTGGCAATCTTTGGACAATGGCTATCGGTCATTTCAATTTCGACTCTGCTTTGCTCATTATGAGCATGCATCACAATTTCATAGCGCTGAGATTTAGACAGTCGATTTAAATCATAATTTTGAAACTTAAACTCTTGCGAATCGGTAAAAATATTAAATTCAAGATTACAGATGCCATTTATATCGGCACGGCACTGATTATCTTTTGAAATCAGTTGTACCAATTCATCCGAAAAATAATGTTTGAGTTGTGCATTATTTAAATCGGTCACCTTGATTTGATTCATATAAATATCATTCAGAAGCGCTTGCACTGATTTACACTTCATCTCATCTTGTTTATTTAAACCCGCTTGATGATTCACTGATGCATCTTGGACAGGATGATCTTGTGCTTGCTTGGAATCACAGCCAGATAAGACCCAAAATGTACTCATCACGGCGATGAACATGAGTGACTTTATGGGTTGTATTGAAGTGCCTGTCTTATTTTTCATTGTCATCATTCTTATTTTAAGTGCATCTTGAACGCGATATTCAGCCTATATTCGCTCAAGACACACCATCGATTAATCTAAACTCAGACTGATATCAGCCTTAATTGAACATTTTAAAGTTTAATCGCCACTTTACGATAATCTTCTCTTGGCATTTCAGTTAGTTCAACGCAAAGCTGAACCGTTAAATCTTTTACTTGATAAGCTTTAAAAGCTTCAAGTGCTGAAATCAGTGCATCCGCCATTTTGGTTTTCTGCTCTGCTGTACGTCCGGTTAAAATCGCTAAACAGACATGAATGTATGCCTGCCCAGTTTCACCAAATCCAATTAAAAAATCAGCATTGGCACGCGTACGGGTTTTGATTTCATCGGGATGCCCAATAAAGCCTGTATCAAATAAGGCTTGATTCAAATCCATCATCAAGCGTTGAGCATCTAAGTTTTGAATATTGTTTGAATACTCAACAATCATTTGTGGCATAACAATAACCGTGTATTAAAAATAGAAATAGAAACCAATAATGCTTACTCGATATAGAGCAATGCCAAACGCACTTGGTCATAACCCATACGAGGACTGGTGGCTTCCACAATTGGACGCAGTTTAATTACACCATCTTCAGAAAAGTTTTCAGGACTCTTACGCTTCATCAACTTTTTATAGATTTTTCGCACTTGTTCAACGACTTCATCGCCGGGATGGGCAACCGAAATATCCAAACCTTGCTCACGATGCAATTTTGCCAAATGATTGATAATAGTTGCAGGCGTTAAACCACGCTCCACCGCAATGTCCTGAATTTCATAGCCACTTAAGAACAATTCTTTGGTTTCATCTAAGGTCGCAGTGGCATAGCTTTGTTTACCGGCATTCTTGGCAATTTTCTTTTCATTACGCTGAATTTCAGTCTCATTCAAAGTACCGCCGCAATGACGAATAAAGGCTTTATGCTGTGCGTCTAAATTAATATCTGCAAAATGTGCTTCAGCTTCCGCAGAGAGTTCCTGAAAACGTCGATCCGCCTTAATCGCTAGGCTGTCTAATTCCAATGCCTGCTCGTTAAAGCCTAATAAACGTAAACCATCAATCGATTTTAAGCGCGACAATGCCACATAGCCCTGACCTTTTTCAAAGGTATTGGCGAGATTAATTTCAGCAGCAGCTAAAGTCATTCCTTGTGATTTATGAATGGTAATTGCCCATGCCAAACGTAACGGCACTTGCGCAAAACTGGCAATAGTCTTACCAGCATCATTGTCGACTGACCATGTTTCAGGCTCAACCAATAGCACGGTACCATCGGTTAACTTCACTTTAGGCAAGATGCCGTGATCATCGACTTCTTCAAAACCAATCACTTCGCCTAAGCTACCGTTGATATAGCCCATATCAAAGTTGTTTTTTACAAACATCACTTTGGCATGTTTTTTCAGAGTTAATTCTTCAGGCGCACGCACAGAGGATTTTAAAGTTTCAATCAGTTTTTCATTACCATCCATTTGCGCACAGAACTGATGACCATCGCCATCAATTTCATTTAAATGCCGAAAGTTAATACTGTCGACATCCATATTGTGGGTATACAGACGTGTATAGGTGTCCCCAATATCTTGCTGACGGGTTTTTTGTAGTGCTTCAATATGTTGCTGATTAATACTTTGGGAGCGAATCGCATTGAGAATGTCATTTAAAGCAGAATCATCCTGACGATGCTGCTCTGTTAAATAACACACCCGAAACTTGGCTTCGACCCATGCTTGCGACATAAAACAGAATTTATCTCGGTTTTTTTCATCATTACGCCCTACAGGCGGTAACTGAAAGAAATCTCCGGCGGCAATCACTTGAATGCCGCCAAAGGCCTCATCCGATTCTTTAAAAAATTTTAAGACTTGATTGACCAAATTCAGTTGCTTGGCGTGTAACATTGAAATTTCATCGATGATCAATACTTGGGCATTTTCTAAATGCTCTTTTAAGTATTTGCGTTCTTTCATGCGCTTTAAGTCATCATCTGACAAAACGTCTTTAATACCAATACCTGCCCAAGTATGAATGGTCATGCCATTCATATGCGTCGCTGCGATGCCTGTCGATGCGGTAATCGCCACAGGAACTTTTCGTGCTTTTAAATAATTGATGTACTGATTTAAGGTATAGGTTTTCCCTGCACCGGCAGAACCTGTCAAAAAGACACTTTCACCCGCTTTCATTAACTTCAGTGCAGTTTCTTGCTTCATAACAACTTTAACCTTATCAGATGGCACATAGCCTAACGATTTTTCGCTGAAAAGTTAAGTTTAATCATCATAATCCTGATTATTGTAGCTTCGGTTCTTTAAAATCCCAGATCAGATGCTGATTGACCTTTTGAATAAATTCCAATGCGTCCAGTTGAATCGCGCGATTGGGAATTTCGTTATTGGGTAAGCGCAATTGATCAAAATGCAATTGTTCGAATTTAAAATAACACCCCAGTGTCAATTGGAGCTGTTCATTGTCTAGATGGGTCATATGAAAAGCCACATATTCGCCATCAGCGATACGCTCAGTATAGGACAAAGCCAAACAATGCTTATAATTGACTGACTCATGAATAATCTGCTCTAAGCTATTCAACTCAACAAACTTCCAACGCTCCGTAAACATGATTTTTTGCGGGGAAACTCTGCGCCACGAATCTTTATGAATACGTTGCCGTAGTTTAGACAAAGTATCTTGAAAATCGATTTGTTGATGCCAACGCACCGCTTGCTGATATAAGCCTGTCCAAGTGACGTTTTTGGCCAGAGTATCGTAATGATAAAAATAATCGACCAAATAATCTGCCACATAAGAATCAAACACACTGGTCGATCGATTAAACTGCAACGCAGGATGCTTAAAATGTTGGCGAAATTCATCTGCATTCAGTTGATGCTGATGTAAGACCTGATAAAACTTTGGATCTTGCTGTAACTCAGGTCGTATATACGGAATCAGCGACTCTGGTAAATCTTGAATGATGTTCTGTAAAAACAGCATATACGCCTGCATTACACGGAACAAACGCTGATAGACCTGTTTGGCAATGCGTGGATCATCTTGAGCAAGCAAAGCCAATAGATGTAACCACTCTTCGATATATAAAATCGAATCTGAGATTTCAATCCGATGTGATCGTGCTGTATGGACTGTGTTTGACTGATGATTAAGCGGAATATTTGTAAGGTTGTTGGCATGCGTGTCGAGTTGAGCCTTTAAAAGCGGCTCTTGACTGACAAATTGCTTAAGCTCTTCTACAGGCGCTTGAATTTGATCTTGGATAAGGTTTTGATCAGTATCTTGAATCACTTGCTGGTTATGATTGTGTAGCTGTATCTGACTATTTTTAAGCGCATAAGGATGCTTGTCATAGGCAACCGATGCCTGTGCATTAGGGTGATTAAAATCAAACCAATGTTCTTTTTTGGAAAATTGAAAGCATTCTTGAATTAATATTCGACCTGTAATATTTTTAAAATAAAGCAAAGTTTCAAGGATCACTTGCGGATGAATATGATGAGTATCTGTAAAGCTTAAGGCGGTTACAGCAATACGCACATTGATATCATCCAATTGACTGGCTACCCAATCAATCACCAACGTATCTTGTTTAAACAGCCAATTGACGGTGCGATTAAAATAAAACAATGGAAATTGAGTGGATAGCCGTTCATCCCAATATGCTCCACCCGCTTGAGTAAACTGTTTCTTGGCAAAAATATCGGAATGTTGCCAGAAGCCACGTTTAATCCAACGACTAAATCCTAAAACATGCGGCTGCTGTTTGGCATGTTGTACTAGGAGCTGAAAATCCTCTTGATGGTGTAACAATTGCGCCAAGCTAAAATGGTCATCGAAACGAGTTTGAATCATGCGATACACATCGGGGGGAATCAGTTGATCTGCTGAAAAACACAGTTGGTCATATTCAATCATCGCCTGCTGAACATTCAGGAAACTATCACCCAAAACAGAGTTGACTAAACTCAAGTGCTTAAAATTCAGCTCTACAAATAAGGGAATACTGATTCCTGATGCGGCAAACTCAGTTAAATGCGCTTGTTGGTAATACCCTGCCTCAATCATAATCTGATCAAGTTGCTCAGCTTGTTGCTCGGTCAGATTATATAAATACTGCTCAATCCGATTTTCACCATCGATCCATTGAAACGCTTCTTCGACCAAAAGTTGACGAAACAACTGCACTTTGCTTTGTAAAAATAACGGATGTTGTGCTTTTAAATCCCCCATCAAAAAACTGATGTCATTAAAAATAAAATCGGCAATTTTTTGTACATTAATATTAGGATAGGAACAATGACATTGAATAAATGGCATAGCCAATGATGAATCGGTCGATTTTAAATCATCGTGAAACTTCACCTGAATTAAACCGTCAGCGATGAATAATTGATGATGCTCAGCATCGATGTGAAACAAGTTTTGCGGGGTAAGCGACCACAAATAAAACCACTGATCTTGGAAAATCTGCTTCAGTACATTGGAGTGATCCAGCAACTTTTGTGCTGTTTGTTGATGATTCTGCATTTGGGTGTTTTGCACATTCAGATTCATAACAATGCCTTAAAGCAAGACCTGATTTTAAAAAAGTGGATGAATCTTAACATTATTCTAAAATTTAAGTGAATTGCAGTGCATGTTGTGTAAATCCAAAAGGCATATTTCTGCTAAACAAATCATATTCTTGATCAATACAATCTTATCTTTGGCTTGATGAGCTGGAGTATAAAATCACTTTCTCAAGTCAGCCCGCCACGCTTGGTCTATACCTCTTCAATATCAGAACTTTGCCATCACATCTTTGTTATCCATATATCCTATTCATGCAGCCTATTCATCTATTCGATTCATCATGTTTGACAATTTTTATTGTCATCTTCTACCACTGTGTCTATATTCAATGTAAAGCCGTTCTGAACTTAATCACAAGATAACAATATCAATGAAAAACGATGGAATGAACACCATGAAAATAGTCGTGATTACCGGTGCTAATACAGGCATAGGTTTTGCCACCGCCCAAGCCTTTATTCAAGACGGACAGCATGTGATTCTTGCCTGCCGTAACCCACAAAAAGCCGAACACGCCCGTATCGAATTAGAAAAACTCGGCACAGGAAAAGTTGAAGTGATCGCGCTTGACCTGAACAGCTTGCAGAATATTCAAGACACAGCCAATTCATTACTGCAAAAATATGAAAAAATTGATGTGCTGGTGAACAATGCCGGCATCATGACCCCGAACTTAGAACGCACTGAAGATGGCTTTGAAAAGCAAATTGGGGTGAATTATTTGGGGCATTTTTTATGGACCCTGAAACTGCTCCCTGCAGTTCAAAAATCTGAGGCAGGTCGAATTATTAATCTTGCATCAATGATGCATTTGATGGGTTCGATTCAACTCGATCAATTCCGTGCCGATGACGTTCACAAATATAACGGCGTGATCCGTTATGGTAACAGTAAATTGGCAAACCTATTATTTAGCCATGCTTTGGCGGAAAAATTAAAAGGCACGAGCACCACCAGTAATGCACTTCATCCAGGTGGGGTTGATTCAGAGATTTACCGTGAATTACCCAAGTATCAATATAAAGTCATTAAATTATTTTTAATCCCCCCGAGCAAACCTGCTGAACTGATCAAAAAAAATGGCCTTAGATCCCGCTTGGGCAAAACGTAATGGCGAATATGTCAGTTTACAAACCCCTGCGATTCAATCCCGTAAGGCAAAAAATAAAAAACTTGCCCATGAACTGTATGATGAGACTTATGCCATGCTGAAAGATTATTTATAAAGATTCAGCACATCTATACTCTGGTTCAATAATTCATTCTATCTTCATCAGAAAAGACTGAGAGTGGCTCGTACATCCAATAGAGGACATCAAAGCTATGAATTTAATCCAAGATGATCAGGTGCATCGGTATCAACCTGATGTTTTAGGAGAAGGTTATGAACAGTTGACCCTTGATTTTCCAGATGATGAGGAAGGAAAAGTCATAGCAACATTAGTGCGTAAAAAAGCGCCCCAAAGCACACGCAAAGCGGTTTTATATATTCATGGGTTTATTGATTATTTCTTCCAAACTGAAATGGCGGAACAATTTAACCAACACGGTTATGATTTCTATGCGCTTGATTTACGTAAATACGGACGTTCACATTTAACCCATCAAAGATTATTTTATGTCAAAGATTTAAGAGAATATGATGCTGAAATTACTGAAGCATTGAATATTATTCAAAGCGAACAGCATGACGCAGTATTACTCTGTGGCCATTCAACCGGGGGTTTGATTACAACTTTATATGCCGCACATCACCCTGATCATCCTTTGATTAAAGCACTGTGGGCAAATAGCCCTTTTTATGACTTTAATATGAATGTGCTGAAGAAAAAATTGCTGTTGCCACGGATCAGTTGGTTAGGGGGAAAATATCCAAAGCTAAGATTCCCCAGTGAACTGAGTCCATGTTATGTACAAAGTTTGCATCAGACCATGCAAGGCGAATGGAACTTTGATTTAAACTGGAAACCAACTGAATATTCCAAAGTATACTTAAGTTTTATTCATGCGATCTATGAAGCCCAAAAAGAAATTCATCGTGGCGCTAAGTTAAACGTTCCTGCTCTGATTATGCATTCAGATCGAACCACCGCACCGAAAAAGTCAACAAAAATGCCTACAGCAGTGATGTGATTTTGAATGTCAAACACATCAAAAAATACGGAAAGAAATTACAAGGTGATGTCAATGTAATGACAATTAAACAAGGGCTGCATGATTTGGTCTTATCACGTTCGGATGTTCGTCATCAGGTCTATAGCAAATTATTTGCATGGTTAAATACCAAGCATCTTTAAATAGTAGGATCGAATAGTCAGTTTGAATAAGCTACTTCTCTCAGCTCATTCTTAAAAAAAGCGCTAGCTAGATTTAGCTATAAAAAATAGATTTGAGCGGTGTGTATCTTATCGCTATTTTTGAAAATGGATTAATCGTTGTTGGGCTGGATGATGTTCAGGAATTAATTCCATCAATCGCTCAACCGCATCAATCGCTTGAGGACAGCGCGATAAATGCCTAAACAATACATCGGTCTGCTGTGTTTCAAAGATTGCATTGCTTAAACGGGATTCCAAACAGTCTCGCCATGCACAGAGAAATGGGCTCTCCGTCTTGGCTAAAAACACGCCTGAGCATAGAGTTAGAGCCGTTTCGATATAACCTGCATTTAAAGCTTGCTCAGCTTGTAAGAAATCAGCGTCAATTTGATGGTTCAAACGATACGGTCTTGAACACAACATTGAACCTAACATTTCGCGCAATTGTGACATTTCCGCTTTTAAGGTGCCTAAACTCACCTTGCGTTCACCATAAAGCGCTTGATGTAGATTTTCGAGATTCAAGCCTTGTGGGCACAGTGCCAAAATACACAAAATTTCAATTTGTCGTGGCGTGAGCACCACGATTTTCCCATTAAACAGCACTTGCGGAATATGAAATGAACGGATAAACAGGCGCTGTTGCTGAATCGTCAGCAGTGAAGTTTGAATAATCGACGCACAACGCTCTGCTGCCAAAAGCCCTAAGTTATTGTGTTTTTTCCAAGTGGTCGATAAATCAATCACCCCTATCATTTGCTTTGAATAGGGATCGATAATCGGTGCAGCATAACAAACCCAATCTTGGATCGAACGCATATAGTGTTCGTTGGAAAATACACAACTCGATTGTTGGGTTTTTAAAGTGAGTGCTAGAGCATTGGTCCCGACCAACTCTTCACGCCACTGTCCACCCTGTACAAAATGCACTTTTTCAGCCGCATTTTGCATGGCACCACTGGCTGCACTCCAAATAATGGTACTGCCCACATCCCCTACGGCGATCACCATCGAAGACTGTTCAGCAATATGTTTCAGTTCCTGTTGGCACTGATCAACGGCCTGATTTAGGCTACTCGAAACACTAAATTTTGTTAATAACGGTGCTGCATCACGCTCATCCGGAATGTGCGCAGATTCAGAGCGCTGCCATGAACTTAAAATACTGTCACCGAGTTGCCGTGCTTGATCCATTGAGACACTGCTCTTTTGTCTAAACTGCTCTATTTGATGACGCTTTTGTAATAATGCCTGCTTGCTTAAC
Organism: Acinetobacter lanii; assembly: GCF_011578285.1. Classification (NCBI taxonomy): domain Bacteria; kingdom Pseudomonadati; phylum Pseudomonadota; class Gammaproteobacteria; order Moraxellales; family Moraxellaceae; genus Acinetobacter; species Acinetobacter lanii. The sequence continues at coordinate 1,452,900 of NZ_CP049916.1, read as the reverse complement.
ATTTTTAACCGTCCTTCATTGTGTGTGCATTGCTTCCCTAATCCAATGGATTTTTTTCATTTTTCTATCTTTTATTGTTATTTTTATCTGCTTAATCAACCTTCTAACGCACTGAAATTCTAAAAATTAAATTCATTAAACTTTGATCTATACAATCTCTAAGAAGCAAATAACTTTAATTCATCCACTTTTCATAGTGATCTTTTTCGAGCATATCGCAAAGCTTTTTTCAATGAAAGCGCAAAAAATACCATGCAACATTCCAGTAACATTTTCCTTTTAAAACAAAGACAGCCAAACTATTCAAACTGACATCTATCTAATCATTCCACACCCTTAGTCAATACGCCTACCTTTTACCTACCTTTGCATTTATATGCTCAGATCAAGTATCAGGTTATCACATGGCACTGTCTGCTCAATTGAATGCAGTGCCCAATAAGTAAAGGGAAATTCTTATGCGTTATGTCGATCCAAACCAACCCGGTTCAAAAGTACAATTTAAAGCCCAATATGAAAACTTTATTGGCGGAAAATGGGTGCCACCAGTTAAGGGTGAATATTTTGATAATATTTCCCCAGTTGATGGTAAAGCTTTTACTAAAATTCCACGTTCTTCTGTCGAAGACATTGAACTTGCGCTCGATGCTGCTCACAAAGCAAAAGACGCTTGGGGCAAAGCATCACCTACCACTCGCTCGAACATCTTGCTGAAAATTGCAGACCGTTTAGAAGAAAATTTAGAACTGATTGCTGTGGCTGAAACATGGGACAACGGTAAACCTGTGCGTGAAACTTTAGCAGCTGATATTCCACTGACCATCGATCATTTCCGTTATTTTGCAGGCTGTATTCGTGCTCAAGAAGGTGGCATCTCTGAAATTGATGAAGACACCATCGCTTACCATTTCCATGAACCTTTGGGCGTCGTCGGTCAAATCATTCCATGGAACTTCCCGATCTTAATGGCGGCATGGAAACTTGCCCCAGCTTTGGCGGCCGGCAACTGTATTGTACTCAAACCTGCGGAACAAACCCCTGCTAGTATTTTGGTGTTAGTAGAACTCATTCAAGATTTACTGCCTGAAGGCGTACTCAATATTGTCAATGGTTATGGCGTTGAAGTCGGGCGTCCATTGGCAACGAATCCACGTATTTCCAAAATTGCATTTACAGGCTCTACAGCAGTGGGTCAAATGATCATGCAATATGCCACTGAGAATATCATTCCTGTGACTTTAGAGCTCGGTGGTAAATCACCGAATCTGTTCTTTGAAGACATTATGGATAAAGATGATGAATTCTTAGACAAAGCCCTCGAAGGTTTTGCGATGTTTGCCTTAAACCAAGGTGAAATTTGTACCTGCCCTTCACGTGCCTTAGTTCAAGAAAGTATTGCCGATAAATTCTTAGAAAAAGCGGTAGAACGGGTTAAACGCATTAAGACTGGTCACCCTCTTGATACCGACACCATGATCGGCGCACAAGCCTCACAAGAGCAACAAGACAAAATCTTGGGGTGTATTGCCACAGGTCGTGCTGAAGGTGCACAAGTTTTAACAGGTGGCGGTGAACGTCATGAAGTTGGTTCAGGCTTCTATATTGAACCGACCATTTTCAAAGGCAACAACAGCATGAAAACTTTCCAAGAAGAAATTTTTGGACCTGTCCTTGCGGTAACCACTTTTAAAGACTTTGATGATGCGATCAAAATCGCCAATGACACCATTTATGGTTTAGGTGCCGGGGTGTGGTCACGTTCAGCACATACCTCATACCGTGCAGGTCGTGCGATTCAGGCTGGTCGTGTATGGACCAATTGTTATCATATCTACCCTGCCCATGCAGCCTTTGGTGGGTATAAAAAATCAGGCATCGGTCGTGAAAACCACAAAATGATGCTCGATCATTATCAACAAACCAAAAACTTGCTAGTGAGCTATTCACCGAAAGCGATGGGCTTTTTCTAACTCTTTTTCATTGATACATCTCGTAGCGGATATTGCGACTAGCAAATAAAAGTCTCAATGCATACGGTTAAGCCTTTAGCCGTATGCATTTCCCCTCTACCTTGCATCATTAGAATTTATTCTGAAAATTTAAAAACAACTGATAACAAAAAATGAAGTCTTCCTCACTTCAGTCATTACACGGATGTGCGATCTGATCATTGGTACTGAAATTGCATTAGCCCACAGATCAAGCAAAACAATACATTGGAGTTCAACATGACAGAAATTCGTAGTGATCGTATTCTACCGACCTCGCATTCCGATATTCAACAACAATATTTTGAAAAGCGACAACTGAAACAAGGTGCTGTTGGATGGCTGCTCTTGGTCGGCTTGGGCGTGGCTTATGTAATTTCAGGTGACTTCGCAGGCTGGAACTTTGGTTTGGCCCAAGGCGGTTGGGGTGGCATGTTTATCGCCACTGTCTTTGCTGCGATTATGTACCTATGTATGTGTCTTTCAATGTCAGAAATGTCGACCATGCTCCCGACTGCAGGCGGTGGTTATAGTTTTGCCCGCACTGCTTTTGGTCCTTTAGGTGGCTACCTCACAGGAACAGCGATTCTAATTGAATATGCAATTGCCCCTGCTGCGATTGCCTGCTTTATTGGCGCCTACTGTGAGTCCTTATTTGGCATAGGCGGGTGGATGATCTATCTCGCATGCTACGTGGTGTTTATGGGGATTCATTTGGTAGGCGCCGGTGAAGCTTTAAAAATCATGTTCTGTATCACGGCCATTGCCGCTGTGGCATTGATCGTGTTTATCGTTTCCATGATTCCGCATTTTAATAGTGCCAATTTATTTAATATTTCGGTGACTGATAAAGCCGGTGCAAGTTCATTCTTACCGATGGGCTATATTGGCATTTGGGCGGCCGTACCTTATGCGATTTGGTTCTTCTTAGCGGTTGAAGGTGTGCCTTTGGCGGCTGAAGAAGCCAAAGACCCAACCAAATCATTACCCCGTGGCCTCATTGGTTCAATGCTCATTTTAGCGGCATTTGCCATATTAATACTCTTCTTAGGCGCAGGTGCTGCAGGTGCAGACTCACTGAAAGCATCAGGCGCACCTTTGGTCGATGCGCTTAAAGCGGTCTATGGTGAAAACACTTGGCTTGCAAGCTTCGTCAACTTTGTCGGTCTTGCAGGTTTAATCGCAAGTTTCTTCTCGATTATCTATGCCTATTCACGTCAAATCTTTGCCTTGTCTCGTGCCGGCTACTTACCAACTTCGCTGTCACTCACCAACTCAAATAAAGCGCCTTATTTAGCGATTATTATTCCGGGCATCATGGGTTTTTTATTATCTTTAACAGGCGAAGGTGACCTACTGATTCTCATGGCTGTTTTTGGTGCCACCATTTCTTATGTCTTAATGATGTTGTCGCATATCAAACTTCGTATTAGTCGTCCTGAACTGCATCGCCCTTATAAAACACCGGGTGGTATTGTGACGTCTAGTATTGCGCTTGTTTTAGCATTGATCGCAGTCATTGCAGGCTTCTTGGTGGATCCTAAAGTGTGGTTTATGGCTGCGGGCATTTATGTCGCATTTATCGTGTACTTCTTGGTCTACAGTCGCCACAAATTGGTGAAAGGTACACCTGAAGAAGAATTTGAAGCGATTCGTCAAGCTGAACAAGAGCTTTAAAAAAATAAAATTAAAAGGATTTAAATATGTCGTACAAAACATCAATTGCCCATCAGAATTATGTCTTTGCTGATTTAAAAACCCTGATGGCAAAAGCAACCCCGCTACGCTCAGGCGATGAGCTCGCGGGTGTTGCCGCAGAAAATGCAACAGAACGCGTTGCCGCACAAATGGCTTTAGCCGATATTCCCTTAAAGAATTTCTTAAATGAAGTTTTGGTCGATTACGACCGAGATGAAGTCACACGCTTAATTATCGATGATCATCGTGCGGATTTATTTGCGCCAATTTCTCACTTTACGGTGGGTGATTTTCGCAATTGGTTATTGAGTAGCGATGCAACCACTGAAAAATTGCAAAGCTTGAGCATGGGCTTAACGCCTGAAATGGTGGCGGCGGTCAGTAAAATTATGCGTAATCAGGACTTGATTCTGGTCGCAAGTAAATGCGAAGTGATCACAAAATTTCGTAATACTATTGGGCTTAAAGGTCATCTCTCTACACGTTTACAACCGAATCACCCGACCGATGATTTGCTTGGAATCTCTGCCAGTATTTTAGATGGTTTGATGTATGGCAATGGTGATGCTGTGATTGGGATCAACCCTGCCACAGACAACTTACAAAATTTGACTGAATTACTAAAACTCATGGATCATATTATTCAAGAGTATCAAATTCCAACGCAGTCTTGTGTGCTGACCCATATCAGTTCAGGCATTCAATTGGCAGAGCGTAATGTCCCGATAGATCTGATGTTCCAATCCATCGCAGGCACGCAATTGGCCAATGAAGGTTTTGGTATTTCACTCGATTTACTGCAAGAAGGTTATGAAGCCACTCTAGCTTTAAAACGTGGTACGGTCGGGCAAAACTTGATGTATTTTGAAACAGGACAAGGCAGTGCCTTATCGAGTCATGCCCATCACGGCGTGGATCAACAAACCCTTGAAGCACGCGCTTATGCGGTCGCCCGTAAATACAATCCCTTGCTTGTGAATACCGTGGTTGGCTTTATCGGCCCTGAATATCTCTATGACGGTAAACAGATTATTCGTGCAGGCTTAGAAGATCATTTCTGTGGCAAATTGCTTGGCCTACCGATGGGCTGTGATATCTGCTATACCAACCATGCCGATGCGGATCAAAATGATATGGACGTACTCCTGACCCTCTTTGGTGCAGCAGGACTGAACTTTATTATGGGGATTCCGGGTTCGGATGATGTCATGCTGAATTATCAAACCACCTCTTTCCATGATGCCTTGTATTTACGTCAATTGATGGGACTCAAAGCCGCTCCTGAGTTCGATACATGGCTCAGCGAGCAAGGCATATTTAAGCAAAGCAATAATCGCATCCACTGGGCAGAACACATGCCTGCTCAATTTTCAAAATTGTTGGCGTAGGAGCATGTGATGAATTTAATCCCCAATGATCCTTATGCTCAAGACACTCACATTGATGCATGGGAAAAACTGAAACAATTTACCGATGCTCGTATTGCCATCGGTCGTGCAGGTTGTAGCATTCCGACAAAAGCCATGCTTGAGTTTCAATTGGCTCATGCACAAGCACGTGATGCGGTCTATCAGGAACTTGATACTGAAACTTTACAACACAAGCTACAAAGTATTGGATTAGACAGTTTGCTAGTACAGAGTCAAGCGCAAGACAAACAAGAGTATTTAAAACGCCCTGACTTTGGTCGTTTACTCAATGAAGAATCACAACAAACCTTGCATAATTTTAATTATGGCAAAGCCAATCAGTATGATGTTTGCATTGTGATTGGAGATGGTCTATCTGCGCTTGCAATTGAAGAAAATGCGCTTGCATTTATACACTCTTTAAAAAGCCAAATTGAATATGAACAATGGTCTTTAGCACCTGTTGTGATTGCCACAGGGAGTCGTGTCGCTTTGGGCGATGAAGTGGCAGAACGTCTCAATACTAAAATGTTGGTGATGCTAATTGGTGAACGCCCCGGACTCAGCTCTCCCGACAGTATGGGGATTTACTACACCTGGCAGGCAAAATCAGGTTGTTTAGACTCCAAACGAAATTGTATTTCCAATGTCCGACCTGCCGGTCTAAGCATTCCGATTGCCACACAGCGTTTAATGAATTTGATGCGACAATCAAACAAATTAGGCTATTCAGGTGTTAATCTGAAAGACGAACATGAAATTGAACAAGTGGAAAGTTCAACTCATCTAAAACGATTATTTTGAATAATGAATAGGTTTTAAAGTTCATTTGCTCTGAATAAAAAATCCCTACCTAAATGGGGATTTTAATCATGAATCTAGTCATCCATGGTGCGAATTATTACATAAACTCGTTTAAGCTGACGCTTGTAATGATTTTAAATCAATCACAAAACGGTATTTCACATCGCTTTTTTGCATACGCTCGAAAGCTTCATTGATCTCTTGCATCTTGATGACTTCAACATCAGAGACAATATTATGCTCACCGCAGAAATCTAAAAGCTCTTGGGTTTCTTGAATCCCGCCAATGAGTGAACCTGCAATTGATTTACGACCTAAGATCAATGGTACCGTGTTGGTTGCACTGATTTCACCCAAATAGCCCACCAATACAATTGTGCCATTTAATGCAAGCGTTGGAATATAGGGTTTTAGATCATGATCATACGGTACAGTATCAATAATTAGATCGAACTGGTTTTGTGCAGACTTCATTTGCTGCTCATCGGTGGATAGCACAATTCGATCTGCACCTAAATCTTTGGCATCTTGTTCCTTACTTGGCGAACGTGTAAAAAGTGTCACGTCTGCACCTAAAGCATGCGCCAATTTAATCGCCATATGCCCAAGTCCACCTAGACCCACCACAGCCACTTTAGATTTAGGACCGACTTTCCAGTGACGAAGTGGTGACCACGTGGTAATCCCTGCACATAATATTGGCGCAACGGCTTGGGTATCTAAATTTTCAGGGACTCTGAGCACAAAATCTTGGCTGGCAATAATGGTTTGTGAATAACCCCCATAAGTTATGCTTTGATCATGACGATCAACACTGCCATACGTTCCTGTATTGCCCTGCTCACAATATTGCTCAAGACCTTGGTGACAGGCTGAACAGCTACGGCATGAATCTACCATACAACCAATGCCGACCAACTCACCGACTTTAAATTTAGTGACGGCGCTACCAATACTTTTCACACGCCCAATCACTTCATGACCAGGGACGATCGGATAACGGCTAAAGCCCCAATCATTGCGCGCTTGATGTAGGTCTGAATGACACACACCACAATATTCAATATCAATAATCACATCATCCGGACGTGATTTACGCTGTTCAAACTTAAAAGGAACCAAAGGACTTTTAGCATCAAGTGCTGCATAGGCCAAAATCTGTTGTGTCATGCTGTATTCCTTTTTCATCAGTTATCAGAATTAAAAACTATCATGTTTTATTGCTTATACGCACTGAAGCGTTCAGGATTTTGCTTAAAAGAATGATCCATTAGATTCATTTGTGAACGATACGATTTAAATACTCTCTATGATTCAAATCATTGAGCCAAGCTGTATATCAAGTGCTTTATTCATTCTGTTGTAAAGCGTTTTCAACAAAATGTAAATGATCCACACCCCAATACAATTCATCTTTGACAAAGAAACTTGGCGCACCAAAAATCCCACGCTCAATTGCTTCTTCAGTCACGACTTTTAATTCACTTTTTACTTTTTCATCTTCCAACCATACTTTGACTTGTTGTTCACTCAGTCCCAATGCCGTAGTCACTTGGAGCAGCTCTGTTTGATCATTGAGATTCCGTGGTTGTCTAAACATGGCATTAAACAGTCCTATCAACACCGTTTGAAACTTCTCAGGTTCAAATAGTTGCACCGCGGTAACCAAACGCATGATGTATAGGGTATTGAGCGGAAAATGCGGATTCATTTTTAAAGGAATGTCCCACAACTTGGACCAACGGCGCAAATCAATCATGGCGTATTGTGCTTTGGCAGGCACCATAATCGGACTTGAATTGCCTGTAGATTTAAACACCGCACCTAACAGCATCGGCTTGTAGATGATTTCAGCCTGATATTGTGCGGCGATTTTTTGCAATTGATAAAACCCGATGTAGCTGTAAGGGCTGCCTAAGTCGAAGTAAAATTCGATCATCTTCATGTTTAATGTCCTTATTATTCAAATGCTTTATTTTTGAGCTTAAATATTTTCTATGATGTGGTTTTGGTCCATTACCATTTTTCCATCCAAGGTCTGAGATCCAATTCATGCGTCCATGCATCGCGGGGTTGATGGGCAATATGCCAATAATTTTCAGCAATATGAGCAGGATTTAAAATGCCATCTTGCTCTTTTTTCTCATACAGTGCAGGAAAAGTCGTTTGAATAAATTCGGTGTCAATCGCACCATCCACCACCACATGCGCGACATGAATATTTCGCGGACCCAGTTCTCTTGCCATACTTTGTGCCAAAGCCCGCAGTGCATGTTTCGCCCCTGCAAACGCACCAAAATACGCGGCACCTCTTAAACCTGCCGTGGCACCGGTAAAAATAATCGTGCCGCGCTCTCGTGTGACCATACGCTTTGCTACTTCTCGACCGGTTAAAAAGGCTGAGAAACACGCCATTTCCCATATTTTAAAATACTTACGTGCGGTTTCTTCTAAAATACTACAGGGTACATTGGCACCAATATTAAACACCATCACTTCAATAGGTCCAATCTCTGACTCAATTTTTTCGATCAACTCAATGACTTGATCTTCTTTTCGTGCATCGGAAGCAAAACCAAATGCCTCCGAGCCTTGCGCCTTGATCTCATCAATCAAGGGTTGTAGCTTTTCCGCATTGCGTCTGGTCATACATACGGCATAACCTCCACCGGCAAAGCGTTTGGCAATCTCACCGCCTGTGGCATCGCCGGCCCCAATCACTAAGGCAATTTTGGGACGATCTTCAATGTTTCGTTCTGAATCTTTTAGTTCTAGCGCTCTTCCTTGTTGAGTATCCGACATTATTCCCTCTCCATTGTTCATTCAATTACTTATTTGATGATTTATCTCGTTCTTTTAGCTTTATTGCTCTGATCGTGTCTATCTTTTGATCTTAGGAGCTTGTCATGATCGAGTCAAAATATATTCATGCCAATTCTGATCCTTGTTTTGGGCAGAATAATTCTATATTTCACAAATTAGTCATTCATTTTTGTTTCATTTCAGCTTACAGTTCATTGCATATTTTTAAACGTTTATAACGACACAATGACTGCATTCGAACACTTGCCTAAAACCATCTACGCCATACAGCATCTTGCTTTTGAAGACTTAGGATCACTCGAAGATGTGTTCTATCAACTCGGTTTTCGCGTGCGTTATTTTGAAGCAGGCATTGATGACCTGACTAAAGCTTATCAATATGAAGGTTTAACCATTATTTTAGGTGGGCCTATTGGTGTTTATGAAACAGAAGACTACCCTTTCTTACAACAAGAAATAGACTTACTTAAAGTACGTTTAGACAAGAATTTACCCACTTTGGGCATCTGTTTAGGTGCACAATTGATTGCGCATGCTTTAGGTGCACGTGTATATGCAGGTCATGCCAAGGAAATTGGCTGGAGTGCTTTGCAACTTCGCCTTGTGAAAGACAATCCTCTGCTCCCACTTGCCAATACACAGGTCTTACATTGGCACGGCGATACTTTTGATCTGCCTGAAAATGCAACACTACTGGCAAGTTCAAGTGTCTATAGCAATCAAGCCTTTCAGGTCGGCAAAAATATTCTTGCTCTCCAATTTCATATCGAAGTTGCAAGCGATACTTTAGAAAAATGGTTGATTGGTCATACTTGTGAACTGCGCAAAGCCAATATCGAGATTTCAAAGTTACGTGCAGACAATCAAAATTTTGGGCATCATCTTGAACCGATTGCAGCGATTGTGGTTAACAACTTTATACAACACATAAAGCTATAGTCGAATTTCTTTTACTGATGAAGCGTTGTATATAGATGACTAATCATAAAGACTTAAAAACAGCGGACTCTTAAAACAATGACTCCTTTACTCAGTATTGCATTGATTCATTTTTTTGCTTTAATTAGCCCCGGACCTGATTTCTTTTTTGTCACGCAAAGTGCAATCCGCCAATCACGTTCACATGCCTTATTTGGTGCATTGGGTGTGTCACTTAGTATTTTAGTGTGGTCGCTTTGTGCGCTCAGTGGATTGCATTATCTATTTCAAAAAATGGCGTGGCTACAACAGGGACTGATGGTCTGTGGTGCGCTGTATTTATTCTATCTGGGCTATCAACTGTTTAAGTCTGCATTCAGCTCATCTAATTCCTCCACTCCAACAGATACTGGTAGAACCATTAAAAGTTATAAACAGCTTTTACTCCAAGGATTTCTCACCAATATGGCCAATCCCAAGGCCTTGATTTATTTTAGTAGCGTCTTTGCATTAGGAATTGATGCCAATGCCTCATTGATGCAACAAAGTTCGTTATTGTTATTGGTTTTTGTTGAGAGTCTACTGTGGTTTACCTTAGTAGCCTGTCTTTTTTCGCATGCCAAAATCAATCACTATTATCAGAAAATGAGTAAACGTATTGATGGTATTACCGGTGGTATCTTCATCAGCTTTGGCTGTTTATTGTTATTAAGAGATTAATTTTAAAGTGTTGAATCTTTGAATCAGAACATTCAAGCACAAAAAAACTATTTGATACTTTGAGCTCAATTGATTTCATCACAGATCAAAAAAGCACCCTATTGGGGTGCTTTTTTGATCTGTTCATCCGCGTGGATAAAAACTTATTTCTTTTCCGCTGTCGGTACCGAAGCTTCAGTGGTGATATTTACCGTAATTTTATCACCGACATTCGGAACATAACCACCCACACCAAATGCTGAACGGTTAAATGATGTGGTTGCATTAAAGCCAACCGTTTCAGCCTTAGTCATTGGATGTACAGCTTTCTTATTCAAAGTTGCATCCAACACCACAGGCTTAGTGACATTCTTAACTGTCAAATCACCGGTGATTTTGTATTTGTTATTATTTAGGGCTTGAACCTTGGTACTTTTAAAGGTGATATTCGGATACTTTTCAGCATCAAAGAAATCAGCCGTTTTTAAATGCTCATCCAAGGCTTTCACATTGGTATTTAAACTTGCCAATGGAATCGTGACATTAACAGATGAAGCAGTCGGCTTGGCTGTATCCACATTGATTGTGCCTTGAATATCACTAAAGTTTGCCGATGGTGTTGAAAAACCAAAATGATTCCAAGTAAAAACAGTTGCTGTATGGGTTGGATCAATTTTATATTCAACTGGCTTTGCTACAGAAACTGTTGCTACAGCAGCAACGGCCAATCCTAAGCTTAATGTTTTAAAGTTCATGATTTGTTCTCTATTTAGTGATCTATCAATTATCGAGTGAGTTTATCGTTATTTATAACCAATCATCAGTCTGATTGTTAAAACGATCTGTTGCATCTGTAGAACGTTGCATTGAATCCAAAAGTATAGAGCCATTTGATGCTTAAATTCTATACTGGATAAACCCTGTTTTTCGAGCAACGCGATCATACAGTTTTTGCGCTGTTTCATTACTGTCTTGAGTCAACCAATATACGCGATCACAGTTTCGCTCAAGACTCACTTGATACACATATGCGATCAATTGTGCTGCAATTCCTTGGCCTCGATAGTTTGGATGCGTATATAAATCTTGCAAATAGGCATATGGCTGAGCGGTCCAACAACTGTCATGTTCAATCACATGTACAATTCCCACCACCTGTTCATGCAAAATTGCAGCAAAGCCATACATATGTTCTAGCTTGGTATCCGTTAATTTTTGCCATGTTCTAAGGCTAATTGTGGAATCAATCTTCACCTGATAAAACGCTTGATAAGCTTGCCATAGCGATAACCACTGTTGACTATCAATCTCTGACAAAGGCTGAATGGTGATATGTAGACTCATCTTATTCTCTCAATGTCTTTTTTATTTTAATGCATGTATATCATGTTCAAATCACATGCTCTACCCCAATGGATTTAAGGGTCTTTTGAGGCAATAGCTCAAGTTTTTCGTTCAAGCATTCATGCATTGATGATTTTCTTCTAAAAGCATTTAAACCACTAATATGCTCATTATTATTCTTTGCTGTCTCTAAAAGACTGATCTCTCGAACACTACTCATTTATTCAACGCGTTGATCCGATCGGTATAAAATTTCAGGCATTAAAAAAGCCCATAGGATGGGCTTCTTTTTAATTAAAGTTTTTCAATCAAGACACGATCAATTTGCTTCAGACCGGTATGCTTCTCACGGTTTTGGCGACGCACTTTAATGACTTTTTCTTCATCCAAATCTTTTAACAAGAGGACGACAGCCATCATGCTCTCAAGTGGTAGATCTTGTCCAATCCACTTTTGCTCACCAGGTTCCATTAATGTGATTTCGTCATTAATTTCATTGTACAGGCTCATATTTTCCTCACTTTTGCTAAATGAATGACATTTCAAAATGAATACTCAATGAATGGCATCACTATATACCTATTTAAAAAAACTGCCATCACAAAAATATGAAATGTGCAGTTCAATAAAAAAACGCTCCAACTGGAGCGTTTTTTAAATCTTACTTAGACTTAAGCTGTAAGTTCTTTTACAGCTGCAACCACTGCTTCAGTCGTAATACCGAAGTGTTGGAACAAGTCTTTTGCAGGCGCTGATTCACCGTATGTGGTCATACCGATCACACGACCGTCAAGACCCACAAACTTCCACCAGTAATCCACATGTGCTGCTTCAACCGCAACACGTGCACGAATATTCGATGGAAGAACCGCTTCACGGTAAGCCGCATCTTGCTTAACAAACTCTTCAGCACATGGCATAGACACAACACGCACACCTTCAAGCTGTGCATGTGCTTCCATTGCCAATGCAACTTCTGAACCTGTTGCAATGATGATCGCTTTCAATTCGCCTTTTTCTTCAGCCAATACATAACCACCTTTCGCAACATCAGCAATTTGAGCTTCAGTACGGGTTTGGAATGCTAAGTTTTGACGAGAAAAAATTAAAGCTGTTGGACCTTCTGAACGTAAAAGTGCAGATTTCCAAGAAATCGCCGCTTCTACGGTGTCACATGGACGCCAAGTATTGAGGTTTGGTGTACCACGTAAAGATGCAATTTGCTCTACAGGCTGATGCGTAGGACCATCTTCACCTAGACCAATCGAGTCATGGGTATACACATGAATCACACGTTGTTTCATCAGTGCAGACATACGTACTGCATTACGCGCATATTCCATAAACATGAGGAATGTTGCTACATAAGGAATGAAACCACCGTGAAGTGCAACACCATTGGCGATTGCAGTCATACCAAACTCACGTACGCCGTAGTGGACGTAGTTACCCGCAGCATTGTCTTGAACGCCTTGCGCACCTTTCCAAAGCGTAAGGTTAGAACCCGCTAAGTCAGCAGAACCCCCTAAAATTTCTGGAAGTTGTGGCGCAAATGCTTGAATTGCAGCTTGGCTGGCTTTACGTGTTGCTACAGTTTCAGCTTTAGCATTTACTTCAGCAATATACGCATCGGCATTGGCAACGAAATCAGCAGGTAAATCACCTGAAAGACGACGTTTTAATTCCGCTGCTTCCATTGGATATTTTGCAGCATAAGCAGCAAATGTTTCATTCCAAGCGGCTTCAGATGCAGAACCTTTTGCTTTTGCATCCCATGCTGCATAGACATCAGCAGGAATTTCAAATGCACCTTCAGTCCAACCTAAAGCTTCACGCGTCAAGGTAATTTCGTCATTACCCAACGGTGCACCGTGGCAATCTTCTTTACCTTGCTTGTTTGGTGAACCTAAACCAATAATCGTTTTACAAATGATGATGGTTGGTTTACTGCTTTCAGCTTTCGCTTCTAAAGTAGCAGCACGTAAAGCATCGCTATCGTGACCATCAACTTTCAGCACTTGCCAACCGTAAGCTTGGAAACGTTGCTCTGTATCGTCAGAGAACCAACCTTCTACTTCACCATCAATTGAAATACCGTTGTCGTCATAATAAGCAATCAACTTACCTAGACCTAAAGTTCCTGCCAATGAACATGCTTCGTGAGAAACACCTTCCATTAAGCAACCATCACCTAGGAAACAGTAAGTGAAATGATCAATAACTTTGATGTCGTCTTTGTTGAATTGCGCAGCCAAAGTTTTTTCAGCCAGTGCAAAACCAACCGCATTGGCAATACCCTGACCCAAAGGACCTGTGGTGGTTTCAATCCCTGGTGCATAACCCAATTCAGGGTGACCTGGGGTTTTTGAGTGTAATTGACGGAAAGATTTCAAATCTTCAATTGAAAGGTCATAACCCGTCAAATGTAACAATGCATATTGAAGCATTGATCCATGACCATTTGACAATACGAAACGGTCACGATTCGCCCATTGTGGGTTGGTCGGATTGTGATTTAAAAATTCACGCCATACCACATCAGCAATATCAGCCATCCCCATTGGTGCACCTGGATGTCCAGAATTTGCTTTTTGCACAGCATCCATTGCTAATACACGAATTGCGTTGGCAATGCGACGTTCGTTCAGCGGGGTTGTCATAGATCAGAGTCCGATATATAAAAAGATGAAAAGTTGAATAAAATTCAAAACTACGACTATTGTCTTAAAAAAACGAGACAGCGTAAAGACTAGAGCGTAACTTTTGGCCTTTTACAGGCAAAAAAGTTAAAAAATCTCAGCATGGCTAATTATACTACAGCTCAATCATGGTTTTAATGTGAATTTAAGCCAAACAGACCTGATTTCGTCCATTAATTTTGGCTTGATATAAGGCTTGATCGGCACTATCTAAGACATGCATCACATTGTCATGATGACTGGACAACGCCACACCAATACTACAGGTCACTTGAATTTTAGATTTAGCATCCACCACATGCCGATAATCTGCCAAGGCTTTACGACAGCGTTCAGCCACGCCTTGAATATCAGGCATGGTCGCATCTTGAATAATAATCAGAAACTCTTCGCCGCCATAACGACCGAGAATGTCTGTAGCTCGAATCGATTGTTGTATTAATTTTGCCGAATCAATCAACACATGATCACCAACGATATGACCATAGGTGTCATTCACGGATTTAAAGAAATCCAAATCAATGATTAAAATGGCATAAGGCAATTGCGATTGATTTTGATCAAGTGCCATTAGGTTTTCTGTCAGCACGCGTCGGTTATAGATGGAAGTTAGGCCATCACGTTGACTCAGTTGGGTAATATAGTTTTCACGGTTTCGCCATTGGGTCAAAATGGTACTAAGTAAAGATACACAGACAATTAAAGGCGGTACACTTGAATACAAGGTACTGGCTAACCAAAAGTTATTTTTAAAATTAGGATAACCGATGTTGGCTAAATTAAATAAGGGCGCATAATTCATTTCACCATTGACCATGCCACTACTTAAAAAAACCACAAAAATAGAGATGGTATAAATCAGTGTGGTCAACAAAAAACGTCGATCAAACAAAACAATCATCAAATACAAAAAATCCATCGCATTGATGACGGTCCCCGCAGCAAGCAACCCCGAAGAATACCAATCAAAAACTAAAGACGTTGTGATGAGTGCGATACAGACATGCGGCAGAATCTTCTTAGCAAAAGTGTTGTGCCGTAATAGATGAAAGGTCGGAATCATCAACACAGTCACGAAGGCTTCAAGGATTTCAATGTTGAGATGAAATCGCATCGGCTCCAAGTTGACGAATTGATGAAACTCAGGGCTTGAAAGCGTATATATTTTCCAACCAATCCAAAGCAGCTTAGTGAACAGAAAAAAAACTAAAACCAAAACACACTTATGGACTGAGCTCCAATTTAATATATTTGGATCTCCCACATAACGGTATGCGATACGCCCTAAAGTGCCATTCATGCAGTGATTGTACCTTGATACAGAAAATCTGTTAATTTTTACTTAAGAGTATAAATTAAATGTGAAGCAGAATTAAAAGAGTATTTTACTTGAAATACAAAAGCCTGCTGAAGTTTACGCTAGTCACCATAACTCTTACAAATAAAAACATTGAAAAGTATGATAATGCTTAGATAACTGTTTTAAGTATCATTATTCATCACAGTAGCGATAGTGCGGGATAGAATTACGATATTTAAAAAATATAAGTTAAAAGTCATCGAATTTGTGCTTATATCTATTTAACTGATGAACATATCAATTAAAAACGCATAAAATTGAATTATTTTCATGCTTTTTAGTCAGGTTAAGCTAGTCCAAATCACGATCTCGATGTAACATATTGCGTCTTTAAAATTAACTGTGATAGGACTTATGCGCGAGTACGCTGTATTTACCTCGGAATCTGTAAGCGAAGGCCATCCGGATAAAATGGCTGACCAAATCAGCGATGCTATTTTGGATGCAATCTTAAAAGAAGACCCTTATGCGCGGGTTGCTTGTGAAACGCTTGTAAAAACGGGTGCGGTAGTACTTGCCGGTGAAATCACAACAACTGCGAATGTTGACTTCGAAGCGATTGTTCGTCAAACCGTGAATGGTATTGGTTATCACCATTCTGACCTTGGTTTTGATGGTTCAACCTGTGCTGTGATCAACATGATTGGTAAACAGTCTCCTGAGATCGCTCAAGGTGTTGACCGCCAAAAACCTGAAGATCAAGGTGCTGGCGACCAAGGCTTAATGTTTGGTTATGCAAGCCGTGAAACAGATGTTTTAATGCCTGCCCCAATCACTTATGCACACCGCCTAATGGAAAAACAAGCTGAGCTTCGTCGTGACGGAACTTTGCCTTGGTTACGTCCAGATGCGAAAAGCCAAGTGACCTTTGCCTATGAAAATGGCAAACCTGTTCGCTTAGATGCTGTAGTGCTTTCAACTCAACACGATCCTGAAATTTCACAAGCCAACTTAAAAGAAGCTGTGATTGAAGAAATCGTGAAAAAAATCATTCCTGCTGAAATGTTCCATGCAGATACTAAATTCCACATCAACCCAACGGGGATGTTTGTGATTGGTGGTCCTGTAGGTGACTGTGGTTTAACGGGTCGTAAAATCATTGTCGATACCTACGGTGGTATGGCGCGTCATGGTGGTGGTGCATTCTCTGGTAAAGATCCATCGAAGGTTGACCGTTCAGCTGCCTACGCAGGTCGCTATGTTGCGAAAAACATTGTGGCTGCAGGTCTAGCAGATAAATGTGAAATCCAAGTATCTTATGCCATTGGTGTTGCTGAACCGACATCGATTTCGATCAATACATTTAATACCGCTAAAGTATCTGAAGAATTGATTATTGCACTGGTACGTGAACACTTCGACTTACGTCCATATGGCATTACCCGTATGCTTGACTTGATTCAACCGATGTACAAGCAAACTGCAGCCTATGGTCACTTTGGTCGTGATGGTTCAGATACTGCATTTACATGGGAAAAAACAGACAAAGTTGCTGCATTAAAAGCATCAGCAGGTCTATAAGTTTTTATTCCAAATTGAATTGCATTCAATAAAAAAGCTCACTTTATGTGAGCTTTTTTATTTTTTGAGGATTTTAGACAATCAATATCTGGCAAATCTTGAACTTTAAACCCTAAACTTTAAAACCAAAACATCAATTGAATAAGTTTAGGAATCCATATTTTTATTGGTCTTATGCAAAGCATCTAGAAAGCCTTGCTGGGCCGGCACTTCCTGCTCTGCTTGCAAATAGACATGACCGACTTTAAATGCGATTGCGACGATTAGACAAGCAAAAATACAGAACAACCAAAAGCCATAAGGCGTACGAATATTTTGAGAACCGCAGTTCGAACATGATTTTTCGCTTGAGGAAACTGCTTTCTCGCAACAAGCACAATGATATTGATGATACAGCATAGGTATACTCCCACTTTATCTGTAACGATTTATTTTTATGATTATTTGAAAAATCACCCTTTATTGGATTTATTTTATGCGACATATTTAACATTTACAAGACCACCAGACTCATGCGTTCAAAACAAAAAATTCATAACATGTTCAATATCGTGATTAAGCTTTGTTTTTGAAATAAAATAATCACTCTTAATTTTACCTTAAGAATGTAACTAATCTTTTATAAAATGATGTTAAAATGAACTGATCTGCAAGGAAATTTAAAAAAAATTAATCAAAGCAGAAATAAAACAGCTTGATCAGTTAAAATAACTTGAAGTTAAAGCATAAATACAGATTGCTTAAAGTCAATTTTGGAGAGAGACCGTGGTGCAACTCATTAAAAAAGGTGGTCTAAGAGAACGTGCGAATCGGAGTCGCTCTTATCAGGGTTCTGAAAACACTGAAACTACTTTAGCACCCAATCGTTATCGTGACCTAAAAAATCAGCAAAACACCGCTTCCTCATCCCAAATCAATCCAATTGAACAAAACCCATCAGTTGATCAAACGAATGGCATCCACCCACAGCCAAATCGCAAAGATTAAAAATAGTGTGCCTGAAATAATATCAATATAACTGCCTGAGTGTTGATAAAATTGTTTGATCTTCGGCATCGACATAATCAACATAAACACGGCAAAAACCAAAAAGGTTTGAATAGGAATAATGATCGCCAACTGTGTTTTGAGATAAGCACTGGCAGATGAGGTTAATGCCAATGAAAAGACACTACTGAAATAAATGAGCGTTTTGGGATTGGATAGATTGGTAAGTAAACCTTGTAAAAAATAGTGAGTCTTAGCTGCTGTTTGAGCTTCTCGAGATTCAGACTTCCCTTCAGATCCAGCATTTAAATCAAAACTTTGATGCCTTGACTTCAAACCACCTATTAGCATCGCCCATCCCATCTTTGCCAAGAAAAACCCACCAATCAACATCAACAGCTGTTGAATCCAAGGGAATTTCTCAATCAAGACGCTAAATCCTGACAGGGTCAGAATCACCCACACCACAATACCGACTGAAATACCCAGAATAATTTTTAAGGTATTGATGCGTGTTGTCGAAGCAGAACTTTTTGCAATCAACAATACATCTGGACCAGGGCTGAGTTGAGCCACAAAATGTAATGCACAAATGGTGAAGAGCAATGACATAAAAGATGAATATTAAAATTTAGACAGTAAATTATATCGAGTGTTTAAATGAAATGTATATTTTATAAAACAAAAAAGGCTGAACATTCGGTTCAGCCTTTTCCAGGTTATTTTAATTCTAGCAACTAAATCACAATTTATTTTACGTCTTTAAATTCAATCTTTTTAGCGTCTGGTGTGACTTCACGCGCTTCACCATCAATCACGTTTGAATCACGTCCACCACGTTGACCCCCTTGTTGTGCTTCTTGCATTTGACGCATTAAATCAGCAAATGGGTTTTGACCTTGTGCATCTGCACCGCCCATATTGCCCATACCACCCATCATTCCACCCATCATTTTTTCCATCATGGCTTGTTGACGTTTCATTAAGGTTTTCATTGCCACAGCTTTAAGGGCTTGTTGCACAGGTGGAATCAAAATCAGCAGAGCCAATACATCCGTGATCAAGCCCGGAATAATCAATAAAATGCCCGCAATAATTTTAGGTAAGTTATTGGTCATGCTTGGGTCAAGTGCCATGGCACCCCCCTGTTTCATTTGCTGCAAGCCTGATGCATGTGCACGAATCAAATTACTACCGATAAAAAATGCAGCCACAAACCAGAAGAACACATACCACATGCTTCCGACTAGATCACCAACACCGATCCAAACGAAGATTTCAAGGATCAAACCGATTAAAACTATAAGCGCTATTTTCATGGAAAGTAATCTAATCTCAACATAATGGATAAATTGCGGTAATCATCTGCTCAATCTGTATCAAGCTTTTTTCATACACTTATGTAACAATATGGGCATTATTTTATTTTTAAAGTCTTTGCATGTCACTAATTATCGGAATTGATCCTGGTTCTCGCTTAACTGGCTATGGAATCATACAAAAAGAAGGTCAAAAACTGATTTTTGTCGATGCAGGTACCATTCGCACTGAAACCCCAGAAATGCCTGAGCGCTTAAAACGCATTTTTGCGGGTATTGAACGTATTGTAAAATTCCATGGTCCGACAGAAGCTGCCGTTGAACAAGTCTTTATGGCGGTCAATCCCGACTCAGCGTTAAAATTGGGTCAGGCACGTGGCGCTGCCATTGCTGCTTTGGTGAATTTAGACTTACAAGTCGCAGAATATACGGCACGTCAAATTAAGCAGTCTGTGGTCGGTTACGGCGCAGCAGACAAAGAACAAGTTCAAATGATGGTAATGCGTATTTTAAATTTAAGCATTAAACCGCAAGCTGATGCTGCCGATGCTTTAGCAGCCGCGATTTGTCATGCCCATGCTTCAGGCAGTATGTCAAAAATGGCGGTACTGAATGCTTTAGGCGGTATGGCACGAGGCCGTAGTCGTACCAGTACCCGTCGACGTTAAGTTTATGGCTTTTTGGCGCTAAAACGAAAAATTTGGTTTAACGTAAGATTTGAAAATCTGCAAAAACCACATTGTGTGCACGCAGTTCAACCGGATTTAAATTTTTCACTTTAGCGCGCAAAGGTCCGATTAAACATTTTTTGAGCATTTCATGAATGGCGTGATCTTCACCTGAAATCACCGCTTCGACCCCACCATCTGCGATATTTTTTACGTAACCTTTAAGAGACAGTTTTGACGCTTGCTTTAGCATCCAGTGTCGAAAACCCACACCCTGTACTCTGCCCTCAATCCTTAGTTTCATGGTTCTATTTGGCATAACGATGACTCATTGCAAACCTGAATGAGGTTTTAATTTAATTCAGTTCTTTTTAAATAAAAATATGCACTGTAGAGTAAATTGTTACTGATCATGAAAAATATCTTCTGATCAAAAAAATCTAAGTAATTTCAATTCAATGCATTTCATTGTTTAAAATAGTTTTGATTTACCATTTTTTGAATGGCAGCTCCCATCTGATGTGCTTGCACGCCTCTCATGCCGTGTTTTGCCAACTCATCCCCGGCTAATGCATGTAAGGTGACGATTTCATTGAGTCTAATGTCCTCATGCATTTGTGCTTTTAAACTTGCAATCATGCCAGCAAGCACATCTCCCATTCCTCCTGTTCCCATTCCTGGATTTCCTGCTGTACAGATCCAAAGCTCTTTTTCCAAGATCAGGCTCCCCGAACCTTTTAACACCCATTCACCGCCATATTGTGTTTGCAAACGATAAATTGCCTCAATCCGATCTGCTTCAATATCTTTTGTATTTAGTGCAAGTAGTTTGGCTGCTTCTCCTGGATGGGGGGTGGCATAACAACGTGTTTTCAGTTGTGCTGGATGTAAAGCGAGAAACCATAAAGCATCTGCATCCAGCACCAATTCAATAGGTGACTCATTCAACACCCTAAACCATGTTTGAAAGATCGATGCCGCCCAAGGATCCCGTCCAAGTCCCATACCGAAACTCACGGCATCTACATGCTGAACCATATCTTGTATGTCACTTTCACTGAATGCATTGATATCTCGAACCATGATATTGGGTGAACGTGAAAGTATCGCCCCATGGTGTTTGGCATCACAGACAATGCTGACTTTACCTGCACCTGATGAAAACGCCGCTTCTGCAGCCATGATCACAGCACCGCCCATATCTGCATGACCACCCACGATGAGCACGTGTCCATAACTGCCTTTATGCCCATGGGCTTGACGCTGAGGAAGTTGAATTTGATGCTGACTTAAATATGCCAATGGGGTTAAAGCATGATCGAGGGGGATTAAGGATATCAATTCGATTTCACCCGTATATTCTTTGCCCTGCCCCGTGTATAAACCTGCTTTTAAACCCAAAATACTATAGGTTAAATCGGCATGAACAGCACAAGGTAACGGTTGTCCTGTATTGGCATTTAGACCACTGGGCACATCAATTGAAACTTTGAATCCCACTTGCTGATTGATTCGAAGAATGACATTTTGCCAATCGGCATTGAGATCACGATTTAAACCAATGCCAAATAATGCATCGATATATACGGTATAAGATTGCTGGAAATCAAAACCGGAGTAAATCGCTATACCCAATGCAAGTGCTTCGGTATAAGCGTGTTGTAGTGAGGGGGACGTTCCTCGTTGGGCTGTATAGAGGTGAACCTCAAAACCTGCTTGTGACAAATATTTTGCCACCAAGTAACCATCTCCAGCATTATTCCCTGCGCCACAGCATACAGCGATCGATATACTCTCTGTTTTTAGAGTAGCAAAACGCTGAATCAACCGTTGGGAGATCGACCAAGCCGCTTGCTGCATCAAACCATAAGCACTGTTTTGTTGATCAAACCAACGTTGCTCCCATGCTTGGATGGCTTGGCTATGGTAAACTGCTTGATGCATTGTTCTTCCCTTCTGTTTGGTTATGTCTCAGTCCACATCTTTAGAAAAAATACCTCTAGATCAATATGATCCTATTGCATTAAAAGCATGGATTAAAGCGCAAGCATTGGACTTGGGTTTTTCTGATTGTGTCATTGCCAAACCGGATGCTCAAGAAGAATTACCACGTTTTCAAGAATATTTAGATCGTGGTTATCACGGCGATATGAAGTTTCTTGAAGAAAATTTAGAAAAACGTGCCAACCCAGCCTTACTTGTACCAGGCACCAAAAGCATTATCTGTGTACGTATGGATTATTTGGTTGAAACACCAAAGCCTCGCTTGATACCCCATGCACCGAATTCTGCCATTATCGCGCGTTATGCCCGTGGTCGTGATTATCACAAAGTCATGCGTGGACGGCTCAAAACCTTGGCGACGCGTATTCGAGAAAAAGTGGGAGATTTCGAGTCACGCCCTTTCGCAGACTCAGCCCCGATTTTTGAAAAATCGCTGGCTGAAAATGCAGGCATGGGTTGGACAGGTAAACATACTTTACTGATCAATAAGAAAGCAGGCTCATTTTTTGTGTTGGGTGAACTGTTTAGCTCCTTAGATTTGCCATTTGATACGCCTGCAACCAAACATTGTGGTTCATGCACAGCCTGCATTGATATTTGCCCAACTCAAGCTATTGTTGAACCTTATATGCTTGATGCACGTAAATGCATTGCCTACCTTACGATTGAATATCAAGGTGTGATTGCAGAGGAATTACGCCGCGGGATTGGTAATCGTGTCTTTGGCTGTGATGACTGTCAACTGATTTGCCCTTGGAACAGCTTTGCAAAAACCACAAGCGTGGAAGATTTTCATCCTCGGCATGGTTTGGACCAAGTCGATTTAATTCAGCTTTGGCAATGGGATGAAAGCACCTTTCTCAGTAAAACCGAAGGCAGTCCTTTGCGCCGTACAGGCTACCAAAGTTTTATGCGCAATGTTGCGATTGGCTTAGGCAATGCCCCCTATTCGCCCGAGATTTTAGAACAATTAAAATCACATTACGATCTGCATGATCAAATTGTGCAAGTCCATATTAATTGGGCGATCCAAGAACAACAGCTCAAACTATCTGTTTAAGTGACCGTGCTCACATAAAAATTATTGACCACTCCCAATGCCGGTGAAGGCCGAGACAAGCAATTGTTTGATAAACTCGGATTAAAAGCAGAACAAGCCAAACCAACTTTCACTGACATCAGCGTCGATACGATGGCCAGTTAGGACCTGAAAATTAAAAGTCTAAATACACTTTTAGCTTATTAAAATCTGTTCTCAATATAAAGCCCAATCTAGTGTTGGGCTTTAGAATAAAGAAGCTGATTCAATATTTAAGCTTTAAACTGTAAGCTGTGAAAAAAATTTAAGTGATGAATCACTTCACTAAAGAGACGTGATTAAAATGCCGTAGTTGGCATTCAGGTAATCACCCTTTTTTATTTGATCTGTCCCATTGGCATGATGTACCAATAATGTCTGGCTTAGTACATCAAACTCAAAAGCATCATAGCAATCCTGATGTGCCAGTAACCAAGCAAACGTATCGGTTAAATTCTCATCGACCACATAGGTCATCGCTTTAAAATCTTTGCACATATTTAACGGTTGATTGATTTCAATACCGATATTGTACTGAAAAGCTCAAATCGTAAAAGCATAAATACCCATTAAAACAAAGCCGATGACGCTTTTTTAAAGCGAATCTCAGATGTAAAAAAGGCAGATGCACCTGCATGCCTCTACCTTTTTTTTGACTGAATCTAGTACTCAGCTTTTATCCAATACCGCTTTGGACGTATATGTCTTCGAAGTACCCACTTTTGGATCTTTGGACATAAAACTGGTACATATGATCGCAATCACTGCCATCGCACAGATATATGCAGCAATCAGATGCGGACTTCCACCACCTATGCCTAACAATTTAGTGGCAATCATTGGGGCTAATCCTCCCCCTAAAACGCCGGCAAATTGTACCGAAATGGAAATGCCGCTATAGCGAATTTCGGCTGGGAACTGACGCGCAAATAACTGAGATTGAGGCGCATACATGATCGGAAATACCACCCCGATGGCCAATACAATAGCCGTCCAAACCCAAACAGGATCTTTGGTATTCAGCATCATAAAAAATGGATAACAATATAGAGCCAAAACCAAAAGGCCGAACATAAACATATTGCGTTGACCGACTTTATCAGACAAATGTCCACACAGCGGTGTCATCACCATAATCACGGCTGCACCACAAATGGTGGCAAATAAAATATCGGCACGAGCAATACCCAACTGTGTGGTGGTATAAGCCAAAGTGAAAGTCGATGCCATATAGAACCAAGCATTCTCTGCCGCACGTGCCACAATAATACGTAGTACTTTTTTCGGATGCTCCTGAATGACTTTAAATGCCGGAATTTTTACCGCTTCAACCTTATGTTTATTTTTCTCGAAATCTGGAGATTCTGGGACTTTGACTCGAATATACCAGCCTACGCCTAAAAGCAAAATACTGGCTAAAAACGGCAGTCGCCAACCCCAACTAAACAAAGCCTGCTCAGGCAATAATGAAACCAGCCAAAGCGCAATAGAGGCAAGCATCAAACCGCCACCTGTACTGGCTTGCGGTAAACTCCCCCAAAAGCCTTTTTTACCTTCAGGTGCATGTTCAACTGCCATTAGGACTGCGCCACCCCATTCTCCGCCCATAGCCATACCCTGAATAAAGCGTAACACTACCAGTGCAAATGCCGCCCAATACCCAATCGTTTCAAAGGTCGGCAATAACCCAATCATGACGGTGGGAATACCCATCATCATCAAGGTCAGCAACAACATCGATTTTCGACCAATTTTGTCACCAAAATGTCCAAAAACAATGCCCCCTAAAGGGCGTCCAATAAAACCGACGGCGTAGGTGGCGAAGGCCGCCAATACACCTGTTAATGCATCGAGATTCGGGAAAAAAAGTTTATTGAAAATCAGCGCTGCGGCAGCACCATAGATAAAAAAGTCATACCATTCAATGGTGGTTCCCACCATACTCGAAATACCCGCCAAGCGATGGGATGACTTTTCCTCGGATGAATATTGTTGATTCACCTGTTGCATATCGACCTCTCTTCCATGTGGAGTCATTTTTTGTTTTGATAAATTTCTGTTGAATCAATAAGGCTAAGATTTCTCCTGAATTAACATCTGATAAAGATTTAAAGTTGAGTCTTTCGCTGGATTAAGCGGCTTTGGTCAAGTCTTCAATGATCTGATCGAGCTGAGGATTATGGCTTTGCCACTTTGGCTGTTTGTCTTTATCAATCAATAATGCACGTACGCCTTCCATCAAGTCACCATGTTCAAACCAAATGTCTTGCAGGTCACGCTCAAGTTGCATACATTGCTTTAAGGACAGACCGCGCCCCACGTGCTGTAAGGTCAAACTGGTTTTTTTGGCAATCAAAGAGCGTTGCTGTAAAACATTCAGTACTTTATGCGCCCAAGGCTGATATAAAGCATCTGATTCAGCCGCTAAACTGGCCTCAATCTGTTCAATACTGGCATGAGAAAAATGTTGGTGAATCACACTGGATAAGTTTCTAATTTCACTCACATCCGGATCCGTGATAAAACGACTGATGATCTGCTCAATCGTAAGTTTATCCAGTATCTCACTACTGCGAATGCTATTGAACAAATCCGCTAAACGCTCACTGGGCACATAATAATCAATTAAGTCTAGATGTAAGGCATCGCTGCTACTGATCTGTTCACCCGTAACTGCCAAATACACCCCTATATCATCTAAACGGGACAAGAAATGCGTAGCACCGACATCCGGGAAAAATCCAATGGCTGTTTCTGGCATAGCAAAACGTGATTTTTCGCTACTGATTAAAATGTGGCAGGCTTGTGCTAGCCCCAAACCACCACCGAGCACATAACCATCAAGCACAATCAAAATCGGTTTAGGATAGTTTCGAATGTTATCCAGCATCTCATACTCAGCGATAAAATAGTCACGGTAATCATGCTGCCCAGTTTTATACGCATCGTACAGATAGCGAATATCACCGCCTGCACAAAATGCTTTTGGACTGCTAGAGTTGAATAAAATCGCTTGAACTGTGCTGTCATTGCGCCATGCCTCTAGCTGGGCTTGAATCCCTTGCACCATTTCTAAAGATAACGCGTTTAAATGGGTAGGACGATCTAAGGTAATGATGCCCAATACACCTTCGCTCGAGCAAATTAAATTATTGTCAGAACTCATGTTGATTTCACCTTATTTTTGTTTTCATCATTTTTTAGGATGAACGTCATACCTTGACGTTTTTCATCCATGACCTATACCCATCACACCTCGCATATAAATGGGTATTGCAACGAGGGATTGCATATTTACACATGCTCCCTCTCTCACTATTGATTTTTAAACTGTGCAGGTCGCTTCTCAATAAAAGCACGCATCCCTTCTTTTTGATCCTGAGTTGCGAAAATCGAATGGAAAGTCCGACGCTCAAAGCGTAAGCCTTCTGCGAGACTCACTTCAAAAGCACGGTTAATAGATTCCTTAATCATCATTACTGCGGTTAAGGATTTTTCCGCAATTTTTTCTGCTGCTTGTAAGGTCTGTTCTAATAGCTCAGCTTGAGCAAATACGCGTGCAACTAAGCCACTTTGCTCAGCCTCAACTGCACCCATTTGACGGGCAGTCAGACACATTTCCATGGCTTTCGCTTTACCTACCGCTAAAGTTAATCGCTGTGTACCGCCAATCCCTGGGAGTACACCCAAAGTCACTTCAGGTAAGGCGAATTTGGCATTATCAGCACAGTAAATAAAGTCACACATCAGTGCCAACTCACATCCACCACCCAAGGCATATCCACTGACCGCTGCAATTAAAGGCTTACGGCGCTGTGCAATTCGATCTGCCAAACTAAAGAAATCATCGAAATAGATATTGGGGAAATTGAGTTCCGCCATTTCTTTAATATCTGCACCTGCAGCGAACGCTTTTTCTGAACCGGTCAGCACAATACAACCAATTGAAGCATCTTTTTCTAATTCATCTAATGCAAGGTTCAATTCAGTAATGAGTTCTGTATTTAATGCATTCAGGGCTTTAGGTCGATTCAGAGTAATCAGACCCACACCTTTATTTTTTTCCAATACAATCGTTTGCCAAGTCATCTGGTCTTTTCCTTTGTTCTTCCATCATTGAGCTTTGTGTTTGAATCGTTTGACTTTCTTGCTATTTATTCTTAAGTTCCACCCCAACACGTTAATCCACGCTTGAGTGAAATTAAACTTATAAACTACGTGCAATCACTAAGCGTTGAATATCACTAGTGCCTTCATAAATTTGGCAAATTCGTGCATCTCGATAAATCCGCTCAATCGGAAAGTCTTTCAAATAACCATACCCCCCAAAGATTTGTAATGCTTGTGAACAGACACGCTCGGTCATTTCTGAAGAAAACAGCTTAGCCATTGATGCTTCGGTTAAACAGGCTTGTCCTGCTTCTTTCAAACGCGCGGCATAATGTACCATTTGACGCGCTGCATGAATTTCAGTGGCCATGCTGGCCAAACGAAATGAGATGGCTTGTTGTTCAAAAATCGGTTTACCAAATGCGATACGTTCTTTGGCATAGCGTGTCGCTTCTTCTAATGCTGCACGCGCTAAACCTACCGCCTGAGCAGCAATACCAATACGTCCACCCTCTAAATTAGACAAGGCAATTTTTAGACCATCGCCTTCTTTGCCCAACAACATACTTTTGTGCAAACGTACATCGGTTAAGGCAATTTGACAGGTATCCGATGCATGTAAGCCCAGCTTTTCTTCGACTCGAATCACTTCGTAACCTTCAGTATCACGCGGTACTAAAAATGCGCTCATGCCTTTTTTACCTGCATTTGGATCTGTGACCGCAAATACAATGATGACACCCGCATTATGACCTGAAGTAATAAATTGTTTGGCCCCATTTAAAACGTAATAATCACCATCTTTCACTGCCCGAGTCTTAATCGCGGCAGCGTCTGAACCGGTATGGGGTTCAGTTAAAGCAAAGGCGCCAATCATCTCACCTTGAGCCAAAGGGGTCAGATATTGCTGCTTTTGCTCATCTGTACCAAAATTTAAAATCGGCACACAGCCTACAGAATTATGCACACTCATGATGGTTGAGGTTGCACCATCTGCAGCAGCTATTTCCTCAAGTGCCAACACATAGGCCAGATTACCTGTTTCTGATCCGCCCCATTCAGCCGGCACCAACATGCCTAAAAAGCCTAATTCACCCATTTGTTTCAGTGCTTGTTTGGGAAAAATACCTTTTTCATCCCATTCTGCAGCAAAAGGTTTAATTTGCTCTAAGGCAAAACTTTTTGCCATATCTTGAATCAGCACTTGCTCTTCTGTGAGTTGCATTTTTCATCCTTTGAATCAATTAATTAACTGCAGTCGCTGCCGCTTCTTTTTGTTTATTGATTTCTTGATTACGTAACAAGAAACGTTGAATCTTACCACTTGGAGTCTTTGGAAGTTCAGTGACAAATTCCACTAAACGCGGATAGGCATGCGCAGACAAGCGTTTTTTCACAAATAAACTTAAACTTTCAGCCAGCTCGTCAGAAGCCGTAATGTCTTGTGCCAAAACAATAAAGGCTTTGACCACTTCAGTACGTTCCGGATCAGGCACTCCCACCACCGCTGCCTCAATAACTGCATCATGTTCTAATAATGCACTTTCAACATCGAACGGCCCAATCCGATAGCCTGAAGTGGTGATCACATCATCACTACGCCCAACAAAACTCATGCTTCCATCGGCATGAATTTCTGCGGTGTCTCCCGTAAGGTAATAACCGCCCACAAATGGTGATTTACGACTTTCTTTGTAGCCGCCAAACCACATTAACGGTGATCTCTCTAAATCAATCGCTAAAATGCCTGGAGTATCTTGAGGCAAAACTTGGCCGTGTTCATCCACCACCGCAATATGATAACCAGGGCTGGCAAAACCTGCGGATCCAGCATGGACTTCATGCTCTAAAGCATGATGATTACACACCACCATCCCAACTTCGGTTTGCCCATAGTGATCGTAAATCGGTGCATCTAAGACCTGTTTAAACCAACGAATCACTTCTGGATTTAACGGCTCACCTGCGCTACTGACTCTGCGGAATTGACCACGCAAACTGGCCATTTGTGTCTGATCAGCGGCCATCATTAAGCGATAGGCCGTCGGTGCCCCAGCTAAATTGGTAATGTTATATTCTTTAGCGATTTGAATCAGACTGTCTGTGCTAAATCCACCTTCATAGAACAAGGTTGCATGCCCCAACAGCAACGGCCCTGTAATGGCATAGTACAATCCATAAGCCCAACCGGGATCAGCAATATTCCAAAACGCATCATCATCTGTCAGACCCACTGCATTTTGCATATATAAACCAAATGCAATTAATGCTTTTAACGGCACTTCTAATGGTTTGGCTAAGCCTGTGGTTCCTGAAGTAAACATCAACAAAAATGGGTCATCAATCGTCAGGCGTACCACATCACATTGATCGGATTGGGCATTCACCTCATCCCAAAAATTCAGATCCCCCTTAGCCAAAGCTGGCCCATTCGCATCTGCAATTGAAATAATGGTCGGACATTCCTGAACTTCATCCAGTTTAGGACGGTTGTTTAAATCCGTGACCACAAATTTACTTTTTGCCAACTGTACTCGGTGTTCAATCGCTTTAGGACCGAAAGCAGTGAATAAAGGTTGATAGACTGCACCAATACGCCATGCTGCCAAAATCGTAATCAACAACTCTACATTACGTGGCAGTAACCCAGAAATACGATCACCACGACCAACACCTTGCGCTTTCAGAAAATTGGCAAATTGACTTGAATAGTCTTTTAACTGCTTAAAAGTATATTGTTTTTTCTGACCTTCTTTGGATTGCCAATATAAAGCTACTCGATCGGTATTCGTATGTCGGTCACAACATTCTTCACATGCATTTAAAGATTGTAGAGAACCGTTCAACAGCGTATCTGCTGCCACTTTTAAATCAAAATGTTCTGCAACGTTTTTATAATTCAACATGATGTCATCCTCTATGCTGTCTTGTTCTTATCCATGATTTTGTAGTATTCACATCGTCATTGGCTGATGCCCCATCCCTTGGTGCACTGTTGTTATTGATGTTGCTGCTCCATCATCTCAATAAAGCTTTAAATCTAGTTAAAGCCTATTTGTTTTCCTGAAGCAGCAACTTCTGAATGAACGCTTGTTTTAATTGTTTTGCGGTAAATACTGTTGAATCACGCTAGAGAAATCTAACTGATTTTTGCCCTGTAGGCACATTTGCTGATACAGCTGCTGCACCAATCCACCCAGTAATACCGGTTGTTGCACTTGTCCCGCAGCTTCCACGGCCAAGCCTAAGTCTTTCAACATTAATTGATTGGCAAATCCATCATGATAGTCACGAGAAGCAGGTGCATTTGGACTGATGCCTGGCCATGGATTGCAGATTTCTGAACTCCAACAACGACCACTTGAAGTATTGACCACACCGGCCAATGCCTGTGCATCAATGCCCAGTTTAGCGCCCAATGCCATGCCTTCAGCTACCGCCGCCATAGAAATTCCCAAAATCAGATTATTACATATCTTGGCAATTTGACCTGCACCCACTTGCCCACAATGCACCGTATTTTTGCCCATATAAGCCAAAATAGGTTGAGCACGATCAAAAGTCGTTTGGTCTGCACCGACCATAAAGGTCAGTGTGCCTGCTTGTGCACCAATGGTTCCACCAGATACAGGCGCATCACACATTTGAATGCCTTTGTCTTGAGCCACGTGTGCTAAATCTTGAATGGTTTTGGGATCGATGGTACTGCTATCAATACAAAGACTGCCCGCTTTTAAGACCTCCAATACACCATTTTCCCCTAAATAAACCTCACGCACATGCTTGGCTGCAGGCAACATAGTAATGACGACATCTGCATGTTGCGCCGCCGCTTGTGGGCTCTCAGCCACGAGACCACCTGCCGCTTGAAAAGCCTGCAATGCCTTTTCACTTAGGTCAAAGCCATAAACCTCTTGTCCTGCTTTGAGGAGGTTATGTGCCATCGCACCGCCCATATTGCCTAGACCAATAAATGCAATTTTCATGGTCAGCCTCCTTAACCTAAGTTAATCGTGGTATTTACACCTGTCGATTGATGGCTATCTTCAAACCAGCGACTGGTAATGGTTTTGGTTTGCGTATAGAACTGAACAGCTTGCTTACCATATGGGCCCAAATCACCTAATTTAGAACCGCGCGAACCGGTAAAGCTAAAGAATGGTACCGGCACTGGAATGGGAATATTGATGCCCACTTGACCAATATTAATCTGATGTTGGAAGGTACGTGCAGTTGCACCACTTTGAGTGAATAACCCCACGCCATTCCCAAATGGATTAGCGTTGATGAGCGCAATCGCTTCTTCTAAGCTATCTACAGTAATGATCGCCAAAACTGGACCAAAAATTTCTTCTTTATAAATACGCATGTCGGTCGTAACATGGGTAAAAATGGTCTGCCCGACAAAATTGCCTTGCTCATAGCCTTTGACTTTCACATCACGACCATCAAGCAATAAGGTTGCACCTTCCTCAACTCCACTATTGATCAGATCTAGGACACGGGCTTTCGCACGCGGCGATATAACAGGTCCAATGTCCGTATTCGGTTCATGTCCGGCATTGACCTTGAGGGTTTTGGCTTTTTCAGCCAATTCTTCAACCCAATGTTTTGCTTCGCCCACCATCACCGCAACAGACAAGGCCATACAACGCTGACCTGCTGCACCAAACGCTGCACCGACTAAAGCATTTAAGGTTTGTTCTTTATTGGCATCTGGCATGACCACCACATGGTTTTTAGCGCCCATCATCGACTGAACACGTTTTCCATGTTGCCCTGCTAAATTATAAACATGGGTGCCGACATGGGTTGAGCCTACAAATGAAATGGCTTTAATATCTTGATGCGTACAGAGTAAATCCACCACATCTTTACCACCATGAACCACATTCAGTACACCTGCGGGAACGCCTGCCTGTACAGCTAGCTCAACCAACATCATGGTCGACAATGGATCTTGTTCAGAAGGCTTCAATACAAAGGTGTTACCACAGACGATTGCCATCGGGAACATCCAAAGTGGAATCATGGCAGGAAAGTTAAATGGCGTAATTCCTGCGCAGACACCTAAAGGCTGTTGTAAAGTATAGGTATCTACACCACGTGCTACCCCTTCAATATATTCGCCCATCTGCAAACTGCCGATAGAACAAGCATGTTCAACGACTTCCAAACCACGTTGAATATCACCCTCAGCATCTGCCAAGGTTTTACCTTGTTCAGCAGTCAGTACTTTCGCAATGTCTTTGGCATTTTGACGAATCAAATCTTGTAACTTAAGCATGATGCGCATACGTGCCTGAATCGGGGTTTGACGCCAAGTTTCAAAAGCATTTTGAGCCGCAGCAATCGCTGCATTCACTTCAGCTGTTGTCGCAAAAGGGACTTGTCCAAGCACTTCTTGCGTTGCAGGATTGACAATATCTTGCCAATGCGTGGTTTTAGATTCGACAAATTCACCGTTAATCAATAACTGCGCTTGCTTCAGTTGAATATTATTTAATGCGTTCATAACCTGTCCTTGGGTGTTTTGTTTGTTCTTTTTCAAAGATCTTAAAGAGTTTTTAAGATCTCCATTTTTTTCATATTCTGAAATCAAACTAGCAAAATTCCCTTTGACGACCAAGCTGAAATCATGCACGATCATTGTGCAAATTTGCACAAGACGTGAACATAACAATGAAAATAAATTGGGATCACTTACAGTATTTCTTGGTCTTGGCTCGGGCTAAAACTTTAACCAATGCTGCCAAAATTATTGGGGTAGAACATAGTACCGTTGCACGACGTGTACAGGCATTAGAGCGTGCCCTAGGGACACCATTATTTAAACGAGAAGCGACCGGCTATGAACTCACGGTGGAAGGCATGGCTTTGGTACCGCGCATCGAACATATGGAACAAGCCTATTTACAAATTGAGAAACCCCATAACCCATTAGAAGGTCGTGTGCGAATTGGCACACCGGAAGGCTTTGGTACTGCTTTTCTCACTCAATTGTTGGTGAAATTTTCCAAGCTCTACCCCTTGATCAGTATTGATCTTATTCCCGTCCCGAAAATGTTCAAGTTATCGCATCGTGAAGCAGATATTGTGATTTCGATTGACCGCCCCAAATCAGGTCCTTATATCATTACTCGGCTAACCGATTATTGTTTAAAAATTTATGGCAGTAAAAGTTATTTAGCAGCGAATCCATCAATTCATAGCATTGAAGATCTTAAACAGCATCGTTTTGTCAATTATATTGATGATTTGGTCTATAGCCCTGAGCTGTATTGTTTAGAACGCCTGCCTATCCAGCTGACTGCAAATTTTCGCAGTAGTAGTATTCTGGCACAACAACTGGCGGTGAGTGCCGATGCAGGGTTGGCGATATTACCCAAGTTTTTAGCGGAAAATCGTCCTGAGTTACAACAAGTATTAGAACAACAAGTGCGCTTTACCCACACCTTTTGGATGTTGACTTTAGTCGATTTACAGCATGAACCCCGGATTAAATTGGTTTGGGATTTTTTAAGAAAACACGTTGATACCCAACAACCCCTGTTGATGGATTAAGTAAATCAAAATGCTATTCTTGAAATACGCCCTCAACATGGCGTTAAAATAAAAGAGATTGGACATTGAATCTATTCAAAATACATAGAAATAAATTTTTGAAATCCTTTTACACAAATAACCTAAAGTAATTTTATATTGTGCTTTGTTGGCGTTCTGAATCTTTTCTCCACAGACGATCTAAAACCCTCTAAGGTAGAAACTTAATACAACGCAATGAGAAGAGGTTTAAATGTCTACGATTAACGTAAATGATATTACTAAACATGCTGATGTCATTGCATCTTGTGGAACTAAAGTGGGTCAAGTTGACCATTTGGAAGGTTCAGATCAAATTAAACTCACCAAGCACGGCGACGGTTTGCATCATTTGATTCCTGTGTCGTGGGTAAAAGAAGTTAAAGATAATCAAGTACTTTTAACCAAAGATTCTGAAGAAGTCAAAAGTGATTGGAAACCTGCATAAAGCTCATTGCCTTAGATCAGCCATGTCATACCCATAAAATTTGAATAAAAAGCCCTGAATGATTCAGGGCTTTTTTGAGATAATTACTAAATACAACTTCTGTAAAAAATCATTAAAACTTAAATTAAATCTAAATTTTAGAAAGCTTTAAATGACTCAAAACTTTCTTAAGATTAAATCAATGTTGTATTTTGAGTTAAAAGTTCATTAAATAAATCATTTTCATAGTTACTCAATACTGTTGGTACTTTATTACTCATCAGGGCAGTAGATTTTGTAGGTGTTTCTCTTAAGAATTCTGAAAGAGGAATATCATTACTTGATGTATTCACTAACAATGGATCAATACTACTTAAAACACCTTGTTCTTCTGTGAAATTAAATTGAGAATCCTCACTATCTTCTTCCACTACATTTAGAACGTTAAATAAAGAGTCTTCATTCATTGAGAACTGTAAAGGCTCATTCACATTCATTTGATTAAAAATCGCTTCATAATCCCAAATGAAGTCCTGCTCAAATGATGAGTCATCTGTACTATCATTAAATTCAGCTAGATCAGCATCTTCAACCTCGTTAAAGTTTAATTCATCAATTACAACTGAATTAATATCGGGTGTAATATCAATTTGATAACTCCCTTGAGTTTCACCATCCATACTCATAATTTCGATATTGAGTTGATCATGTAAACTTTCTTCATCTACACTGGATTCAGCCCAATTAGATTCGTATGTATATGAACCATCGGCATTCAATGTTAAATACCCATGCTCGGTTTCATATACCAGTGATTCTATATTTCCTTTATCAACATCAAAACTGACTTCTTGATTACCTAATTTTAAAATATAGTTTTCTGGTGCGGAAACAATGCCATTACTATCTATAAATATATTTCCTGTAGTAACTTCATACCCATTAAATGTAAGTGAAGTAACTTCTATGTCTTGCTGAATATTTAGACTCGCCATAGAACTTGAATTTACATTTAACTTTAATGAGTAGAACCCAGGTGATAAGTTTTCAGCAATCACTAATTCTTTATAGGTTGATCCAACACTTGAAATGGAGGAAGAACCACTAGAGTTACGTCCATTACCAGATAGAGTATAAGTGTAGCTTCCTTGAATGACGCGAGAGTTATTCGTCAGATCAACCGTTATTAGACCATTGTTACCTGTGACCTCAAAATTAAAATTGGTTAGGGATGAATTTAAATCATAATGGTCAATAGTTTGTGTTTGATTGTCAACGTGCGTGATAAAATGTTTACTTAAAGCAAAATGAATATTACCACTTTGAATCTCAGCCATGGGTGCATATAAATTGTGGGTTAAAGCATTATCACTTGGATCTTGAGCAGTAACTGCCAGTTTCTCACCATTGTTGTAGGCTTTATCTAAACTCAAACTATACTGACCATTCGCATCAGCAACGGCAGTACCCACAACTTTACCATGATGACTTACAGTGACTGTTGCACCTTGTTCGGTTGATCCTGTCATTGTTTGGTTATCAGTATCTAGTTCTTGCGTCAAGGTCGCAGGTGCTGTGGTATCCGGAGCTGTAATCGTCGTTGGTTGGGTGCTGTTATTGACTTTGTCTGTTGCTGTGACTCTTAAGCTCTCACCATTGCTAAAAGCTGGAGTTAAGCTCAGTGTATAGTGACCATCTGTTCCTGCTGTCGCTGTGCCGACAACTTTTCCATTGTACTCTGCTGTGACTGTTGCACCCGCTTCAGTACTTCCTGTAATCGTTTGTCCATCTTTACTGATGACTTGCGTAAAAACAATTGGTGCTGTAGTGTCAGGAGCAATAATGGTTATTGGTGCTGTACTGTTATGAGCCGCATCTTTAGCAATAACTTCAAGCTTTTCAACATTGCTATAGGCTTTATCTAAACTCAAACTATACTGACCATTCGCATCAGCAACGGCAGTACCCACAACTTTACCGTTATGACTTACAGTGATCGTTGCACCTTTTTCGGTTGATCCTGTAATTGTTCGGTTATCGGCACCTAGTTCTTGCGTTAAGCTCTCAGGTGCTGTGGTATCCGGAGCTGTAATCGTCGTTGGTTGGGTGCTGTTATTGACTTTGTCTGTTGCTGTGACTTGTAAGCTTTCACCATTGGTGAATGCTGGATTAAGAGTCAATGTGTAGTGACCATCAGTACCTGCAACTGCTGTACCCACCACTTTACCTTCATACATTGCGGTGACTGTTGCACCCGATTCAGTACTTCCTATAATCGTTTGTCCATCAGTACTGATCGCTTGCGTTAAGCTTGATGGTGCTGTGGTATCTGGTGCCGTAATTTGATTTGGCTGCGTTGCATTACCTGCCTGATCTTTGGCAACAACTTCAAGCTTTTCACCATTGTTATACGCTTTGTCTAGGCTCACGCTGTACTTTCCATTTGCATCAGCAACGGCTGTACCTACCACTTTACCATCATGACTTACAGTGATCGTTGCACTTTTTTCAGTTGATCCTGTAATTGTTTGGTTATCAGTACCTAGTTCTTGCATCAAGGCCGCAGGTGCTGTGGTATCCGGAGCTGTAATGGTCGTTGGTTGGGTGCTGTTATTGACTTTGTCTGTTGCTGTGACTTGTATGCTTTCACCATTGGTGAATGCTGGATTAAGAGTCAATGTGTAGTGACCATCAGTACCTGCAACTGCTGTACCCACCACTTTACCTTCATACATTGCGGTGACTGTTGCACCCGATTCAGTACTTCCTATAATCGTTTGTCCATCAGTACTGATCGCTTGCGTTAAGCTTGATGGTGCTGTGGTATCTGGTGCCGTAATTTGATTTGGCTGCGTTGCATTACCTGCCTGATCTTTGGCAACAACTTCAAGCTTTTCACCATTGTTATACGCTTTGTCTAGGCTCACGCTGTACTTTCCATTTGCATCAGCAACGGCTGTACCTACCACTTTACCATCATGACTTACAGTGATCGTTGCACTTTTTTCAGTTGATCCTGTAATTGTTTGGTTATCAGTACCTAGTTCTTGCGTTAAGCTCTCAGGTGCTGTGGTATCAGGGGCATCAATATCAAATACTTTAATTTCATGACTTTTACTAGCATTGCCAGCTTTATCTTTAGCAGCAACATATATTGTCTCACCATGATTATAAATTTTGTTGAGATTTAATTGATATACACCTTGATCATCTGCAATACCTTTACCAATGACTTTGCCATTCAATGTTGCTGTAATCGTTGCTCCTGCTTCAGAAACACCCTTGATCAATTGACCTGTTTCATCTAATTCTTCTGTCAAAACCGTTGGCGCTGTCTTATCTTTGGCTTTAACCACATGGGCTACGCTGCTATTGCCTGATTGATCCTGAGCAACAACTTTTATTTCTTCTCCGTTTAGATAAGCTTTATCCAGTTGAAGACTATATTTACCTTTTTGATCAGCAACCGCTGTTCCAATCACTTGACCATTAAAGCTCGCAATAACGGTTGCTCCAGCTTCAGTTTTTCCTGTCACTGTTTGATTGTCTTTTGAAATAGATTGACTCAGCTGTGTAGGTGCAGTGATATCTAAGGTCGTCACCGTATGTGGTGACATTGTATTGCCCGCTTGATCTTTAGCAGTCACCTGAATGGTTTCACCATTCACATAGGCTTTATTTAACGTAAGTTGATAGGCACCTTGATCATCTGCAATACCCTTACCAATGACTTTGCCATTCAATGTTGCTGTAATCGTTGCTCCTGCTTCAGAAACACCCTTGATCAATTGACCTGTTTCATCTAATTCTTCTGTTAAAAGTGTTGGCGCTGTCTTATCTTTGGCTTTAACCACATGGGCTACGCTGCTATTGCCTGATGAATCCTGAGCAACAACTTTAATTTCTTCTCCGTTTAGATAAGCTTTATCCAGTTGAAGACTATATTTACCTTTTTGATCAGCAACCGCTGTTCCAATCACTTGACCATTAAAGCTCGCAATAACGGTTGCTCCAGCTTCAGTTTTTCCTGTCACTGTTTGATTGTCTTTTGAAATAGATTGACTCAGCTGTGTAGGTGCAGTGATATCTAAGGTCGTCACCGTATGTGGTGACATTGTATTGCCCGCTTGATCTTTAGCAGTCACCTGAATGGTTTCACCATTCACATAGGCTTTATTTAACGTAAGTTGATAGGCACCTTGATCATCTGCAATACCCTTACCAATGACTTTGCCATTCAATGTTGCTGTAATCGTTGCTCCTGCTTCAGAAACACCCTTGATCAATTGACCTGTTTCATCTAATTCTTCTGTTAAAAGTGTTGGAGCTGTCTTATCTTTGGCTTTAACCACATGGGCTACGCTGCTATTGCCTGATGAATCCTGAGCAACAACTTTAATTTCTTCTCCGTTTAGATAAGCTTTATCCAGTTGAAGACTATATTTACCTTTTTGATCAGCAACCGCTGTTCCAATCACTTGACCATTAAAGCTCGCAATAACGGTTGCTCCAGCTTCAGTTTTTCCTGTCACTGTTTGATTGTCTTTTGAAATAGATTGACTCAGCTGTGTAGGTGCAGTGATATCTAAGGTCGTCACCGTATGTGGTGACATTGTATTGCCCGCTTGATCTTTAGCAGTCACCTGAATGGTTTCACCATTCACATAGGCTTTATTTAACGTAAGTTGATAGGCACCTTGATCATCTGCAATACCCTTACCAATGACTTTGCCATTCAATGTTGCTGTAATCGTTGCTCCTGCTTCAGAAACACCCTTGATCAATTGACCTGTTTCATCTAATTCTTCTGTTAAAAGTGTTGGAGCTGTCTTATCTTTGGCTTTAACCACATGGGCTACGCTGCTATTGCCTGATGAATCCTGAGCAACAACTTTAATTTCTTCTCCGTTCAGATAAGCATTATCCAGTTGAAGGCTATATTTACCTTTTTGATCTGCAACTGCTGTTCCAATCACTTGACCATTAAAGCTCGCAGTGACGATTGCTCCAGCCTCGGTTTTGCCTGTCAGTGTTTGATTGTTTTTTGAAAAAGAAGGAAATAACTTTGACACTTTTTACTCTCTAATCATTAAGGTTCGGCATATAATAGTTGAATTTTCATATATTAATAATTTAATAAATATAAAAAATAACCATTTAAACCATAAATTTAGATTTAATTATTTACCGATTGATCTAAATATAATTTATCTTAATAAAATTTGGGATGTCCCACTTTATTTGTTCAATTTTCCATGACTTAAAAATCAATCACTCTTTAGCCTTCATTTAAATAAGGAATACAGCTCAAAGGAAGTCAAATCACCTTATTGGTTTTACCTGAGCCTGCATACTAGAAAATTAAATTGGAGACATCTTCTGTCCTATGGATTAAATGCCATGGTTGTGCTTGAGTAACTAAGGTCATGACTTAATCCGAATGCAAGTCTGAAAAATTAAATCATCAGTAATATCTGAGTGAAAACATCGGAAATAGCCTAGCGAGTGTCATCGATTTAAATAAATATTAGAGTTCTTTCATAAATCATTTTTTAATCAGCTCTATGTTATAGATTCCAGCAATTAAATTGAATCTTAAGCCTAGTCTTTTGCCGCGGTTGCGATATCGCTCGGTAAGGATTTTGAAGGTTTTCAAACTGCCAAATACATGCTCAATTACAATTCTTCTTTTATTGATTTCTTGATTGTAAACTTTTAGCTCAGGATCTAATTTGCAGCGCTTTTTTGCTTTTAATGGCAATAAACTATTTGGATACACTGTATACATCCCTTGATAGCCTTTATCTGCAAGAATAAAAGACCCTTTAGGAATCTGATTCAAGTTACCTTTGAAGAGCTCGAAATCATGTACTGCACCACGACTCGTGCATAAACTCAGAACTTGCTGAGTTCTATAATGGATAATGGCTTGAACTTTAAAAGTATGTGTCTTCTTCTTTCCACTATAGCTTTTCTTCTGTTTTTTTAGGTCTTTGTATTGGAATTTCTGTGGCATCTACGATCACCACATTCCAGTCAATACCTTCGCCCTCAGGCAAATGCTTCGGTAAATTAAATAGATTAGACTTGATCAGGCAGTCCTCTACATGACGGACAATTCTTGAAGCAGTCGGCTCTGACACACCATAACTTGTTGGGTAATCCTCCCATAAATAACCGAAGTTAAAAGTAGAGGTTAAGCAGCCATTAGAGGTGGCTTTCCTTTGTTTGCTTGATGTGGTCTTTCATGGTTGTAATGCCACAGCCAACTCGTTGCATAATCTTGTACTTCATCCAAAGTATCAAATATACGAATGCCGTGCTCAGTAGCCCAACGTACAAATTCATGACTGATAAACTCCGGGCCATTGTCACACCGAATAACTAACGGTTTTTCTCGCCATTCCAATAGCTGATTCAACGTACGAATAACCCTGATTGTGGGCAATGAGAATCCTGCTTCAATGGCTAGGCCTTCGCGGCGGTAATCATCAATTACATTCAATAGCCGATACTTTCGACCATCGGAAAGCTGATCATGCATAAAATCTAATGACCAAACTTGATTTTCTCGGATTGGTTCCTTTAGTGGTTCTGG
This sequence comes from Acinetobacter lanii, assembly GCF_011578285.1. Classification (NCBI taxonomy): domain Bacteria; kingdom Pseudomonadati; phylum Pseudomonadota; class Gammaproteobacteria; order Moraxellales; family Moraxellaceae; genus Acinetobacter; species Acinetobacter lanii. The sequence continues at coordinate 1,411,864 of NZ_CP049916.1, read as the reverse complement.
TGCATGTCTTTTTAGTCTTCTTCTTGGCTTAATACGCAGATTCAGTGCCAACTCACAGTAAATGCGATAAACCCGCTTGTGATTCCAGCAGTGATTCTCAACATGTCGTAAATATGAAGCACAGACCGAATCCCCAATCTGTATTTTCTTCAGTGAGTTCAATGAGCTGTTCAGCAATTAATGCATTGTCATCGCTGAGTTTGGCTTGATAGCGGTAGCAGGTTTCACTAATGCCAAATGCTTTACAAGCCAAACGAATACTAATGGCATGCTGGGCAACTACCTGATGTGCCATCTTACGCCGGCAAGATGGCTTCACCACTTTTTTACCATCGCTTCCTGGATGATCTCTGCCTTTAATCGTTCTTCCGCATACATCTTTTTAAGTCTGGTATTTTCTGCTTCCAGCTCTTTCAGTCGAGCCATCAATGAGGTATCCATACCGCCATATTTGGCACGCCATTTATAAAACGTGGCATTACTCATGCCGTGTTCACGACAAAGGGCGGCTACAGGTGTGCCAGATTCCGCCTGCTTCAAGATGGACATGATCTGACTGTCAGTAAATTTCGATGTTTTCATGCAGAATCTCCTGCTTGTATCTTAAGAGAAAATTCTACTTTTAGATCCTTTTATTTTTAGGGGGGATTACCCCAATCTTCTTAATATGTAGTCTAATTACAGGTTGTAGGAAGAATGAATTGCTTTCATTAAAGTGGAAGGACATCGATTTCCGTTGGAAAACAGCTAAAGTAAAAGATAAGATTGAAGATTCTGGGCGCTTAATCCCATTAACTACACATGTTGAAAGTCTCTTATTGGAGCTTAAGAAAGGTTCTGATTCTGAGTTTGTCTTTAGTAGTAAAGATTCTGCATGTGGCCATATTATTAATCCTTATGATAGTTTAAATAAAATATGTAAGCGGTTAAATATTCATCTTACGCCTCATGGTTTAAGAAGATCTTATAAAACTTTAGCTATTTGGGAAAATATCAATGAAGGATCTTTAGCACAAATTTCAGGACACAAGCCTAGTGCTTTAGTTGAAAGGCATTACACAGTAAGGCCAATGGATATGCTACGAGAAACATTACAAAAATATGAAGATTGGATACTTCACACTACATTAGCTGATAAAATTAAACTTTAAGCCAAATTTTATCAGCTGAAGAAAATAAATTTTAAATCATTTTGGAGGCAACAGTCTTATTAATTTCTATATCTAAATCTATCGAGTCAACATCAAATTTTGTCGGTTCAAACTTAATTAAAAAACCAATAACTATAATTGGTACGAAGGCAAAAATCGAAATAATTAAGAAAACATCTGTATTAAATTTAGACATCCAAATAGGCAATACAAAAAGTGCAATGGCTTGCGCCACACCAGATATTGCGCGGTTCATACCCACACCTACACCGCGAATTGAAGCAGGATAAGCCATCGTCGGATAAACCATCATCTGTGCACCTGGGCCAAAACCTTCAGCAAACAGCCATAAGCCGAGCATCGCGATCGCAAAGTACAACAGCAAGCTGCTTCCCGGCTCTCCGACTACGCCAAGCAGCACCAGCGCCGCAAACTGCAGGATAAAGCCGCTGAGCAAGATAAAACGCGAACTCAATCGGCTGGCCATATAAACACCCAGCAAGCCTCCTGTGAATGCAAAGGCCAAATTCAGTCCCAATGTTGTCGTAATCGTGGTCAATGTATCCGTATGGAAAAAGCGTGTCAGAATCGACGGCAGGAAAAATGCAATTGTCGTGTATTGAAATGCCACGGAAATATGAATCACCAGCGCAACGATTGTTCTCGGCAAATAGGTTTTATTGAACAACACACTATAGCTGGCTTGAGCATGCTTCTGTTCCACTTTCTGCACATGATCAACCTGCGCATGCGCGTTAATATCATAGGACTCACGCAGAATTTTTGCTGCACCCTTCAAGTCGCCTTGATTCGCCAGCCAAATCGGCGATTCGGTTAAATATTTCCCGCGGATAAAAATAATCAGCAAGGCCGGAACCGCGCCAAAAATCAGCGATATGCGCCAGAGCCAATTGGCATATTCCGGCGGCAAGATAAAATACAGCGCCAGCACAATGGCAAAACATACACTTGAAGCCGCATACCACATTGGGCACCATGCGGCTAAACGCGCAGCTTTGCTGCTCTTGCCGTTGAATTTAGAAAATTCCGCCAAATAAGACATCGCCACAGGCAAGTCGATGCCGACGCTGATGCCCATCACAAAGCGTGCTGCAATCAGCACCCACACATTCGGCGCTAATCCTGCTACGATCGCCGCGATCACAAAAAGCACCATATCAGCCATAAAGACACGGTAGCGGCCGATTTTATCTGTCAGCCAGCCGCCCAATAAATTGCCGACAATTGTGCCGACCACAATTGCCGATGCCACCACACCTGTCATCACGGGGCTAAGAGAAAAATCAGAAATAACCTGTTCAATGCCGAATGACAATGTCGTCAAATCATAAGCATCAATAAAAACCCCGATCAGGGCAAGCCAAATCACTTTATTGGTCTTGCCCGATCCCGCATATTTTGAAATGAGCTGAGAAACATCTTCCGGCCGCTGTATCACATATTTATTTTCAGCACTGGCTGTTTGAGTCATATCGAATCCCGATTAAATTTATGGGGAATAGACTAGCGGCTGTTTTAATTCCAAATAAATATTATTTTATTTTTAATATCTGATTTTTTACTAAATAGTATTTTTTGATATATTTAAAATAAAATCATTTAATATGTTTTTCTCATTTTATTATCTATATTAATTAGTTTATAAATCATGCAGCTCATTTAATATTTTATCTTTATTCGTTTGCCAATATTATTATGACTGCGCTTACTGATTTGCAACAGCCAACCCAATTAAAACATCAGCGTTCACAAGAGTCTTCGATTTATCAAGTATGGGGACAAGGGCCTTCTGCGCGCTATGATGAACTGGCTTCAAACTTCCGTCCGATTTTTGACAAAATTCGAGAAACCACCAATGAGCGGGAAAAAAACCATATTCTGCCGTTTGAACAGCTGCAATGGTTGAAGGATGCCGGCTTTACCCGCCTGCGCCTGCCAAAAAGCCATCATGGTTTCGATGCGACTATTCCAGAACTGTTTGCGCTACTGATTGAACTCGCTCAGGCAGATGCCAACTTGCCGCAAGCGCTGCGGGTGCATTTCGGCTTTACCGAAGACATTTTGCTCAGCCAAGACGGCGCATTTAAAAACCTATGGCTGGAACGCATTGGTCAAGGCCAAACTGTGGGCAGCGCTTGGTCTGAAGGCGGAAAAGAGTCGATTGGCCAATTCAGTACGCATCTGTCTAAAACAGAAGATGGCCGTGTGCTGCTGAATGGGCAAAAATACTATACAACAGGCAGCCTTTACGCAGAATGGATTGATGTCGGCATTACAGACTTGGACGGCAACTCAGCTTCGATCATCATTCCGCGCAATGCGGCCGGGGTTGAAGTGATTGATGACTGGAACGGTTTTGGCCAAGTCCTGACCGCCAGCGGCACGTCTATTTTCAGCAATGTTGAAGTCAATCCCGCAGATGTCCTTCCAGATGATGACCGCTTTAAATATTCTGCGGGCTTTTATCAGCTGATTCAATTATCCATTATTGCTGGCCTGAACCGTGCAGCGGCTTATGACGTATCCAAAGCCGTGGAAAAACGGACACGCAACTATACCCATTCAAATGCGGCCTATGTCCGCCATGATCCGCAAGTACTGCAGGTTGTGGGTAAAATCCGCGGCGCAGCTTACACATCAGGCGCGATTATTGAAAAAAATGCGCAGGCTTTGCAGCGCGCTTATGAGTCAGCATTCTTAAATAATCCAGCGGAAGAAGCTGATCAGAATGCCATTGCAGAACTGGAAATTGCGCAATCGCAAACCATTATTTCTGATTTGGCTTTAAATGCGTCAACGATTATTTTTGATGCGCTTGGCGCATCCGCAACGGATAAAGATCTTGCATTAGACCGCTACTGGCGCAATATCCGCACATTGGCGTCACATAATCCGCGCATTTACAAAGACCGCATTGTAGGTGACTTCAGCGTGAATGGCACCTTGCCTCCATACCAATGGCGCATCGGTCAGGTCTAAGCTCTATAAAATAATCATTTTGACTTTTCAGCATGCGCTTGGATTAATTTTCAAGCGCTTTTTTTAATCTTAAATTTCAAAGGGAAGTATTCATTGAGTTTATAGGCTTTTTACTGGCGGTTTCTCATGCAGAAAGCTTAGGTCTGCATGCAGCATCCTATATCCCAGTCAATTTTTATAATTCAGTATTTTTCATAAAAACGAATAAGCTCGACAGCTTTCATTAACAATGATTATGCGCAAAATACATTTCAGGCCTAAGCTAGCCTCAGTTTCATCTTTAAATGGAGTTATTATTGATTTAATGCAATTTTCCAGCCTGCATGGTGCAAGAAATTTTAATAAAAAATCAATGCAGCTATTCAATTCATTGAACATGCTGATCGAATGAATAAGTGCAGAATTCAAAAACTGTTTATATCTGTTGATAGGACAACAGACAACTTAATCCCTAACTAAAAAAACTGCAGCCAATAAAAAAGGCATTGATGACAATGCCTTTTTAAATTTCGTCAGCGCATTAGAAGGCGGTATAAATTTCGCCTTTAAAGTGCTGCTTGATAAACTGGCGGGTTGAATCGCTGTTCAGCGCTTTAGCTACTTTTTGGATCTCAGGTTTCTTTTGATCGCCTGGGCGCACGACTAAATATTCAGCCCAGATATTTTTACCGTCCTGACCGCTTTCAATATACAGCGACTTTTTAATATCCAATTTCGCTTCAAGCACATAGTTGCAGTTTAATGCCGCCAAATCCACTTGAGACAAAGTGCGCGGCAGCATTGCAGAGTCCAGCTCTTTAATTTTCAGTTTCTTTGGATTAGATGCGATATCGCGTACTGACAGCAGTTTATCGGTCGGCAGCGCCAGCTGTTTAAATCCTGGTTTCAGCGTAATCAAATTCAGTTTCGCCAAAAGCAGCAGACCGCGTCCGCCATTGACCGGATCGCTCGGAATCGCAACTGTAGCGCCGTCTTTCAACTGCTTTAAATTGGTGATTTTTGAGGAATACAGCAAAAATGGCTCTATATGCACAGGCACCACAGGCACTAAATTTGATTTGGTTTTGGCATTAAAATCATTCAGAAATGGGCGGTACTGGAAATAATTGGCATCCAGTTTTTTCGATACTAGCTGTGTATTCGGCTGCACATAATCTGAATAGATTTTGATTTTCAAATCAATGCCCTGCTTCGCCAGCTCAGGCTTAATATGCTCTAAGATCACGGCATGCGGTGTTGCGCTGGCGCCAACCGTAACCGTTTGATTTGCCCAAACCCCAGCAGATACCGCAGCGATACTGATCACGGCCGCTAATTTTTTTAAAGTGTTCATCATTGTTCCTTCAAGTTAAACATTCAATTTGGTGTCTCTGAATTTTTGAGTGCCTTAGGTGTAATTCTTGGAAAAATACAGCACTGCTTTATTGCCAATAAACTGCATGATTTGCACAATCACGATCAACAAAAACACAGTAACCAGCATGATTTCAGTCTGATAGCGCTGATAGCCGTAACGGATCGCCAAGTCCCCTAAACCGCCGCCGCCAATCACACCGGATACGGCTGTATAGTCCACCAGCGCGATACTGGTCACGGTAATTGCGGCAATAATCGGAGCACGCGCTTCCGGCAGCAGCACGCCTTTGACCATCTGCCAGTAACTGGCGCCCATAGACTGGGCCGCTTCGATCACGCCGCTATCGACTTCATGCAGCGCGGTTTCCGTTAAGCGCGCAAAGAATGCAATGCCTGCAACAGTAATTGGCGGAATCACGCCTGCAACATCAATAGTTGTCCCTGTAATGAGCGCCGTTAGCGGCATCAGCAGAATCATTAAAATAATGAATGGGATTGAGCGGATAATATTAATAAAGAATGACAGGATGGAATAAAGCACAGGATGCTTCTTAATCCTGCTGTTGGCAAAGGAATATATCGCCACGCCTAAAGGCAGCCCAAGCACAACTATAAACAGCAGTGACAATGACAGCATCAGCAATGTGGCTTTGGCTGCATCCCAGAGTTCTTGATAATCCAGATTTGCAATAAGTTCGAGCATTTAGGCTGCCTCTGTAATGCGCGGCGCGGCGCCTTGAATAATTTCGATATGTGCGCCCAGCTGTTCCAGCTGCTGCAGATAATTGGCCGTGTTCAGCCCTTGAATCGACAGGATGGACTGGCTGTACAGCGAGGTTTTCGTCCGTTCGACTTTTGAATGCAGAATCTGATAATTCACTTGATGCTTCAGCGCTAGCGTTTCATAGACTGGACGCTGCGCCAGTTCACCGATTGCAGTGACACGGAGGATCTGCGAATTTGGCAGCAGAATCGCTTCATCAATATCGGTATTTTCCAAGATCAAGGAGCGGGAAATGTCATGCACAGGATGCAGCAACACTTGATCGACTGGCCCCTGCTCTGCAATTTGGCCTTTTTCCAGCACCACAACGTCATCGCAAATACGGCGGATAACATCAATTTCATGCGTGATCAGCACAATCGTAATACCCAAATCCCGATTGATTTGCAGCAGCAGATTGAGAATTTCATGTGTGGTGATCGGATCAAGCGCGCTGGTCGCTTCATCGCACAGCAGAATCTTCGGTGAATTCGCCAATGCGCGGGCAATGCCGACACGCTGTTTTTGACCGCCTGAGAGCTGCTTAGGATACTTATGCAAATGCTCGCTTAAACCGACTTGATGCGCTAAGTCCTCAACGCGCTGCTGCAACTGTTTTTTACTTAAACTGCCGTCTAAGCGCAGCGGAAAGGCAATATTGTCAAAAACGGTTATGGTTTTCAGCAAATTGAAATGCTGAAAAATCATGGAAATCTGTTTACGAAGTGCTTTCAGCTCATTTTCAGAGGCATGCTGAATAGACTGGCCCAGCACCTCAACTTGACCCGCATCCGCCTTTTCCAGCCCATTCATCAGTCTTAATAATGTTGATTTTCCCGCACCGGAATATCCGATAATTCCAACGATTTTCGATGCGTCAATCTGCAGGGAAATATTTTTTAATGCAAAGATTTTATTATTCTTTGCATTAAAATACTTATCAGCATTTTCAATATTAATCATGGCAGCAGTTCTATATTTCAATTCTGCAAAAATATACAAAAATGCTTATTTAAAAAATAATTTAAATATTATTTTTATATGCAAAAAATAGAATTAACAAAGGCTGCATTGATTATTACTTTTTCGTATAACAAAACCTGCCGATCAGCTCCAAGGATGGCGGGGCAAATGCTTGCCTTTTAAATAATATTCGCCAATCAGCTTATACTTCCAGCGCACAGGATCATGCAGCGTATGGATGCGCGCATTACGCCAATGGCGGTCTAAATTCAGCTCTGACAGCGCCGCGCGTGTTCCAGCCAGTTCAAACAGTTTATTCGACGCTAAAATGGCGATTTCCGCACTCAGCACTTTGGCTTCCGCCACAGCTAAAGTAGCTGCATTGGCATTGTCTTCAGTTAAATTTTCCAAGGCTGCATCAACAAAATCTCCCGCGCGGTCCAACAGCGCTTCAGCCGCATGCAATTTTATTTTCAGCTCAGCGACTGCGGCTTGTGTGAATTGATCATCCACCGCATGTTCTTGATCTGCATCTATCCAAGGACGTGTATATTTCTGTACAAACTCAATCGCATCTTCAATAGCAGCATGAGCAATACCGGCATCAATAGATGAATGTATCAGCTGTGAAATTGTTCCGACAAGATTGATGCTTTCACCGCCTGCTCCTGTTGGGATGACATAAGCAGCATCGACTTGAACGTTGTCCAGAATCACTGTGCCGCTCGCTGTGGAACGCTGACCAAAGCCGGACCAGTCATTGATAATGCTCAGCCCTGGTGCATGATGCGGAATCAGTGCAGTAAGTTCATTGCCCTCGTCATCCAGACCGACTGCATAGACCCAATGCGCTAAGATCGCACCGGTAGCATAGAATTTCTTGCCGTTCACCGCATAGCCTTGCGCATTCGGTGTAATCCGGGTTTTTAAATCAATGACCGTTCTGCCGCCCCGTTCGGACAGTGCATTGCCCAAACGCTGGCCTTTGAGGATATTGCCGAAAATCAGCTGCTTCTGTTCTTCTGCTGCATCTAAACGCACTTGTTCCAAAAAGGACAAATGATTTTCTGAAATCTGCGTCAGTGCAGGATCAGCGCTGGCTAAAATGCGGATCACCTGTGACAGTGTGCGGTGCTTCACTTGCGCGCCGCCATACTGTTTAGGAATATTGATGCACCATAAACCGCTTTGCGAAAATTCAACGATTTCCTGCAGCGGCAGCAAACGGTTCGCATCACGGTGCGATGCCTGTTGCCTGAAAATTTCTGCGAGCTTCTTGGCAGCAGCGATGGCTTCAGCATCATTTTGGATAATATGTGCAGGCTGGTGCTGTTCAAAAACGGAATCTGGAATATCCTGGTTATTTTCAATTTTCAGGTTTTCAATTTGAAGGTCTTGAATTTTAATATTCATAATCTTTTAAAGCTCTGGGTGATTAATATAGCTAAATAAAAAACATAAGCTACATCATTTTAAAGACGATATCTAAAGCTTCCTGAAAGGTTTTATTATTCTGAGCAACCATATGTCTGACTTTACTTTTTAGGACAGACCATGCTCTCTCAATAGGATTTAGATCAGGACTATATGCCGGTAGATAAACAATTCTTATCTGATATCGTGCTGCCAAATCATCAATTACTCGACCTTTATGAATGGATGCATTATCTAGAATCAGCAAATAACTCTTAGTCTGATCATCCTTTTGCTTTAAATCCTGCAACAAATATTCCAACCAACAGACAAAAATATTCCGATCACACGAACCGTGAAAAACTAAAGGTTGAGTAAACTTGAATGGTGCATTTGATCTGACCGCACTGATCATACTGAGTCTCGTGCCATGCCCACCTGACTTAAATGCATGACAACGTTGACCTTTTGGAGACCAACCATATTCTGCGGTTTCATTGGTATTGATGCCTGATTCATCGATATAAAGAATGTGATCTTCACCATATTGCTGCTTCCACTGAGGCAAACACCATTCAAATACAGCACGGCTTAACTTGCAGGCTTGTTTGTAGAGAAAACTCTTTTTTTACGCGTCCAACCCATCTTATTTAGAGCTTTTAAAATGACATGATAGCCAACGCTATAACCGAATTTCTGTTCAAACAAAGGAATAAGATCTTTAGCTTGGGTAAATGGCGTTGTTTTTACAAATGCTTCAAAAGCTTGCAGGTCCAGAATCTTTGAGGGACGTCCTACATTTGGAGACTTAGGTTGTTTGAGTTGACCAGTCTGCTGTTCGATCAGAATCCAATCATCGAGCGTGGTTCTGGCAATATTAAATATTTCGCACGTCTTAGATTTATGCTTTGACTCTTTATAAAACTGCATGACTTTTTCACGTAGATCGACAGAATATGTTTTTGGCATAATTTTAAAGGTGAGTGTTTTTTCTATTGTAGCTCATCTTCTTAATTTAGCTATATCAATATATTCACCTCAAAATATCAGCAATTTATTTAATCTTTTAGAATTTATATATATTTATAAAACACGAAATAAAATAAGCAGTCATTATAAATTTTAAATATATCCATAGAATTAAAACCGCAATCGTGCGGTTTTAATTCTAAAAATAGATACTGCATCCGTTTTAAGCCGCGATCTCCTGCTGCTTAGCTGCCGGGCTGTTTCCAATTTGCCACACATAAGGCAATGGCGCCTTATTGATCTCCCAATCGCCAATGACTTTTTGCTTATAGATCAGCGGATTATGTGAGGACACCACACGCGCATTGCGCCAGAAACGGTCCAGCTGCTTCTCGGTTGTACTTGCAGATGCGCCGAGCGCATTGAACAATTCAGTCGTCAAATTCAGAACCAGTTCAGATATCACCACCTGCCCCTGAGAAGATTCCAGCTCAGCAAGGTCATTGGCTTTCTGATCCAGCGCAGCATCATTTTGAAAATGACTAAGGTAAGCCCTATCCAATGCTTCTGCTGACCGCAGCGCAATAGATTCGCTAGCATAAGCTTGCGCAGATGCTTTACCGATCACTTGCAGAATTTGAGCATCGTCGCGCACCAGCTCTGCATTGCCGTGACTGTAAATACGTGTGCGCTTGCGAACTTCGTTACTGAAAGCTGTAACAGCGCTTTGCGCAATACCTGCCAGCGTCGCCAAATGCACCACCTGATAGAACGCGGTTTGATATTTAAAGCGCTGATCAAACGGCAAAATATAGTCACGGGTGACAGGAACATGCTCAATCACCAGCGTACCGCTGCCTGTGGTTTTCTGGCCAAAGCCATGCCAGTCATCACTGATTTTAATGCCGGATGAATGCGTTGAAACCGCAGCGATTACATGCTGATTGGTGGTTTCATCCAGCGCGAACAAGTCAATCCAGTCCGCAAAAATGGTGCCCGTTGAATAATATTTACGCCCATTGACTTCAAGCTGGCCTTGAGCATTTTCCGTCACACGGGTCACGACATCGCCAATTTCCACTTTACCGATTTCCGTCCATGCGTTGCCGACCAGATCGCCTTCGACAAAACGCTGAAACCATAGGCTTTGATCTTCGGTTTTATGCGCATTCAAACGGTCTTCAACGAAAGCGAAATGCCCGCGCAATGCCTGCACGATGTTAGAATCCGCTTTGGCCAGCTCAATCAGCAGCTGAAACAGCTGTTTTTGTGATACCCCGTCACCGCCGAAAGCTGAAGGCACACGCACTGCGCCAAAGCCAGCCTGTTTCAGCCATTGAATCGGTTCACGCGGCAGTTCACGGTTTTTTTCACGTTGAAGCGCGCCTTCAGCAATGCGCTGGAATACCGGACGGAATTTGCCGGCCACCTGTTCATAATTGGCGCCAAGCGATAAATTCTGTTTATTTTGAATGGTCATAATCTTTCCCTCTCAGCTCCACGCATGGCGCGGCAGCGGTATATCATTTAAGTAGTAATTGCCAACTAAATTCAGTTTCCAGCGCACAGGATCATGCAGCGTATGGGTACGCGCATTGCGCCAGTGCCGGTCTAAATTCAGCTCAGAAAGTGTCGAACGCGTGCCGGACAGTTCAAACAGCTTGTTGGCAGCCAGCAGCGCAATTTCAGTGGTCAGCACCTTGGATTCTGCCGTGAGCAGCGTCGCTTCCGAGACTGTTTCTTCTGTGGCATGTTCTACAGCGCGGTCGATCGCCTCAGCCGCCAAATCCAGCACAGCTTCAGCCGCGCGGAGCTTGATTTTCAGCTCACCGATATTGGAAATGGTGTAAGGGTCTTGTGATGCCTGCTCCAAACCTGAATCAATCCATGGACGCGCATGCTGGCGCACATAATCAATGGTTTCCTGAATTGCGCCGCGCGCAATGCCTGCATCAACGGCAGACTGAATAAACTGGGAAATTGCGCCTGCCGCTGTTGGACGTTCAAAGGCCTGATGAATCGGCACGATATATTTCAGATCGACCTTCACATTATCTAAAAGCACTGAACCGCTGACTGTAGTGCGCTGACCAAATCCGCTCCAGTCATTAATGATGGTCAGTCCAGGCGTATGCTGCGGGACTAAAGCGGCATAAGGCTTGCCGTCATTCACTGCAACGACGGGCACCCAGTGCGCCAGCAGCGCGCCGGTGGCAAAAAACTTTTGGCCATTAATCACAGCATGATCCGATTCAAACTCAATCACAGTGGTTAAATCCGCCACGGTTTTCGAGCCTTTTTCTGAAAATGCATTGCCGAAACGCTTGCCCTGCAGCACCTGATCAAAGAAAAATTCCTGTTGCTGCGGCGATGCATCCAAACGGATATGTTCTAAAAATGCCCAATGGTTCTGCGCAATCTGACCCAAAGAAGAATCTGCACTGGAAATAATTTTGACCACTTCCGCCAATGTCCTATAGCTGACACCAGCACCGCCAAATGCTTTTGGAATGGTAATGCCCCATAAGCCGGAAGCTGAATATTGCTCTATTTCTTTTAAAGGTAAACGACGCTCATAATCACGTGCTGATGCTTCCTTTGCAAATTCATGCGCTAATTGTTGTGCTATTTGAATGGCTTCTTCATCTGACCGTATCACATGAGCCAAAGGATCATGCTGATAAAAATCCCGCGGGATATTCTGCGCATCTTTCAATTTTATTTCGATTTTCGAAGTCATTATAAAATGCTCTCTTGTTTGTTATAAATCTACGCTAGCATCATTTTCCGCAGTTTTTTATACATTAATCCGACAACGAAATCGTTTTATTTAAAATAGTTTTAATTAAATCTGATTAACTATTTATTTATTTATATATGCCTTTAATTGCATATAAAATGCAGAAATTTATATTTAATAAACATATTAAATTCAGATTAAATTTCAGCTCATGTTAAAGCTGAAGTTTTTGCACAATGTATGAAATTCGAAATCTTTATAAAAGCTATCCGCTGAAAAACGGCGGCCAAGCGCAGGTGCTGAAAGATATCAATCTCAGCATTGCAAAAGGCAAAATTACCGCTATTGTCGGCCCCAGCGGCTCAGGAAAATCCACACTCTCAAAATGCTTAAGCCTGCTAGAACATCCAAGCTCCGGCGAGCTGATTTTAGACGGCACAGTACTGAATACACTGAATGCTGAAGCGCTCCGACAGCAGCGCCAGAAAATCGGACTGATTTTCCAGTCTTCAGCGCTGCTCAAGCGCCGCACAGCTGCTGAAAATATTGCGCTTCCTCTGGAATTCCTCGGCGTAGTGGATCATCAAATTCAAGAACGGGTGGCTTACCTGCTGGAAAACGTCAAACTCTCTGACCGCGCGAATCATTACCCTGCACAGCTTTCCGGCGGACAGCAGCAGCGTGTCGGCATTGCACGCGCTCTAGCGCTTCAGCCCAGCATTGTCATTGCAGATGAAGCCACTTCCGGTCTAGATCCGGATTCAACGCAATCTATTTTAAAACTGCTGACTGAACTGCGTGATGAACTTGGGCTGTCGGTAATTTTAATTACCCATGAAATGGATGTGGTGCGTCAGATTGCTGACGATGTTGCCATGCTCTCTCACGGTGAAATTGCTGAGCAAGGCAGCGTGCTGGATTTGATCTTAAATCCTGAATCAACGATTGGATCAAAAATTCTGCCTTTGCATATTCCTTCCTCATTGCCAGCCGACCACACTGTATTTTCCGCAACATATTCCTCAGCGAAAAATACGCCGCTGAATTGGCTCAGCCAGTTAAGCATTCAAACCGGTTATGGCTTGGATGTACACGCTTCAACGGTAGAAGTGATCAGTCATGCCACGGTTGGAAAGCTTATTTTCAGCCTGCCTGATGCGGTCTACTGTCAGCACAAGACACAGCTTGAACGTCAGCTGGTGAGCTGGAATGTACAGTACAGCATCATTCAATCTGCTCATCCCTGCCCGCAGCATGCAGCGGCCTAAGGAATAAATCCCATGTCTAAAGATATCATACTTGATCAAAATACGCCTTGGGCGGAAATCCCTGACATGCTGCTGCCTGCCTATTTGGAAACATGGATTATGGTCGGCATCGTCATGACGCTGGTGATTATTATTGGCAGCATTACTGGCATCGCCTTATTCAACAGTTCTGACCGGGGCTTATTCGAAAACCGCAAGCTTTACGGGACGTTAAGCTCGATTGTCAATGTCGGGCGTTCATTACCCTTTCTGGTACTGATGGCGGCCATTATTCCTTTGACCAAATGGCTGACTGGCACAACCATCGGCATTGCCGCAGCCGTCGTACCCATGACGATCGCAGGCATTCCTTTCTTTGCCCGCTTGGTTGAAAACGCGCTGAATGAACTGCCGCCTGAAATCACCTCAGTCGGGCGCGTATCCGGCGGCACCTCCCTTCAGATTATTCATCAGGTACAGCTGAAAGAGTCGCTGCCAAGCCTGATTTCAGCGGCCACGCTGAATTTGATCGCCATGATTGAATACTCTGCGATTGCAGGCACCATCGGCGCTGGCGGCATTGGCTATTTGGCCGTGCTTTATGGCTATCAGCGCTTTGACCATCACATCATGATCGCCACAATCGTCACACTGATCGTGACCATTCAAGCGGTGCAGTTTATCGGCAACCGCATCAGCGCTTCATTGAAACATGCTTAATTCAACATACGGACCTTGTTATGACTTCCCCGCAGCATCCCTTTGAACTGAAGAAAAAATCCAAACTGCCTTTAATCATTGGCGCCATCATTGTCATTGCAGTCATCGCTGGATTTGCATTGTTCAAGCAAACGTCTTCTGATCCTTCCTCGGCAGCAAGCAATGTGCTGAAAGTTCATTATGAACCAACCATGATCGGAGAAAAAAGCCTGATCGAATATGCCAGCCAGCATATCGCGCCTGATTACGGCGTCACACTGGAAGCGGTGGGCGTACAAGATCCAGTTCAAGCCAACCGCGCAGTCAATGACGGTGAATTTGCCGGCACCATCTATCAGCACCAATGGTGGCTGAAACAAGTGGCTGACGCCAACGGCTTTAAACTGCTGCCGACAGCTGAAGTCTTCCAATGGGCATTCGGCATTTATTCAGACCGCTATAAAAATATTAATGAACTGCCGCAAAATGCTGTATTTGCGATTCCAAGCGATTTAGCCAACCAAGGCCAAGCGCTGTGGCTGCTGCAGCGTGAAGGCTTGATTAAACTGAATCCTGCGATTGAACCGCGTACAGCGAAGATAAAAGACATTAAGGAAAATCCACACCAATATAAATTTACCGAAATTGACCTGCTGTCTATGGCGCGCACGCTGGACTCTGTGGATGCTGCAATTGGCTATGTCGCGCAGTTCGATGCCGGAAAAATCCCGCGCAGCAAAGGCATTCTGTTCCCGGCAGCACCGCGTACTTTCGACAGCCGCCTAGTTATTGCTGAGGCGAAAAAAGATGATCCGCAAATTGTGAAACTGCAAAAGATCTTTGCTGATCCGCGCATTGCTGAATATCTGAAAACAACCGATGATCTGAACGTCAAAGGCATCTTAACGCCAGTATCTCAAGACTGATCTGCTTTTAGACAAAATATAGGGAACCGTTTGAGTTCCCTTTATTTTTTGTATTCACTGAAATAAATAGCAGCTGCAGCGAATGCATAGAGAGGAAAATAAGATAAATGTACGGCTAGAAAATTGATTACATAAAGCCGCATCTAAAGAATTTACCCTTATTCGCCTAACATCAATCTGAAGTGAAATTCCGGCAAACAAAGAATAATAAAAGTAAAATAAACAGCATCACGCCCTTTGAATTGGCTTGAGCATTTTCTTCTTGGGCATGCTGTTCCCTTCGTACTCGCACTGATTATGAATTAAATTTAAAAACTTAATGATGCAGCTGTGGCCTTATTTCAAATGCGATGAATACCAATGCTGCTCAAGACCGCATAAAAGCCTGACATTAAAAGCGCTAACGATTGTCTTGATATTTTACATATGCAGCATCCATCCAGCCTCTCAGGCGCAGCCATTAAGAAAATATTTAAGTTATTATTTTACATAAGCAAATCTATTATTTTCATTTAAAACATATCTGCTAAAGATTGAGTTTTTTATTATTAAAAGTATTAAGGTTTTTTTCTTAAGATGAAGTCAGTATTAAATGCAGATGTAAAGCGACGATATGACTAAGCAAATTAGATTTAACGCCTTTGAAATGAATTGTATCGCTCACCAGTCTCCGGGCTTGTGGCGCCATCCTGAAGACCGTTCAACAGAATACAAAGACTTAGAATATTGGACAGATCTTGCCAAGATCCTTGAACTCGGAAAATTTGACGGCGTATTCATTGCCGATGTACTGGGCATCTATGATGTTTATCACGGCTCAGCAGAACACGCCCTGACTGGCGCTGTGCAAGTGCCTGTCAATGACCCGCTGCAAATCGTGCCGGCAATGGCCGCTGTGACTAAGCATTTAGGCTTTGGTGTCACAACCTCTATCTCTTTTGAGCACCCTTATCCATTTGCCCGCCGCATGAGCACGCTGGATCATTTGACCAAAGGCCGCGCCGGCTGGAATATTGTGACTTCTTATTTGGAAAGCGGTTCTAAAAATCTGGGCTTAAAAACTCAAGTCAGCCACGACAACCGCTATGACATCGCGGATGAATATCTTGAAGTGCTCTACAAGCTTTGGGAAGGTTCATGGGAAGATGATGCAGTGGTACGCGATAAGCATAAAGGCGTATTCGCAGATCACACTAAAGTCCATCCAATCAATCATGATGGCCAATACTTTACTGTGCCGGGCATCCACATTTGTGAACCGTCGCCGCAGCGTACGCCTGTTCTGTATCAAGCAGGCGCTTCTGCACGCGGCCAAAAATTTGCCAGCCAAAATGCTGAATGCGTATTTATCTCTGCGCCGACTCAGGTTGCAGTGAAAAAATTGGCAGACGGCGTGCGCAGCAATCTGGTCAAAGAAGGCAAAGACCCGAATTCTGTGCTGATCTACACCATGCTGGCGATTGTCGTCGATGAAACAGATGAAAAAGCGCAGGCGAAATTCCGTGAATATCAGCAGTACGGCAGCTATGACGGCGGTTTAACATTAGCTTCCGGCTGGTCAGGCGTTGACTTCTCGCAATTCAAGCCTACTGATCAAGTAGAATATATCCAAACCAATGCAATTCAGTCGATGCTGCAGTCTTATGTCGAAGCTGATCCAAACAAAGTCTGGACGATTGAGGAAATCGCCAATTGGACCAGTGTTGGCGGCAACGGTCCTGTAATTGTCGGCTCACCGTCCACTGTCGCTGACCGCCTTCAGGAATGGATTGAAAATACCGGCATTGACGGCTTTAACTTGGCCTACATTTTGGCGCACAAGAGCTTTGAGGATATCGTGGAATATGTTGTTCCTGAACTGCAGCGCCGCGGTGTGTATCAAACTGAGTATGCCGAAGGCACACTGCGTGAGAAACTGTTTGGACAAGGACCGTTGTTACCTAACACTCATAGAGGAGCTAGCTTCCGTTATAAACCTCAAGAGAATAAAATAGAATTTGAATCAAAAATAGCTTAATTATTAAATCCAAAGTTACCTATAGCGATCTTTCAGTTTCTCAAATTTTTTGATATGAACTGAAAGAAGCTATTGAAAGAGTAATAACTTAAGTGAATAATAGTTTCCTTTAAAAAACTTGTGATTAAGATATATTTTTTATACCTCTAAATAAACTAAAGGTTACTACCATAATCTTTAGCTCTACTAGACTAGCTGTTTAAAACAATTATCTCAATTTAAGTTGCTTTTTATGCTAGTCTACAATTTCTTGATAATCAAAATAGACACTGGCCTGGTAATCCTCCCATAAAGAAGAGGACTTAATGCCCTCTTCTTTTACTAACTACTAACAAGTAATTTCTTTGTTTTCAAGACTAGATAAGTGTTGGGGAGTACCATTATCTCTGACTATCGTTTCTACGATTTGATTTATCTCATCATCAGAAACAAAGGGTACCTGAGCATATATCAAATCCCCATTTAATTTAGCGGCTAGATGTCCTTTACCTAATAATCTCTCAGCCCCTGGACGATCAAGGGCAATCTTGGAAGTCGCCTCACTAGCAACTTTTAAGATTAGGCGATTACCCAAATTTTCTCGTAGTTGCATTGGCATAACATCCTTATCTGGTCTTTGTGCAGCAAATATTAAGTGGATACCTGCTGCTCGAGCTTTCACACCCAATCTCTGAACAGCCGAACCTACGTCCGCTTTGTAAGTATCATCAAACATCCAATCAGCAAATTCATCATGTACTAGAAACACCATAGGTAGCCTATCACTTTCAGCAACTTTTGAATTATAAGTTGCTAAATCTCTTGCTCTAGCTTGAGCAAATAACTGATAGCGATTTTCCATTTCATCAACTAAATTTGCAAGAACTTCAGTTGCTCTCTCTTTAGTTGTAATAATTCGTTCACGCATATGTGGTAAATCTTCTAAAGCTGCATAATCGACCCCCATTTTAGGATCGATAAGAATAATCTGAGCTAAATCTTTAGAATTTGTTGCTGCTATATCAAGAAGTAATACTTGTAGTAATACTGATTTACCACTTCCTGTAGCACCAGCTACTAGAGTATGTGGCTCATGTCCAGGTAATCCTGAAAAATCTCCACCTAAATTCAAATATAGTAACTCGCCATTAAGCTCTTGTATTCCTATTACAAAAGAAACGTTAATCCCAGCTTTATTACGATTTATTAAACGACGTTGCCATAAATCCCATATTGAAACAGCTTGTCGTATATCGCTTGAAATTGTTACAACAATTTCACCAGGTTTAGGTTGTACAGTTATAATATTTATAGCGTGTGTGGTTAACAATTGAGTTCGCTTAGCTTCAATATCCTCAACTCGTAAACGATCTGAGCCAGCTAAACGAACTAGACATCCGTTTGGAGTGATTCTTGTTCCTAGTAGATTTACTTGGAAACCCCATCCATTTAAAGCTTTTCTTAAATCTTTAGTAATTTTTTCTGCCCATTCTTCTTTAGATGCATCTTTCTGATTTTGTGAAGAATTATTTGAATGAATTAACTCAGCTAAATTAGATTTAGCTATATCTGTTCGAACTAAATCAATCGTAGATTCACTGATCTTAGATGTTTCACCTAATATTTGGTCAGATAAATGAATAACCTCTTCAGAATTTACATCATTAAACTCTATCTGTATCTGATCACTTTTTTCTGGAACTTGTGTTTCTTCTAAAGTGTTTGGTAATGCATCTTTAGGTCCAAAACCATGTAATTCATCAACCTGTGATGTCCAATTCACTTGAGGAGCAGGCTTATTAAGAATGATATTTTTCCATGGCTCTGTTATACCTAATACGGATCTAACATATAAAGAATCTTCTTGTTTAGCATATGCTTCGACTAGAGCACGAAGCTCCTTCCGATCAAATACTTCCTGCCATGCTTGGAAAATATTTGAGCTATCGATTTCTAACTGTTCTGACAGAGAATTAGTAGCTGATACATCATTACTGTGAACGAACACATGAGAGTACCCTCGTAAAGAGATATTAACTATTCCTTCACGAATCGCTATTCGTGCTCTTTCAAGTAAATCAGTTTGGCCAATTCCTACATCAGCATCTACAAGTAGATCAGAAATACGTGATAACCAGACGTCTCTATCTAATCGACTCGGGTCTCCAAATAAAGCATCTCTAAAAGATGTTAATGTCGCCATCAACTGTGCTTTTGATGAGCGTCTTGCATCTGCGACGCCTTCATATGAGACATATTTAGATTCAACAATTGCAATGTGCAAATGAATTTCATCATCACAATCAATTATAGACAGAGCAAGTAAATCAGCGATTCGACTTTCTTTTTGAGATAACCAAGATGCATAGTCATCTAGTAAGAAATAGACACTAATTGCGTCACGATTATTATTTAAATGTTCAAATTCATTAGAGATTAAATAACGACTCAGTACTAACCCTAACATTTCACCAGCAGATATACCACGGCGTGCAGCACGCAATACAATCTGTCCAGAAATAGATAAAGCATCTTTTTTAATTAGTTTAGTAAGATCGTTCAATTCCGATTGATTGAAAGATAATGATAGAGCTTCTAAACGACGATACGTAAGTCCATTTAATAATCTTAAATCAGCAGTAGAGCTAACAATCATATTACGACCATTCGTTGAATTTCTACGATATCGAACAACTGTAATATTTTGATTTTGCAATTGTTTTTTATCTAAAAGTTCATCATATGTGGCAACCCATTCTGCTTGCTGATGGGCATCATCCATTATTTCAGCTAAACGTTGATGCTGTAATGAAATCTGACGAGCCGGAAGCAAGCGGTCATGTTTATTAATTGCATCTTTTTTCGCGAGAGCAGCTACTGCAGCCAAATAGCTCCAACCGGTTTCAGTCTGCCATGGGCAAGTTAGAAAACTGGTTGATTTAAGCTCACCATCTTTTGCTACACGCCTATAAGACCAGCGTGAGGGAGCGTGTTCTAAATTCTGACGATTCTCACTCCAAGGAGCAGGAATCCATTCTATTGTAGCAGTCCTTGCTACAACATCATGTAAAAAAGCGATATCAAATGGCTTGGATCCTAAAAGAGAATTGCTGTCCACTCCTGCAGATTTAGAGACACCTATCCTTAATTTAGAAATAAAATTATCAGATATTTCACTTACGAGTGGTAAATCTTCATCTTCTGCAGCTCTATTCACTAATTCTGCATAAATAGAAGCTAAATGTCTTGGTTCTGTATGTCGAACCATGACATTACATTTCATCTCAGCTTGTTCCGTTTCATACAGATTAGAGAGTTCTTTAACCACAGCTAATGGTAAGTCTGCTGCATCAGAGTTATACAATAAAATATTTAAATTGCGAATTTTATGAGGTTGCAACCCTATATAGCGTTCTATAAGCTCATTAATTTGTTTAGCTGCTATTTGCGGGGAAGTATCACTAAGTGTCTGCCCCGAATTCATAGGAGTTTCTAGAAGGCTATAGCCATTCACTGTACTAGTAACTGTAACTAGCTCGGGCTCCGCAACATTTTTCTTTTGAAGTATCGCTACTTCTGGATAGAAAGGATGTTTAAGTTCATCAAAAAACTCTTTAAAGAAAATATTTCTATCACCAAATTTAATACTATCAGCTGTCAATAAATGGGTTAGCAACGCAGTTGTTCGTTTAGTTTTAACAGCTAATGCCTTTAAACGTTCAGGGTGCCAAGGTGGAATTATTAAAGTAGATTGCTCTCCTGAGACTATAACGGTTCCAATAGACATTACCTTGGATACAAGTTTTTCCCGGCTAACATCGTTACATGCATAAGTTAATAGCGTATCTAATAATTCAGCATATGCATCGGCTTGATCAAATATACTTGGTTGATTTAATCCATGTTGTTTAAAATTTTGAAGTGCAAAAGGATAAACTTTTTCAAATTTTTCCCAGCTTTCTTTTATCTTCCTATACGCTACGTCATTTATAAATCCATCTTTAAATAACTCTTCAAGAGATTGTTTAATTTGATGACGTTGACTTTTTAATTTACTAGCTGATGGGATAAGAGAGCCTGGATCATTTGAAAATGTAGCTTCTAAACTACCAACATTTTCAAGAGAAACACTTTGCACTCCCCCTTTTTTGCTCACTATTTTCCGACTGACTTGTGTACAAGCAATCCCCCCTTTCTCAAGTATTCGCCCTAAGTCATCAGCAAGAGCAAGCCCAATAGAATTAGCTGAGTAATTCCATATCAGTTGATTTTTCTTCAAAATAACTTCTTGATTACTTGATTGACGTTCAACTAGTGCAACTTCAAATTTAATTTGCAATGCAGCTCGTGATAGAGATTTTATTGATTTAAATTTCTTTCCTAGACGTTCTTTTTGTTTATTTAAGAAAGCTTCATAATCAAATAAGATATCTGGTAATTGAGTTTTTTGATTTGGAATTTCCCAAATAATTCTGGATCCCATCGCCTTATATAAACCACGATACATTACACAAAAGAATGTCACTGCATCATGATTAAACTGATCAAGCCAAGCTTTTCTCCCCTTGTTGACTGAGATTTTTAAGTAACGCTCACCATTAAAATCTTCTGATCCAGCAAGTAATTGATAAGTTGCGAAAACTAATCCCTCTAAAAAGTCCTGACACTCTATAGCCTGCCCAAAGATGACTTTTTCCCAACGTGCTAATAATTTTGTATCTTGCTCTAAGAAATAACGATGTAGATCAAAGAAAATTTTATCTTCATCAATCCATTCGCCTCTTTTTTCTCGTGTTTTTAACTCAGTTAAGTGATTGCACCACTCTTCAGTTAAAGCATCATCTGGGTCACAAATATCTGAGAAAAATTGCAAAGTAGATTCAGCTAAACCACTTTGTTTTTCTTTCGGCCGGTCAAAAATAAGATAAACTTTATCTTGTTCCCATTCTAATTCTGCGAGTGCTTGAATAGCTTCAACATCATTAATAGACCCCTTTATAAATCGTTGCAAAACAGGAATAATGTCTTCATCTATATCTTCCAAATTATCATTCAGACGATTTTCCATTTCTGCAGGATCTAACGGTTGACCATTTGCTTTTTGATACTTTAATAAGGGATATCGATGCGTCGCTAATTTATCAAAGGCATTTTTCCAAGGACGATTAGCATGTGAAAATGCTTTAGCATTACTAAAAAAGTAAGTATCTCGAGGCAACCCTATACTTGGTAGAGCCCATCCGATTGCCTGTCTTATCGCTAATCCATGAATATTATTTGCCTCAATAATACTAAGACAAAAATTAGCAATTTGTACCAATGAAAGCTCAATAGAATCAATCAGTGCTTCTAGTGCTTTTGCAAAAGTTTTTTCATCATCTGGAGTAAGGACTAAATTCCCTAATTGACAACATGCTTGAACCCACGGATCACTATTTGCCTTTAACTCTTTCGCACTGACGATAGTAATATGCGCAAGAGTATCTCCAATGTCATTTCTAGAGCTTGCTGTTATTAATATCTGTTTTTCAATACTCTGATTTCGAACACTAGCAGCATTATCATCAATCAATACTTCATTTGGTAATACTTCATCTCCAATTAAAGCTCTTGGAATTTTAAGTGAAATATACTGTTCTAAAGATGGCCTCGACAATATTTCCTTTACAATTGTAGCAATTTGGCCTGCCGTTAATTGGTCTAGTCTAAATAACGCAGTTTCAATATTTAATGGTTCGTTTGTTAGCTGAGAATCATTTATTTGCTGCAGGTAATTTTCAAAATATACAGCACCAACCCATCCAATAATTTTATTTTCTTTCATATTCATTTCCTTAAATATTAAATGGGTTCTCTACAAAAGCACATCCATCAGACAATTGCCTAACTAAACCTAAACTCATTAAACGTTCAGCTAGATATTCACTATTTTTACTGAAAGCTTCCTGATCCACTTGATTACTAGTAATAAGCTCTTGAGCTTGTGCCTCACCAACCACTAAACCATACCTATTTTTAATTACTTCTAAGAAATCATCAAAAGGCATGCGTTTATCAACTACTGTAATAACAAGCGATTTCAAAAAATGATCATTAGGCGCATAACGCATTCTTCTAGATAAGCGACGAGAACTTAAACCAATAGCCTTAGACCAAGCTGAGTGGACTTTTGCTAAATGTTGCTTATGTCTGAGTTGAGCTTTATCAATTAACTTTTCAATAAGTGAATCAGCTGACCAGTCTGAACTTTCTTCATCTTCACTTGGCCATTTAAATTGCTTCTGCATTAAACGTATATATTCTGACTCAGGATAAAGTTGTGAAGATGCGGACATCCACTCTTCATTTTGCTGAATATTTTCAATTTCTGCAGCAATGGAGCGTATAGACAAATTCTGATTATGTTGATAATCATCCGCAGAAATTGCTCTTATTTTAGTTCGATTTTTAGAAATGATTTCACAGACTAATCTTATAGGCTTTTCTTCAGATAAAACTTCTTTCGAGCGCTCAAGAAAATACAACAACATGTTCAAACCAGCTGAAAACATTAAGTATGAAATTGCATCATAGGAGGGAATATCTTGCTTTAGGATATGAATCCAATCACGGCAGAGCTGATCGAAACGATCATGTTTAAGGATTGGTAATTGCAAACTACTAATCTCTTTAGCTAGTTTTGCCTCTTGTCTATCACCTTGAATAGCTTTCACTAATCGATTTAGAGATAGATCAGATTCTAAAAGACGTTTGACTAACAGCTCTCCCAATTCATTTTTATTCTCAGCACGACAAAGCATTAAATACAAAATCTCACCTGTTCGTGCAAAAAATCGTCTATCATTCGTTTCAGATTTATCAATGCGCAAATCTTCATATAAGGCATCAGGCCCGAATGGGAAGACAAATTTTGAACTCCATCTTTTATTACTATTTATCTCAAAAGACGAAGATCGCAACAATTCAACAACACGTGCAAAATCATCAAATGAACTAAAGACCTCTTTCAAATAAGTCATATCTTCTTCTGCATATGCACCTTTTTGATATTCCTCAAACCATTCTTGCCATTTTTTTTCGTCAGACCTATTAGAAGATGCGATTATATTTATATATGGATTATTAAATAATACACCGCGCAATCGAAGCTGACGCTGCGGCTTATAAATTACTTTATCATCTACTTCATTTAATGGATCATCTCGATGTGAAGCTAATATTCCTAGAAATTCTAATAAGATTAAATGAGGTAACTGCTCATCATATAAACGATGTCCCCAAATTTTTTCATCAACAACAAAATCAACATCTTCTAGGAATTTCATTTATCTAATCTCACTGATATATGTTTAGAACCATGACTAAACCCATCATTCACAAATTTTAAAGACAGCGTATTAATGTTATAAGCTATGTAGCTATCACCAAACTCGAGTTGTATTTGCTCAACTCTTCGTAAGAGTTTTGACTTTAAAGCTAATAGATCTTCCAAACACTCACTAGAAAAACTATTAGGTAAGATTCCATTGGCAACTCTCGCCAGAAATTCGAATCTAATTGGTGTTAACTCAAAAGGAACACCATCCTTATCATCTTCCATATGGAAATCAATTAATGGCCTATTATTATGATTCAATCTGATCAGCATCCCCTCTGTGTTTCTTCTTGTAGGACGCGCTGGTATTTCTTCTTTAGTTAGTACGCTTACTTTTGATTCTGTAAAGCCTCCAGATGTTGCAACTATAATATTTTCTACTTCTTCCACTAAAATTCCCGTCATAATACGATTAATACCCAATGTAATTAATTGACGTATATCCTCAGGAATGGGCTGATTATTTTTGAGATTTTTAATAAGATCTAAATAAGAAGCAGCATATTTGTATGCACTTAGATTCCAAAAATAGTTTTTACCTAAACCACTATCAGGCAATGTAAAGAACAATCGACGGCGTTGGCTTTCTAACAACTGAATAAGCTTTTGATTAATATTATCTTTTTGGTATTCATCACCTTCTAAATAAGCTTCTTGGGCTTTTTTAAAATATGCTGAACCACCATACTGTTTATCATTTTCGATAAGGTCTTCATAGATTGGAGATAATTCACTATCGTAGCGACCATAAATTAATAACCCATCAATTTCATTTGTTGTTTCTTCACCTATTTGAAAAGAAGATAAAGCTTTAAAAACAGGGCGTTCTCCTACTCTCTGATTAGGTAAATTTTTTGCCATGATATTGTCATACAAACTTCCCTTAGAAAATGTTCCATCATTTAGTATTTTCTCAATATCATCACAACGCATCAGTCCATCTTTAACCTCAGCATGACCAAGCAAAATATTTGCACATAAAGCAAGTACATCACGAACAGGTAAATGCGAGCCATTTAACCTAGCAATATCAATTAAATCGGATAAACGTGAGCGTAACTGTTCAGATTCGAATGTTGCACCAAGTAAGCGTTGACGATTTTCACTGATTGGGCAGCCTTTCCCACTACTTTGAAAATAACAATTTGAACATTTTTCCCATTCAGGATGGGTAATTAATATATCTAGCACATCAGTTAATGACTTACGATGAGTACTACGGCTTAAGTCAAATACATGTAACCTTGAAAGCCCTTCACCAGTTTGCAGAAAAACTTGCTCTAAAGTTTCTCGTATTGGGTGGGTAGAAAATTCTTTGTATGATCGTTTTCGTAAACGTTCTAAAATTTGCCCATGATTGGCAGCAATTACTAGAATATGTTTATTGTCGTTTTCTAAAACGGATCTCTCTAATAGTTCAAGAACAAATTTTCCATCTTGTTCATTTAATTCACTTAAATCTTTTACAAAATATATTTTTTTATCATTATTAATATTTAAACTTTTAATTGCTGCGTGTGAATCATTCCACTCAGAAGGATCTCCTCCTATTGCTTCCCATAATGCACGACAGTGATAAGTTTTCCCATCTCCAGCTGTTCCTGCAATGATAATAGATCCGCCGCCCTCTGCATGTACTGCTTCTAAAATATTAGGTAGCAATGGGATAGGTAATTCTATTGGATCAATTTTAGCTAGACGCGCTGCTTTCGTAACATGTTCATCAAACATAACTGCATTATTTGGAGTCGGACCGTAACTACGCAAATAACGTATCCATCTCGCAGATGGCTTATATTGTAATTCTGACATAAATTGCCCCTCAGTTATATCTGATAAGTATATAAATTTATTATAACAATTAACTAATTGTACTAAACTAATTGTTTTTTTTGAACAAACATTATATTGATAAGAATTTTCGAATTTATGAGTAAGAATATTTGCTTAAATCTAAAAAAAAAGAGATGCTTGAAATATCTGTTTTTTATTAGATCAAAGATGATTTATTTAGATTTCGCAGCATCTACGCCACTTCTACCATCTGTTAAAAAAGAATTATTTCGAGCATTTGAAGAAGAATACTCAAACCCATCTTCTGCTCACAAATTAGGTCGTTCTTCAGCAGAAAAAATAGAGAATGTGAGAGAAAAAATTGCAGATTCGATCGGATCCTATAAAAGTGAAATCATCTTCACAAGTGGAGCTTCCGAGTCTAACAATTTAGCAATCAAAGGATATGTACTAGCTAATCAAAAGAAAGGTAAACATATCATTACTTCTTCTATAGAACATAAATGTATCCTTTCCATTTGCACTTTCTTAGAAAAAGAACACGGTTATGAAGTTAGTTATATTTCTCCAAAAAATGATGGAGTTATTGATGCAGAGGATGTAATTAAAGCGATCAGGCCAGATACAGTTCTTATTAGCATTATGCATGTTAATAATGAACTCGGAACTATTCAACCTATCGAAAAGATTGGAAAAGTTTGTTTTGAAAAAGACATCAAATTCCATGTTGATGCAGCTCAGTCCTATAAGAAAATTGCTATTGATGTTGACGAGCTCAACATTGATTTCCTTTCTATTTCATCACACAAAATTTATGGTCCTAAAGGAATTGGTGCACTTTATATTAGAGACTTACGAGAAACTAAAATTCAAGCAGTTATTCATGGAGCTGGTCAAGAATACGGTTTAAGAGGTGGTACTTTGGCTACACCATTAATTTTAGGTTTTGGAACTGCTGTACAAGACCAAACTATTGAAAATAGTTTTGAAAAAGTGAGTAAAATAAACTCCTTAGTAAGATTAAGGGTTTCCGAAATTGGCGGAGCATTAAATACTCCAACTGAAAATCATATACCTCATATCTTAAATATCCGCTTACCAAAGTTTGATGCCTCACTTTTTGTAGGAAATTCAGACTTTTTATGTTCCCAAGGTTCTGCCTGTTCTTCAATAACAATTGAAATGTCTCATGTACTTATGGAAATTGGTTTAAGTACTACCGACGCACTCTCGAGTTTAAGATTAAGTCTTGATCATCAAGTTTCACCCAATATAATTGATAAATTATTAATTAATTTAAGTAAATAAAAATATCAAGGAATGATATGCAAAGCGAAAATACAAGCTCTTTAGTGCACTCAGTTGTAAATACCTTTACAAGTGATATAGATGATGTGTTTTTTAATCCTGCACTAAGAAATGCTATTAGCTATGATTGTATGATTGGTTATTTCAACAGCTCCTCATTTCAAATTATTGCTAAATCTTTACTAATTTTTTTAAAGTCTAATTTAGATACTAAAATGCGCTTTATAGTAAGCCCTAACCTTAGTAAAGATGACCTTCAAATTATCTTAAAATGGTACAAAGATCCTAAATGATGTGGTTCTAGGATTTTAGACCACGCCTATAAGTGATAATCTACTCCCCAATAAGCATGGGAAATGCTTGTTTTTGGAGTCAACCATGACACGAAGAAAACGTCGTAATCATTCAGCAGAGTTTAAAGTTAAAGTTGCTCTCGCAGCAATTAAAGGCGACCACACACTCGCTGAACTTTCTACTCAATTCGATTTACATCAAAACCAAATCATCGATTGGAAAAATCAACTGCTTGAGCAATCAGTCAATATTTTTTCACGACCAACAGCACAACAAGAACCAGAGATTGACCTCAAAGCTCTACATGCCAAGATAGGACATCAGGCATTGCAAATTGATTTTTTAGAAGGTGCGCTCAGAAAAATAGGGCAGCTGAGCGGCAAAAAATGATCGATAAGACCCATCAACTTTCGGTACGACAACAATCGCAATTGATTCAAATCAATCGCAGTACGTTGTATTACAAGCCCAAAGAGATTTCATCAACTGATTTGAGTTGGATGCGTCTAATCGATGAAATTCATCTCGACTACCCATTTATGGGCAGTCGAATGATACGAGATATGCTACAGCGTCAAGGACATCAAATAGGTCGGCGTAAAGTCCGACGTTTAATGCGCTTGATGGGAATACATGCCTTGTATCCAAAACCCAATACCAGTAAGCCTAATCTTGCACACCGTATTTTCCCATATCTGTTGAAAAACATGGTCATCGATCACTCTAATCAAGTCTGGTGTACAGATATCACGTACATTCCTATGGCTAAAGGCTTTGTCTATCTGTGTGCAATTATAGATTGGCATAGTCGTAAAGTACTGGCTCATCGAGTATCGATCAGTATGGAAACAGACTTTTGCATAGATGCGTTGCAAGAAGCAATTGTGAAATATGGTTGTCCAGAGGTGTTTAATACAGACCAAGGCAGTCAATTCACAAGCGAGGCATTTTTGAATGAGTTAAAATTGCGAAATATCCGTATCAGTATGGATGGGAAAGGACGGTAATCCCCCCTAAAAATAAAAGGATCTAAAAGTAGAATTTTCTCTTAAGATACAAGCAGGAGATTCTGCATGAAAACATCGAAATTTACTGACAGTCAGATCATGTCCATCTTGAAGCAGGCGGAATCTGGCACACCTGTAGCCGCCCTTTGTCGTGAACACGGCATGAGTAATGCCACGTTTTATAAATGGCGTGCCAAATATGGCGGTATGGATACCTCATTGATGGCTCGACTGAAAGAGCTGGAAGCAGAAAATACCAGACTTAAAAAGATGTATGCGGAAGAACGATTAAAGGCAGAGATCATCCAGGAAGCGATGGTAAAAAAGTGGTGAAGCCATCTTGCCGGCGTAAGATGGCACATCAGGTAGTTGCCCAGCATGCCATTAGTATTCGTTTGGCTTGTAAAGCATTTGGCATTAGTGAAACCTGCTACCGCTATCAAGCCAAACTCAGCGATGACAATGCATTAATTGCTGAACAGCTCATTGAACTCACTGAAGAAAATACAGATTGGGGATTTGGTCTGTGCTTCTCATATTTACGACATGTTGAGAATCACTGCTGGAATCACAAGCGGGTTTATCGCATTTACTGTGAGTTGGCACTGAATCTGCGTATTAAGCCAAGAAGAAGACTAAAAAGACATGCACCAGAACCACTAAAGGAACCAATCCGAGAAAATCAAGTTTGGTCATTAGATTTTATGCATGATCAGCTTTCCGATGGTCGAAAGTATCGGCTATTGAATGTAATTGATGATTACCGCCGCGAAGGCCTAGCCATTGAAGCAGGATTCTCATTGCCCACAATCAGGGTTATTCGTACGTTGAATCAGCTATTGGAATGGCGAGAAAAACCGTTAGTTATTCGGTGTGACAATGGCCCGGAGTTTATCAGTCATGAATTTGTACGTTGGGCTACTGAGCACGGCATTCGTATTGAATATATTCAACCGGGTAAGCCACAACAGAATGCATATATTGAACGTTATAATCGGACCATACGTTATAGCTGGCTGAGTAAACATTTATTTGATACTTTGGATGAAGTACAAGATTATGCAACGAGTTGGCTGTGGCATTACAACCATGAAAGACCACATCAAGCAAACAAAGGAAAGCCACCTCTAATGGCTGCTTAACCTCTACTTTTAACTTCGGTTATTTATGGGAGGATTACCGGCCATAATCATATTCAACATATTAGAAAGATTATTCAAGATAGCCAAGATTCTGATAGAAAAACTGAGCTTGCAACTAGCTTACATTTCCAAGTAGTTAGTACCAACCCTAGTATTGCTAGTGATACTTGGAATAGTGTTTATAACGATAGGATGCATCAATATACTTGCTGTCTAAAGTCTTTTGCTGACAATCAATCAAAAATTAACGAAAAAAATGAACTGATAAATGGTATTAATGATGATTCTTTACAACTATATCGCTCGATATTCAAACAACACGATAATAATTTTATAGATGCCTCAAATGAATTAAGTCGTAAACAAGCATTACTGGAAAATTCAGAAATAAAAATTAAAGAACTTAATGAAGACAGAGAAAAAGTTCAAAAGAAACTAGGTAAAAATGATAAAAATACTAATCGGGTTTTATTATCTGAAACACTTAAGAATGGTTTTAAAAATATTTTAGATAAATTACAACATGAAGAAATACAGCGTGTTAGTAGTGAAATGAATAGGATTTTCTTAGAAATGATTGGTTCCTCACCTAATGAAAATGACTTTTCCTCAATTACAAAAGCAGCCTTAAGTACAGATTATGAAATCATGGTATACGGTATAAATGGCATTAGAATTGATCCAGACCAAGATCTAAATGGCGCATCTCGACGGGCAATCACATTAGCATTTATTCTTGCACTGACTAAGGTTTCAGAAGTTGAAGCTCCAAATGTAATTGATACTCCTTTAGGTATGATGTCAGGATATGTAAAGCAGTCTGTATTGAAACAGATGATTAAAGACGGTAGTCAAATCATCCTTTTTCTAACTCATGATGAGATTCATGGTGTAGAGAAAATAATAGACAATTATGCGGATAGAATTTTTACATTAACTAACCCGGCTCACTATCCGTAAGCGTCCGCTGAGCCCCACTTTTCCTGACTCATTAATACCGCGATAGTGTCCACTAAAATTTAAGTGGACACCTATTTATGGATTTAAAGACAGTTATAGACACTGTGAACCGTACCGGGTTTGTCGGAGACTTTTTATTTAAGTTAGGCCACCTGACCTAACGGGTTAATCTTATCATAGTAGATTACTTCAAAATCAAAAGGTGATACATAACCCAGTGCACTATGTACACGTTCTTTATTGAACCAATCTACCCAATTTAGTGTCGCAAGTTGTACATCCGCTAAACCTTGCCAATCTGCTTTTAAATATTCAATCACCTCTGTTTTGTATAAGCCATTCATCGTTTCAGCCAAAGCATTATCGTATGAATCACCGGTCGTACCGACTGATGCTCGTAAATTTGCTGCTTCTAAACGATTGGTATAACGAATGGAAAGATATTGCACGCCTCTGTCACTATGATGAATCACGTTCTTTGGCATGCCTCGATCATGCAATGCTTGCTCCAGTGCATCGAGCACCATGTCTGTATTCATACGTGTTGATACTTTCCATCCAACAATTGCTCGTGAGAACACATCAATAATAAAGGCGGTATAGACCCAGCCTGAATTTGTTTGAATATACGTGAAGTCAGCGACCCACAGCTGGTCAGGCTGATCAGCACTAAAATTGCGTTTCACCAAGTCATCTGCTCGTTTTTGATCATCCCGGCTACGGGTCGTTTGTTTATTCTTACCTCGCCAAACACCTTGTATACCTAGCTTTTGCATCAATCGAGCAACTGTACAGCGCGCAATAATATAGCCTTCACGTTTCAGTTTTTGCCAAACTTTACGTACACCATATCGACCTGAACTTTCCTTCCAAATTCGTTTAATTTGTTCAGCATGATGCAAGTCATGTAAATCTCGTTTCGCTCGATGTTCTGGATTGTCCGCGAGGTCTAAAGTTCGGTAATAGGTTGAAGGTGCGATAGGTAAAATTCTACAAATCGCCTCGACTCCGTACAGCTCTTTATTATTATGGATAAAATCCACCATTATTTGTGTGGGCGGTCGAGCTCCGCCTGGGCGAAAAAAGCGGCTGCTTTGCGTAGAATTTCATTGGCTCGTTGCAGTTCTTTATTTTCGCGTTCAAGTTGTTTAATGCGTTCTTGGTCTGAAAGCTGCTGTACTTTGATTGGATTCTGTTGATTCAAATACTTCTGATGCCAGGAACGTAGTGTTTCAGGAGTACAGCCAATCTTAGGTGCAATTGCTGTGATTGCAGCCCAAGTAGAAGGATAATCTTTTTCAGATTCAATCAATAATTGAACCGCTCTTTCTCTGATTTCAGGGGTATATTTTGGTTTTGTCATTGGGACATTCTCTCAAGAAAGTTGGTCTCCGACAAACCCGGTACGGTTCACGTCGGACTTTACGCCGACCTATTTGATGTCCTTGACGCTGTAGCATATCTCGTATCATTCGACTGCCCATAAATGGGTAGTCGAGATGAATTTCATCGATTAGACGCATCCAACTCAAATCAGTTGATGAAATCTCTTTGGGCTTGTAATACAACGTACTGCGATTGATTTGAATCAATTGCGATTGTTGTCGTACCGAAAGTTGATGGGTCTTATCGATCATTTTTTGCCGCTCAGCTGCCCTATTTTTCTGAGCGCACCTTCTAAAAAATCAATTTGCAATGCCTGATGTCCTATCTTGGCATGTAGAGCTTTGAGGTCAATCTCTGGTTCTTGTTGTGCTGTTGGTCGTGAAAAAATATTGACTGATTGCTCAAGCAGTTGATTTTTCCAATCGATGATTTGGTTTTGATGTAAATCGAATTGAGTAGAAAGTTCAGCGAGTGTGTGGTCGCCTTTAATTGCTGCGAGAGCAACTTTAACTTTAAACTCTGCTGAATGATTACGACGTTTTCTTCGTGTCATGGTTGACTCCAAAAACAAGCATTTCCCATGCTTATTGGGGAGTAGATTATCACTTATAGGCGTGGTCTAAAATCCTAGAACCACATCAGAATTACTGCCACACCGCTGGAAATCCGACCAAAATTAAAAAATAGGCATGGGATTCAGCGGACGCTTACCACTATCCTTTAATGCTAGCTAATAAACCTGAAATTTCAGACACAAGAATTTTAAGATGTGAATGTAATCACAAGCAGTCTTGTGATATATGTCAACGCATTGATTACCAAGAGGCTATCTAAAATGTCAATTTACAATCCTTTTAGTAACTACCAAATTGCTATACCTAAACAATATGCTGAAGAAGTTAAAAAGTTCTGTAAACAATCTGAACCTAGAGCTCAAGGAGAATTTACTCCTTTTAATCGACAAGTAGACCTTTGGTATTTTGCCTTTATTTATGCTGTAAAAACAAACATTAAACCACAACACTTTAGTACAAATGATGTAAGCAATATTACAGCTGCAAGTATATTAGAAGATTATCATGTCAAACATATGCAAATGGTATATTTAGCCGATAACCAGGATATTGAAAAATTAGATGAAGCCCGTGAAATGTTTAATTATGTTTCTGCTTTAGCAAATGCAGGAATACCGCATGTTTTACAAATTCTTAATGATATAGAAGAAGGAAAACCTCTATTTAATCTATTAGATACCATTGAAGAACATTCTTAGAAAATGGCCATGATCTGAATGTTAATAAATTTAGATATTCTCATTCATAACCTCCTTTTTGGATATTAAGAAAAATTCTACTTTTAGAGGATTACCACCAACTTTAAAAGAATAACTCGCCTAAAAGCGAGTTATTTTTTATTTATAACACGTCACACAAGCACCACCACCCTCTATGTCATCATACAGAGCATCTAAATCAATCATCTCAATCAACTGATCATCATATAGAGCATTACGACGGCGCTTTTTCTTAAATCGTTCGAGTTTTTTCTCATGATCAGATTTTATTTGGGCTACACGTACTGGATCCTCTAAGGTACTTAGAGGAGTATTCTTACCCATCCAGTAATATGTTTCACCATTAGTAGACTTCTCATCATTAAGTTGCTTTTCATAAGCTTTCGCTTCTTCAAATTTAGTAGGATGTCGTTCCATCAAACGTACCCACTCAATCTTTCTTTGATAAAAACAGAAAGTACATCCACTCCTAGAGCGCCATTCATAATATTTAGGAAGGCCTAATCCAGTCCCTTCTAGAATATTAATAATATCCTCTTTGACTAGACCATCTTGAGCAAATGGCATTTTGGTCGTTAAAAATTTTTGAGTTGGTACATAACCTTCACGCCAAGGCTCATCTGCACGAATTCCAACGTAACTGATGATTTCATACCCTTCATCAAGAAAGGGTTTAACCCATTTCTCGAATGGTACTAGTTTCATCTGTACAGTACACCAGCGTTGATGGCCAGACGGAAGAAAATGATTATATTCCTTCAACCAGTAATCGAAATCTTTATCTGAACCTAAGCGCAAAATTGGTTTACCTAGGTAAGATTCTAATTGGTTTAGATAATCCATGACTTCAGGCAATTCTTTACCAGTATCAGTGAAAAAATACTCAATATCTAACTCAGGATAGTGGTCTCGCATGTAGACAGCAAGCGCAGCACTATCCTTACCACCAGAAAGCCCTAGGACATGTTTTACTGGTTTTTCAAGGGTCATGCTTTGTCCTCACCAATCGGATGTAAATAATCTTTAAGCAACCCATATAATACCATTGCTTTAGCATCGTCACTTAGGTCAAAAGTATTCACCTTTTTAAGTAGCTCTTTTTGCAATTTTTTTAAATCATCCTCAATAGTCGAATCTACAATGACGTCTCGGTTATATTCTTCAAGACCTTGATCCGTGTTAATAATTACTGCTAAGG
Organism: Acinetobacter lanii; assembly: GCF_011578285.1. Classification (NCBI taxonomy): domain Bacteria; kingdom Pseudomonadati; phylum Pseudomonadota; class Gammaproteobacteria; order Moraxellales; family Moraxellaceae; genus Acinetobacter; species Acinetobacter lanii. Next base: position 1,376,883 of record NZ_CP049916.1, on the reverse strand, counting down.
ATCGCTTATTAGATGAAATTTGTTCTGATTTCTCAGCATTTCTAGCAAAAAAGCTTAGTTGCTTAAATCTTTGGACATAACCAGGCAGAGCTTCAAAAGCTTTTTTCAGACTATCATCTGTCCAATCTTTTTCTGGTATCTGACCCAGCAATGTAATTAAATTTGACAACCATTGAGTGGACTCTTTTGAGCTTCTAGATAGATGTTCCGCAAATTTTTTCATTTTCCAATCAGCTGCAAACTTGCTCACTGCATCTGCTTCTTGAATGATTTCGGGTGTGATATTACCGAGTTCTTTACGTAATCTACCTTCAAAATTTTTAAGTAGATTTGGCTTTGCACCCATAAAACTACCAAGTAAATTTGATAGATCTGCAAGAACTAGATCATCAGATCTTGTAGAAACCTCAAGCACATCATACAAGTCTTCAAAAAGCAATTTGTAAGGATCATCTGCCTTAACAAGGAATGATCTTAATAACTGTACCTTCTCGTCAAAATATTCTTTATCCTTAGAAAACTTAGCCCAACTAGACTGCTTCACAGTGTATGAAACTAGAAAGCGTGCTACAGCTAAAGGGGTAGCCTCTATATTTTTGTCAAAAATATCTTTAATGCTATTTGCTAGAAGATTGATAAACCTATTTTTTTCAGCAGGCTCTTTAATATATTTAACCGCAATCTCATGAGGTCGCTTAACCAGCTTATTGATGTACTCATCATCAATTTCACTAATAAACTTAAATTCTTGAGTTACATCTTTATCATAAAAAGCAAGGCTCTTTTCTTTAGCCAACAAAAGGGTTAAAGCAAATATTGGTAATACACCTTGAGGAATACCGAATGGCGTATCTGACCATACTTTATAAAGCTCTGTTAAAGGAACTAAAGACTTTGTATCTGTGAAAATTTTATATCCATGTTGAAATAATTTCGAAACACGCTCTAAATTTTCACTTTGATCTCTATTAGATTCATCTAAGACAGGAAAATCAAATACCCATTCCATCTTCTCCACATTAAACTGATGTAAGCCTAATTGTTTAATACAAGACAAATAAATTGCTTTTTCTGGTGGGAACTTTTCGATACCTAAATTTTCTTGATTCGAATTCTCCAACATATTTTCTAATAGTTTTTTACGACCAGCAGCTGCAGAGCTAGAAACATCATGTCGAACAACCAATTCGTTTAGGATTTTCGGACATGATTGATATAGCTCATCAGCCAAATCAGAGACAATAATGGATAAAGACTTACCCTTTAAAAGGTTTCCCTTACAGTACCATTCCACTGATTCAAATGACTGACTAAATAGATCATCGACCTGTTGATATGCATAATTTAACCGTTGCTCATATTCTTTTTTCGCAACAGTGTCCAGCATCAGTTTTGGCAATTCTCTAAAAATTTCATTTAGTGCATAAATTTCTTTGGACCAGCTTAATAATTCACTAATTTTATCTAACTTAGCAATAACAATACGAGAATGTTCCTTTGATAATTCAATTAGTTTCGTTGAATTAAGAGCTTGATCTGTTATTAAAACAAAGTGCGCAAAAGCTTTTGACTTAATAAATTCAGATTTACTTATGAGACGTTCTAGTCCAGGAAGATCATTTACTAGATGCTGATCCATCCAACGCATTACACCCCTTTCATGGTAGTGGCGTTTTGCAAGTACTGAATTGCCCTTATAGTTGATGTGCTCAAAATAATTTTGTTGGTTACTTAATGCCTCTAACTTCTCTTGTAACAATTGCTGAATATTGAGTTCAGATGTCTCAACAACTTCATAAGACTTTGTACGATTCCAATAAGTAATCACTCCCCAATCTTCTAGATTCTTTAAACATATAGGGAGAATTTCTAGGTTTTTTGATGAAGATGGTAATGCGTGAGCAATTAAATCTACTGACGGATAAATACCTAAAGACTTACCAAACATATTAAGCATTGCAATTGCTTTAATAACGTTAGGATATAACTCTTCACTTTCCGGAGTTAAACCCTCTTTTTTACTTAGATTTTTACTAAGTAAAGTTAGAGTTTCTTCAACGATTGCCCATAAATGCCCTTCTTTAGAACTTAGGATTTGGTGTTGCAAGTTTTGACTTAAGTAATCCCATAAATCAACAATCGTGTAAGTTGAGTTTAGATTAACTTCTGACTCTAGAAACTTTCTAAAACTAAAAGGTTCAACTGACAAAAGAAAACTAAAAATACTACGTTCATTTTGACTAAAGCTACTTTTAGAAATAATCCCCAGAAGTACCGTAGTTAATGGATGTAGTGGCAATGCCTCTTGCAGATATACATTCAGTTTTGGACTATTCTCTGTCAATCGAGATTTAATAGAACCTACAACTTTAGTTACTAAGGCATTATTTACAGCAGTAATAGCTTCTGGAATTTGAGTTTCTCTTGCTTTTATTGTTTTAGAAACAAGTGCGACCGATTCATCCAATGAAATTCGATATGAGATATCAACATAACGACCTTGAATTTTAGTCCATTCTAAAGCGATATGATGACTCATTCCTCTTGCATAGTCAGCAAACGCCTGATGCAAAATCCCTAAAAAGATAAAAGGACACTGCTTAGTAGAAAGTCTATTGATTCTCTCAGATAAATCCTGGAATAAATGTAGATCACCATTATTTCTAGCAATATGGTCTAAAAGCTTACCCATCTCATCTAAGATAAGTAAACTACCCGAAATTCTTCCATCTAATGCTCTAAATACTTCATCAATCCATTCAATTAATTGATGATCGCTATCTATCTGATCTGGCAGAAAAAATAAGTCACTTTCAAACACATCCATAAGATTAGCATCTTGAAGTGCTTTTAGGATGGATTTATAAAATAGCTCAACAGGTGAAGTTACCCCTCCGACTGCTTTAATAATCAACCAAGGTTTATCACTAGATAACTTGAAATTTTTATCAATTTGCTTAAGTAAATCAGAATCTTGTACTAGGGCTCTAGCAGCCACTCTAATTTCATCATTTGGATGTAAAAGCCCTGATAAAATCGCTGCTAAAGTAGATTTACCCGTTCCATATCCACCTGTCAAAGTAAAAGCGGATTGAGTGTTTTCATAAAAAGAATCAACTATTGTTTTCAATGAGTTGTACGCTGTTCCATGAAAAATTACTCGCTCAAAAAATTCCTTCGATATGTCACTATCAAGTCGTGTCGAAAGTAGATGGTTTACGTGAATTTCATAGTAATGATTTAATTTATAGTTTTGATTCATTTCTGATACTCACGATAAATATTAGCCAGTAGTTCGTTTAAATTTACATTTTTGATATCCAAGCAAGATAAGCTTCGCATTCCTAATGTATCAGTCCAGTTAAAACGATCGTCAATAACTGCACATTGATTTAAGAAATAATCAACCGATGCATTATTTAAACGAAATAAACGACCAGGGCTTCCCGGATAAGTCGAAATCATATCTACACTTAGTGAAGGAGCTTCCGAGAAATGTGTTTGCCAAAAATCTGTTAAGCAATATAAAAATATATCCACTGAAAGATTTTTTTGCTCAAGTAGATCAGCTTTAAACTTATGAGAATCCACCTGATAAATTAGATTTAGTTCATTTAATGGCGAAATAAAAGCATCTTCATTAAGCTGTTTCTTACTTAGTTTTTTTGAGTAACAAAGAATGAAACAATCTAAATCTTTCTGCAAAGTCGCTTCCGAAGGTAGCTTCAAACCGTTTGTTTCAAGCCAAAATATAAGATCACTAAGTAATTCAGATTTCTCAAAGACTTGTTTATTACAATAATTAAAATACCAGCGAGCAAGTGTTAGATCAGTAAAGTTTTTTTGAATAAAATAGTGTAGTAACCAAGTAGATTCATTCAACTCTAAGTAAGTATCATATTTTGCAAAAATTTCACTTATTGCAGTTTTATAGTTTTGTTTACTATTCTCAGAATCTTTGAGCGGCACCAACCCTGAAACTTCAGCCCAGTATTTAATACTGTTAACCATATTTTTACCAACACCAAGCTCAACAACTTGTTTTTCAATATCTTTTTCATTTAAACTAAAATTATTATATGCTTTATTTAGCCAACCATAGCGTAGTGCAAAGGTTTCATGACCCGAAAAATGTAAATTAAAAATATCAGATTTCATTGCAACAAAGATTCACTGGAGAAATTTCTCCAGGGAGAGTACTATTATTGTAGATGATATTCAATTGATTGAAAAAATTAACACTAAATATTTTAAATTATTGTTAAATTTAAATGATATACAGAAAACACAATCGTTTTTAATAATATTTAAATATACTGATAGAAAGCAAAAGCTCTCTATCATTTTGTATACATCAAATTATTCAAATAAATCAGCCCTTACTTCATCCAAATCACGATCCGACTTGAAACGATTACATATAGGATGAATAATTGCTCCATTTTCTATAATACCGTAACCACCTTCTGCTTTCGATTCTCGATGATCTACTTCAGTCGATTCAAGGTATAGAGCGCTATCACATACTTCGCAATAGCTCCATGTTTTCTTTTCCTCACGTTGATACAGATTTCTTTTAGTAGCGATTGAAAAATTTAGAGGTTTTTTCTTCTTTGATGGTCTTACTGATTTCACAAAGCTCACAACATCATCAACAATGCTCTCATCATAATCACCACCAAAACGTTCAAGGTAAAAATCATTAAAATTAATATAATCAAATGATTGACTCATCGAAAGAATGACGGTGTTCAAACAAACTTCGTCTTCAAAATCTAAATCTATATTGAGTCCAATACAGATAAAGGCTTGATACACGTTCTTCAATCGCTCATGTGATCTGATCCCGCTACCAAACTTACCGACAGTTTCTTTGATGGCCACAGGAATTTTTTCAATTAAACTTTCAACACCACGGCGTGCTCGGGTAAAACCAATAAAATCTAACTTTTTATTCTGTATTTCAAAACAATCTTCTTCAATTTCGCAGACGATAGAGAACCAAGCCAAAAAGGATGTCACTTGAAAACGATGATCTTTATAAAAATATAGTTTTGGGTGTAAACCCAAACTTGGAATTCGAATACTAACTGCTGGTGTAGCGATACGACACAGCACAACTCTAAGTTTTAGCATTAAATTTTCTACACGCTGACCTTGCTCTATACTCACAGTATTCTGACAAATATCACCAAACATGATATTCAGGAGTTCATTGACCAAGCCGATTTTTTTTCCGTGTGTTAAATCCGGCTCTAAAAGTATTGAACCGTACCGGGTTTGTCGGAGAGTCAATATTCTGAGAGACTATCCCGATGACAAAATTAAAATATACCCCTGAAATCAGAGAAAGAGCGGTTCAATTATTGATTGAATCTGAAAAAGATTATCCATCGAATTGGGCTGCGATCACCGCTATTGCTCCCAAGATAGGTTGTACTCCTGAAACACTACGTGTTTGGTATCAAAAATATTTAGATAAACAAAATCCAGTTAAAGTACAGCAGCTTTCAGACCAAGAACGTATCAAACAACTCGAACGCGAAAATAAAGAACTGCAACGCGCCAATGAGATTCTACGTAAAGCAGCCGCTTTTTTCGCCCAGGCGGAGCTCGACCGCCCACACAAATAATGGTGGATTTTATCCATAATAATAAAGAGCTGTACGGAGTCGAGGCGATTTGTAGAATTTTACCGATCGCACCTTCAACCTATTACCGGACTTTAGATCTCACAGTAAATCCAGAACATCGAGCGAAACGAGATTTACATGACTTGCATCATGCTGAGGAGATTAAGCGAATTTGGAAAGAAAGTTCAGGTCGATACGGTGTGCGTAAGGTCTGGCAACAACTGAAACGTGAAGGCTATGTGATTGCACGTTGTACAGTTGCTCGATTGATGCAGAAGCTAGGTATACAAGGTATTTGGCGTGGTAAGAATAAACAAACTACCCGTAGCCGAGATGACCAAAAACGGGCAGATGATTTAGTGAAACGTAATTTTAGTGCTGATCATCCAAACCAACTATGGGTCGGTGACTTTACGTATATTCAAACTCATTCAGGCTGGGTCTATACCGCCTTTATTATTGATGTGTTTTCACGAGCAATTGTTGGATGGAAAGTATCTACACGGATGAATACAGATATGGTACTTGATGCACTGGAGCAAGCATTGCATGATCGAGGTAAGCCAAAGAATGTAATTCATCATTCCGATAGAGGTGTTCAATATCTTTCTATTCGCTATACCAATCGTTTAGAAGCAGCAAATTTACGAGCATCAGTCGGTACGACTGGTGATTCATACGATAATGCTTTGGCTGAAACGGTGAATGGCTTATACAAAACAGAGGTGATTGAATATTTAAAAGCAGATTGGCAAGGTTTAGCAGATGTACAACTTGCGACACTAAACTGGGTAGATTGGTTCAATAAAAAGCGTGTACACAGTGCACTGGGTTACAAGTCGCCTTTTGAGTTTGAAGCAATGTACTATGATAAGATTAACCCGTTAGGTCAGGTGGCCTAACTTAAATAAAAAAGTCTCCGACAAACCCGGTACGGTTCAAGGGGTGGAAATACCGTACTACAGAAGACGGCCAGTCATAGACTGCCCTGCTTGGCCTACCATTACGATAGACTAAACATAGTTAATGCAAAAAACCGCCAAAGCGGTTTACTGCTTCTGTAGTAAATTCAGGTTTCCACGCCTGGTCACAGATTTTGCTGTAACATCTTTATCTTATGTGCATAAATTTAAATGGTCAAATTTTATGATTAATATTTAATCAATCTATGCAAAAATAATTACCTATATTTCTAGAGGCTTAAGAATACAGATAAGTATCTTATAATTTCTACAATATTTAGTTGCTGTAAACTGATCGCAATGAAACACTATATATTTAAGCAGCGTGATTTAATAAAGGAAGTAGATTGAAACTGCAAATTTTATCGGATACTCACAATTCCAAATATTCAATATCAGAGCAAGCTGATGTCATTATTCACGCTGGCGATTTTTCTAATCGCTTAAGTGGTGCAATTGAGTTTGCCGAAAAATGTAAATCTCTGAATAAAAAATTTATCTTTGTTTTAGGTAATCATGATTACTACAGCTCTAACTACAGTTCAGTCGTGAATTTCTTGAAAGAAAACTACCCAAAAAATGCACTACTTGATGACAACCATATCAAAATTCAAGATAAAATATTTGTAGGTGGCACGCTGTTTACGAACTTTCGCTCCAATTCACTACTTACATCTCCTGAGGTACTTTTACAGTCCCAAAAAGATGCTGAACAATCGATTTATGATTTTGATCAAATCATGATTAGCAATGTAAATAGACCTATAACCGCCGATGACTACATAGAACTATTTAAAAAATATCATCAAAATATTATGCAGTTTAGACAGCAAGATAATGTGATCGTGATTACACACTTTCCACCACATTTAGCCTGTCTTGATCCATATTGGGGTAATCACCCTATTGCTTCAATTCTCAATCCCTATTTCATCAATGACTTAGATGTGAAAGGATTCAAGCTTTGGATATCTGGACATACGCATACATCAGTGGATACTGTAGTTGATGGATGTAGATTATTGATTAATCCTTTAGGTTATCCGGAAGAACAAGGGAAAAATGGTTTTAGAGAAAATTTGATCATCGAAGTTTAAGTAGTCATACTCGTATTGAAGCAATTTAAACCAACTCTAATATCATACATCCTTTAGTACTGTTGACTTAGCTTCTACACCATGAACTAGGAAAAACTCATGTCGAATCCTTTAGACCCAGAAAATGATTGGAAAAATAAAATTGCAGATCAAATACTTGACGATTTAATCGAGATTGCAAAGCTTGAAGGTATGACTATTAAAAAATGAAAGCAGATCAAAATGGTATTTTCTATGTAGAAGAAGAAATATCAATTGACGACGTACTCAAGCAATTTTGAACTCTGCTCATTGAAACGATATAAAGCGCTTGAATTTTATATTTAAAAGCTTAACCAAATTGTATCACCTGTAGATGCGTACATAGCTTCAGCAGTTTCTTTCAACACATCACTATCATCCGTTTCCATTGATAGTACATCACATGCAGGATACCTACTATTGCTTGTGGAAGATAAGCTGGATTGAACAATAGACCCATCTTGCATAAATCTAGTTCTATCTTGCATTATATGTACCTCACTTTACAAATTTTTCAAGATCTTGCTCTTCAACACGCTGATACAAAGATGAACTATTCATTAAAGCATGCCTACTTCTAAATGCCAGTTCTTGCTTAATTTCTTTATCAGCCATACTGGTCTCACCGTGATTTTTTATGTATTCAGCTCGTTTTTGCATAAATGCTCGCTCTTGAACGCTAGAATTCACCACCGTATGTTCTATTTGACGAGTAGCCACATAATTATAGGCATTTACTCCGAAAAGTACGATTAAAAAGAAACTGAGTTGCCTCTTTATACTTTTGCTCATAAACAATCCTTTAAGATGCAGTCAATACTGAAATTATTATCTACTCACGCTGATGAGTTTAAAAACTATAAGAGCTGACACTATAAAGTTTCATTACTCGCCCCTAGGGTTAAAATCTTTAAATTCATCAGCATTGCTAGCAAATTCAGTAAAAAAATTATGCCATGTAAATAATGACTCTAATTCCTTTTGGGTTTGAATCGGTTTAGGCAACTTATATCCAATGACCCAATATGGTGCGGTACAGAAAATATGCTCAGGTATAAGGACTTGCTGTAAGGCTGTTTCAGCACTTACAAAATATCAATTATCGTCTAAATAAACGATATTCCCTTGTAAAGCTTCTTAAATACAATGATCTACATCTATATAAGTATACTTCATTTAGTCCACTTCCATTTTTTGAAATCACATTCTTAAACTTGTTAAATTATTTAACGCAGTAACTAATTATTAATCTGAGCTAAACTCCAACGGCGATAGATGACTGCTAAAAATAAGTCACTCAAGATTTTTTGGCAGGTATTATCTTTATAGTTGTCATTACTAATTGTTAAGCTTACCCCTTTCTTACTTTTAGCCGCTCCAAGTTCAGCTTCAATTTCCTTCCAGGACAGTTTTGATATTTTAATTTTTTCTTTAAACTGCTTGTATATAAATTTTAACTCACGACAAAATTTATCAAACTCCTGATACTCTACTTCGCTTTGGATATACACCTCCATACGAGCATCTATAAGACGAATACGGCGCTCAAAATAATCTAACGTAAAGTTACTATCCAGCACAGCTGTGAAAATTTCAAAATCAGCTTCGCTAAATACATTTCCAGACTTATTTCTATTGATATGCTTTAACAGCATGTCTAAAGGATTACTTTTAGAAATATCATTTTTGTGTTGAAAGTGTCTATTTTTATACAGGTTTGAGGCCAAGTCTCTCCCAATTTCTTTCAACTTCAGATTTTCATTTTTTCCTGAAAGTACATCTATAATATTATTCAATTCTGATTTCAGTTTGAGCCTTTCGGTTACATTATCAGTTTGCTCTACATCTTCACATTTTAATATCTGAGTATGCCACCGATCAGGAAATATTGCGTCTTGAATAATCTTTGAATTGGGAGCTATCTTCTCTAAGATTTCTTTTAATTCAAGCTTTTCTTTCATTTGAGACGTATTCAATTGTTTCTTGAATACTCTGCAAGAGAGTAAAGCTCTTACAATATTTGCTGATATTTTACTTTCATCTGGACATAATGCATCCCCGACTAACATTGAACCCAAATGTAGGTAATGATTGGCTGTCATCTCAATTGATGAATGACCTACAAAATGTGCCAAAATCTTCCAAACATCCTGACGTCCAGCAATACTGTCCGTATTACCCAGTAAATAATTCTTAATTTTGACAATATGATCGGGTGAATAGCCGATCCAACTTTTAATTAATGTGTCACTTCCTTTCAAAATTAAAGCTAAATTGTTGGTAGCAGTGTGTCTAAAACTATGAAAGGAGTAATCGTGTGGATTATTAAATAAAGTATCAAAAATTTCCTTTGTCTTAGCACTAATAAAACGAGATGAAAAAATTTGACCAAATTCATCTTGGAAGATAAAACAATCTTCTCCCCCCAACCATTTTTGACCAACTTTTACATTAAGATGCTTTTTGATTAGGCCAATAAATTCATTCAATTCACATTCAGTTAGCAATTCATCAAGGCGTATTCCTCGTTTTGCATTCTTCGTTTTAACCTGACGATGATAGTTATTATGAATAAAGATTTTGATAAATTGAGGATTACTGGCTGTTAAAAAATAATATCGTTCATAGCCAATTGTTTTAACATCAAGTTCAATCATGCCTAAGTCGCTTAACCTTAGCCCAAGAATTTCACCAATTCTTAAACCTGTGCGGTAAGCAATCATACAAATTGTTTTGAATATATTTTTTTGTTCTTTACTCAGATCAGCTTGGCGACCAATTAAATTATTAAAATGAGCCCACATCACTGGGGTAACATATGATGCTCTACACATCTGAAGACCCTCAGACTTTAACTGATCTAAAAAACCTACTCGGGGAGCACCAAAATTACGAATTAAACTGTTATGAAATTTTTTTAAATTTTCTACAGCTTTACCATAGCTATCATATTTCACCTCCCTAATATTATTTTTAAATGCTTTATTTTTTCGATGTTTATCAGTAATCAATTTTTCGCTTAAAATATATTCATACGCCCCCTCAAATTGTTCTTCATCCATCTTAAAGATATCAAGGTCATGAATAACAACATACATAAAAAGATCTTCAGCGAAAGAGGATTTATAAGTATCCAAGGAGCTCAGAGCAATACCATCTTTTACTTTAGAAAAATTTGAAGATTGACCGCCTACAAGATACTCCCGATACCATGTCATCAACGCAATCTGAACACTCACAAGCGAAATATCTTTAGCTAAGCTATATTTATGATTACTATAGCTTTCTTTAAGCGACTTAATATCTTCAGAGAATTGCCTAATGATCTCGGGTTTTTCTTTATCTTTAAATTGCCCTATCAATCCTTTTTTAATTTCTGCGGCACAATGATATTCCGTACTCAGTTTTTGGATATTTTCAGACTTAGGCTTTCGAAAACTCCCGTTTGGATCATCAAATGCATTTTCGGAAGTAATAAATTTCTTTTTTAAAGATTTCTTGTCTTTAAATGCAACAAATGTCTCAAGCATTTTTAAGGTTGACAATGATAGTGCAGCGCTGTCTAACGTCCCCATAGATAATGCCGTTGTAAAACCGTCAAGCGTATTCTTTTGACTAAAATATTGCACGTAATCGACATGCTCAAATAATTTATATTTTTCCTTTTTAAAATAATTACATAACATGCTATTTTGATCGACATCCAATATAGCCAAATCAATATATCGATCAAAGCCTTCACCATTTTGAGCATCGATAGACTCTATAAGCTGAACTAGCCTTTTTTCTCCCTGACGCCTTTCGCTTTGAGTTTCAAACTCAATAATATTGATGAGTCTCACCATCATTAACAAACTGGTAGTGTACAAAAACAACGTGTTTTAATTTAGAATAGACGTGAAAATGTCTGAGCAATAAACCTTTAACATGATCATAGAAAAGACAACTTATGTCTGCACCCGTTGCCAATCACCCAATATCCATAAGAATGGTCACAACAAAAGTGGAAATGCACAGTTCAGATGTAAAGATTGTGGGCGCTCTAGTGTACTCAAACCCAAAATTAAATATACCGAAGAACAGAAAGAACTCATTATCAGTACCTATCTTGAACGAGGCAGTTTGAGAGGCATGCAGCGTCTATTCGGTGTTGCACCTGAAACACTGATGGGCTGGATAAAAAAAAGTAAACAGCAGGAAACTGAGTGACGAATTACTTGATGCTCATCCAACAGATGTCCTTGAGCTTGATGAGTTATGGAGTTTCGTAAAAGCCCGTCGCCATAAGGTTTGGACTTGGATTGCTCCCTGCCATCGTACACGCCAAATATAGCTAAGTATAGAATATAAGCTACATCATCTTGAATGCAATATCCAAAGCGTCGGGAAGTGTTTTATTGCTATGGGCAACCATATGTCTGACTTTACTTTTTAGGACAGACCATGCTCTCTCAATAGGATTTAGATCAGGACTATATGCAGGTAGATAAACAATTCTTATCTGATATCGTGCTGCCAAGTCATCAATTACTCGACCTTTATGAATGGATGCATTATCTAGAATCAGCAAATAACTCTTAGTCTGATCATCCTTTTGCTTTAAATCCTGCAACAAATATTCCAACCAACAGACAAAAATATTCCGATCACACGAACCGTGAAAAACTAAAGGTTGAGTAAACTTGAATGGTGCATTTGATCTGACCGCACTGATCATACTGAGTCTCGTGCCATGCCCACCTGACTTAAATGCATGACAACGTTGACCTTTTGGAGACCAACCATATTCTGCGGTTTCATTGGTATTGATGCCTGATTCATCGATATAAAGAATGTGATCTTCACCATATTGCTGCTTCCACTGAGGCAAACACCATTCAAATACAGCACGGCTTAACTTGCAGGCTTGTTTGTAGAGAAAACTCTTTTTTTACGCGTCCAACCCATCTTATTTAGAGCTTTTAAAATGACATGATAGCCAACGCTATAACCGAATTTCTGTTCAAACAAATGAATAAGATCTTTAGCTTGGGTAAATGGCGTTGTTTTTACAAATGCTTCAAAAGCTTGCAGGTCCAGAATCTTTGAGGGACGTCCTACATTTGGAGACTTAGGTTGTTTGAGTTGACCAGTCTGCTGTTCGATCAGGATCCAATCATCGAGCGTGGTTCTGGCAATATTAAATATTTCGCACGTCTTAGATTTATGCTTTGACTCTTTATAAAACTGCATGGCTTTTTCGCGTAAATCGACAGAATATGTTTTTGGCATGGTCTTAAAGATTAAAGTTTTTTCTATTGTAGCTCATCTTAAACTTTTAGCTATAGTGGCTTATGTGTGTGGTCAGCGTAATGATAAAACGTGTACAGATTTACGTTGCCGTATTCCCACAAGCTACTTTAATTTAGCAACCTGTAGTGATTATTGGTCAAGTTATGCTGAGGTATTTGATCCTGATACTCATCGCTCTGTAGGTAAACATACAGGTTTAACCAACCATGTTGAGCGTTTCAATGCCACATTAAGAAATCGCTTAGGGCGTTTTACACGGAAAACTTTAAGCTTTTCGAAGAAGAAAGAAAATCATGAAGCTGTCTTGCATCTATTTTTATTAAAATACAATCAAGACATTAAAGATAGGTGGTTAACACGTCACATTTAGACACTACCGTTTTTTCTTTACTAGATAAAAGATAGGTATGTTGTGTATGGCTCAAATAGTCTCTCATAACGCGATTAATCATTAATTTTCTCAGTCGATCTTTTGCATTTTTTTGCTCACTTACCTCAACATTAGTAAGCTTTACTGTCTGGTCGATTAAGTTGGAATATTTTCTTAGCGCACTGTCAATTAAGTTGACTTGTTTCGGTTGCGATAGCTTAAAACTCTTCTTTGGTTTAGCTTGTTTTTTGGACATTATTAGCTCCAAATTCATCATTCTAAAAATTTCATAAAGGCTTTTTTTGAGCATGAGAAATCTTAGGACCTAAATCTCAATCAAATTTAAGCTAATGATATTTTTAAAAAATCAATTATAAATTTTTTCTGGATGAGCTAGCTTTTCTTGTTATTGCGTGTCTTTTTATATCAAATGCAATAAGCGTTAATAACAAGAAAAACTGTCTCAATTTTTCTAGACTTCTTCTTTGACACAAGCAAATTTATAGACTTCTGCTTTACTCCATCGAAGACTGCGACCATGCCTAATAGGACTTATTGGTCCGTTTTCATACAATGCCCACTTACGCAATGTTTGTTCTGCATATCCCAGTAATCTGGCTGCTTCCTTCGTAGTTAGCAAAAGTCGATCTTCTGTGATCTTCTTTTGCTTATGCTTTAGTACCATATTTCTCTCTTTAGAATGCTTTATACCTATAAAAGCATATTTAAAGGGGTAGAGAAAAGAAGTATAATTATAAAATAACTTTACCCCAACTTTAGTATGGAGTGGAAAAAATGGGACGTACAGCTCGTGGTATTTTGGAATATGCAAAAACAATTACTTGGTATGACTATTTATTCAATGAAGCTAAAAAATTAAAGGACTTAAACATAACAAATGAATACCAGTTTTATAAATTCATGTATTCAAATTCTAAACACTCACCTGAAGATAAATTATTTAAAAAATATAAATTTGGTTTATCTACACCTCAAAAATCATGGAAAGAAAGTACTGAGAAAAATATACTCGGTGCAACCTGTATTATTCAACACCCTATTTGGGATATTGAAAACACAAAATATACATCAAATAAAATTATAAATGATATGCATAACTTATCTTCAGATATTCGCGGCTATGTAATATGCGATGGATTACATAGTCCACAACCCATATGTTATTCAACACTTGAAAAAATTATTTCTTTTAGAAATCTTGATGCTATCTATTCTATATATCTTCTATATCAATGGGGATTAGTTATTAATAACTATGAATTATGTAACTATTGTGCTGAAGCTCTTGAAAAAAACTTAGAAACTTTTTTATTAAATATTAGTTATCTGTATAGATCTCACATATTTTTATTCGACATAATTTTCGATAAAATTAGAAAAATATCTTATCAAGGCCTAACTATAGCTGAAGTCACAAATATAAATTGGCGCCTGCTAAGAGCTAAAACTTGGATCAGTGATATTCGAATGAACTCATATGTATCCGAATATAAGTTGAGCAAAAATTCTGTTATATCAAAAAAATTTGAAAATAAAGAAATTTACATTTCCTATTCTGATTCTTTAATATTGCATGCGAAAATTGCTACTGATCCAAATGATCTAATCACCCTTCACTTTAATGATTTTTTTCCTTCCCACATCATATTGTATTCCCCCAACTAAAGCGGACACCCACAATTAACACCCAGGTATGGCAGCCTGCTCTTTTATCGTTAGTAAACCTTATTCCATGTGCTCACGCTGCCTGCCGCTGCACCAAATGCTGTATAGCTAAGTATAAAATATAAGCTACATCATTTTAAATGCAATATCTAAAGCGTCGGGAAGTGTTTTATTGCTATGGGCAACCATATGTCTGACTTTACTTTTTAGGACAGACCATGCTCTCTCAATAGGATTTAGATCAGGACTATATGCAGGTAGATAAACAATTCTTATCTGATATCGTGCTGCCAAGTCATCAATTACTCGACCTTTATGAATGGATGCATTATCTAGAATCAGCAAATAACTCTTAGTCTGATCATCCTTTTGCTTTAAATCCTGCAACAAATATTCCAACCAACAGACAAAAATATTCCGATCACACGAACCGTGAAAAACTAAAGGTTGAGTAAACTTGAATGGTGCATTTGATCTGACCGCACTGATCATACTGAGTCTCGTGCCATGCCCACCTGACTTAAATGCATGACAACGTTGACCTTTTGGAGACCAACCGTATTTCTGCGGTTTCATTGGTATTGATGCCTGATTCATCGATATAAAGAATGTGATCTTCACCATATTGCTGCTTCCACTGAGGCAAACACCATTCAAATACAGCACGGCTTAACTTGCAGGCTTGTTTGTAGAGAAAACTCTTTTTTTACGCGTCCAACCCATCTTATTTAGAGCTTTTAAAATGACATGATAGCCAACGCTATAACCGAATTTCTGTTCAAACAAAGGAATAAGATCTTTAGCTTGGGTAAATGGCGTTGTTTTTACAAATGCTTCAAAAGCTTGCAGGTCCAGAATCTTTGAGGGACGTCCTACATTTGGAGACTTAGGTTGTTTGAGTTGACCAGTCTGCTGTTCGATCAGGATCCAATCATCGAGCGTGGTTCTGGCAATATTAAATATTTCGCACGTCTTAGATTTATGCTTTGACTCTTTATAAAACTGCATGGCTTTTTCGCGTAAATCGACAGAATATGTTTTGGCATGATCTTAAAGATTAGAGTTTTTTCTATTGTAGCTCATCTTAAGTTTTTAGCTATATTGGCAATAATACCTTTAACATCGTCACCTGAAGGAGGTGAGATCCCACCTGAAATTGTCCCATTCAGCATTGCGTTGTTAATTATATTTCTTAATGTGGCACTGCCAGCCCCTTGTTTTGCCGTATACAAAACCCATTTACTTCCTTGGTAAATTCTATAACCAGGTCACAAAGGAGTGACGCTTGCTATTACTACGCTGTCATTAATAATAGCTCCGACATAAGTTTTACCCTTCCTTAATATCATACTCTGCCAGCGATTGTGCAGGCTTCATTTGCTTAGGATTAACTGGGAATATCCCATCTCATTATTCTCTAACTCATTTTTTCCAACCACACCAGCCAACTGAGCATTGTAGCTAGAATCTCCTGCAGCCTCACCAATCCCTGCCGTTAAATCGTGGTATCACCTTTGCTCTTTAAGCTAATCTGCTCTGCATTGAGTGTCGTGTTGTTATGTATTGTGCTTTATAAGTGGTTACTGCCTTTGCCATAACCTGCATCTACTTTAGGTGATAGGCTGAAAAGGCCGCCAACACATAAAGTGTCCTGCCTACAAGAATTACTACCACACTGCCTAAAACCTAAACCCCATTAAAAAATAGCTATGAGGTTCAGCGAACGCTTATGTAGAAACTTGTAATAAACTGATCTAAAATTCGATCATATACTCTATATCTCAAAGTATTTACTTAAATTATGATTAAGCTATGTCAGAATTAGATCGCCCCCATACCTAAGTCGTCACTTGAATTTGAGTAACTACAGGAAATTCTATCTTTGAAGTCTTTATGCAAAAAACCAATTAAGAATAATGAACCGTACCGGGTTTGTCGGAGACTTTTTATTTAAGTTAGGCCACCTGACCTAACGGGTTAATCTTATCATAGTAGATTACTTCAAAATCAAAAGGTGATACATAACCCAGTGCACTATGTACACGTTCTTTATTGAACCAATCTACCCAATTTAGTGTCGCAAGTTGTACATCCGCTAAACCTTGCCAATCTGCTTTTAAATATTCAATCACCTCTGTTTTGTATAAGCCATTCATCGTTTCAGCCAAAGCATTATCGTATGAATCACCGGTCGTACCGACTGATGCTCGTAAATTTGCTGCTTCTAAACGATTGGTATAACGAATGGAAAGATATTGCACGCCTCTGTCACTATGATGAATCACGTTCTTTGGCATGCCTCGATCATGCAATGCTTGCTCCAGTGCATCGAGCACCATGTCTGTATTCATACGTGTTGATACTTTCCATCCAACAATTGCTCGTGAGAACACATCAATAATAAAGGCGGTATAGACCCAGCCTGAATTTGTTTGAATATACGTGAAGTCAGCGACCCACAGCTGGTCAGGCTGATCAGCACTAAAATTGCGTTTCACCAAGTCATCTGCTCGTTTTTGATCATCCCGGCTACGGGTCGTTTGTTTATTCTTACCTCGCCAAACACCTTGTATACCTAGCTTTTGCATCAATCGAGCAACTGTACAGCGCGCAATAATATAGCCTTCACGTTTCAGTTTTTGCCAAACTTTACGTACACCATATCGACCTGAACTTTCCTTCCAAATTCGTTTAATTTGTTCAGCATGATGCAAGTCATGTAAATCTCGTTTCGCTCGATGTTCTGGATTGTCCGCGAGGTCTAAAGTTCGGTAATAGGTTGAAGGTGCGATAGGTAAAATTCTACAAATCGCCTCGACTCCGTACAGCTCTTTATTATTATGGATAAAATCCACCATTATTTGTGTGGGCGGTCGAGCTCCGCCTGGGCGAAAAAAGCGGCTGCTTTGCGTAGAATTTCATTGGCTCGTTGCAGTTCTTTATTTTCGCGTTCAAGTTGTTTAATGCGTTCTTGGTCTGAAAGCTGCTGTACTTTGATTGGATTCTGTTGATTCAAATACTTCTGATGCCAGGAACGTAGTGTTTCAGGAGTACAGCCAATCTTAGGTGCAATTGCTGTGATTGCAGCCCAAGTAGAAGGATAATCTTTTTCAGATTCAATCAATAATTGAACCGCTCTTTCTCTGATTTCAGGGGTATATTTTGGTTTTGTCATTGGGACATTCTCTCAAGAAAGTTGGTCTCCGACAAACCCGGTACGGTTCATAATGTTGATTTAAGCTGCTTACCATTTGCTTACTAAACTTCAAAAACAAAAAAACCACTTACGATTAATGCACGTAAGTGGTTGTTTTATATGGTGGGCCCAGACAGACTTGAACTGTCGACCAACGGATTATGAGTCCTATTTTTAAAGCATTTACGCATACTTATTAGTGTTGATTAAATTTAATTTTTCCTTCTTATTTAATAACTTAAGTTATTTTTATCTTTATTTTTATTGACTAACATTGAGTTTATTTGCTTACATAGTGCTTACACCAACACTATGTAAGCAATAAGAAAATGAAACTAAAATTTACTACCGCCAAAGTTCTAAAACTTGATAAACCTAGCAATGATAAAAATCAAATTTTCTATTGGGATTTAGAAACAGCGGGTCTTTCTGTTCGTGTCACTAAAAATGAAAATAGAGCTTACATTTTCCAAAGTCGTGTTTCTGGTAAGAGTTTACGTATAACTATCGGCGATGTGAATATTTGGTCTCTAGATGATGCTAGAAAAGAATCTAGACGACTACAACAGCTTTGTGACCAAGGAATTGATCCTCGTCGTACTCGTGCAGAAGAAGCCAAAAAGAATCATGAGTTCTCTAAAGCTCAAGAAAATGAAAAAATCACTTTTGGTCATGTATTTGCTGAATATATCGATTCAAATAAACACCTATGGTCACCACGTCACTTAAAAGATCACATCGTACTTTCCCATCGTGGTGGTGAAGTTAAAGTTAGAGGAAAAGGATTAACAATACCAGGGGTTATGGCATCGATTTTAGATATTCCTCTTATTGAGCTTACTTCAGATACTTTGATAAATTGGCAAACAAAAGAAGCTCAAACAAGACCTGGTCGTGCTGCATTAGCATTTAGAATTACACGCTCATGCATTAATTGGTGTCAGGAGCATAACGTTTATAAAAATTTAATTGATTCAAAAGTACATCAAGAAAAGCGAGTACGTCGTGCTGTTCCAGTATTAAAACCTGTTAAAAATTCAGTTCTAAGAGACCAATTAAAAGATTGGTTTTTAGCAGTTAATAACATATCAAATATCATGTATAGAACATTTTTACAAATTAGCATTTTATGTGGGCCACGCTCTGAATCAATGCGTTCGCTCACCTATTCACAATTAGACTTCAAATGGAAAACTATTTCTGTATGGGACAAGTATGAACAACGAGACCGTCTTATCCCAATGACACCTTATGTCGAACATTTATTTAAGCAACTTCCAAAACACTCTAATTCTAATTATGTATTTTGGTCTGAAGATTCTGATACTGGTTACATCACAGATATAAGAAACAGTTACTACACCGCTCTTAAAAAACAAGAACTTCCAAAGTTTACCATTCATGATCTACGCCGATCATTTTCCAACTTAGCTGAATGGCTTGAAATACCAACTGGTGTAGTTGCTCAAATTATGGGGCATAAACCAAGTGCCACTGCTGAAAAACACTATAAAGATAGACCCGTGGATTTACTGCGTGTGCATCATACTAAATTTGAAAAATGGATTTTAAAAGAAGCAGAGATCGAATTTTAAAATTTTAGCTAATCAATTAATTGCCTTTTCTTTACATAAAATAAAAAATTGCTTAATAGAGTGGGAGTCGAACTCACTTAAGTTTGACTCCACCAAAACCCATCAAACTTAAGTATATGTATTTACAGGTTTTTAAAAATTTACGTTTAATACATAATGATAGCGTTTAAATAAAATGTGGCAAAAAATGTGGCAAATTAAAATTTCTAAATTAAAAAATTTAATTCTATGATTGGGACGATTGAATTATAATTCTAAGAATTTGAATAAAAATTATTTTCTCAATACTCAAACCCAATTTGTACCCTGATTGAGTTTAGTTTGGACTGCTCTCAATGTCTTAGACATGAAACCGCCTTCATCGTAGTGAACATACCTATGACAGGTACTGATAAGCAAGTGACTATATAAAACGCCTACATGGTAGTTAACAAATGGGGGCTAATCACTGAAGATATTCAGGAGTTTATAAGCTGCCTACATGGCAGTGAACACTGAACGCTTCATGACTGACTCACAGCATAATTTCTAAGCTGCCTACATGGCAGTGAACAACTTGCTGATTCACTGCGCAGTCAATTTAAATTTCTAAGCTGCCTACATAGCAGTGAACATAGGCTCAGTTCTGAGTTCCGAAGCATCTATTTTCTAAGCTGCCTACATGGCAGTGAACTAAATGTGTATGTAAAAGTGCGTGAACCCATTTTTCTAAGCTGCCTACATGGCAGTGAACTTGACAGGTTACAACCCATCTACGCTTTCGATTTTCTAAGCTGCCTACATGGCAGTGAACTGATCAACTGAGCAATTGATTAAGTGAGCATTTTTCTAAGCTGCCTACATGGCAGTGAACCGTACAGCATTTTTTGATGATTCGCTATGTCATTTCTAAGCTGCCTACATGGCAGTGAACAAAGACTATGGTATGTACTGGGGCGCACTTAATTTCTAAGCTGCCTACATGGCAGTGAACTTAGCGACTCAGAGCGTGGCTTGAACGGCTTATTTCTAAGCTGCCTACATGGCAGTGAACGTTTCAACTTTACGCACACCCAAAACAACAATTTTCTAAGCTGCCTACATGGCAGTGAACAGCCAAAGCAACCTTTGTTTTCACGTTCTCAATTTTCTAAGCTGCCTACATGGCAGTGAACCGTACAGCATTTTTTGATGATTCGCTATGTCATTTCTAAGCTGCCTACATGGCAGTGAACTCGCTGAATCGCTCGTTTACTCATACCGAAATTTTCTAAGCTGCCTACATGGCAGTGAACATAGCAGATCACCCTTATCTGTGGCGGTAAAATTTCTAAGCTGCCTACATGGCAGTGAACTCTATCCCCCACCTCAAAAATATTGTTTTCTCTTTCTAAGCTGCCTACATGGCAGTGAACCTTGATGCTTCTGAGCAATTAGAAGTCGAGCATTTCTAAGCTGCCTACATGGCAGTGAACACTGGTGATTGTTTTGCACCACCCATTTGATTTTTCTAAGCTGCCTACATGGCAGTGAACACGTTCGCATTGTACACCGCCATCGTTCTAATTTTCTAAGCTGCCTACATGGCAGTGAACTGCTGAAGCAGTTCAGATTGAAATCTCAAAATTTTCTAAGCTGCCTACATGGCAGTGAACGCCAGAACCACCAAAAGATAAGCCCCTATAATTTTCTAAACTGCCTACATGGCAGTGAACATCAACATGCCAGCATCACGAACTTCCTGATTTTTCTAAGCTGCCTACATGGCAGTGAACTCGGCTATGTTCGCAAAGACCTTGCTGACGGTTTTCTAAGCTGCCTACATGGCAGTGAACGATGGATTCTTTGAAAATAAAGAATTAGGGATTTTCTAAGCTGCCTACATGGCAGTGAACGGTAAAAATGCGCTGTGGAACAGCACAAATACTTTTCTAAGCTGCCTACATGGCAGTGAACTGTCAGGCGCAAGTCTATCAAGCGCATTGCTTTTTCTAAGCTGCCTACATGGCAGTGAACGGTATTGCTCAAGGTGCTTCTGTTGTCTATGATTTCTAAGCTGCCTACATGGCAGTGAACCAACAGCTTTATTCCAACGATATTCTTCTAATTTTCTAAGCTGCCTACATGGCAGTGAACTATTTTCTATGGGCGTTTTAAATGCTTCCGATTTTCTAAGCTGCCTACATGGCAGTGAACTTATTTGGCTTCGCTGTTCTTTTCTTCTCAATTTTCTAAGCTGCCTACATGGCAGTGAACGATTCGCAAGTTACCAAAAAGCCGTATTGATTTTTCTAAGCTGCCTACATGGCAGTGAACAGAATGCTTGCTCGAAACTTTGCATCTTTCTATTTCTAAGCTGCCTACATGGCAGTGAACTGTCACCCTTTCCACGCCAGCCCAATGATTAATTTTCTAAGCTGCCTACATGGCAGTGAACGAATTGCACGTTTGACAACTTTGACTAAATCATTTCTAAGCTGCCTACATGGCAGTGAACGCTGACTTCACATACATCAAAGATGGGGTTTTTTTCTAAGCTGCCTACATGGCAGTGAACGAATCGCTAAAAAATTGCACATCAACATCAGTTTTCTAAGCTGCCTACATGGCAGTGAACTATCACCTGATTCTGCATAAAAAATTAATGGATTTCTAAGCTGCCTACATGGCAGTGAACTGGTCGTTTCGTTCGCATCACTTTAGAGCAATTTTCTAAGCTGCCTACATGGCAGTGAACTAGTCGCTGTTGATTGGGTGACATTTAGTTTCTTTCTAAGCTGCCTACATGGCAGTGAACTGGAATTTACTAAAGAAGAATTAGAAGAATTATTTTCTAAGCTGCCTACATGGCAGTGAACGTTATTTTACTGTTAAGCAAAATGAATCTACTTTTCTAAGCTGCCTACATGGCAGTGAACGAAACAGGGCAATTTGCCGAAGTATTAGAACATTTCTAAGCTGCCTACATGGCAGTGAACAATTGTCGCCCTCCAAACTAAAAACGTGGTGTTTTCTAAGCTGCCTACATGGCAGTGAACAATGGTGAAGCTCAATGGGCTGATTCAGGTGTTTTCTAAGCTGCCTACATGGCAGTGAACATGAAAATGAACGCTAAAAGCTCTCCACGTATTTTCTAAGCTGCCTACATGGCAGTGAACTCCTTATGCGATAGGTGTAAATAAAGGAACAATTTCTAAGCTGCCTACATGGCAGTGAACTTACATTAACCAATGATCGGACAGGTGCCACATTTCTAAGCTGCCTACATGGCAGTGAACCTGAAGATGGGAAGAAGAAACGCACATTCACTTTTCTAAGCTGCCTACATGGCAGTGAACTGGATCGTAAGAATCCAAACCATTACCCTTTTTTTCTAAGCTGCCTACATGGCAGTGAACTAGCTTCAGCTATTGTTCCTTTAGCTTTAACATTTCTAAGCTGCCTACATGGCAGTGAACTCGAGAAAAAAATATATGAAACAGCTATAAAATTTCTAAGCTGCCTACATGGCAGTGAACCCAACGATCCCATTTTTGGTGCTATGTATGCCTTTCTAAGCTGCCTACATGGCAGTGAACAACCTTTTGTTTGTAAGTGCATTGCCTTTATTTTTCTAAGCTGCCTACATGGCAGTGAACATGGAAACTGGAATTAAATGATCCTGTAGTACTTTCTAAGCTGCCTACATGGCAGTGAACTTTGTTTGTTTATTAGTGCTTGCGATTGCGCTTTTCTAAGCTGCCTACATGGCAGTGAACATTCATGAGATGGCTAAACACTTTAAGACTTTATTTCTAAGCTGCCTACATGGCAGTGAACGTACGTACTTACGTACGTATATTTTGCTTTACTTTCTAAGCTGCCTACATGGCAGTGAACTCCTTGGTCAACTTCTCAGTGATGAAGTCATTTTTCTAAGCTGCCTACATGGCAGTGAACTCATGCGCTTTATCGATGAAAATGTTATCTAATTTCTAAGCTGCCTACATGGCAGTGAACAAGTTGAACTAAATAAAAACCACTCTTAGAGTTTTCTAAGCTGCCTACATGGCAGTGAACTTAGAAGTTGCACCAAATGACGTATTTAGCTTTTTCTAAGCTGCCTACATGGCAGTGAACCTTTAGGAATTTCAGATGCTAATGGAGCTACTTTTCTAAGCTGCCTACATGGCAGTGAACACTTGGCAAGATGACACGGCTTTCACGGTCTATTTCTAAGCTGCCTACATGGCAGTGAACACACGCCGTCAAAATTAGCTCTTGTGGATATTTTTCTAAGCTGCCTACATGGCAGTGAACACTTTAACAGTGACCGATAATGCTATGGAATCTTTCTAAGCTGCCTACATGGCAGTGAACGGAACACCTTGACCATCTAAAGTGACTTTAACTTTCTAAGCTGCCTACATGGCAGTGAACTCTTGTAATAAAAAATCGTGGCTTCGCTGTAATTTCTAAGCTGCCTACATGGCAGTGAACCAGCAGATCAATACCAGTCATGAATCAAAACTTTTCTAAGCTGCCTACATGGCAGTGAACTAGTTATTAGTGTGACTATTTTTTATGATCTATTTCTAAGCTGCCTACATGGCAGTGAACAATAAGCTGTACGAACTTCAATAACGCTATCGATTTCTAAGCTGCCTACATGGCAGTGAACCACTATAAAAATCACCTGTAACGTGGTTCTTTTTTCTAAGCTGCCTACATGGCAGTGAACTTACTTCTACAGATAGATTGTCAGTTTTAAATTTTCTAAGCTGCCTACATGGCAGTGAACAGAATGCTTATAACGAGCTACAGCGTCAAATTTTTCTAAGCTGCCTACATGGCAGTGAACAACTACTATTAACGGATGAACCCGAAGAAGTATTTCTAAGCTGCCTACATGGCAGTGAACTTACTGTTGTTGATATACTTTAAATCTTGCATTTTCTAAGCTGCCTACATGGCAGTGAACCGAACCGGTGAAACGAACAAGACCAGATAGAATTTCTAAGCTGCCTACATGGCAGTGAACTTGGTAGTGAGTCATATAAATGTGGTTTCGTTTTTCTAAGCTGCCTACATGGCAGTGAACGTTTTGCGATACAAGCGATATGCAATTCAACCTTTCTAAGCTGCCTACATGGCAGTGAACTCTAATTCATTTCAAACCACATGCAGCCGAAATTTCTAAGCTGCCTACATGGCAGTGAACGGCATGTTACCCGCTTATTTGTATACCAGTTTTTTCTAAGCTGCCTACATGGCAGTGAACACATCAATCACAGTTTGCCACTCCTTCTGTCTTTTCTAAGCTGCCTACATGGCAGTGAACTATCGTGCGAAAGAATGGGCTGAATCTGGCACTTTCTAAGCTGCCTACATGGCAGTGAACTTTTGTCGCTGATGTATTCTGATGTTGAATTTTTTCTAAGCTGCCTACATGGCAGTGAACCAGTGCAAGCTTTAATCCAAATCGAAACCAATTTTCTAAGCTGCCTACATGGCAGTGAACTTGTTAAAGCCATCCAAGAATGATTTGTATTGTTTCTAAGCTGCCTACATGGCAGTGAACTGTTGAGCTAATTCCGCTTGTTTACCATTTAATTTCTAAGCTGCCTACATGGCAGTGAACATGAAAAACCACAAGGCAATAAATCAAAAGCTTTTCTAAGCTGCCTACATGGCAGTGAACCAACCCTAACACACAAGCAATTGCTAACCGTTTTTCTAAGCTGCCTACATGGCAGTGAACTTTTAGTGAGTCATGAATGTTAGCACTGTCTATTTCTAAGCTGCCTACATGGCAGTGAACTTGCCTTTTGTTTTTTCACCGTAAACCTTTATTTTCTAAGCTGCCTACATGGCAGTGAACACAAAAGACTAGTAAGTGATATAAATATCTCTATTTCTAAGCTGCCTACATGGCAGTGAACCCATTAGTTAAGCTCCACGAAATATATAGAATTTTCTAAGCTGCCTACATGGCAGTGAACTGTATTTGAAAAATTGAAAGTTAAAAACAATATTTCTAAGCTGCCTACATGGCAGTGAACTAGCAATATAGTTAACATACAAACTCCAAAAATTTCTAAGCTGCCTACATGGCAGTGAACGAAAAATATTCAATCTTTTCTTTGTTGTAACTTTTCTAAGCTGCCTACATGGCAGTGAACGTTGTTGCGCCTATCGGTCGTGGGCTTGGTAATTTCTAAGCTGCCTACATGGCAGTGAACTGAATCTGTTTGTTCTGCTTGGTGGCCGTATATTTTTCTAAGCTGCCTACATGGCAGTGAACCAGACCAAGCCCGATAAAAATATTGATTATGTTTTCTAAGCTGCCTACATGGCAGTGAACGTGCTATGCAGAAAATATTTAATGATTGTCGTTTTCTAAGCTGCCTACATGGCAGTGAACTTGTTCATTCAACTGTAGTGTTTTGACCATTTTTTCTAAGCTGCCTACATGGCAGTGAACACACTAATAGTAATATTGCTTCCCATTCCAAATTTCTAAGCTGCCTACATGGCAGTGAACGACAATTGTTGTAAAACGTGCAGCCAAAACATTTTCTAAGCTGCCTACATGGCAGTGAACTTGACCACATTGCCTTTTTCATCAACATCAACTTTTCTAAGCTGCCTACATGGCAGTGAACGCAGATGGATGATGAGGTTTATCGCAAGACTTTTTCTAAGCTGCCTACATGGCAGTGAACAACAAGGGGCGATTTCTTATATTCGTACCGATTTTCTAAGCTGCCTACATGGCAGTGAACATACAAACAAGCCTGTGATTCATTGTTGAAATTTTCTAAGCTGCCTACATGGCAGTGAACTGAGCGTTCCCACAATGTCATCAGCTATAACATTTCTAAGCTGCCTACATGGCAGTGAACTGTGAGCCGTCACTTGTTAAATGCGTATTATCTTTCTAAGCTGCCTACATGGCAGTGAACCTGTTTTAGATCAAATACTTTTTCGTATTTTTTTTCTAAGCTGCCTACATGGCAGTGAACACATAGTCGCAAAGATGTATTCACCCCTTAATTTTCTAAGCTGCCTACATGGCAGTGAACAAGAATACAAAGACCTTGATTTTATCCTATACTTTCTAAGCTGCCTACATGGCAGTGAACATCTGTTTGTTGGTCTTATCAATACCTGTAATTTTCTAAGCTGCCTACATGGCAGTGAACATGTTAAGCGTGACTGTGAAGTGATGTTTAAATTTCTAAGCTGCCTACATGGCAGTGAACCGGGCGGTGATAAACTTGCTCGGACTGCAATTTTTCTAAGCTGCCTACATGGCAGTGAACTAGCTATCGACCGCTTAGAAGTAACCAAATCATTTCTAAGCTGCCTACATGGCAGTGAACCACGCATGAAAAAGCGTTGGTTAGAACGTAGCTTTCTAAGCTGCCTACATGGCAGTGAACTGGTCAATGGTGTTGGTTGGATTATTGATCATTTTCTAAGCTGCCTACATGGCAGTGAACAAGCTATACGAAGCTTAACGAAAGACAACGATTTTCTAAGCTGCCTACATGGCAGTGAACCTGCGCAGTTTTCGCTTCGTAAAAGTTTAGATTTTCTAAGCTGCCTACATGGCAGTGAACAAGCTGCGGAAAATGCGGTTAAAAGTGGTTTATTTCTAAGCTGCCTACATGGCAGTGAACGTTGTATTTTGCAATACAAGCTTTCCATTATTTTTCTAAGCTGCCTACATGGCAGTGAACTTAAATAATTCAAAATACTTGATGCGTCCAACTTTCTAAGCTGCCTACATGGCAGTGAACCTTCAGAATACTTCGGATACAGGTAAGTCTATTTTCTAAGCTGCCTACATGGCAGTGAACATAACAAATGCAATTATCAACTTTAGTGTTTTTTTCTAAGCTGCCTACATGGCAGTGAACAGTAATTTTAAAGCAAAAAATAAAGCTATAACAGTGATTTAACCCTTAAATCTTTCACAAGACCCAAGTTTCAAACCACTATCATAACCTATTGATTTTATTAAGATGTTAAAGAGTGAAAAAATATTGGGTTAAAATTCGGGTAAAGAGGACACCGAACTTAATCCATAAGTGCTAAAAACCTGAGTTTCAGATTTTGTTGCAGATTGCTTTTCAATAAATAATTTAAAGCGCTTTTCACTTTGCTGATCTGAAGTACTTAAACTTTTCATTTCGATATAAGGCAAATTCGTTGTGGTCACTACATTGCTATATCGCGCTAATGCTTCATCAAAGCCAATATCACCACGTTTTACACGATGCCGTGCTAAACGCTGGGCGTTAGTTTTCACTTGCTTACGCTTGTAAATGGCATAGCCCTTAATATCACTAGGTACTACACGTATAGAGGTGATATGTACATAATCCTCTAGTCGCTCTAACCATTTTCGAACATCTAATTTCTTTAAATCGGCTTCGGATTCAGCAAATAAACGTAACTTTGTGCCAATAAAGCCTACCCCTTTATCTTGATGAAAACGATATTGAGGAAATGAAAATCCTATATTGACTTTATTTTCAGCATTTTTAACTTCAACCAATGCAAGATGTAATTGAGGATAAAGCTGTGACCATAATTCATAAGGGGAAAAATTTTCATTTTCCATTAATGTCACTTCAATGTAATAGTTCATATAAGCACCTTAAACTCGAATATCCGTGACATAAGCCAAGCCTTTTTTCCCTAAGTAAAAAGATGAAACACCTGCATCTTCAATTTTTTCTTCTAAATCTCTTGCTTGTTCTTTAGAAATATTCAAATTGATAATGAGCTTTCCACTCGCTTTGGTTAAAACAGATACGACTTCACCCTCTCCTTTTTTCTTTTCTTTCAATAAATATGGATTTCCCCAAATGAGCTTTTTACTTCCTGTCGTATAACGATCCATAAAATCTTTTTTGGTAAAACCACGTTTAGAAATTCCACTCAGTCCACCACTTTTTGTTAACGCATTTGAAAGATCATATCGTTGT
Organism: Acinetobacter lanii; assembly: GCF_011578285.1. Lineage (NCBI taxonomy): Bacteria > Pseudomonadati > Pseudomonadota > Gammaproteobacteria > Moraxellales > Moraxellaceae > Acinetobacter > Acinetobacter lanii. Next base: position 1,348,074 of record NZ_CP049916.1, on the reverse strand, counting down.
GACAATCTTGCAATTTGGATATACAAAGCGGAGGCGTAAATACTAATCAAAGGCAACTGCTTTTTAGCGGTCAAGTAATTTGTATCTGGGAAATGATTCAATAAACAGTCTAGTACAGCTTGAATATCTTCCGTCAGATCCATTGGTTTTTCTGCACTCAAAACTTCAATACGATTACATACTGTAATTGGGTCTAAAACGTCAGAGTACGTTACAGAATATGACTCATCCAAAATAAATTTGGAAACTTCAGATAAATTAAGCCATAAAACACCCCAAAGTTCAGCTGAAAAACTTGAGCTAAAGGATGGATCATTTGCTTTAATTTCACCTGTAAATGAATTTTGATCTGTACTGCCTGAAACATTACGGATATAAACCATTTCGTTACTATTTAAAGCTTGATCGACAATATCACTGTCCTGAAGTACTTTCTCAACTTCAGTAAAATAATAATTTTCATCTTGCCGTGCTTGATAAAGTTTACGTTGATCGCCAATCAAACGATTCAGAACCCCCATGACGGTATCTTTTGAAATACTACGCTTTTTGTAATTACCTTCTTGCTTTAATGTTGTCATTGAAGCAATAAAATTACGTCCGCCTTTAGGCAAAGGTTCATTGTTAGAGCCATCTAAAAATGAATTTCGCCATGAAGACTCATATTCAATAATGATTTGCATAAATCACCTCATTATTGGGCTTCAAAATAAACCGCATAATCTTGTTGTGGCTCAGGATTGGCTTGGTCTGGATTACGTTTAATACGCATCATTTTATGACTGTCGTTATAATCCACTTCGACCGTATCAACACACATATAGCCTTTGGCCTGCTTAATGACAAGTTCTTCAAGCATTGAAAGGGTTTCTTTGACTAAAATATTAATTGCAGTATTGTCGAGCAATATACCTACTTCACCTTCATTAAAAATCGTACCCTTACGCACATAATTTTTGTGGAAAATTGCTTTGGGTTCTTTCGATGGATCAAGGCTCTTAATAAATTCCTGTACGCGTTCAGCAATTTTTTCACCTTCACCTTCTTTAATAATCATCGAAGCACGGTCAAACTTCTTATCCAATGAAATAAACTGCAATTGTTCAATGCTAATTGAACCATAAGCGATATATTCAGTATCACCAAAAGTTGTTTTAGAGAAGATTGAGTTTTCACCACGTTTATATGTTTTTGAACCATCAGCTTGCGTAATTTCTTCACTTGAACTCGCATTCGAAAGTTGCTCGAAGTTACCATTACCCAACTGATCGATGAAATCAGTGATTAAAAGAGGACTGGTACGTTTACATTGGCTCGATGGCACAACATAACCACGGATTAATCCCGTAATAGATGCAACAACATCAATCAAATTCTTATCTTTAGCATAATGTAAATCAAAAGATTGATCGCGAAATAAGTGATGGCGAATACAGTTCTGGCTGATATATAAAGGCGTTTCGTTAAAATCAATATCCGATGCTTCTTTACGGTATTTGTAGCCTGTTTCTTCTTTGACTTTACCCGATAAATTACTAAAACCACGCAGTTTAGGTAATGTGTGGTTATCCACTGTCTTACCGTCATTGCCTGTTAGTGACGTTGGACCATTCCAATTCACCACCCCATAACCATATGCTGTAATTTTAAAATCTACGCTTTTTACACCTGTTACTTTAGCCATGTTAATTTCCCTCTGGCGTTGTTGTTAAAATATTTAGCTTGTCTAATGTAATTGAACCAATCGGTTGCTGATCGCATACCGCATAATAAATTGCTTCAGGATGTCTTACTCCTGTACCCCCTACTTTATTCAAGTCATCTTCGATGTAACTTAAGTACAAAGGGAAATCTGCATCTCTTGCATAATTTTCCAAGACCATACATCGTGATTTTTGTTTTTTCTCAGGAATGCCTTTCACTGGATGTGACGGATCAATATTGCCATGCTTTTGAGCAATAAAATGAATCAATCCAAGTTCTTGAATAATATTTAAAGACTCCGTCAAATTATCATATTCAGTCGTATCATCTAATGGTGGCTGATACGCATATTCATTTTCAAAAATAGGCTTGGCATAATCATTTAGGTTCAATTTCGCCAACTGAACAAAACGGCTATCGCCACGTAATGAGTTTTTACTGATTTTAGATTTGCGTTCTGTCGTTTTCGGTTTTGATACTTTTGTTGGCTCTGTCACCTTATTATTGATTCGATCAATACTTTTCTTTAACGCTTTTTGCATATCTTGAAAAACAGCTGAATTATCTTGATCTTGCTGTTTATGGAAATCTTTATAAAGTTGATACAGCTTGGATAACTTAAAGCTTTGCTCTGCAAGCTGATTCTGTAAAAAATCATACCAAGCTTTTGTATTCTGCAAACAATTGAGTTGATTTAAGAAGTATGCCAATGAACCTTTACAACTACCGTTTTTTACATTTTCAGTAATCGCAACTTTTAAAATATTAACACTTTCACTTTCGCCAAAACGATCTAAGCGCCCTAAACGCTGAAGCATATTTTCAGGCGAGGTCATTTCTGTCAGCATGTTTTTGGCTGTGATGTTTAATGACGCTTGAACAATTGGACCACTGCGTAAGACCTCAAACTTGTGTGTACCCTCTTTTTTAAATGCCTCGTACACTTCATTAAACCAATATTTTTTATCACTACGCTTAAACTTAGAATGAAAAAGTACGCTTTTTTCTTGGTTCTTTTGATAAATAAAGCCTAATTGTGCTGTTAAAGCTGTATTGGAAATTACAAAGGTTTGTCCATCATAGCTTTGATAAAATGGATTCCCTACAATGACTGATTCATCATAATCAATAAATTCAATTTTATAATCACGATCATTAAATGATGGCATGGCAATGACATCATCTTCATGTAAACCTAAAACTTGTTTTAAATACGAATAGTGCGGTGTTGCAGAAACCAATAACGTATTTTTTTCATATTTTTTACGCATGTTTTTATTAGCAATCAACTCAGCAAACAATAAGTTGAAAATTTCCATGCCAATATATTCATGGTATTCATCAAACACCACATGCGCATCCATAAATGGAACTAAACTATCGACTTTACTATGCGTCACAATTGATCCTAAGATTTGATCAATTGTGGTAACCACAACATCCCCCGATAGATATTCTGTCTCAGGTGTCGCCTTGTCCCAAGCATTGGTGAACTTAAATTCACCCGTAAAGATTTCTACCTTTGCATCTGGCAAATAGCTTTCTGTCAGTTCTTGGAATATGCCCTGACACACTTGCACACGAGGACAAATCCAAAATATTTTTTTTGCCTTTTTTAGTTTTGCCCACTCTAGCGCAATTTTTGTTTTACCACAGCCTGCTGGACCTGCAAGTACAGCAATATCTCTTAAATCGGCAAGTTGTTGTGCGATTTCATTCTGTTTCTGAGTGCGTTCACTATTTGGGAATTTTGTGGATACATTGCTTAAATGTTCATATAAATTAGAAAGTGTTTCCTGTGTCTCTAATAATTCATCCAAGCGTTGCTCAGCTATGTATTCCAGTAAATCTTGTGCAGACAATTTCGAAATCAAACGATCTGCACTAATTACACAGGCACGCAATAAGTTATGTTCTGAATTGATACGAACCTTATCACGCAATACCTCAATAGAATCAGTATTGGTATAATGTTTAAATTCAGGAAAATGTTTGCTTTTAAACTGATACTCAAAGTTCTCTTTTAATTCTGGCGCTTGATCTACATTCCAATCAATATGCTTTTCGATACTTTCATTGGCATGATAGTTTTTCGATAGCGTGTTAATTCGTTTGACCAAGTCAGATGTATTTTTTATCAATATTTCAAACTTATCTGCTTGGACATTTTTGATTAAATATTCATAAGCTTTATACACGCCTGTAAAATCATCATTTTGACGATATGGCTTTGCATGATGCCAATATAAGATATGCTGTAAACATTCTTTTTGACGATTGTTTAACCCCTTACATTGCTGTTCAAAAAAGTTAAATAGCAACAGTGAAACTTCGTTATGACGTGGATGTTTATCGAAAGTAAATTTAACATCGATATGCTGACCATCATCCTCAGGATCTTTCTGTTTACCTTTTTTAACCCATTCCTGAAATAGAGGATCAAGCTTTCCTAAATCATGTAAACAACCCGCTAAAAATGCAACTTTAGATAAGTTGTCATATTCATCGTTATCGACTACTTTTTTAAATAATTTTTGTGCTAAATAACCAATTGCAAAGCTATGTTCAGCAAGTGGTTGTCGATGAGTATTAGCATAAAATTCATCTTGTTTTGCTTTCATTGTCACCACATCCATAAATACGTCTTTTTGTGTGCTATTGACTGGCACAATCCCAATGTTATTAAATTTATTCCGATTCCCCACAATCCACAGCAACTCACTTCTACGCCGTCCCCGAATCCAATGACAACTCACCGCAGTACTTTTGGTCACCGTTTTACGCAATAACTTTTTAACAGCAATGAGACCATCTTCGGTAATCACCGTTTGCCACGTGTTATCACCAATCCGATCAGCAAAGGCATCTAAGACTCGTCGTGTTCTAGCAATGGCTTTCTTCTCGCATTGACTAATAAAGGTCACAATCATAATGAATCCCCATCCACATCATGATTTTTGCAAGCTTGTGCTTTGACTTGATCAAACATAAAATCCAATGCCTTATGCTCGGTAAACTTTTGCAAAACTTGTTGTCTGAATTCTTGTTCGGTCATTTTCTCTTTAGCGCAAATAAAGGCATACGGTAAAACCACAGCATCTTTAATCAAATCCGCCACATCAAAGACCAATGCCCCACGACGGGTTTTCCCATGCATCACAGCAAACCCATGCGGAATACCAAGTACCCAAAGCGTGGTCGCAGCCAAACCATAGGCCAAATAATTGCCATGATTTAAAAAGTCATTGGCTAAATCACCCTGCTCAGGATTACGACTAAAATCCTTAAGCCCTGTCCGAGTCGCGGCAATTTTATAAAGTTGTTTTGTGGTAGCTGCCTCAGCAAGAAGTAAATCCCCAACTTTGCTCTGTTGCAGTATTTTGTTTGCAAAGCCACCTAATGCCTGGGTAATGTCTAAATCATCAACATGAAAATCATATTCTTTTAAATCTCGGTCTTTAGCCCAAATTTTCTCTATAAATGCGATACGTGATAGTTGAAACTGTTTCGCAACCTCTAAACGTTTGGCTTCATCAAACCAAAAAGACAACCATCCCTGAACATATTCAGTGGGACGATATTCACTTTGCGGAGTCATCCACTCAATTTCACAACCCATAAACAGCGGTGTACCACCACCACCTGTAAAACCAACGAGTACCCCAGCACTCGCCAACATGCGCATAGCCGCTTGAGTAATAGAAGTGCCCGTTCCAAGTATAATGACTGTGGTATTGGCAATCGGGATATTCCAATATTGATTTTCATTCTTGGCTTCAGTGAGATATAAGACACGCCCATCTTTTTGCATCACGCGGCAATGTTCTAAGTAATATAAATTCGCACGTTTAGAATGCAGAATTGCTTTTAAATGTGATGTACTAAGAGATTCCATTCTCTATACCAAAATATAAGATATTGTTTTTTTATAATAAATTATATCTATCTCTGTTAACAGCAGAATAAAAATAAAGCGACAATTTATGTCGCAATAGCTTTTTTAAAGCCTGATTATGCTCTGTAGATTAGATTGGATAGCTCTAGATGTATTATTCTCTGATTTACAAAAGACAAAAATATTTCGTATTCAAGTTAGTACTCAAAAGAATTGCATGGGACCACATCTACTTTATTGATTCCACTGGGTTGAATTTTTTAGTTTGTATAGGCATCACTCTCTAAAACAAGTTTAATCATTTAAAAAATCAAAACTCTAGAATTTTTTGCATCCAACCTGGCTTCTTAGCATTAAGCAGGCTTTGATACTCTTCTTTCGTCAGTTCTTTCCTCAGCTTCATTACGATCGACGCTTGATCATCAATATGAGGACCGAAGTAATACAATGCTGCAATAGCCCAACCTACACGTTCAAAAGGATACTGAAATACATCATGGCAACGGGTTTTAACAAACCGAACTATCTGACCAAAAAACCGAAATTCTTTAGAATTCTTATTGGTATAAAACACATTAATTAATGGCACTTGTGTACTGAGTCCTAAAAGGTTGGCTGCCATCCGGTAATCCCCCCTAAAAATAAAAGGATCTAAAAGTAGAATTTTCTCTTAAGATACAAGCAGGAGATTCTGCATGAAAACATCGAAATTTACTGACAGTCAGATCATGTCCATCTTGAAGCAGGCGGAATCTGGCACACCTGTAGCCGCCCTTTGTCGTGAACACGGCATGAGTAATGCCACGTTTTATAAATGGCGTGCCAAATATGGCGGTATGGATACCTCATTGATGGCTCGACTGAAAGAGCTGGAAGCAGAAAATACCAGACTTAAAAAGATGTATGCGGAAGAACGATTAAAGGCAGAGATCATCCAGGAAGCGATGGTAAAAAAGTGGTGAAGCCATCTTGCCGGCGTAAGATGGCACATCAGGTAGTTGCCCAGCATGCCATTAGTATTCGTTTGGCTTGTAAAGCATTTGGCATTAGTGAAACCTGCTACCGCTATCAAGCCAAACTCAGCGATGACAATGCATTAATTGCTGAACAGCTCATTGAACTCACTGAAGAAAATACAGATTGGGGATTTGGTCTGTGCTTCTCATATTTACGACATGTTGAGAATCACTGCTGGAATCACAAGCGGGTTTATCGCATTTACTGTGAGTTGGCACTGAATCTGCGTATTAAGCCAAGAAGAAGACTAAAAAGACATGCACCAGAACCACTAAAGGAACCAATCCGAGAAAATCAAGTTTGGTCATTAGATTTTATGCATGATCAGCTTTCCGATGGTCGAAAGTATCGGCTATTGAATGTAATTGATGATTACCGCCGCGAAGGCCTAGCCATTGAAGCAGGATTCTCATTGCCCACAATCAGGGTTATTCGTACGTTGAATCAGCTATTGGAATGGCGAGAAAAACCGTTAGTTATTCGGTGTGACAATGGCCCGGAGTTTATCAGTCATGAATTTGTACGTTGGGCTACTGAGCACGGCATTCGTATTGAATATATTCAACCGGGTAAGCCACAACAGAATGCATATATTGAACGTTATAATCGGACCATACGTTATAGCTGGCTGAGTAAACATTTATTTGATACTTTGGATGAAGTACAAGATTATGCAACGAGTTGGCTGTGGCATTACAACCATGAAAGACCACATCAAGCAAACAAAGGAAAGCCACCTCTAATGGCTGCTTAACCTCTACTTTTAACTTCGGTTATTTATGGGAGGATTACCATCCCACCATCATGTTGAAACTTTTGCCCGGTACGTTTCGTTAAAGCTTCTAGTGCAAGCACAATACTAGGAGATAAAATTTTATCTGGAAAAAAACTGTTCATTTTTACTTTGTAATAAATGGTCGGAAAGGCCATGATCACCTCACCTTTTTCGAACTGATGTCTTAAAATCCAACGAAGCTTTTTATCATTGATATAAACGCTAAAATCTAAAATCGAGAATATTCTTCCTTTCTCAAAAGCTGCAAATTCTTCTAGTACTATTTTTTCTTTAGACACTTTCACAACAGATATCCTTACTCATGTTTATATCAATTCGTTACTCAAGTGACATCTTCATTCTGTTGTTCACATTGAAACGTCACGATCTATTTGATTTCTAAGCTGATGTTGCCGTTGAAGTTCAGCGAGATAAAAAGGTTTATACAGTTCAAATAAATTGTCTTCCCGAATTTTTTTAATTTGTTCAATTTGAGGCTTTATATCCATTTGAATTATAGGATCACTGCTATGAAGCTTCCAACGTGGAATTTGAGGCGTATCTTTAAGCTGCGTCCCGAATTTGCCATTGTAGTCCTGATTAGATAAGCATGAAACTCGGTTTGGTACGACTACTTCAACTCCCTTAATACGAACATGTTTCGTCGGCGCATATATTTCTAGCATTTCGTTAATTAGTTTTTCGGTCACTTGTCGCATATAGGTGATCTGCTGACGTCCTAAACCCAAAACATCAGCAGTAATTTTTTGTGCTCCGCCACGTTCAGGATTCTTCGGTCTATATTGCCTAAAAAACAACTCTGGTGGTCGCTCAAAATCATCAAGCGTTGTACGCTCAGAATATTGTAAATGCAAATGAGGTTGATCATATTGACTATCCAATGCACCTTTATGATTATGAATCGCACAACTATATGGAAATTTAAATTCATCGCAAAAAGCGGTGATTAAACTCTTTGATAATTCTATTCTCTGTTCAGAAGTTAATTCCTTAGGTAATGCAATCGTAATATGAGTTGACGTACGAGCTCCTTTCTTTTCAAATTTATCAGCTGAAGCCCAAAATTTGTCAGGCTTATATTCTACCCATTTCGGCATATTACCTGAATCTACAAATTCAACCACTTCATTTAATTCAATTTTATTTAATGCAAAATGTTTTACTCTTGTAATATAGCAGTATGCATTAAATGATGACTTAGATTTCTCTTTATGATTATTTCTTAGATCAAAATAAAACATTTACATTAACTCTCAAATTAAAAAGTCAATGTAGTCAATAAATTTAATAAGAAATCATTTCATAAAAAAAGATCAAAAAAATGGTTATATCTCAGAATAAATTTTTAACAGATATTCAAAACAAGAGGCATCTTGAGAAAGGACTGACGATTATCACACCACACCCAATCATCACAAATCGATACACGAGAAGATTTTATAGTGTAATGCCTATTTCTATCGTGTAATGCATATTATTTATGGTGTAATGCGCTTTCTTTATCGTGTAACGCACACTAAATTATAGTGTAATGATTTAGCCTTTATAGTGTAATGCATACCTAAAAAATAAAAATTACATTATTTCAATTACTTAAAAATTTTCACAATCAGCTTTTGGTCCCACCGGGCGAGTAGTAGTGTCTTTTTATTCCTTCATTGGCAACGCAAATGAGGGAATAAAAAGACACGGAGACGAGATAAGAATTTTTTGTGCGCAGCCCAAAAAATTCTTAAAAAACGTCAATATTATTAATGGGTCAATTCATTGGAAAGCAGGATCACTTTTTTTTGAGAATTGCTATCAAACTCATCATGCTTTTTTAATTAGTGTCATGATTAAGCCTCATAGAAAACAGGAGGCTTAAAATGGCCGGTAGACCTCATAAAAAAATCACCAAAAATGATTTATATAATTATCTTTATATTTACAAAGAAGTATTATGGTGTGAGCATAGATATAAATGTGAAGATCAATTATTTGAAGTTTTAATAAATTCAGATATAAAAAATATGAATAGTTCTAAATTTGAAAAATTTATAAACATTCATTTAGATTTAATAAAAAAGTTTGAATATAAACTAAATGAACGACGTAAAAATAATGAAATAATAGAATATTTAAAAAATATAGAACAGCAAAAATTATCAACAACTGAAAAGCAAATTTTAAACCTTGAGGAAAATTGGTTTGCATTAACACGTGATGAATATTTTGAACTACAAAAACTACTCAATAATTATAGGAGCAAGAACATGTCTCAAATCAAAAATAGGGTTTCACAAAATATCAAATCCTCCGAAGATAAAGCTATTGAACAAGAAAAATTTAACGCTCGCAAAAATCTAAATCACCAAAAATTCTTTTTAGGTGGCGCATTTTTATCTGTATATAAAGAACTCTTCAATAACGAAAACATTCATCCAACAAATGCATTGATTGATATGATCAAAGTGTATGCCATTTACCAATTTAACGCTCAGCACAACTCAGCGTTATCTAACTTATTTGAACAATATCGGCACTTACAAGCTTTTGCAGATTTAGAAAATAAGTTAACTGAAATTTCTTTAGATCCTAGAAATCCTGCGAACAAAAAAATTAATTCATGATCCAATGCTGAATAGAGCCCTCTCCTATTTGCAAAATTTTTGGCTCCCCTATTCAGCTCATTGAAGTAGCTCAATAAGTCAACTTTCATACACTTATTGGGCCACTCAATAGCATATTATGAAAAACTCAACATCGTGATAGAGAAAAAATTTAAGAAACTATTGGACTCATCTTAAAATGTTGAGTTTCCAATTTAGTTCATTTTGTTACTCTCGATCAATTCAATATGGACCAAACCATTGGGTCAAATTGAGCTTTTCTTCTTTATAAATAAAATAAACAATAGAATAATTAAATATATCTAGCACATGCCAAATTTCATTTTTTCTTTTGATATTTTAAAAAAATCACTTTCTAGGCCTTGACCCCAGTTCCATTGCGGGATAATCTTATTTCAACGCAGCAAAATCTGCGTTCAGGCGTGGAAACCTGATATTATCCAAGAGTGCAAAACTAAAGTCGCTCGTGCGGCATTTTTTTTGCCTACTGTTAAGCAGTCGTTATGGCGGTTTGACAGGGCAGCTTTATGCTGGCCGTACTCTTGGAACGGTATTTCCACCCCTGTTAAACTGCCACCAATACTCTTCGTGGAAAAAGAGCGGTGGTGTGTTCAATACAGCCCAAGAGCATACGACTATGAATAACAAATTCAATGGTGCGAACCTTTGCACCCCAAAAAAACTAGCAAAACAACTTCTTGTTGAAAGTGCAACTCTTCTTTCTCATCAACAACACCAAGCTTTACTCGATATTTACAAGACGCTAGACCAAGCTGAAAGTAATACTCAAGGCGACACTCCGTCTGATCTCGAATTGGAACAACCGCTTCTATCCCATCACCAAAACCCACATCATCAATATCACGATGAACTCAACCAAGAATTTTGGTCTGGGCAGTATTTCGATGTGGATACTCAAGAATATCCTGAGGAGTGGCTACGCCGAGCGCAGCAACGTCCTCGTCGCACATTATCCAAACCTGCTTACTAAACTTTAAGTGAGCAAGATCATGACGAAAAAAACCAAACTGTTAGTCCAAGGCGACTACCCGCTTATCGCCTCTCCTACGCTTGCACAAGCGTATGGAGTGGCATCCGCAATCTTCTTACAAAAGCTTCATTACTGCCTACAAAGTCAAGAAGCTCAAGTCATACAACAGCAGAAGTACTTTTATCATAGCTATGAGCAATGGGCTGAAACTTTAGGTACATACAGCCCATCTACCATCAAGCGTATCGTGTCTAAACTAAAAAAAGTAGGCATTTTGGTTGTTAAAAAACTGTCTCAAAATAAATGGATTCAAACCAACTTTTATAGCATCAACTATCGAAAGTTAAGTGCTTTACTTAAAGGTTCGACTGAATCAGTTGAAATTGAGAGTTCTGAGAAAAAGCCTGTCCACTCCCTTACTCCTTCACCTAAATTAGTGAAAAACAGTGCTCAGGATCTAAAGGTCTCCGCTTTAACTCAACCCAAAACCCAAACAAAGCCTAATAAAATCGAGGGATTACTCTCTCCATTAGCTCCTATGGCTTCATCAGCAACACTGGATGCAATGTCATTGGAAAAACGTGGCTTATATAATCAGCTGATACAGCTCAAAATCGACATTCACTATGATGATGCCCGTCTAGATGAATGGCTGAAGCGAAAAAAATTCATTCTGCAAAAAGCTGCCTATCTTAAAGATCAGCTCGGGCACTTAAAAATGCGTTGGTATAGTCCTGAACAGTTGGGTCTTAATTAAAAATCAAATGAATTAAAGACAAAAGTTCAGTGCTTACACTTTAAAACGCCTGATTTTGGTACGTTCTTAAAACTAGAATTGATATAAAAATCAAAAAATGTTTAAACTTTAAATGGAAGAATAATGATGAATAATCAGTCTTATAAAGCAATTGCTTTCGATATATTTGGCACGCTCATTGAAATTCGAAATGGCCGTTCACCTTATAAAAAATGATGAAATGGCTAAAACAGCAAGGAAGAACACCTCAACCGAATGATGCAGAAACCATCATGTCGATAAATGGCAATTTCGAAATGATTGCTGCTGTTTTGGGTTACCAACTTCCTAAGACTTTGTTAGCTGAAATGAACACAGATCTTCAAAATGACATAAAGCAAATGCAAATGTTTGATGATTCAATGCCAACTTTAATTCAGCTTAAAAATCTGGGATACAACGTGGCAATCTGTTCCAATGCAGCAATGCCTTATGGTGAACATGCGGAGCATCTTCTTCCACCTTTAGATGCCTATGCATGGAGCTTTAAGGTCGGTGCGAATAAGCCAAAACCTTTTATCTACCAATATTTTTTAACTCAAATGAACTGTCAACCGAATGAAGTACTCTTCATTGGTGATACTCAACTTGCTGATGTAGATGGTCCACGAAAATTAGGAATAACTGCGCGACTCATCGATCGTAAAAATGATGAAAAAATTCTAGACATACTCAGCTCTTTAACTTTTTTAAAAAAATATAAGTCATTTTTTTGAAGTTTTATCTCAAACTAATTTTTAAAAATTAAACAGTGCTATCGTCTTTGTATGGCTGATCACGACGATATCAAATCGTTTAGGATCATGAAAGATTCAATGAATGTGCAAAGAGAGTGAATTAGGTTTATGGAAAATGAAATTATAGAAACTTGCTTAAAAATTTTAGCTGGGGAAATGAAATGAATATCGAATTAAAACCAGAGGAACGTTTAACTCAATTAATCGCGTCTGGTACTAGTTTAGTCTGTACGAATGATGCTGCGATTATTTTAGGTTTAAAACCCAATACCTTAAGAGTATGGGCAAGTCGTGGTAAAGGGGATTTAAAACCCGTTATGACAACAAAAGGAGCTAAATGGCGGTTGACTGATATTCGAAATTTGGTGGGGATTTAGGCCCCACCCACTACTCATTTATCATTTAAATATCGAAGTATTTCCATAGCTTTATTTTTAGTGGCTCAGGTTGAGTAAGAACATACACTCTATTGAAAATTAATATATTCTCTCAAGAATTTCGAGTCATTCCGTTCAAGCTTCTGAGATTTTTTTTATAAAAATAATTAATTTGTGAAATATTGTTTATGTATTTAACTTAGTTATCAAATTATTTCCAGTTTTGGCTAGATCCTGCTTAGATTGCTCAATGAAATAACGCTTACTTCCAATCTGTAATTCAAGAAGTCCATTTATTTTGTTTCTGTGGACCGTGAACCTATGCCTTATAAACAATCCCAAAAAGAAAATATACAAAGCTCTTCCGCTTAAACAGAAAATTGAAATCTTAAAAACCTATTCAAAAAATTATCTATATTTTATGTTTATAAAATTTATTTGTTCTTATTGCTTACATAGTGCTTACATGCATTTAAACATTAAAAAACCACTTACGATTAATGCACGTAAGTGGTTGTTTTATATGGTGGGCCCAGACAGACTTGAACTGTCGACCAACGGATTATGAGTCCGCTGCTCTAACCAACTGAGCTATAGGCCCTATAAATACTGATATATCAAGTATTTTCGTCCGAGAATACTATCTAAAAAAAAATCTGATTACAAGGCTTTTTCAAATCTTAAAAATGAATCGCGCAATAATTAAACAAATTAATAAGTTATAGACAATTCAATGATTTAATTGTAATCAAATCATCTAATCTTTCAATATTAACATGTAAAACTTAAGCTTGAATAAGCAAATTTACTGATTAGATATTGTAATTTTGAAGCCTTCCTCGCAGAATTGCCACAAATTGAAATTCTTCTAAAAAAGATCAGGTTATGAAAAAACAAATTGGTGAACTTGCATTTAAATTAGCAGGCGTAAAATATCACATTGAACCGAATGTCCTTGAAGACAAACAGGTCATTATTGGCTTTGAACATACCACGATGATGGATGCCGTGTTATCGATTGCACTGTTCCAGATTCATGGGATCAAGATTCATACACTTATTAAGAAAGAATTGTTTAAAGGACCTTTTAAACCCTTACTTGAAGGTATTGGGGGCATTGCAGTCGATCGGCATTCTAATCAAGACATCGTGTCACAAATGGTCGATGAATTTAAAAGTCATGATCAATTTAATCTTGTGATTGCCCCTGAAGCAACACGTGCAAAAAATGGTGAAGAGCGTCGTCCGATTCGTACAGGTTTTTGGCATATTGCCAAAGCTGCGGGTGTGCCTATCGTATTTTTGTTTGTAAATCAAAAGACCAAACAAGGGGGCATTTTTGGAAAAATTTATCCAAGCGATCTAGACAAAGATCTTGCTCAAATTAAGGCGTTGTATAAAGAACATACGGGTTTAGATATCGTTATTCCAGAACCAAAAAATTAATCTGTTTTTTGTTCAAAAACTCATTTTATGGGTCTTTCTATGAAAAATGAGCTTATGGTAAAATTTCACTTATTTGATTCGGCATAAGGCCAATCTACAAGGAGCATATTTCGCATGGCGGGTCATTCCAAGTGGGCAAATACAAAGCATCGCAAAGCAAAACAAGATGCGAGCCGCGCTAAAGTATTCACAAAATTTATTCGTGAAATTGTAACAGCTGCACGACTTGGTGGTGGTGATGCTGCGGCAAATCCGCGTCTGCGTGCTGTTGTGGAAAAAGCACTTGTTGCGAACATGACACGTGACACAATCAACCGTGCGATTGCACGTGGTGTTGGTGGTGAAGACAATGCTGATTTAAAAGAAGTCACTTACGAAGGTTATGGTGTCGGTGGTGTTGCAGTCATTGTTGAAACTATGACTGATAACCTGAATCGTACTGTACCTGATGTTCGTCACTGTTTCTCTAAAACAGATGGCAATTTGGGGACAAATGGTTCTGTTGCTTTCCTGTTCACTAAACGTGGTGAGATCAGTTTTGAAGATGTATCTTTAGAAGATCAAATCATGGAAGTGGCGCTTGAAGCTGGTGCTGACGATATTGAAGTAGATGAAGAAGGCATCTTGGTCATCACTTCACCTGAAGCTTTTGGTGATGTTCAGGATGCTTTGACGGCTGCCGGACTCAAATCAGACAATGCCGAAGTTGTGATGAATCCATCAACCAAAGCTGAAATCACTGATATCGACCAAGCGAAGAAAATCTTAAAAATGATTGATATGCTTGAAGATTTAGATGATGTGCAAAACGTATATACCAACGTTGAATTCTCAGATGAAGTTTTAGCTGAACTTGATGCTTAATTGTATCGACATTCAAAACGCACCTTAGGGTGCGTTTTTTTATAAACTTAAAACATATCTAATAAATTGAGACTTCTTCTCACGATATTGATTCATTGATAGAAAAACGGAATTTAACTTCAACAGATTATATTGCTCGACCAAATCAACTGAAGCCCTAAGTCGATCTCTAAACAGGATAAACGATTCAAACTCACTTCCTGCAACAACCCATTGAATAGCAACATCATCATTATTTTGTGATTCAAGCATGCATAAATGTGGTGTTCTAAAGGTATTGAGTTTCTCTTGAAATCCTAAACGCTTAATTTGACTAATGCTGTGTTCAAACTCGCTCTGTGATACTGCTACATCAATGTCTAAATCACCTTTAGAGAATGACTTTGGATTTACAGATGAGCCGATATGCTCAATCTTGGCATGCGGAATCAAAAGAAATAACTGTCTATGGTAGGTTTCATATAGTGCATTACATTTGGGCTGGTATTCTGTCGGCTCATAAAAATGAAGCATTTTATTCTCGCTTAACCAATCACACTCTGCTTAAAAGTCCACTACAGTTAAACACTTTATATTCTTTAATCACGAAGCTGGAATGCAATGCGACCACAAATTCAATTTTCCCAATACGTTTAAGCAAAATTTCACTGTAGTTTTCCATATCCCGTGCGACGACTTCCACAATAAAATCCGCCGACTGCCCTGTCACCAAAAATGCATTAATCACTTCGGGGATACTCTCGAGTTCTTCTAAAAATTTCGCAAAAGTATCGGTATCGTGTTTACTCAGTGACACTTGCAATAACACATGCAGACTAAACCCCAATTTCTGATAATTAATATCACGCTTTAAATTGGTCATGATATTGGTTTCAATCAAATGCTTAATACGCCGATGCACCGAACTCACCGATAAACTGATGCGTTCAGAAAGCTCGTTTAAGTTTAAATCTTCATGCGTCAGGATTTCTAAGATTTGTTTGTCGTATCGATCTAATTCCATCTCGCTTCCCTTTATTGTTCATTACTACATGATGTTCTAAAGGTATACCCTGTTTCTCGAGAAAAAAATAGAGCTTTTAGACTGATTAGTGGGAAATCCAATACAAATTAGATCATTTATAAAGAATTATTTTCAAAACAACACTGAATTCAATCCTAGATTTTAATCATGATTAACATTTTAAATCCCACGCCAATCTACCCGTGCATGACGTTCATTGTCATAGATTCGTTTCACATATTGTCCAAGCGGCAAATCGAGTAATGCCGTTTTAAAATTTTGAAATTCATCGGAAACTTCAATATTTCGGTCATTCTCCCAAGGTGTACCGGCCATTTCTAACAATGGTGCTAACATTGAACAGACTGCAATATCTGCCAAACCCAAGCGGTCACCCACAAGGTAACGCCCGTTATTTGTAATTAAGCGTTGATTTAGATCAGCAACAATTTCATCGAGTTTAATTTTCGCTTCAGTGACTTTTTCAGAATCAAGCTGATAATTTTTTGAGACCAAACTCTTTAAAATCGGTTTGGATAATTTTTCAAATTTTCTCAAATAACCTTTTTCACCAATCATAATTTCAAGCGGTTCATCACTTTCAGTTAAGGCATGTGCCAAACCCCAACGGCGTACATATAAACCCAAATCATTGGCAACTGCATTAATTTCAAGAGCTTGTTGGCGCAATTTCGGATCTGAACGTAATAACGCATGTTCGGGATATCGCTCATCTAAATACAAGGCGATTTGGGTTGAATCCGCAATCCATTTTTCTTGGTCTTTTAGGATTGGTAAGGTATTTTGCCCTGTTTTTAATTGGCTAAAAGCACGATGCACACCGGGAATTAAATTATGCGCCACAAAATCAAGTTCTTTGTGATCGAGTAACCAGCGAGCTTTCTCACAAAAATGAGATAAAGGAAACTGGTAAAGTGTACGCATAAATGCTCCAAAAAAATGACGATCAATTATTAAGTTTTCATTGAAGTTTAGCCTAGTCAGAAGTCGACTGAAAGACAATGTTGTGAAATTTTGAATTTGCTTGAATTTTCAGCTTTGTTATTTTACGAATTATAAATTTAACGCACTAAGTTATCTTTAAACTAAATATAGAATTATAGAATGAGCTTTCAATTTTAGATGAAAAATATCACTAATACTTATATTTCAAATACTTAATATTTTAATATCAAATCTAAACTTAGCACAAATGATCTTAAACATTATTTTCGCATAGCTTTTCATAATCAGACATTTCTGAATTTTCTTTTCAAGGCATACCGTAATGTGATTGTGTAAGGATCTCAATCATGTCTCGATTAATTTCAGAAAATGTTCATATTCTAGAAAGTGACCAAGATGCCATTAATGCGGCGTATCAAGTTGCAGATTTTGCATTGGAAGGTCGCAATGATCGTGATCAACATCGTAAGTTACCTTTCGATGAAATTGATCTGTTCAGCCAAAAAGGACTCAGTGGCTTAAGAATTCCGAAAAAATACGGCGGTGCAGAAGTGTCCAATAAAACCTTGGCACATGTCTTTCGGATTATTAATAAAGCCGATTCAAGCCTTGGGCAGATTCCACAAAATCAAATCGCATTGCTCAATATGATTAACATCATGGGGACTGAGCCACAAAAGCAATTCATTTATAGCGAAATTTTAAAAGGTAAACGCCTTGCCAATGGCGGACCTGAGCGCAATACCAAAGACAGTCGAACTTTAAATACCACCCTCAGCATCGAAAATGACAAATACATTGTTCATGGTCAGAAGTTTTATTCAACCGGCAGCAATTTTGCAGATTGGCTCGCCATTAAAGCGGTACACCCTGAAGGACATGTGGTTTTAACGATTATTGACCGCCATGCACAAGGTGTCGAAGTGATCAATGATTGGAATGGTTTTGGTCAGCGCACCACATCGAGTGGCACGGTGATTCTGAATCATGTGGAAATTGATCCATTCTTGATTTTTGATGAACGCCTGTTGGGCAATCAACCCAATTATCGTGGTGCGTATTCTCAACTGCTTCAAGTGGCAATTGATGTTGGCATTGCAGAAGCTGCATTTGAAGATACCTTAACTGCGGTGCGTAAAGCACGCCCGATTGTGGATGCCAATGTCGAAAAAGCCAGTTTTGAGCATTACACCTTACAAGAAGTCGGTCGCTCCAAAATACTTTTAGATGCCGCGATTTTACTACTTGATGAAGCCGCAGAATTTTTAGATCACCTTGATCAGTTCGAAAGTGTTACGGCTGAACAAGCCGCTGAAGCCTCGATTAAAGTCGCTGAAGCAAAAATCTATGCCAATGATGCTGCACTGCATATTTCTGAAAAATTGCTTGAGCTCGGTGGTAGCCGTTCAAGTTTAAGTCAACATAACCTTGATCAGCATTGGCGCAATGCCCGTGTGCATACTTTGCATGATCCGATCCGTTGGAAACTACATGCTGTCGGTGATTATTACCTGAATAACACCTTCCCTGCCCGCCATGCTTGGATTTAAGGAGAAGCTCATGACCTCTTATCAAAACATTCAACAGCAACAAGCCCATATCACCACGCTCGACACCAAACCTGCGCATATTATCCAATCTGATGCAGAGGCTTTAGAGATTGCGCATCAATTGGCTGAACAAGTTAAAGTCAATGCCCTGCAACGTGATGCGGAACGGATTTTACCCTTTGAGGAAATTGAAGCCTATAGCCAATCGGGTTTATGGGCGATTACGGTGCCGAAACAGTATGGTGGTGCAGAAGTCTCAAGTTATACCGTGGCGCAAATCATTGCGCTGATGAGCGGTGTGGATGGTTCAATTGGTCAAATTCCACAAAACCATTTTTATGGCTTAGAAATTTTACGCAATACAGGCTCCGAGCAACAAAAACAAAAGTTCTATGCCGAAGTGTTAAAAGGCGCTCGATTTGGCAATGCCCTTGCTGAATTTAAAACCAAAAATGCCGCACAGCGTCAAACCTCGATTCGAAAAAATGCAGATGGCTTTGTACTGAATGGTGAAAAGTTTTATTGCACAGGCAGTTTATTTGCTCATCGTATTCCAACCTTAGTGGTCGATGAAGAGCAAAAACAATACTTGGTATTTGTGCCTAGAGACAGTCAAGGCTTGACCCTGATCGATGATTGGACTGGCTTTGGTCAACGCACCACAGGCAGTGGTACGGTCAAGTTTGATCATGTTCAAGTCCTTGCAGAAGATGTGGTTGCGTTTGATCCTGCCTATACAGAGCCAACCATATCAGGCCCCTTTGCGCAATTAATTCATGCCTCGATTGAAACCGGCATTGCTCGAGCAGCCTTTGAAGATACTTTAACTGCCGTGCGAAATGCCCGCCCATGGATCGATTCAAAAGTGGACTCCGCGACCCAAGATCCGCTGACACTTTTAGAACTTGGTCGTGTGGCCGCCGATGTTCGTGCAAGCGAATTACTGCTCAAACAAGCTGCTCGTTCTGTAGATGCAGCCAAAGCGCAACCGAATGCCGATACTGTTGCAACAGCTTCGATACATGTTGCACAAGCCCGTGCGCATAGCACAGAAACAGCCCTCAAAGCCTCTTCTAAATTGGTGGAGTTGGCTGGCAGTCGAGGCAGTCAGTCACAAGATGGCTTAGATCGCCATTGGCGCAATGCACGTGTGCATACGCTCCATGATGCAGCACGTTGGAAATATTACTTCATTGGCAATTATGTTTTAAACGGCATTCTTCCTCCACGCCGAGGGACATTGTAATGACACAACATAAAAAAATATTACTTAATGCCTTTGATATGAACTCTGTCGGTCATATCAATCATGGCTTATGGACACATCCACGTGATCAATCGCATCGCTTTGATGAACTCAGTTATTGGACAGACTTAGCCAAAACCTTAGAAGCGGGATTATTTGATGGACTGTTTATAGCAGACATTACGGGTGTGTATGACGTCTACCAAAACAATATTGAACTGACTTTAAAAGAGTCGATTCAACTGCCCAGCCATGACCCAAGTACTTTGGTCTCCGCAATGGCGGCTGTCACCCAACATCTAGGCTTTGGCATTACGGTCAATCTCAGTTATGAATCGCCCTATCAATTTGCACGTCGCTTTGCCAGTTTAGACCATCTCACCCAAGGTCGTATCGGTTGGAATATTGTCACAGGTTATTTGGACAGCGCAGAACGATTGATTGGTCAGCAAGGCCTCAAAGACCATGATCTACGCTATGAGCAAGCCGAAGAATTTGTCGAGCTATGTTATAAATTTTGGGAAGGCTCTTGGGAAAATGATGCGGTTTTAAAAGATAAAACCCAACGTATTTTTACAGATCCTAAAAAAGTCCATCCAATCCAACATCAGGGGCGGTTCTACCAAAGCCAAGGGGTATTTCAAGTTTCTCCATCCCCCCAACGTACCCCAGTCTTGTTCCAAGCCGGTGCTTCACCCAAAGGATTGTCTTTTGCCACGCATCATGCTGAAGGGATTTTTATTGGTGGTGATCAACCTGAGAAAATTAAGAAACAGGTTGATCAAATTCGTGCATTGGCTCAAGCGCAAGGGCGTAACCCTGAAGACATTAAAATCTTTGTCGGCATTACAGTAGTCACGGCTGAAACTGATCAATTGGCTCAAGACAAGCTGGCTGAATATCAAGCTTATGCCAGCCCTGAAGCAGGTCTAGCGCATTATTCAAGTTCGGTCGGTATTGATCTGTCCAAATTTTCTGATGATGAAGCCATTCCCTATCAAAAAACCAATAGCATTGCTTCGGTGAATAACAAGTTCAAAGAACAAAGCATTACGGTGAATGATCTAAAAGCGCAGCACAGCCTTGGTGGCCGTTATCCCCTGATCGTGGGCAGTGGTACGACAGTTGCTGAAAAATTGATTCAGCTGATTGATGAAACAGGCATCGATGGTTTCAATTTAACCCGAACGGTTGCGCCTGAATCCCATCATGACTTTATCCGTTGGGTGATTCCTGAATTACAGCAACGTGGTCGCTATAAAACCGCATATGAACACGGCACTCTTCGACACAAACTGATTCAACATGGTGATCACTTAGCGGTTGAACATCCGGTGAATCATTTCCGATATCAGACCTCAAGTCACGAAACTGAATCATCACTCAACACAGATGTGACGCTACAGCAAGACGAGCATCAGAAAATCCAAACACAACATAGTGAAAAACAATTCGCTTAAACATTCATTATTTCAAAAACTTTGGGATGAGCACCGTTGTTCAATCCCTTAAAAATTTAAATTAGAGGTGCAACATGGCACAAATAGCAAAAACAAAAATTGCCCTAATTGGGGTCTTACTGGCATTGGTGATGGTTGGATTAATCGCATGCACTAAAAAGAATACAGAAGTAGGTGAATTGGTGATTGGGATTAGCCCACCTTTTGCTAAACCATTACAGGTGGCTGTCGATGAAGCCAAGAAACAAGGGATTCAGGTCAAATTGGTAGAATTCTCAGATTGGAACACCCCCAATATTACCTTGAACCATGGTGATATTGATGCCAACTATTTTCAGCATCAACCCTTCTTGAGTAATGCACTCAAAGAAACAGGATTTAAACTAAAACCTTTGGGTAAAGGTGTGGCGACCCATGTCGGTTTATATTCTAAAAAATATAAAACTTTAGCCGAAGTCCCTGCCAATGCCCGTGTTGTGGTACCGAATGATCCGGTCAATCAAGGTCGTGCTTTGTTATTACTGCAACAAGCCAAACTCATTACATTAAAAGATTCAAACAACCATCTGTCTACCCTGCAAGACATCACCACCAATGCCAAAAACTTTAAATTTATTGAAGTGGAAGGCCCACAAACGGCACGTGCTGTGGATGATGCAGATTTGGTATTCAGTTACCCACATTATCTACGTTTAGCCAAAACCATCGATCCCAATGATGCCTTGATTTTGGATGACAACACCAATACCCGTTATGCGATTTTATTTGTGGTGCGTGACGATTATGAAAGTAAATCCCCTGAACGTGCGGACCAGTTAAAGAAATTCATCCAAATTTATCAAACATCGCCTGCGGTAAAACAAGCGATTGACGATGACGTGGGTGAAAAACTTTGGTTCCCAGGGTGGAAATAAGGAGCAAGACTATGGTGAGCTTCGGTTCTAATATCGATTTTTCCATCCCGCACATCAAAATTCGGGATCTAAACAAATTCTATCAGGTCAATGATAAACAGGTGCATGCTTTAAAAAATATCAATCTTGATATTCCTGAAGGCAAAGTATTTGGCATTATTGGAAAAAGTGGCGCAGGAAAATCATCGCTGATTCGAACTTTAAATGGTTTGGAGAAAATTGATGAAGGCAATATTCATATTCATCAACAATCTTTATCTGAACTTAATCACGGCGATTTAATTCAATTACGCCAAAAAATCGGCATGATTTTTCAACACTTTAATCTCATGTCGGCAAAAACAGTATATGAGAACGTGGCGTTACCCTTAAAGATTGCCAATTTCAACTCAACTGACATCCAGCAACGCGTCAATGAAGTTTTGGAATTGGTCGGTTTAACAGATAAAGCGCAAAACTACCCGTCTCAGCTTTCAGGCGGACAAAAGCAGCGTGTTGGCATTGCCCGAGCTTTGGTGAGTAAACCTGAAATTTTACTCTGTGATGAAGCAACCAGTGCACTCGACCCTGAAAGCACCTCTATCGTACTTGCACTTTTAAAAAGAATTAACCAAGAACTGGGTTTAACTGTGGTGTTAATTACCCATGAAATGCAAGTGATTCGTGAAATTTGCGATCAAGTCGTGGTGATTGATCAAGGTGAAATTGTGGAATCAGGTCAAGTCTGGTCAGTTTTTTCCAATCCACAACAAGCCATCACGCAAGAACTCCTTAACCTTGAACAAATCGATTTACCGTTCCGACTGTATGCAGACCTAAATGATGTGGTGACACATACTATTTTAAAACTGAAATATGCGACCGACAGTAAAACATCGCCTGATCTCAGTCATATTCTGAATCAATTTGGTCAGTCGGTGTATTTGTATCAAAGTCATATAGACACCATTCAACAGCATTTGGTTGGGAGTTTAATCATTGGGGTAGAAAATCTTGCACTTAACTTAGAAGAGATTAAACAACAATTAAAGCAACATATTTCACAGATTGAGGTGATTGGCTATGCACGACCAACTCATTGAACTACTGCTCACCGGAACCATTGATACTTTACTGATGGTCGGTGTATCTGCATTTTTAGCATTGTTGCTCGGTTTGCCTATGGCGGTGATTTTGGTGAATACATCTGAACATGGGATTTATCCATCGAAAAGCATCAATCAAGTTCTAGGTTGGGTGGTCAATATTACCCGTTCCATTCCTTTTTTGATTTTAATGGTGGCGCTCATTCCACTGACACGTTTGATCGTGGGCACCAGCTACGGCGTATGGGCAGCGGTAGTTCCGCTTACATTAGCAGCAACCCCATTCTTTGCACGTATCGCTGAAGTCAGTTTACGTGAAGTGGATCATGGTTTAATTGAAGCCGCACAGGCGATAGGTTGTAATCGTAAACAAATTATTTGGCATGTACTATTGCCTGAAGCTTTGCCCGGCATTGTAGCGGGTTTCACTGTAACCATTGTCACCATGATCAATTCCTCTGCCATCGCTGGTGCGATTGGTGCCGGTGGTTTAGGCGATATTGCCTATCGTTATGGCTATCAGCGCTTTGATATGCAAATCATGTTAGCTGTCATTTTTGTCTTGGTGGTTTTGGTCATGCTCATTCAAGCGACCGGTGACTTACTTGCCAATCAACTCGATAAACGAAAAATCTAACAAATTCACCATCTGCGCTTCTTATTGGTGCTAAATCTACAAACTTAAAAGCCATGACCTGACTTTGTCATGGCTTTCATGTAAAATCACCGACAATTTTCAAATAACACTGTGTGAGTCATTTCATGGGTTTTAATTGCGGTATTGTCGGCTTGCCGAACGTTGGTAAATCTACACTTTTCAATGCATTGACTAAAGCTGCTATTGCTGCAGAAAACTTCCCGTTTTGTACGATTGAACCGAATACAGGTATTGTCCCTGTACCTGATTTACGCATGGACAAACTTGCCGAAATCGTAAAACCACAACGTGTGGTTCCAACTGCTATGGAATTTGTGGATATTGCAGGTTTGGTTGCTGGTGCATCTAAAGGTGAAGGTTTGGGTAACCAATTCCTTGCTAACATCCGTGAAACTGATGCGATTGCGCATGTGGTTCGTTGTTTCGAAGACGAAAACGTGATTCATGTGAATGGTAAAATTGATCCATTAGATGACATTGCTACCATCAACACCGAACTTGCCCTTGCTGACTTAGATGCTGTGGCTAAAGCGATTACACGCTTGGCGAAATCTGCCAAAGGTGGCGATAAAGAAGCAATGGCAACTAAAGCCGTGCTTGAAAAAATCCAACCGTTGTTGGATGAAGGTAAACCTGCACGTGCAGCAGACCTTGATGAAGATGAGCGTAAATTGGTACGTGGTTATGGTCTAATGACTTTAAAACCTACCATGTATATCGCAAACGTGGCGGAAGATGGTTTTGAAAACAACCCTCATTTAGATGCGGTTAAGAAATTAGCGGCTGAAGAAAATGCGATTGTAGTGCCACTTTGCAACCAAATCGAAGCTGAAATTTCACTCCTTGAAGATGAAGATCGTGCGGAATTCTTAGAAGCGATGGGCATGGAAGAACCGGGTTTGAACGTGGTGATCCGTGCGGGTTATTCATTGCTTGGTTTACAAACTTACTTTACTGCAGGTGTACAAGAAGTACGTGCTTGGACAGTTAAAGTCGGGGCAACTGCACCTCAAGCAGCAGGTGTGATTCATACCGATTTTGAGAAAGGCTTTATCCGTGCTGAATGTGTGGCTTATGAAGACTTCGTTCAATATAACGGCGAAGCTGGTGCGAAAGAAGCGGGTAAATGGCGTTTAGAAGGTAAAACTTACATCGTTCAAGACGGCGACGTTTTACACTTCCGTTTTAATGTTTAATTTTTAGGCTTAAGTTCTAGCCTTAAAATTTAAAAGCCTCAAACTTCAGGGTTTGGGGCTTTGTTATATCTGAGATGAGCATTTTCAATGTCTTTAAATTTTAGTCTTATCGCCTGACGTAATAAAAAAAGCGAGATATCACATCTCGCTTTTAATTCATCTTTTTTTCAAATCATGGATTAGAAAATCTTGGTATAGGCTTTGGTATTGCCCAACTCAGGATTGGAAATTGCCCCTTTACACTTGGCTTTATCCGCTTCATAGGTCGATTGACGTAATTCCAACTGCCCTTCATCTTCAACAATCGCACGTGCCCAAGAATCAATGCTGGTCAGCGCCTTACGACACAGCGCATATTTCCCTTCGGTCACGGAATCGGTCATTTTGACATTGATCCGCCAA
This sequence comes from Acinetobacter lanii, assembly GCF_011578285.1. Classification (NCBI taxonomy): domain Bacteria; kingdom Pseudomonadati; phylum Pseudomonadota; class Gammaproteobacteria; order Moraxellales; family Moraxellaceae; genus Acinetobacter; species Acinetobacter lanii. The sequence goes on along the minus strand of NZ_CP049916.1, from coordinate 1,322,359 downwards.
TCCAGCGTCAGTTGACGTACAGGTTCACGCACCATTTTTTGGATTTGATCCTTCTGATTTTGATACAACATTGGATCAACCTGATTAATCAAATCCCAAGCTTTTTGTGCATACACCGTGGCATCATTGGTGATCTTTGGTGCAGCCTTGATTTCAACTTTTTGTTCAGCTCCGTTTGATGAATTTTCGCATCCTTGCAAAGCAAAGGTTGTTGCCATCACCGCACATAAACAACCTATACGACATTTTAAAGCAAACATACTGTAGCCCAATCAAACTATTCGGCACTATGCTATTAAATTCAGCTACAATACTCAATCTTGATTTATACCTTTTGCTCTATTTTTAGTTAGGTGTGTCGTGTCCGTGCACAATTCCCCCATAGCCCAACCTGCTGGCTTTTGGCAAGGCGCTAAAGATAGCCAAGCCATTATTTTCACCTATCTTCCTGTTTCATTTGCATTTGGCGTTTCCGCCACCCAATTTGGCTTTTCTGCGTGGGAAGCGCTGTTTTTATCTTGCTCAATGTATGCCGGTGCCAGTCAATTTTTAGTGGTGGCATTACTTGGCAGTGGTACTTCCATTTGGATGACCGCGCTGACGGTGATTGCTTTGGATATCCGTCACCTACTGTACGGACCTGCACTGCAAAATTTAATTCAAGATCGCTTAAATTTAAAAAAGACAGCATTTTGGGCGTGGGGACTAACCGATGAAGTATTTGCAGCAGGCATGATTAAACTCTCCCAACGCCGCCAAGAATGGTCTGAGTCTTGGATGCTCGGTGTCAGCTTATTCAGTTGGCTGTCTTGGGCAACGGGTTCATTCTTGGGCGGCTTATTTGCTGATCAAGTCAGTCATATGCCACAATTTTTACAAGCCGCTTTAGATTTCCTGTTACCTGCCTTGTTCCTCAGCTTCTTATTGGCGGCATTTGAGAAAAAGCATACTTTTGTGGTGGTCGTCAGTCTAGTGGTTTCAGCCATTGCCTGTTATTGCATTAATTTGTCAGCGGCAATTTTTATCGGGATTGGTTCCGGCATTCTGGCGGGTTTATTTAAGCATTATGTGTTAAAAAAACCTGATCCTGAACATGCGGGAGATGCAGTATGAGTCTTGAGATTATTTTGGTCGGCATTATGGTCGGCATTGCCAATTTTGCGTCACGGTTTGGGCCATTTTGGGTCATTCAAAAGTTCCAACAAGGTACTCAAAAACGTGGTGCGCTTTGGATCAAAATTGCATTGGGATCGATTGGTATTGCTGCCATTAGTTCAATGTTGGTGGTTGCCACCCTGCCACCGTTACTTGAAACACCCAATAAGAGCTTTGCGATGTTGATGGGTTTTATTACCCTGACTGCTATGTATTTTCAATTTAAGCGTATTGTACTTGCGACTTTAACCGCGGCATTGGTCTATGGACTGATCTATACCTATGTGCCCATTTAAGGCTCATGGATCAGTTCTAATAAAATGCAAAAAGCCCAAATCAATTTGGGCTTTTTTAGATGCATGGCTTAATGCAAATATTTAAAACCGTGACTGGCCTCAGCTAGGTGTTGCTGTGTAATCTGCTCATGTTGCTTAAAATCCCAATCAATTAAATGCGCTGATGACTTCTGTTGATGCTGTGCATATAAACTTTGCGCCTTGGCCTGATATTTTTTTAAGGATTTTTCTCTCGATTTAAATGATCGCTGAGATTGCAACCATTTTGGCAGTTTGGACGCAACGGGATGATCTTGCGTATAAAGTGGCTGAATTTTTCGCATCAGGCTCATGGCATTTGCAGGATCAAATCCGGCTTTGGCATAGATTTCCAAACCCAATAAATCGGCTTCTTTCTCAGCTGAATGTTTAAAGCCAATCCCATACACATCTTGACCTGCTGAAGCAGCAATGGAGACTGCACCCGACGTTAAAAATGAGGACGCAAATAAAACTGGTGAGATTAAATATTTCCAAGAGTAATACTCTTGCGGATGGTGACGAATAATATGAGCCATTTCATGGGCAATAATTAAAGCCAGATCATCATCGCTTAAATCTGGATTTTGGCTATATTGGTCTGCAATTAATACTGTGCCATTACCCAGTGCTTGCGTGTTGATGCGTTTGGCATCCCAAGCGTGAATCGCCCAGTGTACCCTTTCATCAGCATCTAAATACTCTTCAGCATAAGGAATCAATCGATTCATCAGCTCGACCAAACGTTGGTCTTGCGCTTCATATTGATGCGGATCTGACTGCCCGGCTAATTTTTGAAAGACTTTGTCACCGCGTTCATCAACATAATGCTCGGTAACCAAAATGAATTGTTTGCGCCCAGCACCCGCACCCATGGATGTGGTGCTCATACAGCCTGCGCATAGACTTGCTATTAACGCGTAGCACATCAGTTTTTTCATGGAAATCTGACTGTTAAACATCTACTGAATGAGTTTTCATGGTAATCCAATGCCCTATGTCTGAATAGGCATAGTAGGATTCAAGCGATTGAATATAAAACAAATACTGATACAAAATTTAGATCAGTTAAGCGATAAAACATTGTGTATCAGATCTTCGAGATTTCAAAAAATTTAATTTTATTGATTGAAAGCGCATGGATGCTTCAACTTTTTTGACTGATCAAGGCCAAACATCAACTTCTTTTCGAGTATTGAATCATTCAAAAAAGAGCCATTGTTAATAAAAATTAGTAAATACAATGACTTTGAGGACGCTGTGATTCTGTATATGAACAAAACAAAAAGATTAAACAAATCAAATTAAATCATTGATAATAGAAAGAAACTTTATAAATAAAATTGTTAGACAATATCATTATTTTATGTGAATGAAAGCTTAATCAGCATTCCAGTTCTGCTATGCTAAAAGCCCCATAATATCAAGCATGGATGATCATCATGAGCATAACTTTAGGTACACCACTTCAATCTTCTGCATTTAAAGTGCTATTACTTGGCTCAGGCGAGCTCGGTAAAGAAGTGGTGATCTCCCTACAACGTTTGGGCGTGGAAGTTCATGCTGCAGACCGTTATGACCATGCACCTGCGATGCAAGTGGCGCACTTTTCATATACATTAAATATGGCAGATCCGGTCGAACTCAAAGCACTGATTGAAAAAATTAAACCCAATCTAATCGTGCCGGAAATTGAAGCGATTGCGACAGAAGTATTGCTAGACGTCGAACAACAAAATATCGCGACCGTGATCCCTTCTGCCAAAGCCGTTAATCTAACCATGAACCGTGAAGGCATTCGACGTTTAGCCGCAGAGGAACTCGGGTTACCGACTTCTGCTTATCGTTTTGCCAGTAGCTTAGAAGCGTTCCGTTCAGCCTGCGATGACATTGGCTATCCTAACTTTGTGAAACCAGTCATGTCATCTTCGGGTAAAGGTCAATCTCGCGTTAAGAATTTCTCTGAAGTGGATGCGGCTTGGGAGTATGCGCAAACCGGCGGGCGCGTTAATCAAGGCACCGTGATTGTCGAATCACAAATTGATTTTGATTTTGAAATTACCCTCCTCACGGTACGTGCAAAAAATCCTGAAACAGGCGAAATCGAAACCCATTTCTGTGATCCGATTGGACACCGTCAAGAAGCAGGCGATTATGTTGAAAGTTGGCAACCGCAACAGATGAGTGAAGCAGCACTGACTGAAGCCAAACGCATTGCCAATAAAGTCACCATTGCGCTTGGTGGTTGTGGTATTTTCGGGGTAGAGCTGTTTGTAAAAGCCGATCAAGTGTGGTTTAGCGAAGTTTCTCCTCGTCCCCATGACACCGGTTTAGTGACCTTAGCTTCACAGTTCCAAAGTGAGTTTGAACTGCATGCACGTGCAATTTTAGGACTGCCTGTAAATACCCAACGCCATAGTGTTGCTGCCAGTGCCGTGATTTATGCCAGTGTAGATGATCAGAATTTATCCTTTACTGGTGTAGATCTTGCTTTACAAAATCCCAATACTGATTTAAGACTATTTGGTAAACCAGAAGGCTTTAAACGACGCAGAATGGGGGTCGCAACTGCACGTGCAGAAAACACAGATTTAGCACGTGAACTTGCGTTTGAAACTGCCGCTAAAGTGCTGGTTAATCAGAACCCATCTTAATTTATTTTATTTCTCGATACGGGCAGACAATACATTCATGATCAAGACCTTAGCGCTCACTCATTATGTTTCTAATTCGAATGATATCAAAGCGATCAATCAATGGCGTAGCGATGTTGAAGATCAATTACAAGCAGAGTTTGAACAAGGTCAGCCGATTCGTGAAATTATTCATGCTCGATCGAACATGATCGATGAAGCCTTAAGTTTCCTGTGGCAGCATGCAGGATTAGATCAAACTGACTTAGGGTTGTTTGCGGTCGGTGGATATGGGCGTCGTGAAATGATGCCCTATTCAGATGTTGATATCATGATTCTGTCTGAACATGAACTCAGCACTGAACTCGAAGAAACTGTATCAGGTTTTATTTCTTCACTTTGGGATGTCGGTAATTTTAAACCCGGCGTTAGTGTGCGCTCGATTCAGCAATGTTTCGATCAAGCCATGAGTGATTTAACCGTTGCAACCACACTGATTGAAGCACGTTTGATTATTGGCAATGCACAACTGACCAAATGGCCACGCCGTGTGGTGTCTCAAACTTGGACCGACAAGACCTTTTTTGATGCAAAAATGCAAGAGCAAGCCAAACGCTATGCTCAGCATAACAATACTGAAAGCAACTTAGAACCGGATATTAAAAATGCACCCGGTGGTATCCGTGACATTAACCAAATTGGATGGATCGCCAAACGCCATTTTAGAGTGAACCGTATTTATGATTTGGTGCATCTGGGGTTTATTTCAGAATTTGAATTGTCTGTTTTAGAAGAAGCTGAAAATTTTCTGTGGGAAATTCGCCACTATTTACATCGTTTGACCAAACGTGATGAAAATCGACTGTTGTTCGATTATCAACGTGATATCGCGGCTAAATTCGGCTATGAAAAAGTGGAAGGCGAACACATCAATTATCCGATTGAACAGTTCATGAAGCGTTACTACCGTGCAGCGCAACAGGTATCTACCTTAAATGAAATGTTATTGGCATATTTCGATGAATCAGTGATTACCCCACGCCTGCCCAATTACCAACGTAAAATTGAAGAAATTAACGAGAACTTCAAACTGGTCGATGGCAAACTTGCGGTACAACACCATAAAATCTTTGCGGAAAAGCCTAGTACCGTTTTAGAAATTTTCTATATCTTGGCCAATCGTCCAGAAATAGAAGGGATTCGTGCACGTACCTTACGCTTGCTTTCATTGGCGGCTAAACGCATCAATCAAGATTTCCGAGACAATCCGGAACATCAATCATTATTTATGGCGATCATTCGATCACCTTATCGCTTATATGAAACCATGGTGGCGATGAAGCGTTATGGCGTTTTGGGCAATTACATTCCAGCCTTTGGTCAAATTATGGGATTAATGCAGTACGACCTGTTCCATATTTATACCGTCGATGCCCACACCCTGTTATTGCTGCGCAATCTAAATCGCTTTAAAGCGCCTGAATTTGCCAAGGACTACCCTGTAGTCAGCTCTGTGTTCCAACGTTTAGCACGACGCGATATCGTGTTCCTAGCAGCATTATTTCATGACATTGCCAAAGGGCGTGGCGGAGATCATAGCGAGTTAGGTGCCATCGATGCGATCGAATTCTGTCGTGCACATGGGTTTACCGAGCGTGAATGTAATTTGGTGGCGTGGCTGATTCAAAACCATTTACTGATGTCGATGACGGCACAGAAAAAAGATATTTCTGATCCAGATGTAGTGAAAGATTTTGCCGAAAAACTCGGTGATATGGAGCATCTCGATTATCTGTATACATTGACTGTAGCCGATATTAATGCCACCAATCCAAATCTATGGAACACATGGCGTGCATCCTTAATGCGTCAGCTCTATACCCATGCCCGTGATGTGATTCGTACCGGTTTGGGTCGTCCTGTGGAATATCATTTATTGATTGAAGATACTAAATTTGCAGCCAGTGAAATTTTAGTCAATGATTTTTCGTTAGATGCTGTTGAAAGCGTGTGGCAAGAACTGGGCGATGAGTATTTCTTAAAAGAATCTGCCGATGAAGTGGCTTGGCATACCCGTGCCATTTTAGAACATGGCGATAATTCTGCACCATTGGTGCTGATGCGTGCGCATCGTAAAGCTGCTCAAGATGCCGTACAGATCTTTATTTATACTCAAGATCAACCCAATCTCTTTGCCACGACGGTCGCGGTGCTTGATCGCATGAATCTCGATGTACAAGATGCAAGAATTATCACCGCCAAGAAAGGCTTTAGTTTAGACACCTATGTGGTGCTTGATCGTTTTGGTACATTGGTCACAGACCCTGAGCGTGAAGAAACGGTAAAGGAAGCCTTGGTCAAAGCACTTAGCGACTCTGATAAATACCCAGGACTGATGCAACGTCGTATTCCACGTCAACTGCGTCATTTCGATATTGAAAATACCGTGGACATCACGCTGAATGAAGCCCTACAACAAAATATGGTTGAAATTGCAACTCTCGATCACCCGGGTTTACTGGCAAAGGTCGGTGGACTATTTATGATGCAAGGCTTAGATATTCATTCTGCCCGCATTGCCACACTCGGTGAACGCGCGGAAGACATTTTCTTTGTGACCAAGAAAAATGGCACACCAATGACTGAAGAAGAAGCTGAAGCTTTCTCTGACCGTTTGACTGCTGCTTTAGATGAAGCATCCAATCAAGTCGCCAATCCACATTAATTTTATTTTTTGTTTTAACGCATGGTATTTGTTTCATGAACTCAAGTTTAACTTTATTACATCCTTATCCTTTTGAAAAATTAAACACACTTTTTAAGGATGTAAAACCTGCTGATTTACCACTCATCCCCCTTTCGATTGGTGAACCGAAGCACCCTGCGCCTGAGTTTGTGAAACAAGCGATTATTGATAACTTTAATCACCTCTCCACCTACCCAAATAGCAAAGGCCTGCCTGAGCTACGTGAAAGCATTGCACAATGGTTAACCCATCGTTTTAAGTTAAACGCTATTAGCGCTGAAGATCATATCCTCCCAGTAACAGGTACACGTGAAGGTATTTTCTCCTTCGTGCAAGCGTTGATTAACCGTGAAGAAGCGCCTTATGTGGTGATGCCAAACCCATTTTATCAAATCTATGAAGGTGCAACGCTACTTGCAGGTGCAAAGCCTTACTTCATCAACTGCACCGAAGAAAATGGTTATCTCGGTGATTTTGATGCCGTGCCCGCTGAAGTTTGGGAAAAAACTGCTTTATTGTTTGTGTGTACGCCGGGCAATCCTACAGGTGCTGTACTTTCTAAAGAGCAATTTAAAAAACTCATTGCACTGTCTGATCAATATAATTTCGTGATTGCTTCAGATGAGTGTTATTCAGAACTTTGGTTTGATGAAGCACCTATAGGACTACTTGAAGTCTGTGCTGAAATGGGACGTGATGATTATAAAAATTGTATCGTGTTCCATTCACTGTCTAAACGTTCAAACCTACCGGGTATGCGTTCAGGTTTTGTCGCAGGTGATAAAGCCCTGCTTAAACCCTATTTAAAATTCCGTACCTATCACGGTGCTGCAATGCCCGTGCAACACCAATTGGCATCTATTGCCGCGTGGAATGATGAAGAACACGTTGAAGAAAACCGTAAACAATATCGTGCTAAGTTTGAACTGTTTCAGCAAGAACTCGGTCATTTACTGCCGCTTAAAAAACCAGATGCAGGTTTCTACTATTGGTTAAAAGTAGACAACGATGAAGCTTTTGCCAAAATGCTGATGGAACAAGCAAACATTAAAGTTTTACCAGGACGCTATTTATCTCGCGAGACTGAGCAAGGCAATCCGGGTGAAAATCATGTTCGCTTAGCCTTAGTCGCTGATTTAGCACAATGTGAAGAAGTAGTTCATCGCTTAAAAGCAGTGCTAAGCAAATAATGCTTTAAAGTCCTTTAAAATAAAAAATCCACTCATTAGAGTGGATTTTTTTGACTTTATAAATAGATTAAAGTGAAGCTAAGATATCTTTTAGCGTTTGATTCATATTTGTAGATTGCGTAATTGGACGACCGATCACCAAATGGGTTGAACCATCCAACATGGCTTGTTTTGGTGTGACAATACGTTTTTGGTCATCAGCATTAGCGCCCTCTGGACGAATACCCGGTGTCACTAGAGCAAAATCTTGACCTAAAGTTTCACGAAGCATTTTCGCTTCTTGCGCAGAACACACCACACCATCTAAACCACTATCTTTGGTCAATTCAGCAAGGCGTTTCACATGTTCAACAGGCTCAATGTCCAGTCCTAAATCTTTTAAGTCTTCACGCCCCATCGAGGTTAGAACCGTCACCGCAATCAATTGAGTGTTGTAATTCCCTGCTTTTAAACGCTCCACACAAGTTTCCATCATTTTACGACCACCGGATGCATGCACATTCACCATCCAGACACCTAAATCAGCAGCAGCACACACCGCCTGAGCGGTCGTATTTGGAATGTCATGAAACTTAAGATCCAAAAAGACTTCAAACCCTTGATTTTGTAATGCCTGAACAACCTTTGGACCTTCGTGCGTAAATAACTCTTTACCGACTTTAACGCGACATAAGGATGGATCAAGCTGCTCAGTAATTTTTAAGGCATCCAATTGACTTTTGGCATCTAAAGCAACGATTACACTCATGAATTCTCTTTTCCATCCCACAAAAGTTGCGCCATTATAATGATATTCTTAAACTGTGCAAAATATACTTTATAATTTCATAGAGTTGATTTTACTAACTATCTAAATTTCAAACAAAAAAACACCTTGCTGTGTGTGGCAACAAGGTGTTTTTATTTATATCTTGAAATTCTTACAGCGGACGTCTGTTATCTTCTGCTTGAATATCTAAAACGGTCTTCTCATGTCGTACACTTGCTGCAGCTTCAGCAGCAGCCAGTTGCGCACTTTGAATCTGTTCTTTACGGAGATGTTCAATATCTTTACGTAAGCGCTTAATTTCCCAACTATTTTGAAAAACTCGGAAAATTTGTACACCCAACAATAGACCCAATACTAAGCCTAAAACCAGTGTAAGTAGTAGCAACAAGCCTAAACGCATTGCAGGTACTTGAGTAAACAACAAGTCTACAGAAAGTTCGGTACCATTTTGCAATACCAATGCCAGTGCATAACCAAAAAGTACGATTAATAAAGCGACTAAAACGTAACGCATAAACACCCCATATTGTTATTAATTTACTGTTTCGTTCACCGCATCACGGAGCGCTTTGCCCGGTTTAAAGTGTGGAACTGCTTTTGCTGCAACTTCAACAGATTTACCTGTTTTTGGGTTACGACCCACACGTGGATCACGGTGATGCAATGCAAAGCTACCAAAACCACGAATTTCGATGCGATTATCTGAAGACAATGACTCAATCATTTGATCGATCATAATTTTAACAGCTTCTTCAACGAGTGGCTCAGCTAAATGTGGATTTTTGATAGAAATACGTTCTATTAAGTCAGACTTATTAAGTGCTTCAGTAGTCATCTGCGACCTCTTTAATTATCAAGCTACTTGATCGATAGGCTGATAATAACCTGTTTAAATACAAAACGGTAGCGTAATAAGTTAATACTACGCTACCGTTTACAGTATTTGTGTAAAAAGTATTGGTTAATTTACATTAACAATACAATTCGCACAGACAACTTAGTGGTTCATTTGAGCTTTGATCAAATCACCAATAGTCTTAGGACCGTTGTCTTGACCAGTTGTAGCTGTTTTCAAGTTAGCAACTGCTTCTTTCTCTTCAGCTTCGTCTTTCGCTTTGATTGACAAGTTGATTGCGCGTGATTTGCGGTCAACATTGATGATCTTAGCTTCAACTTCTTGACCAACTTCTAAGAATTTAGTTGCATCTTCAACGCGATCGCGGTTAATTTCAGATGCTTTCAAAGAAGCTTCAACTTCGTCAGCTAACTTGATCGTTGCGCCTTTAGCGTCAACTGCAGTTACAGTACCTTTAACCAATGCACCACGTTCGTTGTTCGCAAGGAAATCATTGAACGGGTCGTTGTTCATTTGTTTGATACCAAGGCTGATACGGTTGCCTTCAGCGTCTACAGAAAGGATAACCGCTTCTACAGTGTCGCCTTTCTTGTAACGACGAATCGCTTCTTCGCCTTGTTCGTTCCAAGAAATATCAGACAAGTGAACTAGACCGTCGATACCACCTGGTAAACCGATGAAGATACCGAAGTCAGTGATAGATTTGATCGTACCAGAAACTTTTTCGCCTTTATCGTGATCTTTAGCAAACTCTTCCCATGGGTTAGCACGAGTTTGTTTGATACCTAAAGAAATACGACGACGTTCTTCATCAACTTCAAGAACCATAACATCAACTTCATCACCGATCTGAACTACTTTAGATGGGTGGATGTTTTTGTTTGTGTGGTCCATTTCAGACACGTGTACTAAACCTTCAACGCCTTCAGCGATTTCTGCGAAACAGCCGTAGTCAGTTAAGTTAGTAACGCGAGCTTTAACGATAGAACCTTTAGGGTAACGGTTCATGATCGCTAACCATGGATCTTCGCCAAGTTGTTTAAGACCTAGAGAAACACGGTTACGTTCTTTGTCGAATTTAAGTACTTTAACAGTAACTTCTTGACCCACTTCAACCACTTCTGATGGATGTTTGATACGTTTCCAAGCCATGTCAGTAATGTGAAGAAGACCGTCAATACCACCAAGGTCAACGAATGCACCGTAGTCAGTAAGGTTTTTAATTGTACCAGTAACTGTTTGGCCTTCTTCCAATTGAGAAAGAAGCGCTTCACGATCAGCTGAAGATTCAGCTTCCATTACTGCACGACGAGATACAACAACGTTGTTACGTTTAGCATCAAGTTTGATAACTTTAAATTCTAACTCTTTACCTTCAAGGTGAGTTGTATCACGGATAGGACGAGTGTCTACCAATGAACCTGGAAGGAACGCACGAACTGGACCGATGTCAACAGTGAAACCGCCTTTAACCTTACCAGAGATAACACCAGTAACGATTTCGCCGTCTTCAAAGATTTTTTCAAGTTTAGTCCAAGTTTCAGCACGTTTCGCTTTTTCGCGAGAAAGAACTGTTTGGCCCATACCGTTGTCAAGCGCTTCAACAACAACGTCAACTGTATCGCCAACGTTCACTTCAAGTTCACGTTGTTCGTTTAAGAATTCAGAGCGAGCTACTACGCCTTCAGATTTAAGGCCAGTATCAACAGTTACCCAGTCAGAATCGATGCTAACAACGATACCTTGGATTACTGCACCCTTTTCAACGTTAAGATTTAATTCGCTTGCTTCAAAGAGGGCTGCAAAAGATTCGGTCATGATATACCTAGAAAAGTCAGCGGTCTTGGATCAGACAAGGCCGGTTTAATTAAGTATCCACATAGTCCGTATAAACTGATCAAGCTATGCTTCCACTGATGTTAAGTTATTTAGTCAATTGAGCATCAATATAACTGGTCATCATTTTGAATACGTCTTCGATGCTCAAAGCTGAACTATCGATAATATATGCATCTGCTGCCGGCTTTAACGGTGCTACAGTTCGTTCCATATCACGCTTATCACGTGCTTGGATATTGGCTAAAATGTCGCTTATTTTAACATCTAGCCCCATAGCCTGCAACTGCTTTACACGTCGTTCCGCTCGAGATTCAGCTGATGCAGTCAAATATATCTTGGCTTTTGCCTCAGGAAACACCGCTGTCGCCATATCACGACCATCTGCCACTAAGCCCGGCGCTTGTGCAAAAGCACGTTGGCGATCAAAAAGTGCTGTTCTAAGTACAGGAATTGCAGCCACTTTTGAAGCAAATTCACCGACCCGTTCAGTACGAATCGTTTCGGTCACATCGTCACCTTCTAAGAGGATTTGAATGCCCTTTTCAGTACTTAAAAATTGTATGTCTAAATGTGTTGCGATCTCTGCACCTTGCTCAAGTACATCGGCTTGATCCAAAGTGTCTAATAAATCTTTTTGGTGTAATGACAATCCAAGTAAACGGTAAATCGCGCCTGAATCGAGTAAATGATATTGGTAATGTGCTGCTAAGCGAGCAGCCAGTGTGCCTTTACCTGAACCACTCGGTCCATCGATGGTGATAATTTGAATTGTCATGGGGTATCCAGTTTAAGCAACAGTTTTCGCTAACTTCTTGAAACCAAGTGTAATCGCAAGTTTAAGCTGTGCAAGTATTAATTTGCTTACAAACGGCGCTCTTGCTTGTAATTCAATCGTATAAGTCACTAATGTTTTATTAGCATCAATCGCTTTAAACTCAATAATGCCTAAATGATGTTTAACTAAAGGGTTTTTGATAATTTGATATTCGATGCGTTCATTCACTTCTAACAAGGTAATCTGCTCTTGAAGCGGCTTAACTGGACCAATCCCCATTTTTCGTACTGAACCCACCCCATCAGGACGCTGTGGATCTGCAGCATCCTTAATTCGAACCACTTGAACAGGTGCAAAAACTTGACTGTAGGTGGCGTGTTTAGATAAAAGCTCAAATACTGTCTCTAAAGGTGCATTAAATTCTTGTTTAACTTGCATTGAATTCATTATTTTTCCTTATGTCTGATTTTGATTTATTGATGTCTGTTTTACATAACGCGATTGGTTGAGTCTATGTATCTGACAATGTGTTATGTCATCTTATTTTGACATACTTATTTCTCGGTCAGTTGCAGATTTTCTAATTTTTGTTGTAAACGAATTTGCTTCTTTTGTTCACGGCGCATTCTAAAAAAATCAGACAATTGCTGTGCACATTGCTGCTGCATACAGCCATGACTAAATTCAAATACATGATTGTAATAGCCATTATTGGATAGCAATTGACGTTCACTAATCAATGAGCCAGCCTTAGGCTCAGTGGTTGCGAACACGACACGTTGTATACGTGAATGCACCAAAGCTCCCACACACATAGTGCAAGGTTCTAGCGTGACATACAAAGTTGCATCTTCAGGGAGTCGGTAATTTTCAATACTTTGACACGCTTGGCGAATTGCCACAATTTCTGCATGTGCAGTCGGATCATGTTGTGCAATAGGGTTGTTATACCCTTGCCCAATAACCTCACCTTGACTCACAATCACTGCACCCACAGGAATTTCACCTATAGATGCCGCCAATGCAGCTTGCTCATAGGCAAGCTGCATCCATTTTTCATCTTCAATATTTAAATCAGTCACTATACACTCAGACATTCGGACTTAAATAATTCCATAATGTTTAAGTAACGCATTCCAACTTTCAATCGAAGTCACAGGTGGGTTTGCACCTAAAATACCTTTTAACGACATCGACTCAACCGCTTGCCATTCAGGAGATAAGTCTTTATCGACCAAGCGTGCGCGCACACCTTCGACAAAATCCGGATGGCGAATTTTCCAGTCTGAGATTTGGGTTTCCAAATCAAAAACTTCTTGCCAAGGATGGACTTGACGTCCCCATTGCCAAAGTAGCCATGTGATGGCTGCGGTACTTGGTGAACCTTTACTGAGATTCTCACTGGCTTGTCGCAACCAATCACTGCGTGCATCATTCAACCCAATAATCGCATCATAATCCGCTTCAAAACTGCTTCCACGACACACACTATGAATGGTGTCTAAAGAAATCTGTAATGGACCTGGCGATACAGGACGATGCAAACTATTTAAGGTATCATCCAAGGCACGGAAGTTACCTGCTGGATAATGATCCCAATCAATATCTAAGAGTTTCTGTAATACGATATCGCGCTGTGCATCACAAATATGGGTTGCCCAACCAATCCCATACGCCCCTGCTGCGGTCATGATTGAACCGGTTAGACCGGTAAATAAACCGACAGGACCACGATCTGCCAAGAAGCGACTTGCCCCGACATCTGGGTATAAACCAATATTGACTTCAGGCATCGCTAAACGTGAATACGGCGTGACCAAACGGAATGGTGCAGCCATAAACAAGCCTAGACCACCGCCCATCACATAGCCTTCACCCCAGACCACAATTGGCTTAATGTAGTCATGCAACAATAAATCTAAAGCATATTCTTGCTCGAAAAACTTATTGGCATTGTCCACTTCATTATTAATCACCAACTGACGTAACTTACGCACATCACCGCCGGCACAAAAGGCTTTCGGTGTGGTGGAATCTAACCAAATCGCTTTTACTGAGTCATCATGATGAAAATCATTAAACACCTCAAGAAGCGCAGTCACAATCGATTCATCTAATGCATGCAGAGATTTAGGGCGGTTCAGACGAATCACACGCCAACCATTTTTAGCCTCAACGATTAAGTCAGGATGATATTGTTTCAATTCAGGAGATTGTGTCATGCGTCCAGCTGCCAGTTAATCGGCTCAATGCCATTTTGTTGAAGATATTTATTTGTTTTTGAAAAAGCTTGGCATCCAAAAAAACCACCTCGGTTTGCAGCCAAAGGCGATGGATGTGCAGCTTTTAACACCAAGTGTTTGTTTTGGTCGATACGTTGACCTTTACGTTGTGCGTAGGCACCCCAAAGAATAAAAACCACGTGTTCACGTTGTTCATTCAATACATCAATCACAGCATCAGTAAAGTCTTCCCAACCTCTTTTTTGATGCGATGTCGGTTGACCGGCTTCTACAGTCAACACACTGTTCAATAGCAGCACACCTTCTTGCGCCCATTGACTTAAATCACCATGCTTGGACGGTGCAATACCTAAATCAGTGTTCAGCTCATGAAAAATATTACGCAAGGATGGTGGGATTGCAAGCCCCTTTTGCACCGAAAAACTTAAGCCATTGGCTTGATTCGGTCCATGATAGGGATCTTGCCCCAAAATCACAGCTTTCACATTGGCCAAAGGCGTGGTGTTCAATGCATTAAAAATTTGTGCGCTCGGTGGATAGATCACTTTTTCAGCTTGGATTTCAGATTTTAAGAATTCACGTAATGCGTCCATACGCGAGCCCAATAAAAACTCGGACAAGCTATATTTCCAGCCATCTTCTAACCGAACTTGATTTAACTTCTTGAGTTCTTGTTCAGTCAATTGCATTTTCATCCTAAATCTTAAATCTCTTTTTGTGCTGAATATTTTATCGGTTCAATATAGTTTAAACCACAATATTGAATTTTATCATGGCGCTTTAAACTTAAAGCTGAACTTGTAAGGCCACTTCAGGGTTTTGAAACTTCATCCCCGCTTTTAGATTGTCATACATGCTTGGATCATTCCACTCAGACATAATCTGTTCTGAGAAAATAATTTGATCTAACTGCAACAAGCCCATTTGTTCATTAGAAATGTCTTCGGCAAAACTTTGCGCATACCCCGTGTCAGTTTCATGCACAATCACTGAATATACTTCAACATCACCTTCACCATTTTGGGTTTCAGTCGATGCTAGGACTTGCTGTGCCAAATAGAAGAAAATTCGAGAAAATTGTTCTGCTGATGGCGACACAGGCAAAGACACCCAACGTGCACTAAAGGTTTTGCACGCTTGAATATATTCAGCGCTGTCATGCTCCCAAAAACAAATCGCATGATCAAAACTGTCGTAGAGGTCTTTGATCACACCTTTTAGCAAACCGAAGTCATAGACCATTTGACCATGATCAAGTTTCGATGCTTTTAATAACAACTCTACTTTATAGCTATGACCATGAATCGAACGCTTACAACGATCAGACGTACAATTACGCACGATATGCGCATTTTCAAACTTAAATAACTTACGAATTAACATATGCCAAAGCTATCAACAAATCGTTAAGAGATTCGATTATAGAGCAAATCCACCATATAGATCATTAATTTTATCGTTTTTGACAATAGGTAAAATGTATTAAGTTCATTTCGCTCATTTTTTGATTTTATAATATTTCTTTCAATCTAATCCACTGATTTTAAAATGGCGCCAAACTTCTTGAATAGACATAGACCTTGTTGTCTTCTCGCATCAAATAGCTGGTAAATTGACGTTTACGTTCAGACAAAATCACTTCAATCTGGGCTTTAAAGAACGTCGATTTTACATCGAAAATTTGACTGGCTAAATTTTTATTGTTGGCATTAATTTGATTAAAGGGAGCTAGTTCCCAGACATCATTTATACTTGCAAAATATTCAAGCTTCCCCTGTTTCGCATTCACTGCTTCCTGAACTGCCTGTAGATTTAAGCGCTCATCTAGCGCAGCCAAAACCAAGGCAGGCGCAGTATTCACATTAATTTTAGAGTTGATGCTTGGAATGGCGGTGATATAGGGTGCAATCAAATCATATTGCGCTCCCTCAAAGCCACGCACCTGTTTCAGTTCTTCCGCGCTATGAAACGGTTGGTTGGCTGCCATGTAGCCCTTTGGCAAACTGCCATAATAGTTACTTTCCGCTCCCATTGCCCCAATGGTGAGATCATCAGGGTCTTGCCAATCGATTACGGCCTGACTCAACTCAGGCGACAAACCGACACGTTTTAATAAACGTTCAAAATAGGCTTGAGCATCGGTATTGGGTGTGCCATCAGATTTTAGTAAAGTATTTAAATTGAACTTTCCAGATTCATCGAAAATCTGCCCTGAAACCATACCACCATCAATTGGAAAACCCGGCATCGGTTTTGCCCATGTTTCTTGCAAATAGTCTGCTGAAGCACTCGACTCGGCATCTTCTGCTAAAATTTCTTCAAAAAAAGCTTCTGCACTTTTAGCATAATATAAAGCTTGGTTCTGACGCATCAGGTAAGCGGTACTATCTTGGGTATTGGCTTGATGTTTGGCAATGGTTGCAGCAATAATCGTCGCCAAAGCCACCATCATCAATATTGTGATCAGTGCGATTCCATGCTGCTGTCGTTTCACCAAAACCTTCCCCTGCGTTTAAATTAATACTTAAAAACGATTGATACGCACTATTGCCTAATTCTTCTTATTCACGGTGTCATTCACTGATGGAGTATCAGCGTCTGTCGAATGATTGGTTTTATCCTGCTGTAAAAAATCCGTGTTTAAAAGACTAAATATCCACTCATATTCAACATCTTTAACCGAAAACTGCATCCGAATCCCTTTGGGGAGGCGCTGTAAAGTTTTAAGATCATTTGGATCTGTGCTCGCTTCAGGCCACTGATTCAATGCATTGGGATTCAATACTGTGATCTGAAACTGCTCCACATCGCTGAGCAAAACACTTGATAAGGGCTGAGCCGAAACGTTGAAGTTTAAATTAGGATATTTCAATCGGTAGATTTTTTTGTCTTGTGCGTTGTATTGATACTCAATCCGCTCAAAAGGTGAATTACCCTGCTTCAGTGGATCAGTCACACCCGCTTTGCTAAAACTGAGTTGCTGATTATTCAGTAACAGCGCAGGCTGTATCTGACCTGCAACATGAGCCGTCAGCGGTACGATTTGCAAAGCATCCCGTTGTACTTGCAGATAAGCCTCTTGCAACTGACCTAAATTTTCTTCATGCATGGCATTACGGTCTTTGACTTTGATTAGATAATCAAAGACTTTCCAACCCAATGCAGACAAGACCGCAAAGATCGCTATTGCCACCAATAACTCTACCAGCGTAAAGCCCAGAACTTTGGTTTTAAATGGCAATCCGGCTTTATTTTTTAGGTTTTGCTTCATGCAGTTGATTCACAGTCCATTACAGAAAATCATGAGAGGATATTTTTATGATGAAGCATTAGATATAGGGTGGTTATAAAACACCATATTACTTACACCAGACTCCACCTTGCCCAATTCTGTGTTAAATAAGCTGATCTGTATTTCAATTTTTTGAACTTTGGGGCTGATGGTCGATTCTGCGCGCTTGTCGATTTGCCAGGTTTCACCTTGTGCCGTAATTTGTTTAGACTGCGTTCCCTCTAGCCACTCACCATTAATCTCCATCTGGGCAATTTCATTTTGAGCCACAAATTGCGCCTTGGTTCTTAAAATGGCATTGGCTGTGGACTGGGTATATTGCATGGCGACCTTGGTTAAAGCCATGGCTGCGACAGCAAAGATCGCCAATGCCACCACCACTTCTATTAGAGTAAATCCTGAACGAGGATGAGCAAAACATTGTTTTGCCCGAGTGCAAGATGAGAAACTGTGTTTCGAATGACACAATTCACCACTGCTCGATCGTGTCGCAAGATCGAAGGCTATGCCTGAGATGCGAGAATGGTTAGAACATCGTTTTTCCCGAGTGCAAGATGAGAAACTATGTTTCGATTGACACCATTCAACACTGCTCGATCGTGTTACAAGATCGAAGGCTAGTCCTGATATGCGTAATGATATCACTTTGCTTGAATCGCTAGTTCTCATCGATCACTTTCCCCAAATAATCGACCTGAATCAGCTCACCGACCGGTTTTTGATCATAGTACATTTGAATACTGACCGGTTTAACTTCGCCATTGCCGAGCCATATCAATTTCGGTGCATTTGCACCCAACAGCTCGGCATTATTGGCATTTTTAAAATCATAAGACTGAGCTTCAACACTAAAGGACACCCGATCAGGAAGTGCCTGAGCTTTTTGATCTGCTATAGGTATCCAAGTCTGCCTTTGACTTGGTTTCTGTGAAGCAAAAAGATCGGGTTGAGCTTGCCCCATTGCATTGGCTTGAGATTGGGGCCGTTGATATTCGTCAATGCGATATTGAAAAGGTGCGACATCGGTTGCGCTCTGAGTGACCAATGCCAAGATTCGAGATTGATCATTGGCTTCACGATTGATGCGCTTTAAATCCATGATCAAGATTTCACGCGCTTGCATGGCTTTACGTTGATCAATACCACCGATATTCATCACGATCAATGAAGCAAGGATACCTATAATCACAATCACCACCATCAGTTCAATTAAAGTAAATCCGAACTGATGCGAAGATGATTGTGCGGTATTCATTAATTAAGCCACTTGAACCACAGGCGCAACTTGCTTAGGCAACATCAAGGCCTGATCAATCAGCGCAACCCGCAAGGTGTCACGACAGCCTAAATAACGTTGATAGAAACTCGAATTCAAAATCGCTGCGCCGCCATGGGTAATCGACCAGATTGAGGCTAAATAATCACGTGAGCACATGCCGCTGTTTATGTCTTGCAAATAACGTTCCGTCATTCGAATAATCAAACGTAAGCGGCTTTTACGCACCTGATACATTTCACTAAACAAATGATTGATGCCGACACCCGTGGTGGATAAACGCTCTTCAATTTGATGAAACAACACGGTACGTTCAGGATGATGCAAATGGTGCAACATAAAAAATGCCAAGTGCTCCTGAAACACTTTATCGGTATCTTGCACCATTTCTAACAACATGCGCTCATTACGTATAATCAGCAGCATGTAGAGCTCATCTTTACTTTGGAAATGTTTATAGAGCGTGCCTTTGGCCAAATCCAACTCGGCTGCAAGCGCATCCAAAGTCATACCTGACTCACCATTTTCTAGAAGAAGTTGTTCAGCTACCTGAAAAATTAATGCTTCTCTCGCTCTAAACTGAGCCTGACGATCCATCTTCACTCTATAAACTCTCTTCTTTCTATTATATCCGTTTAAACTTTTTTACTGCTGACGAAGAAGATTTTCAAAATTCTGCGTGGTGATGAACGCAATCTCTTCGAGAGACTTATCATATACATCACTTAAGGCTTTGGCTACATAAGGAACATACTTTGGCTCGTTAGACTTTCCTCTATAGGGCATTGGCGCCAAATAAGGACTGTCGGTTTCAATCAATATGCGATCGAGCGGCACCTGCTTTGCCACATCTCTTAAGTCTTGCGCATTTTTAAAAGAAACAATACCTGAAAATGAAATGTAATAGCCACAGTCCAATACCGCTTTTGCAGTTTCCCAATCTTCAGTAAAGCAATGCAAAATCCCATGGCTCGACTGTTCGGCACGGATGATATCAATCGTATCTGTCTTAGACGAACGGGTATGCACCACCACAGGTTTCTTGACTATTTTGGACGCTTGAATATGACGTTCAAAACAGGCTTTCTGCTCCTCGACAAAATCAGTACTGTGGAAATAATCCAATCCCGTTTCACCAATTGCCCAGACTTTTTCAGACTGCGCCAGTTCAACCAGTTTTTCCACGCTAGCACGTTGCATCATGGCAGGGTCTTCACAGGGATGCACCCCAACGCTATACCCTACATCGGCATGACGCGCAGCAATTTCAGACAAGGCGATGTGATCATCTAAATCGACAGAGATGCCCATCATTTTAGAGACACCTGCATCACGGGCCTGTTGAATCGCAAGATCTAGATTTCCATCATAAGGATCTAAATTCAGCATGGTTAAATGACAATGTGTATCGACAAACACAGCAACACCTATACGTTTTGCAATTCTGGAACTACATTGTAAAACTAGGAAGGTCTGAAGACATACTCCCCGCGAGAAGTTTTTCAGCTTCCATACGATAATAGTTGCCTTTTTCACCGGATAATTGGATGGCAAAGCCCTGTGGCTTCATCCCGGTCTGCTTATAAGAAATCCAAATCACTTTACCGGTTAATGGAATTTTTTGTGATTGATTTGGCAAGGTTGCCAAAACAAAGACTTCTTCCCCCATTTTCACGTCTTGCTTAGAAGAAATAAATAAGCCCCCGCCCTGTACATAAGGCATATAACTGGCTTGCAAAGTGGCACGATCCGAAATATTGGCCTGTAATAACCCGCCCATACGAGGTGGCTGCATGATTATTCCCCTATTATTCTTAATTTAAGACACATTCATTAATTTTATAAACAACTGATCCATGACCAAATTGGTTTGCACATTTTGTTCAACCAATTGTTTGAAATGTTGAATTTCAGTATAGAGATCAAACAATACTTCCAGACTGTATTGGGTTGAAATATTTGTGAAATCCAAATCAGTATTTTTGCTCTGTTGATTCAGCTTGACACAGATGATATCAGACAACAAGTATTCAAACATCACCACGAAATCACTAAAACTCAGCTCTTTGCTCCATCGGGTCGCATAGTGCATCGGCATACTTTTTTGCATGACCAATTTCTGCCAATCCTGCAGAAAATCATGACGCCGTTTGAACCATTCAGACTGTGCCAATTCAATTGCTTGTAAAGGCATATCATTGGACAATGCCATCAACAAAGGAATCTGGGGATGTAGCGCTTGATCTAAATGGCTTTGCAGATAATCATGCGCTTGTGACGCTGATACGCGATCTAGAGCAAAATGCTGCAAACGACTACGGATGGTTGCAGGTAACTTCAAATAATGATCTGCAATCAAGATGATAATTACCCGCTCACCCGGCTCTTCTAAGGTTTTCAACAACGCATTGGAGGATGCAATATTTAAGGCCTCAGCCGGATCAATCACAATCACTCGCCAACCTTCTACCGTTTGCTGTACAAAAGGTTGCAGATCTCGAATCTTTTCAATTTTGATTTTGGCATTTTGCTTTTTATTGTCTTCATCTGTTGAAATGTAGACATAATTTGGATGCGTATCCGATTTTAACCACAGACAACTGCTACATTCACCACAAGCACTCTGCGATTGCTTATTTAAACACAGTAGCCAAGCCACTAAATGCTGGGTAAAGGCCTGCTTTCCACAGCCCTGTTTGCCGTATAACAAAATACCATGTGCAATTTTAGGAAAACGCTGCGTCAGCGTTTCCCAAACCTGTTGTTGCCAAGGATACACTTGTGCGTGATGAAGATCGTTCATACCATCTTCTTATCAATCATAAAACAGAATTTAAATCGTGGCTTAAGCAAAATTCGATACATCCATAGCATTTAAACGATCTAAATCGGCTTGCGTATCCACACCTGGGGGCAAGTTGACTTGTGCAACAGCAATGGCAATGCGGTGTCCATTTTCCAACACACGTAGTTGTTCAAGGCTTTCCAACTTCTCCAAATGCCCCATGTCCCAAGTCACATACTCTTGCAACAATTTCACACGATACGCATATAAGCCAAGATGACGATAGGCTTGTGTATGTAATTGTGGCGTTTCATGTTTTGCACCATCACGGTCATAAGGAATGGTGGCACGACTAAAATACAGCGCCTCATTCAATTGAGACATCACCACTTTCACAATGCTGTCCCGCTGAAACTCTTCAATGTGATGAATCGATTCGCATAAGGTAGACATGGAACACTGTGGTTTTTGCTCAAGCAACTCAGCCACTTGTTGTACCAATTGTGCAGGCAACAAAGGTTCATCACCCTGAACATTAACAATAATATCATGGGCATCCCAACCTTTAATTTGAGCAACTTCGCTTAAACGATCGGTGCCTGAGGGATGATTGGGATTGGTCATTACCACATCTACGCCTTCAGCACGACATACTTCAGCAATACGTGCATCGTCTGTGGCCACACATAAATCGTCAAAACCCTCGACTTTACGGGCCTGATCCACCACACGCAAAATCATCGGACGACCATGAATGTCCAACAAGGGTTTGCCGGGTAAACGAGAACTGGCAAAACGTGCCGGGATCACAATATGTTTCATTAATCTTTCCTAAACGCTCGGTAGAATACCCAATTCAGCCAACTGCTGATCCAATAACGTATAACATGCAGTAGACAACACGGCTTCTACAGGCACCACCCAAATTTCACGACGAAAATCCGGATGTTTTTTGAGTAAGGGTAAAAGTTTAACTGCATCTTTTTCAGTGGTAATAATCGAATTGTTGTCTTCAAACTGAATATCGTCGATTTCATAATCATAATGATCGGGAAATTCATGACATTGAAAATGCTTCAGCCCAATACTCTCTAACGTCGTATAAAAGCGTTGTGGGAAGCCAATGCCGACCACTGCATAATAATCCAGTTGAGGATCAAAAATGTCAGCCTGATCAAATGTAGGATTCAGCAAATAGGGCTGCGCCACTTGCAAATGCATATGCAAATCGGAGCTTGGATGCGCTGCATGTTCAATCACAGTGCTTTGTGATAAACGATCTACAGGCTCTCGCAAATAACCTTCGGGCAATAATTTTTGATTGCCTAAACCGCGGTTTTGATCCAAGACAATCCATTCAATCTGACGATCTAAAGCCCAGTGCTGCAAACCATCATCACTGATAATCAGATCTAAATCATACTGCTGTAATAGTAACTCTATACTGGCTTGGCGGTTGGAACCCACCACCATCGGCACGCCAGTCGATTGCACAATCAAACAAGGCTCATCACCGACCGTTTCAGGCACAGATTCCAAAGTCACTGATGCTGGAAAGGGTCCTTTGCCCCCATAGCCACGACTAATCACACCGACTCGAATATTTTTTTCTTGTAAATACTTCACCAATTGAATCAACAATGGCGTTTTACCACTGCCCCCTACCGTGATATTACCAATAATCATCACCGGCACGGGTGCGGTATAACATTGCTTCACACCAGATTGATAGAGTTTTTTATTCAGCGCAAAACCGGTTTGATAAAGCCATGACAATGGACGCAATACGATCAACCACTTGGCTTTTCGATTCCAAGCATTTTGAATGTTTTGCGCAAGTGACATCGGCATTACTCCTCAAAATTACGTTGATGAAGTTGATAATATGCACCACGTTGCTCTAACAAGGAGTTATGTGTGCCTTGCTCAACAATACGCCCTTGATCCATCACCACAATACGGTCTGCATTTTCAATGGTGGATAAACGGTGTGCAATCACAATGGTGGTACGATCTTGCATGGCCGCATCGAATGCACGTTGAATAAAGTATTCAGACTCATTATCTAAGGCACTGGTGGCTTCATCTAGAATTAAAATCGGCGCATCTTTCAAAATCGCACGTGCAATCGCAATGCGTTGACGCTGACCGCCCGACAAATTCAAACCTTGCGCACCCAAAGGTGTATCATAACCCTTTGGCAAACTCATAATAAAATCGTGCGCATAGGCAGCTTTGGCAGCGGCAATAATTTGATCATCGGTGGCATTTTCTAGCTGACCATAGGCAATGTTTTCACGTACGGTGCGGTTAAACAACACCACCTGTTGATTGACCATAGAAATTTGCATACGTAGTGCGGAGGCTTCGATGTCTTGAATATCAATCCCATCGAAACGGATATGTCCTGATGACGCCTCTTGGAAGCGCACCAGTAGATTGACCAAAGATGATTTACCTGCGCCTGAGCGACCCACCAAAGCGACCGTTTCACCTGCTTTGACAGACAAACTAAAATCTTGAATGGCATGCAAACCATCAGGATAAGTCAAATTGACATGATCAAATTCAATATCACCTTTTAAGTTCGGCGTTAAAGTGCCTTTGTTGACTTCTTCAGGCATATCCAGCAATTCAAACACAGAGTGTGCTGCCGCCATACCGCGTTGTAATTTTTCATTGATATCGGTTAAGGCTTTAATCGGTTTGCTTAGCATCCCGGCAGCAGTAATATAGGCCACAAACTCACCTGCGGTCACATCACCTAAAATTTCAGGGCGCAGCGCAATCCAAATCACCACACTGAGTGCAATTGACATAATCAATTGCACTACAGGGCTATTCATTTGCTGAACCACCACCATTTTTAAACCACGGCGTAAATTCTCTTGCGATGTTGCACGAAAGCGCTCTTGCTCATAGGTTCCACCACCAAAGCTTTTCACCACCAAATTACCATTCACCGTTTCTTGCACCACGTGATTGACATCACCCATGGTGTCTTGCACTTGTGAAGACAATTTACGCATACGCTTGGCTGCTTTACGAATCAGCACACCAATCAATGGGCCAAAAATCAAAATACAAAAAGTTAAGCGCCAATTGGTATACAGCAAGAAACCCAATAAGCCCAAAGTAATCAAACCTTGTTGGACCAATGTACGCAATGATTCTGACGATGCCGCAGTCAATTGCTCCACGTTGTACATAATTTTGGCAGTAATATGACCGCTGGTATTGTCTAAATAGTATTGCGATGGCAATTTCAACAGTTTGGCAAAGACTTCTTGGCGAATATTAAACACCAAGTTTCGTGAAATGACGGCGGTATAGTAGCCCCCGACAAATGAACCCAAGCCTCGGAAGAACATCAGTGCGATGACCACCAAAGGAAATAGACTTGTAAAATTTCGGTCTTTGAGCTGAATCGCATTAATAATACGTTTAAGCACTTCAGCCACCGCAACTTCCGTTGCCGCATTGATCGCAAAACCAATAAACACAAGAATTGCAATCCCCCAAAAGGGTTTGAGATAGCTAAGTAGACGCCAATAAATTTTAAAATCTTGATTCACTAATAGCCTCTAGTGGGTACCTTGGTACTAATATTAATGTTCACAAAGCCCAATTGACCTGCAACATCCATCACACGTATCACATCTTGATGCGTGGCCGCAGAATCGGCTGCAATCACAAACATCAAGTCCCGACGATCATTCGCCGCTTGCTTAATTGCTGTGCTTAAATCAGGCAATTCTTTAGAAGATAAAGCCTGTCCATTCACAGCATAATGCCCGCTAGAGTCTACCATGACCTCAATCTTATGATCGAACTCTTTTGGTGGAACCCCTTGAGCATCAGGTAAACTCAAATTCAAACGACTTTGCTGTTGAAAAGTCGTGGTTAATAACAAAATTACCAAGATAAACAAAATGCAGTCAATCATTGGCGTTAAGTTAATGTAAATCTCTTCCACTTGACGACGCTTAAATTTCATCAAAGCATTTCCTCAATTAACCCACGTTTTGCTGTTTGGCATCCGTTGGGTTTTGATAAAAGAATGCTGCATGAAATAAAGTCGACTGCTGTTCAAGCTCAGCCACATATTCTTGCACAAGGCGCTGAAAATAACGAAAAGCAAATAAGGCAGGAATCGCCACTACCATGCCTGCTGCCGTTGTAATCAAAGCCTTCGACAAGCCTGGAATCATCATGGTGGGATTGGAGCCTGAACCCAAATCCATACCTAAAAATGATTCAATAATCCCAAGCACCGTACCTAAAAGTCCAAGTAACGGCGCAACTGCACTCAAAGTGCCTAAAAAATTGATATTCTTTTCTAAGAAACCAATTTCACGAGAAGCAGTCGCTTCCATTTGCGCTCGAGCAAATGCTTCGCCTTGCGCATAGGCATCTAAACCATCTTTTAAAATGGCGCCTAAACTGGTTTTTTCAAGCGCCGAATTTTGCTGTAAGGCTTTCAGCACCTCCGATGACGGTTGTGACTTACTCATCATCAGCTGAGTAGGCAACACCAAGTTTCGCTTTAACCGAATAAAACGCTCGATGGCAATCGCCAACATAAAAATCGAACACAACAACAGCGGCAGCATCAGCCAACCGCCTGCTTTCACCAATTCCCACATTTTTAATTCCCCAAAATTAAAAAAAGTGAATCGCAATCCTATTGAAACGCTCGTTTTATTCCATTTCAAACGAGCGTCGATTTAAAACCGATATTAACTGTTTTCAGCCAGACAAATATTTAAAATTCCATCCAATTCATCCAATGAATGGTAATGGATCACCAATTTACCCTTACCTTGCTGATTGTGATCAATTTTTACATTAGCACTAAAACGCTCTGAAAGTCGCTGTGTCAATTGATCCAAATCTGAAGATATACGCTCTTTGGGTTTATCTTGCTTTGGTGTATTAAATTCGCGCACCAGCTGCTCAGTTTGACGAACCGATAAACTCTTTTCAATCACCACTTTGGCAATTTGAATCTGCTCTTTTTCTTTTAAGGTTAAAATCGCACGGGCATGCCCCATATCCAATTGACCACGTTGAATATGATCTTTGATTGGATCAGCAAGACTCAGTAAACGCAATAAGTTACTCACTGTCGTGCGCGCCTTACCCACAGTTTCAGCAATTTCTTGATGACTCAAACCAAACTCTTCATGGAAACGCTGCAAAGCCATCGCTTGATCAATCGGGTTCAAATCTTGACGTTGAATATTCTCAATCAATGCCAATGCAATCGCCACTTGATCTGTTAAATCGCGAACAATGGCAGGAACTTCTTTCAATCCTGCAATTTGCGCAGCACGCCAACGACGCTCACCTGCAATAATCTCATAACGATGAACATCATCTTCAATCGGACGAATCACAATCGGTTGCATCACCCCGTGTTTCTTAATCGATGCAGCAAGCTCTTGTAAATCTTCTTCATGAATAAAACGACGTGGCTGATAATTACCACGCTTTAATAATTTCACATCAATTTGTTTAAGTTGACCGTGATCTAAAGCTTGGACTTCTAATTGTAATTTTTCTTTTTGAATAGAACCTAACAATGCATCCAAGCCACGACTTTTTGCTAGGCCTCTTTTTTTAACGGTCATGCCTTACTTCCCTTTTTTACTCTGGTTTTTTTTAACACTTCAGCAGCTAGGTTTAAATAGGCTACTGCACCCTTTGAACTTTTTTCAAAATAAATAATCGGCAACCCGTGTGCAGGCGCTTCTGCTAAGCGCACATTACGTGGAATGACCGTGGTATAAAGTTTTTTACCAAAATATTGTTCTAATTCATCCGACACATCACGGGTCAATGCATTGCGGGCATCATACATGGTGCGTAGTACACCGATAATTTCCAAATCAGGATTAAGTGCTTGCTGAATACGATCGATGGTCTGGGTCAAATCAGCTAAACCTTCGAGTGCATAATATTCACATTGCATTGGAATAATCACACCATTCACAGCCGACATCGCATTAATGGTGATTAAACTCAGACTCGGAGCACAATCCACAATAATATAATCAAAGTCCTGTTCAATTTCTTTGAGTGCTTCACGCAGAATGAACTCACGACCTTCTTGATCCGCAATCGCCAGTTCAACCCCTGCTAAATCACGGTTAGCCCCCAAAACACGATAACCGACTTCAGCTTTCATAATGGCGGTCTGAATAGGGACTTCGCCCAATAACACATCCGTTACTGAATACAGCAAATCATTCTTCTGAATTCCCGAGCCCATGGTAGCATTCCCTTGAGAATCCATATCCACCAATAACACACGCTTTTTCAGTACCGCCAACGATGCTGCTAAATTTACTGCAGTCGTCGTCTTACCCACGCCACCTTTTTGGTTCGCGATAGCAATAATTTGAGCCATGTTAAACCCCAATCCTTGAAATTTTTAAATCTGTTTTAATAAAAGTAAATGGCGTTGTTCATCTAACCGTGGAACAGTTAAAGCAATAATCTCGCAACTAAATTCATTTTTATGTTGCTCAACTTCTTCTTCAGGAATTAATCCTTTCATCGAGGCAATGATACTGTTTTCATGCATAAATGGGCGTGAAGCCGCAATAAAGTCAGTCAATGATGCAAATGCGCGACTGGTAATCACGTCAAACTTGCCCAGCTCATTGATACTGTCGACATTTTCAACACGGGTTTGCACGGCAACCACATTTTTGAGTTTTAAATCTGCAATAAACTGCTTTAAAAAACGAATCTTTTTACCGTTCGAATCTAGCAATACACATTGACGTTCAGGCTGACAAAGCGCAATGATCATGCCCGGCATACCACCGCCTGTACCAATATCAAGCAAACGACCTTCTGGTAAGTCTTTCAAAATACTTAAACTATCCAATAAATGTTTTACCAACATTTCTTTCGGATCACGAATCGCTGTTAAGTTATATGCTTTATTCCACAAGACCAACGCATCTTGATACTTGAGTAATAAATTAAGCGCCTCATCACTTAGTGTTAAACCAAGTTTTTGACTACCTTGTTGTAAGTCTTGAAAAAAAGGATGCATAAACGGGTAACATCTTAGTAAAATTTAAACCAAAGTATACCCATTTATGCTCCGTGGAACATCATTTAATGCTTAGTCTTTACACAGTTAGGCAAAGAAGCCCTCACGAATTTGCAAATCTAGTTTAGTCAATCGTTCAGGCGTTCCAACATCCACCCACTCACCTTGCATTTTTTCAGCCGAGATTTTACCCTCTAGCATAGCTTGCTTGAGCAGTGGTGCAAGTGGACGCTTGCCCGCATCCAGCCCATCAAACATTTTGGGATGAATCACTGCAACACCGCTATAGGTCAGGTTTTCGCCTTGCTTGTCTTGATCGAATGTATAAGCACGACCACCAAGCAAAGTAAAATCACCTTTGGGATGTTGTTGGGGATTCGGCACAAAGATCAAATGTGCCAAATCCTGCTGTAAATCTACATTTAACAGGGGCGCAAAATCCATGGTGGTCCACACATCACCATTTACCAAAATAAAAGGTTCTGTACCTAAAAGTGGTAATGCGTTAATAATGCCCCCTGCGGTTTCCAACCCCTCTTCTTCACGTGTCCATAAAATCCGTACACCAAATTGAGAACCTTCGCCCAAGCTACCAATGAGTTTATCTGCAAGCCAAGCTGAGTTAATGACAATCTCAGTCACCCCGATCTGTTTAAGCTTTTCAATATGCCAAACAATAAGCGGTTTTCCGCCCACTTCTAAAAGCGGCTTTGGTGTATACAGCGTCAGTGGACGCATCCGATTACCCAAGCCTGCAGCAAGAATCATGGCTTTCATTATGCAACCACCTCGTAACGACCAAATTTTTCTTCAAATTTTGGCAATACCGTTTCACGAATGAACTGCATAAATGGTGCAAGTTCAGCGTAGGGTTTACTTTCCTCAAGCAAATACCACATCACGCGGGGTAAATCTTTGAGGTAACCTGACTTCCCATCTCGTTCAAACAAACGTACAAAAATCCCGAGAATTTTAATATGGCGCTGAATCGCCATGAGATCCGCATCTTTTTTAAATTGCTCAAAATCACGGTCTTGTTTTGCAGTGTCAGGCAACAGGTCATAGAACTGCTTAAACCATGTATAGACTCGATCGGCATTCCACTGCACGTAGGCATCACGGGTGATTGAAATCAAATCATAGGTATCCGCACCAATCACCGCATCTTGAAAATCAATCACACCTTGCTCTTGTTCACCTTCAATAATCATCAGATTACGACTATGAAAATCACGATGCACAATCACTTGCGGTTGTGCCACTGCTGCATTGGCAAGAATAGCGAATGTGCGTTTGATTAAAGCGGATTGCTCTGACGTAGGCTGAATATGTAACGATGGCAATAACCAATCCGTCAGCAACTCCATTTCACTGATTAATTTTTCATAGGAATAAGCAGGCAACTGTGCTGAACCATCAATCGATTGCAATTGAATCAACTGTTTAAAACTTTGGCTGTAATGTGCATCAACCGTTTGTTCATTTAGTAAAGTAGACAACACCACATCACCAAAATCCTCTAACAACAGAAAACCCTGTTCTAGATTTTTGGCAATGATATGCGGTACACGCACACCGTGTTGATCAAAAAATTCATCAATCATAACAAAGGGAGCACAATCTTCTTTTTCAGGTGGCGCGTCCATGAGCATATAGGTTTTATTATTAAGTTTAATACGTGCGTAGCGACGAAAACTTGCGTCCCCTGCAAGAAAATTGATTTCAAATTGCTCAGATTGAAGTACAGATGCAATCCATGCTTGGATTAAGTTTTCACGTTGTGTATTCATTAGCTATAAATTCTAGTACAGGCTGAATATTTAAAGCACTAAGTGTAGCCACTAATCAGTTTTTTCTCTATCATGTAGCAGTAAATAATTGCGATCTGCAAAACTGGGTTAGTGAGAGAAATGAAGCATCAGTTTAAATTCAATCCTTTAGCGACTGCTATATTGACATTACTTTGCGGAAGCACCGTATCAAGCTATGCCGAATCCATCCAGCCTGCTAGTGACGTTGACAATCAAAAGCTTAAATCAGTGGTGAATGAAAGTTACCCTGGTCAAAAATTCTTCAAACAGTATTATGTGAGTAATGACGCCCCTGAAGTGCGTCAACGTAACAGCAATGCTGCTTTCGCAAAATACTGCCAAAACTCTTGGATTACGCCGATTAGCCCAGAAACCAAGGCTGCAGATCCTGAAAAAACCACGTCTGTGATTACCGCAGATGATGGTTATTACAACCCGAACGGTGACTCAACCCTGCAAGGCAATGTAGTCATTGATCAAGCCGGTCGAATGGTGAAAGCCGATAGCGTCACCATCGACAAAACTCAGACCCACGCCAGAGCCAAAGGCAATGTGCAAATGGCACAGTCGGGTTTAATCGCTCAAAGTGATGAAATTAACTACAACTTACAAACACAAACCGGCGAATTAAATAACAGCTACTATATCTCTGAAGGGACCAATGGTCATGGTCATGCCGACCGCATTGAACGTACTTCCCCAAGCGTTTTAGTACTTAAAAATGCCACCTATAGCACCTGCCCGCCTGAAGAAAAGCCGATTTGGCACATCCAAGCGGATGAAATTAAAATTGATCAAGATTCAGGTCGAGGAACAACAAAAGGGACTAAACTTTATATCAAAGACAAGCCTGTGCTTGCTGTGCCTTATTTCAATTTCCCGACAGATAATCGTCGAATCTCCGGGATCGTGAACCCTTCGCTGGGCTGGAACAATAACGGGGGTCTAGATTTAACAGTTCCTGTTTATTTAAATTTAGCACCGAATTATGATGCCATCATTGCGCCGCGTTTCTTAGGTGGACGTGGCATGATGGCAGAAGGTCAATTCCGTTATTTAACAGAAAATTACGGTAAAGGCATCATGTGGGGCGGATACTTACCGTCTGACTCGCGCATGAACAATGAAGATCGTTCTGAATTCCATTTATTACATGAATGGCAAATTAATGATCAGTGGTCGACCAATGTTGATTATAACTATATCTCAGACAAAGATTATTATAATGATTTAGGCGATGACCCTTCAGAACGTGTTCGAATGAACCAACGCCGTGCTTGGGAGATCAATTATGCGCACGGCATTCCTGGACTCACCGCTAAACTTAAAGCTGAAGATTTCCAAACCTTAAATCGTGAAGTAGACGATGTAGATCGCCCTTATGGTCGTTTACCACAACTATTGGTCAACTACGTTGGTGGTGATGTTCAAGGTTTTGAATATGAATTTAACAACGATACTGCTTATTTCAAAAAAACGATTAATGATTTCGATGGTTTAGATCCTCGTAAGGATCATGCAGAGCCCAATGGTACGCGTTTTTATAATGAGTTTGCAGCACGTTATAACTTCCGTAAACCTTGGGGCTTTGTGATTCCTGAAGCATCCGTTCGTAGTTTACATACCAGCTATGACCAAGACATTGTTGATCAAACCGACCCAAGCAATCCAAACAACTTTAGTGCAAATTCAAAAAGCACCTCGGTGGTTGTACCCCAATTTACTTTAGATACGGGTTTAATCTTTGAAAAAGAAGGTAAATTCCTTCAAACGATTACCCCGCGTGCATTCTATGCCTATGCACCTTATAAAAACCAAGACAATACACCAAACTTTGACTCATCAGCAGCATCACTCAACTATGATCAGTTGTTTAATGCCAAACGTTTCTATGGTCATGACCGTTTAGAAGATAACGACTTCTTATCACTTGGTGTGAGTTATAGCTTATTCGACACCGTTGGCTTAGAACGTTTAAAAGCCAGTGTGGGACAAAGTTACTACTTTAGTGATCGTAAAGTCACTTTAAACAGTAGCCGTACAGATAGATACAACACTGAAGATCGTACCGGTCCTGTAGTCAGCTTATCGAGCCAACTTTCTGATAATATCACTGTGAATGCCAATTCCATGTGGATGTCAAATGGCGATACAGCACAACGTGACTTCCAAGTGTATTACAACACCGATCATGGCAGCTTATACAACCTCGGTTATTTCTACCGAAATGAGTTAACCGATCGTCAAGAAAAATACGATCAGATTACAGCGTCTTTCATTAAACCTGTAAAAGACAACTGGCGTGTATTGGGTCATGTTCAATATGATATGGACAACAGTATTGCCCGTGAATTTTTATTGGGTGTCAATTATGAATCTTGCTGTTGGGGTGTGACTGTTTATGGTCGCTCTCACTATAATGACCTCGATGATGTCAACAGTGCCGACTTTAAACCACGTCGTAACGTGATGGTCGAATTCACCTTAAAGGGATTGGGTGGTCTAAACAGTAAACTTAGCAATCTATTAGAAGATCGCATTTTAGGATTTAATAAAGTTAATCAAAATTGGACGAATTAATGAAGAAAAGAAATTTAAAACAAATTTTTAAAACAACAGCACTTGCACTGATGATGTTTTCATCAGTGCAAGCTTTTGCTGTAAGCGACCGTGTCGTTGCGATCGTAGGTAAAAGTGCAATTCTTCAAAGTGAATTAGACCAAAGTGTGGCTGAAGCTCAACATCAATTACAAGCACAAAAAAAAGAAGCACCTCCGCTGAATATTCTTCAGGCTCAAATTTTAAACCAACTGATTATCCAAAATGCACAGCTCGAACAAGTTAAACGCTATGCGATTCAAGCTGATGAAAAAAGTTTGAATGAAGCGGTATTAAAAGTCGCAAATCAATCCGGTGCTAAAAGCTTAGAAGCTTTTCAACAAAAGCTCGATAAAATCGCTCCGGGAACGTATGAAACCTTACGAGAACGTGTGGCAGATGATTTACTGATTCAACGCCTACGCCAACAACAAGTCATGTCACGGATTAAAATCAGTGACCAAGATGTTGATAACTTTCTAAAATCACCCGAAGGTCAAGCTGCGATTGGCGGTCAAGCACATGTACTGCATATGCGTATTTCAGGTGAAGCTTCAGCATCTGAGCTAAATAGTACTGCAAAAGAGATTAAAGCAGCACTTGCACATAACAACGACGTCAAAAGTTTAGAGAAACAGTTCAGCAAAGGTAAAATCAAAGTGGATGGTGCAGATATGGGCTATCGCTCACTGTCTGACATCCCGACTGAACTTTCAGCACGTGTCAGTGTAATTGATGTGGGTCAAACCACTGAATTAATCACTGCGCAAGATGGTGTACATGTATTAAAGTTGGTTGATCGCAAATCTAATGATCAAAAAGCGTTGGTGCCTCAGTTTAAAGCACGTCACATTTTGATTAAAACATCAGAAGTGGTAACCCCTGAAAGCGCTAAACAAACCATTGAAAATATTTATAACCGAATCAATGCGGGTGGAGATTTCAGTACCTTTGCGGCAACCTACTCAAACGATCCCGGCTCAGCACGTGATGGCGGTAGTTTAGGTTGGGTTACACCTGGCATGATGGTGCCAGAGTTTGATAAAGTGATGCAAAGCTCCCCTGTCGGTAAAGTCAGTCAACCTTTTGAAAGCCAATTTGGTTGGCATATCTTAGAAGTAACCGATACACGTCAACAAGACATGACCAAAGAATATCAACGTCGTATGGCGCGCCAAATTTTAGGTGAACGTCAATTTGATGCAGAGCTTGATAGTTGGTTACGTGAACTGAAGGCCAACACCTATGTTGAAATAAAAGATCCTGCTTTAAAACAACAGTAATTTTTCGTTTGCTAAAAAAAGTCCACTGATGTGGGCTTTTTTAATGTTTGACAATCACTCATACATCAACAATAAAAAAAGACGCCCATTGGGCGTCTTTTCAACAATCTTTAAGGATTGAGTGATCAACAATCAATTAACGATTGTTTTCGTCTTCTTGAGCGTCATCAAATTTTGGTTCGCCATCAAAGCTAGGTGTAGACGGAGCACCGAAACCACCTTGAGCACCGAAGCCACCTTGACCGCCAAAACCTTGACCACCAAAACCACCTTGTTGACCGCCAAAACCACCTTGTTGACCACCGAAGCCGCCTTGACTACCGAAGCCACCTTGACCACCGAAGCCACCTTGACCACCGAAGCCACCTTGACCACCGAAGCCACCTTGACCACCGAAGCCACCTTGACCAGCAGCAGGCGCGCCAGCAGGTGCACCAGCAGGGCGTGGATTACGTGCAGGAACAACGGTAGAAATCGCATGTTTGTAAACCATTTGGCTTACTGTATTTTTTAATAAAACAACGTATTGGTCAAAAGACTCGATATGACCTTGTAGTTTGATACCGTTTACAAGAAAGATAGAAACAGGAATACGTTCTTTACGGAGAGAATTTAAGAACGGATCTTGTAAAGTTTGACCTTTAGACATTTTATACTCCAAAAAAAAATTTAAAATCAGCGCAAAAACTGTCTTTATGTTGCAATTAAAATTTATAAAAAGACAGTCGCTAAATTTTGCTTTATCCATGTAAGTTTCGCAAGTCTTCTTGAGCTTGCTTTATCGTTAAATAAGTCTTAAAAGTGTGCGCTTCTTGCAAGGAACGCAGCCAAGTATATTGACGTTTTGCAAGTTGTCGTGTTGCAAATAAACTTTTATCCTCCATTTCAAGTTTGCTTTTGTGACTTCTGTCACTATTTTTAAGAAAATCTAAAGCTTGGCGGTAACCCACTGATCTTGCAGAAGGAAGGTTTTCGTTTAAATTGTATTTTTCAATCAGAGACTCAACTTCATTTAAAAATCCAATCTCCCACATTTTTTTTAGACGCTGTTCAATTCGTCCATGTAATTCTAACCGATCAGGCAGCAAAGCATAGTTATGAAAATTGTAACGATATGCTGTCTGTTTAGGTTGCTCTGATTGCAGTTGTGTAATTGGACGACCCGTTAAACGGTACACTTCAAGTGCGCGAATAATCCGTTGACGATCTGAAACTTTAAAACGCTCACCTGCCAGCGGATCGACGCGTTTTAACTCTTCATAAACCCACTCCCAACCGTTTTGTTCAGCTTCATGCTCAATGTGTTGACGGACTTTTTCATCAGCATTGGGCAAATTATCAGCAAGACCTTCAAGCAGAGCTTTAAAATACAGCATGGTCCCGCCCACCAAAATCGGCGTTTTACCTTTTGCGTGAATTTGATCAATTAACTTCGTTGAGTCATCGACAAATTGTGCGGCTGAATAGACTTCCAATGGCGTAATAATGTCGATTAAATGATGTGGATAAAGTGCCTGCTCTTCTTTACTCGGTTTAGCTGAACCGATGTCCATATCTTGATAGACCAGTGCTGAATCGACTGAAATAATTTCAAAATTGCCTCGATCATAGAGTTCACATGCCAATGCAGTTTTACCACTTGCAGTGGGTCCCATTAAATTAATGACAGGCATTTGATTTGACATGTACAACTACTCTCCTCGAGCAAATAATTTATCTAATTGAGACAACGGAAAGGCACGCCAAGTTGGACGACCATGGTTACATTGACTCGCAAATTCTGTTTGTTCCATTTGGCGCAGTAACGCATTCATCTCAGACAAACTGAGTAAACGATGCGCACGCACCGCACCATGACATGCCATACCCGCTAAAATTTGATCGCGTTTCTGCTGTAAAGCCTGAGCTTGATCATTTGGATCTAAATCATTGAGCAATTCATTCACTAAGGCTGCCAAATCCGCTTTATGTAAAATGGCGGGCACACCACGCACAATCACTTGTTCATCACCATATTGATCAATATCCAAACCTAATCGTTCTAATTGAGGTTTGAGTTCTTCAATACGGATCGCCTGCATACGGGTAATTGAAACCACTTTTGGAATTAATAACTGTTGCGATATCCAAAACTCAGGTTTATCCCACGCCATTTTCATTTGTTGCAACAATATTCGCTCATGCGCTGCATGCATATCGACAATAATCAACCCTTCCGTATTCTGTGCAAGGATGTAAATACCATGTAATTGTGCAATCGCAACGCCAAGGGGAAATTCATCGACTTTAGATGTAGCAGTACTTTGTAAAGCGTCCTTTTCAGCAATACGCTCTACAGCAACACCTTGTTCTAAATCTTGCTGCGCTTTCAAAGGGGCTAAATAAGACTTGAGTGCATTACTCATCTGCCCTGAAGCTTGATACGACGATGGTGCTGTATAAGATACCGACTGCGGTCGACTGCTATTAAAATCCGTCAGCAATGCATCTGTTTGATCATGTGCATCATGCTTTAACTGATTGTGTTGCATCGAAACTGAAGATGGCTGCTGATCTAAAGCGTTTTTATGCAACTGAAATTGTTCTTGATAACGGGGTTGTTGAATAGATGGTTTGTCAGTTTGCGCTGTATCTTTAACTTTCATGGCTGAAGCTAAATCTGCTGATGCGGTTTGAAACTGAGATAAAGTTTCTTTAGCATAATGACGTACAAATTCATGCACTTCACGCTGATTTAAGAAACGAATTTCATGTTTGGTCGGATGTACATTGACATCAATATTTTCAGGATCAATTTCTAAAAATAATAAATACGCTGAATGCTGGTGACCATGCAAAATACCCTCATAGGCCATACGCAAGGCATGAGAGATGGTTTTGTCTTTGACAATTCGCCCATTCACATACACATATTGTAAATCGGCTTGCGCACGTGCATCCGAAGGATGACCTAGCCAACCTGAAAGACGCATAGAGATACTGTCTGCATCGATCCAATAGGCATTTTCAGTGAAGTTACGCCCAAGCAATTGTTGCACGCGCTGAAAACGCAACTCACCACTGTCTGCAATGGGT
Organism: Acinetobacter lanii; assembly: GCF_011578285.1. Taxonomy (NCBI): domain Bacteria; kingdom Pseudomonadati; phylum Pseudomonadota; class Gammaproteobacteria; order Moraxellales; family Moraxellaceae; genus Acinetobacter; species Acinetobacter lanii. The sequence continues at coordinate 1,284,650 of NZ_CP049916.1, read as the reverse complement.
AGGTTTAAACGAATATTGCCATTGTGTTCTAATACGAATCGAATATCAAAATGTGTCAACGCCATACGGCGCACAATTTCTTCAATATGACCAAATTCTGTGGTCGGCTTTTTTAAAAATTTACGGCGAGCAGGCACATTAAAAAATAAATCCTGTACTCGAATATGCGTTCCACGTTGTGTGGCAACGGGTTGAATTTCTTGATGATCAAACGCTGTACCATTGACTTCAACCTGATGCCCTATGCCTGAGTCATCTTGTGCGCTAATTAAGGTTAAACGCGATACAGCAGCAATGGACGCCAATGCCTCGCCCCGAAAACCCAAGCTGACAATAGCATGTAAATCTTCTGAGGTTTGAATTTTACTGGTGGCGTGACGCATCACCGCCAAAGCCAAATCTTCAGGATGTATGCCTTTACCATTGTCAATAATCTCGATTAAAGTACTGCCGCCTTGCTCTACACGAATAATCAGCTCAGTCGCACCTGCATCGATCGAATTTTCAAGTAATTCTTTGACCACGGATGCAGGACGTTCAATCACTTCACCCGCTGCAATCTGATTGGCTAATGCAGGATTTAAATGATGAATTCGACGTGAACTAATTTCTTCGCGTTGCATAGATTAACCTTGGTAATACTGTTCTAAAGCGGTGTTAAAGCTGGATAAATCAAAATTCAATGTCACCTGACGGACATCATCTTGTTCAGATTTTTCAATATTGATGACCACATTCGCTTGCGGAATTTCATCGCCACCTTTCGATGGCCATTCAAATAAGAATAATGCGTTTTCAATGTCTAAATAATCACGAATCCCCATTAACTCAAGCTCATAAGGATCATTTAAGCGATATAAGTCAAAGTGAAATACATCTTTACCTTGGATTTTATAAGGTTCAACCAAGGTGTAAGTCGGGCTTTTCACGGCGCCTTGATGACCTAAGTTCTGCAACCAATAACGGGTCAAGGTCGTTTTACCCGCACCTAAGTCCCCGATCAGATAAATCACGCCCTGTGCAATATGTTGCCCCAAAAATGTCGCTAATTTTTGGGTATCCTGTTCATTATTCAAATTGAGTTGAAATGAATACTGCATAACTCTCACAACATGATTCAAACGAAGGACTATGATACCATTGCCATAGATGAAAACCTATGTCGCGCTTATGTTGAACGGCATTTTCATTGAAGACTGCTCAAATATATTTCATTCATGCACTGTTTCAAACTTGGCCTTCATGTCTAAACATTCTCTTCAAAAAACTGCGCGCATCCCAGAATCCACTGCATCAGATCACACGCATCACTCCTCAAATATACAAGGCTTTCAACCGCCCATGATCGATGGTGTCGGGGCAAGTAAAGTGTTTTTGCCCCATTGTGAACCATGTCCAAACAGCGTTTTTGAATATTTATCTGAGCATTTCAAACATATTGATAAACTTGAATGGCAACAACGCTTTGAAGATGGTTTGATTCTCGATTCATCCGGACAAAAACTCAGCCTTTACTCCAGTTACCACCCCAATCAACATCTATTTTATTATCGGTTTTTGGCCCATGAGATTCATGTGCCTTTTCGAGAAAAAATTCTGTTTGAAAATGATGATCTGCTGGTGGTCGACAAGCCTCACTTTTTAACCATGAGTCCAACTGGACAATATGTACAAGAAACTTTATTGGTTCGTTTAAAGAAAAGTACAGGTAATGCTGAACTTACACCGATTCATCGTTTAGATCGGGAAACCGCTGGAGTGGTGCTTTTTTCAAAGCGTGTTGAAACTCGAGGGGCGTATCAGCAGTTATTTGCTGAACGTAGAGTTCAAAAAATTTATCATGCCATTGCGGGTTACTGTCGCGATTTAAATTTCCCGCTTGATTTGCACTTGCGCATGGATAAAGGTAATCCTTTCTACACGATGCAAGTGTATGAGGGTCAGCCGAATACGCATACGCATATTCAACTGTTAGAACATAATCAGACCTATGCGCTATATGAACTCAAACCATCTACAGGTAAGCAACACCAACTGCGTGTTCATCTCAATCACCTCGAAATCCCCATTAAAAACGACCCGTTCTACCCGCAAGTAACGCATAAAGCACCTGATGATTTTAGTGCGCCTTTGCAACTGCTTGCGAAAGAAATTGACTTTAAAGATCCTGTGACGGTGCAAGACATGCATTTTTGTTCTGAGCAAGTATTGACACTATAATTGCGTTGTAATGACACTCAACCACTATTTTATCGTTAAAACATTGAATTTTGGTTGAGTTTGATTAAAATAGCATCTTAAACAATAAGTCGTTTGGTTGTATTCATGAGAAAAACAGAAGTTTATCAAGTCCGACTTGACTCACTCGAAAAGAAACATGCTTTTGCGGTGTTTAAACAGTTGGGGATTACACCGGCGCAAGCAGTGCGTTTGTTTTTTAAACAAGTGGTGCTAACCAAGTCTATTCCTTTTGCGATTGAGAACCAAAGCATTAACATGGAACAGTTGCTGAAGTTAAAAAAATTAAAACAAGATCAAACTCAATCCGACCAAGCCCAAGATCGTGAAATGGACGATGACGATTTCTTTGCTGAACTCAATGCCCTGCTAGGCGAGAGTGACAAAAGCTAGGCATAACTGACAAAAGTTAACAGTGTCGCAATTTTAAACACTTTATTTTCCAATAAATCATCAATCTATGCTTAGCTCACTTGTATACAATAAAAACTGCAAGGAGCTAGACTGTGATCGTCCGACGTGCAATGCCCGATGATTTAGAAACATTATCTGTCTTATTTGATGAATATCGTCAATTCTATGGGGCATCTTCTAGCCCAAATCAGTCTTTGAACTTTCTCAAACAACGTTTTTCCAATCAAGAAAGTGTGATTTTTATTCACATTAAAGATGATCAAATTACTGGATTTGTGGTGCTATACAAAGGCTTTTCATCGGTTGCATGTTCAAGTTATTACATTTTAGATGATGTCTATGTCACCCCGATTTATCGTCGGCAAGGTTCAGCGAAACAGTTAATTGATACTGCGATTTTATTTGCACGACATGACAATGCGATTCGTATCAGTTTAGAGACGCAAAAAACCAATTATCACTCTCAAGCATTGTATGAGCAAATGGGTTTTGTGAAGGACAACGAGTTCCAAACCTATCATTGCTTTTTATAAACTTTTGAATGGGTGTAATGGCGAATCGATAGATAAGCGTAAAATTAAGAATGCTTTTGGTTTATATTGATTCAATATCACCAAAAGCAGCTTTTGGATATACGTGCCTAGCCCATAAAAATTTGGCTTTGCTTAAATGGCAATGACTTCGCCCGCTACTTCAGAGTTGATTTGATTTTTCGCTGCGCAGATTTGGGTTTCAGTCAAATACATCCATTCACCCTCAGCTAAATCTTGCAATTTAAGTTGTCCAATTTGTTGACGATGTAAGGATTCAACTTTGTTTCCGACTGCCGCCAACATACGTTTTACCTGATGATAGACCCCTTGATGAATCGCCATTTGTAATTCATGTTCAGCCAGTCGCTCCACATTGGTTGCGGCAAAGGTACCTGATTCATTGTGTAATTCCACACCCTGTTCAAGTTGTTTTAATTGCTCATCGTTAACAGGGTCTGCAGTGTGCATACGATACACTTTAGGCACATGCTTTTTCGGATGGGTGAGCGCTTGCAAGAACTGACCATCATCGGTGAGTAATAACAACCCGGTCGTGTCCTGATCAAGTCGACCTACACACTGTAAACCGCGATCAAGCAACACATCATCGAACAATTCAAACACACTAAAATGATGCGTTGCTTGATGTGAGCATTCATAACCTGCGGGCTTGTTTAACGCAATATAGACCTTTTCACGATATTGATATGACTTACCGTACACCGAATATTCAAGTTCATTTAAATTTAACTTAAATTTAGGTTCAGTCACCACCTCGCCCTGAATCTGCACTGCCCCATTTTTTATTAACTGTTGACAGTTTTTGCGTGAACCAAAACCTTGGGACTGCAACATTTTTTCGAGATTCATAACGTGCCTAACAATAAGTAAAAGAAATAAAAATGATTCTGCATAAAGTTAAGGTTGAGCAGCTCTTCATAGCAAGCTCAAATAGCAAGTTGAAAAGTCGCAAAAGCAACTGTACAGCACTTTAGCATTGAATCAGTTAAACTATTATATCGAGCAAGCCCTTTATTAAGTAAGTCATGGAACAGGTTTATGTCACATTTAGATCTTAATTTGATCGTACTGATCATTCTTTTGGCATGTGGCATTTTTAGTCATAATACAGCAGTCACCATTGCAGCAGCAGTGCTGATCATCTTTAGAATTACTCCGCTCAGCGCCTATTTCCCTCTGTTGCAACAACATGGATTAAATATTGGGATTATTATTTTAACCATCGGGGTACTGACGCCGATCGCCAGTGGTGCAATTGCAGGCAATGACATCTTAAAATCCTTTATGAGCTGGAAATCTTTGGTCGCTGTGGCAATTGGATTATTCGTGGCATGGCTAGGTGGTCGGGGTGTGACCTTAATGGCCAATCAACCCAATGTGGTTGCAGGACTTTTAATTGGCACTGTGGCAGGTGTTGCACTGCTGCGTGGTGTCCCTGTGGGCCCGCTGATTGCAGCAGGCTTGTTGTCTTTAATTATTGGCTCTTCTTAAAAGGCTGATCAAGCACATTCTTCACTCCCACTATTTAGCACAAAATAAAAAGATAAAAAAACCTCTCCTATTGGAGAGGTTTTTTATCAAGCTTTGAATCTGTTTCAATTCACGATCAATTGTATTTGATACAGACTCAAATCAATTCCAATGTTTAAACGTAATCATGCTGATTTTGCAGACCCGCTTGCTGAACCGCATGACGAATGTCATCCGCAGATGCAGATTGATAGATCTTCAAATCGAACTTATTCGACATCGCAATTAAATGCTCAATGATTTCACACTGAATATTTTCATAATCAACCCAAACTGTAGTGGCTGCATAGCAATACAATTCTAATGGCAAGCCTTCTGCAGTCGGTTGTGCGTGACGTACAATCGTTGTTTGGTTATGTGCAATGTTTGGGTGATTTTTTAAATACGCCACTACATATTTACGGAATAAGCCGTAGTTGGTTAAACGATAAGGATTGGTGGTATCAAACTGTGCAGGATCCTGACTAATGCGCTGATCTTCCGGTAAATATTTTTCCAACTCTTGAAGTTTGGGTTTCGCTAAAAATCCAATGGTATTTTGATCAACAATGACTGAGCGTAAAATTCGGCGACAGCCAACTTCACGCATTCCTCGCCAGTTTTTAAAACTATCGGTGACCAATTTATTGGTCGGAATCGTGGTTAAGGTTTTATCAAAGTTTTGTACCGTAATGGTATGTAATGACATATCAATCACATCACCATTGGCGTTTAGGGTTGGCATTTCAATCCAATCGCCAATACGAACCATGTCATAAGAAGAAATCTGAACTGAGGCCACCAATGAGAGGATGGTGTTTTGGAACACCAACATCAATACGGCTGCCATGGCACCGAAGCCTGCCAATAAAGTAAAAATATCTTTCTTTAAAAAGGTCGCGAGGATTAACAAGCCACAAATGATGGATACAATCAGTTTGATCAGCTGTAAATAACCTTTGATTGGTTTATTTTTAGAGCTGGGCTTAGATTGATATACCACATGAAAAATATTCAAAAATTCAGAAATGGCACGTGCAATCGTAATAAAAATAAAGGATTGCGCCAACATCTGAATAAAAGTGACACTGCCTGTACTTAAATATGGGACGGTTTTAATACCATTTAGAATCACAACTGCCGGTACAACATTTGAAATCAGTTGAATGACACTATATTGCGATGCAATGTCATTATTGATAAATGGCATTTTCTTTAATAGTGCACGTATGCCACGCACCACCACTTGCTTTGCAATAAAGTTTGCCAATACTGCGACACAAATAAGGATACTGAGCGACGTTGCCATTTCCAGCCAAGGAAACTGATCCGCCCAATCTTTAATAGAGGCCATAAAATCTAAATCTTTCATCTACCACGAGTGCTTTACGCCAGAAACAAGACCTTAGTTTAAGACCCAAAAGCGATCAATCGCCATTAAAAAAATGAATCAAGAGACTGTTTTGCTATTTTTTAACCAATGCGTTTATTTAATCATCACTCGTGTAACATTGCATTACACACTAATCAAAATACAGACAGCACACAGAAAAAAGTATTCGCATTCATTTTTACCCAGTCTCATTAGACTTAAAACCAATCAATATTTAGCTTTAAAACAACAGCATATTTTCCCTAAAAAATGGAATATCCTTAGACATTCCATTTTCTTGGTCAAAAAAAGTTAATCTTGGTTTGCTTCAAGCCATGCTTCACGCTATCCAACAAACCCATTGAAAGAGGACTGAGTATTTCACGCTGTTTAAAACGGATTAATCCGCATAATAACTGTGACGTTTGCTCGAAAATTTATACAAATGCTTTAAAAAACCTTCAAAATAGCTTTTCTCTTTTTCATCGCTTCTAAACCCTGCATATAACGTTCGTCTTAAACCTTGAGCAGACACACATGCTAGACGGCGTGAGGTGACCCACCCTTTTTGTTCATATTCATTCACCACCCAATCTGGCAATGCGGCAATCCCTCGCCCACTGGCCACCAATTGAATCAACATTTGAGTCAGATCGGTATTACGTATGGCTTTGGGCATAATATTGGCTGGAATAAACAATTTCGCCATGATGTCTAAACGGTGCTTATCTACCGGATAAGTAATGAGGGTCTGTTCAGCCAGATCTTGCACGCTGATATTTTCAGCACGAACCAATGGGTGGGTGTTGGACAACACCAAACGTGATTCATATTCAAAAATCGGGAAATATTCGATGCCTTTAAGCGCAATGGGGTCAGCAGTGATCAGTAAATCAAATTCACCACTTTGCAATAATTCATGCGGATTGGATTCAAAGCCCGAAGCAAAGTCGAGATCCACATCCGGATATTGTGAACGGTATTGATTCAACAAAGGCATTAACCAATCAAAGCAACTGTGGCATTCTGATGAAAATACAATCCGTCCTGTTTGCCCATGCACGATACGGGTAATATCACTTTGCGCAATTTGAATTTGCGGTAACACATCATCTGCAAGTTTGAGTAAGCGCTGTCCCACGTTGGAAAAAGTCACAGGACGACTACGACGATTAACCACTTCAACGCCATACCAATGGTCTAATTCTTTAAGCTGATGAGAAATTGCCGAAGGGGTTAAGCATAAGTCACCGGCTGCAGCAACCAATGAGCCATGCTCACGCAATGCGGTGAGCGTTTTTAGATGTCGTATTTCTAACATGTATGAAAGTCCACAGCGCGTCTAATACATCTAATGAATGTACAAACAGAATAAATAATGAATAAAATTCACTATAGCATTGAAGTCATGACTATGTTTCATGCTGCATTTTAAATGGTGAAACTTTAGTCGTTGAGCATTTTTAAACTTAAAAGCACTTATAAGGTTGAATGATGGCTGTTTTGACACTCTAGGCTTTAAATACGTTTCGTATTGCTATCTAAGTGATTGTGATATAAAAAAGGAATGAGATTTAAAGTTTGAAACAGGTACTTTAATTAAAATAGATTTCTTGGGCTGCATGTTAGGATGGTGATCGTATTCCCACCTAATTTTGGGCTTAGTGGTTCAGATCAAAAGGGTTTAAAACCCTCACATTTAAACCGCTCGCAACAGTTTCTTGCCTGAATGATTATACCAACGTCGCGTTAAAATTTAGAATGGAGAAGCATAAGCTATATCACATATCCTCTCTCCCTTATTACTCACGAATAAATTTTGGATAAACTGATGAAATATTTACTTGCCCTCTCCCTCCTTGCACTCAGTATTCAAGCGGTATCTGCAGCAACAGTGACTGCTGAACCGTATGGTAAAACTGCGGCAGGTCAAACGGTTACTGAATATACCTTTAAAAACAACAATGGCATGACAGTTAAGATTTTGGATATTGCCGGTGCAATCCGTGAAATCAATGTGCCTGATGCGAAAGGTCAAATGGCGAATGTGGTACTCGGTTTGCCTAATGCTGAAGCCTATGCCACTCAAAATGATCCGCACTTTGGGGCAATCGTTGGACGTTATGCCAACCGTATCGCTAAAGGTCAGTTCACTTTAAACGGTAAGCAATACCAACTACCATTAAACAATGGTGAAAATACTCTACACGGTGGTCCCTCGACGTATGCACAGGACTTGTGGCAGTCTAAAATTTTAAAACAGAAAAAAGGCAGTGATACTGCTTCTGTAGAAATGACTTACCTGTCACCAAACGGTCAAAATGGCTTTCCCGGCAATGTAAAAACCACTGTGGTCTACAGCCTCAATGAGCAAAATGAATTAACCGCAGAATATAAAGCGACTACAGATCAAGACACCGTGGTTAACCTCACCAATCACAGTTACTTCAACTTGGCCGGCGAAGGTTCAGGCTCAGTTGAGAAACAACAAATTCAAATCTTAGCGTCTAAATATACCCCAACTGATGCAGGTTCTATTCCAACAGGTGAATTGGCTTCAGTTGAAGGCACACCGTTTGATTTACGTCAAATGACGCCAATTGGACAGCAGCTGCGTAACAACCATCCACAAATGGTGATGGCCCATGGCTATGACCATAACTGGGTATTGGACAACTATGATGCGAAATCGAAACAACCAAAATTGGCGGTTAAAGCCCTTGACCCTGAATCAGGTCGTACCTTAGAAGTCCATACCACTGAACCGGGCGTACAGTTCTATACCTCTAACTTCTTAGATGGCAGCGTGGTCGGCACATCAGGTAAGGCATATCGTCAAACTGAAGCCTTTGCTTTAGAAGCGGAACATTTCCCAGATTCACCAAATCAACCGTCATTCCCATCGACTGTGCTGAAAAAAGGTCAAACCTTCCAAGCAACCACTGTGTATAAATTTGGTGTGAACAAATAATTCTGCGGATTGATTGCATAAGGCGTGCTTCATCTCAAATTCTGTGTTCTAATACACGCAGTTTGAGATGAGCCTCTTACAGTATCTGGGCTTGACCCATTTACGACTAGCCCCTAACCATGGGGCTTTTTAATGCTTGAATTTCCGAATAGGATGACACACCATATAAAACAGCACCGAAGCGCTGTTTTAATCTTTAAGCGTATTGAAGAGCACTAAAAGAATTTTAAAATGGTTTGAATCACCACCGCGTTAATAATGTCGATAAAGAACGCACCACACAGTGGAATGATCAAAAAGGCTTTATGTGATGGCCCATAGGTGTTGGTAATGGCTTGAATATTGGCAATCGCTGTTGGTGTTGCTCCCATGCCAAAACCACAGTGCCCGGCTGAAAGTACGGCTGCATCATAATTACTGCCCATCACTTTAAAGGTCACGAAAATTGTAAACAGCGCCAAAGTTAGCATTTGCAACAATAGAATAATGACCAAAGGTCCGGCCAAATCTGCCAACAGCCACAGTTGTAAGGACAGCAATGCCATCGACAAATATAGCGACAAAGACGCATTGCCAAATACATCAATGGCACGGTCAAAAATATTCACTTTTAAAACGTGTTCTAGAATATTACGTAGAATCACGCCACTCGCCAGCGCCCACACAAAAGTGGGCAATTCAAACCACTGCCCTTTACTGAACTCGGTCATACCATTGGCAACATAAATACACAGTGCAAACATCCCCAAAGTCGATACTGCATTATTGGCAGTGATTAAACGGGTTTTACGTGGATATTCAAATGCAGCTGAATCGGCATGTGCGGGTTGATCATTGTCTTCTACAGCGACTTGCTCAGCCAGTTGATGACGTTTGATTAAAAACTTTGCAACCGGTCCACCAATCACACCGCCAATGATCAAACCGAAGGTGGCACTTGCCATGCCTAATACAATAGCCCCTTGAATACCATACTCAGTTTCTAAAACCTGTCCCCAAGCCCCTGCTGTTCCATGTCCACCGGTTAAGGTAATCGAACCGACCACCAAACCAATTAAAGGATCAAGTCCTAATACTGTCGCCAGACTCATCCCGACTGCGTTTTGTAGCAACACAAAGCCTGCCACACAGAACAGAAAGATGACTAAACTTTTACCGCCTTCTTTGAGTTTGACAAAACTGGCACTCAGACCAATCGAGGTAAAGAACATCAACATCAAAATATTTTGAATCTGCGCACTAAAGCTCGCACTGATATTAAAAAACAGATGCAATGCATAGGCACATAGTGCAGCAATCAAACCGCCAATCACTGGCTCTGGAATATTATAGTTTCTAAAAAATGCAATTTTTTGAACCAAAAACCGCCCGATAAATAAGAAAAATACTGCAATCACCAAGGTGCCAAAGGCATCAATTTCAAATGTCATTCTCGTTCCAATCGTCTGTCATTTTTATTAATCATGATTAGACCCTAAAACAAGGTCTTGTTTCAGCTCAAAAAATGTAAAAATTTCGAGTCGTAAATTGAGGTTATTTTTATTTTTGGAATATTGCATCAAATATGCTTAGGCTATTTAAATCCCTTTATATAGCCTGTGAAGTCATGTTTAATCGGGTAATTTATTGCCACAATGTGGACAGTAACAATATTGATGCTGTTGTTGTTTCAGCTTCATTTCTTCCCGCTCACGGATCAATTGCAAAGTAATGTCATGCATCTGCTCAGTCGACAGTCCGACTTCTTTTCGAAGCGCTTCCATTTTTTCAGTGTCATTTAAAATGTCGATGTCTGAATTTTGCAAGAGTTGGCGAAATCGAATCTCTAATTGTTGTTTCCGCAATTCCAACTCATTGGCTAAACCATTGGCTAAAATCCCGGCAGGCAATGCTGCAAGCCCTACCCCAAGAATGGTGATCATCGCCCCTAAAAAACGCCCGACTGGGGTCATTGGGGTCACATCGCCATAACCCACTGTGGTTAAGGTTACCACCGCCCACCACATTGAACCCGGAATTGAGCTAAACACTTCAGGCTGTACCCGACTTTCCACGCCGTAAATCCCTGCTGCTGCAATCACGATCATAATGATCAAGATAAAAATCACCGCTTGGAATGAGCCTTTTTCACGCTCGATGACTCTGAGTAAAATTTGCAGCGATACAAAATAACGGGTCAGCTTAAATAAACGGAACAGTCTTAAAATTCGTAGGAAACGCAGATCGAGTTTTACAAACAGATTTAGATACGCCGGTAGAATCGCCAACAAGTCAATGATCGCAGCCCCACTGGTGACGTAGCCCCAACGCTGTTTGAGTGCAGATTGCTGTGGATTGCGTTCCACCACACTCCAAAAACGAAGCAGATATTCCAAACTAAACACCACAATTGAAAAGTGCTCAAACGCATCAAAATACACTTGGTAGTGGTGATACAGGTCATTCACTGACTCCAACAGCACCGCCACCACATTGCCCAAAATCAGTAGAATCAAAAAGAAATTGATGATTTGACTTAAAGGAGTTTGATAGTCCTCATCATGTAAATGGTGATAAACCCATTTACGAATGCTGAACCAAGCGCTGTGTTTCATAGTGGAAGCTTAAATGCAGGGATAGCTCATGGTAATACGTGTCACTCGATTTTAAAAATCATTCGACTTTAACTGCTGTATCCATGATCAATGTACCCATATGCTTATACGGTATTCAGTGCGATTACTTGGCTATTCTCCAAGAATAGACTTGGATTTTTATCAATTTAATAGCTTAACTTTCATGCTTTTAATTATAACTATCGTTCAAAATGGCTAGTTTTAAAGCATCTAAGACCCACTTTGGTCTGATCTCAAGCCTTAACTATTTTCATCTTTCAAAATAATGGTATAACTATAATTCATGCAATACATAACATTTTTTAATACACAATGAACGATAGCAATTACCAGTTAGACCGTGTGGACTACAAAATTTTGTCTGAGCTGAGAAAAGATGGGCGTTTGACCGTTACTGAGCTGGCTGAGAAAGTGATGCTATCGACCTCGCCGTGTTGGACGCGTTTAAAGCGTTTAGAAAGCTTGAATGTGATTGAGGGTTATACCGCCAACATTAACCCGAAAGCGATTGGCATCAATGAGCTATTCTTTATTGAAATCACGCTTGAGCGTCATGATGATGAAATTTTAAATCAGTTTAGTGAAACCCTTGCCAATATGCCTGAAGTGGTTGAAGCGCATTTGGTCACAGGTGATTATGATTATTTGGTGAAAGTGGCGGTTAAAAACTCTGAACACTATGAACGATTTTTACGTAAAAATTTATATTCGATGAAAGGGATTCGTCATACCCGTTCGATCTTTGCTTTACGCCCTTTAAAATTGGCAAATCATTCTGACTTACTGATGATTGAATAAAAATAACATTCAAATCTCAAAATAGAAAAGCTCAAATACTGTTTAGCATCTGAGCTTTTTTTGACTCTTTAATATTCATTATTGAATATCAAAGACCCACTTTTTGGCTTGTAGGTCTGTGGTGTCCTCACAGACGTAGTAGTCATGATTCCAAGCATCTTGATTAAAGATTTCTTTCTTGGTGTAGGTGACGTTTTTGCCTTTTTCAACACAGACAAAGCTGTCGCCTTGGTCTTTAACTTGGGTTCCATTGAGGAAACCACCAATACAGAGGAAGCGGGATTGTTTGGACATAATAAATTATTTTTTAGAACATAACCTATATAATATAGAGCTTTCAAAGTTATTCAAAAAAAACTTTATCCAATAAAGCGTATTTTTCTATAAATTTAGTATAAGTATGGATCGTTTCAAGTGTCTGCTCTATATTAATCAATTCAGTATCAGGGCATCTTACAACATAATCGGTACATAATATGGTCATGGTCTCACCTTTACCGAATCTAGTAGGTTTAGTAAATTTTAGTCCTTCTAATTTTGCTTTCTCAATATAATGCTCGTAGCAAATATTTCTAAACTTTCTATCGTTCTCTGCTTTATTACTATTTATCTTTAGTACTAATTGATCGTTTTGAAGTTGTAAATATTGAGTACAATATTCATTTCTTTGAAATGCCCACCAAAAGCCCATAAAGCCACCACTAGGATTAGATACGTATCCCCAATCCCCACGTTTCAACTCATTTTTTACATATTTGAAAAATCCAATCCAATTCTTCTTATTCCATTCCTTTCTAAAGACAAAAGCATTTACTTCATCTTCAATTTCGACAATATAATCTTTAAAGTTATTGAAAATATCACTGTTAACATTTTTATAAATATCTAAAATCGAGATTAAATTATCTCTAGAAAAAATCTTAAAACCTTCTTCTATTTCTTTCTTATAACTCGACTGATCATGTGTTTTAAAAAATATGGCTAAGACGTTTTCTTCACCAGCTTCTGAAACTATAAGATTTCTATATCTTGTTAACTGATCCCCATGTGCTTTTGTTCCTGTTTTATCTTCAATAATGATAGAAAAATTGTTTAATTTAAGAAGTATATTGAACCGTACCGGGTTTGTCGGAGACTTTTTATTTAAGTTAGGCCACCTGACCTAACGGGTTAATCTTATCATAGTAGATTACTTCAAAATCAAAAGGTGATACATAACCCAGTGCACTATGTACACGTTCTTTATTGAACCAATCTACCCAATTTAGTGTCGCAAGTTGTACATCCGCTAAACCTTGCCAATCTGCTTTTAAATATTCAATCACCTCTGTTTTGTATAAGCCATTCATCGTTTCAGCCAAAGCATTATCGTATGAATCACCGGTCGTACCGACTGATGCTCGTAAATTTGCTGCTTCTAAACGATTGGTATAACGAATGGAAAGATATTGCACGCCTCTGTCACTATGATGAATCACGTTCTTTGGCATGCCTCGATCATGCAATGCTTGCTCCAGTGCATCGAGCACCATGTCTGTATTCATACGTGTTGATACTTTCCATCCAACAATTGCTCGTGAGAACACATCAATAATAAAGGCGGTATAGACCCAGCCTGAATTTGTTTGAATATACGTGAAGTCAGCGACCCACAGCTGGTCAGGCTGATCAGCACTAAAATTGCGTTTCACCAAGTCATCTGCTCGTTTTTGATCATCCCGGCTACGGGTCGTTTGTTTATTCTTACCTCGCCAAACACCTTGTATACCTAGCTTTTGCATCAATCGAGCAACTGTACAGCGCGCAATAATATAGCCTTCACGTTTCAGTTTTTGCCAAACTTTACGTACACCATATCGACCTGAACTTTCCTTCCAAATTCGTTTAATTTGTTCAGCATGATGCAAGTCATGTAAATCTCGTTTCGCTCGATGTTCTGGATTGTCCGCGAGGTCTAAAGTTCGGTAATAGGTTGAAGGTGCGATAGGTAAAATTCTACAAATCGCCTCGACTCCGTACAGCTCTTTATTATTATGGATAAAATCCACCATTATTTGTGTGGGCGGTCGAGCTCCGCCTGGGCGAAAAAAGCGGCTGCTTTGCGTAGAATTTCATTGGCTCGTTGCAGTTCTTTATTTTCGCGTTCAAGTTGTTTAATGCGTTCTTGGTCTGAAAGCTGCTGTACTTTGATTGGATTCTGTTGATTCAAATACTTCTGATGCCAGGAACGTAGTGTTTCAGGAGTACAGCCAATCTTAGGTGCAATTGCTGTGATTGCAGCCCAAGTAGAAGGATAATCTTTTTCAGATTCAATCAATAATTGAACCGCTCTTTCTCTGATTTCAGGGGTATATTTTGGTTTTGTCATTGGGACATTCTCTCAAGAAAGTTGGTCTCCGACAAACCCGGTACGGTTCATATCAATATTTTGGTATTGTTTATGAAGAGTGAATTTTTCAATTTTTTTAGGCATTTCTTTATTTTCTAATTCAAAAAATTTAGAAATCAAAGTTATGGCACAATCCTTGAGAACTGGATCTACATTTTCATATTTAGGATTTGCATGATCTAATAACCAAAAAATGAAAGCATCCTGTGATAATTCTTTGGTGGCATATTTGAAAATATTAGGTTTATCCATTCTATACTCAAAAAATAAGGGCTGATTAATCAGCCCTTATTTTTAACTCAAAATATCTTAATTTTCAATAAATTAAGTCAACTGAGCAGCAGCAATTTTCTTGGTATCAACATCTTTAGCAGCGTCAGTATAGTCGCCCATTTTGTCGAAGCTTAAGTATTGATAGATGTCAGCAGACATGCTGTCAATTTGAGCTGCATACTGTTGGTATTCTTCTGGGCTTGGTAAACGACCAAGTACAGCAGCAACAGAAGCAAGTTCAGCAGACGCTAAGTAAACGTTCGCACCTTGACCTAGACGGTTCGGGAAGTTACGAGTAGAAGTCGATACACAAGTCGTGTTCGGCGCTACACGTGCTTGGTTACCCATACACAATGAACAACCTGGCATTTCAGTACGTGCGCCAGCTTTACCATAGATGTTGTAGAAACCTTCTTCCATCAATTGACGTTCGTCCATACGCGTAGGCGGAGCAATCCACAAACGAGTTGACAATACGCCACCCGGAACTTTCTCAAGTAACTTACCAGTTGCACGAAAGTGACCGATGTTTGTCATACATGAACCAACGAATACTTCGTCAATTTTCACGCCTTGAACATCAGAAAGTAATTTCGCATCATCTGGATCGTTCGGGCAGCAAAGAACAGGTTCTTTGATGTCGTTAAGATCGATTTCGTACACTTTGGTGTATTCAGCGTCAGCATCAGCTTTAAGAAGTGATGGGTTCGCTAACCATTTTTCCATGTTCTCAACACGACGAGCCATTGTACGCGCATCGCCATAACCTTCAGAAATCATCCATTTCAACATTGTAATGTTTGATTTCAGGTATTCAGCAACTTTCTCTTCAGAAAGTGTGATCGAACAACCCGCAGCAGAACGTTCAGCAGAAGCATCAGACAATTCGAATGCTTGCTCAACCGTTAAGTCAGTTTCCATTTCTGTTAAGTCGATTTCTAGAATACGACCAGAGAAGATGTTTTTCTTACCTTTCTTCTCTACAGTTAAGTCGCCTTCTTGAATCGCGCGGTAAGGAATCGCATGCACTAGGTCACGTAGTGTGATACCCGGTTGCATTTTACCTTTGAACTTAACAAGTACAGATTCAGGCATGTCTAATGGCATAACACCAGTCGCTGCAGCGAACGCAACAAGACCAGAACCCGCTGGGAATGAAATACCAATTGGGAAACGCGTATGTGAGTCACCACCAGTACCTACGGTATCTGGAAGAAGCATACGGTTTAACCAAGAGTGAATAATACCGTCACCTGGGCGTAAAGACACACCACCACGGTTCATGATGAAATCAGGAAGCGTGTGTTGCATTTGAACGTCAACTGGTTTTGGATACGCAGCGGTATGACAGAAAGATTGCATAACAAGGTCAGCAGAGAAACCTAAGCAAGCCAAGTCTTTCAATTCGTCACGTGTCATTGGACCAGTGGTATCTTGCGAACCCACAGTCGTCATACGTGGTTCACAGTAAGTACCCGGTAAAACACCTTGACCTTCAGGAAGACCACAAGCGCGACCCACCATTTTCTGTGCTTGAGTGAAGCCTTTACCCGTTGCAGCAGGTTGAACTGGTGTACGGAACAATGTAGATGGAGCAAGACCTAAAGCTTCACGTGCTTTAGTGGTCAAACCACGACCAACGATTAAGTTAATACGACCACCCGCACGAACTTCGTCAAGAAGAACTGGAGTCTTAAGTTCAGCTTCAGCAATCACAGCACCGTCTTTAGACGCAGTTACTTTCGCAGCAGCTTTATCGATCTTAAGTGTGATCTCGTCGCCCATGTTCATGTTAGCAACATCGATCTCGATCGGTAACGCACCCGCATCTTCCATAGTATTGAAGAAAATCGGCGCGATTTTAGAACCTAAGCAGTAACCACCGTCTTTTTTGTTCGGGATGTGCGGAATGTCATCACCAAAGAACCAAAGCACAGAGTTCGTTGCAGATTTACGAGATGAACCTGTACCAACAACGTCACCTACGTAGGCAACTTGGTTGCCTTTCGCAATCAGTGCTTTAATTTGGCTTAATGGACCAACTTCACCTGGTTTTTCAGGGTTGATACCATCACGTTCGTTTTTAAGCATTGCATTTGCATGCAATGGAATATCTGGACGGCTCCAAGCGTCTTGTGCAGGTGACAAGTCGTCTGTATTGGTTTCGCCAGTGACTTTGAACACAGTCAGTTTAATTTCTTCTGGAACGTCTTCACGGCTTGTGAACCATTCAGCGTCAGCCCAAGACTGCATAACAGCTTGTGCATTTGCATTGCCCGCTTTAGCTTTATCGGCAACGTCATGGAACGCATCAAATACAAGAAGTGTTTTCTTCAACGCTTCAGCAGCAAGTTCTGAAAGTTCTGCGTCGTCAAGAAGAGCAACTAAAGGTGCAACGTTGTAACCACCAAGCATAGTACCTAGTAAGTAAACAGCACGTTGTTTAGTAATTAAAGGAGATGTTGCTTCGCCTTTTGCCAATGCAGCCAAGAAAGCAGCTTTTACATAAGCAGCTTGGTCAACACCCGCAGGAACGCGGTTTTCAAGCAAATCAACGAGGAATGCTTCTTCACCTGCTGGTGGATTTTTTACTAATTCAACAAGTTGAGCAGTTTGAGCATCATCAAGTGGCTTCGGTGGGACTCCGAGTGCGGCACGTTCTTCAACGTGTTGGCGGTAAGCTTCAAGCACAGTTTATTCCTCTTTTTAAAAAATTGCCTCTGAATTCCAGCTCTTTACAAAGCTTCATAGGCAATATGGACGATTAAATTTTACTAAAATTCAGGCCAAAAGTTAATGAAAGTACCGTATATATTCGTGATGACCGTCATTTTCTAACTAAATGTCTAAATTCGGAAAATTTAGCTGAAAAATGAAGTACTTTGGTTCATTTCTTCATCGCAAATTTTGTCTAGCTTGATTTTTGGCTCAAAAACCAAAAAAAAAGCAACCTATGTTGCCTTTTTTTTCCAAGTTTAGATATGCAACCTTAGTGTACAGTGGTCTTATTTAGGTACTGTTGCAAGCTTTCTTTGTTGCCTTCGAAGCGCAATAGAATTTGGTCATCATGCAACATGCAATGTTCTGCACAGGCAAAACTGATATGAACCTGATAAATCTGCGCATTTTGATCAATCATTTCTTTAATATAAACACGGTCACCTAAACTCAGTACATAATGACTACCATTGATGACCGCGATCCCTTTTTCATCTTCTAACAATAAATCTGCATTATGCATATACGCGACAACTTCCATCGTTTCGCTCCTCATGATTTTTATTCTATATCTCATTTATATAAGCATTTCACTTTTATAGCGAATGCTTTTTTGTTTCAAGCGATAACCAAAAAGCCTACTCAGGTTGAATAGGCTTGCATTGATCATTCTTTTTGTGAATATCCATTAAAGGCTCTGTTTAAAGGCACTGCTTACTATTTTGATAGACCTGAATATTTTCTAAATCGGCTTCATGTTTTTTATATTTTCGAACAATGTAGTTGGCTTGAGCTTCAGAAGCATTGTGTGCCGCCGCTTGTTGCGCAGCCTGTGCTTTTTTATTGCTACTGTGTGATGTCAATGAACTGGTCAACTGACCACCCATATTGGCCAACCCCATAATTGCAGGGCCACCCGTTGCTACTGCAAGTGTTTTGGCACCGAGTGATGCAACGGAGACTAAGCCTGAAAATAGACCGCCGGACTTTTTACTGTCCCCTTGCGATGATTGCTGTGCTTGATGTTGATCTGCTTGATCCAATAAATTTTGCATTTCGCGTTTTGCATTCGACGCATAGACGGTCAAATCAGCACAATCTGCATTTTTAAGTCGCCCGACTTCAATCGGTTCAAAATCATGACTCATCCCTTGTGCTTTTAAGGCAGCCAATTGACTCACTGCCGAAGAGTCATAGCTCGGACTCTCTTTTTTCGAACCGAACAACCCTGCATGACTAGGTAAACTTAAGCCCAGTGTTAAGCTTGCGATTAAAACTGAATTGAATGCCATTTTGTTCATACGATGTCCCCACTTGCATGTTTTTATTGTGATGCACTAAGGCTAGCGTATTAATTTGATTATTTTTTAACCGTTTATTTTTCACATGACAGTCATTCTATCTGTGGCATCGTTTATGAAATAAAAATAATCAATGTGTTTAAATACAGAGAATCTATTCACATTTTAAGCACCAATACATAACTCGGTTGAGTCAAAAGGATTGAATATCAAGTTGGGCTAAATTGTTAGCACTTATGTATTTAAATGATTTTATGCAAAAAAAGGATGCCTATCGCATCCTTTAATTTTCAAACTCGCTTTCACATACAGATCGCGATTAGAACTGTTTGTAATCTGGCATTTTTTTCGGATCAAACGGTGTATCGATACAGGTTTGATACGCTTCATCTTTGAATTTCACTTGAACTGCATCTTTGTCTTTAGACAATTGATCTGCAGGCAGAGCGTAGACTTTTTCAATTTGAGCTAGAACAAAAGCTTTGGTGGTTGGGTCAGTGACCTTATTGGCATAGTCCACGGCAGCTTTTTGCGTAATACCATTTTGACGGTCCAATACAATCGAACGAGCAGCATTACCAATACTTTTACAGTAACCTTGCCATTGTTGCTCAGGGGTCAACGGTGCTTTTTCTTCACCACAACCTGAAACCAAGACCATCGCACTTAACATGCTTAGGATCACTAACTTTTTCATACGATTCTCCTCAGGTGGCTATGATACTGAATCTTGCTATAAATGGAAAATAACATCAGACGCATGATTGAAAAAACCCAACCGAAGTTGGGATTCATCGTTTTTTCAATAGGGTCTAAGTTTTAACTCTGCCCAACTTAGAAGCGCCAATGGTAGAACATATCAATGGCTTTTTCCAAAGACTGACTTGCCTCTAGATAAAGACGTTGATTCATCTGATAACGTAAGGTCAGCTTATTGACTGGGGTAAATACACCCACGCCATAACGAATATACAGATCAGGGGTAATATAACCGGTCACACTGACTTGGGTGTCATCGCCTGTACCTTGTGCATCGAGTGCCAAACCACTTAAACCTAAAGTACGACCAATCTGATTGGTAAAGGCACGTGTTCCACCTAACCCCAGACTGATCCCTGCGGCAGCAATGGTGTTATTGACATCAGACTTAAAGCCTTCGGCATTGTTTAGACCGCTTGAACCATCGTTAATACGACCGGTAATCAAGGCATTCATGGCTTCTTGTTCAGACAAGCCGGCATCATTATACACCTGAATGTTTGGACTGTTGGCCGTACCTGTGACACGAACACCAACCAAACTGCCCGAAATGTTTTTATTGGCATCGACATCAAGCGATGGGTTCGCTAAAGCCCCATTAAAACGTGCAATCGCTCGATTCAAATCTAAACGCTGACCATAAGCTTCAATGGTCACTTTTTGGCTGACGCCGATTGCCCCTGTTGCACGCATTGCAGTTTCTAAACCATGCTGGGTCATATACACCCGACCAAGCAATGGAATACGACTGTTAAAGCCTTGGAAAATCACTTGTTGCCCTAGATTCAGTTCAACATCTGCACGAATATCCCAAGGTTTTGCCGCTTTTAAGATCGCGAGTCGGTCATCGCCTTCACGCACCACACGTACATCAGCAGACAGTGGCACCACCGTTGCACTCGATTCCGGCATTGAAATTAAAGCACGTGGCACATCGACTTTACCTTTCACCGTGACTTGCTTCGACATTGGGCGTGCATCAACATCCATTTGGGTATTGACCACGGCAGTAATCAGTGGTGCTTGGCGAATCAATAAGTTATCGCCTTTTAAGCTCAACTGAATCCGAGGGTCATTTTTCCAATCGATATTACCAGTCAGTTTACCCACACCTCGACCACTGTTAAATGCGCCATTGATGCTGGCTTCATTTTGGCGAATCGATGAATATAACTGTACATTAGTTAAATTGACAGGCAGTGAAATCATACTGATTTGACCGTCTTTCAAACGCATTTCACCATTAAACAGTGGTTTGGTCAGTGTCCCACTGATTTTACCCGCGAGTGACAATGTGCCATCGAGCTTACGTACATCCGCAATAAACGGTTTTAGAATTTTCAATTGAATTTGATTAAAGGCAATTTCACCACGCATCGGTTTAGCATCGACATAAGGATTCACCACCACACTGGCATAACCCGTACCAATGGTCGGTGCTTTCAAGTCAACACGCAGCAATAAACCTTCTTGCACACTTTTGGCAATGATGCTGGCTTCGTCATAATTCATGGTCGAGGCTACATCATCTGGATCGACCGCACTTAAGCCTAACTCACCATTACGGGTCACCAAACGTGCATCGATTTTAGGGTTAGCCCCTTGCGCCCATGAGGCTTTGGCATAGCCATTGAGTTTGCCTGTGATCGCCAAGCCTTCAGGCATAAAGGCTGCAAAATCTTTTAGATCCAAATTTTTGGTCACAAAAGACACATTGCCTTTGGTTTTGCTGACACGTACCGGTTGGTCAAAACACAGCTGGCTTTGTTGACTCGACCAACAATGTTGTCCCACATAGACTTCAGATTTAGCGGTGTTGTAAATCACAGGGGCTTTTTGATCTTGGAACAAGTGCGCACGTACCGAGTCGAACTCACCTTTTTGAATTTGTCCAAGCCAGTCATTTTGCGGATTAAATCCACCTGCCAACTGCACATAAAATTTCGAGCTATTGTTCCACGCTTGCAGCTTAGCAATATGCGCTTTACGTGTGCCTGCAATCGCAAACTCAGCATGTTGCATTTCACGATTACCACTGCGTAAATTAGTAATCACTGCCGAAATTTGGGATGGCACCGTTTCAGAAGTCGGCAACTCGCCTTTGAGTGTGATCTTTTTAATGCTCACCACACTGTTGTAGCCAAAGTTGTCGACCACCAAATTGGCGGTTGCACTCATTCTTGGCTGAGACTGCAAATTGATAAAGCCTTGTGCCTTGCCTCGTAATCCCGGATAAACTTCAAACAATGCCGGAGCATTGATTTTAACCCTTAGATTTTGCGCATTGCCGGAGGCCTGCAATTGGTTTTGTGCATAAGATACAAATAAGTTATTCGCCTCAAACTGCTGTGGCATAAACCCATTTTGGTTTGAGTTAATCACCAACGCCAAATTACCTTGGGCACGTAAAGGCTTGTTATTGATCATGCCTGCCAAATTTAAACGTTCAATGCTGACCCGTTTTAACTGATCTGACCAAACGCCCTGAGATTTCACATTACCCGATAATTCACCTCGAACACTCGAAACAAAATAATGCGGTTTAAAACGAATTAACGAAGCATTCACATTCCAACCAATGCCATTGGCAAGGTCCAATACACCATTGGCATTGATCTGTCCTGCTGCACCATTGTGTTTAAACTCGGCAATGTTGATGAGCTCAGGCGTACCTGATAAACGCATTTTCAGAATGCCATCGCCTTGAGGAAGCTGCGTCGATGCCAGATTGCCGTCATAATTCACAGCAAAACTTTTAAACGCCCCACCGGCTTTCTCATCATTAAAAATTAAGGCAATGGTACTTTTACCGGTCAGTTTGACCGTTTCAGCTTTGCCTTGGTCGACGATATGACCATTCAGGTTAATGGCATTTAATTGAATAATTTGTTGATTCGGCAGTGCGTAGCCATTGGCTTTCAGCTCACCATTCAACACATCGACCGGTGCCGCAGGCACAATCGATTGCGGGTTAAAGTCTTTGGCATTTAAGACTGCATTCCATTTTAACTGACGCTTTTCATCCGGTAGATCGACGACTGCCTGTCCAGTTAAACTGCCTTTCGAACTTGCTTGATAACTAAAGGTCGGAATCTTGAGTAAATTGCCTTTTAAGTCCAACTGGGCATTGTATTGACCTGCAGGTAGACTGCCTTTTTCATGTTGTTTAACTACTGTTGCGACATGAATATCTTGACGATCATCCACCAACGCCAATTTGACTTGACCTGAATCACTACTCAGCCAACCCACATACGGCACGGCACGATCAATATTTTTCCAAGCCACATCAAGCAGCATTGGCTCAAGTTTTTCGCCTTTTTGCTCGGCTTGTTTAAAGACTAAATTCCACGTTTCATAACGATCAAAATCAACATTGGCATTGACGGTCATGCCATTTTTTAAATCGCCGGTCGAGGCAATATTGGCATCTAAGGTTGGCGGTAAAAAATCCTGTACCACTTGTGGAATTGCTTTGTCTTTGGGATTAATTTTATCTAAACGACCTTTTATATCCCAAGTCACAATATCTTTCCAACTCACCACACCGGCCGCATTCACTGCGCCACCCATGACTTGACCATTAACATTGGTGATATCAATTTGATTGACCAAATCGGTATGTCCCAATGCGGTATATTGCCCCTCAGGAATATTTTTACCACTAATGTCGGTGTTTAAACTGATATCTAAGCGATCAATATTGCCTTGATATTTGGCGATGCCTTTTTTAGACAAGACCTCATATTCTTGTAAAAATGGCCAATGGTAGTTTTTAAATTTCAGCGCACCTTTCATCGGTACAGCTTCACGCATCGGGTGTACCACGCCCCAACCGGTGAGCAGATCCGGTGTTCGTGAGGCAAATCCGGCTTGAATGGTGTCGAGTGAGCCTTTGGCGTTTAACGCAATGTCTTCCACATTGATGCTTTTTAAAGATGGAATTCGAACAATGCCGGTGACATCTAAGGGATACTTGCCTTGCTTAGTAAAACTCATTGAGCCATTGGCATCACGAACATTTAAATAGCCCATATCGACTTTGGTGTCTTCAAAAGTCAGATCAGGACCTTTCCACAAAGCATTATTGACCTGACCCTCATAGAAATCGACTTTGGTGCCTGAACCGGTTTGGATCAACATATAGTCAAAATCTAATTTGTTCACCCGGAGTACAAACGGCAAGGCAATGTCATTAAACTGAAATGGCTCATCACTCGGTGGATTTTTTAGAATAATTCTTAGATTTTTAACATCAGCATGGCTTAAATGCACTTCTTTACTGATAATCGCACGCCAACCTAAAGAAATATCGGCATGATCGATTTTTACATCCACCGGTTTAAGGTTGACCAAAACGTTTTTTAAAATAATCCCTTTGAGTAGATTACCGCCTTCATACTCATAGGAAATCATTTTTTGAGCCGACAAGACCCGATCCAGTAAGAACTTACTGCCCTTGTCGGTGGAGAACATCACAGCCAAAGCAGCAAAAAACAAAATCAGCAGAAACAGCAAGGTCAGCAAAATACTGCGTAAAACACGGCGTCTGCGTTTTGGCGATTCTATTTCCGATGTTGGTTGATCTTGCTGCTCGAGTTCAGCCATAAATATTCCAAAAATTAAAGCGTTGTTTCAATCTGTCCACTTAAATGAACATATTTAATTAAAATCGTTGTTTCATTCTACAACTGTGAACCAATAAAGAAATGTAAACGAATCGGATGGGCAGGATCAGACACTCCTGATGCCACATCTAAACGAATGGGTCCAATTGGCGATGACCAACGAATCCCCAAACCCATACTGTATTCGGTGTCATTCTTAAATTTTTCATCGTAGGCATTACCAAAGTCAGAAAACACGGCTGCACGCCAACCCGGTTTAAACTGATAGTTGTATTCCACCGTACCGACCGCCAAAGCCTGACCACCGACTTTAAAGCCATATTCTGTTGGCGATAAACTCTTGTAGTCAAAACCCCGTAGGCTTTGGTCACCACCGGCCAAGAAACGTAAGTTATACGGCACTTTTTCAAAATCTTTAGTAAAGATATAACCTAAATTCGCCCCAGCAATAAATTGGTGATTGTTGTCCTTGCCTAAAGAATACAAGCCCTTAAAGCTGGCATTGGCAATCGCCATATCGGCATCAGAAAATAAACTTTCACTGCCCAACTGAATTTTATAGTTTTGTTTAAAACCTTTGGTTGGATTGACCCGATTGTCACTCAAAGTTTTGGTGACTTCATAACCAAACAATAAGGACTGTTGTTCAGTATTGGCACCCGGCGCTAGGAACGCATCTGGAATATCATCAAAGTCGATATCCCCTTCGATATTTCCATCGACACCCACTCGGTCTAAACGGTAACGCAGTCCAATCACATGCTGCCATTCTTTACGTGAACCTTTAATGATTCGATCGGCACCGGCCACCGCAGATTCTACAATCAGCCCTAGTCCATTACCAATCTTGTCACGTTCTTCACGTTCATAACCACCCACCAGACTGATGTAATCATTCAATGGATGCTTGTACGGAATGTTATAACGCCCATCGAGCGATTGACGAATTTGTGACAGCTCTAAGTTGGCATCAAAAGAATGTCCATTTTCATTGACAATGGCACGGCGATACTGACTACGCAAACGCACACCTGTGTCGGTGCCATAACCAATCCCGGCCTCTAAACTATTGAGTTTATCGGCATTTAAAGTCACGATCACCGGAATCTCTTT
The DNA here is from genome assembly GCF_011578285.1 of Acinetobacter lanii. Lineage (NCBI taxonomy): Bacteria > Pseudomonadati > Pseudomonadota > Gammaproteobacteria > Moraxellales > Moraxellaceae > Acinetobacter > Acinetobacter lanii. The sequence continues at coordinate 1,258,998 of NZ_CP049916.1, read as the reverse complement.
CTCAGCCCGCGCTTGAGCCTGCAACCGTTCAGTCTCTTTTTGTTTCGCGAGCGCTTTACTTTGTGCTTCGGTTAAATTCGGATCGGTTTTGGCCTCTTGCACACCCGCAAATTGATTCTCATCTGCGACATTTTGCACCACGTCATCAGGAGTTGTGGCAACCGCCTTTTTCTTTTCTTCAGGCAAAAATGCATCTGCTGAGACTTTTTGTTCATCTACCAACGCTTGTAAATCCGGGGGAAGTTCAAGCTCTTTTATAATGGGTTCAGGTTTAACCGCATCCACCAAGGTGTAATTAAAATAACGCGAGTTGGTTAAATTGTTGGACAATACATTGACACGCCACGCGGTATAGTCTGCACCGTCTTTCCACGGCGCTAAGGTTTGTAAAATTTCTTCCTTAATCGGCAATGGCTTGCTCGGATCACTCATTTGAAATTTCACATGACCAATTTTATAACGATCACCGGTTTCATATTTTAAATTGATATCGGCTTGATTCTCTGGACGTGCCAACATCACATCGTGCATCCGCCAATAAGCATCAAAAAAACCATTATTGGCTGCGGCATCCGTTATACGAGCTTTGGTGGTTTCGTATTTTCCTTGATCGAGAATATCGCCGACTTCAAGCTCAGGAAGCACTTTAATCACTTGCAGTTGCGCTAAATTCTTGCCTGCACCGCTAAATTCAATATTTTGTTCACGCACAATCACTGGTTCATTTGGGGTGACCGTGACACGGACTTTATTGTCGCTGATTTTTTCAAATTTAAATTCAGCGTCATAGTAGCCCACAGCTTGCGCCGCTTGGTTGGTCAGTGAACGCAGTTGCGGAACCGCTGCGTTATAATCTGCAAAAGACTCAACCGTAAAGGAAGATAATTTCGCTTTAATGTTGTCGGCTAAAGCTTTTGGCGCGCCGGCTACATCGGCACTGATTTTAGGTACGCTCGCCACTTGATTCATGCGTGCAGGGCGAATTTTATAAAACAAGCGCTTCAACAGATTTTGTTTTTCTTTGGACTGATCACCGGCAACCGTTTGCGTTGCCAACGAACGCCCACTTTGGTTTTCTTCAACCACAAATTTACTGTCTGCTTGAATGCTTTGCATCAATTGATCGACATTGACCGGTGCCGTTTGAATTTCAGTGAGTTCAGCTTTGCTGATTTCAGACACTTCCAGCTCAGGTGCTTTAAGCCCACCTGCGCGATAGCTTTGTGCTTCTGCCTTGGCTTGTTCCGCCTGCTGTAAAATATCATTGGCTAAAGTTGGATCAACCGACTGTACCGGTAAATCTTCTAAGTCTTCAAATTCAATTGGCTTAAAGGCTGAACGATTGGCCGCAGACTGTTGACGCTGCTGCTCAAGCATGTCTAAGCTGTCAAATGCAGGGGCTTGCTGGTTTTGTTGAATCGATTCGATCTTTTCGTCGAGTTGTTCAATTTTTTCATTCGATACGCCTTGTTGCACCGCAGCTGTTTCTAAGGCTTTTTTATGCTCATCGAGTGCCGCCTCAGACTGAGGCAATTGGATATATTGCGGGTCATTACTTTTGCTTTCAACAGCCAAAACGGCAGGCGACGTAAATACACTTAAAAAAACACTTGCACACAACCATTTATTGATATCATTTGGCTGGAATATCGTGTGCATGCTCACGGCAAGCATTGATTTTTTAAACTGAATATTCGTTGGCATACCACGCTCTAAACACATTATCTTTTAAATTGAAAATACTGAGACATTTTCGTCAACATTTCAGTGCAAATTTCGAGTATTTTCATCGAGTTTTAATACAAAAGTATGATACATGATTTTGAGATATTGTTACCAAAACATCACATTTCTTAATAATTTTTAATGAAGCCTGTAAATGATGGAAAAAAATGAATCTCTTTTAGGAACGCGTCGCTTTTTACCGATGTTCCTGACCCAATTTTTTGGGGCCTTAAATGACAATGTTTTTAAACAATCGCTGTTGTTGGTCATTACTTACGGACTCATTCAGCAACAAAGCGCAAGCGTGAGCACCTTAAACAATTTGGCTGCGCTGTTGTTCATTCTGCCCTATTTCATTTTCTCTGCAACTGCGGGTCAAATTGCCGACAAATATGAACGCTCATTTTTAATCCGTAACATTAAGCTTTTAGAAATCGTGATCATGCTGATTGGTAGCGCAGGCTTTATGCTCGGAAATCTATGGCTGTTACTGATTGCCTTATTTTTGATGGGAGTGCATAGCACCTTCTTTGGCCCAATCAAATACGCCATTTTGCCAGAAATTTTAAAACCCAAAGAACTGATGTCCGGTAATGCGCTGTTTCAATCCGGCACCTCGATTGCGATTCTTGCCGGTATGATTTTGGGTGGAACTGTCATTTCCAATTCACATGGCAATCTGCTGTGGATCAGTTTGACTGTAGTGTTCATTGCCGTAATCGGTTATCTGTGTAGCTGTTTTATTTTAAAACAAAACACTAGTGAGCCTGATTTAGTCATCGACTGGAATGTGTTTAAAACCACAACAGACACCTTAAAGTATGCCAAAAGCATTCCTTTGATTTTCACCATTTTATTGGGTAATTCTTGGTATTGGTTTTATGGCGCAACCTATCTGACCCAAATTCCACAACTGACTCAACAAAACTTACATGCGTCTGAAAATGTGGTGAGTTTATTACTCACCTTCTTCTCTGTGGGTATTGGTGTCGGCTCATTACTCTGTCGTAAAATTGGTGGCGCAGACGTTAATATCAAGATGGTTCCCTTGGGTGCAATCGGCTTAACTGTTTTTGCTTTTTACTTGGCGATCAGTCTTGCTTTTGTGCCTGAACGTACAGGTGATTTCATTGGCATCAAAGACATGTTTACGTTAGGTGCGAGTTATTATCATGTGATGATTGCAGTGACCTTGCTGGGCATCAGTGGTGGTTTTTATATCGTGCCACTTTACGCCATGATGCAAGCCTATTCACCACGTTCACATCGTGCACGTGTGGTGGCCGCCAATAATATTTTGAATGCCGTATTCATGGTATCTTCTGCTATATTCTCAATCATTATTTTAAGTATTCTTGAAATTGACATTAAAATCTTGTTTAGCATCACTGCGGTATTGAGTGCCGTGTTTTCGATTTGGCTTTTAATGCGCCTAAAACCGATGCTAAAAACTGAAAAAATCGCGTTGGAGGATTAATGCATGCGTCAATACACCGGTTTAGACAAATTTATTCATTCTTTTGATCAAGCATTGCGTAGCCTTGTGCCCGGAACCACCTCAGCACAGCGTGAGAACCCAAGTGTCGATGCCGAAACTCAATTGGCAGTGACCGAAGCCCGTCATGTTGCAGGTTTAATGCGGGTCAATCACAGTGGTGAAGTCTGTGCGCAGGCGCTATATCATGGTCAGGCTTTAACGGCAAAATTGCCCAATGTTCGTCGCGAAATGGAATCTGCCGCGATTGAAGAACAAGACCATTTGGCATGGTGCGAAGATCGCTTAAAAGAATTGGACAGCCATACCAGTCTTCTGAATCCAGTTTGGTACGGTTTGTCTTTTGGGATGGGTGCAATTGCCGGGATTGCAGGCGATAAGTACAGCTTAGGTTTTGTGGCTGAAACTGAGCGTCAAGTCAGCCAGCATTTGCAAGATCATTTACGTCAGTTGCCTGAGCAAGATGAGCGTTCACGTAAAATTTTGATGCAAATGAATGAAGATGAACTCCATCATCGGGATACTGCACTCAACGCAGGCGGTGTCGATTTGCCTTATCCGGTGCGTATTGCCATGACAGGCATTTCTAAGCTCATGACCAAAACCAGTTACTTTATTTAAGACGTGTTCAAATAAGATTTTGAAGACTGTTTTTAAGACAACAAAGCCCTGATGATTCAGGGCTTTTGCTTATTGGGTTGCATATTCATATCTTTTAAATTTTCATAAAAGACTTGGCGAATCCATTGATGGCTTTTTTGATTATGACTGGAGATATACCAAAACTGTTTAATGGAATAACTTGGAAACTCAGGCGGTAATTCTAAAATTTGTAGATTGCCCCGCGCCAACAGCACTTCACTTAAATAATAAGGCACAGTCGCAATCGCATCCGACTGTTGCACCACCAAACCCACGCCCAAATAACTCGGTAAACTCATCACTTTATGACGGCGAATGCCCAATTGCCCAATATGCCGTTCAAAAGAAAAATGCCCTGCTCCGACTTCAACTTCAATATGCTTTTCAGCCAAATACTGTTCTAAACTGATTTTTTGTTGCTGAATTAACTCAGGATTCAGCCGTGGATGATCTTTCGATGCAATCACCACAAAATGTTGCTCAAACAGTTTTTGCTGATAGAAATAATCATCCAATTGTTCATAATAGCCCACAATCAAATCAAGCGTGCCATCCTTCAATAAATCTAGACTTTGCGGTTTGATGGAATGCACATTCAATTGCATTTGAGGTGCATGGTCTTTTAAATAATTAGAAATTTGTGGCAACAACACTAGATGTGCTACATCTGTCATGGCGATATTGTAAATTTTTTGCGACTCAAAATGATTAAAATGCTCTCGGTGCTGACAAATTTCATGAAAATTATTGATTAAATTCGACACCATGGGTAACAGTTGAATCGCCAATTCCGTTGGACGCATTTCATTATCGACACGAATAAATAACGGATCATCATAATATTTACGCAGTTTATTGAGTAAATTACTCACGGCCGGCTGACTCAGTTCTAACTCACGCGCTGCGATAGACACATTTTTAAATTTATACACATACAGAAATATTTTTAAAATTTTAATATCAATTTCGGACACACATTTTTCCCTAAATTTAACCCGCTGTGTAACCCAAAAAGACGCTCTCCTCAGACAACGCCTTTTTGTATGATGCAAGATGCTTTAGCCGATTAATTCAAAGCCCGAAACAATCTCGCATTAGCATCATAAACCGATTAGTTGTGCATTTTAATGCGCAAAACGATTATCTTTAATCATGACGGTAGGATTCATGACCTGATAAACAAGTGCTGATCATGTCCATTCAACCCAAAGTGCTGTTTGAAAGAGCGACTTGAACTTGGGGAAAACTCACCTCTGTTTTAAATTCAGCGTGATGCCATAACTCATACAGCGGAATCTTGACATCTAACGCCAAAGGTAATTTCTTGGGATTTAGCTGCATATCTGTTAAATCTGTACCCCACGCAATCAAATCAATATCCAGTGAAATCTGATGCGATGGTCGCACCCGTCCGGAATCAGCTTCCATGTGTTTGAGCACAGATGAAAGTGCTGAAACGCTTTGATCACATCTCAATAGACAAGCAGCATTCCAATAATCTGCGCCCACACCATCACGACATGGAATCAGATAAATCGAAGAAAATTCAGCTTTTCCGAGCTTGGAAAGCTGCTGAAATGCGGTTTTAAAATGCTGCTCAGGATTCTGATTACTCGCTAGCGCTAAGGCGAAGATCGTTGCGGTGTCGTTCAAGACGAATTCCTACTGAATTTGCTTGCGCGATAATGGCAGGCTTACGAATAGTGATAATAATAGATTCTATGGCGGCAAAGGTAGTAAAAAGCGCGTTGATGACCAACTTTGCAGCATGTTCAATCAATTCTGGCTTGGCGTCTTGAATCACTTTGGCCGAAATCTCGCAAATTTCAGCATAGTTCAAGGTATCAGCCAAAGCATCTGAATTTGAAGCTTTTTCTAGGTCGGTGTGTATGGTCAAATCTAACAACAACGGTTGCATGATTTGACGTTCCCAATTGAAACATCCCACCACTGTTTCAACTTTTAAGCCTTCAATAATGATGGCGTCCATAGCTTAACCTTAAAATAAATAATTTGAATCCCTCCCAACCTCCCTTTAAAAAAGGGAGGAGCTTTTAAAGTCCCCCTTTAAAAAGGGGGATTTAGGGGGATTCTAAAAAAATAAAAAATTAATTTTTCAGCAATGTCGCTGGGTCAATATTTTGAATCATTTGCAAACGCTGATCGGCATAAATATCGGTATACGGTGCAAGAATGCGCATGAAGCGATCAAAATACAACATTTGTTTAAACAGCAAGGCAAAATCACGTGGGAAGCGAATGCCATGACGTTCACCCACACCCACCATATCCATCATGATCTCATTTAAATCTGCGGGATTGGTCGACAAAATTTGCTGCGGATCTGCCGTTAACACACCACTAAATAAACGTTCCAAATCTGTTGCCAAGACTTGCGTATCAATTTTGCGATCAGTCATGCCCATTTTCAGCATATTTTCTGCCATCACCGCATAATCGGTTTTTTGCAATGCATCCATAAAGGCAATGCTAGCGGTCCATACTTCAGGCTTGAGTTGTCCCACGATCCCGAAATCGATAAAGCCGACGCGACCATCTTCAAGTAGCATCAGATTGCCAGCATGTAAATCGGCATGGAAGCTCTTGCACATCATCAGACTACCGAACCAAGTGTTCATTGCAGTAATCAGCACTTGCGATGGGTCCTTGGACAGTTTTTTAACTACATCAAAATCGGTTAACGGTACACCATAGAAACGCTCCATGGTTAGTACACGACGCGTAGAAAAATGGTGATAAACTTTCGGTGCAGTCGCGGCTAGATTTTGTGACACATTCAAATAATTCACAAAGTCATCGAGGTTTTGCGCTTCTTCAATAAAATCAACCTCACGTACCATGCGTGTTTTGATCTCTTCCACAATATCCGCAAGTGAGGCAAATTTCACTTTCGGTACAGCTTTTTCTAAGATTTTGGTCGCCCAGTGCAATACATTTAAGTCGGTATAGAGAATGGTTTCTACCCCTGGTTTTTGCACTTTAATCACCACATCTTCACCCGTGGTCAGTTTCGCTGCATGCACTTGTGCAATCGATGCTGATGCCAAAGGCGTTTCATCGATTGAAGCAAAAATTTCGCTCAAATCACGACCGGCAAATTCTGAAGCCAATACCCCTTGCACATAACTAAATGGCAAACTTGGGGTTTGATCTAAACAGCCTTGAAACTCTTCCACATACTCGCGTGGAAACAACGACGGCGTACTGGCAATAAATTGACCGAGCTTGATATAAGTTGAACCTAAAGATTCAAAGGTTTCACGCATCAATTTTGCATTGCTTGGTTTTTCTGTGGCGTATTTAAAGCCCGCCTTGGCCGCAATTACGGCAGTTTCCCCAACACGGGCAACTGAACGCAGTCCATCTAACCAAATATTGTTTTTCATAATGTCTGATATAGCATTGAATTAGTTTGAGTGTAGCAAATTAAACAGCATTTGCGGATGATGTTGCCTGACAGATTGGGCAATTGCTGTCATGATCAAATCTTAAAAAGCGTTGTCGCATGGTTAAGCCCTCCCATAACAACAACGTATACAGCAGTGGCATTTGATTTAAACCCAAATACAATAAGGCATGATGCGCTTGTAAACTGGCAATCACATTCGGTGTCGTCGCCAAAACCCCTGTTTCTGTACAACTCACCGATTCATCGGAAAATTGCCTTTTGGGAAATAAACATTCATAGCAGGCTGAATCTCCAGCAACCATAAACAATTGACCTTTAAAGCCAATCGCTGAGGCACTAATCAATGCGACATTTAAAGCTTTACACTGCGCATTGACCAAATAACGTGTTTCAAAATTATCGCAACCATCCAAAACTAAATCTTGTGCAGCAATTAAGTGCACAGCATTGCTTGAAGAGAGTTGTTCAGTAAAGAATTCAACTTCAATATACGGGTTAATCTGTTTTAGGCGTTTCGCCAATACTTCGGATTTGTAGTAACCGATATCTTGTTGGGTAAAGCCAATTTGGCGTTGTAGATTACTGATTTCAATCGTATCTGCATCAATTAAAGTGATTCGACCTACCCCAGCTCTAGCCAAAAGCTCAGCGGTGGTACAGCCAATGCCGCCACAGCCCACAATCAGCACATTGGCAAGTTTGAGCTTTTCCTGCGCCTCTATATCCCAACCATCCAATAAGATTTGGCGAGAATAAAGCTGCATTTCCGCTTCGCTCAAGTCTAGCTCTAATTCGTCATCCACAATGGCATCCTTTACGGCATTTTATACAAAAATGCGTTTATTTGAGCATGGTATTCGCTAAAACTAAATAGCTTATATGCTTTTATGTATCTAGCTCTTTTGAGCTAAGAATTATTGGCTTATGGTTGTTTAAATGTTAGACACGAATTAAAAAAGCGATCTAAAAAGATCGCCCTTTGATTGCCCTACGCTGAATCACTTTGGTGCCATACGAATTGCACCATCTAGACGAATCACTTCACCATTTAAATATTCATTTTCAATAATATGACCCACCAAATGTGCAAATTCTTCAGGTCGTGCTAAGCGTGGTGGAAACGGCACCATTTGCCCCAGCGAGTCTTGGACATTTTGTGGCAAGCCTTTGAGCATTGGGGTTTCCATAATTCCCGGTGCAATGGTCATCACACGAATGGCGTCACGCGCTAACTCTCGTGCCAAAGGTAGGGTCATCGCGACCACTGCACCTTTTGATGCTGCATAAGCCGACTGACCTATTTGACCATCGAAAGCAGCAACGGATGCAGTATTTACAATCACACCTCGGTCTTGTTCACCGTCTGTTAATTCATATTTCGCAATCAATTGAGCTGCGAAACGCAGCATATTGAATGTACCGGTGACATTAATGTTGAGCACTTTTTGGAACAATGCCAATTCATGAATGCCATCTCGTCCCAACACTTTTGCCGAAGGTCCAATGCCTGCACAGTTGATTAGACCATTCAGTTGACCATAATCCGTTTCTAAGTGTTGAAAGAAGCGTTCAACGGCGCTTTCATCAGTGACATCCAACGCTACGAATTTTGACTGCTCACCTAAGCTGTGTTGGAGTTCCTCACCGAGACTCTGGTTCATATCGACCATAATCACTTTCGCACCCTGCTCCACGAGATAGGTTGCTGTAGCTGCACCCAAACCTGATGCACCACCGGTGACGACAAATACCTTTCCTTGAATTTTCATTCTTTGTTCCGTTGTTTTGATTGATTTATGGATGTATAAAATATATGCACAAATTGATGAAACAACAAGTCATAAAATATCAAATAAAGTGACTGTTTCTGCCCAAACAAATTCATGACTATTCCATTAAATAAAGTCATCGTTTAGGTGAGCAACCCATTCTGTCTATCATTAAAGAGCTAAAAAAAAGCGACTATTGATAGTCGCTTTTTGAATACTTAAATGCATAAGAAGCTCTAAAACTATTTAGAACATCCCAATGTTACACGATTATTACCACCGTAATCCTTCACCGTACGCACATCTTTATAGCCATACTTTTTAAACAATTGGTACACCACGCCTGCTTGATCATAACCATGTTCAAGTGCGATCCAACCATTCGCAGTCAGCCATTTCTTACCGTTTTGGATAATAAATTCAATATCAGCCAAACCGTTATTTCCAGCCACCAACGCACGACGCGGCTCAGAAGCTAAGTCCTTCATGTGCTTATCTTGCGGATCGATATACGGTGGATTCGACACAATCACATCGAAGAACTGATTTTTCTCTAAGGCTTTAAACCAACTGCCCAATGCAAATTTGACATGATTTAAATCATGCGCCGCCGCATTAAATTTTGCCACTTCAAGCGTCGGTGCATAAATATCAGTTGCGGTCACTTCCCACTCAGGTCGTTCACTGGCTAGCGATAATGCGATCGCGCCTGTGCCTGTGCCCATATCCACAATACGTGCATCTTGAGGTAAATCGAGATGCAATACCGTTTCAACCAGCACTTCAGTATCTGGACGAGGCACCAAAGTATCTTTTGTCACTTTTAAATCCAGTGTCCAAAATGGCTGTGAACCGGTGACATAAGCTAAGGGTTCACCTGCTTCGATACGCTTTAAGCCCTCAACATAAGCTTGTTCTTGCTCAGCTGTCAGCTCTTTGTCTTTTTTCATCACCAAATCAAAAGAATCAATTTTGGTAATGTGTTCGAGCAACCACGCATTTTCTTGGCGCTCATAACTTTCTGCTTCACCACGTAAGGCCAAAGCCTGTGCAATATTCAATTAACCACCATTCTGTTGTGCGAGCATTGCCAACTGATCGGCTTGATATTCACGATGTAAACTGTCTAAAAGTTCGGTTAAATCCCCTTCCATCACGGCATCTAACTTATACAAAGTTAAATTAATACGATGGTCGGTCATCCGCCCTTGCGGATAGTTATAAGTACGAATACGTTCTGAACGATCCCCTGAACCGACCAAATCACGGCGCATTTCAGAAGTTGCCGCATCAGCCGCAGCACGTTTGGCATTTTCTAAACGTGATGCCAATAAAGCCATCGCTTTGGCTTTGTTTTTATGCTGTGAACGTTCGTCCTGACATTCCACTACGGTGCCTGTTGGAAGATGGGTAATACGGACCGCAGAGTCGGTTTTGTTAATATGCTGACCACCTGCACCTGAGGCACGGTAGGTATCAATACGTAAATCAGATGGATTAATATCGACTGTGGTATCCACATCAATTTCAGGCAAAATTGCTACAGTACATGCAGATGTATGCACACGACCTTGAGATTCAGTTGCAGGCACACGTTGTACACGATGCGCACCACTTTCAAATTTCAAGCGACCGTAAACGCCTTCACCATTGACCAAGCAAATGACTTCTTTATAGCCACCATGCTCGCCTTCATTTTCAGACAGTACTTCAATACGCCAACCTTGCGATTCAGCATATTTACTATACATACGATATAAGTCACCTGAGAAAATCGCAGCTTCGTCACCACCTGTTCCTGCACGAATTTCTAAATAAGCCGAGTTGGCATCATTCGGATCTTTCGGAATCATTAAAATATTCAAGTCAGCTTCAAGTGAGCTGATTAAAGCTTTATTTTCTTGAATCTCTTCCTGAGCCATTTCCTTAAAGTCAGGATCAGATAGCATCGCTTCAGCGGTTTCAATGTCCTGTTCTGCTTGGGTATATTTCTTCCAAACACTAGTAATTTCAGTTAAATCATTATGCTCACGAGACAAGTTACGGAAGCGTTTATTGTCTGAAATCACTTCCACATCAGCCAATAATGCTTCTAACTCTTCATGTCGATCACAGAGTTGGTCTAATCGTAATCTTAACGATTCTTTCATTTTAAATAAGATCTCAAGTTAAGACTTACCCAATCGCTCTAAGCTAGAGACGGTAAGCAAATTCTAAAAATTGTGCATAGTTTACCGAGTCTAATCACTAAAAGACATATCTAAGCTACAATCAATCCAATGGATCATCTATTCAAAAGAAAATGCGTTTTCAATCATGTATGAATACTTTGTCAATTGCTCTAATCGGGTGCATACTGTTAAGCATCAAACAAAAGCATCAGCATGCGTATTTTTTCTACGTTTTTAATATAAAACTAACATTGAGATACCAAACTGCAAAACTCTAAGCGCAGTTCTCCACAATGTTGACTAAAGTTTTTGTTACATTTGCCTCATCGAATTCAATTACAACAGTCCACCTACTTGGACATGGAGTGAACCATGAAATTAAATGCCCTTTTAGTGAGTGCGACTTTAGCTACTTCTTCAATGGTGGCTATCAATGCCCATGCAGACAGTACTGCGCGTGTTGCTGCAGCAAGTGCGCTCGGCAGCGTAGCAGGTACAGCTTTAGGTAAAAACATGGGTGGCACGACAGGTGCAACCATTGGTGCAGCTCTTGGTGGTGCAGGTGGTGCAGCGGTTGCAAGTAATAAACGTAACCGTACTGAATCTGCGATTGGTGGTGCTTTAGGTGGCGGTGCGGGTTATACAGTCGGTAAAAGCATGGGCGGTAGCAATGGTGGTTACATTGGTTCAGCACTTGGCGCTGCGGGTGGTGCAGCTCTAGGTAATAAAGTGTCTAAAGATAAAGACGCTGACAACCGTAAATATCGTAAACACCGCAAACACCGTAACTAAGCATTCAAAACTTTAACTTATATGAGCGGTGAAATTGAGTTAGATTTCATCCCGCATGAGTTACACGCAAAAGCATCTTCGGATGCTTTTTTGCTTTCTATATGATTCTTAGCGATTGGGACTTCATTGCTTTAGATTGTATACACGTATGTTTGATGACTATATTTGATTACTATATTCATGCTATCCCAATAAAACCCAGTTGCAGATTGCTATACCTTTTTATTATTTAAAACCCAATATTCAAACATTTTGGATATATCGCATTTCGTTTCAAATCCATTTGCCATTCCATATAGATTTATATTCAACCTCGATCTTTTTCATCTTTCTACTTTCATATTTCTACAATGTATCGCTCCCCCAACCAATGACCAAGGCTGTATTTTGATGAAAAAACAATCAAAAACCCTTGATTTTAAAGAATATGAATAAATTAAGAAGATAAAATTTACAAAACCACACGTAGCCTCCATGCTCATTTCCACATTTATTTCTATACTAATCACATCAGATAAATACAACCTCTCCAAGGAGTCGGTCATGAAGTTTAACTCTATCCTTATCGCATCTGTTTTAGCTACTTCAGCAATTACTGCAACAGCTACTCAAGCAGGAAACAATACCAATGTTGCATTAACATCTGCACTAGGTAGCGTAGTAGGTACTGCCGTAGGTAAAAACATCGGTGGTAATACGGGTGCCATGATTGGTTCAGCTTTGGGTGGTGCAGGTGGTGCAGCAGTTTCTGCAAATAAACGTGACCGTACCGGTGCTGCCATTGGTGCAGGCTTAGGTGGCGTGGGTGGTTATAGCGTAGGTAAAAGCATGGGTGGTACCAATGGGGGTTACATTGGTTCAGCTTTAGGTGCTGCTGGGGGTGGTGTGTTAGGTAAAAAAGTCTCTGAAGACCGTCGTTATGATGACCGTTACAACCGCCGCTATAACCGTCGTTAATTTTAAATATTGAATCACACTAAAATTACATCATTACTCCTTTTATAAGCACCTTCGGGTGCTTTTTTTTATATGCATATATGAATTGCTTAAAACCCATCCATTTTTACCTACTCACAATCATTACATTCGGTAGGAAAAACCTACAATGCGTTAACACCATATCCATTATCATTTCCAAATGTTTCGATACAGTGTGCTCAAGATATTAAAAAAGCTCTAAAGGATTCTGCCATGAAAATGAATACAATGTTGATGGCAACACTGATCGCCACTTCAGCTATTACCGTAACCAGTACTTATGCAGGTAACAATACCAATGTCGCGCTGACCTCTGCACTCGGTAGTGTCGTCGGTACCGCAGTGGGTAAAAATATGGGTGGTAATACCGGCGCCATGATTGGTTCTGCTTTGGGCGGTGCCGGTGGTGCTGCAGTCTCTGCAAATAAACGTGACCGTACCGGTGCTGCCATTGGTGCAGGCTTAGGTGGAGTCGGTGGTTATAGCGTCGGTAAAAGCATGGGCGGTAGCAATGGTGGTTACATTGGTTCAGCGTTAGGTGCTGCCGGTGGTGGTGTGCTAGGTAAAAAGGTCTCTGAAGACCGTCGCTATGATGACCGATACGATCGTTACGACAACCGTGGTGGTTACCGTGGTTCTAATTATCGTTCAAACGACCGCTATTATGATGACCGTCATGACAATGGTCGCCATTTAGGCTGGAGTAAAAATAAGAAAAATCGTCGTTAATCGATCATGTTTCATGATTGAAAACAGATAGATCAACAAAAAAAGCACCCCTCAGCGGTGCTTTTTTGTTGTACTTAAAGACATTTCAAAGCAGTGGCGTGTCCTATGCATTGGAAGTCTTGAATCGAAATCAGTATATCTCCTGATAAGATAAATAGACTATATCGTAAATTTTCGATATACAAAGATCGGGCTAAGTCGTATGATCTAAGCAATATATTTGATTGAGCATGTGTATGCGAAGCTTAAAAGAAACCAAATTTTCGATTCTTGAACTTGCACCAGTGCGTGATGATAAAAGCGTAGAATTTTCATTAAAACATGCTTTGGAATTGGCGCAACGTATTGAAACATTAGGCTATGAACGTTTATGGCTTGCGGAACACCACAATATGGATGGTATCGCAAGCTCTGCCACTGCGGTGTTGTTGGGCTATATTTTAGCCAATACCGAAACTTTAAAAGTCGGTTCAGGCGGGATCATGTTACCCAACCATGCGCCATTAGTAGTCGCAGAACAATTTGGTACCCTAGCCACTTTATATCCCAACCGCGTTGAACTCGGTTTAGGGCGTGCGCCCGGCACAGATCAAGTCACCATGCGTGCGCTACGTCGTGGCCGTCAAGAAACAGAAGATCAATTTCCACGAGATGTAGTTGAGATCTTAGGATATTTTGATGATGCCGAACCGAATCAACGCATTACTGCGACACCGGGTCAAGGCACTCATGTACCTGTTTGGCTATTGGGTTCAAGTTTATTCAGTGCACAATTAGCGGCACAGCTTGGTTTGCCTTATTCTTTTGCATCGCATTTCGCACCCCGTATGCTCGGTCAAGCGATCAAACTGTACCGTGAAAACTTTCAACCCTCTGCGTATTTAGATAAACCTTATGTGTCTATGGGCGTGCCGACAGTGGTTGCTGACACGGATGAAGAAGCTGAATATTTAGCGACCAGTGCCTATCAGCGTGTTTTGGGCTTAATGCGAGGTCAAAGCTTAAAACTCAAACCGCCTGTTGAATCTATGGATGGTTTATGGAATCAAGCTGAGAAAATGTCAGTCGATAATTTCTATGCCATGGCACAAATTGGTTCACCAGACACCGTGAAGCAAGGTTTAGAGCAGTTGTTAGTGCCTTACGATGTCGATGAATTCATTTTCACTTGTGATATTTATGACACTGAAAAACGCATTCGTAATTTTGAGTTGTTGATGCAATTGCGTAATGCTTAATATTTAAGTTTAAAACTGAAAGTATGATTCATCTTCACCCGTTTTGATCTGTGAAAGGCCCAATCATCGATTGGGCTTTTTATATATCGCTCACCACAAAATTTTCAATGCATGCACCACAAACATTGGATTTAAATTGCCATGATTTGCGATGTGCTGTAAATCAGGCATAATGCAACTGAGAAATGCTTTAATCAGCATAAACAATCATAAAAAACTTAAATTTCAAAATTGATAATAATCAAAAATAATATTGGATCATCATATGAATCATTATATTAACAAACCCTCCTCCGCTTTTATTGCTGCCAGTTGGCTTGCCCTCATTGCAGGTGCAGTGGCCTATCTGATCGGACTCTTCAATGCCGATATGCAACTCAATGAAAAAGGCTACTATTTAGTGGTGTTGCTGTATGCCCTGTTTGCCTCCGTCTCTTTACAAAAAGTGGTGCGCGATAAATTAGAAGGTTTACAAGTGACTCCGATTTATTATGCGCTATGTTGGGTGTCGATCGTGGTCTGTGTGGCGTTATTGGCGATGGGGCTATGGAATGCCAGTTTACTGCTCAGTGAAAAAGGCTTTTATATGATGGCGTTTTTACTCAGTTTATTTGGTGCGGTGGCGGTGCAAAAAAATATTCGTGATCTTGAATATTTGCGCACGCATGAGTCGGGTGAAATCCCTCTCAGCAATACATATGTTGAGACAAAAAAATTGGATCTCGATGCACCTTTAGAATAAATCAACATCCTCATCAGAATCTAACCCAGATATAAGCGTTGACAATCAGCGCTTTATTTTTATAATTTCAGAATATATGTCTAACAATCTGTTTTTATTGCAGATAAGTCTTGTCCTGAAATGACTAAACTTACAAAAATCCAAACACTCGATATCTTTATAAAATTTTCAAAATCAAAGCATTAGTCAGTTAGCAATTTTCGCCAAAACACATTAAGCGTTTTTGCAAATTACATCACATTTATAAAGCATAGACTTCTGATCAAACCTGTTTGTTTGGGACAATGTGATGGCTTCAATCGACTTAGAAAAAATGCTTGAGAAAGTGAAAAATACCCAATGGACCTTGTCTGATATTGATTGGGATGCGCCCGGTCGTGAGTTAGTGACTGCCGAGCAATGGCCAAAGCTTAAAGATTTTATGGCAGATCTGATGTGGATTGAACATGTCGGTGCACGTGCCTTTTCAGCCATGTCCAAAAAAGCGCCCACTGACACCTTATGCGAAATGTATGCGATTTTTCATGCTGAAGAACAACGTCATGCCAATGCAGAAATGGCTTTGATGAAACGTTGGGGCATGTTAGACGGCGATGTGCCAAAACCCAATAAAAATCTTCGCTTAATTATTGAATGGCTCGATACCTATGCCGATGATATGCCCTTTTATATTTTAGGGGCAGTTATTCCAATGCTTGAAGTGGCACTTGACGGCGCACTGTGTACTTTTTTACTCGATACCGTCGATGATCCGGTGTGTCACCAAGCCTTTGAGCTGATCAATGGGGATGAAGCACGTCATTTAGGCGTCGGCTTTAGTGTGATGGAAGCACAAGGGTTTAACAAAACCTTCATCGAACTCAGTCAAATGGCGGCTCGAATTATGGATCCACGTTTGATGTTAGGCATTTTGGCGTATTTACCGCTACTGAATAAAATGCGGGATAACGTGATGAAATTGGGTCTACCTGAAGAAAAGCTTTATGCCGCAATGAATAAATTCGAACGCATTGCTGGTCGGACGGCTGAAGGTCGTCGTAATCCTTGGTTCCAAATTATCAACCGACATACCCGAATTATGATCAATCGCAAGAATCGTTTTTATCATAAACCGATTGATGCCATGGTGGCGATGACTGACAAGATACCAGAAAAATCTTTACCTCAAGTACCATCTTGGATATATGAATTAACAGCAGAACCGAAAGCCGTCAGCTAAAACAACAATTAGGTATAACAATGAAAAAAAGGAATCAGAGTCACATGGATGCATTTTTCCAAAATTTGCCTGAATACTTTGGACAATACAGCGGAAAAATGATTGCGGCAGAAAACATTAAACTCACCGATTTTACAGGCTTAAAAGTCGCCATCATTGGTGCCAATCAAATGTCAGTATCACACTTAAACTTGATCTGTGATCAGGCTGAATTTGTCAAAGTTTTTCAAATACGTCCGCATTTTGTGTTACCGCATACAGAAAAAGGCGTGCAACGCTTGGTTTCACATCCCTTAATGATTAAAAACCGCCGCCTATTTAACAACCGAATTAAATCACTGTTGGCGATTCGTTATCTTGAATCACAAGTTGCGGACACTTGGCTGAAACGTCAATTGATGCCCAACTCTGCCAGTGAACGAAAAGTCTTTTTTAAGTCGGACAGCTATTACAATGCCTTGCAGCGTGACAATTGCAAATTGATCACATGGCCGATTGTCAAAATCACTCCGGATGCCATTCAAAGTATGGAAGGCGTTGAACATATCGTGGATGTAATCATTACCACCTATGATTGATTCATGCTGTTAAATGGTCAAAGACAAAAAAGGAGCCGATCAGCTCCTTTTTTCTATTTATAAATTCAATGCGATTGCTGATGAAGCTAGGCCCGATTCATCTGATAATCGTATAACACACCATTTTCATCATAGTACAGCACCACCCGTTTAGAATGTTGCATCCCATCTAACTCTTGTGGGCTGATCTTTAAATAATTTGCTAAAGATTGGATGCTGACATTTTCAATCATCGGTTGGATATGATGTTTACGAAAGCGGATCCAGTTAAAACTCGCCCACAACAATAGAGTCGCACCAAAGACTAGCACCAACACGGCGAGCCAAGCGATATTTAACAATTGCACATTGAGTTTTTCAGCAAAAATATAATTACGAATTAGATTGCCTTGAAAAATCCACAGCAAGAGCGTGAATATCGGCATAAATAGAAAGCTCCAAAATACCCAACCGACAAATTGTAAGGTTTGATGGCCTTTTTTATTGCGTACAAATTTAGCTTGGTCAATATATTGTGGCAGATCCAATAATTCTGGATCACTGACGATGGCATGACTGTCATGATCGATCTGGGTTGGATGATTGAAGGACATTATTCTTCTCCTTTAAAACCACGGTCTGGGCTGACCCAACGTGCACGTTTATTTCGATTAAACAGTGCTTTTGGCACGGCGACTACCGTCGTTGTCACCGACAACACCCAAAAGAAAATCGGGTACCAAATCACCCAAAAATAATTGCGAAAGAATCGTTGATGGTCATAGCGTTTATCAATCCATAAACTGATAAAAAATTGGATTAAACAGGTCATGGCTAAAATCACGCCATACCACTGCGGCATCAGTGAATGCACTTGCAATGCAGTTGGATAATCAATCAAAAAACCGCTGATAAATAGAAATACAATGAACAGAATTAAATACGACCAAATCACACTGAGTAGACATTCAATCGCAACCGGCCACATACCGAGATATTTTAATTTGAACAATTTGGGCAAATAGGTTTTTAATACCTCAACCCCGCCTTGCGCCCAACGCACACGTTGCTTCCATAAGCCTGTAAATGTTTCTGGCATATAGATGTAACATAGCGCATGAGGGACATAGTGAATCTTCCATTTCTCCATTTGGATTTTCCAAGAGATATCAATATCCTCGGTAATCTTATCTGGCGACCAAAAGCCCACTTGCGCCAAAGCGGTTTTACGGAATCCAGCAATCACCCCTGATACGGTAAAAATTTGTCCGTAGGTACGCTGGGCTCGTTTAATTAAACCAATAATGGAGGAAAACTCGCCGACTTGGAGTTTACCTAAAATGCTTGAACGGTTAATAATCCGTGGATTACCCGTCACCGCACCGACGACTCGGAAATTTAATAAATGATGCATCATCCACAGTACCGCATGCGGATGCAATAAGGCATCCCCATCAATACAAATCAAATATTCATATTGACTCACCATCGCACCTGATTTCAAAGCGAAGGCTTTCCCTTGATTATTAGCAAGATGCACCACACGCAAACGTTCATGTTGCTCTGCCAGTTCATCCAAAATTTCAGCGGTTCGATCTGAACTGCCATCATTCACGGCGATCACTTCGAAATTGGGATATTGTGTCTGTAAAGCATAGCGAATGGTTTCTCGAACCTGCTCATCTTCGTTAAAACAAGGGATGATAATACTTGCGCCCTCTTGACTGGGCACAGGTAAACTTCGATCTCGGAACTCATATTTAAAGAAAAACCAAATCCCGCCAATCATCCATGTCCACGCCATCACCAAAGGATATAAAAAGGCAAAGAAAAATAGAGCTTCAACCGTACTCATGGTTTCACTCCCTGATTAATATCGGGTGTAACATTTGGTTTTGTATCTGATTTTATATCCGCTTTAACCTCTTGCTTGAGTTCGATACGAAACGGGTCACGATACAGCAATGGACTTGGATTTAAGCTCATCGGCTTATACAAATATTGATGAATATTTAGTGCATTGTTAAAGGAGTATTCAGAAATCCCGATTTTCTGCACGCCGACCGACTGCAACCGCAATAAATCTTTTTGCAGTTGTTGCCACTGTTGCCTGTCTTTAAGCTGATGATTGTTCAAGGTCACCATCACCATGGCTTTATCGGTCTGATTTAGTTTTTCCACATTTTTCACAAATGACTGAAACAACTGTGGCTGATGAATCGAATCAATTTCAAAATTGATCAACGAATAATTCTTTTGCAATTGGGTCACTGCCTGTTGTACCGCAATGTTTTTGCTTGGTTGAACATTCAGTTGAATCGAAAATTTCTGATGGTTACTGATATTTAAATAAGGATTGGTTCGTTGATGAATGCCTTTACTCAGCTCAAACAATTGATTGAGTTGTTGCTGACAAGGATCTGATAGCGTTTGAGTCTGTGTATTTGTAGGTTGTTCCAATAAACACTGCAAACGGTCATCCGCATTCAGCATAATCCCATCAATGCCCTTATTATTTTTGACCAAATCTTCAGCCAAATCTAAGACCAATAAAGGCTGTTTCGGGTCAGGGTAAAACGGTAGTTTCGCCGTAACCCGATTAAAGACCCTTGTTCGTGCCTGCCATGCCACACGATTTAAGAGATCTTGCGCCACGGTTAAATGTTGGGTTGGGAAATACGCATGCTCATAGACTCCATCCTGATTTTCATCAGCGAGTACATTTACAATTAAGGCATTATTCGCTACTGCACTGATTTGATTAAGGGCTAAACCGAGTTTCTGATTACCCTCATCAATGCTATTGGCTTCAAGTTGTTTTAAATCTAAACCCATCGAGCGGACAGGTTCGAAATTGGCCAAATGTTGATAATTCACAAACTCAGTCATTTGCTGACGAATATCTTCAGCACTGGGATTGTTCATGATCAGTCCCCGTTGAAAGGTGCCATCATCCTTATGATTTAAGCTGTCAATGCCTAAACTAAAAGACAAGGGATAGCCCGCTTGTTCTGCAATTCTTTCCACTTGCGGACTGACCGCGCCATAAGGCCAAATCACAGCTAACGTGTCGATGCCCAGTTCTTTTTTTAATACTGCTTTGGATTTCACTAAATCTTGAAATATGCGTTGTTGATATTCTTGATCCGTTTCATAACGCTTTTCTAAAGGAAAATATTGATGGGTCAGTGCGGCAGGCTCCTGATTATTTTGAGGATTGGCCAAAATCCCCTTATGTAAATCATCGGAATGGCTGGCAAATTCAACCCATTCGGATTGTTGCATTTCCCGCATTTGTGCCCAGCTCATCAAGTTGCCTTGACCATAAGCTTCATATGGCGCTTGGGTATTGCCGTTAGTCCAACTGGTCACAATCGCAAATACAGCCGGAATCTTGTATTGCTTCAATAAAGGATAAACGTGGGTGTAACCACTGAGCGCACCATCATCAAAACTGATCACCACTGAGTTTTCCGGCAAGGGTTGACCGCTTTGTTTGGCATGCATGATCTCTTTTAAACTGATCGGATGCCATTTGGACTGTTTTAACCATTCAAAATATTGCACCAAGTTGCTGGTGTTAATAGCATACAGGTCCTTGTCTCCCTGCTTTAACACATCATCTCGTACATTGTGAAAGGTCAACCCGATAAAGGTATTTTCAGGCAAATGATCTTTTTGACTCGGTTCTGCCTGTGCCATCGAAACACTCATCACAAGTGAACCGAGGAATAGAGCAATTTTTTGCATAAAAGAAAAATTCGTTTTTTTCTGCATTGCTGATGGATCAAATGAACTGGTCTTTTCACAGCAATTTGAAAGGTTGGTTTGTTTCATTAAACTTTTTTTTAATCTATTGAATGTCATTGGATGCGGTTGAATGAATGATTTAATTGTAAAGCGCATGTTGAATGGCAGTTGATTTTGCAGTGCGGGTGCTCTAAATCGTTTTTTCATTAGAAACGCCCCTCAAAACCGAAGTTGCCATACCATTGTTTTTCATTGATGCCATCATAAGGATGCATATTCCAGCCAACGCCATAACGTAGTCCCCAAGTTCGGGTCAATTGCCATAGGTGTGAATAACGCAGATCAAATATGGCTTTGGCACTGTGCTGGCTTTGATCGTAAAATCCTGTACTCACTGCAAACTGTTGGGTCAGCGACTGTTCATCTTGGCGCCAAGTTAACCAGTCATGATTCAAATCTACCCCAACGCTATAACTGCTTTTAGGGCTAAAGTAAGGCACTTGATCGGTACTATTTTTGCCGTAATAGGCAGAGATGCCACCACGTGTCGTATGGTGTGGCTGTAAAAATAAAGTTTGACGATAAGACGCACTCAGTTCTTGGCGCAGGTTGCCATCACTAATGTCTGTCGCTTGATATTGCAGTCCCGCCTTCTTAGATTCATTGGCTTGCCAATTCAAACCAATCCCATACCCTTTAGCATCATGATCTTGCTTCAGCGCTTGTAACGGAACGGGTGCTTGCGTAGTGAAGTTAAGTTGATAACTCCAAAAATCATTTAAATGCTGTTTCCAATCAATATCAAAACCTGCACGATCACCATCAATTTGTTGAGAAGCCATCACACTCAGTGATTTACGTTTTGACTCCCATTCAGCACCGAGTCCAATGCGCTGATCATGGATTTTGCCATCACGATAATCCCCCATTCGGTCGTCATACTGAGCAAAGGCACGGTAGTTGTCTGAGAACCACGGTGAGTTGATACGCGTCGATGATTCAATGTCTTTAGAGCCTTTCAAAGTTTCTAAAACCTGATCTTGATTGGCTTCACTTTTCGAAAAGCGAGTGTCATGAGAAATGGAAAAACGATTGCGATCAAACAACTCTTTACGACTTTTAATCACACTACTATCGGTCGGATAAAACAAATGCAGTTGTTCGGCCTGCTCACGCCACGCTTGAATATCTCCAAGCGCTTGATCATTTTGCATTTGATTAATTTTTGTGGTTTTCGACTTTGGCTCAAGTCCATTTAAACGGCTCAAGGTCGCTTGTGCTGTTTCAGGTAATTCTCGCCAACGTTGCACACGTACCAATGCATTTAAATAGTCTTCATTATTGGGCGACTTTTCGGTCATGTCTTTAAGATTGTTTTCCGCCAAATTCAATTGATTGGCATAAGCATGTGCGGTTTCCTTTAGACCCAAGTAATCAGCACGATCGGGATGAACTCTTTTGTCGACCCCTTTTGCCAAACTGTACTGAAAGGTCGGAATCAGTTTGTCGACTTGCTGAATGAACTGATTGGCTTGTTGATATTTTTCTTGATCAATCAAGGCATAATACAAAGCGCTATACAGATTCATATCTGCATAATTTTTTTCAGTCAGCAAAGAACGGTACAACCGTTCTGCTTGCGCTGGTTTTTTTTGGGCTAAATACGCATCCGCGATCGCATGTCGGACATAGGCAGGCATCTGACCAACACCAAGATTTAGAGCCGTCGCTGTATCGATTGCCTCTTGATATCGTCCACGATAGCTCAAAGCATAAATGTATTCGTACTGAAAACGATTGTATAAAGGCGTACCGATCGGAAACTGCTTTCTCACACTCTCAGCTTGAGCGAGTACTTGATCTAACTGTTGAAAACTAGATAAATCCGTTTCACCTTGGCGTGATAAATACTTTTGATTTTTGATCGCATCGCGAATATTTTCGGAAAACTGTGCTAGCACTGCTTGTTGCTGTACACCTTGATCAACCTTCAACTCAGGCTGTTGCTTTAACACATTCATCGCTTGCTGATTGGCACCCAATGCCAATAACACATTGGCATATTCAGCTTGTACTTTTGCTGCATTCGGTGCTGTTTGCTGTGCCCGTTGCATCAGGGTTAAAGAATAAATCGGTTGACCGACCAGCCGATAGGCGTAGGACAACTGAATCAGTTGGTCTAGATTCAGTTGATCTGTAGCTACATCTTTTAGCTGAGCCTTTGCCAAATCTTTTTGTTGATTTTCCGCCAACAACAACGCTCTGAGTAGTTTTAAATCCCGAAGATGATTGACCTGCTCCTTCACCACCACAGCTTGAGTTGGTGTCACCGCAATAAAGGCATCGGTTAATCTCAATGCCTCAGTAAATTTTTTCAGATCACGCAAACCTTTAATCAATGGAATTTGTGCATATTGAGGAAAAGTTGAGGACTGAATGTGACTCAGCAATTTATCGTCTTCAGGCTTAAAGTAATGATGTTGTAATGACAATAATAGATAATCAGCCAATACCTTTTGGTCATGTGGCTGTTGTTGATGGAGGAATTTCAACTGCTGCAAGCCTGACGCTACTTGCCCTTGTTTGATCGCAACCACGATATTTTCACGTTTGTGATCAAATTCTTTCTGATCCTTGGAGTTCTGAGCAAAAACTACTTCAGGCGTTAAAATAAGCAATGAAATCGGGATAAAAGCATAAAATTTTTCAAGATAATAAGAATTTTTCATTATAGAGTTCACATTAAGTTCTTCATCAAAAAATGAGTGTTTACTCAAGTTTTTCGAATCTTATGCAAACCCTATCAAAATTATCGTTATCTAATGTAATGCCTAAAATTGTTTATTTTTTGATTAAATTCTCAAAAAACAATCCTCTATTGAATAATGATCAAAGTACATAAAAAAATCTCTTAATCTTTGTATGGTTTTTATGTTGCTCTATGTAAGTAAAACTAAATTATTTCATTATCATTACTTCAATATCGTGTTAAAAAGAATCCATTGCACTTCAAAATTCCATGACCAGAAAACAAAATGTTGCGTCAAATGAGTCAATTTTTATCCTGATTTTGTGTTTGGTATTATTTTTCTGCGTGATTTCAGTCTATTTTCAATCCTAAAAACTTAAAAAAAATCCTAGCTAAAGATTAAATATTAGGCGCTTGAACATAAAAAAATGGCTAAGTTGATGATTTAAACATCGAACAAAGCCGATTATTTATTTTATTTATAATGGGTCAAATTCTAAGGAAGATCGAGGCCTCTTAAGAATAAATAAAGCACTTTTCTTGTAAAATTTATAAGCCTTTATTAACAATTAATACAAAAATTATATGATTTTGAGCTAGATAATCATCAAAAAGAGCCAAATCAATTTAGCTCTTTTCTTCCACAACTAGCGACAACATGACGGACTTAACCAATACGACGTTTAAGACCTGTCATTTGTAAAACACGTGTTGAAATTTCCTCAATCGACATTTCTGAGACGTTTAAAAATTTAATGCCTTCCGAAATATAAATCCCTTCAACTGCACGCAGTTCCATCTCACACTGTCTAAAACTGGCATAACGGCTATTGGCTTTACGTTCAGAACGAATTGCTACAAGCCTTTCAGCATCAATCATTAGACCAAACAACTTGTGTTTATGTTCTTTCAAAACAGCAGGCAGTCGGTTGTCATCTAAGTCTTCTTCAGTCAACGGATAGTTTGCGACCCGAATACCAAATTGCAGCGACAAATAAATAGAGGTCGGTGTTTTACCCGAACGTGAGACCCCAATCAAAATCAGGTCAGCTTTATCGTAATGTCGAGTACGGGCACCATCATCATTATCGAGTGCAAAATGTACTGCATCAATACGTGCTTTATATGACTCTGAATCGGTCACCGCATGCGTTTGTCCGACTAAAGTTGTAGGCTCTGTTTCAAGCACTTCAGATAGCTTACTGATGAGCCCCTCGAACACATCTAAATTAATCGCATTGGCGGTATTAATGATGTCTCGTACATAAGGATCGACCAATGTGTCAAACACCAAAGGTGGCTCTCCGTCGATCTCTGCACGTTTGTTAATTTCGGCTACAACGCTTGTGGCTGCTTCTTCTGAGCTAATATAAGGAATGATATGAATGTCAAAAGTGACGTGCGGAAATTGAGCCAATAATGAGTGACCTAAGGTTTCTGCAGTAATGGCTGTTCCATCAGAAATGAAAAAAACGCTCCTTTTAATTTCTTTACTTTCCGACATTAAAAATCTCCTTAAAAATTTGTTTAAGTACAGTATAATCTTTATAGTAAACTGATCTTACATGGCTGTCGCTTAGTAAAATATTTTTACTGAGTTTTTGTCAAAATCATCATGCCAAGATGGTGATAAATACTGCATAAGTGGAGTAACAACTTTGGAAGCACGCGTAATCGGTCTGGAAAAATTAGGTAAACACGACGTTGAGATCGTGGGTGGTAAAAACTCTTCACTTGGAGAAATGATCAGTCATTTAGCAAATGCTGGCGTTTCAGTTCCAGGTGGTTTTGCGACTACTGCTGCTGCATACCGTGAATTCCTAGAACAAAGTGGTTTAAACGCAAAAATCTCTGCTGAATTGAAACAGCTGAATGTAGATGATGTAAACGCACTGGCTGAAACAGGTGCCAAAATTCGTAAATGGATCGTAGATACGCCACTTACTCCTGCTTTAGAAAAAGAAGTTCGCGAAGCATTCGCGACTTTGTCGATTGGTAACCCACATATTGCGGTGGCTGTACGCTCTTCAGCAACAGCGGAAGACTTACCCGATGCATCTTTTGCGGGTCAACAAGAAACTTTCTTAAATATCCGTGGGATCGATAACGTTCTAATCGCGATCAAAGAAGTGTTTGCATCTTTGTATAACGACCGTGCAATTGCGTACCGTGTACACCAAAACTTTGATCATGACATCGTTGCCCTGTCTGCTGGTATTCAGCGCATGGTTCGCTCTGAAACAGGTGCTGCGGGTGTAATGTTTACCCTCGACACTGAATCAGGTTTCCGTGATGTAGTGTTCGTGACTGCATCTTATGGTTTGGGTGAAATGGTGGTTCAAGGTGCGGTGAATCCGGATGAATTCTACCTGTCTAAACCGTTATTGAACGCAGGTAAACATGCTGTGATCCGTCGTAACCTCGGTTCTAAACACCAAAAAATGATTTATGGTGAAGAAGGTTCTGCAGGTAAGTCGGTTGTTGTTGTTGATGTTGAAAAACAAGAACGTCAACAATTTGCATTAACGGATGCTGAACTTGAAAACTTAGCTAAACAAGCCATGATCATCGAACAACATTACGGTGCGCCAATGGACATCGAATGGGCAAAAGATGGTGACGACGGTCAAATCTATATCGTTCAAGCACGTCCAGAAACAGTGAAGAGCCGTGAAAATGTCGGCACGATGGAACGCTACCTACTCAAACAAAAAGGTACTGTTTTATGTGAAGGTCGTTCAATCGGTCAACGTATTGGTTCTGGTCGTGTACGTATTGTCTCTTCAATCCGTGAAATGGACAAAGTACAAGACGGTGACGTACTTGTATCAGACATGACTGACCCAGATTGGGAACCAGTAATGAAACGTGCTGCTGCGATTGTCACCAACCGTGGTGGTCGTACCTGTCACGCTGCGATCATTGCACGTGAACTGGGCGTACCAGCAATCGTCGGTTGTGGTAACGCAACAGAATTGCTTGTTGATGGTCAAGAAGTGACTGTATCTTGTGCTGAAGGTGATACAGGTTTCATCTATGAAGGCGCTTTGGACTTTGAAGTACAACGCAATTCAATTGAATCCATGCCAGATTTACCATTTAAAGTGATGATGAACGTCGGTAACCCTGACCGTGCATTCGACTTCGCGCAAATTCCAAATGCGGGTATCGGTCTAGCACGTTTAGAATTCATCATTAACCGTATGATCGGTGTGCATCCTAAAGCCTTACTCAACATTGACAGTCTGCCACGCGAAACACGTGCCGCTGTGATGGCACGTACTGCAGGTTATGCATCTCCTGTTGAGTTCTACGTTGAAAAATTGGTTGAAGGCATTTCCACCCTTGCTGCAGCATTTGCTGATAAGCCAGTGATCGTTCGTATGTCTGACTTTAAGTCAAACGAATATGCAAACTTGATTGGCGGTAAGTTATACGAGCCTGAAGAAGAAAACCCAATGTTGGGCTTCCGTGGTGCGAGTCGTTATGTATCTGATAACTTCCGTGACTGTTTTGAGCTTGAATGCCGTGCCTTGAAAAAAGCGCGTGACGAAATGGGCTTAACCAACATCCAAATCATGATTCCTTTTGTACGTACCGTAGCTGAAGCGAAACGTGTGATTGAGCTATTGGGTCAAAACGGTCTTAAACGTGGCGAGAACGGCCTTAAAGTGATCATGATGTGTGAATTACCAACCAATGCATTATTAGCTGAACAATTCCTTGAACACTTCGATGGTTTCTCTATCGGTTCAAATGACTTAACTCAATTGACGCTTGGTCTAGACCGTGACTCAGGCATTGTGTCTCATTTATTTGATGAACGTGATCCTGCAGTGAAAGCACTTCTTTCTATGGCGATCCATGCTTGCCGTAAAGCGGGTAAATATGTGGGTATCTGTGGTCAAGGTCCTTCGGATCACCCAGATCTTGCACTTTGGCTCATGGAACAAGGTATTGAATCAGTTTCATTAAACCCAGACTCTGTTTTAGATACTTGGTTCTTCCTTGCTGAAGAAAAGACTAAACAAGCACAGTAAAACGTGTTAAAAAAAGACCCATTCGTGGGTCTTTTTTTTGTCCACTATTTTTAGAATTCGTTTGAGATGTTAGTTTATGCAAATTTACTTGGCGCGAAATAATCAACAAGCTGGTCCTTATACCGTTGAGCAAATCAATCAAATGCTCGCAAGCCAACAGGTACTCCTGACTGATTTAGCGTGGTACCAAGGAATGCCTGAATGGAAAGCTTTAGGTGAAATCACTCAAGGAAAATTGGTGTTTGAACCCATCGGTTACCAACAAAATAGCAATTTATCACCATCTGATAATAGATTAAATAATAACAATTCAAATGCTGATCAAAACCCTACAATTCGTCATATCGGCGTAAATAAAAAAAATAAGCCTGAATTAGCCTCTATTGGCTCTCGGGTTGCAGCAAAATTGATCGATTTTTTATTTTGGATTCCAAGCCTTGCGATGCCCTCATTCTTTTTGGACAAAAGTCAAATAGATCAATTGGCTGTGATTCAACAAAAGATGCAAGCTGCGACCACTTCTGATCAAGCCATTGCACTCCAAAGTGAGCTATTTTCATTAATTCCAATGGAAGCTTGGCAAGCAATGGGAATTTACGTTGTTTTGATGCTTATTATGCAAGCAATATTTATTTCAAAAAGCGGACAAAGTATTGGTAAGAAACTTGTTAAGATTCAAATTGTAGATGCAGAAACAGATCAAAAAGTAAACTTAATGCGCGGATTTAGCTTAAGAAGTGTGATTTTTATCGTTTTGAATCTGGTTTTCTTTCCATTTATCACGGTTGTTGACCATGTGTTCGCTTTGAGTAAAAAACGTCAAACACTGCACGATAAATTAGCCAAAACCAAGGTCATTAAGCGTCAAAATTAACACCATCAGCTAAACGCTTAATTTCAATGTGATTTTTCTATTTCATTGATTTAAAAAAAGAAAGATAAGTCAAGCATTTTAAAGTTGACTATAAATATCGGGATTAGTCAACTAAGTCAATACTACTTTATGTATAGCTTAGTTGCTCTAATTAGGGCATAATGCACCACAACGTAGCGGTGTTTCATGATTGCGAACTCTCACGATGTGAGAATGTTCTCAATCATGTGACACTTTATTCGCTATCCCATAAATTAATTTTAGGGAATGGGACTCTTCACCGAGGTTGTAAAATGAGACAAACGACTTTAGCTGTATTGTCTTTATCAACGCTTGCTGCACTCTTAACTGGGTGTGGTGGTGATTTAGTACTTCTAAACTCAAAAGGTCCAGTCGCTGCAGGTCAAAGTAACCTAATGATGACTGCGATTTACCTAATGCTGTTGGTGGTTATTCCATCTGCAGTAATGGCATTGTGGTTTGGTTGGAAATATCGCGCGTCAAATAAAGATGCAGACTATAAACCAACATGGGCACACTCAACTACGATTGAAATCGTTGTTTGGGGTATTCCTGTAATTATTATTGGTATTCTTGCATGGTTAACTTGGTGGGGTTCCCACAAGTATGACCCATACCGTCCACTTGAGAGTGACAAAGCTCCTGTAACCGTTCAAGTTATCGCTGAACAGTTCAAATGGATCTTCGTTTACCCTGAACAAGAAATTGCAACTGTTAACGAAGTACGTTTCCCAGAAAAAACTCCAGTTAACTTCAAAATCACTTCTAACTTCACAATGAACTCATTCTTCATTCCACAGTTAGCAGGTCAGGTCTATGCAATGGCGGGTATGCAAACCAAACTTCATATGCTTGCTGATGAACAAGGCGTATACCGTGGTTTCTCATCAAACTACTCGGGTTATGGTTTCTCGCAAATGCACTTCTTGGCTCACTCTGTAAGTGAAGCTCAATTTGCTGAATGGGTTGCTGCAATCAAAGCAGGTAACGGTACTTCAGTAAATCCAGAAGCTGTTCAAAAAGGCATTTTGGATAAAGTTGAATTTGCGGCGTTACGTGATGGTGATCGTTCTCCACATCAAATCGAAGCAATTATTGCAAATGCAACTACTCCTGAAGAAAAGGCTAAAGCTGAAGCAATGAAGCCTTATCCTAAAAAGCCACACCCTGTGACTTACTATTCTTCAGTAGAACCGAAGTTATTTGAATCTGTGATCAACAAATACATGAGCAACTTTAACAATGCTGACACTAAAGCAGCGGTTGAAGCAGCACATGTAGATCATGCGGCTTCTGTAGAGGAATAAGACATGAGTTTCTTATTAGGTAAGTTAGGTCCAGAAGCAATTCCGCACGATCCAATCGTGTTGGTAACTGTTGCCATGATGATCTTAGGTGGTATCGCCGTTGTTGGTGCGATCACTTATTTCAAAAAATGGAACTACCTTTGGACTGAATGGTTTACCTCTGTAGACCATAAAAAAATTGGTATCATGTATCTATTGGTATCGACAATCATGCTTGTGCGTGGTTTTGCCGATGCGATTATGATGCGTTTACAACTTTTCCTCGCTAAAGGCGGCGGTGAAGGTTACTTACACCCTGAACATTACGACCAGATCTTCACAGCACACGGTGTGATCATGATCTTCTTCGTGGCGATGGGTCTTGTTGTTGGCTTAATGAACATCGCTGTACCTTTACAGATCGGTGCTCGTGACGTTGCATTCCCATTATTAAACTCTTTGAGCTTCTGGTTATTCGCCGGTGCTGCAGGCTTAATGATGGCTTCACTCGCAATTGGTGAATTCGCTGCAACTGGTTGGATGGCTTACCCGCCTCTATCAGGTATCGAATACTCTCCAGGTGCAGGTGTTGACTACTATATCTGGGCACTTCAGGTTTCAGGTTTAGGTACGCTTTTAACAGGTGTTAACTTCTTCGTTACCATCATCAAAATGCGTGCACCTGGTATGAAACTTATGGATATGCCGATCTTTACGTGGACATCTTTATGTGCTGCGATTCTGATCATTGCATCATTCCCAGTGTTAACAGCTACAATTGCAATGTTAACGGTTGACCGCTACTTCGGTTTCCATTTCTTCACAAACGACTTAGGCGGTAGCCCAATGTTGTACGTGAACTTGATTTGGACTTGGGGTCACCCAGAAGTTTACATCTTGGTATTACCAGCATTTGGTATTTTCTCAGAAGTCACTTCAGTGTTCTCTCGCAAAACATTGTTCGGCTACAAATCAATGGTTTATGCAACTATCGCAATTACTGTACTTGCGTTCGTTGTATGGGTTCACCATTTCTTCACTATGGGTTCAGGTGCCAACGTTAACTCGTTCTTCGGTATCATGACCATGGTTATTGCGATTCCTACTGGTGTGAAAATCTTCTCTTGGTTGTTCACTATGTACAAGGGTCGTATTACATTCACATCTCCAATGTACTGGACTATCGGTTTCCTTGTAACTTTCGGTATCGGTGGTTTAACAGGTGTGTTGATGGCTATGCCACCAGCGGACTTCTTGGTACATAACTCATTGTTCTTGATTGCCCACTTCCATAACGTAATTATTGGTGGTGTAGTATTCGCAATGTTCGCAGGTATCACTTTCTACTGGCCAAAAATGTTTGGTTGGAAATTGAGTGAATTCTGGGGCAAAGCATGCTTCTGGTTCTGGTTCTTCGGTTTCTACTTTGCGTTCATGCCACTTTATATCCTTGGTTTCATGGGTATGACTCGTCGTTTGAACTCTTACAACAACCCTGATTGGGACCCGTACCTAGCGATCGCTTTGTTCGGTGCTGTATTGGTTGCTTGTGGTATTGCTTCTTTCATCCTTCAAATCGTAGTTGGTTACTTACAACGCGACAAACACTTGGATGTTACAGGTGATGCTTGGGATGGTCGTACGCTTGAATGGGCGACTTCATCTCCTGCTCCGTTCTATAACTTTGCTGTACTTCCACAAGCTGACGGTATCGACCGCTTCTGGACAGACAAAGAGAATGGTGTTGCGTATGCACGTCCAACGCATTATGAAGACGTTCACATGCCAACAAACCGTGCTGCTGGTATCGTATTAGGCTTAGTTATCACTGTAATGGGCTTTGCGTTAATCTGGCATATTTGGTGGTTAGTCGTTGTTTCATTCGCTGCTTCAATCATCACTTTCATTGTTTCTTCTTTCACTAAGAAAGTGGACTACTATGTACCAGCTGCTGAAGTTGAACGTATTGAAAACGAACGCTATGCGATCCTTGAAAAACATTTGAAGAAGGACTAAGGATATGACTGAAGTACTTCATCACGAAAGCCACGGACATGATGATCATCATCACGATGATACTGACATCACAGTCTTCGGTTTTTGGGTTTACTTGATGAGTGACTTGATTTTATTCGGTACACTCTTCATCGCTTTCGCTGTTTTAAGCAGCCATATTCCTGCGGGAACACCAAGTCCACATGATCTTTTCAGTGAGTCTTTAGGTTTCGTTTTAACTGAAACTTTTGCTCTCTTGATTTCATCTGTAACTTTTGGTTTCGCAGTACTTGCTTCTTACAAAAAGAATGTTGGTCAAGTGTTAGCTTGGTTAGCAATCACATTTGTATTCGGTGCATCATTCATCGGTATGGAACTTTATGAGTTCTCTCATTTAGTTCACGAAGGCCATGGCCCAAGCCACAGTGCGTTCTTATCTGCGTTCTTTACCTTAGTTGGTACGCACGGTATTCACGTAACATCTGGTTTGGTGTGGATGATCGTGTTAATGATTCAAATCAAGAAAAATGGTTTGACGCTTCCTAACACTCGTCGTCTAGCTTGCTTAAGCTTGTTCTGGCACTTCCTTGACATCGTTTGGATCTGCGTATTCAGCGTAGTCTACTTGATGGGAGTATTATAATGAGTCACGATCATAATGCTGCTGGTGCTTCACACGGTACTGTGAAGCAATACACTGTAGGTTTTATTCTTTCAGTATTGTTGACTGTAGTTCCTTTCTACATGGCAATGCATGCTGATAGTTTCAGCCGTGGTGCGATTGTTGCAGTGATTGCAATTACCGCTGTTGCTCAGGTTCTTGTTCAATTAGTTTTCTTCTTGCACATGAACTCATCTTCTGAACAACGTTGGAACGTGGTCGCGTTTATTTATACAATTCTTACTATTGCTGTTCTATTAGTGGGTTCTGTATGGATCATGAATTACCTACACTCTAATATGATGATCTAATCAGCTCATCATGTTAAAAAAATATTTATTCCTGACTAAGCCAGGGATTCTATTTGGTAACTTCGTTACCACTTTGGGTGGCTATTTCTTAGCCACCCAAGGCTCTATAGATCTCCTTCTCCTCTTTATCACCCTACTCGGAACAACACTGGTTGTTGCTTCAGGTTGTGTTGTCAACAATGTGATCGACCAAGATATCGACCATAAAATGCAACGCACACGAAACCGGGCTTTAGTAAAAAAAACCATTAAACCCTCCGTTGCCTTAGTATTCGCTTTAGTGCTGGGTGTTTTAGGATTTGCTTTACTTTGGTTCCTCGTTAATGCTTATGCTGTTTTATTTGCATTGATTGGTTTTGTGGTTTATGTGGTTTTCTACAGTCTTTGGACCAAGAGAACAACAATTCACCAAACTGTTGTAGGCAGCATTTCAGGTGCAAGTCCACCTGTCATTGGTTATGTCGCTGTTGCAGAACAGTTTGATGTAGCTGCATTACTTATTTTTATCGGATACGCTTTATGGCAAATGCCACATTCATGGGCCATTGCAATTTATCGTTTTGATGATTATAAAAATGCGGGTGTCCCGATTTTACCCGTGGCACGTTCAGTTTTACGCACAAAAATCGAATCATTGATTTATGTCGTATTGTTTACCATTTGCATGAATTTACTTTTTGTATTTGGTTATACCCATTGGTTCTATTTAGTGATTTTAAATGCACTCTGTATTTATTGGTTATATTTGAGTGTGATTGGTTTCAAAGCAGAGAATGATCAAATCTGGGCAAAACGTTATTTCCTTTTCTCAGTCACTTTGATTACCGTGTTAAGCATAAGCTTCTTCTTTATTGCTTTATCTCCTGCTCCGCAATTGCCAATTTTTTAAAAAGATAGAGTTCAACTCTATCTTTTTTGTTTTTCACTTCTTACAAATAATCTAAGCAAAACCCCTCCCTGCTTTCTTCACTTTATTTCTCTCAGTCATTTACTTACTTTATGTAAGAAAGACATTTTTAATTAATTCTAAAACCTTAAATTCTTCTTGGAATTCGCCTGACATTCCTTGTAATTTTCAAGCAAAGTGCCTAGAATACAGCTTCGCAATTTTTTGCGACACAATGATCTGGTCTTTTAGGCTTTTTGAATTGTGACTCCTTGCTTCTAACATTTAAGTTAGGGGCTGCATAAAACCGTAAGGAGCTGACAATGCGTCACTACGAAATCGTAATTCTGGTACACCCAGACCAAAGCGATCAAGTTGTGGGAATGGTAGAACGCTACATTTCTCACATCAAAGATGCTGAAGGTCAAATTCACCGTCTTGAAGATTGGGGCCGTCGCCAATTGGCTTACCCAATCAACAAAATTCACAAAGCGCATTACATTCTAATGAACGTAGAATGTAACCAAACTACGCTTAATGAATTAGAAGAATTATTCCGTTACAACGATGCTATCCTTCGTAACGTTATTATTCGTCGTGAGAACGCAATCACTGAAGAGTCATTGCTTGCTAAAAGTGCTGAAGAAAAGCGTGCGCGTAAAGCTCAACGTGAAGAAGCACAACAAACTCAAGACTCTGCTGAAGCTTAAGGAGAACCTACATGGCACGTTTTTACCGTCGTCGCAAGTTCTGCCGCTTTACAGCTGAGAAAGTTGCGTACATCGACTACAAAGATATCGATACTTTAAAACAGTACATCACTGAAAACGGCAAAATTGTTCCTAGCCGTATCACTGGTACTAAAGCTCGTTACCAACGTCAATTAGCGCTTGCGATTAAACAAGCTCGCTACTTAGCGTTGATTCCTTACACTGACAATCATAAGTGAGGTTGAGCTGTGGATATTATTTTATTACAACGCATTAAAAACCTTGGTAAATTAGGCGATAAAGTTTCAGTTAAAGCTGGTTACGGCCGTAACTTCCTTATCCCTCAAGGTAAAGCAGTAGCTGCTACTGAAGCAAACACTGCTGCATTCGAAGCTCGTCGTGCAGAACTTGAGAAAGCTGAAGCTGAAGTTTTAGCTGCTGCTCAAGCACGTGCTGACCAGTTGAACGAAGTAAATATCGTGATCACTGCTAAATCTGGTGATGAAGGTAAATTATTCGGTTCAATCGGTACACGTGACATCGCTGACGCGTTGACAAATGCTGGTCTTGAAGTTGACCGTGCAGAAGTTCGTTTACCGAACGGTGCACTTCGTCACACTGGCGAATTCAACATCGCAATCCAATTGCACCACGATGTTGCTGCAGAAGTTCTTGTTACTATCGTAGCAGAGTAATTTTTGTAGAAAAGAGAGCATGCTTTTGCATGCTCTTTTTTTATCTTTAAAATTTGATCGAGCGTAATATTTTTATTTTTAAACTCAGCATTTTTTGAGTTGGCTATTATTTTTAGCGATTTTTATTTGTAATATCTCCTCTCCAACTGATATTTCAGTTATGCTCTTAATCTCTCTAGATTAAACCCATCAGTTTTAACTGATCGTTTCAGTTTTATTAAAAATCAAGGTCTTATATGTCACAGGCGACTGCCACTGCGAAATCTAACAACTTTAATGCTGACGCTAAAAAAAATGATGCAGCATCATTAAAAGAATTCCGCACGCCTCCGCATAACTTGTCGATTGAACAAGCGGTTTTGGCGGCACTCATGACCGTTGCTGAATCTTATGAGCAAGTCAGTGATATTTTGTCTGAAAATGATTTTTATGCGACACGTCATAAATACATCTATCGTGCCATTGAAAAATTGGCACAAGAAAATTCACCTTATGATGCGGTATTAGTAAACGATTGGCTGATCAAGCAAAATTTGCTCGATGCCATTGGTGGTGAAGAGTATTTAATGCAATTGATGGCAGACTCCCCTGCCAGCTTCTATAACTTAGAAACCTATGCCACCAAAATTCGTGAATTTGCCACGCTTCGCAACATGATCAAAGTCGGCAATGAAATTTTGCAAAATGCCTATGACACCAAAGGTCGTGAAGTCAGTGAAATTTTAGATCTAGCCGAAACCAATATTTTCTCTATTGCAGAACAACATAATAATAACGCCAAAGCACAAGGTCCTAAGCCGATCAGTAGCGTGACAGCGGATCTGATCACTAAACTCGATGAGCTTTCTCAGCTTGAAGGCAGTATTACTGGTCTAAGTACAGGTTTCGTAGAACTAGACAATAAAACCTCTGGAATGCAAGCCGGTGACATGATTATTGTCGCAGCCCGTCCATCCATGGGTAAAACTACCCTAGCTATGAACTTGGTCGAAAGTGTTCTGTTTAATAGCAATCTACCTGCATTGGTTTTCTCTATGGAAATGCCTGCAGACTCGATTGCGATGCGTTTGATTTCATCGTGGGGACGTGTCCATCAAGGACATTTGCGTTCAGGTAAAATGGATGGAGATGAATGGTCTAAAGTTACTGGCACCATTCTACAACTCCAAGAAAAACACCTATATATCGATGACTCCTCGGCATTACCTCCAACGGAAATGCGCGCACGTGCACGTCGTATTGCCAAACAACATGGGGGCAAACTCGGTTGTATCATGGTCGATTACTTACAGTTGATGAAAGTACCGGGCATGGGCGATAACCGTGTTGGTGAGATTGGTGAAATTTCTCGAAGTTTAAAAGCCTTGGCCAAAGAAATGCAGTGCCCTGTCATCGCCTTATCACAGCTCAACCGTTCTTTGGAAAATCGTCCCAATAAACGCCCTGTAATGTCTGACTTACGTGAATCTGGTGCCATCGAGCAGGATGCCGATTTGATCATGTTTATTTACCGTGATGAAGTCTATAACAAAGAATCCAAAGAAGCCGGCACAGCAGAAGTCATCATCGGTAAACAGCGTAATGGCCCGATTGGTACAGTACGCTTGGCATTTGAAGGTCAATATACGCGTTTTAGTAACCTATCACCTGAATACTATGCCCAGTACGATGATGAAGAATAATACTGATGGGCTTTATAAGCATGTAAAAATGGACTGATTGGGTCCATTTTTTATGTGCAGTGGAAATTTAATGCACTATAAAAATGCTAAATTAGATAAAATTTTCAAAACTTAGAAATAGAATCAATCAAGCATGTTTATTTGCCAAACATCGGCATACAATACTCCGCTATCCATCCAGTTCAATTCAGACTGATGATTTTATTTCAAATTAGTCTGATGTTTTAGATGAAGTTTCATGCATGATATTTCATTAACCACGGGAGTCACTCGGTGCGCCAAGCTACAGTTTATATTGATCATCAAGCCCTTCAATATAATTTAAATCGTGTTAAACAACTTGCCCCTCAAGCCAAAATCGTCAGCATGGTCAAAGCCAATGCCTATGGTCATGGTGTCGCAGATTGCTTGGGCGGATTAAGCGCAACGGATGCTTTTGGTGTAGCGTGCTTGGAAGAAGCCTTAGAGATTCGTGAACTGGGTTATCATCAACCGATTACCCTGATTGAAGGGGTATTTTCTGAAGATGAAATGCAAGTTGCGGTTGACCAAAATATCGAAGTGGTGGTGCATCATCAGCAGCAAGTCGATTGGCTACGCACTCACAAAAATGCCTATGTCGGTAAAAACCTTAAAGTATGGGTCAAACTCAACAGCGGTATGAACCGTTTAGGCTTTAAAGTGCCTGAAATTATTGAAGTCATTAACAGCTTAAAAGCTGAAGGCTTTACTTGCGTACTTGCCATGCATTTTGCCAATGCCGATGCTGAACAGCATCCATTGAATGAACAACAAAAACAGCAGTTTCTACAGGTCAAAGAAGCTTGTGCCCCTGTGCTGGCCTCATGCTGTAACTCGGCTGCCCTCTTTAAATGGCCTGAACTGAATTTCGATTTTGTACGCCCGGGCATTATGCTTTACGGTGCATCACCTTTTGCCGACAAATCTGTCAAAGAACTTGATCTCAAGCCAGTCATGACTTTTGAAGCTGAAATTATTGCTTTAAACACCATTCAAGCCGGCGAAAGTGTCGGATATGGCTCTCATTTTGTTGCAGATCAAGCAATGCAATTGGCGATTGTCTCCATTGGCTATGGTGACGGTTACCCACGTGCGTTCCCGAAACAAAATTATGTGGCAATGGATGGTCAATTGACCCGTGTGATTGGTCGTGTAGCGATGGATATGATCGCAATTGATGTATCAGGCTTGAATGCCTCGTTGGGCACTAAAGTTGAGCTTTGGGGCAATACCCGTTTGGTGGATGACGTTGCAGAAGCCAATGGAACCATTGGTTATGAACTGTTATGTCGTTTAAGCAATCGTCCTCAACGCAAACAAATTTAATTCACTCTTCTCATTAATCAAAAAGCCCAATCAAATTGGGCTTTTTCTTTAAAAATATGTCTATTTGTTATATTCAAGGCATTTAGATAATCTTTGCTTATTGCCAATAATCTTCTGTAGGGTCAGGTAAAGTATTTAAACCTTGTCTGAGTATATCTGACCATTCACGACTGATGTGATTAAAATACGGGTCTTGTTCATAGATCCTTTTACCTTTCGGAAATGCAAAACTGTCTTTTTTATAGATGATCGCATCCAAAGGCATTCCCACAGAAACATTGGATCTTAAGGTCGAATCAAAAGACACCAAACCATAACGCAGTGCATCTGAAAGTGAAGTGTCATAACGCAAAGCCCGATCTAAAATCGGTTTGCCATACTTACTTTCACCAATTTGAAAGAACGGCGTGTCATCTGTGGCGCTAATAAAATTTCCTTGCGGGTAAATATTATACAACTGCATTTCTTCACCACGAATTTGACCACCCACCAACAAACTACAGTAATAATTACTTTGTTCTTGTTGATCTGCTGTCACATCTGCAATGACGCGTTTTAAAGTATGTCCAACCAACTCTGCCAACTCGAACATGTTGTTCACGCTATACAGATTAGGCTCTTGTCTTAAATCCAGTTGATTCTTAAGGTGTCCAATGACCGCCTGTGTTGTTGCCAAATTTCCAGACGTTTGAATCGTAATAAAGCGCTCACCTTCGACTGCAAAGGTATACAGTTTACGAAATACAGAAATATGATCGACGCCTGCATTGGTTCGAGTATCACTAATAAATACCAAACCGTCTTTCAAACGCATTGCACAACAATAAGTCATTAAACACCCTTCATTTATTTTTTTAACATGGCAGTACCTGCACAATCGAACTCATGCTCTCAATACCACCTTTTTCACGAACCCCTCTTACAGGTGCAACATCCCAATAATCACGCCCAATTGCAACATAAATGTGTGAACTAGGCGTATAGAGTTGATTACTAATGTCAAAACTATGCCATTTATGATCTAAGAATACTTCAGCCCAAGCATGGCTTGCCAAATGGCTACTATCCGGTACATATAAATACCCAGAAGCATAACGTGCCGGTATCCCTAAAGCTTTGCACATGCCGATAAACACATGACTATGGTCTTGGCATACCCCTTGTTGCTGATGAAAGGCATCAACTGCCTTGGTATGTACGTCTGTGGTATAGCTAATATACGGCATACGCTGAATTAAAGCTTCTGAAAGCTTGACCAAATTGGCATGACTAATGTCAGGAACATAAGTCTGGGCAAATGCCCGCATTTCTGCATCGCATTGGGTACTCTCGGTATTTTGTAAGAAAATCTGAGGCAGAAGATCTAAATCAATCGCATATTGAGTATGTGGGTTAATTTCCACTATACCTTGCGCCATGATGGTCATATTCTGGTAGGCATAACGCTGTGTACTGGTCAGCCAAATATTCTGAAACGCATCCAATTGCGACTGCGTTTGACCCGGCACACTCACTCCCCAGGTCAACACCGCTTGGTGCGCGTTGGTTTGAGGCGTCATTTTGATATATTGGACACTATTTTTCGCCCAATCGGTATATTGATAGTGGGTTTGATGATTAATCATCAATTTCATGCAGCCACCTCAAACAGGTACTGAACTTGATCATGCAACTGATAAAAGCTATTACTGTTCGGATGCTGAATCAAATGTTGCCATGCTTCATCTACACTGTCCCAACCTTTAGCTTTGAGCATCTCAATCAAGCCTGACAGAGACTGCATGGTTTTTTCAATATCATGGTTGAGACGAATCTGACGGTCTAAATTTTCAAACAACTGACCTAAGCTATAAAACAAAAAGATATCTTCATTTTCGGCTTCAAGTACATCACTGCATTCGTCGACCACTGTACAGATATAACCGGCATTGGCATTTGCGGTATCAATCATCTGCTTTAATTCGCAGTAGGCTTTAATCGACAGTACACCACGCAGGTCTTGAATATTGTTTTTGACATATTGAAATTGTTGATGGAATGATGCCGGTTGCTCAGGGTTCAGTACCAATTCATTTAAAGATGAGGCATTAAACGCCGGCAAACAAAATGCATGTGAATATTGGTTGGCTTCTTCATCGGTTTGAAATGGAAATTGCCCGCACAGATATTGAATACGTGCCAGATAACGTCCAACCCAGTAAATATTTTGCGCATTACTATTTAATATAATCATGCCATCCTCCTGGTGTTTCAAAAATATTCTAATAAATATAAAAATGTTTCAAAAATGCTCGGAAATTAAAGCTTTTAAAGCTTTGATTTCACATCGAGTCTTTAAATCCTGAATTAAGAGTGCAAAGCATCAATAATCCATGTGTCTTTAATACCACCACCCTGTGAAGAGTTGACCACCAAAGAGCCTGGTTGCATCGCCACCCGTGTTAGTCCACCGGGCACAATTTCCGTTCTAAATGGCGAACTCAGCACAAAAGGTCTAAGGTCAATATGACGTTCACCTAAACCGGTTTCAGTGAGTGTTGGTGCAACTGAAAGGGCTAAGGTCGGCTGTGCAATGTAATGATGTGGATTTTTGAGGAGTTTGATTTTAAATGCATCGATTTCTTGCTCCGATGCTTGAGGTCCAATCAACATACCATATCCACCCGAACCTTGGGCTTCTTTTACCACCAATTGATCTAAATTTTGAACCACATAGTCCAATTGATCGGCTTGACGACATTGATAAGTCGGAACATTGTGTAGAATGGGTTTTTCACCCAAATAGAATTCGATCATCTGATCAACATAAGGATAAATTGATTTGTCATCTGCGACACCCGTACCTGGTGCATTGGCAATCACTACATTATGATTTAAATAAGCCGACATTAAACCTGCAACACCTAAGGTACTGTCTGGTTTAAAACACAATGGGTCAATAAAAACATCATCCAATCGCTTATAAATTACATCAACTTGCTTCTTGCCCCATACTGTTTTTACATAAACCTTGTTGTTCTCAACAAAAAGGTCACTTCCTGTCACAAGAGGTACATCCATTTCCCTTGCTAAAAAACAATGTTCATAAAATGCACTGTTATAGCGACCTGGGGTGAGCACAACAATAAAAGGATTATCCACGTAGGCATTTTCTTCTAAGATTTCTTTTAATAGCTTAGGGTATTGCTCTATGCCTAAAAGTTGATTTTTTTGGCACAGTTCAGGCATCAGCTTTTCACTAATCTTTCGACTTTCCAACATATAAGACACACCTGATGGTGTTCTTAAATTATCTTCAAGCACATAAAATTCGCCTTTCTTGTCTCGAACAATGTCGATTCCACTGATTTGACTATAAATTTTTCCTTTCAAATCATGTTTATACATTAAAGGTTGATAAGCCTCATGACTCAGTACTTGTTCAGCAGGAATAATGTTCTCTTTTAAAATCGCTTGATCATGATAGATATCATCGAGGAACAAATTCAGTGCACGCACCCTTTGTGAGCATCCTTGCTCCATTTTATTCCACTGTTGTTTTGCGATGACGCGTGGAATTAAATCAAAGGGAATAATTCGATCAGTGCCTTCCGCTTCACCATACATGGCAAAAGTAATCCCTTGATATAAAAAATGTTCTTTGGCTTGATGATTCAGTGCCTTTAATTCATCTAGACTGTGCTGACATAGCCATGCTTCAATTTTCTTTGAAGCCTCATTACATATCGCTTCATCATCCAACATTTCATTAAAAAACTCGGATTTTAATTGATCAAATAAGTATGCAGTACTGTTGTGTTTCACTTCGATATCTAATGATTTTTCAAATGCTTGGGTATTATTTTCCATGCTCAAATTATTTATTACCGAAGTTGTATCTTGATCTTCTTTAAGCATACTAACCTCTGATTTGTTATCAATTGTAAGTGTAGGTAGCAAGTTTAATGCCAAATTAAAAATCATTGGCTGTATGGCTATTAATACTCAGAAGTTCAGCCAATTCAATGGCCGAAGTTAGAATTAAATCAACTAAGTTGTTTCCAAATATAGAAAAAGAAACGCAAGCGATGCTTGCTTATCTAAGCGAGTTTTTTTATTGTGATCGAGTCACTTATTTTAATTTTTCGTTGTTCATACATTTATGTCATCACAAGAAAAAGAAACCTCGAATAGCCTCTATCGACAGTGGCAAATTCTTTCACGTCTGTCCACTGGGAAATGGATGGGCACACGTGAACTTCAAGAAACCCTTGAACGTGAAGGTATTGAAATCAGTTTACGTACGATTCAACGTGACTTAAACCAAATTTCACAACGCTTTCCGATCGAAAGCAATAAAACTGTTCCTCAAGGTTGGCGCTGGCGCTCAGATGCTCCGATTCAAAGCCTACCGCATATGACCAGCTCACAAGCGGTTACCTTTATGATGGTGGAAGAACATTTAAAACATCTGCTTCCACCGAGCCTGATTGAAGAAATGAATCCGTGGTTTGATTTGGCACGGCGGAGCTTATCCACCCAAAACAATGTGCGGCAATGGATCAATCGGGTTCGCATTGTACCGGCCAGCCAACCGCTGATTCCTCCTGTGGTCGAGAAAGCGGCACAACAAGCGATTTATGAAGGTTTATTACAAGACAAGCAAATTGAATGTGTCTATCGCGCACGAGGACCATTGGGTGAAGACCGCAGTTATATTTTAAATCCATTGGCTTTGGTGCAAAAAGGCTCGATCATTTATTTGATCTGTACCCGTCATGATAAAACCGAAGTGCAAACCTTTGCTTTACATCGCTTTAAATCTGCCCATGTGCTGGACAGTCGTGCCTTACATCCGGTGAATTTCGATATTGATGAATATATCGACTCAGGTGCACTCGGCTTTCGTGTTGATTTTAATCAACCCACAGAAATGGTTGATCTTGAATTGATTATGAATGAAGCAGATGCCTTATATTTCACTGAAAGTCAGCTCAGTAAAGAACAGACCATTACTCAAATTTCAGAAGAGCTCTTTAAAGTCAGCGCTTCTGTGCCTTTTACCTCTCAGTTGGTGTGGTGGCTGAGAAGTTTTGGGAAAAAGATTATTCGCATTGAGCCTGTAAATGTATTTAATGCGGTGCATGAGATCGAATAATATTTTAAATGTAGCTTTGTATTCATATAGCGTCATCTTTTCAGAGCCTCAAATAGCACATTCTATCCACTCTCGTTTGGATGAATGACTCGACAAAAAAATAGAGCCATCAAGGGCTCTTTGTAGATTTTTTAGAATTGTTATTTTAATAGGCGATGTTGTTCTTATTGGATGAGATTTATCTACATTGCATTCAATCCAGCCCCGAGTAGCCATTGGACTAAATGGCAATGTAGACATCGTTTGGAGATCATGTTGTCGCATATTTAACTGCAGCATGCGAGATCATATCCATTATAACGAATCGATTTCATCGTCATGGCATCTTCCTCTTGGTTGTTGGTGTAGAGTCACTTTAAGCTTATTCAAAAAAAATGTGAAATACACTTTTTTGCAGCTTAAATCTGATTCTTTCATTAGGAAGGATTTGGCTTTGTTTATATGCTTTTAAAATAAATTAAGCATTCAGTCATCTAGATTGGTTTTCTCTTCTGTAGATAGTACGATTCGCCGATCTATTCGCTGGCAACATTCACCGATAACTGGGTTGATCATTTGTTTCTGATTGGACTTATTTTCATCATAAAAAAAGCCCGCATTATGCGGGCTTTTCTAAATGCTTAAAGGATTAAGCAGATTTTTTAGCTGCGGCAGCATTTTTACGAATAGTGATCATCACCAATTGTACTGCGGCTGGCGTTACACCCGGAATACGGCTGGCTTGCGCCAAAGTCTCAGGGCGAATGTCTTTCAATTTCAAAGTAATTTCACGAGAAAGACCTGAAACGATGTCATAATCGAAATCTACAGGAATACGAGTCTCCTCCAAACGCTTCATTTGTGCAACGTCTTCATGC
This sequence comes from Acinetobacter lanii, assembly GCF_011578285.1. Classification (NCBI taxonomy): domain Bacteria; kingdom Pseudomonadati; phylum Pseudomonadota; class Gammaproteobacteria; order Moraxellales; family Moraxellaceae; genus Acinetobacter; species Acinetobacter lanii. Next base: position 1,214,510 of record NZ_CP049916.1, on the reverse strand, counting down.
TGACGGTTGATATAACCGGCATATTTCACTGCAATTTCAATTTGCTCACCGACAAATGGCGTAACTTCAGAATCAGTCAATTCAGCAATTTGAGCGAAGTTCACATTTGGACGTTTTAATAAGTCGATTGCAGTGGTTTCTTTGCTTAAATCACCACCCGTTAACTCTACGAATTTTTTACCCAATGGATTGTTTGGCGCAGCCCATAGATGTTGCAGACGACCCGTTTCTTTCTCTACGGCTTCCATTTTTTCGCAGTAAGACGCCCAACGCTCGTCATCCACCAAGCCCATTTCACGACCAATTGGCGTTAAACGCTGATCCGCATTGTCTTCACGAAGCATCAAACGATATTCCGCACGTGAAGTGAACATGCGGTAAGGTTCTTTAGTCCCGAGTGTAATTAAGTCATCAACCAATACACCCATGTACGCTTCATCACGTTTAGGTGTCCATTGTTCTTGATCCCATGCACGGCGTGCAGCATTTAAACCTGCCAATAAGCCTTGTGCACCTGCTTCTTCATAACCGGTTGTCCCGTTAATCTGACCTGCAAAGTACAAGTTATTAATCGCTTTAGTTTCTAAAGAGAACTTCAAGGCTTGTGGGTTGAAGTAATCATACTCGATTGCATAACCCGGACGAAGAATGTGCGCATTCTCCATCCCTTTCATTGAACGAACCAATTCAAACTGCACGTCAAATGGAAGCGACGTTGAAATACCATTTGGATAAAGCTCGTGTGTATCTAAACCTTCTGGTTCCAAAAAGATTTGATGTGAGTCTTTATCGGCAAAACGGTGAATTTTGTCTTCAATGGATGGGCAGTAACGTGGACCAACGCCTTCAATCACACCTGTATACATCGGAGAGCGGTCTAAACCACCACGGATAATGTCATGGGTACGTTCATTGGTATGCGTAATGTAGCAATTGACTTGCTCAGGATGCATCGACACATCGCCCATGAATGACATGGTTGGAGATGGGAAGTCACCCGGTTGCGCCGTCATCACTGAAAAATCCACTGAACGTGCATCAATACGCGGTGGTGTACCTGTTTTTAAACGACCCACAGGCAGTTTAAGTTCACGTAAACGTGCTGCAAGTGAAATCGAAGGAGGATCTCCAGCACGACCACCTGAAGAATTGTTTAAACCGACGTGGATCACGCCACCGAGGAATGTACCAGCAGTAAGCACAACCGTTTTCGCATCAAAGCGAATCCCCATTTGGGTCACAACACCTTTTACGGTATCGCCTTCCACAATTAGGTCATCTGCTGCTTGTTGGAAAATATCCAAATTCGCTTGATTTTCTAAGGTATGACGAATGGCAGCTTTAAAACGTACACGGTCAGCCTGCGCGCGCGTTGCACGAACCGCAGCACCTTTACGTGAGTTTAAAATACGGAATTGAATACCGCCTTTGTCGGCAGCCAATGCCATTGCACCGCCTAAAGCATCAATTTCACGTACCAAATGTGATTTACCAATACCACCGATCGCTGGGTTACAGCTCATCTGCCCCAAAGTCTCAATGTTATGAGTTAAAAGCAATGTCTGACGACCCATACGCGCTGCAGCCAATGCCGCTTCCGTACCTGCGTGACCGCCACCGATAACAATGACATCGTAAACTTTAGGATAATGCATAGTGGTAATTAGGAGATAAAATGAATGACTTAAAATTATAACAAATTTTGAGATTGAGGAGACAGATTCTCAGATTTTTATTCATTGTTGAATTGGGCATAATAATTTACACGCAAAAAATGAAAATGTGTATAAAATTTGCACATTTATATATAAATTTCACAATCAAAAATGAATCCTTACAGCAAGCCAACTTAACAAATAAACAGAAAAGTTTAGTCTGAAATGAGCTAAGTTCACGCTATAGGGATACAACATGAAAAATAAAATTCTATTAAGTGCGTTTTTATGTAGCATGGGTTTGAGTACTGTTGGTTTTGCCAACGATAAGGTGGAAAGCACCTATAACGCCAAACAATATCAACAAGTCTGTAAAGGCAAATCCGAAGGTGCGGAAGTCAGCTTTGCTTATCGCGGTATTATTTGGAATGGGACATGTCAAACCCAGTTTTTCCCAACGGTCACCAAAGGCTTAAAAGGCGATGAAGCAGAATTACGCTCTGTCTGCGCAAGTGATGCAGCCGCGAAAACAGCCAGCATAGGTGGTCAGGAATATAAAGGTAAATGTGCACTCGGCTATGCACCACCGATGCCTAAATCCTAATTTTTAAGCTTGCCGATATTACTTCAGCACCTTTATCCATCTAAAAACTGTTAACCGATGTTATAGATCGATCAGCAATCCATTCAAAGCCTTGCATTTGAGTGGATTGCTTTTTTTATATCTAAAATTGCGTATTTATTCAGCACAATCAAAAACATTCAGCTATATTAAAAATGTGGATTTCGATCACATGCTTTAAAACAATAAATACGTTCACAGCGACTGAACGCCGAATTTAAATAAACTCATTCAGGAAGAATGTTATGGATAGCGGGATGATTACCATTATATTGCCCTTGGCATTAGCCATTATCATGATTGGTTTAGGGCTTGAACTGACCCCAAACGACTTTAAGCGAGTTAGCAAACACCCCAAAGCAGTCTTAATTGCTTTGTTCTGTCAGTTGTTCTTATTGGTGGGGATCGCCTACCTGTTATGTAAATTGTTTGCATTACCGCCCTTGCTTGCGGTCGGACTGATGTTATTGGCAGCCTCCCCTGGGGGCAGTACAGCCAATCTGTTCAGTTACTTATTTAAGGGTGACTTAGCCTTAAATATTAGCTTAACCGCCATCAATTCGGTGGTCGCTGCATTTACCCTGCCTTTGATTATGAATTTTGCCATTTATCACTTTATGAATGAGGGGCAACAGATTTCACTTCAGTTCAGTAAAATCATGCAAGTGTTTGGGATTATTTTGATTCCCGTTGCGATTGGTATGCTGATTCGTCATTTTGCCCCACATTTTACTGAGAAATTGAATAAGCCATTACGTATATTCTCAGTACTATTTTTAGTGCTGATTATTGTAGGTGCGATTTTAAAAGAACGTGCTCATATCATGGAGTATTTCGCACAAGTGGGTATGGCAACTGCCATTTTTTGTATCTGTAGCTTATTGGTCGGCTATTGTGTACCACGGTTCTTTGGCATTAATAGTGCACAAGCGCGTGCCTGTGCCTTTGAAATTGGCATTCACAACAGTACCTTGGCCATGACCATTGCTCTTACCGTTATGGCGAGTTCAACCGTCGCCATGCCTGCTGCGGTGTATTCGATCTTTATGTATATCTTCGCTGCGCTATTTGGTTTGATGCTTAATCGCTACATGCCTTTTCCTTTGGAAGCACAGCATAGTGATTGATTAAACTAGTGATTGATTGAAATGAGGCATGATGCATTACATTTGTTCAATCTATCTATGCCCACACTGATGAAGATAAAGGATGCGCTATGCATCCTTTATCTTCAACTATGGATCATGATGTTGAGGACACTGTATCTTGACCCTGCTTATTTAAAGTCGATTTACTGAAAATGAAGCGTATTTGCCACGCTTCGGCTACAATACTGCCTTTATACGTATAGATTTAGGTTATTCCTGTGAAGTGGTTACAAATTCATATTACGGTTGAAAAGTCACAAGTTGATTTTACTGAAACGCTTTTAGAATCTTTAGGCGCAGTGAGCGTGACTTTAGATGATGCTGAAAATCAAGATTTGCTTGAGCCTCTTCCAGGGGAAACGCCACTTTGGAATAAAGTGATTGTGACCGGTATTTATGCCCAAGAAGATGATGAGCACATTGATGTTGCAGCATTAGAAACTTTTATTCGCACGCAATTACCAACAGAACCAATGCGCAGTGAGTTCATGGAAGACCAAGAATGGGAACGCACTTGGATGGATGCCTATGAACCGATTCAAATTGGTGAAAAATACTGGATCGTCCCTGAATGGATGCAGCCACCTGAAGCAGATGCGGTGAATATCAAACTTGATCCAGGTTTGGCGTTTGGTACCGGTAACCATGCTTCGACTTTCCTTTGCCTACAATGGCTCGGTCAAACCGATGTGAAAGACAAAATCGTGATTGACTATGGTTGTGGTTCAGGCATTTTAGGTGTGGCTGCCCTGCTTTTAGGTGCAAAGAAAGTCTATGCCACAGACATTGACCCACAAGCGGTGTTGGCGACCCAACAAAATGCTGAACTGAATGGCGTTTTAGACAACCTTTATGTTGGCTTACCTGAAGAGTTTAATGCTGAACTCGGTGATATTAAAGCTGACGTGTTTGTGGCTAACATTTTGGCAGGTCCGCTGATGGCGCTTGCGGCTGACTTCTCAACTTTGATTAAATCTGAGGGTGAGTTCGCACTTGCAGGTGTAATTGAAGAGCAAGTTGATGATGTTTCTAATGTTTATGCCGAATTTTTTGATATATTAGCGGTTGAAAAACGTGACCAGAACTGGTGCCGTATTTCAGGAAAACGCCATAAAATTTAAAAAAGAGTTAAATTCTGAACTATGAGTGAAAAACAGACCCGCTGCCCAAACTGTTCTACGATCTATAAAGTCACCGTGACTCAATTGACTGTAGCGCAAGGCATGGTGTGTTGTCCAAAGTGTTCTGCTGAATTTAATGCATTGTTGAATCTGAATCAGATCAAAGATGATCAGGTTCAACAGCCCCCTCTAGGGCGGATCTTTGATCAAGCGCCGATGGTGATGCAAGACTACTCTGCTGAACAGCATGTCTTAGATATTTTTCAGCGCAAGCCTGAAAGCTCTAATATCAATTTAAGAACCTATTTAAACAACCTGAATACCTTTACTAACGATCCTGTTACCCAATTCCCCGCGCTGAACCTCGCTTCAGGTCAACATCATACCGATGGTAAATTTTCAAAAAAGACCGTGCTGTATTATGGCACGTGGTCATTGGTGAATTTAACGCTGGTCTTTCTGCTGATTTTCCAAGTGCTTTGGTTCAATCCACAACTATTAGAACGTCATCCTTTGTTAAATGCCGCGTTTATCCAAACCTGTCATGCCTTTAACTGTGAAACCTTAGATGAACGTTATACCCATATCAAACCTGAACAAATCACATTGGCTAGAAAAGGCAGTGATCAAACTGAGTTTAAAGGGGTACTTGTGAATCACTATAAGAAAGGTTTAGAACTGCCTTTAATTAAGGTAAGCTTAATGAAGCAAAATAAAGTCATTCACTCTATGATCAAATCACCCAGTGAATATTTGATTGAAAGTTTACATGGCATTACCAGAATTCCAACTGAAAGCCCTTTTAAATTCCATTTTTTTATCAATACCCCTCGAAATTCATTTGATAGTTACAAAATAGAAGTAATCCGTCCTTAGGATTGAAAAAACCTATTAAAAAAAGCAAAAAAATGTAGTTTTCTTGCTCACTTTTTTTTTCAGAATGGTATGATACGCCCCACGAAAGCTTTGCCATATCGACTTCTCGCATTATTTCTAAAAAATAACATCTAACTTCTGCGCTTGATTCAAAAATTGTGCGCATCAGGTTTTATTTTTTTTAAATAGGGGCTGTAACAAATATTAATCTATTGTTACGGTTAAATTTCGCGCAATTGTCGCAGTTGTGGCAAGCTAAAGTTCTTGTTTTAGAGCCAACCGTTTTAGTATTTAAAACGGAGCTAATTTTTTATTTTTTGACCACATTTATCACTTTATCCTAGTGATATTGATTTTCGGATTAACTCGCATGAATAGCAAATCTCCTATTTTTACTGCACAATCTGATGTTGCTCTTCGTATTCACGTAGATCGCGCAGTTCGCCATTATTTTGCACAATTGCAAGGCGAGCAGCCATCTCAAGTTTACGACATGGTGCTAGCAGAAATGGAGAAACCTCTTTTATCTGTAGTGTTAGAATACACGCGTGGTAATCAGACACGTGCTGCTGAGATCCTCGGACTCAACCGTGGTACCTTACGTAAAAAGTTGAAAGCTCACGGTTTAATGAGTGAATAAATGATAAAATGCTTGCGTTGAACGCAGGCATTTTTTTTGACCTGAATTTAATACATTGTTTTAATCTGTTCCTTTTGTTTTATTTTGTTTCTTAAAAACTGTGACGAAGATCATGACTATTAAACGCGCTTTAATCTCTGTTTCTGACAAAACTGGTATTGTTGAATTTGCCCAGAACCTGGTTGCTCTAGGGGTAGAAATTTTATCAACTGGCGGTACATATAAATTGTTGAAAGACAATAATGTCGCTGTTGTTGAAGTTTCAGAGCACACAGGTTTCCCAGAGATGATGGACGGCCGTGTAAAAACACTACATCCTAAAATTCATGGTGGAATTTTAGCGCGTCGTGGATTAGACGAAGCTGTAATGGCTGAACACAACATCGATGCCATTGATTTGGTTGTTGTGAATTTATATCCATTTGCTGCGACTGTAGCAAAACCAAACTGTTCACTTGCAGATGCCATTGAAAATATCGACATCGGTGGTCCAACTATGGTTCGTGCTGCGGCAAAGAACCATGCTTCTGTGGGTATTGTTGTGAATGCATCTGACTATGCAACCGTGATTGCTGAGCTGAAAGCTGAGGGTGCTTTATCTCATGCAACACGTTTTGACCTTGCAGTTAAAGCATTTGAACATACAGCTCAATATGACGGCATGATCGCCTCTTACTTAGGCGCTCGCGTAGGTAAGGAAGAAGGTCAAGCTGATAAATTTGCACGTACATTCAATACACAATTGAATAAAGCACAAGATTTACGTTACGGTGAAAATCCGCATCAATCTGCTGCGTTCTATGTAGACCCTGCTGCAACTGAAGCGTCTGTTTCAACAGCGAAGCAGTTACAAGGGAAAGAACTCTCTTATAACAATATTGCCGATACAGACGCAGCACTTGAATGCGTGAAATCATTTGCGAAGCCTGCTTGTGTCATCGTTAAACATGCGAACCCATGTGGTGTTGCGGTGTCTCTAGACGGCATTAAAGCGGCGTATGACCTTGCCTATGCAACCGATCCTGAATCTGCATTCGGCGGTATCATTGCATTCAACCGTGAATTAGACGTTGCAACAGCGCAAGCGATTGTAGACCGTCAATTCGTTGAAGTGATCATTGCGCCAAGTATTGCTGATGGCGTACTTGAAGTGACTGGCGCGAAGAAAAACGTGCGTGTACTGGTATGTGGTGAACTTCCGAAGATTGACGAACGTGCCGCACAACTTGACTACAAACGTGTAAACGGCGGTTTGTTAGTACAAGACCAAGACTTAGGCATGATCAAAGCATCTGACCTAAAAGTGGTAACGAAACGCGCGCCAACTGAACAAGAAATCGATGACATGATCTTCGCTTGGAAAGTGGCGAAATACGTGAAGTCTAACGCGATTGTGTATGCGAAAAACCGTCAAACCATTGGTGTGGGTGCAGGTCAAATGAGCCGTGTCAACTCTGCTCGTATCGCTGCAATCAAAGCTGAACATGCAGGTCTTGTGGTTGAAGGTGCGGTAATGGCATCTGATGCATTCTTCCCATTCCGTGATGGTATTGATAACGCTGCGAAAGCAGGTATCAAATGCATTATTCAACCGGGTGGTTCTATGCGTGATGAAGAAACAATTGCTGCAGCCGATGAAGCTGGTATTGCAATGGTCTTCACTGGTATGCGTCATTTCCGCCACTAAGTTGTAAAACTTAAAATAAGCCCTCCTTTTGATAAAGGGGGGTTTATTATGTCTGTATTGATTTGCATCTTAATTTAAGATGTTAGTGATTTTTAAGCCGAATTCGGCATTGGGATTTCATTTTCGAGGGTTATTCTAAAGATGAACATTTTAGTTTTGGGTAGTGGCGGTCGTGAGCATGCATTGGCGTGGAAAATCGCACAAGACGATCAAGTAACAAAAGTTTTTGTTGCGCCAGGTAATGCAGGTACTGCAACTGAAAATAAATGTGAAAATGTCGCTTTAGACATTCTCGACAACCTTGCCATTATTGATTTTGCCAAAAATAATGCAGTCGAATTAATCATTGTCGGCCCTGAAGCACCACTTGTAAACGGTGTTGTGGATGCTTGTCGTGAAGCAGGTGTAAAAATTTGGGGGCCAACCCAATTTGCTGCACAGCTTGAAGGCTCTAAAGCATTTGCGAAACACTTCTTAAAACGCCATAACATTCCAACCGCTTTCTATGACGTGTTCACAGAAGTCCATGCCGCTAAAGCATTTGTTGAGATAAATGGCGCGCCGATCGTGATTAAGGCTGACGGTCTTGCTGCTGGTAAAGGCGTGATCGTGGCGATGACGAATCAAGAAGCATTCGATGCAATTGATGACATGTTGGCAGGCAACAAATTTGGCGATGCAGGTTCACGTGTTGTAATTGAAGAGTTCCTTGCTGGTGAAGAAGCCTCTTTCATTTGTATGATTGATGGCGACAACATTTTGCCAATGGCAACTTCGCAAGATCACAAACGTATCTTTGAAGGCGACCAAGGTCCAAACACGGGTGGTATGGGTGCATACTCTCCTGCGCCTGTGGTGACTGCAGACGTATTTGAAAAAACCATGAATGAAGTGATGCGTCCTACCGTTGAAGGTATGAAAAAAGATGGTCATATTTATACAGGTTTCTTATACGCAGGTTTGATGATTGACGACAAAGGTCAACCAAAAGTAATCGAGTTTAACTGTCGTTTTGGCGACCCTGAAACGCAACCGATTATGATGCGTTTAAAATCATCTTTAGTTGATTTAGTTCAAGCAGGTATTGAAGGCAATTTGCCTTCAGAAGCTAAATGGGACGAGCGTAAAACAGTTGGTATCGTACTTGCATCACGTGGTTACCCTGAAACGTCGAGCAATGGTGATGTGATTTCAGGTTTAGACACTGTGATGGCAGATGCGAAAGTATTCCATGCGGGTACGAAAGCCAATGAAAATGGCGATATCGTAACTGCAGGTGGTCGTGTGCTTTGTGTGACTGCTCTAGGTGATACGATTGGTGAAGCACAAGCGAAAGCGTTAGAACTTTGCCAAAAAGTAACATTTGATGGCGTTCAATATCGTAAAGATATTGGTTACCGTGCCATTACGCGTGAAAATGCTTAATCTATATTTTGATTGAGAAAAACCTCGCTAAATGCGGGGTTTTTTAATACCTTAAATACTCAAATAAATATTTTCGATACGTTAAAATTTATGTTCTAACGTAATAAAAACATGATCTTTACTTTCAGGATATTCACCAAATTTAAATTTAACTTCCCCAAAATCTTCTCTTTTTGACTCAGCACGAACAGAAGATACTGAATCAACCCAAAAAGTTTCAAACCCCTCATTTTTGCGTACAATATCTTCATCCTCACAAATAGCTAATACTGTTTGTTCTGGATCTAACTTCTTTAACTGCTCAATTAATTCTTTAACTTTCATTTGTTATACCGTGTTCTAAACCTATGATATTCAAAAATTATTTACTACATGCGACGACGCTTATATTTTTGTAATTATACATATACGAATCAAATAAAGAAAATATACTGTTTTATGCTACTTATTTAAACTCTTCTTCTGATCCCGTACCAATAGCAAGCCCCTCATACTGTCCCATTTCTCCAAATATTTGTAGACGATAATGCGATGCGATTGAAACACGAGGTTGGCGTTTAAACTGAAATGAAATCCACAGACGAATTTATTAATTTTATCGATTCAAATATACCTCTAAAATTCTAACTTCCAAATTACCCTCCCCTCTCAGGAAAGGGTCAGGGAGAGGTGTATCCCCGCTCATCCCCTTGCGGAATCACCGAAATCATCGTTCTTTTTTTAGTAAATATATCTATGATGCTTTAAAACATCTATCAACAATCCTTTCGACATGACTACCTATATCCAAACCCCTCGCCTAATCCTCCGCCAATGGCAAGACTCCGACACTGCCCCATTTATCCAAATGTGTGCAGATGATGACGTGATGCGTTACTTCTATAAAAAACTGAATACTGAGGAAGCCATAGCATTTATGAATCGCCTACGTGATGCCATTGAAACACGTGGCTGGGGATTATTTGCGGTTGAGCTCAAAGCTACAGGTGAATTTATAGGATTTATCGGTCTACATGTGCATCCGCCTGAATTCGATATGGCAGATGCACCTGAAATCGGTTGGCGCTTACTGCCACAGTACTGGCATCAAGGCTATGCCACCGAGGGTGCTAAAGCTGTTTTAAAATATGCGTTTAGAACTCTACGCTTAGAAAAAGTGATTTCATTTACTGCTACAGCCAACCTTCCCTCACAAAGGGTCATGCAACAAATTGACTTAGAAAAAGTCAGAGCGTTCGATCACCCTTTGATTCCAAAAGAGCATGAACTCTGTCCACATGTATTGTATGAAAAGTTTAGATCAGATTATCTCTCAATTCCTTTCTGTTAATCTGAGCCACATATTGAATGAGGCACTCTCCATGTGGCACCTTTAATCCTATATTCTGCAATTTATGAGGGTTGTACATGCGGATGGAGCTTGACCATCATTTTTGAGTAACCCCGTACAAAATTAGATTGTACCAACTCAGGCGGTTCTAATACTTCAATACGATCAAAACGCTTCAACAACTCTTCCCATAAAATGGTCAGTTGCATTTCGGCCAAGCGACTGCCCATACAACGATGAATCCCAAAACCAAAAGACAGATGCTTTTTCACATTATCACGGTCAATGATAAAGTCATCCGCACGCTCAAAAACGGATTCATCTCGGTTTGCAGAGGCATACCACATCACCACTTTATCGCCCTTACGAATATATTGACCATTTAGCATCACATCTTGCGTTGCCACACGGCGCATATAGGCTAAAGGTGTTTGCCAACGAATGATCTCACTGATCGCGTTAGGCAACAATAGCTGATCTTGCTTCAATTTTTCAAACTGTTGAGGATAAAGGTGCATGGCGTATACGCCTCCACTCATCGAGTTACGCGTCGTATCATTTCCCGCAACCATCAGCAGTGCTAAGTTTCCAATAAACTCTAATGGACGATGAATTAAATCTTGGGTCGCTTCACTTCGAATCAACATACTCATCAAATCAAAGGTCGGGGTTTCCCCTGCTTTAATTTTAGCTGCTTTATCATGCCAAAGTGCCGACATTGCCTTAACCATCTCTTTCAGCCCAGTAAAGGTTTCTTGTAGGGTCATTGCTCCTCCTGTAGTTCCTGGAGTCGAAGATGCAAGATCCGACCAATACACCAATTTTCTGCGCTGTTCATAAGGAAAATCCAGTAAAGTTGCAAGCATTCTCGAAGTCAGTTCAATCGACACCCGATCAACAAAATCAAAAGCTTGATTCACAGGTAAATGATCTAAGACATCTATGGTTCGGGTTCGAATCAGACTTTCCATTTCTTGCAGGTTTTTAGGGACAAAAACACCTTGTACCGCCTTACGTTGAACATCATGTTTAGGCGGATCCATCGCGATAAACATTTCGAGTTCTAAACCTTGCGGCGGCTCACCTAATAAAATGACTGGCTCTGAAGAAAACAACTGATGATGCTTATCGACAAACATCACATCCTCATAACGCGTCACTGACCAAAATGCACCAAAAGGACTGTTAGGCTGATAATGCACAGGCGCTTCTTTCCGAAGTCGTTGAAATACATCTTTCCACAATCCATTTCGATACAAAAACGGATTGCTTAAATCAATCTGCTGTAAATCACAATGTTTAGGATCTGGAAGCTGTTCATCTATAAAGGCTTTAAAATCACGGCTCTCAAAATATCGGTCTTTAAGACTATGATAAACATGCGCCACTGTAATGTGATTTTCCAAAGGAATATAACGGGTCGTAAAATTGACCAGATTTACACGGGCAGTTTTTATTTTTTTAACCACACTGTTCATTTTATTGATTCCTTGCTTATGCGTATTGTTTTCAGGTGAGTTGTTCTTTTCATTGATCACATCCTTTGCTCTGTACACTGTATGCCTGATTAGATGATTCGTGCAGGTCATTTTTTGACAACAACAAGTCATTTTTTGACATTTTCAATTTTAAAAAATTCAGTTAAAACTGAAAAAATAAACAAATGAATACACCGTTATGCTTGAGCCTTATGTAGATCATGTCCCTCCAAATCAGACGAATTCCCTGTCTGATCCTGCGATTCCTGCAAGCTATATTAGAATAATGGCACAGGAACTTGGCTTATCTCTCAAAGAGCTTCCTCAACTGTTTCAATTTACCGGCTTGAATATCGAAGTCTTACAACAAGAAGATCAACGAATCTCGACTCAGGACTTTTTAACGATTTTTAATCACGCTTTGCATCTAAATCATCGTGAAGATTTTGGTTTGAGACTGGGTGCACGTTTAAAACCTACGACACATGGATCAATGGGATTCCTACTCCATAGCTCTCCCAACCTCATGACTGCACTCGAAGCGATACAGCACTTCTTACCGACTCGGATGAATTTCGCCCATGTAGAACTACAAAAAACCCATGAATTTATTCACTGCTCCATCGTCTTTAATATCGATTTATCGCAAGAGATGCGTCGCGTACTGCTTGAGGCATGTATGGTGGTATTCTGCGAATGTGCAGAATTTATGATTGGTCAGACATTAAACCCAGCCAAAATCAATTTTAATTTTCCTGAACCACGCTATTCCGCGTTATATGCAGATTACTTTGATGCTGAATATTCATTCGACCATAAGATTGCAGGTATTCAGATCCCACTGCAACTGTGTGACATCCCCAATAGTGCGGCCAATCCTGAAATTTACCTGATTGCCAAACAGCAGTGCGAATATTTGTTAAACCAAATACAGCTTCCTGAAGCCAGCTTCCAATCTAAGGTACAAAGAATTCTGATTTCTAATCTGCACCATTTCATCAGTGAAGAACAAGTTGCACAGTCATTATTTGTTAGTAAAAGAACGCTAGCACGTTATCTTGAGCAAGAAGGCACAGATTTTAGACAGATCAGGGAGTCGGTGTTAAGTCAACAAAGCCTCTATTACTTAAAGCACACTGAACTTTCGATTGAAGTTATTGCGAGCTTACTCAATTATTATGATGCTTCCAATTTCCGCCGTGCTTTTAAACGATGGTTTAGCCTTACACCGAGTCAATATCGAACACAGCACTCAAAACCTTAGATAAATTTTGATGCTCTCCTTTGCGCCCTGCATTCTATTTTGAATTGCTCTATATCTTTTTTACGACTACTCATAGCTAAAAATTTTATAAGGTTCTATAGAGGACACAAAAAACTCTAATAAACGCTCTAGTAAAAATAAATGATTGAAAGTTATAACAATGAAATATTATTAAGTTAAATTCTTTATCACATTTTTTACTAAGAGATATCTTTTAGTTCAATGTATTGAATAAAAAAATCTTGCTATGATGGATGCATATTGTTATCCATCGAGATAACTAAAAAATATAGAGATCAATTAAATTGAGCCATTGGTTAAGTTTTAAAATTTCAATGACTCAAGACACATTAGATGTAATTTGAAAAATTTCATTTTACTAAGGACATATCATGAAGAAAATCTTTGGTTTGATTTTAGGTTTAACAGTCGGGATCACGGGTTGTTCAAAACAAGAAGCACCAACAACTGCTGAAACGGATACAAAAACTGAAGCGGTAAAAACCATTAAGGTTGCTTCAACCGGTTCAGATACCGATGTTTGGAACTACATTGCAAGCTTGCCTGAAACCAAGCAAGCAGGCATTAAGCTTGAAGTTAAAAATTTGACTGACTATGTTGTGTTAAATACTTCTGTGGCAAGTGGTGAAATGGATGTGAATGCATTCCAATCTTTTAACTATCTTGCTGCATACAACGCTTCAAACCCAGATGCACAGGTCTATCCTTTGGCGACCACTTACCTTGAACCAATGGGAATCTATACCAACAACATCAAAACTGTTGATGCATTTCCACAAGGTGCAACCATTGCAATTCCAAATGATACGGCAAATGAAGCACGTGCCCTGTCATTATTACAGTCTGCTGGTCTAATCAAATTAAAACCTGATTTTGACCGTGCCAAAGGCACAGTAAATGATGTGCTTGAAAACCCGAAAGCTTTGAAACTTAAACCGATTCAAATGACCACAGCTGTTCGTGTTAAAAACGATGTCGATGCGATTGTCTTAGGGAATACATTAGCGCTTGAAGGTGGCTTAAACGTACTGAAAGATTCAGTCTTCCGTGAGCCGATTGACCAAACTACGCAGTTATATGTGAATTTATTGGGTGTATCTAAAGCCAATAAAGATGATCCAACCTATGCAAAATTAGGTGAGCTTTATCACTTACCTCAAGTGCAAAAATTTGTGACTGAGAAATTTGCCGGCACTAAAGTTCAAGTGAACAAACCTGTAAGTGAATTTGCCAATTTGAAATAAGCTAAAACTTCATTTCAAATGCTTATAAAAGCCCGCCATGTGTGGGCTTTTTTATTGGCAAATTGCTTTAAATAATGTTGTTTCTTCAATCTTTATTCATTTTAGATATTTTAATCACGTAAAATATTCTAAAGCCTTGTTTTTAAAAACAATTCCTTAGAAAAGATTTAAGTTTTAATTAATCCTCTGTAATTCTAACAAAAATTCAAAAAATGTGATTTTACTTATGCATTGAACCAAATTTTTAAGCTGAGCTTCTCCACTATATCGGATAATGAAACGTTGTTAATATATCTGCAAATTTTAGCACTATATTTAAATTGGAATACTTTGAACTTTAGTATGATCAATGCTTTAATTTCAAATGTAGAGAATGGGCTGACGCAGTTTTATGGCTATTTTTGCTTCACTTTATGCTTTATTCTAAGGGAGTGTGTAGATTCAAATTCACATCAATAGCACCTTAAAATAAATCCAAAACATCGTGTGAATTTCAATTATGGGGAAAGAAAAAAGCATGAAAAAAATTCTTGGTCTAGTATTAGGCTTTGCCATAGGACTCACAGGCTGTTCTGAACCCAACCCATCAACTGCTGATAAAGCCGCAATAAAAGATTCAACTGAACTTCAAACCGTGACCATGGCATCAACAGGTTCAGATGCAGAGATCTGGCGCTATATTGCAAGTCTGCCTGAGACCAAGCAAGCAGGCATTAAGCTTGATGTCAAAAACTTCACTGACTATGTGTCTATGAATAGTGCGGTTGCCAATCAAGAAATCGATATCAATGCATTTCAATCCTATTCATACCTTGTAGCATTCAATGAAAGCAACAAAGCCAAAATAGCGCCGATCTCGACCACCTACTTAGAGCCAATGGGGATTTACTCAACGAAAGTTAAAAAAGTAGAAGACTTTGCTGAAGGTGCAACCATTGCCATTCCCAATGATGCGGCCAATGAAGCACGGGCATTGTTACTCTTACAATCTGCAGGTGTGCTGAAACTTAAAGTCGATTTTAATCCTGCCACAGGTACACCCAATGACATGACTGAAAATGAAAAAAATGTGGTGATCAAGCCCATTCAAATGGCAACTGCAGTTCGTATCATCGATGAAGTGGATGCCATCGTCTTAGGTAATACCCTTGCACTTGAAGGGGGGCTAAACGTACTCAAAGATTCTATTTTTTATGAACCGATTGACCAAAGCACACGCTTAAACGTCAATGTGCTTGCGGTTGCTCAATCACGTAAAGACGATGCTGTACTGAAAAAAGTCGGTAAGCTATATCATTCTGACGCTGTCGCAAAATACGTTCTGGAACACTTTGGGGGCACCAAAGTCGACGTGAACAAACCAATTCACTATCTTACTGATGCGAAATAGTAATATACTTCATGCAAATAACAGGCAAACAATCTTTGCCTGTTTTCTTTTCTAAGTAGTTCTTGACGATATGATTGAATTTAAAAATATTTCAAAACACTATCAGCTGAAAGGTCAAACCTTACGTGCTTTGGATCAGATTAATTTAACGATTCCTGAAGGCAGTATCTTTGGCATTATTGGCTATAGTGGTGCAGGTAAAAGTACCCTGATCCGTCTGATTAATTTATTGGAAAGACCCAATGAAGGTCAGGTCATAATGAATGGGACAGATTTTACTGCACTTGATGCACGTTCTCTTCGTCAAGAGCGTGCCAATATTGGCATGATCTTCCAGCACTTCAACCTTTTGCAGACCAAAACTGTCGCTGCAAATATTGAAATGCCGATGAAGCTGCTCGGTTGGAGCAAAGCTGAGCGTGAAAAACGCTTAAATGAGTTGCTTGAATTCATCGACCTCAAGCATAAAAAAGATGCTTTCCCAGATGAACTTTCGGGCGGTCAAAAGCAACGTGTCGGTATTGCCCGTGCATTGGCAAATCATCCTAAGGTTCTGCTCTGCGATGAAGCCACGTCTGCGCTTGACCCTCAAACCACGCAATCTGTGTTGGCTTTATTGAAAAAGATCAATAAAGAGCAAGGCATCACCATTGTCATGGTCACTCATGAAATGGATGTGATTGAAACCGTTTGTGACTATGTTGCGGTGATGGAACAAGGCAAAGTGATTGAAACAGGTTCGACTTTAGAAATTTTCAGTCAACCACAACATTCAACCACCAAGACCTTTATTCAAACGGTTCTGCAACAACAGCTTCCGATCAATATTTTAAAAAATTTGGAAAATCAAAATCACAACAGTATTTATTGTTTAAAATTCTTGGGCAGTTCAGCACAAGAAACAGTGATTCAAGCCGTGATTAAACAATTTGATATTAGTTTAAATATTTTGTTTGCCAATATGACTGAAATCAATGGTAGTGTCATTGGACAAATGTTTATTCAATTGTTAGGCGACTCTGCTGAAATTGCACAAGCAGTTGCATTCTTGAAACAACAAGGTGTTGAAGTTGAACAATCAGGAGTACAAGCATGAGAGAACTGATCGTTCAATGGTTAACTGAGTTGACTGCACCGTTTTGGAAGAGTTCTTTATCCATAGATCAATTCATTACAGCCTTACAAGAAACCTTTCATATGGTGTTCTTTTCAATGTTGTTTGGTTGTATCTGGGGCTTTATTCAAGCGATCATTCTATTGGTGACCCGCCCTGAAGGGATTTTACCGAATAAAGCCATTTACTACGGACTAAACCCGATTGTGAATGCCTTACGTTCACTCCCCTTCATCATTCTCCTTATTGCAGTGATTCCGCTGACTAAAGTCCTTGTCGGTACCTCTATCGGTACTTGGGCTGCAATTGTGCCTTTAACGATTTACGTCGGTCCTTATATCGGTCGCTTGATTGAAACCTCACTGCTTGAAGTCAATGAAGGTATTGTTGAATCTGCGCAAGCCATGGGTGCATCGCCATTACAAATCATTTTCAAGTTTATTTTGCCTGAAGCACGTAGCTCATTGATCTTAAACTTAACTACAGCCACCATCAGTCTGATTGGTGCGACTGCAATGGCAGGTGCTGTAGGTGCAGGCGGGATTGGTGACCTAGCGATTTCTTATGGTTACCAACGCTTTGATACCAGCGTGGTGATTCTTACTGTTGTGGTGCTCTTGATCTTGGTGCAAATCGTACAAATGGTGGGTGAACGTTTAGCGAAAATGCGTTAATCAATTGTACAGTGATTCAATTAGACCCTCATTCATGAGGGTTTAATTTTTTATGATTTAGAATTATGCTAATGCTCTTTCCATATAACTATAAAATTTTAGCCATGACAAAAATGATAATAAATAAATGCCTTTATACGGTAGCAACACTATCTATTTTCACTGCATCATATCTGTATGCAGCAATCCCCTTTGATTATGTCAACTCGGTTAAAGTGAATGGTGTTGAACTCAACCAAGCATTGTCTGCTCAAAAAGTTGAATCACTATTAAATAACAAAGTTCAAAAGGTCAAAAAAGAATTCTCCGAATGCAGTGGCAATTACGAATTTTCAACGCAAACAAGCGATCAAAAAACCTTGAAATTTGAGATATTTTCTGAGGACAATCCAAGTATTCAATCTGATCAGTTTTATAAAAATAAAAGCAATTTCCAACAACTTGGGACAACCAAAGGCAATGTTTGGCTCACTTTAAATCATTTTAATCATTCGAAAGATGAAATTTGGGTGGGAAAAAAGAAAGTCGATGCTAGCTATAGTGTTGCTCGTTTTAAGCAAGACTTTCCAAACAGTGCAAAAAATAAAATAAATGCTGTTTTATTATTGAATCAAAAAGAAAATCAAATCTATTTAAACAAGCCGGATGAGTTTGAACTGGGTTATACAGCAGCAATTCAATTTCATTTCAAAAATGGCAAACTTACTAAGCTTGAAATCAATCAAGCAATAGCATGTTAATAAAATCAACATGCTATTTTGATAAAATTATTGCACCCAAAGGTCTGCAATTTTTTTCATTAACTGTGCACGATATGGTGCTGTTGGATTACATGGATTACGTTTTACTTCGTTTTCGTAAAATGCCTGCCACTCTTCCACCATTTCCAAAGTCACACCCTTTTCTTTAAAAGTTGGGAGATCTGCTTTAGATACACTTTCTAACCGTGATTGAGCACCTTCAGGGCCTGTCGCCCATCCAATAATCCCTTGTCCAAAATCAGGTAAGCTCATATTGTTTGGAGTTTCTGGAATCTGATTACGCTGAATATCTGGGTTCACTCTACATGTTCTTACAGGTTGTCCGAGTGCAACATCAGCTTTCGGCAAAGCCGTTTTTGACAATGTACATCCTGTAAGGGAGGAGAGAATTAAAATTGTAGAAATACTGCAGAATACTATTTTCATCATGACATCACTTTTCATCAACATTCATTAAAACTTAAAACTTATATCTGCAATAAACTGCCGACCCATTTCAGACACCTTACGACCCTCACTATTGAGATAATAATGATGTGCATCTAGGAGATTATTCACTGTTAGGCCCAAAATGGTCGAAGTCTTTTTACCTGTATTCAATGCATAATTCGCACGGATATCCCAAGTAAAGGCATCTTTTACACGCGTAGGAAGATAATCCTTTGTAATGAACTCATCCTTATATTGGATAATATTTTGACCTTTTAACGTATTTAGGGTCATAGCGTCATAGCTTGAACGATATCGAAAAAGATGATTAATGGTGAGAGGAATGTGTTTAAACTGAGTATCTAACATCAATCTTGCTGACCACGGACGAGCAAAATTATCTGCAGGTCGATCTACATTTTCAATAATTTTACCGTTATAACGTATGTAAACATCTTCATTATTAAAGAGTGAATCATTGTAATCATTAAAATTACGTTTGATATCCGTATAGTCAGCAGCAAGACTGATTCGGTTTTCAGAGCCCCAAAGTGAAAAGGGTTGGATACTGCCTATTTCAAAAGTATACGTATCTGCCTGACTTTGACCCTGATTGGTGTAGGTATATTCTGTCCCTTCAACTCGATTCTTTCGAATCTGATTTTTATTATCTCGATGCACATATTTAACCTGAGTTCTCACATTACCCAAATCTGAACTTAAAGCCCATACAGTCTCATCCGCATAAGGCGTGTCTAATGCAGAACGACCCACATTTGTACCCGTGACATTTTTATAGAAAATCCAATCATCGTTAATGCTATTTCGTCTTTCCTCTATGGTTAATGCATTTACACCATCTTCTAACTGATATGAAAATGAATTGTTGCCATAGTAACGATTCCATCCCCCTGTCAATACCAAGGAGGCATTGCCAAAAGGTAGAATTTGTAAGTTGGTACGTGGAGCAACATTATGCTTTTTAGCAATACTGTCATAGTCATAGCGTACGCCTAAACGCATTTTCAGATAATTTTGCCAATGGATTTGGTCCTCAAAGAATGCATGAACATTGTCTTGTACAACTTCATTTTCACCCGCTTGATAATGATAGCGTTTCGCTAAATATTGCCCTTGGATACCATCTTTGTCATAGCTTAAATCACAATACTTGTCGATCTGACCGTCATTCGTTGTGCAACTGCTGATTCCCAATCCCATATTTTTTATGGGTGGATAGTACATAAAAGCACTTTCAGGACGTTCCCAATTCGCTTCCTGATGCTGATAACCTGCACCGAATTTTAAAAGATGATTGGTTTTTAAAAACGCTAAGGGTTCAAGTTCTGCTTTGATCGTGTATTCAACATTATTTTCTGTCGATGCTAAATCTCCATATCCGCCTTGGGTACTAGTAGAGCCTGTCCCCCAAGGTTTATCCGCAGAATGGTTCCACAAAATAGCCTCATTGCTTGCAGAGTCTTTCAGCATTTGTTTGCGTTGTAGAACGATATTTTGCTGAAGCTTGAAATGATCAAAGTCACTCATGAATGCTGCATCTAAAGCAAAATTATTTTTTTTAGATTCATATGAACCGCTTTGAATATTATTAATTTTCTTTGAAGCAGTTTCATTCTGCAGGTATAAGCCAACATTTAATTTATTTTTATCATTGAAGTCATAATAAATATTGGCATTAAGATGATCAATTTGTCTTTGTTGATTGGATTCCGGTTGATTCGCAAGATTAGCCGTTAATCCAATATCAGACCAACGACGGGAAGCTGAAACACTTATACCCAAATCATCTCGAGCTTTTCCATAAACTGTGGCACTGATACCTTGTTTAACAAAATCTTTTTGATATGTGGCATCCGTATTTTTCTCAAAATCATCAAACTCTTCATCATCGATAAAATGAATATTTGACCAATCGCTGTTGGTATAGTCATAGCTCACAGATCCATGAACTTCGCCCGTTTTGGTTTTTGGTGAACAGGTCTTGGCTTTTACAACGCCTCCCATAAATTCGCCATATTCCGCAGAAATATTGCTGTCCAAAACTTCAAGTTCGCACAGCAGATCGGTATTCATCGTCGCCGAAAGACCTCCTCCTGCTAAGCTGGTTGCTCCTGCATCCCCAGATGAAACCGGATTCAAATGATTACCAATATCTAGATTATTGACCAAGAATTTATTGTCATAAAATAAAGCCCCATTGATACTGATTTCTTGAGCGGTCAACTCCCCTTGTGTGCCGCCAGACAATGCTGTATTTGAGAACTGTACATTTGGATTGACTTTCAAAAAATCAGTGATGGTTTTTTGCGTATTGGGCGTACGTTCTAAATCCTCCTTAGAATATGTGTGTTGCCCCACCTCTTTTTTGACTTGTTCTGCTGTGATGGTAATTGTATTCAGTTCTGCCGATACTGCTCCTACTAGCGCATCCTTTTCAGAAAGAGAATTGGCGTATAACTCAGGTGTAAAGACCACCAAAACTGCACAACTAAAATGAGGAAGATAAGCAAACATAGCAGAGAGATACTATAAATAAGAATCGCTATTATTTACATTTATGAAATAATTGCAATGATAATCATTCTCACTTGATTGTTTTTATATCATATCTTTCTAATAGCAAAACTTAAAATACACATAATTTACTGATTTATAAAATTAATTTTTAATTAGATCTTTCGAAAATAGTTGATTAAACTAATCGATATGGATAAGGAAATAATTGAATGAAATTTAAAATTCATGTCATCAATGTAAAAAATGCATTGCAAAATTACATTTGGGTCTTAGAAGACACCGATACCCAAGAGGTCATTGTTGTAGATCCCACTGAAGCCGTGCTTGTTGAAAATTTCTGTGCCCAGCACCATTTTAATCTTAAGCAAATTTGGTTAACCCATTGGCATAAAGATCATATTGGCGGCGTGCCAGATTTAATTGCCAATCGCCCCATTCCGGTTTACGGGCCACGTGAAGAGCTATCAAAGATTCCTTTCATCAGCCGTCCACTGCAAAATGATGAAAGCTTTGAGTTTAATGGCTTAAAAGTTGATATTTTCTCGGTTCCCGGTCATACCCTCGGTCATATTGTGTATTTCATCGATGCAATTGATACGCTATTTTGTGGCGATACACTATTTGCGATGGGCTGTGGGCGATTATTCGAAGGCACAGCTGAACAGATGTATCAATCCCTGAATCGTTTAGCTGCCCTACCACCGCGTACACAAGTCTATTGCACACATGAATACACCCAGTCCAATGGACAGTTTGCACTCACGATTGAACCAGAAAATAAAGCTTTGCAATCACGGATGCAGAACGTCAATCAACTGCGCGCTAATCATCAAATCACGCTACCCTCAACGATTGAACTAGAACTTGCAACCAATCCATTTTTACGGGTGGATAGCGCAGCAGAATTTAAACGCATCCGTGAGTTGAAAGATCAATTTTAATTGATCTTTTTTTTGGCGCTCCAATTGAGAATCAAGCCGAAAAATAGTCTTAAAGGATTTGATGGGTTTGACTGTACTCATCCAATTCTTGCTGAGTTACTACACGCACGAGATCCATTTCATCGACACGAACCAATAGCAAACCCGATAACGCGGGTTGATAACGACGCGCACTGCCAAAAGGTGTATACGACACTTTAGATTGCTCAGTGAAGATCAACCAGTTCTCATGCCCGAGCATCACCGCTACGGCAGTTTGATTGAGCTTTTTCATCTGCTCAACGGTATGAGCAACATCGTCTTCAATGGTCAGGCAATTAGACATGGTCTTAAGGCTTTTAAAAAAGCTGTTTATAGCGGATTGAAGCATTTGAGTCAAAAAAATCGATACATCCATGAATATTTTTGAATTAGATTCTCCGATCTCTCCATTTACTTTATATATTAAGTAATTGTTGAAATTAAATCTTACAACTATTGAAAAATACAATCTTTAGCCAAAAACCAGATATATCAAAATTATTGTTAATATTCAACAAATTAACAAAGGATTAACATTTATTTTGAAACATATTGAATATTACAGAATTTATTTTTGAATATAAAATAGACAAACAAGATTGATTTTGCATTTATCTTGCAATTTACCCTTTAAAAGCAATTTGTTTATCCCTATTTAATTACTATCACTAAATGGAGTTGAATCGTGAAAAAGGTCGTTAAAGCAAAGAATTTAATCGCATTTCGTATTTGGTTAGAAAAGTTGGGCTATTCAGTGAGAAGTTTGACTGACAATGGGGGCTTTACTTTCAGTTTTAAGAAAGAATACGGCCTAGTGACCAATGAGTTGGCAGGTAATAATTTGGCAATGCAATTGGGTGAAGAGTTTGAGGATCATTTAAAAGCATAACTCTTGCTAAAGCGCAGTTTCTATTTTGAATGATTTTTAATTTATGCTGGCTTAACATAGTTTCAAAGAATGATTATGAATGCGGAGTTTATCCAGTATTGCATTTTCATGATCAGCATCATGATGCTTCTAAAGTTAAGTAGAATTTAAACAATGATTAATTGAGCCGTATTCTGAATTTCAGATCGGGTGACAGTGCATTAGGCTATATCTAGGAAACAGGATAAATAGTGTTTTAAGGCACACACATGATTCAGTACATTTAAACTGAGCATGACGAATTTAATTTTTGAAATATTTAGAACACGATGCCCAAAGGATTTGGGCTTTTTTATGCCTTTTTATTGAGTCCTTCAAATATCAAAACAATCCCCCCTGTCTTTCTTTGCAGCAGTGCTAATCAGCTAATAAACAGAATGTGCAATTTCTTTCTATTTTTTTTATTAGAATAAAAATGAAAAACATATTCAGGCAATTAAATTGCGATGTATTTTCCAAAATATCAGCACAGCTATACTTTTATAAAATTTAGGCAATAAAAAAGCAAGGTATCAAACCTTGCTTAAATAATGGTGGGGACGGAGAGACTCGAACTCTCACACCTTGCGGCGCTGGAACCTAAATCCAGTGCGTCTACCAATTTCGCCACGTCCCCTTTGAATACTCACCAGCAATAAAACATTGCATGGAGTTTCATAAAACTTGGCAGAGGATCAAGGACTCGAACCTTGACGAACGGTTTTGGAGACCGTCATGCTACCATTACACCAATCCTCTATTTTTTCTATTGTCTAAGTTTGACAATAAAAAAGCAAGGAATCAACCTTGCTTAAATATGGTGGGGACGGAGAGACTCGAACTCTCACACCTTGCGGCGCTGGAACCTAAATCCAGTGCGTCTACCAATTTCGCCACGTCCCCTTTGAATACTCACCTACAATGATAATTGCATGGAGTTTCATAAAACTTGGCAGAGGATCAAGGACTCGAACCTTGACGAACGGTTTTGGAGACCGTCATGCTACCATTACACCAATCCTCTATTTCACTTACTTCGGTCGTTCCACCTAAGTAAATTACTTGGTGGGGACGGAGAGACTCGAACTCTCACACCTTGCGGCGCTGGAACCTAAATCCAGTGCGTCTACCAATTTCGCCACGTCCCCGATGGCTGTGTATATTATAGAGATCACTCCGCCCTGACAAGCACTTTTTATTAAAAAAACATGCGTTTGATTAAATATAAAACAACCCACTCTATTTATGCTTTTTTAATATACATTATTGTTTAATCTCTGTTTTATTTGATAAAAATTCGTACAACGTTGGGCTTTGTTTTTCGTCAACATGAGTCCTAAAACTGTTTCAAAATCTTTAAACCGCATGGGTAATTCAATTTCTAAACTTTGGCAATGCCATTTCGCCCAATCCAAATAGCTTTTTTGTTGAAATCTTTGTTGGTTTAACCATTCCAACCAAATAATTCCTAAAGCATAAACATCACTTGAAAATGATTTGGCCTGTCCATGAAACAGTTCAGGGGCCATATAATGCGGTGTTGCCGTATGGCTCTGGGAATCATCTTGCTGATTAGAAAGTGTCATTAGGTCATTGATATGAAAACTCTGCTCAAAATCAATCAAAACAGCCTGTGATTGATACTGTCTAAAATGCGTGGGTTTGAGATCGCCATGTACAAAACCTAAATCATGCAACTGCTCAAGTACTTCGATGCTCTGTAACAGCACATGTCGTACCTGATCACGTTCTAGGGTGTGTGGATTTTGCTGAAATAAGGGACTCAAATGTTCTACACACAACATTGAATCAATGATTCCGTCATTTTCAATAGGCTCTAAATACCCTAATTTTTTTTGAGCCGTCTGATTTAAGCTCAGAATTTGAAAGGGTGCAGTGATATTGGGCTGTTGAGCTAATAGTCTTTGATAAACATTCAATTCATTGTGAAAAGATTGTTCATGGACATGACTTAAACCTAAATATTGAAATTTCAGCCAATAATATTGATCGTCAAATTGCACTTGATGCAACCGACGACCAAAACTTTGGCTGTGCCTGCCATTAACCGCTGGCTTGAGCCGAGATAGAACTGTCGTGAGGTGTTTGGGAAGTATGAGATTCAACGGCGTCACATTTAATAGAATTTGATTTCAATTGCGTAAGGCAATGCTCAATGGTTTTACCAATTCGTGCATGCGCTTCAATACTGGATAGTTTAGCCCAAGTTGCCCGCTCGCCTTCTC
Organism: Acinetobacter lanii; assembly: GCF_011578285.1. Classification (NCBI taxonomy): domain Bacteria; kingdom Pseudomonadati; phylum Pseudomonadota; class Gammaproteobacteria; order Moraxellales; family Moraxellaceae; genus Acinetobacter; species Acinetobacter lanii. The sequence continues at coordinate 1,188,978 of NZ_CP049916.1, read as the reverse complement.
GTTGTAAAATTTTAAATAAATGCGGACGTGGGTTTTGTAACATATATTGATAATGACGCAGGCTATAATTGCCCACGATATTTAAATCACCATAATAACGCTGATCAATAATCCCATAGCCATGATCTAACAGTCGGCGCACTGTCGGTACACGCCCCACCCGATCTCGGGTAAAGTTCATCACATCCATGGCAATGGTTTTGCCATGTTTACGTACAATCCGCTGAGGCCAACTGAGTAAATCGGTCCGGAAGCGTTCTGCATCACTTTGCATAAACGGTACGATATGCGGATTCACCTGACTGGCAATGGTGTAATTAATATTATACAGACGTGCCATTTTCTCTTGTGGAAAATCACTGCGTACACTGCCATCCACCCAACGGATACTGGCCAAATACGGCGTATGTACCCCATCATAACGTTTACTGGTTAAACGTACCGGCGGAAACAAAATCGGCACTGCACAAGACGCCAACACCGCACTCCACACCAACAAATCCGGCGCGGTATATTTATTCATAATCCGTGCATCTTCTTGCGTGACATCATAGGGTGCAACACTGATATTGATGTCTAAACCTGATTTTTCATAGGCTTCTTTAAAGGTGTAATCGCCTAAATTTTCAATCAAGAATTTTTTTAAATAACGAACATCCGCAACCCCACCATTGCCCTGCACTAACTCTTTAAAACTGCGGAAGTGAAAGGCTTCACTATAAAAACTTTCACCGGTCAGCAATTGGGTAATTTCTTCGGCATTGGATACGCCCAGCATCGCAGTCATCATGGCGCCGGCACTTGAACCTGAGAGTACTTTGGGCATGAGATCTTGTTCAATCAGAGTTTTACAGACCCCACTATGAAACAAGCCTAAAGATGCGCCACCGGAAAACATCATCGCTGGTTGTCCATAGGACAATTGGCAGTTTTCAAAAAACTCTAATTTTTGCTGTAAGCTAAGGGAGTCACAGTCTTGTGAAGCAATAAAGATTAAACTTTTACTGACTTCCTCAATGTAATCTTCAATCAGTTTTTTGGTGCCAATATAGGTATGCGCAAACAGCATCGGATGACCAATATTGGCAATATCGTGACTTAACCCTTCTCTCAGAATATAAATCAAATCCACGACACGTTTATTCAGTTGGTATTTACGCAATAGATTCAAACGATGTGAAATGATTTCTGCATCAAAATACGGTGAACTGTTGTCGTATTTCCATTCTTGTGCGCCACTTTCATCATCCAATTTTAGCGCAATGGTTTTCCATTCCTCATAGCTTTCCGCTTTGTCTAACTGACGTTTTAATTTTTTAATGCGATAGGCTTGGTGTGGATTCAGATCATGCATCGGTTTAAACATCATTGCGCTTTTCCTGAGATTTCAATCCTTGAGATCTATTGTTGTATTGAGCATATTTTATACAGTGACTATGATCAAAAAGTTAAAATTAATCAATCTGCAATGCGATCTTTTTTATTGACCAAAAGTTTCATTCTTTAGGGTTCAAATAACATGACCTTTTTGGAATAGGTTATTTGCTGGTTCTCGATTAGTATAAATGAAACAGAATTTTTAGTAGCTACATTATGGCAACAATAGAATTACCCGAGCATTTGATTGAACGCTTAAGCGTTGTTTTGGAACAACTTCAACATGTTCTACCGACACCGAAACAAGCCACTGACTTTTCAGCGCCAGCCTTTAAATGGCAAGATCATCAACTGATTGGCATTCCCAAACCGAAAATCATTGATTTAGATGACTTAAAAGGCATTGATCGTCAAAAAGAAAAAGTTCTACAAAACACGGAACAATTTTTAAAGGGCTTGCCTGCCAATGATTTGCTGTTGACGGGTTCTCGGGGTACAGGAAAGTCTTCAATCGTGCGTGCATTGTTGTCTAAGTATCAAGATCAAGGACTTCGACTCATTGAAATTGAACGTGATGATTTGTCGGACTTGCCTGAGATTCAAAAATTGATTCAAGACCGACCTGAGAAATTTATCGTGTATTGCGATGACTTGGCATTTAATGCTGAAGATGAAAATTATCGCAGTTTAAAAAGCGTATTAGATGGCTCACTGCAATCCGGTTCAAGCAATTTCATTATTTATGCGACCAGTAACCGCCGTCATTTATTGCCTGAATTTATGCATGAAAATACCCCTGTCACCCGTGTTGATGTACCGCAGTACACAGAACTGCATCCGCAAGAAGCGATTGAAGAAAAAATTTCTCTGTCTGATCGTTTTGGTTTGTGGCTGTCTTTCTATCCAATGGATCAAAATCTATATTTAGAAATTGTGGAAACCTATTTGGCTAAAGATGGTATGTCGCTCACTGAACAAGCACGTGCCGAAGCCTTACGCTGGTGTCAATCACGTGGTCAACGTTCTGGACGTGCCGCTTATCAGTTCTCGAAACATTGGATTGGTTCGCAGCTATTGAACACAACGAAATAAACCTTTCATTAGAAGAAACTCAAACAGGATGTGCCTAGACACATCCTGTTTTTTATGTGGTTTTATTTGAGTCAGGCTTGATGCAATTTTGATTTGAATCTGTGCTGCTTGGTTTGGCTTTCATGGATTAATGCCGTGCTTTATACAGACTTAGATTGAGCATTCGTTTTGCTCGCGCATCAATCTCGAGCTGTTAGAGTCATTCTGCTGTTAAATCTAATCCATCTAAAATATATAAGGTATTGCCATCAATCAATGTTTTGGCAGTATCCAAATACTTTTGTTGAATCACATCATCCTCATCACTAAAGGCATAATCATCATCATTTAATACCGCTAAATGAGTATCATCGATGACCCATAAGCCTTCAATTTTGTCATGCGGATATTTCAATCTTTCAACCAAATCCACCACCAAGGTTTTGCTCACAGGTTTAATGCCGACGGCTGCCAATCCTTCCCAGCCGTGTTGTAAGACATATTGTTCTACGGTTAAACCATCGATCAATAAGCCTAAATGTCGATCTTGCTGAACATGCTCTGCGTCTTCAATAGCCTCTAAATTGCTGGCTGCATCAATATTAATTTTAAATACCCGCTTAAACGCCTGCGGATTATCCTTATAAAAATCGTCATCTCGCTCAGCCACTAAAAATTGCATTTCAGATAAAGCGCTAATGGCAGTATTGGAATGGACGTTTTGACTGATGTCTTGTCTATACAGATACTGTGAGATTTGATGGGTTTCTAAATGAATCATCACGATTCGAGTTAAATCTGAATGATTCACTGAAGCGTCTGGATTACTCATGGCAGATTGCATGATCCCCACCAAAGTCTTTTGATCCGGTGTAATGGTCAGCCCTTCCATGCCGCGATTTTGACGGCGGTTGGCATATTCTAATGGCAGTAAATACCCCTGCTTGCGACGTGTGTCAGACTCATAGGCGTTGATCCGATCAATCTCAATACCATTGGCATCAAAATGCACGATATGAGGACCGTATTCATCACTGACCCAAAAGCTTCCATCGTCTAAAGCCACGAAGGCTTCGGTGTCCAATCCAAATTCATCTGTGCCTGGATTTAACAATTGATCATTTCGGTCATAAGCAATTTCTTTGGTCGCGCCAAAATGTTGATTGGGCAACCCTGTAATCGGCTGACCTGTGGGAGTTTTTAAAAGTATTTCTTTAATTTTTTGAATTTTGCCTTGTGGCGTGATTTCAAAATGCCCAATCCGAGGCGCATAACCCGGATCTAAAAACATTTTTCCATGATCATGGTTGATGTTGTAATCGGTATTCGGCCCCCGATCGGTCAGCGCATAAAACTGATTAGGGTAAAGCGGATGCGGAGAAAGATCTGAACCAAATCCACCTAGCCGAAACTCGATATTTTGCTCTGGCTTTGCACCATCTTGAATGGTATGTAAGTCCATGACTTCATAATCAAAACGAACGCCTTTTTTAAAAGCAGGATGATCTTTAAAGTGTTCTGCATCATGGTGCATTGTGTCATTCCTTTTTTGATTTTTTTAAATATGTGCTGTTATTCGATTTTTTGATTTCTTTCATCATAAAAGCTTTAATTCGCCAGATACAAGTTGAGATCTGTCGTTGTTTTGATTACAAATCTGTATCGATTTTGAAGGACTTGCCAAGTATGATTCATCTATTAAATAGGATGATATTATGAACAATAAAAGCAGATCAGATATTCCTAAACGCGCTACACGTGTTCACTCCAATAGTTTTGATTACTCACTCGATTTTAAACAGATCAACTTTCGGAAACGCCCTGAGCTATATCGTGTTGGTCGTGGCGAACAAGGCGTATTGTTGGTTGAGCCGTATAAATCAGAAATATTACCCTATTGGAAATTCGCCGATGAAGCCAAAGCCACGGAAAGCTCTGAAAAGATCTATCAACTGTTCTTAGATTATTTAGAAAATGATGATTTTGTGGGGGCGGACATGGCTCGAAAATTTCTACAAATGGGTTATACCCGTGCTCGCCGATATGCCAATCATAAAGGCGGTAAGAAATATGACGGTGCTGTGCCTGAGGATAAAAAAGGTTTAAGTGGTGCGCATGGTCGTGAAGAGTTACCTCGTAGCTCAGAAGACCCTGTAAAAGCTGCTGCTGCACAGATTTTTAAACAAAAATGGGATGAAGCTAAAGCCCATCCTCAGTATGCTGAGATGAAAGAAAAATTCCAAGCCTCGATTCAGGAGGCTAAGTCTGAATAACGTTGTGTTTTGATCCATCAAATCTTAAATCAACTCAATTTTAAAAATTAAAAAATCGGAAATATTGATGAATAAAATACTCCTACTCACGTCTAGCATTTTAGTGAGCATAACTGCAAGCCATGCGAATACCACGCAGAATGCACCTTTCAAAAAAGTGAACCATTGCGATTCAGATGGTTACAATGGTTCTTTTTGTTCAAAGAAGAATATCGCACGATATAAAAATGTACTCAAAACTCAGAAAGCCAACTTTGCTCAACACTATATTTTATTGAATATCGGAAACACAGACGCTTTAGAGTTAATCGCTTTAGATACGAAAACTGGTATGGCTTACCCACTCAATTATCAATATACAGGTTGGGAAAATAACCAAGGTGCTACGATGAAAAAACCTAGTTTTCAATATTCTATAAGTCAGCCTAAAGTTTGCTTATCTGGATCGCAATATGATGGCGACCACCCTGGCACCCACGAAACCTATAGCAATATTCGACAATGCTTCGAAATTAAAAAAACTGAAGATGAGATAGGCTTTGAAACAAATTACCATGATCAAATTCAATATGAATACAACGAAAAAACAAAAACATGGAAGCCTTATGAATAAAACAATCATACGAATATTGTATGGATCCCAATCACATTCTTAGATCAAGCTAAAACTCCACTTTAATTAAGATTTATTAAGTTTAATAACAGATCACCATTAAAAAAGAGGCTTTCGCCTCTTTTATATATTGAAATTTTATACCGCTTCTGGATTGGTCAACTCCGTCATTGGCCAACGTGGTGTCGTGGTGACCGCCAAACCATCTTGTTGACCTGCTTTTAAACGTTGATAACCTGCAAATGCAATCATCGCTCCATTGTCCGTACACAGTGCCGGTTCTGCATAATATACATTGGCTTTAATTTTGGCTAAATCGGCTTCTAAACGCTCACGCAAACGTTTATTGGCACTGACACCGCCTGCAATCACCAAACGTTTTAAACCGGTTTGCTTCAGTGCTTTCACCGATTTTTTCACCAAAGTATCTACTAAAGCTTCTTGGAAAGAGGCTGCAATATCTGCTTCACGCCCCTGACCTTCAACTTTTTTCAACTGATTTGAAACAGAAGTTTTCAAACCACTAAAAGAAAAGTCCAAACCCTGGTGCAACATTGGACGTGGGAAATCAAATGCTTTGGCATCACCTTGTAAGGCTAATTTAGAAATATTTGGCCCCCCCGGGTATGGCAAGCCCATCATTTTTGCAACTTTATCAAAGGCTTCACCGGCTGCATCATCAATCGATTCACCCAGCATTTCATACTGACCAATGCCATAAGCAGCCATCAATTGGGTATGACCACCCGAAACCAATAATGCGACAAACGGAAATTCAGGCGGTGTTTCTGACAATAAAGGCGCCAACATATGACCTTCCATATGGTGCACACCAATCGCAGGTTTATTCAGGGCAAATGCCAAAGTTCGACCAAAAAGTGCGCCGGTCATAAGTGCGCCCATTAGACCAGGACCACGGGTATAGGCGATTGCATCAATCTCGGATTTTTTCAGATTGCTTTCTTCAAGCAACTGATTTATGAGCGGAATGAGTTTGCGCACATGGTCACGTGACGCGAGTTCTGGCACCACACCACCATATTCTGCATGCAATTTAATTTGACTATATAACACCTGTCCTCTTAAGCCGACTTCACTGTCATACAGTGCAAGACCTGTTTCATCACACGACGTTTCTAAGCCTAAAACGATCATTAAACTGCCTATTACCCATTTCAAAATATTGCTCAGGCTATTATAGGCTTGTGGTATGAGATGTAAATGAGTAAAATACTGCACTTCACTTGTGACTTAGTGCAATGGTGCACTCAGTCTTATCCATAAACTAGAGGATTCTTCATGCCACAAGTTAAATTGAAAGAAGGCGAACCAGTAGACGTAGCTATCCGTCGTTTCAAACGTTCATGCGAAAAAGCAGGCGTTTTAGCTGACGTTCGTAAACGTGAATTCTACGAGAAACCAACTCAAGAACGTAAACGTAAAAAAGCTGCTGCTGTTAAACGCTACCAAAAGAAATTGGCGCGTGAATCAGTACGTACGACTCGCCTTTACTAAGATTAATTTGTGACACATTGACTGTCTGGACAATATAGATGACGACTTTAAAAACCCAAATAACTGACGTTTTGAAAGCTGCAATGCGTGCTAAAGAAATGGATAAGTTAACGGTCATTCGTGGTCTACAGGCAGCAATCAAGCAAATCGAAGTCGATGAGCGCGTTGAACTTGATGATAGTCGAGTTCTCGCGGTCATTGAAAAGCAAATCAAACAACGTAAAGAATCGATTAAAGCCTTTGAAGGTGCTAATCGACAAGACTTAGCTAGTAAGGAACAAGCCGAAGTTGAGGTGTTATCTCAATTTCTACCAGCAGCTATGACTGAGGAAGAACTTGATTCCATGATTGAGCAAACGATTGCTGCTCAACAAGCTACTAGCATTAAAGATATGGGTAAGGTGATGAATTCTCTACGTCCGATCATAGCCGGACGTGCCGATCCTGCACAAGTTTCAGCTAAAATCAAAGCAAAGCTTGCTTAATCCTATCGCGTCACACGTTTGATTTGGACTATTTAAACCCGTGTCATTGATTAATGTTTAAATAGCCCGCTCAATCCTCTAAAAATAGTTTCATATTTTCTACTTCATATTCAAATAATTAAAAATCAATTTCCCCCTATCCTTTCAAGCCTTTTTCAAATTTCATATTTAAATCTTAATTCATCACATTCCGATTTCATCTCTGCAAAAATCGATATTATTTTTTTCAGTGATAAATAAATCCGTTTTTTTAAAGCGAACCGTTTAAGTCACATTGAATATTATATTTGCTGATTAAGCGCATCTCTTTGGATTGCATGACTTTATCAATCACATCTTGCTTGCTCATTTGGGCATAAGACACAGGTAATGAACTACGATTCTTGTCCGTCGCCTGATAAAAAGCATTCACATAGCGACTGACGATGCCACAGAATTGAGCTTTTTGTTGCGGATTAAATGATGTGGTATGCGAATCTAATGTACGTAGAAAATATTTCATATCGGTATTATATTGAGTCGATATATTATCAATTTCTTTGACATATTTTTCAGGAACTTGCTGCGCCATGCTGGTCGCTGACATCCACAAAAACACACTCATTAAGACTATTTTTTTCATTCGACTTCATACAATCTCTATTGCCTTAGCCTACAGTATACGTCAAAAATGAATGAATTTACGCTAAAACAACCGCAAGACTAATTGTTTAAACAATTAATAATTTGAATAAAATCAGGCTGATATTGACTATAAAATGTTTGATTTGGCGGTGGAATTTCACCTTCAGTAATACTCCCCAATCTAAGCCTTAAAACATTCGGCAAATCTAAGCGGTAAGAGTAAATTGGACTTCCACACTGTATACAAAAGACACGTGCTTTATTTGGGGTATGAAAATAAGCTTTTAAAAATGCCTTACCTTGAGTGATTTCAAATGCCTGTTGATCAATAGGACTATTCCATCCAAATAGTGCGCCTTGTGCTAAACGACAATCCTGACAAAAGCACAAAATACTCTGTTTGATCTCTGCATGATAAGCATAGTGAATTGCCCCACATAAACATTGCCCTTTAATCATGTAGCCTCACCTCTACATAGAAATAATGATTTAAATTTTCTCTTGACGTTCCGCCTGCATGACTTTTAAACGCTGACTGATTTTGGCAGACATTGATACATTATCTTTCGCCAGTCTTTGTGCATGCAAAAGTGATTTGATCGCCGTTGATTCAGCACCTCGCCAATATTCAACCTCAGCCCGATAACGCAAAACATTGATGGTTCGCATTGGATTATCCTTATCTAAATTGGCAGCACGTTGTAAATATTGCCATGCCACCACATCACTCGGATTTTTCCGACTGAATTTATTGGCAATCATTTCAACTTGTTGAATATTATTTTTTCTTAAGTAAATTTCAGCCAGCTTATAACTCAGCGCTCGATTTTCAGGCATGATGCGTTGCTTATATTCAATCACAGCTAAAGCATCATCAGGCTTATTTTGCCCGAGATAAATATCCGCTTGTATTAAGTTTAATAAAGTACTCGATGTATTCAGTTGCTTGGCTTCATTCATATGACGTTGTGCTTCGCTATAATCGCCTTGTCGATAGTAATACACCGACAACGCCAACAGTCCTGCGAAATTACGGCGTTGGGCAATGGTTTTAAGCTGATTTTCAGTAGCTTGATTGGTGATCACAGCGGTGTACCACTTAATCACTTCAAAGTCTTCTTGGGTATTGCTATACGGCACTTTAGGCAGCTGATTGGCCCGTAGTCGCGCCTCACTCATACGCTCAGTGGTCAAGGGATGGGTATACCAAAAATCAGGCAAATAACTGACGCGTGCAGTGGCTCGATTCATGGTTTCGAAGAAATCAGCCATGCTTTGAGGATTGTAGCCTGCACCATACATCAGTTGCATCCCAATACGGTCTGCTTCACGCTCTTGATTTCGACTATAGCTAAGTTGTTTATCAATCATTGCCGCTTGCGTGCCCATCATCAGGGCGTTTCCAACATCACTATCGGCCTGTGCAGCGATGGCAGCCCCGACAATAATACCTGCTAGTGCCAACAGACCTTGCCCCTTAAAGGCCTCTTGTGAGCGACTATAATGCCGCTGTGACACATGGGCAATTTCATGCGCCATCACCCCTGCCACTTCATCGAGATTTTTCGCCGAGGTGATCAAACCACTATTTAAAGCAAACAATCCCCCTGGCACAGCAAAGGCATTAATCTGCGGATCATTGACTACCACAAGCCCCACAGGACGACCTAATTGGGTATGACTTAGGATGCGGGTAAAGATCATCATAAACTGATCTTCTAGCCAAACATCATGCAATACCGGGAGTTGCTGTTGCACTTGGCGATAGACTTTTTCACCAATAATTTTTTCTTTTTGTTGATCGATCAACCCCACTCCACTTCCAATTTCTGGAATTTTTATCGTGGATGCCTGATCAGAACCAAAATCATTGTCTGCGCTACACAGCGCACTTAGACTTAAACTCAAGGCGAGTAGGGTCTTCTTCAAAATACACACTCAATCCTGTTTTATGCGACTATAACATTGAATTTAGGATGAATTGGCAATGAAGTGTTATCAATTTTTATCGACATCTTATGCGCTAAAAGTTCGGATTCACCACATATTGCGGCTGTCGCCCTGCGAGACCTTCAAGCAAATTTTGATACGCTAAAGCCGCCATTTTATAGCGCGTTTCAGCAGTTGCAGAACCCACATGTGGTAGGGTCACAACATTGTCCAATTCAAACAATTCAGAGTGTTGTAGCGGCTCTTTTTGATAGACATCCAAACCTGCTGCAAATATGCGTCGTGACTTTAATGCATCTATTAAGGCTTGCTCATCGACCACTGAACCCCGCGAAATATTGACAAAAACAGCCGTTGGTTTCATTTTTTCAAATTCAGCCGACCCAATTAATGCTTTAGAATCTGCATTTAAATCTACCGCCACCACTACAAAATCTGACTGCTCTAACAATTCATCAAATTCGCAGTACGTGGCATTGAGTGCTTCAGCACGTTCTATATTTTCACGACGATTATGATAAAGAATATTCATGTTAAAGCCATGAAAACCCCGTCGTGCAATGGCTGCCCCAATATTCCCCAGACCTATGATGCCTAAATTTTTTCCAAAAATATCTTGTCCAAATTGCGCAGCTCCTGCGGTTCGAGTCCATTGCCCTTGCTTGGTCCACTGATCCAAACGTGGGACTTGACGTGCAGCACTCATGAGCAATGCAAAGGCCAAATCTGCGGTGGTTTCGGTTAATACGTGTGGCGTATTGGACAGCCAAATTTTGCGTTGATTGAGATAATCGAGATCATAATTGTCATAGCCTACACTGACAGAAGAAATAATCTTTAGCTCTTTGGCCGAACTCAGATTGCTTTGATTTAATAAACGCCCTGCCCCAATCATGCCGTCTGCATCTACCACATGCTCAAGTATTTGTTGATTGACCTCGCCTGCTTTCGGGTCAATCACCACAACTTCATATTGTGCTTTTAATTTTTCAAGAATATTGGAATCGATTTGACTAAATACCACGACTTTTTGACGCATTGTGTCCCTGTCTTTATTATTCAACCTGCTTTATTTATACACTGATTTTAATTTTTATAGCCACACTTTTATGATTTGCTTTTCACATGAACAATGGATTGAGTGAGCTTGACAAGACGAGCAGGTATACAGCATTACCATAGCAACCCAAACAGCAATCATCGAAACTGGAACAATTTAAAACAAAGTGATGATACCGCTTTTAGCCCATGATCAAAGTATTATCTCATCAATGCCCATAGATCTCGCTTTAACAGTGGCTGATCCAACATTTCGCTTAGACTTGCAAGCACCACCACATCTGTATATTGACAATGTTTAATTTGACCTAAACTGATGATTTTCTTTTCCCCTCGCATAGCGTCCAAGAAACCTTGAATATAGACCTGTACTCCACGCCCATCTTGGAGCAGTGCGAGTGGAAAAGGCCATTTTAAATCAAAGAAGTGTCCAGTTTGCGCACGTTGAATATTACGCCATAACTGACTTTGCGCAGCATTGAGATCGGTACTATCGACCACAATGATACAGCGCTCGGTACACCACGCTTGCAACTCAAAGGCATCAATGTGAATGACGGGTCGAGCATCATCGTATACAGTGACTTGCGCAACCTTTTGTTCAACAGCGTGTGGCTGAACCTGTTCCCGAACCAGAGTCACTTCAGCTGACGCAGACGCTTGCTGTGGTTGAAGCGAAGTCTGAGTGGAATCAGGCACTAAAACTGTATCAAACGATTGAATCGGTTCTACATAAGCAGTTTCAAGCGCTGCCTGATCACGATATAACGACGCGCTATAGTTTCGCACAGGCGCATTGACTTTAGGCATCCAAACATCGATACCTAGAACAGCCAATAGACTTCGCTGATGCTCTACCATATTCACATTCATTACATCGGTACTAGTATTCATCGGGGTCGGGTATTCTAACGATTTTCGCAAGCAAATGCTGAGCTTTATATCTGCATTTGCGTACTTCAAAATGCCTTAAAATCAATTTTCAAAGCAAATAAATTTATTTGAATAATTTTAACGCAATTTAACTAGATGATCATCACACTATTTTGCTTATGCATTTGCTCTACAATTTCATCACTTTCAAAGCCTAAACGCCAATACAGCAATTCAAGCACGTCTAGTTCATCTTGGGTAATGACACGGTCATTCCACAGACAGATTTCCGCCACCCCCAAGATACTCAAACGGTCACGCAGCAACAAACCTGCGATATCATTTAATATCTCGCCCAAATCAATCGGTTCATCCGAAATTTCTTCATACAGCTCTAACTCTTCAACCGTGAGTACGCGCTCTAAGATTTGATAGCGCACTTCCAATTGATTGGCACTGTTGAGCTGTTGCACATGCAATAAGGCATCGATCAAACGTACGATTTGAGGCTTCGCCTCTTCCATAGAGGTAGGTCGATGAATCGGAAGTAGATTCAGTTCTGCTTTGACTTTTTCAATCAGCAAGGCATCCAACAAGCCAATTTCACCATCTTCCTGGATAATTTTAGCCAGCTTGGTAATAAATTGACGGGCACTGGTGGCAGGCATATTGCCTAAATTACTACAAGCTTCATGAAAAATTTGGATATGGACACGACCGTCAATATTCAATAACGAATCGACAATAGCACGGCTGACTTGTGCATCTGATGGGATAAATTCACGATACTGGCGAATCATTAAAATCGTCACCATCACCTCACGTGAGCCTGTTGAAGTTTGCATCGCACGTTGAATCAAGTCCGGTCGACTCATCTGCTGACGCACCTCAGCATTTAGAGGTTTAATCGCATCTTTAATCGCAAAACTAATCGGAGATAAGCGCAGCAATGGCAAGGGCTGCGGAGATACCCATGGGTTATATTCTTCTGCCACCGACTCTTCTAAAGAACGCATGAGACTAAACAAAGGTTGACTACGCAACTTCTGTAAGTTTTCCAACTGTAAATCTTCAAGCAAACTCGGATTCAACTCATAAATACGATTTTGAATACTCGGATGAATATTTAGCCAACTCTGTGGGCTGAGTGAATTGGCAAAACACATATGCGAAATCGCTTCGGAATATTCACTATGGATTTGCGAGCCGGCATGATGCACATAGATTCTGAGTAAGGTTTGTACATTGGCATTGTTTAACAATAAGCGTTTGGTTTTATGGTCATTATAAAAAGTCCGCCCACCGAGAGTCAGGTACTTGATCAAACGCGTGATCAGCACACCCAAACTACCAATCAGCCAAATCACCCCACCGATTGCCACCAAACTGGTTTCAAGTTTATGGCGTCGACCGTGTTCGTTATTGCGAAAACCCCAACGTGCAATTTTACTGCCCCACTGACTAAAGGTAATCACACCACTGTATAGAATTTTCAATCGAGTGTTTTCAGTCGCTTCACCGGAGAGGATTTGATTGAACTCATGTCCGAGTAAACCATACAGCTCAAGCTCATCTAAATTTTGTAATGCCCCCCAAGTCAAAATAATCACGGTGTCTTTGGGATGAAACCCCGCAGTCAAAGCATTCACACCAATTTCATCGGGCAATACATACAGTGTTGGGGTATCAATTGCAAAGGTCTGTGCCAATTTTTCAGTGATGCGCAGTGCGGCACTTTCTTCAGGGGTACTTTCCATTAAAGTTAGTTGCCGTGCTTTTAACTGTTTCGCCAGTGTATGCCCACCTGAGCGAAACACGTAAAACTCATACAGCATCGAGCCACCAATGACTGTGACCAACACCACCATTAAATAAGGGCTTAAGGAATGCCAAAAGATCGATTGGGTTGGATCAATATAATGAACCAACAACCCCAAAACGGTATTTAAAATCACAATAGAAAATACAACCACAAGCAGACAAACGCTTGCAGACCAAAGAATATTTTTGTTTTTTATAAAGTAGTGACTCACATCTTTCAATGTAAACTGTCCTGATACATTGTTTTTAAATCATAAATTAAAAAAGCGGGAATTACCCGCTTTTTTAATGACTTTCTACGCCGTTTTTACATCTCTTTGATGCCACTCAAATCTACCGATGCAGCATCGACATTGACATCGACATAGCCATCTTTTTTCTTCATGGCAGAATCACAACGTTGTTGCTCAAGATTATCAAGATAAGCATCATCAATGCCCCCTGCCACATAAATTCCATCAAATACCGAACAGTCAAATTCACGTAAATCAGGAACTTTCTTGGTACGCACGGCGTCTTTTAAATCTTCTAAATTTTGGAAAATCAGACGATCTGCGCCAATGATTTCACGAATTTCTTCAACATCACGATTCGATGCAATCAATTCATCTTTCACCGGCATATCAATACCGTACACGTTTGGATATTTCACCATCGGTGCAGCAGAAGCGAAAAAGACTTTCTTGGCACCGGCATCACGTGCCATTTGAATAATTTCATTACAGGTGGTGCCACGTACGATCGAGTCATCCACCAACAATACATTTTTGCCTTTAAACTCAAGCTCAACTGGGTTGAGTTTTTGACGTACCGATTTTTTACGCAGTTGCTGCCCCGGCATAATGAAGGTACGACCGATATAACGGTTCTTCATAAAACCTTCACGGAACTTGACCCCTAAAATATTGGCAAGCTCAAGTGCTGAAGTACGTGAGGTATCTGGAATTGGAATCACCACATCAACATCGTGGAACTCACCCCATTCACAAAGAATTTTATGCGCCAGCTTTTCACCCATTTTTAAACGGGCTTTATATACTGAAATCCCATCAATGGTCGCATCTGGACGCGCAAAGTACACATATTCAAAAATACATGGACGATGTTGCGGATTAGTGGCACATTGTTGCGAGAACAATTGACCTGAGTCATCAATAAAAATCGCTTCACCCGGGAAGACATCACGCTCAACTTTAAAGCCCAGTGCAGTTAAAGCCACAGACTCAGAAGCCAAGATATATTCAACCCCCAATTCAGTATCGCGAGAGCCCAAGATCAAAGGACGAATCCCGTTTGGATCACGGAAACCCACGATCCCATGACCGGTAATCATGGCAACCACGGCATAACCGCCCTTACAGCGTTCATGCACACGTGACACCACATGGAAAATATCATCAGCAGTTGGATTCAATTTACCGCGTTTTTGCAACTCATGTGCAAATACGTTGAGCAACACTTCTGAATCCGAATCGGTATTCATATGACGTAAGTCAGTTTTATACAAGTCATCGTGAATTTCGGCAGCATTGGTCAAATTACCATTGTGCGCTAAGGTAATACCATACGGTGAATTGACATAAAACGGTTGTGCTTCAGCACTGCTCGAAGACCCCGCTGTTGGATAACGAACATGACCAATGCCGTAATTGCCCAACAAAGCACGCATGTGACGAGTATGAAACACGTCACGCACCATACCATTGTCTTTTCTTAAAAATAAACGACCATTGGCGCAGGTCACGATCCCAGCAGCATCTTGTCCACGATGTTGTAACATCGTTAATGCATCAAACAACATTTGGTTAACGGGTGATTTACCAGCTATACCAACAACTCCACACATAGCAACCTCGCAGACAAGCTAGGATTAATTAAAAGGGTTTTTCGTTGAATGTGATGATGAATCTTGATGAACATCCGAGTCATGTTTAGTCGATTCTAAATCCTGTCCCTGTTCGGTTAATTCACCTGATTTTATATGACTCATTGCTTTATTCGCGGTGTCTTTGGTCAATGCAGTTGCCATAGGTGCATAAGGCAAAAGCGCTTGGATAAATTTAGACTGTTTCCAATACGGTGAGCTTTCCACAAACGAACCAATCCCTTGCATAGAGATGAGGACGATGAGCAAACCTTTCAAGCTGCCAAAAGCACCCCCTGCCAAACGGTTAAGGGGACCAAGCTTTAAGGTTTTCAGCACACGATTGAGGATACTG
Organism: Acinetobacter lanii; assembly: GCF_011578285.1. NCBI lineage: Bacteria > Pseudomonadati > Pseudomonadota > Gammaproteobacteria > Moraxellales > Moraxellaceae > Acinetobacter > Acinetobacter lanii. Next base: position 1,173,098 of record NZ_CP049916.1, on the reverse strand, counting down.
GTCACAATCCATGTCAGCACCACGATGATCAATACAATAAACGCAAATGCAGCAATCTTTTGAACCACTGGATCCGGACTGAGGGCTGACATTGAAGGGGCGATCAACGTGGCGTATTTAGCACCCACGATCAGGGCACAAACCCAACCGATCAAGTTCGCACAGGCTTTTACAAATCCTTGTCGCAAACCGTTAAGCCCTCCAATGAGCAGTACCATCAGGATGAAGATATCAAGTGTGTTCATAAATTAGGTCATAGCATCTACACAGTCTTTAATCAATGCAGGACCTGTATAAATCAAGCCACTGTAAATTTGAACCAGCTGTGCACCTGCCTGTTGTTTCGCAGTAGCATGTTGGCCCGCAAGAATACCACCGACCCCGATCAAAGGTATTTGATCTTTGAGTAACTTTGAAAATGCATTTAAGCAAGCGGTACTTTTCTCAAATACAGGCGCACCTGATAAACCACCGGCCTCATCACCAAAAGCCAGATTTTCAACGCCTTCACGTGATAACGTGGTATTGGTGACAATCAAACCATCAATTTTAAATTTAATCAGTTCCGCCGCAATAAAAGAGATATCCATTGCACTCAAGTCTGGCGCAACTTTCAATACCAATGGCACGTAATGCTGATACTCTTCAGCCAATTCAAGCTGACGTTTTTTGAGTGTTTCAAGCAATTCGGTTAAGGCATGACCACTTTGTAGACTACGCAAATTTTTAGTATTTGGCGAGGAAATATTCACCGTTACATACGAGGCGTAGTTATAGACTTTTTCAAGACAAATTAAATAATCAGACACCGCATCTTCCACAGCAGTGTCGGCATTTTTACCAATATTGATGCCCAACACGCCTTTATAATTGGCGGCTTTGACATTTTCAATCAGCTGATCAACACCATCATTATTAAACCCCATACGGTTAATAATGGCTTGTGCTTCAGGAATACGGAATAAACGGGGCTGAGGATTGCCCGATTGAGGACGTGGGGTAATGGTTCCAATTTCAATAAAACCAAAACCTAAACTTGCCAGTGCATCGATATAGGCACCATTTTTATCTAAACCTGCGGCTAAACCTACAGGATTAGGGAACTCAATGCCCATACATGTGACAGGCTTGGCTTCGATCGACTGGCGCATCAGACCCAATTTATAGGTCTTTTTCAGCAATGATAATGTCAGATCATGTGCACGCTCTGGCGCCAAAGAAAATAAAAATGGACGAGCAAGCGAATATAACATATCCAAAAAGTCTACTGCTTTTTAAGTTGCCACATTATAGGCATAGATTGGCTAAAACGCTATGCCTGTCAGATGTTTATTTTCACCGATCAATGAACAGTCGCTGTTAATTTGATCTGCTGTCCAGCTTCATTTAGCTCCATTTTTTCAATATTCACCCCCATCTGAACCAGCTGGGTGAGAAAATTTGCCAAGATGGCATAATTCTGATGTTCCGCAACCAATTGGATTTGTTCACCAACCTGTTGAGATGCCACAGAAATTCCTTGCTGCTGTGAAACCCGCTGAATTTTATCTGCCACCGTTAAACTCAAATCATCAGCAGGTTTCATGGTTACCACATGACTCTGCATCCATACCAAATTATCTTTAAGTTCATTTAAACGATCTTGTTGTTGTTCTGCCGCTGAATGCATTTTCCAAAGCGATGTCACAATGATCGCCACAAGCACAATGATGGTTGCCGCAATCACCATGATTCGCTCACGCAATGAGAGCCGTGCTAAATAGGCTTGCACCTGCTCAATCCAAAGATCGATTTTGTCCTGTACCTTATCGAATGCTTTCATTATTGTATTTTCACCAAACCGACGACAGCGTCACCCTGCGTTTGAATATTGCCTAATTCGGCTTTAAAACCTTGCTGATTCAGTTGCGAAACCAAACTTTGCAACTGCTCTGAACTGCGTGCCACCAAATCCAAATTCAACAGATCCGCATCGTATGCCACGCGATTTGCCACAATTTGCTGTTGCATTAAAATCGGCCCAACTCGACTGATGAGTTGTAAAGCTTGAGTATTGGCCGCTTGGCTGAGGCGTAAATTACTTTCAAATAAGCTTTTAAGATTCTGTTCAGTGACTCGACTGTTTCGACCAAACCAAGACTGATATTGATCAATTGAAATTTGTGCGGTTTGATCTGCCACTTTTTTCAGTTTCGCCCAACGAATGAGGTCATAGCCAAATTGCACAACAATGAAGGCGAGCAAAACACATGCCGATGCCTTCCAATAACCTGATACACGCTGATCACTGTTTTTGGCTTTGGGTAATACATTAAAAGGATGTTGCTTGGCTTTTAATATCGGTTGGAATTGATAATCAAAACGCTCACGTTGCTCCTCTGTACTGTTCACCCACAAACTTTCGAGCTGTGCTCCATTTAAATCCGCATAACGATATTTTTCAGCTTTAGGAGCAATATCCAAATATAACCCTAAATCGTCTATCGATCCGCCTTTCAAGGCATGCTCTCGAACCAAGAGCTGCCCATTGATATTGGCGAGCACCGTTTCGTTATGTTGCGGTTCAGGAAGCACTAAAAAGTCAGGCAGTAAGGAGACGATCTTGACTGGAATCAAGCTCAAAGCGTGTTGCATGGTCAACACGGTATGATTGGCAACACCTAAAAGCGTCAATTGATCCGGTGCTTGAAAATATGACAACACTTTCATTTGATCAATTGGCAAGATCACATAGTCTTCGAGTAAAAACTTAATTCCCTCATAACCAAGCTGTTTATACTGCGCTTTAGGCAAAGTCTGCTGAATGATTTGCGTATCTCGACTTGGAAAGAAAACCACTGCTTCCTCCCCTTGATCAGGCTTGATCTCTTGAATCAATTGTTCAAGACTACTGGCCTGATTCCACTGCTCACCACGCGACCATTGCCAAACCCCATTGGCTTCTGGCATCCATAAATACAACATTAATTTTGATCTACCGTGTAATTTACTTGTTTTTGTATGCTTGCATTATTCCATTATGCATTAGGAATGAAAGACTGGATTTGTGTCGACAGCCCATTGGCAATCACTGTTTGTTGATAAATACGTGCTTCAGCCAAATGAAATGAATGAAAATATTCATGAGTTAACTGCTCAGCCATATGTGCAACCACATTCATATGACAGACCACCACAATATTTTCAAACGGCAATTGACTGAGCCATTCGATCGCATCTTTGGCATTATCATCAGGTTTAATGTTGTCACAGATTAAAGTCGCAACATGTGGGAAATATGCCTGAATATGTGCCAAAGTTTCTTGCGCACGTAACAATGGACTCACCACAAAAATATCGGGCTGATCATCATTGTGCAGATTGCCTTGATTTTTTGGGTTCAAGAAATAAGAATTTAAATATTCTGCCGTTTCTTGGGCTTGAGCATGCCCTCGAGCCGTCAATGGTCGCTTTTCGTCTTGACCATTTAATGCAGGTGCTGCTTCGCCATGACGAACAAGTGTCAATTGCATGTGTTGATCCTACACGTATTATTCCATTTTATTATGCTATATCGCTGTAAAGCGACGCGCCTAAATTGACGAATATACTTTAACAGCTTCGTCAATCTCAGCGCATTTCATCTGCGATCAAAATATCATACTTTTTGATGAGGCAATACAAATTCCACATCACTACGATGACCATTTTTCATTAACGACACTGCAATATTTAAAGGTGGTGCCCCTTCAAAAATCACCTCATAAAGCGCGGTAGTGATTGGCATATATACATCCAGTTCTTTGGCACGGGTATTGACCTGCACAATGGTATTGATCCCCTCTGCGGTTTGACCCAATTCTTGTGTGGCTTGCTCTAAGCTTTTACCCGAACCCAACGCAAAACCAACTTGATAATTTCGGCTCAGTGGACTGTTACAGGTGGCAAATAAATCACCCACGCCCGACAATCCAAGAAAGGTCAACGGATTGGCACCGAGTTTGACTGCAAAACGGCTCATCTCCGCCAAAGCACGGGTCAAAATCATACTTTTGGTATTTTCACCGACTTTATAGGCCGCTGCGATACCCATTGCCACAGCATAGATATTTTTTAATGCGCCACCGAGCTCAACCCCATGCACATCATCACTGGCAAAGACACGGAACAAAGCGCTATGCAGAGCGCTTTGTATTGCTGAGCGAACTAACTCTGAATCACTGGCAATCACGGTTCCTGCCGGCATACCGCTCATGATTTCTTTGGCCAAATTTGGACCTGACAACACCCCATAAGGCACTTCAGGCAATTCTTCGCGAATAATATCGCTCATAAAACTAAAGGTTTTTGCCTCAATGCCTTTGGTCAGCGAAATCACCGCTTGCGCACTAATAAAGGGCTTAATTTGACGCAGTACATCACGAAATGAATGGCTTGGAATCGCCACCAAAATAATGTCACGGTCACGCACGGCGTGTTCCAAATTTGACTCAGCACGTAAGCCCGCTTCTAACTGAAAATCAGGTAAATAACGTCGATTAATATGGGTTTGATTAATTTCATTGGCAATCGCTTCATCACGAATCCAAATCATGGTGTCACAGCCATTTCTTACAGCGGTATTGGCCATGGCTGTACCAAAACTTCCCCCACCCAATACCGTCACACGTAACGCTGTTTTATGATTGACTGCAACTGGACGAACCAAATCCGTAAATTTCAATTCCGACATTTATTTTTATCCTAAACTCGTTGTTTACTTCTCAAACTCAACACTTAAATGCACTTAAATTTTAAACACAGTCACATGCTGAGCTGATTAATCCTTGTTCATATATGCAACATAACTAAGGTGCCCAATAAGAAACATTGGCCTTGGTATCTATCTCATGGCGTGGCGGAATCGCTTTCACCGCAGTCCCAATATAAATAATCCCTGAAATCAAATCGTGCGCTTGCAAACCCAATTGTTGCTTAAACAGTTGTGACTCGACCACAGCACCACTACGCCACATGGTTGAAAAGCCTTGTACTTGCAAAGACAACAAGAAGTTTTGAATGGCTGCCCCAGTACTTAAGGTTTGTTCGAACTCAGGGACTTTGGCATGTTCTTGAAAACGTGTTACTGCAAGCACCAATAATGGTGCGCGAAAAGGATGATTACGCACGCGATCTACTTGCTGTTCATCTTGCATGCCCGTATCACGAATCGCATCAGCCAACACCGCCCCAAACGCTTCACGTTGCTCAGGGGGCACAATAATAAAATGTGTCGGCTTTAATCGATGATGATCAGGTGCCGTCATTGCTGCTTGAAATGCCATTTCTAATTGTTCTGCATTAGGTGCTGGCTCAACTAAATGACCAATGGACTGACGTTGATGAATATTGTCATGCACTGCATGTAGAGAAGAATCTGACATTGACGAATGATCTGTAAGAAAACGGATGACTTAGCTTAGCATAAACCTCGAAAGCATAAAGTGCGAAAATGAGCGCTCAACTTGAATTAACCGTTACAGATTTAAGTAAAATCACAGTAAAAGCATAGGAAAACGCAAATCTTATACAAAGACTCCTGACTTCATTCATCACAACCCGCTAGCATATGATTCATATTTAATTTTTTATATTTTAAGATTGGGAATCCAGATGAAAAAGACTCTTAGCCTTTGCGCAGTTGCTGTAAGTACTTTGATTTTAACCGCTTGTGCATCTACCCCTACAGAAACTTTGGCGATTCAAAATGCTAATAATCAATATGAAATTTCAGGTTTAGGTAAAACTCAAGTGATTGCCAAAAATAATGCGATTTCAGCTGCCAATAAAACCTGTGGTAAAAATGCCACCCCCGTTTTGGTCAGTGAAAAAACCGAATATAACGGTGCGTTAAAAGGCGTTGTCGATGAAAAAACCGGACAAATGGTCACTGCCGCAGCCAGTGTACTCGGCACTGTTTTAGGCAAAGGTACTGGCATTGAAAAAGACACCGACTATCAATCTTTAATAACCTTTACTTGCCGTGCAAGCTAATCAATTAAAAACTTAGAAAATAAAAAAGTCCCGTATTGGGACTTTTTTATTAACCTGCAAAACTTAAATTATTCTTGCTTCGCTTCAATGATTAGCAATAGCCATCTAAACGCGTGAGTGGAATTTTTTGACCAATGGCTTTCTCAATTTCCGGTAAATAGAACGCATCATCTTCAGACAAGAAACTGATACTCACACCACGGCTACCTGCACGACCGGTACGACCAATACGATGCACATAATCATCAGATTGTTCAGGCAAAGTGAAATTCACCACATGCGATACGCCATCGACATGAATACCACGCCCTGCGACGTCTGTTGCAATCATGATGTTGTGCTGACCATTTTTAAATTGATCAAGCATTTTGGTGCGTTTGTCTTGCGCAATTTCACCGGACAACATTACCACTTTATAGCCATCACGTTTTAAATGATCATATAGTTTACGTACCTGATCACGACGATTGGCAAAAATCATGACTTTTTCGATCGGCTCATCACGTAGGATTTCTTGCAAGAGCTTGTATTTATCTGCTTTACCGACCACATAGACACGTTGTTCAACGTCTGCATTGGTTTTCTTTTCAGGTTCAATTTCAACCGTCACTGGTTCAAACAACCATTGCTGTGCCAAATTTAAAACATCATAGCTAAAGGTTGCAGAGAACATGAGCGTTTGACGTTGTTCTTTACGCGGTGAGAAACGCACAATCCGTTTTACCGATGGGATAAAGCCCATATCGAGTAAACGATCTGCTTCATCAATAACTAAAAATTCAATTTGATCGAGCCAAACTTCTTTTTGTTCTGTGAAATCAATTAAACGACCTGGTGTTGCCACCAAAATATCGACAAAACCTTGATCAAGCTGTTTCTTTTGCTTGTCAAAATCGACACCACCGACCAAAGTCACCACATTTAAGTCAGAAAATTTGGTCAGATCACGTGCATCATTTTCAATTTGAATCGCCAGTTCACGTGTCGGTGCCAAGATTAACGCACGTGGTTCACCACGAAAACGTTGCGTGGTCACAGGATTGCTAAGCAAATCATTGATGATACTCACCAAAAATGCTGCAGTTTTACCTGTACCTGTCTGTGCACGACCAATTGCATCATGCCCCGCCAAAGTATACTTCAATACTTTTTCTTGAATGGGGGTCATTCCTTTAAACCCTAAAGCATCAATCGCTTGCTTAAGTTGCGGATGTAAATTAAGGGTTTCGAAACCAGATGACATATATACGTGCTCGATGTTCAAATTTTAAATATGAGTGATCATTATAAACAAAAAACGCCCCAATTCATCAAAATTGGAGCGTTATCATCATTTTTTAGAAAATGATAATTAGTCTAAAGGCTGAACTTCTTCAGCTTGAAAACCTTTTTGACCTTGTACAACGCTGAATTCTACGCGTTGACCGTCACGAAGTGAACGGTGACCGTCGCCTTGAATTGCACGGAAATGAACGAATACGTCATCACCGCCAGCGCGTTGAATGAAGCCAAAACCTTTAGTATCGTTAAACCACTTAACTACGCCTTGTTCGCGAGCTGTCATAAGTTAATCCTCAGTTGGTAAGAAAAGGGACCACCCGGTGTTGCAAACAGCAGAGCTAAACAAAGTTTTAAAACATTTTTGTATTTCAAAGCTTGTAATCATTCTGTAAAACTATTAACAAAATCCCGGTTACATCCATTCATACATAAGGCTTAGAGAAAAAATATCCCTATTCCAATCCTTAAGTACGCAACGAGCTTAACACGGGTTTATTACAATTAATAGAGAAATTTTTGCAATTTATCTCACAATAATTCGTATATATATCACCCAAATAGCTTTACCAAAGCTGCTATTAAATTAATTTTGTAGAAATTTCACAAAATTTTTAAGGCGCAAATCGGAATTTGTTAGAATACAGTCAATAACAACTTGGTTTGTCCAATTAATGACCTTACCCATTGAAATCGATGCCTTGGGAAAACCCTGCCCAATGCCCCTGCTGTTACTGAAGAAACAGTTGAAAAAAACACCGGATCTAAAACAGTATCTATTGAAGGCTTCCGACCCCAATAGTCAGATCGATATTGCACGTTATTGCCACATACATAGTTATCGCTTTCAATTGGAAAAAATATCTGCCAGTGAATTTCATTACTTGATTGAAACTTAATTATTTTCAATTAAACTAAGCTGATGCATAAATTGTGCTCAAGTGAAATAAAAATTACATTTCACTACCCAAATTTCCTTAATTATGTTGCTTATTCGAATTAAGATGACACTATTGGTTTTACAACGCTTATCCAACAAGGAGAACACATGACTGACAGCAGCAATCAATTGATGCCCCTGTCATTGTCTGCGCCTGGGGTAAATCTTGGTGCTTATATTAGCACGGTGAATCAAATACCAATTTTGACAGCTGAACAAGAAAAAGAGTTGGCTGATCGCTATTTTTACGATCAAGATTTAGATGCAGCGAAAATGTTGGTGATGTCTCACCTGCGTTTTGTGGTGCATATTGCGCGTAGTTATGCAGGCTATGGCTTACCACAAGGCGATCTCATCCAAGAAGGTAACTTAGGCTTAATGAAGGCCGTCAAACGTTTCGACCCGAATATGGGTGTGCGTTTGGTGTCTTTCGCTGTGCATTGGATCAAAGCTGAAATTCATGAATATGTGATTCGCAACTGGCGTATCGTCAAAATTGCGACCACCAAAGCGCAACGTAAACTGTTTTTTAATTTGCGTAGCCTTAAAAAGTCCAGCAAAAAACTGACACTTGATGAAGCCAAGTCGATTGCCAATGACTTGAATGTCACTCCTGAACAAGTGTTAGAAATGGAAGGTCGTTTAACCGCCTATGATGCAGCATTTGAAGCACAAGGCGATGACGATGATGAAGGTTCAACTTATGTTGCCCCTGCACTGTATTTAGAAGACAATCGTTACGACCCGGCGCGTTTGGTCGAAGAGGAAGACTACGAACAACAGAGTACCTCTGCGCTACATGACGCGATGGATCAATTGGATGATCGTTCACGTAATATTTTACAGCGTCGTTGGCTCGATGATGATAAATCCACTTTGCATGAGTTGGCGGCTGAATATAACGTCTCTGCGGAGCGTATTCGTCAACTTGAAAAAAATGCGATGGATAAAATTAAAGTGGCAATGTCATCCAATTAATATGCATTGCATTTAAATCGAATTTTGTACATTGAATTCAATAAAAAAAGGGCGTCAGCCCTTTTTTTGTGCCTACAGCATTTGACTCAGTTGCACATGCAATCGGCTTTTTTTGCTCTTAAAACTTGGTGCTGATCATGCTATGGTTGGATGCATATTTAGTTAATCAACGTTCATTATGTGGATTGCAATCTCAGCATTAAACTTAGCCCTTGCGGTGATGCTCGGTGCCTTTGGTGCGCATGGTTTAAAAGCCAAAGCTTCAATTGAACAACTGGGTTGGTGGCAAACCGCAACTGATTATTTCTTTTATCACGCACTCGGGTTATTGCTGCTTGGCATCATGGCCAAAGTGATTCCTCAGATTCCAATTAAAGCCAGCTTCATGCTGATTCAAATTGGCATTGTATTTTTCTGTGGCTCACTCTATGTCATGGCTTTGGGCTTACCTCGGATTTTGGGTGCGATTACGCCGATTGGCGGTGCACTGATGATTGCAGGCTGGTTAGTCTTGGCTTGGCATGCTTTTAAATATGCCCGATAAATTTTAAAAATAAGAATTTCAAAGTGCTTTAAAGCACCTCATTAGGGATGCTCAATATGATGATTTATATCAATGGCGAACTTCAACAAACCGAGTGCCAAAATTTATTGGCATTGGTACAAGAGCTGTCGCTTGAAGACAAACGCTTTGCTATTGAAATGAACGAAATGATCATTTCTAAAAGCAAACTTAGTCTTACCCCGATTGCTGAGTTTGATCGTATTGAAATCATTCATGCCGTCGGTGGCGGTTAAAAGGAGCAGTCATGGAAGATTCACCGCTGATTATTGGTTCTCGTCAATTTTCTTCACGTCTCTTGGTCGGAACAGGTAAATATCAAGATTTACATGAAACCGATCTAGCGATTCAAGCCAGTGGCGCTGAAATTGTGACTTTGGCGATTCGTCGGGTCAATATTGGTCAAGATCCCAATCAGCCGAATTTACTCTCAGTGATTCCACCTGAAAAATACACCCTACTGCCCAATACTGCGGGCTGTTTCGATGCCAAGACTGCGGTGCGTACCTGTATGCTCGCACGTGAACTACTGGATGGTCACAACTTAGTCAAGCTTGAAGTGTTGGGGGACGAAAAAACCTTATATCCCAATATCGTCGAAACACTCAAAGCTGCAAGGACATTGATTGATGATGGTTTTGAGGTGATGGTGTATACCTCTGATGATCCGATTGTGGCACAAGAACTTGAAAGTATGGGCTGTGTGGCGATTATGCCATTGGGTAGTTTGATTGGTTCAGGCTTGGGAATTTTAAATCCACATACCCTCGCCATCATTAAAGAAAATGCCAAAGTGCCTGTATTGGTGGATGCGGGTGTCGGCACCGCCAGTGATGCCGCGATTGCGATGGAGCTCGGTTGTGACGGCGTGCTGATGAATACTGCCATTGCAGCCGCACAACATCCGATTTTGATGGCCTCTGCGATGAAAAAAGCGGTGGAAGCGGGGCGTGAAGCCTATTTAGCGGGGCGTATGCCGCGCAAACGTATAGCTAATGCCAGCTCACCTGAAACCGGTTATTTCTTTAAATAGTCCTTTTCAACTAGCGAAGATTAAAAAAGGACGCTCGAGCGTCCTTTTTCATGTGTGAACTGTTCGTTCAATCTAAGCAATTAAGGAATGAGTCCTTCATCGCGCATTGCAATCTGCACCGATTGACGTTCTGCCACTTTATTGCGTATATGAATCACATTTTTATAAGGGCTTAAATCATGTTCAATGCCGTTCGACCAATTGGTCAGTACAAATAAGTAAGCATCCGCAGGACCAAAGTTGTCATCCACTAAATAGTCATTGTCTGATTTTTCAATCGCTTGATCAATATACGTCAGTAAACGATCAATTTCAGCATAGGCTTTTTCTTTTGCTTCACCTGATAATGGCGCACCAAAGAATACCGCATAAGCATCATGCAGTTCTGAGTTTAAATATCCCAGCCATTCTAAGACCTTAGCACGCCCTAAACCTGAAGGTGGAATTAAATCTTGTTTGGGATCGTGTTGTGCCAAGAATGGTAAAATCGCTACATTTTCAGTCAGAATCAAGCCAGGATTGATCTCTAAAGCAGGCACATAACCTTTGGGATTAATCTGAAAATAATCATCGCCCTTTTCAGTTTGATGGTTTTTCAAATCGACTTTTACCAAGTCAAAATCGACATTAATTTCATTTAAAATAATATGTGCAGCCAGTGAACATGCGCCTGGCGAATAATACAACTTCATAGATTGTCCTTGTTATTTAACGTCGTTATGTCTTCTCTATCAGTTTTAAATGGCTTATCAACTTTTTTCAAGTTGAACTGCTTTTTTATTTGCGAATATGCGTAAAGCTTTAGTGATTGAGCTTAAATATTCAATCATTCAAGGCTATTTTCAAGCAAATTGTTCTGCATTTTGGCAAAGACTTGCTTTAAGATACGCTCCATTCAAAATTGTATAAAAGGTTTGCAGTGATTAGTCTGAAAAAAGAGGAATGGTTCTCTAACATCCGTACCGATGTCCTTGCTGGTTTGGTGGTCGGTTTGGCGTTGATTCCTGAATCCATTGCATTTTCAGCCATTGCAGGTGTAGACCCTCAAGTCGGTCTTTATGCCTCTTTTTGTATTGCCGTGAGCATCGCTTTTTTTGGTGGGCGTCCTGCCATGATTTCAGCAGCCACCGGTGCGCTAGCTTTATTGATGATTACCCTGGTTAAAGAACACGGTCTACAGTATTTACTCGCGGCCACCATCTTAACTGGTGTAATTCAAGTGATTGCCAGTTATTTTAAAGTGGCCAAGCTGATGCGCTTTGTGTCGCAATCTGTGGTGTATGGCTTTTTAAATGCTTTGGCGATTTTGATCTTTACCGCACAGTTGCCTGAACTGAGCAAAATGGACAGCACCGCCTACCTTTTTGTAGTGTTGGGTTTAGCGATTGTGTATCTGTTTCCTTATATACCGAAAATCGGTAAGGCGATTCCATCTCCACTGATTTGTATTGTGGTGTTAAGTGTATTGGCCATGGTTTTGGGTGCAGATATGCGTACCGTGAGCGATCTCGGACATTTTCCCGATACATTGCCGATTTTTTTAATTCCTGAAATTCCGCTGAATTTTGAAACGCTGAAAATTATTTTTCCTTATTCAATCACTTTAGCGACTGTGGGCTTACTCGAGACCATGATGACCACCACCGTGGTCAATGAAGTGACCCAAACTGACAGTGACCGCCATCAAGAATGCCGCGGTCAAGGGATTGCCAATATGGTCAGTGGCTTTATGGGTGGTATGGCGGGTTGTGCCATGATTGGTCAGTCGATTATCAATGTGTCTTCTGGTGCGCGTACCCGTTTATCGACACTGGTTGCAGGGGTATTTCTACTCTGCTTGGTGGTGTTCTTAAAAGATTGGTTGGCGTATATCCCGATTGCGGCATTGGTTGCGATTATGATTATGGTGGCATTCACCACTTTCCAATGGGGTTCAGTCAAGCAATTCAACAAGCATCCTCAACAAAGTAATCTGGTGATGATTGCAGTCGTGATCATTGTACTTGCCACACACAATTTGGCTTTGGGGGTTTTGGTTGGCGTGATGTTGTCGGCTTTATTTTTGGTCAATAAACTGGAAAGTGCAGTCAAAGTGCAATCAAATCTATTAACGCCTGATCATCGTGTTTACCAAATTCAAGGTCAAATCTTTTTTAGCAGTGCAGAAAAATTTTATCAATTCTTTGATTTTAACGAGCAACTCAAGCACGTCAGTATCGATCTGAGCCAAGCACATATTTGGGACATTACCTCAGTCAATATGCTGAAAAGTGTGCAAGCAAAATTCGAAGCGAAACAGATTCAAGTGCAATTGATCGGGATGAATGAAGCGAGTCGCACCTTGATCGATCAGGTGAGTTAAGACCTTTCAATCACAATTTACCTATCATCGGGAGGTCATTCACTTTTAAAAACCTCCTTTTGATTTTTGAAGCGGATCAGATTCACGATGAAAAAAGTTTGACTTGATGGTCTCAGGTCTTAAAATACCGCATTCGAATTTTTTACATTTGCCAATTTATGTCGAACGAACCATTAGACCCGCAAGTTGTAGAACTAGACAACTTGAACGAGCACCGTGAAATTGTGACCTTTATGCGTCGTTCTTCTCCGCTAAACACGTCACAACGTACTGCACTTGAGCAATATGGTCATATGATTTTGGAGTACCCGGTTGGTGACTTACGTCAGCAATTTGAGCATCCAGAGCGTCCTTTGACAGTAGAAATCGGTTTTGGCATGGGTCGTTCACTGGTGCTTATGGCAAAAGCCAACCCTGAACGCAACTATGTCGGGATCGAAGTGCATGTACCGGGGATTGCACAGTGTGTTTATGAAGCAGGTATGGCTGGTTTAAGCAACCTTCGTCTGTTAGATGCCGATGCGATTCAAGTACTGCGTGAAATGCCGGACAACAGCATCAATGCGATTCAGCTTTACTTCCCTGATCCATGGCAGAAAAAACGTCATTTTAAACGTCGCTTTGTATCACACGATCGTATGCCATTGGTTGAAGAAAAGTTAGAATTGGGCGGTACTTTCCACTCTGCAACAGACTGGGAACCGTATGCTGAGTGGATGCTGGATGTTCTAGATAATCGTGAGCGTTTAGAAAACTTGGCAGGTAAAGGCAACAGCTATCCTCGCCCAGATTGGCGTCCACAAACCAAATTTGAACGTCGTGGTTTAGAAGAAGGTCATAAAATTAACGACTTCTACTTCAAAAAAATCAAATAAATCGATTTAAAAAAAGAGCTTCTAATGAAGCTCTTTTTTGTACTGATACATAGCAAACAGATTAATGATGTCGCTTTAAAATCTGATCACTCATCAAGGCATAAACCTGACTTAAATCCTGTCGATCCGCGTGTTCAAGCATGTGTGTATGCATGCTCATAATGTTCTGATCTCCACGCATGGCAGGTCCAGTTTGCATCTGCATTGGATCATTTTGCGTGGCTTTTTGTGCCGTTTCTAATATCAGTGGATAGAGCAAGCTAAAATCGACCTGCTCGGCATCCACCACTTGTTTGGCTATGTCATAACAATAGTTAGTAAAATTACAGGCAAATACAGCGGCCAAATGCAAACTTAAACGCTGGGCTGAATCATAGCAATATACGCGCTGACTGAATTGTTCTGCCAGCACCTGTAAGATTTCTAAATCTGGATGCTGTTTTGCCTCCACAAACAGCGGCGTAGCGTTCCAGTCGACGGCTCGCTCTAGACTAAAGGTTTGCAGTGGATAAAACACACCCACCCGCTCATGGTATTGCGCCAAAACATTAAGATGGGTTGAGCCTGAGGTATGCACAATCAAGCAATTTGGGAAGTGCCCTGTTAACTCCTGAATCACTGTCGCGATAGACTGATCACTCACCGCAATAATCAGCAGATCAACATCGGACTGCATCTCCTCAATCTGCGCACACGCACTGGCATTGACCTGCTGTGCCAACTGCTCAGTTTTATCGAATGATCGACTATAAATATCGATAATTTGATGTTTCACTTTGAATGCTTGTGCCAAATGGGTGGCGACTCGCCCTGCCCCAATCAAACTGATCCGCATACTGTTATTTCCTGTTAAACTTGCACACAGCATGCCAATAAAAAAAGGACGAATCAATTCGTCCTTTTATCTGATGCTGAATATTTAAATGTTTAAGCGTGCACTTCAGGCAATAGCTGATCTTAGCTTAGTTAAATACGTTATTTAAATAGACAATACGTTCATTGCTGCGCTGCGTAAAACATTTATCGTATTGCATTTGTGCATTTTGAGCAGTCATTGCATCATCCCAATACTCATATTGTTTTTGGTAGGTTTCACGCTCACTTTCAGACATATCGTAAACACGTTTTTGAGAAATCACTTTACAATCGACGTCACGCTTTTCAAACCAATCCGATTGGTCTTGTTGAAGTTGTGCTTTTTGTTCATCACTAAAGCGATCCCAAGTCTGATTTAAACGATCAACGACTTTTTTCTTGTCATCTTCCAATTCCTTTTTACGAATATCCATGGCTTTCTGTGCAAGCTCAGTCTGTTCAGCATTCTGCATACTGCTATGTTCTTGATTGACACGGATTTGCGCATTTTCATTCACATAGGCTTCATATTGCACCGCTTTTGTGGTGACAAAGGCAACCGCCTCGATCACTGCATTTTGATGCTCTGCACTTAGGGTATAGCCTTCTTTATCGGTTTTTAACACATCAAATTTAAAGTTGCCTTTAATGAGATCGTTGTCAATGCTCAGCGCCACTTCACGCGCTTCAAGATAATCATTTAACGATGAATAATCTTCTCCATCACACTCTTCACAGTCATTGTGTTGTTCCAAATAGGCATTTTCAGCACGTTTTTGCAGACCTTTTGGAAAGTTCACCACCACTTGACCTTCACACTCCAACTGCGAAGTCGCTTTAGGGTCTTGGGTAATGGTACGAATATTTTTAATTTGGAATTTCAACCCATCATTGATGGTTTTGAGTAAAGCTTCATCGGCTTGATAATGACGTGAGTTTCTTAAGCTCTTCTCCACTTCTTTGAGATATTCTTGTTTGAGGAAATCTTGCAGATCATTCAGATGTTCTTGATTGGTACAACTCCAAGCAGCGTCACTGGCTTGCACGGTTTCATCCTTTTGAGTTTTGAATTTATCACATCCTCCTAAACTTAAAGATGTCGCTAACACACTCATTATAAAAATCTTATTCATTTATGTGACCTTGTTGTCATTATTTTCTGCATCATTAAAGCAAAATCTTATTCTTTTTACGACTCTCTATAACAGAAAAACCTCAATAATGAGGTTTTTCTGATGAAATATAGCTGTATTCAATCCAGCCTGAGGCTTAATTTTTCTCTGTCACTTTTTCACCATCCACTGTACGTTGTGTACCTGTTTCGGTATTGGTCACTTCAAATGCAATACGACGGTTTTTAAACTTGCCTTCTTCAGTGGTGTTTTCAGCGATCGGTTCATCTTGACCTAAACCAACTGCACTCAACTTACTCGGATCTACACCTTTAGAAACCAAATAATCCACCACAGCTTGCGCACGCTCACGTGAAAGTTCTTTATTGGCATTTGCATCACCGGTATTGTCGGTATGCCCTTTCACCGTTAACTGAACATTCGGTACACGATTCATAAGTGCTGCTGCCTGATCCAATACCGATTTATTGATATCCGGAATGTCATCTGAACCCGTAGCGAAATTAATGATTTGTAAATTTAATGCCGTTGCGATATCAATCGGTTTCACTTGATCAGGATTAATGCTTGCTAAAGCTTTTTCTGCATCGCTGACACTGGTGTTCACAGCGCTATTCACATCAATGCCTTGCTCTGTTTTCACCGTTACATTAGGCACAAGTCCTTTAATCTTGTCTGCCAGTGCTTGGGTTGCAGCCGCATCTTGACCTTGTAGTGAAATTTCATTACCTGTCCAAGTCAAGGTGGTGCTTGGCACACCTTTTAACAATTTCAGAATACTGGATAAACCATTTTGATCAACCAATTCAGCGTTATATTGATTGCTTGAATCAATCCCACAACCGACAGGATGATTAAACAAAGACTTTACTTCTTTTTGGATAATGTCGGTGAAAGATGGATTGCCAATACGTGCCTGACACGTCACTAATCCGCCTGAAGCATCGGTACTCAGTTCAAAGAATGCAGGTTGTGCCACAGGATCAGCCACTGCAGTCGATGCCGGTACTTGATCGGCTTGAACCGGTTCATCTTTTTTATTGCAGTAACGTAGTAAAAGCCCGACCAAAATCGCCAAAAGAATCAGCCCCAATATTGGCCCCAATAAACTTGATTTTTTTTGCTCAGGTTCACGTGGCGGAATATTGGAATGGCTTGGCGGAACTTGAGTCGGTGCCACATGCGATGATGTGGTGACTGGCGTACTCAATGGCGTACTGTTCACGCCAGAATCCGCTGCTGCATGCGTTGCAAAAGCACCGAGACCTAAGCCGCCTAAAATTGAAGTCGCCCAAACTGGCAATGCTCCTTTAATGGTATCGGCATGTTGTTGCAAATAGTGTGAGATTGAATGCGGATCTTCACTGCCTGCCAGATCACCTAATACCCCTAAAGTTGGCGCAATAGAATGATTTAACAAAGTTTCAGTCTCTTGTTTAGAGACAGCCGGTTGAATAGAGTCGAGTAGATTGTCTTTTAAAATTGGATTACTACCAAACAGATCACCTAAGCGTGGATTCAGACTGCTTTGTAAGCTTGAAATCAGATCCGGTTTGGATTTTAAAATGGTCAGTAGAATCGGCAAAAAAGTGGCGATGGCTGTACTTTTCTGAGCAACCACACTCGGTTCTTGTTCAGTTGAACCGTGTTGATTGAGAACGATCGGAATAATACGGTCTTTTAGAATCTGTATTAAATCCATTTGGTGACTCCTTTTTTATGATGCATTGTGTTTATTGTTGTTGGATGATCGAATCATTCTAAATTTTATTAAAACACAAGAGCATGGTATTTATGTATATTTTTTAATCTCATTGATGATTTTTTTCCTAAATTTTGACTTATAAAACAGCATCGGTTTAGATCAAATAATAAAAAAGCCAGCCGAAGCTGACTTTTAAAAAGGTTTATGCTGGGCACTTTAGATGACAGCAAAAACGTTCTACAACCATTTAAATACTTAGGCTGTAAACACCTGAATGACTTTACCTTTCAAGCGCTGACCCAATAACGGCGTATTTTTGCCTTGAGACAAAATTGCATCTTTGCTGAGTGTCCACTCAAGCTCAGGATCAAGCAACACCCAACCCGCCTCGTCTTGCCAACGCTCAACCATATTGGCGACTTTTGCCGCTGCAAGCGTCACTTTCTCCACCCATGCTAAAGGTTCAAACAAGCCTTCTTGAATCAGCTGCACACCCAAAGGTATATAGGTATCAAAAGCGGTCATACCCGGCAAAGTTTCAGCAAAAGGTGCAAGTTTTGCAGAGCTACTTAAAGGTTCATGATGGGTACAGATCGCATCAATCACACCATCTTTTAAACCTTGACGCAATAATTGTTTATCATTATCTGAACGTAATGGTGGACGCACATGTGCCAGTGAGTTAAAACCATCAATCAATTGTTCGGTTAAATGTAACTGATGCATCGCTACATCACAGGTGACTTTCAAACCTTTGTCTTTCGCAATTTTAATTAACTCAACCGAAGCACCACATGACAATAAGCCAAAGTGGGCTTTCACGCCTGTCGCTTCAATCATCAATAAGTATTTGGCGATCGCAATGGTTTCAGCCAACGCTGGAATCATCGGTAAACCTTGACGAGAGGCAATGAAGCCTTCATGTACACAACCATCTTTGGCAATTTGATGTTCTTCGGCATAGAACACCACCGTCATATCCAGACCAGCAGCATATTCTAAAGTACGAAGTACGACATCATCATCGGCAAACGGTGCATTGGCATTAGACACAG
Organism: Acinetobacter lanii; assembly: GCF_011578285.1. NCBI lineage: Bacteria > Pseudomonadati > Pseudomonadota > Gammaproteobacteria > Moraxellales > Moraxellaceae > Acinetobacter > Acinetobacter lanii. The sequence continues at coordinate 1,154,310 of NZ_CP049916.1, read as the reverse complement.
CCGTACATCCGCCTTTCTTTAAGCCCGCCATATTGGCAGGTTGATTGCCTTTTAAACCTTGGGTTTGTGCACCAATCACTTCAAGGTAAATACCACCATCCAGCATGGCTTTCTCAACCAAGCCATGGATTAAGGCGCCATTGTCTTGCACAATCGGTTTTGAATCAGGAGGTGTAAACACATGCAAAATCCCATTTTCACGTGCTGCACGACCTTCTGATTTAAGCGTACCATGTTGTTGCTGACCTGGCTCACGTAAGCGCGCACACAAGTCCACCATGGTGGGCATGAGCCATTTGCCTTGACCATCAATGCTTTCTGTCACATTTGCAGTTTCTGCAACCAATTTACCATTTTCAAGATAAACGGTTTTTACGCTATCCGTTTTTTGAATTGGATCCAAGACACGTACATTTTCAATTTTTACAATAGTCATGACTGATCCCTTATACCGCAATCGCTTCAATTAAACCTTTTTCTTGCAACTGACCTTGCATTGCCAAGGCCAAGACTGCCATACGTACTGCAATACCGTTGGTCACTTGGCGCAAAATCACATTTTGCGGACCATCGGCAATACTGGAATCAATCTCGACACCACGGTTCATCGGCCCCGGGTGCATCACGATACAATCCAGTTTTGCCATGGCTAAGCGTTCCTTGTTTAAACCATACATTTTGTAGAATTCGGCTTGAGATGCCAGTGCAGGCGAATCAATCCGTTCATTTTGAATCCGTAAGGTAATGATTACGTCGCAGTCTTTGATCCCTGCTTCCATGTCATTAAACAAACGAACCCCTTCACCATATTCTTCAAAGCCATAAGGCAATAAGGTATTCGGTGCCACCACGCGAATATCTTTACAGCCTAATGTTTGTAATGCTGCGACATCAGAACGTGCGACACGCGAATGTTTGATATCGCCAATAATCGCAATGGAAATGTCTTCAAAATTCTTTTTAGTCTCACGGCGAATGGTGAGCATATCGAGCATCGCTTGGGTTGGATGGGCATGACGACCATCACCTGCATTAATAATCGCGACATTTGGACATACCGTTTGCGCAATAAAGTGTGCAGCCCCTGAAGATGAATGACGTACTACAAAAATATCCGCCGCCATTGCTTCTAAGTTCCACAAAGTGTCACGTAGCGTTTCACCTTTTGAAGTACTTGAACGAGCGATATCAATGTTTAAAACATTGGCAGATAAGCGTTTTGCAGCCGCTTCAAAAGTGGTACGGGTACGGGTTGAGTTTTCAAAGAAGAGATTCATCACCGTGCGCCCTTCTAACAGTGGCGTGGTGATCAATTGGTTTTGATCGTTAAAGAAAGAATTGGCTGTATCTAATATTTTTGTCAGTGTTTCTTTAGAAAGACCTTCGATGGTGAGGAAATGTTTTAAATGCCCATCTTGGTTGAGTTGAATCTGGCTCGGTGAATGCAATGCCGCCAAGTGCATGAGAGATTCCTTATACGTTAAGTCAACGTATTATACAGAGATCATTTTGATTTGGCAGTTACAAAGCGTATTGATTGCTTTTTTATTACTCATCAATTATTAGAAAATATTATAATTATTTATTAATTTTCATTAATTTATTTTAAACATTTTTTATAAAATTGCGAAATAACAAATAATCATCAGCGCCAGTACACCTTACCATTTTTATCAAAAGTGACATATTCTTTCACAGTTTGTCTTTTACCATTTTTCCAAACCCGTGTCTGAATATTCACCTGAAACTTCCCATCATCTCTATACACCCATTCAATGGGTTTCGTTTCAACTCGGTCATAATAATCATTACGATAAAGAGCTAACTTGCCTAAATTCATACCTTCGACTTGGCTAATATCAATTTCTCGTAAATGCTGATCTTGCTTTATCAAAATTGTTACTTTGGTTTGTTTAGCTACATTTTTCGTATAAACCGCCAAAGTCTTATCGGCATTCCAAAATACATCTTTAGTAAGATTTGCCCACACATTACTGTGCATGAAGCAGAGTATCCATAAAGTAAAAAAAAGCTTTTTCATATATTTGTTTTTTAACTTATGTTGATGACAATTGAATCATAATCGCCAATCAGAATAGATCAAACTCAATCATTAACGTAAATTGTATGATTTATTTTTAATCAATCCTCTATTTTGAAGTCACCCTAACTTGACCAATTATTTATATAAATAAAATCGCTTCATAAAAAAACATCCCCTATCATTTTATTGATGCGGTTTTAAGTCTCAAAATACGTTAAAATATAAGATTGCTTGTTTGCTTTTGGAAAATTAAATGAATTTGAAACCACGTCTTTCTACATATTGGGTTACATGTGCAGATGGGCTTGAAACCTTACTTCAAGAAGAAATTGAAGCGTTAGGGGTTCAAAATATCGAACGGTTCCCAGGTCGTTTAGTTTTCAAAGGCACACTTGAAAGTGCATACCGTATTTGCATGTGGTCACGTTTAGCGTCTCGTGTACTCACTCCAATTCATACGCATGAAATTGAATTTAGTCATGATGCGCGTGATGTGGCAGAAGAACTCTATGAAGGCGCAAATAGCTTCGATTGGTCACTCATTTTTGCACCACAAAGTACCTTTGCTGTGCGTCTGCATATTGAACGTGAAATCAAAGTAAATAGTTTATTCGCTACTCTTCGTGTGAAAGATGGTGTAGTCGATTCGTTTATGGAAGCTGTGGGCAAACGTCCAAGCATTGATATTAAACAACCTGAAATTACCCTTTATGTATTAGCAGGTAAAACTGAACATACTTACTGCTTAGACTTGTCAGGTGATTCACTGCATAAACGTGGCTATCGCCATTACATGACCGATGCACCGATTAAGGAAAATTTAGCGGCTGCGATTTTACGTCGTGTAAAATTACAAGATTCAAATCCTGATATTTTCCTTGACCCAATGTGTGGTTCAGGGACATTCATTATTGAAGCATTGATGATGTTGACGGATCGTGCACCTGGTCTAGTACGTCGTTTCGGTTTCAATGGTTGGAATGGTCATGACCATGAGTTATGGATGTCGATTAAAGGTGAAGCAGCTGAACGTCATAAAGCTGCTTTAGAAAAACCACTGCCAAAATTCTATGCTTATGATGCAGATTGGGAAGCGGTAAAAGCGACTAAACAAAATATCCGTGCAGCTGGTTTTGAATCACTTCTAGATCGCATTCAAATTGAAGAACGTACCTTGGCAGATTGGCCTGATTTCCAAGCCGCAGGTAAAACGGCTGTGATCGTGACCAACCCCCCTTATGGTGAGCGTTTAGGTGACAAAGTGTCTAGCCGTGCGTTCTATTTAGGTTTATCGGGTTTACTACAAAAGCATTTCCCAAATCAAAAAACAGCGATTATTGCTGCGCAAATTGAGCAAGCTGACGTATTGGCAATTAAAGAGCCACAAACGCTGCGTTTGATGAATGGTAAATTGCCGATTTATATCCGTTCAGGTGAAATCAAACCTGCTGCGGTGGCTAAACCATTCTTAGCCGATTGGCAACCGCAACAATTTGAAAAAATTGAAGGTGCGGAAGACTTTACCAACCGTCTGCAAAAGAACATGCAGAACTTAAAGAAATGGGCAGTGAAAGAAGATATTTACTGCTTACGTATTTATGATGCCGACTTACCTGACTTTAACGTGGCGGTGGATTTATACGGTGACCGTTTACACGTTCAAGAATATGCGCCACCAAAAATTATTGATCCTGAAAAAGCCAAAAAACGTTTCAATCTTGCGTTAGCAGGGATTCGTGCCGTAACAGGTCTAGGTCGTGATGCGATCTTTATCAAGACCCGTGCTCGTCAAGAAGGTAAAACTCAGTACACCAAACAAAGTACGGCGTCTAAACGTTTTATCGTGCAAGAAGGTAAAGCTAAAGTTTTAGTGAACTTAACTGACTACCTTGATACAGGCTTGTTCCTCGATCACCGTCAAATGCGTCTACGCATTGCTGCGGAAGCCAAAGGTAAACACTTCTTAAACTTGTATAGCTACACTTCAACTGCCAGCTTACATGCGGCTTTGGGCGGTGCTGCAAGTACCACCAGTGTCGATTTATCCAATACCTATTTGAATTGGTCTAAAGAAAACTTTGTATTGAATGGTTTGACTGTCGATCATGCAGATCAACAGCACCAATTCTTTGCAAGTGATTGCTTTGAATGGTTAAAAGAAGGTCATGAGCAATATGACCTAATCTTTATCGATCCACCAACATTCTCTAACTCGAAAAAATTCCACGGGACTTTTGATATTCAACGTGACCATTTGTCATTGTTAAAACGTGCCATGAACCGCTTAACTACGGGTGGTACATTGTACTTCTCAAATAACTATCGTGGTTTTGAGTTGGATGATGAAATCAAAGCATTCTTTGACGTTGAAGAACTGACCAATGAAACCATTGGTTTAGACTTCAAACGCAATACCAAAATTCACCGTTCTTGGCGTATCCGCCACTTACAGGCTTAAACGTTTAAAGCTGTTTATTATCAATCAATTAAGCTCAGAATCACAATTGATGCTGAGCTTTAAATAAAATGTGTACTTTGTTTTATCGCAACATGAATTGGATCTAGGTTCAATGTTATTTTGCTTTATTGCCAAAGTGCACATTTTTGTTTTCATATCCGACTGTATAAATCACATGACTTTGCTTGGCTGGAATGTATTCTCGTTTCGCGACATTCAATAATTTTGCCGTGTCAGTTTTACGTTTCAATTCATAGTCCGATGTGGCATTTTCTTCTAAATTCTCTTTTTTAATTTGATTGGCTTGCTCTGTGGCTTTTTGATCATGCTTGACGCGTTGATCGGAAACCGGTTTCTGTGCCTCTTGTTTAACTTCTGAAATCAATGCTTCCGTTACTTTTGGATTCTCAACCCGTTGTTCTGCCAAAAATGCATCGGATTCAGCATACACACTAAATGCAGACACCATGCATAAGCTCATAGTTAGCCTAGTGATTAATGAAACTGCCTTTTTGTAATTTGTTAAATTTGAGTTAAACGCCCTATTTTTATTGTTAAATAAATATTTCATCTTAATACACCTTTATTCTGCTTTTGGTTATATAGATAACGTTTTTGATGGCTCATTATCAATCTCAAATTTACATTTCCGACAAACTGTTTAATTTTTATACACAATAAAATTATTTCATCACTTCATCAGACACTTTCATGCACATCTCACAGTTTTGCATAAGACATAAAAAAGCCTGACCGAAGTCAGGCTTTGTTTTTAGGCGATGATCAATACATTGAAACAGAACCTAAATATGTTTGAGTGACATTTAGCTCAGCTTCACTCGACCAAACTCAAGTTGACCGTTTTCAGCTTTGATCAAAATATTATCACCTGGGACAAAATCCCCTGCCAATATTTTTTGCGCCAAACTATTTTCCACTTGTTGTTGGATGGCACGTTTCAATGGACGCGCACCATACACAGGGTCAAAGCCAGCATCAATCAATTGATCAAATGCACTGTCATCCACAGTTAGGCTCAAGTCACGGTCTGCCAAACGCTCACGTAAACGATCCAATTGAATGTCTGCAATGCCACGAATTTGCGCTTTCTTCAAACTATGGAAGATTACCAGTTCATCAATACGGTTAATGAATTCAGGGCGGAAATGTTCCGATACTGCATCCATCACCACTGCACGCACTTGATCATCGCTTGCGCCTTCACCCAACTCACGTACATCATTTGAACCCAAGTTTGACGTCATCACGATTACGGTATTTTTAAAGTCAATCACACGACCTTGAGAATCGGTTAAACGACCATCATCCAATACTTGAAGCAAGATGTTAAACACATCTGGATGAGCTTTTTCCACTTCATCAAACAATACAACGCTATACGGTTTACGGCGCACCGCTTCAGTCAATACACCACCTTCTTCATAACCGACATATCCTGGAGGCGCACCCACCAAACGGCTCACGGAATGTTTTTCCATAAACTCAGACATGTCTATACGAATAATCGCATCGTCGCTGTCAAACAAGAAGTTACCAAGTGCTTTGGTTAACTCAGTTTTACCCACCCCTGTTGGTCCAAGGAATAAGAATGAGCCACTTGGACGGTTCGGGTCAGACAACCCTGCACGTGAACGGCGTACAGCGTTCGATACAGCTTGCACTGCTTCTTCTTGCCCTACGACACGGTTATGCAAGAATGACTCCATTTGAAGTAATTTCTCGCGTTCACCTTGCAGCATTTTTGACACAGGAATACCGGTTGCGGCACTGACGACTTCAGCAATCTCGTTTTCAGTGACTTTGGTACGAATCAGTTTCGGCTCTTCATTCACCTCAGCCACTTCTTCTTCATCCAAACGTTTTTGCAACTCAGGAATCACGCCATATTGCAAACGGCTTGCTTCAGCCAAATCACCTTCACGTTGTGCTTTTTCAAAGGCAGTACGCGCTTTATCGAGCTCAATCTGAGCTTGATTGGTACCATCGACTAGACGTTTTTCTGCAATCCATTGTTCTTCCAAATCGCTATATTCTTTCTGAACTTCCGCAATTTGATTTTCCAAATGGGTTACTTCTGCTTTACTGACCGAATCCGCATCCTTCTTCACGGCTTCAAGCTGCATTTTCAATTGAATCAAGCGACGGTCTAAACGGTCTAGAGGCTCAGGTTTTGAGTCAATTTCCATTTTGATGCGTGATGCTGCTTCATCAATCAAATCAATCGCTTTATCCGGCAATTGACGATCGGTAATATAACGATGCGACATTTTCGCCGCAGCAATAATCGCAGAGTCTAAAATTTGCACCCCATGATGGGTGGCATATTTCTCTTTCAAACCACGTAAAATCGCGATGGTATCTTCCACACTTGGCTCATCCACCAACACTTTTTGGAAACGACGTTCTAAAGCGGCATCTTTTTCAATGAATTGACGATATTCATCCAATGTGGTTGCACCAACGCAACGAAGTTCACCCCTTGCTAGAGCAGGTTTCAACATATTGCCGGCATCCATCGCACCATCGCCCTTACCTGCACCTACGAGCGTATGTAACTCATCAATGAACAGGATAATTTCACCATCATATTTGGCTAAGTCTTTAAGAACGGCTTTTAAGCGCTCTTCAAATTCACCGCGGTATTTTGCACCAGCCAGTAATGAACCCAAATCTAAAGATAAAACACGTTTACCTTTGAGGCTTTCAGGCACCTCACCATTGACAATACGTTGCGCCAAACCTTCTACAATCGCAGTTTTACCCACACCCGGCTCACCAATCAGCACAGGGTTGTTTTTGGTACGGCGTGATAAGACTTGGATAGTTCGGCGAATTTCTTCATCACGACCAATCACAGGGTCGAGCTTGCCTGACAACGCACGCTCATTTAAATCAATGGTGTATTTATTGAGTGAATCACGTTGATCTTCATGATTATTTGCCATGACTTTGTCGCCACCTCGAATATTTTCAATCGCTTTACGGAGTTTATCTGTGCTTACACCAACACTGCTGAGTAAGTTTTTAGTATTGCCTGTTTCAGCCAATGCCAACATGACCCAATCAGTTGATAAAAACTCATCTCCTGCTTTTTGTGCATAGCTGTCTGCCAAATTTAAGGCACGTACCGCTTCAGGGTTCAGATTAATATCCCCTGTTGGCGAGCTCAGCGTTGCTGCATCTTTTAACGCTTGATCAAGCTTGGCTTGTAACTCACGCGGGTTTGCACCTGCTTGCTGTAACAAACTTAAATTAGAAGGTTCATCGAGTAGTGCCGCTAGGATATGAATACCTTCAATTGCCGTATGGTCTTTACCCATAGCCAAAGATTGTGCATCTGAGAGTGCTTGTTGCAGACGATTAGTAAATTTTTCAAATCGCATTCTTGTTATTCCTTACAACAAATTCTGTACTTGAATCATTAATGGGAGCATTTAACGTAATTTCAATCTAATACAATTAATTTTTTAATATATTTTTCAAAAACTTATAAAAATACAACAATTAAACCTTAGTGATAATATGTGATCTCGATGGCTCTTTTTCAAGTGTATTTGCGTTGCAAAGCAGATCATTTTGAATTATTGATGGATTGAGACATTTTGATGCTGATCATCTAATCAGATGTCTGATTCAAGCGTTGTATGAATGCTATAAAAAGCCCAAATCTAGATTCGAGCTTTTTAAAGTCAGAAAGTTTGAAATATACATTCAAACAAATACTTCTAAGTGTCTTTTTGATATTTCTCTTACATATCTAATTTTGAGATTTAGAAGCATGACTTTGTAATACAAAGCTATTCGCTTCTACACTTTGAGTAATCCAAACATTCCCACCGATCACAGCGCCTTTGCCAATGGTGATGCGTCCAAGAATCGTTGCTCCTGCATAGATCACTACATTGTCTTCGACAATCGGATGACGGGCATATTCTTTCTGCAAACGTCCTTCATTATCAATTTCAAAACGTTTAGCGCCGAGTGTCACCGCTTGATAAATTCGGACATTTTGACCAATGATACAGGTCTCACCAATCACCACACCGGTACCATGATCGATAAAAAACCCCTGTCCTATTTGAGCACCAGGATGAATATCAATCCCGGTTTTAGAGTGCGACAATTCCGCAATGATCCGTGCCAATAATGATAAGTCTTTTCTATAGAATTCATGTGCAATTCGGTGATAAATAATCGCCAATATGCCCGGATAACACAGCAATACTTCATCCACACTCCGCGCTGCAGGATCGCCCTCATAGGCCGCAATCACATCGGTATCTAAGATTTTTCGAATTTTGGGTAATTGTTCAGCAAAATCTCCAACAATCTCTTCTGCCAAATGTTGAATATCGACTGGATTCTCAATCTGCTTTCTATATTTATAGTCATAGGACAAATTCAATTTTACTTGTTCGAGCAGTGCATATAAGGTCTTTTCTAAAGTATGCGCAATATAGAAATTTTCACTGTGTTGTCTTAAATCGTGCGGTCCCAAGCGCATGGGGAAAAGAATGCCACACAGGTCATCCATGATTTTTTTAATTTCTGCCCGTGAGGGCAATTCACGTCCGCCCTCTTCTTTAAGACTGTTTTGCTGAACGCGCCATTCATGACGAACCTGTTGTAAATCGTCAACAATTTTATGAATATTCCAAGCCATCTTTCACCCACCATTGTGATTATTATTTTGATCTTGAAAATTTAAAATGCCTCAATTGAACGTTCAAATCTTATGTTTTGCACGTTATTTAGAGCTGTTAAATCACTTTTAAATGCTTGATTTAAGATAAGTCTTATTCAAATACTTGAGACATTTCAAAAAACACCATATTCAAAAACATGCTGTAAATTCTATTGGAAAATGCTGTAAATAGATCAATCAAATCAACATATCCATATCTCATTTTTGACTATGTTTCATTTCGATATTGAGTATATCTAATTGAATTTTTATTCATTTAAAGAATATAGAAAAAATGTATATTAATAAAACTGAATATATGTAGTGATTTTATTAATAGTTAGACTCTCCTGATTTACATATACATATTCACAAATCACTCAAAACATATTTTGACTTTAGCGCTTAAAAGGCATTGTTATGACGTATTTAGCCCAAACACCTCAGCTTAGCCCTGATGAAGTTGCAGAGATTCTAAACCGTGCTAAACAATTGGCTGAAGACCATTATCTCGAGTTTTCAGGCACTGTTTCTCCACAAGATGCTTGGCTATTATTTCAAACTCAGCAAGCCGTGATTGTCGATGTACGGACCATAGAAGAACGTAAATTTGTCGGACATATTGCCAACACCATTCATATTCCGTGGGCAACAGGTATTTCTTTAAATCGTAATCCACGCTTTGCACAAGATTTAGAAACCAAAGTGGGAAAAGACAAACTGATCTTGTTACTGTGCCGAAGTGGCAAACGCTCAGCGGCGGCAGCCAATGTGGCGTTTAATGCCGGATTTGAGTCGGTGTATAACATTGATCAAGGTTTTGAGGGCGATCTAGATGAAAACCAACACCGTGGCCGTTTTAATGGTTGGCGTTTTCACAAACTGCCTTGGGTACAAGATTAACTTCTGTTCATTTTCCATAATAGGCATTTTACTCACTATACTTCTCAGGTTTAATAGCGCCTATAATCTCTTGTTCGATCATGGTCTTAGGCGCATACTTATTACAATGTTTTTATAACTATAAAATTTTATGCCTTTATTTCGTTTATGTCACAGATTTACACTCTGCTGTACCAGTCTATATTTCGTTTTCAATACCACAGCCTTATATGCAGACTTACCCAAACAATCGCTCCGTCCCGGTGGCATAGCGGTGATTCCACTACAAGACAATATTCATCAGGTCAGCTACCACAATCAGCCAATCTTGATTACGCAACATCAACAGCAACGTTATGCGATCTTTGGCATTCCTTTGTCAGCATCTTTGGGGAGGCTACCATTACAGACCAATCAAAAGCCCATTGAAATCAATATTCAATCCTATCCCTATGCGCAACAACGTCTAACTGTAAAGAATCAGGCGTATGTCAATCCAAACCCTGAACAACTTGAGCGTTATGCTATAGAAGCTAAAGCACAAAACGATATTTACACGTCATTTAGTCCAAGAACATGGACTGAATTTCCCAATTTTATCCGCCCGACAGCAGGTAAATTTAGCAACTCATTTGGACGTAAACGCTTCTTTAATGGTGAAGAACGTGCCCCACATTCTGGGCTCGACATTCCTGCCCCTGTGGGTCAGCGTGTGGTTGCCCCCGCCTCAGGTGTTGTAGTCGGTGTCGGTGATTATTTCTTTAATGGTAAAACGGTACTGATTGATCATGGTCAGGGTCTGATTAGCATGTTTTGTCATTTAAGCGCCATTAAGGTCGATCAAGGTCAACCTATTCAACAAGGTGAAGTACTCGGCTTGGTTGGTAAAACAGGACGTGTTACAGGACCGCATTTACATTGGAGCATGAGCTTGAATAATGCTCGAGTAGATCCGCAATTATTTCTCAGCAATCCCTAAGATTGAATAGAAAACCATCTAATCAAAAAGCTTAATCTAAAAACCAAAAAGGCAACTGAATTTCAGTTGCCTTTTTGCATATTCAATCCTTTAAAGACCCATATGCTGTTCAATTTACACTTTTTTATTCAGCTTTTAGCACTTCTGATTCACTCGCTTCAGCTTCGATAATCTCAAAATCATGGGTGATTTCAACACCGCCGTCAGAGAGCATTTTGCTGGCTGAACAATATTTCTCAGCAGACAGCTCAACCGCCTTTGCAACTTGCTTTTCTTTTACGCCTTTACCGGTCACCACAAAGTGCAAATGAATCTTGGTAAATACAGCCGGAATCGTGTCTGCACGATCCGCTTTTAGCTCACACACAACACCCGTCACATCTTGGCGAGATTTCTTTAAAATGGTCACAATATCAAACGAAGCACACCCACCAAGTCCCATTAATATCAACTCCATAGGACGTGGACCACGGTTTTGACCACCATAAGCTTCCGCACCATCCATGATGATTTGATGACCACTCTCCGATTTTGCTTCAAAAGCAACATTCTCTAACCAATGTACGCTAGTATGCATTGCAACTACCTAAAAAAAGCTATAAATTTACTGTGTACTGTACACTAGCATAATTTGAGTTGATAAGGAATTTCATCTCTGCTGTATAGAAGCGATGATTTCGACTCTGACTTTTGATCTAGTTATTATCCAATTTGGAATTTAAAAAGCATGACTTCTAATTTTTCACAACTTAGTACAGATGCTTTGTCGCCAGGTCAACTGCCTGAATCGGTCAAAGCTTTGCTTAAGCGTGCCCACATCAATCGCTTTCCAAAACGTACTGCTATCATTGATGCTGGCTCTGAGTCAAAATCACTGTATTTAATTTTAAAAGGTTCGGTTTCAATTATTTTACGTGAAGATGATGACCGTGAAATTGTTGTTGCTTATTTGAACCCTGGGGACTTTTTTGGGGAAATGGGTCTGTTTGAAACCAACCCACAGCGTACAGCGGAAGTTCGCACTCGTGATGTTTGCGAGATTGCTGAAATTTCGTATGCCAATTTCCATGAAGTCAGCAAACAATATCCTGATTTGAGCTACGCTGTTTTCGCACAGTTGGTTCGCCGTTTGAAAAACACCACACGTAAAGTGACTGACCTTGCATTTATCGATGTATCGGGTCGTATTGCGCGTTGTTTAATCGACCTTTCAAGTCAGCCTGAAGCAATGATTTTGCCAAATGGCCGTCAGATTCGTATCACTCGTCAAGAGATTGGTCGTATTGTCGGTTGTTCACGTGAAATGGTCGGTCGTGTTCTAAAAACTCTTGAAGAACAAGGCATGATCGAAACTGATGGTAAAGCCATTTTGATTTTTGATGCGTCTTTAGAAGCAGTTCATGCTGTTGAAGAAGATCTTGATGATGTAGATGACGAATAAGTCTTTACATCAACATCACGTCTAAAAAAGCAAATCTTCGGATTTGCTTTTTTATTGTCAGCTTAAAAATTCAGCTTAAAATTTGGATATTTTTAAGTCGCCTAATGGCTTCAGTTGCGACATTCACAGCATAATTTTTTGATCATCCGCTTTCATAGCTTTTAACTTTTTATACATAGCATTGCTGAATTTTGCATTAATCTACAGTTTGTACTCGGTTAAACTACTGATTGAAATATAAAAGATAGTCGAACGTTTAAGGACAACACCCTATGCAATTTAAACCTTTGAGCCATACTGGCATTTTAGTGCCTGAAATCTGTTTAGGCACCATGACTTTTGGTGAGCAAAACACCCAAGCTGAAGCATTCGAACAGCTCGAATATGCCTTAGATCGTGGTCTCAATTTTTGGGACACTGCGGAAATGTACCCTGTTCCACCTAAACCTGAAACCCAAGGCGCAACAGAAGTCATTTTAGGCAATTGGATTCAACAACGTGGCGGTCGTGACAAGTTATTCATTGCCTCAAAAATTGCAGGTCCCTCGCAAGGGGGTAGTCAGATTCGAGGTGGACAAACCCGATTCAACAAAGCTGATATTGAAAGTGCTTTAGATGGCAATTTAAAACGTCTACAAACTGATTATATCGACTTGTATCAACTCCATTGGCCACAACGCCCGACTAATTTCTTTGGCAAATTGGGTTATGGCAATCAAGAGGCCCAAGCTGCACAGGACATTACCGATTTAGAAGAAACCTTGTCTGCGCTCAGTGATGAAGTCAAAAAAGGACGTATTCGCTATATCGGTTTGTCCAATGAAACCCCTTGGGGCACACTCAAATTTTTGCATTTGGCTGAACAACTCGGTCTAGAAAAAGTGGTGACGGTGCAAAATCCGTATAATCTGCTGAATCGCACTTACGAAGTCGGCATGTCTGAAATCGCCCATTATGAGGGTGTAGGTCTACTCGCCTATTCACCGCTAGCTTTTGGTTATTTGTCAGGTAAGTTCCGTAATGGTGCACGCCCTGCTAATGCTCGTGTCACGCTCTACTCGCGTTTTAGCCGTTATAGCAACCCCGAAAGCGAATGGGCAACGGAACAATATGCCCTGTTGGCAGAGAAACATGGTTTAAGCTTAACTCAACTGGCTTTGGCTTTCATCAAACAACAATTCTTTGTGACCTCAACCATTATTGGCGCAACCAATCTCGATCAACTCAAAGAAAACATTGACGCATTCGACATAGATTTATCTGAAGAGATTCTGCAAGAAATCGAAGCGATTCATAAACAACAGCCCAACCCTGCTCCCTAAATCTTTTTAAAGCAACGCTTTAAAAAGACTTAGAAATCCTCTAAAACCACTGCTTTGTTTTATGCGAAGCCAAATAGAATCAACCAAAGCATTGCTCAGATTTAAAGACAAAAAAGGATGCCTCGACATCCTTTTTATTTGGGCTGTATCAACGCGCTTTATAAATCGCTTGTGCAGCAGGTAAATTCTTTTGCATCGCTTGAATACGTTGCGCATTGGATGGATGGGTTGACAAAAATGAACCACCACTGCCTTCGAGTTTATTCATTTTCTGCCACAAAGTAATGGCTGCTTGAGGATCATAACCTGCACGCGCCATCAACATTAAGCCCCCTTGGTCAGCACGGCTTTCTAGATTACGTGAATACGGTAAACCAATCCCGATCTGACTGCCCAATTGTGCTGCAGCTGATGCACCTTGTCCAACGCCAGCAGCACTTAAACCGATGCCTAAAGCCAAGTCAGTTAACGCTTGCGCACCAATTTTACTTTTTGCATGCTCTTCTAAAGCATGGATCATCTCATGTCCCATCACAGCTGCAATTTCAGCATCGGTTAAACCGAGTTTATTCACAATACCCGTGTACACCACCACTTTACCGCCCGGTGCAACATAGGCATTCACAGTATCTGCTTTCAATACTGCCAACTGCCAGTCAAATTTCACCCCAGTTTGATTGACTTGATCCGCATATGGACGTAAGCGATTGAATACCGCATTGACGCGTTGATAAGTCGATGAACTAGTGTCAAGCGTGCCTTTACTGCGTGCTTCTTGCAAAGTCTTGTTAAACCCTTCAGTCGCACTCAAGTTCAAAGTTTGCGTGTCTGCACCCGCCAAACTTGCCATGGTGGTACACCCTGAAAATGTGATCATACTACTTGCACAAAGTGCTAAAAGTAATTTGTTATTCATTCTTGTTATCTCCGCCAAGGATCATATAAATGATTAGATTTCTTTGAATTATATGCAAATGCATCGCCAGATGAAATCTAAACTTTCTTCATTTTCATAGCAATTGTGTAATTCGCTATACAGCAAAGGAGAGTATGAAAAATTATAAAAATTGCTGACTCAGCCAATAGCCCAAACACAACACATTTAACAGCAAATAAAATCGTGCCACAGGTGCGATGCGCTGTTCAATTTGCTCACTATTACGCTTCATCCATAGGTAAGCGTTCTGAATCAAAATAATCGGTACCAAAATACAGGCTATCATCACGGATAAGCCCATCAAGGCTTGATAAATCACTTCAGGATTGGAGGTTTGCGCTTTGATAATGATCATTGCAATGGTCGGTGCGCCACCCATCGCAAACAACAGTGAATAAAAAATGGTATTGGCAATATTCTTCTGCATTCCGTGCTCAATGAATTTTCGAATAAAATCTATACTAATAGATTTAATCACGCCAGAATTGAATCTTATTCTGCAACTTTAGTAGACAAAAAAAAGGAATACATGGCGTATTCCTTTTTCTTAAATTCCATATTACTTTTATTTTGCTTTCGCACTTGCTGCATATAACTGCTTTGCTTCAACCATGTTTTTCTTTAAATCAGTGATACGGTCATTATTTGATGGATGCGTAGACGTAAATTTCTGCGCACCATTGGTACTTCCACCATCCGCTTTATTCATTTTTTCCCATACGGTAATAGCGGCTTCAGGATTGTAACCTGCTTTTGCCATAAGCATGAGCCCACCACGATCCGCTTTAGATTCTAGATTACGTGAATACGGTAGACCTACCCCATATTTACTTCCGATATCTACCGCTTGTGAACCTAAAGAACCGAGCTTTTCACCCGCATAAGATTTACCTAATTTCACTGCCATATCGGTAATTGCAGTTGCGCCTGCACTACGTTTAGAATGCTCTTCTAAAGCATGTGTCATTTCATGACCCATAATTGCCGCAATCTCAGCATCGGTCAATTTAAGTTGATTAACAATACCAGTGAAAAACACAACTTTACCGCCCGGCATGACAAATGCATTTAATTCATTTGACTTTAAAACACTGAGTTTCCAATCAAATTGCTGGCCTGTTTTATTGACCTGGTCAGCAAATGGCTTCATTTTCAGAAAAACTGCATTAACGCGTTTATAGGTCGATGAAGAGGTATCAAGAGCATTTTGTGCTTTTGCATCATTTACAATCAGTTGGTAATCTTGAGCAGCATTTAAACTTAAAGTTGTAGAATCATTACCTGTCAGTTCCGCAACAGTAGTACAACCAGATAAAGTCAATAAGACACAAGAACTCAATAGAATTTTTTTTAAGAACATGATTTTACCCATTTAAAATTATTGTATAAGTTATAACTTTTTAAAAAATTTTAGTTATGTGATTAAATATACATCATTTTTTAATAAAAATAAAACCTACGTCACACTTTTAATTTTAATTGATATAAAAAAGCCCCGCAAATGCGAGGCTTTTATTCAATGGCTAATCTAAAAGATTAAGCATCAAATGGGTGGCGAAGAACGATGGTTTCTTCACGATCTGGACCAGTCGAAATAATATCGATTGGGCATTCGATCAATTGCTCAAGACGTTTAACATAGTTAAGCGCAGCTTGTGGTAATTGATCGATAGATTTCGCGCCGAAAGTCGATTCAGACCAACCTGGCATCGTTTCATAGATCGGTTTTAAAGTTTCAAATGCAAGCGCATCAGAAGAACCGACACAACCAGAATCCGCAGCTTCGTAACCTACACAGATTTTCACTTCTTCTAAACCATCAAGAACGTCAAGTTTAGTTAAGCAAATACCTGAAAGTGAGTTCACTTCTACAGAACGACGTAGAATTTCAGCATCGAACCAACCACAACGGCGTTGACGACCAGTAGATGCACCAAACTCAGAACCTACAGTACCGAGGTGTTTACCAATCGCATCACCCACATCGTTAGCAGCATCGTAAACAAGTTCAGTTGGGAATGGACCTGCACCTACACGCGTTGTATACGCTTTAGTGATACCCAACACATAGTCAAGGTGTAATGGACCCAAACCTGAACCAGAGCTTACGCCACCAGCAGTCGTGTTTGAAGAGGTTACATACGGGTATGTACCATGGTCAACGTCAAGCAATGAACCTTGCGCACCTTCAAACATGATGTTGTCACCGTTTTTACGGTATTTGTGAAGCTCGCCAGTAACATCCACAACAAGTGGTGCTACCACTTTACGCCATTCGTCGCAAAGTGCTAATACGTCTTCTAATTTAACTGCTTCTACGCCGTAGAATTGAGTTAATTGGAAGTTATGGTATTCAAGAAGCTCTTCAAGTTGAGCTTTCAAATGATCACCACCACGTACAAGGTCAGCTACACGTACGGCACGACGCGCAACTTTATCTTCATATGCTGGACCAATACCACGACCTGTAGTACCGATTTTCGCATTACCACGTTTCTTCTCACGCGCTTGGTCAAGTGCGATATGGTTCGGAAGAATAAGCGGACAGTTTGGAGAAATACGTAGACGCTCTTTAACCGGCACACCTTCCGCTTCTAAAACGCCCATCTCTTTGATCAGTGCTTCAGGAGAAAGAACGACACCGTTACCAATTAAGCACAGTACGTTTTCACGTAAAATACCAGATGGAATGAGGTGAAGAACTGTTTTCTTACCACCTACGACAAGTGTATGACCTGCATTGTGTCCACCTTGATAGCGAACAACCGCAGCCGCTTGATCAGTGAGCAGGTCAACGATTTTACCTTTACCTTCGTCGCCCCATTGGGTACCCAGTACCACAACATTCTTGCCCATAATAGCCTCATTGCATCATGCTGTTGAAATTTGAAACTTACCTAACAATGATTAGATAAGCGATTAAATATGTGTAACGACCCACTCACCTGCTTGTTGCACCAATTGATGCGTCGCATGTGGAATAGATTGAGGGTCATCATTACCTAACAATTGAACCACACTAAAGCCTAATGCTCGTGTCTGCTCAATGGCTTTCACTAAATCTGTTTGTGTTCCTTTCGGTGCAACCACCACACTCACAGGTTCAAGCTGACTTGTTTTTAACGCATATAAGTCACAAGAGAAACCTGTTGCAGGACGTGCACGACCAAAGTGTTCACCAATACCATCATAACGTCCACCTTGAGCCAATGGGGCTGCACGGTTTGGCGCATATACGGCATACATTAAACCTGTGTGATAGTGATATGAACGAAGTTCTACAACATCAATACCAATATCTAAATCAGGCCAACGTGCTTGAATTTCAGCTTTGGTCGCTTTCAATGCATCAAAGGCTTGTTTGAATTGGTGATTTTCAAAAACTTCACCACTTAATTTGGCTTCAAGCGTATCAAGATCACTTGCATAGCGACCCAATACATAAAAATCTTGACCAAATTTCAAGCTTGCAGTGAATTCTGCCAATTCAGGTAACGCTTTACGCTGATACAAATCAGATAACTGACGTTCAGTTGCTTTGCTGAGTTTTGCGTGCTTGACCAAACTACGGAATAAACCCACATGACCTAAATCGAGATGGATCCCTTCATGATTCTGCGTCGTTTTCAGTAAGTTCAACATCACGTCAATCATCTCGACGTCAGCATCGATACTGTCTGAACCAAACAACTCTGCACCCAACTGTAAAGGCGCACGTGTGGTATTAAAGCCTTGAGGCTTAGTATGCAATACAGTGCCTGCATAGCAGTAACGTGCCACACCCACCACTGGATGAACGTGAGCATCGATTCGAGCAACTTGTGGCGTCATATCGGCACGTACACCAAGCAAACGACCTGATAATTGATCGATCACTTTAAACGTGGCTAAATCTAAGTCTTGATTTGATTCTGAAAGAGAAGAAAGAGATTCGATGTATTCGATAAATGGCGTGTACACCAATTGATAACCTCGAGATGCAAGGAAATCTAAGGCATCACGACGCAAAGTTTCAATCACTTGCGCCTGTTCTGGTAACACATCAGCTACACCATCAGGTAATAACCATGTCTCTGAAATGGGCATGTTGTAAACCTAAATCCTGTCAGTGCGGAACGAACCCGCATAAAAAAATCGGGAACACACCCGATTTCTCCTAGTCTACCACGATAGTTTTGGCTCTGCACCTGACTTTTAAAGAAAACATCGGCAATTTTTAACCGACTGTTCACTGTTTTAAGCAGATTTAATCAGGCTTCGCCAAATAATCGATTTAACAGCAGCTTAGATTTGACTTTATACCTATCGTTAAAATTTTAGAAGATTAATCCCCCATATTTATGGCTTCTTAAGAGGATTTAATGGATTAAAAATATCCAATTGAACTTTTTATTGTCATTCGATGATTCAATTTGCAGTAAATACATTTCAACCCAAAACGATCAGCTAGCCCAAAGGTAACTCTGTGGTCTTCTTAACGGTTTGTAAGGGAATTTCAGTTTTGACATTTTGCACACTTGGAATTTGGGTCAAATGATGAATTTGAAAACGGCGATAATCTTCCAAATCACCCACCACAATTCTTAAAAAGAAATCACAATCGCCTGCCATGAGCTGACATTCGACCACTTCTGGCATAGTTTGAATGGCATCGACAAAAGCATTCACGGTTTTGGCATCTTGCCCTTTGAGCCATATTCGGGCGAACACAGTTAAACCCAAATCGATCTTCTGTGGATTAAGCAGTGCAACATATCGATCAATCACCCCCTCTTCTTCGAGTTGCTTCACCCGACGTAAACATGGTGAGGGTGAGAGTCCCACCAATTGTGCCAGTTCATTGTTCTGCAATTTTCCATTGCGCTGTAGGGCGTTTAAAATTTTCTTATCAATCTGATCCATCATTTTTACTCATCTACCAAGCTATGTTTCACATCATATTAAAATTAAGCAATAAAATTGCGCATTTTAAACTATGAATGAAATTATATCGCGAATTAAAACCAGAATAAGCTAAATTAAACACCTTCTGCTAGCCTAATCAAAATAAAATAGCGCTGTTCTACCCGATCTAGATATTTGCATGTTTACCTTTAGACAAAGCACCCAACATCGACTTGCATTGTATGAGTTTTCCGAATTTAAACGTGGCGTGAAAACTTCGATTCCCATGCTGCTTGGGATTATTCCTTTTGCCTTGGTTTTGGGCGCGCAAGCAGTCCAAAAAGGCTTTAGCACACTAGAACTATCATTATTGACGGGCTTGAACTTTGCAGGTGGCTCGGAATTTGCGATTTTGGAAGTATGGACACAGCCCCCGCATTTATTGATGCTGATGTTTATTACTTTTTTGATCAATAGCCGTCATTTATTGATGGGGGCAAGTCTTGTGCCCTATCTTCGTCACTTACCCAATAAAACCGTGTTTGGCGCTTTATTTTTTATGGTTGATGAAAGTTGGGCGGTGAGCTTCGCCGATGCGCAAAAAAATCAACAAAAAATGGGATATCAACATGCGTTTAGCATGCCCTTTTATGCAGGCCTATGCTTTGCCCTGTATGTGATGTGGCTCGGATTTACCACTTTAGGGGCAGTCATCGGGCCAGTGCTGGGTGATATTAGTCGCTTTGGTTTTGACATGGCTTTTCCTGCTGTGTTTTTGGTGTTATTACGCAGTATGTGGAAAGGGGTACGTGCAGCACGCCCATGGTTGGTCAGCCTGATTGCAGCAGCATTAGCGTATTTATATTTACCCGCAGGATGGTATGTACCGATTGGTGCGATCAGTGGCATTCTTTCTGCGTTTATCCTGATTGATGAGCATGATGATTCTGATCACAAAGACGCGATTCAAGACCATTCGGGAGAAGCATCATGATCCATACCAGCACCCTTATCGCGATTGTTTTTATTGCATTCACCACCTATATTACGCGCGTACTCGGCTATGTGTTACTGAAAAATAAAACATTAACGGTTAAACAACGTCGAATTTTGGAAGTGGTGCCCGGCTGTGTCTTAATCTCCGTGATTGCACCTTATTTCGTTAAAGACAATCCGGCAGATTTGATCGCAATGGCGATTACCCTGTTTGCAGCGAGTCGCTTTTCTTTACTGCCTACGGTGGGCATCAGTATGCTATCGGCTGCGCTATTACGTTTGATATTGGTTTAAATCTCAACAAGATTAAGTATCAAGCAATTAGGTAAAACAATATTTTACTTTTTAGACTGAATCGATTGCGTCATCACTTTAACCAATTCCACATTTTGCAGTTCAAGTTGTTTTATCTTCGCGGTGCTTTGATCTAATAGCGCTTGTTGGACGTGCATCTTTTTAGCCAAGTCCTGCATAATTTCCAAGGTCTTGTGCAGATTATGGGTCAGGCCATCTACTTTGCTTTCCATGTCAGCAAGATTTGCCAAATGGTGCTGTTGTATTGCGCGCTGTTTCTGATCTTTGATCAATATCCAAAACAGGACTGTCACCGCGATCACCAGCACCACCAAAATCCATATCGTCAGCATTCACTTCTTCCCCTTTTATTTTTTATCTAACAGCACAAGCTTGAATCTTTTGATTTCACTTAGTAGGCAGCAGGCTTGAACTTTTTAGCCCATCCTTAAGTCTAAGCGCATGCTTGCATCTTAAGTGACTTCAACCCCCTGCTTTTATTCTTGAGCGAATCGTTTAATCTTTAAAAATGTTAATCTCTACTGAAACGACTCACATAAATCCAATAAGCGGTTGGCATAACCCCATTCATTGTCATACCACGCATAGACTTTTGCCTGTTTGCCAACGACTAAGGTTTGGGTTAAATCCACAATTAAAGAATAAGGCGAGTGATTAAAGTCTGAGGACACCAAAGGTTCATCAGTGACATCCATAATCTCAGCATAGTCATGTCGTGCGGCTTGCACCAATGCTTCATTTAAACGCATTGAATCAATCGCAGATTGGGAAACAAAAGTTAAATCAATCGCTGCGACATTAATGGTCGGCACGCGAATCGAGTAACCATCAATTCGATCTGACATCTTAGGCATGACATTTTTAAGTGCACCCAATGCAGATGACGTGGTCGGAATAATATTTTGTCCTGAAGCACGGGCACGTCTTAAATCACGATGCGCATGATCCAACACCGATTGATCTGCCGTCACTGCATGAATCTCAGTCATCAATGCCGTTTCAATGCCAAACGCATCATCAATGATTTTCACCAAAGGCACCAAAGCCTGCGTAGTACATGACACACTCGAAATAATCCGATCTGTTGCTTTGACCTCTTGATGATTCACCCCATACACAATTGACGCATCCACCGTATCGAAAGGGGCAGCCCCAATAATCACCCGTTTTGCGCCCGCGGTTAAATGTTGGGTTGCAGCAGCTCGTGAACGGAACAGTCCAGTACATTCTAAAACCACATCAACCTTTAGCTCAGCCCACGGCAATTGCGCTGGATCTGCTTGATTCAACACCTGCACATTTAGCTGCGCTTTCGGCGTTGAAATCTGTAAATACGCCTGTTGGTTGTGGTAGCACAGTTCAACCTGACCTTGAAAACGCCCATGCGTCGTATCGTACTTAAATAAGTGAAGCAAGGTATCAACATCAGCCACATCATTGATTGCGACAATTTCAAACCCAAACTGTTTAGGTTGCTCAAACCAAGCACGCAATACATTACGTCCAATCCGCCCAAACCCATTTATCGCAACTCGTTGCATTCGATACCCTTTAAATGCTTGTGAAAAGATCTCACCACTGCCCTATGTTAATAGATTTCGCTGCATTACAGACAGAAATTCTTAACAGAGATGGAATTCTCGGCATTAGTGCTTATTTATTGACTTATAAATTATTTTTATCGGATTAATTCTTTATTTTCATAATGATAATTTTGCTATTTTAGGGCAATTTTGAGACTAAAATCTGCACAAATGCACCAAACTCGCTCAATCTCTCTGCATCAAGGGTTTATCATTTTTGTTAAACACTGTATAAAAAATATCTTTAAATATTATTGTCACCGATCAAGTTCAAAATCATTGGTGCGCATTACATTTTCCGTTATAATTTGGCGTTTGAAAATTTTAAGCCCAGTGTGCGGAAACAGATCATTTTGCAATGATTTTATCCAGACACACTATTCGCCAATACGAAATATGGAGTGACTTGGTTGTGAGTACTCGTTTTATGACATCAGCTGAAATCCGTGAAGCATTTTTGCGCTACTTTGAATCGCAAGGGCATACACGTGTCGCGTCGAGTTCTCTGGTACCAGCCAATGACCCGACTTTATTGTTTACCAATGCCGGTATGAACCAGTTTAAAGACTGCTTCCTTGGCTTGGAAAAACGCGATTATGTACGCGCAACATCATCACAAAAATGCGTACGTGCAGGTGGTAAACACAACGACTTAGACAACGTTGGTTATACTGCGCGTCACCATACTTTCTTTGAAATGTTAGGTAACTTCTCTTTTGGTGATTACTTCAAACGTGATGCCATTACTTTTGCTTGGGAATTCCTAACCGGTGACAATTGGTTAGCACTTCCTAAAGATAAACTTTATGTCACTGTTTATCACACCGATGATGAAGCTTTTGATATCTGGAACAAAGATGTTGGCTTAGACGCTAGCCGTATTATCCGCATTGGCGATAATAAAGGCGGTCAATACGCATCAGACAACTTCTGGGCAATGGGTGACACAGGTCCTTGTGGTCCATGTTCGGAAATCTTCTATGACCATGGTGATCACATCTGGGGTGGCCTACCAGGCACACCTGAAGAAGATGGCGACCGTTTCATCGAAATCTGGAACAACGTGTTCATGCAGTTCAACCGTACTGCTGATGGCGTACTCCACCCACTTCCTGCTCCTTCTGTGGATACAGGTATGGGCTTAGAGCGTATTTCTGCAGTTTTACAACACGTCAACTCAAACTACGAAATCGATCTGTTCCAAAACCTATTGAAAGCTGCTGCAGAAATCATTGGTTTAGATACGTCTGAACTTGAAGCAAAAGCACAAGCAGAAAACAAACCGGTTGATTACCCTGCATCTTTAAAAGTTGTGGCTGACCATGCACGTTCATGCTGCTTCTTGATCGCTGATGGCGTAAACCCGTCTAACGAAGGTCGTGGTTATGTCCTTCGTCGTATCATCCGTCGTGCCGTACGTCACGGTAACAAACTCGGTGCGACCGGTTCATTCTTCCACAAAATGTTGCAACCTTTGATTGACGTGATGGGTGCCGCTTATCCTGAACTGGAAGCCAACAAAGCACGTATCGAAGCGCAATTACTGAAAGAAGAAGAACAATTTGCAAAAACTTTAGAGCAAGGTTTGAAATTGCTTGAAGGTGAATTGGCAAATCTAAAAGGTTCTGTGATTCCAGGTGAAACTGTATTTAAGCTTTATGACACTTACGGCTTCCCAACGGACTTAACTGCTGACATCGCGCGTGAACGTGAGTTAACCATTGATGAAGCGGGTTTTGAAGTTGAAATGGCAGCGCAACGTCAGCGTGCCCGTGATGCCGGTAAGTTCGCAATCGACTACAACAGCATTGTCAATGTTGAAGGCGATACTCAGTTTGATGGTTATGATGCAACTCAAGGTCAAGGTCAAATTGTTGCGATCTACAAAGATGGCGAGCAAGTCGACGAAGTGGTCGAAGGTGACGAAGCACTCATCGTACTGAACCAAACGCCTTTCTATGCAGAAAGCGGTGGTCAAATCGGTGATACAGGTCTCTTCAAAAACGATACGGGTATTTTTGAAGTTCAAGATACCAAGAAATCAGGTGGTGCATTTGTACACCAAGGTATCGTGACCATGGGTAGCTTAAAAGCGACTCAATCTGTTGAAGCGACTGTAAAAGCGGATATCCGTGCTGCGACTGCACGTAACCACTCTGCAACGCATCTTCTTCATGCTGCCCTACGCCAAGTTTTGGGTACGCACGTTCAACAGAAAGGCTCTTTGGTAGCCTCTGACGTTTTACGTTTCGACTTTGCCAATGATCAACCGGTGACGTTTGAACAGCTTCAAGAAATTGAACGTTTAGTCAATGCTGAAGTGATTGCAAACACTGAAGTGACCACTGAACTGCTTGATATCGAATCTGCAAAAGCCAAAGGTGCGATGATGCTGTTCGGTGAGAAATATGGTGAAGAAGTTCGCGTACTTTCAATGGGTTCAGTCATTGATGAGAAAAACTTCTCCATCGAGCTTTGTGGTGGTATTCACGTTAAACGTACAGGCGACATCGGTCTGTTCAAGATCACCTCTGAAGGTGGTGTTGCAGCAGGTGTACGTCGTATCGAAGCTGTGACAGGAACCAAAGCCGTTGAAGCTTCGCAAAAGGCCGATCGTGATATCCATATGATCAATGGGATTTTGAAAGCACAGAAAGATCAAACTTTAGATAAAGTTGAAGCAATTGTTGAAACAGCATCGAGCCTGCAAAAACAAATTGATCAATTGAATCAAAAATTAGCGCACTTCCAAGCAGCTGAACTTTTAAGCCAAGTTCAAGACATTGCAGGTCGTCAAACGCTGATCACCACTGTTCAAAACATGGATGCGAAATCACTTCGTAACCTACATGATGGTGTGAAATCTAAATTAGAAAATGCAGTGATTGTGTTAGCAGGCGTAGAGGGTGATAAAGTCAGCTTAATCGCTTCTGTCGCAAAAGACTTCACTGCTTCTATTAAAGCAGGTGACATCATTAAACACTTAGCGACTGAGCTTGGTGGTAAAGGTGGTGGTAAACCTGACTTGGCACAAGGTGGCGCGCCACTGAACGAGAAGTTTGCTCCTGTTATGGCTGATCTTTCAGCTTGGCTGGCAGCAAAATAAGACTTCACTTTTTGTGTAACGGACCCTGACAAAGGTTGTGTCAGGGTCATGGCTCTTATGGAACAACTATGGCATTAATCGTACAAAAATATGGTGGTACCTCAATGGGTACTCCCGAGCGCATTTTAAATGTTGCTCGTCGTGTAAAGCGTTGGCATGATCACGGTCACAAAGTCGTGGTGGTTGTATCAGCAATGAGTGGCGAAACCAATCGCTTACTTGCTTTAGCGAAAGCCATTACCGAAACCCCTGATCCCCGTGAAATTGACCAAATGGTCTCTACCGGTGAACAGGTTACGATTTCTATGTTAGCAATGGCGCTCAAGTCGATTGGCGTGGATGCAAAATCGCTAACAGGTCGCCAAGTTGGTATTAAGACAGACAGCTCATTTAACAAAGCCCGCATTGAATCCATCGATACTGATGTATTGACGGAAAACCTAGATGCAGGTCGTGTACTTGTGGTGGCTGGCTTCCAAGGCTTTGATGAAAATGGCAACACCACAACTTTAGGTCGTGGTGGTTCAGATACTTCAGGCGTTGCACTGGCTGCAGCACTGAAAGCCGATGAATGCCAAATTTATACAGACGTGGATGGTGTTTATACCACTGACCCACGCGTTGCACCAAAAGCGAAAAAGATTGACCGTATTTCTTTTGAAGAAATGCTGGAAATGGCATCGTTAGGTTCAAAAGTTTTACAAATTCGTTCAGTTGAATTTGCAGGCAAATACCAAGTGCCTTTACGTGTATTATCAAGTTTTGATAATGACGATGATGGCGCATTCGATGAAGATTTCAAAAAAAATGTCGGGACACTAATCACCACTGAAGCGGAAGACAACATGGAACAACCAATTATCTCAGGTATCGCGTTTAACCGTGATGAAGCAAAATTAACAATTCTTGGTGTGCCAGACGAACCAGGAATTGCATCTAAAATTTTGTGCCCAATTGGCGATGCCAACATCGAAATCGACATGATTATTCAAAATGTTGAAGAAGATGGAACAACTGACTTCACGTTTACAGTCAACCGTGGTGAACTTGCAAAAGCCAAAGCGATTCTTGAAGCAACAGCAAAAGAAATTGGTGCGCGTGAAGTTGCGACTCGTGATGACATTGTTAAAGTGTCAATCGTGGGTGTCGGCATGCGTTCTCACGCAGGCGTAGCAAGCAAAATGTTCACTGCCCTTGCTGATGAAGGCATTAACATTTTGATGATTTCGACTTCTGAAATCAAAATTTCTGTGATCATTGATGAAAAGTATTTAGAGCTTGCTGTTCGTGCATTGCATACCGCTTTCGGTTTAGACCGTGAGTCAGGTGAGTCTAGCGCACGCGCATAATTTCGTGCTTATAGCTAAAACTTAGTTATAAAGATGAATAAATAATCAGAGCCACTATAGTTTTTACTATGGTGGCTCTGTTATATTAGACCTTAAATTGTTGGGATAATTGATTCAGTATTGTTCGAAGTGCATATTTCGTCACAATTTTCTGTTAAAATTAGGCCTAATGCTGAGGTTGTTATTGTCGCTTTTTGAAAAACTATCGCAGGTTTAGCGTTTAAGCAAGGAGATAAACATGCTGATTCTCACCCGTCGTGTTGGTGAAACTTTAATGATTGGGGATCAAGTCAGTGTTACTGTACTTGGTGTCAAAGGCAATCAAGTGCGTATTGGTGTGAATGCACCAAAAGAAGTATCTGTACACCGTGAAGAAATCTATCAACGAATTCAACATGAACGTGCAATGCACGAGCATTTGCAGCACTTAGACCAAGATTACCAACCTTCTTTTGAAGAAGAAAATTTTGTTCAACCTCAGAACGATTTCAACCGTTAAGTTGACTCGTTCTTAGATCCTAAAGCGGCTACTTAGCCGCTTTAAATTTGACTAAATTTCATCCAAAAAATTTTAGTAAATGAATGAGTTGATCAATATCATCAATTATAAACCTAAAGCTTTTTTAACCGGTCCAAAACTACGACGATGCTGATCAATCACCCCATGTTCAGCGATTGCTTCAAAATGCGCCTTGGTTGGATAACCTTTGTGCTTAGCGAAACCAAATTGCGGATACTGGCGATCTAATTCGATCATCTGATGGTCACGCGTTACTTTTGCCAAAATACTGGCAGCAGAAATCTCAGCATGTAAGGCATCCCCCCCCACAATCGCATCACAACCCATCTGCAAACCTTGTGGAACTTTATTGCCATCAACCAAGACATGCTCAGGTTGAATATCAAGTTGCTCAACTGCACGGCGCATAGCCAGCAACGATGCTTGTAAAATATTCAGCTCATCAATCTCAGCCGCACTTGCTTCAGCAATTGCCCAAGCCAAGGCTTTTTCCTGAATCTCGATAAATAGTTTTTCACGCTTTTTTTCTGTGAGTTTTTTCGAATCATTTAACCCTTCAATCGGGTTATTTGGATCTAAAATGACTGCCGCAGCAACCACCGAACCCACCAAAGGTCCGCGCCCTGCTTCATCTGCACCCGCTACCAACATATCTTTTCCTCAACCATAAAAAACGACCTTAAGCATCAATCTAATCATGTTTCAAACAAGATCAGAGCACTTAAGATCGTGATTTTAAAAACTTAGCCTGCGCTTAGTTTTTTAACGTTTCAACCACACATGCATTCAATGTGCTTGATACCACACGTGTTGCAAGGGTTGCTTGAGATGATTTATCCATCGCGGCCACAACCAAATCAGCAGCAGATACGCTTGAAGTTGCTTTGTCCGCAACACATGAACACACTTCAGTTTGTAACTCAGTGGCTTGAGTTTCGGTTAACAATTTAGAACCGGTTTTCCAATAAGTATTGTTGTTGATTTCAGATGCACATTTCGCTTGTACGCCAATTTTAATAGCCGTCATAGCCAAACCATTACCCAAACCTGTCGTTGTACCTGTTGCAGCAGTACCTGTGGTATCGGTTACACATGCAGACAAAGCAAAAGCCATTGGAATAAGCGCAGCGATTAATTTTTTCACAGTTTTATCCTGAGTTGATAAAAGAATATGCGGTATTTTGCACAAAGTTGCTGAGTTAAGGAATCTCTATTTTGTGTTGAATGATCACACGAACATTTTTAATGCATTTTGTGCGTTGCAGATCATCAACACACTGTTCTAAAACTCAACTTCTTAAAGGAAAAAGATTGATTTAGTATTGAGCGATTAAAATATATTTGAATCTACATAATGTCGAATAATACTCAATATTACACACGCACTGCGCAAGTGCTGCATTGGCTCATGGCGCTCATTTTTATTGTGGCTTGGATCATTGGTTTTTATAGCGGTAATTTCTTAAGCTATGACGCTGATGGTAGCTTTAAAGGTCAAGTGATTACCTTACATAAAAATATTGCCACGACCATTATCTTTTTAGTGGCAATACGAATTTTCTGGCGCTATACCCATCCTGCACCGAAACTGCCTGACTCCATGTCACCTACAATGCAAAAGGCAGCACATGCCGGTCATTTGATTTTATATATGATGCTGATTGCCATGCCTGTCACAGGTTGTTTATATAGCTGGAGTGCTGGACACCCTGCACCAGTCTTGTATTTATTTGAAATTCCTCGCATGGTTCAAGACAATCCTGAACTTTTAGCTGTTGTTAAACCACTACATGTGTATTTATCTTGGACGGTCGGCTTACTGATCGTTGGACATGTGTTGGCTGCACTGAAGCATCATTTTATTGATCGTGATCATATCCTGCGCAGTATGACCCAGCAACCTAAAGACTGACCTAGCTCTCGTCTTTTAGCCAAGAAAAAAGCCTAAATTGAATTTAGGCTTTTTTCTTGATTAATCATGACTTGCATCAAATTTACAGCGTCTGCAAGGTATCTTGTAAACAGCCTGAAAGGCTATTCACCACAGCCTGACGAACCAATTCATTTTTTGCAGTCTCGCTTACTGTCGCTTTCAAAATTTGACTGGTGGCAACGTCGTCTAACGCATGTTCACTGACACACGCACAGGCCTGATCCTTAATTTGAGTTTGTGTATCTTTTGCCAAAAACAAACTTGAAGCCTTCCATACTTTTGACTTCGTTAACTCAGATTGACATTCATGCGCAATGACTGGGCGTAACATCTTCTGTGAAAGCGTTTTATTGTGACCATTCGAGTCAGTTGAATGACAGCCCGATAATATCCCGAGCATGACCACAGCACAAGTCAATAATTTTTTCACAGCTTTACCTTCTTTAAAACACAGGTGTATCAAACACCCTTCATGATAATATTGCGCTTAGCTTAAAGTGCATGAATACGTTCTGACCATGCTTGTTTTTGCTGTTCAGAGATAAATGACGCTTCAAACGAATTGATCGCCAATTGCTTTAACTCATCATTACTCAGATCCAAAGCCTCAGCAATGGCATAGAAATTATCATTCATATAACCACCAAAATAAGATGGATCATCAGAATTGACTGTGACATGCACACCTTGCTGCAACAAGCGGTGAATATTATGCTGCTGCATATCATCGACCACTTTAAGTTTTAAGTTACTGAGTGGACAAACCGTAAGTGGCATTTTCTCTGCAATCAAGCGTTGCATCAACACAGGATCTTCTTCTGAACGTACACCATGATCAATTCGATTCACTTTAAGCAAATCTAGCGCTTCCCACACATATTCAGCAGGACCTTCCTCACCGGCATGTGCCACCACCAAAAAACCTGCTTCACGTGCTTTGGCAAAGACACGTTCAAACTTCGATGGCGGATGACCCACTTCACTCGAATCTAATCCCACCGCGATGATTTGGTCTTTATACGGTAGCGCCTGCTCTAAAGTTTCAAATGCCGCCTCTTCACTTAAATGACGCAAGAAACACATGATCAAATGCGAGCTAATCCCAAACTGAGCTTGCGCATCATTACAGGCACGTTGTAATCCATTGATCACTATGCCGAAAGGTACACCTCGATCGGTATGGGTTTGCGGATCGAAGAACATTTCAGTATGCACCACATGATCTTCAGCGCATTTCTTAAAATATGCCCAAGCTAAATCGTAAAAATCTTGCTCATGAATTAAGACATTTGCACCTGCATAATAAATATCGAGAAACGATTGCAAGTTATGAAAGTTATAGGCTTGTTTGACTTCTTCAATGCTTTTATATGGAATTTCAATCTGATTACGCTGTGCTATAGCAAACATGAGTTCAGGCTCAAATGTCCCTTCAATATGCACATGCAACTCTGCCTTGGGTAATGCTTGAATGAGCGCTCTTTGATTCATTGTTTATTCCTCAATCTAACCACAATATATTGTCTATGATACACAGCATCTAGATGTAAAAAAGGCGCAAAACTCGTTTACGCCCTTTTTGTACTTCGACAACCTTAACCGCCAAATGCCATAAACTTAATCACCCAAAGCACCGCAATAATCCACACCATATACGGTACAGTTTTTGCCTTACCTGTGAATAATTTCACCAGTGCATAGCTGATAAAGCCCATTGCAATACCATCAGCAATTGAATATGCAAACGGCATAAATACGATGGTTAAAAATGCAGGTACGGCTTCAGTCACATCATCCCAATCAATATGGGTAATGCCTTGAATCATGAGTACACCCACAAACAGCAATGCTGGTGCAGTTGCAAAACCTGGGACAGATTGTGCCAATGGTGCCAAGAACAAGCACAACAGGAACATGACACCCACCACAACAGCGGTTAAGCCTGTACGACCACCGGCTGCCACGCCTGCAGAAGATTCAATATATGGGGTCGTTGATGAAGTTCCGAGTGCAGCCCCTGCCACAATCGCAGTTGAGTCAGCAAATAATGCTTTTTTCAAACGCGGTAACTTACCATCTTTTAACAAACCTGCACGATGAGTTACACCCACCAAAGTACCAGTTGAGTCAAACAAATCCACCAAGAAAAATACGAAGATCACGCCGACCATACTGGCCGTAAATAGACCGCTAAAATCCATTTGCAAGAACGTTGGCGCAATAGACGGAATTGAACCCACAACGCCTTGGATCTCATTAATGCCTAATGCTGTAGCTAAACCTGTAACCACCAAAATACTGATAATAATGGCGCCACGAACCTTAAAGTGATGCATCACCACCACAAGGAAAAAGCCCAATAATGCCAACAATACTTTTGGTTCTTTAATGTCACCTAAGCCCACCAAAGTGGCTTGATTATCGACAATAATGCCGGCATTTTTCAGTGCAACTAAGGCAAGGAATAAACCAATCCCGCCACCAATGGCGAACTTCAAAGACATCGGAATTGCATTGACAATCGCTTCACGAATTTTAAACATGCTGATGGCAATAAACACCAAACCCGACATAAACACAGCAGCCAATGCCGTTTGCCAAGGAATGCCCATACCAATACAGACGGAATAGGTAAAGTAAGCATTTAAGCCCATGCCTGGCGCTAAAGCGATCGGATAGTTCGCGACGATCCCCATCACCATACAACCAATGGCTGCTGCTAAACAGGTAGCAACAAATACCGCACCATGATCCATTCCTGTTTCAGACAGAATCAATGGGTTTACAATGATGATGTAACACATGGTTAAGAATGTGGTTACACCTGCGATCACTTCTGTTCTAAAAGTGGTCTTGTTCTCGCTCAGTTTAAATAAGCGTTCAAGCAAACCCGCTGAAGGATTTGGATTTGTCATTATTGAGCCCCTGTTTGAGTTTGAGCTATGTGTTAAGTAACTTTAGATCATTAATAAAATGGATTATTGGCATCAAGTGCACAAATAATACATTCAAAAAACGTACCCAAATGACAGTTCCGATAAATAAAATACAATTAAAAAAGCTGCCTATAGCAGCCTAAACATTTTATTTGTATCGCCCACAGGCCATACATTAACTATCAGATTCGATATACAAATTATAACATAGTGTTTTGCAAAGTAATCACTTTAAACGCATTATTGCTCAAGCCCTATGCGAGAAATCGGCAGCATAAATCCTCATAAATCTAAAGTATTGATCACATGGAATAAATTCGACTTTGTTTTTCAAACATATTTTCACTTTTAATCGTCTGTGGTTTATTGGATGGATTCGGAATAACCTGATCTATCTGTTTTATTCTTTTCTGGTCATAACTGACATGCCCCCAATAGCCTGCCGTCAACAACCCTGAACATGAAATAAGCGTCAATAATATTTTCATTGTATTTACATATTTATATTTATTGATAACTTTATGTTACATGAAATTACTTGTTTTGTCACCCATAAACCATATCAATACGGGTTATATTACTCAAAAAAAATGATAAAAAATAAGCCCAAAGGTTTAATTTGGGCTCATTAAGAGATTCTAACTAAAGCATTTACATTTAAGCCAAGTTCGCCGATTTAGCACGTGCATTATGCAATTTTTTGTAACTATCAATCAGACGTAGATGACGATCAAGCCCTTCGAGCTGCATATTGGTTTCGGTTAGGCCATAAAAACGTACACTTCCATCAACACAACCTAAAGCAGCATTCAGTCGCTCTTCACCAAACATACGCTTGAAGTTGTACTGATAGTCAGCGATGTCCATTTCTTCATCGAGTTCAACTTCAAGCACCACATTTAAGCATTGATAGAATAGACCTCGTTCAACGGTATTGGTATTGAACTGTAGGAACGCTTCAACCAAATCTTTCGCTTCTTCAAACTGTTGCAATGCTAAATAAATCTGCAATTTCAGTTCAAGAATGGTCATTTGACCCCAAACGGTATTGTCATCAAACTCAATGCCGATCAAAGTTTTGATTTCGGTATAGTCATCTGAATCACATTCTTCAAGACGCTCAACTAAAGCCTCTAATTGCTCATCATCCAAACGGTGTAAATTCAAGATATCTTCTCGGTAAAGCAAAGCTTTGTTGGTGTTGTCCCAAACCAAGTCTTCGACCAAATATACTTCTGAATAACCCGGCACCAAAATACGGCATGCAGTCGCACCTAAATGCTTGTACACCGCCATATACACTTCATGACCCAAGTCTTCCAAGATACTAAACATCGTAGCCGCTTCTTCAGCATTGGCATGTTCACCTTCAGCAGTGAAATCCCATTCTACAAAGTCATAGTCTGATTTTGCAGAGAAGAAACGCCAAGATACTAAGCCACTTGAATCAATAAAATGCTCAACAAAGTTATTTGGTTCAGTCACCGCATTTGAGCTAAAGGTTGGTTTTGGTAGGTCATTTAAACCCTCAAAACTACGCCCTTGTAAAAGCTCGGTCAAACTACGCTCAAGCGCAACTTCAAAACTCGGATGCGCACCAAAAGACGCAAATACACCACCGGTACGTGGGTTCATCAGAGTCACGCACATTACCGGGAATTGACCACCTAGTGAGGCATCTTTGACCAACACAGGGAAACCTTGCTCTTCCAGCCCTTTAATGCCCTCAACAATGCTTGGGTATTTCGCCAAGACCTCTTCTGGGACATCCGGAAGTGCGATTTCCCCTTCCAAGATTTGACGTTTTACCGCACGTTCAAAGATTTCCGACAAGCATTGCACTTGTGCTTCTTCTAACGTATTACCTGCGCTCATCCCGTTGGATAAGTATAGATTTTCAATCAAATTGGAGGGGAAATACACCGTTTCACCATCGGACTGACGCATAAAAGGTAATGAACAAATGCCACGCGCTGTATTGCCTGAGTTGGTGTCATACAAATGCGTGCCTAACAGCTCATCATCAGGGTTATAAATAGCGAGTGTATGTTCATCTAAGATTTCAGCAGGCAATTCACCATTTGGACCCGGCTGGAACCATTTTTCATCTGGGTAATGTACGAACGGCGCATTGGCAATTTCTTCACCCCAAAACTGATCGTTATAGAAGAAATTACAGTTCAGACGCTCAATAAACTCACCTAGAGCAGATGCCAATGCACTTTCTTTGGTTGAACCTTTACCATTGGTGAAACACATTGGTGATTGTGCATCTCGGATATGCAATGACCATACGTTCGGTACAATATTGCGCCAAGAGGCAATTTCAATCTTCATTCCTAGATTGGCCAAAATACCTGACATATTGGCAATGGTTTCTTCCAAAGGTAAATCTTTACCCGGAATCATGGTTTTATGCTCAGAAGCTAGACTTGGCATCAGCAAGGCTTGTGCATCTGAGTCAATACTTTCGACTTCCTCAATCACAAACTCAGGACCCGTTTGGATGACTTTCTTTACCGTACAACGGTCAATCGAACGTAAAATCCCTTGACGATCTTTTTCAGAAATATCAGCAGGAAGCTCGACCTGAATTTTAAAAATTTGTTTATAGCGATTTTCAGGATCAACAATATTGTTTTGCGATAAACGAATATTGTCTGTCGGAATATCTCGCGCTGCGCAATATACTTTGACGAAATACGCCGCACACAGCGCAGAAGATGCGAGAAAGTAGTCAAATGGACCGGGCGCAGAGCCATCGCCTTTATAGCGAATCGGTTGATCTGCAATCACTGAGAAGTCGTCAAACTTGGCTTCTTGGCGAAGATTGTCAAGATAATTGACTTTGATTTCCATGCGGGCACCTAAATATTCTTATGTGTCACTTCATGGACAAATAAGAGTTCAAAACATGAAACGACTGATATATCGTTCATGAAAATGGACTTAAAAATATGAATAGAAAATATGGCTTCAGTTCAACATGCTTTTGAGTAAGACATGCTGTATGAATAAGAATGACAACATTATAAAGAGATTTATATCAATTGATAATCTTTATGCTTGAATCTAAATAAAATGCGACATTTTCAAATGCTGTGTCAAATTCTTCACAAAATGTTTTCAGATCATTGAATTCCTTTTTTTCAATTTTTATCCCTTTAATTATAAAAACTTAATCAGGAGTACTGCTCAAGAAGATGAACCTTTTAATGTTGAAAAATATCGCCTTGCCATTTTGTGCTTTTATCCCCAGTGCAAAAACAATATAATTCACACTCTCCTTTGCTCCAAAGATGATTCCCGCTTTGCGTTCAAATATTCAGAAAGTGCCTTTTTATCTGGCTATCTTTGCATGGTTGATGCAGCTTTCTGTCTTTATTACACCGATCCTGATGAAACATCCGGAATTAGGTTTTGGTGTATGTGAGGAGTTAGCTGTGGTGGTTGACCATGCAGCAATGAATCATCAAGTATCTATACATCCTGTTGATCATGCTTCGCATGCGATCACATCACATCAAGATGTAGATGCAACGCATAGCCACGATAAACCCATTCATAGTCCCTTTGCGAATTGTAAGTTTTGCTTAGTCTTTGGACACAATTTCGATCCAATACTGCTGGCTTGCTTGATTGTGCTTTTAACAGCACTGATCAGCCTTCGCATTCGACCGCAAACAATCTACCCATTTAGATTGCATCAGAAACTACATCTGTTTCTGTTTCCAAATCGAGCCCCGCCGATTTCTTCTGTGTTCACCCCTTTCGCGGTGATTTAAGCCTTCATCTTGTTTTGCGCTTTTGGCGTAAAGCAATGCTATTTCTCTATTGATGACCCAATATTTGGGTGGAATAAGATGATGAACACACAGAACGGTGTATTTAAATTTAGCCTATTGTCGATGGCGATTTTGGCATGTCATTCAGCTTTTGCAGCCGAAACTTCAGAGCCATCTGCGGTGAAATCTTTAAATCAACTTGAGTCGATTTCAGTCATGGCCAGTCGTGGCAGTGATTTAAAAGATATGGATATGAGCACCACGATTATCCAACATGAACAAATTCAAAATGCGCCACAGACCAGTCTTGATCAAATCATCAATAAAATTCCCGGCGTGTTTGCGCCTGCGCGTCTATCAACGCAGATTCATCCAACGGGGCAATTGCTGAATATTCGTGGTTTCGGTACCTCTACCAATGGTTTAACCTTGGTGCTTTTGGATGGTATTCCTGCCAATGATCCCTACTTTAGAACCATCAATTGGGCGCAGATTCCAAAAGAGCAAGTGGAACGCATTGAAGTGATTCGTGGCGGGGGTGCAACCAGTTTGTGGGGCAATATGGCGATGGGCGGTGTGATTAATATCGTCACCCGCACCCCAAAATCAGGGACCGATGTTTATGCCAGTTATGGCAGTTTCAACACCAGCACTTATGGCGTGAATCAAGGTTTTGAGGTTTCAGACCAACTGAAAATTGGTTTCAGCTATGACGGTAGTTATTCCGATGGCTATTGGCAAACGCCGAAAAAGTATCGTCACCCTGAAATGAGCAAAACCCAAACTCAAGTTGATACCTTTAATATCAAAGCCGTTTATACCCCACGGGAACGCGATGAATATGCTTTAGCATTGCAATCCAGCCAAACCCAAGAAAACGGTTTGCAGTATGCGCAAGCAGAGAACCAATGGGACAGTTATCGCATCGCCTATAGCGGGAAAACTGCACTTTCTAATACTTGGGATTTACATAGTGTGGGTTGGTATCAGTACAATGAAATGCAAACCCAAAATGTATCTAATGCTGGTTACACCCTTGCAACGCCTTTCAATGGCATTTCAAACATCAGTCAAAAAGAAAAAGCGCAATACGATAGTTTTGGCGGCTCACTCAGCACCTCAACCGATTGGAAAAATCTGCATGACATTAAATTCGGAGTGGATTACCGCCAGATTGATGTCAAAGATCCTTTGCATATTTTCAATGCTTCAGGTCATTTAGGTGATATAACGGCTGAAGCGACCCATCAGTTTTATGGCATTTTCGCTCAAGCCCTTTACCGTGCTGACAGCATCCCGCTTGATATTACTTTGGGCTTACGTGAAGATTTTTGGCAAGCCTCTAAAGCCAAAACCTTTGGTCAATACGGTCAAAGCGAGATTAACAACCCTCTACCTGATCAAGATGAAAACCATTTTAGTCCACGTTTAGGGTTTAAATATCATGCAATGGACAGTTTTGATGTTCGAGGTGCAGTGTATAAAAACTTCTCAGCACCCGGTCTCAATCAAATGTACCGTAGTTTCATTGGTGGCAATAACTACACCGTTCCGAATACCGATTTAAAATCACAGACCAACAAAGGCGCTGAATTAGGTTTTGATTTCAATCACAATCAGTTCAATTTCTCAGGCACTTATTTCTATAACAAAGTCAAAGATTATATTGACTATGCCATTGTGCAAAATGGCTGTGATCCGTCAAACCAATACTGTCGCACTGAGGTCTCTGCGGCAAGCAATCTGCGCCAATATATCAATGCGGGTGATGCAAAAATGCAAGGCTTTGAATTGATGGCAGATTGGCAAGTTACAGATCGTATCAATCTTAATGCAGGCTACACCTATACTCAATCTGAGCTTACCCGAAGTAAAGTCAGTCCAACAGGTCAACAACTCGGTCAAATTCCCACTTGGAATGCTACCTTAGGTGCATCTTGGAAAGCCACAGATAAATTGAATTTGAATGTTCAACTGCGTGATTTTGCCAGTTATTGGAATGATACGTCACACTTACAACGCAATGATGGTGCATTCACTGCAGATGTTAGTGTCAACTATCAAGCCTCGCCTAAACTTCAACTGTATGCGATTGCGCAGAATTTGTTTGCACGTGATTACTATGATCAAGGCTTCAGCCACAACACCAATGGTGATCTCAATACATCCACCATTCCATCCTATGCGATGCCGTTCAATTTCACTTTTGGCGCAAAATATCATTTTTAAAGGTCATTAGATCTGATCAATATCACCCCCTCCTACTCAAATCTACGATGAGGTAGGTTGGGTTGATGTGAGAACACTATGTCAGTTATATCCGACGCTACGTCTAACAAGCAGTCAAAACATCAATCGGGCTTAGCCTATACCACAGTATGGCGTTGGCACTTCTATGCCGGGTTATTTTGCTTACCCTTTATTTTATGGCTGTCGTGTACCGGCTTAATCTATTTATTTAAACCCCAAATTGATGCTTGGTACGATCGCCCTTATGACCACTTAAGTATTCAACAGGTTCAGCCTGCTTCACAACAAGTCCAAGCAGCTTTGGATGCTGTGCCCAATGCCGTATTTTCAGCCTATGAAATGCCGCCCTCTTCAGAAGCAGCCGGTCGTGTAATTTTGGCGGTGAATGATCAGGTGATTAAAGTCTATGTGCATCCTGAAACGTTGGATGTAATGAAAATCATCAATCAAAATGATGAATTTACCCGCAAGATTTTTGCCTTACATGGTGAGTTTATGCTGGGTGATCTTGGCTCACACATCATGCAAATTGCCGCAGGTTGGACAGTCGTACTCATCCTTACCGGCATCTTCATGTGGTTGGGCAAAGGTGGAAAATTCAAAGCCGCAGGTATGCTCTACCCACGTTTTCAGCGTAAAGACCGCCCTTTTTGGAAAGACTTGCATAGCGTGTTGGGTTTTTGGATTTCCATCATTGTTTTGTTTTTGATTATTTCAGGGCTACCATGGTCGGCCTCTTGGGGCACCATGCTGAAAAATGTCCGTGAATGGACAGGCTATACCCAAGTGCAACAGGAATGGATCAGTAGCAGTAAAGCTGAAGCTGCACACCAACAAAAAATGTTTAAAGAAACCAAGCAGCAACACAAACATCAACATGCAGCGCATCATGGCATGGTGCATGCAACCACACTTGATGCAACTCAAATGAACATACTCGATCAAGTGGTGGCACAAGCGCCAAGCTTTAAACTTGCCTACCCTGTGCTGGTCAAACCCGAAATTATCAGTATGAAACAACCGTGGACGGTTGAATCACAATCTCAAAACCGCACCTTACGTGAAAAAGTCGTGTTCAATACGCAAGCTCAAGTGGTGCAAGTAAAGCACTTTAGTGATCAACTGCTTCTAGACCGTATCATTGGCTATGGCGTTGCCATTCATGAAGGTCGTTTCTTTGGTTGGTTGAATGTTGTAATTGGAGTGATTACGGTCGTTTCATTAATTTTGATTTGTACCAGTGCGCTTGAAATGTGGTTTAGACGCAAACCTGCACATATATTGGGTGCACCACCGATCGTATTATCGAACAAACTCAGTTGGACTGTGCAATTCAGCATCGTGGTACTAGCGGTGATTTTACCCATTTTAGGACTGTCCTTGATTTTTATTATAGTCTGGGAAAAAATGGTGCTTTCACGCATTCCAAAAGTGGCTCATTTTCTAGGTTTGAAAGCAGGCACTTAATAGCCTGCATTTAAATACAGTATATTGAATGAGTAGAGGTTTAGCGTTGTAGAAATACTTTATTTTAATCAAATACATATTCAATAAAAAAAGCCGATGCAATTGCATCGGCTTTTTCACTTTACTGACATGATCACATTAAATTGAAATTCATATCAGTAGCGTACAAGATTAAGCAGTGAAGCTAGCCAAAGCAGCATTCAAAGTTGCACTTGGACGCATCACTGCATTGACTTTGTCTTGATCTACAGCGTAGTAACCACCGATATCCGCTGGTTGACCTTGAACTGCCGCAAGCTCAGCAACGATTTTTTCTTCGTTGTCAGCAAGCGTTTTCGCAAGCGGTGCAAATTTAGCTTTAAGCTCAGCGTCTTGATCTTGGTTCGCAAGTTCTTCAGCCCAGAATTTAGCTAGGTAGAAGTGGCTACCACGGTTATCCAACTCACCTGTACGGCGTGATGGAGATTTGTCGTTGTCTAAGACTTTACCTGTTGCTGTATCTAAAGTCTTCGCAAGAAGTTTAGTACGAGCATTGTCTTCTTTAATGCCCATTTCTTCTAAAGAAACAGCCAATGCCAAGAACTCACCTAAAGAATCCCAACGTAAGTGGTTTTCTTCAACAAGCTGTTGTACGTGCTTAGGCGCTGAACCACCCGCACCTGTTTCGTACATACCACCGCCCGCCATTAACGGAACGATCGATAACATTTTCGCAGAAGTACCCAATTCCATGATTGGGAACAAGTCTGTGAGGTAGTCACGTAAGATGTTACCGGTAACAGAAATGGTATCTAGACCACGCGCAACACGTTCAAGCGTATAACGCATTGCACGTACTTGAGACATAATTTGAATGTCTAAACCAGTGGTGTCATGATCTTTCAAGTATTTTTCAACTTTCTTGATCACTTCATTTTCGTGCGGACGGTACGGGTCTAACCAGAAGATTGCTGGCATACCAGAGTTACGTGCACGTGTTACCGCAAGTTTCACCCAATCTTGAATCGGCGCGTCTTTCACCTGACACATACGCCAGATATCGCCTTCTTCAACATTTTGAGACATTAACACTTCGCCAGTGTCGATATCTGTAATGTTCGCAACACCCGCTTCAGCGATTTCAAACGTTTTGTCGTGTGAACCGTATTCTTCAGCTTTTTGAGCCATCAAACCAACGTTAGGCACAGTACCCATGGTTTTCGGATCAAAGTTACCATTCCATTTACAGAAATTGATCATTTCTTGGTAAATACGCGCGAATGTAGACTCAGGCATTACAGCTTTACAGTCGTAAGGTTTGCCGTCAGCACCCCACATTTTACCGCCACCACGAATCATTGCAGGCATAGAAGCATCTACAATCACGTCGTTTGGTGAATGGAAGTTAGTAATGCCTTTTGCAGAATCCACCATCGCAAGTGCTGGACGGTGTTCTTGACATGCATGTAAATCACGGATAATTTCTTCACGTTGAGACGTTGGTAAAGTCTCAATTTTTTCGTAAAGACCAGACATACCGTTGTTTACGTTAATGCCAAGTTCTTCAAACAATTTAGCGTGTTTTTCAAACGCTTCTTTGTAGTAAATTTTCACACAGTGACCGAATACGATCGGGTGTGAAACTTTCATCATGGTCGCTTTTACGTGTAAAGAGAACAAAATGCCCGCTTCTTTACAGTCATCGAGTTCTTTTTCATAGAAGTCGCAAAGCGCTTTTTTGCTCATGAACATTGAGTCGATGATTTCACCGTCTTGAAGCGCAACTTTTGGCTTAAGAACGATGGTTTCACCAGACTTGGTGATCAATTCCATTTTCACGTTACGTGCACGATCCAAAGTCATCGATTTTTCACCGTGGTAGAAGTCACCTTCATCCATGTGAGAAACGTGAGTTTGTGACCATTGTTTCCATTCACCCATAGAGTGTGGATTTTTCTTCACGTTGTTTTTTACTGCCGTAGGCGCACGACGGTCAGAGTTACCTTCACGTAATACAGGGTTCACAGCAGAACCTAAACATTTGCTGTAACGCGCTTTAATTGCTTTTTCTTCTTCAGTCTGTGGATTTTCTGGATAATCCGGGATTGCATAACCTTTAGACTGAAGTTCTTTAATACATGCCGTTAATTGGCCAACAGACGCACTAATATTAGGAAGTTTAATAATATTGGTGTTTGGATCTTGAGTAAGACGACCTAGCTCTGCAAGGTTGTCAGGTACCTTTTGCTCTTCGCTTAAGCAGTCTGCGAATTCTGCAAGTACACGTACGGCTACAGAGATATCTTTTTTTACGATCTCAACGCCAGCCGGCTTAGTAAAGGTCTCAATGATAGGCAGTAGCGAGTAAGTCGCCAACAGTGGCGCCTCGTCGGTCAGTGTGTAGATGATTGTTGACTTTCCACCAGCCATATATAGCCCCTTGCTTTAGATTGTGTTTTTGAGGGCCAAGCTCATGACTCAACCCCTACGAACCGATTGCTTAAATAAAACAGTCAAAGTATCCGCTCTCAAGACAGCTCAGTCAACATCGTTGTTCTATAGTGCTATATTCGTAGCTAAATTTCGTTATTTTTAAAATTGATAGTAGTATTTTTTGATATTTTTTAACGATTAACTTAGATAAATACATAAATAAAAACAACATAAATGGAGCAAAACTGTGATGGACTTTTGCTCGATATCAATTCTCAAATCATGTCATAATTTATTGGATTTATGCATTCAAATCATTTTATTTTGATTACTTCTATTTGATTACTCGTAAATGAAGAGTGAGATCAATCTCAACTTGAGAGAATGTATTAAACACAAATGCAATTGCCTAATTCCCCCCTTACTTTCAATAAGGCATAAAAAAACCTCCTTAAAGAAGGAGGTTTTCAAATTTTGGTAGGTTTAACCAGATTCGAACTGGTGACCTCTACGATGTCAACGTAGCGCTCTAACCAACTGAGCTATAAACCTAGAATGACAGCGATCATATTCATTTTTCGATTTGCTGACAAGTTTTTTTCTGCACTTTCAACACAATTGCATAATCTTTAAGCAAATCATCCAATGTTTTTACAGTGGATTTATCTTTTTGATCTAAATAGACTATTTTTTGATAATACTGAATAATCTGTTGTGCTTGCGCATCCATTGCCTGATTGGATGACAACCGTGTTATCCATTGCTGAAAAGTCTCATAAGATTTTTTGTGCTGATCTACATCCAATTGCTTGCTAAACCGAGCCATGATTTTATCCAATTCTGTGGTCTTGCAATGACGACGATATTGAATCATTAGTGCGTATAACACCCCGATCAGCATTAACCCACCCATGATCAATAATCCATAAGCGTAAGAAGAATCCAAGCCAAGTCTTCTTAACCACTGATGTTGCCGTGCTGAATCATAACCGACCACTTTGTTTTGCCATTGAAAACTGGCATAGTCACTCCAAATTCTCAAGTTTTTCAGCAAGGCATAATGTTGATATTTCAGTGCCGAAAACTGAGTATCTCCCAGTACCGCTTGATCATTGGAAATGTAGTTTTGCATGCCCAGATCGAGTCGTTGGGGTGCAATCACCGCCGTGGGATCGATTCGTTGCCATGCCCCATTCAGCCAAACTTCAGTCCATGCATGTGCATCGAGTTGACGCACCTCCCAACTTTGACCATCCGGTGCAGCCTGTCCCCCTTGATAGCCCACCACCACCCTTGCCGGTATACCAACATAACGCATCAGTAACACGAAACTCGATGCATAATGCTCACAAAAACCTTGTTTGCTTTTAAATAAAAACTCATCAATTCGATGCTGCCCCAGCACACCGGGTTTTAAGCTATAGACAAAATCATGGGCACGATACCAATCAATCACATTTTTAATATAACGCTCAGGATCATACTCACTTTTTTCAAATAACTGACGTGCCAGCTGCTGTGCTTGAGGATCAAGCTGTGCAGGAAAGCTGGCCAAGGCTTGATATTGCTGTGGATGCAAAACAGCGTCTCTGATCTGCGC
The DNA here is from genome assembly GCF_011578285.1 of Acinetobacter lanii. Taxonomy (NCBI): domain Bacteria; kingdom Pseudomonadati; phylum Pseudomonadota; class Gammaproteobacteria; order Moraxellales; family Moraxellaceae; genus Acinetobacter; species Acinetobacter lanii. The sequence goes on along the minus strand of NZ_CP049916.1, from coordinate 1,110,406 downwards.
TTGTTTCTGTGCGCCTAGCCATGTTAATGCAATTGGCTGATTGGACTGCACCAAACGATTTAAGCGAATAGAACCATCTTGATGCAGACTTAAACGGCGCTCATTGGGTATCGATTTTTCCAAAGCCATCACCCAAGGCTGGCGCATCTCAGCAGGCAAATACTGATATTCAACCGCTTGACTTAAATCAATTTTTTGATTGAAATGCTTTAAATTTTGATTCACCTCATGTGCCGTCCACGTTTGACCGTCATAGCGATCTAATACCATTGCACGCCAATACAGCGATTGTTGTGACGGCAGTTTTTTTAAATCAATCAGTACCCGAAATGCCAATTCCGATGACTGTGACAACTCTGCAATATCCCCCGGTGACATACGGTCACTGATGCCGGTCACTGCCTGATCACTCGCCAATGGAATATGCCAAAGCGGTGGAAAGCGTGGAAAAAACATAAACAGCAGCACAAAGAATGGAATCGCCAAGCCAATCAATTTTAAAATATGCTTTAAATCAGTCTTTAAAGCTGAAACCATCGAGGGTTGAGTTGATTCAAAATCAACAGTTTGCACTCGATACAAGCCAAATAAACAACTGATCAGACAAGCGATGACCAGTATCGCCATCCAGATCGATTGGCTATAAAGAAATAAACTCGCACTAACAAATAAGGCAAAATTAAACAGAATAATCAGATCACGTTTAGATTTAAGCTCTAAAGCTTTAGCAAATAAAAACACCGCTAAAAATGCCGTGCCAGCCTCTACCCCAATAAAACTGCGATAACTGAAATAAATACTCAATAACGCCAAGAAGACCAAGACCAATTTAAGGACTCTTGACACCTGATGATCGGGCTGAACTTTCAATGTTCTGAAATGCTGAAAGGTGGTCAGCAGCATCCACACAAAAATAACCGTTAAAAATAGCGGTGAAAATGCCGCTTGTGCAATCAGAATCAGACTTAAACTTAATAACACAGGCAATTGAACGGACTTTTCCATGTTAATCCGCCTGTGCCAAAACGAATTGTGCTTTTAAATACTGTTGTGTGCCTACTGATTGTTCTAAAAAGTGCTGATTTAAAATCAATCGATAGCGAATTTGCTGTTGCTCACACTCATCGACCAAACCCATCATTAAACTGAGTTTTTCTTCATGGTTGGTAGTGGGCATATGCGCATAATCAATAGTGATCACATTGGCATCTTTCTGATCTTCAAATTGTTTTACGTATAAGCCCTGCCCACGGGCAGCTTGCTTCCATGACACGGCGTGTAAAGAATCCCCGGCTTGATAATTGCGAAGCTCTCGAAATTCATCAAAATCCGGTTCACCCAAACTCGAAGTCGCTTGAACATTATTTTGAAAATGTTTTGCTTCTGGAGCAATCCATAGCGGCTCAGACAGATAAAAATAGCTCCATGCACGTACTAAGCCCAATGGATAAGTCGAATACAATTGAATCGGCGGAATCTGCATTGCTCCACGGGTCATAGCTTTTAAGCTCAGTTCTATTTTTAGTTGCGTGTCTTGAAATAAAATCGGCTGAATTTCATCATTTACTTTTAAATACAGATAGCGCTGTTGTGGAGTGGCTTGTTTTAAATAGACTTGAAGGATAAAACTGTTATTAACCCGCCCAACTTCCGGCAAAATAAATTCAATCTCCAACTGATGAAGTTGTTTAAAGGTTAAATAAAAACTGATACACAACAGCGCACTGATCAAAAAGCAAAAGCCTAAAATCAGGTTATTGGCATAGTTGATTCCTGCGATAAAGGTAATCAAAATCAACACCAAATACAGATAGCCTTGCTGATAAATAAAAATCAGGATATCTCGTTGTTTCAGTTGCTTACTCGATGTCAAACTAAACCGTTTTGCCATCCATTGTCGAAGTTGGGCTTTTAGCATTATTGGTCGCAATCCTAGCTTTAACCTTGTACAGCTACATGCTTCATTAAGGCTAAAGTTTCGACCTCACTGAGTCCTGTACGATGGGCTGTGACAGCGACAAAGACCGCTTGAACATCATCAACGGTGACAAAGGCTCGCTGCTCAATCAAAGCATGTGCTTGGGCTGCTTTTTTCAATGCCAATACCCCACGTGTTGATAAACCCTGTCGTCCTTTACGAGTTTCATTGGCCAAATCTAGTAGATAATCTAGCACCACATCATTCACTGCAATTTGCTGGGTTACAGCCTGTAATTCCAAGATTTCAGACGCATGAAAAATATGCGATAAGGCAGAAATTAAGGTGTAGCGAGAATCTTGTTGGAGCAATAGCTTTTCCGCCGAGCGTGAGGGATAGCCCAAAGATAATCGCATTAAAAAGCGATCCAGTTGAGACTCCGGTAAGGCATAAGTGCCACTTTGAAACAACGGATTTTGAGTCGCAATCACCCAAAACGGTTGGGGTAATGCATAGCGCACTCCATCGACTGTAGTAAAACCCTCTTCCATCGCTTCGAGTAAAGCACTTTGGGTTTTCGGGCTACAACGATTAATTTCATCTGCCAATAAAATTTGAGTAAAAATAGGACCCTGCTTAAACTCAAATTGATGTTGTTTTTGATTAAACATATTGATGCCAATCACATCACTGGCCAACATGTCATTGGTAAATTGAATCCGTTGAAATTTCAAACCAGCCAAATGCGCCAAAGCACTCGATAACGTGGTTTTCCCTAAGCCGGGTAAGTCTTCAAACAGCACATGTCCACCTGCCAACAATGAACAAAGTGCCAATTGGGTTTGTTGATTCTTATCTAAAATAATTTGATTGATCTGATGCAGAAAGGCTTTAATTTTGGGCTGATAAAGGGCTATTTTTTCATTGAGCTGCTGCTGAGCAGCATTTAAATCTTGCTGTTGAATCTTTGGTTTCGCCCACATCGCCACTCTTCCCCAATAAAAAAAATCCCATGCTCAATTAACATACACGGTATTTAAAAATACTCAAATAAAACAGAAACATCGTTTATCCATTTTAGACTGAGATCTAAACATTTATATTTTTGTTATACAACTTTTAGTTTTACTGTTTTTAGCTGTCATCTTTCAGCAATTTTAATCATGAATGTGCATCGATACTTTGTGGTGGATTGACTTGTTCAGCCTGCTTAATCAGCTCGATCAAATTTTGGTTTATTGGTGCATACCATCTAAAACTTTTGCCAATTGCACGACTTCACCATTAATCCAATCCACTTCACTTACTCGTTCTGCGCTTAAATCATCTTGCATCGATGAACCTGCCAATGGCGCCTGCAGCATAAATTCCAATGTTCATTATGCTTCCCTTTTGTTTTTCTGTCTTACATCATAATCACATCGCGCTTGGATTGAAGTTTATTTTTGAATGATTACTCAATCAATTGACCCATCATAAAAAAACGGAGCCTAAGCTCCGTTTCTTGCAATGTTTATCACATCAACAAAATCTTAACATGGACATTTCTTCATGCCACCACCAGCTGATGGATATCGCGCATCTACGCAGTAGCGATAAAAAGTTTTCGAATCCATCGGCTCAAGATCAGGATGATGTTTTGCCATATGGGTCAAATAAGTTTGATAGTCTGGTACACCGACCATCAAACGAAAGCTCTGTTGTAAGCGTTGCCAAATCACTTGAATGGTTTTAATGCCATTTAACATTAAGAACTTTTTCGGCTGTGCCAACACGGTAAATTTAATGATCTTACCCAAAGCCAATTTACGTTGAATCTGATCCTTTAAACGCATCTCAAAGCTCCTTATGACTTGGTAGGGTAAGTTTCGTCGTTATAGATCGCTTCCGCTTCATTTACCGTTGGCTGTGGATTGGCCAAAGCACGACGAATCACGCCAATGGCAGCAAATAACATCACAAATGCCACGATCATAAAGAATGCACATAAGCCAGCATTAATTTGATTGGCCATGACAATGGTTTGCATTTCCGCTAAATCTTTCGCTGGTTTTAACACCTCACCTTTGGCAATCGCATCTGAGAAACGATTGGCTTGGGCCAAGAAACCAATTTTAGGATTTTCATGGAAGATTTTTTGCCAGCCCGCAGTCATTGATGTAATGAACAAGAAAATGGTCGGCAGAATCGTCACCCACACATATTTTTCTTTCTTCATTTTGAACAGAATGACAGTACCTAAAATCAGTGCCATCGCTGCCAAGATTTGGTTACCAATACCAAACAGCGGCCACAAGCTGTTGATCCCACCGAGTGGATCGACCACACCTTGATAAACGAAGAAGCCCCAACCTGCAACTGCAACCGCGGTACCGAGTAAATTACCGAAGAAATTGTGTGAGTTTTTCACCGCAGGAATCACGATACCGACTGTATCTTGCACCATAAAACGACATGCACGGGTACCCGCATCGACTGCGGTTAAAATAAAGAGTGCTTCAAATAGAATCGCAAAGTGATACCAGAATGACATCATTGCACGGCTATTAAAGATTTCTGAAATGATATGTGCCATACCAATTGCAAAGGTTGGCGCACCACCAGTACGAGACAGAATTGACGTCTCACCAACTTCTTGTGCTAAAAGGCTCAGTGCTTCAGGGGTAATCACAAAGCCTAAAGTACGTACTGCTTCCGCTGCACTTTCAACCGTTGTCCCTAAGACTGCCGCAGGTGCATTAATTGCAAAATACACCCCAGGTTCAAGTACCGTTGCACAGATCATCGCCATGATCGCAACGAAGGATTCCATCAACATACCGCCATAGCCGATCACACGAATATCGCGTTCGTTATCGACCAGTTTTGGCGTGGTGCCTGAAGACACTAAGGCATGGAAACCTGAGATTGCACCACAAGCAATGGTAATAAATAAGAATGGGAACATCGAGCCTGCAAAGACAGGACCTGTACCATCAACAAAATGGGTGACTGCCGGCATTTTCAAATCAGGTAATGCCACCATGATGCCAATTGCTAAGCCTGCAATTACACCAATTTTTAAAAACGTCGATAAATAATCACGCGGTGCAAGCAATAACCATACGGGTAAAACAGAGGCGATAAAACCATAAATGATTAAGCACCACGTTAACTGCGTACCTGAAAGCGTAAACAGTTGCCCCCAGTAGGGATGTTGCGCAATATTTTCCCCATAGATGATGCCCAGCATCATCAAAATAAAGCCGATGATCGAAACTTCTGCGATTTTACCCGGACGGATATATCGCATGTATACGCCCATAAACAGCGCAATGGGAATTGTGACCCCAATACTGAATACGCCCCATGGACTGTTGGTCAATGCTTTCACCACCACCAATGCCAATACGGCAAGAATGATGATCATCACCCCCAGAGCACCGAGCATCACGATCACACCGGCAAATGAACCGAGTTCTTGCTTGGCCATTTCACCGAGTGAACGTCCATCACGACGGGTGGAAATAAACAACACCAAGAAATCTTGTACAGCACCAGCAAGCACCACACCGACAAGCAACCAAATAGTGCCCGGTAAGTAACCCATTTGCGCTGCAAGAATAGGTCCGACCAAAGGCCCTGCACCTGCAATCGCGGCAAAGTGATGTCCAAACAACACACTTTTATTGGTCGGCACATAGTCCAAACCATCGGATAAACGATGCGCAGGCGTTAAACGACGTGCATTGAGTTCAAACACTTTGTTAGCAATGAATAAACTATAGAAACGGTAAGCGATGCTATACACACAGATCGCAGCGAGGACCAACCACACTGCATTGACGTGTTCACCACGACTGACCGCTAAAATACCGAAAGAGACTGCACCTAATATTGCAACCAAAAGCCATATTATTTTCGAAGTTGGGCTCAACTTCGAATCAACTGTTTCCATTCAAAATCCCTCATATCTGTATGTACATTAATCAGCTTCATTTTTTATTATTTGAAATACTGTCACTCCCTTGCGACTCTACTCCTCATACATGTCCATTCATCTAAGACTTTGGCATAAAAAAAGGGATGATTTTCATCATCCCTTGCAATAATAGTCTATTTTTAAACCATTATGCACGTTCTAAGTATTCACCCGTACGAGTGTCTACGCGAACGCTTTCTTCTTGTTGTACGAATAACGGAACACGTACAACTGCGCCAGTTTCAAGTTTCGCAGGTTTACCGCCGCCACCTGAAGTGTCGCCACGTACACCTGGATCAGTTTCAACAATTTTCAACACTACGAAGTTCGGTGCGCTCACTGAAAGTGGAACACCGTTGAACAATGTAATGGTACATTTTTCATTCGAGTCATCTTTTAACCATTTTGCAGCATCGCCCATCGCCACTTTATCTGCGGTGATTTGTTCGAATGTTACAGGGTCCATGAAGTTCCAAAGTTCGCCGTCGTTGTAAAGGTAATCCATTTCAACGTCAACGATATCCGCGCCTTCAAGTGTTTCATTCGATTTGAATGTTTTTTCTAACACTTTACCTGTTTTCAGGTTACGAAGTTTTACACGGTTGAATGCTTGACCTTTACCAGGTTTTACATATTCATTTTCCATGATTGAACATGGGTTGCCGTCAAGCATTACTTTAAGACCTTGCTTAAAGTCATTTGTAGAATAATTGGCCATGAAAGGCTCGCTCCAAACTTACTAACTTAAATCTATTAATGCTAGACTAGCATTATTTTTTACATGCGGCATGATAAACTATTTGTATCAAGAGCAAAACTGGCAATCTCAACTCAGTGACTTAATTACTGACCCTTTAGAGTTGCTTGAACTGCTGCAGCTTTCACCCGAGCAACTATTATCAGGGGCAATTCTGGCTTCTGAACAGTTTAAATTGCGTGTCCCACGCGCATTTGTCGGAAAAATGAGCGTTGGCGATCCTTTTGATCCCCTTCTGCTACAAGTTCTACCGCATCATCTTGAACTTGAAGAACATCCTGGTTTCGTGACCGATCCCTTAGATGAAGAATCTGCCAATCATATTCCTGGTGTATTACACAAATATAGCTCACGTTTTTTGCTCACCTTAACCGGTGCCTGTGCCGTGCATTGTCGTTATTGTTTTAGACGACATTTTCCTTACCAAGAAAATTTACCTAAAAATGATGATTGGCTGAATATTCAAAGCTATCTTCAGTCACAAGCTCAGATTAACGAAGTGATTTTAAGTGGGGGTGATCCACTGACTTTGTCGAACCGAAAATTGGCACAATGGATCGAAAGATTAGAGTCGATTGCGCATTTAAAAATCTTGCGTATTCACTCTCGTGTGCCGATTGTGATTCCAAATCGCATCGATGAAGAACTGATTTCTTTATTAAAAAACAGTAGGCTACGTATTATCGTAGTGGTACACTCTAATCATCCGGCAGAATTAGATGATTTTACCTGCTCAAAATTGCTACAATTAACCAAGCAAGACATTTTGGTGTTAAACCAAGCTGTTTTACTCAAAGGGGTCAATGATTCAGCGGATGTTTTAGTCGCTTTGAGTCATCAATTATTTGAAGCACGAGTCATGCCCTATTATTTGCATGTCTTAGATAAAGTCAAAGGCGCACATCACTTTGATTTAGCGCCTCGCCAAATCGACCTGATTTATAAAGATGTGCTGGCCAGCTTGCCTGGATATTTAGTACCAAAACTTGTACGAGAAATTGCGGGAGAAAAAAATAAAACACCGCTATTTGGTATTGCGACTTTTTAGAGATGGGGCACCATGATTCAGGAACAAATTGCAGAAATTTTTCAGCTTCCAACCGCTTTAACCCGTGAAAAATTAACGTTCTCAGAACCCACTGTGGCTGCAATTTCTGAATGGTCATCGAGCTTTTCCCTGATGCAATTGGGCGATACCACTGAAGCTGTCTATAACGCCTTGTATGAATTGGCTGAGTTGCAATGCTTGGAAACCTTACGTTTCGATTTGATTCAAAGTTTGCATCCACTGATTGAAAATGTCTTGGTCAGTTTAGAAAAAAACTTTCTTAATCAAGGTTTGTTTCACTCAGATCGTAATAAACATATTATTGAACTGTCGACGCGCTTAAGAACTTTCTTTGCCAATATTTATATTGATATTGCGATGCGTAGCGAGAGCCAACTCAAACAGCAAAAGATTTCTTTTTTTAGATTTACTGAAAAAAGAAATCTAAAAACCGCGCGGATTTTGGCGAGCTATTATGGTTTAGAGCAGTTGGGCTTGTTGTTGGTGCAACAACAGATGCTATATAGCTCGCCCTTATCCAATCAATGGCTGATGACCCATACATTGTATGATTTAGCGCTTAAAAATCAGGAACAACTGATTAATATCAATCAATTGCAAGGCATTAACCGGACCATTTACAACATTCAGCAAGCCTATGCACAAGTGTTGTTACTCGAGATTTTCAATACTCATCAAATTCGCCCTTCAGAAATTCATGCCTTGTATCAGTGCAGTTTTGATTGGGCCAAAATGGTTCAAATTTTACCTCGAGAAACCACCCTATCACGTTATATTATCGACACCCGTAAAGACCATCCGCCGGTTTATAACCGTCGTCAGCATGACAGCTTTAAAGCTAATATTTTTATAGCAACGCAAAGCCTGTTTGAACACATCAATCTGACCATTCAAAAAGAAAATGAGTATTCATCTAAAAATGAAAAGGTGTATCTATCTGCACCGTTAAAGTTTCATGTGCAAAATGTCCTCGGATCAAGCAGTGAACGCCAACATGAACGCTATGAATATTCGGCACAACTGCAAATATGCTTTAGTTTATTGACTGCACATTTTTATTTATCTAAAGCCAAGAATTTTCATGAAACACTGCACTTAAATCATCATTATGATTTTCAATCTGAAACGAATTTGTATGCCAACTTAGCCAATACCCAAGACAATAGTATTCAAAAAGATCTAAATCTTTTAGACCGAAAAGCCAAACATATTTACCAAGCGCAAGTGCTCGATATCAGTATTAATGGTTATCGAGTACGCTGGTCGAATCAAGAAGCCCCTCATAACTTGAGAACCGGCGAATTTATTTTGGTAAGTGAACATTTACACAATCAATGGAAAGGTGGTGTGATTCGCTGGATCAAGCAATCGGTGAATAAATCCTATGAACTGGGTTTAGAAGTCTTGGCACAAGATATTTTCCCCTGTGCGGTAAAAGTAATTACAGATCGCTCTGGCGTTAACTTCCATCCATGTTTATTGGTTCAGATCCAAAATTTAGAAAATACCAAGTCATCACTCATTTTGCCGAACTTGGCTTTTTTTAAAGAGCACCAAACGATTTATTTGCGCTTATCTGGTCAAGACATTAAAGTGTATTTAATAAAAACCCTTTTGATTACACAAAGTTTCATACAGTTTGACTTTGAGCTATTAAATGATGAACAACAATCACTTATTGATCAATTTGTTCATGAACAAAAGATTGAATCTAATAATCACCAAGATGTATGGGAAGCGCTGAAGTGAGAAATTTATTATTATCAAAACAACTGAAACGTTCAGAAAATCGCATTCTGATCATTGATGATAATCAAATTCGCTACAATGAAATTGTTAAAATTCTACAAGACAACAATCATCTGATTCAAACCACCCTGCTTGATGATTTGAAATCCTTTGAAAAGCAACTGAATGCCCCATGGGATTTGGTCATTTTCGGTCGTGCTTATGATATTCGTATTGAACAAGCAGCAGCACTGATCCAAACTTCAGACAATGCAGATATTCCGATTTTATTGTTAACACCGAACAATTATCACTACGAACAATATATGTCTTATATCCAAAAAGGCGTCTATGACGTGGTGAATTTGGATTATCAGGATCGTTTTTATATCAGTGTCATTCGTGCTTTGTCCTATGGTCGCACGCTACAAGTTCAAAAAAATCTGTCTGATGATTTAGAAAATGTAAAACTAAAAAAAATTGAACAGATTGAAGAGCAAAATAAAGCAGTTGCGGTGATTCAAGAAGGTATTCATGTTGAAGCCAACGCCGAATATTTGAATCTTTTTGGTATCAAAGATCAAGCTGACATCATGGGTGTACCTTTACTTGATGTGATTCAGCCCAAAGCCTTAAACGACTTTAAATCTCGTTTTAAAAAGGTCTCTCAAGGTCAATTTGAGCATGGTCATTTTGATGTGGATACGCAAAATCCACATGCGGCCGCACAAAACCCATTGGATGTTGAGTTTATTGCCAGTCATGAAGATGATGCGGTGCAGATCACCATCGCGACGGCGACGGCTACAGCACATAGCGTAGAACCCTCTCAAAACAATTTTGCCTCACTGACCTTAAATACTTATGAGAAAGTAAAACGCTTTGTGCAGAATCATCCTGCCAAAGAAAATGCAATTATTCTGTTCAGCCTCGCCAGTTGCCCTGAAGCGATTTTAAGTTCTGATTGGAACACCTTTAAAGGCTATTTTGACCAGCTCGCAGATTTTATTAAAACTCAGATTAATGGTTCAGTGTTTAAACTTGAAACGGCTTTGTATGCAACTGTTGTTCAAGCAGAAAACAAAGAGATTTTAAATTCACGTTTAACCGCTTTAGCAGCACTTGAAAAGCCACAGTTGGTGACCTTAGGCGATAAAACCTATCAACAGAATGTCAAAATTGGCTACAGCTTCTTTACTATTGAACAACTCAATGACACTGCTTTTGAACCCTTAATTGCCGATGCCTATAATACCCGTCTGCCGAAAAATAGTCTTGAATCTGAACTGGAATTCAACGTTGTAGATTTCCAAGCTTCAACCTCATTGTCAGCTGATTCAACATTGGCAACATCAACAGCATCGAGCTTAGATACATCAACGGCGAAAGCAACAGGCTCATATGACCTTGCAGGACTTTCTTTAGAACCCATGCCAAGTCAAAGTGCTCCAATTTCCTCAAGTATTTCAATATCTAAAGAGAATGTTAGCCAAGACACTCAACTGGCATTAAATGTTGAACCGTTGAATTTTAATCAATCTGCAATTCTCAGCCACATTCAAACAGCCTTAGATAAAAATGCAATACAGCTTAAATATCAACAGCTGTATGACAAGCATGACAGTAATGTGAATACCTACGAAGTCACCAGTGGCTTGATCTATGACAATGCGTTTAAACAGATCAGCAGTCTGATTGAACTCGATGAAGACCAAGAACTGTCCATTAAAGTTGATCGTTGGATATTAGTCGAAGCATGTAAGCAACTGCATAACTTTATTACCCAATATCCTGAAGCCAAATTGATTGTAAATCTAAACCGTCATGTTTTATTGCACGATGCACAGCTTCCAGCATTGGTTTCCAAACTGTTGACCATTGTTGGTAGTAAGTTAAGCAACCCATTGATTTTGCAGTTTGATGAAGAAGACATCGCCAAAAATTTAAATGAAGCCAATAAGGTGATTGAACTGCTTCGTCAAAGTGGCGCTGAAATCTCAATTCGTCACTTTGGTTCGACCATTTCCAGCGAAGCAATTTTAAAACAAACCGATATCTCACTGGTAACCCTCGATCCGAAGCTGACCGCACTACTCAGTAATGATAAAAAATTGCCTGAACTACAAGCGCGAATCAATACTTATCTTGAAATTAAACCGATCGAGATTCTAGCCAAAGAGCTGAATGATATGAGTACCTTTGCGAATGCCTGGAATATTGAAGCCCGCTTCTTACAGGGTGATTATTTCCAGAAAAAACTCGATCATTTAACTGACGTACAAGACCAATAAGGTCTTGTACAAGATGATCATCAATAGGGCACTCATCTTGATCTAAGAAATTTCAGGCATAAAAAAACAGGCATAAAGCCTGTTTTTTTGGTCTTGCAGTATTAACGTTTGATAGAACGTGACATACCAGCAAAACGTTGTTTGAACTTGTCGATACGACCGCCAGTGTCCACATTCTTTTGTTTACCAGTGTAGAATGGGTGGCAAGCTGAACATACGTCAAGGTAGATTGTTTCTTTACCAAGAGCTGAACGAGTTTCGATTACGTTACCGCAAGAACAAGTAGCAACGAGTGTTTCATATTTTGGGTGAATATCGGCGCGCATGGTCGATGCTCCATAAAAATTAAGAAGGTTTTGCTGTCATCGCAATTGATCACTCTCAAACGAGGAAGCACATTGAACTGAATTCAATGGCAGATCAACACCACAACAGACCATTCTTTTGGCCCACCGAGACGGATACCGTCAGAGCTAAGCACAACAAGTGGGCGTATTATACGTCAATTTGATGCAGATATCCAATTATTCCTGAAGCTGAGGCTCAGCCTTTTTCGACCAGTAATTGGCAATGATGCCACAGACCATCAATTGGATCTGATGAAAAATCATGATTGGTAAAACAATCATTCCCAAAGGCTGACCAATAAATAAAATTTGTGCCATCGGTACCCCACTGGCTAGGGTCTTTTTAGATGCACAGAAGAAAATGGTTCTCTGATCTGCGGGATTAAAGCCCATTGCACGGGGAATATACAGTGCCAATAGCATCACCACGGTCAATAAAACTGAACAAGCCAGAATTAACAATAACAATGTCGTCCAACTCACTTGAGTCCATAAGCCTGCCACCACCGCACTACTGAATGCCCCATATACCACCATCAAAATGGAGCCTTGATCAAAGACTTTGACCACTTTGGGCATTTTTTTCATCAAGGGGAAAACGTAAGGACGAAGCAATTGTCCCAAAATAAAAGGCACCAGCAATAATAAGGTGATTTGAATAATCGACTGGGTTGGATCGAAGCCATGCTGACTTTGCCCCAAAATACAAAATGCCACCAATACTGGGGTGATAAACATCCCGATAATATTGGAAAATGATGCACTGCAGACCGCAGCCGCCACATTGCCTCTTGCTACAGACGTGAATGCAATCGAAGATTGCACTGTCGAGGGCAAGAAACACATAAACAAAAAGCCCCAATACAGCTCTTGTCCAAGTAATGGCACCAAGATCGGTTTTGCCAACCAACCTAAGAGCGGAAATAAGGCAAAGGTAAACACAAACACCAAGCTGTGTAATTTCCAATGCATGATGCCTTCAACCACTGCTTGGCGTGATAACTTTGCACCATGTAAAAAAAATAAAATAGCAATCGCGACTGTGGTTAACACACTAAAAGCCTGCGCGCCCTGCCCAGATACAGGGAAAAAACTGGCTAAAATCACCATCAAAAATAACAACAGCGTAAAGCGATCAATGGCTAATAATTTCAGCATACACCCAATTCCCTCTATTTTATTTTTCATACAAAAATGCCCGGTCATCTTAACAGATTCCGGGCATTATCGAAGATGAGACTATTTAAGCGATGAAGTGAAAATCCTTCATCATTTTATGCGTTCTCAAGTACTTAGTTATCACGTGCAAATTTGTCTTGTTGAATCAATTCGATTTTATAACCGTCTGGGTCTTCAACAAACGCTATCACGGTCACGCCACCTTTCATTGGCCCTGCTTCACGCACCACATTGCCACCACGTGCTTTGATTTCTTCACAGGCTTTATAAGCATCGTCCACAGCAATCGCGATATGACCATAAGCATTGCCGAGTTCGTAGCTGTCTGTGTCCCAGTTATGAGTCAACTCAAGCACGGTATTGTTTTCTTCATCGCCATAGCCAACGAACGCTAAAGTAAAACGACCTTCTTCATAATCACGCTTACGAAGCAAAGTCATACCGAGTACCTCAGTGTAGAACGCCAAAGAACGTTCTAAATTGCCTACACGTAACATGGTATGGAGCATTCGCATATTATATTTCCTCATGCATAGATGTTTTGCGTTGATGATCGCCTAACAGTTTTGCCACCCAAACCACCAGTATTAAAATGGGAATCCCAATTAACGTGGTCATCAAAAAGAATTTTGGATAGCCAATATTGGAAACTATAGTACCTGAATAGCCCCCTAAAATCTTGGGGGTTAGGGTCATAAGTGAGCTAAAAATCGCATATTGCACCGCAGTGAAAGACACACTGGTCAGACTGGATAAGAAAGCAATAAATGCAGCCCCAGCCAAGCCTGATGCTAAGTTATCGACAATAATCGCAAAATACAGCCAATTTGAGCTATACGGTTTCACCACTTTGGCTTTCAGTTCAATATTCTGATCAGAGCTTGGATCAATTACGGCAACTGGATCTACATCAATCACTAAGTTTTCGGCGGTGTTTTGAACTTGATTTTTCACTTGAGCAGCCACTTGATACGTGAGTTGAACTTCAGGAACTGCCTTTAAACTTGTATCTAGGAATTTAACCGTAATGCGTTTATCCGTTGCAGTATTTAAGGCTTTACCATCAATGGCTGCTGTAAATACGCCTTGTGTGTCAATTTTTGCAGGATAATCTTTGCCATTTAATACCAAGGCAATGCTGCTGTCTTTATTGATGTTGTCGAAATCTAAACCGGCCACTTGACCTTTCACAACTAAGCTTTGTTTCAGTTCTTGTTCAGTCAATACATTGTCATGCGAAATTGGAAACAGTTGCACTTGCAATTGATCTGATTGTTTCAAAATCGGCAGCTGCGTCTGTGCAACCCCTTGAGCATCATTTAAATACTGGGTTGAAAATGTCACATGGTCGGTTTGTGCCAAGACTTGGCTCGGCACTGAAACCTGAACGTAGCCCACTTCATCGGACTGTGCCTGATAGCGCTGATCACCGACCTGCACGGTCACATCAGAAAGCTGTTGACCTGATTTGACTAGACCAATAAAAATCAGATTGGTTGAACTGGCTAGAATCGCACCAACAAACATCAGTTTCATGATGTTCATGCGCTGTGCCAACAAGCCGCCCAAGAAACCACCCAGCAAGCTAAAAATTACCCCGTAGATTTTGACGGCTTCTGCAATTTGCTCTTTACTGAAATTTAAATCTTGATAGAACACATTGGAAATCACACCGGCAATAATGTCCGAGATACGATAAAAACCAATCAATAACAGCAGAACCAACGCCAACTTCACCCCATAGCGCTTAAAGAAATCAGCAATAGGATTGACCCAGGTTTCATAGGCCATGTCTTTATTGACCGCACCGCCTTTAACCAACAGCGAACCGATGATAAATGCGATTGCCCCAGAGCCAATAAAGCGGCTTGCCTCTAAACCAAACAAGGCCAATGCATCTTTAATTTCAAATTGAGTTTTGATCGATTCGATCAGTTGACCTAAAAAAATATAACTCAACACAAAACTCGCGACAGCGACAAAAAATACCATCACTAGACGATAGTAATCTGTGCGTTTATAGGCTTTATATTTACGATCAACTTGAGGTTCACGAATCGATAAAGTTGTAATAATCCCCACCAACATCACACTTGCCATCGCCAAGTAGGTGTATTTCCACGCACTATAAATATAATTGCCTTTGGCTGTACCGAGTTTGGCTGCTAGAAACAGTGCGCCTGCACCTGCAATGATCATCCCAATGCGATAACCTGCATTGTAAGTTGAAGCCAGTACCGTTTGCATTTGGGTTTCAGCCAACTCAATTCGATAAGCATCAATCACAATGTCTTGGGTCGCTGCTGAGAACCCCAGTAGTACCGCCCCCACGGCCATTTGATACAGATAATGCTGACCTAAGGCAGGATCTGAAAACGCCATGATACAAATAGCACAAACAATCAAAATTTGTGCGATCAGCAACCATGCCCGACGGCGCCCCAAGGTTTTGGTTAAAAACGGTACCGGAAGCTCATCAATCAAGGGTGCCCAGACAAATTTAAAGGAATAGCCCAGTGCTGCCCAACTAAAAAACGTCACCGCACTTTTGTCGATCCCTGCCTCTCCAAGCCATAGCGATAGGCTCGAAAAAATCAACAGAATTGGAATACCTGCCGAGAAGCCCAAAAACAACATGATCAATGCGCGACGATCGAGAAAAGCTAAAAAAGCCGATTTCCATCCGGAAGTTTGTGATGTCATTGCGTTATTATTTTCAGCAAAATTAATTAATGCTATTCAACCCTTTAATACTCAGGGTTTCAATATTTTTTATGCAACCATTGTGCTGTTTTTGCATTTATTTACTGCATCTCAACTTGATCTTTTCCCTTAAACCTGTATACCTTTAAGTTTTCCACCGTACTTTATAGTTTTGGATTTTCACCTGTGACCCAAAGACACGATCAAATTAACTCAACTGCTGTAGCCCATACCACAACATCCACAAACTTAGAAAAAATTGTAAATCCTTTTCCTTCAGTATTTGAACAAACGGAAATTCAAAGTACATTGACGCACACTGCATTAAAACCAGAACAACTGACCCATATTCCCAATACTGAAAATATTCCAGCATCAACCAGAAGAATTAAACCGCTGAATAACTTTTTAGGTCAGGATCGCGCCAAGGCTTCTGTCGAGGCCGGCATTGCTTTGCCTTATTCAGGCTATAACATCTTTGCTGTCGGTACAGCAGGACTCGGTAAACGTACCATGATCAAACGTTTACTCGAACAACATGCCAAGGATATGCCAACCCCTGCCGATTGGGTCTATGTAAATAACTTTAAACATGCGCGTAGCCCGATTGCACTGAAATTCCCTGCCGGACAAGGCGTGAAATTCCAAAATATGTTGCACCAAACTTGGCAGACCAACTTTAAACAGTTGGAACGTCGTTTTAGTGCTGAAACCTATCACAATCGTATTGAAAAAATTCGATTGGTCACTGGCAATGAGCAACAACAAGCCTTGGTTGAACTGACCAAAGAAGGTGAAGATCTCGATTTAAAACTGATTAATCGAGATGATGAACATTGCTTTATTCCTGTGCATTATAAAAATGACAAGTTACAGGAAATGTCACAAGAAGACATCAATGCCTTAAGCAGTAAAGAACGCTCTGAAATTGCCTCAAATATCCGCTATATGGATAAAAAATTGGAGCGCTTAGGTCTACAAATTGGCGACTTAGAAGATGAAGCACGTGATTTGGTGTCTGAGCTGAACCGTGAAATTGCCAAACAAGTGATTATTCCTCGTATGGAACAGATCAAAAGCAAATTCCCGGATGTGGAAGGATTAGCTCAATATTTAAAATACTATGCTCAAGACATCATTGAAAATGTGGAAGCGGTGTTGGAGCAAGAGGAAATTGACTTCACCCCTGCGCAATTCAATCGTGTCCCTGCCCGTTACCAAGCCAATGTGGTGATCAGCAATAAAGCCAATAGCGGCGCACCGGTAATTTTTGAAGATTTTCCAACCCATTACAATTTATTGGGTCATGTCGAACAACTGACTCAAACTGGTACCATTAGCACAGACTTTACCCTAATTCGTCCCGGTGCATTACACAAAGCCAATGGCGGTTTTCTGATGCTTGAAGCTGAACAATTGCTTGAACAGCCTTATGCATGGCAGGGTCTAAAACGTGCCTTAAAATCAGGTCAATTGAAGCTGTCTTCACTTGAACATATGCTGACCTTAACTGGCAGTATTTCGATTGAGCCTGAGTCAATTCCACTGGATTTAAAAGTGGTGCTGTTGGCTGAACCTGAAATTTACTATGAAATTTTAGAAGTTGAACCCGAGCTTGGCAGTGTCTTTAAAATTCGTGCTGACTTTACCGATACATTGCAACGTAATGACGAAAACGAACAAGCCTACATGCATTTGATTGCAGACTATGTGCAAGCGGACAAGCTTTTACCGTTTGATCGTTCAGCATTGGCTGCACTGCTTACAGACTCGAGCCGTCAAGCCGAAGATCAAAGCTCATTGTCCCTACATGCCTCGACTTTAGGGGATTTGATTCGTGAATCGCATCATCATGCTTTTAAAGCCGGCGACAAAATGGTCACCGCAGAGCATATCAATACCGCACTCAAACATCGTCAGTATCGTTTAGGCTATTTGCGTGAATTGTATTGGCAAGATCTTTCGCGTGGTACACAATTGATTGAAACGCGCGGTCATCGTTTGGGGCAAATCAATGCCTTATCTGTGATTCATTATGCGGATGTCGAATTTGGTTTACCTTCTCGTTTAACGGCTTCTGTCTATCAAGGTGGCGGCGATATTTTAGATATCGAACGCAGTGTAGAACTCGGGGGCTCACTGCATGCCAAAGGTGTGTTGCTGATGTCGAGCTTCTTAAAAGCACATTTTGGACGTGAACAGATTCTGCATTTCTCGGCTGCTCTCGCCTTTGAACAAAGTTATGGTCAGGTCGATGGCGACTCTGCCACTGTGGCTGAACTGTCAGCACTGATTTCTGCGATTAGCCAATTGCCGATCGATCAATCTTGGGCAATTACAGGTTCGATGAACCAATTGGGTCAGGTGCAACCGATTGGTGGGGTCAATGCGAAAATTGAAGGCTTCTATGATGCTTGTAAGCTGCAAGGCTTAACCGGCAAACAAGGGGTGATCATTCCCCGTCAAAACATGGATCACTTAATGCTGCGTCAAGATGTGATTGATGCCGTCGCTGCAGGTCAATTCCATATCCATGCCATTACCAACATTGCACAAGCGTTGGAAATCTTGATGGCACGTCCTGTGGGTCAAATGGACAAGAAAGGTCGCTATAGTAAAAATTCAATTTTTGCTGCAGTGATGGATCAGTTGGATTATTGGCAAGCCATTGAAGATGGTGCTGAGCTTGAAGAAGAGCCAAAGAAAAAGAAAAAAAAGAACAAAAAACAAAAAGCCAAAAAGGCGGAGAAAAAAGCCAAGAAAGTGGCTGAAGCTTTAGAAGCGGAAGCACAATCGACCTCTGATGAAAAAAGTTTGCGTTCAGATGTAGCTGAAAACTCATAGTTGATCAATACCTCCAATCTGTGGTTTGAACATAAACCGCAGAGATTAAAAAAGCGCCCTCAAGGCGCTTTTTTAATGTTCAGCTGATGAATTAGGCTTCAGGAGCTGCGCTATATTGTTCAACAAGTGTTTTTAACTCACCTGTTTGGAACATTTCTAGCATAATGTCACTACCACCGATTAATTCGCCATTGATCCACAATTGTGGGAATGTAGGCCAATTTGCAATTTGTGGCAAAGTTGCACGAATATCTTGATTTTCCAAAATATTTACATAAGCAAATGGACGACCAATTTGACTCAATGCTTCTACTGCACGAGCAGAGAATCCACATTGTGGAAATTGTGGTGTGCCTTTCATGTAAAGAAGCACAGCATGCTTAGCTATTTGATCGCGAATTAACGCTTCTGTATCACGCGCTTGTTCAGTCATTGATTAAATCCTCAACTCATCTGCCTGCATTATACCTAAATCCGCATTAAAGAATACTTCTTGCGGAATATTTCCAATTTAATTTGTATTAAGACTTTTAATCCGCTCTAGTTTTTGATTAGATAAACTTTTATTTTCACCTTTACAGATAAGAGTTTGTTATGAACAACATTACCCTCGCTCCGGTGCAACCTGATCAACCTTCACACTTGATGCCTGTGTTCAGCCGTCAACCGATCAGCTTTGTCCGAGGACGTGGCTCTTATTTGTATACTGAAGATGGCACAGAATATTTAGATGCACTCACCGGTATCGCAGTCTGTGGTTTAGGTCATGCCCATCCTGTATTGGCTGAGGCTATTGCAGAACAAGCGGCAACCTTAATTCACACCAGCAATATCTATGAAGTGCCTTGGCAAACCGCTGCTGCACAAAAGTTAGCAGAAGTGTCAGGCATGGAAGAAATTTTCTTCTCAAATAGTGGTGCAGAATCGAATGAAGGTGCGATCAAAATCGCGCGTAAATACGGTCAAATGCAAGGCATTGCGCTTCCTAAAATCATTGTTGCTGACCACTCTTTCCATGGTCGTACCATGGCGACCTTGTCTGCAACAGGCAATAAAAAGGTTCAGGAAGGTTTTGGTCCCTTGGTTGAAGGCTTTATTCGTGTGCCTTTTGGTGATGTGGAAGCGATTGAAGAAGCAGCCATCAACCATCCTGACATCGTGGCGATTTTGGTTGAGCCGATTCAAGGTGAAGGTGGTGTCAACACTGCGCCTCAAGGTTTCAGCTACTTAGAAGACATTCGTCGTATCTGTAATCAACACAACTGGTTAATGATGCTGGATGAAGTTCAAACCGGTAACGGTCGTACCGGCCAATATTTTGCCTATCAACACACCAACATTGTGCCTGATGTGATGACCACAGCTAAAGGTCTAGGCAATGGCTTCCCGATTGGTGCTGTGATGACTCAAGGTAAAGGTGTGGGCATATTGACTGCGGGCAACCATGGTTCAACCTATAGCGGTACAGCGCTCGGTTCACGTATTGTGTATACGATTATCGATTTGATGCAAAAAGAAAACATCGTGGCAAATGCCGCAGAGATTGGCACGTATTTAGTCGATCAATTCCGTGCGCAATTGGCTGATCAAAACGTGATTGTGCGTGGATTTGGGATGATGATCGGGATTGAGTTGCCAAAACCATGTGCAGAATTAGTGAATATTGCGCGTGATGAACACAAATTGATTATCAATGTCACAGCGGGCAATGTGGTGCGTTTATTACCCACATTGAATATGACACATGAGCAAGCTGATGATTTACTCGCTCGTTTGGTGCCTGCGATTCAAAACTTTTTAAAATAAATCATTTATCTTTGATCTGGCTATAGTTTTTATCACTCGATCAAGCATAAAAAAGCCGCATCAAGCGGCTTTTTTATGGGCTAAGTAAACACTATTTTTAAGACGCTTCTTGGAAAATACGTCCACCCGGCAATTGTACAAAATACTGTTTCAGTGCATCTAAACAACGGTGAATTTTCATCGGTTGCTGTTCACGTTTTAAGGTCATTGCATTCAAGGTAAATGTTGGCAATTTCCATTCAGGTAAAACTTCAACCAATGTGCCATTCATCAATTCTTTTTGCACATCAAGATAAAGAATACGCGCAATACCATGACCATTTTGGCATAGAGATTTCGCTACAATGACATTGTTGGTCTGCAAACGATGCTTCATCTCTAAATTGACCGCTTCGCCAGTACCACTATGTTCAAACGTGAAACTTTGCGGGTTTTTCATGATATTGATCGGAATCAAATCATGACTCAACAAATCTTCGGGACGTGAGATTGGGGAATTTTGATTCAAATAACTTGGCGATGCCACCAAAACTTGATCCACACGTGCCAGCGGTATATAGCTTAAATTATTGGACTCTTCCACTTTTGAGCACATCCGAATCGCAATATCGATACGCTCTTGAATCAGGTCAATAAATTGATTTTCTGCTTCAAAATGCACCGTAAGACCGCGATGTGCCGAAATCCAATGCGATAAAGCAGGTACCAGATGCGTTGCCCCCAACTCTGGTGTAGTGGCGATTCGTAAATCGCCAACCAAGTCATCTCTTAATTCATTAATACGGATTTTACCGCGTTCTGCTGCTGCGAGCATTTCTTGACAGCTATGAAAAAAAGCTTGCCCCGCTTCCGTTAAACTTAGTCTTCTTGTAGAACGGTGTAAGAGTGTCACTTCCATTTCTTGTTCTAATGAACGGATTTGCTGGCTGACAGCACTCGTGGTAATGCCTAAATCGCGTGCGGCACCACTAAACGAACTTTTCTCAACCACACATGCAAAAACACCCATCGATCGAAGTTGATCTAACATAAATTTCCCTCTGAAATTATGAGATGCTTCACTCATTATTCTGATAAAAGCAACTCATTGTATTATACGAAGAATTTTTAAGTTTGCATCAACTATCTTTAATTGATAGGTAAAATATTTGCAGGGTTAATCGGCTTGCCATCTAAGCGCACTTGGAACTCCATCATGGTACGTGTTGTACCGCTTGAGCCCATTTCAGCGACTTTCTGTCCTGCAGTGACATTTTGACCACTGGCAACCAAGAGTTTGCTGTTGTGCGCATAGGCGGTGATATAGCCATCGATGTGTTTAATCAACACCAAATTGCCATATTCTTTTAAACCGTCGGCAGCATAGACCACCTGCCCATCTGCCGCTGCAAGCACTGCATCACCCACATTACCCCCAAAACGAACCCCTTTAATATTCTTCGCGGTACTAAAGGTTTCCAATACCGGACCATTCGAAGGCTTCACCCAACGTAAAGAGGTCGGTTTAACCACCGCTGCAGTCGCTGGCACAGTACTTGTGGTGACAGGTGTGTTGACTTGAGGCGGTGTATAAGTTGTGGTGTTGGTCGGCAATTGTACAGTTTGACGTTGAATCGGTGCATCACCACCGCTTAACGGCGCCGTGGTTGAACGAGTTTGATTACGGCTGCCTGACGGTCTTAAACGTAAGGATTGATTCACATAAATACGGTACGGTGCTGCAATGTCGTTCATTTCAGCCACACTGATATAGCTCAGACCATAGCGAGAAGCAATGCCGCTTAATGTATCCCCAGAACGTACCGTATAAAAATCAGGTGCGCGTGCATAACGTGTTGGATTATTGACTTGTGGTTTTGAAGCACAACCCGTAATGGCTAAAGTGGATACCACAACCATCGACACAAGTAATGTATTGATCCATACCTTAGGCATCTTTAAAATTTTTTGTGACGGGGCCAAAAGCATGATTTCCCTCTCCAAGAACTAAAATACTGAAACTAAAATTGGCTTAAGATTAGCAAAATTAATGCTAAATACTCCGATTAAACCGGCTTTTTCACAAAGTTATAACATTCAATTAATTTAATGATCAATTTGAATGCAAAAACTGCTGTAAATCATCCAATACTGCATAATTGGTGGCATCCATTTGAATCGGGGTAATGCTGACATAACCATTTGCAACTGCGAAAAAGTCCGATTGAATGTTCAGGGCATTCTTGGCAGGATCGGTCACCGCTTCGCCCGCCAAACCAATCCAAAATACTTGACGACCCCGTGGATCAACCTGTGTGGTGATCGGTTTAGATTGAATTCTGCGCCCTTGATAGGTGATTTGTGCGCCTTGAATCGTGTCCACATCCGGAATATTAATATTAAAAATATGACGTGGTGGTAACTCAGGCAAACCTTTGGCAATGAAGTCATGTACCCATTGTGCTGCTTGCGCATAATCTTCCGCTTTGTCATAGGCACGTACATTGGCACCTGCCAATGAAACAGCAATCGCAGGCTGTTTCATTAAACGCCCTTCAAAAGCAGCACCGACTGTACCCGAATACAAAACATCATCGCCTAAGTTCGCACCACTATTGATACCACTGACCACCAAATCAAACTCAAAATCGAACATGCCATTCATGGAAAGATAGACGCAGTCTGCCGGTGTACCATTCACCGCCCAAACATCTTCTGCAATTTTGATGGGACGTAAGGGACGATCTAAGGTTAATGCACTGGAAAAACCACTACGTTCACTTTCAGGCGCAACAATCACCACTCGCCCTAAGGGTTTTAGAGCCTGCGCAAGTGCTTGAATGCCCGGTGCAAAAACACCATCATCATTGGCAATTAGAATATTCACGTGATCTCTCAAAAATCGAATGCTTTGGTACATTATACGATAGGAAAATATTCAACAACTCTATATATTTATTACTCTTTCTAAAAATTTAACATTGGGTAAAAACACTGATGATAAAATTATTCAAACACTTAAGCTTTGTCTGCGCATGGACACTATTGAGCTGTTCAGTGGCACACGCGGAATCGCTTTCAAAAGCAGAACTAGACCTTTTGGTGAAAGAAGACATTGCCACTGCACAAGTTTTAACAGAAGTGTGCCCGACTTTGATTGGTGAAAATCAAAAAGTTGTTCAACATGTGAATCACTTTACCCAAAGCAATTTAAAACGCTTAAGCAACCCTGCCACGACTTTGGCACAGCTTAAACAAGATGCTGAATATCAAACGGCGTATGCGGAGGCAAAGAAAGATAGTTTATCTGCCGATCAAACTGAACAGAAACAAGGCTGTGAAGACATTCTCAGTCTGTAACCCCCATTCCATTAGCGGATTACAACTGATCAAATCAGCACTCAAATCATTCTAAATACCAATTTGGAATGATTGAGTTTATTTATTAAATCAAAAGCACTGAATTTAATAGCGTCTATTTTTAATTGGACTTTAATGCTCTTCTGTAGAAATCTCTAACAAATCCTACAGCATCAATACATTTTCTCTGTTTTTTCCTCATTAAAATTGTTTATTCTATGCAAATCATTTAGTTATACATTTTGAGTATTCGATGCAAAACAAATCGCAAAATAAAATTTTAAAACTGTGCTCTTTGGCATTGTTGTCGAGCACCTTGGCATTTGTACCGACTGCCTTTGCAAAAAAAGAGGAAAAGAAAGACGTTCCTCAAGAAAACATTGATGTGACCAATCAACAAGTGACTAAAGATGAATTGGCTGCGATCTATGTATTATCAGAAGTTTGTCCTTCGATTATTAAGCAAGACAAAAAATTTGATGCTGGCTATGCACGCCTGTTAAAAGATTATATGCCAAAAGAAAAGAACCCTGAAAGCACCCTGACAAGCCTTGTTAAACAAAGCAGTTTTAAGCAAGCTTTAGAACAAGCTCGCCAAGATGCTAAGGCTGCCGGCGACAAAGGCAATGCTCAAGTCTGTGAAGATGTCAAAGATTACTAACCCTAAAGTCGAAACTCGATGAAATAGTTACAATTAGTGTGAAATAAGCCAACTTCACCCGTAGAAGTTGGCTTTGCTTTATCCTAGAATGCAAGGCTGAATTTGGCTTCACATAAGATTGGAACGACTCAGAATGACCCAAAAAAGCGCCATTGCTGCATTACTACTATTACCATCATTTTCTTATGCGGCAACTGTCTTATCCACTCCACCAGAATTGAATAATAAATCTTATGTTCTGATGGATTATGAAACAGGGCAAGTCCTTGCTAGTAAAAATGAAAATGAAAAACTTGCACCTGCCTCTATGACCAAAATGATGACCAGTTTCATCATTGAACAAAAACTTTTAAACGGTCAACTCACTGAAGATGAAAAAGTTCGTATGAACGAATCAGCTTGGTGTCGTGGTAGCAGTTCTGAATCCTGCATGTATGTGCCATTAAACGGTACAGCGACTGTGTTGGAAATGCTCCGCGGTATTATTATCCAATCGGGTAATGATGCGTCTAAAGCCATGGCTGAACACATTTCGGGTAATGAAGGCACTTTTGCCCATGCTATGAACCAAGAAGCAAAACGCATTGGCATGAGCAATACCAACTTTATCAATGCAACAGGGATGCCTGCTGAAGGTCATTACTCCACTGCAAAAGATATGGCGATTCTTGCGCAACATATCATTCACGACAGTTCAAAATACTACCCAATCTATTCTGAAAAAGAATTTACCTTTAACGGCATTAAGCAAGGCAACCGTAATGCGCTGCTGTATACCGACCCAAGTGTGGATGGTTTAAAAACCGGTCATACCGATGAAGCGGGTTACTGTTTGGCAACTTCAGCAAAACGTGGTCCGATGCGTTTGGTTTCTGTGATTTTTGGTGCGCCAAGCATGAATGAGCGTGCATCTCAAACACGTGAAATTTTAGCTTGGGGCTTTGCAAACTTTGAAACAGTCAATGTTCAACCTGCAAACCAAGAAATTGCGAAATCTAAAGTATGGTTTGGTACTGAAAATGAAGTCAGTATCGGTCTTGCTGAAAAATTCAATGTGACCATGCCGAAAGGTCAGGCGGATGCGATTAAAACCCAAATTTCTGTTCAACCGAACCTGAATGCACCACTGCAAAAAGGTCAAGTCGTGGGTAAATTGACGGCGACTTTAAACGGCAAAGTGATTGCTGAAAAGCCACTTGTTGCATTGAAAGCGGTTGAAGAAGCAGGCTTTATCTCTCGTATGATTGATCACATCAAACAATTCTTTAGCAATTTATTCTAAGTTGGATTGAACTCCGTTGTTGTTAAACTAAAGATATGGCATCTATATTTCGATATAGGTGCTTTTTTATTTATACTGCCACCTATTCTAAAAAATGATTTTTGCCATGACTCAAAACATTCGACCGTATTTAGACACATATCCTCAATTTGATCATTCCAACTATATTGACCCGATGTCTGTAGTGATTGGTGACGTAGTTTTGGGTGAAAATGTTTCGGTGTGGCCTTTTGCTGTCATTCGGGGTGATGTTAATCATATTCGTATTGGCAAAAACTCGAATGTTCAAGATCATTCGATGTTGCATGTCAGTCATAAAAAAGCCGATAAACCTGAAGGTTCACCTTTAATTATTGGTGAAGATGTGACCATTGGTCATCATGTCAAATTGCATGGATGTACGATTGGAAATCGTGTTTTGGTGGGCATTGGCACCATTATTTTGGATGATGTCATTGTGGAAGATAATGTGATGATTGGTGCAGGCTCGCTTGTTCCACCGAATAAACGTCTTGAAAGTGGTTATTTATATATGGGGAGTCCAGTGAAGCAAATTAGAAAGCTGACTGAAAAAGAACTGGCATTCTTACCCTACTCTGCTCAGAATTATGTCAAAGTTTCGACTCATTATATTGCTCAGAATCAATAATATGTAATCATTTTACGTGTGATGGTTGTGGACGCCACAACCTTTACTCTTATCGCTCAATCTGAATACTTTATTAATTTTACACATAAAAACAATAGCATAGATAAAAATATCTTTATTGACCACTTAGAATCATTTCAGGCGATTGTGCTTATTTTTGAATTATGATATTGATGAGATAAAAGAATAATCATGAGAAAAGTAGATGACTCATCCATATCCTTCAGCTTCAGATGCTGATCTATTCAATATTGATTACGACTCTAAAATTAATGACATCATGATTTTTCTGTTCGAGTATCAATGTGCAAAAATTAACAACCAAAAGTATCCGTGTGTACTGCAAAAATTTAACCAACTCGATATAGCTGCTACTTATTTTCTATTTGATCTAATTGAAGAACGTCTACCACGACGTGCGAAATTATTATTTGCGGGTGAAAATTATCAAGGAAAACGTGATTCAGTTTTGGAAGTCATTGCACACATAGGAAAACAATAATTTTGACAATTAATAATTCATAGAAATTAAGAATATGGTTTAAATAGTATTTGTTCATCATTTTCTATAATTTTCTGTATGGGATAAACCTCTTTTACTAACTCTTTAATTTGCAATATTAATACTGGATCCTGAAAGTCTGTATTGAAATATAAATCTTTATTAAAAGAAAAAAGTTTATTTAATGGCTTATCATCTTGCATAATTTCAGCATCAACTGTAATTTTTAAGGCATTTGTCTCATATTCTTTAACATTAAAATTTATTACGCGGCAATATTTTGAATATCCAGCCTCTCCAAATTGATCAGAACTGCAATGAATAAAAACTTTGTGATCTATTTCTAAAACAGCGTATTTACTTTTTTCGGGCATGAGAGGATGATGATTAAGAATATATATAGATTCATAAATTCCTACATTCAACAACATGGGATTAGTATGATTATAAATTACTAAACTATGTAAATAGAACTTTTTACCAGTAAAATTCTTACTATATGCATATGCATCATATCCTTCTGACTGTATTAATTTAATAATTTTTTCCATATTTTTTTTATCTGTTTTTTCAACAAATAATTTCCTAAAATTTGCATCAGAAATTAAAATTCCATTCAAATTTTCCCTCTTCATAATTTTTATTAAAAATTCAACTACATAAGGAGTATTTGGATGCATTTTAAATCTCAATTGATTTTCATTAATAATTAGTATCTATTACTTTCATCGTTCTTCTAATTTAAATACTATATCTAATTGTTAAAGAAATCGCCATAGTCATGCACGGCTAAATTTTGTAGAATAGCCTTTTCTCTCCATGGTGCTTCTCCATGACCGCTTGGACTGCTCACGTTACCGTTGCGACTGTCGTTGAAAAAGACGGAAAATTCCTTTTTGTAGAAGAACATACAGAAGGTGTCACACATACCGTATTTAACCAACCTGCGGGTCACGTTGAAGCGAATGAAACGATCATTCAAGCAGCAATACGTGAAACCATGGAAGAAACAGGACATGCGGTAGAAGTTGATAGTTTACTGGGTATTTATACCTATACCCCACCGATGTTTCCGGATCGTACCTATTACAGATTTTGCTTTTTAGCTCATGTGCTCGAATACTTCCCTGAAGCACCTTTAGATACTGGCATTGTTGGTCCGAAATGGATGACACTTGATGAATTGCAAGAATCAGCACGTGCACGAAGTCCATTGGTGATCAAAGCTGTTCAAGATGCCATATCTGGTCAAAAATTCCCACTATCGCTCGTTTATGAGCATCAAAACTCTCCTTTTAATTCAAATTTGGATGCCTAATCCTATGCAACAACGTGTCATCGTCGGTATGTCAGGTGGTGTAGATTCTTCTGTTTCTGCGGCACTTTTACTTCAACAAGGATATCAAGTTGAAGGTCTTTTCATGAAAAACTGGGAAGAAGATGACGGCACGGAATATTGCACGGCGATGGAAGATCTCGCCGATGCTCAAGCCGTTTGTGACAAAATTGGAATCAAATTACATACCGCAAACTTCGCCATGGAATATTGGGATCGTGTGTTTGAACATTTCCTAGCAGAAT
This sequence comes from Acinetobacter lanii, assembly GCF_011578285.1. Classification (NCBI taxonomy): domain Bacteria; kingdom Pseudomonadati; phylum Pseudomonadota; class Gammaproteobacteria; order Moraxellales; family Moraxellaceae; genus Acinetobacter; species Acinetobacter lanii. The sequence continues at coordinate 1,081,789 of NZ_CP049916.1, read as the reverse complement.
ATGCCGCAGGTCGTACGCCAAACCCCGATATTCTGTGTAATAAAGAAATCAAATTTCGTGCGTTCTTAGATCATGCGATTAACTTAGGTGCAGATTTTATTGCGACGGGTCATTACTGCCGTCGTGGTGAAACTTTAAAAAATTCACGTGGTGAAGAATATGCACCGCTACTCCGTGGTTATGACCAAAACAAAGACCAAACTTATTTCCTACATGCAGTGCATGGTCGTGAAATTAACAAGACGTTATTCCCTGTCGGTGAAATTGAGAAGCCTGAAGTACGTCGTATAGCAGAAGAACTCGGTTTAGCAACAGCGAAGAAAAAAGACTCAACCGGGATCTGCTTTATTGGTGAACGTCGCTTCAATGATTTCTTAAAACAGTACCTGCCTGCTCAAGCTGGAAAAATTGTGCTGGATAATGGTAAAGAGGTTGGTGAACATCACGGCTTAATGTACTATACGCTCGGTCAACGTGGTGGCATCGGGATGGGCGGCTTAAAAGGCGCTGCTGAAGGTGCGTGGTTTGTTTTATATAAAGATATTGAAAACAACCGTCTCGTGATTGGTCAAGGTCATGAACATCCACTCATGCAAAGTAAAACACTTTGGAGTGAAGCGATTGACTGGGTTGCAGGTGAACAAGAAATTCCTGAAACAGGTTTCCGCTGTACTGCAAAAACCCGTTATCGTCAACCTGACCAAGGGTGTGTGATTTTCAAAGACGAAAGTATGCCAAATGGTGTTCGTGTCGAATTTGATGAACCCCAACGTGCGGTGACCCCAGGACAAAGTGTAGTGTTCTACGCAGATGAAGTTTGTTTAGGTGGTGGTGTGATTCATCATACCAATGCACCAAAACCTGATTTTATTTAAAGGAATATTCGGCATGACAGAGTTACCGTTTCAACAGCTTCAAACTCTGAATGTACGTCAAAATAGAGCTTTGGCGTTGGCAGGCGTGTTTCAAGCCACGCAGTTGACCCATATGACGGCACTTTCAGGACGACAGAGCATTGGTGATCTCGGTAACTTCTATCTCGAACAATTGATCAAGGCGAGTTTAAATATTCGCCCTGATGCCAACCAAAATTGTCAGACTCTAGATTTTTTTAATCAACTTGCTGACATTTCCCTCGGTTTAAAAACATTAGAAAGTAGCATTACCCAACCGTTTAATACTGCACCCAAACCTAAAATTCCAAAACTCGCCAATGCCAAACTTCCAATGTCTTATGCCATGGGCTTATTACATTTAGAGAAGAAGGTGTATAGCAATCCTGAATTCGTCAAAATCATTGAACAATCCCAAGAAAAAATCCTAAGACAACTTTCTTTTTTTGATCACAATTACTTACATCCCAGTGTATTGGCCAATCTTGCACAAACCTATGTTGAAACAGCAGGCTCGATCAATCCTCGGATTATGGTCAAAGGTTCTGCTGAAGCATTTAAAGACAGCGCACATACCAATCGTATTCGTGCCTCATTATTCACAGGCTTACAAATGGCGCATTTATGGCGTCAGTCTGGTGGAAGTTCATGGTCAATGATCTTCACCAAACGTAAGTTACTCAAAGATATTCAAGATCTCGCTCGTTTACAGTTTCAGGCCGTTTAACGGATGCTGAAAATGAGTTTTGTTTTACGTTTAATTCCAATGTCTAAGGAATCGCTATGAACGCTTTAACTGCACTTTCTCCACTTGATGGACGCTACGCAAGCAAATGTGATGCTCTCCGTCCTTTCCTGTCTGAGTTTGGTTTAATCCATGCTCGTGTAACAGTTGAAGTTCGTTGGTTACAAGCCCTTGCTAACCGCCCAGAAATCACTGAAGTGCCAGCATTTTCAGCTGTAACCAATGCTGCATTAGATGCGATTGTTGCTGATTTCTCTGAAGAAGATGCAAACCGTATTAAAGAAATTGAACGTACAACAAACCATGATGTAAAAGCGGTTGAGTATTTCTTAAAAGAAAAAATTGCACACATTGATGAATTAAAAGATGCAGGCGAATTCATTCACTTTGCATGTACGTCTGAAGACATCAACAACTTGTCTCATGCTTTAATGCTGAAAAGTGGTCGTGAAGTGTTAGTGGTTGCGATGCAACAAATCATCGATGCGATTTCTGAACTTGCTGAAAAACATGCTGAACAACCGATGTTGTCTCGTACCCACGGTCAAACAGCAAGCCCAACCACTTTGGGTAAAGAAATGGCGAACGTGGCTTACCGTCTTGCACGTCAGATCAAACAATTTAAAAATGTTGAGCTTCTTGGCAAAATCAATGGTGCAGTCGGTAACTACAACGCGCACTACTCTGCTTACCCAGACATCAACTGGCCTGCGCATTCTCAAGCATTTGTTGAATCTTTAGGTTTGGAATTCAACCCGTACACGACTCAAATCGAACCACATGACTACATGGCGGAACTTTTTGATGCGTTACGTCGTTTCAACACCATTTTGATCGACTTCAACCGTGACGTTTGGGGCTATATCTCTCTAGGTTTCTTCAAACAACGTTTGAAAGAAGGCGAAGTGGGTTCTTCTACTATGCCGCATAAAGTAAACCCAATCGACTTCGAAAACTCTGAAGGTAATTTGGGTATTGCCAATGCCATCTTAGGTCACTTGGGTGAAAAACTTCCTGTATCTCGCTGGCAGCGTGATTTGACTGACTCTACTGTGCTTCGTAACATGGGTGTTGGTTTTGCACAAAGCTTGATCGCATTCGAAGCATGTTCGAAAGGTATTGGTAAACTTGAACTCAATGCTCAACGTTTACTTGAAGACTTGGACAATGCTCAAGAAGTTTTGGCTGAACCAATCCAAACGGTTATGCGTCGTTATGCAGTTGAAAAACCGTATGAAAAATTAAAAGCGTTGACGCGTGGTCAAGCAATGACGCGCGACATGATGGTGAGCTTTGTAAACGGTAACGAACTTGAAGCTGTTCCTGCTGAAGATCGTGCACGTTTGGCTGAAATGACGCCTGCGTCTTATACAGGTAATGCAGCGGATCAAGCGAAACAAATCAAAGCGCTTATCTCTAAGATCTAAGCATAACATTTAAGTCTAGAATCTAATTTAGAAAGACTTAAGCAGTACCATAAAAGCGAAACTTCGGTTTCGCTTTTTTATATCGGTTGTTTATACTAACGCCAATTTTTATACCAATAATAAGAACCTAAAATTATGAATCAAATCATTGATCGACAGCTCACAGGTAAATATTGGCTGAGTTTAGCTGTCCTTGCTGGATGTATTTTAGTGGCATCCATTTCACCCTTAGAATTCCCCTCCTATTTATTACATCAGATCGGCACAGTCTTGATGCTCATCACTTTATTGATCGTGTTTAAAAAAGTGGGACTGAATTTTGCGAGTTTCGTGGCCTATCTCGGCTTTTTACTGATTCACGTCTTGGGTACACATTATCTATATTCTTGTGCCCTATAACGAATGGTCGATTCAATATTTCAATCTTGATCTAAACCAAGCCATGGGCTGGACACGCAATATGTATGATCGATTGGTCCATTTTGCTTATGGTCTTTTGCTCTATCCATTCTTTCTACGCCTCTTTCAAGTGTGGTTTCCTACCCTATCAGCAAAAGCATTATTTTTTCTGACGGTTCAATTCGTGATGGCGAGCAGTTTGGTGTATGAATGGATTGAATGGCTGTTGGCGATGGGTCTGTCACCTGAAGAAGCGGAAAACTATAACGGTCAGCAAGGCGATGTTTGGGATGCGCATCAAGACATGCTGATTGCGACATTTGGGGCGATGATGACGGGGTTGATGATGCTGTTTAAACAAAAATCCTAAAACTCTAGCCTAGAACCTATAAAAAAAGCCAATCGTCAGATTGGCTTTTTGTCATTTCAAATGTGCAAAACTTAGAGTTTAGGATCACGCATTTGTACCAAACTCGAATTGGCTTTAAACAAGGTTTCTGCAATTTTACCCATCACTGCAGGCACGACTGAATCGGCCATTTGGGCTGCTTGTAAACCGAGCTTTTCACCCAGAGTTGGTTTACGGCGTGTTTGAATCAAGTACAGATCATGCTGACTCAACAAACCCAGCATATATTCATCAGAGGTTTGTAGTTTATCCACTAGGTTCAAATCAAGCGCATCTTGACCGTACCAGTGTTCACCCGTTGCCACTTTTTCCACATTCAATTGTGGACGGTATTTTTCAACAAAGTGCTTAAACAGCTTATGTGTTTGTTGTAACTCTTGTTCAAATTTGGCTTTACCTTCTTCGGTATTTTCACCGAACATGGTCACGGTACGTTTATATTCACCTGCGGTATACAGCTCAAAGTCGACATTATGCTCTTTCAGAAAACGATTGAAATTAGGCACTTGTGCAACCACCCCAATTGAACCGAGCACTGCGAATGGCGCAGACACAATTTCATTGGCGATACATGCCATCATATAGCCGCCACTCGCTGCGACTTTGTCTACAGTAATGGTTAAATGAAAACCGGCATCACGTAAACGTACCAATTGTGCAGCCGCTAAACCATAACCATGCACCATACCCCCTGGGCTTTCTAAACGCAGTAATACACGGTCACGACCTGCTTTAGCAGTCGATAAAATCAGGGTAATTTCTTCACGTAAGTTTTCAACCGCAGAAGCTGCCATGTCCCCTTTAAAGTCGAGTACATACACTTTTTGATTGTTCTTCTTACGTGCGCGAGCTTCTTTAGAGAATTGTTGAGCCAACTGTAATAGCTCAAATTTAGAGGCAGTGGTCTGTGCAATTTTTTTTCGTTGTTCATTGATGCGTGCATTCAAATGCGTTACACGGATTTCAGCAGGCAATTTAGGCAAATGAAATAACATAGAATTTCAATTCTCTTAAATATTTATTTATGCCTTAAAGATGAGGTCAATGTCTGCAAATTTCAATGGCTTTGTTGCAATCTCCACGAGAAAACACGTCATTTCATGTTTAGATTGTTCTCAAATAATCGTCATTGGGAAGAAAGACAATTTATGTCGCACTGCCCTAGTGATTTCAGGCAATCTTTGGCATCATGCACTTAGTCCATAACTGAATAACCATAAATGACTCAAATGCGTTGGTTAGAACTGCTGTCCACGATTCGAATTGGCAGTAAAAAACAAAGCTCTGAACAGGCACGTAGTCCCTTTCATAAAGACTATGACCGCATTATATTTTCGCAAAGTTTTCGTCAATTGAACCGTAAGACCCAAGTCCATCCACTAACTCAGCATGATGCTATTCATACGCGTTTGACGCATTCACTGGAAGTCTCCTGTATTGGGCGCTCATTGGGCATGCTCGCCGCAGAAAAGATCAAAGATGAACTGCCCGTGTGGATTTCCCCTGCTGATGTCGGTGCGATTATTCAGGCGGCGTGTTTAGCCCATGATATTGGTAATCCACCTTTTGGACATGCGGGTGAATATGCGATTCGTGAATGGTTTGATGACGCTTCACATGGTGACTTTCTCAAAGCCTTGTCTTTAGAGGAACAAGCTGATGTGCGTCAATTTGAAGGCAATGCTCAAGGTTTAAGACTGCTCACTAAAATTGACTACCATCCCAATGATGGGGGTATGCGTCTGACTTACGCAACTTTAGGAGCTTACTTAAAGTACCCTTGGCTGTCTAAAACCATCGAATCTCAGGACAATATTCCCGCAAGTAAACGTGCCAAGTTTGGCTGTTATCAATCTGAAAAAGAGATTCTGAAACAAGTCGCTGAACAACTGGGTTTGATCCAACTGGATGAATATCATTATTGTCGCCATCCACTGACCTATTTACTCGAAGCTGCTGATGATATTTGTTATGCGCTGATTGATCTTGAAGATGGCATTATTTTAAATATGTTGTCTTATGAAGAAGTTGAGCCGATTTTCTTGGCTTTGGTCGGTGAATATGGTGTGCCGTCTGAGTTACACACCCCATTGACCACATGGCAACAAAAAATTGCTGCACTCCGTGGTCGTGTCATGAAACGCTTGGTCGATGAAGTGACGACAGCATTTGCCAAACATCACTTTGAAAGTTTATCGGGTCAGCTCAAGGGCAGTTTATTGCAATATTGTGCTGAGGATATTGAAATTGGGATTAATCGAGCGAAGAACTTAGCCCGTGAAAAGATTTTTGAGCATCCGCAAAAAGCAGGCTTAGAAATTGTGGCACATCAAAGCTTGCAACATATTTTAGATGCCTTCATTCCGCTGACTACGCCGAATAAAATCAATAGCTTTAAAGAAGGTCGCTTAATGACCATTTTATCTGGCTATGGTGCAAACTTTAGTGATCACCATTATGACAATATCATGCAAGTGCTCGATATTATTTCCAAGTTTTCAGACCATCAGGCCTACAACCTTGCTCAAGAACTCAAGGGCAATAAGGTAGGATTCCTATAATCTGTTTTTGAAAATATTTTTAACAAAACGCAAGATTTTCTACATCTAAATTTTGCGTTTGATGCCTGAGGCATCTACTATTCAACCATTAACATAGAAGTGAAAATACGTTCATGATCGGATGTCTTATTGGCGAAGTGCTGGCTCTAGAAGCCCCTACAGTAGTTTTAAATGTAAATGGTGTGGGCTATGAAATTGATACGCCGCTTTCAACATTTTGCCAACTGCAAAAAGGTCAAAAAGTCACTTTATGGACGCATTTGGCGGTACGTGAAGACGCTCAATTGCTTTATGGTTTTATCGATGCCCGTGAAAAAACGATTTTCCGTACTTTACTAAAGGTCAATGGCGTGGGTCCAAAAATGGCTTTAGGCATTTTATCGACCTTAAGTGTCGAAATGCTGATTCATACCGTCGAACATGAAGATGTCAATACCTTGGTCAAAGTTCCCGGTGTGGGTAAGAAAACCGCTGAGCGTTTGATGATTGAACTGCGTGATCGCTTTAAAGCCATGTCCGCAGGTGCAACGCATAGCAATTCAACCACTGAACAAATTCAATTTACAGGCAACTCTGCGGTGGCAGAAGCTGAAGCTGCGCTACAGTCTTTAGGCTATAAACCTGCGGAAGCTCAAAAACTCATTAATGCAGTCAAAGCGGATTATACCGAAGCATCGGACATTATCCGTGCTGCGCTTAAATCGATGAATAGATAAATATGCAAGATCGTATTATCAGTGGTTCTGAAAAACCCGAAGATCATTTTGATCGTGCCATTCGCCCAACATCACTGGAGGACTATATTGGTCAACCTGTGGTGCGTGAGCAAATGGAAATCTTTATTGGTGCAGCACGTGGTCGTGGTGAAGCTTTAGATCATACTTTGATTTTTGGTCCACCCGGTTTAGGTAAAACCACGCTTGCCAATATTATTGCGCGTGAAATGGGCGGCAACCTAAAATCGACCTCTGGTCCTGTACTAGAACGTGCGGGTGATCTGGCGGCCATGTTGACCAATCTGGAGGAAGGTGATGTTTTATTTATCGATGAAATTCATCGTCTTTCCCCTGTGATTGAAGAGATTCTCTACCCCGCCATGGAAGATTATCAACTTGATATCATGATTGGTGAGGGTCCGGGCGCACGTTCGATTAAATTGGATTTACCGCCATTTACTCTTGTTGCAGCGACTACACGTGCAGGTCTACTGACCTCTCCACTACGTGACCGTTTCGGGATCGTTCAGCGTCTAGAGTTTTATTCTGTTGAAGACCTCACCCATATTGTTTCACGTTCAGCGCATTTGATGAATGTACCGATGACCGCAGATGGTGCGCAAGAGATTGCACGTCGTGCGCGTGGTACACCACGTATTGCCAATCGTTTACTGCGTCGTGTGCGTGACTATGCACAAGTCAAAGGTACAGGCGAAGTAACACAAGAGATGGCGCAACGAGCGCTGGATATGCTGAATGTCGATAAAGATGGTTTAGACACCCTCGACCGTCGTTATTTGTCGATGCTTCTTGAGCGTTTTGATGGGGGGCCTGCGGGTGTCGAAGCCTTAGCTGCTGCCATGGCGGAAGACTCAGGCACACTCGAAGATGTGATTGAGCCGTATTTGATTCAGCAAGGTTACGTGATGCGTACTGCACGTGGTCGTATTGCAACGAATATGGCATATTTGCAGTTTGGGATGACACCGCCTGAACCGAAAGAGAAGTGATGAAAAGGGAGATTTATTCTCCCTTAATTTTTCTAATCTCAGATGCTAAATATTCATTCAATATATCTTTGACATATTGCAATTCCATTGCAAAAGAAGATATTTTCAATTTTATAGTATATGTATCTTTGTCAATTACTTCACGAATAGCCCAAAGCGCCTTTAATACATCTTTTAGATGATTTCTTATTCTCATATGTTCATCATTATTTTGGCAGTCTAAAAATAATTCTATGAGTTGATGATAATTTGCAATTCTCAAATTAAATTTTGCAGCTTTCTCAATTCTTTGAAAATTATCTAAAATATCAAGTTTGAGTGTAATTTCAGTATTAAAAGAAATTAGGCAAGTTAAATATTCTGAAATGAGTGTTCTTAATTTATCTAATTCTGAAACTTTATAGGAAAATATGAGTTCATTATCTTGAAGAAATTTTTGCTGTTCAAATAATTTTGTATTTAAATCCAATGCTGATATTTCTGAAGCTTTAATTTGTGCAACTACTGTATCAAAAGACATTTTAGTCAATCTAAAACTTTTCTTTGCACACCAATAAGCATACCAAGTCGCCAAACCTGCCAATATTAAAGCAATAACTACAGATAGACCGAAAGAACTAATCGCAGTTTTATCTGTAGAAGCATTTAATTCCATATGTGTTTCAGCTGGTTGCTGAATAATAATAGTCTTAACGTTTTCTTGTTCAGGCACAGTCCATGTTTTAAATAAGACTTCATTTTTATTATCTAATTGCTCTACCATCCCTGCCCCTAAAATTTCAATAAAATGATCAATATAGCGTTAATTTTAAACCATTGTATATTTTACATTCATCAACTTATTGTCTTAATTCGATTCATTTCTAAAACTTTAGGCTCATTTGCATAGCATTGAGTAGTAAATGGGACGATATTAACCAATTGAATCGACTCCACAAGATTTGAAACCTTGTGCCATTGGACGAATAAACACGAGTGCTAAACTGCGACCCGTTATATAGCATTGTTCTTCACCAAAATTTTGTGCATCATGAACACAAAATAACAGCAAGAACATGCTCAACTCCAAGACCGTCCAAGCTAAACGTGGGAAATGAATATGGCGAACAAATTTGAATTTCAAATTCGTGTTTATATAGAAGATACCGATGCAGGTGGTATTGTCTACCACGCCAATCACATCCGTTTTATGGAGCGTGCGCGTACAGAATGGCTACGTGCTTCAGGTATTTCCCATTATTGGCACCAAAAAGAATATAACTTTGTTGTGCACAAAATTGCGCTCAAATATTCACGTCCGATCCTGATGGATGACCTCATTACGGTTACAGCACGTGTACTTTCGTGTAAAGCCACATCTTTTGTATTGCAACAAAATATTTATCGTGGTGAAATCATGCTAGCTTCTGGAGAGGTTGAATTGGCATGTATTAGCGCTGCCATGAAACCGCTCAGACTTCCTGATGAAATACGTGATTTGATTCAACTTCAATTGGCTCACGAATAAAAAACTTTTGGCACATGTAACTATGGCAACACAACTAGAATCTTCAATTCACATCTCAGATTTAATTTTACAAGCAAGTCCTGTGGTTCAATTGGTCATGCTGATTTTGGTATTGGCATCACTCCTGAGTTGGTACTTAATTGCCAAGTTACATATGACCTATAAGAAAGCCCAACAAGGCGATGACCATTTCCAAAAAATCTTTTGGTCAGGTGCTGAGTTAAATACCCTGTATAACAACGCACAAGTCAACTCTAAGCGTGAAGGTCTTGAAGATATTTTTTATCAAGGCATGGGTGAGTTCTTAAAACTTAAAAAATCCAAAGCGGACACTGCACCCACCATTGATGGTACAGAACGTATTTTACGTGTCGGTTTAAGCCGTGACCAAAGCAATATGGAGCAAGGTCTAGGTACACTTGCAAGTATTGGTTCAGTTGCACCCTATATTGGTCTATTTGGTACAGTATGGGGCATCATGAATGCCTTTATTGGTTTGGCTCAAGTGGAACAAGTGACTTTAGCAACTGTTGCACCGGGTATTGCCGAAGCCTTAATTGCAACTGCCATTGGACTTTTTGCTGCGATTCCTGCGGTGCTGGCATTTAACCATTTCACCTCAAAAAGTGAAGAGGTTTATTCGGAACGTGCATTGTTTGCAGAAGAAATGGTGGCGCTATTACAACGTCAATCTGTGGGAAAAACACAGGAAACTGAATAATGGCGATCCAACGTTCTGGGCGCTTTGGGCGCATTAAAAAACCTCTTAAAAGTGACATGAATGTCGTCCCTTATATTGACGTCATGTTGGTGCTACTGGTGATCTTTATGGTCACTGCACCCATGATCACAAGCGGTATTAAAGTTGATTTGCCTGAAGCCAACAGCAATCCGATTGTGTCTGATGAAGCCCCCGCTATGGTGAGCTTGAAAGAAGATGGTTCTTATTATCTAGAATACAAGAGTATTAAAAAATCTGTATCTTTGGATGAGTTAAAGGAACAATTGACTACAGCACAACAAGAAGCAGAAAATCAGAAACTGAATGTCGTCATTAATGGACATAAAACTCGTCCATATGGTGAAGTCATGGGACTTATGTCAACTTTACAAGACGCAGGTTTAACGCAGGTTGGCTTACTGACTAAGCCTGTAGATTAAATTATGAACAGACTTAAACAGCCACAATCTAAAGAAAATAAGATTGCACTTGGATTCACCATCGGTGTCCATGTGGTGGCGATCTCTGGCTTGATTTTCTTAGGCATTACCAAGCCACCTGAACCACCCAAAGAAATTAAAACAGTCTTAATTAAGCCCGAAGACTTAAAACCGAAGCCTTTGGTTGAATCGGATGCAACCGAAACTGCCGATACGAACGTAAAAGCTGAAGTACAGCAGACAGCAGACCCTGTTGAAGATGCACCGAATATTCCTACGGCTGCACCACCACCTGTTGTACCTGCTGTACCGAAAGTAGACATGCAAAAAGCAGCGGAAGCTGCAAAACAGGCCGCGGCAGAAAAGGCAGCGGCTCTTGCAGCAGCTAAAGCCGCAGAACAAGCCAAAGCTGAGGCGGCTGAGAAAGCACGCGAAGCCAAAGCCGATGCCAACAATAAGGCAAAAGCAGAAGCTGCGGCGAAAGCACAAGCCGAAGCAAATGCCAAAGCGAAAGCTGAAGCTGCCCAAAAAGCGAAATCAGAAGCAGCCAATAAGGCAAAAGCTGAAGCAGATGCTAAGGCCAAGACTGAAGCTGCAAAAGCTAAAGCGGATGCCGCTGCAAAAGCGAAAACTGAGGCAGCCAATAAAGCTAAGGCAGACGCTGCTGCAAAAGCCAAAGCGGAAGCTGCGAATAAAGCCAAGGCAGACGCTGCTGCAAAAGCTAAAGCGGAAGTTGCAGATAAAGCCAAAGCAGATGAAGCAGCGAAAGCTAAGGCAGATGCCGCTGCAAAAGCCAAAGCGGAAGCAGCAAATAAAGCCAAGGCTGATGCTGCTGCAAAAGCCAAAGCGGAAGCTGCTGCGAAAGCTAAGGCAGATGCCGCAGCAAAAGCCAAAGCAGATGAAGCAGCGAAAGCTAAGGCAGATGCTGCTGCAAAAGCCAAAGCGGAAGCAGCAAATAAAGCCAAGGCTGATGCTGCTGCAAAAGCCAAAGCGGAAGCAGCAAATAAAGCCAAGGCTGATGCTGAAGCGAAAGCCAAAGCGGATGCAGCCAATAAAGCTAAGGCAGACGCTGCTGCGAAAGCAAAAGCTGAGGCAGCCAATAAAGCTAAGGCAGACGCTGAAGCGAAAGCCAAAGCCGAGGCAGCGAATAAAGCTAAGGCTGAAGCGGCTGCAAAAGCAAAAGCCGAGGCAGCGAATAAAGCTAAGGCTGAAGCGGCTGCAAAAGCAAAAGCCGATGCAGAAGCTGAAGAACGCGCCTCTTCTGCGAAAAAAGCCGCTGAAGAAGCAGCGACCAAAAAAGCTGAAGCGAAAAAAGTGGCCTCTTCTGCCAAACGTGACTTTGAAAATAAAGTGCGTAATGCATGGCGTATGCCAGCAGGCTCTAGTGGTGAAAAAGCGACTGCTCGTGTAACACTCACAGACAGCGGTGCTGTGGCATCTGTCATCGTCAATGCATCGAATCCTGATGTAAAAGCCAGTGTTGAACAAGCGGTACGTTCAGCAGCGCCTTATCCAATGCCATCAGACCCAGATGCAAGACGTGAAGCCCGTAGTTTCACTTCTTCATTTACTGTGAAATAAATCGCCAAAAACCTTGCCTATGGCAAGGTTTTTGTTTTGTTTGGACACGGAGTATTCATAATTACATGGTTTATATAGATTAAAATCATGTCTTTATGCTACAAAGCATGAACAATCCAAAAACTAGTATTTTTTGAGTATTTGACAACAAATGAAAATGATCTCTAAACATATTTTAGGTTTGGCAATTATTGCAGCATGTAGCCCTGCAGTAATCACAACCTCTTATGCACAACTGCACCTTGAAATTGCCAAAGCGCCTGAAGAAGCGCCAAAAATTGCCATTATTCCTTTTAGTAACGACACCTCTTTATACCCAATTATTGAAAATGACTTGAATCGTTCAGGTCGTTTTAGTAGCTCATCTAAAAATTTACCGGCAACTGCCTCTTTAAACAACGCCAATGGCCCTGCGTGGAAAGCTGCCGGTGTACCTTATGTGGTCACAGGTGATGTGAAAAAGAACGCAGATGGTTCATTGGCGGTTCAATATCAACTGTATGATGTTGAAAAGGGTCAATATGTGCTGAATGAACTACTCACTGTACCTGCGTCGCGTGTGCGTTCTGCAGGTCACATGATCAGTGATGCGATTTATCAAGCCTTAACCGGTATTCAAGGTGATTTCAGTGGTCGTATTGCCTATGTGCTGCGTAACCCTGCGACACCACAGCAGCGCTATACGCTTCAAATTGCCGATACCGATGGTGAACAACCTCGCACTGTCCTCAGCTCACGTGATCCAATTTTGTCACCTGCTTGGACACCGGATGCAAAGAAAATTGCATACGTTTCATTTGAAACCAAACGCCCTGCAATTTATGTGCAAGATTTGGCCACAGGTCAACGTGAAAAATTGGCAGGCTTCCGTGGTTTAAATGGCGCTCCAAGTTTTTCACCTGATGGCAAGAGCATGTTGTTCACGGCTTCGATGCATGACAACCCAGAAGTCTACCAAATGGATTTGGAAACGCGTCAAGTTAAACGCATGACCAATGACACTGCCATTGATACTGAAGCACGTTATACCCCAGACGGCAAAGGCTTTATCTTTACCTCTGACCGTGGCGGTTCAGCACAGATTTATAAATATACTTTTGCAGATGGCACAACCAAACGCTTAACTTTCCGTGGCGCATTTAATGCACGCGGCACCCTAAGTGCAGATGGGAAATATGTGGCTTTAGTCCACCGCCCTTCTGGCAGCAACTACAAAGTTGCGATTCAAGAAATTTCGACAGGTATCACCAATATTTTGACCCCAACGAGCTTAGATGAATCACCAAGCTTCTCCCCGAACGGTCAAATGGTGGTCTACGCGACACGTGAAAACAACCGTGGACTACTTTCGATCATGTCGACCGATGGCAAATTCCGTATGAATTTACCAAGTGAGCAAGGTGAAGTTCGTGAGCCTGCTTGGGCACCGAAATAATTTCATCCAATTTTCAAGGAGAAACACATGAAAGCCATCAAAACTTTAGCGTTACCTTTGCTTGCATTAAGCGTAGCAATGACAGGTTGTGCAAGCCGTAAGCCTGCAACAGACTTGACAACGTCTACAGCGCCAACGACTGCTACTACTGTTAACACAGCAGGTTTGAGCGAAGATGCAGCACTTGATGCGCAAAACTTGCAAGGTGCGTCTGCAAAAGGCGTTACTGAAGCAAATAAAGCATTTCTGGCGAAACGTGTTGTTCACTTCGATTACGACAGCAGCGATTTGTCTAACGAAGATTACCAAACACTTCAAGCACATGCGCAGTTCCTTTTGGCAAACGCAAACTCTAAACTTGCTTTGACAGGTCACACTGACGAACGTGGTACACGTGAATACAACATGGCTTTGGGTGAACGTCGTGCTAAAGCAGTTCAAAGCTACTTGATCACCAACGGTGTGAACGCGGGTCAGTTAGAAGCAGTAAGTTACGGTAAAGAAATGCCTGTCAATGCAGGTCATGACGAATCTGCTTACAAAGAAAACCGTCGTGTAGAATTAAACTACGAAGCTGTTCCACCATTACTTAAATAATTCAAATTTTCTATTTCATTATTTTGGAATTAAAAGTCTGAAGGGTTCAGCTTAGTTGGGTGACACGCCTTATCTAAGCTCGAATAAAAAAAGCGCTCATCATGATGGGCGCTTTTTTAATGTCTTAATTCAGTCATTTCAAAATGAACTGAAAATCCAAGCTTTAAGCAGACTTTAGAAAAATTAAGATTGCGTTGGGACTGGCATGGGACTTGGCGGTTGCATCGATTCGATCAAGTCATGTTTATTAAACTTCTTATATTCTGGTTTTGCTTCGTATTCTTTCCAAGCAGCTTGTGATTTTTCTGAGCTAATGCTCGCCAAATCAATACCTTCAGTTGCAGTTGGAGTCGCTTCAAATTTCTCAATTGTCATTGTCGTGCTCCTTGTGTATTCATTAACCACATGTTTAACATAACAGGTTTTTTCTGCCTTTCAAGCTTAAAATCGCTACAAAACTTATTTAAGGTTTCTATTTTGAGTCGAACTCTCTAAAATAGAGCCATTCTTCGTTTTACTCGAAATATCGCTTTTTTGGAGCTCATTTGTTATGTCGAATCGCACACTCTCCCAATACTTAGAACAACAACAAGGGAATCTCACACCTGAACTTGCCAATGTGATTCAAACCATTGCTGAGACATGCAAACGCATTGACGTATTGTTGCAAAAAGGTGCCTTGGCAGGTGTTTTAGGTAGCGCACAACATGAAAATGTACAAGGCGAAGAACAAAAGAAACTCGATGTCATTTCAAATGACTATTTGATTGATGCATTGAAAAGCAATGCCAACGTGGGCGGTTTAGCATCTGAAGAACTCGATGAGTTCACCCCTGCACAAGAAAACGGTAAATACCTTGTGTTGTTCGATCCACTTGATGGTTCAAGCAACATCGACATCAACATGTGTGTAGGGACCATCTTCTCGATTCTTCCTGCAAAAAATGCAGTGACTCAAGCAGAAGACTTCATGCAAGCAGGGACTGAGCAAGTGGCTGCAGGTTATGTACTGTATGGTCCATCAAGCATGATGGCTTTGACTGTGGGTGCAGGTACGGTATTCTTCACGTTTGATCCTGAATCTAAAGAATTTTTGCTGACATCTGAAAACATTCAAGTGGCTGCAGACACCAAAGAATATGCGATCAATGCATCGAATGCACGTCATTGGGAAGCGCCTGTAAAACGTTATATCGACGAACTACAAGCGGGCAAAACCTCTATCCGTGAAAAAGACTTCAACATGCGTTGGGTGGCATGTATGGTGGGTGATATTCACCGTATTCTTTGCCGTAGCGGTATTTTCTTATATCCATACGACACCAAAGACCCGAAAAAAGCCGGTCGTCTACGCTTAATGTATGAAGCAAACCCAATGAGTATGTTGATGGAACAAGCGGGTGGTGCATCAACCACTGGACGTGTCCGCATTCTTGAGATCCAACCGACCGAATTACACCAACGTGTACCGGTGGTGATTGGCTCTAAAAACGAAGTTGAATTGGTAACTGCTTACCACAACTAATTTTATTTTAAAATTTTCATAAATGAGAATTGGCTCAAGCAGTCAATTCTCATGGATCAATATTGCATGGCACTGATTTACCTAGAATCAAAAGACAACCCTAAAATTAAGCACTTACGTGGCCTAATTGAGCAAAACACCTACCGTAAAAAACAAGGTCAAACCGTACTTGAAGGTACGCATTTGTGTTTAGCGTGGTTGGAACAAAGTCGTCAAATTACTTCGATTTTTACCACTGAAAAAGCCATTGAACACGAAGATTTTGACAAAATTGCTGAACAATACAAAGGTACAGTATTTGTTATCGGTGAATCTTTATATAAAGAACTCAGTACTTTAGGTACGAGCCTAGCCTGCTTAGCAGTCGTAGACATCCCCTCTTCAAGTCATGCCTTAAACTTTGACGCAGACACCCTCATTCTTGAAAGCATTCAAGATCCGGGCAATGTCGGGACTTTATTGCGTTCAGCGGCTGCTGCAGGGATTAAACAAATCGTATCGACTAAAGGCTCTGCATCTCTGTGGTCACCACGTGTGTTACGTGCCGGCATGGGCGCTCACTTTGCGGTGAATACCTATGAAAATGTTGAACTTCAAGACATTTTGCAAAAATTCAGTATTCCGGTGTATGTGACCAGTTCACATGAGTCAGAGAGCCTCTATAGCAAAGATTTAACCCAACCAAGCGTGTGGATCTTAGGCAATGAAGGTCAAGGAGTTTCTGACTATGCGCTTGCTAATGCTGCTGCGGTGAGCATTCCACAACCCGGTGGTCAGGAATCTTTGAATGTTGCGATTGCAGGTTCAATCTGTTTCTTTGAAATGGTGCGTCAGCGCATTTAAACGTTAATTTATATTAACGTTTAATCTTTATAATTAAAAAATCATTTAAACTGCTTAAAAATAGTTGCTTAAATTGTCAACCGATCATTATTTTTAAACGTTATATAAGTAATGATTTAAGAATAATGGTGGGTACCCAATGACGGGATTTTCCATCTCTATGGATTTAGCACCGAAAAAGTCACAGCCTGAAGATGCGAGTGTTCTTGCGAGCACGGCTGAACAACGCCTGAAATATTTCATGCGTGAAGTGACTGGACGGGCCTTAGTCATGATGGAAAGTGCAACGCAAGGTCATAATGGCATTGCCATGGACTTGGTGCAAGAAGCCTTTATTTCGCTCCATAAATCATATGCAGAAAAGTCTACCGATGAATGGTATCCCCTTTTCTACACCATTTTGAATAACAAATTACAAGATTGGCGTCGTAAAGAATCTCGTCGTGCATTTCCATTTTCATTGTTTAAAAAATCTGATCTAGACTCAGATGAAGATGAAGTGATGGATATAGTGGATGAATCCACACCCAATCCTTTGCAATTCCTTGCACAGGAACTTGCGGTAGAAGAGATTCAACATGCAATTTCTAAGCTTCCTGTTCGTCAGCAACAAGCTTTTATGCTTCGTGCTTGGGAAGGCTTTGACACCAGTACCACCGCTGAAATCATGCAGTGTTCCGAAGGCAGTGTCAAAACCCATTACCACCGTGCGATTCAAGGTCTTAGAAATTCACTGTCTCATTTAAATCCTAATATGGGGGGATCATCGGATGAAGAATGATGAATTCGCAAAAAGCGTAACTTCCAAGCTCAATCATTTGGCGCAAAACCATCGCAATAAAGCTGTGGTGATGGAAAATGTACTTGAGCAGATTCAAGAGAAATCTTGGACCACACGTTTGGCTTCATGGAAAGTCACTGGTTTTGCATTGGCAGCCGCGATTACCGGTTTTGTAGTATTGCCAAATGCCATTGATTTCAATGATCAGCCATCCAATCAACAAGTGGTATCTAGCCCTAAACTCTCTCCACAAATGATGGAAGATTTAGAAATGCTCTCGGTATTTGGTGAGGAAAAAGTCGCTCATGGCAGCTAAACATGTCGCTTTGGCTTTTTGTGCCTTGAGTTTCTTGCAAACCAGTTTTGCAGGCTATGAACGCTTTTGGATTTTTTCCAAAGATGCCAATACACAGGCATCAGAATCTTGGGATCGCCTGTCTGAAGAAGAGCAGCGTGCCTTAATCAAACGCTATCAGAATCTTAAAGAAATTCCTGAAGAACAGCGCATCGCTTTGCAGCAACGCATGGATTGGTTTACCCAACTCCCTGAAACTGAAAAGAATCAAATGCGTGAAGCGTGGCAACAAATGAGTACCAGTGAACGCAATGAGTTACGTAAAAAAATGTCGATGACGACCGACAATCAAAAACGTAAAGAAATCCGTGAAGAATATCTAAATAAATATATGCCTGAGAAAAATATTGTTCAAAAGCATTAATCATTGCTTGATGACTTAAAAAATCAATGCCCTGTTTTCAGGGCTTTTTTTATATCTCTGATTGAACTCATCAACATCATATAATGGCACTAAATATTCAAATGATTACTCAAAATTATAAATAATCAAGCAAGAAAAAAAATCATTTTCCGGAGATGAATAGAACTCTTTTTTTCATAATAGGATGAATGCTACACGTCACCCTTTAAGTCACATTTATTTCAATTTTTCGTTCACTCTAATGCGACATACTATAAAAAATTTTCAAGACGTCATCCATGTTCAATTACATATATTCCAATAAAACCAAGCTCACCTGATTTTACTTATTCTATCGCTCAGCACTATCTCGATTATTGGAGGAAGCTTATTGTCATGGTCATATTCTCAAACCATAAAAACTGTGTCTCATAGCTGAAAGATAAATCAACCTAAAGAAAGATTAGATGAGTAAGATAAGATAGGTTGCAACTCGCTCAAAATGAAATCAGCAGCGTCTATTATTGCCATTTTATCGACGCATTTACGGTGTATCTGTATAGATGCACGCAATATTGGAAATAATACGCTGATGTTCTACAGCATGATGCACCTGAGCTGTGTCCTTACAGCCTTGAGATGAAATATCAAGATAAGATGAATAAGCATTGACCACGGAGGATTACTCGACCTCCTATAAAATCTCCCACTGATCTAGATCAGTGGGATTTTCTTCAACACAATTCTTTTAAATACTATAAGTAATTCCCGTCACGTTCAGGCTGATATAACACTTTTTCAATAGTGACTTTCATTATCTGACCATCGGGTTGTGGCCATTCAATACTTTGCCCTTCTGCAAGACCCAAAATTGCAGCACCAATGGGTGCAACAATATTCACTTGACCTTTTTCGCCTTTAAACTCATGCGGATAAACGAGGGTAATTTCACTTGCTGTCTTCGACGGCGCAATGGTCAGCGAAACACGTGCATTCATACTCACCACATTGACTGGAACATTTTCCGGCGCAACAACCTCCGCACGAGCCAGCTCATCTTCAAGCTGCATCATGGTCGGTGTCAATTTAGGTTGATTGTCCAACATGGTTTCTAAACGGTTTAAATCCTGTTTGGATAAAATAATCTGGGGTTTACTCATTATTATATTGCTCTAACTAAAATGGCTGTCGCCAATGAATATGATCATTCTATGATTTATTTATAACAAACTTCTGCATAATCGCCTATTGCTCATCATGCAATAAAAAAGCCCCCTAAAAAGGAGGCCTTTTGAATGGACTAAACCTTAGTTCGCGTATACAGGGAATTTCGCACATACTGCAGCAACTTTTTCTTTCACAGCCGCGATAACAGCTTCGTCACCTTTGCTGTCTAGGATATCTGCGATCCAACCTGCAAGCTCACGTACTTCTGCTTCACCGAAACCACGTGTGGTTACTGCAGGTGTACCTACACGGATACCTGAAGTCACAAATGGAGAGCGTGGATCGTTTGGTACTGAGTTTTTGTTCACAGTAATGTGAGCAGCACCTAACCAAGCATCGGCATCTTTACCTGTAATGTCTTGTTTAATTAAAGACAATAAGAATAAATGGTTTTCAGTACCACCAGACACAACATCGTAACCACGGGCAATTAATACTTCAGCCATCGCTTTAGCGTTTACAACCACTTGTTTTTGGTATTCTTTGTATTCAGGTGCCATTGCTTCTTTAAAGCAAATTGCTTTCGCTGCAACTGCGTGAACCAAAGGACCACCTTGGTTACCTGGGAATACTGCAGATTGAAGTTTTTTCTCGATTTCTTCGTTTGCTTTCGCAAGGATTAAACCAGAACGTGGGCCACGAAGTGTTTTATGGGTCGTTGTTGTGGTTACGTCAGCAATTTGCACTGGGCTTGGGTAAACACCCGCAGCCACAAGACCTGCAACATGTGCCATGTCTACAAATAAGTAAGCGCCAACTTTGTCCGCGATATCACGGAAACGTTGCCAATCTACGATTTGGCTATACGCAGAGAAACCCGCAACGATCATACGTGGCTTATGTTCTACTGCTAAACGTTCAACTTCTTCGTAATCGATCTCACCTGTTTCAGGGTTTAGACCGTATTGAATCGCATTGTATGTTTTACCAGAGAAACTTACTTTAGAACCGTGAGTCAAGTGACCACCGTGAGCAAGACTCATCCCCAAAACTGTATCGCCTGGGTTAAGCAATGCTAAGTAAACCGCAGAGTTTGCTTGAGAACCCGCATGTGGCTGAACGTTTGCATAGTCAGCACCAAAAAGCGCTTTAGCACGGTCAATGGCCAATTGTTCAATCACGTCTACGTATTCACAACCGCCATAGTAGCGTTTGCCTGGGTAGCCTTCTGCATATTTATTGGTTAGTTTTGAGCCTTGAGCTTCCATAACTGCTGGTGAACAGTAGTTTTCTGAAGCAATTAACTCGATGTGCGCTTCTTGGCGAGCATCTTCGTTAGTGATTGCTTGTGCAATTTCTGGATCAAATTCAGCAACTGAGATATTGGCAAACATTAGCGAGGTCCTATTAAATTAGGGCTTTTAAGCCGTGCTAAGATTGGCGCATAGTGTAGCATGAAGTTTATAAATTTCGAGAATGAACTTGAGTGACTTTGAAAGAAATATTGCGCATTTTTTAAGAGATAATTCATTTTTTGTTCAATTTAAATAGTTGAGTTGAAATAAAACTTTTTCCAAATAGAATATTTTTCACATAAATTAAACGAATCTTGTTGTACCGTTGTGACAACCCTTATTTGCAAGAATAAAATCTAGATCAGTTAATTTTAACTTGAGAATGAGTGATTTAGTTTTAATCAAAAACAAAAAGACTGTAAAATCAAATATTAACCAATTATGTTTTAATCGTTGAGCTTATGATCGCTTTTCTGTGTTTATGTTTAGGCTTTATAACAGGTTATTTATGTCGAGCAAGACTACATCCGCCTCTACAGCAAGAAAAGACCAAGAAAGCGCATATACAAGGACGAACCCAATTACAGCGTATTTATTTAAAAAGTATGCATCAGAGTGACAGTGATCGAATTCGTGAACTCAACCTTTTAAACAGCAATCAGAGTGTATTTCTTCGCTTGCTTAAACACACCTTTAGCGAGTATGAAATTGCGATCAAACAATAACGTTTTATTGTGTTAGATCGTGATGCAATGCCGCTGGCTATCTTCGAGTATCGTGATGGTGTGACCGCTCGAAAGCTGACAGATGTGGAAGATGGGATTCCATTACACCTTTATAAAGGCTTACTTTCCAGTGAAGCGCTTAAACAAGATTATTTAAACATCATTTCACAACAAAAATCAGCATAGCCCAAGGAATTTGCCAGTTTCGACTGTGAAGGTGCTTTTTAACATGTTAAATTGATTCAAAATTCTCCTTTAGGTTGGGCTTTTCGATGCAAGCAATTATTCTCGATACTGAAACACATACTTTAAATGGTCTTCCGATTGAGATTGCTTATGCACCGATTGAAATTAATGCCGGCAAGCTCAGCCTCGATCGTTCTAAAATGTTTGATCAGTTGTATAGCATTGGTGATGAAAAAATCTCATTTGCAGCCATGGCGGTGCATCATATTTTAGAGTCTGAAATTGCGGGACAACCGAATTTTTCTACCTTTACCTTACCGCAAGACACCACCTATATCATTGGGCATAACATCGATTATGATATTCGTGCCATTCAACAATGTGGCGTCGATACCTCTCATATTAAAGCCATTTGTACCCTTGCGCTTGCACGTTTGGTTTGGCCAGATGCTGAAGCACATAATATTTCAGCGCTCATTTATATGATCAGTAAGGGCAGTGAAAAAGCCCGTGAAATGCTCAAAGGTGCACACCGTGCCGATGCAGACATTATTTTGACTGCCAATATTTTGATGCACATCATCTATAAACTAAATATTCAAAACATTGAAGAATTATTTGAAGCCTCTGAAGATGCACGTATTCCACGATCGATCAATTTTGGCAAACATCGAGGTTCTAAAATTGTAGATCTGCCTTCAGATTATGTTTCGTGGTTACTTCGTCAGGAAGACTTAGACCCTTATCTTAAAAAAGCGCTTGAAAAAGCCAAAATTGAAACGCTATAAGTTCATTGAGTAATTAAACTATGCTTCAAGGTGCATTTAGCTCATTCGCTTAGATGAATAAATGCACCACCCTTATCATCTTTAAGACTTATTTTCGCTTAAATAAGATATTTTAAATGATAAATCAGCGCTAAAAATTAAAATAAAGTCATAAAAATAAACAAATTACTATAAATGCAAGGCAAAATTTGAATAATGGTGTCAACCCGCCATACTTTTGAACAATAGTAAATTCCTTATAATAGCTTGAAAGTACTGTTTCACCTCTCCCATCTGATTTTGGAATTACAATGTCTGCTGCACCTGTTCTCGCATTTGATCCTTTAGATAATCCGATGCATTTAAGCAAAGTCGGCAATTGGGTGATGACCTTTTTAAGCCCCCAAGGACAAAACGATGCGATTCAATTGGCACTGACTTACGTCATTCCGCGCCAAGTCAATGAGGTTCTACAACCTCGTCGAATTGTGTTCCATCAAACAGCGCATGCGGATCAATGGCAAATAGACAGCGTCGAATGTTATGACAGCCAACTGCAACAGGATATTCTGCTCGACCATCCTGAATCGATGATCAAAGTGTTAGAAGATTTAATCAGTGAATTTAAAAGGTATGATGTCAATGTTGAATTGCTTTAAGCTTAATGTTATTCAACGCTTTCTGAATAGATTGCACCAACCTTAGGATCTGTAGCGGTGTAAACAATATACAAATGGTAATGTGCAAAAATCTCAGACATGATTAGATCTCTTGCAAAAGTCGAAAAATGTTCAAAATTGAATAATAAAATGAAGATTGAAAGGTTCCTTGTTAACTTTGCGAGAAGGTCGGGATGAGGGGAATTTTCATATAAATCCTCTCCCTAACCCTCTCCTTCAAAAGGAGAGGGAACTTTCATTATGAATTAAACCATAGTTAAAATTTGATTTATGCAAGAGGTCTATTATTAAGAAATAATATACAAAAAGATAAAAATATTGTTATGGAAGTCGGTTATTATCTTGGTTGAAAAATAACCATAAATAATTGGATCTTCCATGACTAAATACATCGCTAAAACCAACAATCGTACTGCATTATTCCTTTCAAACTTTTATTCGACTTTTGAAGAAAGTGTTGCGAACATCAATAAGATTGAGCACAACCGCATTTTGACCATCAAAAATGATCCAATTTCGAGCCAACATATCTTAGTGATTGACAGCAAAAACCCAAATAAAAATTTCCGTATTGAAAAGCGCGATATTGAATTGGCCAATCAAAATCGCCAAAGCTTGTATCACTTGTTAACCAATGTATTTGATGATTTAAAAGTTCATGCGACTCCTGCCTAATCTTTTCAAATAAGCTTCTCTAAACTCATCTTCGGGTGAGTTTTTTATAGGCATTGTGGAACTAAATACACTTTCGAATCGACATTAAAAAAGCCCACATTTCTGCGGGCTTCTATGTTGGAAGGCTAGTGCTGATTTATTGTTTGGAGAAACAGTTTAAAACTATTTTCAAACGCAACGAGCTGTCATTGATCCGTCCAACTACTTCGTAGCGTCTTTAACATCGACCTACTGTAGTTTTAATATAGGAGGATAATATTGATCATGCAAGCAGGCTTAACAATTGCAAACATCTACACATCCTAATTGAAATTGAAATTTAAAAAAAAGTGGAGATAATGGCTGCTGCCTTTAATCCGCTTCAAAAAACCATTTCTTCATTCATCAAGTATCACTGCCTAGCACCGCTTATTCTATTATTTTTAAGGCACAGCGCTGTTTAAATGCTAGAGATCTATTAGAATCACGCAGCATAACCCATCATTACATTCAACCGAATGGAACACCCGCATGATTACTCAATATATTCTCAGTGACTTATATCGTTATTGTGGGAACACGACACTCAAGTCTTTCATTAAAACCTATTTGTTTAATCGTGGCTTTAATTTCAGTGTATGGATGCGGTTAGCCAGTACCCGTGGTCTAGTGGCTAAACTCGCCTACCCCATTTTTTATTATAAAAAGAAGAAATATGGCATCGACATTCACTGCACCACCCAAATTGGTTATGGGCTGTTTATTGGACATGGTGGACCTTTGGTGGTGAATCCCACCACTATCATCGGCAATAACGTTAATTTATCTCAATTCACCACCATTGGTGCAAACGGCGGACGTCAAGCGGCTGTCATTGGTGATAATGTTTATATCGGTCCCAATGTTTGTATCATCGATCATGTGACGATCGGAGATAATGCCACTATCGGTGCAGGCAGTGTGGTCACCAAAGATATTCCTGAGAATGCCACTGCTGTTGGCAATTATGCCAAAGTCATCAATTACAATAATGTCGGGGGTTCAGTGAATCGACGTTGGTCTATCCCGCAATAAGCTATGCCAATGAGTTAAAAGCCGATAAAAAAAGCGCCCATCTGATCAATGAGCGCTTTTTTTGCATTCATGCAGGCATTTCACCTAGCTGAAAGATATTTTTCACTTATTTTAAGGACAGTGCTTTTTGCTTATTCAGACGTCTTATATAAAAGATATACAAGCCCAAGAACCAAAACGGTGAGATCGCCAATGCAATCAAGGTTTGCATATCTAAAGCAAGAATCACCAAGCTAAAGATTAAAAATGTCAATGTTGCCCATGACATAAAAATCCCATATGGCATTTTATAGTTGGACTGTTGATGCAATGCCGGATCTTTACGGCGATAGCTTAAGTACGCCACCAAAATCAGTGCAAAGGTAAAGATCACCAAAATTGAACCAAAGGTTGAAATGATGGTAAATGCCGTCATGACATTGGGTACCACAAATAAAATAGAGGTTCCTAGTACCACGAGCAACATTGAAAACAATAAACTGTTCTTTGGAACTTTGCGTTTAGTCAATTTACCGAAACTTGGATTGGCATCATTTTCAACTGCCAAACCATATAACATGCGACTGGTGGCAAAGATTCCGCTATTGGCAGAGGAAATCGCAGACGTTGCTACCACGAAGTTCATTAAACTTGCTGCAGCAGGAATACCAATGAGGGTAAAAAACTGCACGAATGGACTTTGTTCCGTACTGATTTGACTCCATGAGGTCACCGATACCACACAAATTAAGGCTGCGACATAAAATAACATGATTCGCACTGGAATCGAGTTAATCGCTTTTGGAAGTGATTTATGTGGATCTTTGGTTTCCGCAGCCGTAGTACCGACCAATTCAATCCCGATAAAGGAGAAGATCGCAATTTGAAAGCCTGCAAAAAAGCCAGACACCCCAAATGGGAACGTCGCTTTCGCATCAAGCAAATGGCTAAACGATGCTGCTGTTCCATTCGGTGAAACAAAATGAGTAAAGATCAGATAAAGACTGACACATAAGAAAGCAATGATGGCAATGATTTTAAGCAAGGCAAACCAAAATTCCATTTCACCAAACAGCTTCACAGTCAGTAGATTTAATCCCGTGAGCACAATAATAGTGACAAAGGCAGGAATCCAAGGTGCAAGGGTTGGATCCCAATATTGCATATAACCACCAATCACAATCATGTCTGCAATGGCTGCCACCACCCAACTCAGCCAATAGGACCATCCAAGGAAGAAACCTGCCCAAGGGCCTAGGTAAGCTGAACAAAAGTCAGTGAAAGATTTATAGCGTAAGTTTGAAAGCAGTAATTCCCCCATGGCGCGCATGACGAAAAAGAAGAAGAAACCAATAATCATGTAGGTCAAAATGACCGAAGTCCCTGAAACACTCAGTGTTCGACCTGACCCCATGAATAAACCAGTTCCAATTGCACCACCAATCGCAATCAGTTGGATATGGCGATTCGACAATGATCGTTCTAACTGATCATCATGACTTGAGTTACCTACATCACCGCTGAGCACAGTCTCTTCAGGAGATTGTTTCTCATCAAACTTACTCATAAACAAAAAATTCCTGACTTTACAATCAAATCTAGATACTTTTAAGCGTTCAAGAATTGGAATCAAACCTGAACTTTAAAAGCAAAAAGACCAGAGCCATCAATTTAGTGTTCACACTAAATTCATAATTCTAGTCTTTGACTGAATAGTACAGAATTCTGAAGTTAAATTGAGAATATTTGCTTCAATTTTGGCTGAATTATTTAAAATTTCTTCATTATTCTCGTGTTTGTATTATTTTTAAGCTAAAAAATCCTAATTCTCCCAAGTAAATTTTTGGGCACTCAGATGGTTTAGGCAAAATTAAGGTTTATATGATTCGCATCCACAGCTAAATTTTCTTGATTCAAGATGAAAATCCTTGCTTTATTCTGGGATTACACGCTTTTGAAAAAAGACCTGCTTTAAATCACGCCATATTCAACATTTTTTAATCTTGCTCATCATCCAAATGCATAAAGATGATTTTTAAATAATGAACCGTGAAATGTGAAACTGAGTTCTAGATACTCATGTGCTGATAGCAATGTGAATTAAAGGTAAATGGAAAATAAAGAATTCAAAAACTTAAAATTATTGTTAAAGATGGTGCGCTCAGCGGGACTCGAACCCACGCCACAGGCTTCGGAGACCTGTACTCTATCCAGTTGAGCTATGAGCGCAGCTTTTTGGAATGGGCACATCATAACAAAAAAAAGCATAAGGTAAAGCAACTATGTCACCATCAGTCAAATTAGTGCTTAGACTTTATACAACATTCTAAAATTGCAACGCATAATTCCCCTGCTTTTACTTGGTTTATCGCCTCGAATCGCTCACAATACCGTTCAATATTCAACACCCGAGAACTCTATGACTGAAGCATTGACGTTAAGAGACCTATCCAAAACCTACAAAAATGGTTTTCAAGCACTTAAAGGAATCAATTTAAGCGTTCCTGAAGGTGAATTTTATGCACTTCTAGGCCCCAATGGTGCAGGTAAATCGACAACGATCAGTATCATCAGTTCATTAACCAAAAAAACCTCGGGTACAGTCGAAATTTTTGGGCATAACTTAGATACCCATCCTTCTGAAGCCAAACAATGCTTGGGCATTGTGCCGCAAGAATTCAACTTCGGTCAGTTTGAAAAAACCTTCGATATTTTAGTGACCCAAGCCGGTTATTACGGTATCCCACGTAAAATTGCACAACAACGTGCTGAAGAATACTTAACTAAACTGGGTTTATGGGAAAAACGTGCCACACAAGCCCGTATGCTGTCAGGCGGGATGAAACGTCGTCTTATGATTGCGCGTGCCATGATGCATGAACCGAAACTGCTGATTTTAGATGAGCCGACCGCAGGCGTTGATATTGAGTTACGCCGTTCGATGTGGGAATTTCTCACTGAAATGAACGACAAAGGCACATCCATTATTTTAACCACCCATTATTTAGAAGAAGCGGAACAGTTGTGCCGTCGCATTGCCATTATTGACCGCGGTGTGATTAAAGAAGACACCTCGATGAAATCTTTCTTAAATCAGTTGAATGAAGAATCCTTTATTTTAGATTTAGCACATCCGATTGAACCGCTCAATATTGAGATCATCGGGGTGAAATTCAATTTGATCGATCCTGTAACTTTAGAAGTGGTGCTAGATAAAGCACATTCATTGAATGATTTATTCCAGTTGCTCGAATCCCAAGGCATTACAGTGCTGAGTCTACGGAATAAATCCAACCGTCTTGAAGAGCTGTTTGTCAAAATGGTCGAGAAAAATCTTGATGGAGCTGCCAAATGAATTTCACTCAGTTAAGAACCGCTCTATTCACATTGGTCCATAAAGAAATCCGTCGTTTTATGCGGATTTGGCCACAAACCCTACTTCCACCTGCCATCACCATGAGTTTGTACTTTGTGATCTTTGGTAATTTGGTCGGTTCACGTATTGGGCAGATGGGCGGTTTTAGCTACATGCAATTTATCGTACCGGGTCTGATCATGATGGCAGTAATCACTAACAGCTATGCCAACGTGTCTTCAAGTTTCTTTAGTGCCAAGTTTCAAAAAAGTATTGAAGAACTGATCATGAGTCCTGTGCCTTTACACATGATTTTGTGGGGCTATGTGATTGGTGGGGTGTGCCGTGGCATGTTGGTCGGCTTGATCGTGACCATCATGAGCCTGTTCTTCACCCATTTAGCCATTCATAATATTTTCGTGACCGTCTATACCGTCATCATTACTTCTTTATTGTTTTCGTTGGGTGGGTTCATCAATGCGGTGTATGCCAAATCCTTTGATGATATTTCCATTATCCCGACGTTTGTTTTAACCCCTTTAACATATTTGGGTGGCGTGTTTTACGCCATCAGTGCATTGAGCCCTTTTTGGCAAAATTTGTCGCTGATTAACCCGATCGTGTATATGGTCAATGCGTTCCGCTACGGCATTTTAGGTCATAGCGATGTCAACGTGACCATTTCATTAATCTTTGTCACAGTCTGCTGCGCTATCCTTTACGGTGTGGCGTATTACTTACTGTCTCGCGGTTCAGGAATGCGTGAATAATGAGTGTAGAACAATCACTTTTAGGTAAAGACACCAATTATCCAACACAATATCAACCCGATATTTTGTTCCCAATCTCGCGTGCGCAAGCGCGTGAGAACTATGCCCATATCGATGGCATTTATCAGGGTAAAGATTGGTGGCATGTATTTGAAATTTCTTGGTTAAATGCTAAGGGCATTCCACAGGTGGCGATTGGTCGCATCACCCTACCTGCCAACTCGCCGAATTTGATCGAATCAAAATCACTTAAGCTATACTTCAATAGCCTGAATTTCACCAAATTTGCAACTCGCGCTGATTTTATTGCAACGGTTGAAAAAGATTTGTCTAAGGCTGCCGAAGCTGAGATCACTTTAACGCTGTTTCAAGCCGATGATTTAGCCGTGAGCCAACCCCAAGGTCTGTGTATTGATGAGCTTGAACCTGAGCGTCTAAAAAATCACCCAGATGCCACTTTATTGAGTTTAGATACTGAGGCACAAAATCAAGAGCTTGAAATTGACCTTTATTCGCATCTTTTAAGAAGTAATTGTCCTGTTACTGGACAGCCGGATTGGGGTACAGTGTTTATTCGATATAAAGGTAAAAAACCTTGTTATCGCAGTATTTTAGCTTATATTATTTCCTATCGTCAGCATAACGGCTTCCATGAACAATGCGTTGAGCAAATTTATGCAGACCTTTGGGAAACATTTAAGCCTGAAAAGCTGATGGTATATGCGACGTATACACGACGTGGTGGATTAGACATTAATCCGTGTCGTGTATCCGATCTTGCATGGATGCCTAGCCCAATTCGATTGGCGCGACAATAAAATGAATAAACATTGAGGTTTTAAAGCATGCCCTATTTTGGTTTTATTCCATCTGAAAAGTTACTCAGTACGATTCAATCTGGAATTGAGAAAAAGAATACCAATGAACCACTGTATCCAATTCGGGATCAAGCCGCACTTCTCATCAATGATGAAATTCTTGATGCGATTTTAGTGGAACTCGTGTGTCGCTTCCCATTAAGCGAAAAACGCGAAACTGCTGAAAAATTAGCGGGCTATATTAAATCAACTGTGGCTGTTTTACTCAAACAGCTCCTCAGCAAAGTACCGAATGATGTTGCCAAACAATCGATCGAGTTTTCTGAAAAAAGTTTATTTAAAGATCCTGAAGGCAACTACCGTGTTGGGGCACCTTTAAAACCTGAACTGGTGGCGAATTTTAAAAACTTATTTGCTGAAGTCAAATCAGGCAATGAAGTCAATCGCACTTTACTGACCGAGCAATACAAACAGCTCGGTGAAGCCCTAGTGCGTCATTTTATGAATGACTTTAATAAAACTCTCGACTTGGGCATGATCAAACGTAAAGCCTCTGATATTGCCTCTTCTGCTGTGATTAAAGCGATTCATATGGCAGCAGATAAGCTGATTCCAAACTTCACCAAAGAAGAGATGTTGGCTGCTGCTGAATATCACGATACTTTATTTATTGAATAATCGATGTCTAGCGGTTGCTTTCACCCTAAACTTTATGATGTGGAAACACTTTAAATTGAACTTATAGACTAGCTCAATTCACTACTGTAAATGATCTGCCTTTCGGTTCTATATGGTTATCAATTTTCATACAGTTTAGGCACGATAAAAAAACCTAGCTTCGGCTAGGTTTTTTTTATGCAAACGCAGGATATGCGTTGTGTAAAATCAAGGATATGTTAGCATGCCGATTAATGGAGATTACATCCGTATAAAGCCCTATCCGATATCGATATGTCACCAAATTCACAATATAAATTTTTACGCCAAGCGCCGCGTGATGGCTTAAGTACAGCGGATCAACCGTCCCGATGGCATCGTCTGCATATCGACCCTTGGTTATGCTTATTTCTCATTATCAATGCCATTTTAGGCTTAACTGCTTTATATAGCGCATCTGAACAAGACGTGATGATGGTGTCCAAACAAGCCATGAGTTTTGGCATTGGTTTTTTGGTCATGCTCGGCATTGCGCAGATTTCACCAAAAGTCTATCAATCATTTTCTCCGATCTTTTATATTTTTAGTGTGTTGTCCCTGATTGCAGTGATTTTGTTTGGTGAAGTCCGCCTAGGCGCACAACGCTGGATTGATATTCCAGGCATTGGCAGTGTGCAACCCAGTGAATTTATGAAAATCGGCATGCCGATGATGATCTCATGGTTTTTGGCACGTAAATCACTGCCGCCTTCGATTCCGCAAATCATGGGTAGTTTGGTGCTAATCGTGATTCCGTTCCTCATGATTGCGGAACAACCCGACTTAGGCACATCAGCTTTGGTGCTGGCCAGTGGTATATTCGTATTATTCTTAAGTGGATTACCGTGGTGGCTCATTGGTGGTGCTGCGGGGCTATTTGCAATGATTGTGCCTGTGGCATGGCAATTCTTATTACACGATTATCAAAAACAACGGGTCATGACTTTATTTGACCCACAAGCCGACGCACTTGGTTCAGGTTGGAACATTATTCAGTCCAAAACTGCGATTGGCTCGGGTGGCATCACCGGCAAAGGCTTCTTAGAAGGCACACAATCGCATTTGCACTTTTTGCCTGAAGGTCACACCGACTTTATTATTGCGGCATATTCAGAAGAATTTGGCTTAATCGGTGTGGCGGTACTGTTTAGCGTGTACTTTGCCATTATTATGCGCATCCTATTTATTTCACTGCATTCTTTTCATAACTACGGTCGCTTACTTGCCGGTGCATTGGCTTTGTCATTTTTTGTATATGTGTTTGTCAATGCAGGAATGGTGAGTGGTATCTTACCTGTTACCGGTATTCCATTGCCTTTTATGAGCTATGGCGGTACAGCAATTATTACTTTAATGGCCACTTTTGGCATCGTGATGTCTGTACATACACATCGATAATAATTTGGAACAGCATTTTTATGTTAAACAAGAATTTTGTACGTAAATTTAAGCGTATTTCTTTGATCGTTGGTGCTTTTAGCGTGAGCAGTTTCTGCCAAGCCAATGATTTCTATAATCATCCGAGTTACAACAATTTTAAAACCAAAACGATGCAGAGTTATGGCTTGTCCGCTGAACAAGTTGACTGGGCGATGAATGGGTCAAAAAATTTACCCAATATTATTAGCATTATGAATCGACCTGGAGAAAGCAAACCTTGGTACCAATACAAAACCAATTTTTTATCTGAAGGTACGATTCAGCGCGGTGTCAAATTTAGAAACCAATATGCAGACACTTTAAATCGAGCAGAACAACAATTTGGTGTTCCTCAATCCATCATCCTTGGGATTTTAGGAGTAGAAACGGGTTTTGGGAGTAATAAAGGTAATTTTATTACACGTGATGCCCTAGCGACTTTAGGCTTTGGTTATGAACGTCGCGCAGAATATTTTCAAAGTGAGCTCAGTGCTTTAATTGCTTGGTCTTATAAAGATGGGATTCCTACGAACTCTGTCGTTGGCTCGTATGCGGGGGCTGTGGGTTACCCACAGTTTATGCCGAGTAATATTCCACGCTTTGGCGTTGACTACGATGGTAATGGGCATATTGACTTGCGTAATTCAGCCGTGGATGCCATTGGTTCAATTGCCAATTATTTGGCGCAAAATGGTTGGCAACGCAATCAACCAATTGCTTTTGCCGCTCGATATACTGGCTCAAATCCAACTGCTGTCATTGCTCAGGACTTAACCAAACCGACCCCATATGGTGTGCTCAAAACGCAGGGCGTTTCGACCATGAATCCTGCTGTCAGAATGGACGATTTAGACATGGTCAATCTGATTCAACTACAAGAAAATTACGGTCCAGCGTATTACCTGACTTATCCTAATTTTCAAGTGATTACGACCTATAACAAAAGCCGTATGTATGCCACTGCACTGTGGCTTTTAGGGACTGAAATTACCAGTCGTTAGGGCAGGTAATTCCCTATATTCATAAATAGTCAAGATTTTTTTAAGCGGAATTGGTCACAAAAGGCACTTTTTACATTACTTGTTACAATATTGGTTATTTTTTAAACTATTATTGTGATAATTTGTGGTTTTTGTAACTAAAGTGCAAATAACACTAGACACTTTTGTAGCAGCATGAATATTATCCTCCTCGTTAAATGCAGTTGCACAAGTGAATTTACAGACCATCAAGGTTAATTTTCGGCAGCTTTTGAAAGTTAAATTGAGGTTCCAAGGAGTTAAACGATGCATGCTTCGCTTAAAATTTTATCAGCCCTGACCATCGGTCTGAGTCTAACTCAGGCACATGCAGAGCTAGTTCAGTCATCATATCTAAACAATGATGCTGAATACTCGAGTCTTGCATCTCGAGTGATAAGTAAAGATTCAACCAGTTTCAATGCGCACTTTTCAAACTTAAACAGTTTAGCAATTACTGAGCGCTCAGGTGACAAAATTCGTCGTGAAACCATCGCTGCGAAAATTCAAGTACCTAAAGAAGAACCTTCAGTCATTGATAAACTGAACGATGTTGCTTCAAATACCGTACGTCGTTTTAGTCAGTCTGGCGTTGCGTCATGGTATGGTCGTCAATTCCACGGTCGTAAAACAGCAAGTGGTGAAACATTTGACATGAATGCAATGACTGCTGCACACCGTAGCCTTCCATTGAACTGTTATATCCGTGTGACCAACAAGAACAATGGTAAAAGCGTGATCGTTAAAGTGAATGATCGTGGTCCGTTCCATGGTAACCGTGTCGTCGATCTTTCTTATGGTGCTGCTAAAAGCTTAGGTATTACCAACAGTGGTACAGCAAGTGTTAGCATCGAGCGTGTGGATGGTCCAAATTCTTAATTCCTTTTAGAATCTCCATTTAACAAAAAAGCCACTTTTACAGTGGCTTTTTTAATCTTTGATTTTTATTGCGCTTATAAACTTAAGACAAAGCAGAATCAAATTCACCCTCTTCTATTGCCACTCTCCTTATCAAAGCTTTGCTCAACGCTTTTGATAACGTCGCCTTTTACTTGCTATTTTGACCTCATCCAAAAACTCGTTTATAGTCTTTGCAGACATAATCACAATAAAACGTATAAGGATGAATGCGTGAAAACAATCACTGAATGGCTCGATGAATATAGTGAAAGCCACCAAAACCAAACCAATAAATCTATTCACTGGGTCTGTGTCCCTGCCATCTTATTTTCCATTATCGGCATGCTTGCGCATTTCAGTGCGCTACTGACCGCTTTACTGCTGGTTTTGACCTTGGTGTTTTATGCACGACTTGATTTAGTTTTGGCAGTGGCGATGTCTGCTTTACTGTTAATTATGGCATGGTTAATTTGGATTTTACCTGTCGGCGTTGGCTTTTATATTGGCGTATTTATTGTGGCATGGATTGGACAATTTTACGGTCATAAAGTCGAAGGTAAAAAGCCTTCATTCTTTAAAGACCTCCAATTCCTCCTCATTGGCCCGCTATGGTGCGTTGATGCTTATTTGGGTAAAGTGATACCTAAATGGAAAACTCGTCAAAATGGCGCAATTTCAGCGCAATCTTGAGAAAATCAAATTTCGTAAGGAATCAGACCTATTGATAGGTCTTTCCTTGATGTTTTAACCAACCCGAAATGTGTCGATTTTGCGGATCTCGATGTGTCCAATGAATTACACCACCTTGCTCACTATATTCATATTCGCCGTAAAACTGCACCTCATTGCCTTTGCTTAGATTTTCAATACGAGGAGCAAGATCAATATTATGTGCGACCAACACCGTAAGACCATTATCCAAGGACAAGATAAATTTTTGATGACGTGAACCCTCATTATCATCTTTTAAGATTGCTTTTACCCGCCCTTTTGCCATCACCTGAATATCACTACATTGTTGATCAAATGCATCCCGAATGACCTGCAATCCATTTGATGTGGAAGTGGACATCTGCTCTGATGAATCCCTATTCTCTCGAGCATTAGGCTGTTGCAGTTTTTCCGCCTCAGTGGAAGAGGCTGTAGTGTGGCTCGTATTCGAAACGTTTTGATTTAAATCGATACCCAGTATTGCTGCAATAACCACAACAATCAGCGCACCAATGCTTAACGTTTTCTTATTCGCCATGATGTATATTCCATTATTTGTCTTACAAATATTGTAGCCAAAAAAAAAGCCCCAAATGGGGCTTTTTTTAACTTTTACCGAAAGGCAAAAATTATTGTGCAGCAGCAGCTTGAGCAGCAGCAACTTCGTCAGCGAAGCTCATTTCTGCTTTTTTCTCAATCCCTTCACCTACTTCGAAGCGAACGAATTCTACAACTGTAGTCGCTGTAGATTTAAGAACATCAGCAACTTTCTTGTCGTTGTCGATTACGTACATTTGACGCTCAAGAACAACTTCGTTCAAGTATTTCTCAACAGAACCCGTCACCATTTTTTCAACGATGTTTGCAGGTTTGCCAGATTCTAGCGCTTTCGCTTCAGCAATTTCTTTTTCTTTAGCGATAAGATCAGCAGAAACACCTTCAGCATTTACAGCAACTGGGTTGAACGCAGCAACGTGCATTGCAATACCTTTACCAGTCGCAGCGTCGCCTGAGTAAGAAACAACAACACCGATTTTAAGACCGTGTTTGTAAACAGCAAGGTTTTCACCTTCAACGATTTTCGCACGACGAACTTGGATGTTTTCACCGATTTTTTGAACAAGAGCAATACGCGCTTCTTCAACAGTTGAACCATCTTCAAGTTTAAGTTCAGCGATTTTCGCAGCATCAGTTTCGTTTGCAGCAAGCGCAGCAGCAGCAACTTTAGCAGAGAAACCAGCAAAGTTTTCGTCTTTAGCAACGAAGTCAGTTTGGCAGTTTACTTCTAAAAGAATCGCTTTGTTGCCTTCCTGAGCAATCGTGATCGCGCCGTCAGCTGCGATGTTACCCGCTTTTTTAGCTGCTTTTGCTTGACCAGATTTACGTAAGTTATCAATGGCTAACTCAACGTCACCATTTGATTCTGTTAACGCTTTTTTGCATTCCATCATCGCTAAACCAGTACGGTCGCGTAATTCTTTTACCATGCTTGCAGTAATCGCAGTCATGTTGTTCTCCTAAATACGGTAGAAAATGAATCTGTTCAACAAAAAACGGCCCAAAGTGTTCTCTGGGCCGTTTTGCTTTTAACGCTTACTTTGCCACCATTACAAGGCGCAAAAATGACAACTCGGCGTCAAATCGCATTAAGCCTCTGGAGCTTCTTTAACTTCTTCAGCTTTAGCTTGAGCATTCGCTTGAGTTTGCGCGTATTCTTTACCAGCAATAATCGCATCAGCCATAGCAGAAGCATAAAGAGTTACAGCACGGATCGCATCATCGTTACCTGGAATAACGAAATCTACGTTATCTGGGTTAGAGTTTGTATCAACGATACCGATTACTGGAATACCAAGGTTCTTAGCTTCTTTGATTGCAATCGCTTCGTGGTCAACGTCGATGATGAACAATGCGTCAGGTAAACCACCCATGTTCTTAACACCGCCTAAAGAACGTTCAAGTTTTTCCATCTCACGAGTACGCTCTAAAGCTTCACGTTTAGTCAGCTTAAGGAAAGTACCGTCTTGAGATTGAGTTTGAAGATCTTTCAAACGGTTGATCGATTGACGAAGAGTTTTCCAGTTCGTCAACATACCACCTAACCAACGGTGATCAACATATGGTTGACCAGCGCGTTGAGCTTGTTCACGGATGATGTTAGAAGCAGCGCGTTTAGTACCAACGAATAATACTTTGTTCTTTTTGCTTGCTAGGTTGTTAACAAAGTTCAAAGCATCGTTTAACGCAGGAACAGTGTGCTCAAGGTTGATGATGTGAATTTTGTTACGCGCGCCAAAAATGTACTCGCGCATTTTTGGGTTCCAGAAGCGAGTTTGGTGACCAAAGTGCGCGCCAGCTTGAAGAAGGTCACGCATACTTACGTTGTAATCTGCCATTTTCATTACCTTAAATGATTTGGGTTAGGCCTCCATATGTCCGGCATTCTCCACCTGAGGATCTGAACCCTCGAGGCACCCAGAGATATGTGACGACATATGTGCGGATTTAATTTCCCCAATTCCAAACAACTAAGCGTGAATTGTTCACGAAAAAGCATTTGATAAATTGGGCGGGTATTTATACCATAGTCACACACAAATTTCCAAAAGTTTTTAAAGATCATGAACAGTACTTACGAGGCTCCACGTCGACTTATTAAAACACCTGAAGAAATTGAAAAAATGCGTGTAGCGGGACGACTAGCGGCAGAAGTTTTGGATATGATCAAACCGCATATCGTTCCGGGTGTGACTACTTTGGAACTTGATACGATTTGTCATGACTATATTGTCAATAAACAAGATGCCATTCCGGCATGTTTAGGTTACGGCGCTGCACCCGGTCGCCCTGCGTTCCAACATGTGATTTGTACATCTGTGAACCATGTGGTTTGTCATGGTATTCCATCAGATGCGAAAAAATTAAAGAAAGGTGATATCCTCAATATTGATGTCACAGTGATTAAAGATGGTTACCACGGCGACACCAATATGATGTATGTGGTCGGTGGCGAGACTTCAATTTTAGCAGATCGTTTGTGCAAAGTTGCGCAAGAAGCCATGTATAAAGGTATGGAAACTGTTAAGCCAGGTTCAACCATTGGTGATATTGGTCACGCGATTCAACAATATGTAGAAAGTGAACGTTTTGGTGTGGTTCGTGAGTACTGTGGTCATGGTATTGGCACGGTATTTCATGATGAGCCTCAAGTCCTTCATTATGGCCAAGCCAATTCAGGCATGATTTTGGAAGAAGGTATGACTTTCACTATTGAACCAATGGTCAATGGTGGCGACTGGAAGACCAAACTCTTAGGTGATAAATGGACTGTTGTGACCAAAGACCACAGCCTTTCTGCACAATATGAACATACCATTTTGGTCACCAAAACCGGTATTGAAGTCCTGACAGCCCGCCCTGATGAAGATTTATCGCGTTTTGCTTAAGACTTGAATAAACAAAATTTAGAGCAGATAGAGACTTAGTCATTGGCTGAAACCTCAATCCAGCTCAGCAGAAAGGTCACAAAGATGTGGCCTTTTTCTTTGGCATATGACATCCAACGTTAATAAAGCATTGATATGAAAGTATAATTAAATCGTTGATTATCTAGACACAATGTAAAGTCCATGTAACTCTTTTACAGAGTACAACTATTTTTTTACTTGATGACTTAAAAAACATCATCACACCAACAAATAGCAAAAAAACTCCATTCAAATCTTCACAGTCTTATCTGAATTTACTTTTAATAATAGCGACTTAATAAAAATTAGTAATTCTGTTTCGGACATGGAGTCCACCTAATGAATAAAGTGATGAATACAACTGCCATTAACCCTATCGCGCTGAATACTCGAGTCAATAAAAAATTAATTTGTTTAGCAGTTTCAACCCTTGCCCTACCTGGACTCTCGCATGCCGACTCACCTTATTTTAGTTTTAAAGATGGCGATGGTTTTAAACGTTTTTCCGTCTCTGTGGGTGCTTTATATGTTAAGCCAACAGGTAATGCTAAACCGATTGGGATTAATACTGCGGTTGCCGAAGGTGAAAATCAAAAAGTTGGCGATGTATCGATGGATTCAGTGATTAACAATCTCACCGAAGAAAACACCTCTTTAGCAAGTTTAGTCAAAATATTGGATCGATTGGGTTTAGACAGCTTGCCTGCTGAGATGAGTGGCTCAGCAGATATTTATAATTTGTCTAAATGGGAAGCACAAGGTACGGGTTTAGAAGCAGATGATGTGACCACCTTAGGGATCATGACAAATTACTTCTTTACCGATCATGTGTCCATGGAAGTAAAAGCCGGGATTCCACCGAAAGTAGATATCATGGGACAAGGTCAAATTAGTGCACCTTTTAAAGCCACAGCCAAACCTGAGTTAGATTTGGTGTCGCAAATTCCCGGTGGAATTCCATTGGGTGAAATGTACCTGCAAAAAGATTTACCGATCACCGACCTATCTAAGTTCGGCAAAGTGGCCGAAGCACGCGCATGGACCCCTGCGGTGGAATTCCAATATCACTTTGGCAAAACTGGGGTGAATAAATTCCGTCCCTATGTCGGTTTAGGCGTAATGTATGCGTATTTTAATGAACTTGAGATGGATCAAGGACTAGAAAAAGATTTGATTAATGCGGGTCATAAAATTGCCAACATTAAAAATGGTGAGGCAGGTAAAGCTTTAGATGGTTTACCGAGTACCGCCAATCCAAAAGTTAAACTTGAAGCCAGTGATGCCTTTGCACCGGTGGCTACAGCAGGTTTCACTTATGACTTTAATGATCGTTGGTTCGCTGTGGGTTCTGTGTCTTATGCACATCTTACAGGTGAAACCACCATTACGGTGAAGGATGACAAATTAGGTGAATTGGTGAATGCCAAATCTGATATTGAGATTAATCCAATTCTGGGCTATGCCGGTGTCGGTTACCGCTTCTAAAACATACATTCAGTCATTCATTCTTTTTACAATAAAGCGATCTGATACAGGTCGCTTTTTTTGCTGAGGATTTTTCTAAAAATTTCGCTCCGTTTGTCAGACGCTATACTCATCAAACATCAAGCGCTTTTTAAGACCTTCCTTCATAACCCAACCTCATTAAAAATAATCCCATTGATAATTATTTTTTATCCATTGCTAAAGTTTTATTCTATCGTCATGCTGTTTAGCTTCACCTACAATGATAAAAAAATTCAAAGGATTGAAGATGTCTGATACACGATTTTCCAAACCGCTGATCATTATGCTGATTGGAAGTGCTTTCATTTTGGCACTGTCTTTGGGTGTACGACATGGCTTTGGTTTATATCTTGTACCCATGAGCACAGAATTTGGTTGGAGTCACCAAGTCTTTAGCCTTGCCATTGCATTACAAAATTTACTTTGGGGTGCTGTACAACCTTTTACCGGTGCACTTGCTGACAAATATGGCAGCAAAAAAGTGGTTGCTGTCGGGGGCGCACTCTACGCCATTGGACTGCTATTGATGTCCTTTAGCTCTACCGGTGTAATGGTGAATTTAAGCTTAGGCTTAATTATTGGTTTAGCCCTGTCTGCTACTTCATTTTCGGTACTACTGTCTGCGGTTGGTCGTGCTGCACATCCGAGTCGTCGTAGTATGGCGATGGGCATCGCCAGTGCCGCAGGTTCCTTTGGGCAGTTTATTATGCTACCGACCACCCTGTTACTTTTGAAGGAATTTGGTTGGTCATCTGCATTATTAATCACTGCAATTCTGATTGCATTAATTGTACCGCTATCCTTGTTGCTTAAAGCCCCAATGTATGTTGCGCCGAATAATACACAATCAGCACTTCATCCAAATCAACCAGCACTGAGCTTTAAAGAAATTTTAGTGATAGCCAAAAATCACAAACCTTTTATTTGGTTGGGCTTAGGCTTTTTGGTCTGTGGTTTCCAAGTGGTGTTTATAGGTATTCATTTGCCGGGCTATCTCACCGATCATGGTTTTAGTACGACCTCGGGCACGATTTTTTTAGCCTTAGTCGGTTTGTTTAATATTGTTGGTACCTATACCGCCGGTTGGCTCGGGGATAAATACTCGAAACCCAAACTGCTGATGGGACTGTATGGACTCAGAGGTGTGGCAATTATTGCTTTTCTTGCCTTACCACTCAGCCATTGGACGATTTATGGGTTTGCCGTGATTATGGGTCTACTGTGGTTATCGACTGTTCCGCTGACCAACGGCACTGTTGCAAATATGTTTGGGGTGAAATACTTGACCATGCTCAGTGGGATCGTGTTTTTTGTGCATCAAATTGGATCATTCTTTGGCGGCTGGCTCGGGGGTCTAAACCATGATCTCACCGGAAACTACGACATCATTTGGGCGATTTCGATTGCGCTGAGTGTGTTCGGTGTGGTTGTACACTTCTTTGTGAATGAGGAGCCTGTTGTTCATGACTAATTTTAAAAGTGCCAGTACAGACAAAGGTTCAAACTTAAACCTAAAAATAATATTGGCGACCACTGTATTCGGCTTGATGCTGTTGGCAATTTTCCTGTGGATCAAAACACCGGATTTGTTTATTTATTTCAATCAAGCCTTTTGTGCGCATTAACATCTGCCAACTCAATCAGCATTTCTAGCTTCTAGATTTAAAAATGCTTTTAGATTTAAAAGAGGATGGAACGCACCTTTAATCATGTTTTCCATCACAACCGCGAATTTTAAATTGCTCGATGAGATATTCCAAAAGCAAGCGCATTGCAGGCAACATACCTTGACGTGAAGGATATGCAATATGAATTACGCCTTTGGGTAAATGCCACTCGGGCAATAATTCAATAAACTCACCTGATTTTAATTCATCAATCACGAAAACCTTGGGTAGAGAGGCAATACCTACCCCTTTTGCGACGGCAGCTTTCATCGCTGAAAAATTATCAGTTTTTAAGCGTGGTGAAAATTCAACTTCATCAATCTCACCTTGTGCATTTTTAAACCGCCAAGATTGCTTGGGACTTTGAAAACCAATACTTGGCAGTTGACTCAAATCAGCCAATTGTTCAGGTTTAGGGTGGTTTTGAAATAACTGCGGGACTGCCACCATCACATGTTCCCATGCATCCAAATCCCGTACGATCAACTCACTGTCTTCTAAAGCGGTATTACGCACCCGAATC
Organism: Acinetobacter lanii; assembly: GCF_011578285.1. Taxonomy (NCBI): domain Bacteria; kingdom Pseudomonadati; phylum Pseudomonadota; class Gammaproteobacteria; order Moraxellales; family Moraxellaceae; genus Acinetobacter; species Acinetobacter lanii. The sequence continues at coordinate 1,040,123 of NZ_CP049916.1, read as the reverse complement.
GCCAGATCAATGCCCTCTTCAATCAAATCGACCCGATGGTTACTGGCCAACAGATGCACCTGCACTTGCGGATACTGTTGCATAAAATTTGCCACCATTTCCCCCACCGGCATTTCCACCAAAGCAATTGGGCAAGACAGTTTGATTAAACCTGAGGGTTCATCCGATAAAGCACTTTGGATGAAGTTTTCAGCAGCAGTCACGTCTTCAAGAATCCGTAGGCAATATTCATAAAATTTTTGCCCCATTTCGGTGACGGTGAATTTTCGGGTATTGCGTTGAATTAAGCGCACCCCTAAGCGTTCTTCTAAGTCAGTTATACGACGTGACAGTTTGGACTTGGTAATGCCTAATGTTTCACTGGCTTTGGTAAAGCCCTGATATTTTACGACTTGGACAAAATGATAATAATCATTCAAATTTTGCATAATTGTTCCATTTTTGGAATTATCTGTTGTGTTATCGATGCTGTAATTATTCAAACCTGAACGCCATCTTATGTTCAAGAGAAACATAATATGAGGCCATTCAAATGAATGCGATTCAGAAAGTATATACCAGTGATCGAAGCACTTGGGTAGGTGATGGTTTTAAAACCAATTCAATGTTGCCGATGAGTGACATGAGCACAGCAACGAGTCCATTCTTAGTCATGGGCTATACTGCACATTATCCGTTTAGTCCAAGCAACCATCAACGTGGCGTGGGGATGCATCCACATCGCGGTTTTGAAACCGTCACTATTGTCTATGAAGGTGAACTTGAACATCGAGATTCCAAAGGCAATCATGGCACTATTGGCAAAAATGAAGTGCAATGGATGACGGCGGGTCGAGGCATTATGCATGAAGAACATCATTCCAAAGCATTTGCGCACTCTGGGGGGCATTTGGACATGGTTCAGCTTTGGGTGAATTTACCCAGCGATTCAAAAATGGTCGAACCACGCTATCAGGAATTGACTGAACAGAATATCCCAGAAGTCACTTTAAAAGATGAGCAAGGGTTGGTTCGAGTCATTGCAGGTGAATTTGTGCATGAAAAAGCGATGGCACAAGGTCCGGCACTCACCTATAGCAAAATGAATCTACTCGATGCGCGTTTAAAAGCGAATAAAACTGTGCGTTTTGATTTTGATCCGAGTTGGAACAACATCATCTTTGTCTTAAGTGGCAAAGTCAGCATCGATGGTGAAAGTTTCACTGGCTTGCAAACCGTATATTTAAATCATGACGCTGCATCAGTCGAGATTGAGGTCGAGCAAGATGCGAAACTGTTAATCGCAAGTGGCGAACCGATCCTTGAATCCATCGTGGCACATGGTCCCTTTGTCATGAACACTGAAGCGGAAATTCACCAAGCGTTTCGTGATTTTCAAAGTGGTCATTTTGCTTAATCGAAAGACTCAGTTCCTGTTTTTTACTTACGTAGATTCTCAGATAAAGCCTGCACCATGCAGGCTTTATGCTTTTAAATATGCTGATTAAATAAAGCCAATCACCTTTAAATCATGTCAAAGTAAAAAATATTAATAAAATAGATCATCCAACCATTGAACACATTATAATCATCAGCATATATCCGTTTAAAAATTAAGAAATATGAATCTATTGTTATGACTCAAATCAATATGAGGTTTATGGTTTTTATTTATACAGAAATCATAATAAGCAAAGCGATCATTTTAAATACAGCACATTTCAATTTGAACAAATATTAAGCACAACAAGCCACTCAAAAGGATAATAAACCAGCAAAATAAATTAAAAGATAAACAATTTAACAGTCAAAATATCACATATCGATAATTTAATAAAAATAAATACAATTAAATCAAACAATTATATATTGAATTGATTTTTCAATTTTAAATGCAGGGCTTTATCTATAATTAAAATAGCGATTTACAGCTTAATTATGAAATAATTTCACTTCACCAAAAAAATATTGCTCATTTAACGTGTATGAATCATGTTCATTCACGCTTTTTGTGTTGCTTATTTTTTGTCTAGTTAAATCGTTAATAACTCAAGATTATATAAATATGCTGCTGATCAAACCTGTGCTTGCACTGAATCCATCTAAATCGGATTGGATATTTGCGATCAAAACTTTCATTGCAGGCATATTGGCACTTTATATCTCTTTTTCTCTCGATTTAGCTTATCCGATGTGGTCGATCTGTACGGTATTTATTATTGCCAACCCGTATGCGGGGATGTCGGCATCAAAAAGTTTTTTCCGTATTTTAGGCACCATGCTCGGTGCCAGTGTATCGATTATTGTCACGCCCTTACTAATTCATACCCCGTGGTTATTTACCCTGTTCTTGGCGCTGTGGGTCAGTGTCTGTCTGTATATTTCATTATTAGATCGGACACCGAGAAGCTATATTTTCATGTTGGCAGGCTACACTGCGGTCATCATTAGCTTCACCATTGTCAATTTTAGCGATACCTCAACCGTCTTTGAAATTGCACTGAGTCGATTCCTCGAGATTAGTGTGGGGGTGGTGTGTAGTGCCATCGTGACCATGGCATTTTTCCCAATGAATTTAGGCCCTGCGGTCGAAACCCAAATTGGCAAAGTGCTTAAAGACACACAACGGGTGTTTGACAAAATTTTGGAAGAGAGTCAATCAGACACAAATTATTCTGAAACTTTACAAGCTATTACACGCGATATTGCCAGCTTGCACAGTATGGCGATTCACTTGTCTTATGAGCGTTCTCGTATTAAAGGCATGACCAAACCGCTACAAGAGATGTTGCATCAGCTCAGTATGGCGGTGGCTAACTTGGTCGCAATGGCGGAACGTATCAAGCAACTCGATCAAATGGATGTGAATTATCGCTATCAACTCAAGATCACCCATGATCATATTGTCGATTTTTTAAAAAACCAAACTATTCAGGATGCACAAGATATCAATGCACTGCCTGATCGTTTTGACCGTGATTTTCACAATGTATCGGACTTCGCTTCGACTGAGCAACAGATTGTTTTGGCCAGTTTGAAAATGGATATGCGCCATTTTATTCAAAACTTTCATGCGATTGAGTTGATGTGGCAACGTATTCAAAAAGGTGATTATTCACTGCCTGAAATTTTAATTCCCAAAAATATCCGTTATCCAAATTTACACCGTGATTACAGCACTGCCGTACGTGGCGCAATTTCGGCTTTCTTGGTGGTGATGATCAGTACTGGGGTGTGGATTTTAACTGGCTGGAAATCCGGTTATATGATGGCGGAAATGGCAGCGGTCACTGCCTGTATTTTGACTGCACTAGATAATCCTGTACCGGGTTTAAAGCTGTTTTTACGTGGCAATATCTATGCGTCGATTGTGGTGTTTCTCTACGCTTTTGGCATATTCCCCAACGTCACTGAGTTTTGGCAATTGGCGCTGTGCTTAGCACCAGTATTGATTTTTGTGTTACTGCTCTACCCTAACCCTATGCTGACGCCTTTGGCTGTGCCGATGATGATCGGGATCACCATGGGCATGGGATTCCATAATCGTTACCACTTAGAAGTCACCAGTTGGTTCGATGGTTCAATGGCAATGATTTTTGGCCCTGCCATTTCGATTTGGATTATGCGGACTGTACGTGCCATGTCCCCGGATATGATGGCGCAACGAATTTTATCGGCACACTATAAAGCGGTGCGTAAAGCTCTGTACTTACCCTATGGGATGCGTTTTCGCATGCATTTGCGTGCCATGCTCGATCGCATTGGGGTGCTGAATTCTAAAATTGTGCAATCAGAAACGTTGAAGCAAAATATTAATTTGGCGATTATTGAATGTAGTGCCGTTGTGGATCTTGCACGTATTCAAGAACTGATGCTGAAACTCAAAAAAGACGATCATTTGCTTCTCAGCTTGGAAGAATTTACCTTACAGTTAGATGACTATCTGCGCGCCAAAGAATTACGTCAGGATGCAGAAGCCTTTCATCATAAAATCATGCAACACATTGAGCGACTCAGCCAAGAAAGTGAACATGTGCAAGATCTGAATGTGTCGCAACGTCTACAAATTTCATTGAATAACATTCAGAACAGCTTATGTCACGCTGAATATAAAGCGGTTTAATCTTCAGATCAGATTGAACTTAATTTTATATGGCCAGTTTAAGATACAGACCTTGAAGGCTTGGTAGTTTGAAGGCTTGATTGAAAGTCGATCAAGCCTTGAAATGTATTGTTCTATGCAAGAGTGTTGCTTATGCTTTAATACAAAATAACAATTAATCCACCCTATCTAAGGGTTTTATCTAAACAATATATGTTGATTTATAAAACACTATTCCAGTTTCTAGTGTATTAAAAATCACAATCCTCCAAAAACCCAAACTCGATAAGTCCATGAGATTCATTGAATTAAAAATTATAAAATATTTTTTAGCTTTTAAATGGCGCTAAGTAAATGAATTAATTAGAGTAATAATCCACTATAGTTGAAAGCAATTAATCATTAAGACAAACAGCCTCGCAATTAGAGTGAATTTTATGAAATAATCTGATTTGAACTCAATTATCCGCACTTTTTTGCATGTATCTTGAACCATTCGATACGTGCTTTTGCTGTTGATTGAGGTTTTTTAGTATTCCATCACCAATAACTTAAGAATCGATAAATCTATGCTCCTGACCAAACAATTGTTCGCACTCCGTCCAAACAAAAGTGACTGGATTTTTGCGATCAAGACGTTTATCGCGGGCATATTAGCACTCTATATCGCATTCTCACTCGATTTGTCGTATCCGATTTGGGCGATTGGGACGGTGTTCGTCATCGCAAACCCGTATACCGGTATGACCGCCTCAAAAAGTGTGTTTCGAGTTTTGGGTACAGTCTTGGGTGCTGCAGTCACGATTGTGGTGACGCCCATTCTGATTCATACACCGTGGCTATTTACCCTATTTTTAGCGATTTGGGTCGGTGGTTGTCTGTATATCTCGCTGCTGGATCGGACTCCACGAAGCTATATGTTTATGCTCGCGGGTTATACCGCCGTGATCATTGCCTTTACCATTATTAATAATATTGAAACCGCGACAGTGTTCGATCTTGCCATTGGTCGGGTGATTGAAATCAGTTTGGGAGTACTGTGCAGTGCGGTGGTGATGACTGCGATTTATCCGATGAACATCGCCCCTGCTGTGCAAAACCAAGTCGCAAAACTCCTCAAAGACACGGAACAGGTGTTTGACAAAATCATGATGCAAGCTTTTAGCAACTTAGAACAAGATGCTCAAAGCCAAGACAGCATCAAGCAAAACTATAGCAAAACCTTTAATGCCATGACCCGTGACATTGCCAACTTGCATGTTATGGCGATTCATCTGTCTTACGAGCGTTCTAAAATCAAAGGTATGACCAAACCTTTGCAAGAAATGTTGCATCAACTGAGTATGGTCACAACCAATTTGGTCGCCATGTCTGAGCGGATGAAGCAACTTGAGCCTATTCCTCAAGTTGCGCAACAGCAGATTCAACTGATTCATCAACACATTTTAGAATTTTTAAAACAACAACCTACACAGCGCAACCATGAATTAAATTTACTGCCTGACGATTTTCATCAAGATTTTGATCAACTTGAACAACTGCTAGAACCCGATCAGCGCATTTTAATTGCCAGCCTGAAAATGGATATTCGGCATTTTATTCAGAATATCCGCGCCATTCATTTGATTTGGCATCGCATTCAACAGGGTGATTATGTATTGCCTGAAACGATCATTCCAATTGCATCGCATTATCCGAGTCTGCATCGAGACCATGGTATTGCGGTACGCGGTGGCATTTCGGCTTTTATTGTAGTGATGATTGGCACAGGGATTTGGATTGTCACCGGCTGGAAAGCGGGTTATATGATGGCAGAAATGGCCGCGATTACCGCCTGTATTTTAACTTCATTGGATAATCCCGTTCCCGCATTAAAAATGTTTGTGCGTGCCAATGTCTATGCGATTGTGGTGATTTTTATTTATGGTTTCGGGATCTTCCCGATGGTCACTGAATTTTGGCAAATGGGTTTAGTGCTTGCCCCTTTTATTCTGTTTTGTTTGCTGCTTTACCCGCACCCACCTTTAAATGCGATTGGCTTACCGCTGATTATGGGCGTGATTATGGGATTGAATTTCCATAATCGATACAGCATCGACACGGTGACTTTTATTGATAGTTCATTGGGTACTGTTTTAGGTCCAATGATTTCCATTTTGATCATTCGCCTTGTACGTTCTATGTCTCCGGATATGTCTGCACAGCGTATATTAACTACCCATTATCATGCGATTCGCCAAGCTTTGTATCTTCCCTACGGCGTGAAATTCCGCATTCACTTAAGACAGATGCTCGACAGTATTGGAGTGCTCAATACAAAAATTGTGCAATCTGATGACTTAAAGCACAACATTAATTTGGCGATGATTGAATGTAGTGCGATTGTGGATTTAACTCGTTTGCAAGAGCTGATGCTGAAACTGCCTAAAGGAGATCAACTGCGTTTAGCTTTAGAAGAATTGATCATGGGCTTAGATGATTATTTACGGGCCAAAGAACTCAATCAAAATACTACTTCTTTCTTAAATAGTATTCAGCCTAAGATTGAGCGTTTAAAAGCGAATTCTAAAATTGTGGCAGATTCAAATGTAGCTGAGCGTTTACAGATTTCATTGAATAATATTCAAACCAGTTTGTGTCACCAAAGTACAGTATCTGCTTAAGTGTTTTTCTTTAGAGATACTTGACTCTAGAACAGATGATTACACGTGATACCGCTATAAAAAAAACCCGCAAGATTCACTTACGGGTTTTAATTTCTAAAATGAAGATCACATTAGAATAAACGGTTCATACCATTTAGAGTTGCTACACGATACGCTTCCGCCATCGTAGGATAGTTAAAGGTGGTTTCAACAAAATACTTAATGGTGTTGTTACCACTTTGCATCACGGCTTGACCAATGTGGATAATCTCTGCTGCATTATTACCGAAGCAATGTACACCCAAGATTTCCAAAGTATCACGGTGGAACAAGATTTTAAGCTCGCCCACGGTATCACCGGTAATTTGCGCACGTGCCAAATGACGGAACGATGCTTGACCCACTTCATACGGGATTTTTTCTTCAGTAAGCTGTTGTTCAGTTTTACCAATTGAAGAAATTTCAGGAATCGTATAAATACCCGTTGGAATATCAGTGACTGGTTTAATGCCTTCTTCACCGCTCATGTTTGAACCTGCCGCACGACCTTGGTCATACGCAGCAGATGCAAGCGATGGCCAACCAATCACATCACCCGCAGCAAAGATATTCTCAACTTCAGTTTGGTATTGATCATTCACTGTAATTTGACCACGACTGTTTGGTTTAAGACCCACATTTTCGAGACCTAAACCATCGGTATTCCCTGAACGTCCGTTACACCAAAGAATCGCATCCGCTTTAATTTTCTTACCACTTTGCAAGTGCAATACCACGTGGTCATCAAAGGTTTCAAGGTGATCAATTTGTTCATTGTGACGAATCAATACACCTTGCTCACGCAAACGGTAAGACAGCGCATCCGAGATCTCATCATCAAGATAGCTGAGCAATTTTGGCTGTGTATTAATCAAATCAACTTTATGGTCAAGACCAATAAAAATCGACGCATATTCACACCCAATCACACCCGCACCATAAATGATGATTTTACGGATTGAGAAATCAAGGTCTAAAATCTTGTCTGAATCGAATACACGAGGATGATTAAAATCAAGCGCAGATGGACGATACGGACGTGAACCGGTCGCAATCACCAACTGTTGGAATACGATAGTTTCTGTGACGCCTTCAGCGTTGAACACGAGTACCGTATTTTTATCTTGGACATAGGCACGACCGTGATACACATCAATACGGTTACGATCGTAAAAACGAGAGTGAGTATCGACTTGCTGTTGAATCACTTTGTGGGCATTTTGAAGCACTTGCTTCATGGTGAACTGTTTCCATTCACCGACTTTTTGGAACATTGGATCACGTTGGTAACGAATAATGCTCGACACAGTTTGACGCAATGCTTTACTTGGAATTGTACCTACATGCGTACAGTTACCACCGAGTTGATCACGCATGTCAACAATTGCAACGCGCAAACCAGACTTCGCAAGCTTCATTGCTGCGCCTTCGCCGGCAGGGCCTGAACCTAGAACAACCGCATCATATTTAACGAATGTTCCGCTAACGACCTCTTTCTTACGTGGCATTCAATGCTCCTATCCAATCATTCTTTGCTAATCTGTGTATATTATGACGTAAAAGAGATCACATTGCTGTATTTCGATACCCTATATTGCTTGATAACCACATTTTTTAAATGAATATCGTTTTTACCCAATTTAGATGCATTTTCGGTATAATGAAAAGGCTATTTGTTTAGTCTCTCCCCCGTCAAAACAGTGGAATTGTTGAATATGTCTGAGAACCGTAAACCAGTACAGGGTGAAAAACTTCGTGGCGCTGAGAAAGTCGCTCGCATACCTGTAAAAGTGATCCCTACGGTTGAAACGCCACGAAAGCCGGATTGGATCCGCGTCAAAATGGCGGCACCAGATGAAGTTCAACGCATTAAAACCACATTGCGTGCGCAAAAATTACATACCGTTTGTGAAGAAGCCGCTTGTCCGAATTTACCTGAGTGTTTTGGTGGTGGTACAGCAACCTTTATGATTATGGGCGACATTTGTACCCGTCGTTGCCCGTTCTGTGATGTGGCACATGGTCGTCCCAATGCACTCGATCCAGATGAACCGCGTCATATGGCTGAAACCATTGCCAACCTAGGTTTGAAATATGCGGTGATCACCTCAGTTGACCGTGATGATTTACTCGATGGTGGTGCACAACATTTTGTGGATTGTATTAAAGAAGCACGTAGCCTCAGTCCAAAAACATTGTTGGAAATTTTGGTGCCTGACTTCCGTGGTCGTATGGATATTGCCCTACGCATCATGACCGAATGTCCACCAGATGTGTTTAACCACAATATCGAAACCGTGCCGCGTTTATATAAAGCGATGCGTCCAGGTTCAGATTACCAACATTCTTTAGATCTATTAAAAATGTTTAAAGAATACTGCCCTGATGTTCCAACCAAATGTGGTTTGATGGTGGGTATTGGTGAAACTGAAGAAGAAGTGATTGCACTGCTGGATGACTTGCATGCGCATGGTGTGGATTATGTGACCATTGGTCAGTACTTACAGCCATCGAAAGAACATGCACCGATTGACCGCTTTGTGACGCCTGAAGAGTTTGAACGTTATACCGCGCATGGTCAAAAACTCGGTTTCCGTAATATTTGGGCAGCGCCGATGGTACGTTCTAGCTACTTTGCAGACCGTCAATACTATGGCGAACCCGTACCTGCAGTGCGTCGTAAAGTCGATCCTGCGAAAAAAATTGCAGTTCAAGCGATTGAAGCTTAATTACTGACAATTTAAATATTCTATTAAATGCAATATAAACACTAGAAGCCCTCATTTGAGGGCTTTTTTGTACCTATAAAAATCAAAAAATTGGCAAAAAATGACAGCTTTTATTACTTTTGGTGACATTTCTTTGCCTTATTTCTCTTGAAAATTGATTATTTTTCAATCATCTTAACCTTAGAACTTTATAAAACTTCATTCACACTTTTCACGTGTAATGTGCAAAATATCACCACAGTGACAGTTTGACTTTAGCCTGAATCAATACAACTTTTCTCAAATTCAAATTGAGTTTTCAAAAAGGTTATGAGTGCTTTAGATCAAGGCTGTACGCAAATGGAGAATGACAATAATGCTGTTTATTCTAAGTGCACTGATCCTGATTTTTACCCTTTGGGCGATTTTCTTTTTCGAGGCCTCCCGAACAATCGGGGGCATCATTACGATCGTGGTTGCCATTGCGGTCGCTTTTTTAAGCCCGTGGTCCTTAATTTTAGGGATTCCGCTGATGCTAATCAGCTTAATTGTACTAATTGATCCATTACGTATGGCGATCATCACCAAACCAGCTTATAAAACCTTAGCCAATGCCATGCCGAGCATGAGTACCACTGAGCGTGAAGCCCTAGATGCCGGTACCAGTTGGTGGGAAAAAGAACTCTTTATGGGTGCACCGGATTGGAAAAAATTTGACGCCTCCCCATATCCTAAACTGTCAGAAGAAGAACAATCTTTTCTAGACAATGAAGTAGAACAACTCTGTGGCATGTTGAATGAATGGGAAATTCACCATCATTTAAAAGATTTGCCACCCGAGGTTTGGCAATTCATTAAGGACAAAGGCTTCTTAGGTTTAATCATTCCCAAAGAGTATGGCGGTAAAGCCTTTAGCTCATTTGCGCAAAGTCGCATCATGAGTAAGATCGCATCACGCTCACTCACCACGGCGGTGAGTTGTATGGTACCGAACTCACTGGGACCGGGTGAATTACTATTGCACTACGGCACAGAACAACAAAAGAATCGCTACTTGCCAGGACTTGCCAAAGGTGAAGAAATTCCTTGTTTTGGTTTAACCAGTCCTGAAGCTGGCTCAGATGCCGGTGCGATTCCAGATACCGGTGTGGTCTGTTATGGACAATTTGAAGGTAAACAAGTGCTCGGGCTACGCATGAACTTCTCCAAACGTTGGATTACCCTTGCGCCGATTGCCACTGTCATTGGTCTGGCATTTAAACTGTATGATCCTGATGGTTTATTGGGTGATGCCAACAAAAAAGAATATGGCATTACCTGTGCCTTGTTGCCCGCTTCTCATGAAGGGGTGAAAGTCGGTGCGCGTCATAATCCGGGTTCACCTTTTATGAATGGTACTGTGGACGGTGAGGATGTATTTATTCCACTGGATTGGATTATTGGTGGTGTTGAAAATGCCGGTAAAGGCTGGCGCATGCTGATGGAATGTTTAGCAGTCGGTCGTGGAATTTCATTACCGGCACTGTCTACGGCTGCAGGTGAAATGAGTTATTTGACAGTCGGTGCATTTGCCAAAGTGCGTCAACAATTCAAAATTTCAGTCGGTAAATTTGAAGGGGTGCAAGAAGCCACCAGTGATATTGCTGCCGATACCTATATGCTTGAAGCATTCCGCTATTTGGTCACTTGCGGCCTAAATCAGGGCGGTAAACCTGCGGTAATGACCGCAATGGCAAAATACTATGCCACTGAAACCATGCGTAAAGTGGTGAATCATGGGATGGATGTAGTGGGTGGTCGTGCCATTCAAATGGGTCCACGTAATTTTATTGCGCTGAATTATCAGGCGATTCCGGTATCGATTACGGTCGAAGGTGCTAACATTTTAAGTCGCTCGCTGATGATTTTTGGTCAAGGCTCAATGCGTTGTCATCCTTATCTGTTTGAAGAATTACAACTGCTACAAGCAGATGATAAAGACAGCGCCCTAAAAACCTTCAATGAAATGCTGTATAAACATTTAGGTTATACCTTTAACCGTACCGCGCGTTCATTTGCCTATGGCTATTTTGGGGGGTCATCCACTGCATCAGCCTTAGCCGATGATTTTAGTCGTCCTTTTTATAAAACCATTAACCGTTTAAGTGCCAACTTTGCCTTAACCGCGGATATGTGTTTGGGCTTACTTGCAGGTGACATTAAACGTAAGGAAATGCTGTCAGGACGTTTAGCCGATATTCATTCTTACTTATTTATTGCCACCGCGATTCTAAATTTCTATGAACATGGTACGCAAACTGAAGCTGAACAAGCACATGCCAAATTGGCATTACAGAAAGCTTTGTTTAATGCCCAAGAAGCGTTTTATGGCTTATTTGATAATTTCCCGATTAAATTGGCTTCAGGTCTGATTAAATTTATTTGTTTTCCATTGGGACGTCCGGTAGCGAAACCGAATGATGCATTGAAACTTGAAGTGGCGGAATGGATGATGACAGAAAATGCCTTCCGTGATCAGTTGAAGCAACATATTTTCTATAGCACTGATCCCAATGATGTGAATGGTCGTATGGAATCAACCTTCCTGATGCTATTGGGCATGGAGGATGTGTGGAATAAGTTTAAGAAGGCTGAATCTAAGGGTCAATTTGCAGGTTTAACCTTTGAAGAACATATTCAGTCTGCATTGGCCTTGAACTTTATTAGCCAAGCTGAAGCGGATCAACTAACCACCTACAATGCACAACGTTTTGACAGTATGTTGACCGATATTTTTGATATGGAACTTGATCAAGCTCTCGATTTAAACAATCCACATCTACCCGATCATCAGACTCACCAAAGTAATGGAAACAACTCAGAAGCTTCAGAATTGGTACCAGCCGATGATAAAGCCAATATCACGCAAGCGACGGATGCAAATGCTGCAGTCGGTAAAGATGGTGTTGATTCATCAGATGCGAAAAAAGATGAAAATCCTGAAGCGTTCCTACGCTTTTAAATCAAGCATCATGTGAGTGATTCATTTATAAATAAGCGATCCTTCGGGGTCGCTTTTTATATAGATCAGCAATTTCAAACATGAATCAGATATGACTTAGGTGTAATAGACACTTAATGAATCAATGACAGAATAAATCAAAGGATACTGATGATTTAAACTGCAATTAAGTTGAAATTTTAATCAAATTATTCATCATTGATACAGCATCAATTTCACAATGATCAAAACACAAAAAAGAGTTCACTATGTCACAACAAGATTATGAAAATGGATTAAAAGTTCGTACAGAAGTCATGGGCGAAAGCTTTGTTCGACGTGCTCAAGACAATACTGTCCCCTTTACTCAACCTTTACAGGATTGGATCAATGAACATGCGTGGGGCTCAACCTGGCAACGTGAAGGTGTGTTACCTCGCAAATATCGTTCATTGATCACCATTGCCTTTTTGACTGCACAGAAAAGCCCAACTGAACTAAAAGGTCATGTGCGTGGCGCACTCAATAATGGTGCAACAGTCGAAGAAATTCAGGAAGTGTTATTACATAGCTTGCCATACTGCGGTGCGCCGGCAACCCAAGAGGCATTTCGTGCTGCGCTTGAAGTGATTAACGAATATCAAAAATGAAATAAAGCCTTACTTAGATGATCTATTTAACATGCTCACTATGACTATATCATCACAAGTACTGTGAAACGAATTTTAACAACCTGAGGTGTTCAGACAACAATTGCGTCATGATTCAATTCTTAGAATAAAATTAGCGTATAATGATTTGCCAATCTCAAGATTGGCTTTTTTATTTTAGATAATCGCTGCATTTTATGTAGCCGTGGAATTTTTATGTCTGAACGTGCCACTATCCCTACCGCGCTTGCTAATCGTGCATTGGCTGCCAATGCCGAAGCCCAATTTGAATTGGCTGAGTTATATATGCAAAGCGAACATGAGGATGACATTGTCCTTGCAGAAGAATGGGCACTGAAAGCGGCTGAGAATGGTTTGGTTGAAGCGATGTATTGGTTGGGTGAAGGCTACACAGTCTATGCCAAAGATTTGGCTGAGGAAGACCCAGAAGAATCTAAAAAACATTTAGAATTGGGGTATTACTGGCTGAGTAAAGCCAATATGCAAAACCATCCTGCTGCGACTTTAGAGTTAGCGGGTTATTACCGCCGTGGTGATGTGATTGAAAAAGATGTTGAAAAATCCATTGCATTGGTGAAGCACGCAGCTGAACTTGGTGAATACCAAGCCATGCGTGATTTGGCATTTATCTATGAAAATGCCTTGGGTACAGAGGCTGATGAAGAAAAAGCAGCCTATTGGACTGAAAAAGCCGATGCTTTAGAACAAGCCAATCAATAATTAAAAAGCCCATCATTGATGGGCTTTTTAATTCAAGGATTATTCCAACAACCAGAACTTTGACTGTCAAAGAACTCTACTTCAACATTTGGGGAAGTTTTTTTAATTAGGCTAGAAATTCTATGACATTCACTTTGATTTTTAGAATAAGTTGAAATAGCAACTTTACCCACTGTTTCCTTTTTAAAAATTTGTTGGATTAAATGCTGCTCTTGCTCACCTATCCCCCATCCATAAATTACTAAATTATTATTTCTATTAATTAATTTAGATAAGACCTCATAAAAAATTGTACTCAAGTATGGACTACTTTTTATTGATTCTAATTTCTTTGCACCAGTACCTTCAGCAACAAATAATGGAATTTTTTCGTCACCCCATTCGTTGGTAATAGCATCTATAAGACCTGTAAATTCATCACTTTTAATTTTCGTCTCTGATTTTTTTACATTTCTAAAAATAGATAAATTTCCATGTTGATAGAAGCTTAAGGTAACTTCTTTTTCTTCCCGTATAGGTGTACGCAGTACTTCCCAATCATTTCTAAAACCTCCATCACCTTGAAAACAATCCTTAAATTTATGTCCATCATTAAACTGATTTCCATACATTAGAATCCAATAGAGAATCAAATCATAATTAAGTGAAACAATAGTAGAAAATTGTTTTGTAAATTTATAAAGAATAGGTAATTGAACAGCAATAGTCGCATGTTCACAATGAACATCTTTTACAACCTTGATTAGGGCAGTTTTAATATTTTCGTAAGCGTCATCAATTTTTTGATCGACTATTCCCAAATGATTATTAACTAATTTCGAATGCCAAACCAACCGAAGAATTAGCTCAAAATCATATGTATCAAACTCGATAAAAAGCTTAGATATGTCATCATTAAAAAGTTCTAATATTTCAGCTTCTTCTTTCAAGGAACTAAATCCAAACTTAAAATGCAATGCCATACTTGCACCATTACCGATGATTAAACTTCCCTTAAGATAATGATCTTTAATCTCTGTCCAATTTTTGATTGGATATTCAAAAGGCTTGTTCAAGACTAACTCCACTTAGTATTTACACAGAAGTTAATCACATTAAAAAGCAATTAAAATGATAAATTGCTGAATTTAATTGAAAAACAATCATATAAGCATTAATCATTCTGCTTATCTAGTTTAAGATAAATTGGAGATATGTTTATAAATTTTCTATTTTAATCATAAGTTTTTCTTATAGATGTTTTTATTATTACCCATGTTAAAGGATAACATTGACTCAGATATTAACCAAGATCAGATTGGAACTGTGCTTTTTTCCAAGTACAATACTTGGCTAGTCGAGGGGTGCTGCGACGAATTTACAGGCATATTTTCAACAAATGCCAAACTAAATTCGCTAGGCTCGACCATCGGTTCTTGTTCAAAGAACCAACAACGGCATCCGCGGACATCATGATCCTATCTATTTTTTATTGTTATCAAATAACAAGGAGATCCTAATGAACGCGGTTAATGCTTCATTTACAGATTACAAAGTTGCTGACATTTCTCTAGCAGATTACGGCCGTAAAGAAATCAAACTTGCAGAAGCAGAAATGCCAGCCCTTATGGGTTTGCGTAAACGCTATGCAGCCGCTAAACCGCTTGCAGGCGCGAAAATTCTCGGCTGTATCCACATGACCATTCAAACCGCAGTTTTGATCGAAACATTGGTTGAACTTGGTGCCGAAGTTCGTTGGACGTCTTGTAACATCTTCTCGACTCAAGATCACGCTGCTGCTGCTATTGCTGCGGCGGGTATTCCTGTTTTTGCTTGGAAAGGCGAAACTGAAGAAGAATATAACTGGTGTTTAGAACAACAAATCAATGTGAATGGCACGCCTTGGGATGCCAACATGATTTTGGATGATGGCGGTGATTTGACTGCACTTGTTCATGAAAAATACCCAGAAGTGATCGCAAAAATCCACGGTATTACTGAAGAAACCACTACAGGTGTTCAACGTCTGTATGAAATGCACCGTGATGGTACATTAAAAGTACCTGCAATCAACGTTAATGATTCAGTAACCAAGTCTAAAAATGACAACAAATACGGTTGCCGTCACTCCCTAAACGATGCTATCAAACGTGGTACAGATATGTTGTTATCTGGTCGTCGCGCGCTTGTGATTGGTTATGGTGATGTCGGTAAAGGTTCTGCGCAATCACTGCGTCAAGAAGGCATGATCGTACGTGTGACTGAAGTTGATCCAATCTGTGCAATGCAAGCCTGTATGGACGGTTACGAAGTGGTTGCTCCATACAAAAATGGCGTACAAACAGGTAAGAAAGAAGACATCAACTTAGATCTTCTTCAAAACACCGATTTGATTGTGACAACAACCGGTAACTACCACGTGTGTGATGCTGCGATGCTTGATACTTTAAAAACAGGTGCTGTGGTCTGTAACATCGGTCACTTTGACACTGAAATCGACACCAACTACTTACGTGGTTACAAGTGGATTGAAGTGAAGCCTCAAGTTCACCAAGTATACCGTTCAGAAAATGAAAACGATTATTTAATCCTTTTATCTGAAGGTCGTTTAGTGAACTTGGGTAATGCAACAGGTCACCCATCACGTATTATGGATGGTTCTTTTGCCAACCAGGTCTTGGGTCAAATGCACTTATTTGCTGAGAAATTTGCTGATCTTCCTGAAGACCAAAAAGCGGCTAAAATCCGTGTAGAGCTGATTCCTAAGAAATTAGATGAAGAAGTGGCTGCTGCAATGGTTGCAGGTTTTGGTGGTGTTCTGACCACGTTAACCCAAGAACAAGCGGACTACTTGGGTGTCCAAGTTGAAGGTCCATTTAAATCTGACACTTATAAATACTAAGTTTTACCGCTCCTAACCTCTCTTGTGCTGAGCCTTAAAGCAGTACTTAAGGCATGCTCAGGAGAGGAACTTTCATTACAAAATGAAATTACCTTAGATTCATTCTGATGTGATTACAAGTAATGATCCTGCTTCTTCTAAAGTCATATACGGCTCAAGGAGAAGACAGGAATGAGGGTGAATAAAATTATTTATAACAAGGATTTAAAAATGTCAAAACGTGTTCCTATTTCATTTGAATTTTTTCCAACCAAAACCGATGCAGGTGCGGAAAAATTGCGTGTGGTTCATCAAGAACTTCAATTGCTGAATCCAGAATTTTTCTCTGTGACCTACGGTGCAGGCGGTTCAACCCGTGAACGCACGCTTTCTGCAATCAACGATTTTAACGGCAAAGGTACGCCTGTTGCCCCTCACCTGTCGTGTATTGGTGATGACAAAGCCCGTATTGCTGAATTGTTAGATTTATATAAAGCCCAAGGAATCGATCGGATCGTTGCACTGCGTGGTGATTTACCCTCAGGTCAAGTGGGTTTGGGCGAATTGCCTTATGCTTCTGATTTAGTCGAGTTCATCCGTAACCATTCGGGCGATCACTTTCATATTGAAGTGGCGGCATACCCTGAAATGCATCCACAAGCGGAAAGCTTTGACATTGACATTAAAAACTTTGCCAAAAAAGTGAAAGCTGGTGCGAATGCTGCGCTCACACAATTCTTCTTTAATCCAGATGCGTATTTTTACTTTGTAGAGCGCATCCAAAAAGAAGGCATTGATATTCCTGTTGCCCCAGGCATTATGCCGATTACCAATGCCAGCAACTTGATTCGCTTTGCCGATGGTACAGGTGCAGAGATTCCGCGATGGATTCGTAAGCAATTGGCCACTTATGGCGACGATTCTGCAAGTATTAAATCCTTTGGACACGAAGTTGTTGTTAAACTATGCGAACGCCTGATTGCAGGTGGTGCACCAAGTCTGCACTTCTACACCATGAATCATACTGAGCCAAACCGTCAACTTGTGCTTGACCTCGGCTTAGCATAAGTTCAAATCTGCCCTATTCACCGATTTTTAGCGAGTATACCCACATGCCCCGTTTTTTTATTGAAGCTGATTTAGCTGTAGATACGCATGTTGAGTTAACAGAAACCGTATTTCACCATTGGGTAAAAGTATTACGGGCACAAGTCGGTGAAGTGGCAACCTTATTCAATGGACAAGGTGGCGAATACCAAGTCACATTGTCTGAAGTCAATAAAAAGTCGGCCACAGTTTCGGTGGATCAATTTAATCCCGATGATCGCACCCCAAAATTCACAACCCTCCTGGGTCAAGTGATGAGTAAGGGGGATCGTATGGATTATGCCATTCAAAAAGCCGTTGAATTGGGTGTGTCTGAGATTCAATTGCTGACCTCTGAACGCTGTGAAATGCGCTTAAAGTATGATCGCGATCAAAAGAAAATTGACCATTGGCAAGGCATTGCGATTGCAGCATGTGAACAATGCGGTATGAATCGAGTGCCTCAAATTCTTGCGCCGCTCAGCTTAGAAAAATGGCTTGAAACCACGCTTCCTGAAACCAAGTTAGTACTTGCACCCAATAAAGATCAAGTCAATGTGCTTGAACAAGCCACTGCTAACATTGCGTTATTAATTGGCCCTGAAGGGGGCTTAAGTGAAGCTGAAATTCAAGCTGCCAATGCTGTAGGATTCTTAAATTGGTGCATTGGGGAGCGCGTACTCCGCACCGAAACGGCACCTGTGGTTGCACTGTCTATTCTTAATTACAATATTTAAGTGCATTAACAATAAAACCGTGACTTAAATCACAATACTATTGATTTTTTCACGGTTTGACATTAATTTAAGCACTTAAAACGCTGAATTTTATTTAAGTTAACTAATACTAGTACAACGAATATATTCTAATAAACATCATGGAATTAAGTATAGGTATACCCCTCTATGGACGACATACAGGAAGACACTCTCTCCCGCGGCGTGTCTGCTACGCAAGTCAAAAATGCAGCTTATCATTTGCATTATTTTCTTGCATGGGTCTTGTTTGCCTGTTTCTATAACATAATTATTTATCACATCTATTTCAAAAGCTATTCTTCAATTTACAACACTTGGTTTTGCTGTTTTGCACTGCTGATGCTAGTGTTCATGCTGATGACCCGCCAATTTGCCCGCAATAAAAACCTCAGCACCTTTAATTTAGACACTTGGTCGCAATTGGTCTGCATGAGTGTTGGTGCTGGACTGGCGATTGGGGTGTATATCATCAATCAGTCCATGGGCATTGAAAACAAGCTTATTTCAGAAGTGCATTTGATTGTATTTACTGGACTGCTGCTTTCTATTTCTTATTTGGTTGCGGTGGTGTATTTGGCGCAGCGACTGCGCTATTTTTTATTGGTCTTTGTGCCCTCTGCGCTGCCTGTGGTTTTTTCCAAAGTTCTATTTTTCAACCAAATTTCAGATGTTTATAATTTTATTTTTAATGTCTGGTTTAGCGTAATTTTGATCAGCGCCATACTGACCCATAAAATTCATAAACGCCTTAATTTACTCAATAATCACAATAAATTTTACTTAAAACAATCCCGCGCTCATCTTGAAGAATCCGCTTTACTGCAAAAACAACTTAAGAGTGAAATCACCAAATCGCATAGTATTGAAAACGAATTACAACTCAATAATCAATTGCTTGAACAAAAAGTTAAAGAACGCACCTATGACATCAACAAAATCAAAGATCGTCTAGAAAACCATCAAGCCAATTTAGATTTTGCCCATGAAACCGCAGGCATTCATTCTTGGCTATGGAATATCGAAAAAAGAACGGTTGAGCTTTCAGGTAAAAAGTCTCACGTCAAAGTCATTCAATATGACAGTCAGAAAGATCAGATTGACTTAATGATTCATCCTGAAGACCAAGCGCACTACAACCAAATGATGCGTCTGCATTTACGGGGTCAAACCGAGCGTTTTGAAGCCACCTATCGGGTTCAAAAAGACCAACATTGGAATTGGATTAAGGACATTGGTAAAGTCATTGCACGCGATCCGATTACGCGTAAACCATTACGTATGGTCGGCATCCACCGTGATATCGAACAAGAAAGAAGTGACCAAGAGAAACTGAAACTGGCTGCCAACGTGTTTAACCAAGTGGCACAGGGCGTTTTCGTTTTAGACAACAATTTATGCTTTTTAGAAGTGAACCCCTTCTTCTGTTCTCTGATTGATATCCCTGCCGAGCATGTGGTCGGTAAACATATCTTTGATATCACGGTCAATACTGTATTTGAAGTCAGTGAAAAGCATTCATCCATTACCCAAAAAATCTTGCAATCTGGCAATTATGATGCCGAAGTACAAGAAGAATTTGTGTCTGGAAAATCACTGATTTTATGGTTACATATCAATGCGGTGCGAGACGATAAAAATCGTGTGATGAACTATGTCGGTGTGGTGTCAGATCTGACAGATCGACGCAATCACGAACAACGACTTGCCTATTTAGAGAACTATGACCTGCTGACTGATCTCCCGAATCGGGTGTATTTTAATTTGCAAATGCATCAATACATGATCAGTAAATCTAAATCCTTGAGTCATTTTGCGATTATTCGACTCAATGTCGATCGTTTCCGTAATTTCAATGAATATCTCAACAATCAATGTGGCGATGAACTCTTAAAGCAAATTTCTAAACGACTCAAAAGCACCTGCTCCGATGCTTTGCTGATTTCCTATTTAAACAATGACGATTTTGCCCTGATTTATAATCTCAATCATCCGCGTGCATCCATTCAACAAAAGGTGGATGAGATTATGCATATTTTTCATCAGCCTTTTATCATTTTGGATCAAGAGCATGCGATTTCTGCCTCATTGGGCATTGCGATTTATCCTGAACATGGGCGCCAAATTGGTAGCCTCAATAGTCATGCGGAACATGCATTGGTTGAAGCCAAAAAACTCGGCGGCAATACGGTTTATTTCTATAACAACAAAACCGATTCACTGTTTGAAAATGACATACAGCTAGAACATGATTTAAGACATGCGATTAAAAACAATCAGCTAGAAGTCTACTATCAGCCTAAAGTCGATAGTGAAAACATGACCATTTATGGCTTTGAGGCGCTGATTCGTTGGTTACATCCGCAACATGGCTTGATTATCCCTGATCTGTTTTTACCGATTGCCGAAGAAACCAGTTTGATTTCTGAGATTGGTCAGTTTGTGATTTTTGAAACCTGTAAACAAATCCGTGCATGGAAAGATTTAGGGTTTGATGATATTCGAGTATCAGTGAATGTGGTGGCACAGCAAATTCATCGTGGGCAATTAATTGAAAATATCGACGCAGCTCTGAGCATTTATAACCTCAAAGCCAATACCCTTGATCTTGAATTGACTGAATCTTCTTTACTGGATAAATCAGAGCATGTGATTGAATTATTAAATAATTTAAAGAAACGTGGCATTACGATTTCGCTCGATGACTTTGGTACCGGTTATTCTTCACTCGCTTACTTAGCGGATTATCCAATAGATAACTTGAAGATTGATAAAGCCTTTATTTCCAAAATTGGTCAAACCAAAGACAATGCCATTGTCAATGCGATTGTGGCGATGGGTAAAACCATGGGCATGTGTATTGTGGCTGAAGGGGTTGAAAACATTGAGCAGATTGAATATTTACAACAACTCGGTTGTGACTATTTCCAAGGTTATTATTTCTCCAAGCCCTTGAATAGCAAAGATTGCACAGAATTCTTATCGCAAAATAGAATTATTGCCCATTTGTCTTAATCTATTGATCAAAGCTATAAGTTTGTTCGAATTTTCGACTTTTTAACTGTGCTCAAGCCTGAACTAGTGGTATATTCAAACGAAATTAGCCTCAAAACCAGCTTCGCTGGAACACTGTAAAAAGACCGGGATTCAGATGGACGATCAATCTTTAAAAGAGCAAGCACTTTATTACCACGAATTTCCAACCCCAGGTAAAATTAGCGTCACACCTAGCAAACAACTGATCAATCAACACGATTTAGCTCTAGCCTATTCTCCAGGTGTTGCAGCGCCGTGTTTAGAAATTGAAAAAGATCCGTCTAAGGCTGCACTTTATACGGCACGTGGAAACTTGGTTGCTGTGGTCAGTAATGGTACTGCGGTGCTCGGTTTAGGGAATATTGGTCCATTGGCGTCAAAACCTGTGATGGAAGGTAAAGGCGTTCTGTTCAAAAAGTTTGCCGGCGTTGATGTGTTCGATATCGAAATTGCTGAAAATGATCCAGATAAAATTGTCGATATCGTGGCGTCATTAGAACCTACCTTTGGCGGGATTAACCTTGAAGACATCAAGGCGCCAGAATGTTTCTACATTGAGCAAAAACTGCGTGAACGCATGAATATTCCTGTGTTCCATGATGATCAACACGGTACCTCAATTATTGTCGGTTCAGCACTGTTAAATGCATTGCAATTGAATGGCAAAAAAATTGATCAAATCAAAATTGTCGCTTCAGGTGCAGGTGCCGCAGCCCTCTCTTGTTTAGATTTACTGTGCGCTTTAGGTGCCAAAAAAGAAAACATTGTGGTGGCCGATTCACGTGGTCTTTTAACCACGAAACGTGAAGGCTTAGATGCGTCTAAATTACGTTATGTACAAGATATTGAACAAACTCAATTGGCGGACGTGATTGCAGGTGCGGACATGTTCTTGGGTCTTTCAGCTGCCGGCATTTTAACCAAAGAAATGGTTAAGTTAATGGCCAAAGATCCGATTATCTTTGCTTTAGCAAATCCAGACCCTGAAATTTTACCTGAACATGCACACGAAGTTCGTGATGACGTGATCATGGCAACAGGCCGTTCGGATTATCCAAACCAAGTCAATAACGCGCTTTGCTTCCCGTACATCTTCCGTGGTGCATTAGACGTTGGTGCAACCACCATTAATGAAGAGATGAAGATTGCCTGTGTCTATGCGATTGCTCGTATGGCACATGTTGAAGCAGATTCAGCATCTTATGGTGAAAAATCAGCATCTTTTGGTCGTGATTACTTGATTCCTCGTCCACTCGATCAACGTTTAATTCTTGAAATTGCGCCTGCTATCGCACAAGCTGCGATGGATTCGGGTGTGGCAACACGTCCTATTTTGGACTTTGCTGCCTATCGTCAACGTTTATCTGAGTTTGTGTATAACTCAGCATTCATTATGAAACCGATTTTTGCTCAAGCAAAATCTGATCCGAAGCGTATTGCCTATGCGGAAGGTGAAGATTTACGTGTACTCCGTGCTGTGCAAATTGCAGTGGATGAAGGTTTAGCAAAACCAATTTTGGTCGGTCGCCCTGCGGTGATTGAAGCCAATATCAAAAAATTGGGTTTACGTTTGCAAGATGGCGTGAATATCACCATCGTGGATCAAGAAAAAAATCCAGATTACGAAAAATTTGCAGATGACTACTACACATTAATGCAACGCAAAGGGGTGACACCTGAATATGCGCAACGTGAGACACGTCGTCGTTCAACCTTAATTGCGGCAATGTTGGTTCGTCATGGTTTAGCCGATGGCATGCTCTGTGGTACATATTCAAGCTACGACATCCATTTAGATTTCGTGCGCAATGTGATTGGTCAAAAAGAAGGTATGAATAACTTCTTTACCTTAAATGCCTTAATGTTAGATGAACGTAATATCTTTATTGCGGATACCTACATCAACCGTAACCCAACGGCTGAACAATTGGCTGAAATGACCATTTTGGCGGCTGAAGAAGTGCGTCGTTTTGGTATTACGCCACGCGTTGCTCTGCTCTCTCACTCAAGTTTTGGTTCAGATCAAGATGACCCAAGTGCACAAAAAATGCGTCAGGTGTATGACATCTTGAGCAAAACTGCACCTGAACTTGAAGTTGAAGGTGAAATGCATGCCGATGCAGCTTTGGATGAAAATATTCGTCACTTTGCCTTCCCGAACTCACGTTTCAAAGGCCCTGCAAACCTGCTGATTATGCCAAATCTGGATGCGGCCAATATTTCATTCAACCTGTTGAAATCAACTTCAGGAAACAATGTCACCATTGGTCCAATCCTATTGGGTGCGGCGAAGCCTGTGCATATCTTGACCCCAACAGCAACCACGCGTCGTTTAGTCAATATGACTGCGCTGACTGTGGCTGAAATTCAAGAAAATGAGAAAGATGCGCTTTAAGACTGTTAATGCTTAGCCTTCAACGGTTAAGCTTTTCCACTGATACGTGTTTACTCACATCTTGTGACTTGAGAAAACCTCTATTCTGTAGCATGATTGCTTGAAGAATAGAGGTTTTTTCATGCAAGTTTATTTAGTAGGCGGTGCCGTCCGAGATCAATTGCTCGGACACCCCTATCACGAAAAGGATTATGTCGTTGTTGGCGCAACGCCTGAACAACTGCTTGCCCAAGGTTTTCAACCTGTGGGTAAAGATTTCCCTGTGTTTCTGCATCCTGAAACCAAAGATGAATATGCACTGGCCCGAACTGAACGTAAGTCAGGACATGGCTATCATGGCTTTGAGTTTTTCACCGATGTCAGTGTCACCTTAGAAGAAGACCTCATCCGTCGTGACCTGACCATCAATGCCATTGCCATGGATGATGATGGGAAAATCTATGATCCTTATCATGGACATGATGACTTAAACCATAAAATTCTACGTCATGTTTCAGATGCCTTTGCGGAAGACCCTTTACGTGTACTACGGGTGGCACGTTTTGCCGCACGTTATCATCAGTACGGCTTTAAAGTGGCAGATGAAACGCTTGAACTCATGCAACAGCTTTCAGCCTCAGGTGAACTCAAAGCCTTGACTGCTGAACGGGTATGGAAAGAAACCTCTCGTGCCTTAATGGAAAAAGATGCAGATGTGTATTTTGAAGTGCTGCGTGCGTGTGGTGCTTTAAAAGTCCTGTTCCCTGAACTTGATGCCCTATATGGCGTACCTCAGCGTCCTGAATATCATCCTGAAATTGACTGTGGTATTCATACCATGATGTCTTTGCAACAGGCCTGTAAAGCCAACTATTCTTTGGATGTACGCTTCGCGGTTTTGGTGCATGACTTAGGTAAAGCGTTGACACCTGTTGAAGAATTACCACGGCATATCATGCATGAAGAACGTGGCATACAACCTGTGACTGAGGTCTGTGATCGCTTAAAAGTACCCACCAATACCAAGCAACTGGCTTTGGCAGTCTGTAAAGAGCATTTGAAAAGTCATCAAGCCTTTACCTTAAAAGCAGGCACACTTTGGCGCTTGTTACAACGTCTTGATGTATTACGTCGTCCTGAACGAGTTGAAGCATTTATTCAGGCCTGTGAATGTGATGCCAAAGGTCGACTCGGTCTAGAAGATCGTGATTATCCGCAAGCAGCCTATTTGCGTCGTGCCATGGAATTGGTCCGCAATATTAAAGCTTCGGACTTACCTGCTGAGGTGAAAGGCCCTGATATTGGTGAAATGCTGATTCAAAAACGTATTGATGCTTTGGCTGCTCTGAAAGCCAGTCATCAATAAGCATTAAAATTTCAAATCCAAAATAAAAAAGCTTGCCCTCGGGCAAGCTTTTTTACGAATGTTGAAGCAAAGAATAAGTTAAGACACATCGGCTGGGAATGTAATCACATGCTCTAAACGCATTTTTTCAGTGGCGATCATCAGTAAGCGGTCAATTCCGAGTGCAATGCCCGAACACTCAGTCATATTCGGTAAGGCAGCCAATAAATATTCATCGATTGGCATCACATGCAAGCCTAGTTTTTCGCGTTCAGCATTATCTGCTTCAAAGCGTGAACGCAGTACTTCTGCATCGATGAGTTCATCATAGGCATTGGCAAGCTCCAAGCCCTCGATATATAGCTCAAAACGTGCTGCCACCAATTCACCATCTTCATCTAATTTGGTTTTGGCTAAGGATGCCATTTCAGGTGGAAAGTCAGTGAGGAATACAGGTGTGTCAAAGCCTAGACTCGGTTCAACCATATGTGAGAACAATAGGTCAATATAACCCAATCGATCATCACCCAAATCTAAATTTAAACCGACACGGCGTGCAGCATCTTTTAATTCTTTTAGGGTCGCCTGTAAAGGATTAAGATCCAAACGATCCATAAAGGCATGTTTATAACTTAAAACCGTTGGACGCACTTCACCAAAACGCTGCGCCAACGTCACATTGAGTAAGTCACTGACTTCAAACATCAAGTCTTTTAAACTTAAGCTGGGGCGATACCATTCCAACATGGTAAATTCACTGTTGTGCTTGCGTCCATGTTCATCATCTCGGAAGACTTTACAGATTTGATAGATCGGACCACTGCCACTTGCCAACAGACGCTTCATAGGGAATTCAGGTGAAGTCTGTAAATAATGGGTCTGTTTGCGACCACTGATATGACGCATGGCTTGTACAGAGGCCAAATGCACATCGGTCACGCCCGCTTGCGATAGAATCGGGGTTTCGACTTCCATCACGCCACGTTCTGCAAAGAATTGGCGTAGCTGTGCATACATTTTGGCACGGGCTTGCATGGCTTTGATATCGCAGGTCGGTTGATACTGAATCGTTTGATTCATGCTTTTGGCCCTCCATGTGCAGCCCACTCACGGCGCAGTGGATAGGTCTTACGTAAATGATCAAAAGCCTGCTGATCTACCTTTCCATCTTTTAAACATGCACGTAAATTTTGATCATCACGTTGAATGTCATAAATGTCTGAAAGCTTATTGATCAACACCGTTTTTAAATCTTGATCTTGGAAATATTGTTCACAGACTGGCAACTGGGTTTCAAACTTCTTATCGGCTTCATAGCCAAACTTTTGACAAAAGGCATCATAAATCATTTGTGTGCCACGTGCTTTGCCTTCTAAGCTATAGCCTGCAATATGCGGTGTCACTAAAGTGATCAGATTTAATAGCTGTTCCGAAATCACAGGTTCATGCTCAAATACATCAAGTACCACCTGACGTGAAGTTTTTTCAATATCTACAATTAAATCCGCTTCTGCCACCACAGCACCACGAGCAGAGTTAATCAAAATCGCTTCCGCTTTCATCTGATTGAAAGCAGCCGCATCAATCAAATGATAAGTCGGATGATCCCCTGTTTTGGTCAAAGGTACATGGGTTGAAATGGCATCAGCTTGTTTCAATAATTCATCGAATTCAACTTGCTGTACATGATCACGTTGCACGAAAGGATCATAGCCAATCACGTTCCAACCTAAAAGCTGCGCCATGGTTGCTAAACGTGAACCGACATTCCCTAGACCAATAATCCCTAAAGTAAAATCGTGCTGAGCATGAATCAGTTCTGGTTTTAAATGCAGTAAAGCGGTAATCACATATTCAGCCACCGCCTGCGCATTGCAGCCCGCTGCATTTGACCAAGCAATGCCATTTTTTTCAATTGCAGCGATGTCTAAATGGTCTGTACCAATGGTGGCACTGCCCACAAATTTGATTGCAGTATTTTGAATCAGATCAGCATCGACTTTTGTCACTGAGCGAACCAAAAGCGCATCCGCATCCTGAACATCTGCATGCGTTAAAGTACGCCCTGCTTTGTGCTCAATCTCGCCAAATGCTGAGAAAAAATAATCGGTAAATGCCAGATTCTCATCTGCAATAATTTTCATGCTACATCCCAATTTTACAATCACATTATGATACCGCTTGGTGGATGCGATGACCATGCAGCTTTCGCTAAACAAAATCTTTTATGATCAGCGAAAATTCTCTTCAGGTATTAAGAGAATCTCAAAAATCATCGATTAAGAAAATTGAGAGTTGCAAAAGCTATAATGGCATTCCAAATATTCTAACTCATTTCATTTCTCTTAATTACACGCTCCATGACTCAGACTTGGCTTGGACTTGCGCTCCAACGCCAATACTGAGGTGGAAATCCCATCAATCACCTGAGCCAAAGATTGACGTGAGGTTTCCACAGCATCAATCAGTTTAGGATCACGCATCGCAATGGGCTGTGTCCATTGCATACGACAACTCAATTGATTGTGCTTTGGACTTTCTTGTGCATTTTTAGGATTGGAGAGTGGACGATTAGGATCATCATATTTTACCGTCCATGCCACGGCAATCACCACCTGATCTGCGCTGGGCGTTTTGCCTTTAGCCGAACTATTGTCCGTGCTTTGAATAAAATCAAAGCGGGAAAAATCAATCGCGATACGATAGGCAGCTTTGCCTCCGGTCATGCCACTGTTATAACGATCAAAAGCCCCTAACTTTTGTTGCAAGCCGGTAGACAAGCTATCTCTTAACTCGGCAGACAAAGTTGAGGTCCAACGCTCTTCATTCAGTACTTTAGACTCGCCTTTTGGCGTCTGAATCACCAGCGGAATTCGATTCAGTCGATCCGACAAGCCCACAGGCAAAACTTCAATTACACGCACCTGATTGGATTGCACTACCGGTGCAATCTGCGGCGTCAGCGAGTAATAATTGGGGGTATTTGAAGAAGAACATCCCGCCAATATTAAGCTGCCACACAGCGCAAACATACTGTACTGCCAACAGCCTTTTGACATGAATCTGCGCTTTGCAGTGCGTGGCCCATTGTTTTTTGAATTAATCATTATCATTTTTCTTTGGCTCTGTATTTTTTCCACGAATCAACGATTCAGGATGTTGTTCAATTTGGTCAGCCATCAACTGCAATGAAGCAGCTGCACGCGTCACCTGTTGCAAGGCACGGCGTAAATCCTGTTGCATTGGTGCATCACTAGACAAAATGGTTTCCGACGACTGCACCGCTTTACGGACATCGTTCAAGGTCGATTGAACATTCGGTGCCACTTGGCCATCGAGTTGATCGACCAATTTTTTCGATGAAGTGATGGTGCTTTGTAGCTTGGCCATGGTATTACGCACATCTTGACCAATTTCTACGATCGGGAATTTATTCACTTTTTCCGTGATCTCGGTAATCTGTGTTTGCAGACCTTTCAAATCGGTTGGTGTGGTCGGTATTTCTACAATGCCATTTGGCAATAAAGTCAGACTACGATACGGCGCTTTCGGGAACACATCAAAAGCAATGTAATTTTGCCCTGTGAGCAAGTTGCCGGTACGGACTTGGGCACGCCAACCATGCTCGACAAAGTTTTTAAAGATATGACCTTGTGGATCGAGTTCTTGACCACCGGCAATACGAGATGGATAAACTTCCGCATCCACACGCATACGAATTTTACTGTATTGATTTAAGAATTCTGTATTAATGCCTTTGACGACACCCACTTCTACGCCCATAAAGTCAATCGGTGCACCTTCTGACAAGCCACGTAATGAATCATCAAAATACATCACGATGCGGCGTGGATTAATATCCGGTTTTTTCAAGGCTTCAGCACGGGTATCAAACAAATCAAAACGGCTGTTATTTGCCGCAACACTGGCAAAAGAATCTTCAGGATACCCAAAGGCAATCCCGCCTGACACAATACTGGCCAAAGATTGGGTATTTAAACTAAGCCCTGAAGCATTTAAGCTAACATCAATGCCACTGGCTTGCCAGAAACGCGCATCATTGGTCACAAACTTGTCATAAGGCGCACGAATAAAGGTTTGTAGCTCAACACTTTGTCCATCTTTAGCCAAGTTATAGGCCGTGACTTGACCGACATTGATTCTGCGATAATAAATCGGTGAACCGAAATCCAGTGAACCTAGATCTTTGGCTTTTAAGAAAAATACTTTGCCCGGTACATCCGAAGTGATGACTGGGGGATTTTCTAAGCCCTGAAAATCGACTTTTTTCTCATCTGATTTACCCCCATCCACTTCGATATATGCCCCTGACAGCAAGGTATCTATACCGGTGATCCCGCCCATCCCTACGCGCGGACGAACCACCCAAAAGCGTGAATCTTTGGCGGCAAAATTACTGGCATCTTTACGTAACTCAATTTTGGCCACCACTTTAGAGCGGTCTTCCGCCAAGTCAATTTCACGCACCAAACCAATACTCACCTGACGATAACGTACCGTGGTTTTACCGGCCTCCAAACCTTCAGCGGTTCTAAAAGTCACTTCAATCACAGGACCTGTGTTCAAATAGGCTTTCACTGCCAAAGATAAGGCAATAATCAACGCCACCAAAGGAATCAGCCAAATCAATGACGGCTTCCAACGGCTACGTTTCTTAGTCGGTTCAGGTAATGGGGTCGGTTCTCGGTTTTCTATAGAATCAGTCATCATTATTTTTCTTGGTTTGAATAAGGGAAATTTAAATCATGGGTAGCTTCAACAGGCTTGATTTGACGTTTATCTTTTTGCGCTTGTGCATAGTTGTCCCAAATGATTCTTGGATCAAAACTTAAGGAGGCACACATGGTCAGCACCACCACCGCCCCAAAAGCCACGGAGCCTGCACCAGCTAAAATGGTTGCTAAGGAATGGATTTGAATTAAGGCAGCCAACAGCGCGACAACAAATACATCGATCATGGACCAACGGCCAATAAACTCTACAATTCGATATAAAATGGCGCAATGTGCAGGCAGTAAGTAAATGCGTTTAGCGCTTTGTAAGTACACCGCAGCCAGCAGTAAAGCCAAAATCACCAACTTTAATAAAGGAATAAAAATACTCGCCATGAAAATGACGCTTGCCACAAAGTAATCCCCATTGTGCCAAAAGTAAATCACGCCACTCATGATGGTGTCTTGTTGATAGCCCAAGATCGATTCGGTAATCGTCATTGGTAAAATATTGGCAGGAATATATAAAATCGTGGCTGCGATCAAAAAGGCTAAAGTGCGCTCTAAACTCGCTGTTTTACGTTGATGTAACGGTGCATGACAGCGTTCACATTTTAAAGCTTCACTCTTTAAAATGTCATTTTTTAAATGCGCCTCAGTCTCTGAGGAATTAAGCTCAGGCTGCGGATTTAAACGTCCACAACAATGGCATAACACCAAGCCTAAATCGATACCACGTAATGGCAATTGCATGTCTGTTTCATCATCAAACAATGCGCTTCGACCAAAGTTCGGATTTGGTCCTTGAGAGGAAGCTGAAGATTGAGTCGATAGATCTTGTGACGGCTTCGATGATGATTCTGATAAAGGTTGAGACAAAGGCTGTGATGAAAGCTCTGATGAGGGCTCTGATGAAGGTTTGGATGCGTGAGTAGAGGACGCATCTGATGATAGATTTGACGATGCATTGATCGATAATCGTGTTGATTCAGACTTAAAGTGTTTGGGCTTTAATCTCTCTTGAGATAAGGCTAAATCTGAAACGTTACTTAGCGAGTAAATCTGCATCAGCGCCCACCATTCACTTCAATGGCATCCCAAAGATCTTTGACTTTCATGGAAACGATATACACCAAAAGCAGACTTAAGATTGCAAATGCCCACAGTGCAATCCCCGGAATCACTTTGACCATACCCACCAGTTTCACCAAAGTGACCAAAATTCCAATCAAAAATACTTCAACCATGCCCCATGTCCGCAACAGGTACAACCCACGTAAAGCGCGGACTTGCATGACCGTTAAAGGTTGATGCGGATGAATCATCACACTGCTTAAGATGTATGCCATGAGTAGTAAATACAGCAAGGGCACCACAAAGGTGGTCATTAAAATTAAAAAACCGACAAAGGCACGATCAGCTTGATACATGGTCCACGCTGCACCCAACAATGTAGTTTGTGAAAAGATACCTTGCAGTTCAACTGTCACAATCGGAAAACTATTGGCAATCACAAAAATAATCAGCGAGGTCACCACCAAAGCCAATAAGGTATTAAAAGAATATAAATCGCGATACAGCTCGGTGCCACAATATGGGCAATAGGCACGTTCTTTGGATGCGAGTGCAATTCGGACATAGACTGCATCGCAATCTTCACATCCGACCCACTGGTGCCGCGCTTGATCATGCATGTAAAGTGATACCTATTGCTCTTGTTTTAAGGTGATTGATTTCGAAATCTTATTTTCTAATCATTTTTTCTTCTGATGCATTGCCGAATAAATAATAAATTCTATGCGGAATGCTTAATTTTTAATTAATAACGTGTTTTAGAAGAATATTCAACCATATTCATGCGATGAGATTGTGAAGCCCTCTGATGTCAGACATTCAAAATGATTCACAATCATTCAATTTTGAATAAGTATTTCATTTTAAACCTGCTCAAGCATCTAATGACATCATATTTATGCCATTCAGCTCACTCTAGACTCAATTCAACAATAGCATTAGACACATAAAAAAAGCCCCAGTCGTTTGACTGGGGCTTTTCGAATTTGGCGGAAGCGGTGAGATTCGAACTCACGGAGGGGTATAAGCCCTCGTCGGTTTTCAAGACCGGTGCATTAAACCGCTCTGCCACGCTTCCATGTGCGCCATAATACGGAGCTTTTTAAATTCTGACAAGTAAAAGTTTCACTGAATGCATTCAAGTGAATATAGTTTCGCCAAATTCTTAAAAAAACTCATATTTTGGCTGCAATTTCAGCACCTTCACGGATTGCGCGCTTGGCATCAAGCTCCGCAGCAAGCTTGGCACCCCCAATAATATGGTACTGGGCTAAGGTTTTTTCAGTCTCAGTCGGCATAATCTCTTTGACAGATTCCTGCCCTGCACATACCACAATGGTATCGACACGTAACAGTTGTGACTGCCCTTCAGTTTCAATCCATAAGCCTTCATCGGTCACCGCTTTATATTGCACACCACGAAGCATGCGCACCCGATGTTTTTTCAATTGGGCACGATGCACCCAACCTGAGGTTTTACCCAGTCCAATACCCAGTGGTGTGGTTTTACGTTGTAGCAAATAAATTTCACGGACAGGGTGTTCAACTTCTGGCGGTACAGCACCACCTTCGGTCATGTAATTGACGTTAGCATCTACCCCCCATTCACGTTTCCAGTCCGCCAAAGGTTGTGGCTGAGGTTGATGTTCTGGTTTCAGTAAAAACTCGGAGACATCAAAACCGATTCCTCCTGCACCAATCACAGCAACTTTATTGCCTACAGGTGCACCACGGAGCACTTCTGCATAAGACAACACTTGCGGTGCATCGCTGCCTTCGATTTTTAAGGCACGGGGTACAACACCTGTTGCCACAATCACTTCATCAAACCCTTCACGTTCAAGTTGTTCACGATTAACGCGGGTATTTAAACGCAGTTCAACGCCGTTTTTTTCAATCTGTTTTTTGAAATAACGAATAGTTTCATGGAACTCCTCTTTACCTGGAACCACTTTGGCCAAATTAAACTGACCACCGACATCACTCGTTGCTTCAAATAAAGTCACGTGATGTCCACGATAGGCTGCTACAGTCGCAGCAGACATCCCTGCCACACCGCCGCCAACGACCGCAACACGCTTCGGTTTTTTGGTTTTGACATAAACCAATTCAGTTTCATAGGCCGCTTGCGGATTGACTAAACAGGTGGCGCGTTTGTTTTTAAAGGTATGATCGAGGCAGGCTTGGTTACAGGCGATACAGGTATTGATTTCATCCACACGATCCGTTGCGACTTTATTCACCCAAAAGGCATCTGCCAACAGTGGACGAGCCATTTGCACCATATCGGCTTTGCCTGCTGACAAAATTTCTTCAGCGGTGTCCGGCATATTAATGCGATTCGATGCAATGACCGGAATCGACACATGCTTTTTCACTTCTGCGGTGTAGTCAACAAAGGCGGCACGGGGCACAGAAGTGACAATGGTCGGAATGCGGGCTTCATGCCATCCAATGCCCGTATTGAGTAAAGTTACACCGGCTTGCTCTAAGGCTTTGGCCACAGTAATCACTTCATCCATGGTATTGCCGTCATGAACGAGGTCTAACATCGATAAACGAAAGCAAATAATAAATTTTTGCCCAACTTTAGCCCGCACCGCTTTGACGATCTCAATCGCAAAGCGCATACGATTTTCAATCTCTCCACCCCACTGATCAGTACGCTGATTAACATGACGGCTTAAAAACTGATTTAGCAAATAGCCTTCTGAACCCATGATTTCCACGCCATCGTAACCTGATTTTTTGGCAATACTGGCAGTATGGGCATAGTCTTGAATGGTGGCTAAAATTTGTTTTTCACTCATTTGACGAGGTTTAAACGGTGAAATCGGCGATTTGATCGGACTTGCCGACACCACAAAAGGTTGATAGCCATAACGACCTGAATGCAAAATCTGCATCAGAATCTGGCCACCATGCTTATGCACTGCATGCGTCACCAAACGATGTGGCGCAACATCGCCCAAAGTGTTCATGGTGCCTCCCGCAGGCAACAACCAACCTGAACGGTTCGGTGAAATCCCACCAGTAATGATTAGGCCCACGCCACCTTTAGCACGCTCACCAAAATAGGCTGCCAATTTAGGGTAATTATAAAAGCGGTCTTCAAGTCCCGTGTGCATCGAGCCCATCACGACACGATTACGAATGGTGGTAAAGCCTAAATCCAATGGTTTTAATATATTTGCATAGCGAGTTGTCATGGCATGTCCTTTATTTATGGGCTTTGCAACTTGTTGCATACTACTTTAGCGTGTTTATTTATTTTTGGGATGACTGTGTCTCACGATTTAGCAGTAAATAAAGTCAATCTGAACTGCAAGGGCTGATCTGGTTTTTTAGCCGAACGTCAAACAACTAGCATCTGAATTGATATACAGCTTTACAACAATCTCAAAAATCTAAATTCCCCAATTTGAAATATCATGGAAGAACTTTAAGACAATCAGCCCATGTCAGCCTATGAGCCACCCTGTTTTTTTAACCAGTTCCCCGCTTGGGCATATGCCCATAGGCAGTCACAACCAATGGTCAGATTTTTATCATACTGCCTCATTTGAATTACAAGCAGATGGTTTTGTCCCGATTCTGTGGTTTATGTTGTTTAAAACCAACAATCTGCATTGGGCAAAATATACCGATCTACTTGATGCAGGCGATCCACAATTACATGATTTAGTCGCAGAATATCAACATGACTTTGGCGACAGTTTATATGCTTATTTGATTACCACCCCTGATCAAGCCTTAATTAATCTAGAAGAAAATAAAGCCTTTTTCCTAGACAGTGTCGGTGAAGCGCATCTGCATCATTTTGAACGCTTTCAGGAACTGATTAAAACCCATTATCAAAATTTTATTTTATTGCGCAGCAGTGGTTTAGCCACAGATTTCGATTCGGATGAACATCTGCGTTTTCCACTGGAACAACTGGAGCAGTTTCGGCAGCATCCTCATCATGACAATGGTCTAAAGGAGTATCAAAAAGTAGCTTTATCTCAATTTGATGATTATGCTTACTTTTTTTACGGCGTTGACCCGACCAGCATGACTCAAAACACAGCCCATGATTCAGACATTCAATCCGAGCTTCATCCATCAGCGCCCACTCAAGCCCCCTCGGGTTCAGGCATGGCGGTTTGGATCTGTACCGCTATCGTTTCGATTTTAACCCTTGTGGTGTGGTTCAATACCCATTCAGTGTTGTATTCATTTGTGGTATTTATCGTGAGTGCCTTTATTTTGGGCTTTATTTCTTCGATTATCGGCAAATCCAAACAGAGTGATGCAAGCGATCAGCACAACGCTTCAGAATCCAAGCTTTAATATTTTAGATTAGCATTTAGAAACAACCGTTAAAAAGCCCGTATTTACGGGCTTTTAATGTTTATAGGATGGTATTCAGTCTGACTTAATGCCAATGCTTCAATTTTGATGTTTGTCCAATGCCCACATTAAAGCTATTGGTCGGATCAAGTTTTTGATAATGATTTTTCAGTGCTGGTTTTGCCACATATAAATGACCCACATTATGCTCCGCCGGATATTCTGCCCCACGATCATCGAGCAAATGCCACATCGCATGTTCCATCGCTAAAGGATCCACCCCTTTTTTCACAATATAGTCTTGGTGAAACACGTGACACAGGAAATGACCATAGTAAAGCTTATGAATGATTTGATCATCCATCTCTTTGGGTAAAGTCTCCACCCACTCACGGTCATTACGTCGCAGCGCAATATCGAGTGCCACAATATCTTCAACTTCACTTAAATGGGTATCTCGATAACGAATCGCCGCACCTGCCACGGCGAAACGATGTAAAAAGGCTTTACGTCCTTCATCGGCATCACACAGGAAATAATCTCCTGTTTGATGCGTCGAAAAATACTGTTTAAAGAAGGCTTCCACCGCAGGTACATCTTGATCTTCAATACGTAGCACCAAATGGTGCTCGTACAGATCACGGAAGTCGTTCATTCGTTTTGGTAAATGTGACGGTAAGAATTTAGTCACCAATTGCAGAACTTTATCGGACAGTCCACGTAACTTCCATTTTTCCAAATAACCATCGACTTTATCTTTCATCGCAAAAGCCGCAGGAACTTTAGCTGTTCCGAACTTTTCAATAAACATGAAAGTATCTTTACCGTACTCAGCCCCAATATCGTAAGCCACACGGTGAATGTATTCCCCTGCAATCGGAATACGGGGTAAATCTTTCAACAAGAAGCGACGGATTTCAGTTAAGTCATCATGCGAATTACTGCCCACGTAGAACACTTGGCTTGGAATTTTTTCAAAGGTGTCCAAACGCACCGCAAATACGCAAACTTTACCTGCTGAACCTGAAGCTTCATACAGGCGAGAAGGATCAGCATTAAAACGTGCAGGGGTATTTTCATCGACCTGTGTCACATCTTTGACATAACGGTGGTCAGATGCACAGCAATGACTTTCATTTTGAATGTCTTGAGTTTGATAGTGTTGTTGTTCTAAGTTTTTCAGGATTTGCTCAGTCGTTTCACCCAAGTTCACGCCCAAATGGTTGACCAGCTCTAACTGACCTTGTTCATTGACACGGGCATATAAAGCCAATTCAGTATAGGCAGGTCCACGACGTACGAGTGCACCGCCGGAGTTATTACACACCCCACCTAAAACCGATGCGCCAATACAGGATGAACCAATCACTGAATGCGGTTCACGATTAAACCCTGCCAATTCTTTTTCTAAACGATCCAGTGTTGCCCCCGGCAAACAAATCACTTGCTTGCCGTCATTAATCACTTGAATCCCAACCAATCGGCGCGTACTTATCAGCACCACAGGTCGATCATAATCATCGCCAAACGGCGTCGAGCCACCGGTTAGTCCTGTATTGGCTGCCTGCATAATCACAATACAATCGGCATCCACCGCCGCTTGCAAGACCTGCCATTGCTCCCACAATGAACCCGGTGACACCACCGCCAACACTTGCCCCGAACCATAACGACGACCTTGACGATACAAACGTGTCTCTTGATCATCGGTCAATACATGGGCTTTACCGACAATATCAATCAGTTTTTGAATGGTGTTTTGACAAGCAAGTGAAGCAGACATAGTTTAAATCCTTTATGACTGAATCCATCTGGAATGATGATCTATTCAGATTCATTTGAAACTTGAAGCAAAATGAAATCTCGATACGCAACCCAGTCTTTCGTTGCTGTTCGAGCCAGACTAAATCATGAGGCAAAATATTTCTGCGACTTAAATTTTTTTCATGACTGTTATTGCGCGAGTTCAACGAAAGACAAACGGTTTTGCTTACTTTTCCCGAAAGAAAAGTAAGGAATAAGCACGCTATATATGCTGTTAAAACTATAGTTGTTTCGAAAATAAAAAATAATCAATGATCCAAAATCTTAATCATCAATGCAATTCCCCTCTCCCTCTGGAAGAAGGTTAGGATGAGAGTGTTTCAACCTAAAAAACCTCCCCCTAAACCTCTCCACACAGGAGAGGAAAATCTGTGATCAATTTTAATTGGATATAAGATGATTAACAGCATCGTTTAGGTTTGGCTTTTAAATCTTTGCGGTTAAATGCTTAAACCAATTCTTTTTCTAAACGTACTAAGCAATCTGAAGTAATGTCAGCAATGGTTTTGGCACCCGTTAAAGTCATCGCTACACGCATTTCTTTATCAATCAGCTCAAGTAAATTACTCACACCCGCACCGCCTGCAGCACCCAAGGCATACACAAAAGCACGACCGAGCATACAGGTATCTGCACCCAATGCGAGCATACGTACGACATCTAGACCGTTACGAATACCCGAGTCAGCAAGGATTTTGATATCTCCTTTCACTGCATCCGCAATCGGAGGAAGTGCACGTGCAGAGGATAAAACCCCATCCAACTGACGACCACCATGATTCGACACCACGATGCCATCTGCACCAAAACGCACGGCATCTTTGGCATCTTCAGGGTCTAAAATTCCTTTGATCACCATTGGACCATCCCAGAATTCACGAATCCACTCGAGGTCTTTCCATGAAATCGACGGATCAAAGTTATTGCCCAACCATCCGATATAGTCTTCTAAACCTGTTGGTTTACCCAAATATTTAGAGATATTCCCCAAATCATGCGGGCGACCATGCAAGCCAACATTCCATGCCCAATGTGGATGGGTAAAAGATTGCATATAACGACGCATCGCGGCATTTGGACCACTCATACCAGAGTGCGCATCACGGTAACGTGCGCCCGGAACCGGCATGTCGACTGTGAACACCAACGTTGAACAGCCTGCAGCTTTGGCACGTTCCAAAGCATTTTTCATAAAGCCACGGTCACGCAGGACATATAACTGGAACCACATTGGACGCTGAATGGCAGGTGCGACTTCTTCAATTGGACACACAGAAACCGTCGATAAGGTAAATGGAATGCCTTTCTTGTCTGCTGCCACTGCGGCTTGTACTTCACCACGACGGGCATACATCCCCGTTAATCCGACTGGTGACAACGCCACAGGCATTGATAGGGTCTCGTCAAAGAGTTTGGTTTCCAAACTCAATTGAGACATGTCATTTAAGACACGTTGACGCAGCGCGATTTTCGATAAATCTTCGACATTGCGCTTTAAGGTATATTCTGCATACGCTCCACCATCAATATAATGAAATAAAAATGGCGGTAAACGACGTCGTGCTGCTTCACGATAGTCATTTGCAGAAGAAATAATCATGAGTTATGTCCTATTTAATCGACTGGAACGTTGACGACGCGCTTCTTCTTCATCAATCAAACGTACCCGTTGAACTACAAATTCGATATGCCCACAGACTGCCTTTCGAGCAGCTTCTGGGTCTTGGCGTTCAATGGCATTCATCACTTGAAAGTGTTGGTCATGCAATTGCTCAAAGTGGCGTGGTGTGGTGTATACCTTACGGCGTCCCAACATCACGTTATATTGCAAAAGGTCGAATAGCCCACGCATCATTTGGATCAGCACCAGATTATGCGAAGCTTCTGCAATGGCTAAATGAAATTTGGCATCAGCGATGGCAGCCTGTGCATCATCTCCAATCAATTGAAAATGATTAATCTGCTCGAAATATTTTCGAATATTTTCAAGGTCATTTGGTGTTGCGCGCTGTGCGGCATACCACGCTGTTCCGCCTTCAAGCACCATACGGGCTTCTTGCACATCAAAACGATATTCAGGATCCTGATTCAGCAAATCCGTTAATGGCTCAACAATTAAATTTTGCGACCAATTGGCAGGCAACTGCTGTAAATAATTGCCTGCGCCGACTTTACTCACTAAGACCCCTGCAGCCACCAACTGCTGAATCGCCTCGCGCAAAGAGCTGCGAGAAACACCGAGTTCCTCACACAGTTTACGTTCTGCTGGCAAACGCGCTCCGACTTGCATATTGTTTTGTTCAATCAATATACGTAAGCGTTGTACCACTTTGTCGGAGACTTTCATTTCTTTTCCTTGACCCGAGATTATGGAATCATCCACGGGAACACATAAGCTTGTAGGGTAATGATGATACCAATCATCACAGTAAAGGTAATACTGTGTTTTACCGTAAAGCGGAACAAATCAGACTCTTTACCCACCAATCCCACTGCTGCACAAGCAATTGCAATCGATTGCGGTGAAATCATTTTACCCGTGACACCACCACTGGTATTGGCTGCGACCAAGAGCACTTCAGGTACACCAATTTGCTGTGCAGTCGTCGCTTGCAATGCCGAGAACAAAGCATTGGCAGAGGTATCTGAACCGGTTAAGAACACCCCAACCCAGCCCAAGAACGGCGAGAAGAAAGTAAATGCTTGCCCCGTATGGGCCAAAGCCAATGCCAAAGTTGCTGATAAACCCGAATAGTTCGCAATAAAGGCAAATGCCAATACCATACCAATCGAGTAAATCGGCGTTTTCAGCTCATTCACCGTTTCCACAAAGGTCACAACAGCATCTTTTGGCTTCATTTTTAAATAAATGATGGTAATCACTGCCGCAATCATGATGGCTGTACCTGTTGCAGACAACCAATCAAATTTATAAATCGCATCGTAGTCCTTAATTTCAGGCACTACAGGTGGCAACTTTTGAATCATTTGATGTAAAAATGGCACTTTGATCGAGATCACAAGATCATGCAGTGCCCCATCTTTGGCAAATAGATCCTTAAACGCTTTGATACTCCACAGCGTCACCATTGCTGTCAAAACCGCAAACGGTGACCATGCTTTTACAATTTGACCCACGCTATATGACTTTTGCGCAGCAAGCGCAATATGGGGATCAACCTGTTTCTCATCTTCAAAACGGAAAATGTGTTTCGGTTGCCAAAATTTTAAGAGCACGGTTAAACTCACCAAAGCAGCAATCGCAGCGGTAATATCAGGCAATTCTGGACCGACATAGTTTGCGGTTAAGAACTGCGCTAAGGCAAAAGATCCACCACCGACAAAAATTGCAGGCCATGTTTCCTTAACACCACGCCAACCGTCCATAATCGCCATGATCCAAATCAATACGATCGGCACCATGATTGGCAATTGACGCCCCACCATTTGGCTAATTTGGATGGTTTCAATACCCGAGACTTGCCCTGCCACAATGATGGGAATCCCCATCGCACCGAATGCTACAGGTGCTGTGTTGACGATCAGGCAAAGTCCTGCTGCATAAAGTGGTTTAAAACCTAACCCCACTAATAATGCAGCGGTAATCGCGACTGGTGCACCAAAGCCCGCCGCCCCTTCCAAGAAGGTTCCAAAAGCAAAACCTACCAATAGCATTTGTAAACGTTGGTCTTCTGTTAATGACAAAATCGAGGAACGAATAATGTCAAACTGCCCCGTTTTAACCGAAATTTTGTATAGGAACACCGCACCAATGATGATCCAAGCAATTGGCCACAATCCGTAGAAGAAGCCATAGATCATCGAAGCTACTGCCATCGCGATGGGCATTTTGTACAAGAACATCGACACCAAAAATGCCAATGCGACGGTGATGGTGCCTGCCACACTGCCTTTCATCCGAAATACAGCCAGTGCCAAGAAGAAGAACACGATTGGAATCAAAGCAATTGCACTTGAAAGCCAAATGTTCCCCATCGGATCGTAAATTTGTTGCCACTGTTGAAGCATTATCTACTCCTTGAAATGCTCAGCCGAACTTTGCGCGCCTCGTCATATTTTCCATATTGGTATGACCAATATAAAATTAATCAGACCAATACCACCCTCTTATGGCAGACAATGCTAAATATAGATGAAATAAACTGCAACTATTAATTTTATTAGCAAAATTGGTATGACCAATATAAAGAGGGTGTATTGGTGATTATTTAGACCAAACCACTTGATTTTTCTCTAAAATGAAACAATATCGAATACATTTTCATCAAAATTTAAAATTTAAAACTTTAGTCTTAATCCTAAAAATCTTTCTTTAATTAGCTGCGCTATCGACTTCACTTTTACTATTTATCGAGGCGTACTTAAACTCAATGTAGATCGTCTTATTTGTGCTGTAATCAAAAATCGAAGCAGATTGCAGTGCGTATATCGGCTGGCGCCGTTTAAAATCCTGAGATTTATCACTGTTCTATGGATCTGTGATTGCCTCTAAAAATTTTGAGGTCGCAAGCCAAGCCCTGTCAGGATTCAATAACACGCATATCGCAAGGCGCGTCTGTTTATGGAAAGTGCAAATATGATTGGCAAAGCCATTAATTTTATTATTGGTCTCATTTTTTGAAAAAAAATTTCTATGAATAGTGCTACAATCAGAGCTATATATCTTCTCCTAGGTCACCACTTAGGTGCCTATTATTCAAAATCGTTAGGATGAACAATGTCTGATAACGCAACTATCTTACAGAATGTACCTGTAGGCAAAAAAGTTGGTATCGCCTTTTCTGGTGGTCTAGATACTTCTGCTGCTCTTTTGTGGATGAAACAAAAAGGCGCTGAACCTTATGCATATACTGCAAACTTAGGTCAGCCAGATGAAGATGATTACGATGCGATTCCTAAGAAAGCTGAAGCATATGGCGCTGTAAAAGCACGTCTGGTGGACTGCCGTTTACAGCTTGCACTTGAAGGTATTGCTGCGATTCAATGTGGCGCGTTCCACATCTCTACAGGTGGCGTGCCTTACTTCAACACGACGCCACTCGGCCGTGCAGTAACAGGTACAATGCTTGTGACTGCAATGAAAGAAGATGACGTTAACATTTGGGGTGACGGTTCTACTTACAAAGGTAATGACATTGAACGTTTCTACCGTTACGGTTTGTTGACCAACCCTGCGCTTAAAATCTACAAGCCTTGGTTAGACCAAACCTTTATCGATGAGTTAGGTGGCCGTGCAGAAATGTCACAGTTCCTGATCGACAACGGTTTTGACTACAAAATGTCAAAAGAGAAAGCATACTCAACAGATTCAAACATGTTAGGTGCTACTCACGAAGCAAAAGATCTTGAATACCTCAATGCAGGCATCAAAATCGTTGACCCAATCATGGGCGTTGCCTTCTGGAAAGAAGACGTTGAAATCGCAGCTGAAGAAGTATCGATTACTTTTGAAGAAGGTTTCCCTGTTGCAATCAACGGCAAACGTATCGAAGATCCTGTAGAGTTCATTCTTGAAGCGAACCGTATCGGTGGTCGTCATGGTCTAGGTATGTCGGATCAAATCGAAAACCGTATCATTGAAGCGAAATCTCGTGGTATCTACGAAGCGCCGGGTATGGCACTGCTTCACATCGCTTATGAGCGTCTTGTGACTGGTATTCATAACGAAGATACCATCGAACAATACCGTATTAACGGTTTACGTTTAGGTCGTCTACTTTACCAAGGTCGTTGGTTCGATTCTCAAGCATTAATGCTTCGTGAAACAGCTCAACGTTGGGTGGCTAAAGCAGTTACAGGTACTGTGACTTTAGAACTTCGTCGTGGTAATGATTACACCATCATGAACACCGAATCTGAAAACTTGACCTACGAAGCTGAACGCTTAACGATGGAAAAAGGTGATTCAATGTTCTCTCCAATGGATCGTATTGGTCAATTGACTATGCGTAACTTGGACATTACCGATACACGTCAAAAATTAGGCATCTACACTGGTGCGGGTTTATTGGCGGTTGGTACAGGTTCTGCTGTTCCACAACTCAAAGACAAAAACTAAGTTTTGAAAATTTTTTAAATTCGGTTCAGTCAAAAAAACCGCGCTTAGGGCGCGGTTTTTTATTGCTGCTTGGTTATGTTCACACTTTATCGATCAAGTATTGATCGCAACCTTATTATTGATCTCGATATTCACTTTGATTCTTTATGACCTATTGAGTCATATTTAAAATCTGACAACGATCACGACCCTCTGCTTTGGCCATATATAATGCCTGATCTGCACGTTTTAAAATATCCGGATATTGAATATTCACTTCACCCTGATAGAGCGTCAAACCAATACTTACCGTCAAATGATCACAAATTGTAGAACTTAAATGCTCAATTTTCTGTTCACGAATATCATTTAAAATTGCTTCAGCGACTTTTTCAGCTTGTGAGAGCTGAATATTTTTTAATAATAGAACAAACTCTTCGCCACCGAATCGGATCGCGGTGTCCTGCTCATGAATATGTCTTAATAAAGTTTGTGCCACTTTAATTAAAGCCTGATCACCTTGATCATGCCCATAACGATCGTTATACAGTTTAAAGTAATCGACATCGATAAACAGAATTGCAAAATTCTGTGCTGTGGCTTGACTATATTCAATCGCATTACTCAGATTCTGTTCAAAGCCTCGTCGATTGCCCAATAACGTTAAAGTGTCTTGATGGCTCAGATGAATAAAATGCTGATTTAAGCGTGAATAAATTAGTTTGTCGTATTCAATAATAATCGATTGTAAAAATCGAATCCGTTCGGTTGAAATACTCAAGATAGCCAAAGCCAGTCCAACTAAGTTCGGCAACAATAAAGTATTGGTCACCACCCACATTGGGACATTGGCATTGACAATTTTCAGATAAATTAGGGTCAATATCACTGAAAGCATACTGCTGTAAAAAGCCACTTTCGGTCTAAGCCCTGAACATAAATACACAAAGATAATGGCCAATGCCATGACGATGGTGCCACGCCAAATCACAGGCAAAGACAACATGGTCAACTGGATAGAGAGATTGACGGTGAGTGCAAAGCAAATC
The DNA here is from genome assembly GCF_011578285.1 of Acinetobacter lanii. NCBI lineage: Bacteria > Pseudomonadati > Pseudomonadota > Gammaproteobacteria > Moraxellales > Moraxellaceae > Acinetobacter > Acinetobacter lanii. Next base: position 995,753 of record NZ_CP049916.1, on the reverse strand, counting down.
GCAAATGCATTGACCGGCATATATAAATAATTCCACTGCTCTTTTTTTGCCATCACAAAAAGAACGATCAGCGTGATCCAACTTGAGCCAAAGGAAATAAAGTTACGTGAGAAATCGTGATTACGAAATTCTTCCGTGGCACTTAAATAGTTCAGTGTCAAACTGACACACATGAAAATAAAAAAAACTGCCAAAACCGGAAGATAGGCACGTTGCAGCATTTTGATCAATTGCTCTTCACGATCCCGCCAAAATTGCTGCTCTAGTTCAAGTTCAAATTTCGTGCTTAAAATACGCTTTTGCTTCTCTAAAAGCTGCTCAATCTCTGATTTTTTTTGCTGTAACTGATCAATATCCAGTTCAATTTTCATATTCAATACACGACTTGTGCCTTTGTTTTTTTAATGCTTTAGAGTTTAATCCTGATTAAAAGAGTAGCACTTAAATCTCAAAATAAAAATAAATATATTGATAAACAACTATTTAAATACTATTAAAGAGAATTGGTAGTATTTCTAAACATGGGTCATATGGGGTGAAAATCAACTTTAAAAAATTAAAGCTAAACTCAAATTGATCTGAGCATTGCAATGACTGAGCTCCCATCGAACAACCATAATTGTATAGGGGTCAAGTCAATTTTAAATTTAATTGGGTAGCGCTTTAATATTCAAAAGTTTATAACGATCTCTATCCTATTCTTTGGCCATATACAGCGCTTGATCAGCCAGTTTTAAAATATAGGTATAGATGAAGGCTTTGTTTTTCTAACAATCCTTCGATATGATTCTTCAGCTGTGGTAATGCATCGATATCCGCATCTCATTTCATCATCTTATAGTGCTATTTTAAAATTATTCACTTTTCATTTAATTGTTTAATTTTAAACCGAGTCTTAGATTAGCACTTATCTAGCAAATTCAGAAGATTAATTCAGCAATCGTAAGCATCATTTGGGTTATATTTATCTCATTAATTCTGATTTTTATGCTCTATTAAACAGAGCATTACCTTTAAAATCAAACCTGTGACTGATTTAAATCTGGAGTGAATATCACTTTTTGATCGCGTCCATTATTCTTCGCTTGATACAAAGCATCATCAGCCAATTTGAGTAAACCACTTTCAGCAATCCCCTCTTCACCTGAAAATAAACTCAGTCCAATACTCACCGTGAGATAGTCATGAATTTTTGAGGCGCAGTGTGGAATGTTCTGATCTCGAATATCTTGCAAAATATCTTCAGCCACTTGTGCAGCTTCATCATAACTGGTGTGGTTGAGTAAAATAATAAACTCTTCACCGCCATAACGAATCGCCGAATCCTTTTCCCCAATATGACGCAATAAGGTTTGTGCCACCCTGACCAAGACAAAATCTCCTTCTTGATGACCATAAGTGTCGTTATACAGTTTGAAATAATCGACATCGATAAAAATCAGAGCAAAACTGTGTGAGGTGGCGATGGCATCGTTATAAATACGAGACAGTTCTTCATTAAAACTACGCCGATTTCCCAGTAAAGTCAGTGTGTCTTGATTACTCAGTTTGGCAAAATGACTGGTCAAAATTTCATGGATTTGTTTATCAATCCCAATGATCATCTCCTGAATAAAATGCAATCGTTCAGTGGATACCGTCATAAATGACAATGCCAAGCCCATCAAATTGCCAAGCAACAACACATTGCTCAAGATCCAAAAAGACAGATGACCACCGAGAAGTTTAAGCCCTACACAAGTCACAGCAATCGATAGCATACCTGCAATAAAGGTGTATTTAGGACGGCTTCCTGTACACAGATAGGCCAACATTTGTGACAGTAGAATAATTAAGGTTCCACGCCAAGTCATTGAAATCGAATGACTCATTAACACTGAAATTTGTACAACACTCAAAGTCACACACAAAATAATGGGTGCGACAACTTTAAACTTTAAATTCCAGTTTTCATTTTTAGACAGTAGATAAAAAGCAAGAAAGCCTAACCAACCTGCCATTGACGAACAGCCCATCAGTACAATGTCATGATTACGAAATTCAGGTTCAGTATGGAAGTAATTCGAAGTCATACTGATCATTTGAGTAATAAAGAAAATAATCGAACCCGGTACAAACACCCGAAGAATCAATGCAATAAAACGTTTTTCGCGCTCGCGCCAAAATTCATGTTCTAAACTCTCAGTAAACACTGAAAGCACCCGATTTTGTTGAAGAATCAACAATTCGGAAAACTGTTGTTTCTGGGCTTGAAGATCATTCACATCAATTTCAGTGTTCATAAGTGCTGTCTTTCTATCATTGTTGTGATGGCTATTGTTATTGGGTTTGCTGTTGCGACCTTTATTCTGGCTTGGCTTATTTTAATATTGCGTATAATGCATTTAGTTCTTATTCAAGAGTATCATTTTTGTTTTTATTATCAATGAGATGAAAGACGACTTAGTCGCATAAGCACACACAAGATAGGCATTGATCACATTTTAAGCCTTATTTTTTATTCTCTGAATTATTCCAAGCCGAGCTTTAAATGAGTCAGAACGAACCATTGTTCAACTTAAATCTAATTTACAAATTTAAACGCAGATTATTGTGCTCAATAAATCTATGAATCTGTTTTAAATCACTTAATACCAATGCTTTAAGTTAAATTGAGGTTATCATTTCAGGGCTATTTCGATTATCATTTGTTTTATTTTTTAGTCAGGAACTGCCTTGAATACGATTACTTTGCTTCAACCTGATGATTGGCATGCACATTTACGTGATGGTTTGGCTTTAGAGCGCACTGTGCCTGATTTAGCGAAACAGTTTTCCCGCGCGATTTGTATGCCCAATACTGTACCGCCAGTAAAAACGGTTGAAGAAGCCAATGCCTATCGTGATCGCATCATGGCGCATGTTCCAGAAAATTTAAATTTTGATCCACGGATGGTGCTGTACTTTACTGACCATACCTCGCCTGATGAAGTGCGTAAGATTAAAGAATCTGAATTCGTCAATGCCATTAAGCTTTATCCTGCCGGTGCGACGACCAACTCAGACAACGGTGTCAGTGACATTTCTAAAGTGTATGGCGTGATCGAACAACTTGAAGAGCATCAAGTACCGCTACTGTTACACGGTGAAGTCACTCACAACCATGTCGATATTTTTGACCGTGAAAAACGTTTCTTAGATGAAGTCTTAGCTCCACTGCTAAAACAATTTCCTAAATTAAAACTCGTGCTTGAACATATCACCACCAGTGAAGCAGCACATTTTGTCTTAGAACAAGACCGTAATGTTGCAGCGACCATTACCCCGCAACATTTATTGTTCAATCGTAATGATATGTTGGTCGGTGGCGTCAAGCCTCATTTCTATTGCTTACCGATTTTAAAGCGTCAAACCCATCAGCAAACCCTGCTTGAAGTGGCAACGAGTGGAAATCCGAAGTTTTTCTTAGGCACAGACAGCGCACCACACTCAAAAAATGCTAAAGAAAATGCATGTGGCTGTGCAGGATGTTATAGTGCGCCTACCGCTATTGAGCTGTATGCCCAAGCATTTGATCAAGTCGGCAAAATTGAGCGCCTCGAGGGCTTCGCAAGCCACTTTGGTGCTGACTTCTATGGTCTTCCTCGTAATACCAATACCATTACTTTGGTGAAAGAAGACCAAATCATCCCTGAAAGTTTCGACTACTTGGATGGTGAAAAAATTATTCCTTTATATGCCGGAAAAACCATTCATTGGAGAAAGGTGTGACAACTGAAATACAGCCTGTTATTGGTCAACGTTTTCGAGGATTCCTCCCAGTCGTCGTCGACGTTGAAACTGCAGGTTTTAATGCGGATAAAGATGCACTGCTGGAAATTGCATGCATCCCAATTATCTATAATGAACAAGGTGAGTTTGTGCCGGGTCAAGCGCATCATGCGCACATTAACCCGTTTGAAGGTGCTAACTTAGACCGCCGTTCTTTAGATTTCATTGGGGTAGATCCGTTTAACCCGATGCGTATGGCCATGGCTGAAGATGAAAAATCAGCGTTGAAACGTATCTTTAAATCGATTAATGAAGTGCGTAAGCAGCAGCAATGTACCCATGCGGTTTTGGTGGGTCACAATGCCCATTTCGATTTAGGCTTTGTGAAAGCTGCGATTGACCGTACAGGCACTAAAAATCAGAACCCATTTCATAGTTTTTCTGTGTTTGACACGGTGACTTTGAGTGCGGTGATGTTTGGTCAAACGGTATTGGCAAAATCATGTATTCAAGCGGGTATTGAGTTTGATGGTAAAGAAGCACACTCTGCTTTATACGACACTCAAAAGACGGCTGAACTGTTTTGCTATATTTTGAACAAACTCGCACCTCACTTACTTGACACTTTGGTGGCGGATCAATAAGATACCGCCATCTTCTAAACGTCCCTATCGTCTAGAGGCCTAGGACATCGCCCTTTCACGGCGGTAACCGGGGTTCGAATCCCCGTAGGGACGCCAATATCTTTTTTCTCTTCTTCAAATTTCATTTCACCCCTGTGTGAATCTTGATTGCTATCAAAATTTAGCTTTTTGAATAAATATCTGCTTTAAATCATTTATTTACATTTCAAGACTTGAAATCTAGCAATCATCCTCGATATAAGTCATAAGTCTCTTAATACTTCAATGAGCATATGAACAATCAAAATAGACCAGATATTATTACCATTGATGATCAAAACTTTGGCAGCCACGTAGAGCACTGGAATCTATTAACTGATGACCCGACTCAGCAAGTCCCTAAATGGTTAGGCTTAGCTTTAGATGCCCCAATTATGCCCATGGGACTTTGTGAAAATGAAGCCGATATGGATCCTTCTGTCTGGTTGATTCAAGGACCAAATAAGGCCTCCGTTCAATTGGCTCAAGTGATTGAAGTTGAGAACAATAAACCCAAAGCTGTCAAAACCGCGTTTCCCTTGTTTGAAAGCCCTTATACCCTTCAGGCACAGATTGACCGCATCATTACCTGCACATCCAATACCCAAGCTGTTTTACAACTGAAACTCAATGCAAACAGCGTGGTCTATGCTTTTGACAGTTTATATTCAGTCAATCATGCTCAGTATCAACGCGATCAAGAGTATAAAATTCAGCTGAATGCATGGGCGTATGAACTTGAAAAAGTCTCTGACCATGAACAAATCGTGGTGGATGACCCGGCATCGATTAAACATCACCGTGCCTTAAATGAAATTTTAAGTGAAAATAATGGAGTTGCCCCTGAAAATCTGCAACAACTGATCGATGCTTGGGAACCCAAGACAGAAGAAGACAAGATGCCGGTTACTGTCGATTTTTCCAAGATGGTGGCTTACCTTTATGGTGAAACCATGGGTCAGGAAGACGAAGCATGGTTCCAAGGCAAAGTGGTGGGCAAGACTGAGATGCAATTTATGGATCAGACCTATACCCTCTATGATGTCACTTTGATTCTCGATGAAAACCAACCTGCAACACTGATTCGTATCGCAACCAAAGATCAGTTATATAAAAACTTTGAAATTGGGCAATATATCCGTGGAAATATATGGATTCAGGCGAATATTTATGCTAAAAATACAACGAATAAATAGGATTTAACTATAAATTAGAATTTAGGCTCCTAGATGAAAATTATTCCGGAACAACAGAGCAGCTTAATCACGCAGTCAACACCTCGTTTTAAAGTGGATGCAGGCGCGTTTTGTTTTTTCATATTGGGTATGTTTTTATCAGCCATGATTTTGCACTTAAGCGGGATTATTCCAAATTTCTAATTTAGTTTTATTTTAAAAGCGATATTTATTTACCGTATTTTGATTGAATCCATAAAAAAGCCCTCAAATTTGAGGGCTTTTTTTGGCTTTAGTGAGGTATAAAGCAAGGATTAGGCATTACGCTGAGCAAACTCATCCATAAATTTCACTAAGGCTTGAACACCTTCTAAAGGTACAGCGTTATAAATACTGGCACGCATACCACCTACTGAACGGTGACCTGCCAAATTCAATAAATGATATTCTTCGGCTTCTTTCAAGAATTGTTTTTCAAGTTCTGGTTTGGCCAAAGTAAATGGAACATTCATGATAGAACGATATGGTTTAGCAATCGGATTGGCATAGAAATCGCTTGAATCGATGTAGCCATATAACAGCTCCGCTTTTTCAAGATTGACTTTATGGATCGCTTCGACCCCACCCTGCTCAAGCAACCACTCAAACACTAGACCTGATAAATACCATGCATAGGTCGCAGGCGTATTCACCATTGACTCATTTTTCGCTTGTGCAGCATATTTTAATAAACTTGGAATTTCCGCTTTGGCTTGATCTAAAAGATCATCACGAATGATCACCAAAGTTAAGCCTGCAGGACCAATATTCTTTTGCGCACCTGCATAAATTAAACCAAATTTAGACACATCAATTGGCGCAGATAAAATGCTTGAAGATAAATCTGCAACCAATGGCTTATCTGTGGTTGGAATATGATTAAACTGAATCCCACCAATGGTTTCATTTTCAGCATAATGCACATAAGCAGCATCAGCAGATAAGTTCCATGTGCTTTCGTCCGCAATGGCAAGTTTACCCTCAGCATCTTTAATGCCTGCTTCAACCACATTGATCTCACCGTAACGCTGTGCTTCTTTCAGCGCTTTTTCAGACCAAATTCCTGTATGGATATAATCCGCTTTGTTATTTTTGCCTAACAGATTTAGCGGAATCGCTGAAAATTGCAGGGATGCGCCACCTTGTAAGAACAGCACTTTATAGTTCTCAGGAATATTCAGCAGCTTGCGTAAATCTGCTTCGGCTTTTTCCGCCACAGCCACATAGTCACTGCTCCGATGGCTCATTTCCATAATGGAAAGACCTTTGCCCTGCCAATTCAGCATCTCAGCTTGTGCTTTTTCTAAAACAGCAGTGGGTAATGCAGCAGGGCCAGCACAGAAATTGTACGCGCGCATGATTTTTCCTTTCAAAGTGAAACACAATAAAATAACGGCATTTAACCATAGATCAAGTTAGCTTGCAGTATATTCTCCTTAAAATATTTACAACTTTAAGCCATCTTTTGCATCAATTTTTTATTTTAGATTGGATTTAATCTTAAATTTTTCAATTTATTAAATTAACCAAATTTTTTATCAATTAAAATAAGTATAATTCTAAGTTCACCGACATCATGACTAAAGTTTTGTCGAATAAAAGTACATGAAACAATACAACAACTTAGTCAGTGCATGATTTTTTGAAACTGTCCTTTATAATGATTGAATTCTTTGAGAGTGGCTTCCATGGCTAGGCAATTCATCACATTATTTAAAATAAAAAGCGTTGAATTCAACCGTTCAGACTTGAGCAATTCAAGTTCGGCTCGCCCTTTAAAAGCCTCATTTTTAAAACTGGGTCTGCTCATCATATTCAGCTTAAGTATTTTTTCCGTGTCACATGCTGAAACCATCAGTTTTGTACAAGCTGAACAGCATGTTTTAAACAATTCCTACACCAGCCAAGCCAATCAAGCCTTACAGCAAGCCGCTCAACTTCAAGCCGATGCACTCAAAGGTCTAGGTTTACCACGTGTAGATTTAAATGTGCGTGCCTACGCCTTTCACAATGAAGTTGACCTGCCCTTAGATGGCTTTAAAAAGAATTTGGAAAGTAGCTTATCTCAAAGTATCAATGACCGGATTAATGAGCAGAATTTACCGAGCAATGTCGCCGATCCTTTAAAAGATGGCATTGGACAGACCCTACATAGTGGCATCGGTTTATTTCCAGACAGCAGCAATGTAATTTTAGAAGACCAAGTGATTCGTCCAACTGTATCGGTGCTGATGCCACTGTATACCGGCGGCGCAACACGTTCAGCCAAGGACATTGCCAAGATTGAAGCCAAGCGCAGTCAACTCAATACCCAGCAACAGCAAGATGTACAGCGCTTTGAACTGATTCAAGCGTATTTTAATGCACAGCTTCAACAACAGTTATTTGCATCCAGCCAATTCAACGCCCAAGCCATGCAGACCCATTACCACAATGCCTTAAAACTCGAACAACAAGGCTTTATCAATAAAGGTCAACGCATGCAATTTGAAGTGGCAAAAAACAATGCCGAGCGTGCACTGCAAAATGCTGATGCCAACTTACGCTCCAGTTTATTTAGCTTGAATAATCTTCTTCAAAGCAGCCAAATTACAGCCTTAAGCACCCCGTTGTTTATCAATTCAGTGCAAAATCAACATTTAAATGACCTCTTAAAAAACTATCAAGACCAGTCCACTTTAATTAAAAAAATGCAGATGGATACGCAACTCGCTAATGCTAATGTTAAAGCCCAATCTGCTGCGAAGAAACCTAACCTGTTTGCCTTTGGTGAATACAGTTTAGATGACAAACAGAATTGGATTGTCGGTGTGGTTGCACGCTATAACCTATTTTCAGGGATTGATAAAAATAAAACTGTGCAAGCGGCTGAACTGCAACGCTATGCCTCTGAACTACTGACTGAGCGCACCAAACAAGAGATTGAAAATATCATTTATAAGTCTTATAACGAGGTCAGTACGGCGCAACTAAGTCATCAACTCTTACAAAAGAATATTCAAGCAGCTCAAGAAAATTTACGCATTCAACAACTGTCTTTTAAAGAAGATATGGGGACTGCCACACAAGTGATTGATGCACAAAATACTTTAAGTGGTTTAAAAAGTGAGATGGCTTTGAATGCCTACAAATATGTCATGTCATTGGCGACTTTACTACAAAGTCATGGTTCCATTGATCAGTTTCAACAGTATATTACGCAATCCAACACGGATTACATTCGCTGAGTGCTTTAGGGGAATTTCATATGAATCATGAGCAAGCACCCTCTGATCAAGGCAATACACCCTCAAGCAACACGGGCGGGGCTGTTGATGCCACTTTAGATCAGCAAGTTTTACCATCGACATCTAAACGCTCTGAACATTCTGAAAAGAATCACTCCCCTAAACCAATCATCAAAATGCTGATTGCGATTTTGGTTATTGCATTATTGGGTCTAATTGCTTATGGCCTTTGGAAAGCCTATCAACCCAAACCAGTTGAACTGCAAGGGCGAGTTGAAGCTGAAACTATACATGTCAGTACCAAGATCCCGAGTCGAATTGAAGAAATTTATATTCAAGATGGTCAACAGGTCAAACAAGGTCAGCCTTTGGTTCGTTTGGTCAGTCCTGAAATTGATGCCAAAAAACAACAAGCCCTCGCCAGCCTACAATCTGCTTTAGCCTTACAATCCACAGCCGAACGTGGCTCACAACAAGAAAATATCGACAGTCTGTATGCCAATTGGCAAAGCTTAAAAGCACAACAAACATTGGCAGAAACCACCTATCAGCGTGGCGCAAACCTGTATAAAGAAGGCGTGATTTCAAGACAACGTCGTGATGAAATGCAGGCTGCTGCCCAATCTGCAAGAGAAATGACCCAAGCTGCTTATCAACAATACCGACGAGCACAACGTGGCAGCACCCCACAACAAAAAAGCTCTGCCGATGCACAAGTCAAAATTGCACAAGCTGCCGTCGATGAAGCCAATGCACTCTCTGCTGAAACGCAGTTACTACTGTCACCCTTAAATGGCACAGTCTCTAAAATATATGGCAAACCCACAGAATTAGTGGCAACAGGTGTACCTGTGGTCAGCATTATTAAGGATGATGACATTTCGGTGTCACTCAATATTCGTGAAGACCAATATGCTCAAGTCTACCAAGCCAAAACTCTACAAGGCTTTATTCCAGCTTTAAATCGAACGGCTGTTTTTAAAATCGAGCATATAAGTGCTGAAGGTGAATTTGCCACCATTAAAACCACCCGTCAAACCGGTGGTTATGATGTGCGTAGTTTTAAAGTCAGCTTAGTCCCGACTCAAAAAATTGCTGACTTAAAAGTGGGTATGAGCGTGTTGTTTAAAGTGGATGCAGCTCAATAATGTGGCAAGGCATATTGCGTGAATTACGTTATCTGCTCAGATCTAAATGGGATTTATGCCTGGTTACGCTTGCGCCTTTGTTTGTGATCATTTTATTCAGTTGCATGTTTGCTCAGGGCAAGCCCTCAGCGCTTCCGATTGCCATTTTGGATCAAGACCACAGTCAATTAAGTCATCAGATAGAAAAACATGTTCGTCTGAATCATAGCTTGCATATCAAAACCATCACAGCCAATCAAAATGAGATTGAACAACTGCTGAATCAAACCGATATTTGGGGCTATATCAGCATTCCTTCGGGTGCAGAACAACGTTTGGTACACGCCAAAGATGCACAGATCAGTATTTTGTTCAATCAAAGCTACTTTAGTGTCGGTAACAGTATTTCTACCGCTATGTTGCTGAGCACCTTAGGCGCACTTAAAGATTTTAGTGGTCATGATTATTTAGAAAATACGCTTCCTTATTTAGAAGCACCCACGCCCAATGTTAAAATTTCGACGCTTTACAATCCGAATTTGAGTTATGAGTTCTACCTCGAACCTTATATGATTCCTGCGATTCTACATTTACTACTCTGCTGTTGTGTCGCCTTTGCAGTCGGTCAAGAATTTAAAACGGGTACTGCTCAAGCTTGGTTAGACGGTCAAAGTCGTTTTACTGCCCTATTCTCTAAAAATATGACCTATGTGCTGATCTTTAGTCTATGGACATGGGCTTGGATGTTCTGGTTAATTGAAATTCGGGGTTGGTTTGTTGAAGGCTCTTTATGGCTGATTTTGCTCGGACAGTTTTTATTTTATAGCGCCTATGCATTTATGAGCAGCGCTGTGGTGTTGGTAACGCAAAATCTTGCCAAGAGTTTTGGTTTTATTGCAGTGTATGGTGGCTCATCCTTAAGTTTTGCAGGTGTGACATTACCCTTAAACAATGCCCCGCTGTTTACCAAATTTTGGGCGAATATCATTCCTTATACCCCGTATGCCAAATTACAAACCGAACAATGGGTAGTGGGCAGTCCATTTGAGGTCTCATTTATCCCGCTCTTGGCTTTAGTGGTTTATTTCATACTGTATTTAGCTTTGGCCATGCTGTTCTTTAAAAAGGCCTTGCGTGGAGTCCAAGCATGAAGAAGCTGAATCATGACAAAACTCCACCATCTAAAACATCATTTTGGTATTACTACACCAAAACGTTTAAAGACATCCTAAAAAACACGTCTATATTTACCACACTGATTTTATCTGTCTTGATCTATAGTTTCTTTTATCCGAATGCGTATAAAGCAGAGCATGCAGAGTCACTTCCGATTATTGTAGTCGATGAAGAACCGAGCCAAATTTCCAATACCATTATCAATGCTGTTTCACAAAGTCCCAATGTTGAAATTCGAGCGGTGCTTGGAGACTTTAAACAAGCGGAAAACATGATTAAGGCGCAACAAGCGGATGGCATATTATTGCTACCGCATAATCTATCCAATAGCCTGCATCGTGGTGAAGTGGGTGGTATTGGTTTATACCTCAGTGCCGCCAATTTTCTAAAAACCCAAAAAATTGGCTTGGGACTCGCCGCATCTTTAGAAAATGCCTTAAAGGAGCAAGCTGAAAAATTCAGCCATATTTCTGAATTCAGCCCAGCATTGTCGGTTCATCGAATTCCGTTATTTAATACGCTGTCTGGTTATGGTAGTTATGTGTTCCCTGCTGTTGCCCCATTGATCGTACATCAAACCATTTTGCTTGGTCTTTGCATGCTGATTGCAACTTACCGTTTACACCCCTGGCAACCTAAAAAATATCAATTTTGGGCTATCTTCTGTGCGATATTGAGTATTGGAACGCTGTCTTGTTTCTATTTATTTGGTTTTACTTTTTGGCTCAATGATTATCCGCATGGGGGGAACTTTTGGGGCATGTTGCTTGGGGTACCGATTTATGTCAGTTGTGTAATCGGGCTATCCATGCTGTTAGCCTCGTTTTTGGATCTACCAGAACGTGCAGGTCATGTTATTGTCTTTAGCTCCATTCCTTTATTCTTACTTTCAGGGACTGCTTGGCCCCATGCTGCGATGCCTGAATGGATGCAATGGCTGGGTAATGCCCTCCCTTCCACCCAAGGCATCCAAATGTTTATACAGCTGAATCAAATGGGCGTGCCAACCGCATTGGTGATTCCTAAAATGATTTATTTGGCATGTTTCGGCGCAATCTGCACCTTATTGAGTTTTTATCGTTTAAATGTAAAATAGCAGAATTATTGATATAGCTCACACATATTATTCAATTATTCGATTTATTTTAATTATTTAATCTAATCATTAAATTAAACTGAAGTATTTTTGAACTATTGAGTGAGAGATACATAAAAAAGTTAGCTAGAAATTACATAACGTTGCAAAATAATGCGATTTCCTCATTTCCTGCCGATTGGTTGTCACTCAGTTAAATGATTTCCTTCCCGATTTCGCCATGAGCTTTAGACAACAACATTAAGGCAGTTTTTCTTTATCCCCCAAATTTAATTTTAAGGGCTTAGCATGAAGAGAATTAAGATTAGCCTTGCATGGCAAATCGTAATTGCGCTCATTTTAGGTGTGCTTGTTGGCTCTTTTTTGCATAACACACCAGAATACCGTGATCTGTTAATCAACAATGTACTGAGTCCTCTTGGTAAAATTTTCATTAACTTGATTAAGATGATCGTGATTCCACTTGTGGTTTCTATGTTGATTCTTGGTATTGCCAATGCTGGCGATGGCAAAAGTGTCGGAAAACTGGGTTTTAAAACCATCGTCTATTTCGAGATCATTACCACAGTTGCAATTGTGGTCGGCTTAGTCGCTGCGAATGTGTTTAAACCAGGTTTAGGCATTGATATGTCAAGCCTTACCCAAACAGATATCTCACAATACCAACAAACCACACAAGAAGTGAGTAGCCAAGCGCACGGTCTAGTGCATACCGTGTTGTCTGTGATTCCTTCAAATATTTTTTCAGCAATGACTGATGGTCATATGCTTCCGATCATCTTCTTTTCGGTGATTTTTGGTTTAGGTTTAGGTTCACTTACTAAAGAAACCAAACAACCTTTGCTTGATGTCTTAAAAGCTATTTCTGAAACCATGTTTAAAGTGACCCACATGATCATGATGTTTGCACCTTTTGGTGTGTTCGGTCTGATCGCTGTGACGGTTGCAAGTTTCGGTTTTAGCTCTCTCGTACCATTAGTGAAACTTGCTGTACTGGTGTATGCCGCAATCTTGTTCTTCATCTTTGTGGTGCTGGGTTTAGTTGCCAAATTCTGTGGTTTCAGCATTTGGACAGTGATCAAAATCTTAAAAGACGAATTGATCTTGGCGTACTCAACTGCAAGTTCAGAAACGGTATTGCCACGTATGATGGAAAAAATGGAAGCGTATGGTGCACCGAAATCGATTACCAGCTTCGTTGTTCCCATTGGTTACTCGTTTAACCTCGATGGTTCTACCCTGTATCAAAGTATTGCTGCAATCTTTATTGCACAGCTTTACGGGATCGATCTCACCATCACACAACAGATCGTGCTTGTATTGACCTTGATGATTACCTCTAAAGGCATTGCAGGTGTACCTGGCGTGTCTTTCGTGGTGCTTTTGGCAACACTTGGCAGTGTCGGTATTCCGCTTGAAGGTCTGGCATTTATTGCAGGTATCGACCGTATCTTAGATATGGCACGTACCGTATTAAATGTGATTGGTAATGCCCTTGCTGTGCTTGTGATCAGTAAATGGGAAGGTCAATTCGACACTGAAAAGCAAAAGAACTATGACATTACTGCGCAAAACCAACTTTAATATGCAGTGATGAATGAAATAAAAAAGGACGCTTCGGCGTCCTTTTTTGTGGATTTTACATTTCTAATTTTAGATTTCCTCCCACAATTTTATTGTTCGAATCATTTTTCATAAAAACGACAGAATAATAAACTGTTCTTTTTTCATATTCATATTTGAATGTAGCTTCTATCAGATCCCCATATTTACTATGTTTCGTTTCAGTGTGTTCAATCATTTTTTTTGACACTAACTTTTCGTAATATGGAATATAACTTGATATTTCGTCCAATAATGCAGGATCTTCCTCAAGCTCGTTAAATAGAGTTTCACCAGTTAAGCTTTGTATCTTATTTTTATCTTTATCTCTGATCGCAATATAAAGTGCTTCAGCATTACTCACTTGTATATCGGTTAAGTTATAAGGTTTATTTGATTCACGCACCTCTCCTTTATTTAATTCAAAGTAAATTGGTTTTTCACATGCAGCAACAAAAAACGTGGATAAACTCATCACAGAGATTTTTAAAATATATTTAAAGTTCGACATACTAGCTCTTATTATTATGAATGGTTGTGAAATTATCATTTCATTTTATTATCCTATTATAAAAGAAAAAGGACGCCGAAGCGTCCTTTTTTATTCAATCAAATTTATTCATCTTCAGATTCATTTAAATCCGATTCATTTTCAACTTGATCAATGATCGTTTCATCATCTACCAACGTTTCAGCATCAACCAATGCTTCGCCTTCAGTCGTTTCGATAAACTCATCTTCTTCGACAGCTTCAACTGAAACCACACCCACAAGGATTTCTTCATTCCCTAAACGGATCAGACGAACACCTTGCGCATTACGACCTGTGGTTGCCACTTCAGAGGCACGGGTACGAACCAAAGTACCACCATCAGAAATCAACATCAGCTCTTTGGTTGCATCAATCGAGACTGCGCCCACAAGCTCACCGTTACGTTCAGAGGTTTTGATCGCAATCACCCCCTTACCGCCACGTTTCTTGGTTGGGAAGTCGCCCACTGGTGTACGTTTACCATAACCGTTGGCACATGCACACAGCACTTCACCTTCTTCTGGTACAACCACAAGCGATACGATACGGCTCATCACATTGCTGTCTGACGTATCTTCATCATCCGAATCTACCTCAGAATCTATATCTTCTTCAGACGTTGCAGCAGCGAAAGTGACACGCATACCACGAACACCTTTGGCTGAACGACCCATCGCACGAACGTCAGTTTCAGCAAAACGAATCGCTTTACCTTCATTCGAGAACAACATGATTTGCTGTTCGCCATCGGTAATCGCAACACCAATTAAGGTGTCTTCTTCTTTCAGATCAATCGCACGTAAACCGTTCGAACGAACATTCGAGAATTGCTCAAGTTCAACACGTTTAATCGTGCCCGATGCAGTGGCCATGAACACGTAGAAGTTTTTACGTACCGCTTCCGCTTGTTGTGCAAAATCGTAGATGATTTCATCATCTAAATCGCTTGCAGATAGCTCAATGCCCAATTGTTTTAACTGAACACGTAATGCTTCAGAAATATCATCCGCACCATCTTCAAGCTCAGCAAGTGCTGTTTGAAGTGCATCAAAATGACCATTGATCACTTGATTTTCTTGCAATTTCGCAGCATTGGCTTTCACAAATGCTTTGAAATCCACCAAGCGTTCTTTAAATTTCTTCGGCGCATCCACGACAGGCAGAATCGCTGTAATGGTTTCATTCTCTTCCAACGGCAATAAGTTCACCATCGGGCGGCCTTTCGAGCCACGTGACGCTTGTGGCACTTCATAGACTTTCAGACGATACACTTTACCCACATTAGTAAAACACAGTACTGTTGCGTGATTCGAAGTCACGATCAGATGTTGGATGTAATCATCTTCTTTCATCGACGTCGCAGATTTACCACGACCGCCACGACGCTGAGCAGCATAATCAGACAGTGGTTGAGTTTTTGCATAGCCTGTTTTTGAAACGGTTAATACCATTTGCTCTTCAGGAATCAAATCTTCACGCGAGAAGTCGATACGTGATTCAACAATTGACGTTTTACGTGCATCGCCATATTGTTGAAGGATCAATGCCAATTCTTCACGAATCACATCCATCAACAAATTAAAATCATTCAAAATAGCTGTATATTCAGCAATTTGCGCCAAAATATCAGAATATTCTGCATGTAACTTGTCTTGCTCAAGACCAGTTAAACGGTGTAAACGTAATTCTAGAATCGCGCCCACTTGCGTTGGAGAAAGACGGTAGATACTGCCATCAAAACCAAATGGTTTCGCCAGATCTTCACCTTCAATCACCTCAGGACGTACAGATACTGAGCCTGCTTTCTCAAGCAAAGCGACCACGCCACCCGCATTCCACTCGCCCGCTTGTAAACGCTCACGCGCCTCACTTGGATTTGCAGAGGTTTTAATGGTTTCAATAATGCGATCAATATTGGCTAAAGCAACCGTCAAACCTTCTAAGATATGACCACGTTCACGCGCTTTGCGTAACTCAAACATGGTACGACGGGTCACCACTTCTTGACGATGACGAATAAACGCCGCAATGATGTCTTTTAAGTTCATTAACTTCGGCTGACCATTGTCTAGGCAAACCATGTTAATGCTGAAAGAGTTCTCAAGTTGCGTGTTTTGGAACAAGTTGTTTACGATCACTTCAGCGTTTTCACCACGCTTCAAATCAATCGCAATACGCATCCCTTCTTTATCGGATTCGTCACGAAGCTCCGAAATTCCCTCAAGTTTTTTCTCTTTTACCAATTCAGCAATACGCTCAATGGTTTTCGCTTTATTGACTTGATATGGAATTTCAGTGAAAACGATCGTGGTACGACCATTTTTCGGATCTTCTTCAAAATGATATTTACCACGGATATGCAGACGACCTTTACCGGTACGGTACGCATCTACAATGCCTGATTTACCATAAATAATACCGCCCGTCGGGAAATCTGGACCAGAGATATGCTCCATCAAACCTTCAATGCTGATATTTGGATTATTGGCATAAGCAAGGCAGGCATTCACAACTTCCGTCATGTTATGCGGTGCCATGTTGGTTGCCATACCCACTGCGATACCGGTAACACCATTCACTAAGAGGTTAGGAACACGTGTCGGCATCACTTGAGGAATACGTTCAGAACCGTCGTAGTTGTCTTCCCACTCTACGGTGTCTTTTTCAAGATCCGCCAAAAGTTCATGGGTCAATTTACGCATACGAACTTCGGTATAACGCATTGCCGCTGCGCTGTCACCATCGACTGAACCAAAGTTACCTTGACCATCAACCAACTGATAACGCAAGCTAAATTCTTGCGCCATACGAACGATGGTTTCATAAACTGCTGAGTCACCATGCGGGTGATATTTACCGATGACGTCACCGACCACACGTGCAGATTTTTTATATGCTTTGTTATAGTCGTTGCCTAGTTCGTGCATGGCGAAAAGCACACGACGATGAACAGGCTTTAGACCATCTCTAACGTCTGGTAATGCACGAGATACAATCACACTCATAGCATAGTCGAGATATGAGCTTTTAAGTTCATCCTCAATGGCAATCGGTCTAATTTCCGATACGCTCATGCATACTCCTTATTACGAACAGCGCTGGAGTGGACTGCTCGTTTTATATAATCAATCTTGCAAAAAATTAACCCAAAATTGAAGGATTAAAATCTAAAATTTAGTTAGAAATTATAGCATAAAAACTCTGTATTTTGTGTCTTATCTCGGTGCTTAATCTTGTTAATTTTCTTAAATTTAAGGTTGGTTTTTTAAACAATTTCTATAGTCAAAATACGACGAATTACATCTGCTTTTCTATGTCAAAATTTAAGTGCTTTAAAACAAAAAAACCTCCTAAAAAAGGAGGTTTAAAATCAAAGCCATAGCTTAGCGTCGTAAAAAATCAAACTTCACTTTATCCATTTTCATCACATCATAGGCAATCACAAATAAGCCAACAATCAGTGGAAACTCAAAAAGCTCTTCCATAAAATCTTTATTGGCATGATTATGCAAAAACAAAGCACCCAACATGCGTTCATGCTCAATCGCATCTGAGATCATAAAACCTAAAATCACCATCATCAGCGCCCAAATCGAAACACTCACCGATTTGAACTTACCTGCGATTTCCTGACGCAACTGCGTACTGAACAATGGAAAGACCACTGAACCAATCAACACCACTGAAATCGCTCTAAAATAGACTTTAGGCACTTCTGGGAAATAATCACGCCCCCAACTGGTACTGCGCCCAAATAACACTAACCACCAGCATACTGCCCACAACCAAAAGTATTTTTCACTTTTAGCCAGCTTGAGAGGTTGCATATAACAATAGGTAAATACTGCGAAAACAAAGAGCATCCAAGCTTGTATATCTTCCACATAGCGCACTGTCCCCTCACCGATAACCAAGAGGTGATACGCATCTAGAAAAGTAAAAATACAACACAAAATATAGATGACAAAAATAGGCCAAGACAGCCGAGTGTCAAATACCAAACCAACAGCTCCAAACTCACTCAACGATCATGAGTCATATTAAGAAAGAGTGGCAAATAATATCACAAGCAAAAGCCTACACATAAGCGCAATTTCAACTCAAATTTGAGATACAGCGTTGCAAATCAGCCCCTTAAACACGCTTTTATACCTATGTTTATAATATTAACCAAAGTTATCAATGACATTTTTTTGTCATGCTGGCTTAAAACCCCTCCCATTATATTCAGTTATGCAAATCTCATTTGCACAAGACTTAACCAACGATGAAAATGCAGACATAAAAAAGCCCCTGATCAAATCAGAGGCTCTTTTAGGTTATTCTTAAATTAAAGTTTAGAAACCAATTCAGGAACAACTGTATTCAAATCACCCACTAACCAGTAGTCAGCAACTGCATTGATTGGTGCTTCTTCATCTTTGTTGATCGCAACGATCACTTTAGAATCCTTCATACCTGCCAAATGCTGAATCGCACCTGAGATACCCACAGCGATGTACAAATCAGGTGCAACGATTTTACCTGTTTGACCCACTTGCATGTCGTTTGGAACGAAGCCAGCATCAACCGCAGCACGTGATGCACCTTGCGCTGCACCCAATTTGTCTGCCAATGGATCAAGTACAGTATGATAGTTTTCACCTGAACCTACACCACGACCACCTGAAACCACGATACGAGCAGCAGTTAATTCTGGACGTTCAGATTTCACGATTTCTTCAGAAATAAACTTAGAAATACCCGCATCTTTAACATCAGCAACCGCTTCAACCGCAGCAGAACCACCTTCAGCTGCTACAGCATCAAATGCAGTACCACGAACAGTTGCAAGCACGATATCTTCTGCAGATTCTACAGTTGCAATCGCATTACCTGCATAGATTGGACGCTTGAACGTTTTAGCACCTTCAACCGCAACGATGTCCGTAATCATGCTTGCATCAAGAAGCGCAGCAGCACGTGGCAACACGTTTTTACCTGAAGTTGTAGACGCAGCAAGGATATGTGAATAGCCTTTGCCCAAATCTGCAACAAGAGCAGCTACGTTTTCAGCCAATTGATTTGCATACGCTGCATTGTCAGCAAGTAAAACTTTACTTACACCCGCAACTTTCGCTGCTTCATCAGCAACCGCTTGCGCGCCTGAACCCGCAACCAATACAGTGATATCACCACCGATTTTTTGTGCTGCAGCAACAACGTTTAAAGTTGCACCGTTTAGTGCTTTATTGTCGTGCTCAGCGATAACTAAAATACTCATGATTTTTATCCTTCTGTATTAGATCACTTTCGCTTCATTTTTAAGTTTTTCAACAAGCTCATCTACAGATTTCACTTGAACGCCAGCTTTACGATCTGCTGGTGGCTCAACTTTCACTGTTTTAAGTTTTGTTGTAGACGTCACGCCAAAGTCCGCTGGAGTTTTGGTATCCAATGGTTTTTTACGTGCTTTCATAATGTTTGGAAGCGCAGCATAACGTGGTTCATTCAAACGCAAATCGGTTGTAATGATCGCAGGCGTGTTCAACTCAACAGTTTGTAGACCACCGTCCACTTCACGTGTTACTTGAACTGTTGTGCCTTCAACTTTAACCACTGAAGCAAATGTACCTTGACCTGCGCCAAGCAATGCACCTAGCATTTGACCAACTTGATTTGAGTCGTCATCAATTGCCTGTTTACCCAGAAGGATAAGTTCTGGTTTTTCTTGTTCTACGATGCCTTTTAGGATCTTAGCCACTTCCAAAGCACCCAGTTGGCTGTCATCAGCTTCAACCAAGATACCGCGGTCAGCACCAAGCGCCATCGCAGAACGAATTTGTTCTTGTGCTTCTTTAGGACCAATAGAAACAACAACGATTTCAGTAACAGTCCCTTTTTCTTTTAAACGAACCGCTTCTTCCACTGCGATTTCGTCAAATGGGTTGATCGACATTTTAACGTTAGTAAGGTCAACCCCACTATTGTCCGGTTTAACGCGAACTTTAACGTTGGCATCAACCACACGTTTTACAGCAACAAGAGCCTTCATGTAATCCTCGGCTGTTATAACAAAAGTAAATGTTAAGAAGCATCATCATAACGCTTCATTTAAAAATTTTTAGGTGTCCTATCTTGCAATGTGATTGGCATTTGGGTCAAGTCACAATTGGCAAAAGAGCTGTAAAAAAGCGTAAATTTCGTTGAACGGTGCGTTCAAAAAAAAATTATGTTTATAAATTCAGGGAATGTCATGAATAAAGTAAATTTAATTAAGCATTGATTTTTATTATTTTTTTATTTGATTAACATCATCAAAAGTTTTGATTTAAGCATTGTCATATTTAAAAAGTTGATAACAATTTAGCCTCAATTAAAGCCTTGCTTAGATTTCAATCGGTGTCATTTAAGATAGATTGAGTGCTTTTGATTGGCATTTAAGTTCAATCAACAGCAGATCCAATCTCATTTGTAGATGGAGCAACATAAATGCGTAAACAATCGTCACACTTAAAGCCTATTTAAAAAGCGTATTACATGCAATACGCTTTCAGATTTAGCTCGAATACATCGATTAATTATCAAATTAATGGGCAATTAACCATGTCGCAGCCAAAGTGAGCAATACACCCGAACCCCCATCAATCCATTTTTGTTTACGCTCATCAATTTTAGCTTTTTGGCTAATTTTGGCAAAAACCACACTCAAGGCGCAGTAGACTACAAAAATCAGACCAATAAAGATACACGACAGAATCAACCCTTGTAATACGGTATTGCCGGATTGTGTCATGAACTGCGGCAGAATCGCAAAGTAGATCAACATGCCTTTTGGATTCAGCAGAGCCGTAAAAAACCCTTTTTTAATCGGATTGGATGCCTGTTTTTTCTCAATCACAATGCTTTTATTTTGAAAAACAGACTTTAACAGTGATGCTGCTAAATACAGTAAATAAGCAATCCCCAACCAGCGAATGGTTTCAAACAACAGCGGAAAAGAGACAATAATCGCCGCGATACCGAGTGCCACCAAGATCGAATGCACCAAATAGCCTGAACACACGCCGAGTGTTGCCATCATGCCTGATTTTGCATCTTTGCCCATCACTTGAGACAAGATAAACAACATATCTGGTCCAGGTGTAAAAATTAAAGGTATGACAGTTAAGGCAAAAAGCAGGTAAACAGACATTTTCTTTATCCTCATTAACACTCGAAAATGAGACATGAGTATCTGCGAAAAAACATAAAATAGGCTTTCAAAATATTCTATAATTGGTATTATTTTTCGAATTAAATTCTAATTTATGAAAATATTATCTAAATCTATTTCAGTAAAGTTAGATCGAACCGACAAAAGTATCATTTTCGAGCTACAAAAAAACGGTCGTATTCAAAATAACGACTTAGCCCGTGAAATTGGACTCTCGCCTTCCTCTTGTTTAAGACGCGTTAAACTGTTGGAGGAAGCCGGTGTGATACAAAATTACACCACCGTGGTTGATCCCCAAAAGATTGGCTTACAGTTGATTTTGTTTTCACGTATTTGGTTGGTGGGACAAGATGCTGAAACCATTGATACCTTTATTGAGGCAATGAAAGAACTGCCCCAAGTAATGGAGTGCTATATCATTTTGGGGGAATGTGATGCGATGCTGAAAGTTGTGGTGGCAGATTTGGAAAGTTACCGAAAATTTCAGTCGGCACATTTGACTAAGAAAAATGGCATTACCAGTGTCAAAACAGATTTACCCAGTCAAATTATTAAACAGAGTTTTCAACTGCCCTTAGACAGTGTTTAACATTAATTTTTATCAGGAAATAAAAAACTCAGCATCAAACATGCTGAGTTTCTAAAAAGTCACGGTGTACATGACTCAGATCGATCAACTCATATTGTTGTAGATCGAAAATTTGCCATACGGCGATGGCATCTTCTTTTAAATCAATATTTTCAGTTTCAATCGGACGCTCTTGCCACTGCAAATCTGAGATCCATAAATACGTTTTTTTATGGATTGGGTTAATGGCTTGGACTTTGCCTTCGTTATTGATCCCTTGTACATACGCCCCTTGAGGCAAAACCGCTTCAATTTTAGGTAAGCTAATTTCTACAAAATGTTTAACCTGACGTAAGCCATAGCCTGCAAAGATATCCTTTTGCGCTTGGCTTAATTTTTCATATTTTTCTTGAATGTCCGGAATCATTTTTTAATGCCTAATTGATGTAATTCATGTGAAAAGCAAAATATTCAATAAAACAGTGCAGCAAGCTTCTATGGCTTCAACACCTGTCTAAAACATATACAATAGGCTCTCATGAAAAACAATTATCAGATGCGTCTTTTTTTAGTGTAAATGTTGCAATGAATATTTAAATTTCTGCATTATGATTCAAAAACATGCAGTTAATCACAGTTTAGACTTGTTGGCCCTCGGATGGGCCTGATCATAGACTTGTGCAAGCCGATCAAAATCCAGTTGCGTATAAATTTGTGTGGTCGACAAACTACTATGCCCCAGCATTTCCTGAACTGCTCTTAAATCCCCACTATTTGACAACATATGGCTGGCAAAACAGTGGCGCAATAAATGCGGATGTAAATCCACACTCACTCCGGCACGTTGCGCTTGGATTTTCACTCGATTTTCTATTTGGCGCGTGGACAGGGCTTGCCCTTTAGCTGCAATAAAGACTGGAGAGTCTGCCGTAAAACCGCCCATCCAAATCCGATACACTTTGAGCCATTCAATCAAACTGTCTTTCGCCTTAGAACCAAAGGGAATAATGCGGGTTTTATTGCCTTTACCTGTAATACGAAGCAACATCCGATTAAAATCAATGTCTCGTATCAGTAGACCTTGAACTTCCGCCAAACGTAGTCCACTTGAGTAAAGCAGTTCTAAAATGGCTTTATCACGTAACCAACGCTGATGATCAGCAGGTTTTTCAGGGGCTTTTTGATCCAAAATTTGGTTGACGGTTTCAATATCGATCATGCCGGGTAAAGGTCGAGCTTGGCGCTTTACTTTAAAGTCATCGACAGGGTTCATATACAAATGGTGGCCCTGTTGCGCCCATTTCATAAATTGACGAATGGAGGTCAGATGACGTTGCACACTGGTCGCGTTCAAGCGATCACGTTCAACTTTAAAAGAAATGTATTCGCGTAGATCTGAAGCTTCAACTTGATTAAGCTCTAAGTTTTTGTCATAGCAGAATTCAATAAAGCCTGATATATCTCGAAAATAGGCATCCAGTGTATGCTCAGACTGATTCTGAATTTTGCGTTCTTTTAAAAACATGGAGAGCAATTGCATTGCACCATATTGCATTTTGCTCTCTTGATCAGTCACGTTGATATTTCCTCAATATATGGATGAAGCATAACAAATCTATGATGCGATCTATAGTCACATAACTACCCAATCAACATTTTGTTATATAGGCATTTATACATGTAACTTCAATAATGCCTCAAGTAATGGCTCAACCATCTCTTGACCTTTCAATGTCACTTTCCAAGGTTCAGGAATGGCTGATTCCCCAAACACAATGCCCGCTAATCCACCTGCCACGCATGCAGTGGTATCGGTATCATGACCCAACGAAATCGCAGTTTTAATCACATCAGCATAACTGTTTTGTTTTAACGCATATTTGGCTGACAACAAACAATCCACCACATAGCCTTTGCCTTGAATCTGATATGTAGACTCAAGATCAATTCCTTGTTCTATTTCTTGAATAACTTCAGGCTGATTGTTAAATGTTTGCTTAAGAATCGCAATGCTATTTAACCAAGCTTGATCAATATCGACATCATTTAAAAGTTGTCTTGTCCATAAGCAATAGAGTGCACAACATAATTTAGATCGAATGTGACCATGTGTGAGATGAGCTTGTTCAAAAGCATCCTCGATTAATTCAGCATCTGAACCTCGATGCCACAGTGCCAATGGCAGTACACGCATCAATGCACCATTGCCATTGGCGCTTACATCAGTATTAGCAATCTGATTGATCGGTGTTCCTTGCACATAACGTGTTAAAGCTTCTCTGGTTTGAATCCCGATATCAAATACCTGATGATCAATCGCCAAATACCCGGCACGATACCAATTACAAAAGCGATTTAATAAATCAGTCGGGTCTAATTTTTTACAGTGAAGCAATGATGCAAGCACACATAACGCCTGAGCACCATCATCCGACCCAGTTCCATATGCAATATGAGGATAACTACTGCGAAAGGATTGCGGCGGTATCATATCTATCAATTCATAAGCCGGTAATCTTTCTGGCGGATTAAACTCATAAGGAACCCCAACTGCATCACCAATGAGCAACCCATACATTCCACCACGAATTTTTTCCTCTAATCTCATCATTGAGCTTTCCTAGATTCAGTTATTTTAGTTTTTTATCACTTTAAGATTTTAATCTTATAAAAAAGCGCTGATTGATCAGCGCTTTTTTGTTTAAGCTTGCTCAGGTTGGAAATAACGTAAATCCAATCGACCTTCATAAACCGTAGCCGTTGGACCGGTCATCCACACCACTTCGCCTTCTTTCCATTCAATTTGCAAAGTACCGCCTGCCAATTCAACTTTGACATTATTCGACAACAAACCACGGCGCATACCTGAAACTGCAGCTGCACAGGCACCTGTACCACAGGCTAAAGTTTCGCCCACACCCCGTTCAAACACACGTAATCGAACATTGTTTTCATCAATAATTTGCATAAAGCCAACATTAACACGTTCAGGGAAGTGCTCATGTGACTCCACTTGCGGACCAATTTTTGTTACATCCGCAGTTAAAACATCAGGCACAAGGGTCACTGCATGCGGATTGCCCATATTCACCACATCAATATTTAAACTTTCATTATCGGCAAGTGCAATTTCATACAAGCTCTCAGGCTCATCTGCAATGAACGGAATCTCTTTAGGTAAGAACTTAGGCATACCCATATTGACCCGAACCCAACCATTTAAGCCCAATTCAGGTTCTACAATCCCAGCTTTGGTTTGTACCTTAAATTTGGTTTTATTGGTCAGCTTGCGTTCATGCACAAATTGAGCAAAACAACGCACACCATTACCACACTGCTCAACTTCAGAACCATCGGCATTAAAAATACGATATTTAAAATCCACATTAGGATGATCCGGCGTTTCAACAATCAACAACTGATCAAAACCAATGCCAAAGTTACGGTCTGCTAAACGGCGAATGGTGGTCGGATCGAAATAGGCACGTTGGCTGATCAAGTCAACCACCATAAAGTCATTTCCTAAACCATGCATTTTGGTAAATTCTAATAACATCTTAATTTACTCCGCTGGCAATAAACTTTCGTTGGCCCACAATGATTCAATCGTTTCACGCTGACGAATCAGATGCGCTTGCTCACCATCGACCATCACTTCTGCTGCACGACCGCGTGAGTTGTAATTTGAACTCATCACAAAGCCATAAGCACCTGCACCCAACACAGCCAAATGATCATTCGGTTGAATGGCTAGCTCACGCTCCTTCCCTAAGAAGTCACCGGTTTCACAGATGGCACCCACCACATCCCAAGCCTTACGCTCGGTTGTGGTATTGGCATTGACTTCTTGAATATCCATCCATGCTTCATACAGTGAAGGACGAATCAAGTCATTCATCGCCGCATCAACAATGGCAAAGTTACGGTGATTGGTTGGTTTCAGTAAATCTACTTTAGTCACCAATACACCGGCATTGGCAGAAATGCTACGACCCGGTTCCATATACACTTTTAAACCCAACTTTTCTAAAGCAGGTTTCATGGCATTGGCATATTCAGCTACAGTTGGCGGAACTTCATCTTTATAAGTCACACCCAAACCACCACCGATATCGATATGTTTTAGTGTGATGCCTAAGGTTTTCAAGCGATCGATCATGCTAATCACACGATCTAAGGCATCCACAAAGGGTTGGGTTTCAGTCAACTGAGAACCAATGTGACAGTCAATACCGACAACATCTAAATTCGGCAATGACGCTGCATATTGATAGGTGTCAAATACGCTGTCTGAGGGAATACCAAACTTATTTTCTTTTAAGCCTGTTGAAATATACGGATGGGTTTTGGCATCAACATCTGGATTAACCCGTAATGAAATCGGTGCTTTCTTACCTAAGCGCGCCGCCACGGCTTGAATACGATCAAGCTCTGCATAGGATTCCACGTTAAAACAGGCAATACCGACTTCAAGTGCTTTTTGAATATCCGCTTCAGTTTTCCCTAAGCCAGAAAATACAATTTTCGATGCATCACCGCCTGCTGCCAATACACGCGCAAGTTCACCACCGGTCACAATATCAAAGCCTGAACCCAACTTCGCCAATACATTCAATACCGCAAGATTGGAGTTTGATTTCACTGCAAAACAAATTTGGTGATCAATAAAGTCAAACGCACGGTCCATATCTAAATAATGCTTTTCAAAGGTCGCCTTCGAATACACATAAAGAGGGGTACCGTATTGCTGCGCAAGTTGATCCAACGAACATTGTTCTGCGTGCAAAACTCCGTTAATGCGAGTAAAACTCATGAATGTATCCTTTCAATGAAGCGGTTAAAGCAATTAATTTTATTCAGTAATTTCCGATGCTGCAGCTTGGCGATCTGGCTGTTGTTGAGTCGTTTTTTGGCTTTGCACAGACTCAGTGTCACCTTTATAGAGCAAATATTTTGAACGCTTGTCAAAATCTGGATCACTTGGTAGTTGTAATGCTCCCATTTGTCCACAGCCAGTAGACAACAACACAGTCAATAAACTCATGCAGCAAATGACAGTACGCATCTCACAATCTCATTTTGTAAATTGCAGAAAGTATACTCTGATCAATCCGATGTCCAAAGCATTTCAGCCAATAGTTTAAGGATTCCAAGCGAAAAAAAACGCCAGCTCTATGCTGACGTTTTTTGAAAGGATTTTTATAAGTGACGCTGAAGCGTTATTTCACGCCACGTTTCTTATAGAAACCATAATAGCCAATCATCAAGATAATGAACCAAATTGGACTGACTTTTAAAGCCTTAAAGGTATCTGCTTTAAGCGCTAAAATCGCAATTGTACCAATGAAGAAAATGATCACGATCCAACAGGTCACCAAACCACCCGGCAATTTAAAGGTTGATTTGGCATGCAGTTCAGGGCGTGTGGTGTAGTAGACCATATAACTCCAAATGATCATCAACCATACGCAGATAAACAAAATTGTGGATAGCGTCGTTGCCAAAGTAAAGGCTTCAACGGTATTCGGCACCATATACTGCAGTGCTGCACCCAAGACCAAACATGCGGTAGAGAAATACAAGGCATTGGCAGGCACGGCACGTGAGTTTAATTTACCAAAGGCTTGAGGACCTTGTTTCTCACGAGACAGACCGAACAACATCCGACTGGTTGAGAACACACCACTGTTCATCGATGACATCACCGAAGACAACACCACTAAATTCATAATAATGGCTGCCGCAGCAATACCGGCTTGGCTAAATAAATTCACAAATGGGCTGATCGCTGGATCGATTCTATTCCAAGGGGTGACCGACATCACAATCACCAATGCCAATACATAGAAAATAATAATACGTACAGGAATTGAGTTCACTGCTTTAGGTAGGTTCTTTTCAGGATCTTTGGTTTCCGCAGCAGTGGTACCGACAAGTTCGACACCCACAAAGGCAAAGATCGCGATTTGGAAGCCCGCCAAGAAACCAGATAATCCTGTTGGGAATATCCCACCATGACTCCACAAATGCGTGAATGATGCCACTTCACCAGCCGTTGAGATAAAGCCGGTAAAAATCATCCATAGACCGACCGCAATCAACACCACAATCGCGGTGATCTTGATCATGGCAAACCAGAATTCGATTTCACCAAACAATTTGACCGTCATTAAGTTCAGCCCCGTGACAAACACAATCGCGGCCACACTGATCATCACACCTTCCATCGGGGTAAACGGTAACCCATGATTAAAGAACTGCATGTAATAGATAATTGCGGATAAATCAGCAATCCCTATAGTGATCCAACACAACCAATAGGTCCAACCAACAAAGTAACCCGCCCAAGGACCAATCAGGTCAGTCGAGAAATCGATAAATGATTTGTACTGCAAGTTTGACAGAAGTAGCTCGCCAAGCGCACGCATGACCAAAAACACCATCAAACCAATAATCATATAAATAAACAGAATCGAAGGTCCTGCAAGGCTAATCGTCTTCCCTGACCCCATGAACAATCCTGTTCCTATCGCGCCACCAATTGCAATTAACTGCAAATGTCGATTTGATAGACTGCGTTGCAAATCACCATCTTCGGTCGGCGAATTTGTTATTTGACCTGACATTATTGAATTCACCTTATCTGTTCAATGGGCTCAAATTAACTCAAAACCTCTTTTTTTCAAAAAGAAAAATTTCACAATCTGAATTTTCTCTTTAGATTTTTAAAATAATTTATTTTTCACATTCACTTTATGAGTGAATATTCACATAAATAAATAAACTTTAGCTTCAAATAAAAAGATTGAAAAATAAACACTTATGTGTGAAAAATAAACAACATTAAAAAAACGTAAATATTGCGTAGAAAAAGCATAAATCAATGGCATAAGCCTTGCTTTGCATAATGTGAATAACAATCAGCAAGAATAAAAGGATGAATGATGCAAGCACTACAATCTGTTATGGAAACTCTGAGTGGCTGGGTCTGGGGACCCTATATGTTGGTCTTGATTGTGGGAACCGGGATATTTCTCACCTTCAGATTGGGACTCTGGCAATTCCGCATGTTGCCTTTAGCCTTTAAACAAGTCTTTGGAAAACACCCCAATAAAGAGGGTACGGGTGATATTTCTCAATTCGCTTCCCTGATGACTGCCCTATCCGCAACCATTGGTACGGGTAATATTGCCGGTGTCGCTACAGCCTGTGTATTGGGTGGACCCGGTGCAGTATTTTGGATGTGGATGACCGCACTGTTTGGTATGGCGACCAAATACGGCGAAGGTGTTTTAGCGGTTAAATTTCGTGTGAAGAATGAAAAAGGCGAAATGAATGGCGGTCCGATGTATTACATCGAGCGAGGACTCGGTAGCAAGTGGAAATGGTTGGCCGTCGTGTTCGCTTTATTTGGTACGCTAGCTTCATTTGGCATCGGCAGTTCAGTGCAATCCAATACCGTCGCGCTTGCAGTCGAAAACAGCTTAGGCGTGTCTACTTGGGTCACAGGTATCATTATCACTGCCTTTTCTGCATTGGTGATTTTAGGCGGGATTAAAACCATTTCTAAAGCGTCATCGTTCATTGTACCGATTATGGCGATAGGTTATGTATTAGGTGGTCTAGCCATTATTTTGACCAATTTAGAATTGCTTGCACCTGCACTAAAAATGATTTTTAGCTATGCCTTTACTGGTGAAGCCGCAGTCGGTGGTGCAATTGGCGCTGCGATCCGTTATGGTGTGGCGCGTGGTGTGTTCTCCAATGAAGCGGGTATGGGTTCTGCACCGATTGCAGCTGCAGCAGCCAAAACAGATCACCCTGTTCGTCAAGGTTTGGTGTCGATGACCGGTACATTTATCGACACCATTATCGTCTGTTCAATCACCGGTATTGTCTTGGTGATGGGATATATCATGGCAGGTAATTCATTTGGTGATCAAACTGGTGCTGTCTTGACCATTTCTGCTTTTGATAAGCTTTTACCGGGTATCGGTGGCTGGGTGGTCACTTTCGGGATTATCTTCTTTGCCTATTCAACGATTTTGGGCTGGAGCTACTACGGTGAGAAATGCTGCACTTATTTATTAGGTGACAAATTCGTCCTCATTTATCGTTTGATTTATATCGCTTCTGTGTTTGTCGGTTGTGTTGCAACGTTAGATTTGGTCTGGTTATTTGCAGATACCTTTAACGGCTTAATGGCAGTGCCGAACCTCATCGCATTGTTATTGCTTTCAGGCATCATTGCTAAAGAATCGAAAGACTTTATTGCACGTCGTAAATCAGGTGAGTTGTATTAAGTCTTCAAGACTATCTATCAGTCAAACTACAGAAATCTAAACATTAAAAAGCCACTTTAAAGTGGCTTTTTATTCATTTTAATTGAGCATACAGTTTAAGAAAGTGTAGCCGACTTAAGAAGGAGTACCCGACCAAGCGTCATCATCAAAACCGATCACATTGCTTGGGCTCAAACTGTCCTTAGCTGCCAATCGATCTGACTCTAATTCTTGCGCAAGTTCTAAAGACAACACAAAGAACAACACCCCATCGAGCAACATATTGCCTTCGTCATCTTCTAGATATTCACATAACTCACGATAGGTCGCATCATCTTCATCCACTGCTAAATCGACATAGATATCACCGACATAGGTATCAACAAAGCCTTCTTGTTCAAGCCCCATACATGGCTGATATTCAATTTCATGGTCCTCTAACCATGCCAAAACGATCGAGCGAATGGGATCATCACCCTCGCCGTCTTCTTGATAATGTTCAAAATGTAGAAACAGCACATCACGGTTTTTTTCACGTGCGATCGCATCAATATGTTGCAGCAATTGTGGCATGATCTGTTCCATTTTTAATTAACGATCTCGCATTATAAGGCGCAGCTCAGTAACAACACAGCGCTAATTGTTGAAAACGACATAAGCTGACTTAAATCTTGCACATTCTCATCCCAAGTCATGGTTTTAGACCAAATTCATGGTTATGCTGTGTCATTATTTCGCTCTATTTTTAAAAAATTATGGCTAAAGCAAAAACGGTGTATCGTTGTGAACAATGTGGTGCAGATCATCCAAAATGGGGGGGGCAATGTTCAGACTGTGGCGAATGGAATACCCTCACCGAGGTCAGTATTGCCCCGGCAGTCACACACCGTGCTCAACCTAAAATGGGCGGGGGCTACGCGGGTCAAGCAGCTGCCATTACCACACTCAATCAAGTCTCTGTCTCCCATGAAACACGCCTACACACTGGGATTGGTGAATTTGACCGTGTGTTAGGCGGTGGTCTCGTCACAGGTTCAGTGGTGCTGATTGGCGGTGATCCCGGTATTGGTAAATCGACTATTTTGCTGCAAACAGCCACCCATATGGCATCAGCACAAAGTCCTGCTCTGTATGTCACAGGTGAGGAATCTTTGTCGCAAGTGGCATTACGTGCACAGCGTTTAGACTTACCTACTGCGCAGCTCAAAGTCATGGCAGAAACCTGTGTTGAGCGTATTTGTGAGGTCTTAGCGCATGAACGCCCTGCGGTCGCCATTTTAGATTCAATTCAGACTTTATATACCGAAACATTACAGTCCGCTCCGGGTGGTGTGTCCCAAATTCGTGAATCTGCTGCACTCCTGACTCGTTTTGCCAAAAACAGTGGCACAGCTTTGTTCTTGGTCGGTCATGTCACCAAAGAAGGTGCACTCGCAGGTCCACGTGTCTTAGAACACATGGTGGATTGCGTGCTTTATTTTGAAGGTCAGTCCGATTCTCGCTACCGCATGATTCGTGCGGTCAAAAACCGTTTTGGTGCCGTGAATGAGTTGGGTGTCTTTGGCATGACCGATAAGGGACTCAAAGAAGTCGCCAATCCCTCCGCAATTTTTCTGAGCCGATATGATGAAGCCATTCCCGGTTCTGTGGTGATGATCAGTCGTGAAGGCACTCGCCCACTTCTGGTTGAAGTACAAGCCTTAGTGGATGATGCGCATGGTCAACCTCGCCGTGTTGCACTGGGTTTAGAACAAAATCGACTCAATATGCTGCTTGCAGTGATGCATCGTCATGGTGGTGTACAAACCTCAGGACAAGATGTTTACGTCAACGTGGTCGGTGGACTGAAAATTACCGAAACCGGTTCAGATTTGGCGGTGCTTTTGGCCTGCGCTTCAAGCTTAAGATCTAAAGCACTGCCGCAACAATTGGCAGTCTTTGGTGAAGTCGGGCTTTCAGGTGAAATTCGCCCTGTGCCGAATGGACAAGAACGTCTAAAAGAAGCCATTAAACATGGTTTTAAATATATTATTGTGCCACGCGGTAATGCTCCACAAAAACAACCGGATGGGGTACGCATTATTGCCGTGGCTCGACTGCATGAGGCTTTAGCAGAAGCGATGCAACTCAGTGATGAGTTGAACTAGAATGTTCACGTTATTATCAACTGATTTTATTTCAAAGTTTTTTGCTAAAATTTGTGTTTAAAGATTGAATTTCCTTGCAAAAGACTGCATATATAAAGCTACATTTAATGACTTATTTAGAGTAGGAAGATTCGATGGAAGTTCGACAGCGTGGTTTGATGGCTACCCTTTTGGCTGCAAGCTTATTGGTTGCACCTTTAGCAGAAGCGAAACGTGCCGGTGGTGGTAAAAGCCATGGTATGAGCCGTTCAAACACCTCTAGCCAATCATATTCACAACCGAGCCAGTCTTATCAACAGCCTCGTCCTGTGCAACAGCCTGCGCCAACTGCACCTCAAAAATCAGGTCCGGGTGTGGGCGGTATGGTTGCAGCGGGTGTTGCGGGTGCTGCAATTGGTGCAGTGGCTGCCAATGCGCTAGCAGATGATAAACCGAATGCTGCAAATCAAGCATCAGCGAGCGAAGCTCAAGTTCAACAAGCAGCACCTGCTCAACAAGAAGAGAAAGGTGGCATCCCAAGTTGGATTTGGTTACTGATCATTGCTGCAGGTGCGTTCTTCATCTTCCGTAAACTCGGTGCAAAAAAAAAATTAGCCACTAATAATCCGTATGCGCCAAATAGTGCAGGTCCTGCATCTGCATCATTTGGTCAGCCTGCGCCACGTTCAGGTGACAACAGCAACATTTTCGGTCAGAACTTGGGTGGCAATGCGGCTCCAACTCAAGCACCGTTTGGTGGTGCCTCTTTCCAAAGTGGCAATCAATTACCGGATGGTACTGAACCTGCTGCGTTCTTACGTATTGCACGTCAACGCTTCAATCATATTCAATCTATGAATACGGCAAGCAATATTTCTGAAATTCAGCGCTATTTAACGCCTGACCTATATAGCTCAATGTATAACGACATCATGGCGAACCAAGATCAAGACGTTGCTGAATTCTCGAATTTGAATGCAATGGTGACGGACACTGCAACTGAAAACGGTCAGTATGTCGTGAGCGTGCGCTTTACAGGTACAGTGAGCGAAGACTTAAACAGCTTGCCACAACCTTTTGCTGAAGTTTGGCATTTTGTAAAACCTGCAGGTTCTAGCCAAGATTGGTTGGTTGCGGGTATCCAGCAAGAAAGTTAATCTCAATTTAGTTTTGAAAAAGCCAGTGATTCTTCACTGGCTTTTTTATTTCTTAATTATTTCAGACAAATCCAAACCGACGTTTAGAAAAAATTCACTACATCGTTTACATGCACATTCTTGTAATGAACAACGTAATAACTGCTATCTCTTTATTCTCGACATATTCAGTCCAATCTGTATTCAATTTATTCAAAGCGCTTAATCACGCATTATATTCTTGTTGCTATCATTTCAGCTTCTGCAAACATCAATACTTGTGCTAGCTCAGCTCTCCCAATCACCTTGCATTAACTTTATTGGTCATTCGGGGGAATGATTATGAGAAATGCTCGATGGAATGTCCTTATCGAGCCTAGTCTGTATATCACGCCTAGCCTATTCATTATTTATAAATCTAAGTTTAGAGAATCTGACCCTTATGGGTAGGTCATTAACAAGATAGAACCCTCTAAAATATTAAACGTCTTTCATAAATCAATTTTTATCCTATTAAAATTTAATAATGAAGATTCCCTCTCCTTTTAGGAGATGAGAAGCAGGCTTCGTAAAGGAGAGGTTGTTTTCAGATTAAAATACTCTCATCCCTACTTTTTCACAGAGAGAGTAGGAAATTTCATTGATCCTTTAGATCGTGGTTCTATGATCATTTTTTGATTTTTGAAAGAACTCTATTATTTCGAATTCTTTTACTGTTATGAAACTTCATTCAATATATCGAAATTTTGTCCAATATTTGATTTGATATATGCGTAAAAAAGCCCTCAATTGAGGGCTTTTTTACGATGCTTGACTGATGACGTTAAAACCAATACTCAAGCATTAACGCTGTGGCAATGGAATATATTGAGAATCCGTGTTTTGTTGAAGCTTACGCTCACCAACCACAACATCTACAGTCACGGCTTCATTATCACGAATCACATAGATTTTCACGGTACTTTTCGGTGCTTGCAGTGCCACATAATTAATTAAATGGGATGCTGAATCAATTTCGACATCATTGACTTTAACAATCTTATCGCCGATTTTCAGACCCGCTAAATCCGCTGGACCTGATTTAAGCACATCTGCAACCAATACCCCTTTTTCACGTGGCTTTAATACATCTTCTTGATTTGGTGGAACCAAGCTAATGCCTAACCAACCCCGAATCACACGACCATCTTTTAAAATCGCATTCATAATTTGCTGACAGATTTTTGCAGGAATCGCAAAGCCGATGCCTAAAGATCCGCCGGATTGCGAGAAGATTGCGGTATTCACTCCAATCAGATTGCCGGCAACATCAATCAATGCACCGCCTGAGTTACCCGGATTAATCGCAGCATCAGTTTGAATAAAATCTTCATAGGTATTGATGCCTAAATCAGAACGCCCTGTCGCCGAAATAATCCCTTGGGTCACGGTTTGACCTACCCCGAATGGATTACCAATCGCAAGCACCACATCACCAACTTCATTGCCACTGAGTTTAAATGGCAAGACGGGTAATTGATCAAGTTCAATTTTAATCACCGCCAAATCACTATCAGGATCCGTACCAATCACTTTCGCTTCAGCACGGCGTCCATCATACAACCCCACCACAATTTGATCTGCTTGGGCAATCACATGGTTGTTGGTCAAGATGTAACCATCAGGACGGACAATCACCCCTGAACCCAAACTGTTCTCAGACTGGGTTTGTTCAGGAATATTATTTTCAAAAAATTCTCTAAACGCAGGATCATTCAAAAGTGGATGATTTCGCTTCACTTTCTGCGTAGTAAAGATATTCACTACCGCAGGTGCAGCCACTTTCACCGCAGCACTATAGGACACGACACCGCCCGCACGAGAGGTATCCACCAATGGCTCTACTTTCTCCGCAGGGAGTTTCACACCATCTGCAGATACAGGGGCTTTCGGCAAATGTAACCTTTGCCAAGCGACGAAACTGATGATGACAATAATGAGTAACACCCAAGGTAACCAAGTAAAGGACCGGCGCACTTTCTATTCCTCTAAGAATTATTTAATGTATTGATGACTAAGAATTTTCTCTATTGTAATCAAAAACGCAACAGATACATAAATTTCACAAAAGACTTTTGTTCAGCTTTAGTTAAGATTGAAAATATGTTTTGATATTTTAAATGACATCTTATCTAGAAGCGTTATGGCAAATTTAAACGAAATTATCCAATGGTGCGATCAAACCCTTAAATCACATGAATTTAAAGACTATGCGCCGAATGGTCTTCAAATTGAAGGCAAGTCAGAAGTCAAAAAAATATTGTGTGCTGTGACTGCCTCTCAAACGGCAATTGATGCCGCCATTGCTTATGGCGCAGATTTATTACTGGTGCACCATGGCTATTTTTGGAAAGGCGAACCCTACCCGATCACAGGTATGCGAGGTAAACGCATTAAAAGCTTAATCCAACATGATATTTCATTGGTCGGCTATCACTTACCTTTAGATAGTCACCCAACAATTGGTAACAATGCAGCCATTGCAGACTTACTTGAGCTTGAACATATTCAAGCACTTGATCCGAATGAACGCAATCCGATTGGTAATATTGGCTACTTAAAATCAGCCATGTCTCCTGAAGCGTTTAAGCAATTTGCTTCAGAAAAACTAGGATTTGATGCAATTCATTTACCTGCAGACAAAACATCGATTCAAAAAGTCGGTTTTTGTACCGGCGGTGCGCAAGATTATATTAAAAAAGCAGCCGACCAAGACTGTGATGCCTATATTTCAGGTGAAGTGTCTGAACGTACCTTCTATGAAGCACAAGAACTGAATGTTCATTATTATGCTTGTGGTCACCATGCCACTGAAAAATATGGCGTTCAACGTTTGGCTAAAGCTATTTCAGAACAGTTTAATATTGAGTATAGTTATTTCGAATTGAACAATCCGATTTAATTCAGTCAGACTGCGGTTGGCATTTTCTTTATACGTATAAGTTCGGGCTTTATTCTGTATTCTTATTTATAAGCAATGCGCAATTTGCCTAAAGAATCTATTACAATAAAGCCACTTAATGTCAAAACCCAGCAAAACGCAAGGAATTGAAAACATGACAACGATTACTTTACCGGCTCTACCATACGGTTACGAAGATCTTGCTCCACACATCAGCAAAGAAACTTTAGAATACCATCACGACAAACATCACAATACTTATGTTGTTAACCTTAACAACCTAATCAAAGGCACTGATCTTGAAGGTAAAACTTTAGAAGAAATCATCCAAGCGACTGCTGGCGATGCATCTAAAGCAGGTATTTTCAACAATGCTGCTCAAGTTTGGAACCACACATTCTACTGGAACTGTTTGGCTAAAAACGGCGGTGGTAAACCAACAGGCGTATTGGCTGCTAAAATTGATGAAGCTTTCGGTTCTTACGAAAAATTCGCTGAAGAATTTGCTGCTGCTGCAACGACTCAGTTCGGTTCAGGTTGGGCATGGTTAGTTGCGGATCAAGTAAACGGTAAATTATCGATTACTAAAACTGCTAATGCGGATACTCCACTTGCTCACGGTCAAGTTGCAGTATTAACCATCGACGTTTGGGAACATGCTTACTACATCGACTTCCGTAACGCGCGTCCTAAATACATCTCTACTTTCCTAGAAAGCCTAGTGAACTGGGATTACGCAAACGCGAAATATGCAGGTCAAGAAGCAGGCGTTGAAAAATAAGTTTGCGTTAAGCACTTAATTTTCGTACAAAAAATCGTCCTTTATGGGCGATTTTTTTATTTTTATGCCAAAACTGAATATTTATAAAGCAAACAATTCATTTGTTTAAATTATTTGGTTGACGAGTTTCATTTTCATCCCTAAAATGCGCATCAGATTCTCCAATAGCTCAGTCGGTAGAGCGACGGACTGTTAATCCGCAGGTCCCTGGTTCGAGCCCAGGTTGGAGAGCCATCTATTCTTCCATAGCTCAGTCGGTAGAGCGACGGACTGTTAATCCGCAGGTCCCTGGTTCGAGCCCAGGTGGAAGAGCCAGATTCTAAAAAGCCCACTCATTGCGAAGTGGGCTTTTTTTATATCTTATTGTTTTAAATCAGCCCTTCATATCAATATTCGTATTGAACTGTGATTCACATAAAATTATCTTGCATATATAACTGTGCGAAAGACCAATAACAATGAATATGTCTTGGCTGAAATCGATGATTTTTTGGATCGTCTTAATTCTCATCATCCTGTTTATTTTTAAATGCTCTCAACAATCTGAAGCCAATAAAGCTGCCCCAACACTCATGTATGAGCGACTCTATCAATGCACCCAACAGCTTCCAATTCAGTCTCAACAGGCACTCATTCAACAGATCCAAAACTCGGTAACCACTGAAATGCCACAATCTGAACTGATGCAACTGCTCAATGCTTGCCGTAAAGCCAATCCACTAAAATCAAAGCAAGACTATGTAAATGCAATAAAAATGTTGAAATAAACAGCTTTTAGATCAAATTTAAATCATTTAATTCATATTTCTTATATTTTTAAACAGAATGACTTGACCCCTGCTGAAATGTCCTTATAATCGCACTCAGATTCTCCAATAGCTCAGTCGGTAGAGCGACGGACTGTTAATCCGCAGGTCCCTGGTTCGAGCCCAGGTTGGAGAGCCAAGATTCTAAAAACCCACTCTTTCGAGTGGGTTTTTTCTTATCTACTGAAAAGCTCTACGCTTAAAAGACAGCTCCCGTGATTCATGCAAGTCAAATGACATTTTTTCTGATTGGATGTGCAGCGAGTCTTGCCCTCTTGACCCTGATCGTATTTGAAAAAGTCAAAGTCAAAACCCCTAAATCTCCCAAACCCCAAGATAAACGGGAATATTATTCCAAGCCTGTCATTACCCGCTTTGAAACCAAAATGTTTCAACGACTTAAAAATGCTTTACCAGATCATCATGTTCTCGCTCAAGTCGCGTTCAGTTCACTCATTACCAGTGACTACATGCCGACTCGGAATAAATTTAATCGTAAGGTCACTGACTTCGTCATCTTAAATAAACATTTGGATGTGGTCTGCATTATTGAATTGGATGACCCAACTCATCATGGTAAAGAAGATGAAGATGCGAAGCGCGATGCGATGCTTGCTGAAGCCGGTTATACGGTATTACGCTATACCAGCATTCCAAGTATTCGACAGCTCCAAAAAGACATCTTATAAGATTCAATTTTCAGATATTAAAAAAGGAGCCGAAGCTCCTTTTTTTCGCTGTTAATCTTAATTAGCAGGCATATTCTGTTTAATAAACTGCACAACTTCAGCATTCTTTTTCACAATGGCTTGGGTATGTGTTGCATCATCTACGATATCTAAAACTACTTTTGGTGTAGAACCCAAATTATTTAGATTTTCAACCAACGCTTGTGTCACTTGATAAGGCACAGCTGTATCCAATTTACCTTGCACCACATAAACCGGTTTATCAAACTTTTTGGTTGCAGGCTGATTGTCTGCTAAGAACTTCTTAATCACTGCATTATTTTCAAAGCCATTTTTTAAACCTGGATAATCTAAGACAGATTTGCCCGGATTTTTGACCAAGAATTCTGCTATTTTCAATGAAAACTCATCCATCAATGGACTAAGACATAAACCGTTTTCACCTGTGGTTCCCTCTGCTTTTTCGGCAATGAATTTTGAATCATCTTCAAAAATTTCACCCAAATTAAATTGGGGATTGTAAGCACGGATCCCTACTGCAGTATAAGCTGCGTAAGCCAACAATTCTGAATAAACTGCGATCGAGGTTCCTGTTGGATAAAGCCCTGCTTTTTCAGCTTGTTCAAGTTGTGCAATGGCTGTAGGCGCAACTTGCGTAATAATGTAACCTAGACTCGATGCAGGAGCCGTTGCCACCGCACCTTTAAAATCAGGATTGCTATTGGACAGTTCAGCAATCCCCAGTGATGAATGTCCACCTTGCGACTGACCGATCGACATCCATGATTTGCTCAAATTACTGCCGTATTTTTCATGCGCAGCTTTAATTGCGTAAATTGCAGAATTGGCTGCGCTGTTTAAGTTTAAATAGGGATGGATGCCTGGCGTACCTAATCCCTCATAGTCTGGCGCAACAATCACATAACCTGCCTCTAATAAGCTTTTCGCAAGAATTTCGAAACGCTCATTCAATGGGTTATTACTTGGCGCACAATCATCCCCCACCCCTGTCGTACCATGTGACCATACCACCACAGGCCACCCATTTGCTGGCTTGGCAGTTTTCGGAAACATAACCATCGCTGTAGCTTTAGCAGATTTCCCCATTACATTTGGCATTACATAGGTCATTACTTTAATATTTGCCGCTTCCGCTAGACTATCTTTCGTGTAGGTAGTTTCAGATTGATAAATACGCGTAGACGCATATTCATCACGATCATTATCATCATCGTTACATGCAGAAAGGAATAATGCGGTCGAACACGTAAGAGCAATTAAAGTCTTTTTAAATAACTTATCCATTTATTCATCTTCCTTATTGTTGTTTTAAATCAACTCATCATGAGCTACTCATAATTAAACATAAAAAAAAGCATCTGACTAGAATGCTTTTTCTCAATCTGAATAATCTCTTAAATGGATTTAAATAAATGAAACACAAATCCCCATAAAGATGATTAAACCGACCCAACGATTGTGTCTAAATGCCCAGAAACAACGCTGTGGGTTACGATCTTTGGTTTTAGTCCATTGGTAAATAAAATCTCCTGCAACCAAAAGCAATGCGATCACACCGAAAGGCATCAATAAATGTTCAATATATAAGGCATAACCAATCAATAAAATGCTGGTGAGCTGTAATAGTGAGATGATTTGGATATCATATTTTCCAAATAAAATCGCAGTCGACTTTACCCCAATTTTTAAATCGTATTCACGGTCAGTAATTGCATATTGCGTGTCATACGCCACTGTCCATGCCAAATTGCCAAAATAAAGTAACCAACAGGTCAGATTAGGCTCCACACCTACTGCCGTATAGGCCATCGGAATCGACCAAGAAAATGCCGCGCCCAAGAACACTTGTGGCAAATGAGTAAAGCGCTTCATGAATGGATAGATAAAGGCTAAGAACAACGCACCAAAAGACCAGTAGAAGGTTTCTATTGGCAGAAAGAAAAGCATGCAAGCACTGGCTGCGACCAAAACCAAAAACACATAAATCGCTTCACGACCTCGAATT
Source organism: Acinetobacter lanii (assembly GCF_011578285.1). NCBI lineage: Bacteria > Pseudomonadati > Pseudomonadota > Gammaproteobacteria > Moraxellales > Moraxellaceae > Acinetobacter > Acinetobacter lanii. The sequence goes on along the minus strand of NZ_CP049916.1, from coordinate 954,817 downwards.
ACCCCAGTGGCAAGCGGACGAGTCTTTGTTCGTTCTACTGCACCATCGACTTTACGATCCGCGAAATCATTAATGGCACAGCCTGCAGCACGCATAAAAATCGTGCCGAGGATCATGGGTACCAAAACAGCAATACTCGGTATACCTTGATTGGCCACCCAGAGCGCCCACATGGTTGGCCAGAAGACCAATTCTGTGCCAATCGGCTTATCGAAACGACACAAATAATAATATGCGCTTAAACGCTCACGCCAACCGATCGCTTGTACCACCGCCATGCCAATCCATCATCCTATTTTCGTTGCAGAAACTGTTCAAAATTTGCTAAAAACGTTTCTTGCACAATAAATTTACAACCATGCCAAGTATAACAGCTCTGTCGGGTCCAACCATCCTTCAACCACAGTACACGGCGCTCACATGTCGGATTGGTGCGCTGAAACAAATACCAGCCAATCGGTTTTTTTCGGATATACCGAAATATGCGCGCACGCTTTTGTAAGCTCAATATCGGAAAAATACTGGTCGCTTTCACCCAAGGTTCAGCTTCACAACCAAACAGTAGGCTTTCACGCACCCAAGAGGTGTGCTGTATTGGCATTCCCATCCACATCGCATCATTGCGTTTTAAGCGTTGAAAATGCTCAAGTACAGGCTCAACATGGAATTGACCATGCGCAAGTGACGTTATTTGCTGAGTCAAAGAGCCTGAGGCATACAGCCAAGGTTTTAAATATTCAGGAATATGTTGATGCTGAACGCTTGCTATGGTGTTGTGACGCATAAATCCCTGACTCAAATGACACTAATGAATGAACGACCTGATTAAACAATCGATCAAAGCTGATTTAATTCAATAATCTTAAGCGCTTATTTTTAAAACCCTTTCATCCATACTTCAAGTATAAAACTGTAGTATGAAATGCCAATCACTTAAGCATTGTCCGTTTTAGCAATCACTTCAAACTTGCCTTGCGGAGTTTTCACTAAAATAAGCCCCTCCGCACTGATATAAAAATTTGGCGGATAATCAAACTTTAACGCCAACTCCGGATTTTTCAGTTCGATAAATTCTGCTTGTTTATAGCCTTCAACTGTACGCCCAATTTCCATATAAGTGACTTCTGAGAAATTCAGTTTAAAGCCCTTGTCATGATCTTGCGGATCAATCCAAGGAAAAAACCCAGTGTGTTTCTTACGTGGCTTTGCCATGAGTATCATCTTCAAAAAATTTATCTCATCATACAAAAAAACCCGCGACATACGCGGGCTTTTTTTACAGTGAAATTTCCAAAGAAATTACAAGCTGTAGTACATATCAAATTCAACTGGGTGAGTTGTCGTGTTCAAACGACGAACTTCTTCAGTTTTAAGCTCGATGTAAGCATCCAGCATTTCTTTCGTGAACACGCCACCTTTTAGGAGGTAATCGTGATCGGCTTGAAGTGCTTCTAACGCCATATCTAAGCTGTGTGCCACTGTTGGGATTTTCGCTTCTTCTTCAGGAGGAAGATCGTACAAGTTTTTGTCAGCAGCTTCACCTGGGTGAATCTTGTTTTGGATACCGTCAAGACCCGCCATCAACAATGCCGCGAAACCTAGGTACGGGTTCATCATTGGATCTGGGAAACGCGCTTCGATACGCTTGCCTTTCGGGCTAGAAACGTAAGGAATACGGATAGAAGCAGAACGGTTACGTGCTGAGTAAGCCAACATGATCGGTGCTTCATAGTGTGGTACTAAACGCTTGTACGAGTTTGTAGAAGGGTTAGTAATCGCATTTAAAGAACGCGCATGTTTAATCACACCACCAATGAAGTACAACGCCATTTCTGACAAACCAGCGTATTCATCACCCGCGAACAAGTTCTTGCCATCTTTAGAGATGGACATATGCACGTGCATACCAGAACCGTTATCACCTACCATTGGTTTAGGCATAAAGGTTGCAGTTTTCGCATATTGGTGTGCAACGTTCCAAACCGCATATTTGAACTGCTGTACTTCGTCCGCTTTACGCACCATGGTGTTAAAGCTCACGCCAATTTCTAACTGGCAAGAAGCAACTTCGTGGTGATGCACTTCTACACGACCTGGACCCATGATGTCTTCAATACGTGCACACATATCTGCACGCATATCGTGTGAAGAATCTACTGGCGGAACTGGGAAGTAACCACCTTTCACACGTGGACGGTGACCTGAGTTACCACCTTCGTAATCTTTAGCTGTAGACCAAGCCGCTTCTTCAGCGATCAATGTGTGGCGCGCGCCAGACATGTCGATGTCCCATTTTACTTCGTCAAATACGAAGAATTCTGGTTCTGGACCAAAGAATGCAGTATCACCAATACCAGTCGATTTTAAATATTCTTCTGCACGACGAGCGATAGAGCGTGGATCGCGATCATAACCTTGACCTGTAGAAGGTTCGATTACGTCACAAGTAACAACAACTGTAGCTTCAGCAAAGAACGGGTCCAAGAAACCTGTTTCAGCATCTGGACGCAAGATCATGTCCGATGCTTCGATACCTTTCCAGCCAGAAATTGAAGAACCATCGAACATTTTACCATCTTCGAATGTATCTTCATCAATGGTATCCGCAGGGTAAGTTACGTGCTGCTCTTTACCTTTAGTATCGGTAAAGCGAAAATCAACCCATTTAGCGCCACTTTCTTTGATGAGTTCTAGGACCTTGTTCGCCATGCTCATTTTACTCCAATGTTTTTTGGTTGCACATGAAAGTGCGTGTTAGTAGTTGGCAGTTATTAAGCAATTACCGTACCAACTTTAAAAAACAATTCTAAAATCCTGAATTCCTTATAAGAAAAGAAGCTTAGATTGTCTATTATTGTGGTTATTATACTGACAGAAAAGTTAAATGCACCATATTCAAACACGGATAAACATTTTAATTTTGAGAAACAATTGAACGCACCAATATGGTGCATTTATAAATTTTAATCGATCGCTAAAGCTTGCTAAAACATAGATTTCGCCTGAGCATGACATCGTTTTACAAAGCATAAATAAAAGAAACGCTTAAGCTGAAAAAATTGCAAGCTGAGTCTGCTGATTATTTAAACTATCTTTAAAATTATGGCTCAGATTCGCTGTGATAAATCAAACAATCATCCAGCCTGATAAGTTTTAAATTGCATTTTAAATGCACCAAATTGGGGTGTAATTGCACTTTCAATGCTCAATTATTCAGCGTTTTTGATCAGTTCACGTGCCATGACGGTTTCGATGAGTAATTCAACATCCTGTTTTTTTCTTGGATCGATTGCAAAAATTGGCATGCGATAAGACCGCATCAGCATCCAATTACGGTATTTCTTTAACAATTGCTGGCTGTCTTGATCAACATGGGTAACCGCAATCACAATATTATCCGTGTGGTCGATAAACAGTTTTAAGTAGTTTTCAAGCTCAGCCAGTGCAGACTTTTGTGCGTGATGAATAAAAATTACTGTCGCGATCGCATCCTCAGACAGCACCGATAAACTCACTTCAATTTGCGCCAATATCGGCGTGATATAGAGATCAATCTCGGCACCATTAAATTGAATTTGACCATTTTCAATGCTAATCACCTGATCTGCATGCTTTCGAGTCTCTATGCTTGGATCTGCTACACATAATGATAAATGTGCGATGTCTGATAGATTTTGCAAGGCAGTGGTTTTCCCTGCCCCACTTGGACCTGTAAAAATAATCTTATTCTGATTCACACTACTTCCCCCTCAGCATTTTTTGAATGATGTCTGATCTATGTACTTGTTATTGAGTTATTGAGTTATTGAGTTATTGAGTCGTTGCTTATTGATTCATCTCTTAAATTGAAATGATCTGCGCTGATTTATCTTTCTTTCTAAAACGACCCAATAAAGCTTTTAAACGTCCTTTAGGTTCAACTACCTCACGACCAATCAAACTCGCATCCTCTGCTGAAATGGCTTTCATGGCTTGACTGAGTAAGGCCACTGCAACAAATTTTTTAATTTTTTCTTTACTCAGTCCTGTCTTGGCTTGCACTTGCAAGACATTGGCACCCTTTTCAAAACAGGCAGCTATTTTATACATGTCTAATCGCTCCAAAATGGTATCGGTCTGTGGCCAATACTCAAGCTGGTAAAAAGTCGATACTGATACATCCTTAATCAGATCAGTTGAATACCACAAGGTATTCCAAAGCCATGAACGTAAATCCAGACCTTGCATGCCACTGACACTTTGGGTCATTTGCATGGTGGCATAAGTATAATTAAGTGAATGATCGGTGCCTTTAATTTTACGGTCGGGATCCAGCCAAACCTGCTCTGTTTTGGTGTTCATCAAAGCCATGTTGCCATTGCCATCAAAGACTTGAATGGTGCCATTACATTCATTAAAAAAGGCGTGAATGACTTTATGAATATCACCGGCTTGAGCTTGAACACGAGGTGAGCGTGCTGCTTTGTCTCGTACAGGGACTTTTAAATAACGGTCTTTAAACCATACTCGAATTTGATCGGTCAGTACAAAAGGTAAATATAAAGTATCGCCTTGAATGGAACCTGAATATTGCTCATCGGTGACCAAGCGCAAATAAGGAATTTTTTTCGTTTGCACCAGATTTTGAATCGCGGATGAGCCAAAAAATAGATCATTGACCAATAAAATATCCATCTCTTGATCGCCAATACTGACCCAATTGATTTGGAGCGTGTCATCATACATTTGAACAATTTTTTGTTTGATGCTGTCTTGAATATTCAGGCTCAAACCAAAAATGGCAATTTTAATCTGTTCCTTCATTTAGCCCCCGCTATTTTCGATTTTTCTGTCTTGATGTGAGTTATTGTTTTAGACATTTCATATTGAAATATGGCACACGTATTAATGTGAATATTTTGCTTATGACTCGATCATAATGGATCGTGCTGTTCTTTTCAGCAGTTTGAATGGCTTTATTTTTCATTGTTTAACAGATTTAAATATTTAATTAACTCCAATTAACTCAATGCTGTTTTCATCGATATGCGGATTTAAGGTGCTTTAAGTAATCTAAACATGATTCAAAAATTAAGCTGAAAAAACCACTTCATACAATTGAAATGTTTAAATCAAATAATTCAACTTTATCTGTTTATTTTTTTGCTATGATGATTGCCACTCATTTGCCTCCCGCCATTTTTCCATACTTTTGAACAGTATGTTTTTATCAAGCTGACAGATCGAGTGTTTACAAGGATCAAAAAGCACAATCCTGTGCATAAATTTCAATAGGTTAGTAGGTTCAGTCTCATGCTTTTAATGATAGACAATTACGATAGCTTTACTTATAACATCGTGCAATATTTCGGCGAGTTAAATCAAGAAGTAAAAGTTGTTCGCAATGATCAAGTCACATTAGAGGAAATTGAGCGATGGCAACCAAAGTACTTGGTTATTGGCCCAGGACCCTGTTCACCGTCTGAAGCAGGCATTTCAATTCCTGCGATTCAGCATTTTGCTGGAAAATTTCCACTGTTGGGTGTATGTCTTGGCCATCAAGCCATTGGACAAGCTTTTGGTGGCAATATTATCCGTGCAAAAAAAGTGATGCATGGTCGTTTATCTGATATGTACCATTCAGACACGGGTATTTTCAGCAATTTACCTTCCCCATTTGCAGCGACACGTTATCACTCTTTGGTGATTGATCAAGCAAGTGTCCCTGACTGTTTGGAAGTGACCTGTTGGACCAATGAACAAGACGGTTCGATGGAAGAAATCATGGGTGTTAAACATAAGACATTGCCGATTGAAGGCGTGCAGTTTCACCCTGAATCGATCTTAAGTGAACATGGTCATCAAATCTTTAAAAACTTCTTAGAAATTTACGCATAAGAGTCACACCTAATGAACATGCAACAAGCTTTAAACAACATCACTAAAAATATCGAATTGACCCAAGCGCAAATGGAAGATGTGATGCGCATCATCATGAATGGTGAAGCGACTGAGGCACAAATCGGTGCTTTAATGATGGGACTTCGCCTAAAAGGTGAAAGTATTGATGAAATTACCGCAGCCGCACGTGTGATGCGTGAATTTGCCATTAAAATCGATGTCAGTGATGTGCCATATTTGGTCGATATTGTCGGCACAGGCGGTGATGGGCAAAACCTATTTAATGTCTCAACTGCCTCCGCTTTTGTGATTGCAGCAGCCGGTGCCACCATTGCCAAACATGGCAACCGTGGTGTTTCAACCAAATCGGGTTCTTCTGACTTGCTGGAAAAAGCAGGCATCAATCTTGATTTAGACATGAAACAGACTGAGCGCTGTATCCGTGAAATGGGAGTCGGCTTTTTATTTGCACCAAATCATCATAAAGCCATGAAATATGCGGTTGGTCCACGTAAAGAATTGGGTATTCGCAGTATTTTCAATTTACTTGGACCACTCACCAACCCTGCCGGCGTTAAACGCTTGGTGATTGGGGTATTTTCGCAAGAATTGTGTCGTCCCATTGCTGAAGTCATGAAGCAGCTCGGTGCTGAACACGTGATGGTGGTGCACTCTAAAGACGGTCTTGATGAAATCAGCTTGGCTTCTACCACCTATGTGGCTGAGTTAAAAAATGGCGAAGTCACCGAATGGGAAATCACCCCAGAGCATGTCGATATAGAATCGCAAACTTTGGTCGGCTTAATGATTGAAGACTCAGTGCAAAGTTTTGAACTGATCAAAAATGCTTTAGGAAAAAACAAATCTGCCAATGGTGAAAAAGCAGCCAATATGATTGCACTCAATGCAGGCGCCGGCATTTATGTGTCAGGCTTAACCACCAGCTACAAGCAAGGTGTCGCTTTGGCGCACGACATTATTTACGGCGGTCAAGCACTGGAAAAACTCAGTGTATTGTCTGAATTCACCAAAACCATCAAGCACTACCAAGCTTAAAGACAAGGAAATAGTCATGGTCGATATCGCCAATACGATTTTAGGTAAAATTATTGAGCGCAAACATGAAGAGTTTGCCTTACGCTTAAAGCAACGTAGTTTGTATGATGTAGAGCAACTCGCTCAAGCAGCAACCCCAGTGCGTGGCTTTGCTGATGCACTTCGCAGTAAACAACCGGGTGTGATTGCGGAAATCAAGAAAGCCTCTCCATCTAAGGGCGTGATTCGTGAGAACTTCAACCCTGCGGAAATTGCCGAGCAATATCAAAGTGCCGGTGCAGCATGTTTATCAGTTTTAACAGATGTTGATTTCTTCCAAGGTGCTGATGAAAATATTCAGATTGCACGTTCACACTGTGATTTGCCGGCACTGCGTAAAGACTTTTTGATTGATCCTTATGGCGTGATTGAAGCACGTGCTTTACATGCCGATTGTGTTTTATTGATTGTGGCGTGTTTATCCAATCAACAATTGGAAGAAATGTCGCAAACTGCATTTGAACACAATTTAGATGTGTTGGTCGAAGTGCATGATGAAGCTGAACTTGAACGTGCTTTACGTTTAAATGAGCGTTGTTTGTTAGGAGTCAACAACCGAAACCTTAAAACCTTTGATGTGGATTTAAATACATCTTTACGTTTGAAAAAATTGCTCGATCCAACGCGTTTATTGGTGACTGAAAGTGGTATTGCGACACCTGAAGATGTACAAATGATGCAGCAAAATGACATTCATGCCTTCTTGGTCGGTGAAAGTTTTATGAAACAACCGCGTCCTGATCAAGCCTTTACTGTCCTATTCGGAACACCAAAAAACATCTAATTCAACACTGATAAAAAAAATGGGAGCGAATGCTCCCATTTTTAATGCTTTTTATAGTGTGATTTTATGGTTTGATTACATTGTTCTGATCAATTTTTTGGATTTAAGCAGATTTATCGCTGCGCTAAATTTGACTTACAGCTAGGCTAAATTTATTGTTGTGATTGATTTAAAGCTGATGCATTCACTTTTTTCACTGCCTTATTTACATCACGATATAGACATAATGTTTACAGTATTCTTTGCGACCATTTTCACTGTTGATGAAATGATAACTAAACTTTTCATAGCGATTGCGATGCGCATAATCATTGTTATTTTGCTGATAATCACGCAACAGCAACGTATCTCGATACGCTTGATTGCGTAATCTGATCAATAGATTCTCTTGCATGATCGTCTCCTAATAATAAAACCTATTCAGGTGATCTTTTAAAACCCACACCTCATTGTCGATAGATATTTTATGGTCTTTGCTCAGGTCTAATGCCTCACCATAATAGTTGGTCATATTGACGAAAAAGCCCGCTTCATTGTAGTTTGCCCATGCACAACGCTGGCTACTCGGATTGCTTTCTTTATAAAAGGTCAACAGCACTTGAGGGAAAATCATCCGTCAAACTCAATCTTGATGACGTCTAAATATTGGATCTTCTTCAATGAAATACACCTCATTGCTTCCTGCAAGCGCCCATTGATAAGTGCCTGAGATCCGACTTAAATGTTGATGAAAGGAATTGACCAAACTTACCAATTGATTGGATTCATCATATTCGCCCATGAATTGCATCGGTGGAAAATGATGAAACTCCTGATACATCTTATGCACTTTGACTGCTTTCATGCTCATGTTGATGCTCCTTAAGCTGACTCAAACACTAAAGGGATTTACCCCTTAATGCTCTGTGGTTTCAGATTGAAATAGGGATAAATCGAACACAGCCTATTTATTGGTATTCGGTGCCTGTTGATGTTCTTTCACATTGGCATTTTGATTGGGAGTTTGATTAGGATTGCCACCGGTTTTTTGTTGATCTTGGTTGCCTTGTTGCTGTTTTTGCTGTTGATCACCTTGATTGGCATCAGGTTGTTTGGGAGATGGATTGTTTGCATTTGAGCCGGGTTGATTGTTGGTATTTGACATGATTATTATCCTTATCGTTTTAAAATTATGTTGAAAATATAATCAACACACTCAGGATGGGCGTATTAACTCGAAATAGCTACAAGCTAGATGTATCAAGGTATATTCCAAGCAAAATATACGATAGGCAGCATTGATTTAGATCAAGATAAAATGGAAAAATAATTTGATTCATCATTTTTTATCTCGATCATATGATCGGGATTTATTCTCGCTTTTTCGATCGGGTTTAAAATTAGAATGGGTCAAATCAAGCATGCTAAGGCCAGATAAAACTCTCAGCCTTGATTACATAGGATTTAAATCTAATTCATTTCTCATTTTTTCAAATACCGACTATAATTTGTCGAAATCTAGCTGCTTTCATGTTTTAAAATTATGAGCAAACATGACTCTTCGCTTTCAAAAGATCAGTACAATTTACTGAAATCATTTAAAAAGCAAATTACCCACCCACATTCATCTGAAATCGCCAAACGTGCTGAAGCCAAAGTGCAAGAACAGCAGCTTGAAGAGGATGATTTTGCTTTGTTCCAAAAGTCGATGCAAGGTGTCCAAAGAATGGAAAACGCTAACATCGCCAAAATTGAAAAAAGCAAATCTAAAAAACTCGACAGCCAAACCTTAGCCAAACGTGCGGCAGCAATGGGTCCCATGGAAACCGATCAGGCTGAGCTGTCTGATACCCAAGCCATGCTCAACCCTGTCGGTAGTCAAGCAACCTTAAGCTATCGAATTGCGACCCTACAACACAAAGTGTTTGAAGACCTTAAAGCCGGAAATTTACGCTGGTTTGAAGCGGTTGATTTGCATGGCTGTACCGTTGAAGAAGCACGCCAAGCGGTGTTGCAGATTATTCAAATTGCCAAAGATGAAAATCAAAATGTTCTAAAAATTGTGCACGGCAAAGGTCCTGATGCAATTTTAAAAACCTACGTCAACAGTTGGCTGCGTCAACACCGTGATGTTTTGGCCTTTGTCAGCGCACCTGAAAAGCAAGGTGGCACAGGTGCCGTGTTGGTTTTACTGAAACGTGCCGAAAAAAACCCAAAGTTTAATCAATAATCGGAATTTTTCCCGAAATCAGGGCATTTTAGCGGTTTTCTGCTACAATGCCGTCCTTGTTCAATATCAGTGTAAGTGAACACGTCTTATGTCTATGCAGCAATCCTACGCCAACATCCTTACAGCAGTTGGTGAAGATCTCACTCGTCCTGGTCTTAAAGATACGCCAATGCGTGCTGCAAAAGCTTTTTCGTATTTAACGTCTGGCTACAGTCAAACGCTTGAAGAAGTGACCAACAAAGCAGTCTTCCCTTCTGATAACCGTGAAATGGTGTTGGTGAAAAACATCGAATTTTATTCGCTGTGTGAACATCACCTGTTGCCTTTTTATGGTCGTGTACATATTGCGTATTTGCCTGAAGGCAATGTTTTAGGTTTATCTAAATTCGCCCGTATTACAGAAATGTTTGCACGTCGCTTACAAATTCAAGAAAACCTTACTCAGCAGATTGCAGAAGCTGTGGCTGAAGTGACCGGTGCACGCGGTGTGGCTGTGGTCATTGACTCAGCACATATGTGCATGATGATGCGTGGTGTCGGGAAGCAAGAATCAACCACTCGTACTGTCTCTTTTGTTGGGGATTTTAAAACCAATAAAGATGAACGTCGTGAGTTTTTAAGTGCAGTTCCTGAAAGCCACTAAGTGCTGATGCAATTTTTGAATTTAGTGTTTTTAAAAGCCCTGCATGTTCAGGGCTTTTTTATAATCATTTTCAAAACAAAATTCAGCGCAATATTGCCCCCTAAAACACAATAATAATGTCACGATCCTGTAATAATAATTACAATTGAAACAAAAAAATTAAGAGAATCAAGGCTGATAAAATTTACAAATTACAAAGACATAGTTTGAAACATAAGTGCATGTTTTATTTTTTTTGAATAGGTTAATTTGAAAGGCACCCTATTCATTTCATTTTTTGATTTATTCAGCATCATTCATATTGGTGTTTAAAAAATCTAAGTAAAATGAATCAATAAACATAAACATCGATTCAATTTCGAGTCATAACTTTAAAACTAAAATGAAGGAAATAAAAAATGGCTACAGCGACCAAAAAAGACACCGCAAAAAAAGAAACCACTAAAAAGGAAGCACCTAAAAAAGTGGCGACTAAAGCAAAAGATGAAAAAGACACCAAGACCAAAGCTGCCACCAAAGCACCAGCCAAGTCTAAAACAGAGACCAAGGCCTCTAAAGACAAAGACACGGCGAAAGACAGCAAAAGCAAAGAGACCAAAACCAAAGACACTAAGTCGAAAGATAGCAAGGCTAAAGACAGCAAAAAAACCACAACCAAAGCAGAATCTAAAGCCAAATCTTCAGACTCAAAAACCAAAGAAGTGAAGGCAAAGTCTGAGAAAGAAAAAGACACTCAAGCCAAAACCGCGAAAGATAAAGACGACAAAGACAGCAAGGCCAAAACATCTAAAACCAAAGCATCCAACTCCAAGGAATCTAAGAAAGACACCAAGACTAAAGCTGCGGACAAAGATGCAAAATCAAGCAAAAAAGCCCCTGCGAAATCTGCATCTAAATCCACCACTAAATCTAAATCGAGTACAACGAAAGCCAAAGCGAAGAAATAAGTCGCTATAAAAATTGAAGCTGAAAAAAGTGCTGTTTGAATCATCAAACAGCGCTTTTTTATGGGGGGGGGCAAGATCACCTTGATTTTAAAATCTTGGTGACACTGCCCAATATGATTTTGATTGATTTAAACTGAATAGACGTTATTACGCCCTTGATGCTTGGCTGCATATAAAGCGGTATCGGCAGCATCCAAGAAGCGTTGATAGTCTGGATGCCCATTGTATTTGGCAATACCAATACTCACAGTAAAGCTAAAATGAATCCCACCATTGGCGCTGACGGTCGATTCTTCAACGCGACGACGAATCCGTTCTGCAATCACTTCAGCTTGACTCAGTTCAGTATCCACCAAAAGCAATAAGAATTCTTCGCCACCAATACGGAACGCATAATCACTGCCACGGGTATTTTCAATAATGACATCCGCCAACATTTGCAAGGCTTGATCGCCTGCCCCATGCCCCCAACGGTCATTGATCTTTTTAAAGAAATCCGCATCAATCGCAAGCAGTGTTAAGGAGCTCTGGCTCTTGCGGGCTAAATTGATTTCACGAGAAACAATGGTACTTAAATAACGGCGGTTTAGCAGTTGAGTCAGTGAGTCATTGCCTGAATTGATATATTCAGCGACTTGGAACAACTGCTCAATCAACAACAAAATCTGACGGTTTTTTTCACGAATTCTTTGGATATAGGTTAACGCATCGCTTCGATTTTGTTCACCGATGATCTGATCATTCAGGTCATCGACCTTATGAATCAAATCTACAATTACTTCAACTTGATCTGAACTTGAAAAGGCATATGCGGCCTTATGAATAAACCACAAACCAAATTCAGATTTAGACAGTTTCGAATGAATGATGGCAGTATTGTCAGAGAAGACCTTGTACATCAGCTCATTTTCCCAATCGAGCAATGAACCGCGTTGTTTGTCTTTCTGCACCGCGACATCTTGCATGGCAGAGAACAATCGGTATGAATGTTTAACATCATTATGCACTTCGACTTTGGCTTCATAAGTACGGCACATAATCTCAGAGGCAAAACATAAAATTTGAACAATATAATCAGCAACCGCTAACGCATTTTCAACTTGGTCTTGCTTAAGAAATTGCATCACTTTTTTCTTGATTTGACGCATCCCATGCATGATCAGCCATGAAGGTACGCCAATACGTGAGTGCACTTCACCCGCGACCAGTTGTTTTTTTACAATATCTTCAAAATTTTGTTTAAACGGCACTTCAAAACTATCGAGTAGCCACGTATTCAACGTCGAACGTAACCGACTTTGCACCATTTCATCGGTGAGAAAACAAGATGCGTTTTGTTCGGCCATCATCAGTTTATAAAACTCACTCACAAATTCAGGTGAATGACGTTTAATCAGTTCAAAGGCAGCGCTTAAATCAGTTGCAGAATATTCCTCACAAATCCCCATCCATTGCTCGGTCAACTGAGCAATATATTCTTTATCCATACAATTGATTCCAAAAATTATTTTTTAGCGTGAACTAAGATGACTGAATATATCAAATTCAATTGCAATAATGTTGTTATTTAACTTACTAATTAAATTAAGTTTTTAGAATATTTACACTAAACAATGTTGATTCAATACAACATTCAAATCTCAAAATTCTTATAATTACAATGTTATAAACTCACCAATTAATAAAATACTCACCCACAATCAAACAGATAAATTGATGAAAATAAGGCAAAGCAAGTGAGTCCATTCAAGTCAATTGCACCTTTTTTAGGCATTGAGCATGTTAAGTTTGCATAATGTTACGCTTTTTTACTTATAAATTGCTCAATAATGCACCACAATAAAACAGCATCAATGACCCTTTTAAAATAAAAACGGCTCTTTCATTTATTAAAAAATACACAATGTCGAACAATGCGAATAATCGAGGAAATACCCATGAGATTGACCGAGAGCATTCCCCTTATCCATTCGAGTCAGCACACTTCTCAAACTCATTTAGCCAAGCAAGATGCCGTACCGAGCTATGCTCAGTTATTTGATTTATTTTTAGACCCAATGGTCAGCACTCAACTCAAGCAACAACAGTCCACCCTATTTCTCAAACAACAACTTCAGCAGATCCACTTTAATGAACAATCACTTCCTCAAGATATTCATCAGATCGGGAATTTTCTAACAACGCAACACGACCAAAACTGTCAACTATTTCAGCAGTATCTTGAGCGGCGTCAGCAAGGTGGCACACGTGAATATTTTTACTCACCTTCCGCAGCCTATGATTTCTTAATTAAAGTGGCACCTGTCAAGCGTGTCGACGGTTCATGGCTTTACAGCACGACGCAATATGCTGAGCATCCGCATTTACATGATTTGATTTTAATTTATTTAGAAGAATTGGGGCTAGGCTCAGCTCAAGCGAATCATGTGTGTATGTACAATCAATTGCTTGAACAACTTAAATTATCCAAGTTTGTCGATCTGCTCGAAGATGCATATTTTTATCAGCCTGCCATACAGTTGGCATTGGCTTATGCAGGGCAAGACATGTTGCCTGAAATCATTGGCTTTAATTTGGGTTATGAACAATTGCCTTTGCATTTATTGATTAGCAATTATGAATTACGTGAACTTGGCATCGACCCGCAATATTTCAATGTCCACATTACCATCGATAACGCAGAGTCTGGACATGCCTCGAGTGCCTTGGATGCGCTCTATCGTTTAGCGCCTTTTTATCCAGCAGATGAATTTATCGAACGTGTTCGCAAGGGCTATGCACTGAATGATTGTGGCATCAGTTCAACCGAGGTGATTAATAACATTGACCTCAAAGCCCTGACTTTAAAAGTGATGCAGAATAAAGCCTTGGTCGGTCAATCCATTCACAGTGACCGCTGTCAATTTAAAGGAAGAAGCATCAATCAATGGTTATCCCACCCTGATGATGTCGCTGAATTTTTAGATCTTTTAATTGAAAAAAACTGGATCAAACTCAATCAAGATCCGACTGAAAGTCGTTTTTGGAACATGATTCAGAGTGCAGATGGTAAAATGTTTGGCGTGTTTTCCAGTGCAGAACGACAGATCATTTATGATTGGATCTCCAATCCAGCGCAAGACCCTCAATACGCCCCAACAAGCAAAATCAAAACAGCGATTTCAGTTCGTTCGCAGCACAGCAGCCCACCCGATCATTTAAAACATTTCAGTAATCTAAAAGATCAACTCGACATTGATCAACTTAATACGCAACTGAATCAAGCGGACAGTTATTCAGAAAAAGTGAATATATTGCACCCCTATCTTGCGCCGCATATGCATCATCAAACGCTTGGACTCTGGGCAACGCGGAAATATACCCAACTGCTGTTTCCGCAAGAACTGAATACCACCTTTTAAATAGGGTCCTCTAAATGGTGGTGTTCAACTCACGCACTTTAAGCTTTTTTGATACACCCGCTAGAATTTAACCGTTTAAAAATAGCGAATATAGCCGAAGCTGGTTTTATTCCAGTCTCGGTGATCTTGTTGTTGATATTCCCAACCCACTCTCAATGCATTTTGATTGTTAATCAGATACTGAAATTGGCTGTTGAGTTTGAATTGGAATTGATGTGAATCTTCCCAATACGGCAGTTCAACTTGTACCAGACTATTGACATGATCCGTCCAGATATTTTGACAGCCGACTGTTGGCCCGATGCCTACACGCCAGCCTTTGTCTAAGGCTTTTCCTGCTTCAAACTGATTCTGAATTTGTGCATAACATAAGTGCGTGCGCGCTTGATTGGCAACGCTATAGCCAAACTGCGTTTTAAGATTAAATACCCCATGCTGATCATCTTCACTGAACTGCCCATCACGGTCTAAAGCCTCTTGCCTCCAACCAATATTGAATCCCCAAGTCAGCGGAGTCTTAAACGGTGTAATCGGGTTATATGAGTTGACTGAAAGAAAATCAAAATGTTCGAGTTTGAGTTGATCATCCCGATACTGAATTGCACCATCCCAGAACATCAATTGGGTACCAATTCGAAAACCGCCTTGTGGATCAATCAGGTCGTGATAGGCCTGCCGATGGCCAAGCTCAACAAAACCTTGCCCTTGCACCTCTCCGGCTTGAATAGAGACATTACGCGCATGGTGTGCACGTGTCGGATCAGTTTTTGGGGTGGCAGGTACGCCACGTTGTTTTTCGATGACACTTTGACTTCTTAAACTAAGCAACTGACGTAAACGAGCTTGCGCAAATTTTTCTTCGACATGTCGCCCAATGAATTGCAGATACAAATCATCATAGGCCATTTCCAAAATTTGGGTTTGCTCCAACTCACTATAGTCAGCCAAAAGCGTCGACATCTCGGTCGGTTCTGCATAAGCGACCCTATGTGCCACTTTGGCCAAACGATTACCATGCTGTTTGGCTTGCGACAACAATTGAGTTTCTAAAGCAGGACGATACACGGTGTCCTGAATTAAGTTGGCCTGTTGAATCGATTTAATGGTTTCGATGGGAATCGCAGCCAGCTTAAACTGTTCAGCCAAATTGGAATTGGGGCGAACCAAATCAATTAAACCCAACAGTCGATACGCACAATTGTCACTGACGAAATAATAGGGAAAAGTGACGTGTTTCATCTCCCAAATATGCGCCACCAAAAATTGGGTTTCTTGTGGCGTTAATGCCAGTTCATATTCCCATAAATCACGGCTTTCAAAATCCCCATACTCTTTGACTTTGCGGTAGTACGGCATTAAAGAGTATTCACCCGGATATTGTCCAGTCAGCCCCTTCCATGCAAAAGCCAAATCATCACCACTGGTGACTGTGGCAGCATAATTCACTGCATAGGACACCAGATTTAAAGCTTTTTGATCTTTGGGATCAAGACGCAATAAGGTATGCCCAAACATCGAGCTTGGATTACCCATAAAATCGGTGGCATAAATTAAGGTTGCTTTATAGGGCTTAATCTGTCCCATCCACTCATCTAATTCAGGGCAAGCGACTTGTGGTAATTCATCATTTTTTATATCGAGTTTTTGAATGAGCCATCCACTACGTGCAGGAAAACGACAGCGAATCGATTGATTGGGTTCAGCTGTTGCAAATAAGGCCTGAATATTGGCCGATAATTCGTTTTTTAAATGGTTTTGACCGTCTTGGCTTATAAAATAGCCCGAATAACTGACCTCACTTTGACCTTTGGCATTGGCGTACATTAAGCGTTGCCAAGTAATGTCTTGGTCTAACTTTTGTTGTTGGGCTTTTTCAATATAGAACTGCGCTTGATTCTGCGGAACAGTAGCTGTTGTCGCCTTGGGTGCGGATTGCATCGAGTCGATTTGGACTATTTTTTTATTATTTTTAAGCTCAAAATTTTCAATGTTTTCTGATGGTGCAGCATAGCTGAGTGAGGCAACACTGCTACAAAGTGCTGCAAGGGTAAGCGCAATTTTTTTCATTCAAATTATGAGTTCAAATTTTTAATGTATCAAAAAGAGAGGTGTTCAAAACACAGATCAGAAAAAACCCCATCTATGCAGACAGGGTTTTTAGAGAACGATTAAACGTAAGCTTTAAGTACGTCGTCTTTCGCCATTACTGCTTGTAAAGATGCCAATACTTGTAAAGAGTCTTGGTTTTTGTCTGAATAGATTTCAGAGAAATTTTGTTTAGATACAGCAAAGAAACGTGCTTTATCTTCAGATTTAATGTTTAACAACTCAGCCAATACATTCAAGCTTTCGCCTTGACCGACCGCCATATCACGCGCCAACGTTTCTGCATTTTCATTGGTAAACGTTACAGCTTGTGCAGTCACAGTACCTGTACCGCTACAACCTAAAGTACCAAAGGTAATACCAAACAATTGGTTCGCAAAAATACCATTGGTTGTTGCAGCCAATAGTTTAGGAAGTTTACCTGATTGACCTGCCCAAACTTGTGAACCTACACCACAACCGGCATCACGGTCAGCGAACGCAGCAGTTGATCCTACTGCTAAAACAGCAGCCAATAAGATTTTTTTTAACATGACACTTCTCCAGAATTATCTATTTTTAGAGTGTTTTTATATCCACGTGTGCGTAACGATTACAGCACCTTTGTAAGATAGCGTTATCTTTTCGATAAGGCAAAACAAATCACTCCAAATTTTATGAATATAAATTAAACAGCTCAAGTTAATGATTTTTGAGTTGCCAATGGCCTGCTGAATCTCTATGCCCTAAGATCTTCAGCACCAACACCAAACTCAGTAGCAGCAACAAATACCACGAACCGAGTTTACCCCACCCGACCATATGCCACGCATCAACTTGTGAGGGATATAACCAAATTTTATAAAAGGTACTGATGTTTTCCGCAACCCAAATGATAAAGGCCAAAACGATCAATACAGGCAGCATCGGCAATTGAATCTGATGCTGTTGCAATTCAAAACGTATTTTAGTGCGCCAAAATATCACGACACTCCACAAAAACAAGAGATAGCGAACATCGGGAATAAAGAATTTACTCATAAAATTGATATAAGCACACAGCGCTAAAATCAACATATTGGAAAAGCTTGGTAGTTTTGAAAAAGAGACTTGATATAAACGCAGTGAACGTGCAAAGAAACTTCCCACAGCCGAATACATAAAGCCTGCAAACAGTGGCACAGTCAGTATTTTAAACACGGCCGGTTGCGGGTACTGCCAAGAGGCAATTTGAGGATGAGTCAGAAAGATTTCCATCACCATCGCCATAATATGAAATAAGGCGATAACTTTGGCTTCAGCCCAAGACTCTAATTTCAGATACAGCAGACAGACTTGAATCACCAGCGCATAAAACAGCAGATAGTCATATCTAAAAAAGCCGAAGTGGTCCTGACTGCCCATAGATGCGGTGATCGCAAACGCAATTAATAGCAAAATACCAAATAAGGCAGCCGATGCCGCCTTATAGATAAACTCAAAACTTGCTTTCAGCACCATCATCTTGATCAATCTGCATCTGTAACCGCGCGATTATGCCACAATTTCAGACCATTGAATTCAAGTGTTATAGATACTTAGCGCTGTATTCATGCACGGTGTCGATGAACACTTTTGGATTGGCAGGATCGACCCATTGGGTAATGCCATGGCCTAAATTCGCGACATAACCGGTTTTTTCACCATTGGCATAAGCATCATCCAGCATCAGTTTCACTGCTTTCTCAATACTTGCCGGTGTGCCGTATAAGGTTGCAGGGTCTAAATTACCCTGTAATGCAGCACGACCATTAACGGTTTGACGCGCTACATTCAAAGGTGTGGTCCAATCCAAGCCAAACGCATCTGCACCGGTTGCAATCATTGGTTCTAACCACTGACCGCCGCCTTTGGTGAATAAAATCACAGGCACTTTACGCCCTTCATTTTCACGTTTTAGACCAGCCACAATTTTTTGCATGTATTTCAATGAAAATTCGAGATACTCACGATGTGCCAATGCCCCACCCCAACTATCAAAGATTTGCACCGCTTGCGCGCCTGCATCAATTTGCGTATTCAGATAATCAATCACTGCATCTGCAAGTCGGTCAAGTAAGGCATGCAACACTTCAGGTTGTGCGTACATCATTTGCTTGGTGAAACGAAAATCTTTGCTTGAACCGCCCTCAATCATATAGGTCGCCAGTGTCCAAGGACTGCCTGAGAAACCAATTAAAGGCACTTGACCACCCAGCGCTGAACGGATGGTGCTCACTGCTTTCATGACATAATCAAGATCAGATTTGGCATCAAACTTAGGCAAGTTGGCAACATCTTGTTCTGTACGAATGGTTTTTTGGAATTTTGGACCTTCACCGGTTTCAAAATACAAGCCCAAACCCAAAGCATCAGGCACGGTTAAAATGTCGGAAAATAAAATCGCTGCGTCCAAATCATAACGACGCAAAGGTTGTAAAGTCACTTCACAGGCAAAATCTTGGTTTTTGCATAAAGACAGAAAGTCGCCTGCCGTGGCGCGGGTCGCTCGGTATTCAGGTAAATAACGACCTGCTTGACGCATCATCCATACGGGCGTGCAGTCGACAGGTTCACGTAATAAGGCACGTAGAAAACGATCATTCTTTAGCGTCGTCATTTACTTTCCCAAAGCAAAAATAGAATTAAGTTCATCATAACAAAATGACTTAGACTTTAGTATTTTCTTCAGATTTAAAATGTTGATCATACTGATTGATCTTTTTTGATGTTTAAACAAAACAAATACTGCATCACGATGTATTTTCTGCAATACTTCAAGGGTTTTCTATAAATCTAAATGAATAATTCTTAAGGTTGATTTTCATGTTCGTTCGCTCAATCCTTGCTTTGAGTTTAAGCTGCATTTTCGCTGGCACGGCCTTAGCAGCAACTACTTCTTCTGAACAGCCCCTAAGCCCGACCAAAGTTTCTCAAAAATCTGTGGTTCAAGATCCGATTGATCCTTTAGCGGTAGATAGTCCTGCATCTTCAGCAGCAGCAAGCCGTTCAGATGAAGCCAAAATTTCTGCACAAGAACAAAAAGATCTCAATCAAGCAGCATCTACATTACAAAACTTAGAACAAACTGAAGATGCCAGTGCTGATATCGGCAGTGCACCCGCCTCTTCTGCGGTGACTACATCTGCCTCTAATGCTCCTGCAGTTAAAGCCTCTTGGACTTTAGATGGTCTGAACAATGCCACTTGGTATGAAAACATGGGTAAAGGTCAATTCCCTGTGTATGCACGTGCGCATGTAATGTTGAATAATGCCCATGCGTCACCGGGTGCCATTGATGGCTCAAGTGGTAAAAACACGCTCAAAGCCATCGCTTCATTCCAACAAATGAGTGGTTTAAAAGCGACAGGTGTATTGACCAAAGAAACTTGGGATGCCTTAGAAGCACGTCAAGGTGGTAAACCTGCGTTTGTCGAATATACGATTACTGAAGCGGATCTTAAAGGGCCATATGCAGCGTCTATTCCAAGTGACTATGCGCTACAAGCCAAAATGAAAGGCCTCTATTACACTCGCGTGAGTGAAATGCTGGGTGAAAAATTCCATATGGATGAAGCTTTCTTAAAGAAAATTAATCCAAAGGCAACATTTAAAAAAGCCGGTGAAAAAATTATTGTGACCAGCATTCGAAATGAATTGCCGGAAAACATTCATTTGATCGTGGCACATAAAGGCGCGAAACAGCTGTATTTATTTAACAGCCAAAATCAAATGGTCGGTTCATTCCCTGCGACCATTGGTAGCTCAGATACACCTTCACCGACAGGTACCTATAAAGTCACTGGTGTTGCGCCTAACCCTTGGTACAGCTACTCGCCAAGTAACTTTGTACAAGGTAAAAACTTAAAACCGTTGTCTTTACCACCGGGTCCAAATGCACCTGTAGGTAATATCTGGATTGGTTTAAGCAAAAAATCTTTTGGTATTCACGGTACGCCAAATCCATCTGCGATTTCTAAAACCGCATCACATGGTTGTATCCGTTTAACCAACTGGGATGCCAATGACTTAGGTCGTAAGGTGAAAGCCGGTGTTACCGTCAAATTCTTAGAATAATTCTATTTTCGATAGATCAAGCCCACTTCCGAGTGGGCTTTTTATTGGCTTTAAAAAATCATTCATAAAATCATCCATTCAAGGATGTCTATCCTTATAAAAATGTTGAATCGCTCCAATACAAATAAGAGTGATAAAGACAAACTGATGAGACCTAATCATCCCAATAATGAAACAATACGTTGCTTATACCCTATTTTATCTCAGACTTTAGCACCCTAAAATAAGCTTATTGAATAACACAACAAGATTTGGAGAATGGCAATGACAACTTATTTACATCGCAGTGAAGACCGGGGTCATGTTCAAGCGGGCTGGTTGAACACACGCCATAGTTTTTCATTTGGTAGTTGGTATCATCCTGACTTTATGGGTGTTGGCCCACTGCGTGTGATCAATGATGACCATATCGCTGCGCATAATGGTTTTGGTACCCATCCACATGACAATATGGAAATTTTGACCTGTGTACTCTCAGGCACCATTTCACATCAAGACAGTATGGGCAACTCAGGTGACATTAAAGCCGGTGAATGGCAGCTCATGAGTGCGGGTACCGGTGTACGTCATAGCGAAATGAATCAATATGATCAAGACGTGCATTTATTGCAAATTTGGATTCAACCGAATGTGCGTGATGCCGAACCTACCTATCAACAAATTGAACTTAATCCTAAGCAACAACCAAATCAATGGCATTTGATTGCAGGTGCCAGTGATCAAGCACCAATGCATTTACGTCAAAATGCGGAAGTCAAAACCGCTGTATTGGATGCCGGACATCAGCTTGAAATCGCTACACAGCACAAAATCAATTATGTGCATGTGATTGAAGGTGAAGTGGAGATTGCAGGTCAAATTGTTAAAAGTGGTGATGCTTTGATGTTTGATGAAAATTCAACTGTTAAAGCCAACACAACTGCACAAATGATTTGGTTTGATCTACCTGCTTAAATAATTAATATAATCATCATCAATCCTGCTTTTCGAAGCGGGATTTTTTTTATGCAAACCATTGAGTGAACTATTGGATAGCCTGAAAATGAAAAACCCCAATCAAATGATTGGGGTTTTTCGAATTTGGCGGAAGCGGTGAGATTCGAACTCACGGAGGGGTATAAGCCCTCGTCGGTTTTCAAGACCGGTGCATTAAACCGCTCTGCCACGCTTCCATGGCCGCTATCATATAAATATTTTTTTCGCTTGGCAAATACTTTTCTGCATTTTTCTTAACGAATGTTCAAAATTAATTCAAAAGCGATTAATTCGATGAATTTTCAAGCTTTTCATAGCGAATAGCGTTCACATACCAGCTTTTTTTACCTGATGGTGTGACCACCTCGACCTCATCATCCACCTGTTTGCCCAGTAGCGCACGCGCCATGGGAGAATCAATGGAAATGTGTTGCGGATGGTGATCATAGATTTCATCCACCCCAACAATACGTAATGTTTTGACTTCACCATCATCGTTTTCAATCTCGACCCAAGCACCGAAATAAACTTTACCCTCTTGTTCAGGTGAAAACTCGATGATTCTGAGTTCTTCTAAACGCTTACCCAAGTAGCGCACACGGCGGTCAATCTTACGTAAAATTTGTTTGTTATATTGGTAGTCCGCGTTTTCCGACCGATCGCCAAGACTGGCTGCCCAATTCACTTTCTTGGTAATTTCAGGGCGTTCTTCACGCCATAAGTGTTGCAGTTCTGCGACCAATTTATCGTGCCCAGAACGGGTAATCAGATTCGATTTCATGGCTAAAAAAAGCCCAATTTTGCTTACAGTGTGGGTACACATTGCAATATTTTTCAGCTTAATTCTAGATCTATTCGATTTACAATTTTTTTATTTATTATAAATCAATAATTTAAATGTCAAATTTTAACAAAAAAAAGTACAAAATTTGACAATGCGTTTTTTGACCATTATCATGCGCTCATGTTTTAGCTTGATCACTTTTTATACAAAGAAACATTTTTCTTTGTTTTTCTATCCCACATGTCATTTTTGAATGACGTTCATGACGCCCACCCTAATTGAATTTATCAACTTTAAATGAAAGTTTTAAAGCGGATTCGCTTTTGCTTTTTTTGGGCATAAATTACTTGTAGCGGAGACAACATGCACAGTAGTTCATCTTCTGGTTCGAGGCTTTGCCTTCAATCTTTTATTTCTTCCCACACTTTAAAAGCGATGGTTCTCGCAACAGCAATAATGCCCTTTCATTCCATTAATGCGTCTAAGACCAACCAATATAATTCTGTCGTGAACAGCAACACTTTAACCGTAGTGGCCGTTTCCAATCCATCTGTAGTATTTAAAGATGGCAATTTCAGACATGGTTTTGGCTATGACTTGGTCAACAACTATGCCAAAAGTTTAAATGTACGTTTAGATTTTAAAACCGTACCCAGCAACGAAGCTGCCTTAAAAATGGTACAGCAAGGCAAAGCCAATTTTGCCGTCACCACCGCATCGGCGCATTTGATTGAAGCGAAAAAACTGACGACTTTCTCTGCCAGTTGTGGTGATTTTTCCAGTTTGAGTAAAAATGGTTTAAATACCGAGATCAATTGGGTGTTTAAACATGCCGATGATCCCTTAACGGACACCGCCAGTGGTTTTGTCTGTCAAAGCAAACAAAATGGTGCGATTAAACAATTGGCCTCATTTTATAACCGTAATGTGGTGAAACCGTCGGATTGGAATGCCATTCAAAGCGATTTAAGCAAGCGTATGCCGATCTATAAAGCGAGCTTTAAAAAATCTGCACAGAAATACAATCTCGATTGGCACTTCTTGGCTGCCATTGGTTACCAAGAATCGTATTTAAAGCCTGATTCAGTTTCGCCTACAGGCGTACGTGGCATCATGATGCTCACCGATGGTACCGCACGTGCAATGGGTGTATCCAATCGTGTAGACCCAGCACAAAGCATTCAAGGCGGTGCAAAGTACTTTGACCAAATGATGACCCGTTATGCACATATTCCGGTACAAGACCGGTATTGGTACGCTCTAGTGGCCTACAATATGGGACCGGGAGCGACTGATCAAATCATGAGCCGTTTACGTGCACAAGGCAAAAATCCCAATGATTGGATTCAAATGTATGATTATTTGAATCGTAATCAGGCACGTAATGGTCGCTATAAACAAGCGGTACAATATGTGACTCGAATTCGTTCTTATTTAGAACACATTAAAACCACGCCGAAACTGCTAAATATTTAATAAGGTTGAGCATCGGGTTTTAAGTGGCATCACCAAGTCATGCAGACAAAGCTCAGTTGAGTCGCATATGTCATATATAGCGTTTTGATTCCTCTCTGATACCTTGATGTAACATGAATGATGTTGAATCGTTTAAACTTAAATCGGTGTTGAACCTTATTGCGCAGTCAAAAAAAAGCTTACCCACAGGTAAGCTTTTTTGTGTTTAAGACTTAAGCAGTTTGCTCAAGTACTTTTTTGAACAGATCTTTTTGCTCTTGGCTTGGCTTCGCAGTTTGTAAAGCCATCAATTGAGACATATCGCCTTGAACTTTGATTTTGCCTGTCATGAATGCTTGCATTGCAGCAGCCATATCAAACTCTAAGAAAACTTTACGCAGTGTATCTGCATCTAAGTTCAAAGTTGTTTTGGCATTTGCAGAAGAACCTTTTACGATTTTACCGCTGTCTAGTGCCAATTCAGTTGTACCTTCAGTACCTGTTACAACCAAGTTTAAAGCTAAATTCGCAAGTGATGGTGGCAAGTTTAAATCACCAGCTTCATTTGTTAATTTTTCAACGTTAGCAAACCAATCATCAGTTAAAAATGCAGGCATGTTCATTCCTCAATGTATTTATTCAATTTTATTGTGCCATCTATCCAAGACAACCACATGATGAAGCATAATGCTTGAGTATTGTTATAGCACGATAATTTCATCCTGCACCAAATTTTTTTGTACTCTATGTTCAATTTTTTATCGATTTTTTTGATTCAATTTCAAGATTGTACAAGAACTGTCTGTTTTTTATTTTAATGTAATTTTGTCAATGATTTAATCTATCGAGACTTTATACATTTTTGGAACAATTGATCATTTTACTGATTTGATTCATTTTTTAACCCGTCACTTTGGTTGCTTAAACCATAAAGCTACAAAAGTCTCAAAAAAAAGCACCTCAATATTGAGATGCTTTTTTTGACTCAATGAACAAATTAGGATTAATCCGCCATAAAGCCTAAATTGACCATATCAATACGTTTGCTGCTTTCTGCTGAATCAGTTGAACAACTGCCGGTGAAATCAATCTCACGTTGTGCATCCAGCGCTTCAAAGTCAAACAAATCACGGTCTGCTAATTGTGAAGGCGAAACATTCTGCATTGCACCGAAAATGCTGTGTAAGCGTTTAGGATGCTCTTTATCCCATGCACGTAACATGTCATTGATAATGGCACGCTGTAAGTTCTCTTGAGAACCACATAAGTTACATGGAATGATTGGGAAATTACGCATTTCCGCATATTTGATAATGTCTTTTTCTTCAACATAAGCCAAAGGACGAATCAAAATGTTCTTTTTGTCCGACGACAACAGTTTCGGTGGCATCGCTTTTAAGCTACCGCCATGGAACAAGTTCAAGAAGAAGGTTGCCATGATGTCATCACGGTGATGCCCGAGTGCCACCTTAGTCGCACCAATTTCTTGCGCGAAACCATAGAGCGAACCACGACGTAAGCGCGAACATACTGCACAATAGGTCTTGCCTTCAGGGGTCAACTTTTTGGTGATGCTGTAGGTGTCTTTTTCCAAGATGTAATACGGGATGTTATTTTCTTCTAAATAACGCGGCAATACATCTTCAGGAAAACCCGGTTGCTTTTGGTCAAGGTTGACCGCGACCACATCAAAATTGATCGGGGCAATGCGCTTAAACTGAAGCAAAATATCCAGCATGGTATAACTGTCTTTACCACCAGACACGCATACCATGACCTTGTCACCCTCTTCAATCATTTTGTAGTCACGAATTGCATGACCGACTTGACGACGAAGTTTCTTTAACAAACGATAATAAGCAGAGCTTGTAGGCGGTTCAGGCTTAAAATTAAATCCTTGATCGGACTCAACTGGCGAGTACATAGACGAAATTAACCATAAAAAAAATACTGCACAATTTTAGCCGATTCGATGCTTAATCGCATCTAAAGAATTTTTATTTTTTAAGGGTCATTTTTTTATTTCACGATGCTGTCATATTCACGTATCTAAAATGCACGCTTGCGTTCATTTTTTACCCACACTGCTTATATTTTGGACTTTTCCACAGTTTTCCACAAAACCTGTGGATAAAATTGTGGACGGATTGGGGCTTGACAAACTTTTCGCAAGGCTAGATGGGACTCTCCCTTAGATTGATCATTTTTTAACCAATCATTTTAAACATTAATTATCAATAACTTATGAGTGTCAAGCAGTAGAAAATAAATAAAAATAAATAATTTTTTTGGATATTATCCCAACAATTAAGACTTGATTTTTTGTAAATGTATTGTTAAAAATCAGCATAGCGTATTTCTTTGTGCATAACTTTGATAAACTCCTCATAACATTGGGGTAAACAAATTTAAATTATAAAAAATGAAAAAATTGATTCGTCGTCATGGCTGGCTATTGCTTGGGAATATTGGGCTTGCATGCTTGTCAACTTACAGTTCTGCCGGACAAACCATCTATCAATACCGTGAAAGTAGTGGTTCAACCCTGCTGACCAATAAAAAAAGCAGCAACAGCAATTTAAAGATTGAAAAGAAAACCTATTATCCTGACAGTAATATCCACAGTTATAGCAATTGGGGCAGTTCTGAAGCCTCGGTTTTACCCAGTTATAGTCGCAATAAAAATGCCTTTGACAGCTACATTCGCCAAGCCGCTCAAACCTATGGCGTGTCTGAAGGGTTGATTAAAGCGGTGATGCATACCGAATCTGGTTTTAATACCCAAGCGCGCTCCCCTGTTGGAGCACAAGGCTTAATGCAACTGATGCCTGCCACGGCAAAAAGATTCAATGTAAATAATGCCTATGACCCACAACAAAACATTCATGCCGGTGCCAAATATTTGGCGTGGTTGATGAAACGCTTTAATGGCAATATTCAGTTGGCGCTTGCAGGCTATAATGCCGGTGAAGGCAATGTGCAAAAGTACGGAGGCATCCCACCGTTTCGTGAAACCCAAGATTATGTACGTCGCGTCACCAGTCGTTTAAATAACCTCTATGCCAATGGTTTATCGATCAGTGCGAACAATTCACCACAGAATAGTGTTAATACTGAATCGACCAACAATATTTCAGGTCAACTCATTGCTCAAGGAACAAATACGCCTTCGAGTACAAAAACTTATAGCAATTCAAGCATTAATTATGTACCTCGTGAGATTATCAGAACTCAAGATGGGACATATACCGATATGCCTGCACGAAGTTACTCGACCAGCAATGCCATGGCTTCTGCCAAAATCACCATTTCCAATTAATTCATTGATTTAACGCATTTTTGCAAGATTGCGCTATTTTGTATTAATTTACGTTTGCCACTTGAATTTCATTGCCACAGAACGCATATTTAAGATATCGTTTTTGATTCAAAAACCAAATTATTATTTATTAAAAAGAGGATTTTCTCGATGATGCGGATTGGTTTGTTTTTGCTAACCAACCTCGCGGTACTGGTTGTAGCAGGCATTATCTTGTCGCTACTCGGTGTCGGTCGTTACCATGGTGCAGGCGGTCTAAATTTAGGCAACTTGCTCGTAATGTGTTTTGTCTTTGGTATGGTGGGTTCGATGATCTCACTGTTCATGTCAAAATGGCTTGCGAAAAAGACAACTGGTACAGAGTTGATTGATCCAAATGCACCTCGTAACCAAGCAGAAGCATGGTTAATTCAAGAGATTGCACAGTTAGCACAACGTTCAGGCATTAACATGCCAGAAGTGGGTATTTTCCCTTCTTATCAATCCAATGCTTTTGCAACAGGTTGGAATAAGAATGATGCGCTTGTGGCCGTTTCGACTGGCTTACTTGAGCGTATGAATAAAGATGAGCTTCGTGCAGTATTGGCACATGAGATCGGTCACGTGGCCAATGGTGACATGGTGACCCTGGCGCTGGTGCAAGGTGTAGTGAATGCCTTTGTGATGTTCTTTGCCCGCGTGGTGGGTGATTTTATTGACCGTAATGTGTTTGGTCGTGAAGAAGGTGAAGCGCCAGGATGGGGTTATTTCATAATCACTATGGTGCTTGATATTGTGTTCGGTATCGCTGCTTCTGCAATCGTGATGTGGTTCTCTCGCTACCGTGAATACCGTGCCGATGAAGCCGGTGCGCGTTTAGCAGGTAAAGATGCCATGATTTCCGCTTTGCTTCGTCTACAAGCGGAAACAGAATTGCCGGATCAAATGCCAAAAGAAATGAAAGCTTTCGCGATTTCTGCGGGTAGTGAAGAAGGATTCAGCTTGGCTGCCTTATTCCAAACCCATCCGACCATTGAACAACGTGTCGAAGCATTGCGTCAGTTGGACTGCCGTTAAGAGCCAGTGTTGATGAGCGTTTAAAGTGTCATAAAAGAAGCCTCAATGTGAGGCTTCTTTTTATTGGAATTACAATTTGATCTTTAATGTTGAAAGAAGATTTTAATGATGCATATTTTGCATCCATTCCCATAAGGCAACCCCACCGAACCAAGTCGCCAGCAATAAAGCCACAATCACAATTGCACCCAATAAATCCGGTATATGTAGCCACAACCAAGCAATGATTGGGTTACGCCAAAAAGCCGATTGCTGTTGCTTCTGTTCCAATTTTTCATGCAAAAATGGGTGCACCACATGATCTTCACTGTGGATTTGATATTCTGTGCGAATATGCTCATGAACAACGTCTAACGCTTTACGACTCGGACGGATAAAAATATCAAACAAGGTTCCAGCGACCGGAATAAAACCGACCACTGCATCCATGACCGCCAATTTAATCACACCATTGAGTTTCTCTTGTGGCACACCAATCTGTTTGGCTTTGACCACGGCGTAGCAGGTCAGCACAAAGCCTGCGATATCTCCTGCAACGGGAATGGTACTGAGTGCGGCATCTGCACCCACCCCTTGTTTGGTAAATGGAATCCGCACCACAGAGTCCATCATATTGGCAAATTTTGCCAAATCGCGTTCTAAACGAATCACTTCAGCTTGAGATAATTTTTTTTGTTGGGGCATATCAGTCTGTTCTAGGTCTTTAGTCCTTTAATAGCGTGTTTTAGGCTAGCAATCAATATGATTTTCTAAAGATGAATCAGTGCTTAAGTCAAGTCAGCCTGTTCTTATATCTATTTAAAGCATTGAATTGAGTTTTGAATGCATATCTCTGCCCTATTGAAGCCTAAAACTTTTAAAAAAGCCTCAGCATTTGCGATGACTGAGGCGTTATACGTTAAGTTACTTGGTTTAGATTGTGCGTCGAATTTAATCTTCAAAAATGTTATTCACATCCAGTTTCGCTGGCTTTTACCTTAAAGATTGAACGCACTAACACATACATAAAGGGAATAAAGATCAACACCAAAATGGTGGCAAAGATCACCCCACCTAAAACGCTAATCCCAATTTCTTGACGGCTTGCAGCGCCAGCACCAAAGGCAAACACCAATGGAATAATCCCTGCACCAAAAGCCAAAGAGGTCATCAGAATCGGGCGTAAGCGTAGGCTTGCCCCTTCAAGTGCGGCTTGAATGATACCCTGCCCCCGCTGTTGTGCTAAATAGGCAAATTCCACAATCAAAATGGCATTTTTACATGACAGACCAATGGTGGTGAGCAGTGCAATTTGGAAATAAATATCATTGGGAAAGCCGGCAAAATAACTAAACAGGATATTACCGCCAATGCCGAGTGGAATGGCACTCATTACCGCGGTCGGAATACTCCAACTTTCATACAGTGCTGCTAAGCACAGGAAGATAAAGCCAATCGACACCATATACAGTAAGAAAGACTGATTACTGGATTTTTGCTCCTCAAAAGCCATGCCACTCCATGCCAAGTCGACCCCTGAAACACCTTCCACCATCGTAGTGATTTCCTGCATCGCTTGACCGGTACTCGCACCTTTGGCTTTGTCGGCTTCAAGTTCAATTGCGGTATAGCCATTGAAACGATTGACAATTTCAGGACCACCATTCCAAGACACTTGTGAGAAAGTGGTAAACGGCACCATCTCACCATTGCTGTTACGCACCGTCCAATACTCTAAATCTTCAGGTTTGGCACGATACAGCGCATCGCTTTGCATCATGACTTTTTTAATGCGTCCACGATCAATAAAGTCATTGATGTATTTTCCCCCCAAAGCTGCAGACAAGGTACTATTAATGTCCGAAATAGCCAAGTTGGATGCCATTGCCGCCTTTTGATCGATTTTCACCTCAAGCTTGGCTTTATCAGGTGCAGCTTTTTTGCCTAAGTTTTCAAAGGCTTTAAATTTTTCAGCTTCAGACTTGAGCTGATTAAATTTTTCACCCAGTACATTACGACCTTGACCATCAATATCACGTAGCCATAAATTTACGCCATTGGTATCACCCAAACCATTGACCACCGGTGGCATGGTGATCATCACTTTGGCATTTTGACTATTTTTAAAATGCTTCAACGCACGTTCACGAATCGCATCGGCACTGTTTTCTTGCCCCGAACGATCATCCCAATGTTTGAGCTTAATAAAGCCTTGTGCCAAATGCTGACCTGTACCTGAACGGTTACGTCCATAGCGCAACATCACCAATTCAACATTGGCCTTTTCTTGCTCTAAGAAGTAAGAACGTACTTCCTCACCCATGGCAATGGTTTTCGTCATGGGTGCATTGTCTTGCAAAGTTACTTGTACACTCAATGTACCTTGATCTTCGCTGGGTAAAAAACTGGTCGGTAAAATCCGATAAAACAATCCAAATACAGTCACCAAAGCCAAAGCAATCACGATGGTGATCAAGCGATGCTGAATGCTTAAGCTTGAGAGTTTGATATAACGGGTTTTAAGCGCATCTAAAAAACCATTAAATCGAGTTGCCCAGGTATAAGCTGTATGCGAGGGCTTTAAAATAATGGCGCATAGGGCTGGTGTTAAAATTAATGCCACTGCCAATGAAATCGCCATCGCCGTAACCAAAGTGATGGAAAACTGACGATAAATCACGCCGGTCGAACCACCAAAAAAAGCCATCGGGATAAATACTGCAGTTAACACCAAGGTGATCCCGATCAATGCCCCACTGATCTCTTGCATCGATTCAATCGAGGCTTGTTTGGCAGAGAGTTGCTGTTCCTGCATCAAACGTTCGACGTTTTCCACCACCACAATCGCATCATCGACCAACAAACCAATGGCGAGTACCAAAGCAAATAAAGTTAAGGTATTGATGCTCATACCAAACAGATACAGCACCGCCATGGTGCCTAAAATCACCACAGGGACGGTAATTGCAGGAATGAGCGTGGCACGCCAATTCTGTAAGAACAGGAACATCACCACAATCACCAACAGAATCGCTTCAAATAAGGTTTTGATCACCTCATGAATCGATTCTTCTACAAAGGGCGTATTATCACTTGGATAAACCATTTTGTAGCCTTTAGGCAACTGATGAGAAAAATGATCGACGGTCTGTTTAATCAGTTTCGAGGTTTCAATCGCATTGGCACCTGAGGCCAAAGACACCGCCATACCTGAAGATGGAAAACCATTAATGGTGTTATAGGCTTGATAATTTTCTGCACCCAACTCCACCCGAGCCACATCTTTTAAATAAACGTATTCACCCGATTGAGTGGCTTTAATAATGATGTGATTAAATTCATCAACCGTTTTTAAGCGTGAACCTGAGGTCACTTTGGCATTTAAATACTGCTCTGAAGCAACCGGTAACTCGCCTACCCCTCCGGCAGCCACCTGAGTATTTTGTGATTCAACCGCACGTTGAATGTCACTGGGAATGAGTTTGAATTGGCGCAGTTTATTCGGATCTAGCCATATTCGCATGGCAAATTGTGAACCAAAAACATCAACCTCACCCACCCCCTCTACACGGGCAATTTCAGACTCTAAATGGGTCAGTAAATAGTCAGACAATTCGATATTGTTGCTTTTGCCGGTTTCATCATACAGCCCGATCACCATATGGGTATCACCCAAGGATTTCAGTACATTCACGCCCTGTCGTTGTACGTCTTCAGGTAAACGATTGAGTACGCTGTTAATCGAGTTTTGCACTTGTACCTGTGCAGTATCAGGATCGGTCCCATTTTCAAAGCTGATATTGATCCGACTCCGTCCGTTCGAGTCACTGCTTGAACTGAAATACAGCAGATGATCCAAGCCTTTAATTTGTTGTTCTAAAACTTGGGTAACACTTTCCTCTACGGTTTCAGCATCCGCGCCGGAATAACTGGTGCTAATCGCAATTCGTGGCGGTGCAATATCGGGATAACGTTCAATCGGTAAATTCAGTACCGAAAACAGGCCTATGGCCATTACGAAAATCGCAAGCACACCAGCAAAGATAGGACGTTCAATAAAAAACTTAGAGAGCATTATTTTAATTTCACAATCAATTGAGTGGAAAAATTTCTATCTATACAAAATATAACAAACAGAATGATCTTCCGTGACTCCTGTTCAAAACACAAGAAAAATAACAGAAAGTCTTTAGATTGAGGCAATTAAGGAGAAAATATGAAGATCATTTTTCAGAATCTAGATGCTCTTCCATCCTATTTAACGTCTCCATCATAGACCTGTCATCAATTTGAAAAACAGCCCAGTCCATACTCAGATCAAACAACACAATCAGAGTTCATGATGATAAAAAAAATTGCCCTCAGTCTTTGTCTTTTAGCCCTTTTAAATGGCTGTAATGACGATGATCATGATTCAGATCAAAGTTCAAATCCAGCAACCCCACCCCATACAGAAGCTAAAATTATCATTGTCGGTCACCGTGGTGCCAGTGCGCTGCGTCCTGAACATACTTTAGCAGCGTATCAAAAAGCCATGGATGATGGTGCTGATTTTATTGAACCGGATTTGGTGTCCACTAAGGATGGCATTTTGGTCGCACGTCATGAAAATGAAATTGGTGGCACCACCAATATCAGCACTTTAGCCCAATTTAAAGATCGTGAAAAAAGCAAAGTTATTGATGGTGTGACCTTAAAAGGATGGTTCACTGAAGACTTCAGTTATAATGAACTGAATCAAAATGTTCGTGCGCGCGAACGTATTCCTGAATATCGGACTGCCAACACCCAATACAATGATCAATTCACTATTCCGACTTTAGATGAAATTATTCAATTGGCTGAAAAAAACTATCAAAAAACCGGGAAAGTTGTCGGCTTATATATTGAAACCAAACATCCCAGCTATTTCCAAAAAAATGGCTTGGCGATGGAAGATGCCTTACTTAAGACCTTAGCCAAATACAGTTATACCCGTGAAATTGCACCGATCTATTTACAGTCTTTTGAAGTGGCGAATTTGAAATATTTCAGGCAACAATTGAGTCTTCACAAAAGCCTAAAAAATGCAAAAATTATTCAACTTTTAGATTCACCTACAGCCTCTCCTGCCGATTTTGTTGCATCAGGCAATCCAAAAAATTATCTTGATTTAGCTTTGGCTTCTGGACTTAAAGACATCGCAAGTTATGCCGATGGCGTGGGACCGAGTAAAACTTATATCTTTTCCAACAGCGATGCCAACGCTACTACGAGCTTTATTCAAGATGCACATGCGGTAGGATTAAAAGTGCATCCCTATACTTTTCGACCTGAAAATGGCTTTTTGTCTGCCTATCACCGCTGTAATGACGTCATTGAGGAACGCTGTGCATCAGGCTCACTTAAAGAATTACAACGCTTCTTTCAAGCGGGTGTTGATGGTGTATTTACCGATGATCCTGCATTGGCTCGACAGGCATTAACTGCATATTTAAAGTCTGCAACGAAACCTTGAATTTTCATACCCCAATAAAAAAGAGGCGAATCGCCTCTTTTTTTAAGATTCATGTTTTAGCATTACTGAGTTGCTTCAGTTGTATGAGTCACTTCTTTACGAATGGATTCTTGAATCGAGATGTTGGTGGATTCACTGACTTTTTTAACTGTTTCATTTACTACAGGTTCAGCCACTGTACCATTTGCAACCTCCACCACTTCGGGTAAAGCTTTCTCAGCCGAAGGATTTATCAATGCAGATGTTGCAGGTGTTGCAGGTGTTGCAGGTGTTGCAGGTGTTGCAGGTGTTGCAGGTGTTGCAGGTGTTGCAGGTGTTGCAGGTGTTGCAGGTGTTGCAGGTGTTGCAGGTGTTGCAGGTGTTGCAGGTGTTGCAGGTGTTGCAGGTGTTGCAGGTGTTGCAGGTGTTGCAGGTGTTGCAGGTGTTGCAGGTGTTGCAGGTGTTGCAGGTGTTGCAGGTGTTGCAGGTGTTGCAGGTGTTGCAGGTGTTGCAGGTGTTGCAGGTGTTGCAGGTGTTGCAGGTGTTGCAGGTGTTGCAGGTGAGCCTAGCGGCATCCATTTATATTTCAAGTTTCCATTTAACGCAATCTGACCAATCCCTGGGAAAGGCAAATGCGCAGCAGCCACCACCGATTTATTCAGTGCCAACGCATCAAAGGTTTTGATTCGTGTTTCCGATGCTTTGACTGGATCGGTATCAAAATCAACAGACAGTTTCGGTTGTTCAAATTGCAACTGATGTGAATGTACAACATCCCCCAAGAAGACGAGCGTTTGATCGCCACTCACCAATTTAAAACTACGATGTCCCGGCGTGTGACCTGTGGTATTAATCACCTCTAACCCGTTGATCACCGCACCATCTTTAAAGGTTCGAAAACTTGAGGTTTTTTGATAGGGTTCAATCGCTTGTTGAATATGTATAACCGTTTGTTTAAATTTTTGTTGCGATGCGCTTGGCAGTGTGGTCACTGTATTTGGATCAAGCCAATATTTGCTTTCATCTTCATGTACATACAATGTTGCCAGTGGAAACACCGCCTTACCTGCGTTGCTGATACCACAAACATGATCCGGATGTAGATGGGTTAAAAATACGGTTTGAATATTGGACAGTTTATAGCCCACTGCTTCAATGTTCTTTGCGACAGAACCCAAATGATCTCCAAAACAACTGGCTGCCCCACTGTCGACCAACATTAAGGAATGCCCATCATCAATTAAAAAAGCATTTACCGATGTTGCTAAAGTATTTTCAATATTCAGTTGCTGAAAAAGCGCGGTACGTTCTTCATTAGAAATATTTTGATTAAAAAGCTCACGATTTAATTGATTGCTGCCATCTTGTAAAGCCACAATTTTATATGGACCAAATTGGTAGTTATAAAAACCTGACTGTGCCTTTGAAACATTGGATTGAATGCTGACGTCTGCCTGAGCAAATGCAAGACTGCTTAAACTCATCAATAAAGCGAGGGATAACGCTTTCATTTCTTCTCTCTTATTTATCTGATATTGTTAAAATTTTAGAATGGCTTGTTGTTCAAGTATGCTTTGCTATTTTGCCTGATATTTAAAAAAAAATTAACACATTACTCCAAATTCCTCTTCTAAGAGTAAAATTAGATTTAATTTTTATATAAAGTTCAGTGATTTATTCTAAATATATTGAAAACATTAAATCGATCAAACGTCTTAATCATATTGGCTAAAAAAAATCCCCACTTAAAGTGGGGATTTTTTAAACTTCATTGTGTAATGAAATTATTTACCGCCGAACACGTAAGCTACACCAACACGACCACCGACTTCACCGCCACCAGCAACACCGATTGCACCGCTGAATGATGTACGACCGTCTTTAAGTACAGTAGCAAGACCTAAAGCACCAGCGCCTTCGCTTTCATATACACCAGCACCACCGAATACAGCAGTTTGACCAGCACCTAAGTTAGGAATTGCTTGTTGAGCAGCTAAAGCAATTGCAACACCACGGTAAGCAGTTTTCTCTACGTCATCAATACGGTTATTCAATTGATCAACACGACCGTTGATTTTAGCTGCGTCTGCATTAAATTGAGTTAAACGTGAATCAACTTCAACGATTTTCTCATCTACTTCAGCAACTTTAGCATCAATTGCTTGAGAAGCATCAGCTACTGCTGAATCTACAGAAGTTTTAATACCATCAACAATACTTACACCACCAATTTGGTAGTCAGCTGCATTGATTACGCCTGTAGTGTCAATACCAGAAGCAGTGATCGTTGTTTTTTCTTCTGTTGTTTTACCATCAGCAGTTACTTTCTTAACTACTTCTGTACCATAAACATTTGAACCACTGTTTTCTTTGATTACACCTGTAGAAACATACTGTGTTGTTTCAGAAGTTGGTGCTTCACTGAAAGTTTTATCAATATCAGTCGTTGCAGCATTCGGGTTAGTAATACCAGCTTTAACTTGTTGTTGTACAACAACTTGTTTAGTCTCGCTATACGTTACATTTTTATTAGTTACAGTGTTGTGAACTTTATTTACATCAAAAGTACCAGATGTATAAGCTGCAGTACCAGTTTTAATATGAGAACCCGCTACTGGAGTAGAACCATTCCATTCAGCTAAGTCTGCACCATTACCAATAATTTCGTAGTATTGAGAAGCTAGTTCACGTCCAGCATCATCATTGTAAACTTCTAAAACGCGCTTACCGTCAACTGAATATTCACGAGTTTTTTGTACACCACCAACATCTTGCTTAATTAATGTACGATTAGCAACACTGCCGTCAGTTTGGAGACTACCAGCAGAGCTTAAATCTGCTAGAGCAATACCATTGCCTGTAAGCATAGTTACATTATTATTGTCACGTGCACTTACACCATAAATATTTTTTGAAGGATCTAGATAACCATCTCCATTCAGGCCATTTGAATAATCGCCAGTATTAGCGATGATACCTGACTGAACATAACGAATATCACCAGCAGCAGCATTTACTTTACCAAATGTACCACCTACATATTCTTCAGTGTTAGAACCATCTGGAGCAACGATAGTACCATCAACACTTCCTGCTGTAGTCAAAGTTGCACCTTGATAACCGTAAAGTACGTGCTCACCATTGATAACTTTATTTTCGAAGCCTGAATTTGTTGTAGAGCCTGTACGACCATCGATCTGACCACCTTTTTGTAGTGAGTTCAAGTCTACAGCGCCAGTATATTCAACAAGGTTGCCATTGCCATCATTACGGAAGAAACCGTCAATGTATTTTCCAGTAGTTGGGTTTTGGAAGCGATATACAACTTGACCATTCTCACCTGTATATTTGAATACGTCATATTTTACAGCTGAACCAGCGTTACCAACACCGCTTACAGATTGAGAGCCTAAATCAATACCAACCTCACGAGTACCATTAAGAATAGTACTTAATTCAGGTAAATAATCATTTGCAACTCGAACTTCACCATTTACATTTTTATTATAAGTTGAAGCTAATTCACTATGTACAGGAGCCTGTACTGCATATACACCAGTGCTAAGATCATTAGCATCAACATATTCTAAATCACTAAATACATATTTAGAATTTGCTAAATTTTCAGTCACCTGTACTGGAATTGCTTGTTGAGAAACAACTGCTGCGTTTACTGTTGATGCTGCTGCGATTGCTAAGCTTGCTGCTAAAAGCGTTTTTTGGAATTTCATTTAAATTT
Source organism: Acinetobacter lanii (assembly GCF_011578285.1). NCBI lineage: Bacteria > Pseudomonadati > Pseudomonadota > Gammaproteobacteria > Moraxellales > Moraxellaceae > Acinetobacter > Acinetobacter lanii. Next base: position 916,895 of record NZ_CP049916.1, on the reverse strand, counting down.
TCCCTTCAGTTTTTATAAAAAGACTGGTTCACCCTAGGATCGATGCAAACCAGCAAAACTTTTTTCGGATGTATGGTTTTCTTGAGTCTTTACCATTCATGACCAACCACCAGCGCGGTTACGGGCTAATCATATACAAATTGAAACACTAATATCAATCAATTTTTGATTTATTTTCAATTTTTAATTGATTAAAACAAAATGATCTTATTAATTATTATATAAGCAATTGTTTATTAAAAATATTTAAAAATAAAAATATTCAATTTTTGATTTATACAAATCACTTGATTGATACCATGATTTCAATCGGTTTTTATTAAATCTTTAGCTTATTTTTTAACTAAATTAATTAAATATTAATAATTTAAATTTAATGGGTTAAAAAACAAACTGAATAGTCCACTAATTTTTATCCAATCTACAAAAATTCACATGTAAAAATTTAAAATTCAGTTAAAATAATTTGATATTTTCTATTCTTAAATTGCGATATATGAGTAATCTTGACGAAAAAATTGCTTTTTCATTACGTTTAAAACAAGCCCTTACTCAAGCTAAACATCCAATTAGTCCGACTTACTTATCCAGAGAATTTAATCATCGTTATTCTGGTCAGCCAGTCAGCGTACAATCTGCTAATAATTGGTTACTAGGCAAAGCGATTCCGAATCAAGATAAGCTACTCATTCTATCCCTATGGTTAAACGTTTCTACACAATGGCTTAGATTTGGTGATCAAGACTCAAACAGTTCGATGACCTTTAACCGAGCAAACGCCAATTCAAAAGATGTTGATTTAATTGTAAAAATAAAATCTTTAACTTTTGGACAGAGAAAAATTGTTGAAGACTTAATAGAAGAATTTAGTAAATGCTAATCGAGTCATTCACTGCATTTTTTTTCAACATTTCTTTGTAGAGGGACAACTGAGTTTCGTATTCAATCAGTTTGCTATATAGAGACTTTATTTCATTCTTGTTTACCCAAATAAATTCTTCATGATCTTCAATATTAGAGTTCTGATTATTGATTTGATTGTTTTTCATTTAAGTAGCATCAATCATATTTTGATCAAACTATAAACTATTTCTTTAATTTCGCCAACATTTTATACACCAAAGTCGTACTTTTTTTCACAAAAAATTCTAATTTCATTATTTAACAAATACTTATATTTATCAAAATGTAAAAAACCCCCATACATGGGGGTTTTTTGATTTCAATAGTCAGTTGATGAATTACATCATACCGCCCATGCCACCCATACCGCCCATATCAGGCATTGCTGGTTTATCTTCTGGAATGTCTGTAATCATACATTCAGTTGTAAGCATTAACGCTGCTACAGATGCAGCATGCTCAAGTGCAGAACGCGTTACTTTAGCTGGGTCAAGAATACCCATTTCTAACATATCGCCATATTCACCTGATGCAGCGTTGTAACCGTAGTTACCTTCACCATTTTTCACAGCGTTGATCACCACTGAAGGCTCATCACCTGCATTGGCAACGATTTGACGAAGTGGCGCTTCGATCGCACGACGTAAAATGTTGATACCAACATTTTGGTCATCGTTTGCACCCACTAAACCGTCAAGTGCAGATGCAGCGCGTACCAGTGCAACACCACCACCAGCAACAACACCTTCTTCAACCGCAGCACGCGTTGCGTGAAGTGCGTCATCAACACGGTCTTTCTTCTCTTTCATTTCAACTTCTGTTGCAGCACCAATTTTAATCACTGCAACACCGCCTGCTAATTTAGCAACACGTTCTTGAAGTTTTTCTTTGTCGTATTCAGAAGTAGATTCTTCAATTTGCGCACGGATTTGTTTAACACGATCCGCGATTTGAGCTGCATCACCCGCACCATCCACAAGTACAGTATTTTCTTTAGATACTGTTACTTTATGCGCAGTACCTAAGTCTTGTAGAGAAGCTGTTTCTAAAGACATACCTACTTCTTCAGAAATCACAGTTGCGCCAGTCAAGATTGCGATATCTTGAAGCATTGCTTTACGACGGTCACCGAAGCCAGGTGCTTTCACTGCACATACTTTGATAATGCCGCGCATGTTGTTGACAACAAGGGTAGCCAATGCTTCGCCTTCAACATCTTCAGCAATTATAAGCAGTGGTTTACCTGTTTTAGCTACAGCTTCTAGTACTGCGATCAATTCACGAATGTTGCTGATTTTTTTATCAACAAGAAGAATGAACGGATTTTCAAGTTCAGCCGTTAAAGTCTCTTGTTTGTTTGCAAAGTATGGGCTGATATAACCACGGTCAAACTGCATACCCTCTACAACATCTAGAGAATCTTCGAAGCCTGAACCTTCTTCAACAGTGATTACGCCTTCTTTACCTACTTTTTCCATTGCTTGTGCAATGAGTTTACCTACTGTGGTGTCAGAGTTAGCAGAAATCGAACCCACTTGTTCAATCGCTTTCGTATCAGATGCTGGTTTAGCCGTTGCTTTAATGTTTTCAACAACCGCTTTAACCGCAAGGTCGATACCACGTTTAAGATCCATTGGGTTCATACCAGCAGTTACTGATTTGATCCCTTCATTTAAGATCGCTTGCGCCAATACAGTTGCGGTTGTTGTACCGTCACCTGCGATGTCATTGGTTTTAGAAGACACTTCACGAACCAATTGCGCGCCCATGTTTTCAAATTTGTCAGCAAGTGAAATTTCTTTGGCAACGGTTACACCATCTTTAGTAATGTGCGGTGCACCAAAAGAACGGTCAATCACAACGTTACGACCTTTAGGACCTAAAGTGACTTTCACTGCATCTGCAAGAACGTTAACACCCGCAATCATTTTCGCGCGAGCTGAATCACCAAATTTTACGTCTTTAGCTGACATGTTTAACTCCAAATATTTTTAAAATTTTACAATTTACTTGCAAAGAAAAAGTACTGAATAGCGTTCTGAATTAACCTTCTAGAACCGCTAAAATATCAGACTCTTTCATAATCAGAAGTTCTTCACCTGCAACTTTTACTTTTGTACCTGCATAGGTACCAAACAATACATTGTCGCCCACTTTAACGTCTAAAGCGCGAACGCCGTTGTCGGTGACTTTACCGTTACCCACTGCAATTACTTCACCTTGAGCAGGTTGCTCAGCTGCTGAAGTACTTAAAATTAAACCACCAGCAGTTTTAGTTTCTTTCTCAACACGGCGAATCACAACGTTGTCGTGTAAAGGACGAATATTGCTCATAGTAAACTCCATCAGACTTAGTCTTTTTTGGTCAAAAGATGATGACGTTTTTATTCCATCGGTCATCATCGAATAAAATCGATTTGATGACACTGTTGTGGGGATGGAAAAAAACGCTTCAAGGGGAAAAATTAAAAAAAATGAACTTTTTGTGTTTTTTTTAGACGAATTTAGGCGATTTAAGCCTTTTCGATGATTCGCTGATCTAAAATAAAATCTTGTCGCGCTACTTCAAAATAATAAGGATGCACATCCATATTATTTTCAATCACATTAAAGCCATTGGGAAGTCCGTGATGCAGACGATAAGAGGTTGCTGTCCCGGCATGAATTTCGAGTATGGGATGATGAGCGTTTAAATTGTAAATCTCATTCAAATTATAGAATGCACTTTGGTGTAAATGCCCATGCAATAATCCATTTAAACCTGATTTCGCCCACATCTCTAAAGCCATTTTGCCTAATACTGGACAATCCTTAATCCCATGCTGATCATCAGGTGGGGTATAAAAAGGTTGATGTGCCAAAATCAGTTTGATTTTGTCTGGTGGGGCGTGTTGCAGTAACTGATCCGTGCGTTCAATTTGCTCAAGCGAAATATAGCCTCGGGTGTGATATCGCCGACGGATACTGTTTAGACCGACAATATAGAAATGTTCGGTTTCCAAAACGCTTTCCATCTGCCCAAAAAATAGTTGATAACGTGCAAAAGGACTAAAGAAACGATTCCATAGATGATACAGCGGAATATCGTGATTGCCCGGAATCACAATATAAGGCCTGTCTAAGCTTTCTAAGAATTGCTTGCAAGCATAAAACTGTTTAAACCGAGCGCGCTGAGTCAAATCACCACTGACCACCACCGCTTCAGGTGGATGCAACTGACAAAAACGCTGTATCGCTTCGATACATTCAATTTTTTCGGTACCAAAATGCAGATCAGACAGATGCAGAATCATATGGCACCATAATTTTTAAAGCGTTCTTTGCCACTGAAAAATGGAGTGGTGTTTTTATTTCCATGAGTTCACCATCAATGGCAATGGTCAGTGATGATTTTTTAGAATATACCGCGACCTGCTCTCCACTAAAACTATAAACGTCTGCCGCCTTTTCCAAGTTGCCTCGAATTAATTGAAATAAAGTCTTAAATAAAGTGGCTTTATCACTCTTGGCAAGAATCACTCCTGCCACTTCTCCAAGCTCGGCGCACTTGGCAATTTTTAATTTCATCTCTTCGAGTTGAAGTTGATTGTTACCAAAAAATAGTAACGGTGTTTTGACTGGATATTTTGTGCCATCCACTTCCAATTCGAGTTTCAGTTCTTTACGATCACGAATCAGAACATCCAATCCTGAGGTATAAGCATGTAAAGGAAAGCGACCAAATTTTTGATTATACAATTCACGTTTTTTAATAAATAAAGGATACAAGCCCAAACTGGCGTTGTTTAAATAGATATGATCATTAATGCGAGCCACATGTGAAGCCCGTGCTTCACCTGTGCCCACAATCTTGGCTGCCTCTAATAAATCAAGCGGAATATTTAAAACCCGCGCCACATAGTTAAAAGTACCAAGCGGCAATATCCCCATCGGAATTTCTTGATTGAGCAATTGCGATGCGACGGCATTAAGGGTTCCATCTCCGCCTGCTGCCACTATCACACCATGATCTGTGTACTGTTGATGGCGACTGACCACCTTTTGCATTAACACCTCAATGCTTGCTTCTGAAGCGATATCAAAGACTTGAATTTCAAAGCCTTGCTCAGTCCATAATGTCATTAATTGTTCATAAATTTGATCATTTTTACTGGCGTGAAACCCTGACTTTTCGTTATATATCATCGATAAAGGTTTTAAGGACATATTCATCATTTATTGTATCTGTACTTATTTTTGAATAATTTCGACCAATTGAGCTCGAAAAAATAGCCCCTTTATGTAAAATTTTGATTATGCTGATTTATACAATCGATCAATAACGAATCATTTTAATTTATGTCAAATGATTCATATATAAGACTATTTATTACAAAAATACTAAACATCAAGTTAATCAATTTTACAATTAAGACCGTAAATAATTTATAAAATACTTATATTTCATTTGGTTATATAAAAATAGTTCTCATTCCCCAATTTAGCCTTTGGTCTTATTTTTTTTATTGAAATATGCTTTAATACAGCCACTTTTTTCATACTCAAATCCAAACATCTTTTTTTAGGTTTGGATTGTTATTTGTACGCCAATTGTACACATTTGATATAGGCCTCACCATGACCCAAGTGAACGCACCAGAATTCGTTCGTCACCCTCAGCTTATTGCATGGGTGGAAGAGATTGCACAATTAACTAAGCCAGCGAAAATTGAGTGGTGTGACGGTAGCCCTGAAGAGTATCAACGTTATATCGATTTGATGATCTCTAATGGCACCATGCAAGCACTTAACCAAGAAAAACATCCTGGTTCTTATTTAGCGAATTCTGATCCTTCTGACGTTGCTCGTGTTGAAGGTCGTACATATATTTGTTCAGAAAACAAAGAAGATGCTGGTGCAACCAACAACTGGGAAGCGCCTGCTGAAATGCGTGCACGATTAAACGGTTTATTTGATGGTTCTATGAAAGGTCGTACTTTGTACGTTGTACCTTTCTCTATGGGTCCTTTAGGTTCTCATATTGCACACATCGGTATCGAATTGACTGACTCTCCTTATGTTGCAGTCAGCATGTCAAAAATGGCTCGTATAGGTAAAGCTGTTTATGACGTTTTGGGTACTGACGGCGAATATGTTCCTTGTGTTCATACTGTTGGTGCGCCACTCGAAGAAGGTCAAAAAGACGTTGCTTGGCCGTGCAACCCGGATAAATGGATTGTGCATTATCCAGAAACGCGTGAAATCTGGTCATTTGGTTCTGGTTACGGCGGTAACGCATTGCTCGGTAAAAAATGCCTAGCGTTACGTATTGCATCTTACATGGGTCGTCAACAAGGTTGGTTGGCTGAACACATGTTGATCCTTGGTGTGACAAACCCACAAGGCGAAAAACACTACATCGCTGCTGCATTCCCATCAGCGTGTGGTAAAACCAACTTTGCTATGTTAATTCCACCAGCAGGTTATGAAGGTTGGAAAATTGAAACTGTAGGTGACGATATTGCTTGGATCAAACCAGGTGAAGATGGTCGTCTATATGCAATCAACCCTGAAGCTGGTTTCTTCGGTGTTGCTCCTGGTACAAATACCAAAACCAACCCGAACTGTATGGCAACATTGCACAAAGACGTGATCTATACCAACGTTGCAGTAACAGACAACGGTGAAGTTTGGTGGGAAGGTCTAACTAAAGAAGCGCCTGCAAATCTTACGAACTGGAAAGGACAACCACACACTGGTGAAGAAAAAGCAGCACATCCAAACGCTCGTTTCACTGTATCTGCGGGTCAATGCCCTTCTATCGATGCTGACTGGGAAAATCCAGCTGGTGTTCCAATTTCTGCGTTCATCTTCGGTGGTCGTCGTGCAGACACAGTGCCTCTAATTTCAGAAGCATTTGACTGGGTGGATGGTGTGTATAAAGCTGCAACGATGGGTTCTGAAACCACTGCTGCTGCTGTAGGTCAACAAGGTGTGGTACGTCGCGACCCATTTGCGATGCTTCCTTTCGCTGGCTACAACATGGCGGATTACTTCACTCACTGGTTAGAAATGGGCGAGCAAGTTGCTGCAAAAGCTGAAGCTGCTGGCAATAAACTTCCGGGTATCTATAACGTAAACTGGTTCCGTCGTGATGCTGAAGGCAACTTCGTATGGCCTGGTTTCGGTCAAAACATGCGTGTTCTTGAGTGGATCATCGATCGTTGTGAAGGTCGTGCAACTGCTGTTGATACTCCAATTGGTCGTGTTCCAACTTACGAACAATTGAACTGGGCGGGTTCAGACTTTACCAAAGAACAATTTGACTTGGTGACTTCACAAGATAAAGATCAATGGATCAAAGAGCTTGAAAGCCACACTGAATTGTTTGATAAATTGGGTGATCGTTTACCAGCGGCTCTTAAAGCACGTCAAAATGAGCTTTTAGAAGCGGTTAAATCAGCTTAAGTTGAGCTATCTAAAAAGGTCACTTCGGTGACCTTTTTTTTATGCAATGTATATCTCTATAGATTTTAATCCATCCCATATTAAACTTCTTGCATAAATCAAATTTTAACCACGATTTAATTCATAACTAAAGCTCCCTCTCCTTTAAAAGGAGGGGTTAGGGAGAGAATTTATATGAAAATTTTCCTTATCCTCACCTTCTCACAAAGTGAAAAGAAACCTTTCAAGCTGCATTTTATTATTTAATTTTGAACATTTTTCAACTTTTGCAAAAGATCTATTGCAAACCCATTTGAGCAATAAGCTTGGATAAAATTTAAAATTCAGAAAGCTCTTTTTCATTTTTAGCCATCAAAGCACCACACAAGCTATGGCATACTTAAAGCAACTTATTCAGGACGATGTCACAATGAAAAAAAATGCTGCTCTTCTGGGGTTTAGCCTTATGACTTTGGCACTTACCGCATGTCAAACCACGCCTCGTCAATACAATGGCATGACGGGCTATCAAATTGAAAATCAAAGTACAAATAGTGCCACTTTGGCTTATACCCTAGCTGGGCGTAAAGATCAGCAATTGGATCAAAATAAGCTCATGCGCGCATGTCAAAAAGTATTGGGAAGTAATCAAAATTACCAACTGAATATTTTAAGTGTGAATGAAATTATCAATCCAAGCCTAGGACAAAATGATCAAAAAAATATTCGCTTAGGTCAAAGCCGAACCTCTTTTGGATTTTCTAACACCCAAACCAACACCAGTAGTGATGACTATGCAACTCGTCAGGCACTTGAAACCAAACCAACTACTTTAAGTGTCGTGCGTTACACTTGTTCTTAATATTAAAATGATTGAGAGATAAAAAAGACGCTATTTATAGCGTCTTATAAAAACTCACATTTCTAAATTCAGGCGATTCATCCAAATCAGGCCAAGTGGTTGCACTTCTTTCATCCAATTTTTCATATTTAGGATGACTAAAGTTTTTCACGCGACTGTCTGCAACCCATACCTCAGACGCAAATTTTAAAAATTCATCCAAGAAGAAGCGATTGCATTGGTCATACAGTACGTCTGCTGCCAGTAACACATCGACTTGCTCGGCTTTATACAAATCATCTAAGTATTCAAGCTCAACATCATTTAATTCAGCATTGGCGCGGCAGGCATCTAAGCTAACAGAGTCAATATCACAACAAATGACGCGTTTTGCCCCTGCCATTTTTGCCGCAATTGCAACGACACCTGAGCCTGCACCAAAGTCTAAAACCACTTTATCTTTAACATGATGTGGTTCAGCTAACAAGCATTGCGCCATAGCCAAACCTGAAGCCCAACAGAAGATCCAATACGGCGTATCGTTCCAGATCCGACGAATCACCTCATCATCGAGTTTGTCTGTTGGAAAGACAGGGGGAATCAACCACAGGGAAATCGGCGTTTCAGGTAACTGCTGTGCATGCAATTCACAATATGGAATCACGTCATGCAAAGCTTTAAGTAGATGTTCCGGTGCTTTAGGAAATTGGAAAGTACAGCTCATATTAAGCCTTGGAGATGATTTTATTTGAATATATAAACATAATGGGTGCGCGACATCGTCGTCTGCTGCTGTACGAGACAGACCTTAATCGAATTAACAATGTTTCTGCGACATCATTAATCGAAAGACAAAATATGTCGAGTTCAGCAGATGACAAATGGTTTTCTTGCGTAGCTCGCTCCTCATTTCGCCGAAACAAAAGTAACATACGAGCTTCTTAAATTAATAAGTCCCAACAGTAAGACTCCGTTGTGACTTTAAGATCTTTTAAGTAAAAAATTAACCTAGCGCTTTTTCAGCCGCTTCAACCGTTTGACGAATCAAAGTGGTAATGGTCATTGGACCTACACCACCCGGTACAGGTGTATACGCGGATGCAATCTCTTCAATACCTTGTAATTGAATATCACCGACACCGCCACCCTCACGTGGATGGAAGCCTGCATCAACCACCACTGCACCCGGCTTAATCCAATCTTTTTGAATGAGCTCCGCCTTACCTACAGCACCGACAATAATATCGGCTTGGTTCACAAAGCTTGCTAAGTCTTGGGTACGTGAATGGCAAATGGTCACGGTTGCATTGGCTTCGAGCAACATTGCAGCCATCGGTTTACCTAAAATTGCAGAACGGCCCACCACCACAGCATGTTTAGCTGCAATTTCAATGTTATTTTCTTTTAGAATCGTCATGATGCCGGCAGGTGTCGCAGAACCATAAGCAGCCTCACCCATCGCCATACGACCATAACCCAAGCAAGTTACCCCATCCACATCTTTTGCAAGTGAAATTGCATCAAAACATGCGCGCTCATCAATCTGCGCAGGAACTGGATGTTGTAAAAGAATACCGTGAACATCTGGATTAGCATTGAGTTTTTCAATTTCAGCCAATAATTGTTCTGTTGTGGTTTCAGTTGGAAGTTCAACTTTCAATGAATCCATACCGACACGTCGGCAAGCGTTCCCTTTCATACGTACATAAGTCGCAGATGCACCATCGTCACCCACTAAAATAGTCGCCAAAATTGGGGTACGACCTGTTTTCTCTTTCAACGCTTCTACGCGAGTCAACAAGTCAGCTTCAATTTGCTTCGCCAATGCACGACCATCTAAAACTAATGCCACGGCACTTCTCCAAGTGATGATATGAATCAATTTTGCACATAATACATGATTATTTTCATTATTTTTCGCTATATGCCGTTTTTATGCACATATACACCACATGGAGTATTGTTTTTTTTTCAGAGCTTGATAATATACGCATCAACAAGACATGGCGGGGTGGCAGAGTGGTCATGCAGCGGACTGCAACTCCGTGTACGCCGGTTCGATTCCGACCTCCGCCTCCATCTTGTTAAAATGCCCGAGTGGTGAAATCGGTAGACACAGGGGATTTAAAATCCCCCGCCCACAAAGCGTGCCAGTTCGAGTCTGGCCTCGGGCACCATTATTCTCTTACAGAATAATGGTGCAATAAAATTTCCAGCCTAGCGCTGGTTTTTTTATGTCTAAAACTTAAGAATTCATATATATTACAATTACATTTTTCGCTTTACCCCTCCCATGATTCGCAATCAAAAATCTGAGCAGTTTCTGCAACAGCTTCATGAACTTTATCCAAGTGCATTTAAAGGCAACTTTTTGTTCTATGGTCAAATTAAAACTCAAGGCATCTTAGATGAGCTTAAAGAACTTATTCCTTGGGCGTTGGCACTAATGATCTTCGGTTCACTGTCCTATGCTTTTGGAGAAATGATCTATCGCTCTTTTGCTGAAATTCACTACTTTAAAGCTTTCTCCTTATCCGCTTTAGGGATCATGCTGTTTTTAATGCTGATCTGCCCAATCATTATTAAACAGATTAAGCACAGTAGCACCTCGCTCTATAACCAACTGCAACACACACCACTGAAGCTTACTGCACTGATCGTGCTTCAAAGTTTAAATATCGCCTTTGCTGAAAGCTGGCTACTGATGGTGCTTTTTTTCTTAGCCACACTGAGCTTTGGCTTTGTGAAGTTCTACAAAGAGAATATGTTTCGCCCCACCACCACAGCAGTGCAATATCACGAATTACAGCAAGTACGTCGAATCTGCTTTTGGACCTACAAGCAGGTACTGAGACTTAATTTCAAACTCTTAATCAATAAAAAAGACACTGAACACTATCAAACCTTAGTCAAACAAAAGAAACAGTTTGTGGATTTGCACATCGAACTGATTAATCTTGAGAATAAATTGTGTATGACCTATAAACATGTTGATCTTGAACACTATCTTGATAGCATTATGTAATACCCTTTCAAGCCATCCTTTACAGAATATTTATTAAATTTTGCACACAAGCGCATGATTTGATTGAAAACAAAGCAATTAGTTAGAAATGCTCTTGCCAACTGTTATTTCGTCCTCTATTATTGCGCTCATGCCCGAGTGGTGAAATCGGTAGACACAGGGGATTTAAAATCCCCCGCCCACAAAGCGTGCCAGTTCGAGTCTGGCCTCGGGCACCATTCTTCTCTTACAGAATAATGGTGCAATAAAATCTCCAGCCTAGCGCTGGTTTTTTTATGTCTAAAATTTAGATATGATCCATTAAAATAGAAAGTCTTAATTTTCCATAACAATAAAATTGGTGCTCTCAGCATGTCCAGTACTATTCAATCTCTTATTTTTGACCCAACTCATGGTGATCTACGTATCAATGATATTTTCATTCCACTTCATACAAATTTCCCCGAGTTCAAAGAAAAATTATTAAGCGCTGGCATTCTGTTCAAAGATCAAGGCAATTCATTACATCTAAATTGTTATGAAAACTTTATAAATCCCAAAAAATACTTAAAAGTTATTCCCAAAAAAAAGTTAGGTGATCGATATCAGATTTTAGAAAACAATCACAAGATTCAATTGGTTCAAATATTGGAATTAGATTTAGAGATGCATTTAAACTTTAACTCTAGTGGTAAATTGGCTGGCCTTTTTATTGAGATCAGAGACAGGAATGAAGATTATTCATCTTGGGAAACTTATGATATTGATAAATGCTATAAAACCCATCTAGATTGGCTCAATGAAAAAATTAAACTTTCCAAAAGAATGGATGGTACTGTGAATTTAGCTTGGCTAACAGGCTATCTTATTCGCGATAAAAGTGAAAATATTTATTGGAGCTTAAAAGTCAGACAAAAAAATAGAGAGTGATTTACCACTCTCTATTTGATACCAATTCTTCCATCTCAATTTCGAGATAGCCTTCGTCTTGTACCACCATCATCATGGCTTCAGCAATATAATCCGCGGCCGTATCATCCAAAGATGATTCCAGGTCTTCAAACTGCGGCTTCATTTCATTAATTTCAATTACTGTTTCACCTGCGAAACGGTAAATATCATCATCAGATTTGGCTTTTGCTACCTTTTTGGCAAACTGCTCAATGAGTTGCTTCACTTCAGCAACTAGAATATCTGGATAATATTCATCATCAAACATTGGGAGGAGTAAATCGTTAAACATATTAAAGCTCAAATTTTAGCATTAACAAAAACCGAGTTTATATACCACAAACGATACAATTCACCTAATATTAAAAACAAATTAATTGATTTACCCAACCAAAAGTATATTTAAAATATTATTTTTCATCGTAAAAACGTTTACAACTAAAGTCTAAATTATCTCGCCAAAAATGTGAACTGTATCAAATAAATCTAATCCTTACCTAAGATCAAGCATTTTGCATTGCTGACCAGACCTTAATCGCATCAACCATCGCTTTAACATCATGCGCTCTCACCATACAGGCACCCTGCTGAATACTCAGCATATGCCCCATCACAGAGCCTACAGCACGTTGCTGCGCATCTACACCACCAAGGGCTTCACCAATAAAGCGCTTACGGGAAAGAGCCGATAAAATTGGATAACCCAAACTGTTTAACTTATGAAATTCATTCAGTAGTTTTAAATTTTGCTGTGCATTTTTGGCAAAACCAAAACCTGGGTCAATCACAATGTTTTCAGGCTTGACTCCTGCCTTTAAAGCATCATCGATGCTTTGCTTGAGTTCAGCCATCACATCTTCAGTTACATCCTTGTATTGATCCAAAGCATTCATTGTGGTGGGCTCACCCCGCATATGCATAATCATAACCGGTATATTCAACTCAGCCGCTGTTGCTAAGGCGTGAGGTCGTGTAAGCGCACGCACATCATTCCAAATATGCGCCCCTGCTTGCACGGCAGCTTTGATCACTTCAGGCTCTGAGGTATCAATAGAGATCACCACATCATGTTGTGCTAAAGCCTCTACCACAGGAACTACACGGCGAATCTCTTCTTCTACAGCCACAGGCGAAGCACCCGGTCGTGTAGACTCCCCTCCAATATCAATGACTGTTGCACCATCTCCAATCATTTCTAAGGCAAATGCGACCGCTTGATTCACCTCATTGTGCTGCCCACCATCACTAAACGAATCTGGCGTGACATTTAAAATCCCCATCACATGCGGTTGAGATAAATCCAGACTGAGTTTTCCACATTGCAAAGTTCGTTGTGGCAAGGGCATGAGTTGCATGTCAAATTTCCTTACTGTTCTATCGCTTTATTCTAGCAAGAGATATTTTCAAGCTGTCATTTGTTTTATGCAGAATGTTTGCAAGATAAAAAAAAGAGCCTCCACAGAGACTCTTTTTATTAATTTACAATCTTAAACTTTCGGCAAAGATGGTAACGGCGGTGGTGTTGTCGCACTGTCCGCGGGTGTTACATCAAGCACAGGATTCTCTGCAACATACACCTTCGGTGGATTTGGCTCACGACCTTCCATAATGTCACGGATTTGCTCACGATCAATGGTTTCCCATTCCATCAAAGCTTTCACCATGGCATGTGCGATATCTTTGTTATTTTCCAAGATATCACGCGCAACTTTATACTGCTCATCCAAAATGCGGCGCACTTCACGATCGATCTCAAGTTGAGTCGTTTCTGAAATGGTACGGCTACCAATATTGCCCATAAAGGATTGCTGAGAATCATCTTCATAGACCATCACACCCATCTTTTCAGACATACCGTACTTGGTCACCATTGCACGTGCCATTTTGGTTGCACGTTCAAAGTCATTCGAAGCACCGGTTGACATTTGATTGATGAAGACTTCTTCCGCAATACGACCACCAAACAAAATCGAAAGTTCATTCAACATTTTGTCTTTATAATGGCTAATCGCATCTTGCTCAGGCAATTGCCAAGTCACACCCAATGCCCAACCACGCGGCATAATCGTTACTTTATGCACAGGGTCTGTACCCGGTAGCATTTCAGCCACAATCGCATGACCTGCTTCATGATAAGCCGTAGCACGACGCTCTTCTTCACGAAGCACCATCGATTTACGCTCAGGCCCCATAAACAATTTGTCTTTGGCATCTTCAAAGTCGTGCATATCAACCGTATTTTTATTACGGCGAGCAGCAAACAAAGCAGCTTCGTTAATCAAGTTTGCCAATTGCGCACCCGAGAAGCCCGGTGTACCACGTGCAAGCACACCAACATCGACACCTGTTACAGAAGGCAATTTTTTCAAATGCACATTTAAGATCTGTTCACGACCTTTGATGTCAGGTAAACCCACCATCACTTGACGGTCAAAACGACCCGGACGAAGTAAGGCTTTATCCAATACGTCTGCACGGTTGGTGGCAGCAATCACGATAATGCCTTCATTGCCTTCGAAACCATCCATCTCAACCAACATTTGGTTCAGTGTTTGCTCACGCTCATCATGACCACCACCGGTACCCGAACCACGGTGACGACCCACTGCATCAATCTCATCAATAAAGATGATACATGGCGCATGGCGTTTGGCTTGTTCAAACATATCACGGACACGAGAGGCACCCACACCCACGAACATTTCAACAAAGTCAGAGCCTGAAATGCTAAAGAATGGAACTTTCGCTTCACCCGCAATCGCTTTCGCAAGTAAGGTTTTACCCGTACCTGGAGGACCCACCATCAGCACACCACGCGGAATGCTTGCACCTAAGCGTTTAAATTTAGTTGGGTCTTTTAAGAAATCAACGATTTCAACCACTTCTTGTTTTGCTTCGTCACAGCCTGCAACATCACCAAAGGTAATTTTGATTTGGTCTTCAGAGAGCATCTTGGCTTTTGACTTACCAAAGCTCATTGGGCCGTTTTTACCCCCGGCACCACCACCCATGTTGCGCATGAAGAACATGAATAACAGAATGATTAACAGTACAGGGAAACTTGCAATTAGAAGTTGCATCAACAAACCTTGACGTTGCGGTGCAGTACCTTCAACAACAACGTTATGTTTGATGAGATTTGGCATCAATTCAGGGTCTTGAACTGCTGGGCGAATGCTTTCAAAAGGAGAACCATTTGTTTTTTCGCCACTTATTCTTTCGCCGTCAATGATGACTTGCTTAATTTGACCAGCATTCACCGATGCAATAAATTCTGAATAATTTAATGCAGCAGGCTTATCTCGGTCACTAATGTTGCTGAAGATTAAGATCAGCACACCTAGTATCACAAGCCACAAAACGGCATTTTTGAAGAGATCGCTCAAAGCTTTATTCCCATATCAATCTAATTTGATCATGCCCACAGTTGGGTGACCGTTAACAAAAAGCATGTAAATCGGTTCGCACTAACAAAATGTGCAAATAGTACAAAATGCACATTTTTTGACGACTTGGCAAGTGGTCTTTACTGCGAATTCTTTTTACGGCCCTGTCCAATTAAAAAAACTTCTTTAGAACGCGCACGAGAAGCAGCAGGTTTCGCTGTTTTCAATACGGTAAAACTGTCCACCACTTGCTTACGAAATTCATCAAAACCTGTGCCTTGGAAAACTTTTACCACAAATTGACCTTTAGGGCCCAAAACTTTGTTGGCGAAGTCGAGTGCAAGTTCACAAAGATAAATCTGACGCGGTTGATCAACAGCCTTATTACCTGATGTATTGGGGGCCATATCTGAAATTACAACGTCTACGGCACGTCCATCTAAAATATTTAACAATTTTTCGAAGACTTCTTCTTCACGGAAGTCGCCTTGTAAGAAGGTTACATCGGGTAATGCATCCATTGGTAAAATGTCGGATGCAATCACGATGCCTTTTGAACCCACCAATTTACCTGCGATTTGTGACCAACTGCCTGGTGCAGCACCCAAGTCAACCACCACCATGCCCGGCTTGATGAGCTTATATTTTTCTTGCATTTCTAAGAGTTTATAAGCTGCTCGAGCGCGATAGCCTTCCTTCTGTGCTTTTTTTA
Source organism: Acinetobacter lanii (assembly GCF_011578285.1). Lineage (NCBI taxonomy): Bacteria > Pseudomonadati > Pseudomonadota > Gammaproteobacteria > Moraxellales > Moraxellaceae > Acinetobacter > Acinetobacter lanii. The sequence goes on along the minus strand of NZ_CP049916.1, from coordinate 900,672 downwards.
CAAAAGGATCATCTAAGTGTTCTCTCATCCACTCACGGCTACTTTTAGATAACTTTTGATTGGTAATGCGCGTCGCCATAACTTCTATAAATACATATCAACATATAACTTCTGATTGTACGTCAAATTTCGATACTGTGCAGTAATCATCTGTATCTAAATCAGCATCAGTATGCTTGTTTTTTTGAATGATATTAATCGATTAATTTATGCAATCAACGTATTTAGCTATGATTGTATTTGTCGATTTAACAATCAAATCGATATCGCGCTTTTTTCTAAAAAATCCGCTGAATAAATCTTTGTTACAGGTTTCAGAATTTACAGCGTTTAAACCTACAAATTTGCTATACTAAGTCGTTTTTAAAATTAGGTTATCTTTATGGCGGCTTTATCTATTCAGGAACGCAAACGTCTGCGTCAAATCGGACATGCACTTAACCCAGTGGTGATGTTGGGTGGTCAAGGTTTGACTGAAAATGTCATTGAAGAAACAAACCGTGCTTTAAACGATCACGAATTGATTAAAGTGAAAATCGTGGCTGAAGATCGTGAAGCGCGTGCTGCGTTAATTGACGAAATTGCACAAGCGACTGAAGCGCAAATCGTACAAACCATTGGTAAAATTGTTTTGCTTTATAAAAAAGCACCGAAACAAAATCAAAAATTATCTAACTTGGTTCGTCACGCGCATTTATCTAACTAATTGATCTAGAGCTCTCGCTGCATGGCAAGTTATGAATTAAATGCTTTTGATCGCTTCTTCGATGTATCACTCGTGGCAGCGGTTGAGCAAATCAGTCCTTACACCTTAAATGTAGGTTACTGGCTACGTGACTCCAATCAATTGATTGAGTTCCCTCCTATGGTTGCAGGACATCCGCGTCAGGATTTCCTTTGGGAAGAAACCTGCTTTGAGATTTTCATTGGGGTAAAAGGCGAAGATTATTATCGTGAGATTAATCTGTCCCCTTCTGAAGCTTGGCAAGCCTATCAATTTGAAGAATATCGCTATCCAGAAGATATGCCGCCACAAGCTGCATATGATATTGATTTAAATCAGTTGAAAAAAACCCATTATGGTTTAAGCGTAAGTGTGGATCTCACTGAGTTCATGTTGAGCAACAAACTCAAATGGGCTGATCTGTTTATGGGTCTGACTGCAGTATTCAAAACCAGTAAAGGCACTCACTATTATGCAATGCAGCATAGTAGTCCCAATGCAGACTTCCACAATAAACGTGATTGGCTGCATGTCTTCTAATTAATTGCTCGATTCCTTGAGAATTCAGATTAATTGGATTTAAATAAAAAAGTGAGGCATTTGACCTCACTTTTTTATGTCTAGCATTTGGCTTATAAAGCTTAAATCAGCGATCCAATCGTTCATAACTATTTTTTAACTACTGTTTAGTTGACACCTTATGCCACGCTTCTAATGTATGTTCTTTAGAGCGTTTAAAAGTATCGGTCAATTGATCTTTATGTTTTAAAGAAATCTGACTAACATCTTGTTTTAACGCTTTACCCAGTTTGCTTAAATCTTCCACTACGGTATTGAGTTCTGCCTTAATAAAGTCTTTCAGTTCGATCAGATCTTTCTGAGACAAATTGACCTGACTTTTAATCACATCAAGTCGGCTGAACAATTCTTGCTTAAAACTTGCCAATTGAGATTGAACAGTCTCATTTAAGCCTTCGGCTTCAGCCGTGATTTTGTCTTGGGTTTGTGTGACCACGTCCACTGCTTCAGTCTTGGCTACTTTGGCGATTTTTTCTAACTTTTCCGTACCCTCTTTTAGGCTGTTGGTGACATTTTGTTTGAGCGTTGAAGCTGTTTCAGTTTTTGCTTCTAGGGTTTTCTCTTTAGCCGTCATGATCTTATCCTCTTTTGGGTCATTAGGAATCAGATTAATCGAGCTTGATAAAACTTAACTTTTGAATTGTTAAACAATTCTTAAATTCTTACACTTTTTATTCCTGTACAAAAAGCAGACTTTTAGTCAAAACACAAGCCATATATCTTACTTATTCACGACAAATACAATGGACTTCATAGCACTTCCTCCGTATAATGCCGTGTTAAGTTCAAGCGAGCAGACAAGGGAGGGTAGGTTTAAAAATAGCCTTCCTTTTTTTTCGTCTTCTCGCTTTTTTACAGCCTAAATTTCAGGAGCTTTGGTTTGAGCACCCCAGCAATTTTAGCCCTTGCCGACGGAACTATCTTTAAAGGTATTTCGATTGGCGCATCGGGTAGTACGACTGGTGAAGTCGTTTTTAACACTGCCATGACTGGCTATCAAGAAATTTTGACTGACCCAAGTTACGCACAACAATTAGTTACCCTGACTTACCCACATATTGGTAATACAGGATGCAATGAAGAAGATGCAGAATCAGGTCGCATTCATAAAGTATGGGCAAACGGTTTAGTTATCCGTGATTTGCCTTTATTACACAGTAACTTCCGCGCAACTCAGTCTTTAAGTGAATACTTGGTTGAGCATAATGTTGTTGCGATTGCTGATATCGATACTCGACGATTAACACGTATTTTGCGTGATAAAGGTGCGCAAAACGGTTGCATCCTTGCTGGCGAAAATATTACAGAAGAACAAGCTTTAGAAAAAGCACGTGCATTTGGCGGTTTAAATGGTTTAGACCTTGCTAAAGAATGCTGTGATCCGACCGGCTTTGAATGGACTGAAGGCTCTTGGACGCTTGGCCAAGGCTTTAAACAACCTGAACTTAAATTCCATGTTGTTGCATACGATTACGGTGTCAAAACCAACATCCTACGTATGCTCGCAGACCGCGGTTGTAAATTGACTGTCGTGCCTGCGCAAACTCCTGCTGCTGATGTACTTGCGTTGAATCCAGATGGCGTGTTCTTATCGAACGGTCCTGGCGATCCAGCTGCATGTGACTACGCAATTGAAGCTGTAAAAACGATCGTAGAAGACGCTCGCAATGTACCTGTCTTTGGTATTTGCTTGGGTCACCAAATTCTTGCACTTGCATCAGGTGCAAAAACAGTAAAAATGCCTCACGGCCACCACGGTGCCAACCATCCTGTTCAAAACATAGAAACAGGTACGGTGATGATTACTTCGCAAAACCACGGCTTCGCGGTAGATTTCGACACTTTGCCTGCAAACCTAAAAGCAACGCACAAATCTTTGTTCGACCAAACCCTGCAAGGGATTCATCGTACAGACAAACCTGCGTTCAGCTTCCAAGGTCACCCTGAAGCAAGCCCTGGTCCACATGACTGCGCACCATTGTTCGATCATTTTATCGAACTTATTGAAGCATCTAAGAAGTAATTAAGGAGCAATCATGGCTAAACGTACAGACATTAAAAGCATCTTAATTATTGGTGCGGGACCAATCGTGATTGGTCAAGCGTGTGAGTTCGATTACTCAGGCGCACAAGCATGTAAAGCACTTCGTGAAGAAGGTTACCGAGTTATTCTTGTTAACTCTAACCCTGCAACGATTATGACTGACCCAACCATGGCAGATGCAACGTATATCGAACCGATTACGTGGCAAACGGTTGCAGCCATTATCGAGAAAGAACGCCCAGACGCGGTTCTTCCAACCATGGGTGGTCAAACGGCATTGAACTGTGCCCTTGCACTTGATGCCAACGGTATTTTAGAAAAATACAATGTTGAATTGATTGGTGCGACCAAAGAAGCGATTGAAAAAGCTGAAGATCGTAAATTGTTCGACCAAGCGATGCGTAAAATCGGTCTTGAATGTCCGAAAGCTGACATTGCCGAGTCAATGGAAGAAGCTTTAGCGATTCAAGCACGTTTCGGCTTCCCTGTGATTATCCGCCCTTCATTTACGATGGGTGGTTCAGGCGGCGGTATTGCATACAATAAAGAAGAGTTCATTGAAATCTGTGAACGCGGTTTCGATCTGTCTCCGACCAAACAATTATTGATCGATGAATCTTTAATTGGTTGGAAAGAGTACGAAATGGAAGTTGTTCGTGACAAAAACGACAACTGTATCATTGTATGTACCATTGAAAACTTCGATCCAATGGGCGTGCACACAGGTGACTCAATCACAGTTGCCCCTGCGCAAACGCTTACAGATAAAGAATTCCAACTTTTACGTAATGCATCTTTAGCGGTACTACGTGAAATTGGTGTTGAAACAGGCGGTTCTAACGTTCAGTTTGGTATTTGCCCGAAAACTGGTCGTATGGTTGTGATCGAGATGAACCCGCGTGTGTCTCGTTCTTCTGCCCTAGCGTCTAAAGCAACGGGTTTCCCAATTGCGAAAATCGCGGCGAAATTGGCAGTTGGTTATACGCTTGATGAATTGAAAAATGACATCACTGGTGGTACAACGCCTGCATCGTTTGAACCAGCAATTGACTATGTTGTAACGAAAATTCCTCGTTTCAACTTCGAGAAATTCCCACAAGCAGATGCAACTTTAACCACGCAGATGAAATCTGTGGGTGAAGTGATGGCGATTGGTCGTAACTTCCAAGAGTCTATGCAAAAAGCCCTTCGTGGTCTTGAAGTCGGTGCTTCAGGTTTCGATGAAAAAATCGAATTGGGTGCTGATGGCGCGAAAGACAAGATTCTTCAAGAACTTAAAGTGCCAGGTCCTGAGCGTATTTGGTACATAGGCGATGCGTTTCGTCATGGCTTCACGCTAGACGAAGTCTTTGCTGCAACCAACATCGACCGTTGGTTCTTGATCCAAATCGAAGACATCATTAAAACTGAAAATCAAATCAAAACTTTAGGTTTTGGTGATTTAAATGCGGATAACATCCGTGCATTTAAACGTAAAGGTTTGTCAGATCTTCGTATTGCCGGCTTGATGGGCATTTCACAAAAACAATTCCGTAAACACCGTTGGAACTTGGGCGTAACGCCAGTTTACAAACGTGTCGATACCTGTGCGGCTGAGTTCGAATCAGATACTGCTTACATGTACTCAACTTACGATGAAGAATGTGAAGCAAATCCGTCAACGCGTGACAAGATCATGGTGATCGGTGGTGGTCCTAACCGTATTGGTCAAGGGATCGAGTTCGATTACTGCTGTGTACACGCTGCCCTTGCAATGCGTGAAGACGGTTATGAAACCATCATGGTGAACTGTAACCCTGAAACAGTTTCTACAGATTACGACACTTCTGATCGTTTGTACTTCGAACCAATTACACTTGAAGATGTACTTGAAATCGTACGTATCGAGAAGCCTAAAGGTATTATCGTGCAGTATGGTGGTCAAACACCTTTGAAATTGGCTCGTGCTTTGGAAGAAGCGGGTGCACCAATCATTGGTACATCACCTGATGCGATTGACCGTGCAGAAGACCGTGAACGTTTCCAACAAATGATTCAACGTCTGCAACTTCGTCAACCCAACAACAGCATCGTAAAATCTGCTGAAGAAGGTATGGCTGAAGCGTCTAAAGTGGGTTACCCACTTGTGGTACGTCCTTCGTATGTACTGGGTGGTCGTGCGATGGAAATCGTATACAACGATGACGAACTCAAACGCTACTTACGTGATGCAGTTCAAGCATCAAATGAAGCGCCAGTACTTCTTGATCACTTCCTCGATGATGCGATTGAAGTGGATGTAGACTGCGTATCCGACGGTAAAGACGTTGTGATCGGCGGGATCATGCAGCACATCGAACAAGCAGGTATTCACTCAGGTGACTCAGCATGTTCGATTCCGCCTTACTCTTTATCTAAAGATGTTCAGGACGAAATGCGTCGTCAAACTGTTGCAATGGCGAAAGAACTTGGCGTAATTGGTTTGATGAACGTACAGTTTGCTGTTAAAGGCGATGACGTATACATTCTTGAAGTGAACCCACGTGCATCTCGTACAGTGCCATTCGTTTCTAAATGTATCGGTGAGTCTTTAGCGAAAGTGGCTGCACGTTGTATGGCGGGTCAATCTCTTGAATCTCAAGGATTCACCAAAGAGATTATTCCGACTTACTTCTCTGTGAAAGAAGCGGTGTTCCCATTCAACAAATTCCCTGGTGTTGATCCAATTCTTGGCCCTGAAATGAAATCTACGGGCGAAGTGATGGGTGTCGGTAAAACATTTGGTGAAGCGTTCTATAAAGCTGTGTTAGGCTCAAATGATCGTTTACCAGGTCTACCTACGACAGGTGAAGTGAAACACGCTTTCTTGTCTGTACGTCACTCGGATAAACCTCGTGCAGTCAGCATTGCGAAACAATTGACTGATCTTGGCTTCAAAGTGATCGCGACTGGTGGTACCTATGACGTGATCAAACAAGCGGGTATTGAGTGCGAACGTGTAAATAAAGTCACTGAAGGTCGTCCAAATATCGTTGACCGCTTGAAAAATGGCGAAGTTCACCTCATTATCAATACAACTGAGGGCAAACAGGCGCAAGAAGATTCGTTCTCGATTCGCCGTTCTGCGCTTCAAGGCAAAGTGTATTACACCACCACCTTGAACGGTGCAGAAGCTGTATGCCAAGCTTTAGCGATTAAATTACCAATGGATGTATACCGCTTGCAAGATTTGCAAACTGTAGGTTAATACGTTTCCGATAAGACCCGTCACCTTATCGGTGGCGGGCTTTTTTTATTTTTAAACTCCGTATTTTTTATAAATACCAACCTATGAGGGACAACAATGCAACGTTATCCTATGACTCCTGAAGGCAAACTTGCCTTGGAAAAAGAATTACAACAGCTTAAATCTGTTGATCGTCCACGTATTATCGCTGCGATTGCGGAAGCGCGTGAGCATGGGGATTTGAAAGAAAACGCGGAATATCATGCGGCTCGTGAGCAACAAGGTTTCTGTGAAGGTCGTATTCAAGATATCGAAGGTAAGCTTGGTGCGGTTCAAGAGATTGATGTGAAAACCCTTGAGCAAAACGGTCGTGTGGTTTTTGGTGTGACTGTAACCATTGAAAACCTTGATACTGAAGAGCAAAAGAAATATAAAATCGTAGGCGATGACGAAGCAGACTTTAAGATCAACAAGATCTCTGTGAACTCTCCAATCGCACGTGGTCTTTTGGGTAAAAATGAAGGCGACGAAGTAAAAATCAATACACCAAATGGTGAAGTTGAATACGAAATTGTGAAAGTTGAATATATCTAATATTAAGATAGATTCACTTGAAGAGCCCCTCTATTGAGGGGTTTTTTTTGTTTTTGGAATCCCTCACCCCAACCCTCTCCCCGAGGGAGAGGGAGTGCCACCTCATTCATTTGATACGCATGATTCCCTCTCCTTTTAGGAGAGGGCTAGGGAGAGGTAACTTTTAAAAACACCCTCACCCCTTGCGAAGCAGTGCTTCATCTCCCATGGGGAGAGGGAGCATTCATTGCAAGGTAAAAGGACGCGATATTCCCTCTCCTGAGCGAGTTTTAAAGCACTGCTTTAAAATGAAGTGCAAGTGAGGGTTAGGGGGAGGTTATTTTGAGATCCCCCCAAGCCCCTCTTTTCCAAAGAGGTGCTTAACTACGCTATAATTCCCTCACATCAACCATATCATTTCCCCATGTCTGAAAAGCTCATCAATTCCCCTGTCAATCATTGGTGTGAATTCGAATTTATTTCCAAAACGGTCAAAAATCCAAACATTCATATCAAGGGCAATTACAGCTATTACTCAGCCTATTGGGATCAAGGTTTTGAGCGTTGTGTAGTCCGTTATTTACATGACAAAGCTTCTACGCCTGAAAAGCCCATTGATCAGCTTTATATCGGCAATTTCGTCTGTTTTGGCGCTGAATGCGTCATCATGATGGGCGGAAATCAACTGCATCGCACCGATTGGATTTCAGCATTTCCTTTTGATACTCGCAGTTTTGTGCCTGCGGGTGATACTGTGATTGGTGATGGTTGTTGGATTGGCTCACGTACCATGATTATGCAAGGTGTGAAGCTTGGCGAAGGTGCAGTGGTGGCAACAGGTGCAGTCGTGACCAAAGACGTACCACCTTATGCTATTGTAGGCGGTGTGCCTGCAAAAATTATTAAGTACCGCTTTGCTGAAGAAGATATCGAAAAACTGCTTTCACTTAAACTGTATGACTTAGATGAAAAGCAGTTTTTAAAGATGCGTGAACAGTTACAAACAGATGATGTCGAGCAATTAAAAACTTTTATAGATAGTTCTTCTTTACAAAATAAGTAATCGTTAAATATTTCAACATTTTATCCTTATTGATTTACTCAGTTTTATTTCACTTATAATCACGCTACTATCAAATAAGAACAGTAAATCAGCATCAATGAGATTAAAATTTTAGAGATAGAACAAGGAGAAAAGATCATGGCTTATCAAAACATTCTCGTCCCCGTAGACGGTTCAGAACTTGCTCTCAACGTCATTCAACATGCGGTTGAACTCGCAAAAGCATTTAACAGCAAAGTGACAGTGGTTCAGGTCATGACACTAGACCCATACATCGCATCTGAGTACCTCAGTCAAGGTCAAACCAATGAAATGATTGAGCGCGCTCGTGAATTTATTCAAAGCAATATAGACCATGCCAAAGCACAATTTGAAGCGCATGGCATACAAGTAGAAACCCAATTACTTGAAGGTGAAAATATTCCCCGTACCCTTTGCAAAGCTGTAGATGAATTAAACATCGATTTAATTGTACTCAGCTCACACGGTCGCAGTGGCTTTAAAAAACTGTTGATGGGAAGCGTTGCACAAAGCCTCATCACTGAATCAAAAGTACCTGTATTTGTGGTGAAACAACACTCTTAAAACAATTTATGATCAAGTTTTTACAATCATCTAAAAACTTCATCAGTTTCATAGCTGATGAGGTTTTTACACATCCCCCATCCAACCAAAACTGTGAAAACTCACCCGTCCGTTATTAAACACAATTCCCTCTGCCAAGAGTCGTGCTTGCTGTTCGTTATAGCCATTTTCATCCAAGCGACTTAGACTAATTCGACCTTGTGAATTAATCACCCGATGCCACGGTATTTCACTATTACTGTCCATTTGACTTAAAACTCGCCCCACCAACCGTGCATGTCGTGGTAATCCTGCCAAAGCGGCTACTTGTCCATAACTGGCGACTTTGCCATGAGGAATGGTGGCGACCACCGCCATAATCATCTCAGCCAATTCTTGCGTGGCTGACTTTGATTGTTGAATGATAGATGGGTGCATAGATTGACCTAAAACCTGATTTGGACTGTATTGTTGCAAATGTCATTTAGCCTGCGCTCACTTAATCTAAAATAGAACCACAATAAAAATTAAAACACAGGACAAAATAATCATATGGCTATCTTGGAACAACAACTGTTGATTTAACCTTATTTAAACTTCTTAAAGAAATATCAATAAAGGTCTAAGATCCTTCGAACCTGTATTAATTGGATAAATCAAAGCCGAATTTGAAATTTCAAATTCAGCTTTTTTTTGGCCTAATTCGACGCATAAAAAAGAGAACCCTAGGGTTCTCTTTTTTAACATTCAGATCAGATTAATAAATAATCTGATTATTCTTCAACAGCTCAGCCAAGGTTGTATCCACGTTATTGAATACGATCAATTCTGTGCTGCTGAACTTACCATCTTTCCCATCTCGGTCAATCGACAACACGGTGTGTTTACCACTGTCCCCTGTAAGATACGATACCGATAAGAACTCAGTCACATTGCCTGCATTCACATCTTTTAGATTCAACAATTCCGACACGTCAATGGTGTCTTTCACGCTATCATCCGCACTGACTTTAAAATCGGTCCATTCATCGATTTTCGTCACCTTATTACCACCTGTTGGATCATTCGCCACCAACAAGTTGTATAACGCTTTGTCATAGATCGAATGATCCAGTGTCACATTATCAAAGCCAGCTTTGATAATATAGGCTTTACTGTCAACCGTGAACGTGAACGGGTCTGACCATGGTGATTGGATTTCATTGGCAGTACCATCTTGGTAAATATAGCTGAATTCAAATGAATGTTTACCTTCACTCAATGGTTCATCCATTTGGAATTGGTAGTCATCTTGATTGGTAATATCTACTTCTTTGTAGTAACTACCATCTGTACTACGAATCAGCACTTTGCTGGTCATTTTACCTGTCGACAACATCCATGTTGGCGTGTTGTCATTGGTAATCCAACCATTTTGGACCAAAGTGGTTCCAGCTGCGCCCTCTCCTTGTGCATCCGCCATTAACGCCTGTGGCTTCTGTACAGTGTTATCGAACTGGTAGCCATAGTTGTAGTTACCCGCTAGGTCACTGAAGGATTCATCTGCGATCACCACACTATACGCACCGACATAACCTGCAGGTAGTTTCATGGTCACCATGTAGTGGTCACCTTCATACGCTGTAGACCACGTCACATCTTTTAAGACATTGCCTTTGGCATCAAGCACATGAATACTGTTGCTGGTATCCGTCACGCCATTTTGACCGTAGAAACGAATACTGTCATGATCAATCAGTTTGAAGGGGTTATTTGGTCCTGTACCCAGTGCAAATTTACCCCCTTCTAGATTGAAGCTATCGGTATCCGATAAGAAGCGGTCATTTACACTTTCAGCCAAGTAGTTAATGACAAGGTCTTCACTCCATGGTCCAGCATTACCTGCACTATCAGTTTGACGATAGATGAGGCGATAGGACACGTCCATCAATTGTGGAATTTCAAAGCTCCATTTCCCATCGGCATCAACAACTACAGTGCCCAGCAGGTTATCACCCACTTTTTCCCCATTAATCATGTCGTAACCATCATAGATGGATACAATTGCGCCTGGTTCACCTCGACCGATCATCGTTGGGGTTGAATCGTTGGTGTAGTAGCTTGTTTCACCTTTGGAATCGGTGCTGCTGTACTGAGGTTTTAGGATGCTGTCGTTATATGCACCTAGTTCACTTGCATTCGCGACATCATCGAATAAAGCATCTAAAATCAATGCTGGTGGTGGTGTGGTATCTCGAACGTCTACAGCGTCTGAACTGTTACCTGCCTTATCTGTTGCAACCACTTGTACTGTGTCACCATTAGTCACTGGTGTTTTCAAGATAACGCTGTATGTACCATTGGCATCTGCTACTGATGAACCCAAGATATTATCTTCGGCATCTTTTACATAAACCGTCGCACCTGATTCGGTTTGACCAATCACTTGGGTTCCTGCACTGTTGATATCCGCTTGTGTCACCTCAGGTGCAATGGTATCCACAATAAAGTCGAGGACTGGTGATTGAGCACTTTCAATACCATCGTCTGTTTGAGTTGCAGTGAAGTTATGAGGCCCATCACGCAATGCATCTGTTGGTGTGATTTTCCACGTTCCATCAGCATCAGCTTGGGTCGATCCAATTGCTTGGCCATTTGCATAAAGTGTGATGATTGCACCTGGGATGGCACCTTGACCTGTGAAATCAGGTCGATCGTCATTGGTCAGGCCTTTTTGGGCAATATTTCCAACGAATGCATCGACATCATCATACGCTTGAGGAGCCTCAAGCAATGCTTCAGTCATAAAGTGCACGGTTAAAGATGTGGTATCGGATGCATTGTTCGCAGGATCGACTGCGTAGGCTGTAATCACATCACCATTTACAACGCCAGGGTTCGGGATTGACCAAGTACCATCCGCTTTGGTTTGTGTGGTCATGGTTGCACCATTATTAATGGTGATGACCACTGTAGTACCTAAATCCGATTCACCCGTAATAAATTCATCACCTTTCACCACGTCATCAATTTCTGGCACATTCGGTGCTGTGCCATCAACAGTCGCTGTTGCTTCTGGGCCAACGTTACCGACTGGATCGGTAGCCACGGCTTTGACGATGTCGCCATCTTTTAAGCCTGGGTTCGCCACAGTCCAATTGCCATCCGCATCCACTTCTGCAGTCGCTGTGGTCTTACCATCTGCATAAGTCACGGTGACTGTTGAGCCTGCTTCACCTGTACCGGTGATTGGATCATTGGCATTGATTGGATCAATGTTGGTTGTTGGGCCAACGCCATCCACAATTTCACTTGCTTCTGGTGAAACGTTGCCTGCTGCATCGGTGATGATCGCTTTCACTTCGTCACCATCTTTTAGACCCGCAGGGGTTGCCACTTTCCAAGTGCCATCTGCCTCAATGATTGCGTTCACTGGGCTTGAATTTGGGAAGCTGACAGTCACGGTGTTACCCGCTTCTTTTGGATCGGCTGTACCGGTGATTTCAGCCAAGTTCGGACCGATTGGATCGATCTCTGGTGCAGTTGGTGCTGTGCCATCCACAGTCGCTGTTGCTTCTGGGCCAACGTTACCGACTGGATCGGTAGCCACGGCTTTGACGATGTCGCCATCTTTTAAGCCTGGGTTCGCTACAGTCCAATTGCCATCCGCATCCACTTCTGCAGTCGCTGTGGTCTTACCATCTGGATAAGTCACGGTGACTGTTGAGCCTGCTTCACCTGTACCGGTGATTGGGTCATTGGCATTGATTGGATCAATGTTGGTTGTTGGGCCAACGCCATCCACAATTTCACTTGCTTCTGGTGAGACGTTGCCTGCTGCATCGGTGATGATCGCTTTAACTTCGTCACCATCTTTTAAGCCCGCAGGGGTTGTAACTTTCCAATTGCCCGCTGCATCAATGCTTGCTGTTGCAGTCGTGCCATCTGGGAAGCTCACAGTGACGGTGTTACCCGCTTCTTTTGGATCGGCTGTACCGGTGATGTACTCTAAGTTCGGACCGATTGGATCGATCTTTGGTGCAGTTGGTGCTGTGCCATCAACAGTTGCTGTCGCTTCTGGTCCAACGTTACCCACTGGATCAGTACCGATCGCTTTGACTTCATCACCATCGTTAAGACCTGGGTTTGCTACGCTCCATGTGCCATCTTCAGCCACTGGCGTAGTCACTTTGTCCCCATTTGGATAGGTCACTTCAACCGTTGAACCTTTTTCACCTGTACCGGTGATTGGGTCATTGGCATTGATTGGATCAATCGTCGTTGTTGGGCCCACGCCATCCACAATTTCACTTGCTTCTGGTGAGACGTTGCCTGCTGCATCGGTGATGATCGCTTTAACTTCGTCACCATCTTTTAAGCCCGCAGGGGTTGCCACTTTCCAAGTGCCATCTGCCTCAATGATTGCGTTCACTGGGCTTGAATTTGGGAAGCTGACAGTCACGGTGTTACCCGCTTCTTTTGGATCGGCTGTACCAGTGATGTACTCTAAGTTCGGACCGATTGGATCGATGTCTGGTGCAGTTGGTGCTGTGCCATCCACAGTCGCTGTTGCTTCTGGGCCAACGTTACCGACTGGATCAGTAGCCACGGCTTTGACGATGTCGCCATCTTTTAAGCCTGGGTTCGCTACAGTCCAGTTGCCATCCGCATCCACTTCTGCAGTCGCTGTGGTCTTACCATCTGGATAAGTCACGGTGACTGTTGAGCCTGCTTCACCTGTACCGGTGATTGGATCATTGGCATTGATTGGATCAATGTTGGTTGTTGGGCCAACGCCATCCACAATTTCACTTGCTTCTGGTGAAACGTTGCCTGCTGCATCGGTGATGATCGCTTTCACTTCGTCACCATCTTTTAGACCCGCAGGGGTGGCCACTTTCCAATTGCCCGCTGCATCAATGCTTGCTGTTGCAGTCGTGCCATCTGGGAAGCTTACCGTTACGGTGTTACCCGCTTCTTTTGGATCGGCTGTACCAGTGATGTACTCTAAGTTCGGTCCGATTGGATCGATGTCTGGTGCAGTTGGTGCTGTGCCATCAACCGTCGCTGTCGCTTCTGGTCCAACGTTACCCACTGGATCAGTACCGATCGCTTTGACTTCATCACCATCGTTAAGACCTGGGTTCGCCACAGTCCAGTTGCCATCCGCATCCACTTGCGTGGTCACGCTGGTGCCATTTGGATAGGTCACTTCAACCGTTGAACCTTTTTCACCTGTACCGGTGATTGGATCATTGGCATTGATTGGATCAATCGTCGTTGTTGGGCCCACGCCATCCACAATTTCACTTGCTTCTGGTGAAACGTTGCCTGCTGCATCGGTGATGATCGCTTTAACTTCGTCACCATCTTTTAGACCCGCAGGGGTTGCCACTTTCCAAGTGCCATCTGCCTCAATGATTGCGGTCACTGGGCTTGAATTTGGGAAGCTGACAGTCACGGTGTTACCCGCTTCTTTTGGATCGGCTGTACCGGTGATTTCAGCCAAGTTCGGACCGATTGGATCGATGTCTGGTGCAGTTGGTGCTGTGCCATCCACAGTCGCTGTTGCTTCTGGGCCAACGTTACCGACTGGATCAGTAGCCACGGCTTTGACGATGTCGCCATCTTTTAAGCCTGGGTTCGCTACAGTCCAGTTGCCATCCGCATCCACTTCTGCAGTCGCTGTGGTCTTACCATCTGGATAAGTCACGGTGACTGTTGAACCTTTTTCACCTGTACCCGTGATTGGGTCATTGGCATTGATTGGATCAATCGTCGTTGTTGGGCCCACGCCATCCACAATTTCACTTGCTTCTGGTGAGACGTTGCCTGCTGCATCGGTGATGATCGCTTTCACTTCGTCACCATCTTTTAAGCCCGCAGGGGTTGTAACTTTCCAACTGCCATCTGCATCAATGCTTGCTGTTGCAGTCGTGCCATCTGGGAAGCTCACAGTGACGGTGTTACCCGCTTCTTTTGGATCGGCTGTACCGGTGATTTCAGCCAAGTTCGGTCCGATTGGATCGATGTCTGGTGCAGTTGGTGCTGTGCCATCGACAGTCGCTGTCGCTTCTGGGCCAACGTTACCGACTGGATCAGTAGCCACGGCTTTCACGATGTCGCCATCTTTTAAGCCTGGGTTCGCTACAGTCCAGTTGCCATCCGCATCCACTTGCGTGGTCACGCTGGTGCCATTTGGATAGGTCACTTCAACCGTTGAACCTTTTTCACCTGTACCGGTGATTGGGTCATTGGCATTGATTGGATCAATCGTCGTTGTTGGGCCCACGCCATCCACAATTTCACTTGCTTCTGGTGAAACGTTGCCTGCTGCATCGGTGATGATCGCTTTAACTTCGTCACCATCTTTTAGACCCGCAGGGGTTGCCACTTTCCAAGTGCCATCTGCCTCAATGATTGCGGTCACTGGGCTTGAATTTGGGAAGCTCACAGTGACGGTGTTACCCGCTTCTTTTGGATCGCGCTGTACCAGTGATGTACTCTAAGTTCGGACCGATTGGATCGATCTCTGGTGCAGTTGGTGCTGTGCCATCCACAGTTGCTGTCGCTTCTGGTCCAACGTTACCGACTGGATCGGTAGCCACGGCTTTCACGATGTCGCCATCTTTTAAGCCTGGGTTCGCTACGCTCCATGTGCCATCTTCAGCCACTGGCGTAGTCACTTTATCCCCATTTGGATAGGTCACTTCAACCGTTGAACCTTTTTCACCTGTACCGGTGATTGGGTCATTGGCATTGATTGGATCAATCGTCGTTGTTGGGCCCACGCCATCCACAATTTCACTTGCTTCTGGTGAGACGTTGCCTGCTGCATCGGTGATGATCGCTTTAACTTCGTCACCATCTTTTAAGCCCGCAGGGGTTGTAACTTTCCAATTGCCCGCTGCATCAATGCTTGCTGTTGCAGTCGTGCCATCTGGGAAGCTCACAGTGACGGTGTTACCCGCTTCTTTTGGATCGGCTGTACCAGTGATGTACTCTAAGTTCGGACCGATTGGATCGATCTCTGGTGCAGTTGGTGCTGTGCCATCAACAGTTGCTGTCGCTTCTGGTCCAACGTTACCCACTGGATCAGTACCGATCGCTTTGACTTCATCACCATCGTTAAGACCTGGGTTCGCCACAGTCCAGTTGCCATCCGCATCCACTTGCGTGGTCACGCTGGTGCCATTTGGATAGGTCACTTCAACCGTTGAACCTTTTTCACCTGTACCGGTGATTGGGTCATTGGCATTGATTGGATCAATCGTCGTTGTTGGGCCCACGCCATCCACAATTTCACTTGCTTCTGGTGAAACGTTGCCTGCTGCATCGGTGATGATCGCTTTAACTTCGTCACCATCTTTTAGACCCGCAGGGGTTGCCACTTTCCAAGTGCCATCTGCCTCAATGATTGCGGTCACTGGGCTTGAATTTGGGAAGCTGACAGTCACGGTGTTACCCGCTTCTTTTGGATCGGCTGTACCGGTGATTTCAGCCAAGTTCGGACCGATTGGATCGATGTCTGGTGCAGTTGGTGCTGTGCCATCCACAGTCGCTGTTGCTTCTGGGCCAACGTTACCGACTGGATCAGTAGCCACGGCTTTGACGATGTCGCCATCTTTTAAGCCTGGGTTCGCTACAGTCCAGTTGCCATCCGCATCCACTTCTGCAGTCGCTGTGGTCTTACCATCTGGATAAGTCACGGTGACTGTTGAACCTTTTTCACCTGTACCCGTGATTGGGTCATTGGCATTGATTGGATCAATCGTCGTTGTTGGGCCCACGCCATCCACAATTTCACTTGCTTCTGGTGAGACGTTGCCTGCTGCATCGGTGATGATCGCTTTCACTTCGTCACCATCTTTTAAGCCCGCAGGGGTTGTAACTTTCCAACTGCCATCTGCATCAATGCTTGCTGTTGCAGTCGTGCCATCTGGGAAGCTCACAGTGACGGTGTTACCCGCTTCTTTTGGATCGGCTGTACCGGTGATTTCAGCCAAGTTCGGTCCGATTGGATCGATGTCTGGTGCAGTTGGTGCTGTGCCATCGACAGTCGCTGTCGCTTCTGGGCCAACGTTACCGACTGGATCAGTAGCCACGGCTTTCACGATGTCGCCATCTTTTAAGCCTGGGTTCGCTACAGTCCAGTTGCCATCCGCATCCACTTGCGTGGTCACGCTGGTGCCATTTGGATAGGTCACTTCAACCGTTGAACCTTTTTCACCTGTACCGGTGATTGGGTCATTGGCATTGATTGGATCAATCGTCGTTGTTGGGCCCACGCCATCCACAATTTCACTTGCTTCTGGTGAAACGTTGCCTGCTGCATCGGTGATGATCGCTTTAACTTCGTCACCATCTTTTAGACCCGCAGGGGTTGCCACTTTCCAAGTGCCATCTGCCTCAATGATTGCGGTCACTGGGCTTGAATTTGGGAAGCTCACAGTGACGGTGTTACCCGCTTCTTTTGGATCGGCTGTACCAGTGATGTACTCTAAGTTCGGACCGATTGGATCGATCTCTGGTGCAGTTGGTGCTGTGCCATCCACAGTTGCTGTCGCTTCTGGTCCAACGTTACCGACTGGATCGGTAGCCACGGCTTTCACGATGTCGCCATCTTTTAAGCCTGGGTTCGCTACGCTCCATGTGCCATCTTCAGCCACTGGCGTAGTCACTTTATCCCCATTTGGATAGGTCACTTCAACCGTTGAACCTTTTTCACCTGTACCGGTGATTGGGTCATTGGCATTGATTGGATCAATCGTCGTTGTTGGGCCCACGCCATCCACAATTTCACTTGCTTCTGGTGAGACGTTGCCTGCTGCATCGGTGATGATCGCTTTAACTTCGTCACCATCTTTTAAGCCCGCAGGGGTTGTAACTTTCCAATTGCCCGCTGCATCAATGCTTGCTGTTGCAGTCGTGCCATCTGGGAAGCTGACAGTCACGGTGTTACCCGCTTCTTTTGGATCGGCTGTACCGGTGATGTACTCTAAGTTCGGTCCGATTGGATCGATGTCTGGTGCTGTTGGTGCTGTGCCATCCACAGTCGCTGTTGCTTCTGGGCCAACGTTACCGACTGGATCAGTAGCCACGGCTTTGACGATGTCGCCATCTTGTAAGCCTGGGTTCGCTACAGTCCAGTTGCCATCCGCATCCACTTCTGCAGTCGCTGTGGTCTTACCATCTGGATAAGTCACGGTGACTGTTGAGCCTACTTCACCTGTACCGGTGATTGGATCATTGGCATTGATTGGATCAATGTTGGTTGTTGGGCCAACGCCATCCACAATTTCACTTGCTTCTGGTGAAACGTTGCCTGCTGCATCGGTGATGATCGCTTTCACTTCGTCACCATCTTTTAGACCCGCAGGGGTTGTAACTTTCCAATTGCCCGCTGCATCAATGCTTGCTGTTGCAGTCGTGCCATCTGGGAAGCTCACAGTGACGGTGTTACCCGCTTCTTTTGGATCGGCTGTACCAGTGATGTACTCTAAGTTCGGACCGATTGGATCGATCTCTGGTGCAGTTGGTGCTGTGCCATCAACAGTTGCTGTCGCTTCTGGTCCAACGTTACCCACTGGATCAGTACCGATCGCTTTGACTTCATCACCATCGTTAAGACCTGGGTTCGCCACAGTCCAGTTGCCATCCGCATCCACTTGCGTGGTCACGCTGGTGCCATTTGGATAGGTCACTTCAACCGTTGAACCTTTTTCACCTGTACCGGTGATTGGGTCATTGGCATTGATTGGATCAATCGTCGTTGTTGGGCCCACGCCATCCACAATTTCACTTGCTTCTGGTGAAACGTTGCCTGCTGCATCGGTGATGATCGCTTTAACTTCGTCACCATCTTTTAGACCCGCAGGGGTTGCCACTTTCCAAGTGCCATCTGCCTCAATGATTGCGGTCACTGGGCTTGAATTTGGGAAGCTCACAGTGACGGTGTTACCCGCTTCTTTTGGATCGGCTGTACCAGTGATGTACTCTAAGTTCGGACCGATTGGATCGATCTCTGGTGCAGTTGGTGCTGTGCCATCGACAGTTGATGTCGCTTCTGGGCCAACGTTACCGACTGGATCGGTAGCCACGGCTTTCACGATGTCGCCATCTTTTAAGCCTGGGTTCGCTACGCTCCATGTGCCATCTTCAGCCACTGGCGTAGTCACTTTATCCCCATTTGGATAGGTCACTTCAACCGTTGAACCTTTTTCACCTGTACCAGTGATTGGGTCATTGGCATTGATTGGATCAATCGTCGTTGTTGGGCCCACGCCATCCACAATTTCACTTGCTTCTGGTGAAACGTTGCCTGCTGCATCGGTGATGATCGCTTTAACTTCGTCACCATCTTTTAAGCCCGCAGGGGTTGTAACTTTCCAACTGCCATCTGCCTCAATGATTGCGGTCACTGGGCTAGAATTTGGGAAGCTCACCGTTACGGTGTTACCCGCTTCTTTTGGATCGGCTGTACCGGTGATCTCAGCCAAGTTCGGACCGATTGGATCGATGTCTGGTGCAGTTGGTGCTGTGCCATCAACAGTCGCTGTTGCTTCTGGGCCAACGTTACCGACTGGATCGGTAGCCACGGCTTTGACGATGTCGCCATCTTGTAAGCCTGGGTTCGCTACAGTCCAGTTGCCATCCGCATCCACTTCTGCAGTCGCTGTGGTCTTACCATCTGGATAAGTCACGGTGACTGTTGAGCCTGCTTCACCTGTACCGGTGATTGGATCAATCGCATTGATTGGATCAATCGTCGTTGTTGGGCCCACGCCATCCACAATTTCAGTTGCTTCTGGTGAAACGTTACCTGCTGCATCGTTGATGATCGCTTTAACTTCGTCACCATCTTTTAGACCCGCAGGGGTGGCCACTTTCCAATTGCCCGCTGCATCAATGCTTGCTGTTGCAGTCGTGCCATCTGGGAAGCTTACCGTTACGGTGTTACCCGCTTCTTTTGGATCGGCTGTACCAGTGATGTACTCTAAGTTCGGTCCGATTGGATCGATGCCTGGTGCTGTTGGTGCTGTGCCATCAACCGTCGCTGTCGCTTCTGGTCCAACGTTACCCACTGGATCAGTACCGATCGCTTTGACTTCATCACCATCGTTAAGACCTAGGTTCGCTACAGTCCAGTTGCCATCCGCATCCACTTGCGTGGTTACGCTGCTGCCATCTGGATAGGTCACTTTAACGATTGAGCCTGCTTCACCTGTACCGGTGATTGGATCATTGGCATTGATTGGATCAATGTTGGTTGTTGGGCCAACGCCATCCACAATTTCACTTGCTTCTGGTGAGATGTTACCTGCTGCATCGGTGATGATCGCTTTCACTTCGTCACCATCTTTTAGACCCGCAGGGGTGGCCACTTTCCAATTGCCCGCTGCATCAATGATTGCTGTTGCAGTCGTGCCATCTGGGAAGCTTACCGTTACGGTGTTACCCGCTTCTTTTGGATCAGCTGTACCGGTGATTTCAGCCAAGTTCGGACCGATTGGATCGATGTCTGGTGCTGTTGGTGCTGTGCCATCAACCGTTGATGTCGCTTCTGGGCCAACGTTACCGACTGCATCGGTAGCCACGGCTTTCACGATGTCGCCATCTTTTAAGCCTGGGTTCGCTACAGTCCAGTTGCCATCCGCATCTACTTGCGTGGTTACGCTGCTGCCATCTGGATAGGTCACTTTAACGATTGAGTCTGGCTCGCCTGTACCAGTGATTGGGTCAATCGCATTGATTGGATCGATCTCTGTTGTTGGACCCACGCCATCCACAATTTCAGTTGCTTCTGGTGAGACGTTGCCTGCTGCATCGGTGATGATCGCTTTCACTTCGTCACCATCTTTTAGACCCGCAGGGGTTGTAACTTTCCAATTGCCCGCTGCATCAATGCTTGCTGTTGCAGTCGTGCCATCTGGGAAGCTTACAGTGACGGTGTTACCCGCTTCTTTTGGATCGGCTGTACCGGTGATGTACTCTAAGTTCGGTCCGATTGGATCGATGTCTGGTGCTGTTGGTGCTGTGCCATCGACGATTTCTTTGTCTTTATCCGACACATTACCTGCAGGGTCTTTTGCTTCTGCAGTCACTTCATCGCCATCTTCTAGATTGCCTGGGTTTTCAACTTCCCATGTGCCATCTTCTTTCACAGTGGTGGTTGCTGTTGAGCCATCTGGATAAGTGACCGTGACTTCGCTACCTTCCTCACCTGTTCCTGTGATCGGATCTTTTGGATTGATTGGATCAATACTTGGTGTGGCTGGTGCAATACCATCGACGATTTCTTTGTCTTTATCTGAGACATTGCCTGCAGGGTCTTTCGCTTCTGCAGTCACTTCATCGCCATCTTCTAGATTGCCTGGGTTTTCAACTTCCCATGTGCCATCTTCTTTCACAGTGGTGGTTGCTGTTGAGCCATCTGGATAAGTGACCGTGACTTCGCTACCTTCCTCACCTGTTCCTGTGATCGGATCTTTTGGATTGATTGGATCAATACTTGGTGTGGTTGGTGCAATACCATCGACGATTTCTTTGTCTTTATCCGACACATTACCTGCAGGGTCTTTTGCTTCTGCAGTCACTTCATCGCCATCTTCTAGATTGCCTGGGTTTTCAACTTCCCATGTGCCATCTTCTTTCACAGTGGTGGTTGCTGTTGAGCCATCTGGATAAGTGACCGTAACTTCGCTGCCTTCTTCACCTGTTCCTGTGATCGGATCTTTTGGATTGATTGGATCAATACTTGGTGTGGTTGGTGCAATACCATCGACGATTTCTTTGTCTTTATCCGACACATTACCTGCAGGGTCTTTTGCTTCTGCAGTCACTTCATCGCCATCTTCTAGATTGCCTGGGTTTTCAACTTCCCATGTGCCATCTTCTTTCACAGTGGTGGTTGCTGTTGAGCCATCTGGATAAGTGACCGTAACTTCGCTGCCTTCTTCACCTGTTCCTGTGATCGGATCTTTTGGATTGATTGGATCAATACTTGGTGTGGTTGGTGCAATACCATCGACAATTTCTTTGTCTTTATCCGACACATTGCCTGCAAGGTCTTTTGCTTCTGCAGTCACTTCATCGCCATCTTCTAGATTGCCTGGGTTTTCAACTTCCCATGTGCCATCTTCTTTCACAGTGGTGGTTGCTGTTGAGCCATCTGGATAAGTGACCGTGACTTCGCTACCTTCCTCACCTGTTCCTGTGATCGGATCTTTTGGATTGATTGGATCAATACTTGGTGTGGTTGGTGCAATACCATCGACGATTTCTTTGTCTTTATCCGACACATTACCTGCAGGGTCTTTTGCTTCTGCAGTCACTTCATCGCCATCTTCTAGATTGCCTGGGTTTTCAACTTCCCATGTGCCATCTTCTTTCACAGTGTGGTTGCTGTTGAGCCATCTGGATAAGTGACCGTAACTTCGCTGCCTTCTTCACCTGTTCCTGTGATCGGATCTTTTGGATTGATTGGATCAATACTTGGTGTGGTTGGTGCAATACCATCGACAATTTCTTTGTCTTTATCCGACACATTGCCTGCAAGGTCTTTTGCTTCTGCAGTCACTTCATCGCCATCTTCTAGATTGCCTGGGTTTTCAACTTCCCATGTGCCATCTTCTTTCACAGTGGTGGTTGCTGTTGAGCCATCTGGATAAGTGACCGTGACTTCGCTACCTTCCTCACCTGTTCCTGTGATCGGATCTTTTGGATTGATTGGATCAATACTTGGTGTGGTTGGTGCAATACCATCGACGATTTCTTTGTCTTTATCCGACACATTACCTGCAGGGTCTTTCGCTTCTGCAGTCACTTCATCGCCATCTTCTAGATTGCCTGGGTTTTCAACTTCCCATGTGCCATCTTCTTTCACAGTGGTGGTTGCGGTTGAGCCATCTGGATAAGTGACCGTAACTTCGCTGCCTTCTTCACCTGTTCCTGTGATCGGATCTTTTGGATTGATTGGATCAATACTTGGTGTGGTTGGTGCAATACTATCGACGATTTCAGTCGCCTCTGGTCCAACGTTACCCACTGGATCAGTACCGATCGCTTTGACTTCATCACCATCTTCAAGTCCCGGGTTCGCCACGCTCCATGTGCCATCTTCTTCGACTGTCGTGGTTTCTGTATCACCATTCGGGAAAGTCACTTCAATCGTTGCACCTGGCTCACCTGTGCCACCGACGGGTGTATTTGGTCCAATTGGATTAATTTCAGTGGTTGGTCCAAGACCATCTACAGTTTCATTGTTTGGTGCGCCAAGATTACCTTGCGGATCTTTGGACTGTGCAGTAACCACATCACCATCTTTCAGTCCTGGAGGGGTTGTTACACTCCACGTACCATCTGATCCAACCTCTGTAGTTGATGTGCTGTTGTCTGGATAAGTAACTGTAACTGTTGCGCCTGGCTCTCCCGTACCCGTGATTTCAGCCAAGTTTGGTCCAATTGGTCAATTTCTGTGGCTGGACCGACTCCGTCAAATTGTTCTGTGACTTCTGGACCCACGTTAGCTACCGAGTCCGTACCCACGGCTGTTACGATGTCGCCATCTTCAAGCCCAGGGTTCGGAACTTGCCATGTCCCATCGGATTTTACCGTCGTAGTCTCTGTATCACCATTTGGATAAGTCACTTCAACACTTGAACCTGGCTCACCTGTACCGGTGATTGGATCAATGGCATTGATTGGATCAATCGTGGTTGTTGGACCTACGCCATCGACAATTTCTGTATCTGGATTAGACTGTGTGCCATTTGCGTTTGTTGCAATAGCCTTGACAACATCGCCATCTTTTAAGCCTTGTGGTGTGGTTACACTCCACTTGCCATCTGCACCCGCTGTTGTTGTGACTGATGTGCCATCTGGGAAGCTGACCGTAATTTTATTGCCTGCTTCAGCCTTACCTGTAATCGTCGCTAAGTTGGGTCCAATTGGATCAATACTCGGGGCACTTGGCTGGGGTTGTGGTGGTAATTGACCTTCAACTAGATCTGTGACTTCTGGACCAATGTTTCCAACTTTGTCAGTTCCTACCGCCTTAACTTCGTCGCCATTTTGTAGACCTGGGTTTGGAACTGTCCATTTCCCATCTGCATTGACTGTCGTTGTAACCGTAGTGCCATCTGGATAGGTCACTTTGATGGTTGAATCAGGTTCGCCTGTACCGGTGATTGGATCTTTAAGGTTGACTGGATTTAGAGTGGTTATTGGTCCAACGCCATCGACAATTTCTTTGCCTTCATCTGAGACGTTGCCCGCAGGGTCTTTAGCCGTGGCTTTAACTTCATCGCCATCTTTTAAGTTCGGTGGCGTTGGTACGCTCCATTTTCCATCTGAACCTGCTGTTGTGGTTGCGATTGTTCCATCAGGATAAGTCACCGTAATTTTAGCATTGGGTTCTGCTGTGCCTGTAATCTGGGGTGATTTCGGTCCAATTGGATCAATCTGTGGTGCAGTCGGTGCAATTCCATCCACAATTTCTTTGTCTTTATCTGATACGTTACCTGCAGGGTCTTTGGCTTCTGCAGTCACTTCATCACCATCTTCTAGATTGCCCGGGTTTTCAACTTCCCATGTGCCATCCTCGCCGACTATGGTAGTTACCGTTGAACCATCAGGATAAGTGACAGTCACTTCACTGCCTTCTTCACCTGTTCCTGTGATCGGATCTTTTGGATTAATTGGATCGATACTTGGTGTGGTTGGTGCAATACCATCGACGATTTCTTTGTCTTTATCTGAGACATTACCTGCAGGGTCTTTCACTTCTGCAGTGATTTCATCGCCATCTTCTAGATTGCCTGGGTTTTCAACTTCCCATGTACCATCCTCGCCGACTACTGTGGTTGATGTTGAACCATCTGGATAAGTGACAGTCACTTCACCACCTGCTTCACCTGTTCCTGTGATCGGATCTTTTGGATTTATTGGATTGATTTCGGGTTTAGCGGGTGGAGTTGTGTCACCACCATTATTATTGTTGTTATTGTTATCGTCATCGCCACCGCCGGCTGCCGCAGCAATCCCACCAATCGCGGCTGCTCCACCTAACCACGGTAAAATTAGACCTGCAAAGTTGTCATCATTGTAAAGAAGAGGCTCAACATCATCAATCAAGTGATATTTGATGGTATCAGTGACTGCTCCATTGGCATCCGTAAATTCAGCCCAATACATTTGTCCTGAATCATCAACAAATGCCAAGCTATTGTCTGCGGTATTTTCATTATTGAAAAAGTTTTGGATGACAATGGTTTCACCATTACGCAGTGAAATAACAGCACTGTTTCCTTCACGAGTGATCTTTGCGACATCTTCTTTCGGAATATCGAGTATCACAGCAGAGTTTTCTGTGAGATTGATATTCTTTTCAGAAGCTGTATCTAGGGTTTGTAATACCTGATGCGTGGTTTTTGAAATTATTGAAATTTTTGACATGATTTAAACCTCAAATTTAAATTTTTTAGCTGATTTTTGCTATCTATTCTTATTGTTGAGAATGGGATTAAATGACAATTCACAACTATTCTTTTATAACTGTGATTTATATCACACTAATAAAGATCAAATCTATATCCATTAACAAATCTATTTGTTGGAAGGGATATTTAGCTCAATGAATATAAAGATAAATTTAAGAGTATTTTTTGTTCTGAAAGATAAGATGGATTCCGCCTCTATTCATTTATATATTGATTTTCTAATCAAGCCAGGTTACTCAAATTCAAAGAGCGAATTTTGCTTAAAGAAAAACTTTTCTAGCACAGTCAAATATATGTTTTCTATCTAAATAAATAATTTCTTTAAATTGAATTTTGTCCAAAAAAAAGAGAACCCTAAGATTCTCTTTTTTTATTACAACTTTTTTGTTGCAGATTTTTTAATCTGATATTGGGATATTCCTTTCGCTATTCAGTTTTGCTGTTTAGCTTAAGTCAACAATCCGTTTATCGGTTAATAAATAATCTGATTATTCTTCAACAACTCAGCCAAGGTCGTATCCACGTTGTTGAATACGATCAATTCTGTGCTGCTGAACTTACCATCTTTCCCATCTCGGTCAATCGACAACACGGTGTGTTTACCACTGTCCCCTGTAAGATACGATACCGATAAGAACTCAGTCACATTGCCTGCATTCACATCTTTTAGATTCAACAATTCCGACACGTCAATGGTGTCTTTCACGCTATCATCCGCACTGACTTTAAAATCGGTCCATTCATCGATTTTCGTCACCTTATTACCACCTGTTGGATCATTCGCCACCAACAAGTTGTATAACGCTTTGTCATAGATCGAATGATCCAGTGTCACATTATCAAAGCCAGCTTTGATAATATAGGCTTTACTGTCAACCGTGAACGTGAACGGGTCTGACCATGGTGATTGGATTTCATTGGCAGTACCATCTTGGTAAATATAGCTGAATTCAAATGAATGTTTACCTTCACTCAATGGTTCATCCATTTGGAATTGGTAGTCATCTTGATTGGTAATATCTACTTCTTTGTAGTAACTACCATCTGTACTACGAATCAGCACTTTGCTGGTCATTTTACCTGTCGACAACATCCATGTTGGCGTGTTGTCATTGGTAATCCAACCATTTTGGACCAAAGTGGTTCCAGCTGCGCCCTCTCCTTGTGCATCCGCCATTAACGCCTGTGGCTTCTGTACAGTGTTATCGAACTGGTAGCCATAGTTGTAGTTACCCGCTAGGTCACTGAAGAGATTCATCTGCGATCACCACACTATACGCACCGACATAACCTGCAGGTAGTTTCATGGTCACCATGTAGTGGTCACCTTCATACGCTGTAGACCACGTCACATCTTTTAAGACATTGCCTTTGGCATCAAGCACATGAATACTGTTGCTGGTATCCGTCACGCCATTTTGACCGTAGAAACGAATACTGTCATGATCAATCAGTTTGAAGGGGTTATTTGGTCCTGTACCCAGTGCAAATTTACCCCCTTCTAGATTGAAGCTATCGGTATCCGATAAGAAGCGGTCATTTACACTTTCAGCCAAGTAGTTAATGACAAGGTCTTCACTCCATGGTCCAGCATTACCTGCACTATCAGTTTGACGATAGATGAGGCGATAGGACACGTCCATCAATTGTGGAATTTCAAAGCTCCATTTCCCATCGGCATCAACAACTACAGTGCCCAGCAGGTTATCACCCACTTTTTCCCCATTAATCATGTCGTAACCATCATAGATGGATACAATTGCGCCTGGTTCACCTCGACCGATCATCGTTGGGGTTGAATCGTTGGTGTAGTAGCTTGTTTCACCTTTGGAATCGGTGCTGCTGTACTGAGGTTTTAGGATGCTGTCGTTATATGCACCTAGTTCACTTGCATTCGCGACATCATCGAATAAAGCATCTAAAATCAATGCTGGTGGTGTGTGTGGTATCTCGAACGTCTACAGCGTCTGAACTGTTACCTGCCTTATCTGTTGCAACCACTTGTACTGTGTCACCATTAGTCACTGGTGTTTTCAAGATAACGCTGTATGTACCATTGGCATCTGCTACTGATGAACCCAAGATATTATCTTCGGCATCTTTTACATAAACCGTCGCACCTGATTCGGTTTGACCAATCACTTGGGTTCCTGCACTGTTGATATCCGCTTGTGTCACCTCAGGTGCAATGGTATCCACAATAAAGTCGAGGACTGGTGATTGAGCACTTTCAATACCATCGTCTGTTTGAGTTGCAGTGAAGTTATGAGGCCCATCACGCAATGCATCTGTTGGTGTGATTTTCCACGTTCCATCAGCATCAGCTTGGGTCGATCCAATTGCTTGGCCATTTGCATAAAGTGTGATGATTGCACCTGGGATGGCACCTTGACCTGTGAAATCAGGTCGATCGTCATTGGTCAGGCCTTTTTGGGCAATATTTCCAACGAATGCATCGACATCATCATACGCTTGAGGAGCCTCAAGCAATGCTTCAGTCATAAAGTGCACGGTTAAAGATGTGGTATCGGATGCATTGTTCGCAGGATCGACTGCGTAGGCTGTAATCACATCACCATTTACAACGCCAGGGTTCGGGATTGACCAAGTACCATCCGCTTTGGTTTGTGTGGTCATGGTTGCACCATTATTAATGGTGATGACCACTGTAGTACCTAAATCCGATTCACCCGTAATAAATTCATCACCTTTCACCACGTCATCAATTTCTGGCACATTCGGTGCTGTGCCATCAACAGTCGCTGTTGCTTCTGGGCCAACGTTACCGACTGGATCGGTAGCCACGGCTTTGACGATGTCGCCATCTTTTAAGCCTGGGTTCGCCACAGTCCAATTGCCATCCGCATCCACTTCTGCAGTCGCTGTGGTCTTACCATCTGCATAAGTCACGGTGACTGTTGAGCCTGCTTCACCTGTACCGGTGATTGGATCATTGGCATTGATTGGATCAATGTTGGTTGTTGGGCCAACGCCATCCACAATTTCACTTGCTTCTGGTGAAACGTTGCCTGCTGCATCGGTGATGATCGCTTTCACTTCGTCACCATCTTTTAGACCCGCAGGGGTTGCCACTTTCCAAGTGCCATCTGCCTCAATGATTGCGTTCACTGGGCTTGAATTTGGGAAGCTGACAGTCACGGTGTTACCCGCTTCTTTTGGATCGGCTGTACCGGTGATTTCAGCCAAGTTCGGACCGATTGGATCGATCTCTGGTGCAGTTGGTGCTGTGCCATCCACAGTCGCTGTTGCTTCTGGGCCAACGTTACCGACTGGATCGGTAGCCACGGCTTTGACGATGTCGCCATCTTGTAAGCCTGGGTTCGCTACAGTCCAGTTGCCATCCGCATCCACTTCTGCAGTCGCTGTGGTCTTACCATCTGGATAAGTCACGGTAACTGTTGAACCTGCTTCACCTGTACCGGTGATTGGATCAATCGCATTGATTGGATCAATGTTGGTTGTTGGGCCAACGCCATCCACAATTTCACTTGCTTCTGGTGAGATGTTGCCTGCTGCATCGGTGATGATCGCTTTCACTTCGTCACCATCTTTTAGACCCGCAGGGGTTGCCACTTTCCAAGTGCCATCTGCCTCAATGATTGCGGTCACTGGGCTAGAATTTGGGAAGCTGACAGTCACGGTGTTACCCGCTTCTTTTGGATCGGCTGTACCCGTGATTTCAGCCAAGTTCGGACCGATTGGATCGATGTCTGGTGCTGTTGGTGCTGTGCCATCCACAGTCGCTGTTGCTTCTGGGCCAACGTTACCGACTGGATCGGTAGCCACGGCTTTGACGATGTCGCCATCTTTTAAGCCTGGGTTCGCTACAGTCCAATTGCCATCCGCATCCACTTCTGCAGTCGCTGTGGTCTTACCATCTGGATAAGTCACGGTGACTGTTGAGCCTGCTTCACCTGTACCGGTGATTGGATCATTGGCATTGATTGGATCAATGTTGGTTGTTGGGCCCACGCCATCCACAATTTCACTTGCTTCTGGTGAAACGTTGCCTGCTGCATCGGTGATGATCGCTTTCACTTCGTCACCATCTTTTAGACCCGCAGGGGTTGCCACTTTCCAAGTGCCATCTGCCTCAATGATTGCGTTCACTGGGCTTGAATTTGGGAAGCTGACAGTCACGGTGTTACCCGCTTCTTTTGGATCGGCTGTACCGGTGATTTCAGCCAAGTTCGGACCGATTGGATCGATGTCTGGTGCTGTTGGTGCTGTGCCATCAACAGTCGCTGTCGCTTCTGGTCCAACGTTACCGACTGGATCGGTAGCCACGGCTTTCACGATGTCGCCATCTTTTAAGCCTGGGTTCGCTACAGTCCAGTTGCCATCCGCATCCACTTCTGCAGTCGCTGTGGTCTTACCATCTGGATAAGTCACGGTGACTGTTGAGCCTGCTTCACCTGTACCGGTGATTGGATCATTGGCATTGATTGGATCAATGTTGGTTGTTGGGCCAACGCCATCCACAATTTCACTTGCTTCTGGTGAAACGTTGCCTGCTGCATCGGTGATGATCGCTTTAACTTCGTCACCATCTTTTAGACCCGCAGGGGTTGCCACTTTCCAAGTGCCATCTGCCTCAATGATTGCGGTCACTGGGCTTGAATTTGGGAAGCTGACAGTCACGGTGTTACCCGCTTCTTTTGGATCGGCTGTACCGGTGATTTCAGCCAAGTTCGGACCGATTGGATCGATCTCTGGTGCAGTTGGTGCTGTGCCATCAACAGTCGCTGTCGCTTCTGGTCCAACGTTACCCACTGGATCAGTACCGATCGCTTTGACTTCATCACCATCGTTAAGACCTGGGTTCGCCACAGTCCAGTTGCCATCCGCATCCACTTGCGTGGTCACGCTGGTGCCATTTGGATAGGTCACTTCAACCGTTGAACCTTTTTCACCTGTACCGGTGATTGGGTCATTGGCATTGATTGGATCGATCTCTGTTGTTGGGCCCACGCCATCTACAGTCTCGGTGGCAATCGGTCCTGTATTCCCGAGTTTGCTCGATACTGCAGTCACTTCATCGCCATCTTTTAAATTGCCTGGATTCGCAACTGACCATTTACCGTCCGCATCGATGGTCGCTGTTGCAGTCGAACCATCTGGGAAAGTGACTGTTACAATAGCGCCCGCAAGCCCTGTTCCTGTAATTTCAGCCAAGTTTGGTCCAATTGGATCGATATCGGTAATCGGTAGGATGCCATCCACTTGCTCTGTTGCTTCCAGGCCTTGATTGCCCACTTTGTCAGTACCGATCGCTTTGACTTCATCACCATCTTCAAGTCCCGGGTTCGCCACGCTCCATGTGCCATCTTCTTCGACTGTCGTGGTTTCTGTATCACCATTCGGGAAAGTCACTTCAATCGTTGCACCTGGCTCACCTGTGCCACCGACGGGTGTATTTGGTCCAATTGGATTAATTTCAGTGGTTGGTCCAAGACCATCTACAGTTTCATTGTTTGGTGCGCCAAGATTACCTTGCGGATCTTTGGACTGTGCAGTAACCACATCACCATCTTTCAGTCCTGGAGGGGTTGTTACACTCCACGTACCATCTGATCCAACCTCTGTAGTTGATGTGCTGTTGTCTGGATAAGTAACTGTAACTGTTGCGCCTGGCTCTCCCGTACCCGTGATTTCAGCCAAGTTTGGTCCAATTGGGTCAATTTCTGTGGCTGGACCGACTCCGTCAAATTGTTCTGTGACTTCTGGACCCACGTTAGCTACCGAGTCCGTACCCACGGCTGTTACGATGTCGCCATCTTCAAGCCCAGGGTTCGGAACTTGCCATGTCCCATCGGATTTTACCGTCGTAGTCTCTGTATCACCATTTGGATAAGTCACTTCAACACTTGAACCTGGCTCACCTGTACCGGTGATTGGATCAATGGCATTGATTGGATCAATCGTGGTTGTTGGACCTACGCCATCGACAATTTCTGTATCTGGATTAGACTGTGTGCCATTTGCGTTTGTTGCAATAGCCTTGACAACATCGCCATCTTTTAAGCCTTGTGGTGTGGTTACACTCCACTTGCCATCTGCACCCGCTGTTGTTGTGACTGATGTGCCATCTGGGAAGCTGACCGTAATTTTATTGCCTGCTTCAGCCTTACCTGTAATCGTCGCTAAGTTGGGTCCAATTGGATCAATACTCGGGGCACTTGGCTGGGGTTGTGGTGGTAATTGACCTTCAACTAGATCTGTGACTTCTGGACCAATGTTTCCAACTTTGTCAGTTCCTACCGCCTTAACTTCGTCGCCATTTTGTAGACCTGGGTTTGGAACTGTCCATTTCCCATCTGCATTGACTGTCGTTGTAACCGTAGTGCCATCTGGATAAGTCACGGTGACTGTTGAGCCTGCTTCACCTGTACCGGTGATTGGATCTTTAAGGTTGACTGGATTTAGAGTGGTTATTGGTCCAACGCCATCGACAATTTCTTTGCCTTCATCTGAGACGTTGCCCGCAGGGTCTTTAGCCGTGGCTTTAACTTCATCGCCATCTTTTAAGTTCGGTGGCGTTGGTACGCTCCATTTTCCATCTGAACCTGCTGTTGTGGTTGCGATTGTTCCATCAGGATAAGTCACCGTAATTTTAGCATTGGGTTCTGCTGTGCCTGTAATCTGGGGTGATTTCGGTCCAATTGGATCAATCTGTGGTGCAGTCGGTGCAATTCCATCCACAATTTCTTTGTCTTTATCTGATACGTTACCTGCAGGGTCTTTGGCTTCTGCAGTCACTTCATCACCATCTTCTAGATTGCCCGGGTTTTCAACTTCCCATGTGCCATCCTCGCCGACTATGGTAGTTACCGTTGAACCATCAGGATAAGTGACAGTCACTTCACTGCCTTCTTCACCTGTTCCTGTGATCGGATCTTTTGGATTAATTGGATCGATACTTGGTGTGGTTGGTGCAATACCATCGACGATTTCTTTGTCTTTATCTGAGACATTACCTGCAGGGTCTTTCACTTCTGCAGTGATTTCATCGCCATCTTCTAGATTGCCTGGGTTTTCAACTTCCCATGTACCATCCTCGCCGACTACTGTGGTTGATGTTGAACCATCTGGATAAGTGACAGTCACTTCACCACCTGCTTCACCTGTTCCTGTGATCGGATCTTTTGGATTTATTGGATTGATTTCGGGTTTAGCGGGTGGAGTTGTGTCACCACCATTATTATTGTTGTTATTGTTATCGTCATCGCCACCGCCGGCTGCCGCAGCAATCCCACCAATCGCGGCTGCTCCACCTAACCACGGTAAAATTAGACCTGCAAAGTTGTCATCATTGTAAAGAAGAGGCTCAACATCATCAATCAAGTGATATTTGATGGTATCAGTGACTGCTCCATTGGCATCCGTAAATTCAGCCCAATACATTTGTCCTGAATCATCAACAAATGCCAAGCTATTGTCTGCGGTATTTTCATTATTGAAAAAGTTTTGGATGACAATGGTTTCACCATTACGCAGTGAAATAACAGCACTGTTTCCTTCACGAGTGATCTTTGCGACATCTTCTTTCGGAATATCGAGTATCACAGCAGAGTTTTCTGTGAGATTGATATTCTTTTCAGAAGCTGTATCTAGGGTTTGTAATACCTGATGCGTGGTTTTTGAAATTATTGAAATTTTTGACATGATTTGAACCTCGAAATTAATTTTTTATATGATTAGATGCAAAATCTCCTGAGTGAGAACCAATGAGAAAGCATCTTTTTATTATTTATTTGTGATTTATATCACACTTTTTTAATTAAAAGCTATTATGCCAAGATCAATGGAATATGAAATGATTTTCCAACACGGCAATGATTCTTTTTAACATTTAAAAATCAAAAACATATGCGTTATGTGTAACTTTTCAAGCAGTTTAAAATCCGATGTAATGCATTCAATTAAGTGATAAAACTCAACATTATTTAGCTTTAGTTATCTTTTAGCGGATTTATGGAGTTTGATTCGATTCAAATTCTCATGACTAAAATAAAAAACCGAGCAATGATTGCAATCATTGCTCGGTTTAAGACAACAAATTTAAGATTAAATCTTAAATTTTCAAGTCTTTGCTTAGAAGTTATGCGGATTTTCCAAACGCTTCACTTCTTGTACTTTATTGGGATGATGCACTGCTGCAACACCATCATCTGTTTGCTGATCGACAATCGCTTCAGGATTATAAATGGTAATAATTTCATTGCCATTTGCATCTTCACCGACAATATACTTCACTCCTTTACGATTCATTTTATGGCACATTTTTTGATACCAACCTTTGAATCCTGTGGTTTCTTCATGTGGATTGAAATAGAACGCATTCATCACAGACGGTAAGCCCAGTCCACAGACCAAGCCTGAAAGTAACACCACAATAAAGGTATATCCAATCAAGATATCACTGTATTGACTCAGTTGCGGGACGTTGGCTACAGACAGAATCAATGCCAATGAAATGGCACCACGCACACCACCCCAAGACAGGATGGTTAAACTACCGTTATAACTGCGTGCGCGAAACGATGGGAAAAAGGCAAATGAGAGAAAGTTTGCTGCAAAACGACACAGATGCAGAATGATAAAGGCCACGATCCCGCCTAAAATCATGCTTGCATTTAAATCCAGAATAAACAGCTCTAAACCAATCAAGGTAAACAAGAATGAATTGATAATCCCTTCAACAGTATGCCAAAAATGGTTGACTTCACGGATTTCACGATCCTGTAAAATCTCATCCCATTTATTACCAACGATCAAGCCACCAATGACGCAAGCAATCGGCGCAGAAGCATGTGCAAATAAAGCCACCAAATATGACCCACAAGCCAATAACGCTGAGGTCAGAATCAAAGATTCCATGACATGCTTACCACGTAAAATACGCAGAATCGCCCAACCAAATGCCCAACCAATAATGACCGCGACAACAATCTCATACAGCAAAGTTTGTAGAGTTGCCAGCAAACTAAAATGTTCACCTTGCAATACATTAAGTAAGGTCATAAATACGGCGATACACATGGCATCATTAAATAGCGACTCACCTTCGAGTTTCACCATCAGATGATGCGGTGCACGAACTGAACTCAGTACCCCTTTAATCCCGATCGGATCCGTAGCCCCTAGTGCTGAACCTAACAGCAATAACACTAAAATAGGCACCGGATTGCCAATCAAATATTGGAAGCCAAATAATAAGCCACCGAACAGCACAGCACAGATTACCAATGCAATAGTCGCCAAAATGCTAATCGGCTTCCAATAGACCCGTAAATCTGAGACTTTAAATTTCAATGCTGATGAGGTCAAAATGAAACAAATCACACCATTGACCAAAAAGTCATAGAAATCGATGTGACGGACTGCATTTTCAATATTGGTCAAATTAATCGAGATAAATTGATTATCGCCGAGTAAATTTGCAGCCCATTGTAAAATGAAGACAAAAATTGCCGAAACAATCGGCACACCGATGGCTTGAGGAAATCCGAGAACCCGTTTATTGAATATTGTCGTAGCGATTGATAAAGCAAAAACCACTGTGAAAACTTGCAGAAAAAAATAATTACCCATACTTCGCCTATCTATCTTTCATAGCACTCAGCAAATCCACCTATTAAAAAAATAAATGCCTTACCCACAATCATTTTAAAATATTATATTGTTTTTAAAGTTATGAATATATTGCTTACGTTAATTAAAAATTTATAACGAAAGGTGATTTAGGACTAAAATCACCTTTCAGCTCATTTAAACTACATAAATGATTACAACAGCCATATGTCAAAAGACTGTACTTTAAAGTGATGAGTTAAAAGTATCACATTGGTTAATGTCACCTGTGGTCAGACCTTTATTAAACCAAGTCATACGTTGTGCACTGGTCCCATGCGTGAAACTGTCTGGTACCACATGACCGCGTGCTTTCTTCTGCAAATAATCATCACCAATTTTATTGGCGGCATCCATAGCTTCCTCAACATCACCCTTTTCCAAGAATTGAGTACGCTGATGATTGTCCTTCGCCCATACGCCTGCTAAACAATCCGCTTGAAGCTCTAAGCGAACTGACATGGCATTACCTTGTACTTCACTGGCTTGTTGACGCGCTTTTTGCACTTGATCTGAAATACCCAGCAAGTTCTGTACATGGTGACCCACTTCATGTGCAATCACATAAGCCTGTGCAAAATCACCTGCGGCATCTTGGCTACTCAATTCAGATTGGTTCTGCTCACCAGAAATGTCCATTTGTGTCCGCATTTCTTTAAAAAAATCGGTATCGACATAAACTTTTTGATCAGCAGGACAATAGAATGGTCCCATTGCGGATTGCGCAGTACCACAGCCCGAGTTGACTGCACCACTAAACATCACCAATTTTGGTGGTGTGTACTGTACACCTTGTTGTTTGAAAATTTGCGTCCAAGTGTCTTCGGTATCGGCCAAAACCGTGCCCACAAAGGTTGCTATCTCTTGCTGCTCAGGGGTTGGATTAGTCAGCCCTGTCGCCTGCTGTTGTGCGCCTCCTGACGTGACTTGCTTGGTGGCTTGATACGCCATTTGCGGATCGACTCCAAAAAACTTCCACGCCACAAAAGCCACCACCAGACCCAAAATACTGATGCCACCGGCTTTGGCACCGCCACCACCCCGGCGATCCTCTAAATTTTCACTGACACGACGCCCTTTCCAACGCATAGTCTTATCCTTATTTTTAAATTATGAGTTTATTTTAGCTATGATTACTCAATTATGCAGTTTTTGTTTTAGAAAATATTTTTTGAAAGCCTGTAATGATGATCACCACGATTAGGCCTGCAATAAACCCAATCACAAAGTTAATTAAGGTTGGCGTCAACGCACCAAAAATATGACCAAAGGTTGGGATATGTTCAGCATAATCAACCGATTCTTCAGTCAAATGATGAAACCAAGGCACACCATGACTGATAATCCCACCACCGACCAAAAACATGGCGATGGTGCCGACAATGGTTAAAGTTTTCATCAGCTTTGGTGCAAATGCGAGTAATCCACGACCAATCGCCTGTTTAAAACTCGAAGCTTGATCGACTAGATATAAGCCTAAATCATCAATCTTGACGATCATTGCCACAAAGCCGTAGACTCCAATAGTCATGATGACTGCAATTACACATAATGCTGCGACTTTAACCCCAAAGGTCGCGGCTGCAACCGTACCGAGTGAGATCACAATAATTTCGGCAGATAAAATAAAGTCGGTACGAATCGCACCTTTAATTTTTTGCTTTTCAAGTGACGCTAAATCCGTTTCTAAACTTTGTTTTTCCTGTGCAGCATCTTCAACCGTACCTGCTTTTTTATGCTGAAAAGTATGAATAACCTTTTCAACCCCTTCATAGCACAGGAATAATCCCCCTATCATCAGTAAAGGGGTAATCAACCACGGTGCAAAAAAACTAATTGCTAAAGCCAAAGGTACCAAAATACATTTATTTAAAAAAGAACCTTTTGCCACCGCCCAAACCACAGGCAATTCACGATCTGCGGAGACACCACTGACTTGCTGAGCATTTAAGGCTAAATCATCCCCAAGCACACCTGCGGTTTTCTTCGCAGCCATTTTGCTCATTACGGCAACATCATCTAAAATCGTGGCAATGTCATCGAGTAAAATTAATAAACTACCAGCCATTTTTATTATCCAATTTTTATATCATCTTGCTAATTTTACAGAAATTAAAAAAATAAGTGATGTAGTTCCGTAAATTTAATCAGCTAATTTCAAAAAACTTTGACTTATATAAGGTGTATACCCATTCAACCTACAAATGGAATAAAAGCCTTGTAAATGATCTAGCTTAAAAATCAGAGCTTAATTGCTATATCCATACAACAAACGCTAGGCAGACAGCGCAGATGTTCTTACAATAAGCCAAAATTTAATATACAAGTCGGTATTCAGTCATGAGTAATCTAGACAATCGCCCTGTGATTTTGACAGGCGACCGTCCAACAGGACAACTTCATTTAGGCCATTTTGTCGGTTCTTTACGCTCTCGCGTGGGTTTACAAGATTCACATCATCAACATTTGCTTTTAGCAGATGCTCAAGCACTGACAGACAATGCGGACAACTTTGAAAAAGTACGTCGCAATATTATTGAAGTGGCAACAGATTACTTGGCTGTCGGTATTGACCCAAGCAAAACCACGATTTGTGTTCAATCATGCTTACCTGCATTAAATGAACTGACGATGTTGTATTTAAACTTCGTGACCGTGTCTCGTTTAGAGCGCAACCCAACTATTAAGTCTGAAATTCAGATGCGTGGTTTCGAGCGCGATATTCCAGCCGGCTTCCTGTGCTACCCGGTTGCTCAAGCTGCAGACATTACCGCATTTAAAGCGACTGTTGTCCCTGTGGGTGAAGATCAAATTCCAATGATCGAACAAACTAACGAAATCGTGCGTCGTTTAAACCGTCAAATGGGTCAAGATTTACTCCCAGAATGTAAAGCGTTGCTTTCCAATGTGGGTCGCCTACCGGGCTTTGATGGTAAAGCGAAAATGTCGAAATCTTTGGGCAATACCATTGTACTGGATGCTTCAGACAAAGACATTAAGAAAGCCGTGAATGCGATGTATACCGATCCGAATCATTTACGTATTGAAGATCCAGGTCAAGTGGAAGGCAATGTAGTATTTACTTACCTTGATGCATTCGATCCTGATCAAGAAGCGGTTGCAGAATTAAAAGAGCATTACCGCCGTGGTGGTTTAGGCGATGGTACAGTGAAAAAACGTCTTGAGGGTGTGCTTAAAGAGTTGATTACACCCATTCGTGAACGTCGTTTAGAACTACAAAAAGATCCAGATTACATCATGGATATTTTAAAAGCAGGCACAGATAAATGTCGTGATATTACACAACAAACTTTAGATGAAGTGAAATCAGGTTTAGGCGTGTTCCACTTCTAATTTGTTAGTTTATGTTGTTCGATACGACTAAAAACCTCTCTTTGGAGAGGTTTTTTAATTTCAGCTAAACAATCGAGTTGATTATATTGGCATATTAACGAGAACTTACACTACTTTACGTGAATACCTATGACGCAGTTATCGAGATTCATTATTATTTAATCACGGTTATGAACCATCCCCAATGTTCATAACATTTCTCCTTAACCGAAACTGCGCAAGCAGATTCGTTGTTATACGCAGTGATCACCCCAATCATTGCGTATTTTTTTTATTTAAAAATTGGGGCATTGAAGATTGATTTTGATTTAAAAGACTTAGCTCAAATGTTCATTTGAAAACGTGAATAATCATACATTTGCTCTTAATTTTTATTAAATAATCAACATTTGCCAAATTTTAATGAACACTTTACACTAGAAAAATTGATTATTTTTAAAGCGATATCAGAACAAAATAATGACTTTATATATTTAAAATTTATCTTTCATTATTCGGTGAGAACAATTGTATCTCGCTGCTAACATTATTTGAAAATCATGATTTGCAAATCATCATTTGTTAGAAGGTAATGAAATCTAAAAATAATCAACAATAACTACAAATGAGAGATCGGATTCATGTGGGAATTATTTGTCCATCCATCCAACTTGATGTTTAGCGTGAGCCTATGTCTGATGTTGTTATTGGGCGTGGTGGAATGCTTATTGCTGATTGTGGGTGCAAGCTCGCAAGGTTTTTTAGACCAATTTATTCCAGATGATTTATTCGATCCCACACATCCCGATGTGCATGTCGATGCTGATCAAGGTATTTGGCTACAATTTTTAGATTGGCTGTATTTGGGGCGAATTCCGGTGTTGGTGTGGTTGATTATTTTTCTCACCACCTATGCCCTGTTTGGTTTTATTGTGCAAAGCCTTTATTTTGAAATCACAGAACAATATTTCCCGCTGTGGATCATTGCGCCTGCCAGCTTATTTTTATGCATGCCGATTGTTCGTTTGGTGGCTGCAATCATGTCTAAGGTATTACCCAAAGATGAAACCACAGCGATTCGCTTAGATGAGCTCATTGGTCTGCGTGCTGAAATCTTTTTAGGCAATGCCAAAGTTAATTATCCAGCCCAAGCCAAAGTCAAAGATCAGCATGGGCAAACCCATTATATTTTAGTTGAACCTGAAACAGATATTACCTTTTCACAAGGTCAACATGTGATTTTAACCCGCAAAACCACAATTGGCTTTCAGGCCATTTCAATTGAAGAATAAACAAAGAGAAAACACATAATGCAAAATTCAAGTTTTTATCAAATTTTAGTGATTGCCGGGATTATCCTTGCAGCACTGATTGTGATTGGGACCATTATTGCCCGTCTTTATAAACGTTCAAGTAAAGAAGTCTCCTTTGTACGTACCGGTTTTGGTGGTGAGAAAGTCATTTTAGGCGGCGGTGCAATCGTGCTGCCGGTGTTACATGAAGTGATTCCTGTCAACATGAACACCCTACGTTTAGAAGTGAAACGTGCAGCAGATCAAGCCTTGATTACCCGTGACCGCATGCGTGTCGATGTCATGGCTGAGTTTTATGTGCGTGTAAAACCCACTGAAGAGTCGATTGCCACTGCTGCGCAAACCTTGGGTCAAAAGACCATGTCACCTCAAGAGTTAAAAGACTTGGTTGAAGGTAAATTTGTCGATTCACTGCGTTCAGTGGCCGCTGAAATGGCCATGGAAGAGTTGCATGAGAAACGGGTTGATTTCGTGCAAAAAGTGCAGCAAGTGGTCTCAGAAGACCTATTTAAAAATGGTTTAGAGCTCGAAACAGTGTCATTGACCGGTTTAGACCAAACCAGCTTTAAGTTCTTTAACCCCCAAAATGCCTTTGACGCGGAAGGTTTAACCAAGCTGACTGAGACCATTGAAGACCGCCGTAAAAAACGCAATGACATTGAGCAAGATGCAGACCTTGCGATCAAAACCAAAAATCTGCAAGCAGAACAAGCACGTTTGCAAATTTTGCGTGAAGAAGAATACGCAAAGATGCAACAAGAGCGTGAAATTTCCATTCGTAAAGCTGAACAGTTGGCTGAAATTGCGATGCAGGAAGCAGCGAAAAAACGTGAAGCTGAAGAAGCGCAAATTGCGGCAGGTCGAGAAGTTGAATTAAAACGTATTACTGCAGCACGAGATGTAGAAAATCAAAATATTCAAAAATCTCAAATCATTCAACAAGCCCAAGTGGAACAAAAGAAAACCATTGAATTGGCTGAGCAAGACCGTGCCATTGCGATTGCTGAAAAATCACGTGCAGAATCTGAAGCCAAAGCTCAAGCCGATCAAGCCCGTGCCCAAGCGGTAAAAGCAGAAGAGGAAGTCATCACGGTACGTGAAACCCAACGTGCAGAGCGTATTAAAGCAGTTGAATTGGTCGCAGCAACTCAGGCCGCTGAAACCGATGCAATTTCGATTACAGTTGCGGCAGCAGCGTCAAAACAAGCTGCAGCGGATGATGCCGAAGCTGTTCGTATTGGTGCAGAAGCAGAAGCTGAAAAAGTGCGCTTAAAAGCCAAAGGTGAAGCCGATGCGAAAGTGCTTCTTGCGCAAGCGCAAGAAAAACAATATCAAGTCGATGCGGAAGGGACACGTGCAGTCAATGAAGCCAACAATATCTTGTCTTCTGAGCAAGTGGAAATGCAAATTCGCTTAGCCCTGCTTAAATATTTACCTGAAATCATTCGTGAAAGTGTGAAGCCAATGGAAAATATTGATGACATCAAAATTCTCCAAGTCAATGGTATGGGTGGCTTAGGCGGAAGTTCAGTAAGTTCAGGTGAAAATACTGAGCAAGGTCAAGTTGCACTCTCTGATCAGGTGGTCAATAGCGCCCTACGCTATCGCTCACAAGCGCCGTTAATTGATAGTCTAATGAATGAATTGGGCATCAATGGTGGTGACATTAATGGTCTAACCCAAAGTTTAAAACCAAAGGTCGATTAAACGCTCAACCCAATTAAATGAAACATATTCACTAAATGCCCAATTTAAATTGGGCATTTTTATTACTGCATCTTAAGCCCTCGATAAAATCGAATATCCTTTTGATTTTGTTTAGCTATCCTTTCCTGAATCGTTGATTTATAAACATCATACTTTTAGGCTATGCTTGAATGAGCGCTTAGTGAATCTTGTACATGGATCGTTTTATCAATGCTGAATCTCTATTTATCCATATCCATTTTGAGTTAAAGCTCCCATGAGTCTATGGATTATTTTCATACTCGGTGCAGGTTTAGCCGGCTTTGTACAAGGACTGACGGGTTTTGCATTTGCATTGATTGCCATGTCTTTTTGGGTCTGGATACTTCCTCCACAAGTCTCAGCACCTTTGGTGGTGTTTGCGTCCCTATGGTGTCATCTGATTTCACTATCCAAAGAACAAAAACATCACTTTAATCAAAGTTTAGTTCTGCCTTATATCCTTGCCGGTTTAATCGGTGTGCCATTAGGGACTTACCTACTCGATCTGGTCAATGCACACCTGTTTAAATTGATCTTGGGGATATTTTTAGTGCTGTGGTGCCCGACCATGTACTTTGCACCACAGTTTAAGTTAATGAAGCGACTCGGCAAACCTGCCGACGCCAGTGTCGGATTTTTGGGGGGTATATTGGGTGGACTCGGTGGCTTTTGCGGTGCACTGCCTTCTGCATGGGTCATGCTTAGAAGTCTACCCAAAGATCAACAACGTTATATTTTAAGGCATTTCAATTTTGCCATTCAGCTGTTCACCATTACAGTGTATCTATGGCAAGGCACCATTCAATTCAGTCATTTGAGTTATATGGCGGTGATTGTGATCGCAGTGACCATTCCTGCGATATTCGGTGCACAATTGTTTTATAAAATTTCTGAACAACAATTTAAGCATATTGTTTTAAGCTTATTGTTTGCATCGGGTTGGGTATTAACGGTCACATCTATTCGCCATTTTTCATAGAGACCGTATTACTGGTTTTTAAATCATGATCAGGACACAAAGCTCGCTCATAAAGATAATTAAGCCTTTAAGCTGAAGCCAAAAATGAATCCATACAGCTTTAAATCATCTTTATTTTGTGCTGTTCAGTCACATGCAGATTCACGTAATTTTTGATTTAAATTATTTTTATTTTTCAAACTCAATGAAGCGCAGTAAATTTAAGCATTTATAAGCGTATGAATACGGTTGAATCGAAAATTGGACTTTATTTCTACAGCATAATTTGTACAATAGCGCCACTCATTTTTCACGCAATCTCTCCATGAAATCGCTCCTATTTGCCGGCATTTTTTTGATTCTTACAGGCTGTTCACTGGGTACTTCTCAACAAGTTGAAATGGCAGAACAATTACTCACTCAATTTGAATGCAATAATATCGACAACGAGCAACTCACCCATAATCCGATTACTGGATTCCATCAGCGCTCATTGGCAATCAGTAAAGAAAAAGCAGCTTCATATATTGAAAGTTTTAAAGAGGGTGATAGCCCGTCTGAGATGCCGCTTGAAGAGATGGTGGAACAGGAATATGTCACCTTTAAATCGGCATGTCAGTTTTTAGGTGGTGTCACCCGCGAGTTGCAAAATCCAGCGCAGCAGCATCAAAGTTAATTGAAGCTGGCTTTTTTAAGCACTGTTCTTTAAGCACTCTGCATTCAACAATACTCATGCATAAAAAAACAGGACCTGATGTCCTGTTTTTTTGTCTATCAAATCTGATCTAAATAGCGTTGATCAACACTGAATTGCTTTGGAAATTTGGCATTGATGTTGGCATAAAATGCCATGATTTCCGCCATGTCTTTGTCCATATTTCCTGATGGATAAACCACTTTACCCACTCCAGTCTTTTTATGCGCATAATCCATATAAGCTAAAGCAATGGGTACGCCTGCGGTCACTGCCACATGATAAAAACCAGTTTTCCATTGTTCTTGCTTGGCGCGTGTTGC
Source organism: Acinetobacter lanii (assembly GCF_011578285.1). Classification (NCBI taxonomy): domain Bacteria; kingdom Pseudomonadati; phylum Pseudomonadota; class Gammaproteobacteria; order Moraxellales; family Moraxellaceae; genus Acinetobacter; species Acinetobacter lanii. The sequence goes on along the minus strand of NZ_CP049916.1, from coordinate 857,439 downwards.
TTCAGGCGTCACCAGCATGACCAGATCATCATGCTCTTTAAACAAATCACTCATGACTTCAACCATGCTCGGTCGTTGTTGCCCAGCTTGTTTTGGACGACGGTCAATCCCGATTCCGCCCAAAGCACGAACAAAGGGACCAAATGGGAACTTCATATAACTGTCTTTAATGGTCAGACGAACATTCACGCCCAATGCTTTGAGTGCCAAACGTGCATATAGGGCATCCCAATTACTGGTATGCGGTGCTGCAATCATCACACATTGTTTTAAATCTTGTGGCCAATGATTATCGAGCGTCCAGCCCATCATTTTTAAACTTTGTTCTGCCAACTTTTCGTACACGCGTGCACCATCGAAAAAAAGAGATCGCAGATTGTAGCAATTTTAAACAAAGATACCAATCCATCTATATTTTAAATACTTAATTTATTTAATTTTTTCTATTTATTCTAATTAAAATAACCAAGAAGATTAGCTTTATCTTTGTTTTGTATACCCGCTTTAATTTCAAGCAATTTCATTAATTGCTGATTAGAAATGAACACCACTATTTTAAATTTTTCACAAAAATTCTCCATTTCATTACAGGATTAAACCGTCTGTGTTCCCCAGTTTCATTATGCTGATTTGTCATGATTTGCTGTAAAAGCATTACTTTAAACGCGAAAATCTGGTGGAAACAATGAAAAAAACATTTCTCGCAATCACATTGATCAGTATCGGACTGGTTGCATGTAATAAACCGCAACAACAAGATCAAGCTGCCGTTAGCAATCCCTCAACGGAATCTGTAAGTGTAAGTCCTTCAACTTCAGCACCGCCGACAACATCCGAAACAGTTCCTACTGGCGACACACCTGAAACTTCACTTGATTGGCATGGTGAATATAAAGGTGTCCTGCCTTGTGCAGACTGTGAAGGTATTAAAACTGAACTGGAATTAAATGCTGATAAAACTTATGAATTGACTCAAGAATATTTAGGTAAAGGCAATGGGAACGAAATTAAAACCAAAGGTACTTTTGAATTCGACAAGACCAATCTTTCGATTATCAATTTGGATAAAGCCGCAGAAAATCAGCGCTTCTTCGTCGGTGAAAATGAAATTTCTGTGGTAGAACGTGATACAGGTAAAAAAGTTGAAGGTGCATTAGCCGAGCATTACACTTTAAAGAAAGACCTGCATTAATCGATCAATGACTTAAAAGTATAGCGCCATAAAAAAACCCTGCTTGCGCAGGGTTTTTTTGAATCATTTGTGAGGATTAACCACCAAATTGGTTCATTGTGTTTTTCGCATCGTCACCCGCTTTAAGCGCGTTGTCACCCGCGAAGATTTCTTTGTGATCATCACCGATGTCAGAACCCGCCATTGCTTGGTGTTTCACACAAGCGATCGTACCGCGGATTTCTTTACGTTGTACGCCAGCAACATAAGCCAACATACCTTCAGAACCGAAGTAACCTTGAGCAAGTTCATGCGTAGAAAGTGCAGCAGTGTGATAAGTCGGAAGTGTGATCAAGTGATGGAACACACCCGCTTCACGCGCAGCATCTGCTTGGAATGTACGTACTTTCTCATCAGCTTCAGCAGCCAATTCAGTTTCATCGTACTCAGCGCTCATCAATTTAGCACGGTCGTAAGCAGACACGTCTTTACCTTCAGCAACCCAACGATCGTACGCTTGTTGACGGAAGTTCAACGTCCAGTTGAATGACGGTGAGTTGTTATAAACAAGTTTCGCGTTTGGAATGGTTTCTTTAACACGATTCACCATGTGAGCGATTTCAGCAACGTTTGGTGTTGCAGTTTCGATCCAAAGTAAGTCAGCACCGTTTTGAAGTGAAGTTACACAGTCAAGTACAACGCGGTCGATTTGCGTGCCTTCACGGAATTGGTACAAGCCAGAAGCAAGACGTTTTGGACGGTGAAGTTTACCATCACGTTTGATCAGGATTTCATCTTCTTGCGCTTCTGAAATGTCGATTTCAGTGGTGTCTAAGTAGCTGATGTATTGAGAAGCGATGTCGCCTGGCTCTTTAACCACTGGGATTTTTTGAGTCAAGTCAGCGCCTTCAGAGTCAGTACGCGCAACGATGATACCGTCTTCAAGACCCATTTCTAAGAATGCATAACGTAATGCATGGATTTTAGCGATGAAGTCTTCGTGTGGAACGGTGACTTTACCTGCTTGGTGACCACATTGTTTCGCATCAGACACTTGGTTTTCGATTTGAAGTGCACATGCACCCGCTTCGATCATCTTCTTAGCTAAAAGGTAAGTTGCTTCTTCGTTACCAAAACCAGCGTCGATGTCCGCAATAATTGGCACAACGTGAGTTTGGAAGTTATCGATTTGAGACGTGATTTCAGCTGCTTTAGCCGTATCGCCTGCTTCGTTTGCTTTTTTAAGCGCACGGAACAAGTCGTTTAATTCTTTCGCATCTGCTTGACGTAAGAATGTGTAGATTTCTTCGATCAATGCAGGTACAGATGTTTTTTCGTGCATAGATTGGTCAGGAAGTGGACCAAATTCAGAACGAAGTGCTGCAACCATCCAACCAGATAAGTAGATATAGCGACGTTCAGTTGTACCGAAGTATTTTTTGTTCGCAATCATTTTTTGTTGTGCAATGAAACCGTGCCAGCAACCCAATGATTGAGTGTATTTGCTAGAGTCAGCATCATAAGCTGCCATATCACGACGCATAATTGCCGCTGTGTATTTTGCAATGTCTAAACCAGTTTTGAAACGGTTTTGGATTTGCATACGCGCCGCATCTTCAGGACTGATGTCTGCCCAAGTGTTGCCGAATTTAGCTTTTAATTCGCGGATTGCATCAATCGCTGTTTGGTATGTAGTCATGATATCTTCCTTCATAATTTTAGGATTTTTCTACAACGCTGCCTAAAATCACACCCTCTAATGATTTGTTTAGATTTAGAGCAGTTCGTTGCTATGAAGCTAGAGTAGATGGGCTGATCAAATTAATCCAATATCCTGCACTGATTTTCGATATTTATTTAAAAAATACATAGATCAAAGTCGTATTATAATACATATGTTATTTTATAAGCTCTTGATTTATATAGTTTATAAATTATTTAAAATGCTTAATTTTGACACGATTTTTGCAATTTCCACGCCTTAGACTTAAGTCTTGATCAATTTACAACTAGCGAAAATCACTCATTTCCCCCTTTAAAAGGCTATTTTTAAGCTGAACGAAAACATTTTAAGAGGAATTATTTTAAACAAAATATTTATTGTAAATTGCCGCTCAATGAATGCATCAGATGAAATGACTGACTGAGCATTGGTTAAACCGAAAATAGTCATGTGCTTTACAGTACCTAAAAGAAAAAGAGTCTTTGCTGATCTGACGATGAATGAACGTCAATACAACATCAGAATTCGTTTCCGATTTTATTTTCAGCCTGTTTTTTATATCCATTTAACCAGAATGATCGAATCATAATCTTTAGCAGCCAAACCTTGCACAAGATCAATCGGTCTCAGTTATAATGCGTCGCCGTAAAGGAACTAAAAAGCAGTTAGATGCTGATCAAAAGTAAAGATGTCTTTTAACAGCATGATCTGAAAAATAATTTTAGTAAAATCATCTTCAATCCCAGTAAAAGTGTGGGGAATTAAATGTTAATTCCGATGACTGCTAAAATTTGATGCATTTTTCAGCAACCGCATACACAACGGCTGTTGCTTATGGCATAATTCAAACGATTTCAAAAATATATATTCGGTATTTTTTTTATGAATCTGGAGCGGGTTGATCTCAATCTCTTAATTTACCTTGACGTACTTTTACGTGAAAAAAATGTAACGCGTGCTGCTGAACAACTCGGTGTCACCCAGCCTGCGATGAGTAACATTCTCCGACGTCTGCGTAACTTATTTAATGATCCGCTCTTAATTCGTTCTTCTGAGGGTATGACGCCAACAGAACGTGCACTTGAGTTGCAACCTCGTATTCGTGACGCGCTCTCTGATTTGTCCGTGATTTTAGAACCACGGACTGAGTTTAGACCTTATACCTCAACTCGCGTGTTCCGCATCATGACCTCAGACTACGCTGAAGCAACTTTGGTGCCTCGCTTGGTTAAAGCATTGCGTTCAGAAGCACCGAATGTGGTTTTAGATTTTTTAACGCCAAGTGATGTGTCTTATCGGGATATGGAACAAGGCAAAGTCGATTTAGCCATTAACCGCTTTAATGAAATTCCGCAAAGTTTCCATCAGGTGTTGGTGTGGCGTGACAGCTTCTCTTGTTTGCTCAATCAAAAACATCCTGCGGTGAATAACCTCAACCTCAAAAGCTATTTAGATGCACAACATATTTGGGTGTCTAAAACAGGTATGGGTGTGGGCTTTGGAGTGAATCCTGAAAAACAAGCCGGACTCGGTTGGATTGATCAGGCTTTAGAACGTATTGGGCAAAAACGTAAGATTTCAGTGTTTACCCGTCACTATCAAATGCCGGGCTTATTGGCATCCAATGTTGACCTGATTGCCACCTTGCCTTCACGTATTGGTCGCTTACAAGCCAAAAGTCAAAACTTAGTGATTAAAGATCCACCGTTTTATATTCCTGAATTTGAACTAAAAATGGCATGGTGTCCGTTATTGCATCATCACCCTGCACATCGTTGGTTAAGACAGCTGATTTTGTATGTGGCTCGTCAAATGATTGAAGAAGAAAATCGCGAATTCTTATCCAATAACAATACGCATTTTCCTCAGTTTTAATCTGCCACGAATTCATTTTTACATTCGTAAAGAAAGCGTTATATTATGAAGGTAGTGGATATATTCACTACCTTGCTTATTTTTGTGTTAAAACTTTCATAATAATTTCAATTTAAAGGTGTTTTGTGAGTCTCTTTCAGAATATCGTGATTATGATCCTTTTGATTACTGGAGCCGGCTTCTTATCATTAAGTGAGATTGCTCTGGCTGGATCACGTAAAGTTAAATTAAAAATTTTAGCTGAATCGGGAGATGACCGCGCACAAAAAGTCTTAGATCTTCAAGAAAATTCAGCCAATTTTTTTGCAGCATCTCAAATTGGTTTAAACGCCGTTGCCATCTTGGGCGGTATTTTAGGTGAAGGTGCTTTTCGCCCTTACTTCTATGAAATGGTTACACGTTTCTACTCGGGCCCATGGGCTGAAAATATTAGCTTTGCCCTGTCCTTTACTTTAGTGACTTCACTTTTCATTTTATTTGCCGACCTCATGCCAAAACGCTTGGCCATGATCGCTCCTGAAAAAATTTCAATTTCGGTGATTCACCCCGTACAAATCTTCATTGCCATTTGTCGTCCATTGGCATGGTTCATTAACCTGATTGCCAATTTGCTGTTCCGTTTTTTCAATGTGAATACCACACGTGATGACAATATTACCTTTGATGATATTTCTGCAGTCATGGATGCAGGTGCACAAGCCGGTGTCCTGCAAAAGCAAGAGCATCATTTCATTGAAAATGTATTTGAACTTGAAGAACGTAACGTCCCTTCAAGTATGACCACTCGTGAAAACGTGGTCTATTTTACTTTGAATGAATCAGAAGAAAGTATTCGCCAAAAATTAGCACAGTATCCTTATTCAAAATTTCTAGTCTGCAGTGATAGTATTGATAATGTGATTGGCTATGTCGATGCCAAAGACATTTTGGTCCGTATCTTAAAGAACCAATCTTTACTGCAATTGAATGAAAGTACGATTCGTAATGTCTTGACCATTCCAGATACCTTAACCTTATCTGAACTGCTAGACCGCTTCCGTTCAAGCAAAGAAAAATTTGCTGTTGTTTTTAATGAATATGCCTTGGTAGTTGGGGTCATTACCTTGTCAGACATTATGATCACCGTGATGGGAGATTGGGTCACACCGACGGACGAAGATGTACAAATCATTAAACGTGATGCCAATTCATGGCTGATTGATGGCAGCACCCCAATCGAAGACTTAAAACATGCGCTGGCGATTGATGAAATGCCGGATGATGAAAATTATGAAACTGTGGCCGGTTTTATGATGTACAAACTACGTAAGATTCCTCGCCCTGCCGATACCGTGATTTTTGGTGGCTATAAATTTGAAGTGGTCGATGTGGATCATTTTAAAATTGACCAATTGTTGGTGACTCGTCTGCTTGAAGAAGCAGATCCAGAAGCAAGCAATGAGTAATCTGTTTCAGTACACTTTTCCAAAATAAACCTTAAAAAAACCTCATCTTTAGATGAGGTTTTTTTGGCTGTAAAAATACGAGTGAAACTTCTAGTTTTTATCTTGGAAACGAATAGAAAATTCATCCCATGAATCTCTTTTTCTGCAGAAAAGCGCCAATCAGCTCACAATTCAAACAACTTTAATCTTCACATTTTTTATAACAATCTGATTTCCTAATAGTATTTTTTTAATCAATAGCGCAGGATTTTCTATTTTTTAAACAGTCTTTTGGGCTTCTACAAAAGCTTATAAGATCAATGGGTAACACCATAAAAATTATTTTTGATTTCTTCAAAGGATTGAAACATGCTGACCCTTTTAGGTCTCGGCATGATTTTGTGCTTCATGTACTTAATCATGTCCCGACGAATGAGTGCCCTCGTTGCACTGACTTTAATTCCCGTTGTTTTTGCTTTAATTGCTTACGGTTTAGGTTTCTACTTTGAAAGTTTAAGTCATATCGAGATCGCTAAACTCGGTGAAATGATGCTCGATGGTGTTAAAAAACTGGCACCGACGGGTGTGATGTTGCTTTTTGCAATTTTGTATTTCGCGATTATGATCGACACCGGTTTATTTGATCCATCGGTGAAATGGATTTTAAAAATGGTCAAAGGTGACCCGCTTAAAGTCACGCTCGGCACCATTACTCTCACGATTATTGTGTCACTCGATGGTGATGGTTCAACCACCTATATGATCTGTGTCGCTGCTATGCTCCCGCTGTATAAACGCTTAGGCATGAGCCCTTTGGTGATGGCATGTTTGATGATGCTTGCCAGTGGGATTATGAATCTGACCCCTTGGGGTGGCCCGACTGCTCGTGCCGCGAGTGCCTTGCATGTTGATCCAAGTGCAGTGTTTGTCCCGATGGTCATTCCAATGCTCGCTTCAATTGGTTGGTTGTATTTCCTCGGTTATATCTACGGCAAAATGGAACGTAAACGTGTCGGTATTATTGAGCTCGATGTCAGTCACGGTAACAGCATTCAAATCTCAAATAACCCTGAAGCCAATCGAGCACATTTAAGATGGTTTAATGCCCTACTGACCATAGTATTGATGGTGTGTTTAGTGAAAGAAATTTTACCCATGTCAGTGTTGTTTATGATCGCACTGTGTATTGCATTGGTGGTGAATTATAAAGATTTGGACATGCAAAAGAGTTTGGTGGCGCATCATGCAGGCAGTGCCTTAAACGTGGTCGGGATTATTTTTGCGGCGGGTATTTTTACCGGTATTTTGTCTGGTACAGGCATGGTCGATGCCATGTCCAAAGAATTGGTCGCGATCATTCCTGAAAGTATGGGGCCTTTCTTGGCACCCATCACTGCAGTGATCAGTATGCCACTGACCTTCTTTATGTCAAATGATGCTTTCTACTACGGCGTGTTACCCATTCTTTCTGAAGCAGCAGCCAATTATGGCATCACGCCGGTGGAAATGGCACGGGCTTCGATTGTCGGTCAACCGGTGCACTTACTTTCGCCCTTGGTGCCTTCAACCTATTTACTCTGCGGTTTGGCAGGCATTGAACTGGGTCACCATCAGAAGTTCACCATTAAATGGGCGATTATTACTTGCTTATTTATGTTAGCCACAGCGTTGATTGTGGGCGTATTTCCGTTTTATTCCACATTGGGCTAAATCAACCCAAAAGTTTGATCTAAAAAAAGCACCTCAGGGTGCTTTCTTTACTGGCTTGAGCTTCAATCAATGATTGAATCGATCTAGATTAACGACCATACAATTGCAATAACTTGTCTAAAGTCGCTTGGTAATGAATCGCGATGTCTTCAGACAAAATCGCATAGGCATTATCAAACTGCACCATTGGCCAGCCTTCTTTCCAGAATGGGAAAATATTGTGTAAATCACGGGTTACTGTTGCATCTTCACGAACAATGGCTTGTGCCACTTGTGATAAGACTTGTGCAGTTTCAGCACCATCAATGGCAAGGTAATCAATACCACGCACTTTTAAAATACGAACACGGTCTTTTTTATAGCGAATTTTTTTCGCCTGACCTTCGTTGAGCCCCAATGCCAAAGCCACAGCTTCAACAAACTTCTCTTCAAACGAATTATGCAATGCCACCAAAGCTTGTTTATGCGCTTCTTGACGACCTGCTTTACCACCCTGACGAATCATTTCTTTCGCTTCAACATCGAGCTCATCGCTTTTCATCGACTGTAAAACGTCTAAAATTTCGATATCGCTTAAAGATTCAGGAGAATGATCAGTCATGGGAGTCCTTAGACAAAAATATAAAGCGCTATTTTCGCATAAATTGGCATTTAAATCAGGATTAAAATATCGACGTTTGAAACAGCGTCTTGAATCAAACCGATCTTATCGTGTTCTGAAAATAGCATCGTGAATTTCTGACGTATCCATTACAAGGTTTTGATACAGGAACTTGCAAATCTCTGTATATAAAACAATAGACTAGATGTATAAAATTGCTAATTTAAAAATCATACAACAACAAGAGCATGGGCAATGGATTTTGCAGATATTTTTATACATGACACCACATGGGCTTTTTTAGGCGAAATCTTAGTCCGCTGTGTGATGATGTTTGCCATGATCATTCTGTTTTTAAGGCTGACAGGTAAACGCGGCATTCGGCAACTGTCGATTTTTGAAGTGGCGATTATTTTATCGCTCGGTTCAGTGGCAGGCGATCCAATGTTTACTGAAGATCTGCCCTTGGTGCAAGCCTTTGTGGTGATGGCCTGTATTATTACCCTATATCGTTTGACCACGTGGTTAATGATGAAGAACCAAGCCTTTGAAGATCTGCTCGAAGGTAAACCCTTATACATTGTCAAAGCGGGTGAATTGGTGTTAGAAGATGTCAAAAAAGGGAAATATTCCCAAGATGAATTCTTTGCAGAAATGCGTCAACAGAATACTGAACACTTGGGTCAAATACGGGTGGCATTGCTAGAAAGTGATGGCAAACTCAGTATTTTGTTTTATCCCAATGAAGAAGTGAAATATGGGCTGCCGCTGTTTCCTGAAGCTTGTTCCATCGTCAAGCACATAGAACCTGATGCACATTACGCCTGCAGTTATTGTGGGCATGTGCAAAACATTCAACAAGCAAGACAAGCCTGTACACGCTGTGAATGCAAAACATGGGCAGTTGCAATCAATACCGCTCGATTGACCTAAACATGAGGAAATATTTGGAAAATACAGCGCTTATCCGATTCAAGTTTTCATAACATAAAGGATAAGATAATTGGCAAAGTCACTGCTGCACAGAGGGTTTGCAAACTGATTATCCCTGCCATCAGTTGACTGTCTCCCCCCAAGACTTTGCTTAAAATATAAGATGCCGATGCGGTCGGCAAGGCAAAATACAGCACAAAAACTTGGGTTTGGAGTTCAGTGAATCCTAGCCATTTCACAATCAATAAGGCAATCAGTGGAATCACCATTAACCGAGAAAAAGTATTAATAACTAAAGGCATCAGATCTTTTTTCAGTGCTAAAAACTGCAAAGCCGCGCCAACACACATTAACCCCAAAGGCAAACTACACAGTGCAAATTGCTGTAAATACGCATGTGCGCCTTGCCATAATTTTAATTCGGATAGATTAAATGCAATTCCAACGATACAAGACATGATCAAGGGATTTTTTAGCAAGGACAGCAGAATGGTGTTCAGCTTCATGCCGTCTTTTTCAGTAAAGGCAAGTACGGAAAGAACATTGACCACGGGAATGCTCACCGCCAGAAGAATAGCAAATAGGGTCATGCCTTGCTGTTGAAACAAGGCTGCCACAATGGCTAAGCCCATATACGTATTAAAACGAATATTGCTTTGCACCATCACGCCAAATCGTGCAGGTCGGATATTGAGAATGACCTTTAGGCCATATAAGACCAGCATCAGCATCAGTAACATGATGCTAAGCATCATGACAATCGACTTAACCATAGCGAAATGGATATCCGCTGCAGCCAAATTGCCAAATAACATCGCGGGAAACAGCACATAATAATTCAGCTTTTCAGCACCCGCCCAAAATCCGTCATTTAAAAATGCTGTGCGCTTTAACACATAGCCACTTAAGATCAATGCAATTAAAGGGAACAACGACAACAAAATACTGTGCATAGCCATGAGCCTATCTCATTCAACACAGCCAGCGCCGATTGAACCGTTTATACATATCAATTTAATCCGTTCTCAACTTTAAGTCTTTGACAATTTTCATCAGCATAGCTTTCAATCTACTGCTTGGCTGAAAACTGGCCTGACGGATGGTGTTTTTCAACGATCGTTTAGTTGCGTGAGAACAACGACTTACTGTGAATAATGATACGCTCCCATACTGCACGATCAGAAATCCAATGGCTATTTTACACACATCTTTAGCTTCATTTGCTCGATTTAGACTTTAGTTAAGCCATTAAATCTAGAGGAACGCCCTCAATTGGAGGTATTACATATTCAACTTGATATTGTTCATCATTTTTATAAAATGAGACTTATATCAACAAAATAATAAAGATTATGGAAAATTTAACATTTAGAGGCATTTGGAGACATGCTGTATTGCTCGGATGCCGATACATATATAAATCAGGAAAAATATATATTTCAAAAAAGCTTTTAATCAGCACAGCAACGATTGCTTTGGGTTTCAGCTCACACCTAGCACATGCCACGATTTCATTTCCAGAGCAGGCAGAGATTTTCGCCGCAGCAGGCTTTAAAAATGTCAGTGGCGCTTGGCGCGGAAAATGCAGTTTTGGACATATTCCTTTTGTACGTGATTTGAATGGCGATGGACGACCTGATGCCATTATTCGTGATGGAGGAACAGCGTGCTACGGCAGCACTGGTGTAGGTTTTCATCTGATAACCAAACAGGCTACAGGCAAATGGACTCGGATCTTGAATAGCCCAGGTGAACCGCTGTTTCTCAAAACCGTTGGACGTCATGGTTGGCCTGAGATTGAAATTCAAACGCCAAGCCAATGCCACACCGTCTATAGTTGGGATGGCAAAAAATTTGCCAAAAATCGTCAGCAATTTAAAGGCAAACCCTGTGTGAACAAAGGCATTTAAAGCGCGTAAAAGTTTTATGGTGACTGTTAGCGTGTTGAGCAAATCAGTTTGATCTTAAATAAACTGTTCATCTCTTGCTAAAAAAGTCATCGATCAGTGCATTCAAATTAAAGTAATCGCTGCTCAATCGAACAACTCAATACAACACAATCAGTGCAACTACAAATAAAAAACTTAAGCGCGCTTTGCTCCAATTTTACGATTAACATCAATACACAAAAGCTTTCAAAATAAAATATGAATATTTTCAAAGGCCTAGTATTTTAACTTAATTTCACAATGCACCATAAATACCCAACATTTCCAAATTGGTGCAGTGCTTTGCTTTATATCGAGTCTTGATCATGTTTCAACAATATTGATCATTATTTCCTAGGTTCCATAGTGCATTCATTGCACACATCTATGGTTATACTGATCAAAAATTGCGACCCACAGCACTATAAAGATACATTATGCAAAATATAGACTTACTTTTTCTCCTTTTAGGTGCAATTCTGGTTTTGGCGATGCATGCCGGTTTTGCTTTTTTAGAACTCGGTACGGTACGCCATAAAAACCAAGTCAATGCGCTGAGTAAAATTCTCACCGACTTTTCAATTTCAGCTATCGCCTATTTCTTTGTCGGCTATTACATTTCTTATGGTCAGCACTTTTTCCATAGCGGCGCCGTGTTAATGGCTGATCATGGTTATAACCTGATGCGCTGTTTCTTTTTACTGACTTTTGCTGCTGCGATACCCGCGATTATTTCAGGTGGCATTGCAGAGCGTGCCAAAATGCGTTCACAAGCGATTGCAACCCTATTTTTGGTGGCTTTGGTTTATCCATTTTTTGAAGGGATTGCATGGAATGGCAATTTCGGCATGCAAAAATGGTTAGAAGTGCATTTTGGTGCAAGTTTCCATGACTTTGCCGGTTCGGTGGTGGTGCATGCGATGGGCGGTTGGATTGCGTTAGTGGCGGTGATTTTACTCGGCGCACGTCATGGTCGTTATAAAAAAGATGGTCGTGTCAGCGCACATCCACCCTCTTCAATCCCCTTTTTGGCCTTAGGTTCATGGATTCTCATTGTCGGTTGGTTCGGCTTTAACGTGATGAGCGCACAACGCCTCGATGCGATCTCAGGTTTAGTGGCGATGAATTCGCTCATGGCAATGGTCGGTGGCACCATTGCAGCCAATTTCTTCGGTAAAGAAGACCCCGGGTTCTTGCACAATGGCCCACTTGCAGGCTTAGTCGCGATCTGTGCAGGTTCAGATATTGTGCATCCGATTGGTGCTTTAGTGATTGGTGCCATTGCAGGCTTTTTATTTGTAAAACTGTTTACCTATACCCAAAACAAACTCAAAGTCGATGATGTACTGGGCGTTTGGCCTTTACATGGCGTATGCGGTGCTTTTGGTGGCATTGCCGTTGGACTATTTGGTCAGAGCTATTTGGGCGGTTTAGGCGGTGTTTCGATACTGTCGCAAATCTTTGGAACAGGTTTTGCGATTTTGGTTGCTGCTGCAGGTGGCTTCATCGTTTACGGCGGTTTAAAAGCCAGCATTGGGATTCGCTTAAGCCAAGAAGATGAATACCGTGGTGCAGATTTGTCGATTCATAAAATTTCAGCCAATTCTGAAGATGCAATGTTTTAGGCTTTGTTTTAACGAATCCGTTATATGCTTAATTTCAAATCAGTCCTCTGCTTTTAATAGAGGACTGTAAAAAAGAACAGATGAGAATTGCATAAAGGCGAGACAAAACCTTAAAGATGCTTCCACACTTCATCTAAAGCGTGAATCATTTTGATTTCAGTCTTTTGATATAAGGCATCCGTATTATGAAAACCGCTCAGCAATAATGCATTCAATCCTGCTTGAGTAGCACCTAGATAGTCATTTACTGGATGATCGCCAATATACAGACACTGTTGAGGTTCAACCCCAAGCTGCTGACAACTGTGTAAGAAAATTTCAGCGTTGGGTTTGGCGATCCCCACAGATTCAGAACTAAAGATCGCATCAAAATACGGGGTAAATCCTAAACCCTCTAAAATTTTCAGACGTGTCGTATGTCCACCATTGGAAATCACGGCAAGACGATAACCTGTGTTTTTAAGCTGCTGTAGTAAATCTTCTGCCCCCGGCATGGCCACTGCAGATAAACCAAATTGTGCAAACCAAAACTCTGTCAATTCTTCAAGTTCAGGTGTGGTTGCCCAATCTAGTTCCTCAATCAAAGCGTTGGCGACGGAACCGGCAATACTTGGATGAGTCAGTAATTGTTTTTTTGGGTATCCACCATTATCAATACGGCGAATAATCTCTAGAGTCTTTTGATATTGACGTTCATCATTGGAATTTAATGCCGTATCAAAGCTCTGCAACAAATGAAGACTGTAGGCTTGGACACTCTGATCACGATGAGTCAAGGTATTGTCTAAATCAAAAAGTACCGCCTGCATGTGTGTTCCATCGGGTCAAAATTGAATGCAAATCAGTTTAGCAAGCTCAGCGAAGATTCTATATGCGGATTTGTACTCACTTGTTTAGTAAGCTGAAAATGCTCCAATGAATCACTATTGGAAATACCATAACTCAGATTTAAAATGCCACATCGCACCGCCCTTCACCACTCTTATTCATCATATGCCTGATCAAGATGCTGAGCTTTTTGTTCTAGCTTTAGCCAATACACGATCGGTATAAGCAACAGCGCACCCAGCACACAAATACTGATTAAATACTGCTGATAGCCCAACCAATCGCCTGCAATACCGCTTAAGGTATAGAGTCCGCCACTGACCATGGACATTAATGACACTTGAAAAGTGAAATCGGTACCGGCATGACTTTTCCGACTGTATTGCATGACTAAAGTTAAAATAATCACCAAGAACATCGAAGCAAACATATCTTCTAAAGCATTGATCGTATAAATCAGCCACGGGGCGACCTTTAAATGTAATGTATTTAAATGTGCCAACCATGCAAAACCGGCAAGACTCAGCACCTTAAGACTTGCGAAAACCAGTAATGCTTTCGCTCGAGTCAAAAACCTTAAACTGTAACTTGCTAAGCCTGCACCTACCAATGCGGCAAAAGCACCGAGCATGGTAATATACACACCGATTTGGGTCAGACTGAGTCCTAAATCCACCAATAGCGGTTTAATGATCGGACCTGATAATCCATCACTGATTTTAATCACACATAGGACGACCAACCAACTCAACATCAGTTTGCTGTTTAGAAAATAACGAAGATAGCTTTGAATTTGCTGTATCCAAGTCCCCTGTTCAGCATGTTGTTGACTAGGGAGCTTGACCGTGTTGGGTTGCGCATGTTGGGGTTCACGATAAAACATAATCGGAATGGTATTGATCAACACAATCCCTGCCAAAATCAAAAAGGTAGTTTGCCAATTCAGCCAATCCAAGGACCACAGCATTGCACCTCCCCCGACAATAAATCCGAGTCTTGATCCCACCACTTGGAACATATTCCCAATATGTTGTTGCTCACCTTTTAAGATGCTCACTGCCAAGCCATCGGTGGCAATGTCCTGTGTGGCGCCAACCGTATTCATCAACAACAGTGCGATAAAAAAGCACAGCAAATACATCGGTTGATTCAAAGAGGCAATGGGTAAAAAGGAAAGAACGACGAGAATCACGATGCTTAGAAGTTGAGTGGGAATAATCCAGCTGCGATAATGTCCGATTCGGTCATACCCCAAACGATCGACCCACGGCGCCCACAATACTTTAACTGCCCACGGTGCCATCAACAAACCAAAGCCCCCTATATGAGTTAAAGACACCCCTTGCGCACGCAAAATCACCGGCAAAGCATGGGTCATAAAACCCACAGGTAAACCTTGCGCCCAATACAAAGAAAACAATAACAGATATAGTTGTGGGGTTTTAAACATTGAGAAAAGATACCCGATGTTGTGGGATGATTTTGAGATCAGTGTGAAACATTTTACATAACCCTCATATTTTTTATTTTATCCATAGATCAAAGTATTAGGGTCGATCACATTATTTAGTTCTTATGCAAGAAATTTGAAAATGACACATCATTTCCCCACCCTCCCAGATCAAGTGCCTCGTCGAGGTTCAGCCTTCAGCCGCAATCTGTTCAAAGGATTATATCGTGCACAAGGTTGGACTTTTGATGGAGAATTTCCCAATCTTCCTAAAGCTGTGGCGATTATATCACCACACACCTCCAATTATGATGGAATCTACGGTTTCATGGCAATGCTGGGCTTAGGAATTGATGTCACCGCTTTTGTCAAAGACAGTCTGTTTGATACCCCTTTAAAAGGTTTACTCAAATGGATGGGTGTCATGCCTGTAGACCGCGCATCTTCACATGGTTTAACCCAGCAAATTGTGGATGTGATCCAATCTAAAGATAAGATTTGGATCGCAATTGCCCCTGAAGGTACACGTAAAAGTGCTGAAAAAATTCGAACGGGTTTCTACCATATTGCGATGGGTGCCAACATTCCTGTGGTGATGTTTGCTTTAGATTATGATAAAAAAGCCATTCATTGTTTAGGCTATATTCAGCCAACCGGTGATTATGAAAAAGATTTAGCCACGATTTTAAATCACTATAAGGGCAATTTTTCTCCTAAGAATTTAGAGCTGTTGGCCAAACCTTTAAGACCCCTATTCGATCAAACACAATAAACTTGACTCAAACTACATCAAATTCGTTTGGTGTAGTCATGACTATACTGACTTCACTGAATGGCTAAAGAAAAAAGCTGTTCAGTGTTAAATGCTCGCCTTTAAAAATAAACAGATGTAAAAGAAGAAAAGCCATGCACCTTATGTCACCTACAAAAAAATGATGCTTCTAGGGTTCCTCACGCTGAGTCTCAGCGCCTGTGATAAAGCCACTCAAACACAGACTCAAACCAGTGCCATCAAAGCGCGTGAACCGATTATTGCGGTGGCATTGGGCGGTGGTGGTGCCAAAGGCTTTGCCCATATTGGTGTAATCAAAGTTCTAGAGTCGCATGGGATTAAACCCAAAATTGTCACGGGTACCAGTGCCGGAAGTTTTGTCGGCAGTATTTATGCCAGTGGGAAAACACCGTATCAACTACAAAGTATCGCGCAAAATTTAAAAGAGTCGGATATTCGAGATTTGACCCTAAACCGACAAGGCATTGTACTGGGGCAAAAACTGCAAGATTTTGTCAATCGTCAAATTGCCAATAAACCCATTGAACAATTCCCGATTCGTTTTGCCGCAGTGGCTACCCGTTTAGATACAGGCAAACGTGCCGACTTTATTCAAGGCAATGCCGGTCAAGCCGTACGTGCCTCATGTAGTATTCCCAATGTGTTTGTTCCTGCCAACATTGCGGGCAGAAAATATGTCGATGGCGGCTTGGTCAGTCCAATTCCGGTGCAAACCGCGCGTGATATGGGCGCAGATATTGTAATTGCAGTCGATATTTCCGCACGTCCGGTGTCCGATAAAGGCATGAACATGTGGGGCTTACTCGATCAGACCATTAATATCATGGGACAACAAAGCATCAACCATGAATTGAACCTTGCCCATGTGGTGATTCAACCCAAGGTTGGACATTTAGGTACGCTAGATTTAAAAGCCAGCAATGAAGCGATTTTAGAAGGTGAAAAAGCGGCACAACTGAAAATTAAATCGATTGATACTGCGATTGCCAATTTTAAGAAATCACCTGCTGCCTTTAAACCTGCACCCAAATCCCGCATTTAAAAATAAAGGATACGGATTTAGAAAATACTAAAAAAACTGTTTAAAAATGAATGGATTTGGTTTTTTTATATTCAGTTTGGCTCAAGTCTGTTAGATTAAGTTGATATATGTATTGATCAACAAAACAACGATTAATGATTAGAGTCGCTTTATGAATTTTATCTTTGAACCGTGGCATTGGTTTGTATTGGGTATAGTGCTGATTTTATCTGAGTTGCTGTTGCCGGCCTTTGCTGCACTGTGGTTTGGCGCGGCAGCCATTGTAGTCAGTATGTTGGTGTGGATTTTTCCAAGCATGTCTTTTGTCTGGCAAGTGATTTGTTGGATTGTGTTGTCGATCAGCTTTACCCTACTTTGGTTTAAATATATCAAGCCTTTATCGATTGACCGAACCAAAGCGGGACTACCGCGTGAAGCCACCATTGGCCAAACCGGTATGGTGATTCAAACCTTGGAACATGATCGGGTCAAAGTGCGTTTTCAAATGCCTTTGCTTGGCTCAGATGAATGGGACTGTCGCACCTTAGCTGCTGTACAGGTTGGCGATCGGGTTCGGGTCACCGATATTTTGGGCAATCAATTGGTGGTTCAACCACATCACAATGCCACTTCGCCTTTATAAGCAAACTTATTGTTAAAGATATAGATCTAAAAATTTCGTCTCATCACGATTGAATAATGAAAATCAAGAGGAACAGCAATGTCTGGTTCAATTATTGTTTTAGCTTTTTTAGCCTTTGTCGGCATTACCATTTTTAAAGGGGTTCGTATTGTACCGCAAGGTTATAATTGGATTGTGCAACGTTTAGGGAAATATCGCACCACCTTAAATCCGGGTTTGAATTTTGTGATTCCGTATATCGACGAAGTGGCTTATAAAGTCACCACCAAAGATATTGTGTTGGATATTCCTTCTCAAGAAGTGATTACCCGAGACAATGCGGTATTGGTCATGAATGCGGTAGCGTATATCAATATTACTGCGCCAGTTAAAGCGGTCTATGGCATTGAAAACTATACTTGGGCGATTCAAAACTTAGTGCAAACGTCATTGCGTTCAATTGTCGGTGAGATGGATTTAGACGATGCGCTCTCCTCTCGTGACCACATTAAAGCCAAACTTAAAATGGCGATCTCTGATGACATTGCCGATTGGGGCATTACCTTAAAAACGGTTGAAATCCAAGACATTCAACCCTCAGGTACCATGCAATCTGCCATGGAAGCGCAAGCGGCTGCCGAACGTCAACGCCGTGCGACCGTCACCCGTGCAGATGGTGAAAAACAAGCCGCGATTTTAGAAGCCGAAGGTCGCCTTGAAGCATCACGCCGTGATGCAGAAGCACAAGTGGTGTTGGCAGAAGCCTCGGAAAAAGCCATTCAAATGGTCACCAATGCTGTCGGCGATAAAGAAATTCCTGTGGCCTATTTGCTCGGTGAACAATATGTCAAAGCCATGCAAGATATGGCAAAATCCAACAATGCCAAAACAGTGGTCTTGCCTGCAGACATCATGAATACCATTCGTGGTGTGATGGGCAGAAATTAAACACGGCTTGTATTTATCGTGTTTTAAAAGCACACAGTTTATTCTTGAAAGGGCAGCCAATTGGCTGCCTTTCACATTTCTTAAGATCAAGCCCCTGAAATTCTCAGCATTTTTTTTTAAATTATGTTTAAATTTCGCCTTAATTTTAGATTTGACCCTTTCAATCTACAATCCACCTAAATATGGATAACGTATGAGCTCCCTCAATCCCACCTTAATCACTTTTCTATTTTATATAGTCGCGATGGTGATCATTGGTTTAATGGCCTATCGTGCAACCACAAATTTTTCAGATTATATTTTGGGGGGCCGACGTTTAGGTAGTTTCGTGACTGCGCTTTCTGCAGGCGCTTCTGACATGAGCGGTTGGTTGCTCATGGGGCTACCCGGTGCGATTTATCTTTCAGGTCTATCTGAAATGTGGATTGCGATTGGTCTGATCTTAGGGGCTTGGATGAACTGGCTGTTGGTGGCGGGACGTTTGCGTGTCCACACCGAAGTCCAACACAATGCCCTCACCCTGCCCGATTATTTCTCCAATCGTTTCAATGACCAAAAGAAAGTACTGCGCATTGTCTCTGCATTTGTGATCCTGATTTTCTTTGCGATTTATTGTGCGTCAGGTATGGTCGCGGGTGCACGACTGTTCGAAAGCATGTTTGGTATGTCCTATGAAGCAGCACTTTGGATCAGTGCGATTGCCACCATCAGTTATGTCTTTGTCGGTGGTTTCTTGGCCGTGTCTTGGACCGATACCATTCAAGCGGGTTTAATGATTTTTGCATTGCTGCTTACGCCTGTGGTGACGATTTTAAGCTTCGCCGATATGTCGCAAGTCACTTTGGCTTTAGAGGCAGCACGTCCTCAAGCCTTTAATGTGATTGGCGATTTAAGTACCGTTGCAATTTTATCACTATTGGCATGGGGCTTAGGTTACTTCGGTCAACCGCATATTTTGGTACGCTTTATGGCAGCCGATTCGGTGAAATCGATTCCCAATGCGCGCCGTATTGGCATGACTTGGATGATTCTCTGTCTAGGTGGTGCAGTTGCAGCAGGTTTCTTCGGGATTGCCTACTTTGAGCATAATCCGCAATTGGCTAGCGTGGTGAATACCAACCCTGAAACCGTATTTATGGAACTGACCAAAATCCTGTTTAACCCTTGGATTGCGGGTATCGTTTTGGCGGCTATTTTGGCTGCGGTGATGAGTACTTTAAGTTGTCAACTTTTGGTCTGTTCAAGTACCTTGACCGAAGATTTTTACAAATCATTTATTCGTAAGAATGCATCACAAAAAGAATTGGTTTGGATTGGTCGTTTGATGGTGCTGTTAATTGCGATTCTTGCGATTGTGCTTGCATCCAACCCTGAATCTAAAGTTTTAGGACTAGTTGCCTATGCATGGGCAGGTTTTGGTGCTGCTTTTGGTCCACTGATTATTCTGTCTTTATTCTGGCGTCGTATGACCTTGAATGGCGCATTGGCAGGGATGGTCGTAGGCGCTGTCATGGTCATTCTATGGAAAAACGTGTGGGGAGATACGGGTCTATATGAAATTATTCCAGGCTTTATCTGCTCACTCATTGCCATTGTCGTGGTGAGTTTATGTGGTCCAGCACCAACGACTGAAGTGACTGCGCGTTTTGATGAAGCGGATCGTTTGTATAAAGAATCAAGCCATTAATGCTGAAGCAAATCTAAAATGAAAAAAGAGGACATCACGTCCTCTTTTTTATGCGCTTCATTTTTAAACTGAGATTCTCACATCAAGTGCTTTAGCTTTTACGTGACAACAAGAATTGAGAAATTTGGCTGAGTTGCTCTGCATCATCGGCAAAGTAAGCCAATGCTGCAAAAGCTTGATCATGCAATTGTTGCGCATAGGCTTTGGCTTGTTCTAGACCCATCAAAGCCGGATAAGTCGATTTGTCCACCTGCTCGTCTTTACCTGCGGTTTTACCAAGCGTTTGCGTATCTGAAACCACATCTAAAATGTCATCCTGAACTTGGAACGCCAAACCAATGGCTTGACCAAATTTGCGCAATTGCGGAATCGCAGGATCAGTGCCATCAAAAATCGTCACTGCCGCCATCATAATTGCTGCTTGAATCAAAGCGCCGGTTTTATTGCGATGTATGTTCTCTAAAGCTTGTTGATCAACATGTTGACCTTCCGCTTGGATATCCAAGACTTGACCACAGACCATTTTCGAACTAGAAGTGGCTAAGATTTGCATCTGTTTTAATATGATTGGCGAATCGACACTGTGCTGGGTATCAAACAATCGACTGCCCAAGACTTCAAATGCCATGGATTGCAAAATATCCCCGGCCAACAGTGCGGTATCTTCACCAAAAGCTGCATGACAGGTCGGTTGACCACGACGTAACAAGTCGTTGTCCATACACGGCAAATCATCATGGGCCAATGAGTAACAATGAATCAGTTCCACTGCCACCGCTGCACGGCGTACCGCTGCATAATGCGGATGATTCGGCTTGAGATTGGCTGTGGCATAGCACAGCGCAGGACGGACACGCTTGCCGCCTAACATCACCGCATGATAGACCGCACTTTTTAAAGGCTCAGGCATTGAAAATGCATCGAGTGCCATCGTTAAATCTTGCTGAATTTGCTGCTGAGCATGGGTCAAAATTTCAGTATTCACGTTTGGAATGGATGTCACTGTCGCCTCTAAATCTCATTAATTACATCGACTTGTTTTGAAGTTGAATAGCATCGTATGTTCACTGAATAGATCATCGATGCTCAACAGCAACATTCTACTCTGAATTAGCACTTCACTCATCCTGAATAGCCAAAAACTTTGAGCTGCATCCTACAAATCTTGAGCATTTTGCGATTCAACCTTGTGTTTAAGTCATTCCAACACATAAATTGAATTCTTGCCTTTGGCTTTGGCAAGATTGACCGCAACATCGAGTTGCTTCATCACATTGGTTTCATTTAAATCATGAT
The DNA here is from genome assembly GCF_011578285.1 of Acinetobacter lanii. Lineage (NCBI taxonomy): Bacteria > Pseudomonadati > Pseudomonadota > Gammaproteobacteria > Moraxellales > Moraxellaceae > Acinetobacter > Acinetobacter lanii. The sequence goes on along the minus strand of NZ_CP049916.1, from coordinate 835,804 downwards.
GTTGTTTTAATTGATAAATACCAATGGTGACCGTCAAAATATCTTCTGAAAATTCCTCATATTGAATTTTCTTTCGATAAATATTTTGACGTAAACGCTCAGCAATGGTCAGTACTTTCCACGGCGTTGAATCTTCAACCACCACCACAAAACTGGCCGAATTTAAGCGAAACAGTTGGGCATTGTCATTGGCAATTTCATCGGTAAAATACTCACCGATTTCCGTCAAAATTTCATCACCAAAACTATAACTGTTCAACTGGTTAAACTTTTTAAAATCGTCTAAATCAATTTTGATAAAGGCATAGCGCTCTCGCTGATCATCTTTAAAATGCTCAAGCAAATACTGCTCAAGTGCTAGTTTATTTTTGAGTCCTGTCACTTGGTCGATATACAGATGATCATGCAGTTTTTTATTGGATTGCAGCAACACCCGTTCACGGCGTTTTAAGCGTGTAACATCGGCACACACCACAATGATCGATTGTATGCTTTGGTTCACTCCACGGATGACTTTGAAATACAGCATATAAAAATGACCTTTGGAGTAAAACTCATTTTCAAGATGCTCTAGATAATGGTCATGATTAAAGGTAGTGACTGCATCGCCAAAATGGGCAAAAACCACGGTGGAAAATTCATTCAATTTCTTGCCAATCAAATACAGCGCATCACTTTCATAAATATCAGCAAACTTTTGATTCACAGCGGTAAATACCGCATCAGCATCAAAAATTGCCATAGGTACAGGCAGATTCGATACAAAAGAAACCAAATCCAATTTGTCGGTATTTTTAATGGCTTCTAAAAATTGTTGTTCATCTAATTTAATCGGTTTATGTCTAGCATGATCAGTCATAGAAACCTCATTCTAATAATAATTATTAAACGAACTGGGCAACTATATTCTAAATTCTAAAACCAATGGCAACCGCATTAAAACCCTAGTGTTTAGAATAAAATCAGACCAAATTTTCATCTTGGAAAAAATATAACATGATCAAGTTCACAAAAAAATGCTTTTAACTACCATTCCTCTACCCTAAGACAGCGCTATAGACGGTTGAATCAAACCACCTTTCACATAATTGATCAAATGACATATCTAAAAAAGCCTGCTCAAAGGTCAGGCTTTTTTTAGATTTTAAACTTTAGCGTTGATCTGCATTTTGAATGCGATTGAATCGATATTAAAAACTATCACCAGGCACACGCACCCAGCCTTCCATCAGCACCCGCGCACTGCGACTCATGATGGCTTTTTTCACCACCCATTGACCATTTTCTTGTGAGGCTTGTGCGCCAACACGTAAAGTCCCTGAGGGATGACCAAAGCGCACCGATTCACGTGCTCCACCGCCTGCAGCCAAGTTTACCAAAGTTCCTGGAATCGCAGCAGCTGTTCCAATTGCCACCGCCGCTGTACCCATCATGGCGTGATGCAGTTTTCCCATCGACAAGGCTCTAACCAACAAATCGGTATCCGTCGCTTCAACCACTTTAGAACTCGAAGAGGTATAGGTTTTCGGTGCAGATACAAATGCCACTTTAGGGGTATGTTGACGCGATACCGCTTCACTTACATCTTGAATAATGCCCATTTTCAGTGCTCCATAGGCACGGATTTTTTCAAATTTGGCTAAAGCTTCGGCATCGTTATTGATGTCATCTTGCAACTCTGTACCGCTATAGCCAATGTCTTCTGCATTCAGGAAAATGGTGGGAATACCAGCATTGATCAGGGTTGCTTTAAATGTACCTAATTCAGGCACCTCAAGCTCATCGATCAAATTGCCTGTCGGGAACATTGAACCTCCGTCTTCACCCTCATCAGCAGGATCAAGAAATTCAATCTGCACTTCTGCCGCAGGGAAAGTCACACCATCAAGCTCAAAATCCCCTGTTTCCTGAACTTGACCGTTGGTGATCGGGACATGTGCAATAATGGTTTTCCCAATATTTTTTTGCCAAATACGCACCGTACACAGCCCATTTTCTGGAATTCGATCTGCACTAACCAAACCATTGGAAATGGCAAATGAACCCACTGCGGCTGTTAAGTTACCGCAATTCCCACTCCAATCCACAAAGGGGCGATCAATCGCGACTTGTCCGAATAGATAATCAACATCATGATCTGCTTGAGTACTTTTCGATAAAATCACGGTCTTACTGGTGCTTGAACTTGCGCCGCCCATCCCATCAATTTGCTTTGCGTAAGGATCAGGACTTCCAATTACACGTAAAAGAAGTTGATCACGTGCTGCCCCGGGTTGTTGAGCACGCTCAGGTAAATCATCAAGTTTAAAAAATACGCCCTTACTGGTACCACCACGCATGTAGGTCGCGGGGATCTTCACTTGTGCTGCAAAGCTCATTTCTTGTCTGTCCTTATCTTATGTTGAGTTGCTATTGTTCATTCTAATCAAGGATATAATGCGCGGATAAAAAGTCATTGACCACAGGACTTAAGTATAAAAAATATTCTTATTATTTCGATTTACTTATAAATTTTAGTCAATGAACTGAGCATTCAATATAATTAAACCCTTGTTTTAAAATATGAATTAAGAATTAACCGCCATCTATAAAAATCGATCACTGCTTAGGCACTGTATTTACTAGGCTAAAAGAAATCAATCTATTACAATGTTTTAAAAATCACACTCGGCGAGCTGAACAATTGGAAAACAATTCTCAACTTCAGCGCGGTCTCAAAAATCGTCATATTCAATTGATCGCTATGGGCGGCGCAATTGGTACTGGCCTATTTTTAGGTTCTGCGCAGGTCATACAGTCTGCTGGTCCATCCATTATTTTAGGATATGCCATTGGCGGATTAATCGCATTTTTGATTATGCGTCAATTGGGTGAGATGATCGTACATGAACCTGTTGCAGGTTCTTTCAGTCATTTTGCCAACAAATATTGGGGTAGATTTCCAGGCTTTCTAGCCGGTTGGAACTATTGGATCCTGTACGTACTTGTAGCCATGACAGAGCTGACCGCTGTCGCAAAATATATTAACTATTGGTGGCCGGCTATTCCGGCATGGACATCCGTACTGTTTTTCTTCATCGTGATTACGTTGGTCAATTTGGGCAACGTTAAATTCTATGGTGAATCTGAATTTTGGCTCTCCATCGTTAAAGTCACTGCTGTGGTATCGATGATCGTGTTTGGTTTGTATCTGTTAATCACAGCAGATGTTAATTCAACCGCATCTTTCACTAATCTTTGGTCACATGGCGGCTTCTTCCCGAACGGCTTTGAAGGTCTGTTCTATATGCTGGCCTTTTTAATGTTTGCCTTTGGCGGCATTGAATTAATTGGTATGGCCGCAGCCGAAGCGGAAGATCCAGAAAAAACCATTCCAAAAGCGATCAACCAAGTTGTTTTCCGAATCCTGATTTTCTATATCGGCTCATTAACAATTCTGTTATCACTCGTGCCTTGGGATCAGTTAGACCTCGGTGGCTTAGATAAAAGTCCGTTTGTGATGATCTTCAGCCAATTGGGCATTGATTGGGCGGCGCATCTACTGAACTTTATTATTTTGACAGCGGCTCTTTCTGTTTATAACAGCGGGATGTACGCCAATAGCCGGATGTTGTTTGGTTTGGCTAAACAAGGTAATGCACCGAAAATGTTCTTAAAAGTGAACAAATCAGGTGTACCGATTCCTGCAGTGCTCTTCTCTGCCCTGTTGATTTTCGGCTGCGTATTGTTGAACTACTTTGTGCCTGAAGATGCTTTGGGGCATCTCATGTATGTGGTGGTCGGTGCTTTGGTCTTGAACTGGGCGATGATCAGTTTGACACATTTAAAGTTCAAACAAGCCATGAATAAATTGGGACAAGTTACCAAATTCCCTGCACTGTGGTCACCCATTGGTAATGCGCTGGTCCTAATCTTCATCTTGATGGTACTTTACATTATGTGGACGCAAGGCTTTAAAGAGTCTGTCATGATGATTCCGATTTGGATCGTGGTGATGTTCTTACTCTATAAGAGCCTCAATAAAGCCAAATAAATTTTTAGAACAATTAAGGGCATTTTAGAATGCCCTTTTTTATGTCTTATCAAGAAATCTACTAGAACATGAAGATTCAACTTTTCTTTAAGACTGTTTTCAATTAAATTACTGCAAATTATGCGTTCTTAGCTTAACTGGATAGAGCAGTTGCCTCCTAAGCGACCGGCGTGGGTTCGAGTCCCGCAGAGCGCGTACCTCCAAAAATTCTATTATTTCTACCAACTCAATCAACTTTCTTGTTTTTTATTGACCCTATTTCTCAATCTTTAGGGCAAATTTGTCATAAATTTTGTTGCAAGTCTGAAACTTTATGCTATTTTGATTTAAGGCTAAAAAATAACCAAAACTTAACATCCGTTTTTTTTAGCGCTTGGGAATAACAATTTAAATAACATCAAAAAACCAAAAAAATTTGCATTATCTAAGGATAGATAACATGAAATTAAAAGCCATCAGCTCGTCTGTACTTCTTGCACTTTTACCTGTCTCTGGTGTCTATGCCGCTGCTATGGATCGTTCGGGGCAATCAATGAGTGCGTTCCTACAACCCAACAATTATTTTGAAGCAGGGATTTCTATCCTCACCCCTGATGTTTCTGGACAAGCGACATCGGCTTATGATGGTGGAAAATTCGATGATATGGGATCTGATTATTACTTCCCCTCAGCAGCAATCAAACTACAAATTCACGATAAAATCTCATTTGGTTTACTTTACGACCAGCCTTTTGGCGCTGCAGCAGAATACGTAGGCAATAACATTCTGGTTTCAAATCCGGGTGTTGACACTATTTTACCAGCACCTCAATTGGCAGCATTAAGACAAGCAGCGATTGCGCGCAATACGCCTGCCGGCATTCAACAATTGGCAACCACTGCAGGCATTCCATTGGCAACTGTGCAAGCGATGTATGCTGCTAATGCACCCATTCCTGGCATGGGAAATACTAAAGATATTGTGGATGCTGGTGTGGCATCACAGGTAGATGCGACATTAAATTCGACCAAACAATTGCTTGGGCAAGGAGGAACAAAAGTTGACGTCGATACCCAAAACTTATCGATGATATTTGGTTTCCAACCTACCGAAAACTTTAATATTTATGGCGGTGGTGTCTACCAAACGGTCAAAGGAAGTTTAAATCTTCGTGGGGCGGCTGCAAGTGTATTCAATGGTTATGATGCAAGTTTCGATGAAACCGGTGGTGTCGGTTGGCTTGCCGGTGCAGCATTCCAAATTCCTGATATCGCCTTAAAATTGTCTGCAACCTACCGTTCTGAAATCGAGCACAAAGTCGATACTAGAGAGACATTAACCTCTCAACCTGCGCTACCCTTATTGGCCAATGCAGGTTTAGATATCAGTACTGTCAGTAATATTCTCAGCAAAGATATTACTCGCACCAAACTAAAAACCCCCCAATCCGTCAACTTAGATTTCCAAACTGGCATTATGGCTGACACCATAGCCTTTGCAAATGTACGTTGGGTGAATTGGCAAGACTTTAAAATTCGTCCAGAAAAATTTGGTGCTGTTTCTGAAACGATTGGACCTTTAGTCAGCCAGCCGAATGGTTTCAACATTATTGAATACACAGATGATCAAATTTCTGCCACTGTCGGGGTGGGTCGAAAACTAACTGAAAAATGGTCAGGCACTTTTGCAGTGGGTTGGGATTCAGGTGCAGGTAATTTAGTGAGTTCACTAGGGCCGACTGAAGGGTATTGGAATGTCGGTTTAGGTGCGCAATTTAGCCCGACGCCATCGACCTTCATTGCAGGTGGTGTGAAATACTTCTGGTTAGGCGATGCTAAAGCACAATTGTCCTCTCAATTCGGTTCAGATAACTATATTGGTGACTTCACTGACAATGATGCTTTCGCAATGGGTTTGAAGATCGGTTATAAATTTTAACTAGACCAATATCTTAAAAAAAGGAGTATCAAGAGATACTCCTTTTTTATTTAGAATTTAATCATGCTGTTTGTTTTCTCAATTGTTCACATAATAGATGATAGAAATTATCGAAATGACTTTAAGGTTCAAATAATTTTTCGATAATTTAGCAACAAATAGAAAGCCCTTTATGATTAATTTTTCAGCTTTTATCATGATTCTATAAAACACTCATAAATCTTGATTCTTCAAATAAAAAACACAAAGCTTTATGTTTCTAGAGTATTTACTCTTTTTTTTTATGTGTTATTTTGTGTTAAGAATTTACGGAAATTTACATTGAGTTCTATCCGTTTATTTCAGGATTTAAAACTAAAAAATCACTGTAGTACTATATTTTTAGGGAAAGATTAAAGTGAAATTAAAAACACTCACCACTGCTATTTTGTTGACCTTACCTACTGTTGTAACCCATGCTGCGGCACTCGATCGTTCAGGTCAATCAATGTCGGCTTTCTTACAACCTGGAAATTATTTTGAAGCAGGTATCTCTGTTTTAGACCCCACTGTAAAAGGGAAAGAATCAGGTGAAAGCGATACTAAACGTCATATCAGCGATATGGCTGATGACTATTATTTTCCAAGTGCTGCCCTGAAACTGCAAATTCACGATAAGATTTCTTTTGGTCTACTTTATGACCAACCATTTGGAGCAAGTGCAGCCTATAACGGCAATAACGTATTTGTGTCAAACCCAGGTAATGACACTATTTTAGGACAAGATGCCCTTAATGGCTTGGCTGCTAAAAGTATTGGCAATTTAGTGACTGCTGCAGGTGCAGCTTTTGCTCCTGCTTTACAAGCTGTGACCAGTGTGACAGGTGGAAATCCTAGCAATCCCACTCAAAATGAAATTTTAGGTGCCTTACAACAAGTGGCTAAAGCTGGAAATGCAACTGTAGCTGGTGGTTTAACGTCGCTCCAACAGACGCAAACCGCTTTAGAAACAGCTAAAAGTTACTTAGGTACAGGCAATACACAAGTTGATGTGGATACTCAAAACCTGTCATTCGTGGTTGGGTTTCAACCGACAGAAAACTTCAACATCTATGGTGGTGGTGTTTACCAAACTGTAAAAGGTCAAGTGAGCTTACGTGGTCAAGCCTATAGTTTATTTAATGGCTATGATGCAAATATTAAAGAAACAGGCGGTGCGGGTTGGCTTGCAGGTGCTGCTTTCCAAATACCAGATATTGCATTAAAACTGTCTGCAACTTATCGCTCTGAAATTGATCATGATGTCGATGTGAAAGAATCTTTATCTGTGTTGTCTTTCCCGGCTCTTAATTCAGTGTTATTGGGACTTGATGTAACTCCAGCTCAGTTACAAGCGATAGGTACAACAGGCAAAACCAAAATAACAACCCCTCAATCAGTCAATATCGATTTTCAAACGGGGATCATGGAAAACACCGTTGCATTTGTAAATGCTCGCTGGGTTGATTGGTCTAATTTCTCAATCCAACCTTATCAATTTGGAAAAATTTCTGAAGCAGTCGGCGAGCTAGTACAACGTCCAAATGGATTTAATCTCGTTGAATATGCAGATGATCAATGGACCATTACTGCGGGTGTAGGCCGTAAGTTCAATGACAAATGGGCAGGTAATGTATCAGCAGGTTGGGATTCTGGTGCAGGGAATCCGATTACTACACTTGGCCCAACTGAAGGTTATTGGAATGTAGGTTTAGGTCTTCAATATAGCCCAACCCCTGCAACCTTTATTGCAGGTGGTGTGAAATACTTCGGTCTAGGTGATGCCGATGCTCAAACGGGTGCTCAAGCAGGTAGCAATGATTATGTTGCCACTTTTGAAGACAACTATGCGATTGCATATGGTTTGAAAATTGGTTACAAGTTCTAAGAACTTTAAGCTAAAAAGGTCGCTTTTATCAGCGACCTTTTTATTTCAGCTAGTTTAGCTGTTTATTAAAACAACGATTAGAATTTTTATACTAAACTTTACTCATCTTTAAAATTGATTTTTTTTGATTACAAATCATTAAGATATAATTATCAAATGCGAAAATTTGAATATTCACACTTCTTTATAAGCCTGTAAGGATTTAACTGAGTATTTACTCTTTTTTTTATTATGTTATTTTTCATGCACTTTTTTGGCTAACTTAGCTATCAGGGATGAAAAATTCGTGAAATTATCTGTAATTCGTTTTGCAATTCTTTTAACAACAATTCCAACAATAACTTTGGCAGCGGGTTTAGAGCGTTCTAACCAATCAATGACAGCATTTTTACAGCCGGGTAATTATGCTGAAGCCGGAATTTCAGGTGTAGTGCCACATGTCTCGGGTAAAGACAATTCGCAACATCGTGTGGGTAATATGGCAGACAGCTATATCGTTCCAAATGCTGCACTCAAAGTTCAGGCCACTGATCATATCTCTCTAGGTCTGATTTACGACCAACCTTTTGGGGGTGATTCTACTTATCAAATTGATGGCTCTGATTTCTCAACAGCGACTGAAAGTACCACTGTGGATGTCAACACCAATAATTTGACGCTTTTAGCAGGCTATCAACCCAATGAAAATTGGAATTTCTATGGGGGTGCTGTATGGCAAACCGTAGAAGCGGATATTTCATTACGTGGTAATGCCTATTCTCTACTTTCAGGCTATGACATTAAAGTAAAAAATGAAGATGCTTGGGGTTGGCTTGCAGGTTTTGCATACTCTAAACCAGAAATTGGCTTACGCGCAGCATTAACATATCGTTCTGAAGTGGAACATAATGCACGTAGTGAAGAAAGCTCTCACTTACCTCAGTCCGGTGGTATTATTTCCTCTTTGACTCATATTCCTGTTGAGTTTTTACAACCCACTTTAAATACGATGGGTCACGTAAACTCAAAAGTTCAAGCGGTTACGCCACAATCAGTCAACTTAGATTTCCAAACAGGGATTACCAAAAAAACTTTAGCCACTGCCAATGTACGCTGGGTGCATTGGGATCAATTTAAAGTTACACCGACACTACTCGCAACAGCAACCAGTATGTTACCAGGTGTGGGTAAACAGAATCTGATTGATTATAAAGATGATGAATGGGCGATTAACCTCGGTCTTTCGCATAAATTTACTGACAAATGGGCAGGAAGTGCTGGTGTAGGTTGGGACTCTGGCGCGGGTAACCCGATTACTATTTTAGGTCCAACCCATGGTTACTGGAGCGTTGGTCTTGGGGGGCAATATAGCCCGACGCCAAGTACCTTTATCCAAGGGGGGGTCAAATACTTTGGTTTAGGGGATGCCAAAGCGCAAACCGCTGGTCAAGTTAAAGGCGACTTCAGCAACAACTATGCGATTGGTTATGGGGTCAAAATCGGTTATAAATTCTAATCTCTGTTGTACTTCATTTCAGAATCGCAGAGCCTAAAAAAGAGCGCATAAGCGCTCTTTTTTAGGCTATCTTAAGTAAGTTTAAGCTGGAATATCACGAACCGAGGCTTTACGAATCGCCTCTTTTAATGCTGCATAACCGTGGATTGGCGGGAACTGTGGAAACTCTGCAATCACGTTATCTGGGGCATCAAACAAGAATCCAGCATCCGCTTCACCGAGCATAGTGGTATCGTTATACGAATCCCCTGCCGCAATCACGCGGAAGTTTAAGCCATGGAGGGCTTTGACTGCTTCGCGTTTTTGATCAGGTTGACGTAATTTATAGGCGGCGATCATACCATTTTCATCGGTTTCTAACTTATGACAGAAGATGGTAGGCCAACCCAGTTGCTGCATCAATGGATGCGCAAACTCATAGAACGTATCAGACAAAATAATCAATTGAAAATGGGTCCGTACCCATTCTACAAATTCTTTAGCCCCTTCAAATGGGCCCATGTCTGCAATCACAGCTTGAATATCATTTAGACCTAAGCCATGTTGCTTCAAGATATTTAAACGTTGCGTCATCAGCACGTCATAATCTGGAATATCACGCGTGGTCGCTTCTAATTCCTTAATTCCAGTTTTTTTTGCAAAGTTGATCCAAATTTCAGGAACCAAAACCCCTTCCAAATCAAGACACACGATTTCCATTGCAACACCCTCTTGTATTATTGATCTTAAATTTGGCGAATATCATAGCACCAAGATCCGTCAGTTCATTCAGCTCAATCGGGTGTTTTACTTCTATTTTTTTGATAAGCCTTATCACTTATCTATGCAGTAAATAATCGCTTTTTGCTTTAGAATAATTTTGATTTTTAAAAAATATTGATAGCTTCAAGCTAATTGCCAGGAGCAGACATGACTGCCATTCCAACGATTGATCTTGTGGATGCGCTTGCATCTGAATATGCAGATAAATCTCCTTCCGAAATTTTAGAACTTGCCTTAAATCAACAAGGTGAAATTGCCATTTCATTTTCAGGTGCTGAAGATGTGGTGCTGATTGATATGGCACACAATTTAGGTAAACCATTTCGAGTGTTTAGCTTAGACACCGGACGTTTACATGCAGAAACCTATCAATTCATTGAAACGGTACGTAAGCATTACAATATTCAAATCGAAATCTGCTTTCCTGAAGCTGAAGCGATACAAAACTTGGTCAATGAAAAAGGCTTGTTCAGCTTTTATCAAGATGACCACAAAGAATGTTGCGGTATTCGTAAGGTGCAACCTTTACGTAAAAAACTCGCGACTTTAGATGGTTGGATTACCGGTCAACGTAAAGACCAAAGCCCTGGCACCCGTACCGACATTCCGGTTATTCAAGCCGATGCCGGTTTTTCAGGCGAAGGTAAGCAATTGATTAAATACAATCCGCTTGCCAATTGGACAAGTGCAGATGTTTGGAATTACATTCGTATGATGGAAATTCCTTATAACCCATTGCATGAACGTGGATTCACCTCCATTGGCTGTGAACCGTGTACCCGTCCAGTTTTACCCAATCAGCATGAACGTGAAGGTCGTTGGTGGTGGGAAGAAGCCACCCATAAAGAGTGCGGTTTGCATTCGGGTAATTTAAAGAAATAATGTCTTAAGAATCAAAAATTAAGCCACTGACCTAAAGTGGCTTTTTTTAAACCCAACGTTCAGCAAAAGCTTTGGCAATTTCGGCTAAAAACGTAATATACTGAGTCAACGGACATATAATTCAAACAAGAATTTATAGATAAATTTGCAGTGAGGCAGACCCCAACCATGCGCCCCCTACACCCGCTTGATTTTATTTTTTTATCATTAGAAAAACGCCAACAACCGATGCATGTCGGCGGTTTGTTCCTGTTTCAAATTCCTGAAGATGCCCCAAGTACCTTTATTCAAGATTTAGTCGCAGATATTCGTCAATCCAAATGTATGCCGATTCCTCCATTTAATAATCGTTTAAATGGGCTGTTTTGGGACGAAGACACTGAATTTGATATTGACCATCATTTTCGTCATATTGCCTTGCCTCATCCGGGGCGTATTCGTGAACTTTTGGTCTATATTTCACAAGAGCACAGCACCTTGATCGACCGTGCTAAACCGCTGTGGAGTTGCCATATTATTGAAGGGATTGAAGGCAACCGCTTTGCCATGTACTTCAAGATTCATCATGCCATGGTGGATGGCGTAGCAGGTATGCGTTTGATTCAAAAATCGCTGTCTTCAGATCCTGATGAAAAAAGCATTGTGCCCTTATGGTGTGTGGAAGGTAAACGTGCCAAACGTTTAAAAGACCCGAAGACAGGTTTAGTCAAAGGTATTTTCAATACCGTTAAGCAACAGTTAGAAATTGCACCACGGGTGACTCAAGAGCTGTACCAGACTGTGTTTAAGGAAATGAAAAATCCGGACTATGTGTCAAGTTTCCAAGCACCGAGTAGCTTGCTTAATCAACGGGTCAGCTCATCGCGTCGCTTTGCTGCACAATCATTTGAGTTTGACCGTTTACGGCATATTGCGAAACATTTAGATGTGACCATTAACGATATTATTTTGGCAGTGTGTGCCGGTGCATTGCGTGAATATTTACTCTCGCAAAATGCACTGCCGAAAAAACCTTTGATTGCCATGGTGCCTGCCTCTGTGCGTGATGACAGCTCAGATATGAGCAACCGCATTACCATGATTTTAGCCAATTTGGCGACGCACAAAGAGGATCCGCTTGAACGCTTAGAGATCATTACTCGCAGCGTGAAAAATGCTAAAACTCGTTTCCGCCGTATGACCTCTAATCAAATTTTGAACTATAGTGCGTTTATTTATGGTGCTGCTGGTTTAAACATTATCTCCGGGATGATGCCAAAACGTCAGGCCTTTAATATCGTGATTTCGAATGTCCCGGGACCGACTGAAAGCCTGTATTGGAATGGTGCTAAACTCGAAGCACTCTACCCGGCTTCAATCGTTTTGGATGGACAAGCATTGAACATCACCATGACCAGTTACCTCGATAAACTTGAAGTCGGACTGACCGGTTGCCGAAATGCTTTACCCAAAATGCAAAACCTACTGACACATTTGGAAGATGAAATTGTGCGTTTTGAAAGCATCATTGCCGATCAAATGCCTAAAAATAACGCAACAGAAGCTACTGAAAATAATGCGTTAAAAACCCACGCCTAAGCGAGCAGTATAAAATCAAAAAAGCGGATCAATCTTTTATTGATCCGCTTTAGTTTTTAGATGTATTTAAGGGTTTGAATGTTGGATATTTAATAAATATATCAGTGAAAAGGCATTTAAAATCTATAGGTTTGGGCTAAGTTAACTTGATTCGAAACTGATAAGATTCTTTATATTTTAAGCTCAATATTTTAAGTTCTGGCAATTGAATTGAGTCTTAAAATAAAAAATTAAAGGTGAATATAACTTAAATTTAGACACACGTTTAAGCATTAATTTTAAGCGAATTTCAGCTCAAATAACTGATGATAAAAGCCATTTTTATTATTTTTTATGAGCTTTATCAGTAAAGTAAGGGGCTAGATCTATGCCCCTTAGTTTTTAATATTACGACACTGATTCAACAGTTGTTGGCATGCTGCAACCACCATGGCTTTGGTGACATGCACTTCATGACCATGTTCATTGACCATCACACATGCATTTTTATGTTGAGCTTCAAGAACGTGTTTTATACCTTGATTAATCATTTGTTCTGCTATATTCATGTTTGACCTCACTTGCTAAGAACGTTGAGCACTTGCAAAACTTCAGCAGTGCAACGCCTATGGCTACTTAATTCTTTATGTCCCCTAGTATTGTGAAATCAAGCACAAATGTAAAATTTCAGATGTAACAAGTGTTTAACGATATCCTGTTACAATTTCAGTTGAGAATGATATCGTATTGCTCTTGCGTGTATAAATTTTCGACTTGGAATTTTATGACACGATTCACAAAATGTTCTAAATCAGACACTGCCGTGGCTTCTTGGGTGAGCAAACGATCCACCACTTGCGGGTGTGCAACGACAGTAAAGCCACTCTTGGATTGGAAATCTCGGGCATAACGCATGATTTCTCGAAAGATTTCGTAACATACGGTCTCAGCAGATTTGACAAAACCACGCCCCTGACAGGTTGGACACGATTCACATAACAAATGTTCCAATGATTCACGTGTTCTTTTACGTGTCATTTCGACCAAACCCAGTTCCGACACTTGAGTGATTTTGGTTTTGGCATGGTCTTTTTCAAGCACACGTTCAAACTGCTGCAACACTTCTTCACGGTGTGACGCTTCTTGCATATCAATAAAGTCAATAATGATAATGCCCCCTAGATTCCGTAAGCGCAGTTGGCGCACGATCACTTGAGTGGCTTCCATATTGGTTTTAAAAACGGTGTCCTCTAAAGAACGACCGCCGACATAAGAACCTGTATTCACATCAATCGTGGTCATGGCTTCGGTCTGATCAATCATCAGATAACCACCGGACTTCAGTGCCACACGGGTTTGCAACGCCTTTTGAATATCGGCTTCAACATTGTATAAATCGAAGATTGGACATTCACCCGGATAATGTTTCAGGCGATCGCTCATCAATGGGACAAATTCATCCACGAATTCTTTGAGCTTTTGAAACACTTCTTTCGAGTCGACTTGGATTTTTGCCGTGTCTTCATTGGCTAAATCACGAATGATACGTTGTGGTAGCGGTAGTTCTTCAAACACCAATGAGGGAACAATCAAGCTCTTTTGTTTGCGTTGAATAAATTCCCACAGTTTCGCCAAATAGGCCATGTCTTGCGCAATGGCCTGTTCTTCAATGCCCTCTGCCGCAGTACGCACAATCACAGAACCCGGAAGTTTATGTTGAGCTTGAATACGCTCAATGATGGCACGTAAGCGATCACGTTCTTCTTCAGATTCGATTTTTTGCGACACCCCAGTATGGTGTCCATAGGGCATCATCACCAAATAACGCGAAGGAATCGACAGGTCAGTCGACAGTCTTGCCCCTTTAGTACCGAGCATATCTTTCATGACTTGAACGGTCAGAATCTGACCCGGTTGCAACAGCTCAAATACATTGGGTGTGGGCTGATTGCGCGGCCACACCATATCATTGATATGCAAGAAAGCAGTACGAGATAGCCCAATATCGACAAACGCAGCTTGCATGCCCGGCAATACGCGCACGACTTTGGCTTTATAAATATTGCCAACCAGACCGCGCTTGGCTGTCCGTTCGACAAAAAGCTCATTCACCGTGCCATTTTCAATTAAAGCCACCCGACATTCAGTCGGTGTGACGTTAATCAACAACTCATCAGACATAAAAAATACTCAATACATTATAAAAATTCTTTTCATGGCATCCTTCCAACCTTCTTCTATCCCTCTTTATGGTTTTATTTTGAGAAATCATCAGAATGTTAAAAGCAAGCGTGTGATCAACATCATCGGTCAATCACGCATATTCACTGTATTCGTTCAACTGCTTGAGCAAGGCTAAGGTTTCATGCAAAGGCAAACCGACCACATTGCTATAGCTCCCGTCTATGCGCGGGATCCATTGTGCTGCATAACCTTGAATGGCATAGCCCCCTGCTTTGCCAATTGGCTCACCAGTGGCCCAATAGTCTTCCATCATTTGATGGCTGAGCACTTGAAATTCAACCTGTGTGCGAACCACAGCCGTTATACTGTGTTGTGCATTCGCCACACAGACCCCACTCAACACGGCATGCTCACGACCTGACAATTGGGTCCAAATCTCAAAAGCATGTTGTTTCGATTCGGGCTTACCCATAATCTGCTGATTGAACACCAAACTGGTGTCTGCCGCAATGACCGTGGCATCAGGAAACTGTGACAAAACCGCCTGTGCTTTTTGCCGCGCTAAACGCTCTACATACGGTTCAATCTGCTCATTGATGAATACAGATTCATCGATGTCAGGACTGTACACATCAAAGCTCAGTCCGACTTGTTCAAGCAATTCTTTGCGCCGAGGTGAACTCGACGCCAAAATTAAACGCGCCATCGTCTTAAGCAGTAATATAACAGTGGCCACAGCAAGATACTGCTGAGCAATGGTTGCCAATGACGGGTAATGGAAAACTCCATTTCAGAAATCACTTGTGCCAACAACACGTAAAGTAAATGTGCCAACATGGCTAAACTGGCAATCACCCAAGTATTGGCAAAAGTCATGACACGACGTTCACGGGTAAAATAACGGGTAATAAAAGTGATCAAAACATAACTTAAGGCATGGAGTCCCAAGGGGGCATCGAGCAACAGATCACTAAACAAACCCATTGCAAAAGCAAACCACACCCCACACCACGTCGGCTGACACAGCACCCAAAACAAGGTCACCATCAGCATGATCAGCGGTCGCCATCCTGCAAAGCTATAGGACAGTGGATAGACCACCAACACTGAACAGATGATGATCGAGATCACCATCACCAATAACGGGTCTTTGGATTGATCTTTGCTTAAACGTTTAGCGCTGAGCATTTGGCTGCTCCATCGCTAATGAATCTGAGAACAACACCACCACATGATGACCACCTGCCAATTGTGCCGCAGGTTTCACATCAATCTGGGCAAATTCACCGGTGTTTTCACGTTTCACTTTAGACACCGTTCCCACCAAATAGCCGGCAGGGAAATGTTGACCTAAACCGGAACTATAGACCTTATCGCCCACTTTTAGATTTGAACTGGTCGGGACGTATTCCATTTTTAATCGTCCCAAATCACCCGTCCCTGACACAATCGCACGCATGCCTGAACTTTCTAAACGCACAGACAGCGAATGCTCTTTATCTGACAGCAACATCACCCGACTACTATGCGGATAAACATTGATGATTTGCCCCATGATCCCTTGGTCATCGAGTACCGTCTGCCCCACTTTCAAGTGGTTTGCAGCCCCTCGATTGATAATAATAATATGACGTAACGGGTCTGCATCAGTCCCAATCACCTCTGAAATTTCCATACGCCCATCAATAATCAGCGGTGTATCGAGTAAACCTCTTAAACGGGTATTTTCAGCAGACAGTTCTGATAATTTTTGTAGACGCACTTGCGCCTGAAGCAGCTCAGCCTGCATCGCAGTATTTTCACGACGCAACTGCCCTTCAGATTTGGTTTGTTGATTTAGCCATTCTTTCGATAATACTGGATAACTTGCGAGGGCATAAATCGGATTATATGCCGCGTACAAGACATCTCTTGCCGGTTGAATGAATTGTGGCATACGCCAATTGAACATCAGCACCACAAAACACGCAACCACCGCAATGATGAAAGAGCGAAAAGATGGCGGTTGTCTTGAAAAAAGATTCGGTTGCACCGCCTGATCCCTAACTTAGCCTACAAACAACATGTCATGGTTCGGGTTGTCAAAGAACTCAAGCACCTTACCACCACCACGGGTCACACAAGACAATGGATCTTCAGCAACCACCACAGGCAGACCTGTTTCTTGTGATAAAAGTTTGTCTAGGTTACGCAGTAATGCACCACCACCGGTCAAGACAATACCGCGTTCAGCGATGTCAGACGACAATTCAGGCGGCGTTTGCTCAAGTGCAGATTTCACTGCCGACACGATGCTTTGTAGCGGATCAGAAATTGCTTGCATCACTTCGTCTGAAGTCACCGTAATCGCACGCGGTACACCTTCCGCCAAGTTACGTCCACGCACTTCAATTTCAAGTGGTTTAGCGCCTTGATCTGGCATCGCCATACCCACTTCTTTTTTGATAATTTCTGCAGTCGTTTCACCGATCACGCAACCATGTGCTTTACGTACATAGTGAATAATTTGTTCATCGAACACATCGCCACCAATACGAAGCGAATCTGCGTAGACACAACCCTGAAGTGAAATAATCGCGATTTCAGTGGTACCCCCACCAACGTCCACCACCATTGAACCGCATGCTTGCTCAACCGGCATACCTGCACCAATTGCCGCTGCCATTGGCTCTTCAATTAAGCGTACATCACGTGCACCGGCATTAAATACCGCTTCACGAATCGCACGGCGCTCAACCAAAGTTGATTTACATGGCACACATACCACCACACGAGGTGCAGGTGGAAACAGACGTTTTTCATGCACTTTACCAATAAATTGGTTTAACATGGTTTCAGTTACTTCAAAGTCTGCAATCACACCATCTTTCATTGGACGAATTGCAGAAATGTTTGCAGGTGTACGACCAAGCATTTGCTTAGCATCTAAACCTACAGCTGCTACAATTTTTTGTGAACCGCTGTGACGAATCGCCACAACCGTCGGTTCGTTTAATATAATGCCCCGTCCTGGCGCATAAATTAGTGTATTTGCAGTGCCTAAATCAATGGCAAGATCTGGCGAAAACAAGCCAATTAGTCGTTTTAGAATCACGGGTCGTTCTCAGTTAAACGTTATATGGACGTAAGATGGCAACTTTAACTAAATGTGATGCTTTGAACAAGTCAATCGCTTATTATAACGCATGATATTTTGAATATTTTTTAATACTGATTAGGTAAGACATCATGTCAACATCGGATGCTCAGCATTCTGCAGATTTAAATGCACAAACCGTTTCTAGTATCGCGCATTTAGCGCGTTTGTCTTTAGACGAAACTCAATCTGCTGAATATGCTCAAAGTCTCAATAAAATTTTAGGAATGATGGAAACTTTAAAAGGCATCAATACCGATGGTGTTGAGCCACTGAAAAGTCCATTTGACAATCCCCAACCCTTACGTGAAGACGTGGTTGCTGAAACCAATCATCGTGAAGAATATCAAGCTGTTGCACCTGCAACACAAGACGGCTTGTACCTTGTTCCACGCGTGATTGAATAATTTTAGCTCAGCACACCTATTTTAAATTTGAACGTAAAGAATTGAACTTATGACTGATTTACATCGCTTATCGATTCGTGAAATGGCTGAAGGTTTAAAAACTGCACAGTTTTCATCACGCGAATTGACTCAACATTATTTAGACCGTATTGCAAAAATTGACGCTCAAGTTCAATCCTATGTAACGGTAACGCCTGAGTTTGCATTGGCAGAAGCAGATGCTGCGGACGCTGCGATCAAAGCCGGAAATGCCGGTTTACTGAGCGGTATTCCTTTGGCGCATAAGGATATTTTCTGTACCAAAGGCATCAAAACCACAGCGGGTTCTAAGATTTTAGACAACTTTATTTCACCTTACGATGCAACGGTTGTCGCGAAAGGTAAAGCTGCAGGTTTGGTCACTTTAGGTAAAGTGAACATGGACGAATTTGCCATGGGTTCAACCTCGGAAAGTTCGTACTTTGGCGCGACCAAAAACCCATGGGCTTTAGACCGTGTTCCGGGCGGTTCTTCGGGCGGTTCTGCTGCTGCAGTGGCTGCTGATTTAGCCCCAATCGCGACAGGTACGGATACAGGGGGTTCGATTCGTCAACCTGCCTCTTTCTGTGGTTTAACGGGTCTTAAACCCACCTATGGTCGTGTGTCCCGCTTCGGTATGATCGCCTATGCATCATCACTGGATCAAGGTGGTCCAATGGCACGTTCGGCTGAAGACTGTGCTTACCTCATGAACGTGATTGCGGGTCATGATGCCAAAGACTCAACTTCGGTGAATAAAGAAGTTGATGACTATGTTGCCAACTTAAGTGGCACGTCTATCAAAGGTTTACGTATTGGTATTCCAAAACAATACTTCAATGTGGCTGGCTTAGATGCTGAGGTGAAAGCCCGTGTTGAAGAATCGTTGAAAAAATTGGAAGAGATGGGTGCAACCTTGGTTGAGATTGATCTCAGCATGACGGATGCCTATGTTCCAACCTATTACCTGATTGCCCCTGCTGAAGCGTCTTCAAACCTACAACGTTTTGACGGCGTACGTTATGGCTACCGCTGTGAAAATCCTGTGGACTTGATGGACTTGTACAAACGTTCACGTTCTGAAGGGTTTGGTAAAGAAGTTCAGCAACGTATCCTGATTGGTACGTATGCGCTGTCTGCGGGTTATTACGATGCCTATTACGTAAAAGCTCAAAAAGTCCGTCGTTTGATTCAACAAGACTTCTTAAAAGCATTTGAATCTGTCGATGTGATTGCTGCGCCTTCTGCACCGACAACGGCATACAAGATTGGTGCAAACTTGTCTCCTGTTGAAATGTACTTAGGTGACATTTACACCATCGCGGTGAACTTGGCGGGTCTGCCAGCCATCAATGCGCCTGTTGGTTTTGACCAAGACAACTTGCCTGTGGGCTTACAGTTGATTGGTAACTACTGGTCTGAATCACAACTGTTGTCTGTGGTTCACCAATATCAACAAGTGACAGATTGGCACACCAAACGCGCTGCAATTGCTGAGGAGAATGCATAATGTCTAAAAATGCTGCTAAGCCAAAATCTAACCTGATTGATGGTTGGGAAGTTGTTATTGGCATCGAGATTCATACTCAGCTTGCAACAAAATCTAAAATTTTCTCAGGTTCTTCAACTGAATTTGGTCAAGACCCAAATACACAAGCCAGCCTCGTTGACCTTGCAATGCCGGGCGTATTGCCAGTATTGAACAAAGAAGTGGTTGATCTTGCGATTCGCTTTGGCTTGGGTATTGATGCGTATATCGACCAAGCGTCTGTATTTGCGCGTAAAAACTATTTCTACCCAGATTCGCCTAAAGGCTACCAAATCAGCCAAATGGACAACCCGATTGTGGGCTTGGGTCATATCGACATTAAACTTGAAGATGGTACGGTTAAACGCATTGGCGTGACACGTGCGCATCTTGAGGAAGATGCAGGTAAATCGATTCATGACCAATTCGAAGGTCAATCGGGCATCGACTTAAACCGCGCAGGTACACCGCTTTTAGAGATCGTTTCTGAACCTGATATGCGTTCGGTTGAAGAAGCGGTTGCTTATATTAAAGCGATTCACACCTTGGTGCGTTGGTTGGGTATTTCTGACGGTAACATGGCAGAAGGTTCTTTCCGTGCCGACTGTAACGTGTCTTTACGTCGTCCGGGTCAACCATTCGGTACACGTTGCGAGCTGAAAAACTTGAACTCATTCCGTTTCATTGAACAAGCGATCAATGTTGAAATTGAACGTCAAATGGAAATTTTGGAATGGGACGGTACCATCGACCAAGAAACCCGCTTGTTCGACCCTGTGAAAATGGAAACGCGTTCAATGCGTTCGAAAGAAGAAGCGAACGATTACCGCTACTTCCCTGACCCTGACTTGTTGCCTGTCATCATTTCTGATGAGCAAATTGCAGAAGCAAAAGCCAACTTGCCTGAGTTGCCGAAAGACCGTCGTGCACGTTTTGTGGCTGACTTTGCTGTGACTGAGTATGATGCTCACGTACTTACGCTTTCTCGCGAACTTGCAGACTTCTATGAAGCTGTTGTGGTTGCTGCGGGTGGTGCTGCGCAAGGTAAAGTTTCGGCTAACTGGGTGATGGGTGAATTCTCTGGTGCTTTAAACAAAGCGAATTTAGAGATTTCTGAATCCCCTGTGTCTGCTGAGAAATTGGGTGGCATGATTGCACGTATTGTGGACAACACGATTAACGGTAAGATTGCGAAACAAGTGTTCGGCTTTATGTGGGAAGAAGGCAAAACTGCGGATGAGATTATTGCTGAAAAAGGCTTGAAACAGGAAACTGATACAGGCGCAGTTGAAGCAATTATTAAAGAAGTTCTTGCTGCCAACGAAAAGATGGTTGAAGAGTATAAATCTGGTAAAGAGAAAGCTTTCAACGGTCTTGTGGGTCAAGTGATGAAAGCAGCCAAAGGTAAAGCCAATCCTGCTCAAGTGAATGAATTGATGAAGAAATTGATTGGTTAATCTAATCTTTCTTTAAAAGAAAACCCGCTTAAGAGCGGGTTTTTTTATTTAGTACACTTAAACTCGTATCCTGATACACCTGCATAAATCTTATCTTCTGGGCTTTCTTCACCTTCGGTATATACTTTTAAAAGATTTCCATAAACATCCTTAAAGTTAAACACACAAGGAGCAAAACCTGTTCCTGCACAGCTTTCTACTTCAGTATATCCCTGCTCCCAAAAACCCCATCCATTCCCTGAATACATTAACTCATCTTTTGCAGTGTTAATATTGATTGTTCGGTAGGGTTGCCATTGATTAGCGATAAGCATTTTACGTGCTTGGTGATATCTTTTTTCAGTAATGTTTGGAACTTTGGCGTGCTTGTTGGGCATACATGATTTTGCATAAACGGGTGACATACCCAATAAACCCAACATCGTCACGACTAAAATTATTTTTGTTTTCATTTTTGTCTTTTGAAAAACTCTAAAGTAATTAGTTTAAATACAATTAGCATAAAAAACGAGCAATAATACATAAAAAATTAATAGCGAGAGGTTTCTTACAACTATTTAGTCAATCGCTCCAACTCAACTGCACGCTGAGCCGTCATTTCAATAAAACAAACATTGATGTTTAAACTTGAAACTGTGCCTCTGTCATTGTCAGAATAAAAAGTACAATTGGCATCACGATAAGGAATCCATAATCTTTGCACAGCTTGAAGTTGCTTTTTTTGCTCATTGACTAAAGTCTTCAATACTTTTTGATATGCCTGATTCAATCGACTATCTTGAAATTTTCTTTCTGTGACAGAGCAAGCTAACATTTCAGTGGTGCTATTGATTCGATCAAGACAATTTTTATAAGCATGACTTAAATTGGTTTGATCTGCATGAATCTCAGTTGCCATTAACATTACTAAAATTAGAAAAAGACCATCCATATTTCGCTTCATTCTTATTCTCAAAGTTGTTCTTCATTTCAAAATGAAGAATATCAGATTAAAGGCTTTATCAAAAAATAGCTTAATAGCTACAGTTCCCTCTCTTTCTAGGATATGAGAATCCTCAAAATATATTTTGAGTTCGCAAGGGAGAGGTATCTTTTAAAATAAAAAATCAAACCACCAGAAAACACTGTCCTATTTTTCGCTCTTCAAACTTGCCACTTGAGCTTCCTATAATCAAAACAACATAAAAACTCAGTAAAAGCGAAAATACTTATGAATACCACCATTCTCCTTGCACATGCATACGGACAATCTGATGTCCTTGAACTCGAAACGCATACACTTCCTGCCCTTGCCTCAGGCATGGCACGCATTCAAGTTAAAACCGCAGGCATTAACCCCATCGATGCACGTCGCATGACAGGCGAATTTAAACATGCCGACCTGCCACAAACCTTTGGCACCGAATACGCTGGCGTGATTTTAGAACTCAATGGCAGTCAAAGCACATGGCAGATTGGTGATGAAGTCTTAGGCTCAGGTGGTGCATTTACCCATGCGAGCGTAATTGATGTACCCATCGCCAACTTGGTCAAGAAACCAAGTAATATCTCTTGGGCAGTGGCAGGCACCATCGCAGGTGCTGCACAAACCGCAATGACCATTTTGGATGAAATGGGTCCAGCTCAGTCATTATTGCTACATGGCGGTTCAGGCGGTGTCGGCTCAGTACTGATTCAAATCGCAGTAGACCGTGGCATCAACGTGGTTGCGACTGCTTCCGAGAAAAACCAAGACTATATTCGTGCCTTGGGTGCAACCCCTGTGATTTACGGCGAAGGTTTGATTGAACGAATTAGACAAGTTCATCCGACTGCCTTTGATGTTTCTATTGATATGATTGGCAATGAAGATGCCACCCACGCCTCATTACAATTGGTTAAAGCCAATGGTTTCAAGGGTACGATTGCCGGACGAAAAGTATCCTCTAACCAAATTCAACCGGTTTGGGTAAAACGTAATGTACAAAATCTACAGCATGTGGTCGATGGCATTGCCGATGGACGTTTCCAATGGGCGGTGAGTCGTGAGTATCCCTTTGTACAAGCTCAACAAGCCTATGCGGATATTTTAGAAGGTCATACAAAAGGTAAAAGTGTTTTGGTATTTGAAAAATAAAATACAATTTCGCCATTAAAACCAAAAAAAATCCCTGTTTCACGAGTATGAAACAGGGATTTTTGAATCTGTGCGTTTAATGAATAAACCGTGTATAGAACACTTTGTAAAAACCAATCGGCTCGTGACCCGTCAAATATAGAATCCCTGACACTATTGCCCCGATGACAAACAAAATAATCACCCATTTAAGTACTTTAAACAGTAACTTAAACATAAAACACATCAATATAAAAAACAGCAATGCCATGATGCATAGACTGCCTAACACCACACTCATACATCAACCAATTACATAAGTTTCTCTACATCTGAGAGAATTTAAATCGCGGAGTGATCAAGACCTAATAAGGTTATTTCGCTAAACCCAATTTAGAAAAAATATCAGGCGTTAAAAAGGTTGAAACCAATTTGCCCATATCGACGTATTTTAAAACGCCTTTAAGCTGCGCTTTCACTTCTTGGTTTTTCAAGATTTCATCCCCTGTGTTACGTCCCAAGGCTTGGAAGGAATCACCTACCGCAGAGATCCCTTCGGTTTTAATCACGGCTTTGGCTTGTTCAGCACATTGTTCAACCAAAATGCGTTGTACCACTTGCGCAAATTTTTGATCTAAAGCTGTTTTTTGCTCTGCAGTCACATTACTGAAAGTCTTTAAATCAGGATGGGTGGATAAAGCCACGAAAGTCCATTGCAAAACAGCCGTTTTATCCGTTGCGGTGGTAGATTTCACCAAACACTCACTCAGTTGATCGACGGTAGGGCCTGCTGTCGTGATTTGACTTGCACCGATAAAACTCAAGGCAGTGAATGTCGCCAAACCCCAACGAGACAAACGCTGACGTAACAATGAATGAGGCTGAGCAGATTGAACTTGATGCAACATAGGGAGAACTCCAAAAGAACCGCTTTCTTTGTATCATAAACCCTTTCTTTTCAACTAGGAGGACTATGTAAAGTAAATTTATATCCCCTTTACACATAAGCACCTTGATGAAGCATTTCCATCCGATGACTTCATTCCGTAAAAACGTTTGAGCGCTGTAAAAATCCATGAGCATATTGCTTTAAATACAGATGAAAAAGCCGATTAAAACCCAAGTTGTTGTGCAATTTTTCCAATCTCAAATGCCTAAAAAAACGTCGCATTCAAGCGTATAATTCGAGCTCTTCTTTTGGCTCTGCCGTCTCTCTCCCATGTCCAAAAATCTCGCGACGCTGCTTGGCTTTAGTGCCATTTTGCAATGGTCTTCTATTGTCGGTTTACTCAAAAAAATCAGTGCAGTGATTGGGGCCGATTTGGCTGTACTGTGTATGTATAGCTTAAGTGCCGTGATTTTGGTGGTGCTGTTTCGAATTCCGAATTTAAAGCACATTCCGCGTATTTATCTGTTGTCTGCAACTGCTTTATTTGTGATTTATGAGCTATGTTTTTCATACGCCATTGCATTGGCACAAACCCCTCAACAAGCCATTGAAATCAGTTTGGTGAATTATCTTTGGCCGAGCATGACCGTTGCCATGTTAATCGTGTTTCGAGAGCTTAAATTTAATGTGTGGGTATTACTCGGGCTGGGGATCAGTTTAAGCGGAATCATTTATATTCAAACAGGCAATGGCAGTTTCGATTGGCACATGGCACTTGCTAATATCAAGACCAATCCGCTGAGTTATCTCTTGGCATTTTGTGGTGCTTTGCTGTGGTCAATCTATTGCGTCATCACTAAAAAGTACAGTGGTGGACATAATCCGATTGCCCTGTTCTTCCTTGCGATTACCGTGGTGTTATGGCTAAAAATGGGCCTGTTACATCCTGAACTGATACAAAATTTCCCATCGATTGATGGGCATACTTTAGGGTATATGTTGGTGGTCTCGATTGTTACCGCATTGGGCTATGCCGTTTGGAATATTGGCATTAACCAAGGCAACATTACCCTGCTTGTGACTTTGTCTTATTTTAGTCCCATTTTTTCAGCACTGATTTCAATGTGGATTTTACAAACCCAACTCTCAACCAGTTTTTGGCATGGCGCGATGATGGTGACGTTGGGCTCATTTGTGTGTTGGATATCCACCAATTGGCAAGCGATCCGCACCAAGCTGTTTTATACAACACAACAGCTTTGATTGGCGTGTCTGTCATATTAAGGCACATGCTTTCAGTCGAAGAACAATTTCGAAGCAATAGACAACCATCGTATAGTACTTGCTCAATACACGCATGCCGTTCAAAATAGTTTGAATAATAAAAACCAAAATATTGCATCTCAACCTATGATTATTCTGATTAGCGCCAGTATTTTTACGATTTTGATTGTGATTGTTTACCGCGTGTTTCTATCTGATGACGATGAAATTCCGTCGACCACATCTATTGACGCATCGCCACATTATCGACCTCGACTGATCCAGCAAACACCGATTAAGCAAAATCTGATTGGTATTCGTGCGCCCAAATATGACCTAAATGCGCCTTATCTGCCTAAACCAATTCAGCAAAGAACCACACTGAGCCAGTCCTTTTTTCGCCCACAACATTTCACCCGTTTTGAACAGATGTTTGAATATCCTGAATTGGTGAGCTTTGATGATTTAGAACAAAATTATCATTTTGGCATTGGCAATTTTCGCGTTGACCCTTTTGGCAAATGGCATTACAGCTTATGCATCGTACTGTTTAGCGTTGTTTTGGTATTCAGAGCGATTTTATGGGTCTTTGAATGCTTAGGCTATTTATTTTTCCATGTCATGGTTCGTTTGATTTTTGAGGTGATTATTCGAAGTTTATTTTGGGTTATTCGTGGGCTTTTTCATTTCATCGGTCATTTATTTGATGGGGTCTAAAGGCATGAATATTGAATCATTAACACCCATTTTCAAATTTACCAAAGTTAAAATAAAAACAGGAAAGCCTATATACATCTGGGCCTTTGGGTCACGCTGAAGTGGTTTGTTGTATGGTGGATCTATGCTCTATTGTTGTATTGATCACAGATGCACATGATTATATGCCGAAGAAAATCTTCGGCATGTAGCTTTTAAAAAATACCTTTAGCCAATGCCTAAAGTTACTACTTTTCCCCTTGTATGTGCGGTATCACGGGATTGTATGTTATGCCGTAGCATTCAATATCTCTGCGTGGTTGTGTTTTTTCAACTGATTTTAATGGGATGATTACGCATCATTGAACTGATATTCAAAGGCATGTTTCGGCTGTTGGTCAGAGTATTTGATTGAGTCAATTGGCTAAACTTTAAAATCATTTTAAAACATGGGCTCAACGAATATCGCTGGCATGCTTTCTTTAACACCAAGATGCTCTATAACTGAGTGAATGCTAATTAGATCGCGTGATGAAAAACCCCAAACGAAAGACCACCTAAGCCTAATGTTTGAGCGTCTTTGATTATGCTAAATTAATTTCAACAACAACACTTCAATCGATTCAAACAGAGGGAAAAAAGATGGCTAAACACATTCTTATGTTGGTGGGTGACTATACCGAAGACTATGAAACCATGGTGCCATTCCAGTTTTTAACAGGATTGGGTTATACCGTACATGCAGTTTGTCCTGATAAAAAGAATGGGGATACAGTAGCAACCGCAATCCATGATTTTGAAGGTGAACAAACCTATAGCGAAAAGCGGGGTCATAACTTTGTGATCAACTTTGACTTTGATGCGGTGAAGACCCAAGACTATGTCGGCTTGGTCATTCCGGGGGGACGTGCTCCTGAATACTTACGGATGAATGCCCGTGTGATTGAAATCGTGAAAGAATTCGATACCGCCCAAAAACCGATTGCGGCAGTGTGCCATGGCCCACAAATTTTAGCGGCAGCGGGTATCTTACAAGGTCGTACCTGTTCGGCTTACCCTGCCTGTGCAGCGGAAGTGAAATTGGCAGGCGGCAACTTCGCAGCGCTTGCTGTGACTGAGGCGGTAACCGATGGACATTTAATCACAGCACCCGCTTGGCCGGCGCATCCTGCGTGGATGGCACAATTCATCAAAGCCTTGGGTGCAACAGTGCAGATTTAATAATCTCCTCACCCTGCATTATTCAATATTCCCAAACATCAAAAAGCCTGCGATCTGCAGGCTTTTTGATCTGATTTAAACCGATCAATCTTTCACTTGAATGACCGACTCAAATGCACGTAAACGTTTATAAATCGACAGCAATTCAATAATGGTTTTCCATGAATTGATCAAATATTGGAACGACTCACGGACTTTATCAAATACATTACCAATCTGATTGAGTAGACCTAAGGTCATGGTGCCTGCCGCAATGGATGGGAACAGCACCACCAAACTGAACAAGATATCGAGCTGGGCATACCACGTACTGACCATATTGAAATAGGCATAATGGAAGTACAAACGGAAATAGTTTTTACGCACATTATGAAACAGCTCGCGTAAGGTGGCAGGCTCTGCACGATCAGCATGATCCTCACCATAAACCAATTCTTTACGATACGCTGCTTCCACTTTTTGATTGTTAAATTCCAAGCCCGGCAATTTGATCCCGACCACCATCAGTAAGAATGTTCCGAAAAGCGCCCACCCGATGGCTGCCCAGACCAATGAATATTTCACTTCACCAATGATCGGTAAAACAGGAACATGTTTAGACAGTTCAATAAGCACAGGCAAAAAGGCAATCAAAATCATAATTGCTTTAATAAAGGTCACACCCAATGTTTCAAGCGTGGTGGCAAAACGCATGGTGTCTTCTTGTACACGCTGTGAAGCCCCTTCGACATGACGCAGTTGTGGCCAATACGCGGTGTAATACTCATTCATGGCGGTACGCCATCTGAAAATATAATGGCTGACAAAGAATGAATTGATGACAGCGACCGTCACCGCCACCATCGCAATCAGCAAGAAACTCAGCACCCCATTGTAGAGGTCTTTAATGTCTCCGCCATTGGTCAGCATTTTTTGAATCAAATCCCAAAATGGACCATACCAAGCATTGATCGCGACACTGACTTGCACGCTAAACCAGACATTAAACAGAATAAATGCAGAGCCCCATACCGACCAGCGTTGCCAAGAATTATTGGATTTAAACTTCCAAAATAGGGCAAAGATTGTTGTCGACACAAAAAACCACAGGTAGAACCAAATAAATTGTGCTGACCAAAAACGATTCACGCTGGCAGGCAATTCCATACTGCTATAGCCTGTAGGCAAGCCAATCAGCTCACCCCAACCTCGACCACCTGAGTACCATAAAATCAAATTGATGATAAACCACAGCACCAAGGAGCTAAAAAACCACTTTGGATTTGGAAAAAAAGACTTAAACATCGAAACGCGATATCCCTAATTATATTTTGAATCATCTGACAACATACTAATCTTAAACAGTTAAAACTGTTAAATTTTTTATCGGGTATTTGTTATAGATTGTATGTCTTTGATGGGGGTTATGATGCTGTGAAGGTATGACTTTTCTTTTACAAGCAAGCTCTGAATCTCCTTCCCTCTCTTTTTCATTTGAGTTAAGCATGCCCAGCAACGCACTGATCCATTTAAATGAATCCGTGCGTCGTAGATACAACAGTTCAGCCATTTCGCTTAAGATTTACTCGAATTTATGGGCAATCTTTTGGCTGATTTGAATCGCAAACTGATCGACCCAACGACTGTAATAGTCTGCAAAAACTAAGGTCATGACAATGAAAATGAATGAAGCAACAAGTGCCGAAGTGGTAAAACTCAAACCCTGATCGAGCAGAATATTAAAAACCGGAAGCCCGACCACATATAAAACGATTAAATGAATCAGATACACCGAGAATGAAATTTTTCCAAGCCAAATCAAAAATGGCTTGTCGAGTTTTTCAGAAAGTCGACGACTCATCAAAATACTATACACAATCACAACCCCAGCTAAAAAGTTGCAATAGTCATAAACACTACCACCCATGAATGGCGTCAACCATTGATACGACCAACTGGTATTGTGTGCCCCGGCCAAATACAAGCCCAACAACAGCAACACAATGGCAGGGAAAAGTTTCAACGGACGACCATAAAGATAATAATAAATGCCAATGACAAAACTTAAGATGCCTAGAAAAAAGCCCTCGCCTTTCCAATACCAAGCCAGTAATGGTAAAGCCACTGAGCCGATAAAGAACAGAACCCGTTTTACTTTGTACAAATACAACAGCAGAAACAAAATCAAAGAACCGAGCAGTTCAATGTGCATGGTCCATAGCACCCAATTGGTATCACTTTCGGCAAAGAAAAACGAACCGATCGTGCCTTCGTAAATCGCATGTTGAAGATTGATCGGTTGCGTCACATAGGCCTGTAACCAACCATTGGCTTGACTGCTGTCAATATCGAAGATCATAAAGATGATCCATACCAATAGACAGGACACCACAGCAGGAATGGCTAAACGCGGATAACGCTTAATCAGCATACTTTTAATTTTTGTTTTTGCTTGTTCAGGTCGTCTTAAAATCGCATAAGACAGGACATAGCCACTTAAAACAAAAAATAAAAATACGGCCGCCGTGCCTGAGTACCAAAAGGCAAATGGCGAATGATGAATAAAATACTGTAATGCAGAATCTGTGGTCGCATTGACATCAAAATGATGCAGATACGGGAAAAAACTTAAACTTAAATGCGAGAAGACCACGGCCAAGCATGCCAGTCCTCGGATGCTTTCCGCAGAATTTAATTTAACCATAATCCTCTCATTCAACCGTTGCAGCATCGTGCTTGACTTGAATGATTCACTCCACCCAAAGTATCAACAACATGCCCAATCGTTATCACTATAAAAAAATGCATTTCAAGCCTGTTTTAAGCCTGTTTTTTAAACCTGATCTTGGCTTTCAATCCGAATAATTTTGCCTGAATCATCGTGATGTACCGTCACCACTTTTTGCTGGCGTGCCTGTTGAATCTCCGATTCAGTCACAGCAAATTCCTGTGCATATTCAGCCAAACGTTTGACTGTTGCATGTTTGACTGTGTTTGCAGGGATAAAATGGCTCCATAACCACAGCATCACCGCACAGACTAAAATCGCAATAAAACCATGTTCAATAATGCTAAAAAATGCATGGAGCACTTTATCAACCAAGCGATCACTTTGTGTATCCAATAATCCCAATTGATTCATGACCGGTTGCCAAAGCAATAACCAACAGCCCCATAACAACAGTGTGGTCGAGGTGGTGAAGAAACGCTTATGCCGTGGCAATTGATCACGTACATCAATGATCATTGAAGCTTGATCAGGCACATGCATGACCTGATTCTGCACTTGATCGGGTGCAGATACAGTGTGATCTTGTACCGACACGCTAGACTCTGAAATCGTTTTAGATGACATATTTTTACTTAACATGATGTTCAAAACCTATTCATGTTTAAAGTGGTTCTTTCCACAATCATTATCTGCAAAGTCTTCATTTTCAAAATCGTCATATTGAAAATCATGCACTTTAATCTATGGCTCACTACGTACCCCACGGTCAGGACTGACCCAACGTGCCCGTTTTTCATCATGCCGTGCCAAGACTTTTGGCATTGCCACAATGGTGGCAGTCACGGTAATAATCCAAAAAACAAAAGGATACCAAATCATCCAGAAATAATTTTTAGATAATCCACGTTCGTAACGACTGTCCATCCATAAACTGATGCAAAATTGAATCAGACAGGTTGCGCCAATAAAAATACCGGTACCATAAGGTAAGAATGGCGAGCTAATATCAGGAAAACCGACAAAAGGCAGGATGAGATGTAACAACCACATCACCACCATAAACAACATCAGATACGACCATACCAACGTCAGACTCAGCTCTAAAATCAGCGGCCATAAAAAATTCAGTTGCGGTTTGACCAGCACATCGATATTTTTCAGTAAAACCTGTGCCCCACCCATCGCCCAGCGCAAGCGCTGTTTCCACAAACCGCTTAAGGTTTCAGGCATCAGCACCCACACCATCGCATTCGGCTCAAACTCGATGTCCCAACCGGCACGTTGTAACTTCCAAGAGATATCAATATCTTCGGTTAACATATTCGGTGACCAATAACCCACTTCATGCACGGCAGTTTTACGAAAGGCGGTGACTGCACCCGATACGGTAAATAAGCGTCCAAAGGTGCGTTGGGCACGTTTAATCATCCCAATAATGGAAGAAAACTCACCAACCTGCACACGACCCAACAAGGTTGAACGATTGCGAATCCGTGGATTTCCGGTCACCGCAGCCACATTGGCATGTTGCTGAAAATGACGCATCATCCAATGCGCGGCATAAGGGTCAAGCAAAGCATCCCCATCAATCCCTAACAAAAATTCCGCCTCAGTGACCAAACTACCTGCTTGCAGTGCCATGGCTTTACCTTGATTTTCAGCCAAATGCACCACACGCAATTGTCTGTGTTGGGCAGCTAAGCGATTCAATACTTCACCGGTATGATCAGAACTACCGTCATTGATCGCAATCACTTCAAAATGGGGATATTGCAGCTGCAAGGCTTGCTCAAGGGTTTCCTCAGCATTGTCCCCTTCATTAAAACAAGGAATCAATACCGCCACCAAAGGATATTCTTTAAGTTTTGGTGGTTCGGTATAGCCCGGTTCACGTCGTTCTTTAAAACAGAAAATCAGCGCCCCCACCATCCATAAATAGGACATAAATAAGGGATAATAAAAAATAAAGTTAAGAATCGACTGCCACAGGCTTTGCAAAGTGCTCATCAATCTGTCCTAAGGCACCAACGCATTGGGTTTGGTGTCAAATACTTGACGTAGAACTGCCGGATCGGGATGATCTTCAATCGGGTTATCGGGATAGTAGCCGACATGCATCACGCCCTGTTTATACAGCGAAGCAATGGTATCTGCCATTTCTTCCGAAGGTACTTTTTGGTTATTGCGCCAATTCACCGCTTGTAACTCAAACACGGTTCGTTTGAATCCATTGGGATATTTCGACACACGATTGGCCATATCACGAAAGAACTTATCTTTGTCCTCAACCTGTTCCATGTAAGGCATCGCCATGATTGCAGTGAAATCATAATGTTTTAAGGATTCTTCTAAAGATTGGGCATACCAATTTTCAGAATAGGCATTTAACGCCACTTGCGCATATAAATTACGTGCTGTCATTAAAAACGGCTGATACAAACGCACTTCATCCGCCAATTGCATGGCAAAGCTATCGATGGCACGGGTTTTCATCGCCGTCCATTTTTGCAATTTGGCATCATCCTCACGGATTTTGGCTAAATCGGTCGGTAAGCCGTGCTGTTTATAAGCTTTGAGTGCCATGGGACTGGCATCTTCATAATCAGACAAAGTCGCATCATCATGGAAAATAATCCCGTTAAATGACGATGACTTAGCAAGGTCTTGATAAATCCCTTTAATCACCGACTTGGCTGACTCTGAAAATGGACTTAAGCGTCGATAACCCATATTCAAATGCTGACTGTCTTTGGCTTGTTGGGTCACCACCACTTCTTTTGCCACCGGATGTTGCTTTGGCAATTCCCAAGCATAAATCGGCATCCATGCATAAACACGGCTGACTTGGGTCCGAGTCATGATCTGCCAACTGACGCGATTAAATAGATCGGCACGCATCGGAATATAGCGATTGGGGAAATAGACTAAATCGGCTGAACCATTGCCATCTGGGTCTGAGAAGGCTTGCAAATAAACCGTATTGACGCCCATTTTTTGGATTCGATCGAGCAACAATCCTAGATTCTTTTCTTGCTGTTTTTGATCGGGGTCATAAATATAATCCAGATCCACATGCATGATTTTTTGCGGACGATGCTGATCGGTCCATTGCAGGTTGCGGTTATTGATTTCAGTCGCCAACTGCGCAGGCGTCATTCCACCTTGCACTAATATTCGATTCAATTGACCGGGTAATTGATGTTTGCGCAAGGTTGGATCGTCCAAGCTAAAACTCAGCGGCATGCCCTGTTGCTGTGCAATGTTGACAGTTTGTTGGTTATAACGCCCATAAGGCCACACCATGACACGTGGTTCTGTTATGCCATGCTGTTTGAACAGCTGTACGTTTTTCTTAAAATCTTGCTGAATGCGCTGGGCATAATCGCGATCGGACTCATAACTCTGATTTTGCGCTGAGTATAAGCGTGTTGTCGCAGCAGGTTCGGTATTGCCTTGCGGGTTGCCCAAAATCCCATGATGGAGATTATAACTATGGCTGGCAATTTCAACCAAACCACTATTTTGCATGGTTTTCAGTTGTTCCCAACTCAAAATATTATTGCGTGGCAATTCGACATCACCAAAATTCACTTTCTGATTGGAGTGGGGTTCTAACCATGCCCCTACAACAGCCAACACTGCGGGGATTTTGTTTTTTTGCAAGATCGGATAGACATATTGGTAGAAGCTTGCATAGCCATCATCGAAAGTCAGTAATACCGATTTGGGTGCCAATTTCGCTTGCCCTTTTTGCGCGGCCAAGACTTGATTGATGCTAATAAAATGATAGCCGTTGTTTTTTAGCCATTCCAGATGCGCTTCAAACTGCTGTGTGGTCACCGCATAGTTTGGAATCAAACTATTTTTGTCAGAGCTGACTTCGTGATAAGCCAAGACCGTTAAATTTTGACTATCAAAATTTTTGCTTTGCTGTTGAGATTGATCCTTTGCTGACGTGCAGGTTGAGAAGGTTGCACCGATCGAGGAAATCGCCATCAATAACGCAACGGGTAAGGCTCTCAGTTTCATATCATCATCTCATGTGCCATTTAATTAAACGAAATGATCCGATGCTCATCATCCTCACCCATAGTGTTTCAATACATGAGGTGATAAAACTGAACAGGATCAATGATCTAAATAGCGCTAACCAAAATTTGGAATGGAGGAGAACACGCATTATTCAAGTGCGAATAATGAGGAGACATATTAGAACATTAAATAAAGCACATTTATGTTTAAAAATGTTTCTCCAATATTGTACGCTTAAATCTTGCAAAGGGTTATATCCGGATGGTGATTTATTAATTTTCCATTAAAATATCAAATACTTCATTTCACCCTGTACGATTCCTCAATTTTGGCTTGAGTTGCTATTCAATCAATTGAATATCATGCACTTAAATGAATTTGATTGTGTATGAGTCTGATCATGTATTGTTAAATCGGCTCAAAAAAAGCCCCCAATTGAGAGCTTCTTGTAAAACATGAATGGAAATTGTATGCATTCCACTCAGGATTTGACATTAGTCACGGGTTTTCACATCAAACAGTTCAATCTCAAAAATCAGATTTGAATTGGCAGGAATAATTTTGCCCATTTTGCGCTCACCATAAGCCAAATGTGATGGCACGATCAATTTACGCTTACCCCCGACTTTCATCCCCATGATGCCTTGATCCCAACCTTTAATCACACGACCGGTACCAATCACGGTTTCAAAGTAGTTACCACGGTCAATCGATGAGTCGAATTTAGTGCCGTCTTCCAACCAACCGGTGTAATGCGTGGTGATTAATGCACCTTTCACCGCTTCTTTACCTTCACCCACTTTTAAATCAATAATTTCTAATTCAGCAGTCATGCCCTTTCCTCAACAACATTTATGAATACTCAGATTATAAACATAATTCAAAGCAAACCCTATGTTCGCTTAGATGGCGAGGCATTTTGCTTCCATACTGTCCTATTGAATCAGCATCTGTTCAGTGCATGTTTAAAAACTCAATTCTTGGATATTTGAGTCATTAAGCAAATAAGCCGTTAACTTCTGATGATTTTCTTTAGAACCAATCAGAATCCAACGCCCGGTAATGCGTTCTTCAGTTTTATGTTGTACGCTGCGAATCACTTGCATATTGTAGTGTTTAAACAGCTCTTCATATTGATACAAGGTTTTCTTTTTAAACTTACATACAATGCGATAGGTGCGTGCCTGATTCAGCGACTCAATCCACTCTTGTACATAAATTAAAAAAATTAGCACCACCAACACAATCAAAGTGGCAAATAAACTCAACCATTCATAGCCTGCACCTGCTGCCATACCCAGTGCTGCGGTCATCCAAATGGTGGTGGCGGTGGTAATGCCTGAAATTCGATTTTCATCGCGAAAGATCACCCCTGCCCCAAAAAAACCCAAACCGGTTAAAATATTGGCGGCAATACGGTCATGGCTGTCGAGCCCAATACGAATCGATAAAATGGTAAATAGACAGGAACTCAGACTCACCATAATCATGGTGCGCAGACCCGCAGACTTACTGCGATATTCACGTTCTGCGCCAATGATGGCGCCAATCATTAACGCAATCAGCAGGCGATATACATCAGGATGCATAGTGCTCCCTTATTTGTTCTATTGTTATTCTTAGGTATACGCAATTTTGATTTAAGGATGCAAGTCGAAACACGCATCCTCAACATGAATGGACAAAAGCTTAGGGTTTCTTAGACTTCAAACACTGTTATTGCAGTTGTGTCCATTCAATTTCAGCTTGAGCATGATCACCAATCAGGGTCCACTCACCATCCATCACATTTAACTGCAGTTGCATGGTTCGTTCACATAGCTTTTGAATCGCTTCGGTGGTTCTTTCCGACAATTGCCAAACTTGCACATTCTTTAATGTTTTCAGTTTGCTATTGCGTTTATACCATTCATCTACGCTTGAACCGTAGGTGATTACAGCCACTTCTTTACAACGTGCGCTGGCTTTTTTGACTTTGTCTTCATCGGGTGAGCCGACTTCAATCCATTTTTCCAACTGACCCGTCAGGTCTTTTTGCCACAACGCCGGTTCATCAGTTTCGAACAAATCTTTGGTGAACTCTAAACGTTCATCAGCAAAGCGTGCATAAGCTAAAACGCGAACCATCAGGCGTTCAATGGTTTCTGAAGGATGCTGTGCCATGGTCAATTGATAGTCACCATATTGATGCACATCCATATTGGCAATGTTTAAATCTGCTTTATAAATTGTCGCTTTTAGCGCCATACCAGTGTCCTCAAATTTGGCGCTAAGGATATAAGATTTTCACTGCAATTACTGCGTTTTTTCCAAAGTATCGATTCGACATTTTAAAATCGCCTCTTCAACATCTGCCCAATCACGCTCGTGCTGGGTAATGATCTCAATCCGATTATCGATATTTTCAGCGCCTGACTTATAATTCAATTGTTCCGGATTAAAATTAAAGCTCATCCAACCTTGGTTGGTGTGAAAGATTGCTTTAATCCGCACCCAATCTGTAAGCTCACACAGCACATCGAGCAAATCATAAAAATCGAATTGCCAACGCTTGGAAAATTTCCAGCCTGCCACCGTGTAGCCTTGGGCCGATTCCACATAATGATAAGGCAGTTGTTTAATTTCAGGCTGCGCTTGCCCTGCTGCTAAAGTTTTTTGAATCTGAATCAAGGGCTGAATCTTACGCTCAACCCCAACATAGGGTAAATCAACAGCCTGTAACTCAAGTTGTCCATGATTGGAGGTCAACCAATGTTGCACATAGGCAAGGTATTCTTGCTTTAATCTATTTAAAGCTAACTGATCTTTCTCATTCATCGCATCTTGATGCGACACCACCACGATCTGTGCTGCTTTTAGCTGATCCTGATACAAGTGTTGTGCTGTCCACTCTGCATCATGTAAACGTGACCCATCCACCACGGTGACCAAAGCACGCATTTCTATCAAACTTTGCCAGTGCGGTTCAGTCAGTTGTTCCAACAATTGTGCCGGATGCCCCAATCCTGTCGGCTCAATAAACAATCGATCGGGTTGAGTCTCTTGAATTAAACGAGACAAGGCGATTTGCATCGGCAATTGACTGGTACAACACAAGCATCCTCCCAACAATTCCTTAACTTCATAGCCTTGTTGTTGCGGCAAGAGTTTTTGATCCACCCCAATTTGACCAAATTCGTTCATCAACACGGCCCAAGTTTCACCTTCAGGTTTTTGCGCCAACAGATGTTGTAATAGCGTGGTTTTACCCGCACCCAAGAATCCTGAAATAATATGTGTTTTGACCGCATGGGATTGTATCAGTTTCAAAAGAACATTCTCGAATATGAATTAGAAGATGAAGGGGTTTAAAAAGGCAAAAGAGCATACCCAAAAACATTGTTATGCTTAATCATCACAAACTCAAGCCTGTATTAAGCATTCAAAATACGATGCATAAGATTTGATACTTCTATAAAGCCAAGTTAATCAAATCGATAAGCTCATTAATGATCTTAAAAACAGTTTTTCTTTGGGGTTTATATATCTCTAAATCTGCAAAGCTCATCAGAATTTGATCAGCATATTTTTTAAAACACTTTCCATCCAGATTCAATTTAGACTGGATTCTGTTTTATCTAAGTAAATTTTCTGGTTATTTTTTAAGCTAAAATTCATATTTTCATACATTTTATTGCTCAATTTTAAGGGCATATTCACATAAGCAAAACATAAAGCGCTGCTTTGTGTATTCACTGTAAGCCAAGCTGTGTCGCTTTGTTGATTTGGTTGCCCTATCTACGTTATGGCTTTAGCATAAATTTCGTTGGTTCAGATTGCATCTAGCCGTGCTAATTGGCGATTTGCATTCAGTTTGAACTCAGATGAGTTTCAAAGAATCAACCTTTCTTATTTTTGATGAACCGGTTTTGATGAACCCACACTTAAATGTATGAAAATTCAATTAAGTGACGCTTTTTATATTTTATAAAGAAGGATGCCACACATGAAACTTGTTAAAACTTTATTAGCAACCACTCTAGCCATCACTGCATTTTCAACTTTTGCAGCAACACCAAAAGAAAAAGATCAAAAAGCAGACAACGTGATTAGTTCTTCTAAAGAACAACCAGTGAATGCTGAAACATCTGCAGCGGGTCAGCCAACCACAGCTCAGCCAAGCACTGATGTTGCAGCAGAAGAAACCACTGCTCCAACGACTGCTCAACCTGCGCAATAACATTTAATGATCTACATCATTTACAGTTGAATTGATCAGATCTGTTGTTGAATAAGGAGTATTCATTTTCATCAGGGATGATTCGGCGTTAAGAGAGTTTGCTCTCATTGTTAAGCCTCCAGTTGTGAATCTGATCGACTTATCTGCATGTTGATGACTGTATGAAAATCAAAGCCCACTTCTAGTTTGAAGTGGGCTTTTTATTGAGATGATTTTTAATGTAAAAATTAATCTCTGAAAATGAGGATTGGTATAACCGCTTCTTATCTTACTTGTTAAGTTTTAACTCAAATAAACAGCACTACACAGATTAAATTTTATCTTTTTGAATCACTTTAGACTGAGCGCAAACTGATTAAAAATTAACAATATCCTCATACTTAAACCTATTGTATTTGGATAGAATCATTTTTAAAAGTTCAAAATATCATTCATAAAATATACCCATGCATTAATTTAAAAATAATGAATTCAAACACTTAAATCCAAAATAAAAATTTCAACATTCGATGTAGAGTGCTTCACCATGAATCATAAAGGATTATCGCTGTGCTTATGTCTCAGTACGTGTCTAATGGCATGTAGCAAGCCCTTAGATGCCGATAAAATACATTATGCAGGCTCTTGGCTCAGTGCAGACAGTAGTGTCAGCCTAGTGATTAGTCCTGAAGGTCATCTTGAGTATCACAATCAACAACAAGGCAAATCCACCTCACTCTCAGCACCAATCAAATCTTTTGAAACTGACCGCTTTAAGGCGGGGGTTGGACCCTTCTCAACCGAATTCAAAGTGACTCAAGCGCCCACTCAAGACGTGCAAGGCAATTGGTTTATGGTGGTCAATGGCTATACTTTGGCGAAACGGCACTCTTAAATAAGTTTAGAAATCCCAATTTAAGCACATAAAAAAAGACCTGTATTCAGGTCTTTTTTATTCACGACAGCTTTTTAAAACTTTTAAGCTTTGGCTGCTTTCTTATAGATACTGCACGACGCATGATTGTTTTCTTGTAAACGTGCCACTTTACGCTGTTCAGCAGCTTCATAACGGCAACGTTTCCAATCATTGTCTAAGTTTAATGGCGGAATTTGTTTAGGTTTACCATTTTCATCTACTGCAACCATGGTGAAATAACAACTGTTGGTATGACGCACAGTGCGCTTTTGAATATTTTGTGCTTCAACACGAATCCCAATTTCCATAGAAGTACGACCCACATGGTTGACACTAGCAAGGAAGGTCACCATTTCACCGACATGAATCGGTTCTTTGAAATTCACTTTATCCACCGATAAAGTCACCACATAAGAACCTGAATAACGACTTGCACATGCATAAGCCACTTGATCGAGCAACTTTAAAATGGTTCCACCATGTACATTTCCAGAGAAGTTCGCCATATCTGGAGTCATTAGAACTGACATCGTTAATTCAGACTGATCAACAGCAAGTGGCATGACATTTTCAGTTGGAGACATATAGTTTAAGCTCAATGGTTTACACAGGATATAGGTCCTATTATATCTGCATTTTGTTTATAAAATATCTTCTTCTGTGAAGAATATTGTTGAAATTATATGATCGCGCAATGAATTCTGTTTCATTTGATCAATCACATAAAGTAAAAATCTACATAGAAAACTTAATTCGCTTTGGCACGTAACATTTCACACGGAATATGATGATACTTCAAATGCTTAACTGCTGAGTCTTGACCTTGAATATCAAAGGTTTGGTCTTGATGAATGGCAATAATTTCGAAAACAAGTTCAGGATTAGATGCTAACAAAACACATTGACCGAGATTAAATTGAGCCATAATGATGGTTACCCTTGATTATATTTTATGTTTTATAAAGCTTAAAAATATTCTTTTTTAAGTTTTAAAATTATAAAAAAAATCAACCAAATGGTAAACATAAAATCATGTTATATATAGATAAAATAGGTATTAATGCAGACTTAATACCTATTATTAAATTTTAAAAATTGCACAACCTTAATTTTTTTAAAACCATTAAGCATTAACAGTCTGTACTCAACTTACTGCTGGGCAGAATAAAATTTAGATTTAATATTGGGTTGATTCTCGAACAATTTTTCAATCTGCTCCATTTTTTCAGAGGCAGCATCAATGCCCGCTTGCATGGTCAATTCACGGCCTTTCACATCAAAAATATGGGCTTTTTCACGTAAGTCAGGTTGAATTACGATATCTGCATTTTTTAATTCTTCCTCAGCCAATTTACTTTGCATGATATTGATGTTTTGGTTGAACATCCCCCAAAGATTGGTGGTTTCGGTATGGATCGGTTGTGCCAAAATATCCACCGCAATTACGATGTCTGCGCCCAACTCTCTTGCGATGTTGACAGGGACCGGACTAACCAAACCGCCATCGACATATTGATTGCCATTAATATTGGCAGGAATAAACATACTTGGAATAGAGATAGATGCACGTACGGCTTGGCCAGTATTCCCTTTATTAAACACCACTTTTTCGCCATGTTTGAGTTCAGTTGCCACGACATACAGTGGAATTTTTAATTCTTCTAAGGGCAGATTCCCGACGTGTTTATTGACATAATTTTCAACTTTTTTACCGTCTAGGAAACCTTGCATTTTAATATTAAAGTCACGCACGTCATGCACTTGCATTTTCAAGGCAATATCACGCAATTCCTGTGCAGATTTACCGCTGGCATAGATCGAACCCACAATACTGCCCGCACTGGTGCCCACGATAAAATCAGGCTTGATACCCTTTTGTTCAAGCACTTCAATCACCCCAATATGAGCGTAACCGCGTGCCCCTCCACTTCCAAGCACCAAGGCCACCACAGGTTTGTGATTGGCTTTATTCTTTTTAAATGCAGTGTAATCGATATCAGAACTTGCTTCCTGCACAGGCTTGGTTGCAACCGTCTGTGACTTGATCGCACTATGCTGACAAGCAGAAAGACTAATACATAAACCGAGACAGAAAATTTTAAGAAGTTTCATTGAATCTAAAAGCTAATTTAAAGAATGGGACTATCAAATCATACCACTGTCAGATTTACTGTTTAAATTTTTATGATATTCGGCTTTTTATGTAGAAAGATTACCCATATAAGTACATAAATGAACAAAGCCTCGATGTTTAGTCGAGGCTTTGTTCAGTGAAATTTAAAATTTATGCGAAAAATTTTAAAATCATTTGAATGACCGTGGCATTAATTAAATCCACAAAAAAAGCACCACAGAGCGGGACAATTAAAAATGCTTTATGAGAAGGCCCATACATGTTGGTAATCGCCTGCATATTTGCAACAGCAGTCGGTGTTGCGCCCATACCAAAACCACAATGGCCTGCCGCCAACACAGCAGCATCGTAATTTTTACCCATCACACGGAAAGTCACAAATGCAGCATATAAAGCCATTGTTAATGTTTGCGCAGATAAGATCACCACCAAAGGACCGGCAAGATCTGCCAACTGCCAAAGCTTTAACGAAAGGAGTGCCATCGCTAAATATAAAGACAGTGATGCAT
The DNA here is from genome assembly GCF_011578285.1 of Acinetobacter lanii. Lineage (NCBI taxonomy): Bacteria > Pseudomonadati > Pseudomonadota > Gammaproteobacteria > Moraxellales > Moraxellaceae > Acinetobacter > Acinetobacter lanii. The sequence goes on along the minus strand of NZ_CP049916.1, from coordinate 793,858 downwards.
TACCAAATACATCAATCGCTCTCTCAAATATTTTAACTTTCAAAACACCTTCAAGAAAATTTCTTAGGATCACACCCCCAGCCAATGCCCAAACAAAGGTAGGCAGTTCAAATGCTGTACCCTTGCTAAAGCCGGTCATAAACTCTGCAAAAGCCAAACAGCCCGCAAATAAACCTAAAGTGGTGATGGCATTGTCTGCAGTGATTAAGCGGACTTGATTTGGATATTCAAACGCTACAAATTCGCCAGTTTGATGTGGGTCATTTTGATCATGTCTATCACGAGCATTAATTTCTTCTTTACTATGAGGTGCTGCTAATTTGTATTTATTAATCAGCAACTTGGCCAATGGCCCACCAATGATACCACCAATAATTAAGCCAAACGTCGCACTTGCCATACCTAAAGCCAATGCGCCTTGAATCCCATGCTCTACTTCAAGAATTTCACCCCAAGCACCTGCAGTACCATGACCACCTGTCAGGGTAATCGAGCCTGCAATTAAACCAATCAGTGGGTCGATTCCGAGTAACGTGGCTAAGCTAATCCCCACTACATCTTGCACGACAATGAAGGATGCAACAGCAATCAAAAAGATCACCAACCCCATGCCGCCCTCTTTTAGTTTTGAAAAGTTTGCACTTAAACCAATTGAAGCGAAGAAAATCAACATGAAACTGGTTTGTAAAACACCACTCGTGGTAATGCTGTATCCCCAAATACTATAAACAATATAGGAGAGAACCGCTGCAACCAAACCACCCGCTACAGGTTCTGGGATATTATAGCGTTTTAAAAAATCAATTTTGTTGACCAAGAACCGTCCCAAAAGCAGCACGATTACGGCTGCAATCAGGGTATAAAATGCATTAAACGTTATTTCCATATTGGGTATCCACTCTAATTCTTCTATATCTGCATATTTTTAAAACTAAATTTGTATAAGCATCAATTCACCGAATACATTAAATCAATATTGAATGCTAACAAGTTGAATAATGTAAAGCTTAAAGTGAACAAATCTAGAGACTTAGATAATCAATTGCATATAGTTAAAGCGTAATTATTGCATAAAAAAGAGCTCATACTGAGCTCTTTTTTATTGTGATCTTAATTACTACGATGATTAGAAATCATATTTCGCCATTAAACCTACACTACTGTCGCGACCGACTTGACCACCCACAGTTTCACGTTCACCGTAAATGTATTCCGCACCAAAGGTAATCGGTTTAATTGGGTTATACATCACATTTAACCAACCTTGTTGTAAGGTTTCATTTTTGCCTGTCACTAAATATTTATCATCATAGAAAATTGCGCCATAGCCTAAAGTCGAACGTACCTTAGGATTAAACTTATAGGTAGCACCTACAGTGACAGCATCGAAATCCACAAGATCAATATCATTAGTATTGGTATTGGTTACAACTGAGTTATCAACAAAGCCAATTAAGCTGTTGTTATCACCTGAAACATGTGAATAATCGGCATTTAAAGTTAATTGTTCAATTGGCTTAAAGTTTAAGCCTGCAGCCACACCCCAACTTAACTCAGTTTCATCTTTATATTCTTGACCATTTCGAGCAATACGACCACGGTCTTCTTGCAGTAAAGCACGGGCAGTGACTAAACCTTTACCATCTGCAATTTTTGTCGATACTTTACCGGTTAAGGTTGGTAGACGGTTAGCATCAGCACCTTTTTCTAAGCCAACGAAGTAAAAAGTATCTGCACCCCATTTATCTGCATAACGCACCATTGGAATACGTTTGGTCCCAATACCCAGTGGTGAACCAAAGTCGAGCATTTCAGCGGTGGTTTCACCTGACAAGAATGAAGATGTGGTTTGACCAAACAACCATTGGTTATAAGTTAAATACGCATGACGAATACGAAGTGCTTCATTGGTGCCTGCAAAATCGACCTCGATTTTCCCCCCCACATCAGCACCTTGTACGGGTGCAACAAAATCCAAGCCTAAGCGTGTGGTTTTAGCCGTGGCATAGAAACGATCTTTGTTTGGATTAATCGTTTTAGGGTCTTTTTCACCTACAGCAACACCATTTAAATCAACTTTGTTCGGTGCGTTAAAGATTCCATCAGCACCTTTGGCAGAATATTCAGCATCAGCGCGGACAAAACCATAAAGATTGACGCTTGCACCCGCTTTAGATTTTAAAGACAGCGGTGCCGAAGCAGTTGCCGGTTGTGCTTTTACTTCAGCAAGTTGCACTTGTTGCTGTTGTTGCACTTGAGCTTGTTGAGTCAATAATGCTTTCAGTTCGGCAACTTCTTGACGAAGACTTTGAATTTCTTCCTTTTCTGTTGCAGCATGAACTGAACTCATCATCACTGCAGTTACGGCGACAGCTAAACCTTTTTGAATTAACGATTGACTGCGAATGAATTGACTCATCAAAAACTCCAAAGTGTAAAAGGTGCATATCCGTGCATCTGGTTTCTCGTCATATCTCGACGTTAAACGTATTGTTTGGCTTAAAGGCTTTTTCCTTTAAAAAACATGCACTCACTGCATTTTTTCCAAAAAATTATTTTGTTGCTAAATTTTACTACGTAACATTATGTGTATAACACATAACCTAATCTAACAATTAATGATCAATATTAAAATACGTATTTTCAAGATTTATTGGAATCTCAAGAACAATTTCAGCTTACTAATTCAAAATATTTGATATATCTGTGCGTTAGCCCCAGTCATGCTTTGAAAATGACACTACAAATAAGACTATGGTATATAGCGTATACCCAAGGAAATAATAATTTTAATCGGAGTTTTTATGTGTTCTGACCAAGTTCAACTGGTAGACCAAGCGATTAGCTCGCGTCAATCGATTCGTGCTTACTTAGACAAAGCAGTTGATCTACAGATTGTAAAAGACATTTTAACAGTCGCCGCACGCGCTCCCTCAGGCACCAATACCCAACCGTGGAAAGTCTATGTGATCACTGGAAAAAAACGTGCTGAGATGATTGAGCGGGTGTGTGCCGCGCAAATCGAATTATTTCAACAGCCTGAACGTGCTGCGCAGTATACTGAAACCTTTGCCTATTACCCTGAAACATGGATTTCACCGTATATTGATCGTCGTCGTGAAAATGGTTGGGGGCTCTATGGTCTACTTGGCATTCAAAAAGGTGACAAAGAGAAAATGGCAGCACAGCAACTGCGTAACTATCAACTGTTTGATGCGCCAGTCGGTTTATTTTTCACGGTCAACAAAGCCATGGGCATTGGTGCAAAAATGGATATTTCCATGATGATTCAAAATGTCATGATTGCTGCCAAAGCACGTGGTTTAGACACCTGTCCACAAGCGGCATGGAATCATTTTCATCGCATTGTACTCGATGTGCTCGGTGCACCTGACAATGAAGAATTGGTCTGTGCTATGGCATTGGGTTATGCTGACCCCGAACATATCATCAATACTTTTGTGACTCCGCGTGAACCCGTAGAAAATTTCTCCGTGTTTCTAGATTAGGTTGCCTTTAAAACGATATCCATTAACTCGATCATCGATCTAATTTCAAATCTAAAAAAGAGCCCTTCGGCTCTTTTTGATTGAACAATTTTCAAATGTACTTAGGCATGTTGCAAGCTTTTACTCAATTTGAAAATAGCCACACAGCCCAAACCAGTAAAGATCAGCATCAATATCGCCATATCCATTAAGGCTGAGCCAAACAAGAAATTCAACAGCACACCACCCAACAATCCACATGCAAATTGCGCACTGCCCATAATTGCACTGGCTGTGCCTGCACGATTGCCTTGTTTCGACATTGCCAATGCCATGGCATTCGGCCCAGTAAAACCAATGCCTGCCACCGTCATAAATACCCCGAGCATCACGATACTGAGTAAGCTTGGGTTAAAACAACTTACTAAGAAGATCAGTAAAGCCCCACTCAATTGAATCAGTCCACCGAGTTTCAGTCTTTGAGCAATACTTAATCTTTGACTCAAGCGTTTGTTCAACGATGAAAACAGCATAATCCCAAAGGCATTAAAACCAAAGAGATATGAAAATAGTTGCGGTTCAAGCTTAAACTGCTCTAAAAACACCGGTGCTGCTGAACTGATATAACAGAACAATGCCGCACCAGTCAGACAGCCCGCGAGCATGGGCAAACGAAATGACTGATCTTGAACAATCGAACTGTACAATACAAACACTTGTCTAAAATTCAGTTTTAAACGACGTTCAGCAGGTAGCGTTTCTACAAACAAGAAATGCACGCAGATTAGGCAAAACAAACCAATCATCGCCAACACTACAAAAATCGCTTGCCAGCTTAAAAATTTTAAAATGAATGCCCCAATCATCGGTGCCAAAACGGGTGCAAGCCCCATTACAATCATCATACTGGCAAAGGCTTGTGCAGATGACTGTAGGTCCAGCTTATCGCGAATTGCTGCTCGTGCCATAACCACACCGACACAACCACCCAAAGCTTGCAAAATTCGTGCAGCAATCATCGCCCAATCATTCGGTGCAACAACACACAATAAACTCGCCAGTGCATATACACTCATGCCGAAATACAGCGGCTTCTTACGTCCGATCCGATCACTGATCGGACCATAGAATAACTGTCCAATGGCTAAACCTAAAAAGTAAGCAGGCAGCGTATTTGAAATTTGTTGTGTACTTACCCCAAAGTCATCTGCCATTTGTGGCAATGCTGGCAAATACATATCAATCGACAAAGGACCAAGTGCTGTAAATAAAGCGAGGAGAATAATCCATCCGCTTGAATAGTCTTGGCTCGCATTTTTTTCAGGCATGGCGTATTTCAAAATTGACAATCATATGACAGACGAGTTTATACTGAATTGACGGATGATTCGTGCACAATACAAGTGAATTTTCACGATTCATTCAGTTTATAATTAGAAATGTAACTATGCGATTTAGCACTAAAATAAGGATTGGGGTTTGAACACTTGGTTGATGCAGCTTAAAAAAGCAACCTACAACACGTCTTTTATGTACAACCTCAGAATGATCATCGCATTTTCAGGCACGGCATTTATTCCCTATTTTTTAGGTCATCAATTGATGACCATTCCTTTGACCCTTGGGGTGGTTGCCGCAGGTTTAAGCGATATTGACGATCGTTTTTCGGTTCGGATTATGAACCTGATTTATACCTATATTGGGTTCTTTGTCAGCGCTGCATCGGTGCAACTGTTATTCCCCTACCCAGTGGTCTTCGCATTAGGCTTAATTGTTGCCTGTATTGGTTTAATTTTACTCGGGTCGTTAGGACGTCGTTACGCCACTATTTCTTATGGCTGTTTGGTGATTTCTGTGTATGCCATGCTTGGAGTCAATCTGTTTGAAGAATGGTATGCGCAACCGGTGTTATTGGTCACAGGCGCGATTTGGTACGGCATCATTGCCACCATTAGTTTCTTGCTGTTCCCTGCGCGCCAAGTACAAGATCAATTGGCGAAAAGTTTTTCTGCTCTCGGTGACTTTTTATTTGCCAAATCAAATTTGTTCGATGTCGATATGACAGCGAAAAGCTATCAAAAAAGTATGATCAGCTTGTCACTGGAAAATGGTCAGTTGGTGGGGATTTTCAACGACATGAAAACCACCTTACTGACACGTTTAAAAGGTGACCGGGGTCAGATCGATACCCGTCGCAGTTTACAATATTATTTTGTCGCGCAAGACATTCATGAACGTGCCGATTCCGCACATATCGATTATCAAAAGCTGACCAAAATATTTGAACACAGCGACATTTTGTTTCGCTTTCAACGGATTCTGTCTTTGCAAGCTAAGGCCTGTAAGGATTTGAGCGACAGCATTTTAAATCGGACCATCTACAAACATAATGCCCGCTTTGATCATGCTTTTGTCAATCTTAAGAAATCGTTGGAACAGTTGCGTGAAAATCAGCAACATGATTTGATTTGGGTCAATGCCCTCTTTGCCTTATTTCAAAACTTAAAAGGCATCGATGCACAACTGCGTAATGTGGAAACTGAACGCAATATCAAACTCGATAAAAATAAATATATTGAAAACCAACTCAAAGATGATGATCTTAAAGGCTGGCAAGATATAGTGGTGCGGATCAAACAAAATCTCACCCCTGAATCGGTGCTGTTCCGACATGCCATTCGTGTCTCGATGGTGCTTTTGGTCGGTTATATCTTTGTGCAAATCACCGATATTCAATATGGCTATTGGGTACTGCTCACCGCACTGTTTGTCAGTCAACCGAATTTTAATGCCACCAAACGGCGTTTGCGCCTGCGTATTTTGGGCACTATGGCAGGCATCGCACTCGGCTTTTTGATTCTGTACTTTGTACCATCAACGGAAGGTCAGTTACTGCTGTTGATTCTAAGCGGTGTGTTGTTCTTTGATCTGCGCAGTAAGCAATATGCCCAAGCTACCGCATTTATCACGATTTTAGCCTTAATTAACTTCAATCTTGACGGACTCGGTTTTCAAGCCGCGATGCCCCGTTTAATTGATACCATTATTGGCTGTGGTTTGGCCTGGTTAGGCGTGACCTTTATTTTCCCCGATTGGAAATTTCGTCGTTTGGCGCCGACTGTTGCCCGTTCTTTAGAGGCACAGTGTAATTATTTGGCCGAAGTGGTCAATCAATATGCTCAAGGGCGTAACAATGGTTTGAATTATCGCGTGGTTCGTCGTGCAGCGCATAACCGTGATGCCGATGTTGCATCACTGGTGTCTACCCTCGCTACAGAGCCCGATTTTGATCCAGTGCAAAAGAGCAAAGCCTTTGAATTTTTGTGTTTGAATCATACTTTTTTAAGTTATATCGCAGCACTGGGTGCACATCGCGATCAAATTTATGATCAGGAAACGCTTGAGCTTTTACATCATGCTTTAGCGGATATTCGTGGTGCTCTTTTACATGATGAAATGCCTGAATTGAATTTGCACAACCTGCAGCAAAACATTCGTATTAAATTAAATCAAAGTCGTGAAGACACCTCTAAGGATTTGATTGTATTACAACAATTATCACTCATGTTAAGCATACTGAAACATTTAAGCAATTTAAAACAGAGTTTGAGCCATGAGCATGATGCTCACTCCAGTGCACTTGCTTCAATCTAAACAGCTCGGCATAGCTGTTTAAATTTGAACAATTTCCTCACTGAGTCAAGTCATTTAGTGATAAACTGTGCCTAGATTTACAATTTTTTGTTAATGACACTATGACTGCGAAAAATCTTTACGCGTATACCTTACAACCGGTCCCTTATGAAGTGACTGAAGCTGAACAGCGTCAAGCGCAATTGGCAATTTGGCGTAGCACCAATAAGATTGGTACTAAAGCTTGGGCGATTATGGCTGCGGTTGTTGCACTGTCGATTTTGGGTTTAATTTTTATCCGAAATTATTCAACGATTATCTTCTGGGTGACACTTGTCGCTGTTGTTATCTACTTTTTGGTGCGTAAATTCGGCCTAGAGTGGTATGTGAAGCGTAAGATGAATGAATTCCCAGTAGAAGAAATCAAAGGCATTAAACTGGGTGTGCAGCCGAGTGGCATCGTGATGCGCCAAAAAATAGGTCTGCAAGAAGGTGTCGGTACAGTGGGTTGGAAAGACATTTACGAATGGTATAACACCCCAGATTTCATGCTGATTAATTTCAAAATGAAAGGTCAACAAGGTGCATACATCTTACCTAAACGTATGGACAGCAAAAATTTCTCATTTGAAACTGTACGCAAACATTTAAATGAAACTGTGGGTGCAGCAAAAACACTATAAGTGTTAAAGCGCAGATCCCCTTTAAAACCTCCATTTTTGGAGGTTTTTTTGATTCAGCCTTACAAAACTATAAATGAGAATGAATATTATCTGCATAATTCATTTTCTCTCCCCAATCTTCGGATATAATTCGGCCACCCTAAACTTGCATCTCCACTGTATCTCCATGCTAAAAAAAACTTTTTTCCAAATGCATTGGTTTCTTGGCATCACCGCTGGATTGATTCTCTCCCTGATGGGTGTGACTGGCGCAATCTACTCTTATGATCAACAGATTTTAAAACTGATCAACCCAGAGAGTTATACAGTTCAAGCTGAAAACACCCGTAAACTCAGCCCTGCTGAACTGTATCAACATTTTCACATTCATGACCCAGCGTTGAAGATTAACAGTATTACGGTAGCGGCATCCCCTACAGCATCTTCTGTAGTGAACATCGTTAAAAAAGGTGACAAGCACGGCTTAAACCTGATGGTCAATCCTTATACGGCTGAAAAGTTACCGGAGATTAAAGGGCAGGAATTTTTTAAGTTTATAAAGAATTTACACCGCACATTAACTGTAGGTCCGGTCGGAAAACAGATTACGGGCGCGTGTACTTTAATCTTAATTTTCTTTGCACTGAGTGGTTTATACCTCAGATGGCCGAAAGTACATACTTGGAAACAATGGCTGTCGTTTAAACCACAACTGCAAGGACGCAATTTTATTTGGAACCTCCATGCGGTTGCCGGCACTTGGGTGTTTGTGTTTTACATCGTGATCGCTTCCACAGGTCTAACTTGGTCATACAGTTGGTGGAAAAACGGAATGTACACGCTCATGGGCGTAGAAAAACCACTTGAAAATAAAAAGAACGAATCGGCTCGTGATCCTGCAGAGAAACATACTGAACATGGTTCAGCACCGACGCAACACACGCAAAGATCTGATCATGCAGGTAACGCGGTTATTTCTGATTCAATTGCGGCAAAAAAACCGCGTGAGGATCGAACTGAAAAATCAGATGCGCTTTCTCCAGTCGAAATTCACCGTGCTTTAAATCAGACGTGGTTAGGCTTTAATGCGCAAATGGGACGTGAATATTCAACCTTGACCCTTAATCTTCCCAAGAAAGATGATGGTAAAGTAGAGGTCTCGTTTGTCGATGTTATTCCTCAACATGAACGTGCCCGTAATAAAGCCGTTTACAACTATCAATCGGCACATATTGAAAAAATGGAACTCTATGCCGACAAAAAACTGAATGAAAAAGTGATGAGCAGCATTTTGCCTGTGCATCGTGGCAGTTTCTTCGGACCGTTATATCAATTCTTTGCCATGTTATCTGCTTTATCCATGCCGTTATTCTTTGTGACCGGTTGGATGTTGTATTTAAAACGTCGTAAGCAAAAGCAATTGACTTTGGTGGCGAAGCAAAAGGGTTTAATGAGTGAAGTCGATCCCGATGCAACGCCTTGGCTGATCACTTATGCGACGCAAACCGGAGTGTCTGAACAATTGGCGTGGGGCACAGCCAGTAGTTTACAAGAAGCGCAGCAATCGGTGACGGTTAAACCGATTCAGAAACTCACCCTTTCCGATTTGCAAAAGTTTGAAAAAGTATTGTTTATTGCCAGTACCTATGGCACGGGTGAAGCCCCTGATTTAGCCAGCAGTTTTAGCAAAAATATCATGAGTCAAAGTTTAGATTTGAGTCATTTAAAATTTGCTGTACTGGCATTAGGTTCAATGGATTATCCAGAAACCTTCTGTTTCTTTGGGCATTACTTACACCGCTGGTTAGAAGAAAATCAAGCCACCGCATTGTTTGAAACCATTGAAGTGGACAATAGCAATGCCAAAGCCATTCAGTTATGGAATGAGAAATTGGCAACCGTCAGCCAACTTAAACTTAAATCATCCAACATTGAACATACTTTTGATCAATGGACTTTAACTCAACGTACATTGCTCAATCCAAATAGTCTCGGCGCCCCCGCTTTTAATCTTGAATTACAAGCGCAACATGAAGCGCAGTGGCAAGCCGGTGATATTGCCATCGTGCAACCCGGAAATAGCCTTGAACGGATTCAAGTATTCCTCGATCAACATCAGATTGATGCGGATGCACATGTCGATAGTCTCAACCAAAGCATTCAACACGCCCTCTGGAATAAAAATTTAGCGTCTGATATTGAGTCAGTTACCAATTTAGATTTACTCGTGAATCAGTTGCCAGATTTACCGATTCGTGAATACTCGATTGCCAGTATTCCGACGCAACAAGTATTACGTTTAGTGGTGCGTCAAAAAATGGATAACTCAGGAGAATTGGGCTTAGGCTCAGGCTGGCTGACACACCATACGCAACTACGTGACAAAATTCATCTGCGGATTCGGACCAACCCAAACTTCCATTTGATCGATGATAATCGCCCGATCATTTGTATTGGCAACGGGACAGGTATTGCAGGACTGCTGAGCCTGATGTCAGCACGTATTCGTCAAGGCTATACCGAGAATTGGCTGATCTTTGGTGAACGTCAACAAGCCCATGATTTCTTCTACAAAGAAACTATTCAAGCTTGGCAGAATACCGCCATGTTAAAACGTTGTGATTTGGCCTTCTCTCGTGATCAAGCCGAGAAAATCTACGTGCACCATAAACTGCGTGAACAGGCGGATGAACTTAAATCATGGATTGAACAAGGTGCTGTGATCTATGTGTGCGGCAGTATTCAAGGTATGGCCTCAGATGTCGATGCAACCCTAATCGAGATTCTAGGTGCTGATGTAGTCGATCAATTGCGTCATGACGGACGCTATCGTCGAGATGTCTATTAATCTCTGTTCAATTCAATATTGTCCATTTGATGCTGAGATGAGCATTTAAAAAACCGAGCATGATTGCTCGGTTTTTTGTACTTCTCTTAAATTGAAGTATGCTTTCTGCACTTTCACTATTCACTTTTAGAAAAGAACCCTCATGATGCTCAGAATCCTACTCTTTATTGTCGGCTTGATCTTATTTGCTGATGGTCTTTTTCTGATCGCACAAAAGAAAATTCATTTGGGTACGATTATCCCATTCATTTTAGGGGCAATACTTGCCGTCTATACGTTCTTTTTACCAAGATTTCATTCATTTCTAAAACAGCATAGTATTTTAAAAAAAGTATGGTGCATCACTTATTTGGGGTTTAGTGCTTGGCTTTTGAGCTTATTGGCTTTCTTTGCTTACTTACATACCCACATAAAAGATGCATCTGTTCAGCCTAACACTCAAGCCATCATTATTTTGGGAAGTGGCATCATTCAAGGCAAAGCCTCACCGACATTGGCTTTACGTTTAAATCGGGGCGCTGAAATTGCTACACAAGTACCTCAAGCATGGATTGTCGTGACCGGTGGGCATGATTTTGGAGAAGTAAAAACTGAAGCTGAAGTCATGTCTGAATATTTACAATCTCAGCATCACATTCCAACGCAGCGTATTTTGCTTGAAGATCAAAGCACCAGCACCGAACTCAATCTCAAAAATAGCTTGGTTGTGCTCAAACAACATGATTTAGGACTGGAGTCTAAGATTGCCATTGTGACCAGTGATTTCCATACTTTACGTGCTGAAGCCATTGCCCACAAACAAGGTTATCAAAACGCCACATTGTACAGCGCAAGCACGCCACTGATGACCCGTTATAACGCTTGGCTTAGAGAATATTTTGCTTACCTTAGTGGTTGGCTATTAAATGAGTATTAATTCTTTTGCTTTTATTTATCGTGTAAACGAATTTTACGTGGTAAAGGCAACTTGCCTGAATTGAATCGTGCTGGCTCTTTTAAATATAAATTATATAAATAGGATTTCAAATCAATCAAAAACTGTCGACCAGACACCAATACATTTTGCCCTTCCGGCATCAGATTTAAGGACAAATGGGTTTGATGTTGACGAATATAGGGAATCACCTTTTCAACAAAATCGATCAGACTCACCTCTTCGATGGCATAATCCGCCCATTTGTCTCGAATCAACAGTTGTGCCAAATTCTTATTTTGCCAAATTGCTAAAGTTTGTTGACCGGATGGGGTCGCACATAATGCCCAACCCTCATGATATAAACCATAGAGTTTTTCTTGTGCAATCACGGTTTCTAAAAAATGAATATATTGTTCCTTGGGCGGCACAATGGTATTTGCAATAGACGTATTGGATTTGCGCTGATAAGGATTTCGCATAATTTTTATAATAGTAAAATATTGTGATTCATCACATTTTATACAAAAAGCATGCGTTATACAAAAACTATGGATGATATAAAAAATGAAATTGGATAAGGTATGCAATCAAACGATTGAATTGAACTTTAAAACAGACATTTAAGCGATGAGGACTATATAAATTGGAATATACAGATCAAATCAAGGAGATTTCTAGGATTATTCTAATAACAAGAACGATATCTTTAAAAGATATGGTGGGCGCTGACGGGATCGAACCGCCGACATTCTGCTTGTAAGGCAGACGCTCTACCAACTGAGCTAAGCGCCCTGAGGAAAAAATTCAAATTTTGAATTTTTGACGCAAGACAAACGCAGTGCGTAGTCTACATGATGTTCAACCAATTTCAAATCAGGGAAAATGAAAATGGCGCAGCGGACGGGACTCGAACCCGCGACCCTCGGCGTGACAGGCCGATATTCTAACCAACTGAACTACCGCTGCACGGCAAACTTATAAATAAGTTTTATATCTAAAGATATGCATCTCAAGATATGGTGGGCGCTGACGGGATCGAACCGCCGACATTCTGCTTGTAAGGCAGACGCTCTACCAACTGAGCTAAGCGCCCTTAAAGGGTCAAACTATTTCGACTTAATGAATGGCGCAGCGGACGGGACTCGAACCCGCGACCCTCGGCGTGACAGGCCGATATTCTAACCAACTGAACTACCGCTGCATCACAAAAAATCTGGTGGGCGCTGACGGGATCGAACCGCCGACATTCTGCTTGTAAGGCAGACGCTCTACCAACTGAGCTAAGCGCCCTTTAAAAGGTCTATTACGTAAATGGCGCAGCGGACGGGACTCGAACCCGCGACCCTCGGCGTGACAGGCCGATATTCTAACCAACTGAACTACCGCTGCACTTACATAATATCGCTATTAAGGTACAAACAATGTTAAGACTTAAAGTGGCGCAGCGGACGGGACTCGAACCCGCGACCCTCGGCGTGACAGGCCGATATTCTAACCAACTGAACTACCGCTGCACTTAAAATCTTAACGTTGAAAGGATTTGGTGGGCGCTGACGGGATCGAACCGCCGACATTCTGCTTGTAAGGCAGACGCTCTACCAACTGAGCTAAGCGCCCTTTCAAAACGTTTCATCGTTTGGATGAGGTGCATTATAGAGAATCCTCGCCCACTGTCAAACGCTTTTCTCAACTAATCTTACATTTCAAGTTTGAATGATTAAAAAATAGATCATTTCCGCTAAAAAAGCCTATTTTTGTATATTTTTTACCTATTTATCTTCAATTTTATTGCACATGATTTTGAGCGGTTTTAAAAAATTGAGTTTTCCAAATTAAAATCAGCACAAATTTCAGCCATTGATTTTAGATTGAGAGATATAAACCAAAGCCTCTTCTTCGACCAAATCAAAAATTTCTTTGACTTGTTGACTGTTCATCCGAATACAGCCATGTGATTTGGGAATGCCCATCGGTTCTGAATCGGGTGTGCCGTGAATATAGATATAACGATTAAAGGTGTCACAACCCTCGCCTTGGTTAAAGCCAACTTCCAAACCACTAAGCCATAAAATACGCGACAAAATCCAATCCCGTTCAGGATGAGATGCCCCCAATTCAGCATCATAAACCTCGCCCGTCCATTGTCTGCCTTTCAACACGGCATTGATCGGTAAGTCATGCCCGATTTTTTGCGCCACTGTATGCCAACCTCGTGGCGTCTTTCCAGAATTTTCTTGCTCACCAATACCATTAAGACCACTTGAAATCAGATAAAACTTATTCAGCTTCGGCAGTGCCAACGTTTGCGATTCAAGATCAATTAAAATGTCGGCGTGTTCAATCGTGTACATACTAGACTCTTATTAGAATGGGTCATCCGTGATTAAGGCGATCACTGTTATGGATGAGTGGTGATTATCCTAAAACAAAAATAACCCGATTAGGTTATTGATTGCGACTTTTTACAACTCTATTTATTTGCAGTCTTACATTTAATTGTCGTCTTATTTATTCAAAACATTAAACTTGTTTCATAAATTCATTTTACCCTATTAACATTCAATCATGGACATCCCCTCTCCTTTTAGCAGATGAGAAGGAGATTTGATTGATCATTTAGATGGTGCTTTTATTTTCATTTTTGGATTTTTGAAAGAACGCTATGATTCACTCGGCGCTCTATTCATTAATCTGTTGTTTGCTTGAGGCGTTTTCCAAACTCAGTTTAGGCTCAGGACGCGTCCATAACCAAATCGCCACCAAGAGCATGGTGACATCTGTAAACACTTTCACCAAAACGGGTGCATTAGTCATCAGCATAACAACCCCACTGATCAACATCATAATACTGGCGAACCATTTAGCTTTACGTGGCACTGTACCGTGTTCACGCCAGTTGCACAGCGTTGGTCCATATTTTGGATGATTGAGCAACCATGCATCCATTTGTGGCCAACCTTTTGAGGCCGCCCATGCAGCAAGAATCAGGAAAACCGTCGTTGGCATGCCCGGCAAAAGTGCCCCGATAAAACCCAGCACAATAAAAATAACCACGAGGCTACGCCAAAACAAGATTCTCATACCGCAACTCATTCAGATGAATTTCATCAGTATATATGCTTTTATAGGCAATACTGTTTGATAATTTATATTCTCAGGCTTTTCTTGAATCATTTGAGTTGAATCTATGACGGTCTTATTTGAAGCTTGGTTGCAATTTAAACACCCTATCGTCAGACAACTCGCTTTTACAATTGCGAGTCCCAACATTATTCGAGAAACGCCCAAAGAGATGAGTGTCCTGCATGCTTTCGAGTTGCATGATGATAAGTTTTGGCAACAGCAATATGCTCGCTATGAAAAACGCCTAAACCAACTTGATGAGCAACCCGACCCCCTGCTTCGTTTTGTATCGAGTTTAAAAAGTACCCGTTTGGGATTACGCTTTGAATACTTAATGTGGTTTTGGCTACAAGACAGTACATATCATGACTTCGAACTTTTAGGACACAGCATTCAAATCATTGAAGGAAAAAATACTTTAGGCGAACTCGATTTTTTAATTTTGAATAAAACCACACAACAAATTGAACATTGGGAAGTGGCGCTAAAGTTTTACTTGGCTGAAGGTCAAATGCATTTACCTGAGTGGTATGGCTTAAATCGCAGTGATACGCTCAATCGTAAATTGCATCATTTCAGTCAAAAGCAATTTCAGTTTCAGACCATTGATCATCACATCATCCAAAAACGTGTTGCTGTTTTAAAAGGTCAACTGTATTTACCTTTAAAACATCATCAATTCAATCTGCCACATTGGGTGAATCCGGCACGTCGTATTGGACATTGGGGCAATCAATGCTTGAGCGGCTATTATCGGGTTGAACGTCAAGAATGGATCTGTCCGCATCAGAGCCAGAGTTCCCCTAACGCTGTTTGGTGGTGCAATGGTTTATATCGCAATCATGCCACGCAACATGACTTTATGTTCCGTCAAGCCGAGAACCTCACTAGCTCTGTGCGAGTGCTGTAAGTTTTTCCTGCAAAAGCTACATTTCATAACATTCCCATAATAAAACTCTCATATTCATCTATCTGTTTAATTTTTATTCTTATTCAACATCAGAATAAATTACAAACCGGAGATGATGATGAAAAAAATCTTGGCTGCTTCATTGCTTGCAACATTTGTTTTAACAGGCTGTAATACATTTAAAGGCGTGGGTAAAGATGTATCTAAAGCTGGGGATGCTGTAACGAATACTGCTGAAAAAACTTCTGAAGAAATCCGTCGCAACTAATTCGACTTCTTCCTTAGTTAAGAAAAAACCTGATCAATTGATCAGGTTTTTTTGTGCGGTTCATTTTAAACCAACAAATGATGAATGATTTCGTAAAATTAATATTAGGCATCAATATTTTAGATTTTCTTTACGGTTTTTCTTCGATTATGATAACTGCAATTGCTTAATTGATATCTCTCCATGACCCAGTCCGCTACCCTTGATTTAAGTCTTCAACTTTTACGCCAACCTTCGGTTACACCGGTTGATCATTCATGCCAAAATATCATGGCAGATCGTTTGGCCAAGATTGGTTTTAACATTGAAAATATGCGCTTTGAAGATGTCGATAATCTTTGGGCGCGTCGTGGTACTGCATCGCCTGTATTCTGCTTTGCCGGTCATACCGATGTAGTCCCAACAGGTACTTTGGATGCATGGGAGTCTGATCCATTTAAGCCTGAAATCCGTGATGGAAAATTGTATGGTCGCGGTAGTGCCGACATGAAAACTGCTTTGGCAGCCATGGTGGTGGCATCTGAACGTTTTGTCGAAAAACACCCTGATCACAAAGGCTCGATTGCATTTTTGATCACCTCTGATGAAGAAGGCCCTTCCATCAACGGCACAGTCAAAGTGGTTGAGACTTTAGAAGCGCGTAATGAAAAAATGACATGGTGTTTGGTCGGTGAACCTTCAAGCACCCATACATTGGGGGATATCGTTAAGAATGGTCGTCGCGGTTCACTGAATGCCAATGTGACAATTAAAGGCAAACAAGGGCATGTGGCTTATCCTCATTTGGCGGTTAACCCGATTCATACGGCATCAAAAGCGATTGCAGAGCTATGCGATACAGTATGGGACAATGGCAATGAATATTTCCCTGCGACCTCATTCCAAATTTCAAATATCAATGCCGGTACTGGGGCAACCAACGTGGTGCCAGGCAGCATGAATGTTTTATTCAACTTCCGCTATTCAACTGAAGTGACAGCCGAACAGTTAAAAGAACGTACTTTAGAAATTTTAGACCGTCATGGTGTGGACTATGAGATTCAATGGACTTTGTCTGGCTTGCCTTTCCTGACTCCAGTTGGTGAGTTGGTCAATGCTGCTAAGAAAGCCATTCTTAATGTCACAGGGACTGAAACCGAGTTATCGACTTCAGGTGGTACGTCCGATGGTCGCTTTATTGCACCGACAGGCGCGCAAGTGCTTGAACTCGGTGTACTCAATGCCACCATTCATCAAATCAATGAACACGTCAACATAGATGAACTCGAACCTTTGGCTGAAATTTATGAACAAATTTTGGTGGAACTTTTGGCTTAATCAATTAATTGAGCTATAAAAAAAGGGATGCGTAATGCATCCCTTTTTGATCATTGAAAATTAAAAGGTCAATCTTGCTAGTTAAACAGCAATTCCAATTTCAGCCTGAATTTTTGCCAAATCTGGCACATGATAAAGCTGATTGCTAATTCGCACATATTGCAAAATACTGACATGATCACTGGCCTTTTCGTCATCGACCACTTCAGAAATACGAATACGAATGGTCTTCGGCATCTCTTCACACATCAAGGCAAAGCGCTGCTCAATGTGCTCACCCTCAATCACCAGTGCCACCCCATAGCGTCTTGCAGGTCCATTGACATGATACACCGGCAATTCTTTTTCATGCCATTGCACGGTTTTGACATGCGCTGGACTGTCCAATGCGGATAGGACAATATTCTGTGGCAACAGCATCGGCACTTTTTCATAGCAATGGATAATATAGGCATCAATAAAACCCGTGGATACCGTAATCAGGTGCTGAAGTTCCTGCGTCTGGCTCAAATCCATGGCTTTTGTCTGTTGTGTGTCACTCATTACAATTCTCTATTTGGTTTCCAGTGCCGCAGAGATATTCTCTAGCAAGTTCGCTTCTTGGAATGGTTTACCCATATAGTGAGTCACGCCTAAACTGAACGCACGATCACGATGTTTTTCGCCGGTTCGTGAAGTAATCATAATAATCGGAAGATCATGATGCACCTCATGATGGCGCACCAAGCCCGTCACCTCAAAACCGTCCATACGTGGCATTTCGATATCCAGCAACATCAGATCTGGTTTGACATTTTCGAGTTGCTCAATTGCATCTAGACCGTCTTTGGCGGTCACCACATCATAACCATGACGCTCAAGTAAGCGCGAAGTGACTTTACGCACCGTTACAGAGTCATCCACGATCATAATCAAATGGCGTTGATCATTGCGACGTGAGGTGTCTCGTTTTTCAACCTTGGCATCATCACGATTGCTGGCTTGGATTTGGCGGGCAATATTTTGTCCATCCAAAATCAAGCAAACGCGCCCATCACCCAAAATGGTGGCACCAGAAATCGCGCCGATTGAAGCCAATTGGTCACCAATCGGCTTCATCACAATTTGAGAACGTGAACCAATCAATTGGTCCACCAACAAGGCAACGGTATGCCCCATATTGCCTTTAATCAGCAACACCGGCAATGAATGTGCCACACCATTCAACTTAGGTGAAGGCTGATGCGCGACAAATTCTGCCAGATAACGTAGCTTGTAATTTTGATGATCAATTTGGAAATAATCTTGATCACTGTTGAAGAACTCATCCAAAGCGGTTGGTGAAATACGTACAATACGGTCGATCTGCGCCAACGGTACAGCGAACTGTTGATCGCCGACTTTCACCATCAAGGCATCACTCACCGCTACCGTGGTTGGTACGCGAATGGTAAAGGTCGAACCTTTGCCGAGTTCAGATGCAACCGACACTTGACCACCCAACGACTTAATGCCACTTTGCACCACATCCAATCCGACACCACGACCTGAAATCTGGGTGACTTTCTCTGCGGTTGAGAAACCGGGATGGAAAATGAATTGTAAAATATCTTCATTTGACAAGGCTTGCTCGGTTTTTAATAACCCGAGTTCAATGGCTTTGGCTTTGATCTTGTCGGCATCAATCCCCTGACCATCATCTTTAAAGGCCACCACGATATCCGTGCCTTGACGGCTGATATCCAGTTCAATCTTACCTTGTGCAGGCTTGCCCTGATTGACACGTTGATTGGTGCTTTCAATCCCATGATCGAGTGCATTACGTAACATGTGTTCAAGTGGAGCAACCAATTTCTCTAAAATGGTACGATCCAGCTCGCCTTCGGTGTTGTTGACCAATAATTCTGTTGGCTTGTTCAATGTGGTTGAAACCTGTCGAACTAAGCGTTGCAGACGTGGCAATAGTCGAGAGAAAGGCACCAAACGTGCACGCATTAAACCTTCTTGGATTTCGGCTTGAATACGTGACTGTTGTAATAAAATGCCTTCAGTGTCTTTGATTTTTTCAACCAAAGTAGATTTGAAATCAACCAAATCCGATGCAGACTCAGCTAGGGATTTAGATAACTGATTCAATGATGAATATTGATCCATTTCCAATGGGTCAAAGTCTTCATATCGGCCATCCAAGTCACCATGTTTGGCAATAATCTGTGACTCAAGTTCCCCTTCCATTCGACGCAACTGATCCGCCAAACGTTGAATCGCAAGCTCCATATCGGTCAAAGTATTGCCGAGTTGACTTAAGTCCATTTCAATGCGTGAGCGGTTAATCGCATTCTCACCTGAAAGATCGATCATTTTTTCAATCAGATCAGCTGAGATCCGAATCATCTCATCGCTTTGCTCAGTTTGGGTATCTTCGCCCCATTCACCCAGCATCGATGGTGGCTCGGTACCATCACCTTCAACCACTTCAACCGTGTATTGATCTGCGAGTAAATCGGTACGCGCCAATTTTTCCGGCAATTGAGCAGAGACATCGACATACTGAATGTTGCTTAAATTACTTTTTAGTGTGTCAAAGTACTGGAAGTTCTGCTCAAGAATTGCTGATTTCAACCAAGTAAATGCAGACGCTAATAAGGCGTCATAGGCATTTGAGTTAAAATTATGTACCGCAAACTGTTCAAAAGCTGACTCAAGTTCATACGCAATGTCTGAGACTTTACTGATTTGAACCATCTTCGCACCGCCTTTGAGACTGTGCGAAATGCGTTGTAATTGCAATAATAAACTACGGTTACTGCGCTGATCGCTCCATTGTTTTAATAGTCCTTGTGCTTCTTCAATCAGCTCTTCAGCTTCTTCAGCAAAGGTCTCTTTGGCGATCTCTTCAGCAGTGTCTTCTGTGCCCGCTCCTGTTGATGCCGTATCATTTACAACTGCATCAGAAGACAATGCAGTTGTTTCAACATCTGTTGTTGATGGTGATGCTGCAACATACTGATCTTTCACATTCGGATCAGCAATAAATTGTAGAAGTGAAATGGTATAAGGCGCTGGATAATCAACTTGTTCGTCACGAATCATTTGTAAACGGTCAGCGACATCGTCCTGCACCAATCGAATGGCATCAATCAAATCCTGACTCACGGTCATATGATTATTGATAATGCGCTCATAAATGCTTTCAAGTTCATGTGCAATGGAGCCAATATGTTCTGCCTGAAGCATATTGGCGCCCCCTTTCAGGGTATGCAAATGACGCATCAAGTTATTCAGTGCTTTGGTATTTCCCGGCTCAGCGGACCAAGTATTTAGGTCTTGATCAATAAAGCCGAGTAACTCTTCTGCTTCATCCAGGAAAATATCCAACACATCCGGATCAAATTCACGGCGAGCTTGTTCATCATGAATGAACTGTTTGTCTGCTGCAATTTGTGCAGAGACATGTGCAGAATCAAGCGAATGCGATGACGCGTTTGTTTCATTCGATGACCATGACGCAACTGATAGATCACTAAACTGATCAACACCTTCAATATCTTGTTGTAGATACGCTTTCAGTTCATCCATCGCTTGCAACGCTTGGATACTAAGCCCTACACGTTGTCCTGCCGCCAAGGTATCAAATAAGTGGATAAACTCTTGATGCACACTGGCAAAAAGCTCATACACATAGTTGGTATTGAGTAAGCTAAAATGTTGCAACACTGCGTCGTAACACGCTTTTAAAGATTGGGTGTATTCACGAATCCCCATCGCCGCGCGGTTATTGGTATGCTCAATCAATAATTGCGCTTGCGCACTCAAGGTTCTGAAATATTCAGGATACTCTGACTGTGCACGTTTATCGAATTCAAGTTCAGTATCGAGTAATTGGTCGATCTGCAAATTCACCAATTCACTGACCAAACTTTGACTTTGATCCGATTGCTCTACATTGGCAATTTGGAAATCATAACGCGCCCAAGCATCATCAAATTTCTGTTGAATTTCAGCAAACTGTTGCTTTGACGTATTGGATGATTTTAAGGCATGCAAATAATCACGCACATAGTGCACATACTGACTCAGTAAGGCATTTTCATTGACACTGGTTTCTGTATCTTCTTTCAGCAATGACCTGAATAAATGCTCAACTTTACCACTGGCATCAAAAATATCATCGACATGCGCCATAGATGAGCTACCACGTAAGGTATGCAAGGCACGAATCAACTGATTGTACTGCTCTGCACTATGGTTCGGCACTTGAATAAACTGATCCAAGGTCTGTAAATGATCTTCTGATTCCTCTATAAAGATCGTTACAGTTTCAGACAGTAGACTATCGCTTTCAGTCGCTTCAAGTGCTGTTTTAGATGGCGTAAACTCAAAGCTTTCAATGTGTTGAATTGGTTCAACCTGTTCAATCGGCGCATCTTGTGTAATTGAACTTGGCTCCTTAACGCCACGTTCCATGCCTGTGATGACATCAACATGATTCAACTGCTCAGATAAATCTAATAATTCTTCTAAAGCAGGGTCTAGACTTAAATTTTGTTGTAATTGCTGACCTAAAAGTACCAAAGGTCGAAAGTCTTGATCATGGGCTTGGGTATTTTTAAAATCGTGAAATAATTTATATTGATACAGATTAAAAACTGCACGCACATAGCGTTGTAATGTTGGAGTGAGTTCGACATTTTTGGCAATCACACGATTCAGCGTATCTTCAACGGTCCATGCCAATTCACCTGATGACTTTGCCCCCACCATACGACCTGAACCTTTTAAGGTATGGAAGTTACGACGAATCGTCACCAACACATCATCTTGTGCAGGGTTAGCCATCCATTGATCTAACAATGGCTGTAAATTTTCAAAAATTTCTTCCAACTCTTCAACGAAGATTTCTAAAATTTCAGCGTCCTGATCCAAATAATGATCTTCAGGCAACTCGGTCTTTTCGACTAAATGTTTTAATATTTGTTTCATAGCTCAGGCTTCTATGCTTAGTCTCCAAATCAGAGACGAGAACCTATCCACTTTTACTTCGATGAACATGCATCTTAGCAAAGATGATCTTTTTTAACTCTCGTGAGACCTATTGAATCATAAGTCTCACGCCCCGAAGAGTAACAATAATTATTCAGGTAATTTAAAGTTGGTTACCGACTCACGCAGTGAATCTGCCATATTGGCCAATTCAGAAACTGAACGTGCTGTATCGAAGGTTGCACTGGTGGTTTGTGAGGTAATTTCTTGAACAATGTTCATGGTATTGGCAATATGACCGGCTGAAGCTGACTGTAATTTCGAAGATTCCGAAATGTTTGCAATCAGTTTTTCCAAGTTATTCGATACCAACTGAATTTCATCCAAGGCCACACCTGCATCTTTAGCAAGATTCGCACCACGTACCACCTCTGAGGTGGTTTGTTCCATCGAAATAACCGCTTCATTGGTGTCCGTTTGAATGGTTTTCACCAAGGATTCGATCTGTTTAGTCGCAGATGCTGAACGTTCCGCTAGACGCTGTACCTCATCGGCAACCACGGCGAAACCACGACCCGCCTCTCCTGCCATCGATGCTTGAATGGCTGCATTTAATGCCAAGATATTGGTTTGATCGGCAATGTCATTAATTAACGAGACAATATTACCAATCTCTTGTGAAGACTCACCCAAACGTTTAATACGTTTCGAAGTTTCTTGAATCTGCTCACGAATGGTATCCATACCCTGAATCGAACGGTTCACCACGTCTGCACCATTTGATGCAATGGCAACCGAACGCTGCGCCACTTCTGCTGACTCTTCTGCATTGGCAGAAACGTGCTCAATCGATAAGGCAATTTCATTAATCGCAGTGGATGCACCAGCAATTTCTTGTGCCTGATGCTCAGATGCTTCTGCAAGCTGATGGGTAATTTGTTGGGTGTTTTGGGTATATTTTGCAACCTCTTGCGAGGTTTCATTAATCCGCGATACCAAGTCACGCAGTTGATCAATCGCAAAGTTAATCGAGTCCGCAATCGCTCCAGTAAAGTCTTCTGATACCGTTGCATAGGAACTCAAGTCACCATCGGCCAAATCGGCAATCTCATCGAGTAAACGTAAAATTGCATTTTGGTTACGGTCATATTCATCTTGCAAACGCATTACACGCACTTGATCAGATTGACTACGTAACACCAAAAGCTTGAATACGCTGTATAAGAATGTACTCAATGCTATGAGCAATAATAGGCCGGGCAAAATGGTTTTTAAGGCAGAACTTGTCGATAGCTTATTTAAACTCGTTAACATTGGCTCTGAGTTTGCCGCAATATTATTGACAGCTTCACGTGATTGACCAATTTCTTTGGATTTACCCAACACTGAACTCGACGCTGATTTCAGAATGCCATCATAATCACTTTTAATGCTCATCAATGATTCACGGATGTCAGGATGATCAATACGTGCCACACCCAATTCTGCATTGCCGTTGAGTTCTGCATTTAAGAAACGTCCAAACGTTTCAATGTCCGCGTTGTAATCGGTGGTCGCTGTATTAGATACGCTGACAAAATCGCTCAGTGATCTTGAAATACGCTCTGCAAGGACCACTTGATTTTTTGCGATTGAAACCTGTTGTCCGGACATATTCGATTGAAGCATCATGGCTACAATGGAGTTGTATTCTGACTGAATCCCCGGAATAACATCCGCAATCATTTTATTGGTTTCTGACAGCTTATTAATGCTTTCTCTTTGAGAAGTAATTGAAGCAATATCTTTATCGACTTTGCTCCAGATTTGCTCAACCTTGTCTAATGCATCATTATGTGGATGAACATCTCGCACAGTTTCAAAGTTTTCAGCAAACTCAGTTTGAGAGTCGCTTAAACGTTTAAATGAATCCTTGCTGCCTGACGCCATGGCATCCGAGGCTTGTCGAGGTATGGTTTGAGACAATAAACGTAACTCACCTAGACTACGTGTTAAATCATTATTACGTGGCACACTATAGAATAGATACAGTAGGATCAATACTGAGACCACCAAGCTGATCAAACCCAATTGAAGATAGGATTTGCTTTGTTCAGTATCGCCAAACAATTTACTAAATTGATCCACTTTGGACTTAAAATTGTTCCCAAATACTGAATTGCTCGTCTGAGCACTCTCACCTGCTTTGTTCTTGTTTAGTTTAAAGCCCATTCAGCTTCTCCCCATTACGTTACAGCTGTCGCGAACGTCGAAACTAGTTTATAAATTTTTCTGATGCATTCATGTATTGTGGATCTTTTAATAACCGACTGAATAAGAAGATATTCCACGCTTGATTATGCTGTTGGAAATACCCCTGACAATACGGTTTCAGCTTTTGGTCTATCTGTTTATTTTCTGAAAAAAAGCTTTTTTTATTAAAATGTTGAATCCCCAAAACTTGATCTACGATCAAACCAACATAATGATCATTATGGCTAATGCACAAAACTTTTTGAGATGGTAAAAATACTGATTTTTGTCCAGAAATATAATGTGCCAAATCCGAAATCGAAATCAGTCGTCCACGAATATTGGCTAATCCTTTAACCCAATCCTTGGCTGTTGGTACAGCGGTGCAGACAGGCGGATAAATCACCTCTGAAACTTCACCTAATGGAGCAACGAAATATTGCCCCATCATCTCAAATGCAATGCCTGACCATCGGTTTACTTCTTGATCGCTACCTGCGTAGTTTTTATTGCCACGTTTAGACAGCCGAAGTAATTCGATAAATCCATTTGCTGCCATAAATTATCCCACGCTGAGATATTGTTTAATCACGCTAATCAACTGACTCTCATCAATGGGTTTAGTCAAGTAATCAATTGCACCCTGACGTTTGCCCCAAACTCGATCGGTATCTTGATCTTTGGTACTCACGATCACCACCGGAATATGTTTGGTGGTTGCACCACGTGCGATTTGACGTGTAGCCTGAAATCCATTTACACCCGGCATTACCACATCCATTAACACCAGATCAGGCAATTCTGCCTGCGCTAAGGTGACCCCATCTGCACCATTGGATGCTTCTAAGACATCAAAGCCATTTTTATTGAGTATTTCTTTGAACCGAAACATTTCAGTTGGTGAATCATCAACAACAAGAATACGCGCCATTTTTTTCCCCAAGAATTCAAATCATTATGCTGTTACATGATTGCGAATTGCATTTAATAGCTCATCTTTACTAAAAGGCTTGGTCAAGTATTCATCTGAACCTACGACACGTCCTTTAGCCTGATCGAATAAACCGTCTTTACTCGATAACATAATGACCGGAATATTTTGATAATTTTGTGAATTTTTGATCAATGCACAGGTTTGATAACCATCAAGACGTGGCATCATAATATCGACAAAAACGATGTCTGGATTGGCTTCTGCAATTTTAGACAATGCTTCAAAACCATCCACGGCTGTTACAACATTAAACCCCTCACGCTGTAATAATGTTTCAGCTGTACGACGAATCGTCTTTGAATCATCAATGACCATGACTTTAAGATTCTGCAATTTATCGTCCATTTAATGACCCTTCCCAGTGAGCTGAATTAAGTAGAGCTTAACTATATTATTCTTACAATAATCGTTATTTTTTAACATATTTTTACTGTCTGTTTCAATGTAGATTTAATTCACAATCGTTAGTGTGTCATAAAGGAAAACAAAAGAGTTAACTCGATCATAAAAATTATGTAATATTTTCAAGTTATATATTTATAAATTTAAACTAACGCCCTAAAATGTTTCAGGTAATAGTAAAAATAAAAAATTCTTTTTATTTATAACGGGGATTAAATGTACAACTTTATTCATTTTTTTGCTGCATCTAAGCCCATTTTTTCCTCAAAGTCAGTGTATGTGCTTTCTGTGGTTTTGTCTATTTTTATGGCATCCCAAACTTTCGCTGAAACTGCAGTGAATAAAGCCAAATGGTATCGTTATTATGATAAAAATGGCGTGGCAAATATCAGCAGTACTGTGACCCCGGCTCATATTCGTCATGGGTATGAAGCACTCGATGCCAATATGCAAGTGATTCAAAAGAATCGCAGCTACAATACTGATCAAGATTTAAAAATGGCGCATACGCGTGCCGCTCAAGCACGCCAACAAGAGCATGACAATAAACTCAAAAAAGCGTATGGTTCAAGTAAAATTGCGACGTTAAAACGCGATGATCTGTTAAAGAATTATAAAAAGCAGATTGCCTTACAACAACAGCAGTTGAAACAAAGTCAAAAAGATCGGGCTGTATTTAAACGTCAGGAAATGGAATATTTCCGGAAAGGTCAACCTGTCCCCAACGATCTGAAAGACCGTTTACGTTACAACATGCAAAACATCACCAACACCAAAAAGAATATTGAATCGTTACAAACGGACTATCGAAATACCCAAGCCCAATACGAGACAATCATCAATCGCTTAAAAGCCTTTGAATAAAAAAGGCTTTATTATGTTCAAAGGATCGTATTCATGCAAAAAACACATCATAGAGTCCTTAATCAACGCTTAAAAATTAATCTCTCTGTCCTGTGTCTCAGCCTATTTTTAGTGGCTTGTGAAAAACAACAAGATCAACCCGCGCAATCCACAACACCTAAAAATCAAGTTGAACTGATTCAACAAGATGTGATCCAAGTCGAACAAGGGGTTGCAGTACAACGCTCTGCCTTTACGGGCACCATTCGAGCGGTCAATCAAAGTTCCATTCAAGCACAAGTGTCTGCCACTGCATCATCGGTCAATGCCGATGTCGGTCAACAGGTGGCCAAAGGACAAATTTTGGTGCAATTGAATAATCAGGACAATGCTGCACGGCTTGCTCAAGCCAGAGCCAACTTAGCCTCTGCACAAGCACAAGCGCAACAAGCGGCCAATATGGTACAGCGCAAAAAACGTTTGTATGATCAAGGCTTTATTTCTAAAGTGGAATACGAACAAAGCCAAGTCGACTATAAGGGACAATTAGCAACAACCAAGGCCCAACAAGCCAATGTCGATATTGCGTTAAAAGCCGATCAAGATGGTCTTTTAAAAAGTCCAATTTCAGGGATCATTACCAAACGTCAGGTTGAGCCGGGTCAAACCGTAAGCATTGGACAAACTTTATTTGAAATTGTGGATCCGAATCAACTCGAGATTCAAGCCAAACTACCGACTGAACAGCAAGCATCACTCAAACTGGGTCGCCAAATTGAATATACCTTACAAGGCAACACTCAAAAATTCACTGCTACCCTAACCCGTATTGCGCCGATTGCCGATCAGGTCAGTCGCCAAATTGAATTCTTTGCACGTCCCAATGAAGCGATTCCGTCTTTGAGTATTGGGGCGTTTGTCGATGGTGCGATTTTAGATGCCAATCAAATTCAGGGACAGCGTATTCCACTGGATACCATTCAAGATGCACAAGACAAAGCCTATGTGTGGGTGGTACGCCAACAAAAATTAATCAAAGTGCCGATTCAAATTTTACAACAACAAGTCAATGATAATATCGCCATTGTCAGTGGGTTACAGCCACAGGATCTGATTAGTCGAGTGAAATTTACCGCCGATGACATCAATAAATCCGTTGTGATTTCTGCCAAATAAACTAGGAACATTGTTATGTGGTTTACCCGAATCAGTGTCAAATATCCTGTTTTCACCATCATGATGATGTTTTGTCTAATGGTGCTTGGTTTTGCTTCGTGGCAACGCATGGGCGTGGAAGAATTCCCTGACGTTGATTTTCCCTTTGTGGTGATTTACACCAACTATCCGGGTGCCTCACCTGAAACGGTAGAGTCTGAAATCACCAAGAAAATGGAAGATCAGATCAATACCATTTCGGGTCTTAAACAAGTGGTGTCGCAATCCAGCGAAGGTCTGTCGACCATTATTGCCGAATTTAATCTTGAAGTTCCCTCTACCCTAGCAGCACAAGATGTGCGCGATAAAATTGCACCCGTTACTGCTGAATTCCGTGATGAAATTCAAGACCCCATTGTCGAACGTTACGACCCTACTGCAAGTGCGGTCATGTCGGTGGTATTTGAATCAAAGAATATGAGCTTGCGTGAACTTAGCTCTTACTTAGACCAGCGTATTGTGCCGCAGCTTAGGACGGTCACTGGCGTTGGTACGGTCAATCTCTTGGGTGATTCACAACGACAAATTCGTATTGAGGTTGAACCGCAAAAATTACAAAGCTTCGGTATCGGTGTTGATCAAGTCATCAATACATTAAAAGGTGAAAACATCGAAGTGCCGGGTGGTACACTGAAACAATCCGCTTCAGAACTCGTGGTCGAGATTAAATCTCGTGTGATTCACCCCCAGTCTTTTGGTGATTTGATTGTGGCCACTAAAAATGGCGTACCGATTTATCTCAAGCAAGTGGCAAACATTCAGGACAGCCAAGCCGAACTTGAATCGAGTGCTTATATCGATGGTAAAACAGCCGTTGCCGTCGATATTCTGAGAAGTTCAGATTCCAATGTCATTGATGTGGTCGATGCGTCCTATAAAACTTTAGACAAAATTAAACAACAATTGCCGGAAGGCACGACTTTAAAAGTGGTGGTGGATACCTCAAAAGGCATCCGTGCCAGTATTAAAGATGTTGCACGCACCATTGTTGAAGGTGGTGTGCTTGCAGTCATCATTGTTTTATTGTTTTTAGGCTCTTTCCGCTCTACAGCAATTACCGGGTTAACCTTACCGATTGCCTTACTCGGGACACTAACCTTCGTTTGGATTTTTGGCTTCACCATTAACATGATGACCTTACTGGCTTTGTCCTTAAGTATTGGTCTATTGATTGATGATGCAATTGTGGTTCGAGAGAACATTGTGCGGCATGCCGATATGGGTAAAGATCATGTCACCGCAGCTTTAGATGGTACCAAAGAAATCGGTCTCGCTGTTCTAGCCACCACACTCACCATCGTTGCGGTATTTTTACCGGTTGCATTTATGGGCGGGATCATTGGTCGATTCTTCTATCAATTTGGTGTCACTGTCAGTACTGCGGTACTGATTTCGATGTTTGTCAGTTTTACCCTTGATCCGATGTTGTCTGCACATTGGGCAGAGAAGAAAAAAGACCCGAATCAAAAACCCAATGCCATCAAACGATTTTTTAATGCTATCTCGAATAAGTTAGACAGCTTAAGTCATGTCTATGAAAAACTGCTTCGGCTTGCGTTGCGTTTTCGCCTCATCACATTGGCTATTGCAATTGCCTCATTGTTTGGTGCACTCGCTTTATCGAAACTCATTGGTACGGAGTTTGTACCTGTTCCCGATAAAGGTGAAATTCGCATTAAATTTGAAACACCTGTGGATGCATCGCTTGAATATTCTCAAGCCAAACTAAAACAAGTCGATCAGATTATTCGACAACAACCGCACGTATTGTCCACTTATGGCGTGATTAATGGCGTGACCGATCGCGGTAAAAACCATGTCAGTATTCGTGTTCGTGTCACCCCACGCCAAGAGCGATCAGAAACCCTGTCTGAACTAAACAACCAGTTCCGTGAACGTCTGAAAAGTGTGGCCGGTATTACCGTAACCTCGGTGGCTTCTGCCGATGAAACCGTGTCTGGCGGTCAAAAACCGGTGATGATTTCGATCAAAGGGCCTGATTTGGATGAACTGCAAAAAATTTCAGATCGATTCATGGCTGAAATTTCAAAAGTCGATGGGATTGTCGATTTAGAAAGTTCATTGAAAGAACCGAAACCGACTTTAGAAGTACATATCAACCGTATTTTGGCCAATGACTTGGGGCTATCCGTCAATCAAGTGGCCAATGTCATTCGTCCACTGCTCGCAGGGGATGATGTCACCACATGGAAAGATGAAAAAGGTGAAACCTACGATGTGAACTTACGTTTAACGGAAAATAAACGGACTTTGCCAAGTGACATTCAAAACCTGAACATCACTTCTCAAAAGATGGATGCCAATAATCAACCGATTTTGATTCCCCTGTCGAGTATTGCAACTTTGGATGAAAATTTGGGGGCATCTCAGATTAATCGTCGTGATTTGGCTCGCGAAGTATTGGTGGAAGCCAATACCTCAGGACGTCCTGCGGGAGATATTGGTAAAGACATCACGGCTTTACAGGAAAAATTTGAAATGCCTGTTGGCTATAGCTTTGATACCCAAGGCTCAAATGCCGATATGGCAGAATCTGCAGGCTATGCCCTTACAGCGATCACCCTGTCGATTGTGTTTATTTATATTGTGTTGGGTTCTCAGTTCAACAGTTTTATTCATCCAGCAGCCATTATGGCTTCCCTGCCTTTATCCTTAATTGGCGTATTTTTAGCCCTGTTCCTGTTTAATTCGACCATGAATCTATTCTCGATTATTGGGATTATTATGTTGATGGGCTTAGTGACCAAGAATGCCATTTTGCTGATCGACTTTATCAAGAAAGCCATGGATCGGGGTGAGTCACGTTTTGATGCCATTATTGCTGCGGGTATAACTCGTTTACGCCCTATTTTGATGACCACCAGTGCCATGGTCATGGGGATGGTGCCTTTGGCACTCGGTCTAGGTGAAGGCGGTGAACAAAGTGCTCCGATGGCGCATGCCGTGATCGGTGGTGTGATCACCTCGACCTTGCTCACCTTGGTGGTGGTTCCCGTGATCTTTACTTACTTAGATGACTTTAAAAACTTTATGATGCGTCAAACCCGTAAAATCATGTCATAATATTTTCTAGTTGTAATGAGGTGTCATTTTAAATGTACACCTCATTTTTTATCGTATAATTTGGCTTTGATACCAAACTTTTTTAGGACAGTTTCCATGCGCGCGAGTCGCTTTTTATTTGCAACGTTAAGAGAAACCCCAAATGATGCTGAAGTGATTTCACACCAGCTTATGTTACGTGCGGGGATGATTCGTAAATTGGCTTCAGGCTTATATAGCTGGTTGCCGATGGGCGTACGCGTGCTAAATAAAGTTGAAGCGATTATTCGTGAAGAAATGGATCGTGCGGGTTCTTTACAAGTTTTGATGCCTGTGACTCAACCTGCATCACTTTGGCAAGAGTCAGGTCGTTTTGTACAATACGGTCCTGAATTGCTGCGTTTTAAAGACCGTCATAACAATGATTTTGTACTGGGTCCAACGCATGAAGAAGTGATTACTGATCTTGCGCGTAACGAACTCAAAAGCTACAAGCAACTGCCTGCAAACTTTTATCAAGTACAAACCAAGTTCCGTGATGAAGTTCGTCCACGTTTTGGTGTAATGCGTTCACGTGAATTCGTGATGAAAGATGCTTACTCTTTCCATGCTGATCAAGAATCACTGCAAAAAACCTATGACGAAATGTACGAAGCCTACTGCCGTATCTTCACTCGCTTAGGTTTAGATTTCCGTCCAGTTCAAGCAGATACAGGTTCGATTGGCGGTTCAGGTTCACATGAATTCCACGTTTTGGCTTCAAGTGGTGAAGACGATATCGCATTCTCAACTGAATCAGACTATGCAGCCAACGTTGAAATGGCTGAAGCGATTTTGGTCGGTGAACGTGCTGCGCCAGAGCAAGAATTAAAAATTGTTGATACGCATAATCAAAAAACCATTGCGGACGTCTCTGCTTTTTTAGGTACAGATGCCAAAGATTCTGTTAAAGCCCTGTTGGTTCAAGGTGTTGCTGCAAAGGAAGGTGAAGACGCTCCTGTGGTGGCTTTATTCCTTCGTGGTGACCATGAACTGAATGAAATTAAAGCTGAAAAACATCCTTTAATCGCTGCGCCAATTGCATTTGCCACTGAAGAACAAATGGCTGCATTGGGTCTGACTGCGGGTTTCATAGGTCCACAAGGTCTTGTTGAAAAAGGTCTCACTGTAATTGTGGATCGTGCTGCATCAGTATTGTCTGATTTCGTTGCAGGTGCCAATGAAGCAGATAAACATGCAACTGGCGTAAACTGGGAACGTGATGCGAAATTTACCGAAGTGTATGACTTACGTAATGTGGTAGAAGGTGACCCATCTCCAGATGGTAAAGGGACCATTCTGATTAAACGTGGTATTGAAGTCGGTCATATCTTCCAGTTGGGTCAAAAATACTCTGAAGCATTGGGTTGTAAAGTACTGGGTAAAGATGGTAAACCATTTACTGTGACTATGGGTTGCTACGGTATTGGCGTAACCCGTGTCGTTGCCTCTGCAATTGAACAAAACTTTGATGACAAAGGGATTATTTGGCCTGCTGCAATTGCACCGTTCCAAGTGGCAATTGTACCGATGAATGCACATAAATCACCACGTACCATGGAAGCAGCTGAAGCGTTGTACCAAGAACTTCTCGCTGCTGGTTATGATGTGATTCTTGATGACCGTGATGAACGTCCAGGGGTTAAATTCTCTGACTTAGAAATCAATGGTATTCCACATCGTATCGTGATTGGTGAAAAAGGTTTGGATGCAGGTACTTTTGAATACAAAGGTCGTACCGATGCTGAATCTGTAAATATTTCTAA
Source organism: Acinetobacter lanii (assembly GCF_011578285.1). Lineage (NCBI taxonomy): Bacteria > Pseudomonadati > Pseudomonadota > Gammaproteobacteria > Moraxellales > Moraxellaceae > Acinetobacter > Acinetobacter lanii. Next base: position 761,177 of record NZ_CP049916.1, on the reverse strand, counting down.
AGAAGAAGTTTTAGCCAAACTTGCACAATAATGCTCCTCGCTTAATCCTCCTCTTTTCGTAAAAAATCCCGCTGATGCGGGATTTTTTATTGCTTGATATTTTAGTTGAATCTAAGGCTTTGCATATGGTGCATATCAAAAACCTCGAATGCTTACTTTTAAGTCTTTTACTGATGCACCGACCGCACCAAAGCTTCCCATTGAACCATTAGCGATCCCATTAAACACATTGGGCGAAGTTGCACCTACATTACCCAAAGTGACATTGTTCAATGCCACATTCATTTTGCTCGAGGTACCGATATTTCCAACGACTAAGCCTGTCGGTTCGAGCCCTGCATAAAAATTGTTTAGTAAAAACCCTGTGGTGCTATTAGACGCTTTCATTTGCAAATCAAACTTAGCAGAACTGTCACCTGAAATCAGTGAAATTGGACAACCTGTACCTGTGCCACAAATGGCTTGGATTGCACCGCTAAACTGTACCATATGACTTTGTGGTACATTGCCTAACTGAATATTCAGTTTCGGTGTATTGCCTTGAACAAAGTCAATTTGAAAGTTATTACTCGCACTGCCGACTTCTAAAAATTTACTCACCCCAATATTTAAGGTGTTACCTGCTGTAAACACATCTTTAGAACCACCTAAGCCATTGGTATTATTTGTGTTGGCTAAATAGAGGGCAAAAGGACTAACTTTAAGCCCGGTCATGCCTGAACCGAGCGATACAGCCATATTAGCAAACGCTTTACCTGCACCCGCATCTGTATCGATCACAGCATTGATGGTTGAATTGGTATTATTGCCTAGGAAACTCACACTCATTGGCGCATTGCTCGTTCCCGCTAAAGTCAATGACGCAGCCTGATTATAATCTTTGTTTAGAATTTTAGAGGAAACACCATCTTTATCAATTAAAGCCACTTGCCCTACATCGATTTTAGGAATTTGAATCCCTAAATTAATTCCATCCTGACCTGTTGTATCAGACAAATGATCATCATCCATCGCCTGCATAGCCATGGATGAAGTAAAAGGTAGCAATAATGGTAATAACAGAGCCATTCTGTTTTTATAATTTTTCCACATTGTCCATAATCCTTATGACAATATTTATTTTAATCGCTCATTTCTGATCAGCTTATTCTGATTCTATTTCGATTGAAAAAACATCGATTAGATCACAATATACTATAAATGTGGCTTTTGTTTTATGTTTTTTGTAACTTATGAGTAACAATTTGAAGTATTTGAAAAATATCATTATTTTTAACAAAATTTGATCAATTTATTTGAATCTTTTTATGGATGACTTTAAAGCTAAAATTTCAGCGGACATAAAAATACCAAGTTTAAACTTGGTATTAAAAAACAGCATCATTTGGCTTTAAGAGATACTGAATAAAAAGAGTTTTCAGTTAATTTCTAGGAATAATATTAAATTCACTCGAAATACGGCCACCGGTAATTGCAAGCTCACCTAAACGAGCACCCGGCCCGGTAGCGGGTGGATAGAAATTAATATCTTTGGCACGAAATACACCATTTGTGGTTTTATTTGGATTCATCAGTAGACTAGTATGGAAACCGACTTTACCCTCACCAGAAGCCTGATCTTTGGTCACCACAATCGCATTGTTAAATCCGACTTTACCAGTAATCCGGTCTAAGCCCAAGGTTGAACCATTTTGTGGGTCACTGATTTGAATGGTGTTGTTGTCCCCTTTTAAATCCAATTCACCGACAACAGATAAACGACTGCCATCCTCGACTGAATTATTCGGAATTAAAGACAAATCAATATCTCCCCCAACACGCAATTTTAAACCAAACAAAACATCATCGGGTAAAGAGAAACTGTTTTTAGGCGCTGCACTAGTCGTGCCACAGCCTGTAGCTCCTGCATTGAGCTTACAGGTTTTATAGGTGGTGCCCGGTAAATAACCCGCTGCAACTTCAGCCGACATTACAATCAGCATGTCACGTAAGCTCACATTCACACTGCCATTTTCAACACCTAAACTGCCGGCACCTTTGAGTAGCATGTCAATGTTTCTTAGCCCCATATAGTAATCTGTTGCGGAACCTGTCGCATCATTTACTTTACCGCCATCAATTACCATAATTGATGTGGTTTTAGCACCATCATCCTTTTTCACCCCTTCGGTACTCATCGCAAGTGATAGACCAAGACGCGCGGTATCTCCTGTGCTTGCCACCAAATTACGTATCACATTGGAACCTGCAAGAGTGTAATAAAATGCTTGATCGGCTTTCACAGTGGTGCCATACAGCGCAAGATTGGCATTTAGATTATAAAATGGCAGTGCCAAGCCCCATTGATTGTCTGTACCTGATTTACTAAACAAATTATTAGCCGCCACGCCTGCACTGGTGGTAAATCGTCCACGGCGTGAAATCGATTGGAACTCTGCACCACGAATCGCAGCCACTAAACTGTAAGGGTTCGTGCCTGTGGTGCCTTTATGAATATTTTGTAAATAGTCCGTGTCTTTGGTGAGATAACTACCATTACCAAAACGTGTGGTTTGGAAGACATTATTGGTCGGAATCGTCAATGACTTAGTATCGGCTAAATTAATATAGACATTACCACTGTCAAATGATGCACGTGTACTTGGCATTAAGCCTGTTAAATTACTAAATTCAAAGCCATAAGCATTAAGCCCCGCCCCGCCAATCTCTAAAGTGGTGGCCTTGCTTTTGTCACCGTTTAGCATTGAGTCATCATCTTTGGTAAATTCTGTTTGCATTCGAAATGCCACACCAGAATTGCCCATAACATTGGTAGACAGTGCAGTGGATGAGCCTTTGCCGTTGTTTGCTTTATCTAAAACAGTGTTGTCGCCGGACACCCCACGAAATTCGAGTGATGAATTGACCATTCGACCACTAGCACCCACTCGGATTAGCCCTTTCGCCCCTTTTGGACTGTTGCTGCTTGAGTCAATCGCATAAGGATCAGATGCATTTACCTCTTTATTCAGCATGATTTCCAAGTTCAGACCTGAATTGGTGGTGATCCCCTCTTTGGCATAGGTTCCTGTATTACTAAACCCTGTGTTACCTGATGCTGAATCCGCCACACGATTTAAATCGACATAACCCAAATTGTCATTTGGGATGTCCGTATTTGATGCAACACTGTCTTTCCCAGCCAAGCGAGTATTGGTTTGTAGGCGTAAGCCTTCTGCTGAATCAACAAAAATTGCACCACGACCTGCAAAGTTAAAATTGAAGTTTTTTAAGATCAGTTGATTGAGCTTGCTACTTGCGTCGGTCTGTCCAATATAGACGTTGGCATTTTTAATACCCAAAGACATTTCACTCAAATTTTCTTGACTGAATAAGCCGTTTAAAGTTCTTAAATTTAAATCAATATTGGAACTGGTTTGAATCGCCAAATTACCAATCGCAGGGCTACAACTTACGGTTGCTTCAGTATTACAAATACGAAATGAATCTACGGTAATCAAAGCTGGCGATAAACTTGCCGACAAATCCAAACCCACATTGTTGTTCTGACTCCCCGTATTCAGCTTAATCTCTGCACCTAAAGGCACAGTGGATGCATTGCTTTGGCGAATCTTCACGTTATCTACAGTTGCTTTCAGCGTGTTATTGGTTGCACCCTCACTGCCACGTCCTGCTTCATCTGCCCAATACACCTGATCGACATTGGCTTCTGATAAACTAGTGCTAATCTGAACACCGTCCTGACCATTCACAGCACGCAAGTCTTCATCTTGCATCGCCTGTAAGGCAAAAGCGGGGGCTGTTGCCCCCATCATCAACATGCTAAAGGTTAACGTATTTAAGGTCCATTTTTGCGCATGCTTATGTTGGTTAGGCTGAATATTTGTATTTGACCGATGATGCTGCATATTATTTTTCATCATGCTTCCTTGTTCTATGATGGCTTAGCAACGGGGATGACTTGCATCACAGCCAAACATCATCACCTTTCCTTGTAATGCCAAATTGCCATTCATTTGTACGCCCATAAAGCCTGTTTCACGCCCATGGTCATAGACTGAACCTGGTGCATTGCTGGTATCGTACCGCGTCACTTGCAGATAACCATAATCACTGGCATTGGTACTGCCAGCTTCAACACCCGCGGTGGTTAAAAATTTATCCTGTCCAAAGGCCAAGGCATTAAAACCAAAGTTACGTATTTCAATGGGTTTGGTTGCATCAAAGCTCAGTTGCATGGCTGCTTTAATTTTATCTGCACCACCATCATCCTTATAGCTGAGATCCATACCATCCAAGCCTAATTTTTGGATATTAATCGTGCCTTGAATGCCTTTAAATACCAACCACAATTTATAGCCATCGCCACTGCTGGCTTGTCCATTGTTATCAATAAAACGGTTATTCACTGAAACGGCGAGACGACAGAATTGCACATCGGCACACACTGCACCTGTGCCATTATCAAACACATATTTATCATTTTCGAGTTTATGGTTAATCGATAATTTTAAAGACAGATCTGCACCTGCCTGACCTTCAACATTTTGCAAAGCATCATCACTTAAGGCTTCAAGCGCATACACCGGGCTGACCATCAAGGTTATTATGAGAAGCGCGATTGTTTTTTTCATGTTGTGCTCCTTATAGACCTTTGGTGGTGATTTTTAAATGTTGAATCAAGACACCATCAATGACTGCTGAACCTAAATTTTTACCCGCAGCAGGTAGTGCTGCACCTGCGCCTGGGGATATCGGGTTAAGCGCACCAAAGGAAACACCAATCGCATCGTTGGTTGAACCATTGCCTTTATATGCAGATAACGTGTTCTTTGCCGCATCATAGACAGTTGATCCAATCGTGATACTACTGTGGGTGGCATTATTGCCTTGATAGCCTGCCAAACCGTTATTGCCACACTTATATACATTACAGGTCGAACCTAAATATTCTTTAGAGTTCGGATTGTCATAATCGGTATAAATTTTCTTATAGATTTCGGCTTTATTTGGAATACGGGTCAATTCTAAGCTAAAGTTTTTACCGTCTGAACCTAAAATCAGAGGTTGATACAATGAACCTAAAACCAAGTTGGCATTTAAATTATGAATAAAAACACCATCATTGGCATCAAAGCTCGGGGCTAAGGTATTGGCATTTACAGCCGGTGTAGTGAGCATTCCTGAATTATCGTTAATTTCTTTGGTACTTAATCTAAGCGCCTTACCATTCATATTGGTATAACGCAGATTAGCTGCATCGCCACTGTTTAAGCGGACTAAACCTGCTATACCTAAAGTATTGTTATAAAAGGCGCTCATGCCATTTTCATTTTTTGCGCCATTTAGCGTTTGAAAAATTTGTAGGCGTGAACCATTGATACTGAAATCATTCCAAATCATTTGTAAACGCATACGATTGGCGCGTGTGGCATCTGAAACCCCTGTTTTCTCCCCGAGGTTATACAGGCTGGCATCGCCCTCTTTTTTACTCGGGTCGAGGACAAATGCGTCGGCCCATAACCCTAACTTTAACTTGTAGGCATCTGCGCCCTCAGTATCGAGGGTTGGAATCGTCGTATTGTATAGCGGTGCTTCAAGGGTCAGATAAGGCACTTGGCAACTTTTATCGGCTGTGGCACAGACTTTAGCCGTATCAAAATTGGGAACTTGGTTTTCTGTTTCTACTTTTAAAATCCATGGGTTGGTCGCTGTACCCCACGATTTAATCGCGGATGCGGTATTTGCTGCAATCCGACTATTTTGATTGCCATCAGATTTTGACAATGCCAAACCATAAACGAACAAATCCGCTTTACCCACTGAATGATCGGAGCCATTCACCACACCATCTTTATTGGTATCTTGGACGGTACTGGTCAATGGACCCACTGGAATTAGATGAATATAACCGGTGTCTTGAGCACGATTGTTTAAATCGGTAGAGGCCGCTTTTTCACCTTGAAAGACAAAGGATGCATCTTGTGGCACAAATGCCACACCTTCACCCGTGGTTGAGCTTAAGGATTCATCGGAGAGTGCTTCAAGCGCGAAGCTACTTTGGCAAAGAATGAAGCCAATAAGACCCGATAAAACACGTTTTTTCATACGTGCTGTCGGGTTAAAATGAAACGTATAATGCAGTGTAGTCATCTAGACCTTCCTATGTTATACGATGCTCCGCACCATATCTTTATAATTCTAAGTGTCGCTTTTATTTGGCTCTTTCAAGGTTGCATCGAGCACAAAGTTGAATCGAGCGATTTGAGTGCTTATCCGATCTTGCAATCCTGCAGTCTGAATAATTCCATGCTTCTCAAAAAAAGGATGTCATGCATCACAATTTATACTATCGAACTAAATGTTTTTATGCAAAATTATGTGCGTTATATCACTGTTTTTCCGATAAATGAAATTTAAATAGAAAACATAGACTTATTAAAATAATAATGACTTAGTCATGTTTCTAAACAGGATTAACGCTGTTTTCATACAGCCCTTGTCGCTTTTCTCCTACATGCTCATATTATTCATTTATCAAAAATTAGCCATAAAAAAAGCAAACCTTTAGGTTTGCTTTTTTTGTTCAAGCTGAATTACGCTTTTGGTAAAGTTACACCGGTTTGACCTTGGTATTTACCACCACGATCTTTATAGGAGGTTTCACAAACTTCATCAGATTCGAAGAACAACATTTGCGCCACACCCTCACCAGCATAAATACGTGCAGGAAGATTGGTGGTATTGGAAAATTCTAAAGTCACGTGACCTTCCCACTCTGGCTCAAGTGGGGTAACGTTTACAATGATACCGCAACGCGCATAGGTTGATTTACCCAAGCAAACGGTCAATACATTGCGTGGGATACGGAAATATTCAACCGTACGTGCTAGAGCAAATGAGTTCGGTGGAATAATACACACATCAGATTCGATATCGATAAAACTTTTATCATCGAAGTTTTTCGGATCTACAATTACCGAATGAACGTTTGTAAACACTTTGAACTCTCGTGCACAACGCACATCATATCCATAGCTTGAAACGCCATAAGAAATGAGCTTTTGACCATTTTCATCTAAACGAACTTGGTTCTCTGCATACGGTTCAATCATGCCGTGTTTTTCGCTCATTTCGCGAATCCAACGATCAGACTTAATTGCCATTTATTTATTCCCAAAAAACTGAATTTAATTACTGCGCTGTACTTTAACTGAATTCGGGTCCAATGGAAATAAGCAGGCTTAATCCCTCAACAATGCTGCATGCCCTAGATCAAATCAAGCCAGTGTTTTGAATCTTACAAATGTAATATGGCTGAATAACTTAAGGGAATCGAAAAGCTCATAATCACCAACGAAGCGGTTTTTTGCATGTTCGACTGATTTAACCAACGGATTTTATTGGATGCGAGTACCGAACCAATCACGGTCCAAAAAAATGCAATTGGAATAATCAACAATAAGAAGATCAGCATATGCGAAACATAGTAGTGCATCTTAATCCACGCAATACTCGGGAAAATAGCTGAAGCAAACAATAAAGCTTTTGGATTGAGTAGCGTCGCAAAAAACAGTTCACTGACACCAATAGTCGGCTTTGAAAAATTATGCTGTGCATTGGAAGTGCGCCACAGCTTAATGGCCAAGCAAACCATATAGCCTGCACTAAATAATTTCAAAATGGTGGGTAATGCAGGCAAATGACTGGTGACTCTACCAATCAAAAATCCCCAACAGCTAATTGAAATCAGATAGCCGATGGCCTCAGCAGGAATCAGCCGAAAAGATTTTTTGATCCCCACTTGAATACCTGAGGATGCGAGCAATGTATTGGTCGGACCGGGTGTCAATAAAATCGTGATCACCAAACCAATGAAGAGCCATGAAATCATACAAAAAACTCTCAGTTGAGCGATTGCAGATTAATTCAGTTGAAATGCTTTAGCAAAATCTCAATTGTAAGAAGATGCTTAAATAACAGCTCTTTTTTTATTTTAATTTATCATTCATATAGATAGGATAAAGATTGATGTATAACTGTCTAGTCAGTATAAGCACTTGAAGCTCATTTTTTTGTTTCCGTTATAAAACAAAAAGCAATAAAAAAGTCCAACCGAAGTTCGACTTTTTTATGAGTTTGCTTGATGCAGCGAACTGGTCTTATTTACCTAAAAGTGCAGTTTTAATGCTTTTTGCGGTATTTACTTTTTGCGCTGCTTTCGCTTTTTCTTTCGCTAAAGTTGCTTGCTTTTTCGCAGCCGCTTTTTTTGCTTTTTGAGCTTTTGCAGCGGCTTTCGCTTTGGCTTTGGCTTGTTTTTCAGCTGCTTGTTTTTTCGCTTTGGCTGCTTTCTCTTTCGCTTCAGCTTGTTTCTTCGCTAACTTCTGCGCATCTTTGCTGTTTGCTGCTTTATTTGCCGCGATTTGAGCTGCTGTTAAGCCTGCTGCTTGACCCATTTGTTTCAATGTCGATGATTCTGCCATTGCAGGTGCAGCTACAAGTGCAGTTGAAACAGATAAAAGAATTGCTTGAGCCAATTTCATGACAAATCCCCGAGTAAATTAATGTATATTTCAATTGAACAGTATAATTAAGAATTACATATGGAAACAATGTAACTGTATTGTAAACACAAATAAAATATTGAACTAAATGGTTTATTTATAATCAAACTGGCTTTTTTATAAAATTTAAAATAAAAAAGAGAGCAAAAGCTCTCTCATTTACACGCATTAATGTGATTATTTTTGCACATCACTCGCAGTCACTTGCTCTACTGGAGCAGAAGCCACTTTGTCTTTGCTTTGAACAAATTCAGATGGGAAATCAACCGTATTAATAATCGCTGCCGAAGCAGTAAAAGACACAGTAGTTAAAGCCAAAATCAACGCAGAAACCATTTTTTGAGTACGCATTTTAAAACTCACATACTTGGAAGAAAGAATATGCATATTTTAAAAACTAAAATTAGAGCAAATAATCCTAAAATTAGCGATTTTTTGACCATTCATCGGAATGTGACAGATCAGGTCAATCTAAATGAAATCTTTTAAGCATAAAAAAGCCCAATTGAAATTGGGCTTTTGTGTTTGCTTCAAGGCTTACTTAAACAGAGGCTTTAATGACATTCTATTGAATACAAGATCGCCTACTCAATCGGATTAAAAAATACGGTTCTGTGCTTTTTCTGCTTTTGGTAATTGATCGACAATTTTCTGTGCAATCTCGATATAGTTTGCCGCGGCAGCATCGCCTGCAATGACAGAGGGTTTACCCAAATCGGCATTTTCACGAATCGATGCATTTAACGGTAAACGCCCAAGCAATGGAATGTCATATTGCGTTGCCAACTGATCGCCACCGCCTGTACCAAAAATTTGCTCTTCATGACCACAGTTGGAACAAATATGCGTCGACATATTTTCAACCACGCCCATGACCGGAATACCCACTTTATTAAACAGTGCGATCCCCTTGGTGGCATCCAATAATGCGACATTTTGTGGTGTGGTCACAATCACCGCCCCTGTTACTGGAATACGCTGCGCTAAAGTTAATTGAATATCGCCTGTACCCGGTGGCATATCAATCACCAATACATCTAGGTCTGGCCATAAAGTTTGGTTAAACAGTTGCATTAAGGCACCGGTGGCTTTTGGACCACGCCATGCCACAGGGGTATTGTTGTCCCCGGTTAAATGCCCAATCGACAGCACTGCCATACCATAAGCTTCAATCGGCACAAATTGTTCTGCCTCAATCATTGGGGTACGTCCGGCATTGCCTAACATGGTCGGAATACTTGGACCATAGATGTCTGCATCTAACACGCCAACCTTTAAACCGAGCTTTTGCATGGCTAAAGCAAGATTCACTGTGGTGGTCGATTTACCCACACCACCTTTGCCGGATGACACCAAAATCACGTTTTGGATGCGTGGATGTTTTGGTACATCACGTTGCAAAGGCGCTGCTTTTTGAATCGGAGGATTATTTGGATCGATGTTTTCTGGCGCAGGTTTTTTCATTGGAATCGGTGCTTCAGTCGTGCCAGATGCATCGACCACAGGCGGTAAATTCGATTTTGTTGGTGCGCTTGCTGTCTTTGGCTGACTTGAGCAACTTTCCCCCGCTTTGTGGTCATGTCCACAGCCACCTGATGTATGTTCATGCTTTTGTTGAATCACATGCATATTCAATTCTTGAATACCACATGGCTCTAGGGCATCTGCAAGGTCATCATGGATTTTTTGTAAATCATCTGCTTCAGATTTAAAGGTATTGATGGTGATCTGTAGCACACGACCTTCAACATTGACTTGGCTGATACGGTCTTTGAGGGGTGCATTTGTACGAGGCAATAAATAAGACTGTAATACGTTTTGGATTTCCTCTTCTTTGACCTCCTTCGCAGGCGAAAAAACAGATTTGAGAGAAGAAAGCCACGACATAATTTACTCCAAAGATGGACATACAGCTGAATCAGTTAGTTTAGCCTTAAATGTGCTTGAGGTTAAGTATTCTAAGACCATGGATGAGGATTCTCATGCCCCTGTTAGCACACTGACACAGCTGAATCCTATTAAAAGATCAATAAATTCAACCAAAGTATCACTCACCATGATTTGTGTTATTTAAATCACACTTCTATACTCATAATGTGAATTCAGATAAAGAGAGATACTTGATGAAAAAAATCATGGCACTGATTTTAGCACTGTCCTGTTCTGGCATTGTGTTTGCCAGCATGACCGAAACCTATAGTTTCCGTACCGCAACCAACCAAACCATTACCGTTGGCGATAGTTTAGATCAATTGATTGATCGCACTGCACAGTCCCCCCAGTCGATGAAAACGACGGCGTGGCATGAAGGTACAAATACGGTAAATGCGATGCAATATGAATATAATATTGGTGAAAATATTTATGCAGTCACGGTGGTGAATAACCAAGTGCGCAAAATTGAGTACCGTAAAAATATCTAATACTTGGATTTAACGTCATTTTCATTCGCCTGATATGTTCAATAAAAAAGAGTGATTGAATCACTCTTTTTTTGTTCAAAACGTTTGATCAAAGAATGAATTTTAAGCTTTGTCGTTGCCTTTAAATTTGTTTAAGGTTTCGGTTGCTTTCTTCTTTAAATCATCCAATTTTTCTGTGGCTTGAACTTTAAGCTCATCAAGTTTCACTGTTGCATCATGTTTAAGCTCAGTAGCCTTTAACTTGGCCTCTTCCAATTTATGGCTGGCTTCAGTTTTTAAATGATCAAATTTCTCATGCGCTTGATCTTTTAAATCAGCTGCCTTGGTTTTGGCTTCATCCACTTTATCGTTGGTTGTCGCTTTATGTTCAGCTTGCTTTGCTTCAGTGTCTCGTTTGAGTTCATCGAGCTTTTTCTCACCTTCAAGCTTGGCTTCTTTGGCTGAATGTTTTAAATCATCCAACGCTTTTTCACCGTCTAATTTTACTTCTTGCGCTTTATGCTTAATATCCGCACCTAAATCAGCTGCTTTATCTTTCAATTGCTCTACATTTTTATTGTTGCTCATGTCTGCACCTCTGATGGGATTGATCTCTGGATGAATCATTAAATTGTCTAACAATTATTTATACAGCATTTCATTCACTTGCATGTTTTTAGCATCATTTTGCAACAAAGTGACTACATGCTGTTGCGCAGTATTTTTTGCTTACAAGTGTTACAGTCATTTTTTAAACATCAAAAATGACCGTTAGAAGTAAAACGATGCCAGATACTCAAAAAACCAAACTTGATTCGAAGCTAAAACAAAAAATTATTCAAATTTGCGAAAATAAAATCAGACAGAAAGGTGACAATGTCGGCTTATCGTTTTATGCCTTCTTTGCCAATAAAAATGATGATCCAGACACTTTAATGCAAGTTGCAACATGGTGGATCCAAACGCATCGATTGGATCATTTTGAAAAAGCGACCAAAATTAAACAGCTCATAGTGCAAGATTAAAACTAAAGTATGAGCAATTATCTTGGTATATAGTGAGCTATATTTTTGATTAAGGACAGTTAAAATATGAGCCAAAGCGAGTTATCTGAAGCAACATTATGGTGGGGAATCAATATAAGAACAGGCGTTGTGAATTTTGATAATCTTTCTTGGTTGAATAGTGATTACAAGCTAAATAAAAATTCTTTCTTAGATTTTTCTGAAGATTTATTACAAATAAAATTTTTAGAGAAAAACATAGTACTAGATGTGGGTTGGTATAAATATAATGGTAAAGGTAATGGATATTTTAAGGTTTGCCTGATCAAAGATCAGAATTGGGAAAAAGTTCTCACCTACCGTCATTGTAGAAAAGCTTGTACTCTAAAAAAAGAGATCAAAGAACTAATAAATCGTGTTGATTCATATTAGATTTGAAAGAAGTATAGCAATAAGAAGGTAAATATTTATTTACCTTCTTTATGTAAATCTTTATTTTCTTAAGGTACTCATAAAGCTGACTGCTGAGAACAACCAAATAAACAAGATAAAACTACGTTCCTGATTGAAGTTGTCAACATCCGTGCCATGCAACATATTGTGTCGGGTCATGGTCACAGTAGAACTACTGTCCATTTTGTAGGCTGCCAACTCTGCAAAATAACGATTTAATTCACCGGCAATTTTTGATTTATGCCACAAGCTCTTAATTTCATTGCCCTTTAAACCGGGTACGATTTTATACACATCGACCAATTTGGTTTGGCTCTGTTTTAAGAAGCCTTGCTCAATCAGTACATCGGTCAACAGCCCTTCGAGTTGTGCATAAATCACAGGGATACAGCCTGCATAACATTCAAGTTGATACAACTTAAAGGCTTCCTGCAAAATCACACGGCGTTGGGCTTTACGCTCAGTAATCTCTAACGCATCAAAGGCATTAAAAAATTCAGTTTGGAAATATTCGGTATTGATCAATTCAAGCAAATTGAACTGCGCAGCATCAACTTCATGCTTTTGAATCAAGCTCCAAAAATGCATAAAATTTAAAGCATCATTGGCAATTTTGGCATCGAGAGGTTGATCGAGCTCATCGGCAAGCACATCAAAATACGATTCTTTTTGTGCCAATTGACGCAGGCTTTGAATCAGTAAACTGTGTTCAGCCTCAACAATGTCCTGCCAATATTGATGTGCTAACTCCAAAATTGTTTTGCCCAAGACTTTTTGAGTTTTGTGTTGAGGAATACGGGTCACCTCACGATCAAACTGATCATCTTGAAAGTCATCATGTTCAAAATCGTCATAACGATCATTATGGGGCTTGGTCATGGCTTTCTCATTGGTATCACTTTAACTCAACATTATCGCTGTTATTGTGCGTTGAATATATAAAAATCTACTTTTCAGTCGAATTGATCGAAACCTTTGTGCATCTCACATGCAAGTCATGTAAAATTAGCCACCTTGCATACACGACGAATGAGAGAGTTATATCCGTGCGTAATATCTTAGTCACTAACGCCCTTCCATACGCCAATGGTCCTATCCATATGGGTCACTTACTCGGTTATATCCAAGCAGATATTTGGGTTCGTGCCATGCGTGCTATGGGTCATGATGTGACTTATGTCTGCGCGGATGATGCTCACGGTACAGCCATCATGCTTCGTGCTGAAGCCAATGGCATTTCGCCTGAAGCGCAAATTGCCAATGTTCAAAAAGAACATATGCGTGATTTTGATGGCTTTGGTGTTCACTTTGACCATTATGATTCAACCAACAGCGATGCCAACAAAGCACGTGCTTCTGAGATTTATATTAAAAACCGTGAAGCAGGCAATATCGCGGTTCGTCCTGTAACTCAGTTATTCGATCCTGAAAAAAGCATGTTCTTGTCAGACCGTTTCATTAAAGGGACTTGCCCGAAATGTAAAGCGGAAGATCAGTATGGCGATTCATGCGAAGTGTGTGGTGCAACCTACAATGCGACTGAATTGTTGAATCCAAAATCAACCTTAAGCGGTGCTGCACCTGTCGAGAAATCTTCAGATCACTACTTCTTTAAACTGCCGAATTTTGGTGAATACCTACAAAAGTGGACACGCGATGAAGGTCGTTTACCTGTGTCGATTGCCAACAAACTGGATGAATGGTTTGAAGCGGGCTTAAACGATTGGGATATTTCTCGTGATGCACCGTATTTTGGTTTTGAAATTCCTGATGCACCCAACAAATACTTCTATGTTTGGGTCGATGCGCCAATTGGTTATATGTCGAGTTTTGAAAACTACATCAAAAGCAAACGTCCAGAACTCAACTTCGAAGACTACTGGAAGAAAGATTCTAAAAATGAGGTGTATCACTTCATTGGTAAAGACATCGTTTATTTCCACGCATTGTTCTGGCCTGCAATGCTTGAAGGTGCAAACTACCGTACCCCAACAGGTTTATTCGTAAACGGCTTCTTGACTGTGAATGGTCAGAAGATGTCGAAATCTCGCGGTACCTTCATCAAAGCTGAGACTTACTTACAGCACTTGAACCCTGAATACCTACGTTACTACTTCGCCTCTAAACTTTCTGACAAAGTTGAAGATTCTGACTTGAACCTTGATGATTTCGTTCAAAAAGTGAATTCTGACTTGGTCGGTAAAGTGGTGAACATTGCCAGTCGTTGTGCGAAATTCATTAATACCAAGTTTGACAATAAACTTTCTGTGACTTGTGCAGAGCCTGAATTGGTTCAAAGCTTTATTGATGCAGGTGCGTCGATCGCTGCGCAATACGAAGCGCGTGAGTTCTCTGCTGCGATTCGTGAAATCATGGCGCTTGCAGACAAAGCCAACCAATACATCGATGAGAAAAAGCCTTGGGCTTTGGCTAAAATCGAAGGTGAAGACCAACAAGTGCATGACGTATGCTCTGTGGGTATTAACCTATTCCGTCAATTGGCGGTTTACCTTGCACCTGTATTGCCAACTTTGGCTCAGCAAGTTCAAAACTTCTTGCAACTCGATGCTTTTGACTTCGCTTCTCGTGAAACGATTTTAGTCGGTCATGAAATTGCATTGTTCCAACCACTCATGCAACGTGTTGACCCGAAAGCTGTTGCTGCTATGGTCGATGCCTCTAAAGACTCTTTAGCTGCCCCTGCTGAAGCACCAAAAGCTGAGAAGAAAAAAGAGAAAGTTAAAGAGAAGAAAGCTGAACCTAAAGTCGGTGAAGCTGCTCTTAACACAAGCACCATTGGCATCGAAGACTTTATGAAAATTGACTTACGAGTAGCGGAAGTTCTTGAAGCTGCAACAGTTGAAGGTTCAGATAAACTTCTTCAATTGACTTTAAATGTCGGTGAAGCTGAGCCACGTAACGTATTTAGCGGTATTCGTGAGTTCTATGAGCCTCAAGACCTAAAAGGCAAATTGGTGGTGATGGTAGCAAACCTTGCACCACGTAAGATGCGTTTTGGTATTTCTAACGGTATGGTTTTAGCTGCAGGTAATAGCGACGGTGTTTGGGTGATTTCACCTGAATCTGGTGCTAAACCGGGTGATAAAGTGTCTTAAGATTTAAGTCTTAGATAAGAAAAAGCCTCTACATTGTAGGGGCTTTTTTTGTTTTACCCTCACTCCCTTGCGCAACATTGCTGTTCATCTCCTAAAAGGAGAGGGAAATTCTTTTTAACTTACAAGGCAGTAGTCAATCAAATGACTCGCGTCATGAATGTCGCCCGTTCGTTAGGGGTACACGAACTTGTTCTATAACTAACAAAGGGGTTTTATTACTTTTAACCCAACAAAATGAGGATTAAATTTTCTAAATTTCCATAAATCTGCTAATCTTTTAGCCAAATAAAATTAATTAAGAAAATATGAAAGCGCTTCTACTTCTCTTAACATGTATCGTTTCCACTCTAAGCATTGCATCAGTCAATGAAACTAATTACACATTTAGCGCTAATGTGCAAAGCGTAAAAGACCGCTACCAAAAACTATTAAATGCCTATATGTCAGACCCCAATGATCCGATATCCCCAGAGTACTCTAAAGAATTAACCACACTGTTAAAAGAAGGCAAAGAAACAAAGCTGAAAACTTATTTTGAGCAACAAACTGCTAGCTATATAAAACATCTTAAAAGCGATATCCAAAAAGGTGATCAATCTGCTTCCATGGCATTATTGGAATATGTACTCTTTTTCCAAAATGATGAAATAAGAAATGAGTTAGATCTCAAACCCATTGAGTACTTATCGGATCAAGATAATGCTTATGCATCTTATTTATTGGCGCAATATTATGGTGATCATTCACCACAATATATGACTTATTTAGAAAAGGCAGGTCATCAAGGTTCTCCTATCGCACAGCGCACATTGGTAGATGAATACAATTTTAGACGTCCGATTGAACAACAAGACGAAGAAAAGGCTCAATATTGGAAAGAACAGGCGATTAAATCAATGGGCGAAGATGCTTATCAAGAAGAAGTATGTAAACTAGCGAACTGTGAAACTGGAAGTTTTAAAATGGTTGATTTTTCAAAACTGATTGAAGACGAACCTGTAGACTCACCTGCCCGTGTAGCTTCTGACATGCTCAAACAAAATCATGACTCATCTGAACAAGATGATGAAAAATGACTGTTGAATATTATCCCCAGTTAATCATTCAACGCCGATCAATAAACTCCAAATATCCTCGTCCCTCAGCCTTTTGACCTTTAAACTCCCCTGTCCATTGATAACTACTTACATACCCCGCTGCCAAACCATAACAATACGGCGTATCCACCACTGCTAAAAGCTCTAATACCTTTTCCCCTTGATGATGCACCACCCAACGAAACGACTGCGGAACTTCCATCGCATGACCATCAGGGGTCATCATCGACTCGGTTTTTAAAGCCACCACTTCAAAAAAAGCATCATCATATTGAATAGATGTACCATCGACATGACGGTACGACACGGCAGTGTAAGCCGGCTGACCAAATGCCCCCACAAATGCCAACACCAATTGTGATTCATCATCTAAATTAATCACTTGATAAGTAAATGAGTTCAAAGGCAAGGTCAAATGACGTGATAAAAAGCGCTCTGGCAACATCGATACTGCTATGGCTTTCCAATGCTCAAGCGTACACAAACCTGAAACTTCAACCGTATGACCCTGTTGGGTAATCGTGCCGGTATAACGCATCAGCACACTAAAATGCTGATAGATTTGACTGTGAGCAAACCAAGTCAAAGCATCGGTGGGGGTTAAGGTTAAATCGACTTTTAAATCTTCAAGATTAGATACCAGACGGTATGTCCCGTCTTGTTCATACAGCGAGGAATCTTCGGCAAAATCGATTCGAAACGGGCTTTGTTGGAACTGAAGTTGCTCTTCAATCGAGTAAATCCGATAAGCTTCTTTGGCATCTGACAAGGCTGTACCATGCACCAAAGTGGCGGTATTTGCAGGCGTATGCGGGCACAATGTTGGACAGACTTTAGTGATCTTTGCCCCCACATCACCAATGACAGAGGCATAAGACAAATAGCGATACGGCTCAGGTAAATCTGGAATCATGATGCCGTAATGAGTACTGGCAAATTGCGGATGGAACACATGCGCATCAAAATTATAATCACGTGGAAGATTCGCCTGTTTACATGCAGGCACAGCACCTAAAAATTTGGTGCCCAATTGTCCAAGGCGGTATTTGACTTTGTGTTGGACGGTTTTATTTTGAGGTTTACTTCTTAGAAGAGTTTGCATACATCACTCAGGGAGAAAGACATATTTCTACCCTACTGTGATGTCGCATTAAAGTTCATAGCCGATCAGGACTGCACAATGTGATTAAGGGTCACAAAGTACGTATTGTTAGACAATATATAAACCTGAATCGCGGATAAGAAATTAACTTGAAAAATAGAAGGACTAGAGCCATCAGTTGAGTTACCACACAAAACTTAAAACTCTAGTCCCGATGTTTAATAGTACCGAATTATTTTGCGTAATTGATGATTTCTTTCTCAAATTTGAAACAACCTACTGGAATTTTCTTAAACAAAGTCGTCGTTTCTCCAGAGTCCGAACCGCTCATTTGAGTATCTCAGAAATCACTTTTATTGCGATCTGGTATAAATGTTCTCATTTCAATAATTTCAAAGCATTTTTCACATGGTTGAAACAGGATAAAAATCATTTATTTAAAAGCTTACCCTGTTACCAACGGATGATTCATCTGATCAATAGACATCAATTAGCTCTACACGCTTTACATGTGGCGCTAATGAAAGACCAAGATACACAATATTTATGGATTGATTCAACGACTTTGCCAGTTTGTAAAAATCAACGTATTCAACGCCATAAATCTTTAGCTAAAATTGCATCTCGTGGTAAAAGTTCAATGGGCTGGTTTTATGGCTGTAAATTGCACATTGCAATGAACCAATTTGGGGAAATTGCTTGTTCTGCTTTATCGAATGGACATGTTGCTGACATAAAAATGGTTGAGAGACTCGTTAAAGAGATGGAAGCAAAGTTGTATGGAGATCGTGGCTATATTAGTCAAGAACTGAAGAGTAGGTTGAAAGAGCAAGGCATTGATTTAATTACCTATCATCGAAAAAATATGCAGGCTATACAACTTTCTGATTCAGATAGATATCACTTAAAACAGCGCAATAAGATAGAGACTTTATTCAGTTTATTGAAAGGTCAGTACAATTTAGTGACAAGCAAAGCACGTAGTGTTCATGGATTTCTAGGAGGGATTTACGCGTCCTTGTGTGCATATCAACTGATCCATAAAAATAAGCCAACAATTCAAATTATGGAGTCATCGGCTTAAACAGGATTCGGGTTATATAAAGCTAAGTGCTTGATTATTTCATTCCGAAAATCAGTTTTAGACCCAAGATGGTCATCACACCACCGGCAAGACGGTCGAAAACCGCTTTAAATTTCAAATAGACACGGCGTGGTTTCTCAGAAGACAGTGCCACCGCCAACAGTGAACACCAACCTGCATCAATAAAGAAACACAGTAAAGGCAACACTACGTAAAAATAGCTCGGAATGTCTTTTGGCAACAACGCAGTGAAGATACTCGCCAGAACAATCGCAATTTTGGGATTAGACAACTGTGTGATTAAACCGGTGAAAAACGCACGGCGTAACGACATTTGTTGATTGGCATCATTATGCGTTTGCATCGGTTCTTTGGCATGTTTAATAATTTTAAACGCCAAATACAGCAAATAGATACCACCAAAAATTTTCAACACCAGATAGGCAGACGGCACCGCCAATAAGAA
The DNA here is from genome assembly GCF_011578285.1 of Acinetobacter lanii. Classification (NCBI taxonomy): domain Bacteria; kingdom Pseudomonadati; phylum Pseudomonadota; class Gammaproteobacteria; order Moraxellales; family Moraxellaceae; genus Acinetobacter; species Acinetobacter lanii. The sequence continues at coordinate 741,889 of NZ_CP049916.1, read as the reverse complement.
GGCTTGTAAACCTAGCACAGCCAATAGACCAAATACCGCAGCGCCTGTACCCGTACCGAGTGCAGTGAACAAACCATGCTGACGAGAAATGGAAATGGAGTTTTTTGCCACATAAATTGAGGTCGGACCAGGACTCATTGCACCTAACATCAGTGCCAAAGCAATCGAGCCTAAAATGAGTAAAGAATCCAAGTCCACACCTTAAATATGCATTAAGAAATTTTGAACAGCGATTTTACAACCTTTGTCAGCAAAATTCTGCATAAAATTTAAATTACATTGTAGCAATGCCTCGATTATAGGCAGTGAACTGACTATTGCCTGAAATAAGGCATTTTTATCATTGAACATTGAAACTTAAGGTGTCATTGAGGAAGGGCTCAAGTCTTCTATGTTAGCCACAAGCATCGATTTTTGGGTGATTTTAAAATCACGATCATGTACAGGCACACCACCGATGATCATGGTGCGCGCTTCAGTTTTTGGCTTATTGGTTGGATCTTTGATATCACAGGCTTGTATAAACGGCACAAGGCTAAGTGACACGATGATGGCATATTTGTTCATAACCCACCCTGCTTTTGATTGTTATTCTGTATTGAGCATAGCATCTATTGAGCAAAAGTTAACACACAGATTAAATTTTATTCGCATTTAAAATCAAAAATATAGATTAAAAATTACACAAATTTACAGAGTTTATTTTTACTTCGGACAATTTTGTCCGTTTAATATGCAAGATCAATCCACTTCAAAGCAGAGCCTAGCATGAACTCACGTCAACAATTGGCATCGCAAAATCGAGAAGAGTTGTTGGCAGCGGCCATACAGGTCTTTCGAGTTCATGGCATCAATGCGCCCTTACAACTGATTATTGATGAAGCCAAGGTTGGACGTGCGACCTTTTACCGTAATTTTGCTGATCGGCGAGAATTGGTGATTGCCTTGATGAAACAATCTTTCGATCGACTTGAGCAAAAAGCCAAGACACTAGCACAGTTTGATGATGGCTTTATTCAACTGATCCAAGATCATATTTATAACATTCCCTATTTGACCGCCTTAGTCGAATATTGGCGGGTGATTGTCAAAGATGATCCAAGTTTGCAGGCCATGTACCAACGCCGTGACGAAATTTTGCAGCCCCTGATTGATAAAGCGATTGCCACCGGACATTGCCGAGCTGATTTCACCACACGTGACTACAGTATGGTGACTTCCATTCTACGCAGTTCATTACAAGGCTACAGTGAACAAGATCAGCTGAGATTGGCGAAGCGTGCAGTTGAGCTGTTGCTCAATGGCATTAAAGCTTAGGCAAAGCGTATGAGTACTCCATCGCCACGTTTATTGGAAACCCCGCCCGACTGGACTGAAGAAGAAAAGCCCACTTTACCGGGTTCACCAGCATCGATTGCCCATCCGACCTATAAACGTTTTCTATATTTTTTTATTGGCACTTTTATTGCGATTGCAGGCAGTTTAAGTAATGGCTTTATTTCCGCCAATTTGCCTTTAATCCAAGGTGAATACAGTCTTACCCCCTCACAAGCAGCATGGTTACCTGCCGCTTATGTCATGGCCAATGTCAGTTCTAACTTGATTTTATTTAAAGCACGGCAACAGTATGGATTAAGGCTGTTTTCGGAGCTGGCTTTAATTCTGTTTAGTTTGGTGTTGCTGCTGCATATTTTCGTACGTACCTTTGAAATGGCGGTGTTGGTGCGCAGTGTCAGCGGCTTTGTGTCTGCACCCTTAACCTCTTTGGGCATTTACTACATCACCCAAGCCTTTAGACGGGTGCATTTTGTGCGGGGTTTATATTTAGCCTTCGGTTTTCAACAGCTTGGAATGCCGTTGGCGTGGATGATTTCTCCTTACTTGGTCGATGTCCAAGATTGGAAAATCTTTTATACCTTTGAACTGGGTTTGGTACTGTGTTGTTTAGCGATGGTGGTGTCATTAAAACTGCCGCGTAGTGCTCGAATCGAGGTGTTTGAATACCGTGATTTGGTCACCTTTAGTTTGATGGCGACCGGCTTTGCCCTGCTGTGTATTTTGTTGACCCAAGGTCCAATTTTATGGTGGTTTGAAGCGAAATGGCTGGCCTATGTCCTGATCGGTGCAATGCTGTGTTTATTTTTAGGTTTCCTATATGAACATTATCGTGTTAGTCCACTGATCTTTACCCGCTGGATTGGCACATCCATCATGTTGCGCTTTATTTTTGGTGCCTTTGCCATTCGTTTTTTAATGTCTGAGCAAAGTTATGCCGCGGTCAATTTCTTAAAAACCATGGGCATGGGCCCTGATCAGTTTGTCACATTCTATAGCTTAATCTTTCTCGGGATTTTTCTCGGTACTGTGTTCAGCGCATTCACCTTTACAAAGGAATGGGCAACCATTCACCTGTTTAGTGCGGTGATCTTAATTTTAGTGGCCTGTAGCTTGGATTATCACTTGACCAGTGCGGTACGTCCTGCGGATTTCTATTTGAGCCAATTCTTGGTGGGATTTGCCAGCGGTCTGTTTATTGGCCCGCTGATTTTGATTGGCTTCGTCAACATGATGCAAAAAGGCCCAAGCCATATGGTGACTTTTGTGGTGATGCTATCGGCAACCCAAACTTTTGGCGGTTTGATGGGTTCGGCATTTTTCTCGACCTATCAGCAGGTGCGTACCAAAAACTATCAAGCAGAAATCATCAGTCAACTTTCCCCGACCCATCCTATGCTTGAGCAACGTATGCAAAGTTATGCTGTACAAGCCAAAAGCTACACGCTTGATCCAGTGCAAGCGCAAAATCAAGCCCAGCGTACTTTAAGTCAAACGATCAGCAAAGAAGCCCAAGTGCGTGCTTATAGCGACGTAATTGTATTAAACGGCGTATTTGGCGTCCTGCTGTTGCTGTGGCGCATCAGTTTAATGCTGATAGAGAAATATCGAGCCTATAAACAAAAACATATCTTCACTTAGCTGAGTCGACCTTAGACACCATCAGCAGACCTTATTAAAATGAAGAGCATACTCATGTCAGATACCAATAATCAAAACCCAAATCCAAAGTCAGATACAACCTCGCATCAAGACGCTGATCAGCACAGCAGTCACGCCACAGTACAAGATCAAGAGTTAAATGCCAAAGCGCACACAACAACATCCGACCAAGCCTCAGAACAACAGAATCGTTCTACCCCGCCAGCTGCACCGACAGCAGCGCCCATATCAGCGCCGCCAAGTAAGCTGATTTCAACCGATAAAAAAGTCTTGATGATGATGTTGGTCGTGCTGTTGATCGGTATTGCATTGGTATTATGGGCTTGGAAAATTGGCCCTTTCAATACTGCCACCCAATCCACCGATAACAGCTATATCAAAGGCAAAACCACGGTATTGTCTTCACAGATCAATGGCTATGTACAAGAGGTATTGGTCACGGACTTTGACCATGTCAAAAAAGGTCAGGTCTTGATGAAAATTGATGCACGCACCTATGATCAAAAAGTCACTCAAGCTGAGTCAGGCGTGGATCAAGCCAAGAATGCCTTGAGTAATCAAACCCAGATCATTGAACAGCGTAAAGCCGATATTTTGTCTGCGCAAGCCAAAGTCGAACAAATCCGTGCTGCTTATGAGTTGGCCAATGCGCAACTTAATCGTTATGAACAACTCGGTGATAGCGGTGCAGTGTCGAAGTCCGAACAAGACAGCATGAAAGCCGATGCTAAGAATAATTTGGCCCAACTCAAACAAGCGCAAGCCAATGTCATGGTGGCAAAACAAGCCTTAAAAACGGCGCAGGTGGCTGAAGCGGGACTCAAAGCCCAAGTCACCAATGCCCAAGCACAATTTGATCAAGCGGTCACCACCAAGGATTACAGTACTATTATTGCTCCAATGGATGGTCAATTGGGTGAAGTTGCTCCACGCATTGGGCAATATGTTGCTGCCGGTTCACAGCTCATGTATCTGATTCCACAGCAACGTTGGATTATTGCGAATTTTAAAGAAACCCAAATTGCCAATATGAAGATTGGACAACCGGCAAGCTTTGAAGTCGATGCGCTCAATCATCAAAAATTTAGCGGCAAAGTGGAAGAAATCTCGCCTGCCGCAGGTTCTGAGTTTAGTGTGTTAAAGCCGGACAACACCACCGGTAACTTTACCAAAGTGGTGCAGCGTATCTCTGTTCGAATTGCGATTGATCCCCGTCAACAAGGCGCTGAACGGCTGAGTCCTGGGATGTCTGTGGTGACTTCTGTCGATACCTCTCAATAAAATGAAAGTGATTTTCAGGAATTATTCAACATCACCCCAAGCATCTTCTCAACCGACAAAATGATGCGATACAAAACATTATTTTTTAAGACAAGGTGAAGTGGCTGAACCATAGCCAACACCCCATGTGCGGTAGCCTTGTCGATCGATGTGATAACGTTGTTTGCCGTACAGGCCTAAACCCAAGTGTAGTTTTTGACCGTGTTTGTGCAAAAATGCGCAGAGTTTCTGATCCATCGCAGCATCATCCGCATAGGGTTGCAATGATTCATCTAAGGGTTTGAAATCCACCGCATAATTGTTTAAGTGTTTACTGGCTTTAGCCCCTCGCGCGCAATGATTCGCTTCAGGACTGCGATACACAGACACAATTTTATATTCGGCAAAAATACCCTGCTGTTGTAATTGCTCGACCAACTGCAATGCCGGTAACAAGTTGTGCCACATCTGCTTCGGAGGCAGTGCAAATCGGTATTGCTCACAGTCTTGCTCAAAAGGATGCGTATTGACGGTCAAGACATACAGGCTCGGTGGTTGCTTGAAATGGGCTTTAAAATAATCTTCATAAGCCAATAAGGTTTGCGGATTTTGGCTTTGCTTCCACGCATCAAATGCATCCCGATATTCTAATGTTTCAGACTGAGTCTGCGTGGTTTCCGAAACAGCAGCTGACTCAGAAATCGACTGTTTAGAATCACATCCCGTCAGTGCTGAGATCAACCCGATAGCAAGTACAGGAGTGAATTTTTTCAAAATGCTTTGGCATCTACATCTGATTTGAAGATTAAACTTTAGAGGTTGTATTTGGGCTATCCGGCGGAAAATCGTCATTTTTATGGTGCTTATTTTTATCCTATGTTGAGTTTAGCAAAAATACATTGGATGCACCCAACTTGCTAACCCAATCAAATTCAGCGGATCACACCTCTTGTTGGTTATACTGTTTGCTTTAGCTTTATATGTTTTCATTGACAGCGCTATGTTTGACGATATTGCCCTACATTCACCTCACGCCATTCCCTATGACAGCTTATTTTATAAAAATGTAAAAATTACCGTAAAACGACTGGATTTGCTGCATCCACAAATTTCAGGCAATAAATTTTTTAAACTGAAATATAACTTTTTAGAAGCGAAACGCTTAGGCTTTAGCAAAGTCTTGACCTTTGGGGGTGCGTATTCCAATCATATCGCTGCCACAGCCTATGCCGCTGATTACTACGGTTTTGACAGTGTCGGGATGATTCGTGGCGAAGAATTAGCAAATCGGCCTTTAAATCCGACCTTAGCCACGGCGCAAACTCACGGCATGCATTTACATTATGTTTCACGTGAAAAATATAAATCAAAAAACACGCCTGAATTTTTAGCCGAGTTAAATACTCAATTTCCTGAGCATTATCTAATTCCTGAAGGCGGCACCAATGCACTCGCTATTCAAGGGTGTCAAGAAATCCTGAGCGATCATGATCGCACCGATTTTGATGTGATTTGCTGTGCAGTTGGCACCGGTGGGACCCTCACTGGCTTAATTGAAGCGAGTGGTGAACAACAGCAGGTACTGGGTTTTTCTGCCTTAAAAGGTGATTTTTTAACGAATGATGTCAAGCAACTGACCTCAAAAACCCATTGGCACATTAGCGATGGCTACTGCTGTGGGGGCTATGCCAAAACCACAGCTGAGCTGCTGCATTTTATGTACACATTTGAACAAAACTATGCCATTCCCTTGGAGCAGGTCTACACCGCTAAAATGATGCTCGGCATCTTTGATTTGATTGATCAAGGCAAAATGACAAGCGATACACGTCTGTTGGTGATCCATAGCGGTGGCTTACAAGGGCGCTTAACTGAAATGCGATCGATCTGAGATAGTCCTGAAAAAGAAACTGAAATTGACTATAATGCCCTGCTTTAAAATCCCGTGAGTGTGTCATGTCTTTAAATCAATATGATGTCGTAGTGCTTGGTGCAGGTGCATCTGGCTTAATGACTGCCTACATGGCTGCTCAACGTGGACGTAAAGTTTTAGTTTTAGAAAAAGCCAATAAAGTCGGCAAAAAAATTCTGATGTCCGGTGGCGGTAAATGTAACTTTACCAATCTGTATGTTGAGCCTGAAAATTTCATTTCGCATAATCCGCACTTTGTTATTTCTGCACTGACTCGTTATACCAACTGGGATTTTATTGGTTTGGTCTGTGAACACGGCATCGAATACGAAGAGCGCAAACACGGTCAGTTGTTTACCCTAAACGGCGCCAAAGAAATTTTAGCCATGTTATTGGCTGAATGTGAAAAAACCCAATTGGTTGAGATCAAAACCAGCGCTGAAGTCAAAGCAGTGAATGTGGTTGACGGCATCGGTTTTCAAATTGCGACCACGATTGGCCACTATCAGGCTGAATCTGTTGTAGTGGCGACCGGTGGCTTGTCTATTCCGACCCTAGGCGGTTCAGGGATTGGCTATGAGATTGCCAAACAATTTGGTCATCACATTTATGCCACTCGTGCAGGTTTGGTTCCGTTTACTTTTTCAGACAGCTTTAAAGAAGTCACGACTCGCTTGAGCGGTAATGCCGTTGATGCAACCTTGTCGAATACGCTGAATAGCTTTACGGAAGCTTTGCTGTTTACCCATCGTGGTTTAAGTGGTCCAAGTTCTTTACAACTGTCAAATTACTGGGAAGCGGGTCAAAGTTTTAACATCAACTTCCTGCCTTATCTCGATCTGTTTGATTTCTTAAAAACCAAGAAAGCCAGTCAACCTAAAGTGCTACTGCGTACTCTGCTGACTGAACATTTGCCAAAAAGTGTGGTGTTAGAACTACAAAGCTTGATTTGGGCGGATGTTGCTGAAAATGCGATTGGCAATATCAGTGATGAAAAACTCAGTCATGTTGCGGAACGTGTGCAGGGCTTTGAAGTTAAACCCTCAGGCACAGAAGGTTACCGAACTGCCGAAGTGACTTTAGGCGGTGTCGACACCACGGAAGTGTCCTCTAAAACCATGGAAAGTAAAAAACAGCAAGGACTGTACTTTGTGGGTGAGGTGCTGGATGTGTCGGGTCATTTGGGCGGATTCAATTTCCAATGGGCATGGTCATCGGCACATGCAGCATCACAATTCGTTTAAACTGATTTAAATCATTTTAACGTTTAGATCGCAATATCAAAGCCCTCATGTTCGCCATAACCATGAGGGCTTTTTACATAAGGATGCTTAAAGCATTGCCTTGATTCGCTGATCTAAGTGAGATATCAAGGCTGATTGAATAGTGCCTTATTCTAAATAATCTGTGCGAAATAAACTCAGATTAGGTGTGTTTTGAATTCTTAACATTGCCCGCTCCATATTCAAATTTTGCAAGTCTGTAGTCGGGTCTTTAAAGCCTGAAAAAGCTTCAATACATTCGGTTTTATCCATGTAGAGATCATTTTTAACATGACTGCATTCTCCCATTGATTTGTTTTGATTTAAGCCATACATCCATGAATGGCTTTTCGTTTTTCTTGAATAGTTCCATAAAAGACTTTGATTTTAAACACCTATTCTCTTTATGCGCTGTGCTTATGAAATTCTTTCAGCTTAAACCGATTTAAAAACGTCTTCAATCATGAGGGTTTTTGTTCAGAATTTTCCGGCTCGATCGCATTTTGCTTTAAGGGCTCTTGCTGCACAGGTTCTTGTTCACGCGTTTTATTTGGCTCAGCTTTGGCAAAGACAAACTTATAGGCACTGGCTAAAAAGCCAATGGTCACCCCTGCAATCACAATGGGGGCTAAAAATTTATTCGGTTGTTTGTTGTGTTTATTCAATTTTATTCTCCTCACTATTAAAAAGGACCATCCACTTGATTGTGGATGATCCTTTGGGTAACACGCAAGTCAATCTAAGTCTATCTTTGGTAAAAATCGTACGTGTTAATCTTGCATAAGCATGAACTCAATCTTAGTTAAACATTAAAGATTGGAATCATCTTCAGGCTTAGGTGGCGTGACCGGATTCGGTTGAACATGCGCTGCTGCCGGATTCAAACTTGATGCTGACTGTTCAGGCGTTGTAGGTGCAACTGTTGAACTCGGCTGTGCCGTCATCAGATCGTCTTTGATTGGGTTCGGCAATTTTGCATCTTGCTTGGCTTTATCAATCAAATCAGTCAGCACACGTTCTGCCGGTTGACGACCACCTAAACCAAAGGCCAAAGCAAATGCAACCGCCACAGAGCCCAAAGTCAGACCAAAGGCTAAATTCACTATCGAATCGGCAATGCCCATGGCACGTAGACCCATGGCAACCACTAAGCCCATAATCAAGACACGGACTAAATTGCCTAACCAACGTGAACTGTTATATTCACCGCGTTGCACCACATTTGCAACAATATTGGCCAACCAGAAACCAATGACCAAGATCACTGCACCCAACATGATGCTGGCGCCAAATTGGATAAACATCGCAATTAAGCCACTGACTTGTTCGAAGCCCAAGCGATTGGCTGCTTCAGACACCGCAAATAACATGGTGAAGAAAACTATCAGATAACCCACGATGCATGACACTTTGGTGGTGCCCAAGAAGCGTTGTAGATCCAGTTTAGCCGGAATATCATCGACCCCTGTACCTGAGATCACTTCAACCACCAGTTTCGCCACAAAACGTGACACCACATAAGCCAAAATCAGAATCAGACCCGCAGCAATAATATGCGGGATGGCATTCATGATTTCATACAGCATTGCGGTGGCAGGTTGAGAAATGGCTTCAATGCCTAAGGTTTCAAACGCCACAATCAATGCGGTAATGATCACTAAGGCAAATACAAACGAACCCAAGACTTTGGGTAAATTCGAGTTTTTAAATAAGCCAATCTTTTCTGCTTGTTGTTGTACGCTTAAACTGCTGAGTAGTCCCTCAACAATACCACGTACAATTTTTGCCAAGATATAACCGACAAAAACAATCACCCCTGCCATAAAGATATTCGGCAAGTACAACACAGCTTCATTGACCATGTTCTGAACAGGATAAAGCAATCCGTTCAAACCCAAGATCGACAGTACAATCGGTAAAAATAAAAGTAGAATCAACCAATACACAATTTCACTGATGTTTTGGCTGATGGGACTCACACCCACATCTTGACTGAGCTTTTCATCAAGTTGAGTACGATTGAGTAAATTGTTAAGACCGACTTTGATCAGATTGGCCACAATCCATCCGACAAACCCAACCGCCACAGCCGCCAGCAAAGTCGGAATGAATAGCAAGAACTGTTGAATCATGCTACTAAACGGACCACTGATACTGTTCAGGTTTAAAACATTCAGTGCCCCAATCACGGCAATAATCATCACCACCCAAAACACGACTCGTGCAATGATATTTTCAATATTTGAGCGGTGTCCTGTTGCACCAGAGAGTCGGGTATTGGTGTTCAGCTTGGCCAAGACTTTACGCACAGCAGAAGCAACAATCAGTGCAATAATCCAACCGACCAACAAAATCGCAATTGCGGCAAGAATTGGATGAAATTGCTCCCAATAATACATGGCATCGAACCCACCTCGACGGTAGGCATCATAATTATTCATCTTCTTTATCCTCTTTTTTATTCTATAAAATTTATCTGATAGGTGATTTTAAAGTGACTTCATAATTCAATTGATTGATCCATCATTTACCACCTTAAAACTTGGTTGATTTTTATTCAACTCCAAAATGCAAAACACTAACAAATCATTGATTCTTTTGTGACCTTAAACCCCTAGCCCACAAAAAAGCCCTAGTTAAACTAGGGCTTTTAGATGTTCATTGAAATGCATTATCAATGAGTTAGGCTTTAACGGTCAGTGGCTGTCGCAGTGTTGGACTCGTGTTGCACAGTATCATCCACCGCGGTTGCGGTCGCATTGTTGGAATCTTTTTCAGACGTTGCAGGAATGGACGTGTCTGCAGGCACTTCCCCCGGTTTCGGATCACGATCTGCGACCATATAGAAAATTAAAGAGGCTAGAAAAATACCCACAATAATCAAAATAAACACAGGAATTCGTCTTCTTTGATTAGAACCCTCTGACTGATTGCCATGGGGTGGTTTATTAAAATCATGTGCCATGTTAGGAAACCCCGCATTGTTATAGTATTAAGGCGTTGAATTTCATAGTAGCAATACATTGTGTTGCTTTGTGTGAATAAACATTGCGAATTCGTACTTGCTTTAAATCCCTGTGCATAATAAAAAATGAGCTATAATATGCTCCCATCTTTTTCGCTGTTGAAGTTTATGAGCTATCTTAGACAAAGTGTCTCTTTAGATTTGGACACAGATGTCACCCATCAATGTTATTTACATAACACACGTGATGGGCATTTGATCGGCATCATTGAATTCACAAAGCCAAGCTATATTTTGAAATGGGGTGATTTGGAATACTTCCGCAGGAAAACAGAAGAATTTTCTGTGATGCCCTTTCCCGAATGTATCAATGCCATTATTATCGACATTCGTAACATTGCCTCTTTTATTGACAATGAAGTGCCGATTATCCCTTGGCGTTTGCTTGAAGAAGATTGCCCGATTCGTTTAGTGGTACCTGCAGATCGTTTAGAACACTATGCCGGACTGTTTGAACCGACGTGGTTAACCAGTAATGTGGAAACCGCGATTCAAGAAATCCGCCAATTTATGGACATGTTTGTACATTAAGTTCCAATCAAAGTTTAAAAAATAAAGCCTCCAACTATGGAGGTTTTTTAAGTCTAATAGGCTTGCATACTCCCTCTCCTTGTCGGAGATGAGTAGCACCGCTACGCAAGAGAGTAGTGAAATACTGGGGCTAGCTGAATTTATCCGCTTCGTTTGAAAAATGAAGCAAAAAGGCTTACCAATAATTTTCCACTGCAATATTACCTTCACCTCGGCGGTTCATGGTTAAGCCACGTGCCTTTAAGGCTTCTTTGGTGTCTTCAACCATTTGTGGATTACCACACAGCATAATATGGGTAGAGGCAGGATTAAATTCCAATCCGGCAAATTTTTCCAATTCACCATTTTCAATCAACACAGGTAAGCGATCATGTAAGGCTGCTTGTGGATCCCGGGTAATAATCGGAATGAATTTAAAACCTGCATGCCCTTCCCCAAAGCTTTCAGCAATCTCTTGAATACGCTCAACATAAGCCAATTCTGATTCAGTTCGAACACTGTAGACCAAATGGATATGCTGATAATTCTGCCAAGTTTCAAAGTCTTGTAACATGGACAGAAACGGCGCCAGACCTGTGCCAGTACCGAGTAACCATAAATCTTGGGGTAACGGTAACTGGTAACGAGCCAAGGTTAAATAACCATAAGGATTTTTTTCCAAGTACAGCTCATCGCCCACTTTCAGATGTTGAAGATTTGAAGTAAATGCACCATCAGGCACCACAATTGAAAAGAACTCTAAAGTTTCATCAAAGGGTGATGACACCACCGAATAGGCTCTGACCACCAACTCCTCGCCGACCATTAAACCAATGCGCGCAAATTGACCTGCAGTAAATTTAAAATGAGCAGGTCGAGTTAAGGTAAAACTAAATAAAGTATTGGTCCAACGATGAACAGACAACACTTTTTCTAGGCTAAATTTCTCAATTGACATAATTTCAACGTGGCACGACAGACTGTGCTCATGTTAGCATGACAGTGAGGGTGTTTGAAATTTCATAAATGAGGCATAATCAAAGCTCAATTCGAGTAAGCAAAAATCGAATACGCTTTAGGGTAATTTTTTTACTTAATCGTTTGATTAGATACTGAAAAAATTTTGATTTGTTCTATCTTTATGGGGCATATTATTGAGACCAATTTCACACGCTAGACTAATTGTGTAGCATTTGTTTATTTTGGCGAGTCAATTCGCGGTTATACTTAATTTAAAATATTATTTCCACCTGCAACATTTTCAACATTTCATATTAAGGCTTCATCCATGCGCATGACACTACGCCAATTGGCTGTTTTTGTAGCCGTTGCTCAAGAAGGTACTGTAACGAAGGCAAGCGACGCGGTTCGCCTGACTCAAAGTGCTGCCAGTATGGCTTTAGCAGACCTTGAAGATGGCTTAGGTGCTCCCCTGTTTGACCGTCTTGGTAAACGCTTACAATTAAATGACTTAGGTCGCTTTTTGTTACCACAAGCCCTTGAAATTTTAGGACGTTGTGAGTCTTTCGAACAAGCCGCCAAAGGCGAATTACAAAGTATTGATTTACGTATTGGGGCAACACTGACCATCAGTGATTACTTAATGCCTGACTTGATGGCGGACTTTTTACAAGCACAGCCTCAAGCTCATTTACAGCTTCAAGTCGGCAATACCCGCCAAATGATTGAAGCGGTGAATCAGTTCCAACTCGATTTGGCCTTGATTGAAGGGTCATGTCATTTACCACAACTGCAATCGATTCATTGGAAAGATGATGAATTGGCAGTCTGCTGTGCACCGGATCATCCTTTGGCAAAACTCAATCGTGCCATTACTGTGCAAGATTTTATTGATGCTGAATGGGTACTGCGTGAAGAAGGTTCAGGCACACGTGAAGTGTTTGATAATGCGATTTTACAAGACTTACCCAATGCCAATATTCGTTTAACGCTAGGACATAACGAAGCAATTTTAAAAATTGTGGCAGGCGGTTTAGGCGTATCGTGTATTTCTAAACTTGCGATTCAGCCTTTAATCGAGAAAGAACAATTGGTGATTCTAGAGACGCCTTTCTGGCAATTGACCCGTCCATTGTTCATGTTGGTACATCGTCAAAAATACCAAGGTCCAGGTTTAAAAGCATTTATGAAATTCTGCGACGCTTAAGTTATCGATTTAAAACATTAAAAAGCCCCACTTGGGGCTTTTTATTTATTGTTAACTACCTTTTCATATCCCCTATTTAGGGCGATCTTTACCCAGCAATTCATCTAAAGATTTGTCCGATAAAACTTTTTTATCGGGTAATTTCCCTAAGCGTTTACGTTGTTCTTCAATCAAGCGTTGTTGTTCGAGCAGATACAGCTTGGCTTTGGCTTCACGTTCTTGCACATGCTGTTGATATTTCACATAGCCCACATAGCCAGCTCCGATCAAGCTCAATACACCAATTAGCATTATAATCGGCCATGGATTGATGTCTTTACTCGGCTTACGTTGTGCTTTGACTGGGGTATGGGTTTGATATTCGATTTTGGTTTTAAGCTTATTCAGGACTGAGCTTTTAGCTTGTGCATTGTCATGGGCAAAAGCTCCCTGCTGATGGGAGGTAAAAGATTCAGCAGATTGTGCTTCAAGACTCGGTGCATGTGGATAAGAATCCAAGCGCTGCTCTGGATTTTGCCATGCTTGCTGCTGTGAAGTTTGTGCTAACTGTAACGGCACTTCATCCATTAAGGCAGAGAGCTTTGGAGCCAGCGGAATATTGAGGGCTGAATTGAGCTCCTTCGCCGGCTGTGGATTCAGTTTCACCGCATCAAGCTCAATTTTTTCGGCTTTACCCAAATCCAGATTAAACACAGAAGAAGAATCGAGTTCAGATTTAGGCTGCTCAGTGGTGTTCAATGCGTCTACATCGCTCACACTTAAATCTGAGAATTTAAAAGAGGTATTGGTATCCTGATGAATATCGAGATTTAATTTAGCATTTGGGGCAATAAAATTTGAACTAACCACCAATACATCATCAATTTCTGGCAATTCATTTTTTTGTAGATTTGTGATATCGGGTATTGCACTTCCATTTGAATGCATCAGAGTGGGCGTTGATTCAACTTGATGCAAAGTTTCTGAATGGCTCAAGCTTGGTTCAGCAGCAACGGCTGTTTCAATTGCTGAATGTATAAAGGGTTTTGTCGAATCTACAGCTTCAAGCTCTGTTGCAGTAGTACCTTGTTGAACAGGATTTTGCTGATCAGGTTGATCTTGAGCTAAAGAGTTTAAAGCCAAACTTTGTGGATCTGTCGCTTGCACATCTAAAGGTTGAGCTTTTTGATCTGCATCCAAATCAGGTACATGCTCTTGAATATGTTGAATCAATTCTTTTTTGGCTTGCTCAACTTCAAGTTCAACCCGTGTTCTCACTTCTTCTTCAACTTCACGTTGCCACTGCTCTAAGGCACGGGCTTCTTCCGCCTTCAAACGCTCTCTTTCTTTGAGTGCTTTTAAGTCTTCTTCTTCACTGTAAAAAATTCGATTAAGCGGTTTTTCAGTTCTTGAATTTTTATGGTCTAAACGAACGATAAATTTGGCTTTGTCTTTAGCATCTTCTTCATCTTCATTGATAAAGCATTTGACCCGTTCGCCAATTTGCGGAGGAATGCTCGGATTGGGTAAATCTTCCACAGAAAAGTGCAATTCCAATGCAATGTCAGGAAGATAAATCGTGCCAATCTTACTGTCTGAATCGTAAGTTTTGAGCGTGCCTTTATGAAACATATCATTCCCCATTGGTTTGAGATGCATTTAAAATTTATTATTTATAATTATTGAAAGTTATTCTATTTTAAATACTTAGCTAAATTAGGCAAATGCCTCTGCCTATTTTACTCATTTTTTAGCCTTTTTGTATAGCTTTAATCCAAATATCGATTAAATCACTTAAATTTTGAAAAATCATATACTTTCGACAAAACCTGAATGAATTAGCGACCGTATTGACTTTCACACGGTTGACCATCTCCATCACCATCCATTTTGGTTCCCGGACAGTTCTTCATAAAGAATACCGCCTCTTCATAAGAATGCATTTGGCTACAGTGAATGCGTCCATCACATTTAAATTGTGGCAAGGATTCAACGGGTTTTGGCTTTTGAGCCAATCTTTGAAGCTCTGCTACCGGTTGAGCCTGTAATTCTGCGCGATGGAAAATGCCAGATAGAATCGGTTTTAACAGTGCGATGGTTACACCAAAGATCAATATTATCAGCATCCATTTTAGCAATGGAAAACCTGGCTTGCTTTGTGCTGAACGCTGAGCGCTATGGCGCTGTGTAGTAGCATTTGCTAAAGCACGACTCTGCGGGATATGCCGAACTCTAGGTGTGTCTATGGGAGTTTGAGTTGACGTTGACGTAGCAGTTGACATAGCAATTGAAGTAGAACTAGACACTTGAACATCTAGGCGCTGTATCCGATCTGCTTTGAGTTTGCCTGCATCTTCCGTGATCATGAATTTAAACCGCTCACCGACTTGTGGTTGAATCTAAGTCTGCGGTACATCTTTAATATGGAAAAATAAGTCCTTACTCTTGCCACCCATAGCAATAAAACCAAAACCCCGTTCTGCGTTATAACTTTTAACCTGCCCCTCAACAAACATCACAGCTCTCTCATCTATTTTTATTTAAGAGTTTATTATATAAAAAAGAGACCCTTAGGTCTCTTTTTAACTGCGCAATGAGTACTTAAAAACGATGCTGATATTAACGACGTAGGTTACTCAACAAAGCCGAGGTAATCGATTTGTTGTGATCCATAATTTTATTCTTTTTGGTTTTGGCTGGATTGGGATCAACACGCTCAATTTTAGTGGCTTTAAACTTGTCATCTTGTTCCACCAAGACAAACTTTACTTTTTCATTACGTTTCGGCTCTTTGTCTAGACCTTCAGGAAATTCTGAAATATGAAAAAAGACATCTTCTCCAGCCATAGAAATAAAACCAAAGCCCTTTTCTGGATTGTATTTGATCACTTTTCCGAATTGATAATCTAACTTCATGAACATTTCCTACTGTAATAACACATTTACTATTCTATAAAAAAAAGAGGCGTGAAGCCCCTTTTTTGTTCAATCGCAAAAATTAATCTTTTTGCACTGAGCCAAAGATTTTGTCACCCGCATCGCCAAGACCCGGCACGATATAACCGTTCTCATTTAAACCATGGTCAATTGAAGCAGTGAAAATCACCACATCAGGATGTGCTTCTTCCACACGTTTAATCCCTTCAGGTGCAGCAACCAGTACCATCACACGGATATCTTTACAACCACTTGCTTTAAGTACATCAATGGCAGCAACCAATGACGAACCTGTTGCCAACATTGGATCAATGATCATCGCAAGACGATTTTGTACATCAGGCACGAGTTTTTTATAGTAAGTGCGTGCTTCTAAAGTTTCTTCATCGCGCTCAAGACCCAATACAGAGACTTTGGCACTTGGAATTAGGTTTAAGAAACCATCGAGCATCCCAATACCCGCACGAAGAATCGGCACAACCGTGATTTTTTTACCGGCAATGCGATCAACATGAACTTTACCATTCCAACCGTCAATCTCATGTTCAACCATCGGTAAATCTTTGGTTGCTTCATAAGTGAGCAGCATGGTGACTTCTTGCGCAAGCTCACGGAAGTTCTTAGTGCTGATGTCTGCACGACGTAATAAACCAAGTTTATGGCGAATAAGCGGATGACGGATTTCTTGAATGGGCACGGGAGAACACCTGAAGCATAAAAGTAAATATCCACTATTATAATTGTTTTTTATATAAGAAATAAGAAAAGCCTCCAAGGAATGGAGGCTTTTTTTTGTTAACAGCAATAATTTTTATAAATTATTGAAGAACAATGTGTAATGGAGCGATCAATTGCGCTTGATTTGCCAAAGCAATAATTGGATCTGGGTAAACACCCACCACCAACACCGCTAAAGCTGCAAGCAATACCATAATACCACCCACTTTTTGACCCCATTGTTTATCGGCGTCAATACGTGGTGTTTCAGGTGGTGTCATGTACAACACAACCATCACACGTAGGTAGTAGTACAGACCAATACCCGAACCTAAAATGATCATTGCAGCGAAGAACCAATGGCCTTCAGACACAACGCTCATAATCAGTACAAACTTACCAATGAAACCTGCCGTTAACGGAATACCCGCCAAAGACAACATCATCACGGTTAAAGTTGCAGTTAACACTGGACGACGCCAGAACAAACCACGGTAGTCCGCTAGTGATTCAGCTTCGTTGGCATTGTTGTAAGGACTCGACATTAAGGCCACCGTACCGAAAGCACCAATGGTGGTCAGTACATAAGTTACAACATACACGTTTACAGAAGTCAGGCTAAGGAATGAAGCACTCACTAGACCCAGCATGAGGTAACCGAAATGTGCGATTGAAGAGTATGCCAAGATACGTTTCAAGTTCACTTGCTTCACAGCAAGTAAGTTACCTACAAGAATAGACAGAACAGCAATCACGATAATAATCGTTTTGATTGACTCGATTCCAATCACACCTGAAGCCAACAAGTAACGTACGAACAAACCAATCATTGCCACTTTCGCAACAGTGGCTAAGAATGTTGCGATTGGTGCAGGCGCACCTGCATATACGTCTGGTGTCCATTTATGGAATGGTGCAAGTGACAATTTAAATGCCACCGCAGCAACAATTAAACCAAGACCCAAGATACCAAACACAGAAGTGAATTTTTCACCCAACTGCGGAAGGTACGCTTGAAGCGCCATCATCATTTGTGGATCTTGAGTTTTGGTGATTGCCCAGAACATGTCGTCTACTTGACCCGCAAAAGACAATGAACCGAGTACTGAGTAAATGTATGCCATACCCATCAACAACATTGCCGAAGCTGTTGCTGAAAGCACCAAGTATTTCACACCGGCTTCTAAAGACTTCGCACGTTGATGTGTGTACGCAAGCAAACCATAAACTGGAATCGACATTAACTCTAAGCTAATGAAGAACGACGCCAAGTGTGAACTTGACACCATTAACAGTGCACCCGTTACCGAGCACAACATTAATAGATAAAGCTCTTCACGATTGTCTTTATACGAATCGATATAAGCGTGAGATAGCGTACAGCAAGCCAATGCTGCAACCAAAATAATCAATTGGTAAAGCAATGAAAATGGATCAACGATGAACAAGTTCATCACGTTGTGAGGCACCAGTGCCCCACCAAACAATGACAATAAAATATTTGCCAAAGCCAAGTTCAAACCAATCACGGATACAGTCGCAATCAAATTATGATTACGTTTGATCGCGATAAGGATCATCACCACGACAGCAGTCAAGGCAACGATCATTACAGGCGCTAATGGCATGAGCTCAGAAAAA
Organism: Acinetobacter lanii; assembly: GCF_011578285.1. Classification (NCBI taxonomy): domain Bacteria; kingdom Pseudomonadati; phylum Pseudomonadota; class Gammaproteobacteria; order Moraxellales; family Moraxellaceae; genus Acinetobacter; species Acinetobacter lanii. The sequence goes on along the minus strand of NZ_CP049916.1, from coordinate 723,482 downwards.
GAGACTGTGAAGTTCATGACTTATTGGATCTCCACATTTTGTTGAGATACGACTTGTTGAGTAGCATCAACAACTTCTTGTACAGGAATGTAGCTGTTCGCTAACCATGCCATGCTTGAGTTAGATACATCCAAGAATGTTTGTGGGTATAGACCTAACCACAATAGACCGAATGCACAGATCAACAGAATCACCACTTCACGCGCATTTAAGTCTTTTAACGGACTGGTGTAATGCTGTTTTTGTTCTTCATTTGGCGCACCAAACAAAGCTTTGTGGATCAAGATCAAGCCATAAAGACCTGCAAACACCAAGCTTACCGCAGCAAGAATGGTGAACGCTGGGAATTTACCGAATGAACCCATCAAGATCAGGAATTCACCAATAAAGTTACCTAGACCTGGAATACCCACAAGTGCAGAGACGAAGAACATTAAGAAGAATGGTAAATATTGGAACTGACTACGTAAGCCACCCATCAAACGCAAATCACGCGTATGCAGACGTTCATACACTTGACCACACATAATGAACAATGCAGCTGAAGATAGACCGTGTGCCAACATCATGATCATCAAACCTTGGAAGGTTAAGATGTTACCTGCATAGATTGCAAGAAGCACGAAGCCCATATGCGAAATAGAGGTATACGCCAAAAGACGTTTCATGTCGGTTTGTTGGAAAGCACACCACGCACCGTAGAAAATACCAATTAAACCGAAGATGATGGCAATATCGGCAAACTGTGCAGATGCCACTGGGAAGAACGGAATCACGAAACGTAATAAACCGTAAGCCGCAGTTTTAATCAAGATACCTGCTAAGTCGACAGAACCTGCTGTCGGTGCTTGCGCATGCGCATCAGGTAACCAGCCGTGCAATGGGAACACTGGAAGTTTCACAGCGAAACCAATGAACAAGCAGATCATGAAGCCATAAGCAATCGTTGCTGTTTGTGCATTTGCATCAAGTGCATTGGCAACCGCCAATAAATGGTTGTAGCTAAAGCTGATGGTTTGGGTCATGAGGTAACCGTAGATCACTAGACCTAAGATACCAATCAGCATGATCAAACCTGCAACTTGGGTATAGATAAAGAACTTCGTTGCAGCATAAACGCGAGATTTGCCGTTTGCGCCACTGTGACCCCAAAGTGCGATCAAGAAATAGATTGGAACAAGCATCATCTCCCAGAAGAAGAAGAACATGAACATATCAATCGCTAAGAACACACCGATCACACCACCCAAAGACCATAAAAGGTTTAAGTGGAAGAAACCAACATTCTTTTGAATCTCACCCCAAGAACAGCCGACTGCCAATACACCTAAAAGTGCAGTTAAGCCCACCATCAGAAGTGAAAGACCATCCACAGCCAAGTGAATGTTAATACCTAAAGTTTGAATCCATGGCACCATGAATTCGGCAGACCATGTTGGTGTAGGTGCACCTAATTCATAGGTGTAGGTGCCCGATTGCCATAAGGCAATCGTGATCACTAAAGTCACCAACATCCCTGCTAAAGCGATGTAACGTGGCAAGTGTTGATCAATTTTATCGACCAACCAACATGCAAAACCTGCAATGAACGGTACAAGGATCAGCGCGGGTAAAAACCAGTTGTTTGTGATTTCCATTTTATTTCCCCACGACCTGAGTCAGGATCAAGATCATCATGATGACCACAATACCGAAAGCCATGCTTGATGCGTATTCACGCAAAGAACCTGATTGACGTGAACTTGTAAAGCGATGACCACCTTTAACCAACGCAGGCAAAACTAACCAAACGCCGTCAATTGGATCACGACCTAAAAGCTTCGCGATAAGTAAATAAGGTTTAACAAAGATGATGTCGTATAAGGCATCGAAACCCAGTGCATTACGGCAGATATTCGCAAGACCTGAACCCAATGAAGTACGTGCAAAACCTTGAACTGCTTTATAAGCAAAGGCAAATAACACGATACCCACTGCTAAACCAGCAAGCGCAATACCGACTGCTGTATGTTCAGCAGCATGCATACCATGCTCAAGTGCTTCTGGAATATCAAATGCAGGGATTTTCGCAGCACTTAAAATATTCGCTACTGGCGTTTTCAATACCGCACCAACGAACGTTGAAAGTACAGCAAGAATCGCAAGTGGTAACCAGTAGGTTGCACCTTTGATCGCGTGATACGGCGTATTTTCTTTACCAAAGAATACGATCCAAATGAGACGGAAGGTATAGATTGAGGTTAAGAATGCACCAGCAACACCCGTCCAGTATAGACAGTCATACACAGCAACCGATTGACCTGCAACCCAAACTGCACCCAAAATCGCATCTTTAGAGAAGAAGCCGATGGTTAAGAATGGAATCGCTGCCAAGGCACCGCCACCGATCGCGAAACATGCAAATAAGAATTTGTTATGTTTGAACAAACCACCCATTTTGAAAATGTTTTGTTCGTGGTGGTAGGCCAGAATTACCGCACCTGATGACAAGAACAATAATGCTTTGAAGAATGCGTGTGCCAACATGTGGAACAAACCTGCTTGGTATGCTTCAGCACCCACCGCCATAAACATATAACCGAGCTGACTCATGGTTGAGTAAGCCAAAATACGTTTGATGTCGGTTTGAACCAATGCAGCAAAACCAGCAACAATCAAGGTCACCGCACCTGTGATTGAGATAAACACCATCACTTCAGGTGCCATTTCAAAGACAGAGAACAGACGGCAGCATAAGTAAACGCCCGCTGTCACCATGGTTGCAGCATGGATCAATGCAGATACAGGTGTAGGACCTGCCATCGCATCGGCTAACCACGTTTGTAATGGAATTTGCGCTGATTTACCTGCAGCACCCAAGAACAACATCAGTGCTGTCCAAATGGTGATTGATGAGCTTTGTGTCATCACGGTCGATGCATTTTCTACGATATAAGCAATGTCCAATGTACCAAATTGTTGGAACACCAAGAACAAACCGATCAATAGGAACACGTCACCGACACGGGTTACTGTGAAGGCTTTCATTGCTGCCAAACCGTTGTCTGGATTTGAGTAGTAGTAACCAATCAGCAAGTAAGAGCACAGACCTACACCTTCCCAACCCAAGAACAATAACGCTAAGTTATCGCCTAAAACGAGCAGCAACATGCTCGCCACGAATAGGTTGAAGTAAGAGAAGAAACGTGCGAAGTCTTCTTCACCACGCATGTACCATGATGCAAAGATGTGAATGAGGAAACCCACACCGGTGATCATGCCCAGCATCACCAAAGACAAACCATCTAAGTGCAAGCTAATGCCTGGGTTAAAACCACCAACATTGAACCAAGTCCACAAATGATCGACTTGTTGTGTTGCACCGCTATTGACAAATTTCAGACCTGAAATCAGTGCACATAACGCTGAAAGACCAACTGCACCTACACCAATAATGGCTGCTACAGATTCAGGAAGCTTATTACGCCCTGCCGCTAAAAGGACAAAACCAATCAGCGGAAATAATATTGTTAATGCTAATAAACTCATCCGCGCATCTCACTAGCAGCATCTACATCCAAGTGATGGAAGCGATGATAGAACTGAAGGACGATAGCAAGACCGATACAAGCCTCTGCTGCTGCAAGGGTTAAAATCAGAATGAACATGATTTGGCCATCTGGTTGTGCCCATGCACTACCGACCAATACAAATGCAAGCGCTGCTGCATTCATCATGACTTCTAGACTCATCAACATAAACAGAAGGTTGCGACGCACCATTACACCGTAAAAACCGAGTGCAAAAAGAATGGTTGCAACAATCAAACCATGTTCTAAAGGGATATTACCCATTATTCTTTTCCTCTTCTGCACTTGGTTCACGTTTGCCAAGATGGTATGCAGCGACTAAAGCGCCAAGCAATAACATCGCAGCAATTTCAACCAACAATAAGTACTTGGTAAAGAGTGTATAACCGACCGCTTTAGGACCAATCACTTCCTGACCCATTAAAGGTGCAGTCAAGTGGTTGAAGTCTGAGCCAAAGCTCCAGACCAAGGTTAAGCCCATCAGGAAGCTCATCAACGCAGGATACGCCCACGCCGATGAAGTCAACCATTTACGCTCTTGTTCAACCGTGTCTTGACCGAGGTTCAACATCATCACCACGAAGACGAACAAGACCATGATCGCACCGGCATAAACGATGATTTCAAGCGCACCGGCAAACGGCGCACCCACGATCATAAACATACCCGCCACTGCAAGCAGTGAAATGATTAAGCTCAGTAAAGCATGTACAGGATTCGCATTGGTGACAACACGAATCGTAGAAACGATGGCCACAAGTGCCATCAAATAAAATGGCCACATCATGGTAATAAGCTCCGTACGTCAACAGGGGCACTTTCACGTTGTGCTTGACCTTTGTCTTTACCTGCTACAGCCATACCGGTCACACGATAGAAGTTGTAATCAGGATATTTACCCGGACCTGAAATGAGTAAGTTTTCTTTCTCATAGACCAAGTCTTGACGAACGTATTCGCCCAATTCGAAATCTGGGGTCAACTGAATTGCAGTCGTTGGACATGCTTCTTCACACATACCGCAAAAAATACAACGTGAGAAGTTGATACGGAAAAACTCCGGATACCAACGACCATCTTCGTGTTCTGCTTTTTGTAGTGAGATACAACCGACTGGGCAAGCAACGGCACATAAGTTACATGCCACACAACGCTCTTCGCCATCAGGGTCACGCGTTAACACGATACGACCACGGAAACGAGGTGGTACGATGTCTTCGGCTTTCACTTCTGGATATAAAATCGTGTCACGTTTACGTGTGGCATGGCTGAACACCATCCACAACGAACGTACGATTGTTCCAAATCCAGCTAGAATTTTATACATTTTGTACTCCCTGCTGTCCTAGGCCTGATTCATCAGAATCACAGCACCAGTCACCAACAAGTTGACCAACGCCAAAGGCAAACAAATCTTCCAACCAAAGTTCATCACTTGGTCATAACGTGGACGCATTAAAGAACCACGTGCCAATACAAACATCATCACGAAGAATGCTGTTTTAATGATGAACCAGAATGCTGGTGGAATAAATGAAATTTCTAGATTGAATGGTGCTAACCAACCACCGAAGAATAAAGTCACAATCAATGCAGAGATCAGAACCACGTTGACATATTCTGCAACGAAGAACATCCCCCACTTCATACCACCATATTCCACATGGTAACCTTCAGCCAATTCTTGTTCTGCTTCGGGTTGGTCAAATGGGTGACGATGCGTTACCGCAACACCCGCAACCGCGAAGATCAGGAAACCCAAGAATTGAGGAACCACAAACCATACATCTTTTTGTGCTTCTACAATTTCACGCATGTTGAATGAGCCAGCAATTGCCACCACACCCATCAATGAAATACCCAAGAACACTTCATAAGAAATGGTTTGTGCTGCTGAACGTAGACCACCCAATAACGCATATTTGTTATTAGACGACCAACCACCGAACAGTACTGCATATACAGCCACACCTGCCATTGCCATAAAGAACAATAGACCGATGCTCATATCAGCTACACCGAGTGTAGGCGATACAGGAATGACCATGAATGACAACACCGCAGTTGCCATCGCAACTGCTGGTGCCATACGGAAGGTCAATTTGTCAGCAAACTTTGGTGTCCAGTCTTCCTTGAACATGATTTTCAGCATGTCGGCAACGATCTGGAAAATACCCCCTGGACCGACACGGTTTGGACCATAACGGTCTTGCCATAGACCCAATAGACGACGTTCGATGAAAGACATCAACGCCGCTACCAGAACCACAACAAGCAAAATCACAATCGCTTGAATCACGGAGTAAGCGATTGGCCAGTTTTCAGCCCAAAGCGGTGTTTGACGCATAATTTCTTGATTCATGAATTACACTCCTACCGCGACTGATACAGGCTCTGCAAGAGATACCGTTGGTGCTAAACCAATTGGGTAACCAATATAACCTGTTGGTAAATATTCAATCACTTGTACAGGAAGAACAATTGAAGTATCCCCTGCTTTGACTGTGATTTTTTGACCGTCTTTCAAATTCAAACGTGTGGCATCTTGTTCACCCACTGCAAATACCGCTTCAGGAATACGTGATTCCATGGCAGGTGTTTTCACCGTGAATTCGCCTGAACCAAAGATATGGTGCATTGGCACAAGACGGAAACTATCTGCATTCACAAGTACAGGTGCTGGTGCAACGAATGTACGTGCAGGACGTTTCGCTAAACGATCGAATAAACGAATACCCGAATCACCACCTTTTAAGTGACCACCCACGGTGTCTTGGAATTTGTTCCAAGCTTGTGGTGAGTTCCAACCTGCAGACCATGCAAATGGAACCAGTGGAGATGGTGTTTGATTACCCACATAACCTTCCATAGAGAATGTTAATGCAGAATCTTTATCGGTCGGTTGTTTAGGCTCATGTACAGATAACGGCGCACGCATTGCAGTACGACCTGAGTAACGACGCGGTTCACGCGCTACTTTCAAACCATGTACACGGAAGCCCGCATCAGGTGCAACGTCTTGAATCGCTTCAAGTGCAGGTACATTTTTCGCCACTGCATCAATCACATCATCAAGTACAGTCCAAGAAATCGCTTGACCTTTTACGCCCGTCTCAAGCGCATGTAACCAGCGCCAAGATTCTTTAATTGCGTATTCAGGTTTGTAGTAGCTCGCGTCATAGACTTGATAGAAACGCTGTGCACGACCTTCTTGAGAAACTACCGTACCATCACCTTCAGCAAACGATGCCGCTGAAAGAACGATATTCGCTTTCTTCACAGTTTCAGTTTCAGAGTGATCAAGCACAATCACATCTTTCGCTTTCGCTAAAGCCGCATCGACTTGTTTTGCAGGTAAACGACGGTAAAGGTCATTTTCAACCACGATGATCGCATCGTAATCTTTTGCAAAGGCTTGTTCTAAGCTTTGACCACCAAAGATCGCTAAGCCCATTGAGTTCACTTCAGGAACAGTCAAGGTTAAACCCGCATTACCCAGGTTCTGTGCCACTTGTGCAGCAGCTTCCATGATTGCTGGATCTTGTAAGCTTGTGCCCGAGATGATCAATGGCTTTTTAGCAGATTTCAATGTATCAGCAATGGTTTGCGCAAATGCTTTGGCATCGTCATCAAGACCAAGAATGGTTTCACCTTTTACGCCTGCAGCAATCGCAAAACCTAAACGCGCGATGTCATTTGGAGAAGCAACCACTTCACCTGTCGCAACGTCAGACAAACGTGTTTGCGTTGCAGCTAAGATGTAAATCGGAGATTTAGCATCTTGACCAATACGTTGGACAGGTTCAGCCAACCATTCTTGCGTACGACGCTCTGCCGCCATCTCTTTTGCTTTGTTTTTCGCCGCTTGGCGAACAGACAATGCCATACGAGGCGCAGTTTGCGTTAAGTCTTCACCCAAAATCAGCACAGCATCGTAGCTTTCAATTTCACGCATATTCGGGTTATACACACCCTCGGTTTGCATGATAGAAGCTGCAAGCTCAACCAAGTTTTGCTCTTTTTGCGATAGACCGGTTGAGTAGTTATCTTGACCGACCAACTCACGAAGTGCGAAGTTAGATTCAAGTGATGCACGTGGCGAACCAATACCCAAGACTTTTTTGCCTTGAACTTTCGCAATCACAGTGTCTAACGCTGTATCTACAGACACAGTCTCAACATTATTCCCTGAACGGAACTGCGGTTGACGTGGACGATCTGCACGGTTCACATAACCGGTACCGAAACGACCTTTATCGCAGAGGAAGTATTGATTCACTTCACCGTTGAAACGGTTTTCGACACGACGAAGTTCGCCATAACGCTCACCCGGAGAGATGTTACAACCTGAAGAACAGCCTTGGCATACGCTTGGCGCATACTGCATGTCCCATTTACGGTTATAACGTTCTGAGTGAGTTTTATCCGTGAATACACCCGTTGGGCAGACTTCAGTTAAGTTACCTGAGAATTCAGACTCTAATGTGCCTGATTCAGGGCGACCGAAGTACACACGTGATGCATTGGCATACACGCCAAAGTCTGTACCGCCAGCGTAGTCTTTGTAGTAACGAACACAACGGTAACACGCGATACAACGGTTCATTTCGTGAGAAATGAATGAGCCGAGCTCTTGGTTGTAATGGGTACGTTTGGTGAAACGGTAACGACGACGATCATGCTGCGTCATCACGGTCATATCTTGTAAATGACAGTGACCACCCTCTTCACAGACTGGACAGTCGTGTGGGTGATTGGTCATCAAGAACTCTACAATTGAAGCACGGAAGTCTTTCGCTTCTTGGTTTTCAATTGAGATGTAGGTATTGTCAGCAGCTGGCGTCATACATGACATAACCAAACGACCACGCGTATCTTCAGGATTCGCGTATTGGGTTACGGCACATTGACGGCAAGAACCGACAGAACCTAAGGACGGATGCCAACAAAAGTATGGGATATCAATGCCAAGACTCAAACATGCTTGTAGCAAGTTTTCCGAGCCGTTGACTTCATACGATTTGCCATCGACATGAATTGTAGCCATAGTCGAATTCCTTAAGCTTGTTCTACGGTGCTAGTTTGAGCAGCGGCATTCACCACTTTTGCTTCAAATTCGCCACGGAAATGTTTGAGTGCGCCCATTAATGGCTCCATCGCACCCGGTGCATGGGCACAGAAAGTTTTACCAATCCAAAGCTTACGAGTAAGCTCTTGTAAGTGATCGATATCTTCTTTCTTCCCTGTACCGTCTTCAAGTGCTTTAAGCGCTTTCACAGCCCAAGGTAAACCATCACGGCAAGGGGTACAGAAACCACATGATTCACGCGCGAAGAACTCTTCAAGGTTACGTGTCGCTGAAACCATACATTGGGTTTCATCCACCACCATGAGCAAGCATGTGCCTAAACGTGAACCTGCTTTCATGATGCTTTCTGCATCCATAGGCAAGTCAATATGTTCAGCGGCCAAGAAGTCAGTCGATGCACCACCCGGTAACCACGCTTTGAGCTTCAGACCGTCGCGCATACCGCCTGCATGCTCTTCAATCACTTCACGTGCAGTCGTACCAAATGGAAGCTCCCAAAGCCCTGGGAATTTCACCTTACCTGATGCGCCGTAAATTTTTGTGCCTGGGTCTTTTGATTTACCTTCCGATAAACCGACATACCACTCAGGACCACGAAGCATAATCGCAGGTAAGTTGTTGTAGGTCTCTACGTTGTTGACAATCGTAGGACGACCCCAAGCACCCGCCACTTGTGGGAACGGTGGTTTGGTACGCGGATTTGCACGGCGACCTTCAAGCGAGTTAATCAATGCAGTTTCTTCACCACAAATATAACGACCTGCGCCGGTATGCACGTGTAAATCAAAGTTCCAACCTGTACCCAAGATATCTTGACCCAAGTAGCCTTTGGCACGAATTTGCTCAAGCGCTTCATTGAGGTACTTCGCAGCTTCAATATACTCACCACGAATAAAGATATAACCTTGTGTTGCTTCAAGCGTATAGCCTGCAATCAACATCCCTTCGATCAATTGATGTGGAAGTTTTTCCATCAACAAACGGTCTTTAAAGGTACCTGGTTCCATTTCATCGGCATTACAGATCAGGTAACGAGGACCACCATCATTCGGTGCCATCAGTGACCATTTAATCCCTGCTGGGAAACCTGCACCACCACGACCTTTTACTGTTGCAGCTTTAACAACGTCTAACACTTCAGCCGGTTTCATGCTTAAAGCTTTTTTAAAGCCCGCATAACCTTCTAAAGCCTCATAGTCGTCTGCACTGCGAACGAATTCCTGTTTGCTCAAACGCCATGTCAGTGGGTGAGTTTCTGGGTTGCCGTCGCCGTAAATTGGTTTTGGTTCAGTATTCATACATACTTCTCCAAGAGCTGTTTCACTGAAGAAACCTCAACTAAACCGTGGGTATCTTCATTAATCATCAAGGTTGGACCTTTGTCACAGTTCCCTAAGCAGCAGATTGGCAATAAAGTAAAACGACCATCAGCAGTCGTTTGACCAAATTGAATCCCCAACTCGCGCTGGAACGCTTCTGCCAAAGTTTCAGCACCCATCAAGAAGCATGCAATTGAGTCACACAGTAAAATCACGTTGCGACCGACCGGTTGACGGTAGATACGGTTATAGAAAGTCGCAACACCCTCTAAATCTGCAACGCTCATTGACAACATTTGTGCAATGGCATTCATTTGCGCATCATCGACCCAACCATTACGGCGTTGAACACATTTCAATGCATCCAAACATGCCGCGCGTGGGTACGGATAATGTTCAATGTGATGTTCAATTTCGTGGATTTCGTCAGCTGTCAAAATCCCTTCAACGTTCACACGTGGTTTTTTATCAGTCAAAATCATCATAATGCGATTACCCCTTAGCGATCCACGTCAGCCATTACGACGTCAATGGTCGCTAAATAAATGATTAAATCCGACATTAAGCTGCCGTTAATCACCGAAGGCATTTGCTGTAAGTGCGTGAAAGTTGGTGTACGAATACGGGTACGGTAACTCATGGTTGACTTGTCTGAAGTCAAGTAGTAGTTCGACGCGCCTTTGACCACTTCTGCCATTACAGATGCTTCACCCGCCGGCATTACAGGACCCCATGACACGCTTAAGAAGTGCGTAATCAAGGTTTCAATGTCTTGTAAAGTTTTATCTTTTGGTGGTGGAACAGCCAATGGATGATCCGCTTTATATGGACCAGACGGCATGTTGTCTAAACATTGCTTGATGATTTTTAGTGATTCTTCAATTTCACGGTAGTGAACAAGCACACGTGCATAGGCATCGCCTTCATACTCTACAGGAACATCGAAATCGTAGTTCTCATAGCCACTGTATGGACGGTATTTACGTACATCAAAGTCAATCCCTGTTGCACGCAGACCTGTACCTGTGACACCCCAAGCCAATGCAGATTTTGCATCGTATTGCGCAACGTTACGGGTACGACCAATAAAGACAGAGTTTTTTAGCGCTGCAGTATGGTATTCCTTCAAACGTTTTGGCATCCAATCCAAGATTTCACGGATCAAATGTTGCCAGTTGTTTGGAAGGTCATGCGCGGTACCACCGATACGGAACCATGCTGGGTGCATACGGTAACCGGTGATCGCTTCAATCGCGTCATAGATTTTTTGACGATCGGCGAACATGTAGAATACAGGCGTCATACCGCCGGCATCCTGAATCGCTGTACCAATGAACAACAAGTGGTTATTGATACGGAACAATTCAGACATCATCACACGGATACATTGCGCACGGTCAGGCACAGTAATCCCTGCCATTTGCTCCACACCCATCACATAAGGCATGTTTTGCGCACAACCACCTAAGTAGTCGACACGGTCTGTATACGGAATGAATGAATGCCAAGTTTGACGTTCAGCCATCTTTTCCACACCACGGTGGTGATAACCAATGTCAGGCACACAGTCTTTCACTTCTTCACCGTCCAACTGCAAGATAATACGGAATGCACCGTGCGCAGAAGGATGGTTTGGACCTAAGTTCAAGAACATGAAATCTTCGTCGTCATTACCACGTTTTAGACCCCAATCTTCAGGGACAAAGCGCAAATGCTCTTGTTCGAAGTCCTGCTTCGCTTGGTTCTGCATATACGGGGTATATTCAGTGGCACGTGCAGAATATTCTTTACGAAGTGGATGACCTTCCCAATACGTTGGCAACAAGATACGACGGAGCATTGGATGCCCTTCGAAGTTGATCCCAAACATATCGTATGCTTCACGTTCGTACCAGTTGGCATTCGGCCAAATATTGGTTGCTGTTGGCAGATTAATATCATTTTCAGCAAGCGCAACTTTGATACGAATATCACTGTTACGTTCTAACGATAACAAGTGATAGAACACAGTGAAGTCTGACGCAGGTAAACCGTCGCGGTGCGTACGTAAACGCTCATCTACCGCTGACAAGTCAAACAACATCACGTAAGGACGTGACACGGTACGCAAGAACATTAAGACGTCTTGTACACGTGCGCGCTCAACCCAGACTGTTGGAAAGTCTTCAAAAGTCGTTTGCACATAGAAGTTCTCACCAAACTTGGTTTTGAGCTCTTCTACGATTGCAAATGCAGGGCGTGAATCAACTGGCGTTGACTCTGGCATAGCAATGTCAGTTTCAGCCATTGGCTTGGCTTCCTATTTTATTCAAATTCAGTCAACTTAAACGGCGTTACACCCAATCAGGTGTATCAATATAAATCGTTTAAATTATTTAATTTCATCCATAGAGCGCAAGTTTTTCACTGCAATACGTTCAGCATTCTTACGGTCGCGTTCAGGCATCATCTTTGGCTTATACACTGGCTTAAGATCATCACCGATTACGGCAGAAAGTGGACGACGCTCTAATTGAATTTGGTCTTGTAATAACATTAACGCTTGGATCAATGCTTCAGGACGTGGTGGGCAACCCGGCACATAAACGTCGACAGGAATGATTTTATCCACCCCTTGTACAACTGAATAAATGTCGTACATACCGCCTGAGTTTGCACATGCGCCCATTGAGATCACCCATTTAGGCTCAAGCATTTGTTCATATAAACGTTGAATTACAGGCGCCATCTTCATGAAGCATGTCCCTGCAACGATCATCAAATCGGCCTGACGTGGCGAAGCACGAATCACCTCTGCACCGAAACGTGACAAGTCATGTACGCCGGTTAAAGTGGTTGCATATTCAACGTAACAGCAAGACGTACCAAAGTTGAACGGCCAAACTGAGTTTTTACGACCCCAGTTTACTGCTGTATGCATCACGTCCTCTAAACGAGTCATGAACACATTTTTATTCACTTCTTCTTCAAGCGGATCCGTTACGATCTGACGATCTTGAAGTGGATATTGATCAGCATCCGGATTCGCACGGGTTAAGGTATATTTCATCCCGTATTACTCCTTATCAGATGATGCAGTCGGTGTTTTAGGTTTAACACGACCAGATGATTGCGCTGGAATAGTCCCCGTAGGGTCCATCACCAACTCTTCAATAGAGTTAAAGCGAGTAATTTCTGCAAGATCCATATTTGGAGAGCCCATTTTCAATGTGCGTCCTGCGGCTTTACGTTTGTCTGAAGGCGCCCAATTCAACGCACCCACTTTCACTGCATAAATCAATGCAATTAAAAGATCGACCACGAAAATAATCACGGTTGTGAAACCAAACCAACCCACTTCACGCACCGATGTCGACCATGCATAAAGATAAAGTGCTTCGATATCGAACACCACGAAGAAAATCGCCACTAAATAGAATTTCGCAGACAAGCGAATACGTGCTCCACCAGCACCTACAACACCTGACTCAAACTGCTCTTGCTTTGCACGGCCCCATGACTTACCACCAAGGAGTAATGGGACAGTAAGCATAAAGACGCATAAAAATGTAACGCCGATCACGAAGGCAATAACTGCCCAATCGTATGGAGTAATGGCACTCATGCGGGGATAACTCCTGGCAGGCCTATTTATTAACAAAGAATGTATGTATTGGCCTTTTAATACACCAAACACAAAATTAATCACGCAGATTGTACCTGATTTATGATTTCACTTACTAGCTTATAGACCTTAGTCGATAGGGTGTTTTTTTAATCAATTTTATAATTTATTTTTTTTGTGTATATTCAGGTGCACTTTAATCGGATTAGCAAATTAAAATCGATTTTTTAATTATTTTTTATACAAAAAAGATTTCCTTAGAAAATTGTAGCCCTCACTTTTAGGGCTTGAAAATATTTTTATTGTTGAAAATACTATCAATTTAAGAAATCTGCTTGATTACCATCATTTCGCAAATAAATAATGGTCAAAATTCCTTATGTTTCTTTTTTAAGCACGTGATTGCTATTTTTTAATCAATCCAACTATTTTTTAGCACATTAAGTTGATCAAATTTAATACAGATCTTTTGAGTTTCTTGTGTCATTTTTGCAACACATTTACACCTGTTTTCGAGAGTGTGCTATGTATATAAAAACATCAAAACAAACTACAAGGAAAAGCAAAAATGAGTCTAGATTTTACGCATAAACCCAACTATTTTTTATATGCGCAACTGATCATTCGACATATTGAGGGGTATGTCAAAAAGCATCCTGAAACCAATAACGCCATTTTTGATCTGCGTGACATTTACCAAATTTTCCAACAAGACTTGCCATCGACCACTACCAATCTGAATGCGATTTTAAATATTGCAGACGAATATACGGTGGATACCATTTCTGGTGACCAAAAAATTATTAGTAGTTACAACATCGATGCATCGAACAACAGCTTACTGATTGATTTTAATGCAGATGCCTTAAGCGCACTCCGTGACGGTAAACGCATCAATGAACCTCATGGCAATCACTATCAATAAGTGATCAAATCCCTTTCATAAAAAAAAGCACCGCTCTCGGTGCTTTTTTTATTGGGACTTAGAAGATTGATGACCCAATATTACAATGAAGCAATAAAGCCTAAAGCATTAATCTTTAAGCTCTTTACCGTCTTCAGCTTCTTTACTGTCCTTAATCTCTTTGAACTCTTTCTGATGTTTCTTCTTTTTAAAGCGTTGTGCCGGCCAACGCATAATAAAACGCGCACCGCCGAGCGTTGGACTTTGATCGACACGAATGGTGCCACCAAACCAATAGGCAATTCGACTCACAATCGACAAGCCTAAGCCGTAACCCCCTGAGGCACGCGTACGACTGTCATCAAGGCGGGCAAAGGCTTCAAAGATGCGTTCACGTTCATCTTCAGGAATACCCGGACCGTCGTCTTCGACACAGACATAGGCCATACCTTGCGCGGTCACTCCACCACTAATCAAGACTTGATCATCGCAGTAACGCACCGCATTACCCACTAGGTTTTGCACCACACGATGCAAATAACGGCGTTCAGCATCCACCATCAAAGAGATGGGCGGTGCATTCAATTCAATGCGTTTGTTGGTTTTTAGGGCTTCGGTTTCCACCACCACTTGATCGAGCACTTCAAACAGCACGATTTCTTCAAAATCCAGTGAAGGCATACCCTGCTCAAGTTTGGCATAGGTCATGATTTCATCAATCAAGGTATTCAGTGCTTCAATATCTTTATCAATCATGTCCACTTGTTGAAGTCGATAGTCATATTCCTCTTCTTCTGCCAACATTTCCATACCGAAACGAATACGTGCCACAGGCGTACGCAGTTCATGTGACACCGCACGCATCAATTCACGCTGTGCTTCAATCAAACGCTGAATATGATCCGACATGCTGTTATAACTGGATGCCAAGTTGGCCATCTCGTCACGCCCTTCTACCGGCACACGAACGGTCATATCGCCTTTTTGCATAATGTCCAAGGCATCATTGACCTGACGCAGCTTACGTTGCATCGGCACAATCAACCCATACACACCCAAACACAGAATAAACATACTCAGCAAGGTAATGCCTGCCGCCAATTGAAATGGCATCCAGTTAAACATGGGCACAGGTCCCATCACCAACACATCCCCCGGTTGATTCGGCATAGGCGATAAAATCGAGATCGTGGTGCCACGTACCGAAGCATTGTCTTGGTACAAAATCACACTTTGATCGGAACGCAAACGTCCAATCTGTTCAGAATCGAGACTGAGCTGAGAAATATTGCGGATGTCTACATTGTAGTAAAAGTGCTTTTGAATCTTAGCGAGGTATTCTTTTTCCTGACCCGGATAATAAACCAAATAATCCCAGATAAAGATCGGGATCGCTTTCATCTGTTTTTCACCAATCGAGTCGATTTTCACATATAAATAATGTTTTAAATCGTTCTTGACCCCAACAATCAAATAAGCAACACCCTGCTCGGCGTCATAACGCACCACAGCCTGTTGTTTCTCAATTCGTTTGAGTTCAGTGCGAGACAGTTCGACTTTATTGGATTCAAGATAATAGATCGGAAGTTCGAGCAAATCAGAGGCATCCGA
Organism: Acinetobacter lanii; assembly: GCF_011578285.1. NCBI lineage: Bacteria > Pseudomonadati > Pseudomonadota > Gammaproteobacteria > Moraxellales > Moraxellaceae > Acinetobacter > Acinetobacter lanii. Next base: position 707,387 of record NZ_CP049916.1, on the reverse strand, counting down.
AATCCAATCCATCTTTTGTTGTGGGGTTTGTTGACGTGCAACACCCTCACTAATCACAAAGGCAATCCCATCGGTCAACGATTCTCGATATTCTTGGGCACGTTGATAATTGATAATTTGCACCAGCAAATACCCAAAGATCGCCACAAGAACAACCAAGATGACCAATCCTGCGTAAATCCGCAGGAATATGCTGTGTTTAGACACGTATAATTTAGCCTAATAATAAGTGTGTCATATGCACCAAAGGGATCTTAGATCCCGTTGGTTTCTTTTACAAATAAGTAGCCTTTACTACGTACGGTTTTAATACGTTTTGGATTTTCTGGATCATCACCAATTTTTGGACGAATACGAGAAATACGCACATCGATTGAACGGTCTTGACCATCATATTCAATGCCACGCAGACGCTCAAAGATATCTTCACGAGACAAGATACGTCCGGCATTCGATGCCAATAGCCACAGCAAATCATACTCAGCACTGGTGAAATCAACCAATTCACCATTTAAAGTCACTGAACGACCACCATTATCAATGACCAAATCATCAAATTCGATACGCTGTGCCACTTCATCTTCAGGGGTTTTGTCGGTACGACGAAGCAATGCACGAATACGTGCTAAAAGGACACGTGGCTGAACTGGTTTTGCCACATAGTCATCTGCACCCATTTCTAGGCCCAAGACTTGGTCCATGTCTTCGGTACGTGCAGTCAACATCAAGATCGGTTGATGGTAATGTGGACGCACTTCACGGCAAACGGTTAAACCATCTGCACCCGGTAGCATCACATCCAGCACCACCATATCCGGTTGTTCTGCAATAATTCGACGGATTGCACGGTTGCCATCCGGTTCTACCCCGACTTCTAATCCATTACGGATTAGGTATTCTTGCGTCAAACGCGCAAGTCGCTCGTCATCTTCAACGATCAAAATTTTAGGTAACTTTTCTTCTTGGCTCATATATCGCCCCTATATTTGTTAACTTTCCTGCATTGAGGCTGTCATTGCGACTCAATAGGCGCAGATTCAACACACTATATTTTGCAATATACACACGTTTACATTGTAAACAAGAGATTGTTCACCAAACTGATACACGAGCGTTGCATTTTGTTAAGTTTATTTAATCCTTGAATTTTAGGCGCTTTTATATAGCACAGCCAATCTGTATTGAACCCAATAAATCAACCACAAAATAATTTGCATAAAATACATACAAATTATTTCAGTATCTACTTTTTAAGCAACCACTGATCTGTTTTTTCGACTTTTATAGTTATCCACAGGCTTATCTATAAGCATCTTTTCGAGTCTCTGCTATGCTTGCCCCCTTGAAAAAGCGCGACCCAAAAAATCATTTTTCAAGCAAAAACAACAAGGAATTTTGAATCGTTTTACAGAAAAAAAATTATCAAAATGTCAATATTGATCTACATAAAAAATTCCCGTATCTTGTGCCTTAAATCAAATTAAACCACTAAGTCTTGTGTTTATCCCTCAAACGTCGTGACAGATGAATCTTTAGATTTTGTCCGATTCAAATGGTCTATAAACATAATAATGATGACAATGGAGCTACGCTGACAATGAGCGCTAATACAACCCCGGGTCAACTCCAAGTGATTAAACGCACTGGTGACGTTGCCACTTTTGATGCAGAAAAAATCTCTGTAGCAATTGGTAAAGCATTTTTGGCTGTTGAAGGTCAACAAAGCACCGATTCAAGCCGTATCCATGACCGTATTGAACAATTAACCGATATGGTAATGAATACCTTCAAACGCCGTTTACCTTCAGGTGGCACAATTCACATTGAAGAGATTCAAGACCAAGTTGAATTAGCACTTATGCGTACAGGCGAACAAAAAGTTGCGCGTGCGTATGTGATCTATCGTGAGCAACGCTCTGAAGCGCGTAAGCAATTGGGCGCGCATCATCACCCAACACTTCAAATTACCGGTACAAACGGTCAGCTTGAACCTTTAGATTTAAGCCGTTTGCAAGCAACGATTGCGAAAGCGAGCGAAGGTCTTGAAGGCATCGACATTCAAGCGATTGTTGATGAAACCGTGAAGAACTTATATAACGGCGTAAAAGCGACTGACATCTCAACCACCATGATGATGGCAACGCGTACCCGTATTGAACAAGAACCAAACTATACTTACGTAACTGCACGTTTACTCCGTGACAACTTGGTTGCTACAGGTCTTGAGTTCTTAGGTCTACCGACAGACACCAATGAAGGCGATGCTTTAGAAACCTTCTTGAAAAAAGGTGTTGAGCTTGAGCTGATCTCTAAAGATTTACTTGATTTTGACCTTGAGAAATTGGCAGCTGCGATCAAACCTGAACGCTCTAACCAATTCACTTACTTAGGTCTTCAAACTTTATTTGACCGTTACTTCATCCATTCAGATGACGTACGTTTCGAATTACCGCAGTTGTTCTTTATGCGTGTGTCTATGGGTCTTGCACTCAATGAAGACAACCGTGAAGAACGTGCAATCGAATTCTACAACTTATTGTCTAGCTTCGATTACATGGCATCTACGCCAACCTTGTTTAACTCAGGTACTTTACGTCCTCAGTTATCAAGCTGCTACTTAACCACCATCGCAGATGACCTATACAACATTTATGGTTCTATGCGTGACAATGCCCTACTTTCTAAATGGGCAGGCGGTTTAGGTAATGACTGGACGCCAGTTCGTGCATTGAACTCTTATATCAAAGGCACAAACGGTAAGTCTCAAGGTGTTGTTCCATTCCTTAAAGTGGCGAACGATACTGCTGTTGCTGTCAACCAAGGTGGTAAGCGTAAAGGTGCTGTATGTGCATACCTTGAAACTTGGCACTTGGACATCGAAGAATTCCTAGAGCTTCGTAAAAACACCGGTGATGACCGTCGTCGTACCCACGACATGAACACTGCGAACTGGGTTCCAGACTTGTTCATGCAACGTGTCTTTGAAGATGCTGAATGGACACTGTTCACACCATCAGAAACACCAGATCTACATGATTTAACTGGTCTTGAATTTACTGAGCGTTATGCGTATTACGAAAGCATCGCAAAAGACCAAGACATGCTGCATAAGAAAGTCCGTGCGAAAGACTTATGGCGCAAAATGTTGTCAATGTTGTTTGAAACAGGTCATCCTTGGATCACATTCAAAGACGTATGTAACTTACGTTCACCACAACAACACGTAGGTGTAGTGCACTCTTCTAACTTGTGTACTGAAATTACCTTAAATACAAACCAAGACGAAATCGCGGTATGTAACTTAGGTTCAATCAACCTTGTACAACACGTTCAAGGTGGCAAGTTAGACCGTGAGAAATTAGCTCGCACGATTAAAACTGCAGTACGTATGCTCGATAACGTGATCGACATTAACTACTACGCCGTTGAACAAGCGCGCAATTCAAACATGAAACACCGCCCAGTGGGTATGGGGATCATGGGCTTCCAAGATGCATTGTATGAAATGCAATTGGCTTACGGTTCAGATGCTGCGGTTGATTTCGCTGACGAATCTATGGAAGTGATTTCTTACTACGCAATTCAAACGTCTAGCGATTTAGCGGTTGAACGTGGTGCTTACGAGACATTTAAAGGTTCATTGTGGGATCAAGGCATCCTGCCAATCGATTCTTTAGACATCGTTGCGAAATCTCGTCCTGAGCGTATGTTTGAAGTTGACCGTACAACGCGTTTGGATTGGGACACGTTACGTGCCAAAGTTCAAAAAGACGGTATGCGCAACTCTAACGTGATGGCGATTGCACCAACTGCAACCATTTCGAACATTTGTGGTGTGTCTCAGTCAATCGAGCCTACATTCCAAAACTTGTATGTGAAATCTAACCTTTCTGGTGAATTCACAGTGATCAACCCGTACTTAGTACGTGCGTTAAAAGATCGCGGTTTATGGGATTCTGTGATGGTGAACGACCTGAAACATTTTGAAGGTTCTGTTCAAAAAATTGCACGTATTCCTGAAGAATTGAAAGCGATTTTCGCCACTGCATTCGAAGTGGATACTCGTTGGATCGTGGATGCTGCATCACGTCGTCAAAAATGGATCGACCAAGCACAGTCGCTTAACCTTTACATCTCTGGTGCGAACGGTAAGAAATTGGACATCACTTACAAGATGGCTTGGTTACGTGGTCTTAAAACCACTTACTACCTCCGTGCATTGGGTGCAACATCTGCTGAGAAATCGACCATTAATACGGGCGCATTGAATGCAGTTAAAGCAACTGCGGTTGCTGCACCTGTAGCAGCGGTTGCAAAAGAAGCACCTAAAGCGGAAGTCCCTGCTGAAGAAGAAGGTTTTGCGCAAGCAGCACCAGTGCCAATGGCATGTTCAATTGACAACCCTGATTGTGAGGCTTGCCAATAATTGGTGAGTTTCTAAAAAATCCCCCTATATCCCCCTTTTTCAAAGGGGGACTTCCAAAAATTAAATCAATGGATGGAAGCCCCTCTTTTTAAAGAGGGGTATGGGGAGATTAAATTTTTGAGAAGGAATAACACCATGCTCCATATGACCCATAACTATACGTTAGGACTGATTGTTCTGGTGCTTTCCTTTGTTTTTTGTTTTTACCTCCCTGTCACGTACGCGTGGTATAAAATTCGTCAACAAAAGCGTAATCAAAATAAGTAGTGGAGATTTAAGCGATTTGGTTTGAAAAACCTGCGCCATCAACAAAACTTGATTTTGCTTACACAGAATAAGCGTTATAGTAAGGACATCTTCGTGTGTGAGATGTCTATAAAGATATAAGCAACGAAGTGAGAATTGATATGTCTATCCTAAGTTGGGACGATTTCGAAGATGATTCACAGAAACCGGCTGCACCTGAACACCAGTCTGCGCCCATCGAACCGCAAAAAGCGACTCATTCGCAAGTGGTATCTGATGCACAATCATCAGCGCCGAATTTGGCAGCTACACAACCCGCTCGCACCAATCAAAGAGCCACAAAACATTCAACCGATTCAATGGCAAGAGCATCTGCTGCCTTAGAAAGTTTGGATGTTGCTCCAGGCTTAGAAGAGCTTGAAATGGGCGCGCAACGTGTACAAGTTGATGACAAAGCGATGATTAACTGTCGTGCTGACTTAAACCAACTTGTGCCGTTCAAATACGAATGGGCTTGGCAGAAGTATCTAGACGGTTGTGCAAACCACTGGATGCCTCAAGAAGTGAACATGAACCACGACATCGCGCTTTGGAAGTCAGAAGATGGTTTAACTGAAGACGAACGTACGATTGTGATGCGCTCTTTAGGTTTCTTCTCAACAGCAGATTCATTGGTTGCAAACAACTTAGTCTTGGCAATTTACCGTCACATTACTAACCCTGAATGCCGCCAATACATCTTGCGTCAATCGTTTGAAGAAGCGATTCATACGCATGCTTACCAGTACTGTATCGAATCTTTAGGTATGGATGAAGGCGAAGTCTTCAACATGTACCGCGAAGTTCCATCAGTTGCACGTAAAGCAGCGTGGGGCTTGAAATATACGCAAGAACTCAGTGATCCAACCTTTAAAACAGGTACACCTGAAAACGACCAAATCTTGCTTCGCAACTTGATCGCATTCTACTGCGTACTTGAAGGCATCTTCTTCTACTGTGGTTTCTCACAAATCTTGTCGATGGGTCGTCGTAACAAGATGAATGGTGTTGCTGAGCAATTCCAATACATCTTACGTGATGAATCTATGCACTTGAACTTTGGTATCGACATGATTAACCAAATCAAGATTGAGAACCCTCACCTGTGGTCTACTGAGTTCCAAGAAGAAATCGTTCAAATGATTCTTGAAGGGACAATGCTTGAGATCGAATATGCTCGTGACACCATGCCACGTGGTGTATTGGGTATGAATGCTGCAATGATGGAAGAATACTTAAAGTTCATTGCAAACCGTCGTTTGGCTCAATTGGGCTTGCCTGAACAGTTCGCTGGCGTGACCAATCCATTCCAATGGATGTCTGAAATGATGGACTTACGTAAAGAGAAGAACTTCTTCGAAACTCGCGTAACTGACTACCAAACAGGTGGTGCGTTAAGCTGGTAATCGCTTAATCGTCATGCGACACATGGTTTGTCAAAAACGACACATGGTTTGTCATAAGACGACGCAAGGTCTGTCAAAACATCAATAGACACAGAAATTATCATTGATGCTAATTTCAATATATACCCACTAAGAGATCTAGGTTTCTTATTGGGTAACTTAAAACATATCACTTTAAAATTTTAAATCTGAAGTTGAATATAAAAGTTTGGCTAATTCTGGCTAAGGGGTAATTGTGCTTTGAATAATCAAACAAATAATTAATTTCAAAATAAATAATCGATTAAGAAGGTAAAAATGGGCTTACAAAGTAAATTTTTAACATTTAACACCAATATCTACATAACTCGTCAAAGCGAGGAATATAAGAATGCACGTGAAAAAGACGATAGCATTACAGAAGACATTCGCAAAAAATTTCGACAAAATGGCTATCCCGTCCAAGAAGATTTCATTCAAGGTTCTTTAGCAACTAACACAGCAATCAAGGAAAAAGGAAAAGACTTCGATATAGATAGAGCGATAGTCATCAATGAAAATGATGCCCCTACTGATCCAACTATACCTAAGAAGGTTGTCTTAGAAATTCTAGAAAATAGAGGTTTCAAGAACGCTAAAATTAAAAAACCTTGTGTCACTGCTGACTATAAAAATGAGGATTTACATATTGATATCCCTATTTATAGTAAATCGGAGAGCGGTTATTACAAATTAGCTGTGGGCAAGAAAAATTCTGATGAAAATAATAGGGAGTGGTCTGACTCAGATCCCAAAGGTTTAATTGATTGGATCAATGCTAAAGACAGCTCAGGCATTTATGAAACACAGAAACTTCAGCAATTTAAACGATTAACTAGATATATTAAAAGATGGAGAAACATCAAATTCCATGAGGATACCTGCAGAAAGGTTTTTTCGATCGGTCTTACTGTAATGCTCAAAGAAAAGTTTCAAAGTTCAATTAATGATGAAGGCCTTGAAAATGATCTAGAAGCTTTGAAAAATACTATCGACCAAATACTAGATCAGTCAAATTACTTTCTATACCAAAACGACAGTCAATGGAAAGTAAAAGTTGATTTACCCGTATCACCATACAGAGATATTTTCTTTGGTAGTAGTATAGATACAGGTACTCAATTGAAAAATAAACTATCCACCTTGAGAAATAACTTAAAGAAAGTCATTGATGAGTCAGATGAATCCAAACAATGCGATCTATTAAGAGAAATATTTGGCGAAGATTTCCCTGAAGGTACTAAAAATAACTCAAAAAATGAAGCAGCTAAGGTTGTATTTCCTTCAGCTGGATCTGTAGGAACATCTCAAGGCGCATGAATTATCAATTAATAATTCAGCATCTACAAAGCTGTGGATACTCAGTATCTGCAGCCAATGTACTTGCTCGGGATACGATAGAAGTTAATGTGACTATTGGTAGTTATACCATTACACTTATTCATTTTGAAGTTGATGAAATAACTTCAATGCCTTCATTTTATTTAAAAGATCCTCAGCAATTTCCAAGACTTGCTCATACCTTGTCTTTCAATGATTATAACTTAGCAAGTATATGTGTGAATGTCACAGACTCTGTATCAGTAAATTATGAAGTTCCAACCCTTGCATTTGAAGATTCATTAAAAAAGCATATTGAATTGCTTACAAAATGTTTAACTGATCCAGCTGAAAACAAAAAAGAGCTTCTAAGAGAGTTCTTAGCCAGTTGGTATAGCTTAAATAATACAAAATTTAATGATGTTCTTTGTCTAGTAGATTCACCTGAGTTTTGTAAGTTAAAAGTTTATGCGCCTGAAGGGAAATACGGATTAAAAAGTAGCGTATTAGTTCACCCTGAAAATTATGATCTTGCAACAAAAGAACCTTTTTTTAAAATTCAAGTAGCTCAAAGAAAAAAGAGTCCTGATTTAGGTTGTATTCTCCCATTACCTTGTATTACCTCTATTCCATGGAATGTAAGTGACCTCCCTAAATGGTTTTTGGAACATTTCGAGTTATTAGATGCTAATACTAAAAAAAAATTCGTAACAACCTTCGCTCAAACTAGGAAGAATATATTCTGGGTAATCTTTAACATTGATACATCCTCAGGAAAATCTTGGTTTGGACTAAAATTTCAATATAAAAAATCTAAAGTAAACAAAACTTTTCCACTCAAATTAGAAAGCTTCACTGAATGGAATATAGAGGCATGCTCGATTAAATTATTTGATAAATCAAGCTTAATACCCCGTGGCGGTGCTTTTTGTGATCTTCAAGACAAACACGTTTTATTAGTAGGCTGTGGGTCTGTAGGTGGTTATATAGCAGATCAGTTAGCATCATGTGGATTAGGAAATCTAACTCTTGTCGATTCCGATACCCTTTCCATAGAAAATATATACAGACACTATCTACCAATAGAATATTTACATCAATACAAAACTATAGGACTACAATTTAGAATAACAACTAAATATCCTTGGGTTAACGTAATCCCAGCTGATGGATGTTTGCTCGAGCTGAGAAACGATTCTATTATCAATAGATATGATCTGATTATCATTGCTATAGGCTCTCCGACAAAAGAACGGATATTTCATGACTACTGCATAAAAAATGAAGTAGAAACGGCCATAATTAATACATGGACAGAAGGCTATGGTGTTGGGGGGCATGCAGTTTTAGATATCCCTAAGCAAAAAGGATGCTTAAGATGTGCTTATGTAGATAATGAAAATTTATGTAGAGGTTTAGTTTCTAATCTTAATTTTTTAAAACCAAATCAGGATTTAACTAGAAATCTTTCAGGATGTGGAAATGCCTTTCTACCCTATTCAAACTTATCTGCCATTCAAACCGCTAGTATCACTACAGATTTAGCCTTAAATTTTTTACAAGGGAAAGTCAAAGAGTCTTCAAAGGTAAGCTGGAAGGGTTCTAATCTAGATGCTTTAAATGAAAATTTAGAGTTAACTGATCGTTATTCTAGCTTTTCAAAATCATTACTGTTCACACCACTATTGAATCCAGAATGTGATATTTGTAATGAATGACCAATTAACTGTTCATGTTTCTGACGCTACTGTTCATATCAATAAAGATATCATTGAAATATGGGAACAGTATCGTCAAATCTCATCTGAAGCTAAAGAAGCTTGCGGAATATTAATAGGACATCAAATTCAAGGTACTCAAGTCTTTCAACTAGAATTCGTTACTACCCCACAAGAACTAGACATTAGAACTAGATATAACTTTGTGATGAAAGATCCATTTCACCAGAAGTTTCTCGATAAAAAGTATAAAGAATCTAATGGTACATCTGTTTATTTGGGTACATGGCATAGCCATCCCCAAAACATACCAATTCAATCTAGCATTGATGAGGAGGACTGGAAACACTGTATAGCAAGAAATGTAGATCGAAATTTATTTTTTATTATCGTTGGAGTCCAGGAAATTAAAATTTTTCGTTTCAAAAAAAATTTACTGAATACTGCTTCTGTCATTAGGTTTTAATTACTTTATGAATATTACATCTTCTGAGCTAACATTAGATCTCATTCAAACCAAACACCTTCCCTTTGATAGTCTAATACTTGCTAAAGCCTTTATTGATCATGTAAAGCCTATTTTAACTTGGGATAAAGTCACGCTTTTAAGGGATAGTACAAGAGATAATTTAATTTTTCTTATCTACAAAACTGAGGAATTACAATCAGCCTTCCGTGTAAATTTGAATAAAAATGAATTTTTAGAATTTGTCGAGTACATTCTAGGACCTAGAAAATCACTCGAAGTTCGATCTATTCCTGATAAACAAATAACCCATCAGGAAGTTATCAATCTTAACCTTTTACAAGATCTTTGGGCTAACTACCACTTCACATCAATTGTACTTAAAAACAAAACTGAAAAATCTCAATTCATTACAACTTTTTATAGTAATGAAATCAAAACAGGAAGAGGCAATCCATTTACTAGCAAAACTATTCACCAAGTGATGTTAGATAGTCATGGCCGTTGTATGTTTACAGGATGTGGAGAAAACTTAAATATTGACAAACTAACTGGGCGAAAAGGCAACTATGCATATAACGCACACAATATCGCCTCTTCAGATAATGGAGAAAGAGGATTACCGTACCTTTCAGAAGCACTTTCAAATAAAGCAGAAAATGTTCTTCTACTCTGTGACAAACATCATCGCCTAATAGATAAAGTAGCAGCTGCAGAATATGATGCTCTCACTCTAAATAAAATGAGAGAAATGCATAAGACAAATTCTGAAAAATTATTAGATGCTCTAGCCTTTGAACCAATTCAAGTATATTCCATTTTATGGCCAGTTCATGGGAATGTATCTTCAACACCTGATTTAAAAGAAATTTCAACTAGTTTATATCCTTTAAATTACAGAATTAATGGTGCTTTAATTCCTCAATGCTCAATACCTCATCCTGATTTATTTGATCAAGCTTTTATACAATGTATTGAAACAGAAGCTAATATAATTCTAAGACAAACGTAAGCGTCCGCTGAATCCCATGCCTATTTTTTAATTTTGGTCGGATTTCCAGCGGTGTGGCAGTAATTCTTCTATTTGGGTGACTTTATGCGTCGGCAGCCTTTTCAGCACATCACTTAAATAGGCATACGGATCCAGTCCATTCAGCTTTGCTGACTGGATTAAAGTCATGATATTGGCAGCTCGTTGGCCGCTGCGCAGCGAGCCAGCAAACAGCCAGTTCTTACGTCCCAACGCCCAGGGGCGCATCTGATTTTCAATCCAGTTATTATCTATAGGCAAATTGCCATCATCCAGATAGCGGCAGAGTGCCTGCCAACGTTTTAGGCTGTAATTGATCGCCTTGGCAGTTGGAGAACTCGATGGCACCGCCAGATAATGTTGGCTGAGCCATTCATACAGTTGTTGCATCACCGTTTGGCTATGCTGTTGCCGGTATTCGCGGCGATGTTCTGCTGTACCATCGGTCTTTTTCCTGAGTTCTGCTTCTATGGCATACAGTTTCTGAATCAGCACTAATGCCTGTTCAGCGATCTGACTTTTCCCGGTCACATACAGTTCATGGAATTTACGACGTGCATGTGCCATGCAGCCCACCTCAATGACCTGGCCTGATTTAAAGCGTGCTTTATAACCACTGTAATCATCACAGACCAGATGACCCTGCCAGCCATTCAGGAACGCTTCAGCATGCTGACCTGAACGACTATCCTGAAAGTCATAGATCACTGCCTGAACTGGATTGTACTGTGTAGTGGCATAGGCCCAGACATAACCTTTCTTCGGTTTTTTCTCATCATCACCCATCCGCATGATGGTGACCGGCGTTTCATCGGCATGGATCACCCGCTGTTGCAGCACCACCTGTTTTAAGGCATTGGCCAGAGGTTCCAGTTCCACACCGCAGCGACCAATCCAGTCAGATAAAGTAGATCTGGACAGATCAATGCCCGCCCGCTGATAGATCAGGCGCTGACGGTACAGCGGCAAATGATCGGCATACTTCGATACCAGCACATGGCTGAGCAATTCAGGTGAAGCAATGCCTTTATCAATCACATAGGCAGGCATCGCTTGCTGAGTCAGAGTGTCGCACTGATCACAGACCCATTTGCCACGGACATGCTGTTCCTTGTAGAACTGTGCCGGTCTGAAATGCAGTTTTTCACTGATATCTTCGCCGATACGACGTAACTGGCAGCCACAACTGCATTGGGTTGATGCAGGTTCATGCTCAATACGGATGGTGTGTAGATGATCTGGCAGCAGTCGACGTTTAGGTTTGTTGACTGTGGCTTTCTGTGTCACTGCATCGGTTTTATCTGCATTTAATCGTTCTAATTCTAGATCAACGGCTGCGATATCTTCTTCGACCGCTTCGTCCCATAGATGGATTTGTTTTGCGGTAAGATGTTCGTTTTTACTGCCGAATTTATGATTTTTAAACAGCGCCAGTTCATGCTCGTATTTTTGATTGAGAATAGAAAGATGCTGAACTTTGGCATCCAATTGCTGGTTTGATTTTTCTAATTCTTGATTTGATTGTGCCAGAGACTTATGCTGCATCGCCAACTGCCGGGTAAATTCCAGCAGTTGTTCATGGGTGAGTTGGCTTAAATCAGGCAGCATTTTCATGACCGCAGTATGCCTGAGGTCATGACGCAGAGGAAATAGAACGTTTGGAGAATAGCAGAATGTAGCAGCCTAGTTTAGAGCATTGTTACCACTTGCTGTCGTCCAATGCGCTGCCAGGGCAAACCCTGAATTAGTGCCTGTAACTGTTCTGGACTGAGAGCTACGTTTTCACCCTGGTGAACTTTAGCCCAGTGGAATTTTCCCTGTTCCAGCCGCCTGGCACACAGCCAGATGCCCAGTCCATCATGTACCAGCACTTTCATACGATGACCACGTTTATTACAGAACAGGTAGGCGCAATGCGGTTTGATTGAGCCAAAGGCTTTCATAATCTGCGCCATGGCCGTATCCATACCCGCACGCATGTCCATGGGCTGGGTAGACAACCAGATTTCATCGATACGGATCATTTGATCAAGCCCTGAAGTAAAAGCAGTAATTCAGTTGCAGACTCCACCGGCCATTCGATTTCGATCATCTGATCCCTTACGGAACCTTGTTCATCATGTAATGGAATCCTGATATGAGCGGTAGCTTTCTTCTCTGGCACAGGTGGCGGAGGTGCTTCTTGTTTGACTGGCGTCGGGTGAAGAATGACGGGAAGGAAGTCGGTCTGTGGAATGGATGAGATTGTTAATGATGGAACCATTGATCTGGACTGACGAATCCATTTATGCAACAGATTGGCATTGATCTGATGTTGCATTGCGACCTTAGCCACCGATGTATCTGGCTGCTGGCATTGCTGAATAAGTTGATGTTTAAATTCAGCCGTGAAGGTTCGACGGGGCTTTTTTAGCGTTGGTGCAGTGTCTATAACTGTCTTTAAATCCATAAATAGGTGTCCACTTAAATTTTAGTGGACACTATCGCGGTATTAATGAGTCAGGAAAAGTGGGGCTCAGCGGACGCTTACAGACAAACTCAGCACCACAATCATAAGGCCGCAATATTCGCATTTGGTCCTATGCCAGCTTTGATTGGATTAGGAGCACTCTTGGGAAATAAAGGAGAGTTTATTCCTATGTTTAAATCAAGAGACACTCAAAAATGGGAATGGCCTAGTACTGCTATGATTGATCCAATAAATGAAGTCACTGGTTTAGATAATCTCGAGAAACAATCTGAAATAGTATTATGTATTCATGCCACAGCAATTGCAGAACCTTTACAACAAACAGCTAGAGCTATAGCAGAAGAAAAGAATATACAAATTATCGAAATTACGAACCTAGAACAATATAGAGGTGGCCAAAGTATCCCTCATCCTAAAAATGTAAAGATTCTAACAGCACAAATCCAAAAACTGTTAATAAAACTAAAAAGTGACTATGGAATAGCATTGGTCCACCTACTTGTCATTGCTCCAAATGCTGCATGTGTCGCAATAGGTCAAGGGATCGATAAAAATCATCCTGATGTCATAGTTTATGATTTTAAAGGTGATGGTATACAACCAGTATTAAGAATTAATAGTACAGAACAGGGTAATAAACTTATGCCTGTTTGAAAAATAGGCTTAGAGAATATTCTGAGCCTTTTAATTTTGAAAATATAGAATGAATCAAATTGTATTTTTAATCTTTGCTAAACTAAACACAGTATAAACTTCGTATCTATTGTTGAAATCATGAATCACTTTCCTAAAGTTGTTGTTTTTGATGCTTTCGGAACGCTTGTAAAAATAAGTACAAGCAGATCTCCGTATCGTAAACTGATGAAGTGGCTAAAAGCCAACGGTCGTAAGCCAAGCACAAAAGATGCAAGTATTATTATGTCAAATGCTATTGATATTTCACAATTAGCTATGCTTTTTGGAGAAGAGCTTCCAATACAACTTTTAAAGGACATAAACAATGATCTTCAGCTTGAATTAAGTACAATTGAACTCTATGAAGATACAATACCTACGCTTCAAACTTTAAAACAAAATGGTTTCAAAATTGCACTTTGCTCCAATTTAGCTATGCCTTATGGTAAACAACTCAAAATACTACTTCCTAGTTTATTTGATGCAATTGTGTTTAGTTATGAAGTTGGAACTATAAAACCTGAGCAGCAAATTTATGAAACCATTAAGACGCATTTCGGCTGTGAAATGTCTGAAATGCTATTTATTGGAGATCACCCAGTTTTAGATGTTGAAACACCCATTTCTTTAGGAATGTCAGCAAGACTCATTGAGCGTCATAAAGACCAAAAACTATTGAATGTAATAGGTGATTTAATTTTAAGGTAGTAATTCTTTGGCACTAACTTTCAACACAATAGCAATTTCATAAATTTTTTCAACAGTGAGATTAACCTCACCACGTTCAATACGTCCCATATAACTACGATCTATCCCAGACTGAAGGGCAAGAGATTCCTGAGTTAACTTTTGTTGTGTTCGTCTATTGCGGATTAATTGACCGATCGCTACTGATAATTCTGACATTTGCAACTAACTACTCAAAAACAGAAATATCACCAATTGAGGACTATATATCCACGGATTATAATCTCCTTTTTTTATCAGAAAGATTTAATAGCTATGTTTCAATTTTATCTTCCATACGCAGAAAAGTTTGAAAAAGTTTTTCTTCAAAATGAAATCCATGAGTGGGAAGCGAAAATGTTTTTAAAAAATATTCAAAATCTTAAAGGAAAAAATTCTACCATTCATGCATCGCACATATATGCATCTTTAAGAACCTTATTACGTCATGGATTCTTGAGTTTTAAAAGGTCAGAAAGTAACAGTCGTATATTTCTTTATAGCGAAACTGAGAAACTGAAACAGAACAGAAATCATTTTTTAAATACCCGCTTAAAAAGCGTCATAGAGATTGAAAAAGATTTAATAAACAAAAACATAATTAGCTTAAATACTCAAAAAGAGTACTTGTATGAACTCTTATTAAAATATCCAGAACTTAATTCGGAATTTATAAATTTAGATCAAAAAATTGATTTAGATGGAGAGAAAAAAAGAGCAAAACTAAATATTTTAGATAGTTTTTTAAAAATATTATGAAAACACCAAGATAATCATTTTAAAAAAATTTACTTAAAAAACAACAAATTAATTTAAAAAATAGCTTGATTTAATTTTTTTTTGAAACTAAATTTCCTCCTATATTTTACAAGTTTCTACAGTATGGCTAAATCTATTGAGCAAGTTAAAACAGAATTTCGAAAGCAAGGGAGGTCCTTTTCAGATTGGGCTAAAGAGAATAACTTTCCACCAGAATTGGTATATAGAGTCTTGAAAATGAATAGACCTCCTATCCGAGGAGAGAGCCACAAAATCGCAGTTAAATTAGGAATTAAAGATGATTATTAGTTGCGTGAAATTATTGTTACGTCTTGTTCACGCACCACCAAAGTTCTAAATACTCAGAAAAACCATTGGAGTAATTATGTAAAACTAGAGAAAAATTCAATAAAAAACGGACCCCTAAAAAGGATCCGTTGGTGACTTTATATAGAAGAATATAAAGACGTGAGAATCATAGTATCTCCTCTATATCGTCACCAGTCAAGTAAGTGCTATTCGATCGCAATAGTACAGATTAGCTCACTCTCAAATATCTACTGAGAATATAACTACTTATGGATGAACAGATATGCCTTATCAAGCAGGATTTTCAAAAAATGATATTCAAGCAAACATCCTAGAACAAATCAGGATAGCATTTGCATCAACAGCAAATGTAGCAGCCACACTTCATGGACAACGCAAAATCTACCAAGGTGCTTTTGGTCGTCGAACTTCACTTTTCCCGAGTGAAAAGTGTTGTGGAGCAATACCCTTAGAAAGCCGACTGGAACTCGCTCATGCAATCTCATTAGAACAAGATTCCAACATCATAAATTATCGTTCACAAGCATTAAAAATTTTGCTAGCTAATGAACAGTATTGTTTTCCAGATTTCTTAGTTCAAACAAAAGAAGGGACTTATGAAGTTCATGAGGTCAAACCTTCCATAGCTTCTTTATCGACTGAAGACTTAAACCGCTTTGCAATACTTTCAGACCTACTTCACTCAATTGATATTACTTTTAAGCTAATAGATAACACTGATTTACCAAGCGAAACAGAAATTTCCCAGCTGCTTTATTGGTATCAAAGAGGTCATAGATTCAACTGGAATACCTTCGAAATAAATTATGCTATAGACCATTTAAAGCTCAAAAAGTTTGATAACTCGAATCAAGTCTATAGAACACTTGAATCAATAGGCCTCAAACCAGAACTAGCTGATTATTTATTTTTTCATCAAATAATAAAAATTAGCCCCGTCAAACAAGAAATAAGCGAGGCCTATTAATATGAACAATACTCTTTTAATCCCGCAACCAGGTTTTCGTTTTTATTTTCAAGAACATCCTGACTATATTTTTGAAATTGGTTCAATCACCTACAACACTATACGATATGCAGCAATTGCTGGTGGAAAATCATTTTCAATACCCCCGAATGAGTTTGAAAGCCGCTACAAACAAGGTGAAATTCTATGTGTATTTTCACCTGATAAGCTGATGATCAACCCTAAACACAATTCAGAAATACACCGTAAAGAACGTTATGTTATAAGTGCTGTTCAAACTCTAAAATCCCCTACGAGCCCTCAACATTTATCAAAATTAATAGAGCATATCTCGACTGAAATTAAAGATCCTAACCCTCCTTCCTGCCGTACTGTCGCAAGGTGGATTACTAAATATAAAAAATTTTCGCAGAACAAGCTCTGTTTACAAGATAAATATATAGGCAATCATCACTTAAGATTCCCACCTGAAGTCTACCAAATTCTGAATCAAGCAATTAATGAAGTCTATTTGAAACCTGAATATAGAACTAGTAAAGATGTACAAGCCTATATGCTTGGTCGATTCATAGAGCAAGGGATCTCCTTGGAACAGTTACCAACACTGAGGAGTATCCAACGACACATCAAAAAACTAGACCCTTATATTGAATTAAAAATAAAGAAAGGCTCTCGTATAGCGAAGAAAACTTTTCAAGCTGCCGGCAAAAGCATTATTAGCCCTTTTGCTCTTTATATGGTCGAAATTGATACACATTATCTCGATATTATTATAGTCGATCCAAAGAATAAGGTTGCTTTAGGACGACCATTTCTTGCTTGTGCAATTGATGTTTATTCAAGAACAATTGTAGGTACATATATCAGTATGTATCCACCTAGCGCTGCAACTACTTTAGAAACTATTAAGGACATGGTTACTCGGCCAAATCATAAATTACCAGGAGGTATTCCTAGTATTATCATTCCTGATAATGGAATTGAGTTTAAAAATAATTCACTTGCGCGAGTGTGCGAACAGCTGAAAATTACTTTAACTCCATCTCAAGTCGGTACTCCAAATAACAAGCCTCATATTGAACGCTTTTTTAGCACACTCACTCATGGGATTCTTCAAAAATTACCTGGCACAACTTTTTCAAATCCGATAGATAGAGGGAGCTATAACTCCAATAAAATTGCTCAATTAACTTTAGAACAATTGAAACAATATATAGATACCTGGATCCACGATGTCTATCACAAAGCCATTCACCATACGACTGGTCGCTCTCCTATTATTATGTGGCAAGATGCAATTGAAGATATTCGCCCCAGTTTTCTCACTGATATAGATGCAAAAATTTTATGTCGCAGGCCTATTGAAAGAAGTATTAATCACGGTCAAGTCCGAGTAGACGGCATTAGTTATTTTTCTCATGCGCTGACGACACTCCAGGCGCAAGGCACAAAAACAGTTACTGTACTGATTGACGATTTAAATTTAAACGAAGTTTTCATCATTGATCCCAACGATAAAGATATTGTCATTCAAGCAGACTCAACCAATCCAGACTATACATTTGGTTTGTCACGCGTAACACATCTTGAAGTGCAAAAGTTAAAGAAAGCCCAAACTCAATCTGATAAACAAAGGATTGGTCCAAAGTCGGACTTATATCACCTGTATAAACTTATGCACGAGATACAAAGCAATCTTATTAAACATAAACCGAGATTAAAGCCTCTTACTTTAGAACTTCCCACGCAATTAAAAAAAGTTGAAGAGCAGCTTTTTTCGAAAGAAATGGATAAAACTGAACAACCTGTTTCCACTATAAATATACCGACTCCAATTGAGCAGTTTGGTTCTTTGGAGGTATTTAAACATGGAAAAATTTGACAATAGATTCGATAAAATTCGATCTATTAACAATATCGTCATTACTTCAAATGAATTTATGACAGCTTTTACAGGTATACAAGATTGTGTCAAAAGAAGCATTTCCTATAGTGAACCAGTTGGAAGTATGTTGCTCGCAGAAGGTGGATTAGGAAAAACAACCTTGTGCAAAGCAATCTTAAGCCTGATGCCACGTACAGAAAAAATTGAAAAAGATCATAAAAAAATTATTATTCCAGTATGTTATGTAGAAGTGCCCTCACCAGCCACCGTAAAGTCATTAGCTATAATGATGCTCAAAGAACTTGGTGATCTTACTTGTGAAAATGGGTATGGCACTACTGAATACCTAACGAGTAGGCTTATTCATTTACTTGCTCAATGCGAAACTAAGCTCATATTTTTAGATGAGTTCCATCACTTATTTGAGCGTAAACCAACTTCTACGAGGATGAATAGAACAACTGGAAATTGGCTTAAAACTCTAGTCAATCGAACTGGTATTAGCTTTTGCTTGGTTGGCTTACCAGAGTTTGTTCCACTGCTTCAAATAGATAGTCAAATTGCACGTAGATTTCCATTCATTTACCAGCTAAACCCATTAACTGTTGATCCATCCCAAGGAGGGAGTCTATTTGCATTTCTTGCAGAAGTCTCAAGAAATCTCAATAGGCAAAATATTAGTTTTATACCACCACTAGATAGCCAACTAATAGGCATGCAAATTCAATTAGCAACGAAAGGTTATCACTCATACATTATGAGTCTTATTAGAGAAAGTATTACTTATGCTTTAAATGATGGTCGGCAAGTCATAAATTCTAATGATTTTAGTTATGCTTGGAAATTAGGTATCACACTATACATTAGTAAACAAAATAAAAATCCCTTCGAAATGAATATCTCTCAAATCATCTCACTTATGAAATAACCATAATTATGCAAAATTCTCTTTTAATACAAGCAATCCCTTATGAGGATGAATCACCTATCAGCTTTCTACTAAGAACCTCTAAACTTAATTTACATAGTTCTATTTCTAATTTAGTAGGGAAAGATAAGTATCAAGCCATCATTAAAAAATCACTAAATCATCATCTCTCAGATGAACCACGTTTTAGCTTAGTTCTAAACGCTTTAAATATAGATAGTAGTTACTCATTTCTAGCTTTTAAAAGAGCAAAACCAACTAGTAGATCGCCAAGGACACTAGGAGCAATTGAGATCTCTCTTGAGCTACTAGAATTAAATAACATACGTTACTGCCCTCTATGCCTTTCTGAAAAAGCGTATCTAAAAAAACTATGGATGCTCAAACCAATTTATGCATGCCCTATTCACTCATGTTTTTTGATTGATACTTGTCCAAATTGTGAAAATCCAATTCAACCAAAAACAGGGGTTCAAAACTGTGCTTGTTGTGGTTTTGAATTACATAAGGCACCAATTAAAGAGGCAAAATCTATTGAAATTATTTTTTGGTTTATCGACGTTCTAAATTTTAACTCCAACATATTATTTAAAGATTACTTAGCATGTTGGAATGCTTTTAATGAGTTTTTTAAGTTCGATAGATCAAATACAGATTCAAAAGTTTCTCGCTATGTCCATGAGTATTTCCATAATCCTGAAGTATCCGCGCTTAAACTCAGTGCTCTTATTAATTCTAGAATCAATTACTCACATCCTAGAGTACAGTTAATACCTTTTTTAAAGTATGAAAAAAAATTCAAGAAGCATATTGAAGTCGTTGAAAAAAATGCCGAAGAATACAAAATTAGTGAAAAAAGTATTTCTAAAAAACTTAGGAATCATCAGATAAAACGTATTTTGCAAGTTTCTCGTTTTGAACTTGATAAATTAATTAAAAATGACTATCTAAATCTAGGAAAAAAGGAGCTTTACCATGGAAAGATATCAAGTATAGATATTGAGCGCTTTATTATGGGTCTAGTGAATAAGGATAAACCTACAGCGTATACACAAGAAACAACAGCTATCTATAATGAGCATATTGACCTCAAAAAGATTTCTGCAGTTTTAAAAATTAATTATGAAACTGCTCGTAAACTAGCAAATATAGGGTGGTTCAGTTTAGAACAAGATGAACTAGCTGTAGATGGGCCTAAACAGTATTCAAAGAAAAAACTTTATGAATTTGATAGTAAATATATACTGACCACTCATTTAGCGAAACAGTTGCAAGTAAACCCTACAAATCTTGTGGAGAAATTAGCATCAATAGATATTATGCCCGTTCATGGACCCCATATTGATTCGACACCCATTAACATTTTTTTAAAGAAAGATGTTCAAAATATAATTTCAGTTGATTTAGAAGTGATTCAACACTATCCAACACGTACTGGTAGACAAAAAAATAAGTTAGGATTTCTAGCGAAGAGTACAGATTATTACTCTTTAAAAGAAGCTGCTGTACTTTTAGGGATTAGTCCGAATAAGGTTGCTGTACTAGTTCAAAAGGGTATTCTTAGCAAAGATAAGAACGATCCTATCTCAGTTCAAATCAAAACTAGATCTCTAGTAAACCTTAAGAATAAACTTGATAGCGAAGATTATGTTCCTTACTCAGAGGCAACAAAGCAATTGAACTGTCCTATTAATTGGATGAAAAAATATTGGTGTGATACGGGATTCTTGCATATTGAAGATTTAATTTACTGGAAGCTCATCAATAAGAATGAACTAACTGAAGTTTTGAAGTTAAAAGAGGAATACATCACTGGTGCTGAAGCAAGCACACTCTTAGGTATGCGCCACTCTCATATCACTAACTTACAGAAGATAGGAATTATGAAGCCTCACTATTTGGGAAAGGGAGATAAAAAAGTTAGGCTTTTTAAGAAAGAGGATATTTTAAAAATTTGTAATTAATAAACTAAACTAACCCCGATCCCATCTAGTCCTTTTGCTGGGATCTTCTTACAATTAATAGGGCTTCATTAGGAACTTCAACTTTAACTTTTATTTTTACATCTTTTGAATTCTGGTCTTTGGTTTTAGTCTTATATTGAATCAATGCATTCTTACCAATCCCTTTTAATAATATCTCAACTCTTTTTATCTCTACATATTCACCTTTTTTCTCTCCAATACTCAACTTTGGAAAAAAGTCTTTATATTCCGATTTGATAAAGATCAAGCTGTTTTTTTCATCCTCTCTGACAGAGCCTAATGCGATATTAATAAAAATATTTTTGGATTTTTCAGTATAAAAAACATATACAGTACTTGGAACCAGTAGGATATAAAGCAACATCATTGAAAGCTTTATATTTTTTTTGTTACTTTCATTTTCAGCTAATTTCTCGTTATTTTCTCTCAAGTTCTCTATAAATTTATCAATAAAAATTTTTAAAAGAATACTTAAAAAGAGCATTACCAATATATTTATTGATTTCCCACTATAAAATGTTAATGCAAAAACAAAACCAAAAAGGTAAAACAAAAATTTAATAGAATTATTGCTTATTTTTTCAAAAAAACCTTTGAAATTTAACTCAAAAAAAATTAGGTCAATTAAGCCTTTAGACAATATTATTCGCAATGAAAATAAAACCTTGAAAAAACTCCCTACAGCCCTTAGACAAAATAATAAAACACTTCCAAGCGCATAGTGCGAGCCCAAAAAGAATACATAGATGAATAAAAATTTTATTGTAATTAAGAAAAATAAAAGTCCATCTCCTAATGATAAATCAGTAGGAAAGTAATCAATATGCCAAAAATATAAAAGGATAAAACATATACCAATACCTATAGTAAATTTAGCAATAAACCCACTATTATCAACAATAAGTTTAATTTTCTGCAATAAAAAGATAGTAAAATTCACTTATTCCCCATTTGTATTTTCCCTTCAAATCAATTTCTTAATCGACTAACTATTCATGCTAAGATTATGAGAAGTCTATTAACTATACAATATTTATTAAATTTAGATCATGATCCCGAGAACTCTATGGTATCAATGTGATGATACTCAAAAAAAAATTAGTCAACATGAAATACTTGAAATAACTAATTCATTGGTTATTTTAGGTGAAGCAGGAATGGGAAAGTCTAGCCTTTTAGAATGGCTAGGAAACTTAGAAAATTACGCATATTGTACTGCACGTCAATTACTAAATCGTGCCGATCCCCGCCCTCTTCTTGGTAAAAATAGCATATTAGTTATTGATTCACTCGATGAGGTAAGTTCGAAAAATGATGGTGATGCAGTAGATGGAGTATTGCAAAAGCTTGAATTTTTAGGATATCCAAAATTTATTTTAGCTTGCCGTGCAGCAGATTGGAAAAGTGCTACAGGCATACAAGCTATAAGAGAACAATATTCAGAATCACCTTTAGAACTTCATTTAAATCCTTTCACTCAAAATGATATGGCTATATTTCTTGAACAAAACCTTAGCACCCAAAGAGCTCAAGAAATTATCACTCACTTTACAGCTAAAAATCTGGATGATTTGCTAGGCAACCCTCAAACTCTTAGTTTAATTGCTAAAGTTGCAATTCAGGGAGAGCTACCTGAATCTTTAACCCAATTATTTGAACAAGCTATAGAAATTTTAAGAGCAGAACATTCGGAATCTAAATCTGAAGCACAATTGCCAAGCGAAGTCTCACTTGATGCAGCAGGAGCTGCTTTCGCCAGTTTAATCCTGACAGGTAATGAAGCTATTTCTAGAAAATCAATTATAAATTTAATTGACGGTGAACTACCGATAAGTGAAGTTAAACAACTTCCTGGCACTGAAAAAATCGATCTAGTTTTAGGTTCACGCCTTTTTCGATCAAATGGAGTAGAACGTTTTACTTACATTCATCGTCGAATTGGTGAGTTCTTAGGAGCAAAATGGCTAGTAAAACTAGCTGATACTAACCGTAAACGTAAGCGTCTTTTATCCTTGTTCCATAGCCATGAATTTGTTCCGAGTAACTTACGTGGTTTACATTCATGGCTACTGAGTGACCCTGCTTTAGTCTCAAGTATTATGAAAGCAGACCCTATAGGTATTCTTGAATATGGTGATGTTGGAACAATAACAGTAGAGCAAGCTCAGACTCTACTAAATAGTATTGAAGATTTAGCTGAAAATAATCCTAGTTTTTATAACTTTTATAATAGAAATGGATACAGCATTCGAGCTTTCACAACGCCAATAATCTTATCTCAAATCCAGAAAATTATAATTCAATCTGATATTCCCTTTGGCTTTAAACTTTTTCTAATAGACGTCATTAAAGGATATCAACTTCCAAATGATTTTATCCAAATATTAACTAATCTTATTAATGATTCCAAAATAGAATTTGCAATACGTAAATCAGCTGGTGAAGCTCTAGCTGTTCAAGAACAATTTATAGATTGGCCTAGTATATATACATCCCTATTTCAATTAGGTGATGAGTCATCTATTAGATTAGCAATAGAGTTATTAGATGATACTGGCTACAACAAAACCAATGATGATTTAATTGCTAATCTTGCTATTTCATATTTAAAAATAAATAGTAATACTGTCGGAACATTATGGTATTTACAAGAAAATTTACCTTTAGAACAAATTGAATATGTTCTAAACTATTTTATTATGGGCTTTAAAACCCTTGGGAAAGATGATGATTCAGAAATTAAAAGTGAAGCCAAAAATTTTGCATACCGATTGATTCTAAGATTTATAGAAAAATATGCTATTACACCTAAAAAGTTGTGGGAATGGCTTGAACCTTTCGGGAATACATATGGATATCAAGGCGAAAGTATTAAAGAGCTAGCAGAATATTTAAAAAATGATTACATATCAAAGCAAGCGCTACAGTACATGGTTTTGTTGGATTTACCCCACGAAGGAAATATTTGGCAAAGAGCGATATATCTTTCAAGTCGATCTTCAGGCTTAGCTCTTACTACTCTAGATCTAATATTCATTCTTAAAAAATTGTATTTAAAAAATTCGAAAGATATTCGCTGGAAAGAAATTGTTCAATTAACACGTCACGATGCTGAAATTGGCAAGGAAGTAAGAGAGGCTGCATTACCCTTCACTCTCAATAGCAAGGATGATCAAACTTGGTTAAATCAAATTTCTGTCATTGAATTAGAAGATTGGCAAATTAAAGACCTTGAAAGGAAAAAACAAAGAGAAGTTAAAAAATCTACAGATCGAGCCAAACACAGATTATTTTACATCTCAAGTATCAATCGATTATGCCAAGGTGAATATGAACTGATACTTACACCCGCTAAAGTTTATTTACGTCTATTCACTGACATCAGTAAAGAGATCCCTGCACATGAACGTATATCAGATTGGATCGGATCTGATATTTCTGAAGCATGTATGGAGGGTTTTGAGGCAAATTTAATTAAAAACCCACCTGATGTGAATGCACAAGATATTGCAACTATTTTGCCTCAAGGTCGATACTACGAAGCGAGTTTTATCCTGATAGTTGGATTAGCTGAACGTGTTAGAAATAGTAAATATTTTTCTGATCTCCCAGATGAGAGACTAATAGCTGCCTATCTTTTTTTATCGTATCGTCGATATGATGAGCACGCGGGAATCAGTAACCTTTATACACATATAATTGAAGAACTTAAAAAAAGAAAAAAATTCAAAGAAGCAATACAAGCTTTTTATGAGCCACACTTTGAAGCTCAATGCACTCATATTGGTGGGTTATCACAATTTATGAGAAAAATAGAATACGCTGAATTAGGTACTGAATTAGCAACAAATTGGTTAAATAAGTTTAAAAATCTTAATAATGAGGATGAAAAGGAACTTGCGGATTGTTTACTACACAATGGAAAATTTGAAGAATTGAAACAGCTCATTCCGTCCTTAGATTTATTAGTGAATGAAGAACGACGAAAATACTGGATATCTGTCAACCTACTTATAAATTTTGAAGAAACAATCAATAGTCTAGGAAGTCAACCAATAGATAAAAGTTTAATTTGGACTTTACGAGATAGAATAACTGGTCGCTACAGAGAGAATCATTACAAAAATCTATTAGATACTAATCAACTAGAGTGGATTATTACAACTTTCCGCAATTTATGGCCAAATGTAGGTCAACCTATAGGAGGAACATTTGGAGATACAAATCCTTGGGATGCTTCAAAATTCATAGTTCAGCTCATTAAACTATTAGGTAAAAACTATAGTGATGAAGCTTGTAAAGCTATGGAACGTTTAAAAATATCATCTTTCGACGAATATACAGACTTAATCAAAACAGTAAAGTATGAACAAAAACTTATTCGTAGTGAGCATCTTTATATACCACCAACGATCAATACAATTAAAGCATTTATTACTAATGATAATCCTCAATCAAGCTCTGATTTACAAACAGTCATATTAGATGAGCTAAGTATCGTGCAAGCAAAAATCAAGAGTGACGATGCTGAATCTTGGCGTGGTTTTTTCAATGATCAAGGTAAGCCTTTTGAGGAGGAACGATGTCGTGACCATTTAATCGGTTTACTTCGTCAAGGTGATAATACAATCACATATGAACCTGAAGCACATGTTGCAGATGATAAAGAAGTTGATATCACTTGCTCTGTGGGTAAATCTCGTCTACCAATTGAGATAAAAGGTCAGTGGCATCGCGACCTTTGGACTGGAGCTGACCAACAACTTGATAAATTATATACCACTGATTGGAGAGCCGATGGTAGAGGTATTTATTTAGTACTTTGGTTTGGTAACAGAACTGATAATAAAAAGCTTAAAACGTTGGGTAGAGGAAAACCTGTTCCTAACACTACTAAGGAACTACAAGAAATGCTAATTGCAAATAGTCGATCAGCTCAGGAAGGTAAAATTAATATCGTAGTTATTGATTGCAATAGAACAAGACATTGAAAACACACTTTCAAAAATTGTCATAGGTTGTGTCGTTTTATCAAAAAATTGTCATAGGTTGTGTCGCTGATTCTTGTCATCATGTGTCGCAATGCTTACTAAGTAATTGAATTAATGAGTATCGAAATGACAAACCTTGTGTCGCGTGACGTTAATTTAGTTAAAAAATATTTTAAAACTAGGGGAAGTTTTCTTCCCCTTTTTATCCCCTGTAAAAAAATAAAATTTTAATATTTAAAATCAAATAGTTGAGATAATAATGCCAGAATTTAACGCATATACAGTATTTGTTGATGAAAGTGGTACAGATAATTTAAAAAACTTCAAAAAAGATGATCGCTATTTTGTATTAGCATTTTGTATCTTTGACAAGAACTATTACGCAAAAGAAGCAGTTCCGAAGTTTCAAAAACTTAAGTTCGATACATTTGGTCATGATCAAACTATTATTCATGGATATGACATGATGAATTGTATTGGTGACTTTAAATGCTTACAAGATCCCAAAATTAGAGGTATTTTTTTAGGTCGTCTTACAGAAATAATTGAATCTACTAACTTTATTTTAATATCAACAGTTATAGATAAACAAAGATTACTAGAAAAATACTCAACGCCACAAAATCCTTATGATATCGCCCTTAAATATTCACTGGAAAGAATACAAAGGTTCATGGTTGAAAGAAATCAAGCTGATAAAATTACTCATATTCTAATTGAAAGTAGAGATCAGCATTCCAACATTAAACTTAAACACTCATTTAACAAAATTAAGAGTGGCGAGAATTGTAATGTGGTTCCGTTAATTAGACCACTCAATTCAGTTTTATAAGTGATAAATCCGCTCTAAATATTTAAATTATGCTGCCATTACTTTTAGTAAATGTTCATCATAAAATTCATCCGGTGTTGCCTTATTCAAACTTGAATGAGGACGTATCATGTTATAAAAATCCAAATATTCAGCAAGTGATTGTTTCGCTTGTTTAACCGTATCGTAAGCCTTCAAATAGACTTCCTCATGCTTCACGCTGCGCCATAAACGCTCAATCATCACATTATCCATCCATCGTCCTTTCCCATCCATACTGATACGGATATTTCGCAATTTTAACTCATTCAAAAATGCCTCGCTTGTGAATTGACTGCCTTGGTCTGTATTAAACACCTCTGGACAACCATATTTCACAATTGCTTCTTGCAACGCATCTATGCAAAAGTCTGTTTCCATACTGATCGATACTCGATGAGCCAGTACTTTACGACTATGCCAATCTATAATTGCACACAGATAGACAAAGCCTTTAGCCATAGGAATGTACGTGATATCTGTACACCAGACTTGATTAGAGTGATCGATGACCATGTTTTTCAACAGATATGGGAAAATACGGTGTGCAAGATTAGGCTTACTGGTATTGGGTTTTGGATACAAGGCATGTATTCCCATCAAGCGCATTAAACGTCGGACTTTACGCCGACCTATTTGATGTCCTTGACGCTGTAGCATATCTCGTATCATTCGACTGCCCATAAATGGGTAGTCGAGATGAATTTCATCGATTAGACGCATCCAACTCAAATCAGTTGATGAAATCTCTTTGGGCTTGTAATACAACGTACTGCGATTGATTTGAATCAATTGCGATTGTTGTCGTACCGAAAGTTGATGGGTCTTATCGATCATTTTTTGCCGCTCAGCTGCCCTATTTTTCTGAGCGCACCTTCTAAAAAATCAATTTGCAATGCCTGATGTCCTATCTTGGCATGTAGAGCTTTGAGGTCAATCTCTGGTTCTTGTTGTGCTGTTGGTCGTGAAAAAATATTGACTGATTGCTCAAGCAGTTGATTTTTCCAATCGATGATTTGGTTTTGATGTAAATCGAATTGAGTAGAAAGTTCAGCGAGTGTGTGGTCGCCTTTAATTGCTGCGAGAGCAACTTTAACTTTAAACTCTGCTGAATGATTACGACGTTTTCTTCGTGTCATGGTTGACTCCAAAAACAAGCATTTCCCATGCTTATTGGGGAGTAGATTATCACTTATAGGCGTGGTCTAAAATCCTAGAACCACATCATTGGGAGAATTCAAAATTAAATTTTGAAATTGAATTTGTTAGTAAAAAATCAAATTCAACAGGTTTACAGTTGGCAGACCTTGTGACCGAACCTATCCGATGCAAATATCTTAGACCCGAAAAAGATCATCAAAACTTTAAAAGTCTAGAAAACAAATTTTATTGTAAAGGTGGGCGAAACAATACAGGCGGTAATTTTAATGGTTATGGATTAAAAGTCTTTCCTAACTAGAACTATTTCACTTTTAGAAAGAATATAACCATACCTTAGCTCAGTATATTCGTCTATGAATTAACTTCTTGAATAATATACGACACAATATAGATTGAGGATAAATCCCCTACTTAGCTAAACAGGATTATCCTTGATCGCAAATAACAATCAAATCAGTAAAATTTACAGAATTATTACAAAGCGCTTTGGTATCAATCAATAAAACTCATATAATTATTGAGAAAATTTCTTTCCACTCTCTTACTTTAAAGTAAGAACTTTTCGGAGCACTCCCATGCAATGGACTAAACCCGCTTTTCAAGATATCCGTATCGGTTTTGAAATCACAATGTATTTCGAAGCACGTTAAGATTTAATAGACCTAAATCGAATAAAAGCCCTAGACGACTAGGGCTTTTATTTTTTGGAAAAAGTTATCTATGTATATTCATGTTTTAGGTTCAGCAGCGGGCGGTGGTTTCCCACAATGGAACTGCAATTGCCACAATTGTCATGGTCTTCGTCAAGGCACCATTCAAGCCAAAGCACGTACCCAGTCTTCAATTGCCATTTCTGAAAATGGTGTCGATTGGATTTTATGCAATGCTTCCCCCGATATTCGTCAGCAGCTTTTCGATTTTAAAGCTGCACAACCTGCGCGCAAATTGCGTGATACAGGCATCACCAATGTGGTGTTGATGGACAGTCAACTTGACCATACGACTGGTCTATTAACGCTTCGTGAAGGTTGCCCGATTAAAGTCTGGTGTACCGACATGGTGCATCAAGATTTGACCACAGGATTCCCGATTTTCAACATGTTGAAGCATTGGAATGGTGGACTTGAATATCGTCAAATTGATCCAAAACGTGCTTTTAAAATTGAAGGATTTGAACATTTAGAGTTCACGCCTTTAATCATTCGAAGTGCTGCGCCACCTTACTCGCCGCATCGTCACGATCCACATGATGGCGATAATATTGCACTGATTGTGAAAGATTCAAAAACACAGAAACAGCTATTCTATGCACCGGGTTTAGGCAAAATTGATGAGCAGGTGATGCAAATCATGCAAGCTTCGGATTGCGTCATGATTGATGGAACTCTATGGACTGATACTGAAATGCAAGAATATGGTGTCGGTAAAAAAACGGGTCAAGAAATGGGACACTTACACATCAGTGGTGCGGGTGGATCGTTATCGTATTTAGATCAACTCGACCATACGCGTAAGGTACTGATTCACATCAATAACACGAATCCGATCTTAAATGAACAATCTCAACAAGCTGCAGAATTAAAAGCACACGGGGTTGAAGTGGCTTTTGATGGTATGCAAATCGAATTATAAGGTGACATGATGCAACAGCTTACAGAAGCCTTAAGTCCAGAAGCGTTTAAAGAAGCGATTCTTGCCAAAGGTCAGTATTATCACATTTACCACCCTTTTCACATCATGATGCATGAAGGAAAAGCGACACAAAAGCAAATTCAGGCTTGGGTGGCAAACCGTTACTATTATCAAATTAATATTCCACTGAAAGATGCAGCGATTATGGCAAATTGTCCTGATCAACGTGTGCGTCAAGAGTGGATTCAACGCATGATCGATCAAGATGGTGTTTATCCTGATGGGGGTGGTCGTGAAGCGTGGTTAAGTTTGGCCGAAGCAGTCGGATTAACCCGTGAACAGGTAATTTCTGAAGAATTGGTCTTGCCGGGTGTACGTTTTGCTGTAGATGCTTATGTTAATTTTGCGCGCCGTACCACATGGCGTGAAGCTGCAAGTAGTTCCTTAACTGAATTATTTGCCCCACAAATTCACCAGTCGCGTTTAGAGTCTTGGCCGAAACATTATCCTTGGATTCAAGAACAAGGTTATACCTACTTCCGCTCTCGTCTAAGTCAAGCACGTCGTGATGTAGAACATGGTCTGACCATCACCTTAGATTCGTTTAAAACGGTTGAAGAACAAGAGCGTATGCTCGAAATTTTACAGTTTAAGCTGGATATTCTTTGGACCATTTTAGACGCTTTGACTTTGGCCTATGTGCATCACCAAGCGCCTTATCATAGCGTCACTTCTGATCATGTTTGGCATAAAGGATTATTCAAATGAGTTTACCTGAATTAGATTTATCGATTATTCCAACATGGCGTCAAGGTTATCGTTTTCAGTTTGAACCCGCTCAAAATGCGTATGTTCTGCTGTACCCTGAAGGAATGATTAAACTGAATCAAAGCGCGAGTGAAATTGGTCAGCATATCGATGGACAAAATTCGATTGCTGATATTATTCAAAAAGTTACCGCAAAATTTGGTGATATCCCTGAAATTAAACAGGATATTATTGAGTATATGTTGGTGGCTCAACGTGAACATTGGATTGATTTAGCATGAAAGCACCTGTAGGGCTGCCACTGTGGTTATTGGCTGAACTCACCTATCGTTGCCCTTTACAATGTCCTTATTGTTCTAATCCTCTTGATTATGCGTTGCATAATCAAGAGTTGAGCACACAGGAATGGTTTAATGTTTTTGACCAAGCACGCCAAATGGGAGCCGTTCAGCTGGGTTTCTCAGGGGGTGAACCTTTAGTTCGCCAAGATCTTGAAGAATTGGTGGCGTATGCACATCAGAAAGGTTTCTATACCAATTTGATTACCTCCGGTATGGGCTTAAATGAAGCGCGTATTGCAGGGTTGAAACAAGCAGGTTTGCAACATATTCAAATCAGCTTTCAAGCCAGTGATCCGGTTGTGAATAATGCCCTTGCGGGTTCTAAACATGCATTTCAGCAAAAGTATGATATGTCACGTTTGGTCAAACAGTACGGTTATCCGATGGTGCTGAATTTTGTGATTCATCGGCATAATATTGATCAGATTGATCAAATCATCGAGCTCTGTTTGGAGTTGGAAGCGGATACCGTTGAATTGGCGATTTGCCAATTTTATGGTTGGGCCTATGAGAACCGTCAAGGCTTATTACCGACCAAAGAACAATTGGTTCGTGCTGAACGCATTACCAATGAATATCGTCGAAAAATTCAGGAACAAGATATCAAGTGTAAATTGATTTTTGTGGTCCCGGATTATTATGAAGAACGTCCAAAAGCCTGTATGGATGGTTGGGGGAAAATCTTTTTAACCGTGTCTCCAGATGGGACTGCATTACCTTGTCATGCAGCACGTCAGCTCCCGATTCAATTCCCGAATGTTAAAGCGCATCAGCTTTCCGAGATTTGGTATGACTCACCGAGCTTTAATGAGTTCCGTGGTGATGATTGGATGCCAGACATGTGTCAAAGTTGCTCAGATAAAGATCGAGACTATGGCGGTTGTCGTTGTCAGGCATTTATGATGACTGGAGATGCTAAAAATGCCGATCCTGTTTGTGGTAAATCACCTGATCATCATAAGATTTTAAATGCGCGAATCGAAAGTGAAACCCCGATTCCTTTTGATCAACTGGTGTTTAGAAATCCAAAAAATTCTAAACAGCTCAGTCAAAAACAATTGATTCCTACACGTACCGTGATCGACTAATCAGGACACTTAAAGACATGATCTTTGATGGACATAATGACCTATTGACCCGTCTATGGCTCAGTTCTGCCAAAGATCCAGTACATGAATTCCTTCATGGTACGTTGCCTGGTCATTTAGATTTCAAACGTTGTAGGCAAGCACAATGGACGGGAGGATTATTTTCAATTTTTCTTCCTCCTTATCGCTATTTGCAACAGCATCATCCGGAAAAAATCAAAGACCCGACCGCAACGGATTTTAGCTCAGAACAGATTATTGAGATTTGCACGGCGCAGTTAGAGATTGCTCAGCAGTTGCAATTACGATCTGAAGGCAAAATTCAGATTTGTACTTCTTTATCACAAATCAAAAGCTGTTTTCAGCATCAGCAATTGGCAATTGTCCTTCATTTAGAAGGTGCCGAAGTTCTCGCGTGTGACCCGATGCTACTGGATGACTTCCACAAAAAAGGCTTACGCAGTATCGGGCCACTTTGGAATCGCAAAAGTTTGTTTGGTGATGGTCTGAATGCTACGTTTCCACATTCACCAGACACTGGATCAGGGTTAACGCAACAAGGCAAAGAACTCGTACGCACTTGTGCCCGTAAAGGGATGATCATTGATGTTTCTCATATGAATGAACGTGCCTTTTGGGATACCGCGGAGATACTGGAAGGCTTTCATCAGCCGATCGTGGCGACCCATTCCAACGTGCATGCCTTGTGTGCTCAAGCGCGAAATTTGACAGATTCGCAATTAAAAGCAGTGAAACAAAGTCATGGCATGGTCGGTATTAATTTTGATGTGGCTTTTTTAAGAAGCGATGGACAGCGTGATCCCAACACCTCAATCGACACCATTATCGATCATCTCAGTTATTTGCTTGAGCATATTGGTGAGGATCATGTTGGGTTTGGTTCAGATTTTGACGGTTGTTTGCTGCCCTTGGATTTGGCTGATGTAACATATATGCCTCAGCTGCTTCAACGTATGCAGCAACGTGGTTATTCTGAAGCACTCATTGAAAAAATGCGTTTTGGAAATTGGTTGACTCTGCTAGAAAAGATTATCCATTGATTCGATTAGACTGAATATATCCACTATCCACATCTACGTGCATACCTATTGTCATCGTTAAAGAATAAAAAAAGGCGCATCAAGCGCCTTTTTTATTGCTCAAATTTTATTGAGGAATACGAAGTACCTGACCTGGGAAAATGTCATCTGCATTTTTCAATAGCGGACGGTTTGCTTCAAAAATTTTGTTGTATTGGTTTGCATCACCATAAAATTCTTTAGAAATTTTAGACAGGTTGTCACCAGACTTCACGGTGTAGAATTTACTTTCAGCAGATGGTGTTGCTACTGTCAATTGATCATCTACTTTTGCCACATGATCAACATTACCCACAGCCAAAATGATTTTTTCACGATCAGCTTGGGTTTGTACCTGACCTTTTACTGTTGCTAAGTCTGAATCACCGTTATAGCTCACAGACAAACCTGCAACAGGTAGGCCCAATGCCTTAATATGACCTAAAAGTTTGTTGGCAATTTCCTGAGCAGATGGCTCAGATGGTGTTGCTGGTGCTGCTTGCTGCTCAGCAGGTGCTGTATTTTTTTTACCAATGCCTTTCACAAAATCAAAAAGACCCATTGTATTTCTCCATCTCGTTTTAAATGTTGTTGTAAAAATGCTATGTAGCTGATGTAATAAAAATTTAAACTCTATTTTTATACCTAAAATTTATACGATTAAAGGTTGTCTTTGGTGAATTAAACGTAACGATATGTAATTAAAATAATTCAGTTTATTTTTTAATTTAGTTTTTATCGATATAAAAAAAGCCACCCTTTCAAGTGGCTTTCATTTTTCAGCGATGCCGAAAGATCTTTAATTAAGCAAGTTTCTTAGAAACATAGTCAATTGCAGATTGAACAGTCGTGATTTCGTTAGAATCTTCGTCTGGGATTGTAATATCGAAATCGTTTTCGAAAGACATTACAAGCTCAACTAAGTCTAGAGAATCAGCACCTAAGTCATCCATGAAAGATGCTTCGTTTTTGATTTCTTCAGCTTTAAGACCTAATTGTTCAGCTACTGCTTGTTTGATACGTTGTTCGATATCGCTCACAGGAATTCTCCTCATTGCTTGTGGCGTTTGAATTGCCACTAGTTTAATTGAATCTAGAAATTTTTCAAAGTTTATACATCGCATTACGCCATGTATAAACCACCATTCACATGTAAAACCGTACCTGTAATGTAACTAGCCTTGTCAGAGGCCAAGAAACTCACAGCATTGGCAATGTCTTGTGGTTGACCAAAGCGGTTTAACGCCACTTGATCACTCATTTTTTTGCGAATCTCTTCACTGAGTTGCTCAGTCATTTCGGTAGCAATAAAGCCCGGTGCAATGCTGTTCACCGTAATTTGACGGCTACCCATTTCTTTCGCAAGGCTACGGCTAAATGCCTCAATCCCTGCTTTAGCAGCCGAATAATTTGACTGACCTGGGTTTGCAAAATGCGCAACCACAGAACTAATATTAATAATGCGACCGAAACGTGCTTTGGTCATGCCTTTCAGCACACGCTTAGACAAGCGGAAGACTGCTTTTAAATGAATATTTAAAATATCATCAAAGTCTTCTTCAGACATACGTAGCAATAAGTTGTCTTTAGTAATGCCGGCATTGTTCACCAAGACCATGACTGAACCATATTTTTGCTCTATGTCAGTCACCAATGCATCAATAGCCGTTGCATCACGTACATCAAGGACCGCACCAGCACCATGTTCAGCAAATTGAGCTGTCAGTTTTTCAGCGCCTGATTCAGAGGTTGCAGTACCCACAACAAAGAAACCATCCGCAATCAATTGCTGTGCAATTGCTGCACCAATACCACGACTTGCGCCTGTAACTAAGGCAACTTTACGTTCTTGGCTCATGCAATTTTCCCTTCTGCAACTAAAATAGCATTTAAAGCATCTTCCATTCGACTTTGCGTATCGAGTGGAAAAGCTTTTTCAATATTCGGTAAACGTTTTGCTAAATTGCTGAGAACATTCCCCGGGCCACATTCAGCGATGTATTGAATCCCTTGATCCTGCAACAATTGCAAAGTCTTGGTCCATTGTACAGATTCATACAATTGCTCTGTAAGCGCTTTACGAAGTGCATCAACATCCGCTGCCGCTTCTGCATTAACGTTTTGAATCACAGGAATGCGAGGCATTTCAATCTTGACTTGTGCCAAAGCCTCAGCAAATTTTTCTGCAGCAGGTTTCATGAGTGAACAATGTGATGGCACAGAGACAGGCAGCGCAATCGCTTTACCACCGGCTTCTTTCGCCGCTGCCATGACTGCTTCAACTTTAGCGCTTGCCCCTGCAACCACCACTTGACCTTGTGCATTGTAGTTTGCTGCTTCTACAGAACCTTCACCGTCTGCACTTGCTACTTGGCAAAGCTCAACGACTTTAGCATCCTCTAGACCTAAGATTGCAGCCATTGCACCTTGACCTTGAGGTACAGCATCTTGCATGAGTTTGCCACGCAAGTTCACAAGCTTCACTGCATCGCCAAGGCTTAATGCACCGGCAGCCACTAAGGCACTGTATTCACCAAGTGAATGACCCGCTAAAAATTTTGGTGTTACACCACCCAATTCCAACCACACGCGCCATAAAGCGATACTTGCAGTCAGCAATACAGGCTGAGTAAATTCTGTTTGGTTTAGGCCTTCACCGCTTTGAGCAATCTGCCAAAGATCAAAACCGACTGCTTCAGACGCTTCAGCAAAAGTGGCTTCAACGCTGCTAAATTGTGCTGCTAAATCAGCCAACATGCCCACTTTCTGTGAGCCTTGACCTGGAAAAACAAAAGCAGTCTTGGTTGCTGCAACTAAATTTGAACTTTCTACAATGGACATCAGTTTTCCATCTTGTTTGTCTAAAGTGAATTGAGGCATAGCTTAACAAGCTTATGACCCTGTCGCTATCGCAAAAAATACCGTTTTTCATGAATTGCCGATTTCGAGCTCATTTTTAAGTATAAGCGCAAAAAATTAAAGCAAACTCTTATCTATCAATCAGATAAACGCCTAACATTGCATCACATATTGTAGTCCAATCAATTTATCGGCATTGAAATAAGCATGAATTAAATCATCTTGATCTGGTTTTCGGATGCTATAACGATCTGTATAAGCAAACTTTCGCCCTGTATAGCTATCTTGAAGGTGTCCTTTTTCTGACAGATGCATCACTTTTGCTTTGATCGATTTGATTTCTGCAGCTTGGGTTGTTTATTCACTCGCTTAGACCAAAGACTGACAGAAAAATTTTCAGTTTTTCCCGATAAAATGACACGTTCAATCGCATATTTGCCTTGAAAAACGCGATATTGAATATTTTCTATACTTTTAATCTACTCTTCATCATCCATCACTCCTACACAAAAATCAGCCGAAACCGCTTTGGCTTGTGCCGTTTTAGACTGGGTCATGTATTGAAATTCAGCCAATGAAAGCGGTACACCTAAGCGAAGTATAGAAGATTTAGACGCTGTTTTTTGCTCCGTTTTTTGAGCTGATTCAACACTTGAACCTGCAACATCTGCCTGTATTGTTTTGGCTTCAAGCTGTCCCAAAACCAAACACAATAGCATTGGAAGGATTTTCATTTTTTCATCATCATTGTTCGCATTATTGTTGTTATAAAGGCCTATTTTTTAAAAATTCAGCACGGATTATTTTTAGATAAGTAGTTTATTTTAAACAAAAAAAAGGGAGCTAAGCTCCCATTTTTTCTACTAAGCTTGACGCTTAATACACCGTATATTATTCAGCAGATGCTTTAGCGAATAATTGACGACCACGGTAAACACCATCTTTAGTCACGTGGTGACGACGATGAGTTTCACCTGTAGTTTGGTCTACAGTTAATGCATTCTCGGTTAAAGCGTCATGTGAACGGCGCATGTCACGGCGAGAGCGACTTTTACGGTTTTGCTGAACGGCCATGATGGCTCCTTACAAAGATCGAAAAAATGGATCAGAACAAATTCGATTGTCTTATACGCGAGAGTATAACACAAAAATTAGTTAAGTTTACCCTTCAAAGCAGCCAAAACATCAAACGGATTATCTCGTTTTTCTTCGACTATCTCTTCTTCGGCAGGTTGATGCTTATGCACACAAGACTCATGCTTAGGCGACAACGGCACCAACAATAACAATTCATCTTCTATCAGTGCGAGCAAATCAGCGGTTGCAGGTGCATCAAATGAACCTTTGGTCGTTGCTTCGCTTTCACCTAAAACGATGAAATCAGCATCCTCATCCAAGCGCTCTATCAGTGACTCATCATCGATCAAGGCTAAATGAAAATCTAAAGCAAGTGGAATTTCAACAGTGTCCAGACAACGCTGACATTCCATTGGAACACTCGCTTCGACGCTGCCATCTAACCAAACGACACGATGATACGCATCCATTGATAGCTTACAGTCTATATTGATCAATTGATTATCAATTGATCCAACAGCTTCACGGGATATACGACCAAGACGAGACAATGGCAGGGTACCTGACCATGTAAAGCCTTGCTCAGCCCATTTAAACGGCTCAATCTGTGCCGGAAAGGTATTTGCTGACATAATTAAGGCGGCAATTCTACAAATTCATAAGTACTCTGTCAAAGATTAAGATACAATTTTGTACTTATTAAGACAGATCATTTGGGTAATACAAGTCATGCATCAGTTGCAGCCGCAACCTGAAGTCACAACTTCATTACAGTTAAACTATCCTTCGAGTTCAAATTTAACGGATCACTTAGACCGCGTGCAACTCGCACCTTGGGTAAATCTGCAAACAGAAGCTCAACAGGTAGACTGGCTTATATTACACTTTAATCACTGGTTTTCCCACTTAAATGTGACTTTGGTGAAGGGTGATTTTGAACCTGAATATTTTCCTGCAACATCAACAAGTTCTGCAAAAATTCAGTTTGCACATGGTTTTTTTAACAGCGCATTACATGAGATTAGTCACTGGACCATTGCCGGTGAAAAACGCCGTTTATTGCCCGATTTAGGCTATTGGTATGCCCCAGATGGCCGTACCGCAGAACAGCAAGCTTTATTTGAGCAAGTCGAAATTAAACCGCAAGCGATTGAATGGTTATTCGCACATGCTTTTGGTCGTAAGTTCCGTGTGTCTTTAGATAATCTGACTGGAGATAGCGGAGATGGTACAAGCTTTAAAGACAATGTCTTTGCTCAAGTTCAACGGTATTTCAATGGTGAAGCCAAACTGCCCCGTGATGCGAAGCGATTTATAGAATGTATCTGCATCTGTTGTCGTGAAGGTAAAGCTTTAGAGCTGACAGAATTTACACGAGAAATGCTTGATTAATTTACATAAATCAACATTGAAAGATTGAATCATCGCTTACGCTCAAGTGATAATGTTGAGATCAATAGTAATCCCCTGAGCAGTGAGCATAACAATGATTTAAGTCTTGGTTCAGGCTTCGCTACTGCATGATCAACAGATACCTATAACCCGTAACATCGTCTATTAAATGCACAAGCAAAATATCATAAAACTAAAATAGGTCTTTCTCAGGAGAAAACATATGCTTCATTTAAGAGTCCATCCTGACAACCCACAACCTCGCTTGATTAGCCAAGCGGTAGAACGTATTCGCGCCGGTGATGTCGTGGTCTACCCGACCGATGCCGCCTATGCGATTGGCTGTCAGATTGGCAATAAAAATGCGATGGAACGCATTGCACAGATTCGTAACTTAGGGGCAAAACATCAATATGCGATTATTTGTGCCGATTTATCTGATATCGCGACCTACGCCAAAGTGGACAATGCCACTTATCGTTTATTGAAAGCCAATACCCCTGCGGTGACCACATACATTTTAAACGCGACCAGTGAAGTACCACGTCGCCTGATGCATCCAAAAAAGAAAACCATTGGCTTACGTGTACCCAGTAACCCTGTGTGCCAAATGCTGTTACAGGAACTCGGTGAACCCTTGCTGACCAGTACCCTGATTTTACCGGGTCAAACGGAGCCTTTAGATGACCCTTATGATATTGAGCAACAATTAGAAAAACGGATTGATGTTTTTATCGACAGTGGTTTAGGCACGCTTACCACCACCAGTATTGTGGATCTTTCGGGAGATAACCCTGTGATTGTACGTCGTGGGGTTGGAGATGTCAGTGCTTTTGAATAAGTCGATTTAATTTTAAATTCTACTTAAATATGAGTTTTTTCTGATTAAATTCAGTTTTATAGTTTGAATATAGCGATTATCAATCACTTTAATTAGCTCTATTTAAAAATACTGTCAATTTAATTTCAGTTTTTTATCGTAATAAATGGATTAACAATTTATTCAGCGGTGTTTTTGCTTTAGAATAGGCTTACTCTTTATAAGTATTTCGGATCAATGTTTTTTTGATGCCGATCACCGACCTCCTGAATCACCTAACATGCTTTTGAAAATTCGCGTGGCTAATAACTGTAATGACTCAAGCAATCCATAATTCGATGGAACATCTTCCACACATCCGTGTCTTGGATGAGTGGCAGGCCGATCTTCCTGAAGATTTATATATACCGCCTGCAGCATTCGAAATTCTTATTGAACATTTCGAAGGACCACTCGATTTTTTAATTTACTTGATTCAAAAAAACGGTTTTGACCTGTTGCAACTTGATATTGCCCCGATTGCGACGCAATATTTATCTTATATCGACAGTATGAAGTCACTAAATATTGAGTTAACGGCAGACTATTTGGTGATGGCTGCCCTACTTGCAGATTTAAAATCACGTCTACTGCTTCCGAAACCTAAAGCCGTCACTTTAGAAAAAGATCCAAAACAACAACTGATTGATCGTCTCGAAACCTATTTAAGAATTAAACAAGCGGCGGAACGTTTAGGGCAAATGCCAATTTTCGACCGTGATACCTTTGCAACCAATGTCGGAATTGGACAAACGTCTACTGTTTATCAAGGTTATGAAGCAGATATGCTTCGCGATGCAATGTTTTGTATTTTTAATCGACCTGAACCCGTGAGCCATCAGATTGTTCAAGAGCCTGTTTTACTTGAAGAACGAATTGCTTATATTGAACAGTTGGTCAAAAGTGGTGAGGTGTTGAGTTTTCAAAAGCTGCTACGTCCGAGTCAAGGACAAATGGGCTTGGTGGTGACCTTTATGGCAATTTTGGAACTGACTCGTCAGCAAAAAGTACAGATTGTGGCATCAGGGATCGAAGCGCCATTGGCAATTCAGGGGATGTGTGCGTGACCATCGATCAAAGCAATGTGTTTCATGCAGATGAACTCCACCATGAGATTCTGATGCAAATGGAAGCGATTATTTTTGTGAGTGAAGCACCGGTATCGGTGGCTCGTTTAAAAGAAGCCTTTCAACACCAATATTCGAAACAACAACTGAATGCATATTTGCAACAGTTGGCAGTATTACAACATGGGCGTTCAATTGAGTTGGTGGAAACCGCTCAAGGATTTCGTTTTCAAGTGCGCGCGAAATATAAACAGATCATTGCGCAAACTTGGCCTGAACGCCCAACCAAATTATCACCATCACTGTTAGAAACTTTGGCAGTGATTGCTTACCATCAGCCCGTGACCCGAGCTGATATTGAGCAAATACGTGGAGTTACGAATAACAGTCAGCTACTTAGAACGTTATTCGAATGGAACTGGATTAAAGAATCAGGGTTTCGTGAACTTCCAGGAAGACCCGCGTTGTTGGTTACAACGCCACAATTTTTGAACGCATTTGGTTTAGCGTCGCTAAGTCAATTGCCTCCCCTTCAGGATGCCAAGGAAGCTTTTATGGCTTTAGATGCGCAAGCAGCGAAGTCTTAAATAGGTGAACTGTTGATGATTATTTCTAAGGTTATGCTGTTATGAGTGAAAAATTGCAAAAGGTACTCGCACGGGTTGGTTTAGGCTCTCGCCGTTATATGGAAGAAGTCATTGCTGCAGGACGTGTAAGTGTCAACGGTCAAATTGCTCAAGTGGGCGAACGTATTGAACCAACAGATGAGCTTCGCATCGATGGTCGTAAAGTTGCCTTCCAAATTGAAGACGAAATTCGTCGTCGTGTGATTATTTATTATAAACCTGAGGGTGAGATCTGCTCGCGTAGCGATCCTGAAAACCGTCCGACAGTATTCGATCAATTGCCAGCAATTCCAGGCGATCGTTGGGTGATGGTCGGTCGTCTCGACATTAACTCAACCGGTCTATTGATGTTTACCAATGATGGTGAATTGGCAAACCGTTTGATGCACCCATCGAGTGAAATCGAACGTGAATATGCTGTGCGTGTCATGGGTGAAGTGACACCACAATTGAAAAAGAACATGACCACAGGTGTTGTGCTTGATGATGGTCCTGCGAAGTTTGAATCGTTCTCTGAAATTGGTGGTGACGGGATTAACCGTTGGTATCAAGTGGTGGTTAAAGAAGGTCGTAACCGTGAAGTGCGTCGTATCTTTGAGTCGCAAGGTTTAAAAGTAAGCCGTCTGTTACGTACTCGCTATGGTACGGTGATTCTGCCACGTGAACTTCGTACTGGTCGTTGGGTTGAATTGGATAAGAATGACATCGACAACTTAACCAAAGCGGTTGAATTGAAACCACGTCAAGGTACGGGTCTTTACGGTATGGCAAAACGCCGTAACGAACGTATGCAAGACAAACCTTTGGCTGCGCGTCGTGGTGGTTATTTACGTCAGCAACGTCGTGACGAAGGTGAAGCAACAGAAAGTCGTGACCCACGTCATCACTACTCTGAACAACGCCGTGACCCACGTCAAATGGGTTATGATCAAGCACGTTCAGAAAACCGCAATAGCCGTCCAGAGCGCACCAACCAAAACAGTGGCAACCGCTTTGAACGTCGTGCTGAACCGAATGGCAATACATTCGAACAGCAAAATCGTGGCGAAAACAAATTTGCTCAACGTAAACCGTTTGGTTTAAACAAAGGCTTTAAAAAGTTCTAATTTTTTAAAGTTCGTTGATACTAAAAAGCCACTCAATTGAGTGGCTTTTCATATTGAAAAAATCAAAATAATGAAACGAAACAATGAAAACGTAATGCTTTCTTGTTTGTAGATTGATGACCTTTTTTAAATTGGAACTGTTGATTTCGACAGTTGTTTTAAATAATTTATGATTTTGTCACTCATTAGATTCGGTTGAAACAACGCATAACCATGTGCCCCATTGATACTGTGTAATTTTAAACACTGAGCATCGAACAGCTTGATTAAATCGATCACTTTATGGGGAACCAATCCATCTTGTTCAAAAAACACATGCAATTGTTGTCCACTGAATTTTTTCAGTAACTCGACACAATTCATTTTTTCCCACATCTCTAAAGCATAGCGTTGGATTAACAGATCTTCTAGTTGAATGAAATTTTGCAATTTCTGCCAGTCTTGCTTGGCTGTTTGACTGCCTTGAGTGACCAAATAATAAAACCGCTTCAGGGTCATGACTGGATCTTTTTCAAAAGACTCTTTTAGGCTGGCAAAGCTCATCTGTTCCATGCCTACATTCCAATCTTCGCTACTGACAAAGCGTGGGTTGCTTGCCAGCGTAATCAGGGTTTTAAGTTTGCCTGTTTGTTTATACAGTTGATCTACCAAAAATGTGGCAATTTGTCCCCCCAAAGACCAACCCAAAATCACATCAAATTGTTCAGCCAAGCGCAGGTGTTTATTTAAAGCGGTAGTTTCAAAAATATTGAAGATATTGATCAGTTCAACCTGATAACCGTGTTTAATTAAATTCTGTTGCAGTGGAATTAAAGGTTGTGTACCAATCCCCCATCCACTGATCATTAAAATGCTTTGCATCCCGCAAATCCTAATTATTTTTTCTTTGATTTTCAGTATATAAACTCAGTGCGTCAGGCACAGTGAGAAAAAATTTCAAAATTGAGCGTTTTTTAGGTAAGTGAGGATAGAATGATTTTGATTCAGTGTTAAAAAAGCCCAGACTATGCTGGGCTTCTCATTTCATACCCGTTTAGAGGGTATCAGTCTGTCCAACTTACATTTGAGACTGAATGTAATTTTGTAAACCAATTAATTCAATTAAGCGTAATTGCTTTTCCAACCAATAGGTATGGTCTTCTTCGGTATCTGACATTTGCTGACGCAACATATCACGAGTGACGTAATCGCCTTTTTCTTCACACAGTTTTACGCCTTGAGCCAATTTCTCACGAACCTCGTATTCAAGTTTCAAATCTGCTTTGAGACATGCCACCACCTCTTGACCGACTTCAATATCATCACGGTTCATATTTGGCGTGCCTTCTAGAAACAACACACGGCGAATAATCGCATCGGCATGTTGTGCTTCTTCTTGCATCTCGTGATCGATTCGTTCAAAGATTTTGCTTAAGCCCCAATCTTCATACATACGTGAGTGAATCAGATATTGATCACGTGCAGCCAGCTCACCACCGATCAACATATTCAGATAATCTATTACTTCTGGATTGCCACGCATTTCAATATCTCCATTTCTTTAACCGTCATTATGAATAAAACATCATCATTATGCAAAATATAAATTATGTAAGCTCATGATTTTTATATAATTAAAATGAGAAGCATACGCATTTACAGCGATACCCCCAACAATTAACATATATAAAAGAACATCTTGCATTCAGCGCAGCGCTTTTATTTTTAAGACGCTGCTACTTTTATGCTGTTTGGTTTTTTTGTAACTAAATTCAAAATTATAAAGCGATCGACTTCGGCGAGCCCTAAGCTTTGCTCGAGTGAGTACGCATCCACGCTTGCTGTTGCTGTGCATCTAAAAAAGTCCAAGCCACAAAGCGACTTTCTTTTTGCCCCTGTGCCATTTGAATGGTTTTAACCTCGACTGCCCCAATACGCTTTAAGGTTTTGAGTAGCGCTGGTAAGGTGGTTTTCTTAGACACCAAGGTACTAAACCAAAAACATTGCTCAGCAAACAGTACACTCTCTTCGACCATTTGGCAGACAAAGCGTTCTTCTCCGCCGTCACACCACAGTTCATTTTTTTGCCCACCAAAGTTTAACACCACCTTAGTTCGATCAACGGGCTTGCCTAGTTTTCTTAATTTTTGAGTTGCTGTGGCATGGGCTTCATCTTGCGAGGCATGAAATGGTGGATTACACAGGGTCAAATCAAAAAGATCAGTCGGCTTAATCACGCCTTTAAAGATATTTTTTGCCGATTTCTGCAATCGAATATCAATACCTTTGCTCAAATTACGATTGGCTTCAATCATCAGCTTGGCATTTTTTACCGATGCAGCATGAATGTCCGACCCGACAAATTTCCAACCATAACTCCGATGACCAATCATCGGATAAATACAGTTCGCCCCCACCCCAATATCCAAGACTCGCACGCCTTGCCCTGTTGGAAGGTGACCTGCATTACTGGCGCTGAGTAGATCGGCC
Organism: Acinetobacter lanii; assembly: GCF_011578285.1. NCBI lineage: Bacteria > Pseudomonadati > Pseudomonadota > Gammaproteobacteria > Moraxellales > Moraxellaceae > Acinetobacter > Acinetobacter lanii. The sequence continues at coordinate 662,628 of NZ_CP049916.1, read as the reverse complement.
AAGTAATGAATATAGTCGGCTCGCCCCGGAATAGGTGGACACAGAAAATCTTTGGGAATATCCCAATATTGAATCCCATAAAAATGCTTGAGCAAGGCTTTATTGAGCATTTTGACTGCTACAGGGTCAGAAAAATTTATCGAAAGATCATTGTATGGATTGGGGCTGACATAAGGCGCAAGTTCCGGACAACTCTTGATCAGCTGCGGAAAATCGTAACGACTACGATGCAAATTTCGCGGGTGTAATTCCGATTTTTGCTTTGGAAATGCTTTCTTTGGTTGCGCCATGTATATGCCAATAATCAACGGGAGAACAGAATCATCTGATGAGGCAGGATGAATCCTGCTTGAAAGTGGATATTGTACGTGAATTCAACTCAGGATGACGACTCAATCCGTGCATTTGTCTGTCAGATATTCAGCCAAGCTCAGAAGCTCAAGTGGTGAGTTAACGCATTTAAGCCATATGATTTAGCCTATATGTAGCAGCGCACAAACACGTTGATTGCACCATAACGCAAACAATCAACGAGATGGCGCGCTCAATTGCTCATATTAAAAATATTCAATTAATCAAAGACAAAATTTCAGATTCTCAATATGATAAAACCAAAATGGATCAATCAAAGTTGAATAATATGAACACTAAGACAATAACATCACCTATCTTAGTAACAGGTGCCACAGGCTATATCGCCAGTTGGGTAATTAAACAACTACTTGAACAAGGTCATAGCGTACATGCCACAGTTCGTGATCTGAATAAAAAAGCCAGTTTTCAACATCTCGAAAAAATAGCCGCGCATAGCGAGGGTGAATTACGTTTATTTAAAGCCAATTTACTGGATGAAGGCTCTTTTGATGAGGCCATGCAAGGCTGTGAAGTGGTCATTCATATGGCATCTCCTTTCTTGGTGACCAATTTTAAAGACCCGATTAAGGACTTGGTTGACCCTGCACTCAAAGGCACCATCAATGTATTGAACAGCGTCAATCGCACAGCATCGGTTAAACGAGTGGTGGTCACCTCGAGTATTGCCTCAACGTATGGCGATGCCATCGATATTTTAAAAACCAAATATAACTCCTTTGATGAAAGCCATTGGAACACCACCAGTTCGGCTGAACATCAGCCTTATTATTACTCCAAAGTGGCGGCTGAACGCAAAGCATGGCAAATGCAACAAGCGCAAAACCGTTGGGAGTTGGTCTGCATCAACCCGTCTTTGGTGATTGGTCCTTCGCTCACGCCATCGACTCAATCGGGCAGTGTCGAAGTGCTACAACAGTTTGGCAATGGCATGACCCGCTTTGGCGTTCCGCAAATGTGGAATGGCTTGGTCGATGTGCGTGATGTGGCAGAAGCGCATCTAAAGGCAGCCTTTGAACCGAATGCCAAAGGACGTTATATCATCAATGCCAAATCCTTGACCTTGCTTGAAATGGGTCAGGCTTTACGAGATTACTTTGGCAACAAGTACCCTTTCCCGACCATGCATGCGCCTAAATTTTTATTTAAACTGATGGGCCCGCTGATCGGGCATTCGCGTAAATATGTTGAGCTGAATGTCGGTTATCCAATTTATTTCAATGCGCAAAAAAGTATTGATGAATTGGGCATGCAATATCGTGATGTGGAAACCAGTTTGGTTGAACACTTTCAACAGTTGATTGATGATGGCATCGTGAAAAAACGTGGTTAATCCGTAAAATCAACATAGCTAAGCAACTGACTATCTAGACAATTAATTATCTAAACAGCTGATTCTCCAAGCCTCTGACTTACAAGCGACTGGCTTACAAGTCACTGACTGACTAGCCAAACAACAAAGCCCATCGAAAATGGGCTTTGTTTATCACGATAACTTGATGTGTCAAACAACCATCGGGATTGACGGATTAAGCTTGGCTGTCATTTTGCGAGAACATGTATTTATCAATCCACCAACGCCCCTCTTTTTTAATCAGCACAAACAATTCTCTAAAATAATGTGCCGTGCTTTGCCCTGTTGCAAGCTCAGTCACTTGGGCCGGTTCTTCACAGCGGACAATTGCAACATCGGCATAGATATCCACCGATTTTATCTGTAAGCCACCCTCAATTTTGATGCTATTAAAAGTGTTTTGATAAAATTCTACAATCGCTGTGCCCCCTTGTAGACTTGCTAATTGATCGGGAATAATTTCAGCCTGATCGGTATATAGCGATAAGATTTGATCAATATTTTGTTGATTCAAATATTCGCCATAGGCCACTACCAATTGTTCAGGGCTAACCTGTTGTGTATTTTCTAAGCGCATCATTATCCATTCGATTTATTGTGATCAAGACAATATGGTAAAGCGTTGGCATCGCCATGAAAGCCCATCTAAATGTGACATAGCATTGCAGATTTGCAATGATAAAATCTTGCTACAGATTTCAAAAAAGATGCCATTAAAAAAAAGACCTCGATGAAAGAGATACCGTCTGAAACGTCAAGCAAATTATTGAAAATTCATGCTGAATAATCTGCTTGGTAAGGTTGTTGATGTTTGAGTACACCATAACAAAGATGAACCAACTTCCTCATCGCAGCTCCAATCGCTATCATTTTGGTTTTACCATTGGCCAATAACCTTTTATTCATCCCTTTGATATGAGGATTATGTCGAGTTGCGACAATGGCTGCCATATATAAACCAGCACGTATTTTGGAAGAGCCCGCTTTGGATAAACGGCTTCTACCATGAATGGAGCTACCCGACTGCTTTTGAATGGGAACCAAGCCAACAAAGGCAGCCGCTTGACTAGCCCTTTCAAACGTATGGCTGCGCAAGAAACTCAGCATTAATAAACTGGTTCGATCTGCAATGGCTGGAATACTGCTGAGCAGTTCTTTATCATTTTTTAAATCGGGATTCTGATCAATGTGATCATCAACTTGCTGGTCGATACCCTGAATGTGTTTGTTTAACTGTTCAATGCTCTTATGGATAGATTGAAGTACAGGTTCCATCGTGAAGGTAGACTCTGCTTTTTCCAAACGATTCTCTTCACGTTGTAAATCTTCACAAAGAGCAGCTCTTCTATCCAACAAAGCATTCAGCAATTGAATATGTTGGGGTAAAGGTTGCCAAAAATGTAGATCAGCAGTCATTGCGAATCGGGCTAGAACCTCACTATCTACCTTGTCTGTTTTATTCAGCTTAGACATACTCTGAGCAAAATATCGAGCTCTGGCAGGATTGGTTACGCAGACTTGATAGCCCGCATCAAATAAATATTTCGCCAAGAGTTCATGATAAATAGAAGTTGCTTCCATTAAAGTAATGGTCTGCGTAGAAGTTACAGCATGCTGCTTTAGCCAAGTTTGAAGTTGCTCAAAACCTTTTGGTGTATTTGAAAAAGTTTTAGTCTTCTTTTTACTTACAGAGTTTTCTAAAATTAAACAGCAATCAATTTTAGCTTTAGCAACATCAATACCAAGATAAAACATAATTTTTACCTGCTTTATTTATTCAATTATTGTTTTAGCATAACCACCGTCTTTTCTTGTGAATACAGCATCAAAGTGCTTAGTTACCGTCCAGAGTTGTGCAAGTGGTTAGGGCAAATTGTAGGTTTTATCTCTTTCACAGACTAAAAGTCTTAGGTCTATTACAAACTCTACAATTTGCATATAGTGGAAGCTAATCACTACAAGCGCTAAGATACAAGGTCTTTTTTATAGCGAATGAATGATTAAGAGGATTCAGGTAGTCGAACCAAACTTAAGAAGTGTAAATGACGTTCATACTGATCAATAATATCTTGCAGTAAATCATCCGCTGTCCAGTCCATCACATCGTAGGCTTGCCCGCCTTCTTTTAAGAAAACTTCAGCTTGAAAGTACTGAATATTTTCCTCTAAAGATTCAGGCATAAAACTTGGCGGCACAGTCTCGCGTGCCACCACCTGATAGGTGAAATTCAATTCATTGTGATGATCAACTTTAAGTGCTAAACCATCCTCTACTTCTTGAATCGTCACCTGCAGAGCACGGCGCTTAAACTCAGTTTGAATGCTCTCAAAGGCGTTACGTACATCGCTTGCAATATAATGCCGTACCTCTGCTTCACTGTGCGGATAATGCATAATCAAGCCCAAACGTTGTTGCCAACTGCGCGGATTTTGAATGGCTCTTGGCGTAATTCTGGCATCCTGTAAAGCATGCATTTTGGTCACATCCAACTTCAAAGCTTTGAGCAAGCCCCAACAAATACACAGCATAATCAAGGTAAATGGTAGAGCACTCATCATGGTGGCAGATTGCAAGGCACTCAAGCCCCCCACCAACAGCAATACGATTGCCAATAGCGCCATCAATACCGTCCAAAAAAGCCGTTGCCAGGTCGGTGAGTTGTCAGATTTAGCGGTTAAATAGTCGGTGACCAAAGCCCCTGAATCGGCTGACGTTACAAAAAAGAGCATCACCAAAAGCGTGGCTAAAATACTGGTCACGGAAGAAAATGGCAGGCTTCTCAGAAACTCAAACAATGCGACAGAAGAGTCGGTTTGCACGGCACTGACCAGACCGGTATTGGCTTCATGCAAGATACTATATAAGGCAGCATTGCCCATAAAGCCCATCCAAATCAGGGTAAAGCCTGTCGGAATCAATAACACCCCAACAATAAACTCACGAATGGTGCGACCTTCGGACACACGTGCAATAAACATCCCCACAAATGGTGACCATGAAATCCACCATGCCCAATACATAATCGTCCATCCACCAATCCAACCATTGGGTTGATAGGCATACAGATTAAAGGTCATGCTAAATAAATTAGAGACATACTGACCGGCATTTTGGATGGTGGTTTGTAGCAAATAAATACTGGAACTGGCAAAAAATACAAACACCAATAGAATCAAGGCCAAGATCAAATTCAACTCGGATAATCGTTTAATGCCTTTGTCCAGTCCAAAAAATACCGACAACGAGGCCATTGCACTGACCACAATAATTAAAATAATTTGCGCGGTAGTGGACTGTTCAAAACCAAATAAATAATTTAAGCCCGAATTGATTTGGGTCACCCCAAAACCTAAGGTGGTTGCTACCCCAAAAACAGTACCAATGGTGGCAAAGGTATCTACAGCATCTCCCATAGGGCCGTAAATTTTTTTACCAATTAAGGGATACAGCGCAGAACGAATTTTGAGGGGTAAATTATGCCGATAGGCAAAGTAAGCCAAGGCTAAACCAACAATCGAATAAATTGCCCAAGCATGTAGTCCCCAATGGAAAAAAGTCACCCGCATGGCTTGTTGAGCGGCATCAATGGTTGACCCCTCACCTTGAGGTGGTGATACATAATGCATCACAGGTTCAGCCACGCCAAAGAACATCAGTCCAATACCCATCCCTGCCGTAAACAGCATGGCAAACCATGAACCCTTACTATAAGTGGGGACACTATGGTCTTTACCGAGTTTGATTTTACCCATGTCGGTAAAGGCGATATACAACAGCACAATCAGAAATACAGCGACAGATAAGACGTAGAACCAGCTAAATGAATCTGTAATCCATTGATTCATTTGCTTGGTGAATAGGTCAAATGCGTTCGGTGCAAGCACCACCAATGCAAGAAAAAGAACAATAATAACCACAGTACTTAAAAAGACATTTGGATTCACATTGGAATACCAAGATGTGTTTTTGGAAGACATAGCTCCTCCATATCGTTTTAATTAAAAAGAACAGCCCAAAGGGTCAAAGAAATCTTCAGCAGCATGAAAATCAACACTGAATCAGGCAGTGCATTAGATGTAAGTTCTATCAGAATGGAATCTGCACTGAGGACTTAGCATAAATTATGATTAAAAATAAAGCAGTTAACTTAATGTAACCTTCGCTTTACACAGCAACATCTGAGTCTTCATTATTTTTTTGTTTTCAACACACATTAAATCGGGCATAACAGCAAGCATAAAAAAAACCTGTTAGCAGCTATGTGCACTAACAGGTTTAAGCTTTAGATGGAATTAGATCCGATATGGAATCAAATCCAATGTTGATTGTTAAAACTAAAGCATTTGAAGCGTGAATGTTTTTAAATATTCACCCTCCATTTTAAGCATCTAAACTTTGCCCATACTCAGCCATTAGTGCCAAGAAAGCCTGTTCATCTAAGACAGCTACACCCAACTTTTCAGCTTTGTCTAATTTAGAACCCGCTTTTTCACCTGCGACTAAGCATTTGGTTTTGGCTGAAACACTGCCGCTGACGCGAGCACCTAAGGCTTGAAGCATCTGTGTCGCTTCATCACGCCCCATACTGCTTAAGGTTCCTGTTACCACCCAACTTTCGCCATTTAAGGGCTGACGGGTCGGGGCAATTGGTGCATCCCAATGAATACCAGCAGCGATTAAGCGATCTACCACTTCTAAATTATGGGGTGCTTGGAAGAAGTCGATAATCCATTCTGCGGTGATGTCCCCCACATCTGGCGTTTTCTTTAAGGCATCCAAATCTGCGTTACGTAGCGCATCTAAGGTTTGGAAGGTATTGGCGAGCATACGTGCGGTGGTTTCACCTACCCCACGAATCCCGAGCGCAAAAATAAAACTGGCAAAGCTGGTTTTTTTACTCTTCTCAATGGAGTCAATCAGATTTTGAACCGACTTTTCACCCATTTTTTCAATGGTCAGTAATTTTTCACGATGCGCATGTAAATGATAAATATCCGCCACATCTTTGAGCAAATCCAAATGCAACAAAGACTCTGCCCAGCGATCGCCCAAACCTTCAATATCCATGGCTTTACGTGACACAAAATGACGAATGGCTTCAATGCGTTGTGCTGCACAATACAGTCCGCCTGAACAGCGTGCCAAAGCTTCGCCCTCAGGCATCACCACAGGTGAATCACAGACAGGACATTGTTCAGGTAAATGCACTTCAACGCTATCTACAGGACGGAATTCAGGCCAAACTTTTTCCACCTTGGGAATTACATCACCACTGCGATAGACACTGACCGTATCCCCAATGCGCACATCAAGGCGATGAATTTCACCAATGTTATGTAAAGTCACATTGGATACCGTGACCCCACCCACAGCGACAGGATTTAAGCGTGCCACAGGCGTTAATGTTCCTGTACGCCCCACTTGCCAGTCGATATTGTCGACTGTGGTGAGTGCCGCGACTGCAGGGAATTTATAGGCTGTTGCCCAACGCGGTTCACGACTTAAGAAACCGAGTTGTTGCTGTTGCTTCAGGTCATCCACTTTGATGACCATCCCATCAATTTCAACGCTTAAGTTCGGACGCTCAGCATTGATTTTTTCATAAGCCGTTTGCACTTCTTGAATACTGTCGCAGACAAAATGCTGCTCACCCACCGCAAAGCCAAACTGAGTCAACCATTCTAAACTTGCAGACATGGTGCTTTGCCCATGATGTGGCTGACACTGTGCAATGCCATAAGCATAGAAAGCCAAAGGACGTGAAGCGGCAATACTTGGATCAAGCTGACGTAAACTACCTGCGGCTGCATTACGTGGATTGGCAAAGGTTTTCTCGCCTTTCGCCTCATTTTCAGCATTGAGTTTTTCAAAGCCAGCTTTGGGCATGAGTACTTCGCCACGCACTTCAAGTAGCTCAGGAATTGGTGTGGTGGTTGACGTCAAAACTTTAGGCAAATTACGAATGGTTTTGACATTCTCAGTAATCACCTCACCAGTTTCACCATCACCTCGGGTGACACCACGCACCAATATCCCATGCTCATACCATAGCGAAATGGCCAAGCCATCAAACTTGAGTTCCACGTCATATTGAATTTTTTGATTAGGCAAACGTTCTTCAATACGACGCGCAAAGTCATTCAGTTCTTGTTGGTTAAACACATTGCCCAAAGACAGCATTGGGACGCTATGGGTCAGCGTTTCAAATTTGGATAAGGCCTTACCACCCACTTTACGGGTCGGTGTATCTGGTTGAGTCAACTCAGGATGCTGTTGCTCTAATGCTTTTAACTGATGGAACAATTGGTCGTATTCACTGTCCTCAATCGTTGGCTGATCCATCACATAATAGGCATGATTATGTTGTGCCAAGACTTGAATAAGTTGACGCATTTGCGCCACGACAGCAGATTGATCCATACAATATTTCACCATAATAAAAGGGCGGAAAATTCCGCCCAAAGTTTTTTGCGTTCACGCATTATAAATCAGTTTTCAATGAATGCTGATCTGTTTTAAACCGCTTGTCCCGGACGATAATCGATCGCCTTATGACGCCAATGTTCTTTTAACTGTGGCGTAAATTCAAGGTTATTTTCATCATAGACTGTACCGTCAATTTCACGCGCAATCAGACCCGCAATACTGACCATACTGTCATAGCCTTTTTGCACATTTTGATGCGGCAATGCCAAGAAAAATGCCAAGCCTTTGACTTGTTCAGACAGCAAGGATTCTAAGTCAAAACCTTCAGGGCCCTGATCGGTAATCCGTAAAATTGAGAACAACAGTGGACTAGGATTTTCCGGATCTTCATAACGATGGAAACAACGCATTTCGCCAAAACGTAGACCATATTTGAGCAGCACTTTTAAGGTCTTATCGCCTGACAAGGCTTTACGTGGGTTTGGATACACATTTAAAGCAATAATGGTTTCTGCATTGGCAAGCGAACTTTCATCATCTGAACGTTGTTGCTCATGCAAGTTAATATCTAAAATACTGCTTTCATCATTGAACTCTTGAATCTGAGCGGTTTCCACATTGGGGTTCAAGCTAAATTCAGGTTCGACAGCTTTCGGCGTTTCTGCTTCCGTCACTGCCTCTTCAATTTCCACTTTGGCCTCAGCCACTTCACCCGCAATTTGCTCAACGTGAGATTCAGCCGAATGCGTTAGTGTCGCTTCTTGCACTTGCGCATGGGCAATCGCTTGTTCAGCGGCTTTTTCTGTCGCGGCTTCAACTTCAGTTTGAACCGATGTTTCTTCACTGCTCTTCACTTGCGCTAAGCTCGGTTCAACACGTTGTGCTGGCACTGCTGTGCTTTTTTCTGCTTGCAGTTGATCACGCACATGACGCGGAATCACTGGCTTTTGCGTGTCTTGATTGATGTGCAATGCAGAATCTAAAGAGGGTGCGGCATCAGCCGGCTTACGCAATATCATTCTTAAACCGACGATACAAATGATGATCGCAACCACGATTCCAATGATTGTAGAGACTTCCATATTATGACTCCGCGGCTAAACCGTATTCTTTCGCTTGTTCCAAATTCACAGTGACGAGCTTCGATGTACCCGGTTCAGGCATCGTCACACCTAATAAATCAGTGGCCATGGTCATTGCAACCTTGTTATGGGTAATGTAAATGAATTGCACCTGTTCAGAAAGCTCTTTTACCAAATTACAAAAACGTCCGACATTGGCATCATCGAGTGGCGCATCCACTTCATCGAGCACACAAAATGGCGCAGGATTGAGTCGGAAAATCGCAAACACCAACGCTAATGCTGTTAAGGCTTTTTCACCCCCTGACAACAATGCCAATGAACTGTTGCGTTTGCCCGGTGGACGTGCCATCAGTTTAACACCTGACTGCCAATCATCGTCTAAACTTAAGCTTGCCTCACCGCCATTAAACACTTTTGGAAACAGCTTTTGCAATTCAGCATTGACCTGATCAAAGGTGGTCATAAACAGTTTTTTGGTTTCTTGATCAATGCTTTTCATGGCATCTTTCAATTGACCGACTGTTTTTTCTAAATCTTCAATTTGATGGCTGAGTTCCTCAAAGCGTTTTGATACCTCGTCATATTCTTCAGAGGCAGCCAAATTCACCGCCCCAATCTTTTCAAAGCTACGTTGTGCTTTTTCTAACTTGCCTTGATGACTGCTTAAGTCAATGCTGAGATCTGCAATGATGTCACTGTTCATCTCTTTGAGCTGATCTGAATAGTGCTGTAAATCAGACTTGGCAACTTGCCAAGCCAAACGCTTTTCTTCCAATTGGGTTCTAAAACGTTCATCATTTTGTTGATGGCTATGACGTAACTCGGTCAACTGTTGCTGTTTGGCTTGAACGTTGTTCAGTTCCACTTGCCATTCAGACCAGGTTTTTTGCAACTTTTCGGTGCTCTGCGCTTGCTCATCGACTTGCGTTTGTAAATTTGGCAATTCAAGCTGAATCGGATCGACAAACTGCTGTGCTTGTTCAATCTGTGCAATGATCTGTTGGTACTGTGCTTTTAAGAATGAGGCATCTTTTTCCAACAGTGCAATTTGCTGTTGATTTTGTAGCGCTAAACGGCGTGACGCTTCTAAGTCATTCTGCTTGTGCTGCATCTGCTGTTGCAATTGTTCAAGCTGTTCAGCCACCGTTTCAACCTGAAACTGCGCGGTTTTATAGGCCGGTAAATTCTGCTCAAGCTTTAAATTCAGGGCATGTAGATCAATCTCAAGATCATCTTTTTGCATTGCATCTTCTTCAAGTTGCAGATCCAATTGTGCCAACTGCGAACTGAGTTGTTGCTTTTGCACATCAAAAGCCTGCATCGCAGCTTGTTGCTTGGCAAGACGTACATGCAAAGCTTGTGATGCTGCTTGATATTGCTTGAGTGACTGCTGTGCAGTATGCACTTGCTGTTGCAGCTCATTGTGTTGCTGAGTCAGCTCAGGCAAGACTGTTTCTGCCGCTTGTAACTGTGGCGCTAATTGCTGTAAAGCCTGCTCAATTTCATCTAAACGAATCCGATGGCTCAGTGCACCTTGTGCGGATTGACTGGCTTCATCAAATAACAGACCAATGACCCAATCCTGTCCAACTTGATAACCATCTAGGCTTAAAATCGACTGCCCCGTTTTAAGTGCCTGTTGATGTGTTAAGGCGGTCTTCAAATCTGGTGCAAGCGCGACACTTTGCCAAAGAGAATGCTGCGGGGTTTCAATCCAATCGGCTAAACAGTCTAACTCTGTCACTGAAATACGATCAGCGCTAAACCCTGCTTTGATTTGACGTGCCACACTCTCTTGGAAATCGTTTGCATCTTCAACCACATGCGCAGATAACCATTTGGCTAAGAATTTCTCAATCAAATGTGCATGCGGCTTGGCTTGATCGTTCAGTTTCAACACATGCATCAACTGGGTGACATTGGCATTCACTTTAACTGTAGTTTTTGCCATCAATTGATTCAGATTTTTCTGCTCAGACTGCAACACCTGTCTATCTGATTTAAAGCCAGCAATGCTTGCCTTTTGCGCTTGAATCTGTTGCTGCTGTTGCGCTAAATCAGCTGTATATTGGGCAATTTTTTGTTCAATTTGCTCGATCTGAAGCTGAAGTTTGGCTTGCTCCAAATGCAGTTCTTGCAGATCTGCATCATCAAATTGATCTTGAATCTGTACAGACTGCGCTTTTAAGGTGTCTTTTTGCTGTTCAATACGTTGAATATTTTTACTCAGTTGTTCACTTTGCGCGAGCATCTGTGCTTTGTGTTGTTGTTGCTTTTCAACTTGGCTTTTGATCTGTTCAAACTGTTGCACAGCTTGGCTGTGCTGAGCTTTCAAATCTTGCAATTGTTGATTGCCTTGTTGCGACTCGATTTCGCTGTCTTGCAAGGTTTCCGATTGCGCTTCTTGGGCACTGAACAAACTTTCAAGTTGCAAATCAATCAACTGCATCCGCTCTTTGGTTTGCAGTTTTTGTTGTTCGAGTTGCAGCAAAGTATCCTTATTTTGTTGGAACAGCCGTTGTTTTTGCTCCAACGTCATTTTTAATTCAGAGAGTTTTTTCTCTGCCTGTTGCCATTCATTTTGTAATGGCGTGGACTGTTGAATCAGGCGTTGAAACAACTCACTGGTTGCCGTCAGATCATGCTCGACCGTGGTCAGCTCTGAACGTACTAGTTTGAATTGCTCACCCAAATCGGTCATTTCAGCGGAATATTCTTGTTGTATGCGCTGACTTTGCTGACATTGAAATGACAAGATTTCAATTTTTAAAGTACGAATTTCAGTTTCTAAGGCTTTGTATTGAATCGCGGTTTCTGCTTGGCGCTTTAAGGTTTTAAGTTGCGATTTGAGTTCTAAAGCGATGTCATCTAAACGACTCAAATTTTGCGTGGTATGTTCCAAATGTTGCAGGGTTTCACGGCGACGTGCCTGATAGCGTGACACCCCTGCCGCTTCTTCGATATAGACTCGCATTTCTTCAGGTTTGGCATCGACCAAACGATTGATCATGCCCTGCTCAATAATCGCATATGAACGTGGACCTAAACCGGTGCCTAGAAAAATATCGGTGATGTCACGACGACGGCACTTGGTGCCATTCAGAAAATATTCAGATTTACCATCACGATTGACTTGGCGACGTACAGCCAGCTCACTGTAGGCATTGTATGCGCCACCGAGTTTGCCATAGGTATTTTCAAAACGCAGTTCAACACTCGCCATACCCACAGGTTTACGTTTTGCAGTCCCTGTAAAAATTACATCCTGCATGCTTCCGCCACGCAGTTGGCGTGCACTGGATTCCCCCATCACCCAACGGATCGCATCGATCACATTGGATTTACCGCAGCCGTTTGGCCCCACGACAGCAGTCCGATTTGCTTTAAATTGTAAGGTGCTACTGTCGGCAAAAGATTTAAAGCCTGAAAGTTTTAAGCTGCTTAATCGCATAATGTCCTAATTATCTGCGCGATCTCCGCGCCCAAGCTAATTCAATTTGTTTCATACGTGTTAGCGACTCTAACACTAGGTTGCGCAAGTGTCGGCAAAAATCGTCCATAAATAAAGTGGCTTGTTGTGATTTTCGGATTAAAATTGCATCAATCACGAGCTTTATCAGTTCAAGTGCTTCTTGAAGCTCCCGACGTGAGGTATTTAAGGTCAAAAAGTAACTGCGACGTAAGGATGGCAACAGCTCTTTATAGAACTTCATTAAGTAGGGATTGGCGACCATATCTTGTTGTTTTGCTAAGAATTGGAACACGCCATCATAGAATTTTTCAGTGTTGCTTTGTTTGACTTGTTCAATCAAATAATTCAGTAACTGTTGTAAAGCTTCGGCTTCATGCGTGCGCCATGTTTCGCTCATCCGTTGCACAATTTGCCCGAGCATCAGCGCACAGGTATCAAACAAGGCACGGACTTGTTGCGCCGACATTTCAGAAACAATCGCACCGCGTCTTGGATAAATCTCAATTAAATGGGTTCGTTCAAGCAGCAACAAGGCTTCACGCACCGAACCTCGACTGACATCGAGCTCTTTGGCGATTCTGAGTTCTTGAATGCGCTCTCCCTCAACCAACTCACCACTGATAATCTGCTCACTGATATGTTTGGCGATTTGCTCGGAGAGACTATCCATATCTTCCAATTGCATAATATTCCTATTTATTTTTCTATTTTTGCTCAACTTCATCCTGAGCATCTAGTTTCGTTTTTATACGATCAGGATAGGGCTTGGCTATGTCTTTGTCTGACAATTTTAAAAATTTTCAGTCAATTGGAATCATGCAGAGGTGCTGGGTGCTGGCTTAAGTAGCTTTCGCCTTAAAACACCCCTTGATAGATAAAATACAGTCCGACAATCGTCAGCAAACCGGCAAAACATTTTTTTAGCATCGCCGGTGACAGTGCATGTGCCACCCGTGCACCGACTTTGGCAGTGATAAAACTCATGATACTGATGCCTATAAAGGCATAGATATGCACAAAACCAATGGCATTTTCAATCTGATGCTGTGCTTTCGCGCCAAAGAACATAAAGCCCAATGCACCAGCGACCGCAATCGGTAAACCACAGGCAGCTGAGGTGGCCACCGCCTTTTGCATCACCACCCCATGACGGTTTAAATACGGTACAGTCAAACTACCACCGCCAATCCCAAAGATTGCAGATGCTACACCAATCACACCACCAGCCAAGCTTTGCATGGGTGTCGATGGCAAACGTTTAGATTCATCGACTTTAACATGCGCACTGCTAAACATGCGGTACGCTACCCATACCGCAAATATCCCAATCACCAATTGTAGATGCGCCCCTGACATCAAGCCTGCAATGCCTGCACCTGCAAAAGAACCGATCACCAGTCCAGGTGCCAAGTTTTTAAATACGGGCCACATCACCGCACCGCGTTTATGATGCGCCATGACCGAGCTGATCGAAGTCACCATAATGGTGGCTAAAGACGTGCCCAAAGCCATATGCATAATCACATTCGGCTCATAGCCCATATGGGTAAACACCACGTACAGAATCGGTACGATGATCAATCCACCACCGACACCAAAAAGCCCTGCGGCAAATCCAGCGATTGCACCGATGGCTAAATATATGATTAACTCCATTAATCTTTTTCACTCTTCTCAGATTCAATATGGATTTAGAGACTCGTCATCTTCGACAACTTCTCAGCGATGCACATCAGCTTCCACAGGTCTTGCACTTAAAACAAAGTACCACCTCAACCAATGATGACGTGAGAGCCTTAGTCAGTGACCATGTACACGGAATTTTGGTGTGTAGTGAAACCCAGACACAAGGTCGTGGACAGCATCAACGGCAATGGGTCTCACCGGTCGGCAACATTTATTTAAGCACATTGCTCGAAACACGAACACCCTTAGATGGTCGTTTATCGCTTGAAATTGCTCTAAATATCTTACAAATGCCCTCGCTTAAGAACCTGCAAGGTCTACAAATTAAATGGCCGAATGACCTGTATAGCGCACAAGGCAAATGGGGCGGAATCTTGGTAGAGCCGATCAATACCCATCAAGCCATTGTCGGTGTCGGCATCAACCTCTTGCCTGTATCTCAAGAAGGGATTGATCAACAAGCCACGTCACTGATGCAACTCGGTTTGCAATATCCCAATCGGATTCAAATCATCAGTGAGCTATATTTAGCCATTCAGCAAGCTGGTCAATGGTTCGAGCATGGCAGTTACAACCTGTCGGGACGCTTTAATCACTATGCTGCGTTTATGAATCAAAGCGTTGAGTTTGAGCATGGTGAGCAAATCACTACAGGGATTTTTAAAGGCATCTCAGATGACGGTAAAATCAATGTGCTGACCGAACAAGGCTTACAAGGCTTTTACCAAGGTCGGCTGCGTGTTAAAGCCTAATTTTTATCATACTCACAAAAACCAAAAGTGGACTATCAAAATCAGTAAGGAATGTCATGAAACGACTTTGGCTAGACGTTGGTAACACCCGTTTAAAATATTGGATCACTCAAGATCGCGTTGTGATTGAACATGCAGCAGAAATGCATTTGCAATCGCCTGCTGATTTGTTGCTAGGCTTGATTCAACATTTTAAAGCCTTAAATTTGGATAAAATTGGCATCTCTTCGGTACAAGACAAAAAGAACAATGACCGTATTATTAAAATTCTAAAAATGCTGGATGTGCCTGTAAGGTTTGCCAAAGTCCATGCCGAATATGCAGGATTACGCTGTGGTTATGATGACACCACTCAGCTTGGCATTGACCGTTGGTTACAGGTGTTGGCGGTTGCACATCCGGAACAAAATCTATGTGTGGTGAGCTGTGGAACAGCTTTGACCATTGATTTGACTGAAGGGCTACAGCATTTGGGCGGCTATATCCTCCCCAATCTCTATTTACAACGCAATTCCCTCATTCAAAATACCAAAGGCATTAAAATCCCCGATATGGCCTTTGCCGAACTCAGTCCGGGACGCAATACCATTGATGCGGTGCATCATGGGATTTTCTTGGGTCTACTCAGCACCATTGAAAATGTCTTGCGCCAATCCCCTCGCCAATTGGTTTTAACTGGTGGTGATGCCGCTTTATTTGCCCATTATTTAAAAGAGTTTAATCCGATCATTGAACCTGATTTATTGCTCAAAGGTTTAAACCTATATATCTCACATCAAGCTTAAATCATCCTGATATTGCTTTAAACACGTGTTTTAAAATCGGTGTTTAAAAAAGCAATCCATTAAATTGCATCATCGGTGCCTTTTTTAGCAAAGCGCCAATGATGCTGATTTACCATGTTGATTTTTTGTCATTTTTTCTTGAT
The DNA here is from genome assembly GCF_011578285.1 of Acinetobacter lanii. Taxonomy (NCBI): domain Bacteria; kingdom Pseudomonadati; phylum Pseudomonadota; class Gammaproteobacteria; order Moraxellales; family Moraxellaceae; genus Acinetobacter; species Acinetobacter lanii. The sequence goes on along the minus strand of NZ_CP049916.1, from coordinate 646,553 downwards.
TTATATTTAATGTGATTGATTTCACATTTATCATAGGCTCAGTACATTTCTAATAATTCATATTCAATATGTACGCATGACTTTTTATAACGATATTTAAAAATATTTAAATCAACAATAAACACTCAAGAGCATCATCATCATGATCAATACAACTCAATTCGCTTCAGCTCAAAAAGCTGCATTTAAAGATTATTCTATTCGCCTCTTTTCTGGCGCAGTGATTGGTCTGAGTCTACTGTTCAGTGGCTGTAATAGCCTGCCGACTGCTTCAAAAGCAATTCCACAAAATATTCAACAACAGCTGACGACACAACAGCCGATTATTGCTTATTTTAGTAAAACACCCAATGAACAAGACTGTGGCTGTGCATCGACCATTGATCCCACCTATTCCTTGGTGCCGATCGAAGATGGCTACTACCGTACTTTATTGGGGCGTGATAAAACTGGGCGTTTCTTAGTCCAAGATTTTTATCAAAAAACCCAGAAACCACAGTCTTCACCAATTTGGATTCGTGATCCAATGGGATTATTTAGCTTCGCCAGTGATGTTGCCAGTGGTCCAATCATCTTATATTTTCCCAATGGTCAAGTTTCATACCAAGGCACCTATGATGACCATGGTCAAGAAATTGGTAAATCACAAAGCTTCTATGCCAATGGAAAAGTCGGTTTAGAAAGTGAAACCACAACCGACAACATTCAACAAACTTTATGGCACGCCAATGGCGTTAAAGCAGCTGAACTCACCATCAGTAATGATGGTTCTAACCATGTGATTGAACATAAAATTTGGGATAAACAAGGCAAGTTAGTTGAAGATGATCAACAACAGTCTGAAATCATCGACGCCATCTACGCCGAATTAGAAGAAGAGATAAACTAATATTCAACTAACTCATCGCTTCAATAAAAAAGCAGCTTTTCAATGCTGCTTTTTTTTGTTTTCACATTTAAGCTTTGTCCGATACAAAGACTTGTACAGCATGCCTATGCTCATTAACGTTATTCCGTAGGCGGTATGACACTGATTATTTCCTGCCACACTTCAGGCAGTTCAGTACACCCTTCGGAGTCAATAAAATGACCTTGGTGTTGCGCCGCAATCACTTTGGCATTCAAACGATGTGCCTGTTCCAAACTAAACTTCGGCAAAACCCGCGCATCTCCTTCAGAGTAAATCACCACGCGTTCTGTAATCTGTTGCTTTAACAACTCAAAATCAATCACCGCAGCATCAATAAAAGGATTGACCTGCTCCAATCGCCCTAAGCGACCATTAAAACCCGCCACCAAAATCAACTTACGAATACGCTGCTGCTGTAACGCATGACTGAGATAGTGCAACGTCGCCAAACATCCTAAACTATGTGCAATCAGCACACTGTCTTCATTCAGTGCGCCCAGCTGCTGCTGAATCTGTTGATCCCAAACCTGCAATTGAGGTCGTTCTGACGGATCTAAACGCAAAACATTCAGTTCAATCCCGTGCTGATCTGCCTGTGCTTGTAGCCATGGGAACCAGTTTTCTTCTGGGCTGGCGGTATAACCATGTATGACATTCACTTGCGCCATGGAACATCCTTTTCATTATCTAAGTGAGTCTTTATCTTGCCTTAACCCGCTTCATGAAACTATCTGGACTTTGCTAAGAACTGTAAGTGACTCACTCCATTATCGCTTTATCAACCTGTTGATCATGCATAAAAAAAGGTGCACAAGGCACCTTTTTTCTGACGATGTGACGCTCACATTATTTCTTTGGTGTATTCTCACCAAATAATGGACCCATACCGCCACCGCCACCGAATTTCTTCTGCATACCGCTGAGTGATTTCATCATTTTTGCCATACCCGATGGATTAGCAAATTTCTTCATCATTTTCGCCATTTGGGCATGTTGTTTAATCAATTTATTGACTTCAACCACATCCATACCACAACCCGCTGCAATCCGTTTTTTACGGCTTGGGTTCATTAAGTCTGGGTTACGGCGCTCTTTAATGGTCATCGATTGAATAATCGCTTCCATTTTTTTCACTTGCTTTTCAGGATTCGCTTGCGCAATTGCATCTTGAATGCCTGAATTGCTCATGCCCGGCAACTTGTCCAAGAAGCCCATCATGCCGCCCATTTTATTCATTTGCTCAAACTGCATCAGCATATCTTCAAAGTTGAAGCTGCCGCCTTTTTGCAATTTTTTCGCCATTTTTTCGGCTTTTTCTTTGTCGACTTTACGTTCAAGCTCTTCGACCAAAGACAGCACGTCACCCATACCCAAGATACGTTGTGCAACACGCTCAGGATGGAATGGCTCTAAGGCATCGAGCTTTTCGCCCATACCCAAGAATTTGATTGGCTTACCGGTAATCGCACGAACAGACAACGCCGCACCACCACGTGCATCACCATCAGTTTTGGTGAGGATCACACCGGTCAATGGTAAAGCATCATTAAAGGCTTTAGCTGTATTTGCCGCATCCTGACCAGTCATGGCATCGACCACGAATAAGGTTTCAGTTGGGTTAATCGCAGCGTGTAAGTCTTTAATTTCGTCCATCATATCGTCATCGATATGTAGACGACCTGCGGTATCGACAATCAACACATCAGCAAATTGAATCTTAGCTTGTTCAATCGCACGATTGGCAATCACGATAGGGTTTTCATTGGCATTCGATTCAAAGAAAATCGCGCCGACTTCACCTGCGACCGTTTGAAGCTGTTTAATCGCTGCTGGACGATACACATCGGCAGAGACCATCGCGACTTTTTTCTTTTGACGTTCTTGTAAAAAGCGCGCAAGTTTTGCCGCAGTCGTGGTTTTACCCGCCCCTTGTAAACCGGCAAGTAAAATCACCACAGGTGGTTTTGCTGCTAAATCTAGGGTTTCGTTGGCATCACCCATCATTTTGGTGAGTTCGTCATGGACGATTTTAACGAAAGCTTGCCCTGGAGAAAGCTGAGTCATCACTTCCTGACCCAATGCCTCTTCCTTAACTTTCGCGATAAACTCACGAGTTACAGGCAAGGCAACGTCAGCTTCAAGCAGAGCCATACGTACTTCACGTAACGTATCTTTAATATTGTCTTCGGTCAGTTGCCCTGAGCCAGTAACATTTCTTAAACTCTGCGTGAGTCGTTCTGTTAAGGTATCAAACATTGCAAAATCCGCTTAAAATGGTTGTTGCAAAAAAATCTTTCTTAAAATAGAAAATTTATGCATAAGATGCTATAGGATACTGTAGTTCGCATGGAATTTATATCTCATAGCATGAATATTCAGCATCCAGAAAAAGGTTTGACATGATTAGCCTCCCTTTGGTTTACACAATTTTAGCATTAATTGCTTATACCACCTCGTTTTGGTATTTGTTTTTACACTTAATGTCAAAACGTGCTCCGAACCACTGGTTTATTGGCATTGTTTCTGCCTTGGGTCTAATTCTGCATGCTACGGTGTTATATCATGATATGAACACCCCATTGGGCATAAATTATGATGTCTTTAATTTAATGTCCTTCACTTCGGCGCTCATGCTTTTCTTGAGTCTGCTGTATAGTACCTATCGACCAGTCATTGCACTGAATCTGATTGGCATACCTGTGGCTGCACTGGGCTTAATTTTAGGTTTTAGCCTGAGCCAATCGGCAGAATTGGCTGTTGCAAAAAATACCCTTGGACTGGATATTCACATTATCCTCTCGCTTTCGGCCTATGCAGTGCTGTTGATGGCCACCATTCATGCAGTACTGCTTTGGCTTCAAGACCGTGAACTGAAAAACAAACAGAAAAATCGGGTCTGGGTCAGTTTACTTCCTGCTTATCAAGCCATGGAATCCCTGCTGTTCGATATGCTCATCACAGGTTTTGGTTTGCTGACTGCCGCGTTGCTGTTTGGTTTCTTCACCATCGATGATTTCTTTGGTCAGCATTTGGCACATAAAACTGCGTTTAGTATTTTGTCTTGGTTTGTCTATGGGACACTGTTGTTCGGTCATTATGCCTTTGGCTGGCGTGGACAAAAGGCACGTCGTTTTACCATTGTCGGATTTCTATTGCTTGCCATTGGTTTTATTGGCACTAAATTTATTTTAGAAATGATTTTAGGTCGTTAAAGCATTCAATCTCCTTGAGACATTCTCTATTGGTGTTTAGTCAAAACTAGACATCCTCCTTTAAAATGCGTATAACCCTGTTTTTTGATTCAACGGCTCGAATACTGTGAAACTCATCCTTGCACCGATGGAAGGCTTAACTGATCCTATTATGCGTGACGTGCTCACCTCTGTAGGGAGTTTTGACTGGTGCGTAACAGAGTTCATTCGTGTCACCAACTCCATCCTGCCCGATCACGTTTATCATCACTACTGCCCTGAACTGTTAAATGGGGGTAAAACTGCGGCAGGTACGCCCGTACACGTTCAGTTCCTAGGGAATGACCCTGAAATGCTGGCGGCCAACGCGATTAAAGCCGTGCAACTCGGTGCGCCTGTGATTGATATGAATTTTGGTTGCCCTGCAAAAACCGTCAACAAACACCGTGGCGGTTCAGTGCTTTTAGATGAACCTGAGGTGGTGCATGAATTGGTTAAAGCGGTTCGTGATGCCGTGCCTGCGCATATTCCAGTATCAGCCAAAATGCGTTTGGGTTATATGGATCGCAACTTCACCTTAGAAAATGCCCATGCGATTGAAGATGCAGGGGCATCATGGCTGACGGTACATGCCCGTACCAAAGCTGAGGGTTATACGCCTCCCGCATTTTGGGATCAGCTTAAACCGATTCGTGAAGCCTTAAAAATCAACGTGATTGCCAATGGTGAGATCTGGAACAATGCCGATGCCAAACAATGCCAATTGGAATCAGGCTGTGAAGATCTCATGATTGGACGTGCTGCGGTGACCACACCAGATGTGACCCAATGTATTCGTCAGAACTGTGATGATCCCTTGATCACATGGCAGGAATTACTCGACTTACAGGTTCGCTTTTTGAACGGTTCTTATAAGAAAGAAATGAATATGGTCGGTCGCTATAAGCAATGGCTCGGCATGATGTCAAAGCATTACCCTGAAGCGAAAGCTTTATGGGATGAAGTCAAACGGATTAAAGCATTGACTGAAATTGAAGATAAGTTAAAGGCTGCTCAGACCACTTAAAGCCATAAACAATAAACAAAAAAGCCTTTGATGATATCGAAGGCTTTTTGCTTTGATCATGGCATCAAGATTGCTCGAAAGGTTTTTCCATTTCGAGAATCGATCGAATCTCCTCAGGCTGAAATTCTTTAGATAATTCAGACGTTGGATTAAGTACCAAGGTCGCCCCTTGCGTGATTTCAAACAGTATCCGAGTATTGATGGTGAAGTGCTCGACCTGAGCACCAAAGTCCCGATACACCGTTTCAAGTTCTAAAAAGAATGGAATCGCCTGATCACCCTCAGGGGTTTCTAACACTCTAAAATTGCGCTTTTGATCTTGCTCTTCTGTTCCTAAACAATACACATTAGACAGCAAGAGTTGATCTAAAAAATGCGGAATCAATGCGTAATTTTGTTGAGTTTGATAAAAGAGTTGTTCTAAATTTAATGTTGTCATGATGTTTTATTCTTTTTGAGTTAATCCATTCATTTAAAATGGGCATTCTAATACATGATCTAAAATACACAGCTTAAAATACACAACTTAAAATACATAACTTAGAATACAAAAGCATGATCGACTTTGTATTCGCCCTCCTCCATGATCATGACCATTTCAGCGACATAATCTCCATCGACTTTGCTATAGCGTTGTTTCCAAATAAACGCAATCGACTCAGGACGTCTAAATAATTTCACAAACTCACGCTCCTGAAAAAAACCGTATTTCTTTTGATAGATCTCACAGACCACTTCAAATTGGGTTTCATCTAAGGCACTTTGGGCACGTTTAGAAAAATGCTGACTATGTGCAGCATAATCCTGACGCGTTGAAGCATCCATGAGTGTATCCATCATCCGATTGGCAATGCCTAGCGCCTCTTGATCGCTGAGTTGTTCTAAATTTTTTTTCATACAGCACCTATTTTATGGTTTTTATATCATGGCTTTTCGAGCTTGTTTTAAAATGCTCGACTCACGACCACACCCTTAAAGTCTAAACAATCTTGTACCCGAATCCTTTGGACGTTGCTTAATTGATCTACATTAAACCATGCAAATTCACTGTGTTCATCACTGAGTTGAATCTGAGCACCCGCTTTTAAATGACAACGAAAAATAAAGGCATGAGACGTCACGGCTGAATGAAAATACACCCCCGATAGATAATCGATTTCAACGTCACAGCCAAGCTCCTCGCGACATTCACGTACTAAGGCTTGATGAATGGTTTCACCCAGATCCAAGCCGCCACCCGGCAAGCCCCATGCATGGTCTGCATAAGTGGCTTTGAGCAATAACACCTGCTGTTGATCATTAACAATCACAGCATGCGAACTCATTCGATAAAAATCATCATACGCCATAGCCTTCTCACCTCTAAAAGATTGCCATTAAATCAGATAACGCTTAGATAAAATCAAGCGAATCGCATACACCATTGAAATGGTAAATACGCTATAGCCGATATCGGTTGAAAACAAAGGAATACACAAGACGATGATGGTGCTTAAAGGATAAAGCCATTTCCTTACCCCATTTTGGGCATGTGCCTCATGTAATGCCCAAAGGCTCGCGGTGTAAATCACCAAAGGTACGGCAACCAAATAACCTGCCCATTGATCTGAAATTTCCGCCTGATGGGTTGCCACGTCGACTGATGCTGCCAAAGTTGCACCAATCGCAGCAATGGCAATAAAGATAAAGAAATGCCCATAGCCCCAAGTGAAAGCGCGTTTACGACTGTTCAATCGCTCAGCAATTTCATGATCAAAATACGCCCACCACATGGTAAACATCAGTACCAAACCACCAATCATTAAAAACAGCAATTCATGGCTAAAGCTTTGATGATGCAGTGCATCGACCATCGCGGAATAACAGCCCACAATCGACTCGCCCAACACAATGATGGTCAATAAAGCATAACGCTCTGCAATATGATGCGGATGCCACGGCGTCATATTTTGAGACTCAGCAAGTATCGGCACACTTAGTTCTGCAACCACCAATAGCCCAAACAAATACACAGAGAAATGAATCGGGGTAAAGTGAAACAATAGCCAACACATTTGCACAATGATAATGCCAATCGCATAAGTCCATGCTGTTTTTCGCCGCTCAGGATCAGAACACGCCACCCGAATCCACTGCGTCACCAGCCCCAACCGCATGATCACATAACCAATAATGATCACGTCAAAATCCTGCTGTTGAAAGGCATCCGAAATACCAGCGGCCATCACCAATGAACCGGTGATTTGCACAAAGGTCATGATGCGATAAACGGTGTCATCATTGTCATAGGCTGAGGCAAACCAAGTAAAGTTCATCCACGCCCACCACAGTGCAAAAAACACCATCAAGTAACTGACCAAGCCTGCACCCAAATGGTTTTCTACAATGCTGTGATGAAACTGCTGCCCTGCCGTGGCAATCGCCACCACAAAGATTAAATCAAACAACAACTCTAAAGGCGTTGCTACCCGATGCGGTTGATGTGGATCACGTGGGGTCAATGGACTCAGCCATTTGGCTAAATTTGAGAATAATGCGCTCATGTGAAAAGTCTCGTGCGGAATGCGCTTAATGCGGTACGCTCAGGCAAAGTCGGCAATCAAATATTGTTGTTTTCAAAAACTTTTATTCGAGTCCTGATGACTCATGATTGATTTCTATCATTTATACTGATGAAATGTTATGCAATTTTAGCGCATAGCAACAGTCTATATTATCCTGTGCAAAAGATTCTGCATCTCGCTTTGTGATGATTCAAAAAACAAAACCGCAAGCGTGTATTGAGTTGAGGAGAAAGATCAGAAAAAACCTCAAATTAAAACCAACTCAAAACTAAACCATAGCGCATCGTGATAACGCAATAAATATAATAAAAAAGACCCGATTGAGGTCGATCAGGTCTTTAATCATGTCTAAAATTCAGTACTCAAATGCAACACCAAGATTGAACAGGATATTCATATCAGTATTCAGAGAATCATCTGCGTTAACACTTGAACGATGACCTATTTTAATTTCACCTAAACCACTAAACGTAATTTAGGTTTATCCTTTAAAACGATGGCTTTCCCCGTCATCATGTCCACAGGCATCGAGATATGTTGATGCACTACACGCCACTGCCCTTGATTCTTTTCTAGGCATAAGGTGGTACGACACCATGGCATTTGCAGCTTACCCTTTAAGGCACTGTGTTCTACTTTAGATTGGCAATGCAACACCGCCAAACTTTCACTGGTGATCAGCTTGACATCGCGACGAGAAATTTGCATCCCATCCATAAAGTAAGGACTAAATTTTCCCCATTCAGCGCGATATTCGTTCAGTCCATTGATATGTGAACTGACATCAAACATACTCACGTTTTGCGCGCATTGCGACAGCAAGGCATCGGCATCACAACCGATTACCGCCTGATCCCACAATTTGATTTGAGCCAAAACCTCTTGGGCAATGATTGGGTCACCGTCGATCTGTACAGCGGCTAAAGACATTAAGAACCACCTCAAATATTCTTATATTTGTGACGAAGTTAACACTTTTTTAATTCATTGATAATAACATTTTGTCTAATAATTGGCTTTTTTTAGCAGTTTTTGTGAACAGCTTTAGATTTTGTTGATGGCATTGCTACGCTTTAAACTTTAACTAAATAAATTCGATTTAGAACAGTTAGAATAGATGGTCATTGAGCTGAATCTGTTTCATCTTCCAACTGAGCTGATCACGCTTAAAAATAAATTGGGTCATATTTCCACTGCCACGCTCAACATTCACGGCAAAGGTATTCCAATTTACATATTGGCTATGCAATTGCGTTTTCTGAGTTGTAGCCTTATCTGCTGAAAACGTCGTTGAATGTTGTGATACAGACAGCTTTTGCAGCTTTAAATCCGAGACTTGAGCCAGACTCGTTTGATCATCATTTTGAGAAGAAAGCAGTCCACTGAGTCCCGCTATTTCCGAAATTGAAATCGATTCTTTTAGGGCTTTACCCTGCATCAACAAGGCGATGGTTTCACTGTTAATGGTCGCATCGACAGTATGATCTGCAATTTTTTTGGACAGCTTTAAGCCCCACTTTGCCCATGGATGATGCTGATCGTTTAAACCAGTTTTCTCAGCAATAATCGCTTCAACTTGGGGTTTTAAACTCGCTCTGACCGCAGGAAAATCGATATATTGAGCAATCTGATCTGCTTGGTTGTTTTCTAAAGCTTGATTGATTTGATAGAGCATCCAATACGGTGAGGCGAAAGCCACGAACAGAACCAGCATGAGGCATGCCAAGCTGCTTAAGATCAACTTTTTCAATCGATATCACCCTTTACTTTTTGAAAGTTTCAAATCATTTATGCTCAGCCGATGAGCTGCTGTTATGGATGAAACCCACCTTGCATACTTAGACAGACACATCCGAGTTTTCTATCAAGCGAATAACACCAGCACTTGCAGTGATCATGCTATTCGCTCTTGAAAAAAATCCTTTTATGCTTTTTTCACATACTCAGATTTAAGTTTCATTGCACCAAAGCCATCAACTTTACAGTCAATGTCATGACCATCTGTCGCATCGGGCAATAAACGAATGTTTTTCGCTTTGGTGCCCACTTTGACTACAGATGAAGAACCTTTGATTTTTAAATCTTTAATCACAGTTACGGTATCGCCATCGGTCAAAACATTGCCATTGGCATCCTTAATGATCACTATATCTTCAGCGACTTCGCCTTCTTTCCACTCATGCGAGCATTCTGGGCAAATCAATAAATCGCCATCTTCATAGGTATATTCTGAATGACATTTTGGACAGTTGGGTAAAGACATGGCGATTCCACATATAAAAAAGGAAAAATGATACAAACATGAAAGTCATGCAATATATCACTTTTCCTGTGCTTTGCCGTTAAAACCTTATAAACAATAAGGATTAAACAACTGCTTGAAAATAACTTGAGTGCTGATTCTGAGTGTCTATCCGTCTCTGTTTAAGCCTGATGAGGCTGTTCGGGATCGGCTTGAATCTCTGAAATACTGTGCACCACTTCAGCATTTTGTAGCTTTGCAATTTCTTCCAACTTTTGATGTTTGGTTTTTTCATGGCTTAAGGTTCGCATTAATTCTTCAGCCAATTCGTTGAGTAAGATCAGATCATCCTCAGTCATTTTTCGGGTATGTTTATCTAAAATACATAAGCTACCCAAGACCAACCCCTGCTTGGTTCTCAGTGGTACACCGGCATAAAATTTGATTTTATTTTTACTCAGCTCGACATTCTTTTTAAAGCGTGGATCACGGTCAATATCCTCAATGATTAAGGACTCATTTTGATGAACCAAGTGGGTACAAATTGAATCCTCTCGCGCAATACCGGCATCTAAAGGATTTTGCTTGGCATCCGCCAATGGACTGGCAGGGGTATTCACCCAAGTGTCATCGACCAAGGAAATTTGTGCGTATTTGACATCAAAGGCTTGGCAGGCTTCCTCAATAAATTGCTCATAAATCGGTAAAGTCTCAGGGTTTAACAGCGACAACTCATGTAAAGCCGCCAAACGTTCTGACTCGTTTTCAGCCAACAGTTCACGTGCAGGATTCTCACCTTGTTCAAGCATTAAAGCATCGATACTGAGCATCAATTCATTAACACTGTTCACCACGGCATCAGGCTCAAAACGACGTAAAATCTCATCGCGCAGTTCATCACTGTCATTGCCCCAAATCGCAAAAATGAGTTTGGCATTGGGTAACATGTCACGGACTTTTTGACTGAGTAAGCGCACTTGCGCCATCGGTTGTCGATGAAAAACTGAAATACACACCATTTGAATCTGTTGGGTCAAATGCTCCAAAACATTGACGTTGGATTGGATAATCGCATCGGTATGACTGATTGCACTGATGTTTCTTAGATTGAGGCCATGTGCCAACATTGACGATGCCATCACATCAACTTCCCAACGTGCCCCAACACAGGCCACTTGCGGTTGCGACAAGTCTTGATCAATTGGGTATTGATTTTGAAATTGGTGATTAAACAGTTTTAGACCTTGTTGCATACGTAAACGATGTTCGGCACTGGCATCGGTGTTGTGGCTTTCCGAAAATAACCGAATCGCAGGAATCGCCACTTCATCATAAAAAGCATTGACCTTACGTACCACCACTTCATCACTCGGTTTCTTGGGTAAGTCTTGTTTAATCTGTTCTTGCGCCAACTCCAAAGCATCATCGACATCATCTGCCACCAAACGTTGGTAAAATCGCTCCGGTGGACTGAGTACAGGTTCATTACCAATCAAGGTTTTCACAAAACTTAAGGCGGGTATGTAATTGGCAAGCACCAATAAACATGCTGTTAGCGGTGTCGATAGAATCAACCCTACAGGTCCCCAAACACTGGTCCAAAAGGTCGCTGCAATAATAATCGCTAAGGTCGACAGTCCGGTGCTTTCCCCATACAACCACGGCTCAATCACATTGTTACTGATCAACTCGAGCAACAATACGAGTCCCACCGTCCATAGCACCATGTTCCAACCGGGGTCGACTGCAAAGGCTAAGGTAATCGGAAAGACTGCCGAAATCATCGGCCCCACATAAGGCACAAAGCGCATGGCAATTGCGACAATGCCCCACATAATCGCGGCAGGTACCCCAATAAAAAACAGCCCCAATGCCATCGGCACACCGTAGCTGACATTGACCAACAATTGCATACGCAAATAAGTGCCGATGCGATCTGCCGCTTCATCGAGGGCATCTGTACCGACATTGAGATTGCCCCCCAATAGTTTGAGTAAACGGTCATGCAGGTCTTTTCGACTGAGTAGAATCAGCACCACAAACAAGAATACGATACCTGCCGTCGCCAGTGGGCTCAAAATCTTAGAACCCCATTGCACTGCTGCATCGGTAGAACTTTGTTGCGCGCCCACCACTTGGACTTGCTGCACCCCCTCTTTCTGCTGGGCAGGCTGATCGGTCTGAATTGACTTTTGTATGGTATCGACTGTGGCAATCGCACCATCCCACACACTCGGCCCTGAGGTCAGACTTTTCACTGAATTGAGTTTTTGTTTAATGGTGTCCTGATACTGCGGTAACTCTTGGCTTAAACTTCCCAATTGATACCCCAAGTAGGTCACCGCACCGCCCAATACACTGAGTGCCATCAGCACCACCAATGCAATCGATGGCAATTGCGGTAAACCCCACTTTTTCAGGCGTGATACCAAAGGCTCAAGTAAAAATGCCAACAGCACCGACAGCGCCAATGGAATAAAGATTTCTTTGCCAAAATAAAGCGCCAGCACAATCACGCTTGCAATCACAAAACCAGCCATGGTTTTGAGTGCTCGTTGTGTTGACGCATGCTGTTGTTCGTACTGTTCAGTATCGGTATTGCTCGATATTTCGGTTTTATTCGGCCCCTCAATATTGAGGGATTTCTCGTTATTCATAGAACATCCGTAATTCTTATAATTTGTTCTATTGTGAAGATTTTTATTGCAGAAATTCTAGAGTGTTACTGTAAATTTCGGGTTATTTTTCATGCTCATTTTTGACCTACCATAAAAAACCCCAATGCAAATCGATTGGGGTTTTCACTTCAAATCAAAAGTGCTTAGCTTTTAAATTCTTCGTCTAACTCTTCAATATCTTCGTCATCATAGACATAAGCCATACAGCCCCAACCATCGTATTCACCGCCATGTTGCTCTGCGATTTTGGTGAACCATTCTTCTAAATCGACGATGTCTGAATATTCAGGTTCCATATACACATAAATGGTGATGACCCATTCAGGCTGTGCTGCTTCTTCGTCAATAAATAAACTGATTTTCTGTTCTTCTTGCAGCAAATACAGTGCACATTTTTCTGCCTGTTCTTTGCTGTTAAAGGCAATCGAATATTCGATTTCATGGGCTTCGGTCAGGTCGTCACCGTCTTCGTGCATTTGCCAAAGGACGTTGCCATTGTCGTCATCAGGGAATTGTTCAAAATCGCGTGTCATGTTCTCGTCCTTATCTTCATCATTATCATACTGAGCTCATTGTACTCAGATTAACGCGAAAATGTGTCATTTTAAAGTTGAGTCTGTTTTGAGTGATTCCAACTGTTGAATAAGAAGCTGAGGATCAATTTGCATGTGATAACGCAGATAAAGCGTATAGGCTTGATGTGTCTCATCGAAAATCAAATGCTCTAATAATAAGGAATGCTGCGGGACAAAATAATATAGATCAGCCCATTGTTGAGCGATCAATAGCATTGCATCACCCTGTGCATTTTCAACCGTCCAAACCGCCTCACCTGTCACGATTTTCGGTAAATACAAATGCAAATTTAATTCAGTACAACACGCTTCAATGGTGGTCTGAGATGAGATCCATACCCGATACGCATGCGGGGCTTGAATGTCATCTCCCATCGATACGCTATCACGCTGAATCACAACTTCAATCTCTTGGCTCATTTTATTCTGCTTATTTTAACAACCTTGTTTAAGTATTAAAAAGGCACCACACCTTTAATCTCAACCTCATTCCCTTGTAAAGGATGCTGAAATGCCAAATAACTGGCATGCAATGCCATACGCCCCAATTGACTTCGCGCAGGCTCAGGGTGATAGAGCTTATCGCCCGTAATCGGATGCCCAATATATTGCATATGTACCCGCAATTGGTGCGAACGTCCTGTGATTGGGGTTAATAATACTCGACTCACATCGAGGTTTTGATCATAGTCAACCAACTCAAATAGCGTTTGTGAGGGTTTACCCAACTCAAAATGCACAATCTGACGGGGACGATTTTCCCAATCGGTGATTAAAGGCACATCAACCGAACCTTGAGGTGCGATTTGACCTTGTACCAATGCCACATAATGTTTTTTCACTGTGCGTGCTTGGAACATTTTACTCACCCCCACTTCTGCATCACGATGTTTGGCAAACATCAAAATACCTGAAGTCGCCATGTCTAAACGATGGGTGATTTTGGCATTGGGATAAATGTCGAGTACTCGAAAATACGCACTGTCATGATGTTCAGCTAAACGCCCCGGCACAGACAATAAACCCGCAGGTTTATCAATCACCACCAAGTCTTCATCTTCATACAGAATCGAAATCGGATCTTGAGGTGGAGCGTATACAAAATTGTCAAAGGAAGACATAGCACAACGTGACTGGCAAAAGTGGGCGCAACATAACAATAGAAAAATTGACTGTCAATCTTATGCGTTTGAATCATGCAAAACGCTAGTTTAGTCTGTGATAAGTGAATGATGTAAAAATCAGAGAAAAGAAAGAGGAAGATTTATTGTGAAGTGGTTTTGTCTCAGAATGCATTTATTTTTATCTTAGGTTTTACTACGAATTTTTGAGGGTGTTGGGAAAAACAATCATGTTTAACTTCAACTGGCTTCACTTTGTAAGTATCACCGTGTGCCTATAAATTTGTAATCTATAGCGTCCTAAGTAGAATCGAGACCTTGTGGGTAAGTACTGCTCGCGCGTCGTGCGCCCTGTCAGCATGCTACTCTTTTCAATTCCCGTCACACCCTTGAAATACATAGTAGTGAATCTATGCCGAAATTAATTTCCTAAGATCGATTGATTTGTTGAGATTTTAAAAATATTTTTCACAAGAGCACCCTATAAAAGAAATAATTTTCATAAAGGTAAATTTTATGGTTATTTATTCCGAAATAATCACAATTATCGGCATTTTTTATTTTAAAATTTGAATTGCTTGCTTGTTTTTTTCAAACTCATCTGCACATCAAAATTCAGCTTAAGCCACATGAATGGTGGTGCGTGATTTGCCCGACATTTTAGATTTATACATGAGTTGATCAGCTTGATGAGTCGCTTCATCGAGGTCTTCAGGTAGCGCTTCAAATAAGCTAATGCCCATACTAAAATCCACACCGTAGCGCTGTTTCAAACCACTTTGATTAAATACGGTGCGTAAGCGCTGCGAATAATCTTCTGCCCCTTGGGTATTGGTATTTTGTAGAATCACCACAAACTCATCCCCCCCCAGCCTTGCCACGGTATCTGTACTGCGGGTGGAAGAACGCAGGATTTGCGCAAACTCCACCAAAATATCATCGCCTTTGCTGTGTCCCAGCGTGTCATTCACGGTCTTAAAACCATCTAAGTCGATAATCCCGATCGCCAGCTTTTGATTTTTTTTGATACCGTGCCGGCGAATCTGTTGATATTCCAAATTAAAAGCGCGCGAATTATCCAGTGAAGTCAAAGTGTCTTGCATCGCCATTTGGGTCATGGCGTTTAGATTGCCACGCACTTTATAAAGCAACACCGCCACAATGCCAAAAAAGATAATACGAACCAACGCATTCCAATACGGTACGATCGGATAGCTATACACATGACCTGAACTATAGTCGGCATAGAACCATACCAAGACCGAGGATAAGACACTCAGTCCGCTAATAAATTTATTGTCATACCAAGCAGCCACAAACACAGGCAATAAATACAGTAAGGCAAATGAAAATTCATAGCCGGTTAACAGATCAATCCAACCAAATCCGCCAATCATAAACACAATAAGTAGCCTGCGAATGACTACGCTTCGCGCTAGGAGATGTGTCATTTTTCCCATAGGACTGCCTTCACGCCGATTAAACTGCTTAGTGACTATTTTTAATACAACAGAGTATAGGTGAATGCTTTAAGCTTCACCATGGTTTTAAAATCATCTTTTATGATCAACCCCTCAGCATAAGCCTATAGGTTGGCAGTTTAGTATTATTTAAAGACGTTATTCAAAGACGTCATTCACAGTGTTAAAACTTGATTTACCTCAAGGGGATGGATCTCATCCAAGTTCAACACAAGTGCAGTGGATCAAAATCAGGTTTATTCAAAGTAGAGTTGATCAAAGTCTTTGATTTTGGATAGATAGATTGGACTGATGTTGATCTTCGACCATGTTTCTTTAAAAACCTCAGGTTTGTCTCGATCTTCTTTATTGATATTGTCCCGATACAATTTTTTCTGGGTTAAAAAATTAATACTTTTTTGATAGTCGCTATAGGGTCCCGAATTACTCGACAAGTCATATCCAATTAAACGTAAATCTTGCCCCTCTAGTCGGAATGTATAGCTCCAATTGCCATAGCGTCCATGTCCATAATTGAATTTAAGGATATTTTTCTCAATTGTCGGAAATAATTCAGGTGGGAAATACACACCGCCCTCTTCATTTTCAGAGCTGAAACAACTCAGGTTTTGGAGCAACTTTTGATATTTGCCCTTCTGATTGAGAAAGACCAACACACCACGGCGGTTGCGGTCGACCTTCTGCTGATCGTGATCGAGTACCCACATTTTCGGATCGGTCGCTTTCACAATCAGCACCAAGTCAGCTTTACCATCTTTATTTAAATCGCCTTGAACTGCTTCAAATAAGGTGTATTTGGCAGGAATCAGCGCTTTATATTTGATGTGATCTTTTTGAAGTTGGATTTGTTCTTCTGTTAATGGCTCTTGGGCATATAGATTGGGTGCTGTGCTCAGCCCCAAAGCTGCAATAAGCATGACGTTAAACAAATGCGTTTTCATAATGGATGATCCAATTTTAGCGAATGCCAGAATGAAGAGTAGAGAGCGCTATCTTCTTTGAGTGATGCTGTCAGTCTACAACGCTAAAGTGTTGTTGTGGCATGGGTATTTTCCGATTTCTTACGACTCACCCATCGAGCCATCCAAATCACCGCAATAATCACCACCACAACCACCAATACCGGCACAATCAATGACAGCACCGATAACACTGCTGCCCCAATCCATTCGCCTGTAGACACCACAGGATTTGCCACCCCGCCTGTGGTCGCAGTCGATACTGCACGTACGGCAACCGTCCCCATTTGTACCGCCCCTGCTGTTCCACCACCGACTATAATCGCAGACGCCCAACTGGCAAACTGCGACATTTCCCCTGAACTAACTGCCATGGTACTGAGTGTGCCTGCGACCATCGCTGCGGGTGTAGCAATGGTGTCCAAGACATTGTCCACCCAAGGAATGTAATAGGCTGCAATTTCACAGACTGTAGCAATCCCAAGTGCAATACAGACCGCAGGCATCGCAAGCCATTCGAGTCCTTTTGAGGGTTCAAATAAACCGGTGATTGCGGCAATGCTCATGACCAACAAGGGTACAAAAACACGAAAGCCACAGGCTGCACTGAGTCCTATGCCGATACAAAGTCCAAGAATGGTTTCCATGGGTGACCTCTCGTTGTTATTGGTTTTATAGGGAATATTGAATGTACTTTGTTTAAGGTAACAAAAAAGCCCTATGGAGTAATAGGGCTTTTTATGATTAAAACAGGGATCGCTGTTTTATGTGTGTTGGCTTAGGCGTTCTTGTTGTTAAACTGATTGCCTTGGCACTTGGTACACGGTGGTAAACGGTCTGTACCAATTTCTAAGTAAGCGCGGTGACCGCACTGAACGCAAAAATAGAAGCCTGTTCCGGGTGTAGAGCCAGCTTGAACCATTGTCGTTCTCCGTATTGTTTTAGAAATGGTACATCGAGTATAACTTAGCCAAATCGCTTGTAATTGACCAAAATGTTACAAAATGATGGCCGTTGGGCGAAGATTCCCAACTAATTAACATTTAATTATTGCCGTATTTTTTTTACGGCAAAGAAATGATACATTGCTAACTCAATTATCTTAATTAATGGTTGGCAAAATGCTTACTAAATTTTCAGTCCAAAATTTCAAGAGATTTGAAGATCAGATTACACTCGATTGGAAAGCTGCTAATTATGAATTCAACCAAGATTGCATAAAAAACAATCATGTAAAAACTGCCTTGATATATGGAAAAAATGGTACTGGGAAAACAAACCTAGCATGGGCTATATTCGATATAATTAGACATATTACTGATAATTATAGTAATTCAATTCCAGCAAATAATTTTCTGAATGAAAATTCAGAATTAGAATATGCCTCATTTGAATATCATTTTCTATTTGAAAAAACTAAAGTTTCTTATGCTTATAAAAAAAATAGCGATGCTGAATTAATTTCAGAAAAATTAAAAATCGATGATCTTGAGGTTATATACTATAAAATAGGCTCACCTTTTTCTTGCTCATTGAAAGGTACAGAAAGTTTAAATAAACATTTAGACAAGGATAATAAAATATCAGCCTTAAAATACATTTTCAATAATAGTAATCTAGATAAAAGAAATCCCCAAAATAAAGTATTTATTCAGTTCATGAATTTTGTAAATAGCATGTTACTCTTTAGAACACTTTTTGATTCTAAAACGTATGCTGGCTATAGAAATGGAGCAGATCATATTTTTAGGGATATTTTAAAAAAAGGAAATCTTAAAGATTTTGAAAAATTCCTGAACGATTGTGAAATCGAATGTCAACTAGCTGAAACTTTAAGTGATAGTGAGCCTACGATCGGTTTTAAATTTAAAAATAAAGTTATTCCAATCTCTTCTATTGGGTCTACTGGTACTAAAAGCCTTGCCTTATTCTACTTTTGGTGGCAAGAGATTAAGGAAGGTAAAATTTCATTCTTGCTTATTGATGAGTTTGATTCATCTTATCATTTCAAACTTTCACGTCAAATTGTAGAACGACTTAAAAACATTGATTCTCAAGTAGTATTAACCACCCATAATACAACTCTTTTAGATAATGATCTAATCAGACCAGACTGTGGATTTAAGATAACTGGAAAAGATATTACATCTCTTCATAATAGTACAAAAAAAGATATTCGCTTAGCTCATAACATTGAAAAAATGTATCGTTCAGGAAGTTTTGAATGAGTAAAGGTATTATTTTATATATTGTCGAAGGTAAACATGAGTCTTCTGTAAATAATCAAATTAGATTACTTACAAATAACAATGAAGATATTTTACCTTCGGGTCCATCTTTAGTATACGGCACCTGTCTTTATGGTTTATTTAAAAAGGTCGAAGAATTTCTATCAACAGAAGAAGACTTTCATATATTTCACCTTTTAGATCACTTTCAAAAAAGACAAGAGAATAAGAATTTTCCATTCAATGAGATAAAAAAAGATGATATTTCTGAGATTTATCTGATCTTTGACTATGATCCTCATGTTGGCAATTATGATGAAAATAAAATCAAGAAAATGTGCGAAGTTTTTTCAGATGAATTTCACTTAGGCAAATTATTTATAAATTACCCTATGGTTGAAGTCTTTAGGCACTGTTATAAAATTATTAAATGCGGACAATCCATCCTTGAATCACGTTCGCCCTTACCAATAGTTGAGCTAGAGAATTATAAAAGCCATGTTGCGCAATGCGAACCTAAACAAATCAATATTGACTGTAGTGAAACTATTAAAAATGTCTTCAAAGAAACTATTTTAAAATCAAATCATATAGTCAATTCAATTTCCCACTACCCTGAAAATAAGGATTCAATTACTCAAAAATTAATTCTTGATAAACAACTTTCTTTTAAGGATGATTTTTATCTTTTGAGTGGTATTCCTTTATTAATTCATCATTATCATCGTGACGATTTTTTAAGAAAATATCTATCAATATAATAGGAACCTGCAACAGAAAGTTGCAGGTTTTTTTGAAATTAAATTAAGCCACATTCCCTTCCAAGAAATCCTGCGCAAAGCGTTGTAATACTCCACCCGCTTCATACACATGCACCTCTTCTTCGGTATCTAAACGACAAGTCACAGGCACTTTCACAATTTCATTTTTACCATCCGCAGTTGCACGCTCAACCACCAAAGTCAAATCAGAACGTGGCGCAATATTACCAATCACGCTATACAGCTCAGTACCATCTAAGCCTAAGGTTTTACGATCAGTCCCTGATTTAAACTCAAGCGGTAATACGCCCATACCGACCAAGTTGGTACGGTGAATACGCTCAAAACCTTCCGCTACAATCGCTTCAACACCAGCAAGACGCACCCCTTTCGCTGCCCAGTCACGACTCGAACCCTGACCATAATCCTTACCTGCAATAATGATTAAAGGCTGTTTACGGTTCATGTAAGTTTCAATCGCTTCCCACATACGCATCACTTCGCCCTCAGGCTCAACACGCGCTTTCGAACCCTGCTTAATCGTACCGTCGGAACGCACCACCATTTCGTTAAACAGTTTCGGGTTGGCGAAAGTCGCACGTTGTGTGGTTAAGTGATCGCCACGGTGCGTTGCATAAGAGTTAAAGTCTTCTTCAGGCAAGCCCATTTTCTTCAAATATTCACCCGAAGCACTGTCCAACACAATCGCATTGGATGGTGACAAATGATCGGTGGTGATATTGTCACCCAAAATTGCAAGCGGACGCATATTTGCTAAGGTACGAGGTGCAGCAAGTGCCCCTTCCCAATACGGTGGACGGCGAATATAGGTACTTTGCGGACGCCAGTCGTATAAAGGACTCGAAGCTTTGACATTCACACCCAAATCAAACATTGGGATATAGACTTTCTTAAACTGCTCAGGCTTCACCGCTTGTTTCACCAGTGCATCAATTTCTTCATCCGATGGCCAAATGTCTTTGAGGTAAATCGGATTACCATCTTTGTCATTGCCAAGCGAATCGGTTTCGATGTCAAAACGAATTGTCCCTGCAATTGCATAAGCCACCACTAATGGCGGAGATGCCAAGAATGCTTGTTTTGCATAAGGATGGATACGACCATCGAAGTTACGGTTACCTGATAGTACCGCAGTCGCATACAAATCACGGTCAATGATTTCTTGTTGAATTTTTGGATCAAGCGCACCCGACATACCGTTACAGGTGGTACATGCATACGCCACGATACCGAAACCAAGCTTTTCTAAATCTTTCAGTACACCGGCTTCTTCCAAATACAGCGCAGCCGCTTTAGACCCCGGTGCAAATGAAGATTTCACCCAAGGTTTGCGCACCAGACCGAGTTCATTGGCTTTACGTGCAAGCAAACCTGCGGCAACAGTGTTACGCGGGTTTGAAGTATTGGTACATGACGTAATCGCAGCGATAATGATTGCACCATCTGGCATTAAACCTTCCGCTTCTTGCGCACGCGCCGCGTTTAAGTTACCTGCGATACCTTTTGCTTTTAAGTCTGCTGTGGATACACGCGCATGCGGATTCGATGGTCCTGCAATGTTACGGGTCACAGTCGATAAATCAAAACGAAGCACTCGAGGATACTTGGCTTGTTTCATCTCAGATGCCCAAAGCCCAATTTCTTTGGCATAGGCTTCAACCAGTTTCACCTGTTCAGCTTCACGACCCGTCAACGTTAAGTAATCGATGGTGTTCTGGTCGATATAGAACATTGCAGCCGTTGCACCGTATTCAGGGGTCATGTTGGAAATCGTGGCACGATCCCCCACCGACATGCTGTCTGCACCTTCACCGAAGAATTCTAGGTATGCACCAACCACACGTTCTTTACGTAAGAACTCAGTCAGTGCTAGTACAATATCGGTTGCGGTAATGCCCGGCTGGCGCTGACCGACAAACTCGACCCCAATAATATCCGGCAGACGCATCCAAGACGCACGACCGAGCATCACGTTTTCAGCCTCTAAACCACCCACACCAATGGAAATCACGCCTAAAGCATCAGTGTGTGGGGTATGTGAATCTGTGCCGACACAGGTATCTGGATAAGCAATACCACCACGGTTTTGAATCACCGGTGACATTTTTTCCAAATTGATTTGGTGCATGATGCCGTTGCCCGCCGGAATCACATCGACATTTTCAAAGGCTGTTTTGGTCCATTCAATAAAATGGAAACGGTCTTCGTTACGACGGTCTTCAATGGCACGGTTTTTCTCAAAAGCATCTGGATCGAAACCGCCGTATTCCACTGCCAATGAATGATCGACAATCAGTTGGGTTGGCACAACAGGATTCACTTTGGATGGATCACCGCCTTGCTCTGCAATCGCATCACGTAAGCCTGCCAAATCGACCAGTGCCGTTTGACCCAAAATGTCATGACACACCACACGTGCGGGATACCATGGAAAATCGTGATCTTGTTTAGAGAAGATCAATTCTTTCAACGATTGCTCTAGAATTGCAGGATCACAACGGCGCACCAACTGTTCTGCAAGCACTTTTGAGGTATAGGGTAAAGTCGCATATGCGCCTGGCTGAATATCTTCTACGGCTTGACGCACGTCAAAATATTCGAGCTGAGTGCCTTGCAGCGGTTTACGGTAGTTATTGTTCATTGCATACCTGCCTTATTGACTTTTTTCTTCACTGTAATTTTTGCATGATTGTTTTCAATCAAATTTCAGGCATTGTACGCTGTCAAAAGTCCATTTCCCAAATCTTATATATTTCATTAACTTAGATATAAAAAACTGGGTTTTAGACATAATTAGTTACATAAACTTTAGAATTAAAGCTCTAAATGTGCTTTTTTCTTCAAAATAGTGGAAAATTAGGGTAATTCTTTAGTATTAGATGCTATTCACGAGAGTAATAAATGAGCAATCTCGCTTTTTCCTCATTCACTTTAAATGGTGTGGATGCGCAAAAATTCTTACAAGGTCAAGTGACCTTACATGTTGAACGCCTTGAAGAAAATGTCACACGCTACACCGCGATTTGTGATTTAAAAGGTCGTATTCACTTTGGTTTATGGCTGACTAAACTGAACCCTGAAAGCTTTGTGATTGTGACCACACAAGACCAAGCCGAAGAATTTGCCAAACACATTAAAAAGTTTGGTGCATTCTCAAAAATGAAACTTGAAGAAGCAGGTCAAGTGTTCCCGACCCTTCAAGACGATCTAACGACTTTCACAGCAGAAACAACCGATGTGGCTGCATGGCAAGTTCAAGCGATTGAGCAGGGTCAGGCATTTATCACCCAAGCAACTGAGCATGTGTTTCAACCACAAGAACTCCGTTTACATCAACGTGAAGGCGTTCACTATGACAAAGGTTGTTACTTGGGTCAGGAAGTGATTGCACGTTTATGGTTTAAAGCCAAACCAAAAGCGTGGTTGCATGCCATTTCAGGTACAGGCACTGCGCCTGAGCAAACCGCTCAATTGCATGACCATGTGCAAGTTGTGAACAGTGCTGCTACTGCAAATGGTTATGTGGCATTGGTGGTGGCACGTCCTGAAGCTTTAGAGAGTTTAGATGTGACTGTTTTGGCGTTGCCTGAAGCCTTAAATGGTGATGTGGCACGTCCTGTATAAGCCATAAATTTTTTTAAAAATATTGAAAGCCAAATAACAAAAGTTGTTTGGCTTTTATTTTTTTGCTGTCTAAAATTAATACATACTAAAAATAGACGATAAAAATGTCGAATCATTTTCCTTTACGTTTTTTCTTATTCAATTGCTTAATCCTCATGAGTTGCCTTATATCATCGAGCATTTATGCCGAATTCGATTCAGCGCTACTAGAAAAATTAAAAAAAGAAAATATTGTGGATTCTACACAAACCCTAAGCGCCAATGAAATTGAAAAACTAAAACTGCAAAATGAGCAACTTTACCAAGATGCGAATGTCGATTTTAAAATTTTGATGATTCCCTCTACTCAAGGAGAATCCATTGAGCAGTATGCCTTAGACGTATTCAACACCATCAAAATTGGCAATGAAAAGCTCGATAATGGTTTATTACTCATCATCGCTAAAGATGACCGGAAGATGCGCTTTGAAGTCGGTTATGGTTTGGAGGGTGATTTCACCGATATAGAGGCAGGACGTATTATTCGATACGATCTTGCCCCCTATTTTAAACAGAATCAATATTACGATGGAATTCAGACTGCGACAGATTCGGTATACAGTAGCGTTTCAAGTGTAAATAAAGACAACGATTTATCACACACACAAAATGAACTGCAATCGAATACAGATGTAGAACTTTCATTGGGCACAGTGATTTTGGTTCTGATCCTTTATGGTATCAGTGGCTTAATCCTTGCGACTCCCCTTTTACTGCTGTTCTTATATTTTAAAAACAGAAACAAAGCCAAAACGCCACTTCCTGAGATCGTGATGGGTACGGATGGTCAGCAATATATAAGAATCAAAAAAAACCGTGAGCGTCCGTTTGAGCCATATAGCGAAGCAAAAGACCACAGAGAGCAAAAATCATCTTCAAGTTCAACATTGAATCCTCACTCGACATCTTCCTCCACTAAACGTGATTCAGGCGGCAGTTCTGGCGGTGGCGGTGCTTCAGGCTCATGGTGATCTATGAAATGATTGAATAAATAACGCACGCATTTATAATATGTACTGCTTTCTTTTTAAACGAATAATCTTCAAATCTATTGTTTAAATATCCAACACCATATAAATAACTCATCTTCATCGATATTATTTTATCTGATTGATATTACGTGAAAAGCTTGTGTTTTATTTTCTTTTATGCCTTATAAAATTTGTTTAATAAAACAGCTTAATCTCAAATTTGGATAATAAAATTAAAATTAATCACTTTGTAATATATACATAATATGAAATCCTGCGCGCCTATTTTCAATACCTATATGAGTTTTATCGGTGAAATCTAAAATCACTCTCTCTTTGATTTCAGCACTTTTAGCAAGTCCAGCTTTTGCAATGCCACAGCCTTATGGCAAAATCGATTTATCCGTTGATTATATGCCTCGCGACAACCATCTAAACAAAGATGATCATCATGTCCAATTCAATTCGAATAACACGCTGTTCGGGATTAAAGGTGAAGAAAAACTCAATCAACGTTTCAGTGTAATGTACCAATCCGAATGGACCTTTATTTTAAAAAGAAATGGCAATGAAACCTTTACACCACGTAACCAATTAATTGGTATTCAAGACAAACAACTGGGTACATTAAAATACGGCAAGAACGATACCCCTTTAAAACAGTTAGGGGTTATTGTCGACTCATATAACCATGCGGTTGAGAACAATGCCGATATGCAAGGCATTATGGGCGGTGAAAACCGGATTGATAATACCCTGACCTATGAGTCCCCTGCTTTTAAAGTCGCTGATGCCAAAATCAATGCCACACTGATGTTACCGATTGGGCCGAGCGATCATATTGAAAAATCGAAGGGCGGTGCGAAAGTTGCTGGCAAGGATATTGGTCGAACTTTTTCAGGTTCTATCATCTATAAAGCCCCTGTTGTCACTGCAGGCTTAGCTTATGACTATGCAATACCGACCAATTTCTTACGTAAAGGCTATATCACTGCCATCGATACAGAAACCAGTACCTCAGGTGCTTTTGCCGCTGCCAACACCATTCGTGCCATTGCTAAAGTGGATTTAGACAATGGTTTAAGTCTGCGTGGCTTATACCAAAATGCTGAGGTCAATCAAGAGAAAGGGAACTCTGCCAACGCCGTCAATATTGACCAAGCCAATAGCTGGTTGGTGGGTGTAGAATATCAACTGCCTCAAGCCAAAAAATGGACGTTGAAAGCGCAGTACACCCAGACCAATACCAATATGAAAAATGGACAAGAAGATCGTGACATTTGGCAAGTGATGGGGGGCGCAGATTATGCCTTCAGTAAAAATTTAAGAGCATATGGCTATGCAGGTTATTTAACTTTAGAGCAAGGTGCGAAAGAAGATAATCAACTGCTGATTGGTCAAGCCGTCGAGTGGAAATTCTAGATCCCACTTGAATCCGCTTTTTAAGCACAGCCTCATTCACCATGGGGCTTTTTTTTTAACCCTTATAAAATAAAAACCACATATCGGCTTAAAAACAGACAAACACGACTAAAACGAGAACATCTTTCTGTTTTATGAGATTTCTTAAGGTTAGCTTCATGTTCAACTGTTAAGGTAGTGCTCAATGTTTGAGGGCTACAACAAGATGAGTAAAAAATTAATCGCACTATGCATGGTCACGTGTTGCAGTGCGTTATTGACTCATACTGCTTCTGCCCAACCGAAATTTTATGGCAAGATTGACCTGTCTTTAGACTATTTACCGCAACATAATGCGACCCAGCGGGATGAAGATAAATTTCGACTCAATTCAAATAACTCCCTCATCGGGATTAAAGGCGAAGAAAAATTCAATGATCGCTTCAGTGCGGTGTACCAAAGTGAATGGTTAATCACCATCCATAAAGAAAGAAGTCCACGCGTACTGACCCCACGTAACCAATTCTTCGGTATAAAAGATCAAAAACTAGGCACGCTTAAATTTGGTAAGCAAGATTCACCGCTCAAACAGCTCGGTGTTTTGGTGGACTCATATAACAATGCTGTAGAAAACAATGCCGATATCCAAGGTGTCATGGGCGGTGATAACCGAGTCGATGACAGTTTTATGTATGAATCCCCTGCCATTCCAGCAGGTCAAGGTGAAATTGATGTTGCAGTGATGCTTCCTATGGGTTCACGCGCCGGTGTAACCAAGTCCGAAGGCGGTGCCAAAGCAGCAGGACATCATTTAGGCGATGCCATCTCGACTTCTGTACTCTATACCGATTCAAAACTGTCTTTAGGTGTGGCCTATGACCACGCCATGCCGAGTAACTTTTTGCGTAAAGCCTATTTAAATACCGAGGATACCTATACCGATACCTCAGGTGCTTTTGCTGCTGCGGATACGGTTCGTGCTGTAGGGCGTTATGATTTAAACAATGGTTTAAGCTTACGTGGTTTATATCAAAACTCGAAAGTCGAAGAGCGTAAAGGCAATGCCGGTCATGCCGATGATATTGATCAAGCCAATAGCTGGTTGCTCGGTGCCGAATATAATCTACCTCAAGCAGAAAAATGGACCTTAAAAGCCCAATACACCGCAACTGAAGCCGAAATGAAACATGGCTATGTAGACCGTGATATTTCGCAGTTTATTGTCGGTGCTGATTATGCCTTAAAGAAAAACCTGCGTATTTATAGTTATGCATCTTACTTACTTTTAGAAGAAGGCTCGAAAGAGGATCATCAAACATTGGTCGGGAGTGCTGTGGAATGGAAGTTCTAACCAAACAATTTGCTTGATAAAAAAAGCCTCCCAATTTGGAGGCTTTTTATGACTGCATTTAAATTGATAACATTTATTTTAGATTCGGGTAAGCATAATCACCCCACTTACTGGTTGTTATGCCCATTCCATGCAAACCCTCAAGTAGTTTAACTGCAGCACTTACGCCATCGATAATCGGTATATTCAACTGTTGGCTAATATCTTGCACCATATCAGACATTCCACCACAACCAAGCACAATTGCACCAATGCCATCCTGTCGCTTTGCCAATTCACATTCAACCAATAAG
Organism: Acinetobacter lanii; assembly: GCF_011578285.1. Classification (NCBI taxonomy): domain Bacteria; kingdom Pseudomonadati; phylum Pseudomonadota; class Gammaproteobacteria; order Moraxellales; family Moraxellaceae; genus Acinetobacter; species Acinetobacter lanii. The sequence continues at coordinate 619,077 of NZ_CP049916.1, read as the reverse complement.
GCTTGATATGCGTTGTCACGATCTTGTTCTAAACTGAGGACTGGCAAATCTATGCATCGAATTTGGGCACATCGGCGCTCAAAACCATAACGGTATAATAAATGTTCTGCAATGATTTTGGTTCTCGCTAAAGTGGTTACAATCGAAAACTTTGTCGCAACCAAACTTGCCATATGAAATGCTGCTTCAGCAATTCCAATCACTGGGGCATCGGCTACTTCTCTTGCTGCATCTAAAGCTGGATCACCAAAACATGCAATCACATGTCCATCCACATGTTGTAATTTGCCTTGTTGAATCAACTGAAGTACACCTACAGCTGAAATTGCTTCATCATAGTGCCCTTCAATTGAAGCAACACCCTCACTTGGCGATACAGATTCAATTTGAGTCGTGGGTAATGCCACTTTTTGAGCCATTTGACCCATGCTATGGGTCATTTCTAAACAAGTATTAGGATTAATTATTTGAATTTTCATAGTCATTTCAAATGAGTCAGCTCAAGTAGGCTAGATTTAAATAGAAAAAAGAACGTATAAAGAATGCCCTTATAACGCCTAATTGATAAGCAATTTTTGAACCACTTGTGATTATTATCTTATCGAATTAAGCCAAGTTCTGGTGGTTTTTAAAGCTGTTGGCACATTTTCTGCTCTATATATTTTAAGTAGAATGAGAGTGTCCACAGATGAATGATAAAAATTATAGTCCAAGACTCAGCAATGAAGATCTAGTCCCTGCAAAACAAAATTGGGGTTGGTACAACATCTTCTCCTTTTGGATGTCTGATGTGCATAGCATAGGCGGCTATATGGTCGCAGCCAGTCTATTTGCACTCGGTTTAGCCAGTTGGCAAGTTTTCCTAGCTTTAATCATTGGCATCGTGATTGTTCAGTTAGCGGCAAATTTAGTGGCAAAGCCGAGTCAGTTAAGTGGTGTTCCCTATGCCGTCATCGCTCGACAAGCTTTTGGTGTTTATGGCGCTTATATCCCTTCAATTATTCGTGGCTTAATTGCTGTGTCTTGGTACGGTATTCAAACATGGTTAGCATCCAATGCACTCATGCTGATTGTACTGAAGTTTTTCCCACAACTCAGCTATTTCACTGAGAGTTCTTTTGTGGGTTTATCTGCTATTGGATGGCTGTGTTTTGGCACCATGTGGATTCTACAAGCATTGGTGTTTTGGAAAGGCATGAACACCATCAAAGTCTTTATTGACTGGGCAGGACCATTGGTTTATGTGGTGATGTTTGCTTTAGCGGCATGGCTTATTTCGCAGGTTGGTTGGTCAAATATCTCGTTTAATTTAGGCTCTAAACAACTCACCGCATCTGAACAGTGGGCACAATTGTTTGTCGCAATCGCTTTAGTGGTGTCTTACTTCTCAGGTCCTCTGCTTAATTTTGGTGATTTTTCACGCTACGGCAAATCTATGCAACAAGTAAAAAAAGGAAATTTTTGGGGTTTACCATTCAATTTCCTATTCTTCTCGATCATTACTGTACTTACAGTGTCAGGCACGTATAGTTTATTTGGCAAAATGGTCACGGATCCTTTAGAAACAGTGGCGATGATTGATAACACTTTTGTGGTGGTTTTAGGTTTATTAACCGTACTCACCGCAACCATCGGCATTAACATCGTGGCTAACTTCGTTTCCGCTGGCTTCGATTTTTCCAATCTTATGCCTCAAAAACTCAGCTTCCGTAGTGCCGGTATGATTGCTGCACTCGGTTCAGTACTGATCACACCATGGAATTTGTTCAATTCACCACAACTGATTCATTACACCTTGGATGTACTTGCAGCCTTTATTGGACCACTGTTTGGAATCTTGATCGCTGATTTTTATTTTATAAAGAAACAAACTGTACAAGTGGATGAATTATTTAATGATCAACCCAATGGTGCGTATTGGTACCGCAATGGAGTTAATCCTAAAGCTATAGCAGCTTTAGTCCCTGCCGTCGTGATTGGTTTGGTATTTACCCTTGTGCCAGCCTTACAACATTTAGCGCCTTTTAACTGGTTTATTGGTGCATTTCTAGGTGCAACTTTTTACTACGTCTTAGCCCCTAAAGCTGTGGTAAAAACCGTCTTAAATAAAGCTATAGTTAAATAAAAATGATCGATTTTAAATCATATAAAAAGCCTCTATAATTCAGAGGCTTTTTATTTGCTTATGCTTAATTTAGTCGGCATTAAAATCATGAAATAACTTATTCATGTCTTTAATCACATAGTCTTTGAAGTGATAAGCACGAGCATGTTTAGCATCAAATTTTGCTTCAGCATCACCATCTTTAAAGATATAAACGCGATCATCCTTACTCACTAAAAATTGACCACCGAGCTTCATCAACAGTGCATCAATTTTTTCATGATCTGGAATACTTTCATCTTCAAGCACTCTTAAATAATTGCGCTTAATGCCTTTAATAAACATGTTTTCACTACCTATTTTCAATGCGATCATTTAAGCAGAGTCGCATGTTTAAACCAAGTTGAAAAACAACCGTATAAAGCGATTGTGAATAAATAAATCAGATTAAGTACATTTCCTATATTTACATTCACACAATAGTTACTATGATGAAAATGAATATTAAAACCCTATTTTCATTAGATAAATGGATTTAGAAATCGTTTATAGGTTATATAAAAATCATGAAAAAATTATTATGCGGTGCCTTACTCACAGTAGCCTCAAGCTTCACTTTTGCTGCAACGCCCAATGTCGATCCACAATTTGAAAAAGTCCAACAACTGGTCGCAGCAAAGAATTTCACAGCGGCTTACCAAGAGCTTGAACGCTTATCCAAAGCAGGTAGTGCGCAAGCCACTTATAATTTGGCTTACCTGACCCAAGCCGGTCAAGGCACCAAACAAGACAATGCCAAAGCGGTTCAATTGTATGAACAAGCCGGTAATAAAGGTTATGCACTGGCGAACTACGTACTTGCACAAAACTATGCCACAGGCGGTTTAGGACTGACCAAAAATGAAAAAAAATCGCGTCAATATCTAGAGAAATCGGCATCTCAAGGTTTTGATGATGCGATTGTTGAATTGGCAGTGGTGCTGTTTGCTGAAGGTAAAGATGCATCTGACAAGCAAGCGCTGCAAAAATTGGATCCGCTGATCAAAAAAGGCAGTTATCCTGCGATTCATGCCAAAGCGCTGTATGACATTTCTACAGGTTTTAAAACCAAAAAAGAAGCACCCATCAAGCAAGGTTTAGCCAGTATTCAGGACTTAGGCAAGAAAGGTTATATCCCTGCCCTGATGGCGATTGGCAATATGTTTGTGAATGGCAACATCGTGCCTCAAAACTTGCCTGAAGCGCAGAAAATTTTTAGTGCACTCGCGCAACAAAACATTCCTCAAGCTAAACAAAGCTTAGACGTAGTGAATAAACTCATCGCTGAAAAAGGCAAAGCGCCAGCCAAAGCAGCGACCACAAAAGCCAAATCATAATCGCTTTAGGGGGATGTGATCTGATTCGATTAGATATCCCCTGAACTCCCCTTGATTTTATCAAACCTATAAGCTTTTCCGCTTATGACAGCGCAAAAGGTTTTTCGGTTAAGACCACCATACGGTGATCAATCCAATCGTCACCATAAAACCAAATATTGTGCTCATCAATAATGGGGTTAGGGTCTTTTCACTAATACCATAGGCTTGCCCCAACATGCCAAAAATCGTTGGCATCGGTAACGCTGCGATTAAAGTGCCGGCATAGACCATGTCTTGATCCAATTCTGTCAAATAGCTCAAACCTAAAAACATCAATAAAGGCATCAAAATATTACTAGAAGCCACCAGATAAAAACTTTGCAAGTTTACATATCTTAAGCTCAGCCCCACTATGCCCCCACCAATTGAGAATAATGCTAAGGGTGAAGCGGTATGGCCCAACAGCGTCAATACCTCATCGATCTGATGTGGAATCTTAAGCTCTAATGCCGCTAAACTGATCCCTATTACCACACTCATAAATAGCGGATTTTTAATTAAGGTTTGAACTGTTCGAATCGCAATCGCTGAAACTTTAAGGTCACTTTGTCGACCCAATTGCGCCAACACCATTACAGTGGGAACCAAGAGTACACTTTCAATAATCACCACCAGACTGATGGGGGTCATGGCGGCATGCCCCATTAACATGGTTAACACGGCTGTGCCAATCAACCCTGTATTTGACATTGCAGCGCCCAACGCCAGCACAGCTGAGCCAGACAATGAATTGCGAAAATATTGACGTGATAGATACAGGGCTAGGCAATACAATAAAAACGTAACCGCTGTATAGACCCAAAAGAAGGAAGGAATCCAAATTTCATGCAGATTTTTTTCTGCTAAAGAATGCAGCAACAATGCAGGTAAAGCGATCCGAATGACAAATGTACCCACTGCATTGGTCTGGTCTTTCACTAAGATTTTCAGTTTTACGGACAAATATCCTAAAAATAACAACAGAAAAATAGGAACAATGACCGTAAAGACCATAATCAAAACCTTAAAACGTAAAAGGATAGTCTATAGGATGCGCCTTCACATGCGTGATGCAAAGCCACATCGCTATATAAACCAATAAAGAATGCTTAATTTTAAAGCAAAAATTAATCCTTAAACCATTTTAATCTGAAAACTTTTTAAATAGTTGCTTAAGACCATGCGGTTGGCAACGCAAATATTGCGGACTGATCTCAATTTCAGCACCCAGTGCTGCCGCTGCATGCCATGGCCAACGTGGATCATATTGAATCGCACGTGCCAAACCAATCGCATCGGCTTGTGCATTTTGCAAAATATCTTCTGCTTGCTGGGCTTCAGTAATCAAACCGACCGCAATCACGGGAATCGAGACATTTTGTTTAATCGCTTCAGCAAAAGGCACTTGGTAATTGGCACCAATTTTAATGTCTTGTTTGGCATGTAATCCGCCTGAAGACACATGAATATAGACTGCACCTAACTGCTCTAAGGCTTTGGCTAAACCAATGCTAGACTCAACATCCCAACTTTCCACACCGTCCATCCAATCTGTGGCAGAGATCCGAATGCCAACCGGATAGCCTTTGGGTACCACATTTTGAATCGCTTGAAAAACTTCTAGAGTCAAGCGAATCCGATGTTCAAAACTGCCACCGTATTCGTCTGTACGAACATTAGAAAGTGGTGACATAAACTGATGCAACAAGTAACCGTGTGCCGCATGCACTTCGATCAAATCAAAGCCAGCATCCACTGCACGTTTTGCCGATTCAGCAAAGTCCGCAATCACTTTTTGAATCTCTTCAATCGTTAAAGCATGCGGTGCAGCATCGGTGTCATTAAATGGCAGATCACTTGCCGAAACCGTTTGCCAACCCTGTGTATGGTCAGGGGCTATTTGTCCCTTTCCACTCCAAGGCTTATCAGTAGATGCTTTACGACCAGCGTGTGCCAACTGAATCGCCATTGGCATCGGAGACAGTGATTTCACTTTCTCTAACAAGGCTTTCATTTGAGCACGTTGCAGGTCATTCCAAAGACCTAAATCAGCATAGCTGATACGCCCTTCAGGTTGTACGGCGGTGGCTTCAATGATGCATAGCCCTGCACCTGACAAAGCATAATGTGCCCATTGCTGTTCATGCCAATAAGTCACTTCACCATTATCGGTAGCCGAGTATTGGCACATGGGTGCAATCACAATTTTATTTTGAAGACTTAACTGTCCAAACTGTATGGATTCAAATAATAAAGACACACCGCACTCCTTGTTGCTTGATTAAAAGGCTTTGGTCACGCTAAGACCTGCACTCCAATTGATACCATCGGCAGGTTCGAAATAACGACTGTTACTTTCATTAACAATCACTGAACCGACATAATTTTCATCAAATAAGTTGTCGACACGAGCGTAGGTACGTACTTTCCAATCATCATTTTTCCAGATATATCCAATGTTTGCCGAAACTAAAATATAGTCTGGAGCTATATCTTGATTGGTACTGTGATTATCTTTAACATAGATTTTATCCATATAACGCATATCTATACCGGCGTTAAATCCTGTTTCAGGTAACCAGCCTAATGCAAAGTAAGCTTGATTTTTCGCAATACCAGGTATAAAAGTTCCTTTTTTTACTTCATCAACCCCATTCTCTGCTGGAATATTTGCATCGAATGTAGCATCAATAAAACTGTAAGTTAATTGGGCGGTTAAATCTCGCCATAAATTTTTATCCCATGAGAATTCAAAACCTTGTCTTAAGGTTTTATCAGCATTTCTAAATGTCGAACGACCATCAATTGATCCTGCTGAAACAATATCATTCTTGGTTTTTGATTCAAATGCAGATGCTGTGAAATTACCTAGTACATTTTGAGACTTAACACCAATTTCATAATTATCGCTTTCTGATGGGTTTAAATCTAAGTTGTTATCTTGCGATTCGCCTGCAGGTGAATACGCCATTTCGGTAAAGGTTGGTGTTTCAAATCCTTTGGCATAACTCGCATAAGCAGATAAAGAATCCGTAATTTTCCAAGATAGTGCTGCTGAAGGTAAAAACTTGTCGTAATCTGTTTTGCCGCTATTGTCTAAATTTTTACCCACTACGTAAAAATCTTTGGTTTTATAATGTACGTTGCTATAACGAAGTCCTGCATCTAATGTCCAACTTGGTAAAAAATTCCAAGATGCCTGTAAATAAGGATCTAAATCCCATAGCGTATTTCGTTCATTTCTACGTAACTCACCTTTCACGCCATTTTCAGTGGCTGTGAAGTTGTTATAGCCCTGACGATCTTCATCCATATAATCAAAAGCTAAACCTGCTGAGAATCTTGTATTAGGTAATAAATCTTTACCAGTCCAACGTAAATCTAATCCGTAGTATGATCGATCAAAATCAATGACGCCTCCAGCTTGATATGGTTTTTTTTGCTCATTTATTGGATCTTTAATTTGCGACATTTCTGGAGTGGATTGAAATTGAGTTACTTCACGTTGTCCAGCATAACCCATTACATAGATTTCATTTTTTTCATTGAGTGGTTTAGTCCAGTTCACACCAGTCTGGGTTTGTTTAATATCTTTCCTAGCATTGTACTTAGTAACATTTGCAACAACTTGTTTGGGATCTTTCTTCCAATCAGAATAGTTTAAACCACCCGGATCATTCGCCGTAATATCAACATGGTTAATCATCCAGTTGATTTTAGAGCCATCATTTAAGTCCCAAGTCAGCTTGGCATTACTTAAAGTCTTATTGGCTTCACTGTGGTCACGGTAGCCATCGGTATCAAAATAAGAGGTACTTACGACATAGCTTGGTTCACCTGCTTTGTCTGAACCGCCCTGTAAAATAATGTCACCACGATTTTTATTGTGCGACCCTGTGCTATAGCCCAATTCAATCGAGTCACGTCCTTCACCCTGTTTGGTGGTGGTCAACACCGTACCACCTGAAGAGTTACCATAGAGCGATGAAAAAGGTCCGCCCAACACTTCAATATGGTCCAAACTGCTCAAATCAATATTGGAGGTTTGACCTTGTCCATCGGGCATGGTCGCAGGAATACCATCAACATATAAACGAATACCACGTACACCAAAGGTTGAACGTGCACCAAAGCCCCGCATCGAAATTTGCAAATCTTGCGCATAGTTTTCACGGTTATTGAGCTGTAAACCCGGCACCCCTTTTAAGGTTTCGGTCAGATTCACCCCTAAATTATTTTGATTCTTATTTTGTTCAACACGATAAACCGAAGCAGGAGTATTTAACCAACTGGTGTCTGTACGAGTCGCTTCAATTTTTAAAGTCGGTAATACCACATTCGATGAGGTTTCTGTTTCTGCATATAAACTTTGGCAAATACACGCACTAAGACATAGCAAGCTGAAATTTAATGTTTGAGTGGATATTTTTTTTTGCATAATGAAGAACCTTCATGATAATGATAAAAAGCGAATCAAAAAACGAGCTTGGTGGTTAATCCAACGACAAAAGCGTTATTTAAATTATTCGATGAACCAGGATGTACGACATATTGTAAGTCCGGCCGTAACAATAACCACGGTGTTAAATTGTAATTATAGTTTAACTCAAGATTATATTCTGCACGCGCATTAAATTGATGTTTCCCATGTAATTCTTGAGTATGTACGAAATGCGGATTGAGGTGTACCCGATTCACCGCCAAGCCTAAAATATCATGCGGATGATGATCACTGAGCCCCACATATTCCAAGCCGATTTGCTGGGTATTGTCGATTTTATTAGTGGCTTGATCATGCCATGTGAAATTTTCAAAGGTTTCCAAGCCCTGTTGTGTGCCTGATCCCGCACCTGCTTTAGTCGTCAGTTGTTGTTCAATTGAAATCCATTCTCCATCACTGTGATTTTCAGCCAAACCAGTAACGACATTTTTTTGATTATTGACATCGTGTGCGGTGTTCCACATGAAACCGGCGCGATAAGTGCCCGCGAGATCATGCGATCCAAATTGAGGATGCCATATCAGCTCCACCGGTACAGTCACGCCATCAGCATGTTGGCTGTCCAAACTCCAACCTTGCCCTTCAGCGTGGGCATTGCCATTGTCAGGATTAAATTCATAGACCCCAATTTGTGCGCTCAACTCAGGATGTATACCAAATTTGACCCGTGCCCCCCACTGTGCAACAGGCGTATTCATCCATAAACCACTTTGCCACTTGCCCATTTGAGCGCCACAGAATGAACTGTTCTGAAAATGGCAGCTCATCACATCAAAGTCACCCCCGAGATTCAAACGTCCTGCTTTAATACTTAAACCATGTTGATCAAATTTCTTTTCAATCGACAGTTCAGACAAGCGGCTGCCCTGATTGCCTCGGGCAAAAGCCACTTGCACACTCGATAGCTCAGGTGCCATGGGGTCTTGTAGATTACGCACACTGGTATTTTGCCCTTGGCGTGCAGTGATTTGGGTATGAATATTTACCCCTTTCCAACCGGCAAGCGTTTGCATATTGAAATCCACATCCAAACCCAAATGCGCTGAGCTTTCAGGGCGTGCGCCGGGATTCCGTCCCCCACTGATCAAATAAGCTGTGTCACTAATTAAATTGGCATCAAAGCGTATGCCTTTGTTTGCCAGAACTTGACGTTTTCCTTGCCCATCCTCCAACAGATGAGTACGTGAAGCGAGATGACTGTGTTTAGCCCATACAGAGGGTGAAAGTAAAAATGGATAGAGTGCAAGCGCAACAACGACAACTTTCTTCATAGACAGCCTAGAAATGAAACGCGAAGAAACAAAGAATTGCTCAAGCAAGAGAGGAGAAACTGCTTAGGAAGAGGCGTGAAGTTACAGGGTTTTAATACAAAAATCTCATTAATCTTTATGATTTGAACAACGGTGATGATCGTTTTTGACTTTAGTGATTGTGCTTAAGGCTTTTTAATTTTCTATTTTGATTTTTTATTTTGAATTGCCATTCCTCGATCTACCCTTGAATACCGAGTCTGATACGTCTTAATCAAAACTCGGTATTCAGCATCAATTCAGCACACTAAAACACGATTTTGGAACCAATGCCCACTACAAAGGCATTATTCACGTTGCGTGTTCCCCCGGGATGCACAATATATTGCAGATTGGGTAATAGCGATAACCACGGCGTGACATAAGCATTATAATTTAGCTCAATATTATATTCTGCCTCTGCATTGAACTGCTGATTGCCCTGCGCCATTTGCCCTTCTCTAAAACGTTGATTCAACTGCGTTCGATTGACAGCAAATCCGAGAAAATCATTCGGTTGTGCATCCCAAACGCCATAGTACTTCATGCCGATTTGTTGGGATTGATCCACCTTGGTGGTCGCGCGGTCATGCCATGTAAAGTTGGCAAAGCCATGTAAGCCTTGCTTACCTGTGCCATGTTTTGCCGTGAGCTGTTGTTCAATCGCAATCCATCCACCAAAAGTACGATTTTCTGGTGCGTTGGTTTTAATGTCCTTTTGATTGATCGGATCATCTGAGGTGTTATAAAACGCCCCGAAACGGTAAGTACCGGCTAACTGATCTTGAAACAGTTTTGGCTTCCATAGCAACTCAACAGGTAGGGTCACACCGTCGGCATGCTTTGAATCCATACTCCAGCCTTGTTCTTCTAATTTGGCATTACTGTCATCGGGGTTTGATTCAAATACGCCAATGGAGGCTGACCATTGCGGTGCAAGCTCATATTTAATGCGTGCACCCCATTGCGCAACTGGGGCATTTTTCCAAAACTGATTTTGCCATTTCATTTGTGCAGCACAAAAGGCTAAATTTTCAAAGTCACAGGGCATATAGTCGAAGTCAATCCCCATCCCCATTCGACCAGCTTTAATACTTAAGCCCAAATCTTTAAAATTCTTCTCAAACGTCAGTACAGTGAGGCGTGAATCCTGATTGCCTCGTCCAAACATACTTTGAGTATTGGATAACATTGGTGCAGACGGGTCTTGAATATGATCGGCACTTAAACTTTCACCATTGCGTGCTGTTGCCACAATTTGAAAGCTTAGCCCTTGCCATCCCATCAGTTTTTCAAAGTCTATACTTACACCCAACAATTCTTGTGCTGAAGTTTCAGCGTGATCCGCATCATAACCCCCATCGGCTAAATAGACGGTGTCGGTACGGACATTGGCTTCAAACTTAATTCCCTTTTGTTCTAGTGCTGTACGCTGGCCTTGCCAATCTCCAAACAGATATTGCCCATTTGGATCAAAGGCTTTTTCCATGGCATAGCTGCTCGATATACTCAAAAATCCAGTCAGTGTAACAAGCGCTAAAGTGTCTATTTTCATCAGGTTCCTCCATGAAACAAGTATTTGAATTTGAACAACTGTTTATCTTAAGGCGGTGCTGTAATACCGATAATTAGCGCTATCTAAAACAATCTTTTTCAAATGAAATTTCCATTATTTACATTTAAAAAAAGCCGTTGATCGGCAAAATAAAAGGAGAAATAAAATTTCTCCTTTTATATGATTCAGATTAAAACGTTAATTTGCTGCTTAAGCCCAAGACCAAGGCATTGCCCACATTATTGGTACTGCCCGGATTGATGATGTACTGAATATTTGGACGTAGCATTAACCATTGGGTCGGAAAATATTGATAGTTCAACTCAATATCGTATTCGGCACTGCCATCAAAGTTGAATTTTGGATTGGCATTTTTGGCATCGACAAAACGTTTATTTAAATGAATCCGGTCGAAACCAAGCCCCAACGACTCGTTTGGACGGTTAGCAAATAAACCGTAATACTTAAAGCCAAACTGTTGCGAACTGTCCACTTTGGTGGTGGTTTTGTCATGCCAAGTCAGGTTAGCAAAGGCATGTAGACCAGATTTACCTTTGCCATGTGAAGTCAGTTGTTGCTCAATCGCGATCCAACTGCCATAGCTATGATCTTCCGGCTGACTGGTCACGATATCTTTTTGATTTTTCGGGTCATCAGAAGTGTTATACATCGCACCAATACGATAAGTCCCCGATAAATCATTGATGAATTTCTTTGGTGCCCACATCAGCTCAACGGGAATAGTCACGCCATCGGCATTGTCCATATCCAAGCTCATGCCCTGACTTTCCTGATTGGCATTACCATCATCAGGGTTAAATGAATACACCCCAACGGAAGTCACCCACTCTGGAGTCCATGCATAGCGGACACGTGCACCCCACTGTGCAGCCGGTGCATTTTTCCAAATGCTGTTTTGCCATTTACCCATTTGCGCTGCACAGAAAGACATGTTTTGGAAATCACAAGGCATAAAGTCAAAATCAGCACCAATCGCCATACGACCGGCTTTTAGATTTAAGCCCGTGTCTTTGAATTCTTTTTCAATGGTGAGTGTGGTAATTCGAGAGTATTGATTGCCTCGACCGAAGGCACCTTGCACATTGCCTAGAATCGGTTCGTTCGGATCTTGGATATTGCGTGGCCCTGTACTTTGCCCTTGACGCGCGGTAATCACGGCATTGATGGTGACGCCATCCCAACCTGCAATCTTGTCCATATCCAAGGTCGTGCCGAGCCAAAGCTGAGACGCCACTTCAGGATCTGCATGCGGATTACGTCCCCCATCTGCGAGGTAAGTACTGTCTGCACGAAGATGTGATTCGAATTTATATCCTTTTTGAGCCAATTCAGTCCGTTTACCATGCCAATCTCCAAAAAAGTATTGTCCTTTCAGATCAAATGCTTTTTCATCAGCATGCGATTGGGTCATCGCAATCAGCATAAATGCAGGTAATAATGCACGACTGAATTTTCCCATAGTTATCCTCATTCATTAAGGGACATATGGAACTGTTCAGAGAGAGAAACAGCTCCATATGTGGCGTGCAAACTACCTGCTTTTGGATGAAAAATCTTGTCTTTTTTTAACCTTTACCGAACTTTTCATTATCAAAGAGGAATTAACAATAACTAAAAGTTAATCCTTGTATTAAATTTACCCTAACTTTCAATTACTTAAATGATACAAAAATATAAAAAACCATCTTTTCAACTATAAAATAATAGAAAAAAAATCTATTTCATTTGTCGATCTTTTAGGCAATCTTAATGATCAAAGAATATTCGACTTTTGCATTATCCAGCCAATTATATTGACATAGATGCTTGTATTCTATGCAACTCACCCCGATATTAAGGGTCTCCCTAGCCGCTGCCATGATCACGACATGCCTGAATTACCCGAAGTAGAAACCACCAAAACCAGTTTGCTCCCCTTGATTGATCAAACCGTACAATCGGTACAAGTTTATCAATCGAGTTTGCGTTGGCCGATTCCTGAGAATATTGCCAAGCTCAAGGGACAAAAACTGTTAAAACTGACACGTCGTTCTAAGTATATTTTGGCTGAATTTGAACAAGACACCATGCTTTGGCACTTAGGCATGTCCGGTAGTTTTCGCCTGTGTGAACCTCAAGATGAACTCAGAAAGCATGATCACCTAGTAATTCAGTTTGAGGATTTTCAACTGCGTTATCATGATCCACGTCGCTTTGGTTGTATTTTATGGCTCGATGATCATTCACAAAGCAAGCTGATTGATACGCTTGGCCCTGAACCGCTCAGTGATGCTTTCAACGCCGAGTATGTGGCTGAAAAATTTAAAACAAAAAATGTCGGTGCCAAAGTTGCGATTATGGACAACCATATTGTGGTCGGTGTAGGGAATATCTATGCCACGGAAAGCTTGTTTAATCTTGGCATTCACCCTGCTCAACCTGCCTCAAGTCTTAGCTTTCAACAAATTGAAAAGTTGGTGATTGAAATCAAGCGCATTTTAAAACAAGCCATTGATTTAGGCGGTTCGACCCTACGTGACTACACCAATGCGATGGGTGAAAATGGTTATTTTCAACAAACATTGTTGGCGTATGGGCGTGCAGGTGAAATTTGTGTGAACTGTGAAACCACACTACAGAATTTAAAGCTCGGACAACGTGCAAGTGTGTATTGCCCTGAATGTCAGCCTTTAAAACAGGTTAAAATAGCCGGCAAGAAAGCTATCAAGAGTTCCAAAGCATGAAATCTGCCATCGTTCGTCACATCCTTGTCAAAGACAAAGAGCTCTGCGAACAGCTGAAAAAGAAAATTAAAGCGGGAACTGATTTTGCAAAAATTGCAAAACAACACTCGACCTGTCCTTCAGCTAAAAAAGGCGGTGAATTGGGTGAGATTAAAAAAGGTCAGTTGGTCGGTCCGATCGATAAAGCCGTATTTACCCTACCTGAACGTGAGTTGCATGGTCCGATCAAAAGCCAGTTTGGTTGGCACTTGTTAGAAATTAAATTCCGTATGGATTAAAAAAACGGCACTTTAAGTGCCGTTTTTATTTCAAAATCGAAAGTTTAGATTTGAGGACGTTTTTTCAATTCATCACGAATTTCACGAAGTAATTCGATATCTGCTGGCGTTGCTTCTGGCTCTGGAGCCACTTCTTGTTTTTTACGAATACGGTTTAAGACTTTAACCAACAAGAACACCACCCAAGCCAAGATCAGGAAATTTAAGAATACGGTCAAAAAGCTACCGTAGGTTAAAACGTTTACACCTGCCTTGGTCAATTCATCAAGTGAAGTGAGGTTATTTGGATTGTCCCCAAGTACAAAGAATTTTTGAGTAAAGTCGACACCACCACCAGTGATCACTGTGATCAATGGCATGATGATATCTTTCACCAAAGAATCAATAATTTTCCCAAAAGCACCACCGATAATTACACCGATAGCCAAATCCATCATATTGCCTTTGACAGCAAATTCCTTAAACTCTTGAATAATACTCATTTAAATCTCCAAATGATTGATACTTTATAATTAAATTTTGTGATGTAAATCTCATTCTAATTATAAAATAAGTTTACACATAATCCCATGTAATTTAATCAGATTATTGTCTTATTTATATATTTTGTTGCTCATTTTAAACAAAAAAAAATGCTACCCATCAACGAGTAGCATTTTTTCTAAGATTTTAAATCAAATTGATTTAAAACATTATTTACCAGAACGGTTACGTTTACGTTCGTTCTCAGTCAAGTAACGCTTACGAATACGAATTGACTTCGGTGTTACTTCAACTAATTCATCATCTTCAATGAATTCAAGCGCTTGTTCAAGTGTATATTCAACAGCAGGAACAAGTGTTAACGCTTCATCCGTACCAGAAGCACGTACGTTAGTTAACTGTTTCGCTTTAGTTGGGTTTACTGTCATGTCATCAGAACGAGAGTTAATACCGATGATCATACCTTCATAAACTTCTAACTGTGGCTTAGCAAATAGACGGCCACGGTCTTGAAGGGTAAACAATGCATAGCCCAAGCAAGTCCCTTGGACCATAGAAATCAACACACCGTTTTGACGTTTCGCAACAGTACCTTGTTTCATTGGACCGTAATGCGAGAAGCTAGACGTCATGATCCCTGTACCAGAAGTCATGGTCAAGAATTCAGAACGGAAACCAATTAAGCCACGTGAAGGAACAGTGGCTTCAATACGGATACGGCCTTTACCGTCAACTTCCATATTGGTCATTTCGCCTTTACGGTGACCCATTTGTTCCATTACAGCACCTTGATGCTGTTCTTCAACGTCAAACGTTACGTTTTCATACGGTTCTTGTTTAACACCGTCAACTTCTTTCAAAATTACTTGCGGACGAGATACCCCCATCTCGAAGCCTTCACGACGCATGTTTTCAATCAAAACTGAAAGGTGAAGTTCACCACGACCAGATACTTTGAAACGGTCTGGAGAATCAGTATCTTCAACACGTAATGCTACGTTGTGAATCAATTCGCGATCTAGACGTTCACGGATGTTACGTGAAGTGACAAATTTACCTTCTTTACCCGCAAACGGTGAGTTGTTTACTTGGAAAGTCATGGTCACTGTAGGTTCATCTACAGACAATGCTGGTAATGCTTCGACGTTTTTAGGATCACAGATCGTGTCAGAGATATGAAGTTCATCAATACCAGTTACACAAACGATGTCACCTGCATTCGCTTCTTCAATATCCACACGATCAAGACCGTGGTAACCCATGATTTTTAAGATACGACCGTTACGTGTCTTACCTTCTTTATCAATTACAGTCACTTGTGTGTTCAATTTAACTGAACCACGTTGAATACGACCTACACCGATAACGCCTACGAAGCTGTTATAGTCAAGTGAAGAGATCTGCATTTGGAATGGACCATCAACGTCAACTGCTGGTGGTTCAACAATGTCTACGATGGTTTGGAACAATGGCGTCATGTCATCAGCAAGTTCTTCTGGAGAAGGACCCGCAACACCACGAAGACCAGAAGCATAAACCACTGGGAAGTCTAACTGTTCGTCAGTACCACCTAAGTTATCGAACAAATCGAATACTTGGTCAATAACCCAATCAGGACGCGCACTTGGCTTATCCACTTTGTTGATAATCACGATTGGTTTCAAACCACGTGCGAACGCTTTTTGCGTTACGAAACGTGTTTGTGGCATTGGGCCTTCTTGAGAGTCAACAAGAAGCAATACACAGTCAACCATAGAAAGAACACGTTCAACTTCACCACCGAAGTCGGCGTGTCCCGGGGTGTCCACGATGTTGATGCGGTATTCAGTGTTTGTACGGGCATCTGTCCATTTAATTGCAGTATTTTTTGCAAGAATGGTAATACCACGTTCAGACTCGATAGCGCCCGAATCCATGACACGCTCGATCTCACCCGCGCGATCACCAAGAGCACCTGATTGTTGCAAAAGTTTGTCTACAAGAGTGGTTTTACCATGATCGACGTGCGCAATAATGGCGATGTTACGGAGAGTTTTAATATCTGACATGTAAATTCAATGCGTATTTAATTTGAGGGCAAATTATACAGAAAAAACTAAACTTTTAGTAGTGACAGTTGATTGACAATATCGATTTTTTTTGACAAAACCCCACCTTTTCGTTTTGTAATGCTGTGTATCTCGATTAGAATAGCACCATCCTGCCAAAACTTTGATGACTAATGTCTGATTTAAACACGCCTCCAGAGCAAAATACTCCTTTGGATTTGGTTTACGGTCTCAATGATCGCCCGAAACCTTTTGTTGCATTTTTAGCCGCTTTTCAACATTTACTTGCGATTATTGTTCCGATTGTGACACCCGGTCTGCTGATTTGTTTAGCATTGGGTGTATCCAAACAAGACACCAACATGATTTTATCCATGTCCTTGGTGATTTCAGGGATCGCAACTTTTCTTCAATGTAAAAAAGTGGGACCTTTTGGCGCAGGCTTACTCATTGTTCAAGGTACCAGTTTTAACTTTATTGGACCCATCATTGGTATTGGTTCTGCCATGGTTGCAGCAGGCACGCCTGTACAAGCCGTGATGGCCTCTATTTTTGGTGTGGTGATCGCAGGCTCCTTTATTGAAATGGGTGTATCACGCATTTTACCGTGGGTAAAAAAGCTGATTACACCGTTGGTCACGGGTATTGTCGTTCTGCTTATCGGATTAACCTTAATTAAAGAAGGTTTAATCAGCATGGGCGGCGGCTATCAAGCTCTGTCTGATAAGACCTTTGCCAATGCTGACAATCTGATTATGTCATGTACCGTTTTGGCACTGATCATTCTATTGAATCGCATTCGCATCACTTGGGTCAAAAGCTCAGCAATCCTGATTGCCCTTGTAGTTGGCTATACTGTTGCAGGCTTTATGGGACATCTCGATTTTTCTGGTCTTCAAGATGCACCTTTGGTTCAAATTCCAACGCCGATGCATTTTGGTCTAAGCTTCTCTTGGAGTTTGTTTATTCCAATGGCCTTTATTTACCTCGTGACGTCTTTAGAAGCGATTGGTGATGTCACTGCAACCTCTAAAATCTCCAATCAGCCAGTTGATGGTCCAAAATGGATGGAACGCATTAAAGGGGGCGTATTGGTCAATGGTGCCAATTCGTTCTTAGCGGGCATCTTCAACACATTCCCTAGTTCAGTGTTTGCACAAAATAATGGTGTGATTCAACTGACCGGTGTCGCGAGTCGTTATGTCGGCATTTGGATTGCCGCATTATTGGTGATTTTAGGATTGCTACCGGGCGTTGCAGGTGTGATTCAGGCCGTTCCACAAGCGGTTTTGGGTGGCGCAGTGATGGTGATGTTTGGTGCGGTTGCTGCATCGGGGATTAATATTTTAGCCGGCGTACAACTGGATCGTCGTGCACTTTTAATTATCGCAATCTCTCTTGCACTCGGTTTAGGTGTGGCTCAAGTTCCAGAAATTTTAGAACACCTACCTGAATTATTCCGCAATATCTTTAGCTCTGGCGTTGCCACTGGCGGTATTGCAGCCTTATTACTCAATATTATTCTTCCTGAAACGAAGAAATAATTTCATTTCAGAACCACTCTGCCCAGCTTTGACTGGGCAGAACTGTTCTATGGAGAATCAAAAATGGATCCGAGAAGTGAAGTTGTCATTCGACAGCACGAATATCTTTCTGGTCGTGTCTTACTTGCTAATGCTCCCACAGATGATCTGCTTTCAAATTTAGGCAACGATATCGAAACTCAAGTGTGGACATGGAACTTTAACGAATATCAATATTTTCAAAATCAACAAGCCAATGTGCATTTTGGTGTTGATGTTCCTGAAAGTCCTTTTGATCAGGCGATTATTTTTGTTCCCAAGTCAAAAGAATTATTGAATTATCTTTTGCATAATATTGTCAGCCGTTTAAGCGAAGGGGCTTCTATTTTCTTGGTCGGGGAAAAGAAAGCCGGTGTTGAGCGTGCAGCGAAACAGCTTCAGCCTTTTGGTAAATCGATTAAACTCGACAGTGCGCGTCACTGCCAAATGTGGCAACTCACCCTTGATAAAACTGTACAAGCTAAATCCCTTGCCGATTGGGCACAGCAATATAACGTCGCTACGCCAAATGGTGATTTGACCATTTGCGCACTTCCCGGGGTATTTAGTCAAAATCGTTTAGATGTAGGCACAGCCGTGTTATTGCCTTATCTATCACAAGTGACTTCAGGTAAAATTGCCGACTTTGGTTGTGGTGCAGGCGTGATTAGTGCTTACTTAGCTAAACTGAATCCGAAAAATCGTATTTTTGCGATGGATGTCGATGCCTTTGCACTTGAATCAACCCGCATGACATTTGCACAAAATAAGCTTGCACCAGAACAACTTGAGATCAAAGCGGTCACAGGTATTGAAGACGCACCGCTATTTTTACATGCAATTGTGAGTAACCCCCCATTCCATCAGGGAATCAAGACAGATTACAATGCGAGTGAAAATTTGTGTAAAACATCTCGTCGCCATTTAAAATCTGGAGGTGAACTCTGGATCGTAGCGAATCGTTTTCTCAATTACCCGATTTTAATTGAACAGAATTTTGGTCAGTGTACAACCAAAGCTGATCAACAAGGCTTTAAAGTGTTGTTCGCAAACACTCAAAAGAAATAAGGAACGTCGATGAGCGAAACAGATCAATCTCAGCACCTGAAGCGCAAGCTGGGTGCGCGCCATCTGAACATGATTGCCATTGGTGGTTCTATTGGTACAGGCTTATTTTTAGCCTCAGGTGCAACCATTGCCAATGCAGGTCCCGGTGGTGCCCTCCTCGCTTATGCACTGATTGGGGTGATGATTTATTTCCTCATGACCAGCTTAGGTGAACTTGCAACGCATAATCCAACCTCAGGTGCTTTTTTTACCTATGGCACCAAATATGTTGAACCCGGCTTCGGTTTCGCCTTAGGCTGGAACTATTGGTATAACTGGGCGATTACGGTTGCATTTGAATTGGTTGCTGTTCAGTTCATCATGAAATTCTGGTTTCCAGACATTCCTGGCGTCTATTGGAGTGCGATTTTCCTTGCGGTGATTTTCGCCATCAATGCCATGTCCGTGAAAGGTTTTGGTGAAAGCGAATTCATCTTCTCTTTGGTGAAAGTGATTGCAATTGTGGTGTTTATCATCATCGGTCTAGCCATGATTGGTAAAATCATGCTGACGCCGGGGATGCACACCTTTAGCCATTGGACCCAAGGCGATGCACCTTTTGTCGGTGGTTTTCAAGCGCTCATTGGCGTAGCGATGATTGCCGGTTTCTCGTTCCAAGGCACTGAAATGGTGGGGGTCGCGGCGGGTGAATCCAAAGACCCGAAAAAGACCATTCCAATTGCCATCAAACAAATTTTCTGGCGAATTTTATTGTTCTATGTGGTGTGTATTTTCATCATTGGAACACTCGTTGCCTATAACGATCCTCGTTTATTGCAAGCTGCTTCAAGTGAAGATGTGGCGCTTTCACCATTTACTTTGCTTTATGAACAAGCCGGTTTTGCCTTTGCCGCAAGCTTGATGAATGCAGTCATTTTAACTGCGATTTTGTCTGCAGGTAACTCAGGAATGTATTCATCAACTCGTATGTTGTTTGACATGGCACGTGAAGGACGCGCACCAAAATGGTTTGCCAAACTTGATCCTCGCGGTGTGCCGATGCATGCTCTATACGCAACTACAGCCGTTGCCGCACTGTGTTTCTTAACCACATTTATCGGTGAGCAACAAGTCTTTAACTGGTTACTCAATATGTCAGGCATGTGTGGTTTTATCGTTTGGCTTGGGATTGCGATTTCACATTATCGCTTCCGTAAAGGTTATTTGGCGCAAGGCTATAAACTAGAAGATCTTGCTTATACTGCGAAATTCTTCCCCTTTGCCCCATGGTTCGCTTTTATCTTGTGTACGGTAATTATTCTCGGACAAAATTATCAAGCCTTACTAGGCGGTAAAATCGATTGGCTCGGATTGCTGTCGACCTATATCAGTATTCCACTGTTCTTGATCATTTGGTTTGGTTATAAATTAAAAATGAAAACCAAACTGGTACCTTATAAAGAGATGGACGTTCAACCCGTGAATGTGGATAAGGAATGATCATCAAGTAATGCAATTTGACTGACATTAAACAGCCTACGGGCTGTTTTTTTATGATTGAAAATTCAGAAACAAAAAAATCGGATCTCAATCCGATTTTTTTAAACACATTTAATTAGCGAATTTTTAGGATTGCACTGACGCGGCGGTTATTGGCACGACCTTCAGCGGTATTGTTAGTATCAATTGGCTTCAAAGAGCCAGCACCGACTGCCACAAGCTGATCTGGATCAACGTTATAATCAATCACCAGCTTATTGCGTACCGCATTGGCACGCTCTAGAGACACACGCTTATTTGCAGCCACAGACCCAGTACTATCGGTATGCCCTTCAAGCTCTAAGATAAGATTTTTATTTTGAGCCAAGCCTTTAGATGCAGCCATTAAATAAGGATGATATTTACTTTGGATCTGGCTTGAATTTTTATCAAAATAAATTGATACACCATTTTTAAGTTCACTCATTGCTTTTTGAGATGCAGCATCTTGAGCAGAAGTATTTGTTGTGGTGGTTTGAGTTGCACAACCTACTGTAAATAAACTCAGCAGGACACCTGTCAGCATAATTTTTTTCATGATTATCTCTCTTATTGTTCATATCTAAATTTTATTTTGAGAAACATATCACACTAACTTTATAAGCTACTCTTTTATTTACAAAAAAAAACGACTCCGAAGAGTCGTTTTTTTTCAAGTACCAGCGTTCAAATTATTGAGCTGAAACAGTACGGCTACCAGAAATCGTTGCGAATACGCGACGGTTCATAGCACGACCTTCTTTAGTATTGTTGTCAGCAATCGGTTGATCCCAAGCAAAACCTTGAGTAGACAAACGAGAAGCATCTACGTTGTATTCACTTACTAACGCTGATTTAACAGAGTTAGCACGCGCTAAAGATAAACGTTCGTTCAATGCACGTGGACCTGTATTATCTGTATGACCTTCAATACGAGCAGTCGCATTCGGGTATTCAGCTAACTTGTCAGCAACTTTAGCAATTTCAGGTTTGTATTGATCTTTGATGTTTGATTTGTTGGTATCAAAGAACACACGTAGTTCCATGTTCAAGTCTTCAGTCAACTGTTGTTGAACTGGTTCTTGAACAACTGGAGCTGGCTCTACTGGCGCAACTTCAACCACTGCAGCAGCAGGTTTCAAGTGACCACCTAACACTACGTTAAGACCAGCCAAAGCTGTGTAGTTCCAAAAATCTTCTTCTTGGTTATATGTTGCACGTGCTTCAGTACGTAGAGACAATGCATCGTTAAGACGCCACATTGCACCTACACCACCATTGTATAATGTACCTTCGTCATTTTTAAGTGAACCAGTACCCCAACGGTTTTGAACGCCATCGTAATCATATTTGTAATGACCAGCACCTAACAATACGTAAGGTTTGATTTTGCTGTCATAGTTTTTAGTGAACAAGTCAGAAGTCGCAATGAAGTTACCATTGATCTGAGTTTGTTTGTATTCAGCACCTGGAAGAGCGCCATCTACGTCACCTTTCACTTGGTTATATTCAGCTTCAAAGCTTAACCAAGGTGTTAATTCAATACCTAAAGCACCACCAACGAATAAATCGTCTTGAAGCTCAGGACCATTGGTCAAATGTTCAGCCCAGCTGTTGTTATGACGAGAATCTTGGAACGTGTAACCAACCAAGATTGGTGTGATCACTACACCTGCATTAGCAACTAAAGGTGCAGCAACAAGCATAGCAAGTGCGATACGACTCAATTTCATGGATATCCTCCAGAGATAAAATTTATTGTTCAAGCTCAGCCCTAATTAAAACTATTATGGCTTCCTGAGATAGGCTTTTTTATACCCCAGTATTTTTTTTAAGCTACTCACGTTTGAATCATACAAACACTGGAGCAATTTTCCAAGTGCTTGATTACTTTAATCAACTCAATTATTGACAAAATTGCTTACAATTTCCGTTGTATTTCGGTAAAAATTTACTCAAATTACTATTGTGAATAACTTAATCTTTTCATTGCCGACATTTTAACAGCAATTATAAATGATAGTAATCTTTTTTTACGATGCTTTATTCTGCATTTTTTAAATAAAAAATTATTTAATTTCATAAGATTAACAAAGATAAGAAGACTTAACAATGTATTCTCTCTGTAAAACACATGCTTTCACCCTGATTGAACTCCTGGTTACCATTACTATTCTTGCAATTATCAGTATGATTGCTATCCCTCATTATCATCAATTCAGAGAACGTCAAGAAGTTGCTCAGCTTCTCACCACTATCCGACAACATGTTAATTTGTCTAAAAGTTTAGCCAGTACCTATCATACTCAAATCGTGATCTGTTCAAGCTCCAATGCGACTAAATGTGAAAACAACCAATGGCATAAAGGCATGATTATTTTCAGTGATCTTAATCAAAATAAAACCTTAGATAGCAATGAACCGATTCAAAAAACAGTCATGACTGATATGAAATATGGTTCATTCCAATGGAATGGTGGCGCGGCAAACCCCAATACCATTAGCTTTCAAGATGATTCAGGTTTACCACGTGGTTCACAAGGTAATTTTATGTATTGTAGTTTTAAACATCCTGAAAACCATCGTTATATTGCGATTAGTCCGATGGGTCATACACGTATACAAACAATCACCCATTGTCAAAGCTTATAAAACATCATCTTCTACCACTGCATAGTTAACTAAGATTTCATTTTTCCGCTTTATTCTTGTTCTTTTTTCAATATACTGCTTGTGCTTGGAGCGTTTGATTAAAACAAAATTGGAGAGAAAACAATGACTGACATCGTGATTGTCAATGGTGCAAGAACTGCAATGGGTGGCTTTCAAGGAAGCCTAGCGAGCTCAACAGCACCAGAACTAGGGGCCGTAACCATCAAAGAAGCGATTGCACGCTCGGGTCTACAACCAACAGATGTCGAAGAAGTGATTATGGGATGTGTACTCCCTGCTGGCTTAAAACAAGGGCCTGCGCGTCAGGCGATGCGTCTAGCAGGACTACCTGATTCCACAGGTGCAGTCACCATCAATAAACTTTGCGGTTCTGGGATGAAAGCGGTCATGCAAGCGGCTGATATGATTAAAGCAGGCTCAGCCAATATTGTTGTTGCTGGTGGTATGGAATCTATGACCAATGCGCCTTATGTGCTGCCAAAAGCACGTGGTGGTTTCCGTATGGGTCACGGTGAGATTAAAGACCATATGTTTTTAGATGGTTTAGAAGATGCTGAAACCGGTCGTTTGATGGGTTCTTTTGCGCAAGATATGGCAAACACCAAAGGCTATACCCGTGAACAAATGGATAATTTTGCGATTCGCTCTTTAAAACGTGCACAAACAGCCGTAAATGAAGGCTACTTTGCGGATGAAATCGTGCCTGTGACCGTAAAATCACGTAAAGGTGATGTCGTGGTTGACAAAGATGAGCAACCGTTCAATGCCAATATCGAAAAAATTCCAACGCTTCGCCCAGCATTTGCCAAAGATGGGACTATCACTGCTGCAAATGCAAGTTCAATCTCAGATGGTGCATCAGCATTAGTGCTTACATCAAGTGAGCATGCTTCTTCTAAAGGTTTAAAACCTTTGGCAAAAATTGTGGCATATGCATCAAATTCACAGCATCCATCTGAATTTACCATTGCCCCTGTTGGTGCGATTCAAAAAGTCTTGGATAAAACGGGCTGGAAAGTGGAAGAAGTGGATCTTTGGGAAATTAATGAAGCCTTTGCGATGGTCACCATGTGTCCAATGGATGAATTCAAACTTGATCCTGAAAAAGTGAATATCAATGGCGGTGCATGTGCCTTAGGTCATCCTGTCGGCTCTACGGGTTCTCGTATTATTCTCACTTTGATTCATGCGCTTAAGCGTACGGGTGGCAAGCGTGGTATTGCAGCCCTATGTATTGGTGGTGGTGAAGCAACTGCTGTTGCGATTGAATTAATTTAATTCATTGAAGTCCCCTCGCCCTCTAGGAGAGGGAGCTAAAATAAAAAAACCTCCACTTAGGAGGTTTTTTTATTTCAAAACAGATTATTTACCTGTTTGGTATTGTGCTTGTGATACAGCCGTAGATGCTTGGTAAGGATTGGTAAAATCACCCAAACCTGCTGCTGCTTCCTGAATGTCTTTACCTTCTTTAATGACGAAAGTATCGAAACCAGAACGCTTCATATAGTTCAACACATCTTTAAATACATCGCCTGTTGCACGAAGCTCACCTTGGAAACCTTGGCGACGAAGCAGTGCTGCAAATGAATAGCCGCGACCATCATTGAAACCAGCAAACTCGATAAAGATGGCATCCAACTGATCCAATGGAAATACGTTGGTTTCAGGAGAAGCATCTACAGTGATGTAAAGCGCTTTTTTACCTGACACATTGGCAATTTGATCTAACTGCTCAACCGTTAAAACCACATCACCTTGTGGCAATACGCCATCTTCACCAATGAGTTGGTAAGTGTTATCTGAAACTGTGCCATCTTTAGAGAGCACTTGTAGTGCGGTATTAAGCATATGCACGCTCCTTAAATGGTTTGATGCCAACACGGCGATAGGTATCAATAAACTCTTCACCCTCTTCACGCAGATCAAGATAAGTGTTTAGGATTTCTTCCACCACATCTGGCACACGATCTGCTGCAAACGATGGCCCTAAGATGTCACCAATGGATGCATCATGGTCTGCATTACCACCTAAAGTGATTTGGTAGAACTCAGCACCTTTTTTATCTACGCCAAGAATACCAATATTACCCACATGGTGATGACCGCAGGCATTCATACACCCTGAGATGTTAAGGTCCAATTTACCCAAGTTGTAAATGGTATCGAGATCATCAAAACGACGTGAAATCGCTTCAGAAATTGGAATCGATTTCGCATTGGCCAATGAACAGAAGTCACCGCCTGGGCAGCAAATGATGTCCGTCAAGAACCCAATGTGTGCGCGTGCCAAATTGTTCTTTTCTAGAATCATCCAAAGTTCAAATAAGTCTTTTTGTGGTACATCTACAAGTGCAATATTTTGCTCATGTGTAGTACGTAATTCACCAAAAGTATACTTGTCTGCAAGGTCTGCGATCAAATTCATTTCTTCAGTGGTCATATCACCCGGCGCAATACCGGCACGTTTCAAAGAAATCGTCACGATACGATAACCTTTGACTTTATGCGCATTGGTATTGATGTTAAACCACTGTTTGAATTTTGGATATTCAGCAAATTGTGCTGTGAAGTCTTCCTCTGCATAATCTTGATAATCAAACGGTGTAAATTCTTCGTCTAATTTTTTCAAGATTTCAGGTTGAATTTTCAAAGTCTGAATCGTATGAGCAAATTCAGCTTCAACTTTCTCTGCAAAGACTTCAGGAGTTAATGCTTTCACCAAAATCTTAATACGTGCTTTATATTTATTATCACGACGACCATGCAAGTTATACACACGAAGCACAGCTTCAAGATAAGCAATTAAGTCTTCACGTGGCAAAAACTCACGAATAAAGCTACCAATCACAGGTGTACGACCTAGACCACCACCCACTTTGATTTTGTAGCCGATCTCACCTGCTTCATTTTTTACGATATATACACCGATATCATGGAAAGACGTTGCAGCACGATCAACTTCCTCAAGTGCAGACACTGCTATCTTGAATTTACGTGGTAAGAATGCAAACTCTGGGTGGAACGTTGACCATTGACGGATCAATTCACAAGTCGGACGTGGATCTGCGATTTCACCTGCAACCACACCTGCATATTGGTCAGTCGTGGTGTTACGAATACAGTTTCCTGAGGTTTGAATCGCATGCATTTGGACAGTTGCAAGCTCAGCCAGCATCTCTGGGACATTTTCTAGCGCAGGCCAGTTAAACTGAATGTTTTGACGTGTAGACACGTGCGCATAACCACGGTCATAGTCTTTTGCCAAAGATGCAATTTTGCGTAATTGGTTTGAGTTCATTAGACCATAAGGCACTGCTACACGAAGCATAGGTGCATAACGTTGCACATAAAGCCCATTTTGCAGACGTAGCGGACGGTATTCATCTTCCGTCAATTTACCCGCTAAATAACGTTCCGTTTGGTCGCGGAACTGTGCAACACGTTCATTGATCAGTTGCTGATCGAAATCAGTATATAAATACATGGCGTACAGCTAGTAGTGTCATTATAAAGGCAGACAGAATAACGGCATTTAAACTATCAATAAAATGCGTTTTTTACATATTTAATAGCGGTTTTATTGATAAGACACCTCAAACTTCACTGATATAAAGGCTTTGCCGGATTTTGATGATCTATGCATGTGATTTGATTATTTTATCGATTATTTAGCAGTTTTTTTCATATCAAAATAAACACAGTATGCTTTTCAATGAGACAAAAAAAAGCCTGACGAATCAGGCTTTTTTTTAATTAAGTTAAGACTTAATTATTTTTTCTCAGGAAGTGCATAAGCCACTAGAGAGTCACCCATTTTGGTACCGAACGAACCGTGACCACCCGCCATGATAACAACGTATTGTTTACCATTTGCTTCGTAAGTCATAGGAGTCGCTTGACCACCCGCAGGAAGACGACCTTTCCAAAGCTCATCACCGTTAGTCACGTTGATTGCACGGATATAGTTATCTTGTGTACCACCAACAAACATTACGTTACCCGCAGTTGAGATAGAACCACCCAACATTGGTACACCCATTTTGAATGGAGGTAATGGAATACCAGGCATACTGTCAGAAATTGTACCGATACGACGTTTCCAAACAGTTTCGTGAGTATTTAAGTCAACACCAGCCACGAAGCCCCATGAAGGTTGTTTACATGGTAAACCGAATGGAGATAAGAACGCACTGATCTCAACACCGTAAGGCACACCGTACATTGGTTGAACACCAGCTTCAGTACCCGCACCTTTCGCAGTTTGCTTACGGTTTGGATCTTGTGGGATCAATTTAGTTACGAATGGTAAGCCAATTGGGTTCATTACAGCGATTTGACGGTCTGGGTTAACAGACATACCGCCCCATTCGAACACACCTAAGTTACCTGGGAATACCAAAGTACCATTTTCTGAAGGTGGAGTGTAGATACCTTCATAGTTCAATTTGTGGAAGTATACACGGCACATTAATTGGTCAAACATAGTGGCACCCCACATTTGTTTGTCAGTTAATTTCTCTTTTGGCGCCATGTCGAAATCAGAGAACGGTTGAGTTTTAGAGTAGAACTCACCTTTAGTCTGTGGACCACGTTTTACAGATTGTGGAACAGGTTTCTCTGTAATCGGCACAATTGCTTTACCGTTACGACGGTCTAGAACAAAGGCATTACCTGTTTTAGTCAATACATAGATTGCTGGAACAGTTTTACCGTCTTTGTCTTTAATATCAGCCAATGTAGGTTGTGACGGTACGTCCATATCCCACAAATCGTGATGTGTAGTTTGGAAGTTCCAAACCAACTTACCAGTAGTCGCGTTGATTGCAAGCATAGAGTTTGCATAACGCTCATCTAACTCAGTACGGTGACCACCGAAGATATCCGGAGTACCTACACCTGTTGGAACATATACGATGTCTAGGTCAGCATCATAAGCCAATGGTGCCCAAGCGTTTGGTGAGTTGTGTACAAATTTTTGACCTGGAGCAGGGATCGCATTTGGATCTTCAGCACCTGTATCAAATACCCAAAGAAGTTCACCAGTATTTACGTCGTAACCACGGATAACACCAGATGGTTCTTCAGTAGAATAGTTATCCGTTGTAGAACCCGCGATAATAATCGTAGTACCTGTTACAACTGGAGGAGAAGTTGGGATGTAACCACCTGGGTAAGGGAATGGCATGTCTTTTTGAAGATCAATTTCACCATTTTTACCAAAGTCAGAACATGGTTTACCAGTTTGTGGATTAACCGCAACTAGACGACCGTCGTTCACAGGAAGAATAACTTTTTGAGGACATTCAGCAGAGGTTGTTTTCTTCGCAGCTAAGCTTGTTTCGAAACCAACAGTGTTGTTTGCATCATAGTAAGACACACCACGACAAGTTAAATGTTGATAAGTGTTATCAGCACGTAACTTAGGATCGTAAGTCCATTTCGCTTTACCAGTAGCAGGATCAAGCGCAGTCAATTTTTGGTGAGTTGTACAGATGTACATGTTATCACCAACTTTGATTGGCGTTAACTGATTGGTTGTCTCACCAGAGTCGTTTTCAGTTTTGAATTCGCCAGTGTGGTATTCCCACGCAACTTGCAAATCTTTAACGTTATCTGAAGTGATTTGTTTCAACGGAGAATAACGTAAACCAGACTGAGTACGACCATATGCAGGCCAATCTGCATCTGCTACACCTGGGATTGGTTTAGCAGTTTCAGGTTGTTGAGATTTTAATTCACCACGAATTTCTTGTGGGTCATTAAATACTGCATAAATCATGACAAGAATGGTAATTGCAAGAGAACCAGTCAATGCAATTTTTCCGCCTTTTGCACCATCAAAACCGCGAGTAACCGCAGGAATCAATAACAACAGACCGAAAACACCTAAAATGTCTAAACGAGGTGCCAATGCGAAGAAGTCAGAACCTACTTCCCATAAGCCCCAAACCACTGTACCTAAAACAAGTACAGCATAAACAGTTAGTGCAGAGCCTTTAAGCTTTTGCAATAAAACTGCAGTCACGATGAAGAAAATACCTGCAATGATGTAGTACCAAGACCCACCAAGAACTGCAAGATAAATCCCTCCAATCAGCAATACTAAACCGATAATTGCAGCAACCACTGCAAGAATCGTTTTAAGTACTGAACCTGATGCTGGAGTGCTCATATGAACCACCTATAAAAGATTCTTTGAAAGCCTATACCCAACCACTGTATAGGCACCATATAGTTGTTTAAATGCGAATGACCCAACCACTTGAGCATGCATCTCATAGAGATGCATCACTACGCTCAATCAAACACGGGAGTCCACACTTAAAAAACTAGAATGCTGTGTTAAATTTAATACCACCTACCCATGCATCATTACCATGACGGTAACCACCGACATGATTGACGTATTGGATATTTGGACGAACAGTTAACCAATTTGCGAAATGAATACCGTAGTAAAGCTCGACGTTGATTTCATCACTTTGATAACCACGACCATACTGGTCAACATAACCAATACTATCGTTATGACGATTAACGTTATCACCTACTTTAATACGTGACACACCAATCGCCAAATCATCTTTAGGACGTGCATCCATCATACCGACGTAACGCAAACCAATATTTTGCATATCAGTAACAGCATTGGTTTTACTGTCCATAAACGCTAAATTCATGAAACCAGACAAACCACGATTTACATCACCGTGATGCGTGGTAAATTGTTGATTAGCAACCAACCAACCACCCTGTTTATTGCCACGCTTAGATTCATCAACCACTTGTTTCACATTAGCTGTGCTGTAGTAGTAACCTAAACGATATTCACCAGGAAGTTTGCTTGCACCAAATTTTGGTTGCCATACTGCTTCAACCGGAAGGATCACACCTTTACCGCCATCAAAGCTCATATTGAAACCTTTACCACGGTTATCAATATTTTCTGGGTTATATTCGTAAACACCAATTTGAGTGTAGAACTCAGGTGTCCAGTTATATTTGAAACGCGCAGCCCAAACACTGACTGGCCAGTTGTACCACTGGTCGCCTACATAGTCACCAATTTGAGAACCACAAAGGGATAAGTTTGAGAAGTTACATTCAAAACTATTGAAGTCCTCCCCCTCACCCATACGACCGACTTTAATATCTAATTTCTGGTCAAAGAATTTTTTCTTGATCCAAAAATCAGTTAAACGCCAAGTTTGACCTCGCCCCCAAACTTCTTGCGCAGCTGTTTGATGACCATCTAATGCATCAGACGTACGAGAAAGTGAATCACCCATACGTTTAGTGACGTTAATTTGCGCTTCAGTGTCTTTCCAACCTGCGATTTTTTCTAAATCGAAGTGAGTGCCTAAAACAATTTGATCAGAATATTCAGCACCATGTGTAGAATCAATTTTTGATGAATCTAATAGTGTGGCAAATTGACCACCGTAGCCAAAATTAAAGTCATAGCCTTTTTCTTGGAGTTCAGTACGTTTACCGTTCCAATCACCAAACATCCACTGGCTTTCAGTGCTGAAAGCATCATCTGCATGTGCAGCAGAAACAGCCAAAATGAAGGTTGCTAGGGATGCAGAAACCGCCTTAGATAATGGGGAGAGATACATAAAATGACGACCTAAATCATTGTGTACAATGTGTGTAGGTTACGCCGATTTTGTGTAACTTCAATAAGCAAATTCCGATCGAATTGCTAAGTTATTTTTTTTAATACATTTTTTTTATAAAAAAAATTTTAAAAAACGAAAATTCCACCTCTAAAATTGCTGAAGAAGTGATCAAAAACGAGGTAAGTTTAATTATAACGTACAAAAATTAAGCGATATTGTGCTGAATTTTGACAACAAACTTAGATCTAAAAATTAGCTTAAAACGATATAACAATTTTCCCAATAAGTCGGCTGATAATCAGCCTCGACTAAATACACATAACGGCCTTGAATTTGATCGATTTCAAAACAGTCATCAACATCAATCACAGCATCCACATGTTGCTTCTGCCATTGCTCAGCAAATTGAGCTTTACTATATCGCTTTGCCATGGCCGGGTTTTCCGCAACCACCAAGCTATATCGGTGAAGTTCACCAAATTGATCTGGATGATAACCACCCAAATTAATCAAATATAACTTTAGGTCTGATGGTCGAGGTTGAGTATTTGAAAATTGGATTTGATAATGCTGCCCTTCATGGCTCACACCATGAATTTCAGACCAAGCATCGATATGCAAGCCTTTCGACTCAGCAAACCACGCTTGCTTGAGTTGAGGATAGACATCCTCAAGAGAACTACCGACTGCCATTACTACATCGTGAACTTCAGTAAACGCATTTTTATGGCGTCCGCCGAGCATCACCATATATAGATTTGACACATCAACCCCAAATTTTCAAAACAACACCACATCATATAAAGGTCAAAAATCAGAAATATTGATATCAAAAAAATAAATATCCATATTCCATTTATTTGATTTATGGCACCATAAATACGATTTATATATATGACTGGAATTAGCCCGTAAACGAGTATACCTGATTTTTTCAAAAATAGTATACGACTTAAGTTATATAATAGTATTCGTTGATCAATGGATTCAAATCATCTGCATAAAATTAATCATAAATATGCCAACAATGGTAAAATTATAATTTAAATAATTTGCCATTTCCTTGCGACTTTCAGGTATTAGACTTAAGTTTATACACAAGATCGATAAAAATGCCTTTTAAGCTAGGACCGCCAACTTAAAAGGCAAAATCTATCTTTCATATTTAATTTTGTATTTTATTGGAATTACATATCGACCATTTCCACCCCATCGATGCGAGCAACAGTCATCAAATCTTTATCACCACGACCAGATACTGTCGCAATGATAATTTGATCTTTATCCATGGTTGGGGCAAGTTTAGTTACATAAGCCATCGCATGTGAGCTTTCCAAAGCAGGAATAATCCCTTCAATATGGGTTAAGTCACGGAAGCCTTGTAATGCCTCATTGTCATTAATCGGTACATATTGCACACGATCCATATCTTTTAAAAAGCTATGTTCTGGACCTACGCCCGGATAATCCAAGCCTGCCGAAATCGAATGGGTTTCAATGATCTGACCTTGTTCATCTGACATGAGATAAGTGCGGTTACCATGAAGCACACCCACATGACCCGCATTTAATGGCGCAGAATGTTTGCCTGTTTCAATGCCATACCCCGCTGCTTCCACACCATACATTTTTACATCTTGATCATTCAAGAATGGATAGAACAAGCCCATCGCATTTGAACCACCACCTACACAAGCCACAAGGGCATCAGGTAGACGTCCCGCTTGTTCTTGAATTTGTTTACGTGCTTCACGACCAATGATCGATTGGAAATCACGCACCAATTGTGGGTATGGATGTGGACCTGCCACAGTACCAATCACATAATAGGTTGAATCGACATTGGTGACCCAATCACGCATCGCTTCGTTCATGGCATCTTTCAATGTTTTAGAACCACTTTCTACAGGCACCACCGTTGCACCAAGTAAACGCATACGGTAGACGTTCATGGCTTGACGTTTGACGTCTTCTGCGCCCATGAACACCACGCATTCCAAACCTAATCGTGCAGCAATGGTTGCTGTCGCCACACCATGCTGACCCGCACCAGTTTCCGCAATAATCCGTTTTTTACCTGAAAGTTTCGCAAGAAGCGCTTGGCCAATGGTGTTATTCACTTTATGTGAACCGGTATGGTTTAAGTCTTCTCGTTTTAAATAAATCTGTGCACCACCCAACTCTTTCGACCATCGCTCAGCATGATACAGAGGACTCGGACGCCCGACGTAATAGGCTAAGTCACGATCAAATTCTGCAAGAAACTGCGCATCATCTTTCATACGGAAATAGAGCTTTTCTAAGTCTTCTAAAGCCGCCATCAGCGTTTCCGACACAAAACGTCCACCGTGAATACCGAAATGCCCGTTTTGATCTGGGAATTGGGTATAGTCGATGGTTTGACCGTTTTGGTTATTGCTTTGCTGATCCACGTTGGACTCCTTGTATAAAGCGTTGCATGAGTTGTTGGTTTTTAATACCTTTTGCCGACTCTACCCCACCGCTGACATCCACTGCATAGGCTTGGGTGGTCCGAATCGCTTGTTCTACATTTTCAGGGCTTAAACCGCCTGCTAAAATTAATGGAATATCGAGTTTTGGAAATACGTTCCAATCAAATGAATGGCCTGTTCCACCCTTCAGCTCAGGATGCCAAGCATCAAGCAGCATAGCGCTGGCACCCATAGCTTGGTATTCAACAATTGTCTGAATAATATCGATACCCGGCTTTACTTGAATGGCCTTATACCAACGGCGCTTAGTCGATTGTGCAATGCGCTGACACTGCTCAGGCGTTTCATCACCATGCAGTTGCAATACGTCTAAAGGCACTTGCTCTAAGACTTGATTAATTTCATCTGCAGTTGCATTAACGAATAAGCCGACCACTTGCACATAGGCAGGAATCTGCTCAACCAAGGCTTTGGCCTGCTGTATGCTGACTGCTCGTGGACTTGGGGGATAAAACACCAAGCCGATGGCATCGGTTCCACTTGCCACAGCCGCTTGAATATCTTCGATTCGAGTTATACCACAAATTTTTGCGCGTGTTCGCATTCTGTCTCAGCTCAAGTTCTATGCGCATGAAAAATCAAGTTATAGATATTCTTGAGGTTTGAGTCAAATTATTCTGTTGTATTTTTTAATCAAACTTAAAGGTTGACTGCATCTGGCCTTAAAACACACATTGTTTATAGGCAGTACAAACCTTATACTGCGCCCAAATTGCGACAAGTTTAAGCTTTGGCTTAGGGAAGTTGGTGCAAGTCCAACACTGCCCCCGCAACGGTATAAATGAAAAACCACGCTTTATAAACCTTAGGGTTTACACCACTGCAGCGATGATGTGGGAAGGTGGCGTGGCAAATAAGTTTTGGCTTATTGCATTGTAGTCCGGATACCTGCTTGTCGTGTTCATTAACTCAATCATTCACGTGGGGTGAATGTATGGAGCAAAACATGCAATTTCTCTCTCAGCCTACCGCTTTGGTAGGCGCGATCGCGCTTGCGATGGGTTTTTCTACACTCACATCTGCACAGACTGTTGAATCCACAAATAATGTCAATGCAAAGCTAGACACCTTAGTGGTCACAGCAACCCGTTCAGAAGAAAAGATTGAAAATGTGCCTGCACGTATTTCCATTATTGAACCACATATTTTAGAACAATCTCCAATTGCAGCATTACCTGATCTTTTAAAAACAGATCCAAGTATTAATGTCGTTCAATCAGGTGGATATGGTCAGCAAACCTCCATTTTTTTACGTGGCACCAACTCTAACCAAACACTAGTTCTACGCGATGGTGTACGTTTAAATACGGCAACCACTGGCTCTGCATCACTTCCATTTCTAGATACTACTGACCTCAAACAGATTGAAGTGCTTAAAGGTCCTGCTTCTGTTTTGTATGGGACGGATGCAATTGGTGGTGTCATCCAGTTTGTTTCTAAAACCCCTGAAAAAACGGGTGCGTTTATCACAGGTGAAATGGGTGAGAATAAAACCTATAAATCAATCGTAGGTGCAGACTTTACCGAAAATGATATTTATGGCCAAATTCGTGGTCAACGTGTAGAAAGTGATGGTACTGCGGTATTTAATAAAAATGATTTGCGTAAATACAGCTATGATCAAAAAGGGATGAGTGCCAAACTTGGTATTGAAAAAGACAATTATGCGGCATCGGTCGACTATAGTGAAAATGAGGGTAACAACGAATACAACAATTGGGGAAGTTTCGCGAGCCAAGACTTTAAAAATGAAATCATTAATCTAAAAGGTCGGGTTAATGCAACCAAGAACTTAGAAATTAATGCTCGTCTTTCTCAATTCAAAGATGACTTAGACCAGCTGGGGTCGACCAGTTTTGTGCATAGCATCACGCAAGAAGCAGAGCTCTACGGTAAATGGCATTACACTCCACATCAAAATATTTTAGTGGGTGTCACCACACGTAATATTGATGCCGTCACGCAAGACATTAATGAAGATATCAATTCTACAGGCTACTATATTCAACATCAGTACCAATCTGATCAGCTCAATACCCAATTGGGTGTTCGTGTAGAAGATAATGAAAAATTTGGTGCACATATGGTCGTACAAGGTGCAATCCGCTATCAAGTCCTGGATCAAACCAGTATTTATGCAAACATTGGTTCAGCGTTTAAATCACCCACCTTGAATGATCTCTATGCTTATGGTGGCAATGACCAACTTGATCCTGAAGAAAGTATTTCTTATGAAGTCGGTTTTGATCAGCAATTGCCATTTAATATTAAAATTGGTGCTTCTGCGTTCTACACCAAAGTCGATAATCTAATTAATTCAGTCTGTGTAAAAGATTGCGATGGTGACTGGGTCAGCATTTTCCCTGTTTATCAAAATTTAAATGTTGATAAAGCCTCTATGCATGGTGGTGAATTCAATGCTGCTTGGCAAAATGACCAAATTTTCCTTAATGCTGGATACATCTACGTCGAATCACGTAATGATGAGGATCACAGTGAACTGCTCCGTCGTCCACGCCAATCTCTGAGTATTAGTACTGGTATACAAAATCAAAATTATGGCTTAAGCGCATCTTTGGTCGCTAAATCGAAAGCCAAAGATTTTGCACGTGATATTCCAGGCTATATGAGTATAGATTTAAACAGTTACTGGAATCTAAACTCGCATATTAAATTATTCAGCAATATTCAAAATATTGGTGATGTGAAATTCAAAACTATTCACAGCGGTGGTGATCAATACTATGTCAACGGTGGGCGTCAAGCCTCTGTCGGCGTCACTTTTAAATACTGATGTACAGCTTAAAAAAACTCAGGATAATGTCTATAAGACATTACCCTTTTTTTATTGCATCTCAATTTTAAACTTTCATAAGGAATACCCATGGGACACCGTTTAAGTAAAATTTATACCCGTACAGGCGACTCTGGCACCACAGGTTTAGGTGATGGATCACGTGTCGCAAAAGATGACCTACGTATTCATGCCTTAGGTGATGTCGATGAACTCAATTCATGTATCGGTTTATTACGTTCACAAATTGCTGTCAGCACTATTGAAAACAAAGCCAAATGGGATAAATCTTTAAGCCTGATCCAACATTGGCTATTTGATTTAGGCGGTGAAGTCTGTATTCCTAATTTCAATATGGTTCTACCTGTTTCGGTTGAATTTCTCGAAAATGAAATTGATGAAATGAATGAAACCTTGCCGATGCTGAAAGATTTTATTCTCCCTGCAGGAACACTGGCATGTAGTTATGCCCATCAAGCGCGTTCAGTGTGTCGTCGTGCAGAGCGTAGCTTAATGACAGTACATACACGTGATCAAAATATTCAAGCCACTTCCCTGCAATTGCTGAATCGTTTGTCTGATTGGTTATTTGTCGCATCACGTACTCTACAACATGCAGAAGGCGGCACTGAAGTACTGTGGCAAAAAAATATTAACGACACGATTTAAACAGCACTTTATAATGCATTTTAAAATCATCTGCTTTTGAGTCATACAATGCGAATCATTGGTCATCGTGGTGCACGTGGTGAAGCTCCTGAAAACACCTTAGGTGGCTTTCGTTATATTCAAGACGTAGGCATTCGTGCGGTCGAATTTGACGTTCGCCAGCTCAAAGATGACCAGTTGATTATTATGCACGATGACCAGTTTTTACGAACGACCGGTCAATCACATGATTTATATGCATGTTCAACTGCAGATTTACAGGCTTTTGATCAGGCCTATATTTGGCAAGATTGGACAGACTTTGAAATCACCCCGAGCCTTCAAGACTCCCTTCAACTGATGAAAAATTTCGAACATATTGAGGTTGAGGTCAAAGCAGTTGACAGTTTAGATGAAGCCCAGCATTTGGTTGAGCATTTACAACAGGCTTTAACTGGTTTTTCAAATTCAGCAGTAATCACCAGTTTTGATCTTAAAATTCATCAGGCTTTACAACAGCAACAATCAACGTTTAAACGTGGGCTGTTGATTGAAGATGAAGTGGGTCATCAAGCGATTGATCAGGCACTTGAGCTGAACTGTTGCCAAATCGGCTGGAAAAATAGTTTAGCGACAGAGCAACTGATTAAAGATACGCTCGAACAGGGATTAAATGTCAGTGTTTGGACAGTCAATGAGATTGAACGTGCAAAACAACTGCGTGATTTAGGCATTCAAGGGTTAATCACGGACTTTCCGAAAATGATGTCGCAACATCTATAAGATATTCAATTTAGAATTTTACTGCATGGCAGAAAACTCAAAAATAAATTCGAAAATACACTAAAAATTACTTTTAATTCAGCGAAATCAATCATGTAAATTAACACACTTAAATGCTCAATAAATACACTGAATCTACCTATAGATTCATGCCAAAATAAAACATCAACTTCACTGTTTCTCTATCATTGATTGTTAGAGTGACACGATATCGTTGTTGTGCAGGTTTGGATGTTTTTAAGACGATAAATCCAATGAAAAAAGAATTTATTCTGTTACTGTTGAGTTCAATACAACTGTACAATAATGCTAGTGAACATTTGTTCGCTCATGCTAAGATGCCAAAAGTTTAATCCCTATAAAAAGTAGTAGATTAGGCTTCTATTTATACCTTGATCAACCTTGAAAAGGTTCTAGGAGTGCTGTTGGAGATGAATGCTCCCCTACCCAAAGCCCCAATTAACTGGATTGCAGTTTTCGCATTGGTGTTTATCCCTATTGTTGCACTGATCGCTATCCCGCTTTATGCCATGAATCATGATTTTAGCGCGGGTGCATGGATCAGTATGTTCGTTTTACTCGGCGTCAGTAGCTTGGGGATTACGGCAGGTTATCACCGCTTATGGGCACATCGTGCGTATGAAGCGACGACCCCTTTAAAAATTCTGTTAATGATTATGGGGACCTTTGCGGTTCAAAACAGCATTCTGTATTGGGCATCTGGTCACCGTACCCATCACCGTCATGTCGATGATGTGGAACAAGATCCATACTCGATTAACAATGGTTTTTGGTACGCGCATATTGGTTGGATGCTCCGTGACTATCCTGCTGCGGAACCAAACTATAAAAATGCACCAGATTTGTTAAAAGACAAAGTGGTAATGTTCCAAGACAAATATTACATTCCCTTAGTTGCGGCTGTACATGCTGCGATTCTAATCCCTGTCGGTTATTTGGTGGGTGATATGTGGGGTGTGATGTTATTGGGTGGTTTAGTCCGCTTGATTTTGAGCCATCATGTGACGTTCTTTATTAACTCTTTATGCCACATGTGGGGCAAACGTCCATATACCGACGAGAACACTGCACGTGACAACTTCTGGCTAGCGATTGCGACTTGGGGTGAGGGTTATCATAACTATCACCATATTTTCCAATACGATTATCGTAATGGCGTGAAATGGTGGCAGTACGATCCAACCAAATGGTTGATTTGGACGTTCTCTAAATTCGGTTTGGCGAAAAACCTGCGTCGTATTCCAAGCTTTAACATCAAGAAAGCCGAATTGGCGATGAAGTTTAAATATGCGCAGCAAGACCTTGCGGTGTATGGTCATAACATGACTGAAGATATTGCAACTGCGAAACTGCGTATTGCTCAAGAATATGATGCCTTCTCTCAAACCCTAAATGATTGGGCAAAATTGAAAGAGCAAGAAATTCAAGCCAAAAAAGCTTCTGTTGCTGAAAAGATTCATCAAATGGACAGCAAACTAAAAGATGAGTTCCATCAAGTTGAGCTGCGTTTGTCGCAACACCGTGAAACTTTAAATCAGTTGATGCGCAATCTTAAAAAAGGTGCCGTTTCAAACTAATCTAGTTTTTCATCCATATATAGACAAGCTCCTCCGGGAGCTTTTCTTTTGCTTGAAAATACATGTTTGATTGCATTTAAATGAAAGCCACATTCTTCTGTACTGAACTTTGCTATAGTGAAAACAGCTTTCTAAACGCTGTATAAGATCATGCAATTTAATTCTCACTACAATACTCTAAGCCCTAAGCTTTACCATCATCAGCAACCTCTCCCACTCAAAGGGGCAAAAGCAGGTCATTTTAATATAGCCTTGGCCAAGCAACTGAATTGGTCTGATGAGGATATACAGGCTTGGGTTGAGATCTGTAGCGGACAAAAAACCTTTGCTGAATTTGAACCCTTAGCGATGGTCTATGCAGGTCATCAATTTGGTCAATGGGCAGGTCAATTGGGTGATGGTCGTGGTTTACTGATTGCTCAAATTTTAGATAAAAATCATCAAACCATTGATCTGCATTTAAAAGGGGCAGGTTCAACGCCTTACTCTCGTATGGGTGATGGACGTGCCGTGTTACGTTCTACGATTCGCGAATATCTGGCAGGTCATGCACTCAATTCCTTAGGTGTGGTTTCAAGTAATGCGGTTGGATTCACCTCTTCCGATCAAGGCGTGCAACGTGAAAAGCTAGAACGTGGTGCCATGATGTTACGGACTTCAGATTGTCACATTCGTTTGGGACATTTTGAATGGATTAATCAGTACCAAGGTGACTTGCTTACTGAATTTACGCAAAAATGTATTGAGTGGCATTACCCGAAATGTCTAGAAGCTGAACAACCAATCTTAGCTTTTGCTACGCAAGTGATTCAAAACACTGCGGTGATGATAGCCAAATGGCAATTGGTGGGTTTCGCACACGGCGTGATGAATACCGACAACCTCAATATTACAGGCTCAACGCTCGACTTCGGTCCCTATGGTTTTATGGAACGCTTCCGCCCGAATTGGATCAATAACCATTCCGATCATCATGGACGTTATACCTACCAACAACAACCAAGTATTGGGCATTGGAATCTATGGAATTGGCTAAATAATCTAGTGCCTCTATGCCCTGCTGAATTCGATAAAGAGCAATGGAAAGACGCACTAGCCACATGTTTGGAGCACTATGAGCCTACCTTCCTAGAGCATTACAAAATGGGCTTAAATCAAAAAATGGGACTGCCGTCTTTCCATAAAGACAGTTTTGATTGTGCCATGGCTTTCTTACGGATTTTGCAAAGCGAGCAATTGGATTACACCCAAAGTTTTATCCGTTTGCAAAACAAAGAATATGAAACCATTAAAGATGATTGCTTAGACCGTCGTGCTTTTGAAAGTTTCTTAAGCCTGTATGACAGCATTCGTAAACATCAGGATACTGCTGAATTGGATGCGGAAATGCAGAAGGCTAATCCTCACTATATTTTACGTAATCATATGGCGCAGAAAGCCATTGAATTGGCAGAGGCTAATGATTTTTCTGAGGTCGATCGACTATTTCAGCTTCTCAGTCAGCCCTTCAAGAAGCAACCTGATTTAGAGCAACCCCAAGACCTTGGACCATTACCCAGTGATGTGCCAGAAGTCATGGTGAGCTGTTCTTCATAAGCACATTTACACGGTGCTATAACCATCGCAATGTCTGTAGAACTTAAACTGTCTACAGACATTTAAAATAATAATGAATCTTTGAATGTAGCTACTCAAAATGCATAACAATAAAAATCTCTTCTGGCTTATATTTTCTATTATTTTTATGGTGATTCTCGTGATCGCTTATAACAAGTACAGTCAATTTATTCCCACATCAGCAGAAGCCTTAACACAAGATCAGACCTATTCTTTGAATGCTGTAGACATTCAAAACATTCGACAAAACAGCCCAATCACGGACATTCATGTTTATAAAGCGAAACGCCTCGTTCAACTTCGACATGATACTCAAATCATACGCAGTTATAGCATGCGTTTGGGTTTCGATCCGATTGGGCATAAAGTTCAAGAAGGTGATGGTAAAACACCTGAGGGACACTATGTGATTGATTGGCGCAATCCCAATAGCCAATTCTATAAATCACTACACATCTCCTACCCCAATGCAGAAGATAAGAAAAAAGCACAAGATTTAGGGGTTTCCCCTGGAGGTGATATTATGATTCACGGTTCAGCGAATCACCAACAGCTCAAGGCCTTGCCTCAGCTCATGGATTATTTACCGCAAAAGGATTGGACTTGGGGATGTGTTGCCGTTCGTAATACAGATATGGATGAGATTTGGCAATTGGTCGATAATGGCACGCCGATTATGATTTACCCTTAACTCGAATAAAAAGGATTGGCTGATATGCATGGAGATGAGATTCAAAAACTCGCGCTTAAAGTTGCGTTAAGTCTGCCTGAAACCACATTAAGTCAACCTTTTGGTGTTGGGTGTGATGTGGTCAAAGTCATGGATAAAGTATTTCTACTCTCGACGCAATATCAACAACAGCTTTTGGTGAATTTAAAGTGTGATCCAATCTATGCAGATGAATTAAAAGCACTCTACCCTTCAATTCGAGCGGGTTATCACATGAATAAAAAGCATTGGATTTCAGTATATGAAGGTGAACATATTGATGCTTTATTGATTGAGGATTTGGTGAAAGATTCTTATGCGTTGGTGGTCAAGAAAATTGGCAAAGTTGAACGTTTAAGAATTCAGTTACTTAGGTAGTACTGATTTTTTGCACAAGCTTAATAATTAAATATCAGACAAAAATAATTGGATCAAATATGAAAAATAAAGAAATTTGGATAGAAGAAAACATACTTCACTATAACCATTTCAACAATCTAGAAACGCTAGATATTGATCTCATGAAATATGCTTATGTACATATTTTAGGAGGTATACCGTATTTATATATTTTTTCTGACACTGAGCATTATATTTCAACAGAATTAGATGACTTTAATCATGTCTATCGTGAACTTTCTCAAATTTTCAATTTTGACGATGAAACTTTCTTCACTATCTCAAAAAACAGAATAGAAAATGAAAAAGTAAAAATTTGGAGAAAGAACTTTGCTAAAAATTATCAATTTTTAGAAGGTGATTTTCAAGATGGTGATTTTGGCTATGAAATTTATACCGAGCCAAAACAAATGCTATCGTGGGATACAACTTATAATGAATTAGAAACTAAGGGTTATATTGAATATTACACTTCTAGTTATGGTACCCAATATGCAAGATTCAAATATCCTGTCAGGGTTGAAGATATTCTGATTAATCAACTTGAACTCTATGTGGATAATGTTATTCGCAATCGACCGATTCAAGAATTTTACGTAGACCTATATGACAATACACATTCTGACCAAAGTTACAAAGAACTTCGTGATTTTTGGTTAAATGAAGATATCGATGTTGATGATTTTGGATGGGAAAGAGATGACCAATGCTATTTAAGATTTCAATTTGCTGAAGGGATAGCAGCATCTATTCGTTATGACTATGATGATGAATCCACCTATAGTGATGGGAGTACATCATTGCATTTCTACAATGAAAGACCCTATGAACATTTTTTAATAAATGAAAATTATGAAAAAATCATTGAAGTCTCTGAATTACTACCCTTTGATAAATCCATAGAAATTAATTTAAATCATATGGAAAATGATTCAATCAAACATATACCAATCATGATAAAAAATTTACTAAGGGATAACAGTGGAATATGGTTCGATCGAAAAAATCAAAAAGTTGGATTTTCAGGAACTGATACAGCCCTGATTCTTAACAATGAAAATATTAAATCATTTACAGTTATAAATTATTTACCCGGTAGAGGACCAGGATATTCACAATTAACAGTTAAAACAAATGATGCAGATAATTTAGATATATTTACCGCCGATACGCATTTCTTTGATTCATATGTACAGCCTTTAAGAGAGATAACAGGTAAAGTCGTCAATATTCCTGAAGCCTACTACAACGATTAAACAATTAAAAAGCCCAAATGACATCATTTGGGCTTTATTGATCAATACTGATTTAAAGATAGACTGTTTAAGTCCTTTTATTTCGAAGCTTAAACACACCAAATAACACCGCTATCCATACTGGCAACATCAACACCGACAACATAAAGCCTTGCGTCCACATGATGTATAACAACATCAACATAAACGCTAAAACCAAATAATTGGTCAATGGTGCAAATAGCGCAGGAAACTTGCTTTGAATCCCCTGTTGTTTCATGGCTTGTCTAAATTTTAAATGAATTAAACTGATCATGATCCAGTTCAATACCGCAGCTGCCACCACCACATAAATCAAATAACTTAAGGCTTTTTCAGGCAAGAAGTAATTCAGCAACACACAACCAAAGATCAATAATGCTGAAAATAGAACGGCTGCGATCGGAGTCCCATGCTGATTCACACGCTTAAACACTTGCGGTGCATTGCCCTGTTCTGCCAAGCCCAATAACATGCGACTATTGGCATACATACCGCTATTACAAACAGAAAGTGATGCCGTCAAAATAATAAAATTCAGTAAATGTGCAGCCCAAGCAATCCCCATCTGACTAAAAATCATCACAAAGGGACTATGGTCTAAATCCCCCAATTGCAACTGATTCCATGGCACCAACGACAGCAAAACCGCCAATGAACAAATATAGAATAAAAATACTCGAATCACGGTTTGATTGATGGCTTTCGGAATATTCTGATCCGGATTTTCCGTTTCTGCTGCGGTCATGCTGATCAGTTCAATCCCCCCAAAGGCAAACATCATAAAGGCCAGCATATAAAATAAGCCTTCAAAACCATTTGGGAAGAAGCCACCATGTGCCCATAAATTACTGATCGAAACAGTCGAACCCACATCGGCAGTAATCAGCAAATACAGTCCAAAACCAATCATGCTGACTATGGCGATCACTTTAATCAGAGATAACCAAAATTCAGACTCAGCATAAAGTTTTACATTGGCTAAATTGGCAAGTGTCACCACCACAAAAAAGAACAGTACAGATCCCCAAGCAGGAATATGAGGCCACCAATAATTGATATATTTACCAATGGCAGTGAGCTCGGTCATCGCCACCAAAATATAGAGAATCCAATAGTTCCAGCCGGTGAGAAATCCTGAAAACTTACCCCAATATTTAAATGCAAAAT
This sequence comes from Acinetobacter lanii, assembly GCF_011578285.1. NCBI lineage: Bacteria > Pseudomonadati > Pseudomonadota > Gammaproteobacteria > Moraxellales > Moraxellaceae > Acinetobacter > Acinetobacter lanii. The sequence continues at coordinate 574,751 of NZ_CP049916.1, read as the reverse complement.
AACTAAATGAACCTGTCACGGGTTCATGCACAATCATTTCACCCAATTGGCGCATAATCAGGAACGCAATCAAACCACCCATCAAGTAGCCCAAAATAATCGACGGGCCCGCAGACTGGATAATATGTGCTGAACCTAAGAAAAGTCCTGTACCAATTGCACCGCCCATGGCGATGAGTTGGATATGACGATTCTTCAAACGGCGCTGAAGTTTGGGCGTCTCGTTGTTCAAAGCACACTCTCATAGTCAATAAAAATAGGGATTGTAATCGCTTCGAGCGCTCTCACCTAGTCTAGGCAATACGAACAACCCGTTTAAATGAGAGAGATTGGTTTGATTATCATGAGTTTAAGGGTTTAAAGATTTGATTTAAATACATTAAAAATCTATTCAGTATTTAAAAATTTACATAAAAAAAGCGAATGGCTCACGCCATTCGCTCTATTTGAAGATATTTACATATCAATCTTCAGGATATTCGAAGCGGTAGCCTACGCCATATACAGCTTGAACCCATTCATGACGATTCCCAGTTTCCGCTGCATCTGAAATCTTACGGCGTAAATTTTTAATATGGCTGTCAATGACACGGTCTGCCACATCAAAGCTGTCCGGGTTAATATGGTCAAGCAATTGTGCGCGTGAATACACCTGCCCCACATGCTCTAAGAACAATTCCAATAAACGGAATTCAGTTGGGGTCAAACTTAAGGATTTTTGTTGATACCAAATGCGTTGTTGCGCTTTATCAATGCGGAATAAATTGCTTTCTTCAGGTTCAGCCTTACGCTCTAAACGACGTAAAACTGCTTGCACACGTGCCACCAATTCTTTCGGGCTAAACGGCTTACACAGATAGTCATCTGCACCCATATTTAGACCTAGCACACGATCAATTTCTTCAGTCCGTGCCGTCACCATAATGATCGGTAAGTCGGACTGCTCACGCACCTTACGGCAAATGGTTAAACCATCCATACGGGGCACCATCAAGTCCAAAATCATTAAGCTGGGTTTACGTTGTAAGAAGCTGTCATACGCTTCTTGACCATCATGAAACATACTGACTTCAAATCCAGCCGCTTCTAAATAGTCTCGCACCAACTGTGCAAGTTCAACTTCATCTTCAACCAGCATCACATGCTTCATGTCTTTTCCTTTTATGCTTTAGACTGTTTTGGAAAGGTCAATTTGCAACGCAAACCACCCAATGGTGAATGATCAAAAGTGAGCGTACCACCCAAACCTTGGGCAATTTTACCTGACAATGCCAAACCAAGCCCTGTTCCGCCGGTGCTACGTGTACGCGAATCATCCACACGGTAGAAGCGCTGACCCAATTGTGTCAATTGTTCATCCGTCAGTCCTAAAGGACTGTCATCGACAATCACACTCCAATTGTGGGCATCTTGTTCAGTATGCACTTTCACTTCACCACCTGCTTCGGTGTAGCGAATGCTATTGCCCAGTAAATTAACCATAATTTGTTTAAAACGATCTACATCTAATTGTAAATGTGTCCCCTGGCCTTGTGCTGAAATGGTCAAATCCGCCTGATCAAATTTAGGTTTAAAGTTTTCAATCTCTTGTAATACCACATCCCACGGATCGGCCTCAGTGAAATAGAAATTCAACTGCTGTGCTTCGGCTTGCGCCAAGTCAGCCAAATCTTGGGTCAGTTTTTTCAAACTGCTGACTTGACGGAGCATGGAATCAAAATGTTCAGGCGTCGGTTTACGAATCCCATCCTGCATCGCTTCAATCTGTGCCTGCAATACGGCTAAGGGGGTTTTGAGTTCATGAGAAGTATCGGCCACCCACTGACGACGTGAATTTTCATGCTGATCTAAAATCACCGCAAGCTGATTAATCTCAGTGGATAAATCACCCAATTCATCATTACGATTGACTTTGACTTGATGTTGAAAATTGCCTTTGGTCAATTCACGCGTCGCATTTAATAACTGTTGAATCGGCTTTTTAAAATAAGTTGCCAACAGTAAAGCCGCCACCAAACTCGCCATTAAAGTCAGAATATAAATCAGCAATAAATAACGCTTTTGATTACTAAAGAAATTAATACTCAAGGCATCATCTTGATCCAATACGGGGCGTAAACCCAAATATCCCACGATTTGATCATTGACCATAATCGCTCGATACGACACTGGATTCTCCGATGGTTCACCTAAAATAAACTGTTGTTTCGCATCATAAAGTGACAGTCTTGCGCTCAAGCCCAAATGATCTGCCATTGAAATAAACAACTTCTTACCCTGTTGCTGCTCTGAGGTTCTCAAACTCGAATTACGGTTATCGCCATTTTTGTCGGCATTGCGGAATTGATTTTGATTGGCACTGAGCGGAAACTTCAAGCCCTCAAACGGTCGATAAGGTGACGGCAAATTTTCCTCAAGAACTTTAAGTTCTTGCTTATTAATGGTTTGAGATTGTTGGGCTTCAATCTCACTCATTAAAGTATGTTCTTTAAAATAACGCTGCTGCTGCGCAATATCATACTGACGGCGTAACCACCAACGCGACAACTTGTCATAGTCATCCGGTGCTGCCTTACCTTCAATTTGCAAAATTTGCGCTTGAACTGCATTGCCCCAGTCTTTATATACGCCATATACACCACCTAAATTTTCAATCAGGTGATCGAGTTTTTGCATTTCAACATCTGCAACATATTTGGCAAAGTTTTTTTGCATCGTCCAATGCAACACACTTAAACTCACGGTGGTAATGACCAAGGTGGTCAATAGCACGGTTAAAAATAAGCGAAGTGCAATGGGCACACGGCGTATCTTCAAAACGGGTCTCACATTTTCTTCTCATTTCAGCATTGTAACCAACACTTCATAAAAATACTCTCCATTGTTTCTACATCATTATTATTTATTCTTATCTCATTGAAACCAATACCAACTTCGGGGATGTAAGCAATGAATACCATGTCTAAAATCGCAATCTTGACTGCAAGTGTTCTGAGCGTTGGCGCTTTGACTGCTTGTCAAACCACAACCGCTCCGAAGGATGCTAAAGGTGCGCATCAATTTGATGGTCGTCACGCCGATCGTATGGATCGTAAAATGTCACCAGAACAACGTGAAGCGTTTAAAGCACGTCAAGAACAACGTAAACAGGCTTTTGAGCAAATCAAAAAAGCTTGTGATGGCAAAGCTGTCGGTCAAGCGGTTCAAGTGAAATTGGGCGAGAAAACTATCGACGGTAGCTGTGCCATCCACTTCAAAGCCGACCGTAAAGACATGCAGGAAAATATGAAAAAAATGCGTGCTGAGCATCACCCAATGAAAGGTGAACACCGTCCAATGCGTGGTGATATTAAAAATGTTCGCACTCAGCATGAGCCTTTAACTGATGCAAAACGTGCTGAATTAACTCAAAAATTTGAGCAACGTTTAGCTGAACGCCAAGCACGTCAGCAAGCGATTGCCAAAGCATGTCAAGGTCAAAGCAACGGTAAAGCGGTACAGATTAAACTTGGCGAACACACTGTAAATGGTCAATGTGAAGTGCGCTTCCAACCGAAAGCGCCTATTGCACCGACAGCACCTAAAGCGGCTTAAGCAAAGAAGCTTTTAAGATGTTGAAAAAAAGACGCATTATGCGTCTTTTTTTTGTTTGATGGTTTAAAATGGCTTTTGACTATTTGTTGCATCATTAAGTAACAAAATATCTATATAGTCTAAATACTTAAAACACTTCGTATTTTTTTCTTTGACTTTACAGTCATTCAGAAACACCTTTTAAAACTTGTACCTCGCCTCAAGATATTGCACGATGTAGATGAACATAGGTGTCGCTGAAGACACCACCCTTTTTATTAGGATTATAAATCTGGTTTAACCAGTATTGAGGAACCCGATATGCCACAATACAAAGCGCCCTTACGTGATATGCAATTTGTTTTGCATGAATTATTAAATGCTGAAGAACACTTCACAAAACTCCCTGCATTCCAAGAAAACGTAAGCCGTGAGTTGTTAGATCAATACTTAGAAGCTGCGGCTGATTTCTGTGAAAATGAATTATCTCCACTCAACCAAGTCGGTGACCGTGAAGGTTGTACGTGGAATGATGGTGTCGTTACGACGCCGACTGGCTTTAAAGAAGCGTATAAAAAATATGTAGAATTGGGCTTCCCATCATTGGCTGCTGAAGAGCAATACGGCGGTCAAGGTTTACCCAATTCTTTAGGCATTATCGTGTCTGAAATGATTGGTTCTTCAAACTGGGCATGGGGCATGTACCCAGGTCTGTCGCATGGTGCAGTACGTACGCTTGAGCATCATGGTTCTGAAGAACAAAAAAATACGTATCTACCAAAATTGGTTTCAGGTGAGTGGACAGGCACCATGTGTCTTACAGAATCACATGCAGGTTCTGATTTAGGCATTATCCGTACCAAAGCTGAACCGAATGGTGACGGTAGTTATGCGATTTCGGGTGAGAAAATCTTTATCTCAGCGGGTGAGCATGACATGGCGGACAACATTGTTCACATCGTTCTTGCACGCTTACCAGGTGCACCGAAAGGCACCAAAGGTATCTCACTGTTCATCGTACCGAAGTTTAACCTCACTGCTGACGGTGAAGTGGGCGAACGTAATGGCGTACGTTGTGGTTCAATCGAGCATAAAATGGGGATCCATGGTAATGCGACCTGTGTGATCAACTTTGACCGTGCCAAAGGTTTCTTGATCGGCCCTGAAAACCGTGGTCTAAACTGCATGTTTACCTTCATGAACACTGCACGTATTGGTACTGCTGTACAAGGTCTATCTGCATCTGAGTCATCTTTCCAAGGTGCGCTTGCATACGCCAAAGATCGTTTAGCAATGCGTTCACTTTCAGGCCCTAAAGCGCCAGAAAAAGAAGCAGATCCAATTATCGTGCATCCTGCTGTACGTAATATGCTGTTAACACAAAAAGCATTTGCTGAAGGTGGTCGTGCCCTTGTATATGCTTTGGCTCATCATGCTGACATCGTAGAACACGGTCAAACTGAAGAAGAACGTAAATATGCAGACAATCTATTGTCGCTATTGACGCCTATTGCTAAAGCATTCTTGACTGAAGCAGGTTCAGAAGCTGCGAAACATGGTGTTCAAGTCTTCGGTGGTCACGGCTTTATTTCTGAACACGGCATGGAGCAGATCGTACGTGATACACGTATTGCTTGCTTATATGAAGGTACAACAGAAATTCAAGCATTGGATTTGCTTGGTCGTAAAGTTCTGCAAACCCAAGGTGCAATGTTAAAAGACTTCACCAAAATCATCCATAAATTCAATGAAGCAAACAAAGACAATGCTGATTTGAAAGAATTTGTTGAGCCATTGGCTGCGCTGAACAAAGAATGGGGTGATTTGACCATGCAAATTGGTATGCGTGCGATGCAAAACCCAGATGAAGTGGGTGCAGCAGCAGTCGATTACCTGTACTTCTCAGGATATGTGACTTTGGCATACTTCTGGGCACGTATGGCTTTGGTTGCACAACAAAAATTGGCTGCAGGTACATCTGAAGTTGACTTCTACAATGCGAAAATTACCACAGCTCGCTTCTACTTCAAGAAAATCTTGCCACGTGTACGCGCTCACGTTGATGTGATCTCTAGTGGTTTAGAGCCATTGATGTCTTTAGATGCTGAACATTTCGCATTCTAATGCGTGATAGTCAGTACATGTAAAAAAAGAAAAGGACGGTCATAGATTTGGCAGTCCTTTTTCTTTATAAAAGAATGATAAATAAAGTCATACCATTAACCTTTAGTCGTCTAACAACGCGATCAAGGCTTGGTTAGACTCAAGATACATACCAATTAGATTGAACAAAAAATAGGTGAAGGAAAATGCCAATTTATAACGCACCACTTGCAGACATGAAATTCATCCTGAACGATGTATTTAATGCTGAACAATTCTGGCAATCCAATGAAAATCTTGCACATGTGGATGCAGCAACGGCAGAAGCCATTCTCGAAGAAATGGCGAAATTTGCTCAAAATGTCACTTTACCGCTTAACCGTACAGGTGATGAAGAAGGTGCAAGTTATAACAACGGTGCAGTGACCACGCCTGCTGGTTTTAAAGAAGCATTCAAACAATATGCCGAGGGTGGCTGGATTGGTCTTGGCGCAGACGAAGAATGGGGCGGTCAAGGCATGCCAAAAATGCTGACTGTGCTTGCAGATGAAATGTTGTTTGCCACCAATCCATCCTTCATGCTCTACCCGCTTTTGTCCGTGGGCGCAGGTATGGCATTAAACAGTTACGCATCGCAAGAGCAAAAAGAAACTTACCTACCTAAAATTTATTCAGGTGAATGGTCAGGCACGATGTGCTTAACTGAACCGCATGCAGGCACAGATCTCGGTATTATTAAAACCAAAGCTGAACGCAATGAAGATGGTACCTATAACATCACAGGCACCAAAATCTTTATTACCGGTGGTGACCACGACCTTGCAGAAAACATTATTCATTTGGTGTTAGCGAAAACACCAAATGCCCCTGCCGGTTCGCGTGGTATCTCATTGTTTATCGTGCCGAAATTCATCGTCAATCCAGATGGTTCTTTGGGTGAGCGCAATACTGCAGGCCCAGGTTCGATTGAACATAAAATGGGGATCAAAGCCTCTGCAACATGTGTCATGAACTTTGACGGCGCGAAAGGTTACTTGGTCGGCAAAGAAAATGAAGGCTTAGCCGCGATGTTTGTCATGATGAACTATGAACGTTTATCGATGGGGATTCAAGGTTTAGGGGCTTCTGAATATGCTTATCAAAATGCAGCGCAATATGCGACAGATCGACTGCAAGGTCGTAGTTCAACTGGCGCAAAAACCCCTGAGAAACCAGCAGACAGTATTCTAGTGCATGGCGATGTGCGCCGTATGCTGCTTAACGTTCGTGCCAACAACGAAGCATCTCGTGCTTTTGCCGTCTATGTCGGTCAACAGCTCGACATTACCAAGTTCTCAACCGACCCTGAAGCCGTGGCTAAAGCCAATAATCGTGTTGCCCTCCTCACACCAATTGCAAAAGCCTACTTAACCGATACCGCATTTAACGCAACCCTTGATGCGCAAATGGTGTTTGGTGGTCATGGTTATATTCGTGAATGGGGCATGGAGCAGTGTATCCGTGACCTTCGTATTTCTCAAATTTATGAAGGCACCAATGGCGTGCAATCGCAAGATTTGATCGGTCGTAAAACCATTAAATGTCAGGGTGAATTCATTGCTGAATATATCGAAGAAATTCGTGATTTCGCCAATGATCTTGATTCAGACTTAAATTACATCAAAGATGCAACATTGGATGCAGCGACTGAGCTTGAAGTGGTCACACAATTGGTTATTGAACGTGCTAGAGAAAATCCAGACTATGCCAATGCAGCAGCGGTCGATTACCTGCATGCGGTCGGCTTACTCAGCTTCACGTATATGTTTGCTAAAATCGCTAAAGCAGCCAATGCAAAACCGGGTGAGTTCTACCAAAACAAATTGTCTTTGGTGAACTACTACATTCAACGCGTACTGCCTGACTTGAACACTCGTCTTGCACGTTTAAAAGCTAGCTCTGACACCGTGATGAGTTTCAACGAAGACTACTTTACCAATCAAGCTTAATGTGAGCATGTTGAGAAAGTAAACTACATAAAAAAAACGCCTGATCAGTCAGGCGTTTTTTTTATTTTATCTATTCAACATGAATTAATTCTTTTCAAGCACAATCCCCGTCGCAAGACCCTGTGCTTTATTCGGATCTTTATTCACGCGCACAATTTTAATCTGCCCACTGGATTGCAACTCTTCACATAAGGCAACCACCTTTTGCATTTCATCAAGTTGAATGCCAGTTCCAAGGATTAATTTTTTGCCTTGTGCTAGAGAATCTATTTTTGTTTGAATTTTATTTAACATGATTTTCCCTTCGTCGTTAAATGACAGAGTCTACATTACATTAATTTTGAATAAAAAAAACACTAAAAAACCAAAAAATTCATTCTTTTAATAGATGAGCTTTTCATGCGCATGAAATTTGCATGCGTTAAGCTGAACAGCATCTTTGTTCATTTTGAACATTAGAATAGGAGGATAAACCCGTGAATACTGATCCTAGAATCAAAAAAATAGAATCCTTCCTTGATCGTTTTGGCAATCTTGCAGTCGAAAGTTTTCACTACATCGCCCTGTTTATTATTGGTTGTATGGTAATTTGGTCAGCTGCACATACTGTGTATGAAATTTTAACTGACAATCACTATGCCAGTATTGATGACATTCTGCTGTTATTTATCTATTTAGAACTCGGTGCGATGGTCGGGATTTATTTTAAAACCAATCATATGCCGGTGCGGTTTCTGATTTATATTGCGATCACCGCCCTGACTCGCTTGTTGATTTCAGACATACAACACGACCACAAAGCAGATCTGGATTTACTGATCATCACCGGTTCTATTTTGGTGCTCGGTTTTGCCATTTTGATCATTCGTTTTGCCTCATGGAAATTTCCATCGGTCATTAAAGACAAATACGATGAAAAGCCTTTAGCACCGGGTAAAACTCCACGCCCTGAAGATGACGAATTGGCTTAATATCGATTAATCTGTCATAAAAAAATCCCTCTTGATGAGGGATTTTTTATTTTGATTGAATAGACAGGATTCATATATCAGTCATTAACGATCATTGGGGACTTGCAGATAACGTCCATTTTGATAAATCCAATGCATCCCCACGCTTGGATCAGGTAAACCATAACGTCGCCAATCTGAGATCAACATATAGCTTGAACTTTCAATCGTACCGCCATTGCCGTTTACATAGCCATAACTTTGATGGGTATACGTGGTTTGGCTGGGCAAAGACTGGTTATAAATAATCGTGACGCCATTTTGTTGCGGATAGCCCTGCTGCCCGTGGGGTGGATAAGGACGATTTGGATATTGCGACGGATAAGGACGATTCTGCTGATAGAGCGGTGGCCGAGTCATATGAGGAGGAACTGTCACATCTTTATAAGTCGAATTGCTAAAGGTAGACCCTGAATTGGCTTGTACAGGTGGTTTCGGTGGACTCATCCGATAACCCAGTTTGGTTTCTGCCTGCGCACTCAAGCTCGGCATCAGCAACAATGAAGCGACACATACAACGCGCATTTGACTCAAATAACAAGAAATCTTGCGCTGCTTGTCCTGATTTGTAATCTTGTTCATTTTAAAGCCCCCCTGCCACATGCCGATTTATGCTTCTAATTTATCTCAAAATGATAGAGAAACCATGAATAAAAAACAGCCAATTGTCAGCGAATGATTTTTTTAAGCCGTTGAAACACCGCATAGATCATTTGCTTCTGCTAATATTGATTTTTTAAATTGCTGGATCCGAAGCCGTGTCAGAATTAAGTTTTGATCGTTTACATCAATTTTTTTGTAAAGTACCCAGTGTTCAAGAATCCATGATTGATTCCTACGGGACTGACGGTAAAAGTGCATGGTGGTTTAAATTCCAAATTAATGTGGATCATCCACTTGCATGGCAAACCGTGCAGGAATTGGGACATGTGCTGAATTATATTTCTAAAAATGAACGCTTACCGACCCAATTTTTACCTGTTTCTCCTCCACCGTATATGAACGGTGAAGCAAAACAATTCTTGTCTTGGGTGATTCAATGTAATCACGAAGACTTTCCACCTGACGTGGTGTGTGACTGGTTAGAAGCACGTTTGCCGCAACCTGTAGAAGATGAAGCACAGTGGAAAATCAAAACCGATATTAAAGAACTTGAAAATGAGTTGGATACGATGACTGATAAAGATTTGGATCAAATCATTCCACCGAATCCTGCGCCTTAATGAATCTCTCCTGACCTCCCTTTAAAAAAGGGAGGAAAGTCCCTCTTTTTCAAAGAGGGATTTAGGGAGATTAAAAAATAATGAACTTAAAATGTCGACCAACCACTCCATTCCATAAAGCGATACACACCATATTTAAACTTCGATTCATCAGCATATTGAGCATATTCCACACTCATATTTTTACCATCAAGATTCGACCAAGCGGTGTTGAAATATTGCTGTGCATCTTGGAATAGTGCAGCATTCACATCACCTAACGTGCGTAAATCAGTTTCTAAATTATAATTTTTTAAATTTCGTGCGGTAAAATTGGCTGAACCTAAAATCATTTCTGCGGTTTTGGCATTGTGCTTTAAAATCATTTTGCTATGGCATTGTTCGCCTTGGGTATTACACCAGCGTACCGTCACGCCGGCATCAATTAATTCACTTGCCACTTGACGGTTGGGAATGCCATTTTTCTGACGACCAAAGGCATCTTTATTTGGATCAAGCAGAACCCGAACATTCACGCCACGCTGTTTTGCTTTAATCAAGGCTTTCACAATCTGACGTTCAGACAAATAGAACATCGCTAAATCAATATTTTCTTTGGCTTTGGCTGTTTCAATTAAATTGAGTGTCGCATCTAAAATGGCGTTCTCAGTCAAGACCTGAACTTGTGGTAAGGTTTTGGCTTCTTCAAATTCACCAATCACCACCATAGGCATATTGGCTTTCGACATCTGTCCGACGGCTTGCTCAGTCTTTAATACATCCACTGCTGTATTGCCTGACACCACCAACGCCACATTCGAATGCCGTGAACTGCCGTCATGCGGATTCATAGAAGTGACTAAGGCTTTCCAGCCCGCTGTGGTATCCACCACCAAAGTTTTACGATGGTTGGCTTTAAAATTCAGCAAACTTGTATAACTGCGTAAAGTGATTTTCTCTGTACCAAAAGGGTTATTGAGCCAGCCTTTTTCAGGGTTATTTTGTAGCGTTTGACAACATAAATACCAAAGCCCAGACCAAGTGGGATTAGATGCCCGTAATGGCGTTAAATCCGTTTCAATCACATCGACACCCGCTTGACGAAGCTGATGATAATGCTTTGGTGCAATCCCGCCATAGACGGAATTGATCGGATCGGTAATGACTTTGATTTCAATATTAGGGACATCTTGACGTTTTTGAATCAAGGCATTAGTTAGCTTTTGCATGAGCTGATCTTGCTGTACTTTCGATGCGCCCACTTCTTTATTGAATAAGAATATGTCCAACACAATCGTGGTTTGTGCTTGATCAATCAGACTCAGCATTTCATTAAAAATCGTATGTTGTTGCTGCTGTTGACCTTGGGCATCAATATACGTCATGTCCGCTAAAAACTTGACCTGCGCATGACGCAGTTTGCCTGTAAAATTCACCCCATCAGGCAAAGGTTTATACATGTGGTAAATTGCAGACGATAGATAGCCCAAGGCCAAAAAACCGATCATCAAGCCGAAATACTGACGCTTTGACCAATTCAATTTTTGATGAATTCGTTGAAAAATACGCATAACAAAAAACCTAGTCCGATCACTGCAGACTAGGTTTAAATGTTTTATTTTTCAAGCGTTATTGTGTTGTTAAGCGCATTTCAGGTGATGCTTCTAGACTCAAATTTAGAATCCAAATTCAATTCCCAAAGTAAAGTTACGACCGACCTGTGGAATGTTCGCCAAGAACGAAGCATGTGAATAAACTTGCTCATCTAACAGATTATTGGCTTGCGCATAAATGCGGTAATCATTACCTTGCGCATATTGACCGGCATAAGATACCCCCAAGTTCACCATGTTGTAGCCTGCGGTTTCTTGCTCAAAGGCACTGATCTTGTCTTGTTTAAAGACATGTGAATATTCAGCCGAACCGGTCCAGCCATCGGCAAAATCAGCTTCTGCGCGTGCGCCCAAACGACCACTTGGCACACGTGGGGCATTTGCTCCATCAATTTTGCCTCGGACATGATCACCGAATACACCCACTTTATAAACATCATTCAATTTAACGTTTAATTCACCCTCAACACCGTAAAAACGTGCTTTGTCTTGAGTGTAATCCACTAAACGGAAATTTTTATAGGGATAGGTAGTGGATGCATAAATATAATTATCAAACCAGTTGTGATACACATGCAGATGATAATCGACACGTTCATTATCAAAATGCAAACCCAATTCTAGGTTATTCGATTTCTCAATATCGAGGTTTTGATTGCCACGTTCATAAGTATTGGTCGCAAAGTGTTTACCATTGGCATATAACTCTTGTGCAAGCGGTAAACGTTGTTGATGCGAACCGACTAAAGACAATTTATAGTTGGGTGCAAATGCCCAATTGGCTGCTGCTGAACCTGAAAATGCGGTGTCCTCATAATCTTTTTGATTCGACTGAATATCAATTTTCTGATGATCCGCACGTGCAGCAAGTTCTAAATGCACATCGCCTAATTGTTTATGCTCTAAAGCGAATACACTGAATTTTTGGGTTTTATTCGGATCAAACAAGGATTCTTCACCGCTGATATTGAGCTTTTGTTGATTGTACTGTCCACCAATCACCCCTTCCCAACCGGCAACAGGCACATGTACCAATTCAAGTCGAGCATCATAACCTTTACTCTTAAATGTCGTTTCGGCAATGCCTTCCTCAATTTCATCATGCTTATAGTCGGTATAGCTCGCATGCGCACGGAGCTTCTCGAAGCCTGGGATCGGCTCTGCTAACTCGGTACGAAATTCATAACGTTCAGACTTTAAATCAACCCATGGTCCACCGTGTTCATGCTCGTGTTCATCATGCCCATGTGCTGAATGATCATGCTCATCCGCATGTCCATGATTTTCTCCCCCATCACAATGTAAGTGATCACCATGTGGATGACAACTTTCATATTCATGACTATGCCCCGGCAAACCATATTGATCTTGACGATTGCTATAAGATAATCCGACAAACCCGCGGTCATGAATCCATGAACCACCAATATTAAACGTTTGACCATCGGCAAAGGTGTTATCTACACGGCGCTCTTTCTCTAATTCACCTTCATGCTCATGGAAATAATTCGGGGCAATATAATTATTGGCTTTATGTTTCGTTCCTTCTAAGCGAATTGCAAATTGATCCCCTATCGCAGCAGTCACACCTGCACTGGCAAGCTTTTCATCACTTCCTGTGTTGTAACGTAGACCCACTTGCCCTTCATAGCCTTTTTCTGGCATCTGCGTTGGGATTTTTTGATCTGTGACATTAACCAATCCACCTACGGTGCCAGCAGCATACAACAGCGTTGAAGGACCACGAATCACTTCAACTTGTTTCGCGAGAATGGGATCGACAGTTACTGCGTGATCAGGCGATAAACTCGATACATCAGAAGTTTCTGAAGCATGCTGTAAGACTTTAACACGAGGACCATCTTGTCCACGAATCACCGGTCGGCTTGAACCTGAACCAAATTGATTGGAATATACGCCCAACTGACCTGACAGTGCTTCTCCAATGGTGGTACCACGCTCTGCCAATTGTTTTTGATGAATAACTTGGTCTGCAACAGCAAAATCGGCAGCCGATTGGGTTAAGGGGTGCGCTTGCAGCTGAATCGTTTCTAATTTTGTGGTGGGTGTAGTGTTCTGAATTTGATCTTCAGCCAAAACGGCTGGTGAAATAATCCCGAGAATCGACAAAGTCAAAATATTCTTGTGCATAGACATGAGTAAGAGAAGGCTCAATTTTTAATTAATGTTATAATATAACATTTCATTAATTTTGCAATATTGATCTGCGTTTTTCTTAAAAGAACTCTATATTTCAATTAGCTTGTTATTTATCATTTATTTACAAAACACCGCCTTTCATCGACACAATTGAGTCAAGATTTTGTTAAGGTAAAGTCCAATGCCTCAATGTGTCTGAATTGATATTCAACTGTTATGCCCTTTACCATTTCGCATGCTGTCATAGCTCCACCGATTGCAAAACTCACCGGTTATCGACTGCCAATCTCTGCCCTTGCAATTGGCAGTATGACCCCTGATTTATATCGCCTATTTACGGCTGAAAGCTATGATGTTTCTCACCACTGGAGTGGGATTATAATTCCTAACCTACTCATTGGAATCGGTTTTTGTCTATTGTGGTATGGGCTATGGCGACCAGCCGTGTTCCGCTGGATAGGTATGGTGAAACCTTTAGGATTAATCTCATTTGATAAAGTATTGGGATTTATCCTCAGTGTAATTGTGGCTTTAGTGATGGGTATTGCCACGCACCTGATCTGGGATGGACTAACCCATTCAGACTTTCGTACCTTTGCCTTCAATGATTTTTTAAGTCAAAACCTATCACTTATGGGGCATGTTTACCCCATGCACCGTGTGTTGCAAATCGGCACTTCTGCGATTGCGCTACCCATCATGCTATGGATGCTGGTGCATTATTACCTTAAGTTCAAACAGTCCAATGCCATACAGTCAAAGATTAAACTCAGTGGGTATGTCGTTTTATTGCTATCGTTATTAACGGCAAGTGCCTATTATTTAAGATTCTTTCAAGATATTGGAATTCATTTATTTGCTTCTGACCTGTACGTATTTATTGGTCAATCTGTCAATCACTTCTGCCGTATGTTTTTGCTCACCTTTAGTTTAGGCTGTTTCATCTTTTTGCTGATTGATCGTAAACATTCCGAATAGACTCAATTTGAAAATCTAACCCGATTTTGACGGTATTTCAGCATTTCTCTAGGCGAATTGATGGTGTTTTTTGATCTAGTTCTTGTGACTCATACCCCAAAGAGGCATAATTCAGTATTCGAAAGCGGTACGCTGTTTACGTATACGCTCGCCTTAAACCATATAGTTGGATTGTTTACGCTATGATGCGAACTCATTACTGCGGTACATTAACCGAAGCTCAAATCGACCAAACCGTTACATTATGCGGTTGGGTACATCGTCGCCGTGACCACGGTGGTGTTATTTTCTTGGACATGCGTGACCGTGACGGTCTGGTTCAGGTGGTGATCGATCCGGATACCCCTGAAGCATTTGCAACTGCCGATAAAGCACGTTCAGAATTCGTACTAAAAATTACAGGTCGTGTACGTCGCCGTTATGAAGGTACTGAAAATGCCAACATGGTGAGTGGTCAAATCGAAGTGTTGGCAAAAGAAATTGAAGTTCTTGCTGCCTCTGAAACACCTCCATTCCCATTAAATGACGAAAATACTAATATTTCTGAAGAAGTACGTTTGAAATACCGTTTCTTGGACATCCGTCGTCCAGAAATGATCGATCGTTTACGTTTCCGTTCTAAGTTAACCAACTTAATTCGTAACTACTTCGAAGAAAATGGTTTCTTAGACGTTGAAACACCAATCTTGACCCGCGCAACACCTGAAGGCGCGCGTGACTATTTAGTGCCAAGTCGTGTTTCAAATGGTAGCTTCTACGCGCTTCCACAATCACCACAATTGTTTAAACAGTTGTTGATGGTGGGTGGTGTTGATCGTTACTACCAAATCGCTAAATGTTTCCGTGATGAAGACTTACGTGCGGATCGTCAGCCTGAATTCACCCAAATCGACGTTGAAACATCGTTCATGAGTGACGATGACATCATGGATTTGATGGAACGTTTAACAGTGAAGATGTTCAAAGAACTTCTTAACGTTGAATTCGACAAATTCCCACGTATGACTTATGCAGATGCAATGCGTGACTACGCATCTGATAAACCAGATATGCGTATTCCTTTGAAACTGGTTGACGTTGCAGACATGATGCAAGACGTCGAGTTCAAAGTATTTGCAGGTCCAGCGAAAGATCCTAAAGGTCGTATCGTTGCGCTTCGCGTACCAGGTGCAGGTTCACTTCCACGTAGCCAAATTGATGAATACACGAAATTTGTGGGCATCTATGGCGCGAAAGGTTTGGCTTACATTAAAGTCAACGAACTTGAAAAAGGCATCGAAGGTCTTCAGTCTCCAATCGTGAAATTCATCGAGCCAATCGTGCTTGATTTGTTGAAACGTGTCGGTGCTGAAAACGGCGATATCGTATTCTTCGGTGCAGACAAAGCCAAAGTTGTAAACGATGCAATGGGTGCTTTACGTATCAAGATCGGTCATGACATGAACATGGCAACATGTGAGTGGGCACCGCTTTGGGTGGTTGACTTCCCAATGTTCGAAGAAACTGATGATGGCAAATGGACCTCTGTTCACCATCCATTCACGCTACCTAAATCAAGCGTTGAAGAAGTGAAGAACAATCCAGGCGAAGCCCTTTCTGTTGCTTACGATATGGTATTAAACGGTACTGAAATCGGTGGTGGTTCTCTACGTATCTTTAATCTAGAAATGCAAAAAGCAATCTTTGAAGCTTTAGGCATCTCTGAAGAAGAAGCAGAAGAAAAATTTAGCTTCTTGTTGAATGCATTGAAATTCGGTGCGCCTCCACATGGTGGCTTGGCATTCGGTCTAGATCGTCTTGTGATGTTGATGACCGGTTCATCTTCGATTCGTGACGTGATTGCATTCCCGAAAACCAAAACTGCTGAATGTCCATTGACTCAAGCCCCTGCGCCAGTTGAACTAAATCAATTGCGTGATTTGGGTATTCGTTT
Source organism: Acinetobacter lanii (assembly GCF_011578285.1). NCBI lineage: Bacteria > Pseudomonadati > Pseudomonadota > Gammaproteobacteria > Moraxellales > Moraxellaceae > Acinetobacter > Acinetobacter lanii. Next base: position 558,191 of record NZ_CP049916.1, on the reverse strand, counting down.
ACGCGAAAAACCAAAAGCTGAAGAAGCTAAATAAGATTTAGCTAATCCATAAAAAGCCCTGCTCAGTGAGTGGGGCTTTTTTATCACGCCTCACTCAAATTGAGATTTTTTGCGAAAAATGGCATAATAGCCATATCTATTTATAGGTCTATTCTCATGGCAATGCGTCCCGATGTTCGTCGTCATACAATTATTATTATTGTGTTTTGTATCGTCCAATGGGCTTTCATGCGTTATATTTTAAATGAGCAATTATTTAATCTGACCACATATCAGCGTATTGTGTATTTCAGTACCAGTAGTTTCATTGCCGGTTTTGGTTCTATTTCAGCATTGATTTATATGGTATTAAAGGGAAATGCGGATCGTAAGTAGATTCGTTTTTTGTAGTAATCCCCATGCCTTTCATCATTAATGGCATGGGAAATAAACCAGATAATCTAAAAATTACAAATTTAAATATTAAATAATATTACCCTACAAAATATTTCAAGATATCAAATGTTTGTTTAAATAAAATTAATAATAATATCAAGCATTAATTAATGATATGAATAATAAATTTGAAAAAACATATTGTTTTAGCAATGCCCAGTCATAGTAATTTTTGTTCTCCGATGATTGAAAATTTAAAATTTCATGGATACAGCGTAACTTTTATTGATGCCTCTCCTGAACATCTCAAAAAAATGCGTCTCAGTTTCATAGATAAATGCATTCACTTCATTCGAAAGGCATTATTCAAAAATTCTGATTACAAAGAACTCAAAAAAACTTGGCTCAAGGAAGATTACATTAGTAAAATGATTGATCAGATACCCTTATTGACTGATCACGATCATATTTTGGTAATTCGCCCTGATTTATTCTCACAGGATAGATTGCAACAACTTCGTCAAAAATCAGAGCATAACTATGTGGGCTATCAATGGAATGGATTAGACAGATTTCCTGATACAGTTGCTCGAATTGGACTATTTGACCGTTTTTTTGTGTTTGACCATAGTGATCTTAACAATCCGAAATTCGATACATTGAATTTGATAGGCATCACTAACTTTTCTTTTGATATGCATCAACCTACATCAACGCACCATAAGGGTCAAAGGGCATATTTCGTAGGATTACATTTTGACGAACGTGTCGAAACTTTAACTCAGTGTGCAGATATATTGTCTAAACTTGGCATTCAATTGGATTTTAATATTCGAATTTTAAAAAACATAGAAACGAGTCGAAAAAAATATGATGATGCTCAAATTAAAATCATTAAAAAAAATATAGATTTTTCTAAAAATATTGAACATATCTATCAGGCTAGCATTCTCGTCGATATACTCAATCCGATTCATCAAGGCTTATCATTTCGTACATTTGAAGCACTCTATTATCAAAAAAAATTAATCACCAGTAATGCTAATATTAAAAATTATGACTTTTATCATCCCGATAACATCTTCATTTGGGAAACCAACAATCTCCCCCAGTTAAAGGATTTTTTAGCACGTCCCTATACCCAAATAGACCAAAATATAGTCGAAAAGTATTGCTTCCATAACTGGTTAAAGAATATATTGGATATTGCTCCATATCAAAAAATTGTATTGCCAGATTAAAAATAGTATTGAAAGGAAAAGTTGAACTCGTTCAAATTCCATTCAATATAAAATTCCAATTAAAAAACTATTAAAATTCAAAGGCCGAATTATGAGCTTGCATAACATCAAAGTTTTTGTGGGTTGCGACCCCAACAATTGTGATCTCGAACAAATGATGGTGCTGGACTATAGCATTCAAAAACATAGTTCATCCCCTGTAGACATTATTTGGATGCAACTTTCACATGATTCATCAAGCTTTTGGTTTGCAGATGCTGAATCAAAATCAGGTTGGAGAACCGAAAAATGGGCAACACCTTTCTCTGGATTCCGTTGGGCGATTCCTGCATATTGTGGTTATAAAGGTCGTGCCATTTATATGGACACAGATGTGATCGTACTCTCAGATCTCAATACTTTATGGCGACATCCGATCGAAGGTAATGCCGTTGTAGCAGCAAAGGGCGGCAAAAGTACTGCTCGACTTTGTACTTGCGTTTGGGACTGTGCGAAAGCAAAAGCTGTACTACCCGATATTGATCGTTTAAAAAACGATCCTGATGCCCATCAAAATTTAATGAAAAAAATTAAAGCACATCCGGAGCTCGTTCAACCTTATCAAGATCATTACAATTGTATTGATGGAGAAGATCTAGATATATCAGAGATTAAAATCCTTCATTATTCAGATATGGGCACCCAGTTTAGCCATAAATACTCAATTCCACGATTAGCAAAAAATGATACCCAGCATTGGTTCGATGGAGAAATTTTAGAGCATCCTCGCCAAGATTTAGCGCAACTGTTCGATCAATATTATCAAGAAGCCTTAGATGCTGGTTTTAAACTAGAAGACTATATGATTGAGCCTTACGGTACATTCTATAAGGCCTCACAGAAAAAGTATAAAGGCAATCAGGTCACACGTGATACACATCAGGCTTCATGGTTTAAACAGTTAATACAAAAATTTAAACCTGAAAATAAAACTTTTCATTTAGACGATTAAGCACTTAGAAAACACCATACAAATTTATAAAAAGTAATTAAAAAATAAATGAGATAAACGCTTATGAGTGGGCTAATATTTAATTATATTATTCGAAATTTAGCGAAATATACCTATAAGTTTCTATATCCAAAAAGTTATAAACATAACCGTAGATATTGGCCTTTTTATCAGGTGACTCGAAATGAATCTGGTCATATTAAGCAGGTTTTTTTTAGAAATCAGCTCATTGTTGATCATGAACGGACACCCCTCATTCAAAATCGAAAATGTATGTTGGTTGCGACAGGTCCCTCGACCCAGCACTTAGATGCAAAACATTACCAACGTTCTGATATTGATTATATGGGGGTCAATGGTGCCATTACACTGCCCAACATTCAGTTTAAGTACTATGTGATTATTGATCATGATTTTATTCGGAATCGATTTGATCTCGTAACAAAAGTTTTGCAGATGAAATGTATATTTTTTACAACTGCACGATGTCTCGACGAAATTTTAAAGAAAATGCATTTGGCAGATATTCGTTGTGACTTTAAAGTTATTGAAATTATCAGCGCTGGTAAAAATGAAAAATTTATGGGCGATACTATTACAGGTCATGAACATCAGGAACATTATTTTTTTCATGAAAATTTTGGCTTTTCACTTAATTTTCAAGATGCCATATTTGACTACTACACGGTTGCCTATACCGCTTTTCAAATTATCTACGGATTAGGTTATGAAGAAATTTTCTTGATTGGCATTGATCTCACAGATTTAAACCAAGCACGCTTTTATGAATCAGAGCAACACAAGCAACCTACGCTCATTCATCATCACTTAGATGATATTCTGAAAGCATTTGCTTGCGCTGCACGGGTATTCAATCAAAAAAATAAAAAGGTCTATAACTTATCTCATATCAGTATTATTCCGCACTTTCCTAAAGTCAGTATCACTCATGGGGTTGAGTAGGACATGGCTTGATCTCATTAAGTCATCAGGTTTTTTTTGAAATCAAGCAGTGAATCTTCGAAATACATTCCTCTTTCATAGTACTTGGCGACATGATTTCGCTCTTTGCCTGCGAATTTAATCAGCTTTGGATATTCACCATGTTGATGATTCAATGCCATATCAATCAATGTTTTTTCTTTTACCCAACGATTTTTCACTTGATAAAAAAAGGCATTTTGATCACAGTCAATTAAGGTAATACTCGGCTGATATTGCTTCATAATGATTTGACAAACGACATATGAAATTAAATATTCGGGATTACTAATCCGTTGAAACACCTGATCACAGTCTTTCATCGCCTCACGAATATTTTTGACATATTGTTTAGGACCAATTTTCATTGCATTCAGCAACTCATCAAACCATGCTTTAAAAAAAATGTTTTGAGGTTGACTAGCGAGAAGCCAGTTTTCAATAACAGGCGAGCATTGTTGAGTGGTATTTTTCTTACGATAATAGGCGAAAATTTCAGTCTGATTTTTCTCAATTAATTGATGAACCCAGTCCAACTTTTCATATACGATAATACTTGCATCCAACCAAATACCGCCATGCAAATACAATAAATTAAAGCGAATTAAATCTGCTTTATGTTGTGGCATGGCAATGTCGAGTTGACTAAAGTCAATGGTGGTATATTCATGTACATTTTCTGGTGAAAGTACATAGACCTGATAGTCTGGATTACGTAAGCGAATATTTTCTATACAATCTTGAACAAAAACAGGAATTTCACCTTCCCAATACATCCAAATTTTCTTTGGAATTTGTGCTAGATGTTGGACTGGATTTAGCACCAATACATTGGCATAGTTATCAATATTTAAATTTTTTGCTCGAATCTTATTACGATACATAAAGGAGTATTTTATTTGATAAAATATTTTTTTTAAAATTTTCATATGAAATAATTTAGTCAAAAATTATTTTTATTCTATTACTTCACTTTTACATATTGTATATTATTTAATCTTTATTTGTATATATTATGTTACATGAAGCAAGATTAAAAAAATCTTGCTTAACACATTACTTCAAAATCAATGATACTAAATTTCCTTCAAGGCACTATCTAACAACTGTAAATCAATGGATAACTCAAATAATTTAACACTATTAGCCGCGGCCAATATATCATCATAGTTGATAGCCTTAATGGAATGCTCGCTCACATGATCATGGCTACAATTCTTCAAAGTAGAATAAAAATCATGAAATTTAAAACTATCACCTGATAATCTATTATCCTTAAATCTTAACCAAATCCAAGGAATGCCATAGGTTTGAGCAATGATCAACCCATGCAGGGAACTTGAAATACATATTTCAGCATTCGTTATATCATCAATAACTTTTCGAGGATCTCTTTTTAAATCGATAACATTAATATCTTCATAGTCTAAAAATTTATTTTTTAATTCATCATAATGAGAATAATGAGGGCATAACACTATTTTTGTTGCTTGCTTTTTAGTAGGTTGATAGTACTTTGGTAATAACAAAGCAGGATCACCAAAAACTTCAGGCACTTTAGTTTTAAGTTTAGACGTTATTTCTTGATATGTTAAACGACCTCTTACAGCAATAAATTCAACATCTTTCATTTTCTTTTTAAGTGACCAACGCTTCCGCCAGCTAATCGGTTTTATTAATCCTGACCCCCAAACTGTAATTTGACCCGATTCATTGGGTAAATGATGTATGATCGAACCTACTGAAAATATCGTATTTGATACAGATTTAATGTTTTTTGTATTAATGGCATTTTTTCCAAATTTTAGAGAAATTATCCAAGGTCCTATCCAATCTCCAAAATTCAATGAAGTATCCCACCAATAGCACGGTACTATACTATGGTTTGATTTTATAATTTCCTTGGAACCCCCATCGACAATTGAAATCGAATTTCGAGAGCTCGCTTTCTTTAAAATCATTACTTCACCAAAATTTAAATTAAGAGCAGTATTATAAATTATATAATTAACTTGAAAAATATTTAAATTTCAAAGCAGAAAAACGATCTTTCCACATGCGTTTTTGCTTCTTAAAATCGTAACTCGCATCACGATTTTCCTTTGCTTTCCGTGCAATCCCTTGAGTCGCTACAGTGCCTAAGATATCACTATCAAGTCCTGCAGGTTTAACCAATGCAGGCCACACGCCTAAGCCTTTACCATTTTGGCTCAGCCAATTTTGGAAAAAAATATCAACTGGTACACTGATGGTTCGACCTGCTTCAACAAAAGCTTGTGCACCCTGACGTGACCAAATTAGTCCTAAACCACGGATAGGAAAATAAAAAGCATGCCATAAGCTTAAACCATTATGCTGCACAATATCACGTGAAAATTTTTTCTTTTTGGCAGCAATATTAATTAAATACCAATCTAAGTCTTGATGCTGATCCAAATAATTTAAAACGTATTCCAATTCCGTTTTAAAGTTATCTGCGATTTTCATGTCATCTTCTAAAACAACCAAATAATCCGCATCGGTTTGTAGAAATTTTTCAGCACAACCATAATGACTGAGATAACAGCCTAATTCCGCATTCAATAAACTTCGACCTAAAAATTGTCGTGCTTTTACATCATTATACTGGTGGAAATGAGTGAGATCCTTACCTCGACCATCATAAGCAGAGAAACGTTCAAAAGACCAGTTGATATCTCTAAGCTGCTGAGTCGCTTCAGCTAAACGATCATGGCTTCCATCTAAGTTAATTAAATATGTTATGACTTTCATTAACGACTCTTAGCAAGATACAGATTGAGGTAAATAACCTTTGAACTTAAGTTTAAGTGCAGAAAGAATTTGATCTTGTTGGTAACAATTAAGCTGATCCAAACTTTGAATACAACCAAATTTTATTGAAGAATTCTCTATATTCAATAAAAATTCAGCAATAGAAGATTCATTTTTCAAATATGCAATTTCAATATCTTTATACAAAATTGCTTTTTTTTCTTTTATTTTTAAATGGTTATTTAAACCCACTGGCAAAAACTGAAATGCGCTTCTAAAACGATAACTAATTTGCTCTGTTAAAACTTTTGGATTCTCTTGAAAATATGTTTTCAATATCATTTTATCAAGTAAATGCGGACGATGATGAATCTCATAATAGTGATCAAAACCGGATAATACAGCACTTAACATTTGTGCAATTGTATATTTGGGCTGTAAAGGTTTGCCAAAATACTTATTCAATCCTTTACGCCAATTAAATTTTAATTGAACGAATTTATTACTTACCCAATGACCATAAATTTTAGTTTGTTGATCTATTAAAAAATCAGTTACTTCAGATGCGCTGTTTAAGAAAAAATCATCATTTAAGTAAATAAAATTTTCTGAAAGATTTGGAATATTCCATAGCATTGTTTCAATCGTTAATGAATTAAATGTTGGTAAATAATGCTCATAACCTTTAAAGATAGTTTTATGATCAATCACTTGAATTTGATTGTGCTCACACAATCCTTGATCATAAAATTCATCAAGATAGACTGGCCTTTGATCATCAGTAACAATATAGATTGTGCCTACATATGGTGCATATTTTAATATAGATGCAATTGCCAAATAAATTTCATCATTACTTGCAAATCGAGTCTCTTCGAAAGATCCTTTTACAACATTATCTGATTGAAATTTCTTTCTTTTATCCCTCAGCTTAGGATCACTACCATCCACCCATGCAATGACAAAATCAATTTTTCCCATATATCATCAAATCTATTTAGCTATAAAACGTGCCGGCATTATTGCCAAGCATCCTTAATCCATTTTGATGGCAACACATAACGATACCATTTCCCACCACCACCATTTACTGCATCAGGTGGATTAATTTCACCATGGAAAATAATAATTTTCGCGCCTTCAGGTTTAACTGGAGGTTTAACATAAGCAAATGGAATTTTCTGTAAACAATGATATTTATAGCTTTTACACCATGCTTCAGGCCAATACGTTAATTTCTTCTCTTTATCGACATACCAAGATAGGTATTCTTGTTCATTGCGAAACTTTTTACGAATCTCGTCAAAATTTTCTCGAAAATAAGGCAAAATTCCTGAAAAACTTCCCAGTTGAAAACGATACACTGAACTATTTCCGGTGACACGCCATGGACGTTTCCAGTCGTGAATAATCAGAAACTCACCAGGATGGGTAAAGAAACCATCGATATTATCAACAATCACCACATCGAGATCTAAGAAAAGCGCATTGCCCTTTAGACCATATAAATCAGGCTCAAAAGTTGAGAGTTTATTCCAGCCACGCTCAGGGGCGCCTTTTGGCAATGCCAAAGAAGGGATTGGAAAACACTGAACATTTGGATCAATGCCTTCAGTTCGATCCGTTAAACACACCATCTGAAAATCAACCGTCGTATGTCGCTTCACCATGTTATATAAACGATTGACATACTCAGAACCATATTTGGTTCCCCATTTCATACATATAACAATATTACTCATGGTATATGCCCATACTCTCGATTGAATTTAAGATTAGCTAATATGATGACATAACTTTTCAAACATGGCGCAAATAAAATAAAAAAAACCTCTCAATAGAGAGGTTTTTTACACAAAATTAAATCACTTAACGTAAGTCAACCAATGTGCATATTTTGGATCTTTGCCTTGAACAGCATCGAAGTATGCTTTTTGGATTTGAGTCGTGATTGGACCACGTACCCCTTCACCAATTTGACGATCATCGTATTCACGGATTGGCGTCACTTCAGCGGCTGTACCGGTAAAGAATGCTTCATCTGCGATATAGAACTCATCACGGGTAATACGGCGTTCAACCACGTCATAACCCAAGTCTTTAGCAATAGTAATGATCGTTTGACGAGTAATACCATCCAGCGCACCACCTGCGATATCCGGCGTATGAATCACGCCATCACGTACCAAGAATACATTTTCGCCAGAACCTTGGCATACATAACCTTGTGGATCGAGAAGCATTGCTTCGTCATACCCTGAATGTGCCACTTCTTGGTGTGCAAGAATCGACAAGGTATAGTTACCTGACGCTTTTGCTTTACACATGGTCACGTTTGGATGGTGATGGGTGAATGATGATGTTTTAACGCGAATACCCTTCGCCATCGCTTCTTCACCTAAATAAGCACCCCAACTCCATGCTGCAACCACTGCATGAATGGTATTGTCTGTTGCTGCAATCCCGAGTTTTTCTGAACCAATAAAAATAATTGGACGTAAATAGCAAGATGCGAGTTTGTTTTCACGTACCACATCAATTTGTGCTTGTTCTAATGCCGCGTGATCAAATGGAACTTTCATTTGATAAATTTTTGCAGAGTTAAGTAAGCGCTTGGTATGCTCTTTTAAACGGAAGATCGCTGTACCATTTGGGGTTTCATAAGCACGGACACCCTCAAAAACACCCATACTGTAATGTAATGTATGAGTGAGGACGTGAGTTTTCGCTTCACGCCAATCAACCAATTGTCCATCTTGCCAAATAAAACCATCACGATCAGCCAAATTCATGACTTTAACTCCAAATGTATACTTAATTATTCACTATCCACTGCGAACACCGCAGTTGGATCAATTAATCTTTGCCACAATTTACAAACGACCTCTCGGGTATCGAACCACTCCGCAGCGCTGACTTGCATATTATGGTTTGCAAGCGCTAATCGGTGGCTCTCAGCACGTTCACTCAAATAGGCATGAATCAAGGCTGAAGCATCATCGCTGGATAAACAATGTGCTTTGGCAGCATCTTCTAAGATTCGTACATTGTCGGAATAATGGGCGAGATCAGGATTCGTCCCACTCCAGGCTAATACAGCATACTGTGCCATAAATTCGATATCAACGATACCACCTGCATCCTGTTTTAAATGAAAAATTCCATCTTTTTTCTGCTCTTTTGACGAACCTAAATGGTCTTTCATCTTTTGACGCATTTTAAGCACTTCTTCACGAACATAATTTTCATCACGTGGCAAAGTCAAAATAAGTCTACGAAGTTGTTCAAACTTTTCACGTAATGAGCTTTCACCCGCAATTGAACGGGCACGCACAATCGCTTGATGTTCCCACAACCATGCATTCTTCAATTGGTATTGTTCAAAGGCTTTTAGGCTGGTCACGAGCAACCCTGCTTCACCTGATGGACGTAGTCGTGTATCAATTTCATAGACACGTCCATCCAAGGTTTGCGTGGTCATGAGTGACATCAGTTTTTGTGCAACTCGCATGGCAAATTCAAAGCCGCTGATGGGTTTTAAGCCATCGGTGTCAGCTTGTTCATCCATATAATGAATGAACACCAAATCCAAATCTGAACCATAACCAAGTTCGATTCCCCCTACTTTGCCATAACCAATCACTGCAAAAGCGGTATGATCCAATGAACAACGTTGACCTTCTGCATCGAGCGGATAACCATGTTTTTTTGCCGTAATTTGATAGGCTAAATTCAAGCTCGCCATGACAGACACTTCAGCAATATCGGTGAGCGCATCCGACACGCGCATCAATGGGCTTTCTGCCAATACATCACTGGCCGCTACCGTCAATACATTGGATTTTTTAAATAATCTTAAGACTCGCATTTGATCTTCGACTTGATCAATTTCAATGCGGAGTAATTGTTGACGCAGCGAATCTTCCAAATCTTGGCGTTTCGGCAACTCAAAATCCATCGACAAGAATTCATCGAGCAAAACAGGATAATGCGTCAGCTCCTCACAGATCCAAGGACTGACAGTCGCCATTTTTACCAGACGCTGTAATGCCCCTTTGCTCTCAATCAGCATCACCAGATATACGGTACGGCGCATCACCGACTCAACCAACGGCATCAGTCGCACTAATGCCGTTTGTGGTTTATTAGACTCTAATATGGTTTGAATCAGATGCGGCCAAAATTCTTTGAGACGTTGTACTGCTTTGGCAGGCAGTTTCTTAATCGCATGCCCATACCAAAACTCATGCACTAAATTTTTAGCATGCTCATCTAAAATCTCATCCAACTGCTGCTCAAGCTGACTAAAACTTTGATTTGGAGACTCTAAGCCTTTTTCTTTGATCAAATGTTCAAATTGATAAATGACTTTTTCCCGTTTCGCATTCAGAAAAACCAGAAAATCATCCCAAGATGCAAAGCCTAAAGTGTCAATCATCCGTTGACGAGGTTCAGACTCACTTGGTAAAGATTGAGTCTGTTGATCATTTAAAGCCTGAATCGCATGCTCAACACGGCGCAAGAATAAATAGGCATCTTCTAAATCGATGACAGCTTGATCATCGAGCAATCCCACTTCACCTAAATGCTTTAAGCTGACTAGGCATTGACGATCTTGCAACTCAAGCTTTGATCCACCATAGATCAGTTGGAATACCTGAACAATAAATTCAACTTCCCGAATCCCCCCCGCGCCAAGCTTGATATCATCTTCGATATTACGGCGTGCCACTTCGCGCTCGATCATCGCTTTCATTTCACGCATGGCAGCAAAAGCGGTGTAATCGACATATTTACGGAACACGAAAGGACGGGTCATGTCGAGCAGATCATCACCGGATTTACCCCCTGACACAATGCGGGCTTTGATCCATGCATAACGCTCCCACTCGCGCCCATGCTGACTCAAATATTTTTCCAATGCCGCATGACTAATCGCAAGTGCTGAACCATCTCCCCAAGGACGCAAGCGCATATCAACACGGAACACAAAACCTTCTGCGGTCATGTGTTCGAGCAAATAAATGATCTTTTGCCCCCACGCGATACAGAATTGCTGCACATCAATACACTTACGACCATTGGTTTCACCTTGTTCGTCAAAGGCAAAGATCAGGTCAATATCACTAGACAGGTTCAGTTCTTGTGCGCCGAGTTTACCCATCGCCACCACAATCAAATCTTGCACCTGACCGCTATAGCTGATGGGCTCACCATGTTTGGCAAGTAAAGCAACACGTGCAAAATCTTTGGCTGCATTGATACTGGCATCAGCAAAATCTGACAGTTCACGGGTCAATGTGACTACATCGGTCAGGACATTCGCATCTTGCCAAATCCAACGAAACATTAGACGTGCACGTAGAATCCGGAGCGTTCGCATCCATTGATTTTCATCTTGAACGTCTTGTAATTCTGTTTGAACGAGTTGCTGAATCTGCGTGGTTGCCAATGAAGTTTGAAATTGATCAATTGCATAATCTTGTTCGAGTAAAATTTGATGCAAGCCTAGAACTTGTTCTGCGTATTGGCTGGCTCTTAAGGTTTTTTGCAATTGTTCAGCGTTCATTCAAACATGCCTTCAACTTTATATTCAAAGACATTTATAACAGTTCAAGATTGTTTTTTGGAAAATTTAAATTAATTTTTAATGCATTTTTTCCAATTGATCTGAACTGGATGGATCATCATTTTTATAGCTTGTATTTAAGCTTTGATGGGTACTTCCCGCCAAGGGCAGACGAACTTTAAATATAGTGCCCTGACCTTGTTTAGACTCAACACTGATCTGCCCATGGTTCAAATCCACAAAGCGTTTACACAGCACTAACCCTAAACCCGCCCCTTTTTCGCCTGAAGTGCCTTTCAACGTGACTTTAATGTCTGGCTGAAATAAGCCTTCAATTTGTTGTTCGGTCATGCCTAACCCAGTATCTCGAATCGAGATTTCGATACTTTGTTCAACCTGACAAGCTTCAATATAGACTTTACCCGTGCCATCTACATGGGTGAATTTCAGCGCATTGGAGACCAAATTCTGAATGACTGAGGTAATCATATTAATGTCAGCGAAGACTCGAAGATCTTCCGGGACATTTTCAATCAATTGAATATTTTTTTTGACAGCTAAAGTATTTAATACATCAAAAACAATTTTGGTGGCTTGTTTGAGCTGGAAATTAATGGGGTGATATACAAAGCGTCCACCTTCTGCCATTGCCCAATTCAATAGACTTTCCAATAAGTTATAGGTGGACTGTGCGGTATCATGCAAATAATCTGCAATATTTTGGATACTTGAATCATCCAAACTGGCTCTTTCTTCCGCAAGCACTTCTGAAAAGCCCAGTAGTCCATGAAAGGGTGCGCGCAGATCATGCGCGATAATCTGAAAAAATTTGGTTTTACTAAAATTCAGTGCTGATTGTTGTTCGCAAAGTTCTTTTAATTCTTCATTTTCCAAGCGTGTTTCAATGATGCGAATCAAACTCATTGCAAACTCATGCACCAATTCCAAACTGTCTGGATCATAGGGATCTTTACACTCATCAAACAGCAGAACTTGACCAATCGAATGCTCTTCTGAGGTTTTTAAATTAAAACCAATCACACGCTCATGGTCGATGCCGAGGCTACGAATGTATTTTGAAAATTCAGAATAGTTTTCATGTGCGGAATCGAGTGAGGTTGCGCCCTTAAAATACGGCAACAATTTGGCTTCTTTCTTGGCATGGAAAGCACCAAAGCCTTGTGGTGAAGACAACCAAATATAAGGTTCATGATGAAAGCTAAGAATGGCACTTTCAGTTTTTAAGATGCCGCGCGCGAATTTCAGAAAGCCTTCCACCTGACTCTTTGGCGTCATCACACCAAGCAATATCGAAAGTTTGCAGGCACTGAGCTGGTCTGCTTGTTCTACTTTTAATAATTCTAATCGCATGCCCATACCCTAGTTTTAGAGAACGTTATCAGATTGGCGTAAATCCAACTGAATGCTGAACACTGTCTAATCACAATGGATGTAATTTTTATACTCAAATACCGTATATAGAAAGAAAATGACTGATATCTAAGTCGTTTAATATTAATACATAAACTTACAATGTAAAAGAACATTAAATTCCATTTTATTTTTTGTAATTTAGACTAAAGCCTATGATTTTTATTATTAAATCTAAAAGATTTTGGATGATTTATTTAGCTTATGCTTAAAAATAGCACTTAATCTATTGTTTTATCAACATTTAATATAACAAGATAAGCATTTCTCTATATTGTATGGATTTGTTTCATTCGGCATTGAATATTACCAAACAAAAAATACTGATATTTTTCAATGTTTTCTTCTACCATAAAAAAACCCCAAACTGCATCAGTTTGGGGTTTTTTGAATCTTTCAAACACTCAACTTAATTTTTTAATCTAGGTTTAACTTAAAAAATTAAGTGGTCCCGAGGGTCGGACTCGAACCGACACGTCATCTCTGACAGCGGATTTTGAGTCCGCCGCGTCTACCAATTTCACCACCTCGGGAGAGGTTGTGCCTGTATAATAGCGTGTTTAAAAACATTGTCAACGCTCAATTAATTCAATTGTTTACTTTTAAATCAAACATTGCATTTTTGCTTTATATTCACTCAAATTCAGCCAATAAATTGAAAAAAGACTATACTAGCGCCAGTTTTTTCCGCTTTTAAGCCCTCTTCGATTATGCAACTTTCTGATTTTAATTTTGATCTCCCTGATGAATTGATCGCGCGTTACCCGTTGGAACAACGTAGCGCATCACGCCTGCTTCACCTTCAAGCCGATGGTCAATATCAAGACCTACACTTCACTGATATTTTAGATTTATTCAATGAAGGCGACTTATTGGTGTTAAATGATACCAAAGTGATGAAAGCGCGCCTTAAAGGTAAACGTGCCAGTGGTGGTGCGGTTGAAGTTTTGGTTGAACGCATGTTCGATCAACGTATTGCGCATTGCCATATTAAAGCCAGTAACTCACCTAAAGCTGGTGCTGAACTGTTTATTGGACCGGACGAAGTTAAAGTGACGGTGACAGGTCGTCATGAAAACTTATATGTGGTTGAGTTTTCACAGCCGATTCTTGACGTGTTAGATCAATATGGTCAGCTGCCGATTCCCCCTTATTTCAATCGTGAAGCAGAAGACATTGATACAGTACGTTATCAAACCGTATTTAATGATCCAACCAAGATTGCCAGTGTGGCTGCACCGACTGCCTCATTGCACTTCGATGATGTGTTATTGAAAAAGTTAGAAGAAAAAGGTATTCAAAAAACCTTTGTGACGCTACATGTTGGCGCAGGCACTTTCTTGCCTGTACGTACCAATGACATTGAAAATCACATTATGCACAGCGAATGGTGCCAAGTGTCGGATGAATCGATGGCACTCATCAAAGCCACTAAAGAGCGTGGCAATAAAGTGATTGCAGTGGGCACAACCGCAACCCGTGCCACCGAAAGTGCGGCTCAAGCCAATGGCGGTGAACTGAAAGGCTGGACCGGTGATACGCAAATCTTTATCTATCCAGGCTATGACTTTAAAGTAGTGGACCGTTTAATTACCAATTTCCACTTGCCTGAGTCGACTTTACTGATGCTGGTGTCAGCACTATCAAATCGTGACAACATTTTAAATGCCTACAAGCATGCCGTTGAAAGCCAATATCGCTTCTTTAGTTATGGCGATGCGATGTTGATTGATCGTGCTTAAGCATGTGCTAAGTTTGAATTAATTTGGTTAATCGCTCTAAGCGACCACATTGCATTCATGTGGTCGCTTTTTTGTATTTCTGATAATGGTTTGACCTGAGCCTAAAATAAAACTACATTGAATTGAAACATATACACCTAGACCAATAACAACTTCTCCATTCGACCCTTTTTATGACTTCTCATTCTTTTTTGCAACGCATCAAATCAAAATTGTCATATTTGTCTCAGCACAATCAAAATACCTTAAACAATATTGCTGAAATTGAAAAACTATTATTACAACGCCCCACGCCAAAACAGCTTTTAAACACACTCAGACAGTGGCCACATGCGCAGGATTTTTATATTCAAAATTACAGCTTTTGGATCTGTATTTGCTTGGCTGTGGTTGCATTGATCTGTGCGAGCACAATCCACCCCTATTTCACTTTACTCGGTATTAGTTTTGTTGTTTATGCTTTTATTCAACGGCAATCTCCTAAAGCGTATCAAGGTTTAATTCAAAGACTTGAAGCCTTTATTTTGGCAGATCAATATCAACTGCAGTTTGACCGACCCACTGAATTCCCCGATGCCCCGACTGTATTGAATTTTCCCTTATTTCGCTTAGGCAATCACAATAACGAGATTAGACAATGCATCTATGGTTCATGGACATTCGACGGCAAAATCCAGCCCTTTATGCTGTTCAATTATCACTATATCAATCAAATTGAAACACGTGACTCCGATGGCAAGAAGAAAGTGAAGTATGAGCATCATGATTTGTGGGGCATTTTGGTGCATCATATGTCTTTTCAAGGCATCAGCATCAGTGCACATCAGAAGCGCAATTGTCGACTCGGCATTGCATGGAACAGTCCTGACATCCAGTTTAATCAGCGCTATCAACTCAGTGGTCGTAACGAAATGCAATTGGCCCGATTTTTTAGCCCATCCCGTATTTTAAAACTAGAACAAGCCATGCAAGACTATCAAGGTGACTTTTATATACATCCTGATTTTCCAAGTTTGCTCTGGCTGTTTGATCAAGATATTTTAAAGAAACAGTCGATTCACACACCCATTCAGCGCATAGAAGATCTAGTCTTGCACTTAGAACAATTATCGATGCCACAATTTGAGCATTTACAGCAAAATTTAAAGCCTTTACTGGCGGAGCTTTAAGACTGATGGGTAGATCTGATGTGTTGGATTTTTGATGTATTTGACGGGGTTGATCTGATCATGCAGAACATTCACACTGAATAGCTTTTGCTTAAACAGCTCCAGTGATGGCGCTAATCGAACATTGATTTTAATCATATACATAAGTCACGCCCATGCCAGTTGATACCGTTCACAAGCTGATTCATCTCAGATCAAAAACCAATAAACGCGTGATGCAGAATGTTGCACGGCTTTGGGATTTGTCTCGTCAAGCACAATCGGCTCAAGAGATTTTGGATGGTCTACATCCTTGGGGAAAAAACAATAGCCTAAAATTTCACAATCGTTTTAGCTATGCATTTATGTTGTGTGGTGCATTGAGTTTGATTTTGGGTGTTTTGTTTTTCGACTCTATCCCCATCTTCTTCAGCATATTAATTGCGTGCACATGGTTTTTTATCGGCTATATCAGTTATGAATCTGATGATCCCATTGTAGAGGTGATTCAGGCTTTAGAATTGAAAATGAAACTGTTTAAAGATCAGTTGGATTTTCACAAACTACCGCCGCACTTAACCGGCGTGATGAGCTCAGTTTTAGTGCTAGGAAAATTAAAACAAAACTTTCCACTCTTTAATCAAGGCACTGAATCCAACGAAATTGAACGATTTGCTTCCACCACATGGGTAGATCAACATCAGAAAAGCCATCCGGTGTTGCTGTTTAAATATCATTACGTGTCGCAGCTTTCGATTCCGCATGCCGATGGCGGTCAACAAAAAATCAAGAAAATTGAAAAAGATTTATGGGGCGCTTTTGTGTTTCAAGTCGAGCCTTTAGGGATTGCAGCGTCCAATCGACGTGATCTTTTTTTCTACCCCTATACCCAGTCGTGGCAAAGCAGTGACATTCAACTCAATCAAACCCTCAATATTTTCGGTTATGATCAACAACAATTGGCACGAACCATTCGCCCTGCTCTGACTTTAAAACTGAGTGATTTTTTTAAAGATACTCAAGGTGATTTGGTGATTCACTTTGATGAACATATCTTGTGTTATATGGGCGAGCAAAACCTGTTTCGTAGCTTAAGTAAAAAACCACGCAAAGACATTCAAAATATTTCCGATTTACGCGGCTATTTGCGCACTTTAGACATGCCGGACTATCAACAATTCAAACAACGCATGCTAAACTTCATTGCATAAACATTCAGCATGTTTGCTGAAAGATAAATAACGATAATTCAATTGGGTATTTTTTTATGGGACTTCTCATCTTCTTAGCGATTTTTGTGTTGATCTTGATTTGGGGAATTATGGTTCGAAATAACATCGTGCGTTATTTCAATGCCACACGTCGTTCTTGGTCTGAAGTCGCCAATTTCGAACGTCAAAAAGTCAAAACCTTAGAAACCCTTGAGCAGACGTTAAAAGAATATAGTCAGTTTGAACAATCGACCTTGGAAAAAGTCACTGAACTGCGTCAGCAAATTTTAAATCTAAATTTAAAAGATGCTGACATTGGTCAATTGCAACATATTGAAAAGCTCAACCAAGACCTGATGAAAAATCTGAATGTGGTGGTGGAGAACTACCCTGAACTAAAAGCCGATCAATTGTATTTAAAAATGATGGATGACATTCAAGAGCAAAATGAGAATGTCGGCGCTGCAATCACCATCTTCAACCGCAATGTTGAAGCCTTTAATAACAACATTCAGATCTTTCCAAACAATTTAGTGAATAGTGTCACACTTTCTAAAAAGCCAATCCGTCCATTTTCAGACAATGTGACCACGCAAAACTTTGATTATCGTCCAAATTTTTAAATGATCACGCTTTGATCAATTTACATTCTGACTGAAATCATCCAAAATAATCACGTAAATATAAAATAATCAAAACAGAGAAAATAATGTTTGATCTTCAATTTAGCCAATCTGAATATTTGGCAGATTTAAAAACAGCACTATTGCATGAATTTGATGCTTTATATCAAAAGCATCATGATCAGGGGATTTATGCATTCGCTTTGGTTTTAGATGGTCTGTTGGTGGCGCAGTACACCACAGTATCGACCAAAAAGAGCCTACTCACAGAAGTTGAAAATAAATACCAATACTTGTCCGAAGAGGACATGTGGAATGTGGAAAAATGGCAATATCGTGCGCAAACCAATCAAGGGGTTTCCTCGTTTAGCCGCAGCATGAGTGAGTACTTTCAACACACCCGTTTAAGTTTTACCAGCGTTCATTCTAAAGATCGTTTTAATCAAAATGCGTTGAACTTCTATGTGCAAGGCATGGAAGACGTGAAAGATATAATTTTAGATAAATATGACCTGTTGGCAGACAAAATTACTTTCATGGTGCATTTGCCCAATGATCCACAGGTGGCAATTCGCTCTTTAGAGCGTTTAAACCCCCCCTCGTCCAATCTGTTTGAAGCGATTGCCAATTTAAAATCTACCGTGATTACTCAAGGCAAAACCAGATTTAAACTCAGCCAAGTCGATAAAGACATTCTGACTGATCTCGGGCAAAGCCTTGAAATTGAACCTTATGATGATATGCAAATTGCGCAGCAAGCGTACTTGCTGTCACTTGAGCCGTATTTTTTAGAAACCAGCCCCTATATTCAAAATTTAATTAATGATATTGCAGCCATGGAAGAAGGTTATTTGGTGATGACCAAGCAGGAAATCCAAAATCGAATGAAACAATTCAATTTTTAAAAATTATTGAATAAAAATAAAATTTTAAATTGAATTTAAAATTTTCACCCCCATCCAAGTCGTTAAGATTATTGTAATTTTCCTAGCATAAACATCTGTAATCTAGGAAAATAGAGCGCTTTACCACAATCAATCAGCGAACTGTTTTTTCGCCTCGATTTGGACCTATTATGAAGTTTGAAAAATTAGCTCAGTCGGGTCGCGCCCGTCGTGGTCAATTGACCCTAGAGCACGGTGTTGTTCAAACACCTATGTTTATGCCTGTGGGTACTTACGGTACCGTCAAAGGTGTGTTACCGCGTGATATTGAAGAAATTAAATCACAGGTGATTTTAGGCAATACCTTCCATTTGTATCTACGCCCAGGCATCGAAGTGATTCGTGAACACGGCGGTTTACACGGTTTTATGAAATGGAACAAACCCATTTTGACCGATTCAGGCGGTTTCCAAGTGTTTAGCTTAGGAGCGATGCGTAAAATCAAAGAAGATGGGGTGACTTTCCGCTCACCAATTGATGGTTCAAAAGTGTTTTTATCACCAGAAATTTCAATGGACATTCAACATGCCTTGAACTCTGACATCGTGATGATTTTTGACGAATGTACGCCTTATCCTGCAACCCATGAAGAAGCACAAAAATCGCTACAACTTTCACTGCGTTGGGCGAAGCGTTGTAAGATACAACATCATGAGGTGCTGAAAAACCGTAATGCCCTGTTTGGTATTATCCAAGGCGGGATGTACGAAGACCTCCGTGAAGAGTCTTTAAAAGGTTTACTCGACATCGACTTTGACGGTTATGCCATTGGTGGTCTGTCTGTAGGCGAGCCAAAAGAAGAAATGATCAAAGTCTTGGATTATCTGCCTGAAAAAATGCCTGCAGATAAACCGCGTTACTTAATGGGCGTGGGCAAACCTGAAGATATCGTGGAAGCGGTACGTCGTGGTGTCGATATGTTCGACTGTGTGATGCCAACCCGAAATGCCCGTAATGGTCATTATTTTGTGACCGACGGTTTAGTGCGTATTCGTAATGCCAAATACCGTCATGACCAAAGTCCGCTTGATCCACATTGCGACTGTTACACCTGTACCAACTTCACCCGTTCGTATTTATTCCATTTAGAAAAATGCGGTGAAATGTTGGCATCGATGTTGGGCACGATTCATAACTTACGTTATTACCTACGCCTGACAGAAATGATGCGCGATGCACTCGACAACGGTACTTTTGATGCCTTTGTCGAAGATTTCTATAAGCGTCGTGGTTTAGAAGTGCCACCTTGCCCGCAAGATTAATTCAACAGCATTTGCGCTGAAGAAAAAGACAAGGTAAATTGCAGAACAAGCCAATTTATTATCACGTATTAAACAAAATTTACTTTAGTTAGGAAAGTGTAATGAGCCTTTTTATTTCCACTGCACATGCAGCAGGTGAAGCGTCACAACAGCCAAGTTTAGTGGCAAACCTTTTGATGATCGCGGTATTCGTTGCGATCTTCTATTTCCTGATTTGGCGCCCTCAAGCAAAACGTGCCAAAGAACATCGTGGTTTAATTGAAAGCTTAGGTGTAGGCAGTGAAATCGTGTTTGCTGGTGGCTTGATGGGTCGCATCAAAAAATTAGAAGGCGATTTCGCAGTGGTTGAGTTAAACCGTGGTAATGAAGTCAAAATTCAACGTGCAAGTGTTATTTCAGTGCTTCCAGAAGGCACTCTTGATAACCTTTAATCAAAAATAAGTCGTGCTCTAGCACGGCTTTTTCATTTTAAGAAGAAAGCAAATGCGTTACCCAGCATGGAAATATTTGCTGATCCTAGTGGTTTTAGTGGTCAGTACATTATATGCCCTGCCAAGTTTGTATCCTGATGAACCTGCTGTTCAGATCTCTGGCGCAAAAGCAGGTACTCTGATTGATCAGTCAGTGATTCAAAAAGCAGAGCAAATATTAAAAAGCGAGAATATCGCTTCTCATGACAGCAGTTTCACTCAAAATGCAGCATTGCTTCGTCTTGATACTTCTGAAGCCCAATTAAAAGCCAAAGAAGCATTGCGTCAAGGTTTAGGTGACAACTATGTTGTGGCACTGAATCTTGCGCCAACCACCCCAGAGTGGTTGCAAAAAATTGGTGCTAAGCCAATGAAACTGGGTCTGGACTTACGCGGTGGTGTTCACTTCTTGCTTGAAGTGGATATGGACAAAGCCATTGCACAGCGTATTGAAACTTCAGCAGCAGATTTACGCCGTGATTTCCGTGACAAAAAAATTAAATTCAATAGTTTGTCATTAAATAACAACACGATTACCATTCAATTTGCCAACAGTGAAGATCGTGCTGCTGCGATGGATCAACTGCGTCGTGATGGCAATAAATTTAATCAACAAGCTTTAGCCTCTGAGTCTGGCGCAACGTTAAAGTTGACCTATAACGATGCGACTCAACAAGAAATTCAAAGCTATGCGCTTGACCAAAACTTAACGACTTTACGTAACCGTATTAACGAGTTAGGTGTGGCGGAAGCTGTGGTTCAAAGCCAAGGTAGCAACCGTATTGTGGTTGAATTACCTGGTGTACAAGATACCGCTGAAGCAAAACGTGTCTTGGGTCGTACAGCGAACCTTGAATTCCGTTTGGTGTCTGATTTAAATGATCAATATATTGATCCAATGTCAGGTAAAGCCAAAGGTGCATTACCTCCGGGCACTGAAGCCTTTGCCTTTGAATCTTTAGACAGTGGTCGTGATTTAATCTTGAACCGTAACCGCATTTTAACCGGTGAACGTGTTCAAAATGCATCAAGCGGCTTTAGCCAAGACAGTGGTGGCGCTGAAGTAAATATTACTTTAGATACTGCGGGTGGTAAGCTGATGGCAGATGCCACTCGTGGCGCTGTGGGTAAACGTATGGCGGTTTTGTTTATCGAAAATAAACAAAAAATCAGCTACGTTGCCGACCCAACCACAGGTGCACAAACTGAAGTGCGTACCCCGTATACCGAATCTGTGGTGATCAATGCCGCAACCATTCAAGCGGTGTTGGGTTCACAATTCCGTATTACCGGTCTAGATTCACCACAAGAAGCCTCTGAGCTTGCGCTCATGCTTCGTGCCGGCGCGCTTGCTGCTCCGATGTACTTTGTTGAAGAACGTGTAATTGGTCCAAGCTTGGGCCAAGCCAACATTGATAAAGGCGTACTTTCAACGCAAATCGGTTTCTTACTGGTTGCGATTTGGATGGTGGTGTTCTTCCGTGTCTTTGGTTTAATTGCTAACTTTGCACTGGTGTTCAACTTAGCCATGATTTTAACCGTCATGTCTTGGATTGGTTCTTCCCTCACCCTGCCGGGTATTGCCGGTATCGTGATTACCATTGGTATGGCGGTCGATGCCAACGTACTGATCTGTGAGCGAATACGAGAAGAAATCAAATGGGGTGCGTCACCGAAACAAGCCATTGTGGCGGGTTATGATCGTGCTTATAACACCATTTTCGACTCGAACTTAACCACATTCTTGGTGGCATTTATCCTGTTCGCCATTGGTACAGGTCCAATCAAAGGCTTTGCGGTCACCCTGATGATCGGTATTGTCTGCTCGATGTTTACTGCGATTACAGTGACCCGTGCGATCGTACAAATCATCTATGGCAAACGCAAAAACTTGAAAAAGTTGAGCATATAGGAGATCGATGATGACTGATATGACTCAACACGAGCCAAAAATGCCAGAAGAAAAAAAATACGGCCGTCCTGATAACGAGCGTATTATCGACTTTATGAAGATTGCCAAACCTGCGGCAATCATCTCGATTCTGCTGACGTTGGCGAGTATTTTCTTTATTTGCACCAAAGGACTGAACCTCGGTTTGGACTTCACGGGCGGTATTTCAGCAGAATTGAATTACAGTAAGGCAGTCAATCAAACTGAAGTGATTCAATCTTTAGAGAAAGCCGGCTTTAAAGATGCTGTGGCGCAGACGCTGGGCAGTAATAAAGACCTGTTGGTACGTATGCCTGTTCAAGAGGACGTGAAAGCGGACGACTTGAGCAATGCGATTACTGCGGCAGTGCAACTGCCGAATAACACGGCAACCGTGCATAAGGTCGATGTCGTGGGTGGTCAAGTCGGTAATGAGCTGTATATTCGCTCTGCCGGTGCTGTGGCGCTTGCGATGCTGTTGATGTTGGTTTACGTGACCATTCGTTTCGAGTTCAAACTCGCGCTCGGTGCGGTACTGTCATTATTCCATGACGTACTGGTTACCGTCGGTGTATTTGCGATGATGCAATGGCCATTTGACTTAACCGTATTGGCCGCGATCTTGGCACTGCTCGGCTTCTCACTCAACGATAACATCGTGGTGTCGGATCGTATTCGTGAGAACTTCCGTAAGATTCGTGGTGCAACCCCGCGTGAAGTGGTGGATATTTCTTTAACCGAAACTTTACGTCGTACCATTCATACTTCAATGACCTTATTGCTGGTGGTTGTGGCAATGATGTTCTTGGGGGGTGATGGTCTGCATTGGTTCTCTATTGCGATGTTTATTGGTGTATTTGTCGGTACCTATTCTTCGATTTATATCGGTACTGCATTTGCACTATGGCGTGGCTTGAACCGTCAAGACTTTATTGTGCAAGTGAAACCTGAATTTGATGAAGAAGAAATTCCGCATTAATTCGCTTTGACTTGAATGAGAAAAGCCCATCATCTGATGGGCTTTTTTTATGGCTTAGATTGAATAACAAATAATATCTTAGTGCTGAGCCTTAGTGCTGATGAATTTCGATCTGCGGTAAAGCAAAGCCTTTGCAAGACTGTTCACTGCGCCAAGCAACGGTCAGCATGGTGTTTGCCAACTGAATATTTTGATAAGCAAATATCCCTAAACTTTCATGTTCAAGCATGCCGCCATTGTGTAAGGGATGTAGCTTAGTATTGAGTTCTTTTAGATTCATACGAATGCCTAAACCATTGGCTTTCAACACCGCTTCTTTGGTGGTCCATACCTTAAACCAATACAGTGGATCTTCTTCTAAAGACTGCCACATGCTGAATTCATCAGGGTGAAAGGCATGTTTGGCAAGGGCTTCAAATCGCACTTGTCGGTCCAAGTCCTCAATATCGATCCCTAAATCTTTCATCTGATGTGACATCGCCAATGCATAATGCTTTTGACTGTGGCTGTGGTTAAAATGAAATTTTGGGAAGTCTTGCAAATAGGGTTTGCCCTGCTCGGTTTGACTGAACATGCTAGGTTCGATGGCGCAATTGAGTTGCTTCGACAGCAATTGATTACGGTATTGGTGAATTGCATCCTTACGCATGTGAATCTGCGTTGCTCGATCGAGCTGATCAGAAACTTGAATCATCTGTTTAATCGGAGAAAACTCAATGTGAATGTTAGCCATAAAAGCCATGTTCCCTATTTTACGATTTTCGATATCAATGCTTAATTTTATTCATCTAAATACATTCAGATTTTTGCTTTCAGCATCTTAATGCATAGATCCCAAAACACATCACATTTAAACATTAAGTCAAATTATCACGATGATATCTATAATAATTTAAAATTAATTATTTTTAATATAGAATAAATATGCATAAAAATGCACCACCAAAAATATAGGCCACTTAAAAATGTTAAAAAAAATTATTTTAAGCACAGCAGTTTTTACACTCTCTGCAACATCACAGGCAGGTTTACTTGACCTTGCAACCGGGATTATGGGGGCACAAAATGGCGCAATTATGGATCAGGCAGAAGCGCGCATGCATCAAAGCCGTGCTGCAGCCAATGCTGCCATCGCTCGAGCAGATGCCGGTTATGCCAGCAATTATAACCAAGCCTCTAATATGAACAATGGCGTGTATTCGACCAGTTACTTAAAAACATTAGACTGTACCGACCTTGCGGTTGAAAAAAAATCTTTTGAGCGCACTTTAAATGCGGCACAACAAAGTGCGGATCAAGCCAATGTACAAGCCAACAATGGCATCTCAAAATTTGCCGGTTTGGCAGGCAGTGCGCTCAGTGCTTTTTCGAGCCAATCCAATACCGCATCTAAAATGAGCCAAATCGCTTCCTCTTTTTCAGGAAAAGACAGTCAACAAACGGCGGCAAGCTCACAACAAGCTGTTGAGGTTGCACAAGCGAATTTAGACAACATTGCAATCTATGAAACAGCGAAAAAATGTAAAATCTAACCACCCATAAAAAAACCCATCAATCGATGGGTTTTTTTCTTGAAGCAGTCAACTGAAATTAACGCTTAAATTTCTTCTCAGCTTTCTTAAATTTCTGCACATAACGACGTTTACGCGCCGCAATACGCTCATCCATCACCGTCTTACGACCTTCAAATGGATTTTCAGACGTTTTAAATTCGATACGAACTGGTGTCCCTTCAAGTTTATACACTTTACGGAACACATTTTCTAAGTAACGACGGTAATCCGCAGGGGTTTTATCCACCTTGTTACCATGCACCACAATCGTCGGTGGATTTTGCCCACCCATGTGCGCATAACGCATTTTAATACGACGACCTTGTACCATTGGAGGTGCATGCGCTTCAACCGCATCACTTAAGATCTGCGTGATTTTTGCAGGGGACACTTTCAAATGTGAAGAATCATAAGCACGGTGGATCGATGGATACATCTCACCGACACCGGTACCATGCAAAGCAGAAATTAAATGCACTTTAGCCCAAGGAATAAAGTCAAAGCGACGATCGACATCGAGCTTACATTGCTTACGATCATACTCAGACATATTGTCCCATTTGTTGATCGCAATCACCATGGCACGACCGGCTTCTAAAGCATAACCAATCAAATGTAGATCTTGCTCAACCACGCCTTCACGCGCATCAAGTACCACCACAATCACATGGGCATCTTTAATCGCTTGCAAAGTTTTCACGATTGAGAATTTCTCAATCATTTCATCGACTTTACCTTTACGGCGTACACCTGCGGTGTCAATCAAGGTGTACTGACGACCATCACGTTCAAATGGAATATAAATTGAATCACGTGTAGTTCCCGGTTGGTCAAATGCCACGACACGGTCTTCACCTAACAAACGGTTGACCAATGTTGATTTACCCACGTTTGGACGACCAATCACCGCTAAACGTAAACCTGTTGCTTCATCGTGTTCAGCTTCATCTTGATCTTCTGGAACTTCAGCAAGCACTTCTTCAAGCATCTGCTGTACACCACGACCATGGCTTGCTGCCACTTGCATTGGCTCGCCCATACCGAGTTTATAAAACTCAACCAGCGCCGCTTCAGCGTGTACACCATCAACTTTGTTGGCAACCAAATAAACTTTTTTGCCTAGCGTTCGTAGTTCACGTGCGATTTGTTCATCCGATGCAAGCAAACCTGCACGGGCATCGACTACAAATACAATAATGTCGGCTTCATTGATGGCAGTTTTAGACTGTTCCGCCATGTATGAATCAATACCACCTTCATTTTCGCCAATACCGCCGGTATCCACCACAATAAAGGATTTATTTTCAAATTTCGCATCACCATATTTACGGTCGCGCGTAAGACCGGCAAAGTCAGCAACAAGTGCGTCACGACTTTTGGTAATTTGGTTAAACAGCGTTGATTTTCCGACGTTCGGACGACCAATGAGCGCAATTACGGGTTTCATAGATTACCTTTTTACAAGATCAGCCAACTCGATTGGCCTGAACATCAGAAACTGTGGAAGATTGGAAGATCTGTATAAATTTCATAGATCTTTAGGTTCAATAACCTGAATAAAAACCTCGGGGTCTTAGAAAATCGAAGACCCCGAGGTATAAAAATTAAGATATGGGCACTAGTTTACCATAAGCAGACAAAAAATTAACGATTCTGCCAAATGCTGAGTGCACCAGTACGCGTCACTGCATAGAGTTGATTGTCCAATACACGTAACCAACGCACTTCACCGGTACTCTTTGAGCGACCGACAAGTGAGCCTGAGGTTGGATCGATCAAGTGTAAAACACCGTCTAGATCACCGACCACCAAGTAATCTCCAAGTACCACTGGATTACTTAAATTACGATTGAGCAGTTGGTCATTTTCCCAAAGCGTGGTGCCATTAATCAAATCATAAGACACGATTTTACCGTCCGCTTGGGCAACAAAAACCTGACGACCTGCCACTTCAGCACGGGTCAAACTGCTTGAGTCATGACTCCATACCACACGTTGGCTGGCCATATCCGTCACCGTCACTTGACCTTGATAACTTGTAGTCACCAAGAATTGACCTGCTGCAACCGGATCACCATCAATATCAATCAAACGTTGAATATCAGAACGACCATCACTCACCGCTACAGGGCGTTGCATACGCAGCGTGCCCGTAACCGCATCAATCGCATAAATATAGGCATTTGAAGAGGCAATCACCACAGTACGTGAATCGACCGGTACAGGTGACGCTTGACCACGTAAGCTTAACTGTTCATTGGGTAGCTTATAGGTCCAGACTTGTTGCCCTGTTTCAAGCTCATAGCCAAATACAGTGCCGTCATTGGCAACCACAATCACACGACCGGCATGGATCAACGCAGAACTAATGAGTGCACCTGACAATTGTGCCGTCCACTTCTCAGCCCCTGTTGCACCATCAAGCGCGAACAATTGACCTTTTTTGTTACCGACAATCACTACACCTTCAGCAGCTTCTACCCCAGAGCTGAGACCGGTCTTGCTGACTTGTTTTTCCCACAGGCGTTGTTTACCCTGATAAGCACTCACCGTGCCTTTCGGGTCAAGGATAAATAAGTTGCCCTGATCGGTTTTAATTCTTAAACGCAGTGGATCTGCAGCGTCTGTTGCACTGACTTTATAAGCACCCACCAAAGCCAAGTCGGTTGACTGGGTCAAACGTGGCAATGGATTCGGTTTAACTTCTTCTACTTTGCTTTTATTTAAAAAAGAACATCCGCTCATCGCACAGCTTAGAACAGCGACGGCGACTGATAATTTATACTTTCTATCCATTAAGACTCATCCATTTGTGTTTCTAAAATTGGGCGCTCAATTTCAGGATCATCCACTAATACGCCAACACTTTCGAGTTTGATTTGTAAAATTTGACGTTCTTGTTTCGATTCTAATAAAACATTCCATGCGCTTTGGTACGCTTTCTTGGCATTTTCAATATCATTTTTTGCCACATAAACATCACCACGTGCTTCTTCAGCGGTTGCTTTAAAAGACGGTAAAGTTACAGTTGCTAAAGTTTTTAAAGCATCATCATATTTCTTCTGGGCAAGCTGAGCATCGGCCAAACGGATTTTAATAATCTGTTTCAAGCCTTCGTCATCAATCTTGCTATTCTCAATTTTTTTCAGCTCACGCTCAGCTTTGGCATAATCTTTTTGATCAAATGCCAATTTTGCCATCACAAACTGGGTTTGAATGGCATGAATTGAATCTGGATTTTCTTTGACAATCTTTTCTGCAGAGGCAGCCAAAGCTGTCGCCGCTTTTGGATCGGTTACAGCCGCTTTAGCTTCATCGACAAACAGCTGAACCTTCGCAGTCTGAATTTGATTTTCAGCCGTGCCTTTTTTCTGCCAATACTGAAAACCGAAAAAGGCAATCAACGCAATCAATACACCACTGATCATGGCAGAGCCATATTGCTTAAAAAACGACTTTGCTGTATCAAGTTGTTCTTGGTCAGTCATTGCGCTCATGAGACTACCTTTTCCTTATGTTTAAATTATTGTGAAGAAATTTTTTCAATCATAAACGGTACAATATCAGCTACCGCGACTTCAGTTTGCTCAGCTGTCGCCAACTCTTTCACCAAGAACTGACCCGCTTCAAGCTCACGTTCACCCAAAATCAAAGCAAACAAAGCACCCGATTGATCGGCTTTTTTCATTTGAGATTTCATTGAACCTTGTGAACCGGTTTTTAAACGGATCGCACTGTTGGCATCTTCAAGCTGGTTACGAATTTGTTCCGCGGCCACCAAAGCTTGACCTTGGGTTGCAGGATCGGCTACCAAGAAGAACTCACAATCACGCACTGGCGTATTGTCTTCAACTTGTTCAAGCAGCAGCAATAAGCGCTCCATACCCATGGCAAAACCGACTGCAGGCACTGATTGTTCTGGCTTACCTTTCAATTGACCCACAAGACCGTCATAACGACCGCCGGCACATACGGTACCTTGTGAACCCAAATGTGTGGTGGTCCATTCAAATACCGTTTTGTTGTAGTAGTCTAGACCACGTACCAACTTTTGATTAATCACAAACTTCACGCCTGCATCAGTCAAATACTGTTGCAATTTCGCGAAGTGCTGCATGGTGTCTTCACCCATAAACTCATGTAATTTTGGTGCATTTTCCAAAATCGCTTGGGTTTTGGCATCTTTGGAATCCAAGATCCGCAGTGGATTGGTGGTCAAACGACGTTGTGAATCTTCATCCAAGTCTGCTTTATGTGCTTCTAAGAAATTCACTAAAGCAGTGCGGTATTCAGCACGTTCGTCTGACTCACCTAGAGTGTTGAGTTCAAGTTGAACTTTGTCTGCTACACCCATGCGTTTCCACAAACGTGCCGTCATCAAAATGAGTTCAGCGTCCATATCCGGTGTTGCTACACCAAAGGTTTCAACACCAAACTGATGAAACTGACGGTAACGACCTTTTTGCGGTTTTTCATAACGGAACATCGGACCCACATACCAAACACGTGGAGTCGCACTACGCAGCATGTTGTGTTCAAGCATCGCACGCACACAGCCTGCCGTGCCTTCAGGACGCAAAGTCAATGATTCAGGTGGATTACCTTTATCAAAGAAGGTGTACATTTCTTTTTCAACGATATCGGTTGCATCACCAATTGAACGTTTGAACAGATTGGTTTGCTCAACAATCGGCAAACGGATTTGTTGATAACCATAAGCATCCATGAGGGATGCTAAATGTTGTTCAAGACGTCTCCAAGCCGGCGTTTGCGTTGGGAGAATATCATTAAAACCTTTAATTGCGACGATTGAACTCATGACTTATAACTTACTCAGAACTTGTACGAATAATCTCTTTAGATTTGGCTTCTTCGATTTCAACCACGCGTTGACGCACCATGGTTTCAATTTCATCTACCAACTGCTTCGTGTCAATCAAGTGGCTCTTTTCACCATTGCGATATACCAATGAGCGAGGAGCTGCACCGACCACACCAATATCCGCTTCTTTGGCTTCACCCGGTCCATTGACCTTACAGCCAATCACCGATACATCCATTGGGGTACGAATATCTTCTAAACGTTCTTCCAATTGTTGCATCACTGAAATCACGTTAAATTCTTGACGTGAACAGCTTGGGCAAGCAATGAAGTTAATCCCGTTAGAACGCAAACCCAAGGATTTTAAAATATCAAAACCAATTTTAACTTCTTCTTCAGGCTCTGCTGCCAATGAAATACGCATGGTGTCGCCAATGCCTTCCATCAGTAGACCACCCAAAGCGATGGCAGACTTGACTGAACCGGTGCGGTAAATCCCCGCTTCGGTTACACCCAAATGCAACGGATTATCAATCTGTTGTGATAATAAACGATAGGCATCCATGGTCAAGAACACGTTGGATGCTTTCACCGACACTTTAAACTCGTGAAAATCTAAACGGTCTAAAATATCAATATGGCGCATCGCCGATTCAAGCAACGCCTGACCGGTGGGTTCGCCATATTTCTTTTGAATATCTTTTTCTAAAGAGCCGGCATTGACACCAATGCGCATAGAAATATCGTTATGACGCGCTGCCGCCACCACTTCGCGAATTTTCGCTTCCGAGCCAATATTACCCGGATTGATACGCAAACAGTCTGCACCTAAGTCGGCAACTGCCAATGCAATTTTGTAGTCAAAGTGAATGTCTGCCACCAAAGGCACCGTCACTTGCTTACGAATCTCACCGAAGGCTGCTGCCGCTTCCATTGAGGGAACAGAGACACGCATAATATCGGCACCGGCATCGGCACAACGCTGAATCTGGGCAACGGTTGCTGCCACATCACAAGTTTCAGTGTTGGTCATGCTTTGAATGCTGATCGGCGCATCACCACCTACATACACCGAACCGACACGAATTTTACGTGTTGGACGGCGTTTAATTGGATTTACGATCATTCTATGCTTCTACTCTTTATCCATTAACGCGATAAACGGAATTCTGCTTTGCCGTTTACGGTATATGGAGACAATGAAATACTTTCGTTATTTAAGCTCAGTGAAACGGCTTGGGCATCATCCAAACGAATTTGGAACGGTGATTGACCATTTACTTTTAAAGTCGTTGCTTGACGACCTGTTGCTAAAACTTTGTTGGTACTGTCGACAATATGCACTGAAGTCGGACGGTTAAACTCAAGCACCATTTCATCGCCTGAAACCGCCGAGCCATTGGCACCATCAAGGGTCAATACTTGAACGTCATTGTTCTTGGTTTCAGCCGTGCTTTCAGCAGACCCTTTTGAGCTGAATTTCTGAATCGCTGCAATCACCAACCAAATCAGTGCAATCGCGACCAGCGCAATTAAAATACGCTTTAACCATTTACGGTTACGATCGCTATTGGAGCCCGGTAATTTACCCATGATTTTGATGGGAGAATTATTCAGAGCATGATTCGGCACTAAACCGGTGTCATTTTCATAGATCTCATCAAAACGTTGAATAATCGCAGTCGCATCTGCTTTGAGATACTTGGCATAAGAACGATAGTACCCTTTAATGAAGGTCGCTTCAGGTAACACTTTATAGTTGTCTTGTTCCAAAGCTTCTAAGGTTTTTACCGGCATCTTCAAATCTTGAGCCACAACACTCAGCTCAAGACCTTGTGAAACACGAATTTGACGCAGATATTCACCAGGACGCTGGATATTTCCTAAAGCATTTGGTACTACGTTTGAACCAGTAGGTTGCTGTGAATTAGGATTTACTTCCATACGGCCTCAGTATTGTACTGTAATTGCAAATAACGTTGATATTCTTGACTCTCTGGAAATAATGCGCGCATTTGATTGACCAACACTTGCATTCCCATCGTATCACCATTGGCACGCGCGATACGTAAGCCAATCCAAAGTGCACGAGCACCTTGCTCCTTTTGACCAACCAAACGGACATATTGTTCGTAGAGTTGGCGTGCTGCAACAGCATTGTGCTGCAAATATAAAATCTCAGCTAACTCTAACATTGAAACCGTCGATTGACGGTTAACTTGCAATGCTTGTTTGAATGCTTTTTCAGCATTCGCCATATCGCCAAGTTTGATATAGGTTCGACCTAAATTTTCCAAGGCTCTATAACGCTGATCATAACCCAATGTTGCACCCGCAATACTAAATTGCTGGATGGCATCATTATAACGCTTTAACTGGTATAAATATGTGCCGTAATTATTACGCGCCTGTGCATTTTTAGGGTCTAGGGAAATGGCACGACTAAAATAACTATCGGCCTTTTCCATATTGAGTTTACTGCCCTCTTGTTGCAGTAACACACCCATCATCATATTGGCGGTTGAATCTCGAGAATCTGCCTCAAGCGCCTGATCCAGCGCGCGCTTTGCCGCGTCTAGATCACCCGATCGAATATATTCAGCCGCCATTTGGGTACGTACTTTGGCTGCTTTTTCAGGGTCTTTTTTAACTACACTTCCCGATTTTGTCGTCTGACACCCTTGTACAACCAATGCAGACAAACACACCGTCATAGCGACGATCAGTTTTTTATACACAGGTTTATTCAATGCCCGCCCCTTTATAATACCTTTTGTCTTATAAGTTTAGCCCTGAGAACGCATAATCACGTTTCGTTCTTCGACTTTCTTTTTCCATTGTTCGGCACGGCGAGTACGGTCTGCCACTTGACCCACCAATTGCCCACACGCAGCATCAATGTCATCACCACGTGTCTGACGAATCGTACACACAAAACCGGCATCAGACAAAGTTTTTTGGAAAGAAATGATACGATTTCTGCTTGAGCGTCCGTAAGGTGCATGCGGGAACGGGTTAAATGGGATCAAGTTGATTTTACTTGGTAAATCTTTCAGAAGTTTAATCATTTGCTGTGCGTGTTCAGGATGGTCATTGACGCCATCGAGCATCACATATTCAATCGTTACGTGTTTACGTGAACTTTCATTACCATCTTTTTCGATATAACGCTTACATGCCGCAATCAACTGTTCTAACGGATATTTTTTATTGATTGGCACAAGCTCGTTACGTAGCTCATCATTTGGTGCATGCAGAGAAATCGCCAAAGCAACATCAATGTCTTTGACCAATTGATCAATCTTCGGTACCACACCCGAGGTCGACAAAGTCACACGGCGTTTAGACATACCGTAGGCAAAGTCATCGAGCATAATGCGCATAGAGTTCAGTACAGCGTCATAGTTGAGGAGTGGTTCACCCATCCCCATCATCACGACATTGGTCACTGAACGTTCACGCTCAGCCACAGGCACATCTTCCATATAAGAGAAGTTTGCCATCCACAACTGACCAATAATTTCAGCTTGGGTCAGGTCACGTTGGAAACCTTGTTTACCGGTTGAACAGAATGAACAGTCTAAGGCACAACCCACTTGCGAAGAAATACATAAGGTTTTACGTGCACCGGTTTTGTCATCTGCCGGAATCAGTACCGTCTCAACCAATGAACCTGCACCGTCACCGACACGGAATACCCACTTACGTGTGCCATCTTTTGAATAATTACGATGCACCACTTCAGGCGCAGTAATTTCACACATGCGTTCTAATTTTTCACGGAGTTTGCCTGAAATGTTGGTCATTTCAGCAAAATCAGTCACAAAATACTGATGAATCCATTTCATCACCTGTCCAGCACGGAACTTCTTCTCGCCCATATCTTCGAAGAATTTTTCCATTTGGGGACGTGACATGCCGAGTAAATTCACTTTCTCCACAGTTTTTTCCTGTGCAGGAGCGGATGGAGTGTGTTGCTGTGCCTCAGAAACTGCTGATACAGCGACTGCTTCAGTACTCATGTGTATATACCTAAACCATGTCTAAAGATGAAAGGAGAAGCTCAATAAGTGAGCAAAGGATTATTCAGGGAATAAAAAAACCAGATAAGTATTATATCACTTATCTGGTTCGAATACTGCGAATTAACGAGTACGTGGAGCAATCTCAGTTTGAGCGAAGAAGTAGTTCACTTCACGATCAGCAGATGCTACAGAGTCAGAACCGTGAGCAGCGTTTTCGTCGATGCTTACAGCGAAATCTGCACGGATTGTACCAGGAGCAGCTTCTTTAGGATTCGTCGCGCCAAGGATGTCACGGTGAGCAAGAACTGCGTTTTCGCCTTCAAGAACTGAAACAACAACTGGACCAGAAGTCATGAATGCAACTAGGTCAGCAAAGAAACCACGTTCTTTATGCTCAGCATAGAAGCCTTCAGCTTCAGCTTGAGTCAAATGTTTCATTTTAGTTGCAACGATTTTAAGACCAGCTTTCTCGAAACGAGCAAAGATGTCACCGATGTGGTTTTTAGCAACTGCGTCTGGTTTAACGATAGATAAAGTACGTTCGATAGCCATGATCGGCTCCTTAGGTCATATTGACATGAAAATTTTGCGCATTATACCGAATAATGCGCCATTATCAGCTTTTGATATGTAAAAAAGTGCTTTTTTTCAAACAAGCGATTAGCGGACTTCGTCAATCCACGCCATTTGAATACCTTCTAACAACCCTTCAGTGGATTTGTTTGGATCATCACTAAAATTAGGCAATGCACACACCCAAGCATGCAGGTCTGTGAAACGAATCCATTGCGGGTCTACTTCAGGGTGTGCTTCTGAAAGTTCAATGGCGATATCAATCGTATCACTCCAACGTAAGCCCATAGGTCTTCCTAGTATATAAATTGCATCGATGCTTGGATTTTATCAAAACTGATCAAACACGCCTATCTAAATTGCGTGTTCTTATATTTGCTATTCAATGGTTCATTCAAATGAACAACCAACAACACACCACATAAAAAAAAAGCACACCATGAAGTGTGCTTCATGCTGTTATTCGGGTGCATTCACAGGATGTAGTAACCCTTTATTGTCCACTTGGTAGACCTGCCCTTCACCAAAATCAATTTGCTTGGTTTCACCATGTAATTTTGGCAGACCGACAATTTTATCCAATTGCGGTGAACGCTGATATTGATTGGTTTTCGGGTTATACATCCAGTAGACATAACGCTTATCTTGCACTTTACGATCTTGAGAAAGATCCGACAAAATCACGTCATAATAACCATCAAAGTTAATATCCATATAGCCAATGCTGTTTGGATACGCTGAGAACCCTGTCAGTGTTTGCGCCACGGTATTGTTGGTTTTATTAATAACATCGACACGGGTGAGCAGTTGTTCTTGCGCTGGGGTATCGGCTTTTACCCCATAAAATTTAAAGGTGAATAGTGGTTTATTCGCCACTTTAAACGCTGGCTCAAACTGTACTGCAGTTGAGGTTTTATCTTGGACATTCACCAGATTGGACTTAAATATCCCTGAGTTTACATTCAATGAACCACTCAATTGCATTGGGATAAAATCATCTGAAGTACTATCATTCACGGCATCCATCACAATTTGATCGGCTTTCTGCGTACCTTTAAAATTGATATTTTTCTTTTCAATCAGATCGGTCAGGACTGCATGTGGTTTGGCGATACCGGCATAAAGGCTGAGGAAATAACGCCCCTCTGAAGACTTCAGCATACGCTGCATTGAAACACGGACATTGGTCAGTTGTTTCAATGGGTTTGCGCTTGAACTATTCTGTACTTCTGCATGGCTTAATAAAGGCAAAGTCAACGCAGCGATAGAAACGAGAGTCTTGAAATTCATCACTTGCCACACGTTTAAAATGAAATATCTCTACTTTATCACAACTGAAATCACACAGAGTAAAGTCGTAATTGATATTTCTTTCAGCGAATTCATTACCAAGATCGAGTTACTCTAAGAGATAAGCTTTCTTAAGTTTTCGGGTAAAGTTATGAGCGATGAAACAACATAGAACATAGCCGAGCCAACATAAGGGATTCAAATAATAAAATACCTTCCACGCTTTAAAATTTTC
Source organism: Acinetobacter lanii (assembly GCF_011578285.1). NCBI lineage: Bacteria > Pseudomonadati > Pseudomonadota > Gammaproteobacteria > Moraxellales > Moraxellaceae > Acinetobacter > Acinetobacter lanii. The sequence continues at coordinate 522,024 of NZ_CP049916.1, read as the reverse complement.
GATTTGTTTTTGAATACAAGCATCCTCCCATTCAGCCTCGGGCAGCAATGTTGCCGTTGCTATCCATCCTAGAATAGGAATAAACCCTATAAAAAAAGCCAACCCCATCCATGAGTAACCCCAATAACATTGTTTGAAAATAGTGTTATGAATATCATCCCAAGTGACTGAGCTTGACCTTAAATCTATAGCGAACTGTTTAATTTCTACATTATCTAACCCATATTCAGTCCATGCATGGGAGATGCATTTCCAAATGATCCATTCTTGATGCGATGTTAAATTCATAACTGTTCAACACGGGTTATCATTTTTCTAATGTTCATTCTTTAAACTATAAAAGAAAAAGCCACATTGCAATACAAAATACCTCAGTCAAACAAACTAGAAATTTTGACTTAGAAATAAGAACTGCGTTTTCTCTTTATCCACCATTTTGTTTGCTTGAATCCAAGGTATGAGCAAGCTCAGAACACTGTTCTGAGTGAAGCGCAAGGAAGAGAAAGCACTGCTTTATTTCTCTTGAGGCACATAACGCTAATACTAATTTCGTTACAACATAAAAAAGCCCCAGTTAAAAACTAGGGCTTTTTTGACTTAGAAATCAGAACTTAGTTCTTTTCTTTGTCTACGATTTTGTTTGCTTGAATCCAAGGCATCATCGCGCGAAGTTTGTTACCTGTTACTTCGATACCGTGTGCAGCATTTTGACGACGACGTGCAGTCATAGATGGGTAGTTCAACGCACCTTCTTGAATGAACATCTTCGCGTATTCACCAGATTGAATACGTTTAAGCGCATTACGCATCGCTTCACGAGACTGTTCGTTAATTACTTCAGTACCTGTTACATATTCGCCGTATTCAGCATTGTTTGATACTGAGTAGTTCATGTCCGCGATACCGCCTTCGAACATTAAGTCAACGATCAATTTAAGCTCGTGTAAACATTCGAAATACGCCATTTCTGGAGCATAACCTGCTTCAACCAAAGTTTCGAAGCCCATTTTAACCAATTCAACCGCACCACCACAAAGAACTGCTTGCTCACCAAAAAGGTCAGTTTCAGTTTCTTCACGGAATGAAGTTTCGATAATACCAGTACGACCACCACCTACGCCTGAAGCGTAAGAAAGTGCAACGTTACGCGCATTACCAGACGCATCTTGATGAACAGCGATTAAGTCAGGCACACCTGAACCACGTTGGTATTCAGAACGTACAGTATGACCCGGTGCTTTTGGCGCAACCATGATCACGTCAAGGTCTTTACGTGGCACAACTTGGTTGTAAAGAATTGAGAAACCGTGAGCAAATGCTAGAGTTGCACCTTGCTTGATGTTTGGCTCAATCTCGTCACGGTAAAGTTGAGATTGGAATTCGTCCGGAGTCAAGATCATGACTACGTCAGCTTGCGCTACAGCAGCAGCAACTTCAGCAACTTTAAGACCTGAATTTTCAGCTTTTTTCCAAGAAGTAGAGTTCGCACGCAGACCTACAGTTACGTCAACGCCAGAATCTTTAAGGTTAAGCGCATGTGCGTGACCTTGTGAACCGTAACCAATAATTGCTACTTTCTTAGATTGGATGATAGATAAGTCACAGTCTTTATCGTAAAAAATTTGCATTGCTGTCTCCGCTAAAATGCTTTTTTGTTTCCCTTAGATCAAGTCACGCTTTTTTTGTAAGCGCCCTAGATTACCCTCTTAGGTCAGGAAGAATAAATGAATAAATTAGATTGTTAAAACTTTTTCGCCGCGTGCGATACCTGACACACCTGAACGCACCACTTCTAAAATAGTGTTCTCAGCGAGTGCATCAATAAAACCATCAATTTTGTCAGTCGTACCTGCGATCTGAATCGTATACGTCGTCGGGGTGACATCAACCACTTGCGCGCGGAAAATATCGGCTGTGCGTTTGATTTCATCACGTGCCGCGCCTGATGCTTTGACCTTAATCAGCATCAATTCACGCTCAATGTGCGCACCTTCAGATAAATCAACCACTTTCACCACTTCAACTAATTTGTTGAGTTGTTTGGTGATTTGTTCGATCTTGTGGTCATCACCATAAGTCGTCAATGTTAAACGCGACATGGTTGAATCTTCAGTTGGCGCTACATTTAAAGTCTCAATGTTATAACCACGTTGAGAAAATAAACCCACCAAACGTGAAAGCGCACCTGCTTCATTTTCTACAAGAACAGAGATGATATGTCTCATTGCGTGCGCTCCCCTTTGCTTAACCACATATCTTTCATCGATTGACCTGCAATCAACATTGGATAGACATGCTCAGCACGGTCAACCATCACATTGATAAATACGCATTTATCATTGATCGCCATTGCTTCAGCAAGTTTAGACTCAAGTTCATCAGCATGATCAATTTGAATACCCACATGACCGTATGCTTCCATCAATTTGGCAAAGTCAGGCAAAGACTCAACGTAAGAGCTAGAATGACGACCTTCGTAATTCATATCTTGCCATTGTTTTACCATACCCAAAGCACGGTTGTTTAAGCACAAGATTTTGACATTTAAGCCGTATTGCTTACAGGTCGACAACTCTTGGATACACATCTGAATCGAAGCTTCACCGGTGATACATACCACTTGTTGATCTGGGAATGCCAGTTTCGCCGCCATTGCATAGGGCAAGCCGACACCCATGGTCCCCAAACCACCTGAGTTCACCCACTGACGTGGACGTGTGTAACGGTAGTACAACGCACCAAACATTTGGTGTTGACCCACGTCAGAGGTAATAATCGCTTGGCTATTGGTGATTCGGTCTAAGGCTTGAACCACTTGTTGTGGCTTCATTACCCCATCAACGCCCGCTTCATAGCGTAAGCCATGCACCTGACGCCATTCATCAATCTGTTTCCACCAATCCGCAATCGCTTCAGGGTTTGGTTTAGACACATTCAGTTGTTTCAATTGTGCCAACATTTCCTGAAGTACAGGTTCAACTGCACCCACAATTGGAATGTGCGCCATGATGGTTTTTGAAATCGTCGCAGGGTCGATATCAATATGAATTACTTTGGCATTTGGACAGAATTTTGCAGGGTTATTGGTCACACGGTCATCGAAACGCGCACCAATCGCCAAGATCACATCGGCATTGGCCATGGTCATATTGGCTTCATAGGTTCCATGCATACCGAGCATACCCACGAACTGTGGATCATTGCCTGGGAATGCACCCAAGCCCATCAAGGTATTGGTCACAGGGAAATTCAATAAATGCGCAAGTTCAGTCAATAAATGCGATGCATTGCCTTGAACCACACCACCACCACTGTAAATGATTGGGCGTTTCGCGGTTAACAACTCATCAATGGCTTTGCGAATTTGACCGGTATGACCACGATGCGGTGGTTGGTACGAACGCATTTTTACTTTTTCTGGATATTCGTAAGCGAACTTATCCGTTGGATTGGTGACGTCTTTCGGAATATCAACTACCACAGGACCTGGACGACCACTCGATGCGATATAGAATGCTTTTTTAATAATGCCCGGAATTTCACTTGCGTGACGCACTTGGAAACTGTGTTTTACGATTGGACGTGACACGCCGACCATATCGGTTTCTTGGAATGCATCTTCACCAATCAAATGCGACGCTACCTGACCAGACAAAATCACCATTGGGATTGAGTCCATGTAAGCAGTTGCGATTGGTGTCACGGTGTTGGTTGCGCCTGGACCTGAGGTCACCAGAACCACACCGGTTTTGCCTGTTACGCGTGAGTATGCATCTGCCATATGACCAGCAGCTTGCTCATGACGTACGAGGTAATGGTTAATTTTGTCTTGTTTAAAAAGCGCATCGTAAATGTGTAAAACTGCGCCGCCTGGATACCCAAAAACATGTTCAACGCCTTCGTCCGCCAATGCGCGAACAAGCATTTCACCACCAGATAAAAGTTCCAACGTATTCACCCTAATCATTATTCCACGAGATTTATGGGAGACATAAACCGTGATTCATTCATTGATTTGTATGCACTGTTATAGCACACATATTTACTCGTTTTTGCTGTAATAAAAAAATATTCGGGACACAACCGTTTGTGAGTTGTGACTGCATAATCAATATGTTGGGATAAACACATTGTAGCGATTTCATCTTTTCGGCTTAGAGAAGACGTTATTACAAGCTATGTACTTTATTCGAAGGGTGATCGAACAAAACATATAAAACTAGAGCAGCATTTTTAGTTACTTTTGCGATTAAAGTCAAGGTTTGCATGGTTGTTTTTATTGTTTATTTACCAAGCGAACATTTTTTAAACCATAACTTTTTTTTATATGATTTATAATTAAAAAATCAAAGACTTATAAGATTATAAATTTCCAAAAGAAATATGACTTGCGCTGTGTATTCGGTTAAAATAACGCCAAAATTACAATCATAGACATAAGTCGATATAATCGTATTTAAATCGATTTTCTTTGATTCAAGATCGACTGTTTATTTTAAGGTAGCTTCCTATGAAAAATAATATGACTTATAAAAAATTAGCCTACTTGGGCATTACGGTGAGTTTATCGTTGCTGTGTTCTGGTCAAAGTTTTGCCAAAGAATATTATAAATGGGTCGACAGCAAAGGCTCGACCCATTACACCGCAACCCCACCGCCTAAAAATGCGAAAAGCAAAGGGAAAATTGATACCTACGGTTATTATTCACCGTCTACTCAGCAAAATACCCCATCTACGGCGCAGCAAAATAACAACGCACAAACCAGCTCGAATACCTCGCCTGCACCTGCGCCACAAGGTCAAGCCCAAGATCAGCAACAGCGTGAAGCCAATGCCGCATTACAACAAGGCCATGTGGAACGTGCTGAACAACCACGTTAATCCCTCCCTCAAAACTGTTGGATTTTTTTTCATATTTTTAGCCTGAATCCAAAGCGCAAAATTCACTTTTAGGTGTATTTTGCGCTATGCTGTGCAACAAACTTTTAACCGTTGTTCTTAATTACGTTTATGACTACTCACATTGACTCAGAATACCAAGCCAGTGCGATTGAACCTGCTGTCCAACAAGACTGGGAATCTCGCAAAGCCTTTAAAGTTGCCGACACTGTAGAAGGTCCGCGTCGTTATATCCTTTCGATGTTCCCTTACCCAAGTGGCAAACTGCATATGGGTCATGTGCGTAACTATACGATTGGTGACGTGATCAGTCGTTTCCACCGCCTCAAAGGTGAAACCGTGCTGCAGCCGATGGGTTGGGATGCCTTTGGTCTACCTGCTGAAAATGCAGCGATTGCACACCAAGTTGCACCTGCGAAATGGACCTTTGAAAACATCGCTTATATGCGTGACCAATTGAAAAAATTGGGCTTGTCGGTTGACTGGGATCGTGAATTTGCAACCTGTACTCCTGAGTACTACCACTGGGAACAATGGTTATTTGTACAGCTTTATAAAAAAGGTCTGATTTACCGTAAATTGTCTACGGTGAACTGGGACCCTGTCGATCAAACCGTACTTGCCAATGAGCAAGTTGAAAATGGTCGTGGTTGGCGTTCAGGTGCATTGGTTGAAAAACGTGATATTCCAATGTACTACTTCCGCATTACCGACTACGCACAAGAACTCTTAGACGATCTTGATTCATTGAAAGACGGCTGGCCTCAACAAGTGTTGACCATGCAACGTAACTGGATCGGTCGTTCTCAAGGCATGGAAATCACTTTCCCTTCTGCGAGCCCTGACGTATATGCAGACGACTTAACCGTATATACCACGCGTGGTGACACCTTAATGGGTGTGACTTATGTTGCGGTTGCTGCTGAACATCCTATGGCGCTGAAAGCGGCAGAAACAAACCCTGAATTGGCGGCATTTATTGAAGAATGTCGTATGGGTTCTGTGGCAGAAGCAGATCTTGCGACTGCTGAGAAGAAAGGCATGGCAACAGGTCTTTCTGTGAAGCACCCTGTCACAGGTGAAGCAGTTCCTGTTTGGATCGCAAACTATGTACTGATGTCGTATGGTTCAGGCGCTGTCATGGCGGTTCCTGCGCACGATGAACGTGATTTCGAATTTGCCAACAAATACGGTCTGACCATTAAACAAGTCATCGATGCCAAAGGCGCAGATGATGCTGAGTTTAACTCTACGACATGGCAAGAGTGGTACGGCTCGAAAGAAGGTAAACTGGTTAATTCAGGTGAGTTTGACGGTCTAGGCTTCCAAGCTGCATTTGATGCATTTATTGCGAAACTAGAACCACAGAAACTTGCAAACACGAAAGTTCAGTTCCGTTTACGTGACTGGGGCGTGTCTCGTCAGCGTTATTGGGGTTGCCCAATTCCAATGATCAACTGTGAAAGCTGTGGTCAGGTGCCTGTACCTGAAGAACAACTTCCAGTCATTTTACCAACGGATGTGGTTCCAGATGGTTCAGGTAATCCACTCAACAAAATGCCTGAATTCTATGAAACCAAATGTCCTTGCTGTGGTGGCGACGCACGTCGTGAAACAGACACACTCGACACCTTCGTAGAATCATCTTGGTACTATGCACGCTATGCATCGCCTGACTTTACAGGTGGCATGGTTAAACCTGAAGCTGCGCAATCTTGGTTGCCTGTAAATCAATATATTGGTGGTGTCGAACACGCGATTCTGCATTTGCTTTATGCACGTTTCTTCCACAAATTGATGCGTGATGAAGGTGTGGTACAAGGCAACGAACCATTCACGAACTTGTTAACGCAAGGCATGGTGTTGGCAGATACCTTCTACCGTGAAGCGGAGTCAGGCAAGAAAACCTGGTTTAACCCTGCGGATATTGAACTGGAAAAAGACGAAAAAGGTCGTATTATTTCAGCGAAGTACACAGGTGACGGTCAAGAAGTGACGGTTGGTGGTCAAGAGAAAATGTCGAAATCGAAAAATAACGGTATCGACCCGCAAGCCATTATTGATCAATATGGTGCCGATACGGCACGTGTGTTCATGATGTTTGCTGCCCCACCAGATCAATCACTTGAATGGTCAGATGCAGGCGTTGAAGGTGCAAACCGCTTCTTAAAACGTGTATGGCGTTTGGCAACTGGTTTCCTTGAAAAAGGCAATGCGGCGGCAACGATGGATAAAGCAAACTTGTCTAAAGATGCGCAAGACTTACGTCGTAAAACGCATGAGACCATCCAAAAAGTGGGTGATGACCTTGAGCGTCGTCATGCATTCAATACTGCCATTGCAGCGTTGATGGAACTTCTAAACGCAAGCAACAAGTTTGAAGCGAAAGATGATAACGATGTGGCGGTTGCGCGTGAAGCGATTACTACGTTATTAACTTTACTTGCACCATTTGCACCGCATTTAAGTCAAACCTTATTGACTGAGTTTGGGATTGAGCTCACTGAAGCGTTATTCCCTGTTGTGGATGAGTCTGCGCTGACTCGTAATACGCAAACGATTGTGGTTCAAGTCAACGGTAAACTTCGTGGTAAGTTAGAAGTGGCTGTTGATGCAGCGAAAGACGACATCTTAGCGCAAGCCAAAGCATTACCTGAAGTACAACAGTTCTTGACCGGTCCAACCAAGAAAGAAATTGTGGTACCGAATAAGTTAGTAAACTTGGTGGTTTAATCCTTTTATTCCCTCTCCTTTTATGAGATGAGAAACGCTGTTTCACAAGGGGAGAGGTCAATTGTAAAAATAGCCTCATCCTCTTGCGGAATATATTCCTCATCCCAGAGGGAGAAGGAACTTTATAAAGGATTTCACAATTCCCAGACAAAGCCCGTTGTCTCACAGCGGGTTTTGCCATTAAAATGCCCTAATACTATGGGCAATCCCTACCCTACCCATTTATGGGAATATTGACAGAGGACAGATCATGCACCTAGCGCAACGTTTAGCAGCAGTTGTTTTAACTTTAGGCTTAAGTGCAGGCTTGGCTGGCTGTGATTTTCACCTAAAAGGAACCAATACTTCAGCAACACCATTGGTTTACGATAAAATTCAATTGGTCGTGCCACGTGAAGCTGAAAATTTAGAACGGATTTTAAGTACCCATCTTTCGTCAACTGGCGTGCAACTCAGCAACTCGAATGATGCGTATGTGCTCCGAATTTTAGACTACAAACCAGTACGTCAAGAGCTTCGTGGCACTTTAATTGAAGTGATTTTACGCTTGAGCGTGACTTTCCAAATTGAAGACCGTGAAGGCAACCCCATCACTCAACCACGTACTTTGACTGGTACACGTAGCTACCAATACAACATTGCGACAGTCAACTCAGACGATCAGCAATATGTGTATTTAAGCAAAATTTTGATTGATGATGTTGCACAGCAAATTTCACGTCAAATTGCGGCGAATCGTCTACCGAAAGCGCAAGTGAATACCCAAGCGCCAACGCAAAACAATTCATCTGTGACCTTAAGAAATCCATAATCTGTAATGAAAATTGACTATCTCCAAGCGCTCAAGCGCATTGATGAAGCTCGTGGCGCTTGGATTTTGCATGGTCAAGAACCCTTACTTGAACAAAACTTGGTGGATGCGTTCCGCCAAAGTTGGACCAAGCAAGACATCGAACGACAACGCTTTGATATTAACAATGTCAGCGAATGGAAAAACGTCTTCAATGCCTTAAATAGCCTGTCACTTTTCTCGCAAAATCTTGCGATTGAAGTGCATGGCAACATCAAACCCGATGCCAATAGCCTGAAATTGCTGAAAAGCTACATTCAGCACAATGAACATAATCTACTTGTGATCATTATGCCGAAACAGGACAGCAGCAGCTTAAAATCTGCCTTTTTTCAAACGGTAGAAGCCAATGGTGTTGTGGTTTCCCTCACTGCGAATTATCCAAAAGAGCGTCAGCAAATTTTAGCGGTTGAAGCCCAAAAGTTGGGCATTCAACTTGAGCAAGATGCATGGGTTTGGCTCGAACAACACCATGAACACAATCTGCTGGCGGCTAAAAATAGCCTGATGCGAGTTGCAGATACTTTCCCCAATGAATCCACGATTCAAATTTCACATTTGCTGGAATGCTTACAGGATCAATCCCGCTACAGCACTTTTGACTTAAGCGATGCGATGCTCAGCGGTAATCTCAGTCAGGCGATTAAGACTTTTCAATACTTGATCGCTTCAGGCGAGCCTTATAGTTTGATCTTGTGGACCATCAGCAAAGAAATGCGTTTATTGATGCAGTTGTTTGAACAACCGCAAAATGCCTTGCAATTGGGTATTTGGAAGACCAAAGTTAATCTGTATCAACAAGCTTTAAGGCGTTTAAATCCACAGCATTTTTTAACTTGGCCCCAGTTATTGCTACGCATCGATGCTGCAATTAAAGGCAAGAGCCAAGAAAATCCCGAACATTTGATTCAACAGTGTATTGCTGAATTATGTGGACGTCGCTTATTTGGCACCTGATTTTGCGTAAAAGACTGAACGATTAAAATAAAGAATAGCGAACATGATCAGAATCTTAAAAAAATTCACGCTTTATCCTCATTTCCTCTCTATAATTTGATCAATTCTCTACTATTTTTTATAAACGCATATGCCAAAAATAAAACCGATGAAATTGATCATTGCCGTGGTCATTGCGATTGCGGTTGCTTTCGCAGCTTGGTATTTCTTCAAACCAAAGCAAGAAAAAGTTGAATATATTACGGCTGAAGTCAGCAAAGGTGATATTGAAAATTCAGTCTTGGCAACAGGTGTTCTTGAAGCCACCAAAATGGTGAGTGTCGGTGCACAGGTGTCTGGTCAGGTGAAAAGAATGTATGTGAAATTGGGTGATCAAGTGAAACAAGGTCAACTGATTGCACAAATTGACTCGATTCGTCAGGACAATGAAGTTAAAAATTCTGAAGCGAGTATTAAAAATCAACAAGCTCAATTGGCAGTCAAAAAAGCCAATTTAGCCAAAGTTGAAGCTGAATATAACCGTCAAAAAAATATGTATGCTCAAGATGCAACCTCATTGGCAGAACTTCAAAGTGCTTTAGCGAGCTATAAAACAGCACAAGCGGATATTGATGCGATCAACGCGCAAATCGAACAGTCTCGCTTAACCTTATCGACTGCAAAAGAGAACTTGGGTTATACCCAAATCTTGGCACCAATGGACGGCACCATTGTGGCAATTGTGACTGAAGAAGGTCAAACCGTAAACGCCAACCAAAGTGCGCCAACCATTGTAAAAATGGCCCAACTCAACAACATGACCATCAAAGCTGAGATTTCAGAAGCCGATGTGATGAAAGTGCAAGAAGGTCAATCGGTTTACTTCACCACTTTGGGTAACACTGAAAAGAAATTGTATGCGACTTTGCGTCAAGTCGAGCCTGCGCCAAATTCAATCAATACAGAATCGAACAACAACTCAACCTCTTCAACCAGCTCTGCGGTGTACTATAACGCCTTGTTCGATGTACCGAATGAAGATGGCAAACTACGCATTGATATGACTGCTCAGGTCTATATCATTTTGGATCAAGCCAAAAATGTCCTCACGATTCCAGCGTCTGCCATTCAAGCATCAAACCGCCCTGCACGTAAAAAAGCTGAAAATGCCGATGCAGGCGCAGTCCCAAGTGCTCCACGTAGCGATGAAGCTAAAAAACGTAACCAAGCGGATCGTCCAAAACGTTTAGAACTGACTGCGGATGAAAAAGCCTTGATTGAGCAAGGTAAAGCCAGCATGGCCATGGTGCGTGTATTACAAGCGGATGGTACTGCAAAGCCACAACCTGTACTGATTGGCCTAAATAACCGTGTCACTGCACAAGTCATTAAAGGTTTGAAACAAGGTGATCAAGTGGTGATTGCCGATGGTTCAGACACCAGCAACAATTCAGCAAAACGTAGTGGCGGTGGTCGTGGTGCTGGTCCAATGAGAATGTAATCATGAGTCAAAATCAACAACCTCTCCTCGAGGTCAAGAATCTGACTCGTGAATTCCCCGCGGGGGAAACCACAGTACAGATTCTCAAAGGGGTCAACCTCGAAATCTATCCGGGTGAATTGGTTGCGATTGTGGGTCAATCCGGTTCGGGTAAATCGACCCTAATGAACATCTTAGGGTGTTTAGATAAACCCACCACAGGTAGCTATAAAGTCAAAGGTCGCGAGACCCGAGAACTTGAGGCCGATGAACTGGCACAATTACGCCGTGAATACTTTGGTTTTATTTTCCAGCGTTATCATTTACTCGGGGATTTAAACGCCGCGGGTAACGTTGAAGTCCCTGCCATTTATGCAGGGGTGGATGCGGAAGCACGACAAAAGCGTTCAACTGAACTGTTGACCGAATTGGGACTAGGTGAAAAAACCCAAAACCGTCCAAGTCAGTTGTCAGGCGGTCAGCAGCAACGTGTCTCGATTGCGCGTGCCTTGATGAATGGGGGTGACGTGATTTTGGCCGATGAACCGACCGGTGCATTGGACAAGAACAGTGGTATTGAAGTGATGCGTATTTTACGTGAACTGAATGCCAAAGGTCATACCATTATCTTGGTTACGCATGATCTCAATGTGGCAAAAAATGCTACACGTATTATTGAGATCAGTGACGGGAACATTATTTCTGATAAAGCCAATGTCCCTGTCACTGAAGACGCACCGCTCGAAAAGCAAGTGTTGCAATCGAATGAACAGAAGAAAACGCCCTCTTGGCGTTCGGCAGTCGATCGTTTAAGTGAAGCCTTCCGCATGGCGATTCTAGCCATGAATGCGCATCGGATGCGAACCTTCCTGACCATGCTCGGGATTATCATCGGGATTGCCTCGGTGGTGTCGGTTGTGGCGCTGGGGAATGGTTCACAGAAACAGATTTTAGAAAACATCAGTAGTTTGGGGACCAACACCATTACCGTATATTCCGGTAAAGGCTTTGGTGATAACTCCCGAACCGCACAGGTCAAAACTTTGGTGCCTGCCGATGGTGATGCCCTCGCTGAACAGCCCTATGTGGATGGCGTTAGTCCATCGGTGACCTCAAGTGTCACAGCACGTTTTAAAGAGACAGAAGCCTCCGCAACTGTGAATGGCGTCAGCGAAGACTTCTTCTATGTCAAAGGAATGACCTTTCAATCGGGTCAACCTTTTGATAAAAGCAGTGTGACTCAGCAAGCCCAAGATGTGGTGATTGATGCCAACACCAAAAATACCTTCTTTGCCGATGGTACTGATCCTGTCGGGCAAGTGATTCTTTTGGGGAGTGTGCCAAGCCGAATCATTGGCGTGATTGATGCACAGAAAAGCATGATGGGCAATGCCGATAGCTTAAATGTGTATTTACCCTATTCAACCGTATTGAGTCGGATGCTCGGGCAGTCGCATGTGCGTAACATCATTGTGCGCATTAAAGACGAATACCCAAGTGCTGCGGCGGAAAATGCCATTTTAAGTTTATTGGTACAACGTCATGGTGCTCAAGATGTCTTCACCCAAAATGCAGACAGTATTCGAGAAACCATTCAACAGACGACGCAAACCATGACCTTATTAATCTCTGCCATTGCCGTGATTTCATTGGTGGTCGGTGGTATTGGGGTCATGAATATTATGCTGGTGTCGGTGACTGAGCGTACACAAGAAATTGGGGTACGTATGGCGGTGGGTGCACGTCAAAGTGACATTTTGCAACAGTTCCTGATTGAAGCTGTTTTGGTGTGTATCTTGGGCGGTATTTTGGGTGTGTTGTTGTCTCTCGGTATTGGTCAATTGATTGGTCACTTTGCTGGAGACACTTTCCAAATGGCCTACTCAACCACCTCGATTGTGGCAGCCTTCGTCTGCTCAAGTTTGATTGGTATTGTGTTCGGATTTATTCCTGCACGTAATGCAGCACAACTTGATCCTGTTGATGCACTGTCTCGAGAATAAGGAAATGATGATGCAAACAAAGATAAGCAAATTACTGGCTACACTGATTTTAACGGGATCGATGGTCGGCTGTGCAGCACTGGTGAAAACGCCTTATGAAGCACCTGCGGTCGATATTCCCAACAGTTTTCAGAACAGTAAAAACTTGAGCAAACAAGTCCATGCCGATGTCTACGCAGATCAATGGTGGACCTTGTTTGGCGATGCTCAACTGAATGCCTTGGTTGATCAAGTCTTGGCGAAAAATACCGATTTAGCTGTTGCCGGGATTAACTTACAAACCGCCCGACTACAAGCGGATTTAAGAGCCAATCAACAAGGTCCACGTGTCAGTTCAAGTGTCTCTACCGGTCATAACTTTGATTTAAACTCAGGAGATGACTCTGCACGAGGACTCTCCTTAAGCGGTGGTGTAAGTTATGAGATGGACTTGTTTGGTAAACTCGCTCGTCAAACTGAAGCTTCTCGTTGGGAAGCGCTTGCCACTGAACAAGATCTGCAAGCCACTGCACAAAGTTTAATTGCCACCACAGCACAACTGTATTGGCAATTGGGTTATTTAAATGAACGCTATAGTGTGGCACAACAAAACTTAGCCAGCACGCAAAAGACCTATGATTTAGTCAAAGTACAATACCGCAATGGTGCAGTATCAGGGATTGAACTCACTTCCGCAGAACAATCGGTTCAAAGTCAGTTGTCGACCTTAAGCCAGATTGCTCAGCAAAAGGTGGAGACACGTACAGCGCTTGCTGTGCTATTACAACAGCCTGTACAACAACTCAGTATTGCAGAGCCACAGCGCTTACCGCAAATTGCATTGCCTGAAGTGGCTGCGGGTTTACCTGCCGATTTGTTGTCTCGTCGTCCTGATTTAAAAGCGGCTGAACTGCGTTTACGTAAGGCACTTGCGACTAAGGATGCGACCAAAGCCAGTTACTACCCTTCCATCAGTTTGACCAGTAGCTTAGGTGCATCAAGCACTTCACTTACTGCTTTGATTCAAAACCCGACTTTGGCACTAGGTGCAAACTTAAGCCTACCTTTCTTGCAATATAACGATATGAAGAAGGATATTGCGATCAGTAAGTTGGATTATGAAAAAGCCATTATGCAATATCGTCAGACTTTGTATGATGCCTTTGCTGATGTGGAAAATGCCCTATCAGCACGTACCGAATTAAATAAGCAAGTGGCATTGCAGGAGCGTAATGTTCAACTGGCTGAAAAGACGGAACGTTTAACTGAAGTGCGTTATAAGAATGGTGCGGTGGCGTTAAAGAACTTAATCGACTATCAAAAAACCACACGTGATGCGCGTGTCAGTTTGGTGCAAACCAAACAAAGCCAATACAATGCTTATGTGACGTTGATGCAAGCTTTGGGTGGTAGTCCGATTAAAGAGTTGCCTTAAATCTATATTTAAAAAAGCCCTGCGGGGCTTTTTTATTTACCATATTTTTCTTCATCATATTGTTTCGCTAAATCAATCCGATAGGTATAGTCTTTCCAACGCTCATCTTCTTCTTTGTTTTCTTTATCTTGCCAAGCTAAATCTGTTAAAGCATATTTTTGGAAATCCATACGACTGGGTTTATTAAATCCTAATTTTTTTAAGATTGCTTCAAATTCGATACTTTGACCGTCAAAGCTTGCTCCAATACGCCAACCAACGAGCAAAGAAGCAACTAAGCAACTAAGCAACTAAGCAACTAAGCAACTAAGCAACTAAGCAACTAAGCAACGAATAAAACACTGGTGGATATAAAAGAATACTTAATGCATCACCATCAAAAATTGCAAATAAACAAAAAGTCATTACACCAAGAAAACCAAAAAACAGCCCTCCTTTCATTCCAAAAATTCTATATCGCAGTCTTCCTTTAACCACTTCTTGAGCTGTCCATATATAACTTTTCTTTTGATCAATGATTGCAGCAGCACGTGCATATTTCTCATTATCAGGTTCTGCTATGACTTTAACGGTATCACCTTTTTGAAACACTACCACTGGAAAACAACCTGTAAAGTAATGTTTTAATCCTTCTTGATCTGTAACCTCTAATGCAAAATCACTCACCTCTATCCCTTTATCACTGGCTGCAAAACTTGCCAAAGCTGCGTTGCCAATTTGCCCTACAAGTGCAGAACCTACAGCAATGGCACCTGTTGTATTATGATTATTAGTATTTAAGTTTTGTAGGGTTTCACTGGTGAGTAAGTCAGTGACTTCCCCCTCTACAATGAAAAGTCTTTTCGACAACTTTTCAATGATTTGATCTGTTTGTTTTAAACTCATTTTTTCTCATGTGCTTTTTTTGATAAGTCTAAATGATATGTATATTATTCCAAACGCTCTGGGTATTCATATTTTTTTCTATTTATTACACATATTGAAAAATTATTGGTAGTGTACAAAAACAACGTGTTTTAATTTAGAATAGACGTGAAAATGTCTGAGCAATAAACCTTTAACATGATCATAGAAAAGACAACTTATGTCTGCACCCGTTGCCAATCACCCAATATCCATAAGAATGGTCACAACAAAAGTGGAAATGCACAGTTCAGATGTAAAGATTGTGGGCGCTCTAGTGTACTCAAACCCAAAATTAAATATACCGAAGAACAGAAAGAACTCATTATCAGTACCTATCTTGAACGAGGCAGTTTGAGAGGCATGCAGCGTCTATTCGGTGTTGCACCTGAAACACTGATGGCCTGGATAAAAAAAAGTAAACAGCAGGAAACTGAGTGACGAATTACTTGATGCTCATCCAACAGATGTCCTTGAGCTTGATGAGTTATGGAGTTTCGTAAAAGCCCGTCGCCATAAGGTTTGGACTTGGATTGCTCCCTGCCATCGTACACGCCAAATAGTGGCTTATGTGTGTGGTCAGCGTAATGATAAAACGTGTACAGATTTACGTTGCCGTATTCCCACAAGCTACTTTAATTTAGCAACCTGTAGTGATTATTGGTCAAGTTATGCTGAGGTATTTGATCCTGATACTCATCGCTCTGTAGGTAAACATACAGGTTTAACCAACCATGTTGAGCGTTTCAATGCCACATTAAGAAATCGCTTAGGGCGTTTTACACGGAAAACTTTAAGCTTTTCGAAGAAGAAAGAAAATCATGAAGCTGTCTTGCATCTATTTTTATTAAAATACAATCAAGACATGAAAGATAGGTGGTTAACACGTCACATTTAGACACTACCAAATTATTTATGCAACAAATCTACTTAAAGCTGAGTAAACGATGATTGTCAAAGAAGTCTATTCACTACTTATTTTATTTAAATACATTATTGCGATTTCATCACCTTTATCTGCTGCTAAGCTAAACCACTTCTTCGCTTTATCTTTATCTTTTTTCAAGCCATTTGATCCAGAATAATATGCCATGCCTAAATTTACTTGTGCATTAATATAACCACTTAATGCTGATTTTTCTGCCCAATAAAAGAATTTCTCGTCATTTTTTTCTAATATTTCTCCAAATGCATATTCACCAGCAAGACTATCTTGTGCTATAGGATCACCTGCTTTAGCAGCTTTGATTAAATATTCCAAATAAAGGCTATTATTATCTTGTTTTTTATATTCTTGAGCAATTATATAATTTTGAGTCGGGATTAACTCACTATATTTTTCTTTATTTTTAAAATCTTTATTATTTCCATTAGAACTAATATCTAAACCATTTAAAATTTTAGATTCATTTGAACAAGCATGTAAAAAAAATAATAAACTTATTAACATTAATTGCTTCATTTTATTTTTCCAAATCTATGTAAAAAGTTATAATCCATTAAACCATTGAGATGAAGGTGGTATGTTTATCGGGTCTGGTTTAGGATATTTCTTAGACTCTTCAGTCCTTTTCTTTATTTCACTCTTACAAGCCTCATCACACTTATAATCAACACAACTTTCGACTCTTCGATTAGTAACTCTAGCTTCTCCTCCTGTAACACCTATAGCACCAGCATACCCCCTAGTTATCCAACTATACCAACCAACAGACTTTGCTTTGCCTATTTGTGTCGTCCCAATTGAAATACCTTTAACTACACTAACGGCTATGCCTCTATCAACCC
The DNA here is from genome assembly GCF_011578285.1 of Acinetobacter lanii. Classification (NCBI taxonomy): domain Bacteria; kingdom Pseudomonadati; phylum Pseudomonadota; class Gammaproteobacteria; order Moraxellales; family Moraxellaceae; genus Acinetobacter; species Acinetobacter lanii. The sequence goes on along the minus strand of NZ_CP049916.1, from coordinate 505,017 downwards.
AATCGCCATTAAATACTTCTGGGTCAATATGTTGAAGACCGTCTTCAAATGTTACAGATCCCATTCCAAATGCACCAACTGAAAGTCCCTTAGATAGCCCTATACCACCCGAATAGATTTCTACTTTAACTTTTTTCCCTCCCTTACATTCACTTGTTAAAGTGAAATTACCTCCACTTGCCAAAGCTGCACTTACTTGATAAGCACTACCTGTCCATTGCACTAAACCTAAGGGATCAACATAGAGATTTGTATCTTTTACATAAGCTGAATTATTCAATCCACTTTGGAGCCCAATCGGATTCTTGCTGATATACCTTGCACTATGCGGCTCATAATATCTGTAACGGTTATAGTGCAGTCCTGTTTCCTCATCGTAATATTGGCCTTGGAAACGAATCTCGGTTTGCTCAAATGGATTGTCTGGGTCTTGTTGGCTGATCTCTTCTGCTCTGCCCCATGTGCTTTGTCGAATACTCCACACACATTCCCCTAACTCATTACTCAGACTCTGCGGTGTACCCACTTGATCACAGTGGTAAAAAGCGACACGTTCGAGTTCAGTGCGTTGTTTACGCGTTTCTGTTTTCCATACGGGATCTTTATAAATTGAATTCGGCTCAGTTTTAAATCGGCTGTAGTCTGGGGTGTCAATCAGTTTGATAAATTGGCTATAGCCTGCCTGTAGAGCTGGCACAAAGCTATTCGGTTCATAGATATAGTGCTTGGTATAGTCCTGTTTATTGTGGTTATCTTCTTGACTATTCTGAGCTTTATGCGCTGCTATGGTTTTAGACTCCCAAATCATCAGGTCACCATCCCAACCAAATAAAGTTAGGCTCTCTCTACCTTTGGCATCTTGGGATTTTTTATATAAGCGTCGGCCAAATACATCATAACCATAACGGGTAATGCGTCCATTGTGATCGCTTTGGATTAATCGATTGAGGTTGTCCCATGTGAGTTTTAAGCTCTTGTTGCCCTGTATGGTTTCAACCACATTGCCTTGTGCATCATAGCTATAGCGTTTGCCTTGATATTCTCTGATCAGATTGTCTTTGACTTGGCTGACTTGAGTGGCAATCGGTCAATCATATTCCCTGCGGGGTCAAAGCTAAAGCTTTCTATGTGCTGAGGACTTTGGCTTTTAATCAAGCGTACAATCGGGTCATAGTGGTAATTCATTTGTTCGAATCGACTGTCTTCGACTTGGGTGAGTAGGTAGTTCTTATCGACATAATATAGCCTATAAAAATGCAGTCTTTGGATGAATTGTTTAGCTTTTATTCGTTTCCAACCATTTGAAAAAATATTCAATAATAAAAAGAGCCAGAGTCACTAATAAGCCAATTCCTAGACTAACCATCGTAACAAAAACTAAATCAAATTTTTCATTTTCATCATATGACAGGTATATTCCATAAATAAATATTGCAATAGCTACTAATAATCCACGTATTAACAAAGTAATTATTGGGTGCTCTGATGCTCTATAGTTCGCTATAAAAACACCCATAATTATTTCAACTAATATTGTTAACATTATTTTTCCTTTTTAGCATCTTTTTTACTAGCAGCTGATTTTACTGCAATAGATCCAGTTTGGCCTATAACTTGCTCCTTAGCAAATATGCTAAAACCTGCAGCATTATTTTTTATAAATTTACCGAGATTATTAGAATTTTGTGCAATATTAACCCAACCGACTCTACCAAAATTAGCTGCTGCAGATGTAGCACTTCCCCATGCACCCGTAACAGCTCCTACTGTCGCAACGCCTCCAGTTTGATAAAGATTCACATCTTTTACACACTTACATTTCAATGCTTGGAAACCTGCATCTAGACCTCCAGAAACTGCACCACTTATTGCAGCCCCTTTACCAATCGTACCAGCTGTTAAACCAGCTCCCTCAAGTCTAGCTCCAGTTCCTAAATATGGAGTCACTTTGCTAATTACTGGAGAAACAACTCTACCAGCAGCAGGAGCAACTATAGCAATACTCTCTGCACCACCTGCTATAGCATAAGGACCATAACCTGCCACAGCAACGGCCCCTAAATTATTATTTCGCATAGCCCCTTGAGCCTGTAAAGCACGGGCTTGTTGAGGATTCTTAGCAAATGCAGACATGGTATTAGGTAATAATGCTCCCAATACACCCGTTTTCTCCAAACCCAAGGGATCAATCCACTGATTCGGATCACTTACATAGGTCGAATTATTCAATCCACCTTGCAGCCCAATCGGATCTTTTGAGATATACCGTGCACTATGTGGCTCATAATATCTGTAACGATTATAGTGCAGTCCTGTTTCCTCATCGTAATATTGACCTTGGAAACGAATCTCTGTCTGCTCAAATGGGTTGTCTGGGTTCGGTTGGCTGATCTCTTCTGCTCTGCCCCATGTGCTTTGTCGAATACTCCACACACATTCACCTAACTCATTACTCAGACTTTGCGGTGTACCCACTTGATCACAATGATAAAAAGCGACACGTTCGAGTTCAGCCCGTTGTTTACGCATTTCTGTTTTCCATACGGGGTCTTTATATATCGAATAGGCTTCCGTTTTAAATCGGCTGTAGTCTGGGGTCTCGATCAGTTTAATAAATTGGCTATAGCCTGCCTGTAGGGCTGGCACAAAGCTGTTCGGTTCATAGATATAGTGCTTGGTGTATTCCTGTTTGTTGTGGTGATCGGCTTGGCTATTCTGAGCTTTATGCGCTGCTATGGTTTTAGACTCCCAAATCATCAGGTCACCATCCCAACCAAATAAGGTTAAGGTCTCTGTGCCCTTTTGATCTTGGGATTTTTTATACAGGCGTCGGCCAAATACGTCATAACCATAATGGGTGATGCGTCCATTATGATTACTTTGAATTAATCGATTCAGGTTGTCCCATGTGAGTTTTAAGGTCTTGTTGCCCTGTGTGGTTTCAATCACATTGCCTTGTGCATCATAGCTGTAGCGTTTGCCTTGGTATTCTCTAATCAGATTGTCTTTGACTTGGCTGACTTGAGTGGCAATCGGATCAATCAGATTCCCTGCGGGGTCAAAGCTAAAACTTTCTATGTGCTGAGGACTTTGGCTTTTAATCAAGCGTCCAATCGGGTCATAGTGGTAGTTCAGTTTGCCCAAACGACTGTCGTCGACTTGGGTGAGTAGGTAGTTCTTGTCGTAGTGGTAGTGGCGCTGTGCCTGATGCAGTACTTTTGTCTGTTGTGATGGATCAAGTGGCGATTGGGTTTCTTGCTCAGGCTGAATCTGTTGGGAGATCAGTAACCCTACATCGTTATATTGGTTGCGTTGAATCAAGCCATTGGCCAAGTAACGTTCTGTTTCTCGGTGCAAGTCATCACGCTTAAAGCCAATCATGTCTTTTTGATTGAGGGCAATGCCGTAGACATGACCTGATCCATAACTTAAATGTGTGACTTCATGGCCATCCGGTCGGATGGTTTTGATCAGATTGCCTAGTTCATCATAGTCATAACGTAGTACTGCCGTCATCGGATTGAGATCAGGCAGTTTGTAGTGCTGATGTTCTCGTATTAATTGCCCAATTTGATTTCGGTAGAAGTCGATTTGGCTGTGTTCATTGCTGACCCGACTGAGTTGGCCATTGAGGTTATAGTCAAATGTTTCTTTCTGCGTTTTACGGCTTTCAATATGGGTATACAGTTTCTCTGCAATTTGCCCATCAGCATGGTAACTAAACTGGATGATGACGTTTGGCATACGGATTTGGAACAGGCGTCCATTTTCCATATAGGCATAGTGGCGTTCTTCGCCATCAAAGCTTTGTTCCCGCATCAGTTGGCCAAAACCGTTATAGTCAAACAGATATTCGGCATGGTTTTGATTGATCAGCTTTTGAATACGCCCTTGTTTGTCCCAGTGATAAGCAATTTGATGTTTATTGGCATCGATGCGTTGGGTCAATAAGCCACTTTGATTATAGCTGTATGTGGTGACTTTGCCTGCGGTATCGGTATGTTTGAGTAAGCGTCCTTCTTGATCATGTTCAAAGTGTTCTTTGAGGCCATCTGGATAGATAATGCTTTTTAATTGGCCTTTATCCATGCCTTTTTCACTGTAGATATACTGTACTGCATGAGCTGTGGCATCTTGTTGTTGTTTGAGTTGCCCTTCTTCATCATATTCCCATGCACTTTCTTTGCCTGAGCAGTCGCTATAACGGGTCATTTGACCGAGTTCATTGTACTGCAAGGTCCTTTTACCGCCTTTGGCATCGATGATTTCTGTGAGTTGTCCTTCGGCGTTATATTTGTATTGGGTCACCTGCCCCAGTGGATTGATCTCTTTGCTGACATTGCCCTCAGCATCGTATTCGCGTTTCCAAATATTGCCTTCAGGGTCTTTGGTTTCGATTAAGTTGCCTTGCTCATCATAGGCAAAGCGGATGATCCCACCATTGGGCTGCACGATTTTACTCAGTTGCCCAGCTTTATCATATTCTTGTTGGATTTCTCGCCCTTCGAAATCAATTTGGCGTGTAATGCGTTTGTATTGATCTCGGGAATACCATGATTCTCGTCCATCAGCGAGTCGAGTGCGGTAAGTAAAGCCTTCTAGATCAAAGTAGTAATAAGTCGGGTTGTCATAGGCGTCATAAACGGCAACTTGGCGTAAGCGCGGATGCCATTTGAGCTTGGTATGGAAACGGCCATCATCTGCCCATTCTTCAATGGCTTTGGCATCCACTGCTGTCGATTCATAACGAATGTTTTGTCCACGTCCCGTACGGTCACTGTAGCGTGTCAGTTGATGGGCATGGTTATATTGATAGTCTCGGGTATGACCATTTTCATCGATGGCTTTAATCAGGTTACCTTGGGCATCATATTGATATTGGGCTAAGGGTTGTGCCTGCTCATCAACAAATACGGCAATGATTTTAATCTGATCGTTGTAGGCAAATTTCAGGCTGTGCTGTGCGGTTTTCAGTTTAAAATCGACTTGCTTCAAGTAGGCTTGTCCATTGACCACCAGATAGTCTAAATCCACCTGTTCATTGCTTTTGGTATTGTGCTGTTGAATCAGATGGTAGGTGCCATGCAAATTCTGTGCGGCATTAAAATTGTGGAAGTGAAAGCTCCAATCACCGCCAAAATTCAGGGTCAAATCACCGTTCTCTAAGGGAACAACACAAAACCTTCAAATGGCACTTCGTAGCTTGCTCAGTAATACTGGCTGGCAAGCGTGTTTACGTCCATTGCTGTCATATAAACAGATAACCATATTCGGTCGCTTCAATCCGATTGGAAAACGGCATCATCCAACGTGCACCGATACAACTGTCATCAAACTCTGACATCTGCGAGTTGTATTGCCGGCTAAAACCAAAACCAAGTTTAGACAGGTAGAAATCGCTATGTTTGACTCGTTCAGCACCGATCGCATAGCTAATACTTTGTCCTGTGGCAGAATCTCCTGCTTTAGTGACACAACTTGGATCATTTAATGCATTCGCCTGTAGCGAGACAAACTCTAAAATATCCCCTTGACATGGCGCTCCAATTCACCGGTTTGTGAGATCGGCACACTGGCACTGACCTTTTCCCCGAGTGCCTCAATGGCTTTTAAGGTTTCATCGATCAACACATCAGGGTGTATTCTGCCCACCGGCTTGTTGTTGCATCGCCCCTGCAAGGGTGCTCAAGGCAAGGCTGGCTTTAATTTGCAAGTTCATACCGGGAATCAGGGGAAAAACGGTTTAATATCGGCTAAAGATGGGGTGGCCAAACAAACTGGCCAATGGGCGAAGCCCGTTGGTGAATTGTTCCTTCGGATCACGCTTATCAGCACTCGCTCCCCCACCGCCCGCTGCAATGGTGGATGCAGTCAATACCGTACTGATATTGGGTTTAGGCAGTGCCAGTGTCGTTAATATTTGGGTACCCAGCGCACTGGCACTAGAGCAAACCACCAAGTTTGCCTTTGGTTTCTTTAAGAAATAATCCCAAGTCCCACAGCAATACGGGCATTGAGATGCAGCGACAGGCGTTTGATGTCGCCTTCTCGTATTTGACCACCTTCTCGTATTAAGCACTCGGCCATGAGGCCTAGCATTGGGCGTAAGGCCATACGCACATGGGCTTCCGCTTGCGGTGCCAAAAATAAACCAATGAGATTAGCACTCAACATCGCGACTTGTTGTACGCCGAGCTCGCCTTGTTTAGGCAGTAAGCTATATAAAATCAGATCCAGTACACTGCCCGTAAGTGCAAAGGAGTTTGCCACCATCGGCACATTCGCCGAGGGTTGTAAATTCGATAAATTGGTATCACCACAATCATGTAAAAAACGCTGAATTTGATTGGCCATCATTTGCAAATCGGTTGGACTGCGCGTGCTTTCAAGGTTAAATACCGCCACCTCAACTGGTTGCTCAACCACGTCTTGCTCAGTCTCACCTACTGAACTTGCACCTGATGCACTTGCGTTATTCACGTCTTGAAATGTCATACTGAACCTTTATTTTCTAATCTATTGTGGTTTTATATTCATTTTGAATGCAGACATTATTCATATTGCCCTTATTTTTTAGCATTCAAAGTTTCTGGATCATCATTGGGTGTGCTGACACGTAAAGTCTCTGTATAAGACAACACGCCTTCACTGTCACTATAAGAGTTCTGTCGTATAAATGAGTCTGTCACGATCACAGGTTCATCAGCATTTGGTTTAGTTGGTTTGGGTTGAGGGACCGTTTGAGTTTCAACACTTTGTGGCGCTGGTGTCACTTGGGTCATCTGATGATGTGCCGCCACTTCAGGTTGGCTCTCACGTATTGTTTCGGTGTAGGTCAAGCCACCTGATTGGTAATAATTTTGGCTAATAAAATTGTCCGTGACCACAACAGGTTCATCTGCGACAGTGCCTTGTGGCATGTAAGAATTGGTCAAGCTCGGGTTAATGATACCATTGGAAAAACTAGACAAGTTTTGACCAATACTATCTTTCAACATTGCACTCGCTTGATCTTTAAAGAAGTCCAATCCCTGTTCCTGAATCGCATTCACGGTGCTTAGACCACTTTTTAAGGTTTGACCTGCATTGGCAATCTGATCTGGAGATAAATTCAAATTGAGTTGATTCGACAAAGCACCGAGCACTCCACTTCCCATTTGATTGGTGAATTGATTCAGTGCTTGTCCGCCTAAGTCATTGAGTACATTTTTCCCAATATTTTTTAATGAATCCGAATTTAAAGAAAAGAGATTGTCTTTTAATTGACCGATTAGATTCTGACTTGCACCACCGAGTAGGTTTTGTAAAAACCCTCCCGACGATGACTTAGCTGCGACAAAACCATCTGACCAATCATAGCTTCGACTCTCAAAATGACTCGAAGTTGACCAACAACTCCGTCTGTCTTTATCAAATTCGACCTTGGCAGGGCCTGGTGCAATACCGGTGACTGCTGCAAAACCATTACCATCTAATTTACCAGAGACTTCCTTACCTAAGGCATCAATGACTTTATAAGCATTTTGTTTGAAGAAGTCTTCTCCACCATAACTTTTAAGTAAGTTTAAGGCACCTTTTAATGGGCTGGCCTTTGGCAGTTTAGATGTTCCAGAAGCGCTTTGACCGGGTTGGAAAATATGTTGTCCTGCTTTAACTTCAAACTTCCCACTGGTGCTCGGAAAAATACCGGAAGCATTGATTTTGATTTGAGAGCTTGCACCGGTAATCACAATTTCTTTGGGACTACTAATCTCGATTTTATCGTCACTCGACGAAATCGTAATGCCTGACTTGGCCAATACATCTAAGGCATCATCTTGTGCTTGAAGCTCAACCTTACCTTTTGCGGCAATGGCACTGATCCCAGATTGCGCAGCAAACACACTGACTTTATTTAATGCTTGTGCGATTAAATTTTTCTGGGTACTTAAATTGATGCTGTCGCTTGCAACTTGATTAATTTTACCATCAGCTGATAAATGAATATCTTCAGGCGTACTAATCGCAATGCTTTCTGGGGATGTAATGAGTACAACGGCTTTTTTAAATTGAGCAATCTCTTTTTCAATCTGCTCCGCAAAAGCTTTGAGCTGTTCAAATGACTCAAGCTCATCTGATTGTTGCTTTTTGGCAACTTCACTTAAGTCCTTACTAACAACGTAACTGCCTTCCAGCTGCTTCTTGGCTTCTTCTGCTTCAAAGTGATCTTCTTTGGCTAAGTTTTGCTTATAGGTACTGATCAATAAACCTTGACCTGCACGTAGCGCACCCCATTGATCCGTTCTGAGCTCAAAGCCTTCGCCACGTCCTTCACTTTTATCCGATTCTTTTGGGTGACTTAAATTACCGAGGTTGAGTTGGCTGGCACCATGACTGCTTTGCAGTTGTGCTGAAATTTGCCCAGTGGTGTCATCAAAGCGCAGTTGGTTAAATCCACCGCCACCAACTTCTTTAGAGCGAATACCACTGAGTTTTTTGGTATCAGGCAATTGTCCTTTGACGTCGAACTTCGTTGGACTACGCTGTGCTTCGTGGAGTCGCCCCACCACAAATGGACGGTCAATATTGCCATCAAAGAAATCAATGACCACAATTTCATCGATTCGAGGCAGGAAGCGTGCGCCATAGCCATCACCCGCCCATGGAGTCAGGACATCCACCCATGCAGAGTCGGTGTCATTCTCATTGCTCCCTGCACCCCCATCATGTCCGTGGTCTTCTGTACGAGTAAACAGAAATCGGACTTTAATCCGCCCCCATTCATCCACATGAATTGATTCTCCACTTGGACCGACTACACGTGCACGTTGCGGATGCGCTGCTGGTCGATGCTCAAGTGGATTATATTCAGGCACAGTTGCAATATTTCGACGTTGCAAAATCAGATGATTGGCTTGTCGTTCTTCGCTATTGTTTTGAGTTGTATTAACTGTCCAATTGCTTTGTTGTAGCAGTTTTTGGATTTGATCATTTAGGTCTTTGGGTAAGTTGTTTTGGTTATAGAAGTGCTTGCCTGTGATCAGAAATTCTTTATCGGCTCCGCTGTGCCCGTCAATCTCAGGATGATCATTAAACTCAAACCAGTAACCGACTTGGGTATCCCGTACCGTGGATCGGGCTTTAAATTTTTTTGACTCACCTTCGTAGAACTGACTAAGCTGAGTATTGAATTTTTCCAGTTGGCTGTTGCTGGATTTGGTAGCGCCATCCTCACCTTTTAAATCTTGAATCCAAGCCGGGCTAAAGTGCCATGCTTGTTCTAACCCTAGGCTGACATTATCCACATTGTCTGAGTGTTGGTGTTTGCTGAGTACACTGCCTGCACCTTCATCTTGTTCTAAGCTATCAGCTTGCCAACGTTGTACATGGACTGCAGTCGGTTGTAGTGAACGTTGTCCGATAAAGTTGGTGATGCTGTCTTGTTGTTCTGTGGCACTGCTGCGGTGGTATTTGATGCTGCGTCGATCGAGTGCACTGTATTGACTGTTGTCATCGATTAAGCGGAGTTTTTGTGCTTCGATACTGCTCGAGGAACTTGGGACGATCAGTTGTGCTTCGTCAATGAGCCAGTTAATACCTTCACTACGCATCAGTCGAGTGAGAAAATCATAGTCCGTTTCATTGCTTTGCATGATGAACGGTCGGACATCATATTGTTGACTGAGTCCGCCCATGTCTAAGCTTAAGCTAGCAGCAAAAAGTGGGCTTTTGCTTTGCCATTCTGAAAATATTGTTTGAATCACATCCACAGCCGATTTATTCATGAACACTCGGCTATTACGGCGTTTATGCCACAGTGCTGTTGGATCTTCTAAGGTGAGTTTATACAGGGTCAGTGAACCATCACTTTGCCCTTGTGATGCTTCAGTGATAATGCCTGTGGTACGAAAGAGCGTCCCTTGATCGGTGACTTGGTCAATCGCAGCTTGTGCGCCGATAAATTGTTTTAAAGATAATGTTGCATCGGTAGACAGACAGATCAGTTCAGCTTTTAAGCCCTGATTTAAAATGTGTTCGCCATCAATCCGCTGTAGAAAAATTTGGGAATTTAAAGCAGCATTAGAAAACTGTATATGAATGGCACGTTTTTGTGCTGTTAAACCAAGTTGTTCTAATGCCGAAAATATATTTGCAGGCATAGTTATTATCATTTAAAAATTTATAATTCTTTCTATTTAATCAAATTATGCTGAATAAAACAGCAAACTTTGTCACTAAAGATGTTTTTAAATGTAAAAAAGTCGGCAATTTATGCCGACTTTTAAGTTAAAATTAAGAATTAAACTTTAGAGATCGTTCATCAACTCAGCACTCATACCGACCGTGTTGTAGCCTGCATCGACATACAGAATTTCACCGGTAATGCCGTTTGCCCATGGTGAGCATAGGAATAATGCCGCATTACCCACATCTTCAATCGTGACATTGCGTTTCAGCGGAGCCACTTTTTCATTGACATCGAGCATTTTACGGAATGATTTGATCCCTGATGCAGCCAAGGTACGGATTGGACCTGCAGAAATTGCATTCACACGAATCCCTTCAGCACCTAAGCTAGACGCTAAATAACGTACCCCTGCTTCTAAAGATGCTTTTGCCATACCCATCACGTTGTAGTTTGGCATGACACGTTCAGAACCTTGATAGGTCAGGGTCAATAAACAACCTTGACGCGCTGCCAATAAAGGTTTTGCTGCACGCGCCATGGCGATAAAACTGTATGCACTAATGTCATGTGCAATTTTGAAACCGTCACGATCGGTTACATCTGTGAAGTCGCCATCAAGTGTGTGTGCAGGTGCAAAACCAATTGAATGCACCACCCCATCTAGACCGTCCCAATGTTTAGCCAATTCCGCAAATGCTGAATCAATTTCGGCATCTACCGCAACATCACATGGGAAAACAAGCGTTGAACCAAACTGTTCAGCAAAATCATCAACACGTTTTTTTAACTTTTCATTTGGATAAGTAAATGCAAGCTCTGCACCTTGGCTATGCAATGCTTGTGCAATACCAAAGGCAATCGATAATTTACTCGCAATACCCGCAATGAGGAAACGTTTACCTGCCAATAATCCTTGTGCCATGTGACTCTCACTCAAAATAATGTTCATGCATAATGCCAAGTCTAAAACATTTTCAACATTGCATAATGCGCCTTTTTTCAAAAACTTTGTTATTGGTCTGTTTATCGGTTCATTTTCAACACGATGCTGACAATAAAAAAGCCAATCATCAGGATTGGCTTTTCGCTCATGTTTAAACAGGCTTAGTCACGGCTTAAACCGATTAAACGTAAGAATGAATAATACATCCAAACTAAAGTCGCCAATAAGGCAATACCACATAACCATTCCATGGATTTTGGTGCACGCTGTGCCGCAGCAGATTCAATCAGATCAAAATCTAGAATTAAATTTAAAGAGGCAATCACTGCGACAAATGCAGCAAAACCTAAACCTAACCAATTGCTTTCAAATACATAAGGAATGCTTGAGCCAAACGCTAGGCGCATCACCAGTTGCACTACAAAAACCAAGGCAATGGCAATCGTTGCAGATATCACCACCGATTTAAACTTTTCCGTCGCACGAATGATTTTAAAGCGGTATAAACCAAACATCACCAATGACGTCACAAACGTTGCCAACAATGCTTGTAGAGGCACACCCGGATATTTCACTTGGAAAATCACCGAAATACCGCCTAAAAATGCCCCTTCAAATAAAGCATAAGGAATTGCTAGCGTACGTGCAGTATTCGGCTTAAAGGTCGCAATCAATGCCAAAATAAAACCACCAATTGCACCGACTATGGCTGCTGCATTGGCCAAACCAATATTCAGCGTCATAAAACTATAAACAAATACACCCAAGCCAACTACAGCAGCAATCACGGTCAAAAGTACAGATTTTTCAATCGCACCTTGAATGGTCATCGGTTGGCTATAATCAGCATGTGTTTCTACACGGGTGAGAATGGGATTATTACTTTGCATAAATCACTCTTTTTAATATTCATTTGGGGAAGATATTAGCTTGCTTCTGGGTAAATCCAATGAAGAAGTCGCTTATTTTTGTAAATTGTTATGTTGATGATGCAATTGCAGTATAACCGAAGAAATCTAGAATAAAAAATAGCCCGAAAAAAGGAGCACTGATTGCTCCTTTTTATTTCATCGAAATCAACACTTCTCAATCAATGTACTAAAGACATCATCAGATATGACGATCGACCAATCATGCGAAAAAATAATTCTTCGACAGATTAGGATCTGTTGACATTTGCTGTTCAAAAAAATAGCGAGAAAGTAGAATTCAATCGCCAAACCAAATTCACTTCTCGCTATGCCTCGAACAATGCTGACGGATCAACACTGGTCTAAGCTGAAACCTATTCTCGTTAATTTTGGTATTTATCTCAAACATAATTTGAGATTATTCATCGAAGCAATTCTCTATCGGATTAGAACGGGTTGCCCTTGGCGAGATTTGCCTGAAATATTTGGCAAACCAAACTCTATTTTTAAAAAATTTAATCGTTGGTGTAAAGACAGTAAGCTACTAAAAGTATTTAAATTATTATCCAATAATGCAGATTCGGAATGGGTTTTTATTGATGCCTCTCATGTGCGAGCGCATCAACATGCGGCAGGAGTGAAAGACCAAGCTATTTCTAAAAGCATTGGTGGAAATAGTTCTAAAATCCATTTAGCCGTGGATGCGAATGGAAATCCTATTGAATTTATCATTGGTGATGGCAAGACTCATGATGTGAAAGTTGCACCTCATTTGATTGATGCTTTAGATTTAAAAGACACAGAAATATTGTGTGCAGATAAGGGTTATGATTCAGAATTACTTAGAGAAAAAATTGAGAATACCGAAACCAAAGCGAATATTCCAAAGAAATGTAATTCTAAATCTAGCAGTCAGCATATGGATTAGTATTTATATAAAATCAGGCACTTAGTGGAAAATGCATTTGCAAGATTAAAACATTTTCGAGGAATTGCAACGCGGTATGACAAGCTAAAGCAGAACTATGAAAACTCAGTTGCTTTAGCCTGTATCTTTATCTGGTTACCATTATGAAATGTCAACAAGCCCTAGTTATTCGAAATAAAGAAATACTGACGGTAGTATTTCAATTCAGCGATTGAATCACGGATATCATCCATCGCTAAATGTGAGGCATTCTTTTTCAAACCGCTCATGATTTCAGGACGCCAGCGTTTTGCCAACTCTTTCACTGAAGACACATCAAGGTTACGGTAATGGAAGAATTGTTCCAATTCAGGCATTAAACGATGCATGAAACGGCGATCTTGGCAGATCGAATTACCACACATCGGTGAAGATTTTGGATTGACCCACTTCTTCAAAAACTCAATGGTTTGTTGTTCAGCATCTTGCGCGGTTAATTTACTCCGGCGCACACGTTCGATCAGACCAGATTGACCATGTTGGCGTGTATTCCATTCATCCATCGCATTTAAAATAATGTCAGATTGATGAATGGCCAATACAGGACCTTCAGCGAGAATATTTAAATTATCATCAGTGACAATGGTCGCAATTTCAATGATCTTGTCATTGTCAGTGTCTAGACCTGTCATTTCAAGGTCAATCCAAATCAAGCGGGTGTCGGGTGTGCTGCTCATACTTGTGCAATCTTATTGGACGATTAAAAGAAGAAGAATAGCAAATTAATCGCCTCGATGCTGTAATTCCATAGCGGGTCATGCTATTTTTGCCATCCAATTGTTATGGTTTTATCAGGTTATGAATGGCTTTAATTCGTAAACGTCGTTTAACTGAACAGCAGCAACGCCGCATTCAGAAGCAACATCAAACACGTCAAGAAGATCTCGATACTTCTGATGACTTAGAAGGTCTGGTCGTTCAACATTATGGTCGACAACTCGAAGTACAAGCCCTTTCTGTCCCTCAAGATCACCCTATTCGTCCCGAAACCAAAGCGGGCGAGCCTGAATCTTTTTGGAAACCGATTGACGTTGGCAGTGTTTGGCGCTGTCATACCCGTACCAATTTAGAACTTTTGGTCACTGGTGACCGGGTGAAATGGCAAGCGGATCCCAACACAGGTTTGGGGATTATCACCGCGATTCACCCTCGTCGTTCACTGCTGACCCGCCCTGACCGCTATCACAAAGTTAAACCTGTGGCAGCCAATATCAGCTTGATCGTGATCGTGATTGCCCCTTTGCCTGAGCCTGCACCGACCCTGATCGACCGTTATTTGGTGGCTTGTGAAGATGCCAAAATTCCGGCTTTGTTGGTCCTGAATAAATGCGATTTACTTCAGGGTGAAGAGGATACTCGACTGAAATTAGTCGAAGAATACCGTGCCTTGGGTTATGAATTTATGTTGACGCAGTCGAATGGTGATTTGACTGAACTGAAACAGCGTTTGGACAATGAAACCGTGGCTTTTGTGGGTCAATCTGGGGTAGGTAAAAGCACCCTGATTAATGCCATCGTTCCAGATGCCGCGCAGAAAACCAATGTGATTTCAGACAACTCTGCCTTGGGTCAACACACCACCACCTCGACTCGTTTAATCGGTTTTGGTGAAAATGGCGCTCTGATTGACTCTCCAGGGATTCGTGAATTTGGTCTGTGGCATCTTGATTTAGACAAGATTGATCAAGGTTTTCCTGAAATTGCGGATTATATTGGGCATTGTCAGTATCGTAACTGTACCCATACCCATGAAAAGCAATGTGCGATTAAACAGGCAGTCGATGAAGGTAAAATTTTATCGCGTCGTTTAGACAGTTATTTACGCTTAATTGCGGAGATCACTGAGGCGCAACAAAAAAATTAGTTTTCTTTATCCGAAGCCTTGAAGCGGTGATTTTGATCACCATATATATACGCTATACTCTACGCAGTTTTTAATTTGTCATTAGGTGATTTGTGGAACGTTGGTTGGAATTTATGGGGAATCACCCCTTCTTGTTTGCAATTTTAGGTGCATTAATCGTTCTGTTCTTTGTATTTGAAGGACAACGCAATGGTCGTAAAATTTCACCACAGTCGCTCGGTATTTTGGTTAAAGCTAAAAATGCAATGTTGATCGATCTTCGTGACGGGAAAGATTTCCGTGAAGGTCACATCAGTGGTAGCCGTAATATTCCTTACAGCCAATTGTCGACTCATCTTGAAGAATTAAAATCAGCTGATCGTCCTTTAGTGTTTATTTGCAACTTGGGTCAAGTGGCAGGTAGTGCTTTACAACAAGTCGGTCATACAGATAGCTATCGTTTAGATGGCGGTGTGAGTAACTGGAAAGCCCAAGGCTTACCATTGGTTAAAAGCAAAAAAGCTTAACTTAGGAGTCTGAAACATGACAGCTCAAGTCACTGTTTATTCAACATCTGTTTGCCCATACTGCGTTCGTGCGAAGCAACTACTTGAACGTAAAGGCATTGCATATAAAGAAGTGAATTTGTCTCAAGAAGCACCTGAAGTGCGTATCGAGTTAATGCAACGTACCAATCACCGTACTGTGCCGCAAATTTTTATCAAAGATCAATTCATCGGTGGTTTCGACCAACTTTATGCTTTAGAGCGTGAAGGCAAACTCGACGAATTACTTGCTTAAGCTATCCGTACAATAATTTAGTTACACCATCTCGTTTACGAAGGATTATAGAATGAGTGAAGAACAACAAGTTCAACCACAACTCGCGTTAGAACGTATTTATACTAAAGATATTTCTTTTGAAGTGCCTGGGGCGAGCGTTTTCACGAAAGAATGGCAACCTGAATTAAACATTAACTTGTCATCTGCTGCTGAAAAAGTAGACCCAACCCATTTTGAAGTGTCTTTAAAAGTGGTTGTTCAAGCCAATAATGCAGGCGAAACTGCATTTATCGTAGACGTGACTCAATCAGGTATTTTCTTGGTTGATGGCGTTGAAGAAGAACGTCTTCCTTACATTCTCGGCGCTTACTGCCCGAACATTTTGTTCCCATTCCTACGTGAAGCGGTGAATGATCTTGTGACTAAAGGTAGCTTCCCACAATTGCTTCTTACACCGATTAACTTCGATGCTGAATTTGAAGCCAATATGCAACGTGCGCAAGCTGCTGCAGCGGAAGGTCAAGCTTAAGTTTTTAAGTTTGAAAATCAAAAAAGACCGCATCTGCGGTCTTTTTTACATTTTATGCCCTGTCATTTAGACCACAGGTTGCTGTTGTTCTAAAGCATCATGAATCGCTTCAACCAACTGCTGTGCAATCTCTTGCTTAGAAGCCTTTTCTAAATCACGTTTTTCCATCTCGTAACGATCGGCAAAGAATACGGTCATGGCATTTTGATCCGATGCAAAACCAATATCCGCACGGGATACATCATTGCAGGCAATCATATCGAGTTTTTTCGCCACTAACTTACCTGCTGCATATTCTTCAACATTACGCGTTTCAGCGGCAAAACCGACCATAAATGGGCGTTGTTTTTGCTGAGCAATGGTCGCCACAATATCGGGGTTTTTCACTAAAGATACGGCAAGCTCATCACCTGCTTTTTTGATTTTATGCTCAGACACTTCAGCGACACGGTAATCCGCTACCGCAGCAGTCGCAATAAAGATATCACAGCCATCATACAGCTGTTGCATACTCAAATCCAACATTTGCATCGCAGATGACACATTCTTACGCTCGACGCCATTCGGGGTATCTAGACTGACAGGTCCTGCAATGAGTGTAACTTTTGCCCCTGCGCTATAACACGCTGCCGCCAAAGCAAAACCCATTTTTCCGGTACTGTGGTTAGAAATATAACGTACAGGGTCAATCGCTTCTCGTGTTGGCCCTGCGGTAATGGTGACTTTCTTACCCGCCAATAGACCAAATTTTTCCGCAATCGCACGTTGTGCTTTATGGAAATACTCACGGACTTGTTCAGCCAAATCTTCAGGTTCAGGCATACGTCCTAAACCGACATCACCACAAGCTTGTGAACCGGCTTCCGGCATGATCACATGCACGCCATCTTCCACCAAGGTGTTTAAATTACGCTGTGTTGGTTTGGCTGCCCACATTTGCTGATTCATGGCAGGTGCGACCCAAACCGGGGCTTTGGTCGCTAAATATAAGGTACTGAGTAAATCGTCTGCCAAGCCTGCAGCAAATTTTGCAAGGGTGTCACAACTGGCGGGTGCGACGAGAACCAAGTCTGCCCAACGAGCCAATTCAATATGTCCCATACCCGCTTCCGCTTCGGGATCTAATAATTCTGAATGAACGGGGTTGCCCGATAAGGCTTGAAAGGTCAGCGGTGTAATGAAGGCTTGCGCGCCTTTAGTCATGACCACACGGACATTGAAACCGTAATCTTTGAGTCGGCGAACCAAAATCGCACTTTTATAGGCAGCAATACCACCGGTGACAGCAAGAATAATATTTTTATTGGAAAACACACTGAGATCGAAACTCACGATCAGGCTACCTTTCTGTTGCAGTGGCGCTCACAATAGCATTAAATAATCTTGCACCCAAGCTGTCGACTTGGGAAATATGAAAAGTCTCCTAAAATAAATCAAATTAATACAGTGAATAATAATGAATAATTCAATTAAGCAGTGGCCCGAACAAGAGCGCCCAAGAGAGCGCTTACTGCTACAAGGCGCTTCAAGTCTGTCTGATGCCGAGCTGCTTGCGATCTTTTTACGCTCAGGCTCACAGCAACATTCAGCCGTCGAACTTGCTCGGATTTTGATTCAACACTTTGGCAATTTGTCTGCTATTTTTGATGCTTCACTATCAGATTTAAGACAATTTCATGGCATTGGCGACACCAAATATTCTCAGCTGATGGCAGTAAAAGAACTTGGACGGCGCTACTTACGCCATCATCTACAACAAGGGGCGGATTTGAGTCGTTCGGATCTGATTCGAGACTATTTACGATATGAATTGCTCGGCGAAACGCAGGAAGTGTTTGCGGTATTGTGTTTGGATGCACAGCTACGCAAAATTAATTTTAAGAAACTATTCTATGGCTCGACCAACTACTGCAATATTTCGATCAATCAGTTAATTCGACATGCGATTCATCATCATGCTACCGCCATTGTGATTGCGCATAACCATCCCAAAGGTATCGCTGAACCCTCGATTGAAGACAAGCAACTGACCTTAGAAATACAACAAGCCTGTCAACTTTTAGAAATTCGCCTGCTTGATCATTTAATCATTTCAAGCGAACAAAGTTTTTCATTTGCAGAGCATCAACTTCTCAAAAAAATAGGATAAATTCACAATTTAAACATCTATGCGCTGAATTGAAATTTTGCATTGACAAGCAACCGTCAAGCGATGAAGATCATAAAAAAATACAGACCCTAATTCCATGATTGTCCGTGATCAAAACGATACGCTAAAACTATTATTTTCATGGCGTGGCACAATTCTACCTAAAGTTCTTCCGCCTTTAGGCTTGGTGATGTTGCTCTCCGCTGTGGTCGGAGGAATTGAGTATATTGACCTCTATCGTTTTCCAGAAATTCCATTGGTCGGCTTTACCCTGATTGGGGTGGTGCTGTCACTGTTTTTAGGCTTTAAAAATAGTGCCTGTTATGACCGTTGGTGGGAAGCCCGTAAGCTATGGGGTATGCTGATTGCCAATGCACGTCATTTTGACCGTGACTGCCGTATTCTGCCGCAAGGTCGTCGTGAGCGTGTGATTCAGCATGTGATTGTATTTGCCAATGTACTGCGAGATCGTTTGCGTCATCAAACTCATTCACCCGATGCGATGTTAGAAACCAGTGGACTCAGTCAGCAGGCGTTGACCCAGTTGTATCAACAAACCAATGCCCCGCAATACACCCTGAGTCTCATCCATTGGGAGCTGATGTCAGCGCTGAAAGAAGGGGAAATTTCTGACATCGTTTATATGCAAATGAATCAGCATGTGACTGAACTCAGCCTAGTACAAACCGGCTGTGACCGTATCGCCACTACGCCTTTGCCCTTTGCATATTCAGTACTACTCAATCGTACCGTGTATTTTTTCTGCTTTATGTTGCCGTTTAGCTTAGGCTCAGTGTTGGGTTTAGCGACACCCCTTATGGTCGGTATTTTGGCGTATACCTTTTTGGGACTCGATGCCTTAAGTTCCGAAATTGAAGAGCCTTTTGGTACGCAAAGTAATGACTTACCTTTAGACTCCATGGTCAGAACCATTGAAATTGAATTATTAGGGACTTTGGGTAAACCGACACCGCCACCGATTCAAGCGATGGATCACAATCTTTTATAACCATCTTTGGTTTATACAGTTTGGTTATGGCTTGCATGACCTCTCTGATCCAAGGGAGGCATGCGCTGCTAAAAGTAAAAGCTAAGCTCGAGCTTTTAAAATAGAACTAAACGAAGCTTTCCCAAATCCCGACTTGCCCTTGTTTTAAGGTGGGAATATTGCCCAGCTTAATCCATGGCATGTTATCACCATGAAAATCACTGCCCACCGAGACTTTTAAATTACACTGTTCAATCATCCGATCGACCATTTGACGGGTCGAAGCAGGTTCAATTGCAGGGGGAAGCTCAACCGCATCTCCGCCATGTTGTGCGAAGCGCTCAATTAAATAACGCACATTGGTCGCAGAAAGATCATAGCGAGTTGGATGGGCAAGGACGGCAAAGCCTTGGCTTTCGTGAATCACTTGAATGGTTTCAGCCAAACCTAAACCATCAAATTTCACATAGGCTTTTTTACCCTCTTTGATATATTTATCAAACGCCTGTTGTGGACGTGCCACGATGCCCTTTTCTACTAAGGTTTTGGCGATATGGGTTCGAGTAATTCGATCCGGCTCACCCTCTACCTTTGCCACCACATCGGGATAAATATCCATCTGAATGAGGGGTTCGAGTAACTGACAAATTTGAATCGCACGTTGGGCACGAATACGCTTTTGTTCTTGCAAAAGTTGTTGTAATGGCTGCATATTTTGCATAT
The DNA here is from genome assembly GCF_011578285.1 of Acinetobacter lanii. Taxonomy (NCBI): domain Bacteria; kingdom Pseudomonadati; phylum Pseudomonadota; class Gammaproteobacteria; order Moraxellales; family Moraxellaceae; genus Acinetobacter; species Acinetobacter lanii. The sequence continues at coordinate 485,013 of NZ_CP049916.1, read as the reverse complement.
TGAGTGCCACGATATGCACGCCGTAAGTCTTGTTGGTCGAAGGTCTTGACCATTGGCTTGAAATCTCGACCCCAGAAATAATCTGAATCGGCTGATTATTTGCAATTTTTTCCGCTAAAGCCAATCCATCCATGCTATCGTGGTCAGTCAATGCAAGTGTGTGAATCCCTTTTTCAAGGGCAGCCTGAACCAATAATTCTGGGGTATAAGTCCCATCAGAAATATTGCTATGTGTGTGTAAATCTACGCCTTGCATCTTTTATACTACCCATTCACCTGAACAGAATAGATACTTTAACATGAAAGCACTTTTAGACTTTGTGCCACTCATAATTTTCTTTTGGTTATATAAAACAGTCGATCCTAAAGATTCAGAACATCCATTATTACAATTGATTGGCTCTGCAGGTGGTGTTGATAACAACAATATTTTAGTGGCAACGACCGGCTTAATTATTTCCATGCTCGTGGTCTACGGCGCATTGTTTGTCAGACAGCGTTTCCATTTGGATAAACAACAATGGTTGGTGTTGTTTATGACGGTGATTTTTGGTGGGATTACCTTAATGCTGAGTGACGATTTTTATATTCGTCTAAAAGCAGCCATTTTGAATTTTGCCTTTGCTGCGGCTTTCTTTATTTCACCGTATTTTGGTAAAGAACGTAAACCTTTGATCAAGCGTTTATTCGGCCCTGTGTTAGAACTGACTGAGCAAGGCTGGAAAAAATTAAATATGTCTTGGGGACTGATGTTTGTGGGCATGGCCTGCTTACATATTTTCTTTGCGTTTATCTTTGCCAACGGAAAATATTGGGGTGAATTCACCGCTTTTGGTGACATGATCGTGATGTTTTCCTTTATTATTATTCAGTTTATTATTCTGCGTAAGCACTTTAAGTCGCCTGAAGAATAATCTGCCCCTTATAAAGAATAGAGAAAGTAAATGGCTTTATTTGTAATCACCTGTACCGACGCTCCGGGTACAGTCGAAAAACGTTTAGCAACTCGTCCGCAACATTTGGCTCGATTAGAACAATTAGATGCTGAAGGTCGTGTCATTGTTGCCGGTGCAATGCCAATCGATCGTGAAAATCCACAGCATGGTTTTTATGGCAGTACCCTAATTTTAGATTTTGATACCCGTGAAGAACTTGATGCATGGTTAGCTGAAGAGCCCTTCTTAAAAGAAGGCATCTATTCGCATATTGATGTTAAGCCCTTTAATAAAGCGCTACCGAATGGAAAATAAGATGCAATTTGCCATCAAAGGACTTTTCTTGAGCACGTTACTGTGCTCGTCTGCATGGGCGGTTGAAGCCGTCCCTGCTCAAGGGGCTGCATCTGCAAACACTTCATCTCCAAACACTACATCTCAATCCGTAGCGCCACAAAACACAGTAGCACCTGTTGCAACTGCTCAAAAGCCGGCTAGTGCACAGCCATTGGGCAATCCAATTGTGCAAACTGCAACAGCGATGACCACCGCTTTAGCCACCACAGCCAATGCTCAAACTCCGGTTACAGCTGAAGACAATAAACCTTTAACTGCTGAACAAATTGCCAAACAAAAAGCAGCGGCTGAAGCCAAAGTTAAAGCCCTCGTTAAAGATCAAGCGACACGTTTACAGCAACTGGAAAAAGCCAATTTAGATGCTTTGGCTCAGAACCAAGAATTACAATTGAAAAATGATAATTTAGGCGTTCAAGTGCAGGTGTTACAAAGTGAACGTAGCGCACAGATGTTCTTATATGGCGCAGCGACCATTGCTGTCGGCATTTTTTTTGGTTTCCTGATCGCAAGTTATATTTACACCAAACGTCGTCGTCAGTGGTAAGCCACTGACTCGATCCAATTTTTTACTCCTCTTCTGTTTTCATTTTCAAAAGGTTTACCCTCTTGTCTAAAGCCATTCAAACTGCTGAATTAACTTGGCAATGCATTGATGGAATCGAAATTCCTATTTCCAGCCATTTTGGTGATATTTATTTCTCTAAAGACAACGGATTACTTGAATCTCGTTACGTGTATTTAGAGGGCAATGATTTAAGCGCTCGATTATCCCAACTGAAAGATTTTGACTACTTCTGTGTCGGTGAAATCGGTTTTGGAACGGGTTTAAATGTCTTGGCTTTATGGCAACTGTGGCAACAGGCTCGTCCTGATAACCACAGCCATTTACATATCGTAAGTTTTGAAAAGCATCCGCTCAGCAAAGCTGATCTGATTCGTGCCCTTAATGCATGGCCTGAACTAAAACCTCTAGCCGATCAATTGATTGCACAGTACCCGATGCCTATTTCAGGCGGACATCGGATTCATTTTAGTCATGAACGCTTCTCCATCGATTTATGGCTCGGTGATGCCTTAGAAAACCTACAACAATTACCCAAACAGCATGCGGTCAATGCCTGGTTTTTAGATGGCTTTGCACCTGCTGTCAATCCTGAATTGTGGCAAAACAATGTCCTTACCGAACTGGTTCGTTTATCTGAGATCGGCACAACATTCTCATCCTTTAGTGTCGCAGGTCAATTGAGACGGGGGCTAGAACACCTCGGGATCACAACGTCTCGCCCCAAAGGCTTCGGTCATAAACGAGAAATGCTCAAAGCGATTTGGGCATTACTAGAGTCGGATCAAGTCGAACACTCGGATACGATTCAACCGAATTTAACAAACAATGCTTCATATAAAGTCGCGAATGCCCCACAACGCAAGATCGCCGTGATTGGTGCAGGCATCGCCGGTTTAAGCACTGCCTATGCCGTAGCACTGCGTAGTCATCAAGTGCGCATTTACGATCAATCTGAGCCGATTTCAGGGGCATCAGGTAATCCATTGGCATTACTTAACCCTCGGTTAAATCCGATTGATAAAATTGATGACCACTTAATGACGGTGAGCTGGAAATTTGCCTTAAGTCATTATCCAAAATTCAAAGCCTTTCATCCTGTCGCAGTGAATCAATTTGTACTGAAACAGCCTGAAGAATCATTCAAATTGATGCAAGGCTATCCTGACGGCGTTTTTAGTTTTAAAGATCGCTCACAGATAAACAACGATCAAAAAATCGAGGCAAACTATGATGCCTTATGTTTTGAGCAAGCTGGAACCGTCAAACCCGAGCTTTTTAAAGATGAAGTTTTAGCTCATTCGCTGATTCACTTTAAACAGCTGGGTATCGATCGTATTGATCAAACATCTGAGGGGGTTGCGCTCTATGCGAATGATCAATGCATTGATGTGGTTGATCATGTGGTTGTCTGCTGTGCGCTGAATAGCCCACAATTTTTCGATTATTACCCTGCGTTAAAACCGAATCGTGGACAAGTCAGTTGGATGCACTATCAAGCATCTGATTTTAACGCTCAACTCGCGCATAGCTACGGTGGCTACTGTGCAAAGATCAATGATCAAGAATTGATTTTAGGGGCATCTTTCTTTCCGCATCGTGCTGATGATGAAGTGTTGTTAGAAGATCATCAGCATAACTATGAGCTGTTTGAATTGGTTTTCCCTGAGCAAGCCAAACAACTTCCTGCCTTAGACACGTGGCAAGGTCGAGCTTCCGTCCGTGCGCAAAGCTTGGATTATTTTCCATTGGTGGGACAACTCGATACAAATTCTGAAATTTATACCCTGTCAGGCTTAGGCTCTAAGGGGTATTTATATGCACCGTTATGTGCTGAAATTTTAGCATCTGACATGCTGAATGAGTTTAGTCCTGTGTCGATCGATATTTTGAAAAAGATCAATCCAAGACGTTTTGTTAAAAAAGTCAAACCAAAGAAACCCTATTATCAAAAACCACAATCGGATGAGAAATAAAGTTTCTTATTTGATTGTCTGAAAATTAACGACGATGCAAATATGGCATCCACAAAAAAGCGCCTGACGGCGCTTTTATTTTTTATGATCCCTGTTCTAAAGCAATGCCCGCATCACGTACTGCGCGCGTTCCTCCCATCAGAACCACATAGTCACGAGAGCTATCAAAACCTTCTAACTTTTCAGCTGCACGTGGCGCTTTACTTCCACCACCACATAAGATGTAAATCGACTGATCCGAATCCACCTGAGTCAAAAGATCAGCATTTAACCCGTCAATGGGCTGATTAACAGCACCTTTGACATGGCCTTCTGCATAGGCTTTTGCGTCACGAACATCCCAGATTACTGCACCTTCTGGGAACTCAAATGTTGTAATTTCTTGTTTACGGATCATTGTGCACTCCTTTGATGTAAACAACACTTGGCAAATGAAGAAAACATCCCTAGCATCTCAGATATTCTTTCCCTTTGTAAAGGTCTAAACTATGCCTTCTTTCGATATTGTTTCAGAATTAGAGATTTTTGAAGTGAACCATGCGGTTCAAAATACTGAAAAAGAAATTGCAACCCGTTTCGATTTCCGTGGTCACGATGTAAAAATTGAACTTAGCGAAAAAAATAAAGAGATTAAAATCTCAACTGAAAGTGATTTCCAATGTGAACAAGTCTATAGCATGCTGGAAAATCACTTCTTTAAACGTAAAGTCGATATCCAAGCACTTGATCCACAAAAAATGACCGCTTCTGGTAAAAATGTGATTCAAGTGATTAAACTCAAAGATGGTCTTGACTCTGATACCGCAAAAAAAATTAATAAAGCCATTAAAGAAAGCGGCATCAAAGCGCAATCTTCTATTCAAGGTGACAAAATTCGTGTGACCGATAAAAAACGCGATACTTTGCAACAAATTATGGCGTTTTTAAAAGAACAACAATTTGGTGTACCACTGCAATTTAACAACTTTAAGGACTAAGTCCTTATACATAAACATAGGATTTGATTATGGCTCAAGGCAATCGTTTATCTAAATTAGTCAAAACGACTTCGAAATTTCCGCAAGGCATTCGAAGTACTTTATGGAGTAAAGCCTTTGGCCGTGTCGTTCCGATGGTCGGTTCTGCAAAGCTACGTTATTTAGAGGTCACGCGCAATAAAGTGGTGGTCAAAATCGAAAATCACAAAGCAATGCAGAACCATATTGGTCAAGTGCATGCCTGCGCGATGGCACTGCTGGCAGAAACCGCAACCGGTTTTGTCACAGGTATGAATGTACCTGACAGTTCAATCGTCCTCATTAAGAGCCTACATGTCGACTTTAAACGTCCCAGCAAAGGCGCAATGACTGCTATTGCAACTTTAAATGATGAACAAATTCAACAGATGCAACATTCAGACAAAGGTGAAACTTTGGTTCAAGTGAGCGTGACCGATGAATCGGGTGAAGAACCGATCCAATGCCAAATGCTGTGGGCTTGGGTATCTAAAGCATCACTCAAAAAATAACTCATATTAAGACTAAAAAACCAATTAAAACTTACCTTTAGGTAAGTATGAAAGATACAAAAACTGTGCACAATTTGACACTTTTTGAACAGTTTTTAAGCATATTTTCGCCCAAGATCAGTCCTTCTAAAAAAACTAAACTTGGGCACCTTCATGCTATCTTCCCTGATCAAATATTCTATTCGTAATACCGTTTTAATTTCTGGTCTTGCTGTAACCACATTACTCACTGCATGTAGTTCAAATCGCACGACTCAAGCCAATGTAGCTTCTTCCGAATTAACCAATCAAGAAACATCTGCCGATAATCAGAACACGAATACATCATTTACTGCGGAACAAAATAAACAGATTGTGACGGATTTTTATGAAGGTGTTTTCTTAAAGCATCAAGTTCAAGCCTATGCAGATCGTTATATTGGCAATCAATACATTCAGCACAATCCACATGTTCCTGATGGTAAGGCACCCTTTGTCGATTACTTTAGCGGCTACTTTAAAGAAAACCCACAAGCCAAAAGTGTAATTAAACGTGCTGTTGCTGAGGGAGATCTAGTCTTTTTACATGTCCATTCCCAAGAAAATGCAAAGGATCAAGGCACAGCAATCGTTGATATTTTCCGTGTTGAAAATGGCAAAATTGTTGAGCATTGGGATGTTCAACAAGCGGTCCCTGAAAAAGCCGCAAACAACCATACAATGTTCTAAGATCAACTTCTTTATAAAAAATCCCAACACAAGGTTGGGATTTTAAATTTCATTCTAAGCGGTCATATAAGGCTTGTGAATCTACAGATTAAGCCTCTTGAGAAGCCAAATACTGCTGTTTTACATCTTCAGGAATGGCACGTTTGCCACCTTTGACATCCACCGCAACAAAGGTAAATACCCCTTCAGTGACACGAATAGGATCACGTGAGCTGTCATGACTGTCCCAGACTTCAATTTGCATTTGAATCGAGGTATTGCCGACTTTTAAAATTTTGGTGTAGCAACTGATCACATCACCGACTTTTACAGGAACCAAAAATGTCATTTGGTTAATCGAGATGGTTGCACAACGCCCTTTACTAAAACGCTCTGCGTGAATCGCACCTGCCAAATCCATTTGCGACACAATCCAACCACCAAATACATCACCACTCCAGTTGGTGTCTGCTGGCATCGCAATGGTTTGTAAAGACAGTGTACCTTCTGGTTTTATATAAGAATCTGACACATTAACTCCGGGCTTTTATCGATGAGCATTGAATTGTTGGTCTAACCATTCTTGTAATTGGTTAGCACGTAAAGCACCGCTTATTCTAGCAACTTCTGTTGTTTTATTCATCAAAACCAAAGTCGGAATACTGCGTACATTGAAGGCACTGCTCAAGCGCGGATTGGCTTCGGTATCAATCTTAGCAAAGACCACATTTGGATTATGTTTGGCCACTTCAGCAAAGTGCGGTGCCATCATTTTACACGGTCCACACCACTCTGCCCAAAGATCGATCAGAATAGGCAAATCACTATGCGTCACCATGTTACTGAAATTTTGTTCATTCAGTTCAATGGGTGCTAGTGGAATCAATGTCTCATGGCATTGACCACAATTTGGCTGTGAATTTAGTTTATCTTCAGGTACACGATTTTTCGCACCACACGATGGACAGACAATAATCATCATGATTTCTCAAATAGTTTTATCTCAGTATTGTAATGGAGCTGGTTTTGACAATACCAACCCTTCGATCAGATAAATTTAAATTTCAATCATCACAGCACTGAATTTAATCCTTTTGATCAATACTAACCCCTAGATCAATTGGCTATTTTTACTTATATTTACTCAATTTTTAAAGTCTGATTCAGCTCAAAACAATGCTTAGTGCTATGATAATGTAAAATCCATAAGCCAAAATTTTGGGAGTGAAAAAATGAGCGATAATGTTGGTTTCGCAGGTCAAATCGGACCTGAACATCTCACTCAGGTGGTTGAAAAAGGCTTTAAATCGGTAATCAATAACCGTCCTGATATGGAAGGTGGTCCAAGCCAACCAACCAGTGTCCAAATTGAAGAAGCCGCACGTGCAGCAGGCTTAGATTATGTTTACCAACCTGTGGTCGCAGGTCAAATCACTGAAGTAGATGTTCGCGCTTTTGCCAATCACTTCAATGAATTGCCTAAACCGGTTCTGATGTTCTGCCGTACCGGAAATCGCTCAAACAACCTCTACCAATTGGCAAAGCAAATGGATTTATTGGATGACTAAGCATCTGATCAAATTTATTTTGTGTTGTGTTTTTAGTTTTTCAGTAACAACGTCATTTGCTGATACAGCAAGCTTGAGTAAAGCTTTAACGCCGAAAGTGAGCGTGACTGGTCAAATGACCACGGAGAAGTTTAAAAGCTTAATGGGCAAAGGCTTCAAATCGGTCATTGTGAACCGTCCTGATCAAGAGCCGGGAAATTTAACCACGGCCAATGAACTTCGGGAGATTGCTGAACAAGCACATGTCAGTCTCATTTATCAACCTGTTATTTCAGGTCAAATTACTGAGACAGATGCTGAAGAATTTGCTAAATATTACAATAGCCTACCGAAACCTATACTTTTAGTATGTAAATCGGGTGCACGTTCTACCGTATTATTTAATCAAGCAAAATCTTTAGGTTTATTGAATGAATAAAGTGTTAATTGTACTTTTCAGTCTTGTTCTACTTTCGGCATGTAGTACGATGAATGTCCGTCCTACTGCAACCGTGATGGTAGGTTCAGGGCTTTAAAATCATCGGATAAAAATTATGGCGCACTTTGCGCCATTTTTTATGTATGTTATCTTTACACAATATAAACAGATTAAACAAAAGAAGAATTTTCTAGGGGAAGTAATGAAATTTTCAAAATTAGTTTTATGCTTATCTCTAACAAGCTTAATAAGTGCTTGTGGAGGAGGTGATGGATATTATGAGAAACAGAATACAACAGATAGTGGCGATTACTCAACCACAACGGATACCAATGAGACTAAATTTTTTGAAGATCATATTCATAGGGAGGGTTCGGTTTTATTTGGTGAACTAGATATAAATAATTCAATTACTCAAAAAGGATATATTGACCATGCTTTAGATACTTTTGGAAATGGTATTTTAAAACTTGCGATTGATGTGCATTCAAAATTTAATGAAAATAAAACTGAATTTATTTATTATGAAGACTGCCATGCTGACCGTGATGAAACTCCAGCAAGTGAAGCTACTGACCTACAAGAAAAAATTATTCAGGGATGCTACGTGATTCATGGAGAAAAACTAAAAAACTTATTGGGTAATAAATATATTAATTGGAATTTTAATGTAAAAGCTGCAGATTTAGCTAATTTACAACCTAAAGAAAGTTTAGAAAGCTACATTGGCGAAACATCAGTCATTATTTATGAAAACCAAAATGCTGATAAAAATCTTAATAACATCGTTGTCACTGGAAAATTTGGTTATCCATATTTACAATCTTGGGGCTTAAAACAAACCGAGCAAATCCGTTTTGTGAATATTCCTGACGCTGATGGTAGTACAGGTGGCTTTAATATTTATAATGATCCGACCTACAAAGAAGGAGAATTTTACGTTATTCAAGCAGACTCAAGCTATAGTGTAATCACCAATGATAATCCAGCAACACCAAATATTGAGCCAGTAACACTCACTGTAGGTTCAGTACCTGGTCGAATAACCTCATCTTTCACTGTTAATACAGATGGATCTCAAATATTAGACTTACCGAATGTAAGTGCTGTAACAGGACAGAGAATCGATAATCAAACACCATCAACAAATACTAAAAGTATAAGTGGAAGTATTTATTTATCAGGTCCAAATGTTCTAAACTTCTTAGAGAAAGCTTCGGCTGTATCTTTAAATTACAAGCATAATTTAACGCTCCAAATAGATAATAAATCCATTACTCGAACACTAACAAATATTAAGTAAAACTTTAAGCCAACAAATACCCTCTATCATGAGGGTATTTTTATGTGCACACTATTAAAATCACAATAAAAGGATTCATTTAGATGTATGACATCATTATTATTGGGGCAGGCACTGCGGGAATTTCAGCGTATAAACAGGCCATAAAAAAAACAAAGAATATTTTGATGATTAACGAAGGTCCTTGGGATACGACATGTGCAAGAGTGGGTTGTATGCCGAGTAAAGTCTTAATTTCAACAGCCAATCGTATGCATGATATACAGCATGCAGAAAATGTCTCTCTGATTACTCAAGCGACCATCGATACTTCAAAAGTCATGCAACATGTTCATGATTTAAGAGATCGCTTTACTAGAGCCACATTAAAGGATGTTGAAAGTTGGGATCCTCAACATAAAATTTCTGGTCGGGCTACGTTCATCGATAAAAATACAGTTTTAGTCAATGGAAACAAATACCAAGCGAAATCTTTCATTATTGCTGTAGGATCTAAACCTGCTGTTAACCCCAAATGGAAAGAAACTTTAAAAGATAAACTGATTACTTCAGATGAAGTATTTGAACTCGAAACTCTCCCAAAATCGCTTGCTATTGTAGGCAGTGGCGTGATTGCAATTGAATTGGCACAAGCCATGCAACGTCTTGGAGTAGAAACTACCGTTTTTGCACGAAGTCGAAAAATTGGTAGCTTAAGCAGTCCACAACTACAAGTCTTAGCTCAGAATTTAATATCAAAAGAACTCCATATTAAATTTGAAATCCTTCCCGATGAAGTTAGAAGAGATGGCCCTAGTGTCTCAATTACTTATACTGAAGATCATCAGCAAAAAAATTTGAAGGTCGATTATTTATTGTTGGCCACTGGTCGAACGACTCACTTAGGCAATTTAAATTTAAAAAATATCGATTCTAGTTTTGAAGATGTAGAAAGTTTACCGATTAATAAACAAACCAAACAACTTTCAGATTTACCAATTTTCATCGTGGGTGATGCATTCACTAACACGCCCATTCAACATGAAGCGGCACATGAAGGTAAACTTGCTGTAAACAACTGTTTAAATTATCCAGAGGTTAAAAATCTAAAAACACTTACGCCACTTGGTATTATGTTTAGTTCGCCTGAAATGGCGACTGTGGGTCAAAGTTATAAGCAACTTAAAGAACAAAATATTAAATTTATTACAGGCTTAGTTCATTATGAAAAGCAAGGACGCGCGATTGTATTAGGCAAAAATAAAGGTGCTATAGAACTGTATGTAGATATAAATACAAGAAAGTTATTGGGCGCAGAGTTATTGGTTGAATCTGCTGAACATTTAGCTCATCTACTCTCTTGGATGATTTCTGAAGAACTGAGGATTGATGATATTTTGCAAAAGCCCTTTTACCACCCCACTCTAGAAGAAGGAATACGTACAGCTTTAAAACATGCACGAAGACAGCTCGATACTATTGGTTGAAATATTGGAATATAACAAAAAGCCCCAACAGGACGTTGGGGCTTTTTTAATGACTGTATTTGATATATTTCTGCGATTCGTACCGAAATTTTGCTTTTCAACTTTCTTTTCGGCATAAAAAAACACCCTGCTCGATAGAGTCAGGGTGTTTTTAGGAATAATGAGCTGGCGATGACTTACTCTCACATGGGTAACCCCACACTACCATCAGCGCTAAGAGGTTTCACTTCTGAGTTCGGGAAGGGATCAGGTGGTTCACTCTTGCTATTGTCGCCAGCACAACTGTTGTGACTTTGCATTTGGTCTTATATCGAAATCATCTTTCTTGCGAAACGATGTTTCTCATTGCCGTTGCTTGGTCAAAGAAGTTATTAACAGAAGTACTTGAATTGAATTAAGTTTGCTTAGTTTAACTAGCTTGATCACTAAATCAAGGTGTTTTGTAGAATATCGAATCAATTGATGCTTTATACAACAACTGTTTGGGTGTTGTATAGTCAAGCCTCACGAGTAATTAGTATTGGTCAGCTTCACATATCACTATGCTTCCACATCCAACCTATCAACGTTGTAGTCTTCAACGGCTCTTTAGAGGACATAAAGTCCTAGGGAAATCTAATCTTGAGGTAGGCTTCCCGCTTAGATGCTTTCAGCGGTTATCCCTTCCGAACATAGCTACCCGGCGATGCGACTGGCGTCACAACCGGTACACCAGAGGTTCGTCCACTCTGGTCCTCTCGTACTAGGAGCAGATCCTCTCAAATTTCCAACGCCCACGGTAGATAGGGACCGAACTGTCTCACGACGTTCTAAACCCAGCTCGCGTACCTCTTTAAATGGCGAACAGCCATACCCTTGGGACCTGCTTCAGCCCCAGGATGAGATGAGCCGACATCGAGGTGCCAAACACCGCCGTCGATATGAACTCTTGGGCGGTATCAGCCTGTTATCCCCAGAGTACCTTTTATCCGTTGAGCGATGGCCCTTCCATACAGAACCACCGGATCACTAAGACCTACTTTCGTACCTGCTCGACTTGTGGGTCTCGCAGTTAAGCGCGCTTTTGCCTTTATACTCTACGCGTGATTTCCGACCACGCTGAGCGCACCTTCGTACTCCTCCGTTACTCTTTAGGAGGAGACCGCCCCAGTCAAACTACCCACCAGACATGGTCCTCGCTCCAGATCATGGAGCAGAGTTAGAACCTCAATATTACCAGGGTGGTATTTCAAGATTGGCTCCACTAGAACTGGCGTCCTAGTTTCAAAGCCTCCCACCTATCCTACACAAGTAAGATCAAAGTTCAATGTCAAGCTGCAGTAAAGGTTCACGGGGTCTTTCCGTCTAGCCGCGGGTACACCGCATCTTCACGGCGAATTCGATTTCACTGAGTCTCTGCTGGAGACAGCGCCCCCATCATTATGCCATTCGTGCAGGTCGGAACTTACCCGACAAGGAATTTCGCTACCTTAGGACCGTTATAGTTACGGCCGCCGTTTACTGGGGCTTCGATCAAGAGCTTCGCTTACGCTAACCCCATCAATTAACCTTCCAGCACCGGGCAGGCATCACACCCTATACGTCCACTTTCGTGTTTGCAGAGTGCTATGTTTTTAATAAACAGTTGCAGGGGCCTGGTTTCTGTGGCTGCTCTCAGCTCAGGAAGCAAGTTCCATCACCAAAAGCAGCGTACCTTCTCCCGAAGTTACGGTACCATTTTGCCTAGTTCCTTCAGCAGAGTTCTCTCAAGCGCTTTGGTCTACTCGACCTGACCACCTGTGTCGGTTTCGGGTACGATTCCTGTGTAACTGAAGCTTAGAGACTTTTCCTGGAAGTATGGTATCAGCCACTTCGCTGTACAAGTACAGCTTGCTATCAACTCTCAGCATAGAGCACCCCGGATTTGCCTAAGATGCATGCCTACTGTCTTTCACCTGGACAACCAACGCCAGGCTGACTTAACCTTCTCCGTCCTCTCATCGCATTACACAGAAGTATTGGAATATTAACCAATTTCCCATCGACTACGCCTTTCGGCCTCGCCTTAGGGGTCGACTCACCCAGCCCCGATTAACGTTGGACTGGAACCCTTGGTCTTTCAGCGAACGAGTTTTTCACTCGTTTTGTCGTTACTCACGTCAGCATTCGCACTTCTGATACCTCCAGCAGACTTCTCAATCCACCTTCATCGGCTTACAGAACGCTCCCCTACCACTTGCAATAAATTGCAAATCCGCAGCTTCGGCATGTAGTTTTAGCCCGTTACATCTTCCGCGCAGGCCGACTCGACTAGTGAGCTATTACGCTTTCTTTAAAGGGTGGCTGCTTCTAAGCCAACCTCCTAGCTGTCTATGCCTTCCCACATCGTTTCCCACTTAACTACAATTTTGGGGCCTTAGCTGGCGGTCTGGATTGTTTTCCTCTTGACTACGGACGTTAGCACCCGCAGTCTGTCTCCCGGATAGTACTCATTGGTATTCGGAGTTTGCATCGGTTTGGTAAGTCGGGATGACCCCCTAGCCGAAACAGTGCTCTACCCCCAATGGTATTCGTCCGAGGCGCTACCTAAATAGCTTTCGGGGAGAACCAGCTATCACCAGGCTTGATTAGCCTTTCACCCCTATCCACAAGTCATCCCTGGCTTTTCAACGACAGTGGGTTCGGTCCTCCAGTTAGTGTTACCCAACCTTCAACCTGCTCATGGATAGATCGCCTGGTTTCGGGTCTACACCCAGCAACTAAACGCCCTATTAAGACTCGATTTCTCTACGGCTCCCCTATGCGGTTAACCTTGCTACTGAATGTAAGTCGCTGACCCATTATACAAAAGGTACGCAGTCACCGAACAAGTCGGCTCCCACTGCTTGTATGCATGCGGTTTCAGGATCTATTTCACTCCCCTCACAGGGGTTCTTTTCGCCTTTCCCTCACGGTACTGGTTCACTATCGGTCAGTCAGGAGTATTTAGCCTTGGAGGATGGTCCCCCCATATTCAGACAAGGTTTCACGTGCCTCGCCCTACTCGACATCATCATATCAGCCCTTTCGTGTACAGGACTATCACCCACTATGGTTGCACTTCCCAGAGCATTCCACTAAAACTGATATGACTTAATGGGCTTTTCCCCGTTCGCTCGCCGCTACTAAGGGAATCTCAATTGATTTCTTTTCCTAAGGGTACTGAGATGTTTCACTTCCCCTCGTTCGCCTTGCAACACTATGTATTCATGTTGCAATACCTACCTTATGGTAAGTGGGTTTCCCCATTCAGAAATCTCCGGATCACAGGATATTTGCCGCCTCCCCGGAGCTTATCGCAGGCTATTACGTCTTTCATCGCCTCTGACTGCCAAGGCATCCACCACATGCACTTAATTACTTGACTATACAACCCCAAACAGTCGTTAACCCTTACAAGCAGGATTAGCAACAGATCGATTGCTCGATCATACAGTTGGCGTCTCGTAGATTTAACTACAGTACAGCTTCAATTAGATTCATATACCAAAACGCTTGATTCAGTTAATTTCGCTAGTTCTCATTTCAATCACAGTTGTTAGTACTCAATAATAAATTATTGAACTCTAACTACCGTTCTCTCGATGAGTTAAACAATTAATTTCAACTCAAATATATTCTGTTAATGATTGTCTACGTCCTCATCGGATCGCAGCAACTGTGATAAATCACAGAAGTTAACAAGACGCGCATTATACGCAATTTCTTACTAATTTCTATAATCTAACCAACTGATCGCTTACTCAGTGCTCGAAGTATAACTTCTCGCTTAAATTTTAAGGAAAAGCAGTGCTTTTCTGATCTTAAAATTTGGTGGAGACTAGGAGAGTCGAACTCCTGACCTCCTGCGTGCAAAGCAGGCGCTCTACCAACTAAGCTAAGTCCCCAGCTTATCATATAGATTCGATATATCTTTACGTTCTGTTCGCTTCAGTATTTTCATACTGCGTTAGTCAGATAGTGGTGGGTCTGACAAGACTTGAACTTGTGACCCCACGCTTATCAAGCGTGTGCTCTAACCAACTGAGCTACAGACCCTCAGATACATCTTCATGAAGAACAACTTGTTGTGGATTCTTACCGATCGTCAATCTTTCGTTAAGGAGGTGATCCAGCCGCAGGTTCCCCTACGGCTACCTTGTTACGACTTCACCCCAGTCATCGGCCACACCGTGGTAAGCGTCCTCCTTGCGGTTAGACTACCTACTTCTGGTGCAACAAACTCCCATGGTGTGACGGGCGGTGTGTACAAGGCCCGGGAACGTATTCACCGCGGCATTCTGATCCGCGATTACTAGCGATTCCGACTTCATGGAGTCGAGTTGCAGACTCCAATCCGGACTACGATCGGCTTTTTGAGATTAGCATCCTATCGCTAGGTAGCAACCCTTTGTACCGACCATTGTAGCACGTGTGTAGCCCTGGTCGTAAGGGCCATGATGACTTGACGTCGTCCCCGCCTTCCTCCAGTTTGTCACTGGCAGTATCCTTAAAGTTCCCGGCTTAACCCGCTGGCAAATAAGGAAAAGGGTTGCGCTCGTTGCGGGACTTAACCCAACATCTCACGACACGAGCTGACGACAGCCATGCAGCACCTGTATCAGAGTTCCCGAAGGCACCAATCCATCTCTGGAAAGTTCTCTGTATGTCAAGACCAGGTAAGGTTCTTCGCGTTGCATCGAATTAAACCACATGCTCCACCGCTTGTGCGGGCCCCCGTCAATTCATTTGAGTTTTAGTCTTGCGACCGTACTCCCCAGGCGGTCTACTTATCGCGTTAGCTGCGCCACTAAAGTCTCAAAGACCCCAACGGCTAGTAGACATCGTTTACGGCATGGACTACCAGGGTATCTAATCCTGTTTGCTCCCATGCTTTCGTACCTCAGTGTCAGTATTAGGCCAGATGGCTGCCTTCGCCATCGGTATTCCTCCAGATCTCTACGCATTTCACCGCTACACCTGGAATTCTACCATCCTCTCCCATACTCTAGCCAACCAGTATCGAATGCAATTCCCAAGTTAAGCTCGGGGATTTCACATTTGACTTAATTGGCCACCTACGCACGCTTTACGCCCAGTAAATCCGATTAACGCTCGCACCCTCTGTATTACCGCGGCTGCTGGCACAGAGTTAGCCGGTGCTTATTCTGCGAGTAACGTCCACTATCTCTGGGTATTAACCAAAGTAGCCTCCTCCTCGCTTAAAGTGCTTTACAACCAAAAGGCCTTCTTCACACACGCGGCATGGCTGGATCAGGGTTGCCCCCATTGTCCAATATTCCCCACTGCTGCCTCCCGTAGGAGTCTGGGCCGTGTCTCAGTCCCAGTGTGGCGGATCATCCTCTCAGACCCTACAGATCGTCGCCTTGGTAGGCCTTTACCCCACCAACTAGCTAATCCGACTTAGGCTCATCCATTAACGCAAGGTCCGAAGATCCCCTGCTTTCCCCCGTAGGGCGTATGCGGTATTAGCAGTCGTTTCCAACTGTTGTCCCCCATTAATGGGCAGATTCCTAAGCATTACTCACCCGTCCGCCGCTGAATCCAGTAGCAAGCTACTTTCATCCGCTCGACTTGCATGTGTTAAGCCTGCCGCCAGCGTTCAATCTGAGCCATGATCAAACTCTTCAGTTTAATATTGCTTAGCGCCTTAAAGGGCGCCAATCTTGGCTCATCAATTTTCTGACAAATATTTCTCAAATAAACTTCGAGTAATTTCTACCATCAATCAATGAAAATAATTTCGATCAATCAACCAGTAAAAATCCACACAAGTTGTTCTTCATAATCTCTTAATGATCTTCTCAATGCTTCGTCAGCATCAAGCTAGGTCGGCTATATTACTCTAAATCTCTAAAGAGTCAACCAGTAATTCAAATTATTTTCAAACTTTCTTTCTAAAACCCAACTCAACCAATCTTAGTTAAGTTACTGTTTTATCAGAAGTTTTAATCTTCATCACCGCCGATGGATGTGCATTCTACAGGATTTAAGAACAGACACAACCCCTTTTTCAAATTATTTTTAAAAAATCTGATTAAGCGAATACATAACGATCAATTTATGTGATTTTTATGCTTTTCAACTCATTTTTTAAGCGTGCATGGCACAATATTTGCAAAATCATTCATGAGTTTTTCTTCTTTATTGATCTCTTGCCACTTTAAAGCACGGCAATCGATGTATTCACAATAGCCTGAACTGCCCTGTTCTTGATGCTCATCGATATTCACGGTGTAACTAAAGCTACCGACATAACCTGCAGCCAAGCCAAACTTAAAATCGCCACGACTTTCTGCTTTGACCTGTATTTTTCTTTTGCCTTGCTTTAATGACCATTCAAATGCACGCGGTAAATACATTTCTTGACCATTGGGTGTCGTGACCTTTGGATAAACACGATGCAGTTTAAAATCCACAGCTTGATCGTACATTTCAGACTGTCCTGTTTTTAAATCCCTTAAATACATGCGTGATTGCACAATCTGATTAAAGCTGTTTCGTATGTGTGCCAACAGCAATTGTTTCTGGTTCTCTAAATTAATAATTTGGTAGGTGAAAAAGTTTAAAGGCAAATATGGAATATTGATGGCACGGGCAAACTCAAATGAACCGAGTTGATCGATTTGAAACGCTTGCTCTTTGTAAATGATTTCGCCACGGCAATGACATAGCAAAGACCAATGATCGAATAAACCCAATTTCAATTTGGTAAAATGTGAAATCACTGGTTTGGTTTCAATGTTTAAATCAAAAGCTAGCTCAGAATCATTACGGGTTAACTTAAAATGTGGAAATGTTCCGATCAGTTGTTCTTTTTCACCAAAACTAAAATGATTTTTATTGATCTGGCAATCTTCTTCAATCGAATAGCCTTGAAAATGCCCGACCATATGCGGGCTAACACTGGTGATCAGAGATACGGTATCCAGCGCATGGGTTTTAATGGCAAATTCATTACGCAACATCGGCACATTGGGCTGACCAATGATGGTAAGAAAATTAAAATAATGAAGCGGTGCAGGTAAACCGGGGATCATCAAACCTTGATGAATAATTTTAAAGCGACCTTTAGGTCCGTGATAATCAAGCTTATACGGAAACTGAGCTTGATTCAGTTGCTGAGATTCATCGATAAGATTCATTAACAACTGCATATCAAGCTCCTTTTTTATTTTATTCTATACGGTGTTTTTCCGTGCTAAGAATGTGGTGACAAAACCAGACAATGCATAAATAATTGAAATCACCAATATTCCGACTGGAATATTATAAGTAATGGCAGCAAATACAAAAACAATAATCGGAAGTACCGCAAAAGGCACACGTTTACGATCAACCGTTTTAAATGAGTAATATTTGATGTTTGAAATCATCAATAAACCCACCACCACAATTAAAATCGAATTCCAGATTTGAATACCACGTTCTCTCAAATCAAAAATTTCTGGAAAATCGCGTCCAACCCAAACCATAGAGATAATCATAATCGCTGCGAGCGGACTTGCAACACCAATAAAGTAACGTTTATCGACCACGCCAATTTGTACATTAAAACGCGCCAAGCGAAAAGCTGCACAAGCAGTATAAACAAAGCAGCATGCTAGACCAATGCGACCTAAATCATGCAGGCTCCAGCTATACATTAAAATGGCAGGCGCAACACCAAAGGCCAAAAGGTCCGACAATGAATCGTATTGTTCACCAAAGGCACTTTGTGCACCAATGGCACGTGCAACACGACCATCTAAACCATCTAACAGTGCTGCCAAGAAAATGGCATAAATGGCTTGGTTAAATTCACCATTCATACTCGCAATAATCGAGTAGAAACCTGATAACAACGCTGCGGTTGTAATCAGGTTCGGCCACAGGTAGATTCCACGACGTTTTACCTTCTGCCCTTCCTGGGTATGTTCTTCTTCCTCGACTTCAAAAGTAATACCATCGAAGCTTGGTACATCACGCGTGGAAGAATCACTTTCAGGTTTACTTATATTTGTCATTCTCGTCTGTCCTAACTGTAACCTTTGTCTTAAATTGAAATTTAAATCCCAATGTTAGGGATTATTCACCAACCAACCAACGAACAGCGGCGTGACCACCATTTTCACTCATACGTAAATGCGGGAATAACCACTGTAGAGCTTCATCCGCATCTTCTGAGAATTTCCAAGGTGGATTGATCACTAGTAAACCACAGCCATTTAAGCCCACTGGGGTATCATCTGGCCATACGCAGATTTCACACACCAATTGACGGCGAATACCGGTTTTGATCATTTTCTTCTCAAAACGATCAATCATGGCGCGGTCTTTAATTGGGTACCATACTGCGTAACAGCCTGTTGGCCATTTACGATAGGCTGCACACAATAATTCAACCAATTGTGGGAAGTCTTTACGTTCAAGTTCGTACGGCGGGTCAATCATTACTAAGCCACGTTTTTCTTTTGGTGGAATCACACCTAAAAGACCTTCATAGGCATCACGCTCATGCAAACCAGCACGGCGGTCACGAATATTCATATACAACTGTTGAAACACATCACGTTGCATTTCAAAAATCGTGGCTTTGTCCATCTCACGCATGCCTTCTAAAGCAAACCATGGAGAGCCTGGGTAAGCGCCTTTGCCTGAGCCTTCACGCATCTCATTGACAATTTTAAGATATTGTTGAACGCCTGCAGGGGCATTACGTGTAATCGAGTCATCAAGTTTAACTAAACGATGAATACCATTTAAAAACTCACCTGATTTCTGAGCTGCAGAGGTCGACAAGTCATATTTACCCGCACCACCATGCGTATCCACATAGCGATAAGGTTTATCTTTTAAGTTCAGACGGGTCAATAATTGCAGCAATAACACATGTTTCATGACATCGGCAAAGTTGCCTGCATGGAAATGGTGACGGTAATTCATGTTCAGTTTAATTCCTAAGTTCAATCGACATTTTAGCACGAAAAAAAAAATCTTCACTGTCCATCGAATGCACTAAGATATTCAGTCATTATTTTGAGCTTTTTTTAGTGGCTAACGTGGACCATATTTCTCTCCCGCAAACATGGGATATCGATCAAATTATTGAAGATTTAGATCATCAAGGCTTTTGCTTGATTGATGATGCTTATTCTTCAGAATATATGCAGACATTGGTACAAGAGTGTACCGCACACCTGAATGAATTTCGCGATGCAGCCATTCAAAATGGTGTGGTGAGTAATATTCGAAGCGATCATATCTTATGGATTGATGAACAATTGGCCTATGCCCAACAGCATATTCAGGCCTTAACCGCATTATCTGAACAATTGAATCGGGCTTTTTATTTTGGCATTCGAGAAGTCGAAGCACATTTTGCTTGCTATAACGCAGGTGAGTTTTATGCCCTGCATCGCGATAATCCACAAGGTAAAAATGGTCGGGTTGTTTCCTCTGTGTATTATTTACATGAGCAATGGCACGCCGATTGGGGCGGTGAGCTGCGCTTACAAGATAAACAAGGTGAATGGCATATCATTCCCCCGAAACCCAATCGTATCGCGCTATTCCAAAGTGATCTGTTACATGAAGTATTAAAGTCAAAACAACAACGTTTGTCGATTACCGCGTGGCTTCGTAGCCAAGATTCAATCTGGTGATCCTTTAAATTTTGAAAAGCATCCTCATATAGAGGGCATGAATAACTGAGGATTTTACCGATGCGAGACAACGCTAAACAAATTATTGAACGTATTGGTGAAACGGATCAATTATTTTTACAAGAAAACACCCCTGAATTGGCTTTAGAACGTGCTGATCTACGTTTGCAATTGGTGAAAATCAGTCACCACCGTCAAGAACAGATTCACTTTCTTCAAGAAGGGATTGTGCTGTTAGAGCAAGCACGCATTGAATATGCTGAAATGCCGATGCGCACCTATATCAATCTGTCTTTGCATTTAGCCAAAGCCTATATGATGTATTTCGACATCACCAAAGAAGAGCGTTTTGCTTTAATTACCAAGCAAATTTTAAAACCTTTGACCTGTCATGATCATGGTGAAGTGTTTTTAATGTTGGCTTCAGCATGCGCAACCAAAAATGAAACGGCTTTGGCACGCCATTGGTTGAAGAAATACAGCAAAACCAGTGATTTTGATTTAAACCATTTGCATGAATACGCGATTTTCGATCAATTCAAAACCGAAGCTTGGTTTATGGAAATGATTAAAGCCAAATTAAATTAATTCATATTCTTGATTTTAATTGAATAACCGAAAAAAAACGCCTCTAATGAGGCGTTTTTATTGTTGTGCAGGCGATTGAACTAAATATCATTTATTATGAAAAAGATTGTATTGCTCCCTCTGTAACCACTCCATTAAATTTGATCCATTTTGCATCAATTGAAATTCATTTTTTAGCTGTCTCGGTTGTAATTTTTTCATCGAGCAATTGAAACTGAATAACTTAACTATTTAATTTTTAAACCGCTTGTAGTCGATTGGCATCCATATGCAATTGCTGATTCAGTTCATCAATCCACATCACCCAGTCATCATCTTGAATCAAATGACTGATGAGAAAATCGCGCTGTGATTTATTCCAAAATGGCGCATCATGCAGATTCTCATTGGCTTTGAGTTGATGGGTACGCACGTAGAGTTCGATTGCTGCGGCACTATTGGCCAGTCCTAATTGAGAAAACAACAATTCCAGTGAGGGTTTTTGTTTGAGATTCATACGACCTCCTTATCAAACTTATTGTCATTTATTATTCAATTAACTTATAAGAATATGCAGAAAAAACCTAGCACATTTGCTAGGTTTGTTGTTTCAAATTGTGATTAGGGTTTATGTAATTATTCCACACCATCATTCGAATGCAGTTGTGCATTCAGGCTATCGACTACCATCGCCCATTCATCATCTTTTTTCCAATGACTGATAATAAAGTTGCGCTGTGCTTCCGTCCAAAACGACGCGTGATGTAATGCAGTATTTTGATCCAGTTGGTGGGTTTGAATAAATTGTTCAATCCCCGCTTCACTTGCATCTAACCCCAACTGTTCAAACAGTAATTCAATGGTCGGCTGTTCATCAAACATAGCTATTCCTTTCAATTTTTATTGTTCAGCTCAAGCTTAACTTTAAATCTTTTGTCTGTTCGTTAAGTCTCTATCTGTACATGTTATTTTTTGTTTTTAAATTTTCTTGAAGGATAAAAAAAGCACCCCAGAATGGAGTGCTTTTTCAACTTAATCTAAAACGATTAAATTATTTAAGCATGTCAGCAACTGCTGCACGCTCTTCTTCAAGTTCGTTCAATGTAACGTTGATACGTTCACGGCTGAACTCGTCGATTTCTAAACCTTGAACGATTTTGTATTCACCGTTTTCAGTGGTTACAGGGAAACCGAACATTACGCCTTCAGGGATACCGTAAGAACCGTCAGAAGGAATACCCATTGTTACCCATTTACCGTTTGTGCCAAGTGCCCAATCGCGCATATGGTCGATTGCAGCATTTGCAGCAGACGCAGCAGAAGATAAACCACGTGCTTCAATGATTGCAGCACCACGTTTACCAACAGTTGGAAGGAACACATCTTTGTTCCAAGCCGCATCGTTGATTTTGTCTTTTAAGCTTTCGCCGTTTACAGTTGCGAAACGGTAGTCAGCATACATGGTTGGAGAGTGGTTACCCCAAACAGTCATTGTTTCGATATCAGAAACAGCAACACCCGCTTTTTGAGCAAGTTGAGTTAACGCACGGTTGTGGTCAAGACGTAACATTGCTGTAAAGTTTTTCGCTGGAAGATCTGGCGCAGATTTCATAGCGATGTAAGCATTCGTATTCGCCGGGTTACCTACAACAAGCACTTTAACGTCACGGCTCGCAACTTCGTTAAGTGCTTGACCTTGACCGATGAAGATTTCGCCGTTCACTTTAAGTAAGTCAGCACGTTCCATACCAGGACCACGTGGACGTGAACCAACTAGAAGCGCGTAGTCCGCATCTTTGAATGCAACTTTAGGATCATCAGTACCGATCATGCCTTCTAAAAGAGGGAAAGCACAGTCATCTAATTCCATCATTACGCCTTTAAGCGCAGCTTGAGCTTTCTCAACAGGAATTTCTAATAATTGAAGGATCACTGGTTGATCTTTACCAAGCATTTCACCGCTTGCAATACGGAACAATAAGCTGTAACCAATTTGACCAGCTGCGCCAGTTACGGCAACACGAACGGCTTGCTTCATCTAATTATCTCCAATTGATGAGAGTCAATGCGGTTAAATAGTTAATCCATTTAACCTAATAATCATAAACGCGAATGATTGTACTCCAATCATTCTTGGGATGCATATCCCTTCCACAAAAGTCTAATAGGAAATACATATAAATTGTGTCAAAAACAATCAGTAAGAGCCCTTGATATAGAAGTGATTTGGGCAATTTGAAAGCACCTGGCTTGAGCATTGTTTGTACAAACCATTGGTCTTATAACAGATCTGAATTCCAGTCAAAAGCGTTGTTTTACCTGAGTTTTGGCATATAAATCGTATACTTTCTCTGTGCATATTGGGATTTAATTTTAAAAACTGACTCTTCAGCGTATTCAGCTGCACGAATTTGTTTTCTACGCCGGTTAAGTCTGTCGGAATTTTAAGCTTGTCGGCTTTATTGATAATATCTCTAAAGTACTGACTTGCGGTGAGTCCTGTACACCCCCCGATGCCATACCATAAACGATTTCTCGCATTTTCATCGGGCATAACACGTGCCACCACCTTATCTTGTAATGGTGATAAATTCGGTGACGTAGTGGTATTGCAATGTTGCTGTGTAGTTTCTGGAATCAGTCCAGTAATTGTGAGTGAATACCCTTCTAGGCACTTACGTTGCTTTTTCTTACTGGTGTCCAGTGAACACACAGCTGGCGTCATTTGCACTTGCATTACATAACCTTGCAAACCCACAGGCGCAGCAATGCTCTGCGCAATCGGCAAAGTGCATCCGACATTGACTAAGGTAAGTGCCATGCCATGAGCTAAAGAGCGATGAAGGCGGAGAGGTTTCATTGCAAGCCATCAAATCCTAAACAAAGAGAGAGCAGATAGAATTAAGGGGTACTACGGATTGGAATGGTTGGCATTCGGCTTTCAATGGCTTGTGGCCCCTGTCCCAGTAAAATTCCGTAATGCGCGGCATTGGTCATGACTTTTTTGACGTAATCTCGAGTTTCATTCAAAGGAATCGATTCAGTGTATTGATCTGCCGAAATGCTTTGAAATTCCGGTTGCCAACGGCGCGCGCGGTTTGGCCCTGCGTTATAACCTGCGGTTGCGAGCACTGGACTATTGCTCAATTGGCTCTGAATGGTCGACAGATAATAGGTGCCATAACGAATATTGGTATTGGTATCGGTCAAGGCTGCGGGATTATAAGTTTCACCCATTTTACGTGCCACCAGTTTTGCAGTATCAGGCATGATTTGCATCAAGCCCCCTGCTCCAACATGCGACCGGGCATGGGAAACAAAACGACTTTCTTGGCGCATCAAACCATAGGCCCAAGAGGGATCAATCCCGGCATTCTGACTGTGACTGACCACTAAATTACGGTGTGGTGTCGGATAACGGTATTCATAGTTGTGTTTAGACACGGTGCGATCTGCTGCATAGATAGCACGGTCGTACCAACCCATATCGGTTGCACGTTTTGCTGCCGCCAATAAAAGACCATCATCTTTTTTCAAATAGGCCTGACGGACAGCCCAATTCCACTCACGGTTAATATAGCTGTCCGCTGCATTGATATTTTTTAAGGTAAATGCACGGCGGAAATGAATATCTTGATTTAAGCGTTGTAAATCACTAGAGCTCGGCTGTGTTTTTTGTTGACCTTCGTTATAGCGAACTCCCAAATGATCTTTGGCCAACAGATGATGATACTCATCGCCCGCAGCAGCAAGTCGTTGGTAAATACTTTTCGCCGCTTGTTGTGAGGCTTTGTCACTGCGATTTTCAGATGCACGTGCCAACCAATACTGCCAACGGTCTTCTTGTTTTTGCGAGACCGTCATACTGTCGATCGCTCGAATGACACTTTCCCATGCGCCAAACCGTACCGCTTGACGAGCATAAATTTCTGCTTCTTCTGGGGTAAAAGGCACTCCATAGCTGGCATCAAAACTATTCAGCACTTCACGGTTAAAGTTGTTTTTCATTACCGTTGTACCACCAATGTAGGCCACGGTACGGTATAAATATTTTTGAATATCCGCAGGAACACCTTGCACCAATTTCGGCACGGTCTGTAATGCGGAAGTTAAATCAGTATTGGCTGCCCGACCCAAAGCAAAAATCAGATAAGCATAGTCAGTGGCATTGGCTTTAGGCGCTGACCATAGATAGTTCAGTGGATTGGCCTGAATCTGATTCAGTTGTGACAACGACAAGGTCACACCTATCGTTTGCGCTGTACTCACAGCCAATCCTGATTGACCTGCACGTAACTGTGCATAGAGTCGTTGCTGACGATCTGATGTGGTCATCAGTGGACTCGACATCATTAAACGACCTAGACCATTACACGACTCAGGCTGACTTTCGGTTTTAAACCAAATGTCTTTATATTCTGCATAGACCAGCGGATCACCGGATTTGGCACGTACTTGCGCCACAGCACAGGTTTCAGCTTGGTCAGGATTGGTGACATATTGAATCACTGGCTGTGCACTAGCAAAGTCTGCTTGTTTGACTTTTTCTTCCACATAGTCGGCTGCCAATTTTTCCGCCATAGCTGATTGCGGATAGCGCTGTGCAAAGCTGGTAATACTACTGGGTGACTGAAAACCCAAATTTGAATTTAAAGCCCAGTATTCTGGGTAATAACCTAACGCATCATTTTGCATCGCGATACGATATTGTTCGAGCTGGGAGACATTGCCAGAATTGGCTACGCGCAAAGCATCATTAAACTGCTCTTCTGCTGCCTGTGCTACAGGTAAGCTAGATAAAGCAATGAAGCCCAAAACATAGGGGGTTAAAGGGTGATGCTTCAATGATTTTTTCGACACGCTTTTTACTCTCAACTCTTTTTGTGTATTGCTTGTTTCTGAACGCGCATCTTTATCTGTTTTAATGCGTGTTGCAATCTTTCACTGTAGTTTAATTACTCAAACGACAATGTATTGTTCTGTTATGTAAATTGCTGATTCGATTCTATTAATTTATACCATTTTTCACACAATTAGGGTGAAATAACAGGCTATATTTATTTTTTCATCCCTTTGTCATAAATACTGTAAAATATTCGGCTTTATTGAAGTTCGATTGAGCTTCAGTTCCCCAATTTAATTTCCCTTTATATAGGATAAACGCCTTCATGACGGTTGAAACCTTCATTCCCAATAGTGCCCAAGCTGCCTCAGAAAACACTGTTACCCAGCCACAGCACACCCCAGCCATCGATGGAACAGTGAAAAAACTGTATATCGAGACGCAAGGGTGTCAGATGAATGAGTATGACAGTCATCGTATGGCAGATTTATTGGGTGATTCTCACGGTTATGTGCTGACCAAAGACCCGAAAGACGCCGACATTTTACTCATGAACACCTGTTCGATTCGTGAAAAAGCACAAGAAAAAGTGTTCTCTGAATTGGGTCGCTGGCGCAAACTGAAAGAAAAAAATCCAGACTTGATTATTGGTGTCGGTGGCTGTGTGGCGTCGCAAGAAGGCGATAACATTCAAAAACGTGCCAACTATGTCGATATGATTTTTGGTCCACAAACCTTGCACCGTTTACCGCAAATGTTGGATCAACATTTCGACCAAGTGGAGAAACCAAAAAAAGATAAAATTAAACTGGTCGATATTTCATTCCCAGACATTGAAAAATTCGACTTCCTGCCTGAACCGCGTGTTGAAGGCTATAAAGCTTTTGTTTCAATTATGGAAGGCTGTTCGAAATATTGTTCATTCTGCGTGGTTCCATATACGCGTGGTGAAGAAGTTTCTCGCCCACTCGATGACGTATTGGCTGAAATTGCAGGTTTGGCTGAAAAAGGCGTGCGTGAAATTTCATTACTCGGTCAAAACGTGAATGGCTACCGTGGTGAAACCTTTGAAGGTGAGATTTGTACCTTTGCAGATTTACTCCGTTTAGTGGCTGAAATCCCAGGGATTGGCCGTTTACGTTATACCACCTCTCACCCGCTTGAATTTAACGATGACTTGATTGAATGCTATCGTGACTTACCCCAAATGGTGTCGCATTTGCATTTACCGGTTCAAAGCGGTTCAAATGACGTCCTTCAAGCGATGAAGCGTAACCACACCATTGATGTCTATATCGATAAAATTAAAAAGTTACGTGCAGTGCGTCCTGACATGCATTTGTCATCTGACTTTATTATTGGTTTCCCAGGTGAAACTGATGCGCATTTCGAAGAGACCTATCAGTTTATTCAAGATTTAGACTTCGATCATTCTTACAGCTTTATCTATTCAAAACGCCCAGGGACACCTGCTGCTGAATTGGAAGATACGATTCCGGAAGAAGTGAAAAAAGAACGTCTTGCTAAAGTCCAAAAATGGATTAAACGCTCAAGTATCGATAAAACAGATGCGATGCTCGGCACCATTCAACGTGTATTGATTGAGAAAGTCTCTGATAAAGATCCAAATCTATTGGTCGGTACAGCTGACAACACTCGTTATGTGACCTTTATTGGGGATGCATCATGGTTAGGACGTTTTGCCGAGATCGAGATTACTGAAATTAAAACTTTGAATTTAGTTTACGGCGAACTCTTGAATCTTGAACCTGACGTGGCGTAATGTAAGGGTATAGATTTAACTGACCCAAAAGGATATCTCTTGACTGCAGCGATTCGACGTACAGTGGCTTTTCCCGGGATTTCAATGGATCGTTTACAAAGCATGCTCGGTGCGTATAACGGTCACTTGAAACAAATCGAACAACGTTTAGATGTCAAAATAGCCCATCGTGGTGATAGCTTTTATATCGACGGTGGAATAGATGAAGTGGAGAGAGCGGAAAGTCTGTTACAGCGACTGCATGCAGAAGCCGAGATATCCTCTCAAATCAGTGCCGACATGATTCATTTACTGATTCAAGGCAGTCAGACCGATCGTGAGCTACAAGAAGATCTGTCTGATAACGAGCATACCGGTTTGGACGATGTGTGGTTGCAAACCCGTAAGGGTCGGATCAATCCACGCGGTGCCAACCAAAAACGTTATGTACAGCGTATTTTACAAAGTGACATTTCTTTCGGGATCGGTCCTGCAGGAACAGGTAAAACCTATCTTGCCGTGGCAGCCGCCGTCGATATGTTGGAGCGTAATGAGATTCAACGGATTCTTTTAGTGCGTCCTGCGGTGGAAGCCGGCGAAAAACTTGGTTTCTTACCGGGGGATTTGAGTCAAAAGATCGATCCTTATTTACGTCCTTTATACGATGCCTTGTATGAAATGCTCGGCTTTGAAAAAGTGGCGAAACTGATTGAACGTCAGATTATTGAAGTTGCGCCCCTCGCCTATATGCGTGGTCGTACCCTCAATCATTCTTTCGTGATTTTAGATGAAGCGCAAAACACCACACCTGAACAAATGAAAATGTTCCTGACCCGTTTAGGTTTTGGTTCTCGTGCTGTGATTACTGGTGATATCACTCAGGTGGATTTGCCACGTGGTCAACAGTCGGGTCTCGCACATTCATTACGTGTACTTGAAAAAGTCAAAGAAATTCACATTACCCGCTTCCATTCACGTGATGTGGTTCGTCACCATTTGGTACAAAAAATTGTTGAAGCCTACGAAGGCTGGGACAGTGAACAACACCGATTAACTGCTGAAGCACGTGCTGAACGTAAAGCCCGTCAAGACGCGTTAATTCAAGCCAATGATTCTGCTGCTGATGCTCAACACGATGGTGAAAACAGTCTTGAGCACACTGCGCAGGATTAAATCTGTTTAAGGACAAGTCTTGAAACTTAGCCTCTCTTTACAACAATCGTTTGAAGCACCTGAATTGGTGCTCAAACGTGCGTATTTGAAAAAAGTCATTGAAACCACCCTACGCCATATCGACACTCAAAGTAATTGCGAGATTGGTATTGCCTGTGTGGATGTGGACGAAAGCCATAAACTCAATTTGGAATACCGCGCTAAAGACAAACCGACCAATGTGTTGTCTTTCCCAAGTGACTTGCCCGATGAAATGGCGGCTGTCCTCGACAGCTTCCCGATTGGGGATTTGGTGATTTGTATTCCTGTGGTATTACAAGAAGCCATTGAGCAAAGCAAAACTCCGATTGAACATTTCACCCATATGTTGGTGCATGGCACGCTGCATTTGATGGGTTATGACCATGAAACCTCAGATGAAGATGCTGAAGAAATGGAAGCACTTGAAATTGAAATCTTAGCCAAGTTGGGTTTTGACAATCCTTATACTGAGCAAGACTAAAATTTTTCGATGCAAGCATCGGCTAACTTGCCATGAAAAGATTCAATCATTCACAGGTTGAGTGTTTAAAAGATTGAGTCGTTAAAAATTAAGTCATTAAAAGCGAGCTTCGGCTCGCTTTTTTATTGTGCTTAAGACCCATTAACATCTTCAGTAGGGATTTATAGGCAAATTTAAGCAAAAGACATGATGTCTTCCCTGTTGAGGCTGGGCTATGCTAATTTGAGTATCCAATCTCGATCTCACGATGTGACACAACAATAATGCTAGAACATTTTTTTGACGAGTTCCTCAATTCCCTGAAACGTAGCCTTTTTCTGAGTATGGGTGCGCCTGATGAACATCACTTAGACTGGAACGTCCTCGCTGCAACACTATTGAGCAAACTGTTAATTTCAGCATTACTTATTGGGCTATTTTGGCTTTTGGGTCGAGGTCTCAGTATCGTGCTGAATAGCGTTGCTCGGCGTTTCAATAGCAACCCGATCTTGATCAATATGCTGAATAACACTATTCAGTTTTTTTGGATTTTGGCGTCTATCATTACGGTGTTATCACAATTTGGGGTCTCAGAAAGTTCGCTACAAGCAGTATCAAGGGCAGCCATTGTTTCCCTGCTGTTTTATATTATTTGGACCTTGTTTACTAAACTCACCATGCGTTTTTTGGATCGTTTTTATATCGATGATTCTTTAAAACAGCTGCTACGCAATATTATTTCAGTACTGTTGGTGATTCTTGGCATCGCGGCCATCATGGCGCAGTTTGGCTTTAACATTATTTCGATTATGGCCGGTCTCGGGATTGTCGGGATTGCGGTCAGTTTTGCCGCTCAATCCACCCTCTCCAACTTTATTGCGGGCATCACCATTTTAATTGAACGCCCTTTTCAAATTGGCGATTGGGTCAGAATCAATAAATTTGAAGGACAAATCACTCAAATTTTATTACGCACCACACAAATTCGAAATCGTGACAATTTATTGATCATTATTCCGAACTCCACCGTTGCCAATGCTGAAGTCACCAATTTGACCGCGCATGAAAAAATGCGATTTGAAAGTTTTTGTCGTGTTGCTTTGCATGAAGATATTGAACGTGCACGCATGGTGATTCTAGATCGCCTCAATCAAGAAGATGAATATTTAAAAAGCCCTGCACCGAGTGTTGATGTGCATGAATTTGCTGAATCTGGCATTGTCGTGATTGTGCGCTATTGGCTGATGCCGTACCAAATGGAACGCCTGCCCCGTATTCAGGAAAAACTATTGGAACAGATTAAAGAAGCATTAAGAGATGCGCAAATTGAAGTGCCTTTCCCGCATATGAAATTACTGTCTGAACAGCCCAAATAGCTCATGCAATCCCAACAGTATGTGGTCATATTCCAAGCTTAAATTAACACATTAGATACTGAATACAATATCCTGGCACGACAACTCAGAGAAAAAGCGATTTCAGATTATCATTGTGAAAAATTTGAAAGTCTGTGTGAAGATGGGCGTGAAATCGCTTTATCTTATTGGAATCGCTTAGATGATATTCACGCATGGCATCTCGATGCAGAACATTTGCTGGCTCAAACATTAGGAAAGGAAAAATGGTATAGCCATTTCAGTGTCGAGATTTGCGAAATCCTGAGAAGCTATCAGGCATCAACGACCAATTAGAATCATCAGCCTACAATCATTAAAAGAATTAAAAGCCATCAGCGCACTTCAAATTCAGCATCAGCAGGATCAAATTTCCAAGTCCGCACAATTCTAAGCTCAGATATATCTTTCATCTTGGCGTCGAATGCCCCAAAAGGTGCACCACGGCGGACTGAATTTTTTGCTGCTTCATCTAAAATCGCATGACCTGAACTTTCAATCAAACGAATCGCGCGAATACCGCCTGATGCATTTAAAATCACCATTAGACGAACTTCACCCGAAAGACGTTGTTGTTTGGCCAAATCAGGATAATAGCGGTTGCCATAGACTTCGACTTTTTCACGGAATTTATCAAGATACCCTGCGGCAGCATCTTGCTTGGCTTGAATACCATCAATAGTTTTGATTTTTTGCTGACGACTAAAATTTTGTTGTTTCTTTAAATACTGCGCTTCTAAACTCGCCACCATAGCAGCTTTGGCTTGGAATTGACTGTTCAATTCCTCCATGGCTTTTTTACGCTCACTGAGCTCTGTTTGCTTTTGCCAACTGAGCATGGTCATCAAGACTTTTTCTTCAAATTTAAGTTCACGTTTCTGCTGGATTTGCTCCAAAGCCTCAAGCTGTTGCTCCCCTGCACTGACATCATCAGTTTGCGCAGGCATGTCTGAAGACATACGATGAGCTTCACGGAAGGTGCCACTGCCTTGCTGATCGGCTTGAGCCAGGAAATCTGCCTGTTTAATTTTGTCGACACTTGGGCGGAGCGTCACTGCAATATCTTGACTCGCCACATCACTGTTTTGCGGCATCGCAAATTGCAGCGATAAAAACAGCACATGCATCAACAATGCCAAAACCACCGCCGCCACAAAAAGTGGATCTTGCCACCATGGATGCGCTGTTCTTGGAGAGCGAAAGCTGTTGTTGATCATGACATTAATCCGACAAAACACTCGAAGCAAAATTTTGCATTGCGCTAAAATACGTTTATTCTTACATTAAGCAAAGCTATCGTGATGCACTTAATACATTCAGAATCATAATTTTAAAACCATGAAAATGGTGCATTGAATTTTGCTAAACTGCAATCTTTAAGCAGATAATTTTAAAATAATTTGCAAGATTACTGCCGAACAAAACCAAGATGATATGGAATTCCATTTATGCCAACGTTATTTTCAAATATCGCTAGACAGTTCCGTAAAGTCTATCAAAAAGCTGAAGGCTTCATTGAAGAAGAGCGTGAAATCCCCATCTCACAAGTTTTTCTCAATGCCACCTTTAAGCGTTTCGTCACCGACAACGTCTCGATCCTTGAAGACTTGCATGCCGACTTGCATGATGATTGGTTACGTCTTTACGCGACTTTAAACGTCAAAGGCATGCGCCTGATTTTGTCTGTCGATTTGAAACTGATTCAAATGGAAATGAACAAAGATATGCAACTGATTGTGTTTGAACAAATCAGTGATACAGAAATCGTGGAAGCGCAATATCCAAACATTTGGATGAAAATGGCCGTTAAATCAGCATTATTCTTTTATCAAAAAATTCTGCACAAAGACCCACTGGGCATGATTTTAGAACGCTTTGACGTGCTGAAAGTCAAAGATGAATTGTTGCATTTGGATTTAAATCGTTGGTTAGGCAAAAATCGTTCGATTATGGACACTTTAAATAAAGTCCATGTCAATCATGCTGAATTACGTGAAACTGAAATGGTGATCATTGGTAACGTGAATTTGCTCGCGATATTTAATAAGGCCAACTCAGAACGCTTTGATGAAGATGATGATATCGTCACTTTGAAAGATCTTAATAAAGATCGAGTGAAGGACAAAGCCAAAGACCAAGAAGACTTGGATGATAAAATCACTCCGATTCAACAGAAGTAATCGTTAAGCTTTTGAATACTTAATATTCGGATGGAAGTTTAAGTTACACAAATTCACAGAATGCGCATAAATCTTGATTTTTTCTTCTTTATTGGGTCGCATAATGGCTTTAAGTTTTAAAAATCAAGCGTTCATTATTCTTCGCTAAGGACATACATATGGCTGATTTAACATTGAAACACTTTGGTTTGGCAACAAGCATCACGGGTACAATGTTATTTGCAGGCTTGTCTACCCAAGCTATGGCAATGAGCCCTTTCCAAGCCAGCTACCAATTTCAATACAATGGTAAAAACATGGGTTCTGCGACCCGTACTTTGTCCAAGTCAGGCAACAGCTGGAAATATGTATTTGCAGCCAAAGCAGGTGTGATTGCCTCTGCAACTGAGACCAGTAATTTCACTTTGAATGGTAAGCAATTGGTGTCGAACAACTTTAGTCGCTCAAGTAAAATTTTGGTGCACAACAACACCATGAGTATTAAATTTAATCCGAGTGCTAAAACCATCAATACCATGAAAGACAAAGAAGCGCGTTCTTTTGCATGGCAGTCTGGGGTCTTGGATGAACTGAATGCTGAATTGCAAATTCGTGAAGATTTAAAATCCTCAGGTTTAAAATCCAGTTATTTAATGGCGGACGCCAAAGGCATTGATACACGTAAATTTGTTAAACAAGGCAATGAAACCATCAAAACCAACTATGGTACCTTTGATACCATTAAAGTGGTGATGAAACACCATAAACCGGGTCGTGATACCACCTTCTGGCTGGCTCCTAAATTGGATTACTTACCAGTGAAAGTAACCCACCAAGACAAAGACAGTTCTTACGGTTTATTGCTGACTGGCTACAAAGGGACAAGTAATTAATCTTTTTTGATCAATTTTACTTGCATTTTTCAAGATGCTTTTTAAAATACGCCTTTGCTTTACTAAGCATCTTGCCCTTAGAGGATTCTCCCCGTGCACGCACTAGAACAGAAAATCTTGAGTGAAGGTATCGTTCTATCTGATCAAGTTTTGAAAGTCGATTCTTTCCTTAACCATCAAATTGACCCTGTAATGATGCAACAAATTGGTCAAGAATTCGCGCGTCTATTTAAAGATGCCGGAATCACCAAAATCATTACAATCGAAGCTTCAGGTATTGCACCTGCAGTTATGGCAGGATTAGAACTTGGTGTTCCAGTCATTTTTGCACGTAAGTATCAATCTTTAACTTTAAAAGATGATCTTTACCGTTCAAAAGTGTTCTCTTTCACAAAACAAATTGAAAGCACCATTGCGATTTCGAAAAAGCACATCACTGCGACAGATAAAGTGCTTGTAATCGATGACTTTTTGGCAAATGGTCAGGCTGCATTGGGTCTTGCTGACTTGATCCACCAAGCAGATGCATCTGTGGTGGGTATTGGAATCGTGATTGAAAAATCATTCCAACCAGGTCGTGATTTATTGCTGGAAAAAGGCTACCGTGTTGAATCATTGGCACGTGTTCAGTCATTGGCAAATGGTACTGTTGAATTCGTTCGTGACTAATCTCTTGCGAGATGCCACGTAAAAAAAAGAGCACATTAAGTGCTCTTTTTTTTAGCTTAGAAAATTATTTTTAAAAGCTTATTTCCCCTTCCAAACATGATCTTTCAGTACTACCGAATGCGGAATTAATTTTAGACTTGCAAATAAGTCTGCAATTTTCTGTTGTTCTTGCAGGGTATTTTCATCGACCAATTTCGCTTGAACTGAGGATAAGCGATTTTCAAAAACTTTTTTGGCTACCGCTTCATCCAATCCGGTACTTTCTGCCAGAATTTTAACCGCTTCATCTGGATGCGCCTGAATCCAATCATCGGTTTGATTCAGCGTTTCAATAATCTTATGCGCTTGTTTTGAATGTGCACTTAAAAATTTTGGTGAAGATAAATAGAAACTGTATGCGGGTGGAAATTCACTGGCACTGATCAATACCTGATTATCCCCTTTTAACTGCGCTGCACTGGAGTACGGATCCCAAATCGCCCACGCATCGATGGATTTTTTATCTAAAGCGGCAAGACCATCTGCAGGCGTGAGCCAGATCGGCTGAATATCCTGCCAACTTAGATTAGCTTTATTTAAAATCTGAGCCAAGAAATAGTGCGCACTTGAACCTTTCATTAAGGCAATCCGTTTACCTTTTAAATCTTGTAAGGTTTTAATTGGGCTACCTTTGGCTAAAAGTAGACTGTGCGCATTTTTTGAATTGACTTCATAGGCCAAATAATTGATCGGCTTATTGCCCGACAGGGCAAAAATCACTGGGGTATCGCCGGTATAACCAAAATCGATCGAACCTGCATTCAACGCCTCTAACGTTTGTGGACCTGCGGGAAACTCTTTCCACTCAACTTTTACACCGGGAAAAGCCTGTTCAAAATTCTGATTCTTTTTCGCTACAATCAGTTTAAGTGCGGCTTTTTGATAACCAATATTTAAAGTCTCTAAACCAGTTTCATCCGTTTTTTGAGTCATCGTTTCAGCCTGTTGCGTTTTTTCACAAGAAATCAACGTTAAACTTAATCCAATCGTTGCGATCGCTGTCAGTACTTTTTTCAAATTATTCTCATTTTTCAATGTTTAACGATGCATTTAAACTAACCAAGAACCAGGTCAAAATAAAATATCAATTTATTCAAACTAAATTCATTGAAATGATTAAGCTCTTATGTGACCACACTGCAAATGCCAATAGATTTAAATCTCTGCATCTGTATTTACAAACCTACTGCTTAAATGTGACCGAGTTTCGGCTAGCATGAGTGCATAAATATGTGATGCAAATTAGACAGATAACCTGTTTTCAGAACAGCATACAATGACCAAAAAATGATTCAACATAAATGGACTTTATTCCAAGCGAGCACAACCCCATGATTGAACAAACAAGCATTCAATGCCCAAAATGTGGCTCAACTGATGTACAAAAACGTGATCATGAAAAACTGTTAAAACGTGCAGGCGGATTATTGGCCACCACTGCAGGCGTCACCGCAGGCACAGTCGGGGGTGCAGCATCAGGTGCTTCAGTCGGTGCAGCGATTGGGACGGTTGCAGGCCCTTTAGGCGTCATTGTCGGGGGCACTGTCGGCACGTTTATTGGTGCGATTAGTGTTGCGATTACCGGCGGTGTAGTGGGTAATATGGTCGGTAAAAAAGCCGGCATTGCAATCGATCGGAATTTGTTTTTAGATTACCAATGCCAAAAATGTAAACATCGTTTTGAAGTGAAACTGCCTAAAACTGATCAGCCAAACATCGATGTGACAGCAGAAGATAAAGCTCAATAATGGTATTTAGCCTGATCTCGAAATGATAAAAAAAGTGAGTCTGTATGACTCACTTTTTAATGTCTTAGATTCTCAAATTTTCTAATCAGACTTGATCAATCAATGGGCGTATAGCTTTTTGACCATTTCACCTAAACGTTTACCTTGCTCTTCACACAATATTTTTTCATCTTGGCTAAGCCCCAAATCATGTCGTGGACCACTGACATGGGTTGCACCATACGGTGTCCCACCTGTTTTGGTATTGGACAGTGCCGGATTGGCATTGGTCAGACCCATGATCATCATGCCATGATGAAATAATGGCGGAAGCATGGTCAGTAAAGTACTCTCTTGACCGCCGTGCATTGAACCTGAAGAACTAAACACACAAGCCGGCTTATTATGCAGGGCGCCATTCAGCCATAGACTGGTGGTTTGATCCCAGAAATATTTCATTTCTGAGGCCATATTACCAAAGCGAGTTGGTGAACCTAACGCCAGCCCTGAACAATGCTGTAAATCTTCTAAAGTACAGTAAATATCACCTTCTTCAGGAATGCTCGGTTCAGCCACGTTCACCACTGTTGCAATATTCGGCACGGTACGAATTTTTGCTGTCACTCCAGCAGCTTCAATTCCATCTGCAATCAAATGCGCCATTTCTTTGGTCGAGCCATATTTGCTGTAATACAGAACAAGAACATAGGTTTGCATAGTCAGGTCTTCAAGATGAAAAAAGAAAACTATACGGTATTTTTCAGCTTTTTTGGTTAAGCTATACCCTGAAAGCTTAATAAAGTTACTAAAAACAATAGAGACGATTACTTTATGATGGAACTACTGAAAAAGCTGCCCTTCTATAACAAGACATGGTTTCAGTTTATTGTTTTTGTGATTCGGCGTTTTGAAGCCAACCTGTGTCGTGAACAAGCCGGCTCATTGACCTACACCACCTTGTTTGCTGTGGTGCCGATGTTGACGGTGTTCTTGGTGATCATCTCCTCGATTAAAGCCCTTGAACCCGCACGGCAACAACTGCAACAGTTGATTTATAGTAATTTCCTACCCAAAACCAGCATTGCTTTTGATAAAGCCTTAAATGCGTTTACTGACAATTCCAGCAATTTAACCGCCATTGGTGTGCTGTTCTTATTTGTCACCACTGTGCTGATGCTGACCAGTATCGAAACAGCGTTTAACCGCATCTGGCGAGTGAAAGAAACCCGCAATGGCTTGGTCGGCTTTATGCGCTATTGGACCATTATCTCTTTAGGTCCCATTTTATTGGGTACAGCCTTTGTCTTGTCTTCTACTGTGGCTTCGATGAATGTACTCAGCAATAATTTTGCTGGCTATGAGCTCGATGGTGCAGCCTTGTTGTGGGTGGTATCTTTTGCGTTAACTGCATTTGGCTTTTTTATTTTATATTGGACCATTCCGAACCGATCTGTTCCTGTACGTTCGGCAGCCATCGCCGCCATTTTTAGTGCAATTACCTTTGAGTTACTCAAAAACTTGTTTGGCTTTGTGATGTCAAACTTCACCAGCTATCAGTTGGTGTATGGCGCATTTGCCGCAGTGCCGATTTTTCTGCTGTGGATTTATTTGTCTTGGAACGTGGTGTTACTCGGGGTTGAAATTAGTTATGCCCTGACTGCATTCCATACCGATAAAATTCAAACCCGTCACCCGGTGATGATGATGCTCGACATCCTCGAGTTGTTTTATCAAAAACAAAAACTCGGACAAACCGTGACCGATGCAGAAGCCCTAAACATTTTGGGTCGTGGTGAAATTGGACGCTGGCCGAGTTACGTCAAATTATTGGAACAACAAAATTTGGTGAAACGTACCGATCATGATGAATTGGCTTTGGTGCGTAATCTTGATCATTTGGATTTTTGGACGTTTTATAAATCGCTACCTTACACCCTGCCACGCAAGGAAGATGTCGGTAATATTCACGAAGATGATCAATGGGTCAAACGCATCGGTCCTGCCTTAATTGAAGCCGATGATTATTTAGCAGCAAAGTTGTCTGTGCCGCTGTCTACCATCTTAGAAACCAAATAAAGTTTAAATTACAGATCCAATCCGCTATATAAAAAAGACCGCCTAAATGGCGGTCTTTTTTTACAAGCACGATCACTTCACAAAGGTCGTCCATACAAAATCTTGGCTTTGACCTTTTAAGGTCATTTTTAATTGCTCACCTGATTTTAATGGTCCTACACCAGCAGGTGTACCCGTCATGACCACATCGCCCGGCTCTAAAGTAAAGA
This sequence comes from Acinetobacter lanii, assembly GCF_011578285.1. Lineage (NCBI taxonomy): Bacteria > Pseudomonadati > Pseudomonadota > Gammaproteobacteria > Moraxellales > Moraxellaceae > Acinetobacter > Acinetobacter lanii. The sequence continues at coordinate 446,580 of NZ_CP049916.1, read as the reverse complement.
CCTGACTAATCTCAGCCAACAAGGTACCAATATCAAAAATCAGATAGGCTGTATCGCCTTTTTGACGTAATTCTTCATTAATCTCTAAGCTGTAATGTGCCGCATTCCAATCTACGATTTCTTTGGCATCGACCCAATCTGCTAACACACATGAACCATCATAGGCTTTGGCACGTTCCCAAGGCTGACCTTTTTTCTTGAGGTCATCTTGCACATCACGCAAGGTTAGATCTAAACCTAAAGTCACCGCGCCAATGGCTTCTAACGCTTTAACAGGATCCTTTTCTGCTTTTAGGGTACGATCAATACGTAAGCTCAGTTCACATTCATAATGACAACTGCCCAAGTTCTTATTCCAATCAATGCCTTGCGCTAAACCCTGTAAACTGCTGGGCGGCTTGATAAATAAGACTGGTTGATCTGGAATGGCATTGCCTAGTTCTCTGGCATGATCTGCATAACTACGACCGACACAGACGATTTTTGATGGACGTGAACTCATGATCTTCCCTATGCGTTGTATTTAAGATGGGTGTTTAAAATACTTTATGCAAAATGCCTTGTAAGGAAACACGTGGCATTCCAGCAAAATGTGGCGGTGAGCAGATTGAATCAACACTTCCAACTCACCACGCAAAAAAAATAGATTAGCCTTATTTCTTAAAGGTATTTTCAAAGACAGTTTGATCTGCACTATTTGCAAAGGCACGTTTTGGGACAATGATCACTGTTTTATTTTTCAATTCGATCATATAGGTCAATTTACCGGTGGTGAATTTATTTACATCGGTATAATTAAACGCTTGTTTTGGGCGACCGCTTGAAAACAATTCTGCGGCGTTTTGAAACAGATCAATCCCCTGTTCACTTTTACCAAATTGATATTTGATAAATTGACGTTTAAACATCATCGGTAAAAACCAATAGCGCATAATCAATTGCAATAGAATAAAAAACAGACCCAGCGCCACATAGTAACGACCGACGCCATTCATGCCCAAGTAAAAGCCCCAAATTACAATACCCACGCTCACCAACGGCGTTAAAAAACGAGAGATTTGTTTTTTACCAAAGGTTGCCAGAGCAAAACCATCCTGTGATTCTTCAAGATTTAGAAAATAACGGACAGATAAGGCAGGCTTGTTGTCAGACATAGCGCTCAACACATTTACATTCAAGTTGCCAAGATATTACACCACTTCAAATGATTTTTTTAAGCTTGTTTACGCTTTTCTTATCGGGTTTTACAGAGCAACACTGTTTTTTGACTGCATGAAAATATTAAGATTTGAACCCAAAAGGACAGATTAAAAAATAATAAAAGGACCATTATGTTTAAACGATTTTCTGTATCTGCTGTGATTGCACTCGTCTGCATTCACCACCTCAGTCATGCGCAGCTCATTGAATGGAGGGACAATATTCCGAGTAGTCTGCAACCCTTTCAGAACAACGCACAACAGTTGGCCAATATTACCCAAGATCGGATTGTGATTTTTTCTCACCCAAGTACCAAGACCTCCATTCCTACACTGACCAAAAACCCCAATCCTACGGTTAGTTTTAGCTCTTCTGCAATTGTGCTTCCGGTCAGTAGTGAGGTCGTTGCTAAAACCCTTGCCAATCATGAGCAATATATTGGCTTATTTCCGACCTTAAAATCTGCAAAATTGCTGGAGAAATCAGGCAATGTCAGTCAGATGAAATACAAGGTGTCGATTCCAACCCCAATTCCTGTTTTAAACTTCCATGAAGACATTATTTTTCAACATCAACTTTCTAATCATAGTCTTTCGAGCTTAGTGGTTGATGCACCGATCCCGTATGGGGTCGGAAAATTTGAATGGTTCAGTTTAGGTGACCATAAAACTTTGCTCACCTTGACCCAATGGGGTGACCTCAATCAACCCAAGGGTTTTTTATTTAAAAAAATCTTAAATGCGATTCCTGAGGCGAAACTTGGGATTCCGAGTGGCACCAATGCTTTTATCTTGGAATCTTTACGTAAGAAATTTGCCCCCAATAAAGTCCTTACCCTAGCAGCAGGTCAATATCCCACGCCACAATTGAGCAAACAGCAACTCGATTTGATTGCACAGGTCAGCAAAAACGCGCAACAACCCGTGAGTTTTATCAATCCATCTGCGACGGTGCCCTATCAGCATGGTCGTGAAAGCATGCGTTTTGTCACGACTTATCAATACTATGCAAAGTCACCGCAACAGTTACAGAAATGGACACAACCCAACAGCTATCAGTCGTTATTCCCGCGTCAAATCAAAAGCATTAAAACTTCAGATCTGATCAATAATAATCAAAATGCAGATTTTAAAGTCAGTGTTGGTTTGGGTGTGATTACCATTCCCTTTGATTTTAAGCTTAATTTCAAATATCCGAGTAACACTGCCAATGAATTTTATGCCAATGGCGGTGATTTAAAATTTTTAAAAGGACAGATGAATTTTGATGACTTTCAACAAGGGACGCTGCTTAAAATGACCTCAGCAGTGAAAATTGATGATCAGGCGCCGTTCTTGCTGCGTGCCGTCAGAAGTTTGCCCTACAACGATGTATTGCCGACCGTCGGGGCTAATGTGGTTTTTGCGCAAAAAATTAGGACGCTAAAATAAGGAGAGAACAGAGATTGTGCTTGTTGTTATTATTTATATAAATCAACGATAAATTTCAGACACAAAAAAACCGCAATTAAGCGGTTTCTTCTATTTTATCAAGTTGGTGCGCTCAGAGAGATTCGAACTCCCGACCCCTTAGTTCGTAGCCAAGTGCTCTATCCAGCTGAGCTATGAGCGCGACGTCTTGATGAGGTGCATTATATATGAATTTCAGCTTTTGTTAAGTGCTTTTAAGTAATTTTACGTACGAGTGTTTAGTATTTAAGCATAACGCTGCTTTGTGATTAAAAACCCAACAAGTTTAATCATATTTTACCGACTGGATATTTTGAGCATAAATAAAACCCTTTAAATTTATACATTTTTTATATTATTTAAGTCTAAAGTTAAATAAAGTTTCAGATCATGTGAGTCAAAAAATATTGACTAGCACTTCATGTATCAAAACAGCAATAACAATCCAAGGAAATATTAAAATAATGTAGATTAAATCCACATTGTTACAACTACTCGCTATCAAAATATTACAATCAGAATTTAAAGTAAGTAGAAAGAAAATCAATAGTAATATGTGGTAGATAATAAAACTGATGAAGACATATTTTTTTAACTTTTTTTATTCATTTTAATTATCTTTATAGTTTTAATTTTTCAGTATAAACACACATCTATCAGTGTTCACAAATTTCAGGCACAAAAAAACCGCAACATGTGCGGTTTTTTGTCAATTTTACATCTTTCGATGTTCAAGTTGGTGCGCTCAGAGAGATTCGAACTCCCGACCCCTTAGTTCGTAGCCAAGTGCTCTATCCAGCTGAGCTATGAGCGCGTACTTGAGTGTCTTTCGACGTCGTTACAACGATTTAAACTTGATTGGTGCGCTCAGAGAGATTCGAACTCCCGACCCCTTAGTTCGTAGCCAAGTGCTCTATCCAGCTGAGCTATGAGCGCATTTCAAGTTTTTCGTTGGCGGTGAGAGAGGGATTCGAACCCTCGGTGGGAGTTAAAGCCCACGCTCCCTTAGCAGGGGAGTACCTTCAGCCACTCGGCCACCTCACCGTAACGAGTCGCCATAATACAAACTTCGTCCCCACTGTTCAAGCGAGTTTTCAAAAAAATCTCATAAAATTGATCAATCATCTATTTTTTATACAATTTTCAGCTATTTTTAACCCATAAGACGAAACATTGAAGTAATTTATCAAGTATATTCTTAAGCATGAACCGAAAATGTGCTTAAAAACACATTATTATTTGCAATCCATTACGTGCAGTATGAGTCGGCATGACTTATGCTAAACATATCTTCTGACATGAAGCCAAAAACATTATGAAAAATTGGGTCGATCCTGAAGCCAAAGCGGAAGCTGAACGTTACGATAATCCTATTCCAAGCCGTATTCTAATTCTTGAAACGATTGAGAATAAAAAACAACCTTTATCGCATTCTGACCTTGTCGAAATTTTTGAAATTGCCGATCAGAAAAGTATTGAAGCTTTAAGTCATCGTTTAAGTGCGATGGTTCGCGATGGTCAGCTCATGAAAGATGGATTTAAATTCCAACTCATGGCAGATCAACCCGTGCATGATGCAACGGTTTATATCAATGCCAAAGGTTTAGGTTCAGCGAGCCTAGATGGTGAGGGTAAAAAAGACGAGATGCTGCTGCCTGAACGTGAACTGCGCCAAGTGTTCCATGGTGATCGCATTAAAGTTCAGCAGACCTCTGTAGATCGTAAAGGTAAAGCGTGGGGCTATATCACTGAAGTGACGCAGCGCCGTGTTAAACAAATAATTGGCAAATTGGCTGAATATGAAGGTGAATACTTTATTCAACCTGCAGCGCCGAATGCGCATCAGCCGATTACACTCGAAAAAGAACTGGTTGAGCATGCCAAAGTTAAAGTTGGTGACTCAGTACGTGTTGAAATTGACACCTTCCCGACCCGTGACGAATTTGCCAATGCCCACATTGTGCAATCGATGGCAGATAAAGCCGACACTGAAATTATTATTCCACAAACCATTTTAGAGTTTGGTCTACCGTTTGAGTTTCCGGCTGAAGTGGTCAAAGATGCTGAAAGCTTTAAAGAACCAAATGAGCAAGACATTAAAGGTCGTATCGATCTACGTGATTTAGCCTTAGTCACTATTGATGGTGAAGATGCACGTGACTTTGATGATGCAGTCTATGCAGAAAAACGTCCGGGTGGCGGTTATCGTGTCGTGGTTGCGATTGCGGATGTGAGCCATTATGTACGTACAGGCAAACCATTGGATGATGAAGCACAAGAACGGGGTACTTCGGTGTATTTCCCTCACTTCGTGTTGCCGATGTTACCTGAAGCACTCTCAAATGGCTTGTGTTCTTTGAACCCGCACGTTGACCGTTTATGTATGGTCTGTGATTTGACTTTATCTCGTGCCGGTAAAGTGACGGGTTATCAATTCTACCCTTCTGTGATGCATTCAAAAGCACGTCTAACCTATGACAAAGTGGCGCAGTACTTTGACGGCGACAGTACTGCGATTACTGAAGATCGTGCAGTACGTAAATCACTCAATACCTTATTCCAACTGTATCAAACCCTAAAAGGCTTACGTGCTGAACGTCATGCGATGGAATTTGAAACGGTTGAAACCTATATGACCTTTGATGACTTGGGTGGAATTAAAGAAATTCTGCCACGTAGTCGCAACGAAGCGCATAAACTGATTGAAGAATGTATGTTGCTCGCCAACGTTGCCGCAGCGGAATACGCATTGAAAAATGAAATTCCAATGCTCTACCGTGTGCATGAGCCACCTGAGTTCTCACGTATTCAAAAAGTCCGTGATTTTGTGAAATTATTGGGTATGACTTTCCCTGAACAGCCCACCCAAAAAGACTATCAAGCGGTGATTGAAGCGACCAAAGACCGTATTGATGCGCCAAGCATTCATGCAGTGTTGTTACGCTCAATGATGCAAGCGTACTATGGTCCAAACAATGCCGGTCACTTTGGTTTGGCTTATGATGCTTATACGCATTTTACTTCGCCAATTCGTCGTTACCCTGACCTATTGTTACACCGTGCCATTAAAGCGCATTTAAATAAGAAACCGTCGCCACTTTCAGGCGGTGCTTTGGAAGAAGCCGGTTCGCATTTTTCTGCCACTGAACGTCGTGCCGATGAAGCCTCTCGCTCTGTCACCACATGGTTGAAATGCCATTATATGCAACAGCATTTGGGCGAAGAATTTGTCGGTACCATCAGTGCCACTGCTGAATTTGGCTTATTTGTTACCCTCAAAGACTTATATGTCGATGGTATGGTGCATGTGAGCCAATTGGGCGATGACTTCTTCGTCTATGATCAAGCCAGTCAAAGTCTGGTCGGTCAAAACCGTGGTCAAAGCTTTAGCTTAGGTGATGAAGTTAAGATCAAGGTTGCTGGTGTGAATCTTGAAGAACGTAAGATTGACTTTGAATTGGTACAACAATTGTCACATGCAGGTCGTCCGATTCGTAGTCGTGCACCACGTGTGGCGAAACCGATTACCAAAGAAGAAGTGTTTAATCGCATGTTTAGCGAACCTGCCAATCCTGAATTCGTGATTGAAGGTGGTGATAAACCTGTTCGCAAGAAAAAGCCTCGCGTAAAAGCAGCCGATGATGCGAAAAAACCAGCCAAGAAATCGACTCCAAAGTCTGCGGAGCAAAAAGCCAAAGACAAGGCTAAGAAGAAAGCCAAGGCAAAAAAGAAAAAAGCCAATGCGAAAGCTAAGTTAGATTAATCTGAAGAAATAAAAAAGAGCGCTACGGCGCTCTTTTTATTGGGCATGCAAAATCAAAGTGATTTAGATCTGGTCAGCATGAACAGTCAAATCATTGCAATTAAATGTACTTAAAAATAATTTTGCCTTGATTTACGAGTCGATAAGCCCTACATCTATAACTAACCTATTAAATAATTTTGGCTCATACACATGACTTTAGAAAAGGCGACTTTGCCTGTTCCACAATTTGATCAAATCACTTTAGATCAACTGAAAAACAACATCCAACAATCGATTGAAAATGGTCAAAGCTTCATTCAACAATTATTATCTGTGCCTGAAAGCATTCAAGAACAACTTCAGGTTTTAGAACAGATTGATACCCTTGAAAATCAAATGAGCGAGTCATGGGGCGCGTTGTCACATCTGAATGCGGTGATGAACAATGCTGAAACTCGTGAAGTGTATCAATCTCTATTACCCGCACTCAGTGAGTATTACACCCAGCTTGGTCAACACACGGCGCTGTATCAAACCTATCAACAGGTGTTCGACTCAAGTATTTTTGAAACACTGCCTGCTGCTCAACAAAGCGCGATCAAGCTTGCGCTGCGCGATTTCAAACTGTCAGGCGTGGCTTTAGAGGGTGAAGCGAAAAAACGCTATGCGGAAATCTCGGCACGATTATCACAACTTGCATCTGATTTCTCTAACCATGTACTGGATGCAACTCAAGCGTACTTTAAGCCTTTAAATGAAGCTCAACTCAAAGGCTTACCGCAAAGTAGTGTGGAGCTTTTAAAACAGTACGGTCAGCAACGTGAGTTAGAGCAAGCCGTTGCCACTTTAGATATTCCCTCTTATTTGGCAATCATGACCTATGCCGATGATCGTGCTTTGCGTGAAGAGCTCTATAAAGCCTATACCACACGCGCATCTGCTGAGTCAGATCATCCGGAATTTGACAATACTGCGGTGATGCAAGAAATCTTGAGCTTACGTCAAGAAATGGCAAAACTCCTCGGTTTTGACAATTATGCGGCCTACTCGCTTGCCAGCAAAATGGCACCGAGCGTGGAAGCCGTTGATCAGTTCTTGGTGGAATTGGCTGAACATGCACGTCAACCTGCCCTAAAAGAAATTGAAGAACTGAAAGCCATTGCCGCTGAACATGGCATCAGTGAGATTCAACCTTGGGATACCACCTATTATTCTGAAAAACTCAAAGTTCAACAGTTCAATTTATCGCAAGAGGCCTTAAAACCGTATTTTCCGACGCCTAAAGTGATTCAAGGCTTGTTTAGTATTGTGAATCGTCTGTATGGCATTCAAGTGATTGAGCGTGAAGCACTGCTTTGGCATCCAGACGCACATTATTACGAACTTGAAGATCAAGGTACGGTCATTGGTGGCTTCTACTTCGACCTCTATGCACGTAGCGGTAAACGTGGCGGCGCATGGATGAGTGGCTTCCGCTCGCGTATGCAAACCCAAGACGGTTTACAAAAACCGATCTGTTACATGGTGGGCAACTTTACGCCACCTGTAGGTGATCAACCTGCCCTGCTCACGCATGATGAAGTCGTGACCCTATTCCATGAATTTGGTCATGGTCTGCATCATATGTTGACTGAGGTCGATAACATCTCTGTTGCAGGGACACATGGTGTGGCATGGGATGCGGTAGAACTCCCAAGTCAGTTTATGGAATTTTGGACTTGGGACAATGAAAGTCTAGCGCTGATTAGTGAGCATATTGAAACTCAAGAATCACTACCTGCTGATTTACTGAAATCATTGCTCGATGCCCGTTTCTTCCAATCTGGTATGCAGACTTTACGTCAAATTGAGTTTGCGCTATTTGATTTAAACATTCATAAACATGCGCCTGCCTTGGATGCTCAAGGGATTCAAGCAACGTTGGACGAGATCCGTCAGAAATACTCAGTACTTCCAACAACCGCTTATAACCGCTTCCAAAACAGTTTTAGTCATATTTTCGCAGGCGGTTATGCAGCAGGTTATTATTCCTACAAATGGGCGGAAGTCTTGGCCAGTGATGCGTTCGATCGTTTTGAAAATGAAGGGATTTTCAATACAGAAACAGGGAAACAGTTCCGTCAATTTATTCTAGCGGTTGGCGGAAAAGATACGGCGCTTGACGCATTCGTCAATTTCCGTGGGCGTAAACCTAAAATAGACGCCCTGTTACGTCATCAAGGTTGGACGGATACAACTAAAAACGCTTAAACTATTGGTATAACTGAATCATAGGTGAGAGATCATGGCGATTAAACGTCGTTTTATTGCAGGTGCTAAATGTCCAAAATGCGAGGCAATGGATCGAATCGTCATGCTCACCTCTGGTGAAGCTGAATGGATTGAATGTATAGATTGCGGTTATGAAGAAAATCGCCCGACGCATGTCGAGCCACAAGAACCAGAAGTTGCAGATGAGATTGGCGTAATTCAATTTAAACCGCGTCAGACACAATAGATTGGGGAATCTGTATGTCGTTAGATCAGGCGAATAGTGGGAATTTGATCTGGAAAATTGCCGGTGGCTTAGTGGTCATTGTGGCTCTAGCAGGCACTTGGATATGGATGAATGCTGAAGATCCTGTGCAATCCAATACAACTGCTACTACTACGACGCCTATCCATGCGACTGCAACCCCTCAACCTGTTGAGGCAGAATCTGCCTCAACAGTGGTTGACAATACATCGAACCATGCCACTAATTCTGACATTAGTGCAGTCGATGAGAAAGCCTTGGTCAATGAATCGATTTTAAATGAGCAGATTCCTGCACATTCCGCTTTGGCCAAAGAAGAAATTGCCAAACTGGATGATATTCAAGCCCAGTTGGCCGATCAGCAAAAAAATCTAGAAGCACAACAAGCCGATGCGGATCAATTGATTGAATTGAAACAAGAACAAATCAAATTGCTTGAGCAACAGCTAAGCGCTCAAAATTAAATTTTTAGGAGATGTCATTTAACAGCGCCTAAATAACTGCTCTATTCGAGATAATGACCTATTCCAGATAACTCATTACGATTAGATATCCTTGTAAGAAATAAGCATATTGCTATGTCTAGGAGGAATAAGATAGATCTCACCCCCTGTCTTGCATTATTTCTTAATGGCAAAGAGCGTTATTGTCATCAATTGAAATAACCTTATAACGCGCAATGAAATACCGAAATCTTCTGATTTTTTAACATCAAATAAAAAGCACCCGAAGGTGCTTTTTATGTTTCTGCTCACGCATGTCTGTCTTAATGATACCAACCAAACATTTTAAAAATGAAAGGAACGAATGCAATAATCAGCATTGCAGGTGCCATGACAATCAGCGGCAAGATCCAGCGCTCATAACGATAATAGAAAGACAAATGTCGTACTTCCGCATCGGCAGCAGCCACTTCGGCATCACCAATAGATTGTCTTGCCAAGAGTTGGTTTAATGCCACAGGAGGCGAAACATAACCGAGCTCAAAACCAATCAATGCGATCATCCAGAAATGTACAGGATGGATGCCGTATTTATAAGCTACAGGTGCGACAGTCGCAGAAATGAGGATCACGGCACCAAATGGGTCCATAATCATCCCAACAAAAACCATCAATACTACGATCATCATGATGACAATATAAAGATTATCGATATTGGTCGGGAACATTTCCATCAACTCAATCCGCTCAAGGAATCCACCTACACTTACGGAAAGTGCCATTAAAATCACCAAAGCACCAATATGTCCAACCGTTTCACTCGCAGATAAATGAATCGACTTCCAGAAACTCACCTGACGTGCAGGATTATTTGGACTGTCTTGTGCCGCAATCACGTCAGGTGTAACACGCGTACGATTTGCTTCATTCTCAATTGAACCATTGGGTAAAGTAGTGTCCCAATGCCCCACAGGCGCTAATGGAGATGGTTCATGACGGAGTTTTTCGTAAAGCACTAAAATCAACAGAATGATTGGCATCATTACAGGTGCGGTAAATTCATCAAGATTTGTATTCAATGCATATTTATAGAATAACCAGACAATCACGAAAACCAAAACATAAGGAACAATCGTCAATACGCCTTTCAATGAACGAGGTAATGCTTCACTTGGCGAAGCGATACGGAATTTTTGTTCTGCAAAGAACAGTGATACCACCAAAAAGAGTGTTGAAGTGATTAAAAATACATATAAACCATACTGATAAAGCAGGTCAGTCGTCACTTCTTTATTGAGTGATGCCACCACCACAATTAATAAACATGGACGCAATACCACACCAAGAGAGCCTGACATTGCCGCGGTGGCCAAAGCGAATTGACGGCGACCACCCGCATTCCACACTTCTTTATAAATGATCGCACCTGCTGCGATCACAAAGATCCCCGATGCGCCTGTATACGCAGTAGGCAATGCTGCACCCAATAGGATTAACCATGTCAGCGTTTCAGGCGCAAGATTCCAAGGACGTAAAATATCCAAGAATTTATCCACGATCAGAGTTTGTTTTAACAACATCCCTGCCCAAATAAATAAAGCAAGATTCAAGAAAATAGACGAAAACTCAACCAACTGACCTAAGTAAATCCCTTGCCCCATTGGATAATCCATGAAGAAAGTAAAACTTACACCCGTAAGAATGGCCATATAGGCATAAAGTGGAATCGACAAGAATGCAAGACCAATCGAACCACCTGATTTCGCCTGCTCAGGCACTTTGACCAATTGGAATAAACTGATCAGTGTCAGGATGGAAAATAAAATAATCCACAACCAATAGATCAGACTCATTTCAGTGGTTGGAAGTACCCCTGAATTAACCACAGAACGATACTGACTGATCGCAGAACTGGTCAGGAAGCCATTCCCCAATACCATCGCAATCGCATAGATCCGATAGTCTGTATGTGAGGTCGGGCTACGTAAAGCGATATGATGAATTTTAAGGGTCGTGGTAATCGCGGCTAAGACCACCATGATAATCAGGAATAAGGCTTTATTGTCTGTACCAAATTGGAATATCCCGAAGAACGTTGTTTCCATGGTTCGATATGGACGAATCGTTGGATGTGCTTCAATATGTTTCATCGACTTATCGTAAAAAACATATTTCTCTTCACATAATTGTTGACCCGCCATGACCGAAGCACGCACATCGGCTTCAGAGGTCGTACCAAAAATATCCGCAAATTCATCATTGGCATTGGCTTTCATTTGTGCCTGTACCAATTGATCAATATTTGGAGAGCGATCACAGTTGGGTTTCTGTGGCTCTGCACGTAAGAATGAATATTGCATGCCGGTTTTTGGATCACCATACAGGCTTTCACCTAAACGTAGCATTTGTCCATGAATCATCTCCCCTGTGCCAATCACTAAGGTCAGCAATAGGAGAAGAAGTATCGAAAAAGCGGAAATCCATTCTGTCCAAATATAGCTGAGCAGACCTAGACCAGATCTCTTATTTGTAGGCTCTTGCATTGTTATTCCATTTTTATACTTAGGCTGCACATCACCTGTACGGCGTATCTTTATTGTGGGTCAGATAAAATCCTTTATCTTGTGACCATCTCTTTTTCACTGTCTTTGAATGTGACCGATTTTTTACGCTTTTAAAATGACTGAAATTCACATTTCAAAAGAATTTATGTCAATTACTGCACTTAAATAGATTTTCATAATTTTCAGATTAAAAGAAATACTTATTAAAATGATTACAGATTGATCACACTAAAATATCATTTTTATTTCAATCACTCACGCAGTTTAATGAGAAAATTCTGTTGTTTTTAGCGATGTGATTTTAGGGCGGATTACCGATCTGCTCTAAAAAAGCGTTTTTGAAATGCAAAATAAATTAATGAGATTAGGCTTGCCCATACCACACCCAACCAATGCGCCTCCACCAAAACCGGGCTGCCAATCAAATCAGCAGTATCTAAAGAACCAAAGAAATGTTCCCATGCAATTTTGCTAAACGTTAAAGCCAACACCAGTGCTGCAAACTTTCGCTCTTTAGGAAATTTCAAATGATAAATTGCCACTGCCACATATAAGCCATGCAATACCCCCGATAAGCCAGCATAAGCTTCGACATGTGGATAAAAGTAATAAAAACTCAAACTTATGCAGGGCGGTAAAATCAGTAAAAGTATCGCTAAATAGCGCATTTTTAAATGCGGAAAAATAAACGGCAGACAGGCAAAAGCAAATAAATTGAGCGCAAAATGAATCCAACCGACATGCACCCAATGGGCTGTCCAAGCTCGCCAAAGTTCACTGTAAAAATGCAGTCGCCAATAGATAAACCATTCCTGAAACACTTGTAGACTTGCAGACACACTGAAACAAATTGCAATGAACAGGATTTTCAAACGCAGTGATTGATCAGACCATGTTTTCTTTGAGTCGAGCATGTCGTATCTACCTGTCTTTAAAAAAGATCCAAAAAAGAAAAAGAGCATTCACGCTCTTTCTCAATGTTTTTCTTTATATAAAGCATTATTCTTTGACGGGTTCTGCGGCAGGTTCTGCTACTGGCTCAGCATCACCCTCTGCAGGCGCATCACCCGCAGGTAGGTCTTCAAACAATGAATCATCGCCTGTAGTGCCTTTATCATCCCAGAATTGGCTATAGCCATCATCGCTTGCACGCACACCGGTATTTTCAGTCCAATAACGATCTGCAATCCCTTGAATCATTTGCCCTGCCATACTGTCGAGTAAACGGAACTCAGCATTGACTGGCTTATCTTCAGCCCGTGACTCTGCATAAGAACGTAAGGCATCACGAATTTTGGCATCATCACCACTGGCTTGTGCAGCAACCGCATATAAAGCATGTGACAGACGTACGCCTTTTTGCTCACCAATTGCCATAGATTCTTTTAAGGTTTTATACGGATCAGGTTTGCCTTCATCTGCACCCGGTAATAAAGTCCAAATCACGGCACGGGTCGCATTCGGTGCACCCCAAAATTTTGCATTGTCTAGACACGTCATGCCCCGCTCTACAATAGCCGCAATATCTTTGGGTACATTGACCTGACCACCAGAGTTAATGTCATTGGTCATGGCTTGCAAGCCACTCATCATGCCAAGCAGATAAACCGTTTGATCGAGATCTTTACGCATGGTTGGGCAAGAGTCACCCAAGGTATATTTGTATTTGGCTTGCCAACGCTCAGCAAACAATTGATAACCAGCATATTGACGTTCAGAAGCTAAAGCTGCCCAACGTTTTTGTTCAACACGCGCATCTTGGGCTTCAGAAACATTGCCGGCTTTAGAAGCGCGTAAGTAGCGTAATTCTGCATCGAGGGCTTTATTTTCTGCACACATGCCTGCTGCTGAATAAAGCAATACCGCCATCCGGGTTGGATCAGCACCCATATCTTTGGTCGCCATGATCGCAGGCGTCAATGCTGTACCTTGGTTACATGCCATGTCGGCATCACCCATGGCTAAAATAGGCGGGACTAAATGTTTTTCACTGAAGCCGAGTGCGACATTGGCACCCGATTTAACGGCGTAAGAACAGCCCGATAAGAGCGTTGTGACACAAGTTACGACCAATGCCATTTGGCCCATTTTTTGGAATTTAGACATGTCCTGTCCTCTAATAATAATTGTATGACTTCCTTTTCCGCTAAAATATCAGAGTAAATATCCGATTTAAAGCATATTACTGTCTTTTCGATGTTTAGAGTCTGTCACTGATCAAATCATAAAAAATTGACCGAAATCTCAATTTCTCCGAATTTAAAGCAAAAAAAAGTAGCATTGCGACGGTTCGGCACATGCTACTTGTTAAATGGAAAACTCAAACGAGTTTTTTAATTTTGCTTTTTCGATGCTCTATTCGTTCCCTCAGCACAGTTCCTAGTCTCCCTACAAATATCGCTAAAAAAATCGCAACGACTAGAAACAACCACGTATGAATTTCACCCATTTGGAAATCCCTCATTGCTGTTGGTCTTATTAATGTACAAGAGAAAAATGCAAACTGATTAGAAATTGTCTAACAATCTTAAATGAATACAATCTGGTCAAACAAAAGGCCGAATAGAGGATATATTTAAATTTATATTTTTGATTTTATTCATGTTATTAAATTTATATGATTTTATTATTGTTTGACAATTACTGTAGTTTTGCTCTCATGAGTAGCCTTTTCCACGCTAAAAGTGCCACTTGATCTCGCCAAATCACCAATGATTGATGTTTGGATTGCTCAAAATACAGCACCACATACAGCCCATGATTTAAAATTTGACGGATTTTAACACGATAAACTTTTGGGTCATTGGCATATTGGATCGACCACAGTTCTTGTTCAAGTTGCTGTAAATACTCAACACGCTTATGACGTCTAAACATGATCCAAATAGCAATCAACGCAAGCATTGCTGGGATCAAAAAGTAGATGGGAATGAGTTGAGATAGCAGCATTAAAATAAGCATCAAAAAGATCAACTGAAACACAATCGATAGCCGACTGTGTTTCAACACATAGTGATCATGCACCATGAACATAATTTTTTAATTTTTGAATTAAAGCACGCAATTCTGGGCGCGGTGGCTCAGACACTTCCATAAACCAATCCAACAAATCTGGATCTTCTTGTTCGACCAACTCAGCAAATAAGCCACGTTCATGTGCATCTGCCTTTAAATAGTAATTTTTGACATAGGGATCAAAGTAAACATCAATTTCTTTTAAGCCACGACGTGCACGGTAAATGACTTTGCGTTCTTCTAACGTGATTTCATCAGACATATGGTTTCCCTAAATTTACACAACATTTTGTTGATCCTTAGTGTAACCGATGCATCCGCTTTTGTGTTTGAAATCCTGTCTCTGTCACTATGACCAAGACTGACCAAACACATCATTTAGATGCAACAAATGAGCATTCAACACATTGAAGCAAATGCGCTGTTGCCTTAACGTCTGTGTATTCTAATAAAACATAGGGATAGAACGACAATGCAATCTGGTGCAATCCGACCGCTTGATAACATGCTGCCACGTAAATTATTTAATGCCGAACATGAGGCTTTTCGCGACACGGTGCGTAAGTTTTATGAAAAAGAAGTGGTGCCAAATATTGAAAAATACGAATCACAACAGCATGTTGACCGTGATTTATGGAATAAAGCAGGTGAAATGGGGTTACTCTGTACCACTATGCCTGAAGAATATGGCGGCTATGGCGTAGACCGCCTTTACAGCATGATTTTGATTGAAGAACAAGCCTATGCTATGGATTCATCGACTGGTTTTTCACTCCATTCAGACATTGTAGCGAACTATCTCAACAACTTTGCCAATGAAGAACAAAAACAAAAATGGCTACCTAAAATGGCATCAGGTGAAGTTGTGACTGCCATTGCCATGACAGAACCAGGTACAGGTTCCGATTTACAAGCAGTACGTACATCAGCGGTTTTAGATGGCGATGACTATGTGATTAATGGGTCTAAAATCTTTATCACCAATGGTTACTTGTGTGACATGGCGATTGTGGTGTGTAAAACCGGCAACAGTGACAAAGGCTCTGCCAATTTATCTTTACTGATTGTGGAAGCTGATCGTGCCGGCTTCACCAAAGGCAAACCACTGAATAAAATTGGCATGAAAGGACAAGACACCTGTGAATTGTTCTTTGATAACGTCCGTGTACCGAAAGAAAACTTGATTGGCATGGAAGGCATGGGCTTTATCATGCTCATGAAAGAACTCGCTTGGGAACGCATGTTGGTTGCCATTATCTGCCAAGCTGGTGCAGAGGCAGCTTTTGCACATACCGTGCAATACACCAAAGACCGTAAAGCCTTTGGTAAACCTATTGGTGCTTTCCAAAATACTCGTTTTAAATTGGCAGAGCTTCGTACTGAAATTGACTTCTGTCGTACTTATCTCGATCGTTGCATGGAATTACAACTCGAAGGAAGCTTAGGGGTTGATGCTGCAGCGGCTGCCAAATACAAAATTTCAGAAATGTTCTCTAAAGTGGTCGACGAGTGCCTACAGTTGCATGGCGGTTACGGCTTCATGTTGGAATACCCAATTGCCCGTGCTTATATTGATAACCGTGCCAATCGTATTTATGCCGGTACCAATGAAATCATGAAAGAATTAATTTCTCGATCTCTATAAAAGTTTTAACCAAGAACATAAAAAGGAGCTTAAAGCTCCTTTTTATCATTTAAGCTCTTAATTTAAGAGACCAGTTTGGGTTTACGATGATCTTGTTCAACACGTTTTTTAAATTGAAGTACGCCATCTTCAAAAGATGCATTTTTGAGTTCTTTACGATCTGCTAAGTAGTTATTGCTGACTTTCCAAGGGGCAGATTTACCTTGTTTCGGCATAACATGTGCAGCACGTGCAATATAACCAGAGCTTAAACTGCCCATCACGGTGTCATCCATCAATTGGGTTTGATCCCCTTGCGGAATCACTTCAGACAAGCCTTTACTGTCCATATATTTCAACAAACGACAGATATAGTCAGCGGCAACATCAACTTTTAGAGTCCAAGAAGCATTAATATAACCAATGATCATGGCCATATTAGGCACATCACTGACCATCACACCCTTATAAAGCATGTGTTTCGAGGTATCCATAGGCTTACCATCAATGGTGGCTTTAATTCCGCCTAAGATTTGAATTTCTAGACCTGTTGCAGACACGATAATATCGGCTTCAATATGCTTACCCGATTTAAGTTGAATACCAGTTTCTGTTAATTTTTCAATCTGATCAGTTTCTACACTTGCTTTACCTGAACGCAAAATTTTAAATAAGTCTCCATCAGGTACAACACACAGGCGCTGATCCCATGGATTATAGTTCGGTGTAAAGTGTTTCATATCCACTTTACCTTTCAACTGTAATTCAATCGATTTCAACAGCAACTTTTTCACCAATTTCGGCTGTTTTTGTGCCAAGGCATAAATCCCACGTTGCACACCAATATTACGTGCACGGGTTAATTTATATGCAACATCTTCTGGCAAATACTTACGCATTTTGTCATAAACAACATCTATAGATGGAACAGAAGCAATATAGGTCGGTGAACGTTGTAACATGGTGACATGTCCTGCCCCGCCTTTTGACATTGCAGGCACAAGCGTGATCGCTGTCGCACCACTACCAATAATCACCACTTTTTTTCCAGCATAATCTAAATTTTCTGGCCAATGCTGTGGGTGAATAATTTGCCCTTTAAATGCATCTTGATTCGGGAAGTCCGGTTGAAAACCTTGGTCATAGTTATAATAACCGGTACAACCGAGTACGAAGTTTGCAATCCATGTTTCTTTCTTTTTTTGATCATTTTCGATTTCTACAACCCATTTTTGGATCGATGAATCGTAATTCGCAGAAAGGACACGGTGTTGAAAATGAATTTTATCAATGAGCTTATACTCTTCAACCACTTCACCCAAATAGCCTTTAATCGAAGCGCCATCTGCAAGTACATTGGCTTTTTGCCATGGTTTAAAATTAAAACCAAAGGTCGACATATCTGAGTCTGAACGAATCCCTGGATATTTAAATAAATCCCAAGTTCCGCCAAAACTTTCACGACGTTCAATAATGTCGAATTTACGTCCTGGATTATTTTTTGAGAGATGTGCGGCCATTCCGAGTCCTGAAATCCCTGCACCTACGATAAGAATATCAACTTGCTTTTCCATTTTTTTTATAACCTTTTATCAGTACATTTTTATTAAAGCACAATTCTGACAATACACAATGTCAGTTTTAAAATAATGCGGTTTTTTTTATATCAATTCGGGTCATTTTCTCAAATTGTCTAACAACAGACATAAAAAAAGACCGGTGAAACACCGGTCTTTTTTTTGAATAACTGACGCTATTCAAGCGAAATTATTTAACTTCGCGATCTACTAGCTCAACGTAAGCCATCGGTGCAGCATCACCTGCACGGAAGCCCGCTTTAAGAACACGTAGATAGCCGCCGTTACGTTCTTTGTAACGAGGGCCAAGAACTGTAAATAATTTACCTACAGTTGCAGCTGAACGAGTACGAGCAAACGCTAAACGACGGTTTGCTACAGAATCGACTTTAGCTAAAGTGATTAAAGGCTCAGCAACACGACGTAATTCTTTTGCTTTAGGAACAGTAGTTTTAATTAACTCGTGTTCGAACAAAGAATTAGCCATGTTTTGGAACATCGCTTTACGATGACTGCTTGTACGGCCTAATTTCACACCACTATTACGATGACGCATGGTGATAGTCCTACTTAATTAACGACTACGATAAGCAAAGCGATCGTCCATGCGGAGGCTAGCCGGTGGCCAGTTCTCTAAACGCATGCCCAATTGCAAGCCTTTCGATGCCAGAACATCTTTAATCTCAGTCAACGATTTTTTACCTAAGTTAGGAGTTTTAAGCAACTCAACTTCAGTACGTTGAACAAGATCGCCAATGTAGTAAATATTTTCTGCTTTCAAACAGTTAGCAGAACGAACAGTAAGCTCTAGATCATCTACTGGACGAAGCAAGATTGGATCAACTTCTTCACGAGGCTCTTGAGCAACTGGTGCTTGATCTTTCTGAAGATCAACAAAAATTGCAATTTGTTGTTGCAAGATTGTTGCCGCTTTGCGGATTGCTTCTTCTGGATCTACAGTACCGTTTGTTTCAAGATCAATGATCAATTTGTCCAAGTCAGTACGTTGTTCTACACGAGCGTTTTCCACTGTGTAAGACACACGTTTGATCGGGCTATAAGAAGCATCTAACTGTAAACGACCCACTGGGCGAGTTTCGCCTTCAGGGAAGCGTGAGTCAGATGTTTCATAACCACGGCCTTGAACAACTTTCAAGCGCATTTTTAATGAGCCAGATGCACTTAAAGTGCCGATCAAATGTTCAGGGTTGATCACTTCAACATTATGAGGTAAACGAAGGTCAGCGGCTGTTACATCGCCAGCACCTTGTTTCTCTAATGTCAAATATGCTTCATTTTGATCGAACAGCTTAATAGACAATCCTTTAAGGTTCAGCAAGAGCTCGACGATGTCCTGCTGCAAGCCTTCTAAAGTACTGTACTCGTGCTCGACGCCTTCAATTTCAACTTCAACCACAGCAGCGCCAGGTAAAGAAGAAAGAAGAATGCGACGTAAAGCATTACCTAGAGTGTGACCAAAGCCACGCTCTAAAGGTTCTAGAATCACTTTTGCCGAGGTCCCGCTTGCCGCTTCGACCTTGATCGCTTGCGGAGTGAGAAACTCGTTTGCAGTACGCGTCATTATTGCTACCTCAAGGATTATTTAGAATACAATTCAACAATCAAGCTTTCGTTGATTTCAGCAGGTAAATCAGAACGATCTGGTGCAGATTTGAATGTACCTTCTAATTTAGAATGGTCAATTTCCATCCAAGAAGGAGTTCCACGTTGAGCAGCTAATTCAATTGCGTTTTTAATACGTAATTGTTGCTTAGAGCTTTCGTGTACTGCAATCACATCGCCCGCTTTTACTTGGATAGACGCAATGTTTACACGACGGCCATTCAAAGTGATGCTACGGTGAGATACAAGCTGACGAGCTTCTGCACGTGTAGAACCAAAACCCATGCGATAAACAACGTTATCTAGACGGCTTTCAAGCAATTTCAACAAGTTTTCACCTGTTGCGCCTTTAACACGAGCAGCTTCTTTATAGTAGTTACTAAATTGACGCTCTAAAACACCGTACATACGACGTACTTTTTGTTTTTCACGTAATTGTAGTGAATACTCAGATTGTTTACTGCCACGAGCCCCGCCATGTTGGCCAGGTGCTTTAGCATGTTTTTTAGTTTTTACATCAAACGGTTTAACGCCTGATTTAAGTTGCAGGTCTGTCCCTTCGCGGCGAGAGAGTTTGCATTTTGGACCAATATAACGAGCCATGAATGATTCTCCTTAGACGCGACGTTTTTTAGGTGGACGACAACCGTTGTGAGGAATTGGAGTCACATCGGTAATGCTATTAATTTTATAACCCACTGCACCTAAAGCACGAACCGCAGATTCACGACCTGGACCAGGACCTTTAACAAGGACGTCCAAGTTTTTCAAACCATAATCTAAAGCTGCTTTACCAGCAACTTCAGCAGCTACCTGAGCAGCGAACGGAGTTGATTTACGTGATCCACGGAAGCCTTGTCCACCTGAAGTGGCCCAAGCCAGTGCATTACCTTGACGATCGGTAATAGTCACAATGGTGTTATTAAAAGAAGCGTGAATGTGTGCAACACCTTCAGAGACGGTACGAGTGACCTTCTTGCGTGCGCGTGTATCTTTAGCCATCTTTTAGCTTCCAGAAATCTTATTTCTTAATCGGTTTGCGCGGACCTTTACGGGTACGTGCGTTAGTTTTGGTGCGTTGTCCGCGGACAGGCAAGCTGCGACGATGACGAAGACCGCGGTAGCAGCCTAAATCCATTAAACGTTTAATGTTCATGGAAATTTCGCGACGTAAATCACCTTCGGTCGGAACCTTAGTAATTTCTGCACGAATCGCATCAAGCTGAGCGTCATCTAATTCGCGAATCTTAGTAGTTGGTGCAATGCCAACAGCAGCTAAGATATTCTTAGCAGTGTGACGACCGATACCAAAGATATACGTAAGAGAGATAACAGCATGCTTGTTATCCGGAATGTTTACACCGGCAATACGAGCCATTCACTTTCTCCAAAAAGGCAGTAGATATAATCAACCGCCCGACAAAATCTTGAGGGGCGGATAATAACCTAATTAGCCTACTGAAATCAACAGGTCTTGATTAGATTAACCTTGACGCTGCTTATGACGAGGTTCAGCGCTACAAATCACGCGGATAACCCCATTACGACGGATAACTTTACAGCTACCACAAATTTTCTTTACAGAAGCTTGAACTTTCATAATGAAACCTTCTAAGTGCGCTTATCCTTTCGGATGAGCAGTCGTTTTACTCATTAGCGTTTGATTGTCATATTGACGTGAAGTGAGATGAGCTTGAAGCTGAGCCATAAAGTCCATCACAACAACAACCACGATCAACAGTGATGTACCACCAAGGTGGAACGGAATACCAAATGAACTTTGCAGTACCATCGGCATTAAACATACAACTGTAATATAAATCGCGCCAATAAATGTCAAACGACTAAGAATATGATCTAAATAACGAGCAGTTTGCTCACCTGGGCGAATACCTGGCACATATGCTCCACTACGCTTCAAATTTTCTGATACTTCTTTAGGGCTAAATACTAGCGCTGTATAGAAATAACAGAAGAAGATAATGAGTGCACCAAACAGTACCAAATATAAAGGTTGTCCAGGTGATAAAACTAATGCCAAATCTTGTAGTGTACGCTTAATGATTCCCGCATCAGGATCAGAACTCCCCAACCATTGACCTAAACTTGCAGGGAACAACAACAATGAACTTGCGAAAATTGCTGGAATTACACCCGCCATGTTAATTTTCAATGGCAAATGGGTTTGCTGTGCAGTAAATACTCGACGGCCTTGCTGCTTTTGCGCATAGTTTACAGGAATTCGACGTTGTGCCTTTTCAATAAACACAATAGCTGCCAAAACAGCCAAAGAGAGTAAACCAAATACCGCAATACCAATTAAGCTCGACTGACCATTTTCCACAAGGGTAAAGGACTGAATCACTGTACTTGGTAAACCTGCCACGATCCCTGCAAAGATGATCATTGAGATCCCATTACCAACACCACGTTCGGTAATTTGTTCACCCAACCACATCAGGAACATGGTACCTGCCACTAACGAAGTTAGCGCTGGAATGTAGAATGCTAAACCTGAAGTAAAGGTAATCCCTTGACTGATCAGACCTGCACACATCCCGATACCTTGCACCAATGCAAGAAATAACGTGCCGTAGCGCGTATATTGGTTAATCTTACGTTTGCCCTGCTCGCCTTCTTTCTTTAATGCTTCCAGCTGAGGAACCACCGTAGACATCAACTGCACGATAATCGATGCAGAGATGTATGGCATGATCCCCAAAGCCAGAATAGACATTCGTTCCAATGCCCCGCCCGAGAACATATTAAACAAGCCGAGGAAAGTTCCCTCATTGGCATTGAAAAAACGTTCCAAAGCGACATTATCAATACCTGGCAGCGGAATATGCGCTCCTAGTCGAAAGACAACCAATGCACCAACCAAAAACATGAGTCGTTGAATGATTTCACGGTATTTCACATGAAAAGGCTGACCTTTCATCATGTTGACATGACCTGTAGAACTAGGAGACATAGTCACTCGCGATTACTCCTCGACTTTACCGCCAGCAGCTTCAACAGCAGCTTTAGCGCCTTTAGTCAATGCAACACCTTGAACAGTGAATGCACGAGTGATTTCACCAGAAAGAACGATACGCGCACGAATCATATCTTTACGGACAACGTTAGCAGCTTTCAAAGTTTCTAAAGAAACGATATCGCCTTCAACTTTGTTAAGTTCAGACAAACGTACTTCAGCAGTTTTCAAAGCTTGTTGGCTTGTAAAACCGAATTTAGGTAAACGACGATATAACGCAGTTTGACCACCTTCAAAACCTGGACGTGTACCACCGCTCTTACGTGAGTTCTGACCTTTAACACCACGGCCACCAGTCTTACCTACGCCAGAACCGATACCACGGCCTAGACGAAGGTTATCACGCTTAGCACCTTCTGCAGGCGCAATTGTATTTAAACGCAGAGTCATGGCTTATTCCTCTACACTAACCATATAGTAGACTTGGTTGATCATACCACGGTTAGAAGGTGTGTCTTGAACTTCTACTGTATGACCAATACGACGCAGACCTAAACCTTGCAAGCTCAGTTTGTGATTTTTCAAACGGTGCGCAGAAGATTTAGTCTGGGTAACTTTAATCGTTTTCATGATTGATTACCCTTGAATTTGTTCTACTGATAAACCACGTTTCGCAGCAACTTTCTCAGGAGAAGTCATATCACGCAAACCTTTAAAAGTCGCGTTTACTACGTTAGCAGCGTTAGTAGAACCATAACATTTAGCAAGTACGTTGTGTACACCAGCAGCTTCTAGAACAGCACGCATTGCGCCACCAGCGATTACGCCAGTACCTTCAGAAGCAGGTTGCATGTAAACACGGCTTGCACCATGACGAGCATTCACAGGGTGTTGCAGAGTAGTACCTGCAAGATCAACAGTGATCATGTTGCGACGAGCAGCTTCAAGTGCTTTAGAAATAGCAGCTGGAACTTCACGTGCTTTACCACGACCAAAACCTACACGACCATTACCATCACCCACAACAGTTAATGCTGTGAAAGAGAAGATACGACCACCCTTAACAACTTTGGCTACACGATCAACGGCAACCAGCTTTTCAACAAGACCTTCGTTTTGTTCAACTTTAGCCATGATTAGAACTCCAAGCCGTTTTCACGAGCAGCATCAGCCAAGGCTTTGATACGACCATGATATTTGAAACCAGAACGGTCAAATGCAACTTTAGTTACACCAGCTGCTTTAGCACGTTCAGCGATTAAAGCACCAACTTTAGTTGCAGCATCAACGTTACCAGTTGTACCAGCACGTAAAGTAGCGTCTAAAGTAGAAGCTTGCGCTAATACTTTGCCACCATCTGCTGAAATAACTTGAGCATAGATGTGACGCGGAGTGCGGTTTACACACAAACGAGTCGCACCCAATGCACGGATGTGCAAGCGTGTGCTTTTCGCACGACGCAAACGGGTTTGTTTCTTTTCGTTCATAAGAACCTCGCGCCTTATTTCTTCTTAGCTTCTTTACGAAGAACAACTTCATCAGAATAACGAACACCTTTACCTTTATAAGGCTCTGGTGGACGGTAACCACGGATATCTGCAGCAACCTGACCTAAAGCAGCTTTGTCAGCTGACTTAAGGATGATTTCTGTTGCTGTTGGAGTTTCAGCAGTTACACCTTCAGGAAGCGTATAATCAATCGGGTGTGAGAAACCAAGGTTAAGGTTAACAACGTTACCTTTTACCGCAGCTTTATAACCAACACCGATTAACTGTAATTTACGTTCGAAACCTTCGTTAACACCTTTAACAAGGTTGTTAAGAACAGCGCGAGCAGTACCAGCTTGCATCCAAGCGTCTTTCGACTCTTTAACTGGAGCAAGGTTTAACTGGCCTTCTTCCTGTTTAAGCTCGACCAGCGCATGCAGGTTGAAAGACAAAGTACCTTTGCTGCCTTTCACTTCGACCTGCCGGCCGTTCTGAGTAACTGTTACACCGTTAGGTACAGTTACTGGGGCTTTAGCCACACGAGACATGAGGAATCACCTATTAAGATACGAAAGCAATAACTTCACCACCGATACCAGCAGAACGTGCTGCGCGATCAGTCATGATGCCTTTGCTTGTAGAAACAATTGCAATACCTAAACCTTGCTTAACGCTTGGAAGTGCATCTTTACCGCGATATTGGCGTAGACCTGGACGGCTTACACGCTTCACAGTTTCGATAACTGGTTTGCCTTCGAAATATTTTAAAGTAATCGTTAAAGTAGGTTTGCCATCGTTTTCAGCAACCGCTACTTCTGAGATATAACCTTCTTGTTGAAGAACGTTTGCAATAGCAACCTTCAACTTAGAGTTAGGCATAGAAACAGTTTGTTTCTTAGCCATTTGTGCGTTACGAACACGTGTTAACATGTCGGCAACGGTATCTTGCATACTCATCTAGTCGCTCCTTACCAGCTTGCCTTAACAACGCCCGGTACATCACCTTGCATTACTGTTTCACGTAATTTGTTACGGCTTAGACCGAACTTACGGAAGTAACCATGAGGACGACCAGTTAAACCACAACGGTTACGAAGACGTACTGGAGACGCATTACGTGGTAATGCTTGAAATTTCATCATCGCTTCGAAACGTTCTTCGTCTGTTGCATTTACGTTTGCAATAATCGCTTTTAATTCAGCGCGTTTTGCAGCGTATTTAGCAACAGTAGCTTCGCGTTTCAATTCGCGATTAATCATACCTTTCTTAGCCATATCGACCTCTTATTTAAACGGGAAGCCGAATGCACGCATAAGCGCACGGCCTTCGTCATCGGTGCGAGCAGTCGTAGTAACGGTAATGTCCATACCACGAATACGATCAATCTTATCAAAGTCGATTTCAGGGAACATGATTTGTTCCTTTAAACCCATTGAATAGTTACCACGGCCGTCGAATGATTTCGCAGAAAAACCGCGGAAGTCACGAATACGAGGGATCGCGATAGAGATCAAACGGTCTAAGAATTCGTACATGCGTTCGCCGCGTAAAGTAACTTTACAACCAATCGGCCAACCATCACGGATTTTGAAACCAGCGATAGATTTGCGAGCTAAAGTAAGAACTGGTTTTTGACCAGCAATTGCTTGCATGTCCGCAAGAGCGCCATCTAACAATTTCTTGTCAGCTGATGCAGCACCAACACCCATGTTGATGGTAATTTTTGTGATGCGTGGAATTTCCATCACATTCTTAACGCCCAAAGTTTCTTGCAACTGAGCTTTAAGTTCGTCGTTATAACGTGTTTTAAGTCTGGCCATGGCCTATATCAACCTATTACTTCGCTACCGCCACTGATTCACCATTAGATTTGAATACGCGAGTTTTCACGCCTTCAACTACTTGGTAACCAACACGGTCAGCCTTTTGGGTTGTAGCATTAAAAATTGCCACGTTAGAGATATGAAGCGTAGCTTCTTGTGTAACGATAGCGCCTTCAGCACCTGTTGCACGATTCGGCTTTTGATGCTTCTTAACCAAGTTAAGGCCTTCAACCTTAACACGGTCGTTAGAAACAGACAGAACAGTACCCTGTTTGCCTTTTTCTTTACCTGCGATCACAATTACTTGATCGCCTTTTTTAATCTTAGCCATGATTGCCTCTATTATAGAACTTCAGGAGCCAATGAAATGATTTTCATGAACTGTTCAGTACGAAGTTCACGAGTCACTGGTCCGAAAATACGAGTTGCAATCGGCGCTTTGTTGTTGTTCAAAATAACAGCTGCGTTATCGTCGAAACGAATCACAGAACCGTCTGGACGACGGATGCCGAATTTTGTACGTACAACTACAGCATTCATTACGTCGCCTTTTTTAACACGGCCACGCGGAATAGCTTCTTTTACAGTAACTTTAATAATGTCGCCAACAGAAGCATAACGACGATGTGAACCACCTAGTACTTTGATACATTGTACGCGGCGAGCACCACTGTTGTCTGCTACGTCGAGCATACTTTCGGTTTGAATCATTGCCCTACTCCAAAACCGAGCAACACCGGTCGAAATTTCGAAAGGCTCAAAGAGTACTCGAAATCAACCGATGATGCAACAAGAACGTTTATTACTCAGCAGCAGCTTCAACAACTGAAACTAAAGTCCAAGACTTAGTTTTAGAAATTGGGCGGCTTTCTTTGATAGTTACAACATCGCCAGTTTTAGCAGTGTTGTTCTCATCATGAGCGTGTAATTTTGTTGAACGGCGGATTGATTTGCCATACAACGGGTGTTGAACGCGGCGTTCGATAAGCACAACGATAGACTTGTCCATCTTGTCGCTTACTACTTTACCTGTTAACGTGCGAACTGTTTGCTCACTCATTGTGCGTTCCCCTGTTTTTCGGTAAGGAGGGTCTTGATACGAGCGATTGTCTTACGAGTAAGCGCAACTTCGTGCGATTTACCCAATTGACCAGTTGCTTTAGCCATACGAAGACGGAATTGGTTTAACTGTTGCTCATCAAGCAAAGTTGTCAATTCTTCTACCGATTTTTCACGTAGATCTTTAGTTTTCATTACATTACCGTCCGAGTCACGATAGCGGTTTTAAACGGAAGCTTAGCAGCAGCAAGTACAAATGCTTCACGCGCTAATTCTTCGTTTACACCATCAATTTCGTACAAGACTTTACCTGGTTTGATTTGGCAAACCCAGTATTCCACCGAACCTTTACCTTTACCCATACGAACTTCTAATGGTTTAGCAGTAATTGGTTTGTCAGGGAAAACACGGATAAAGATTTTACCACCACGTTTAATACGACGGCTAATTGTACGACGCGCAGCTTCAATTTGACGCGCAGTCATTTGACCACGTTCAATTGATTTAAGTGCGATTGTACCAAAAGATACAGTGCTACCGCGGTGTGCTAAACCAGTGTTACGGCCTTTTTGCACTTTGCGGAATTTAGTACGTTTAGGTTGTAACATGGATTATTCTCCTTTTTCAGCAGAACGATCATTGCGACGACCACGACGCTCCTGACCTTCACCACGACCACGACCGCGTTTAGCTGGACGTTCTTCAGCAGGAGCAGGGTTCATGACTTGTTTCATGCCACCTAAGATCTCGCCACGGAATACCCAAACTTTAACACCAATCGTACCGTATGTAGTTTCAGCGCGAACAGATGAGTAATCGATGTCAGCACGAAGAGTATGTAGAGGTACACGACCTTCACGATACCATTCAGTACGTGCAATCTCAGCACCACCTAAACGACCAGAAACTTCAACTTTAATACCTTTAGCACCAGAACGCATAGAGTTCTGAACCGCACGCTTCATAGCACGACGGAACATCACACGTTTTTCCAATTGAGAAGCGATTGCTTCAGCAACTAGACGAGCGTCTAAATCTGGGCGGTCGATTTCGTTGATGCTTACTTGCGCAGGAACACCCATAATAGATGTTAATTCGCGTTGTAATTTCTCAATGTCTTCGCCTTTTTTACCGATAACGATACCAGGACGAGCAGTGCTAATAGTAACTTTAGCAGCGCCTGTAGGACGTTCGATAAGAATATTGCTCACCATCGCGTTTTTAAGTTTTTTGTTCAAAAACTCACGAACTTGAAGATCTTTAAGCAAATATTCAGCATATTGTTTCGGACTCGCGTACCAGTTAGCGTTATGACGTTTCACAACACCTAGGCGGATACCGATTGGATGAACCTTCTGACCCATATCAAACCCCTACCTTAACGGTGATGTGACAAGTACGCTTAGTAATACGATCCGCACGGCCTTTAGCACGTGGCAAAATACGTTTAAGGCTAGTGCCTTCGTCAACGTAGATCGTAGAAACTTTAAGGTCGTCTACATCTAAACTGTTATTGTGTTCAGCGTTAGCAATTGCAGATTCCAAAGCTTTTTTAACGATTGCAGCAGCTTTTTTGTTGCTGAATGTCAATACGTTTAAAGCATGCGCAACAGATTTGCCGCGGATTAGGTCTGCAACCAAACGAACTTTTTGTGCCGAGATAGCGGCACCGCGTAATTTAGCAGTAACTTCCATCATAGCACCTTAACGTTTAGACTTCTTGTCAACACCGTGACCACGATAGGTACGAGTTGGCGCGAATTCACCGAGTTTATGACCAACCATGTGTTCAGATACAATCACTGGAACGTGGTTACGGCCATTATGAACAGAAATTGTTAAACCAACAAAATCCGGGAGGATCATCGAACGACGCGACCAAGTTTTGATCGGCTTACGGTTATTAGCCGCGATAGCCGCTTCAACCTTAGCGAACAAGTGCGCATCGACGAATGGGCCTTTTTTCAGAGAACGAGGCATTGTCAGATTCCTTTACTTGTTACTTAACGCGACGGTCGCGAATGATCATCTTAGTCGTACGCTTATTGGTACGTGTTTTGTACCCTTTAGCTTTTTGACCCCATGGGCTTACAGGTTGAATACCTTTGTTACGCCCTTCACCACCACCGTGTGGATGGTCAACTGGGTTCATCGCCATACCACGAACGGTAGGACGAACACCACGCCAGCGTGATGCACCAGCTTTACCTAGTGAACGAAGGTTGCTTTCTTGGTTAGAAACTTCACCAAGAACTGCACGGCATTCAACGTGAATTTTACGCATCTCGCCTGAACGTAGACGAACGATAGCGTAAGAACCGTCACGACCCAACAATTGAACTGAAGTACCAGCAGAACGAGCTAATTGCGCGCCTTTACCGATTTTAAGTTCGATGTTGTGAAGAGTAGAACCGATAGGCATGTTGCGAAGTGGCAAGCAGTTACCTGGACGAATTGGAGCATCGTTACCAGATTGTACTTTATCACCAGCGCGAAGGCCTTTAGGCGCAATGATATAACGACGTTCACCATCAGCATACAATACAAGTGCAATGTGTGCAGTACGGTTAGGATCGTATTCGATACGCTCTACAGTTGCAGGAATACCATCTTTGTTACGTTTAAAGTCAACTAGACGGTAATGCTGCTTGTGACCGCCACCAACGTGACGAGTCGTGATGTGACCGTTGTTATTACGGCCGCCAGTACGCTTTTTAGCTTCAACTAATGGAGCGTATGGTGCACCTTTGTGAAGATGGTCGTGAACGACTTTCTCTACAAAGCGACGTCCTGGAGACGTTGGCTTACATTTTTGAATAGGCATAATTCTCGTCCTTATTCCGCTGTGCTTTCAGCGGTATCGCCCAAGTCAGCCATTTCAACATCTTGGCCAGCTTTCAGGGTGACGTATGCTTTTTTAACATCAGAACGACGTCCGATAGTTTTACCAAAGCGTTTAGTCTTACCTTTAGTGATCGTAGTGTTAACTTTAACAACTTGAACACCAAATAATTGCTCAACTGCTTTTTTGATTTCAAGTTTGTTTGCATTGATAGCAACTTTAAACACTTGAACACCAGCAGTTTCGCCTAAAACTTGTGCTTT
The DNA here is from genome assembly GCF_011578285.1 of Acinetobacter lanii. Classification (NCBI taxonomy): domain Bacteria; kingdom Pseudomonadati; phylum Pseudomonadota; class Gammaproteobacteria; order Moraxellales; family Moraxellaceae; genus Acinetobacter; species Acinetobacter lanii. Next base: position 416,375 of record NZ_CP049916.1, on the reverse strand, counting down.
TTCTGAGAATACAGGTCCTTGTAGGACTTGATAGATACGTTCGTTGTTCATCCGAGTTCTACCTCAATTTTCTTAGCAGCAGCTACAGACATAACAACTTTGTCAAACGCAATCAAGCTAACCGGATCAATTGCAGCAGCATCAACCACATCTACATGTGGAATGTTGCGCGCAGCAAGATACAAGTTCTCATCAACAGCATCAGTAACGATCAACGCACGAGTCGCGTTTAAGTCGTTAAGTTTAGCAAGCAATTCTTTAGTTTTTGGAGCTGCAACAGCAAACTCTTCAACTAAAACTAGACGATCTTGACGAACAAGTTCAGCTAGGATGCATTGCATAGCACCGCGGTACATTTTACGGTTAACTTTTTGAGACCAGTCTTGTGGACGAGCAGCAAAAGTTTTACCGCCGCCAACCCAGATTGGGCTACGAATAGAACCAGCACGCGCACGACCAGTACCTTTTTGACGGAATGGTTTTTTACCACCGCCAGATACTTCGCCACGAGATTTTTGAGCTTTAGAACCTTGACGACCACCAGCTAAGTAAGCTGTAACAACTTGGTGTACAAGAGCTTCGTTAAACTCACGTCCGAAAGCAACTTCAGACAATTCAACAGCAGAGCCGGAAACAGTATTTAAATTCACAATATTTCCCCTCAGGCCTTGATCGTAGGACGTACAGTAACGTCACCACCGGTAGCACCAGGAACCGCACCTTTAACAACAAGAACTGAACGCTCTGTGTCGATAGCAACGATTTCAAGACCCTGTGTAGTTACGCGATCCGCACCTAAGTGACCAGGCATTTTTTTGCCTTTGAATACGCGACCAGGAGTCTGGTTTTGACCTGTAGAACCTACAACACGGTGAGACAAAGAGTTACCATGAGTAGCGTCTTGAGTACGGAAGTTCCAACGTTTAACACCACCTTGGAAACCTTTACCTTTAGACTGGCCAGTTACGTCAACGATTTGACCAACGGTGAATAAATCAACACCGATCGTACCACCAACTTCACGACCTTCAAGATCAGCTTCTGTAGCGCGGAATTCTTGAACTAAACGACCAGCAGCAACACCCGCTTTCGCGAAATGGCCTTTGAGTGGGTTAGTTACGCGAGATTCGCGACGTTCACCAGTAGTGATTTGAATCGCTTGATAACCATCAGTTTCAAGCGTTTTGATTTGAGTGATGCGGTTTGGATCAACCTCAATCACTGTAACAGGCACAGAAACACCAGCATCTGTAAAGATACGGGTCATACCGCACTTGCGACCGACTAAACCAATAGCCATGTGCATAAACCTCTAAAAAAGCGGCTTAATTAACTCAGAGTGTTAATTAACCGAAAGTCTTAACCCAATGCGATCTGAACATCAACACCAGCAGCAAGATCCAACTTCATCAATGCATCTACAGTTTTATCTGTAGGTTGAACGATGTCGATCAAACGTTTATAAGTACGGATTTCGTACTGGTCACGCGCGTCTTTGTTAACGTGCGGTGAAGTTAGAACGTTAAAACGTTCGATGCGAGTAGGCATCGGAATAGGACCACAAACTTGTGCGCCAGTACGTTTTGCTGTTTCTACGATCTCTTGAGAAGATTGATCAATTAGACGGTGATCAAAAGACTTCAAACGGATACGGATTCTCTGGTTAGACATACCAGTAAACTCCAAGCCAAATATATAAAGAATCACCCATGACGCATCTCCCCCTATTTGAAAAAACAAGGCAAGTGTCAAAGGCAGTGAATAATTATCACTAAGGTCATGATCGATGCCACGACTGTAACGATAGTTAACGACTTTATTCGCCGCTAACACCCTCCCAATTAAAGGGTCGCCCATTATAACGATTGTTTAACTGTTAAGCAAACCTATTTATGGCATTTATTCTACATTTAGCATTCTTTTTCTATTTTTAATTGTGACAAACTTTGACTCCTCTTCTGTGATTGCAAGACATAATCAATTGCACGATTAAGCAATTGGTTACTTGCGTTAAATTGTTCTGACTTGCTTTTTTTCAGCGTATTAAAGGACTGAACATAGGGACCTTGAAAGACCTGATCATGCTCTTCATTGTCTATAAACAAGCGCAATACTTCAGGGGTAATTTCTGGATGAAACTGAAAACCTAGAACATTTTTGCCAATCTGATACATTTGATTCATGCAGACGGCATTTTCCGCAAGCCTGACCGCACCCTTTGGTATTTCAAAGGTTTCACTATGCCATTGCATTACTTCCAATTCATCTGGGAGTTGAAAACAATCTTTTTGCACACTTGGTGTTTTGTAAACCGTGGTCCATCCGAGTTCTTGCTCAGGATTACGACTAACATTTGCACCCAAGGCAGTGGCTATCATTTGCCCACCTAAACACAATCCAATTGCAGGCTTTCCTGTCGCCAAGTAACGGCGCAACCATCGTTTCTCCATTTTTAGCCAAGGAAAATTTGCTTCATCATTCACACTCATGGTACCCCCCATGATAATGAGCAGATCCACGTCTTCAATATTAGGTAATGCCTCAATCTCCAATGATCGATCTAAGGGCAATGCAAAGAATTCGGTTGCACTCAATTGTGCTCCCATGGATTTTAAATATGTACCACAACTTCCGAACCCTTCGCCTGCAATATGCTGAAAATAGTGAACTTTCAAATGTTTCATTAGAGTTATGTCCTATCATTCTTATATAGACGCTATACCTGCAAAAATGAAGCCAATCTGATTTTATTATTATATTTTTAAACAAATGATTGCTTTGTTTCGACTGCACTTTATGTTTTGCTAAGTTCTATAAATGTCCATTACGGTGCAGAGTTTCTGTTGTGAAAAATCATCCACAAACCGCTTTAGTCCATGCTCCTCGCAAAGCCCCACAATACATAGACAGTATTCAACCTCCTATTTTTCGTGCTTCGACCATTATTTTTAACAACACTGATGCTTTGTTTAATCGCCATTGGTCAGATGATTATGATTATAGTTATGGTACCCATGGCACCCCCACTACCTTTACCCTTGGCGACAACATTGCACAGATTGAAGGCGGTCAATATTGTCTGCTTGCACCAAGTGGGTTATCTGCCATTAATTTGGTCAATTCCTGTTTTTTAAGCCATGGCGATGAAGTTTGGGTCTCAGACAATATCTATGAGCCAAACATGGAGCATCTGCGCAATTTAGAAGTGCGTTATGGCATTGACGTTAAAGTTTATAATCCAATTGATGTCAACAGCTTCCAACCGACAAGCAAAGCCAAACTCATTTGGTTAGAGGCGGCAGGTTCTGTCACTTTAGAATTTCCCGATTTAATTGGCTTGATTGAAAAAGCCCAAGCACATGACATATTGACAGCACTCGATAATACTTGGGGTGCAGGTTTGGCCTTTAATGCCTTTGATTTGAATGAGGCACATTTGAGTGTGGATGTGACCGTGCATGCGCTGACCAAATACCCAAGTGGGGGTGGCGATATACTCATGGGCTCTGTGGTGACCCGTGACAAAAAACTACATCAGCAATTGTTTCGTATGCATGCCTTACAAGGCATCTGTGTTTCCGGTGATGATGTCGCTCAGGTACAGCGCAGTTTGGCTTCCATGCAAATACGCTATCAAAACCAATCGCAAAGTGCGCTACAGATTAAAGATTGGCTAAAAACACAAACGGAATTTAGCCAAGTGCTCCACCCTGCTGATCCTGAGTCGGCAGGTTATAAGTATTGGAAGTCAGTTTGCACCACCGAACAAAGTGCAGGTCTGGTCAGCGTTATTTTTAAACCCGAATACACCATGCATGACATTCGCTATTTCTGCGATGCACTACGATTGTTTAAACTCGGCTTTAGTTGGGGTGGGCCTGTGAGTTTAGTGATGCTGTATAATCTCAAAGACATGCGCCAACTTGAAAACACACATTTACAACAGGGTTTACTGGTGCGTTTTTGTATAGGACTAGAACATCCACAAGATTTAATTCAAGATATACAACATGCACTAAAACAACTGCATCAGCATAAAAACGAATAGCAATAACATAACAAACAACACAAGAATAGGAATAACTATGGGTACACCAATTGTCATTGCCAAGAAAACCACCAATACTCAACAAGATGTGGTACTACACGCTCAATTTGCCAATCGGCATGGCTTAATTGCCGGCGCGACAGGCACAGGGAAAACCGTGACCCTAAAAGTTTTGGCTGAGAATTTTTCTCGCATTGGTGTACCTGTATTCCTTGCCGACGCTAAAGGTGATGTATCTAGTCTGGCTAAGGCAGGTGAATCCAATCCCAAATTTGAAGAGCGTATAAAAAGTTTAAATATCGACTCTGTCCCTTTTGCAGCATCACCCGTGGTGTTTTGGGATTTATTGGGTCAGCAAGGGCATCCGATTCGTACAACCGTGTCTGAAATCGGCCCCCTGCTTTTAGCACGTATGCTGAATTTAAATGAGACCCAAGAAGGTGTGCTTTCAGCGGTATTTCGTATTGCCGATGATCAAGGGTTATTGCTGATCGATTTTAAAGATTTAAAAGCCATGCTTACTCATGTCAGTGAACATGCAGCGGATTACAAGGCTGAGTATGGCAATCTTTCCCCTGCAAGTTTAGGCGCAATTCAACGCAACTTATTGGCTTTGGCGGATCAAGGCGGGGATCAATTCTTTGGTGAGCCTGCACTGAATATTTTAGATTTCATTCAAACCGATAGCCAAGGTCGAGGCAATATCAATCTACTGGCTGCCGACAAACTAATGAATACCCCCAAACTCTATGCAACATTCTTACTGTGGATGTTGTCTGAGTTGTTTGAACAATTGCCTGAAGTTGGCGATCTGGATAAACCTAAATTGGTGTTCTTCTTCGATGAAGCGCATTTATTGTTTGACAATGCAAGTAGTGCCCTGCAAGAAAAAATTGAGCAAGTGGTGCGTTTGATTCGTTCCAAAGGGGTTGGGATTTATTTCGTGACGCAAAATCCGTTGGACTTGCCTGAAAGCGTATTGGGTCAATTAGGTAATCGTGTGCAACATGCCTTACGTGCATTTACGCCTAAAGATCAAAAAGCAGTAAAGACAGCAGCAGATACCTTTCGCGCCAACCCTGAATTTAAAGTCGATCAAGCGATTACTGAACTCGGTGTAGGTGAAGCGCTGATCAGTTGCCTAGATGAACAAGGCATTCCACAGATAGTGGAACGCGCATGGATCATGCCACCCTACTCGTCCTTTAGTCCGATTAGCTTTGATGAACGTAAAGTACTCATGAGTCAAAGTGTGCTTGCAGGAGTGTATGAACAAGCAGTAGATCGCGAAAGTGCGTTTGAAATGTTGCAAAATAAGGTTCAACAAAGCCAACAGCAGGCGCAAGCGGACGCATTCTCGAAGCAGTATGCTAAACAGCAAGAAAGCTTTGCCAAGCAACAAGCCAAAGAACAAGAACGCCTCGCTCGTGAACAACAAAAAAAAGCAGAACGTGCGGCTAAACAGCGTGAGAAATTAATTCAAGACACAGTGGGTACCTTTGCCAAAAGTGCTGCACGAAGCTTGGGCGGATCAACAGGACAAAAGATTGTACGTGGCTTACTTGGCTCTTTGTTTGGCAAAAAATAATGTGCTGTATATCAATAGAGTCACCCCTTAAGGCATTTAATTTTCAGATCATTTCAAGATACATGATGGGATATTTTTATATCCCATAATTTTTTTAGGGTTTTCTAGCTAGACTGTATTGTAAATTTAAATTTAAAGATATATTTTAAATACATCTTTTATCTCGCTAGAATTTTCCAGCCATGACTCCACAACATATCGAACTTGTAAAAAGCACCGTCCCTGTCCTACGTGAAAACGGTGTTGCGTTAACGACTTATTTTTATCAACGCATGCTAAACAATCACCCTGAATTAAACAACGTATTCAACCTAGACCATCAGAGTACAGGTCGTCAGCCACGTGCTTTAGCTGCAGCCGTCTTGGCTTATGCAGAACACATTGAAAACCCGAGCGTGCTGGCAAAAGCGATTGAACACATCACCACCAAACATGTCAGTTTGGATATTCGCCCTGAACAATATGCGATTGTGGGTGAAAACTTACTGCATTCAATCAGTGAAGTTTTAGATGTTCCTATGGATGCAGAATTGATTGCAGCTTGGAAAGCAGCGTATTTCCAATTGGCGGATATTTTAATTGGCGTTGAAAAACAGAAATATGAAAACTTGGCTGCGCAAAATGGCGGTTGGGCAGGTTGGCGTGAGTTTAAAATCAGTGCTATTGAAAACACTGAAACAGCTAAACGCTTTACTGTGACTACGCAAGATGGTCAAGATGTGGCTCAAGCTGAAGCAGGTCAATATGTGTCTGTAAAAGTTAAAGTGCCTGCTCAAGACTTAGAACAAGCACAACAATTTACCTTGATTCCAAGCAATTCTGCACAAAGTTACAGCTTCGAAGTGCGTGCTGAAGAAAATGGCACTGAGTTCTCGGTCGCAAATATTTTGTTAAGCCACTATAATGTCGGCGATGTTGTGAAATTATCCGCACCATTAAATCGTTGATCTGATTTCGATCTGATCAATGCTTAGTCTGAAAGTTTGAATTGCATCACTTTCAGACTAAGTTTAATTCCCCAATCTTCCATTCAATGACAATTCCAAAGACTCAATGCAACTCAATAAATTTTCTGATTACGCATTACGTGTGCTGATGTTGGTTTCGCAACCGCGAGAACAACCCTACACCATTGCTGAAATTTCAGAACAATTGCATGTGTCACAAAATCATTTGGTGAAGATTGTGCATTTTATGGCGAAGCAAGAATGGCTGATGACCACACGCGGTAAAGGCGGTGGCATTCGTTTAAATCCCAAAGCCTTAGATGCTAAAGTCGGACAGGTGCTGCGGATTTTAGAAGGTGATCAAAACATCGTGGAGTGCAATACGCCACCCTGTGTACTGCGCTCAAATTGCGGTTTAAAAGGTTTACTGCATCAAGCGGTACAACAGTTTTATCAAAGTTTGGATCAATACACCTTGCGCGATGTATTAAAGCTTTCCAATATTCAACTTAAAAAAAATACTGAATCTGAAAATCAGCTCCTGATCGATTTACTCAATCTTTAATTTTCTATTCTTTACTTCAATTTATTTTTCTCATAAAAAAACCACCCCAGCCTAGACTGAGATGGTTCGTTTTGATTCATTCAAAATTTTATTTCGGTAATTTATACGCCACTAAATAATCACCCACTGGGGTTTTCATAAAGTGGTGACCACCCGCCATAATCACAAGATATTGCTCACCATTTTGAGAGTAGGTCATTGGTGTTGCTTGACCACCGGCAGGCAAGACATCATGCCAAAGCTCTTTACCAGTTTTGACATCAATCGCACGGATTTTGTTATCTGTGGTTGCTGCAACAAAGGCCACGCCACCTGCTGTCACAATCGGACCACCATTGTTTGGTAAACCAATTTGAATCGGCAAATAGGTTTTTAGATTCAATGGACCATTACGTTCCGCCGTACCCAATGGATGTTGCCAAAGCACTTTCTTGGTATGCAAATCAATCGCTGAAATCATCCCGTACGGTGGTTCGCTACACAGCATTTTGGTTGGGCTATAGAATGGACTGATATTTAAGCCATACGGCGTTTCATCCATCGGACGTTTGGTACTTAAGATTTTTGGATCAAACTTCGGACTATCTAAAGAATACACTCCGTCTTTTTCCACGTTTTCACGGGTTAAAAGCTGTGCATACATTGGGGTGTTGTTCCAATTGGCAATCATGACACCTGAGTTGCCATCATAGGCATAACTACCCCAATCACTCCCACCATTGTTCCCTGGATACATGATCCACGGCTTAGAAATACTTGGCGGGGTAAAGATCCCGTTATAGTTCGCTTGTTTGAACTTAATACGACAAACCAATTGATCCAGTGGTGATAAGCCCCACATTTGTTTCTCTGTTAAATCTGGGAAACCGAGTCGTGGCATATCCACAGAGAATGGTTGTGTTGGTGAGCGTTGATCGTCTTTTAAGTCACCTTGTGGTACTGGTTTTTCTTCCACTTTAGACAGTGGTTTACCGGTAACACGGTTGATAATAAAAGTTTCACCCATTTTGGTTGGAATCAACATCGCAGGAACGGCTTTACCTGAAACATCAGGATAGTCCATCAAGGTTGGTTGTGAACCTAAGTCCATATCCCAGACATCTTTATGCACGGTTTGGAACACCCAACGTACATCACCGGTTTTTGCATCTAAAGCCACCACAGATGATGCCACAGCATTTTCAGCATCGGTACGGCTGGCACTAAAATGATCGGCTGCTGAGTTCCCCATCGGGATATAGATTAGACCCAGTTGTTCATCACCGACTGATGCCGTCCATGAGTTTGGTGTACCTCGGCTATATTCTTCACCTTGTTTTGGTTCACCTTTTTGACCTGGACGATTCACATCCCAAGCCCATTTGAACGCACCGGTTTCAGCGTCATAACCACGCGTTACACCAGATGGTGCCCAACGGCGTTGGTTATCTTTGACTTCCTGACTGGTGACAATCGTATCTTTCACGATGCTGACGGGTGCAGTGATCGCCACAAAGCTAGGTACGGTATAACCCATACCTTTGAGCAAGTTCACTTGACCATGCTCACCGAAACCTTCACAGGCTTGACCTGTTTCAGTATCGACAGCCAATAAGCGCATATCTAAAGTACCCACCACGATACGGCTGTGACAGGCTTGACCCGATGGAATCACTTTAGATTCGTAATAAGTCAAACCACGACATGCCGCAGTATAAGGAATGCTCTTATACGCTACACCTGATTTAAACTTCCAAATTTCTTTACCTGTGGTGGGATTAATACGGCTGATATTGTTGGTCGCACTACACACATACAAGCCATTGCCGACTTTAATCGGAGTATGTTCCGCTGCCCATTTATTGGATTTATCCGCAGGCGGTAAATCCCCGGTGCGATAGACCCAAGCTCGTTCTAGTTTCGATACGTTTTCAGCATTAATTTGCTTTAGAGGTGAAAAACGTGTGGCGTTGGCATCACGACCATAGTATTTCCAGTCTGAATCCGCTTGCGTTGGATCATTCACACGTGCATCTGTAGTTAAAGGCTGGGTTGGAAATGCAGCATCAGATTTGAATGAGAATTGTGGGCTAAATGCACAAATACCTGCAACAACAAAGCACAGCACCAAAAAGCCACTGATTCCCAATGACACCTTACGACTTGCACCACGTTCAATTTTAGGTAATAACAATGCAAGAACTAATGCAAATACTGCAAAGACCGCAGTACGGGGCACCCAACCCCAAAAACGTGAGCCACTTTCCCAAATCGTCCACAGCAAGGTCAATACAAAGAAAATCGCAAAGATCCATGCCCCTGACATTTTATTGCGGAAGAGCTGAATTCCCGAAACAATCAGGGCAAGACCTGCAATCGCATAGTACCAAGAGCCACCGAGGCTGATCAGATATGCACCACCACCAATCAGAGGTAGTGCAAATAAAATAAAGGCAATGGCCAATAGCTTGACCCAGATAGACGATTGCCTTGGTCTATCTTGTTGTACAGATTCCATAATTTACCTCTGCTCATACAACAACTACCAATCTCCAATCAATAGCAGCCATACAGATACAAGACTTTGAATTCTAAAGTTAAAATTCGGGAATTATTTCTTTAAAAAAAGGGATAAATTCATCAGGTTGAAATTGATGAGTGTTTTGAAAATCTAAAAGAAAACTAGCATATACTCTACGCTATTATAATTATTCATAAGTCAAACTAAACAATTAAAATGCAAACGCAGTGTTCTATTTTTTATGGTCAATAAGCATCCAATACGTTTTCGATTCGCATGAAACAGACGCATAGATTCGCACGCAGGTCCGACTTCCTTTATAATGCCGATTGTTGATCATTTTATTGAAGTTGAGTTATGCATCGCAGTAGTGGAAAGTCTAAGAATACGAAGACATCAAACGCGCCGAAACAAAAGATTAGCTATGAAAAGAAAGCTGATCCAGCGATTACGGAATATGCGGTTTCAGCACTCAACTGGTTGCGTAAAGCTGAATTCTTGATGAGTGCGCCAAAACTGAGTATCTGTGTTGAAGATACTGGGTATGAAGTGGCATTTGCAGGACGTTCAAATGCAGGTAAATCAAGTGCAATCAATGCCTTGACCAATCAAAAACAGTTGGCTCGTGCGTCTAAACGTCCGGGTCGTACCCAAATGATCAACTTCTTTAGCTTGGGCAATCCCAACCAACGCTTGGTCGATTTGCCGGGTTATGGCTATGCTGCCGTGCCTGAAGCCATGAAATTAGTGTGGCAAAAAGAATTAGAAAATTACCTGATTCACCGTAAAAGCTTACAAGGCTTGGTGTTACTCATGGACATTCGTCATCCACTTCAACACTTTGACGTGATGATGTTGGAATGGGCCTATTCACGCAAACTGTTCGTGCATGTATTACTGACCAAGTCTGACAAATTGAACCGTGGTCCTGCGTCGAAAGTGTTGCAAGAGGTTCAACAAACCTTACGTAAAATGAAGTTGAATTTCTCGATTCAAACGTTCTCATCCCTCAATCGACAAGGTTTAGAGGAATTGGCGAGCGTGATGGCGGGTCGTTTGAACTACACCCTTGAGTTCCCACAAGGCTTCGACATGTCAGAAATTCCTGAAGCTTCGGCTGAGGAGGTTGATGTTGATGTTGATGTTGATGTTGATGTTGATGTTGATGTTGAAAGCGAGCCTAACCAAGATAAAGGCTAATCCTTGATGCTGACTTGATTTGTCTAACAAAAAACTACACAAATTGATAAACGAATGTCCCCAATTGCTAATAACAATTGGGGACATTTTTTTATACTGAATGTTGAAGATCACAACAATAATTTAGGAAAGTGTGATGAAGTTACTCGATAAATTAAGAAATAGTAAGCTTGGATCATCTATTCAATATCACATTAAACCGCGTAAAGTTAAATTTGAATGGCAACAAACCCCGGTGGACTGGATTCCAGAACAACCCTTTGCCAGTTATTTTATCAATGAAATTAATAATATTTTGCCGGCTGGCGAATTTTGGTTTTGTCGCTTATACAACAAAGTCCTGCCGCAAATCACCGATGAAAAACTCGCTGAAGACGTTAAAGCCTTTATCCGTCAAGAAGCCATGCATGCGCAAGCACACAACTCTGCCAATAAAGAATATTTGACCGTTCGTAACATTGATATCGAACGTAACCTAAAAATTATGGATTTCCTGTTTGGCAAATTACTCGCAGATCAACCACTGGGGCTAAAGGTGCCAAAAGCTTTAGATCATCAATGGGATTTGTTCCGTTTAGGCATTGTGGCAACGGTTGAACACATGACCTGCGTGCTGGGTAAATATGCCCTTTACAATAAAAAATGGGGCGAACTCGGTGCCGATGCCAATATGCTGGATTTAGTCAAATGGCACGGCGCAGAAGAAATTGAACACCGTACTGTGGCTTTTGATTTATACCGTCATTTAGGTGGTGGTTATATTTCACGTTATTATCAAAGTGTGATTGTGATTGCAGCCGTGCTGGGTTTATGGGTGGATGGTGCAGCGCATATCATGAGCCAAGACCCACGTTATGCTTCAATCCAACCTGCGGTGTATAAACCTTGGATTTGGCGTGAGTGGGCGCGTATTGCGCAAAAAGACAATCGTGTTTTACCGCATCCACTGTGGTTGGTTTCACAACAATTGGGCTATTTAATGCCGTGGTATGACCCTGTACATGAAGCAAAAACCGAAGATGCGATTGCCTATCTAGACAACTCTCCTGCTGCAAAACGTGCTTTACCCAAAGTCGCAGCATAAGTTGAATAGTTAAATTTCAAGCATAAAAAAAAGCAGGTTCACCCTGCTTTTTTATTGTCTTGTTTACTATGTGTTTATAAAGTGATGCGAGCAAAGCAATTCAAATTTATCCAATCTAGAACTAATGCTTAAACCGCTTTATTGCCCTCTTTCACAATCGCATCATTTTCATTGGTATAACGATCAACCACCACACTAATCATCATATCACCTTGTACATTAACCACGGTACGCACAGTATCCAATAAACGATCGATCGGCAGTAGAATTGCAATGGCTTCTGCAGGTAAACCAACAGATTGCAAGACCATAATCATGGTCACCATGCCTGCACTTGGAATGCCGGGAGCACCCAATGATGCAATCATCGCGGTCAGACACACAATCAATTGCTGACTGATACTTAAATCCAAACCCATCAAGTTCGCGATAAACAGCGCTGCTGCAGCTTCATACAGTGCTGTACCATCCATATTCAACTGTGTACCAAGTGGAATCACAAAGCCTGCGGTTTGTGGACGCACGCCTAAATTTTCCTGCGCACATTTCATCGAAAGTGGCATGGTCGCTGAACTTGAACTGGTGGCAAAAGCGGTAATCAGTGCGGTACGTGTGCCCTTAAAGAACGTCACCGGACTCATCTTGCCAAAGATCCAAAGCAGTAATGGCAACACCACTACACCATGAAAAATAGTGGTGCCTGTGACCACCGCAGCAAACTCAGCCAAACGGCTTAGTACCGAAACATCTTCAGTGGCAATCAGTTTTGCCAGTAAGGCAAAAATGCCGAGGGGTGCCAGTTTCATCACCCAGCCAATCATCAGCATCATGATGTCAAACACTTGCTGACTCAGTGCTTTTACCGTTGAAAATTTTTCTCCGCCTTTGACCAATGCCACGCCAATCATCAAGGCAAATACCACCACTGCCAAGACATTGCCTTCGGCAAAAGCTTTAAACGGATTAATCAGGGTATTTTGAATAAAATTGGTAAAAAATGAAGACGGCGTTAAGGTATCGGGCGTTTGATGTTGGGTCATTGCATCTTGAAATAAACTGATGTCGACCCCTTTACCCACATCAAATAAGTGCGCACAACTTAAACCGAGAATCAGCGCCAAAGTGGTTGTGGTGACACAACACGCTAGGGTAATTTTCCAAGTTTTGCCCAATTGACCACCGGATTGTAAATTGGATACACCCACCACAATCGAGCTAAAAATGAGTGGAATCAGCAACAGTTTAAGTAAGCCAATAAAGATGCTACTTAAAATACTTAAACCATAAATACTGCCTGTAAAAAATCCAGTTTCAGGGAAAAGATTGAGGAAAAATCCAAATGCGACGCCGAATATCGCGGCAATCAAAATTTGCGTGTTTAAGCTCATAGCATGATGTTTTATTTTAAAATCCTAGATGCACTATGCCATGCCGTCTATTTTGAATCGAGATATTTTTTGTGCATGGCTCAGCATTAAAATGGGATTGATGATGCTCCACTTTGAATATGAATCTACGACATAAAAAGCCCTAAATCATCTTAGGGCTTTTTCAAAATTCGTATCGTGTAGTTCAGATATGTTTACTGCGGTTCGATTTCTCTTAAACGCATCAAGCCTTCTTGGGTGGTACTACACACCAATTGACCATTTTGCCACATGCGACCGAAGTTCAAACCACGCGAACTCGCACTCACGGTGGCATCCATGTCATATAAAATCCAATCGTCTGCTTTCAGCGGTTTATGGAAATAGATGCTGTGGTCAATGCTGGCACACTGCAAACTTGGCGTGAGATAATTAATCCCATGCGGACGCAGTGCCGACATCATCAAGGTATAGTCTGAATAGAACGCCACAATCGCTTGGTTCAAAGAAATATCATCTGCCACCTGAGCAGGCAATTTCTCATGCGTACGTAAATAATGCGCATACGATGGCGACTCAGGCTGTGGTTTAAACGGATTGCTGACTGACACTGGGCGAATTTCAATATGACGTTCGCGCATAAATGCGGTACGAATATTTTCGGGCACAAAACTAATGATATTTTCTTTTAAATCTTGTTCAGATTTTAGTTCTTCGGGTGCCGGATATTCAGGTTCAGAAATTTGATAATCCAAGCCCTCTTCCGGTGTCGCAAATGACACCATGGCAGAGAAAATGGTGCGCCCATGTTGAATCGCACGCACTTGGCGACTCACGAAACTTTTGCCATCACGCAACTTATCCACTTCATACACGATCGGTGCATTCACATCTCCGCCATATAGAAAGTAAGCATGCAAGGAATGTGCAGGACGATCCGTGGTATAGGAAGCCGCACGAAGTGCTTGACCCAAAACCTGCCCACCAAAGACACGTTTCCCCACTAAATTTAAGCTTTTGCCACGGAAAATATGTTCTTCGAGTTTTTCAAGTGTGAGTAAATCAACAAGTTCTTGCGTTAAATTATTCATATCCAACCTATACTGTGTCGCCCCTTCTATTGAAGATACTTTTAAAATAAGCATGTTCAAGCAAGGGTTTACGTTTATTGCCCCTATATTGCCATAATTTTTAAGCCAAGATTGCAACTTTGGCTGACTCCAGTGTCCGCTTATTGTTTTACTAAAATCACTAAAAATACGATTTTTAACGATAAAATCTACCAACTTTCATGCAATTTGTTAGAAAATGACATATTGTTTTGGCGTCATATTGAAGAAAATAATCGCCCGCATTCGTAGTTCTGCGTTTTCTGTCTTAGCTTAGGAGTAGTTATGTCCAAGAGTGGCTTTGGTCAAATATATCGTCGGCTTTCAAGTAAGCTGCTTGACCTTGTAGTAACACCGCATGTTCTTGGAGAGGTTCCAACTGAAACCCCAGCACTAGACAGTCAAGACAGTGGCGCAGAACCGTTAAAGAAAGTGGTGTGCTATGTGTTACAGAATTATTCTAAAAGTAATGCTTTGGTGGTCGATGGCGAAACCCGTCGTTTAAAACTTGCACCAGCACTTGATCCTTTAATTATTGGCGAACAAAAAGAAAAAGCAGCAGTGTTGTTTTTACAGCATCAGGATGAAACCAATCTGCTCAATCCACCGCCGCATGCTTTTCCGCCACGTCTGCTGCGCCTGATTGAACTTTTAGACAAACATCCCGATTACGATATTGAATTGGTTCCGGTGACAGTCCTGTGGGGACGTTCACCCGATAAAGAAGATTCATGGTTTAAATTGCTGTTCACCGACACTTGGGCGACACCGAGTACGGTGAAACAATTGATGAATATTGGTCTACATGGCCGCCAGTCTTTTTTAGAGTTCCATGAGCCAAAATCATTACGTGAATTGGTCAACTATGCCAAAGTCACGCATCCGAATTTGTCCCCTGCGACCTATATCGTCAATCAACTGAATGATTACTTAGACCGTCAACGTGAAGTGGTGCTTGGCCCCGATGTGTCTGATCGTCGCAATGTGATGCAATCGGTGATTAAGTCTGAGGATGTCAAAGATGGCATTCGTAAAGAAAGTATTCGCTCTAAAATTAGTATGGTTGAAGCAGAACGCCGTGCGATTGGCTATGTCAATGAAATTGCCTCAGATTACTCGCATTCAACCGTGCGTTTTGCCGAACAAGCCTTAACACGCTTATGGACACAACTGTATGACGGCGTTGAAGTGCATAACTTCAACACTGTACGTGAACTGGCCAAAGACTACGAAATTATTTATACGCCGTGTCACCGTAGTCATATCGATTATCTGTTGCTGTCTTATGTGATTTATAACCGTGGCATGATGGTGCCGTATATCGCTGCCGGCGATAACTTAAATATGCCGTTTGTTGGGCAAATTTTACGGGGGGGTGGTGCATTCTTTATTCGCCGTACTTTCCGTGGCAATGCTTTATATACCACCGTGTTTAAAGAATATTTGTTTAGTATTTTAAACCGCAATACCCCACTTGAATATTTCATTGAAGGCGGGCGTTCACGTACCGGTCGTCTACTGCCACCAAAGACGGGTATGCTCGCGATGACAGTGCATAGCCATTTACGTGGTCGTGCCAAACCGATTGCCTTCGTGCCGACCTATTTTGGCTATGAACGCCTGATGGAAGGTGCAACCTATGTGGGTGAAATGAATGGTAAACCGAAAGAAGCGGAATCGGTTTTTGGCATTTTAAAAACTTTACGTAAAATTGAACGCATCTTCGGTAAAGTCCATGTCAATTTCGGTGAACCTGTATTCCTCGATGACATGCTAAAACAGCACGGCGCAGATCAAATCAAAATTGAAAACAATGATGACCCTGTTCCTCAAGAAGTATCCGATGCTGTAAATAGTTCAGCCAAAGTGATTTTGGAAAATATTAACCGTGCTGCAGTGATTAATCCAGTGTCGTTGTTATCGCTGATTTTATTGGCGACTACCAAACACACCCTTGATGAAGAAATCTGTATTAAACAGCTTGATACCTATCGTGATTTATTGACTGCATTGCCATATGACCATCGCATGCAAGTCACGCCATTGTCAGGTAAAGAAATCATTGCTTATGGTTTAAAACTCAAACTGATCAAACGTGTAAAGCATGTTTTGGGTGACATTATTGCGATTGAAGATAATCAAGCGGTGCTGTTGACCTATTTCCGCAATAATATTTTGCATGCTTATGTATTGCCATCGCTGATTGCCTCTATGGTCGAGCATAACGGTAAAATCAGTCAGTCCGATTTGATCAATGTGATTGGAACACTCTATCCATTCTTAAAAGCGGAACTGTTCCTGAAATGGAGCGATGAAGAATTAGAAGAGCAAATCTGTAAATATGTTGAAGGCTTGGTGAATGCTCATCTAATTACGATTGATGAACAAGGCAACTTATGCAGCCCTGCACCCAATACGGAAGAGCATAATCAACTGCAAGTCTTGGCAGCGCCTGTGATGCAAAGTATTGAGCGCTATTACATGACGCTTGCGCTGATCACTCAACGTGGTTCAGGCAATATCTCGACCAAGCAAGTCGAAGATCTCAGTCATTTATTGGGTCAACGCTTGTCAGTATTGTATGAGTTCAATTCACCTGAATTCTTTGACAAAGCATTGTTCCAAAGTTTTATCAAAGTCCTGACTCAGCAAAATTACATCAATACCAATGAAGATGGCGCAATCGTGTTTGATGACAATTTTAAAAATGTCGCGCAATATGCCAACTTGGTTTTGGATGATGTGACTTTGCAAATGTTGCAACACATCACCTCATTTACCGATGAAGAACTGAAACATGCCCTCGATGCCGTGGCAGAACAACAAGCCAAGAAACGTTTAAAGCGCAAGAAAAAATAATCTGTCTTTAAACTCATTTTGAAGCTACCAACCGCTCACTTGAGCGGTTGGTTCATTTTCAGACTAAAGACTCAGAAATTTCTCTATAAAACATTGTGTTCCACGTGAATCATGGGCCAATCAGGCCTGAACCACTTTGATCGACTGTTTTGATGTGTTAATTTAAAATTCAATGATACTTTTCGTATAACAATAGACATCGAGGGGACATGGCTGCAGTCCATCAGTTGCAAGGCGTGGGTAATGCCTCAGCAGCATTACTAGAGAAACTCAATATTTTCACCACAGATGATTTGTTGTTTCATCTGCCACGTGACTACGAAGATCGCAGCACCATTGTCCCGATGAATCAACTACAGGTCGGTCGAAGCTATTTACTCGAAGGCATCGTTGCATCTATAGATATGCCACCGGGCAAACGTAAATCGATGGCCATTTTATTGCAGGATGATTTTGGTAAAGTCACTTTACGCTTTTATCATATTTATAAAGCTTTGATGGATCGTGCCAAAGCCGGCAACCGTTTGCGTGTCTTTGGTGAAGTCCGTGTTGGTGCCCGTGGCTTGGAAATGTATCACCCTGAAATTCAACTCATTACCGAGCATACGCCCCTTCCGCAAACACAACTCACGGCCATTTACCCTGCAACAGACGGTCTGACTCAGCCTAAACTGCGTGAATATGTCAAACAGGCCTTGATTCAGCACAGTGATGATCTACCTGAACTCTTGCCTGAAAAATTCACCAATGGCTATGCACTAAAACAAGCGTTGGCATACATCCATCACCCTCCCCTCAACGCCAATATGGTGCAATTGGCTCAAGGTGCGCACCCTGCACAGCAACGTTTGATTTTTGAGGAATTGGTGGCCCATCAAGTCAGCATGCTAACCCGCCGTGCCTTTATTCAACAGATTTCAGCGCCGGCTTTTTCACCGAGTCAGAGCTTTGCCAAACAGTTGCTGTCTAGCCTGCCCTTTGAAATGACCCATGCGCAAAAACGGGTATCCAATGAAATTGCCAAAGACCTCAAACAAAACAAACCGATGCTCCGTTTAGTACAAGGCGATGTTGGTGCTGGCAAAACACTGGTTGCAGGGATTGCGGCGTGTCATGCACTTGAAGAAGGTTGGCAAGTGGCACTGATGGCACCGACAGAAATCTTAGCTGAACAGCATTATTTGAATTTTAAAAAATGGTTTGAACCTTTAGGCATTGCGGTGTCATGGCTGTCAGGCAAGCAAAAAGGCAAAGCACGTGCATTAGCAGAACAAAGCATTCAAGAAGGTTCAGCCCAATTGGTGGTAGGAACACATGCGCTGTTTCAGGACAATGTACAGTTTTCCAAACTGGGACTGGTGATTATTGATGAACAACATCGTTTTGGTGTCGATCAACGCTTAGCTTTACGTAATAAAGGGAGCGACAACACCACACCGCACCAATTGGTGATGACTGCCACCCCGATTCCGCGCACCTTAGCCATGTCTGCTTATGGTGACCTTGACACCTCAGTGATTGATGAATTGCCCCCGGGTCGAACGCCGATTCAAACCGTGACCATTCCATTGGATCGGCGTGAGCAAGTCTTACAACGCATTGCATCGAACTGTGCTGAAGGTAAACAAGCCTATTGGGTCTGCACTTTGGTTGAACAATCGGAAACTTTAGATGCGCAAGCTGCTGAAGCCACCTATGCAGAAATCAAAGAACGCTTTCCTGAACTCAATATTGGTTTAGTGCATGGCAAAATGAAAGCTGATGAAAAGCAAGCAGTGATGCAACAGTTTAAAGACAATCAACTACAACTACTGATTGCCACGACCGTGATTGAAGTCGGGGTCGATGTGCCCAATGCCTCTATCATGGTGATTGAAAATGCAGAACGTTTAGGTCTATCACAACTGCATCAGCTTCGCGGTCGGGTTGGACGAGGTTCAACAGCCAGTTTCTGTGCCTTAGTTTATAAAACCCCTTTATCGCAAAATGGACAGGAGCGTCTACGCATCATGCGTGAAACCAATGACGGCTTTTTAATTGCAGAAAAGGATTTAGAAATTCGTGGACCGGGTGAATTATTAGGCACCAAACAAACCGGTGATATGGGCTTTCGCGTCGCTAAACTCGAACGTGATGATCACCTACTGACTCAAGCGCATTATGTCGCCGCACAGGTACTCAAAGACTTTCCGGAACAGGCTGAAGCCTTGCTGAAACGTTGGTTACCGGAAGCACCGCGCTATGCGTATGTATAAGCCCGAGACCATTCGGGCTTTCAGCTCATACATTGCAGGGCAAATGCTAAACTGAATCATTGAATGCACTTTAAAACCTATACAGCACCAAATGAAATGATACTATTCAAGACGCTCACTCATAGATAAAAATAACAATACGATGAAGACAATAGATACAGTGCATGCACTTATTCAACGCATCATTCAGCCCTGCTTCCCTTGCCAACTGTGTGGCATCGATGCTCAACAAAGCCATTCACTGTGTCAGCAGTGTTGGCAACAATTACCTTGGCTGAAAGACACTATCCTGCGTCAGCATCGACCGATTCAGATCGCGTTAAATTACACTTTCCCCATCGATCGCATCATTCAAAGCTATAAATATGAGCAACAATTGCATTTTCAAAATCTTCTCACTCAAAGTTTAATATCTTTGAATTTAAGTCAAGTCCAAGCCATTGTTCCGATGCCTATTTCTACAGAAAGACTCCGTGAACGGGGGTATAACCAAATGCTGATCATTGCCAACCGTATGGCGCAACAATTCAATATTCCGGTTTGGCAACCGGTACTGCGTTTAGCTCAACATTCGCAAAAAGGCTTAAGCCGAGTCGAGCGTATGCAAAATATCGAGCAACAATTTCAAATCATTAAATCTGAACGACGTAAGTATCGTAAAGTCTTGATCATTGATGATGTGGTCACCACAGGAAGCTCAGTCGATGCCTTGGCCAATGCTTTAGAGAAACTCGGTTGCCAACACATTGATATCGCATGTATTGCAGCAGCACAACAATAAAAATATAGCGCACATCTACGCACGCTATTGTTCATTGAATGAAAACTTCAAGTAAACCGATTACACCGTAGCAAGCCCGTGCTGCTGACACCATGGAATCACCACCTCAGTGGTTAAGGGTGCCAAAAATGAGGGTTCTGCATCCAAATCAATCCATTTCATTTCGGCAATTTCCGCATCAATTTTTGGTGAACCTTCAAGCGTTACGTGATACACATAGCTCACCAACAGATGATCAGCCTCATTGGCAGCTTGGGTTTCAAAACGACCAATGAATTGTTCAATTGTGGCGTTTACTCCAATTTCTTCTTGAATCTCACGCAACATGGTCTGCTCAGGCGCTTCATTCGGCTCAAGCTTACCGCCCACTTGCATAAAGAAATCGGTATTTTTTTGCGTACCAATAACAATTGATTCTGATCATTGCGAATAATGGCCGCTGCCACAGTAATGGTGTTCATTGGTTTCTCTTAATGTCTTTAACTTTTAATCTATTTGAATCAGTTCTTTATGATCTTGTACGCCCCATTTCGGTTGTGGCGCAACATAGTGTTCAAACTGATTTAAAATTTCTTCAATGGACGCTGAATGGATTAAGGCATCGGTAAAACGTGTGCGGGTAAATTCTTTTTCCGTGGTCAATCGAATGAATTGCAATAATGGATCATAAAAGCCTTCTACATTTAAAAAAGCACACGGTTTTAAATGAATCCCCAATTGTGCCCAAGTCCATTGTTCAAAAATTTCCTCTAAAGTACCTGCCCCACCGGGTAAGGCAATAAAACCATCAGACAACTCTGCCATTAAGGTTTTACGTTCATGCATACTGGTCACCACATGCAATTCAGTTAAATTCGGGTGCGCCAATTCACGATCGACCAAGCCTTGCGGAATCACCCCAATTACTTTGCCCCCTGCCGCCAAAGCACTGTCTGCCACGATTCCCATCAGACCGGAGCGGCCGCCACCATAGACCAATGTTTTGCCTTGTTCGGCAATCAATTGACCGGTGCGTTGTGCGGTTTCTGCAAAGATGGCATCGGTTCCCAATGTTGAACCGCAAAAAATGGCGATAGATTTCATACCCGTTTAACCCTACTGTTTTGTTGTCTTGCCTTAAAACTAGACTATATGTGATATTTTTAAATTATTTAGTGATGTAATCAGTGTTCTTTCATGCCATCCTTGTCTAAAATACACCCATCGTTATAAACCATTACTGCGCTAAGGAGAAAAGATCAAATGCTTGAAGCCTTTTACGCCACAGAGCGCGGTAGCTTAGAAGATGCAACCATCAATGGTGGATTTGACCTACATCCCGAACTGGTCTGGGTCGATTTAATTGCACCCTCACAAGATGAGCAAGAATGGGTACTCGAAGCCTACGAGCAAACCTTACCGACTTTAAAATCATTGGAAGACATTTCATCATCGGCACGATTCTACCGTGATGACGATGGTATTTTACATATCAGTACTTATTTTTTAACGAAAAATAAAAATTACCAAGTTGAAGATGATGCTGAAGAATCCAGCAATATGCTGGCAACCGTACAAACCGTTGCTTTTATTTTGCATAAAGACCGTTTATTTACCTTACGTGGTGAAAAACTGGTGGCGTTTCGTGCCTTCCGTGCGCGTGCGCGTCGTAATGACTATGACATCGACTATAAAGACCCGACTTGGGTGTTACTCGGCTTATTGGAAGCCAAACTCGATGAACTGGCAGATATCTTAGAAGACATTCACAAAGACTTGGAATCCTATTCCACCGAAGTCTTGAACGTGCGCCATCGTGAACAGATTTTAGATTTGGATGACATGATTACCCGTTTGGCGCAAAAAGAAGACATGATCGGAAAAGCACAGCTCTGCTTAATCGACTTACGCCGTGTGCTGACTTTCTTATCACGCCCACGCGCATTGGGCAGTCATATTTATGATGCCGATATTCGCGAACTGAGTGAGGACGTGCGCTCTCTGGTCGAACATGATGCCTTTCTATTCCAAAAGGTTCGTTTCTTACTCGACACCACCTCAGGATTCATTAATTCCGAGCAGAATGACACGATCCGTCGCTTCTCGATTTTACCGAGTATGCTCGCGCCACCAATGTTGGTTGCTAGTGTCTATGGCATGAATACCGATGTATTACCTTTCGCGCAAGGCACCACCAGTTTTATTGTGGTCATCACGATCCTGATCGCATTCTTCATTGGTCCATTAATTTACTTCCGATGGAAAAAATGGATCTGATCCATTTCAATTCCCTCTCCTAACAGGAGAGGGCTAGGGAGATTTGTATTACCTGAATATAAAAAAAGCACCCTTAGGTGCTTTCTTTATGAGAGAAATTTTGCAACTTCAGATTAACTTCAAATCATCTTCCAAATGACAAGACTGAATAATTTTCATCATTTTAGTAGGAACAGATTTAAACACCAAACTTTGCGAATCTGGCGTTTGACGCAACCAACGAATAAATACCGCCAAGGCCAAAGTACTGCCCTGTTCTAACTCCGCCAAATTGACCACCAGCGGAAATTGCGCATGTTGTTTAATCTGTTGAATGCCTGACTGATAGTATTGCTCAGCATTGTCGTAGTCGATTTTGCCTGAAACTTTGAGTTCCTGATCTTTCAACTGAATCATGCGTCACCCTTATCTATACTTGTATGCTTCAATGCAAACCCATTATTTTTTATCAATCACAGCATCTGCATCAGGTTTAAAGTTGGCAATTGCTTTATCAATATTACCGCCGTTACGTTTAACGGTGGCCGCAAATTGATTACGGAATTGCAAACCTAAATCAATACCCGAAACGTTGATATTACGGATTTTCCATTGATTACCGGTATCTGCCAACTGGAACGATACTGGGATTTTTTCACCTTTGTTATTGAAGTCCAAAGTCACCACAGGATTCTTACTGGTCGAGGCTTTATACGGACGCAAAGTATACGTTTGGTTGCTGAATTTAGAGAACGCACTGCCGTAGTTTTCAATCAAAGTTTCACGGAAATTCTTCTCAAACTGAGCACGTTGTGCCGCAGAACTATACTGATTGGTGGCATAAGTTCCCATCACAATACGAGTGAACGATTGTGAGTCGATGTACGGGTCTAGGTTTTGACGCACAAGCGCTTTAACAGCAGCCGGATTATTTTGTAGTTTTGCTTGATCGGCTTTTAAGCGTGAAATTAGGCCATCTGCCACTTTTTTAATAAATGCAGGTGGTGTTTCAGCAGGTGCAGCAAACGCTGAGCCCATGATCATTGTCGATAGAACCGTTGCTGTGAGAGAGTGTTTCACTAAAGTATTCATTCAAAGTATCCTCTGTATTATTCAACAAATGATGTTTGTGCATCTGCTGATTCTTGTTGGGGAGCTGAACTTTCTGCGCCCGCTTCTTGTTGACTAGGTTTATCACCTGCGCCACCCGTTACAAACTTAGACACCAAATCTTCAATTTCCATGGTGCTTTGGGTGTTACCAATTTGACCGCCACGCTGAATATAGTTCAAGCCACCACCTGGTACGATCTTCAAGTATTTCTCGCCCAATAGACCGTTGGTTGCCACCATAATGTAAGCATCTTCATCAATATTGGTGATGGACTTCATGTTAGCAATACGTTGTTGTTCCATTTCTTTTTGTTTCGCAGGTGTCGCTGCTTCATAGTCTGCGCTGTAACGTAATTCTTCAAGCGCATCTTTTTGAACTTGTTTTAGTTGTTCGGAATTAAAAGAGGTCATCGTGCCATCTAAATTAAATTTAACGGTGGCTAAGCGTGTCACTGGATCAAGGGTAATCGACTCGACTTCACCGACTTTTACACCACTGAGCGCCACTTTGGCACGCGGTTTAATCCCATTCACATTATCAAATACAGCCGTCATGCTATAGCTGTCTTTGAGATTGGTTCCCACCAAACCACTGACTTTCATCGCCAAGAAAAACAATGCAATGCCAAAAACAATAACAAAAATTCCGACTGCTAGCTCACTAGTACGTGATTTCATTAAACACCTCCGAACATGACCGCAGTCAACACGAAATCAAAACCTAAGACACACAACGACGAATAAACCACTGTACGTGTTGTTGATGTTGCAATACCTTCTGACGTCGGTTCGCATGAATAGCCTTGATATACGGCAATCCAAGTACACAACAAGGCAAATACAAAACTTTTTATGATGGTGCCATTCAAGACATCTTTATAGAATTGAACAGTATTCTCCATACCACTCCAATACGATCCTTCATCTGCACCGAGAAAATCAACCCCCACCAGCTTACCGCCCATGATGCCAATCGCCGCAAAGATCACCGCCAACATCGGTAGGCTAAAAACCCCCGCCCACAGACGCGGTGAAATGATGCGCTTCAGCGGATCAACTCCAATCATTTCCATGCTCGACAACTGCTCAGTCGCTTTCATCAAGCCAATTTCAGCGGTCAAGGCAGAACCGGCACGGCCTGCAAACAATAATGCTGCAACCACAGGTGCCAATTCACGCAGTAAGGTTAATGACACGGCTGCACCAAGCATCGCCTCACTGCCAAAGGTCACCAAAATGCTATACATCTGCAGACCGAGTACCGCACCTATAAATAAACCCGAAACCGCAATAATCAACAATGACATCACGCCCACACGGTACATTTGGTAAATGAATAATTTCACCCCCAACCATGTCGGCATTGAAAATAGGATCTGCAAAAGCATCATGGCTGCTACACCGATGCCACTTACACGCTCAATGACGCGTTGCCCTAATAAGCGAATCGCATTCATGAACGTACCTCAGCACTCAAATAAGCTTGATGACTAAATTGATAATCGACAGGGCCTTCAACCGCACCTGTGAGAAATTGTTGAACAAAGGGCGATGAATGTTCACGTAATTGTGCAGGTGCCCCCTCACCTTGAACCTTGCCTTCAGCCACCACATAAATGTAATCAGCAATCGATAAAGTTTCAGCCACATCATGCGATACGATAATGGTGGTCAGATCAAGTGCTTCACGTAAGGAACGAATTAATCGGGTTAAAACCCCCATCACAATCGGATCTTGACCTGCAAAAGGTTCGTCATACATGATCAGTTCAGGGTCAAGTGCAATGGCACGTGCCAAAGCCACACGACGGTTCATCCCGCCTGAGAGTTCGGACGGCATCATCTGTTCAGCGCCACGTAGTCCCACTGATTCAAGTTTCAATGCAACCAATTCTGTAATCAGATGTTCAGATAACTGCGTATGTGCGCGAATTGGAAAAGCGACATTTTCATATACCGACATATCGGTAAATAGCGCACCGCTTTGAAACAGCATCCCCATACGCGCACGTGCTGCAAAAAGCTCTTGACGCGACATATGTGCGATATTTTTTCCGTCGAGCAAGACTTCACCCGCATCAGGGCTGAGTTGTCCGCCAATTAAACGAAGTAATGTAGTTTTACCGGTGCCTGAGGGGCCCATAATCGCGGTAATTTGTCCGCGTCTTATTGTTAGGTTTACATTATCGTAAATGACCCGTTCACCACGATTGAAACTCAAGTTTTTGACTTCGATAAAGGCTTGAGCATTGTTGAGCGTTTGATTATTCATAGCTGAGCATGTTCCTGCAATTTATCAGCTTGCACACTATAGCCTATTACAGCAAAATTATAATGTTATTGATGATGGCTTAAATGGTTGAACATTGTAGCATTATTGCTCAATTTTATTATTATATATTTATTTTATATCTTTGAAATAATGTAATTTTATTAGACTTTTAATGGGTTTACTGTCTTCTTAGACACAATATTAAATTACCATGCTATACACAAAGTATCCGATATTCGAGATTAACAACACGCTAAATACGTAAAGCATAAGCATTCCCAACGCTGAGTGATGGCTTACTTTAACAACGTTATTATTATTCATTATGCACCACTTATTTAAAAAAACATGACCTAGTTTGCATATTTATTCTATCAGATTATTTTTTATACGCAATAAAAAAACCAGTCAATTGACTGGTTTTTTTAGATTTATGCGGTCTTAGTCGTTAAATTTACGACGTGGACGATCTTCACCACCTTCACGGCGTGGACGATCTGGATTAAATTCACGTTTAGGACGGTCATCACCAAAAGTACGTTTTGGACGATCATCGAAAGAACGTTGTGGACGGTCACCAAAACCACCTTCACGACGTGGCGCTGGACGATCACCGAAATCACGTTTTGGACGGTCAGCGAAGCTACCTTCACGACGTGGTTTGTAATCTACGCTGTTACCACGGTTGTCATCATTGCCAGCGAAACGCGGTTTATCATTGAAACCACCTTCACGACGTGGCGCTGGACGATCACCGAAATCACGCTTTGGACGATCATCGAAAGAACGTTGTGGACGATCACCGAAACCGCCTTCACGACGTGGTGCTGGACGATCACCGAAATCACGTTTTGGACGATCATCAAACGAACGTTGTGGACGATCACCGAAACCGCCTTCACGACGTGGTGCTGGACGATCACCAAAGTCACGCTTAGGACGATCATCGCCATAAGAAGGACGTTCACCACGTGGTTTGTCATCGAAGCTACGACGTGGACGATCATCACCGCCTTCACGACGTTTAAAGTTAGACTCACCTTCGAAACGAGCACGACCCGCGCCATCACGACCGCCGAAACCACCACGACCACGACCACCGCCATCACGACCACCACGGCCACGACCAGCACCATCACGTGCACCACGTGCAGGAGGTGGAGATGGCTCAAGACCTTCAATTTCAGTCACGTTTAAACGTGCATCTAGGAAGTCTTCTAAAGCACGGATTTTACCGCGTTCACGATAAGTCGCTAAAGTGATTGCTTTACCAGTACGACCCGCACGACCAGTACGACCAATACGGTGTACATAGTCTTCGTTCTTCATTGGAAGACCGAAGTTAATTACGTGAGAAATTGTTGGTACGTCAAGACCACGCGCTGCAACGTCAGTTGCAACTAAGATTTTTGCACGACCTTCACGGATGCTGCGTAAACGACGGTTACGAACAGTTTGCGGCATCGCACCATGAAGTGCGACAACTGAAAGACCCGCTTCTGCAAGCTCTTCAGCAAGCATGTCAGTGTCTTCTTGTGTTGAAGCAAATACAACAGCTTGATCAACATCTTCAGCGCTTAACCAATGTGTCAATAATTTTTTCTTGTGCTCAAAGCCATCAGTCCAATGCAATGTTTGAGTGATGTCCATGTTCGTAGAGTGACCAGTTTCGATCGCAATACGTACAGGATCATTCATCATACGTTCAGCAAGGGTAATGATACGACCTGCAAACGTTGCAGAGAACATCAATGTTTGCTTACGGTTGTTCGCTAAATCACTGATTGCTTCTAAGTCTTCAGAGAAACCTAGGTCAAGCATACGATCCGCTTCGTCAACGATCAACGCATCAACTTGGTCAAGTTTAATTTGACGACGGTTTACAAGATCAAGTAAACGACCTGGAGTCGCTACAACCACTTGCGCGCCTTTTAATTGTTGGATTTGTTTACCAAAAGGCATACCACCCATGATTGCAGCAATACGAACACCTTTCATGTGACGTACAAGTGCAATCGCGTCTTGGCTTACTTGTTGTGCCAATTCACGCGTAGGACATAAAACTAAAATATTTGGTGCAGTTACAGCACGCATACGGTCTTTAAATGAAGTTAAAGTATCTTCATTTGTCGCCAACGCATTTAATGTTGGAAGTAAGAAAGCAGCAGTTTTACCAGAACCAGTTTGGCTCGATACAAGCAAATCTTTACCTTCAAGAGCAGCAGGTACCGCTTGTTCTTGAACGGCTGTAGGCGCAGTGAAGCCTAACGTTTGTAATGCTTGTTGAAGTGATTCGTGTAGTGGAAAATCAGCAAAAGTTTTGCTCATAGAGAGTGTTCACCCTGAAATGGGTGCTCCATTTAATAAATTACAATATGGACATCGGCAAAAAGCGGCACAGCAAATAGAACTGAAATATCAGAAATCAGTAGCGATCCGAATAACGACGATGTAGTGACGCACGTATGATGACGGCCGCAAACCTGAAGGAATCGCTTAAGCGATTGGGGCGCGAAGAATATGTCCTCTCTATGGACAACACGCGCATACAATGATTAGAAGATAATGTTCAGGTAATGAACGAAAATTAAGTGCGTTGCGAGAGTATAGCAGAAATTTTTATAATGTCATTAAGTTTAATTGCTTTTTCCGGTTTGTTGTTGTTCTGCTTGTGTATTTAGTTTTCATTCTATCCTTATAACGATAAAAAAGCCCTCTATTGAGGGCTTTTTTATATCTTCATAACATTGATCTGCTCATGTTACGACTACTTATTTGGCAGCATCGCCCCA
This sequence comes from Acinetobacter lanii, assembly GCF_011578285.1. Taxonomy (NCBI): domain Bacteria; kingdom Pseudomonadati; phylum Pseudomonadota; class Gammaproteobacteria; order Moraxellales; family Moraxellaceae; genus Acinetobacter; species Acinetobacter lanii. The sequence continues at coordinate 387,661 of NZ_CP049916.1, read as the reverse complement.
TGCTGGAACAACGGCTTGCATCAATGGTTTTAACATCTTCATCGAACATGCCAAAACTTGACCATTTTCTGCTGAATCTGTGCCACCACGTGCATCAACCACCGTACCGCCCGCTTCTTTCACAAGTAACTCGCCTGCTGCGATATCCCAAGGTTTCAAACCGAGTTCAAAATAACCATCTAAACGACCTGCGGCAACATAAGCCAAATCAAGTGCAGCTGAACCTGAACGACGGTATTGTGCACCCTGCTCGGTTACAGCAAGAAGTGAATCGAAATGGTTTTTTGCATAAGAGACAATTTCACCGTTACGTTTTTTACGGTAAGCATGACCTACAGACAAGAATGTGTTTTGTAAATTATCTTTCACATTCACACGAATACGGCGTTGGTTCATCATTGCACCACGACCACGGCTCGCAGAGAATAACTCATCTTTCACAGGGTCATAAATAACACCGTGTTGAGTCACACCTTTGTGCTGAACAGCAATCGAAATACAGAAATGTGGGAAACCATTGATAAAGTTTAATGTGCCATCAAGGGGATCGATCACCCAACACCAATCAGCGTCGTGACCTTTACCTTCTTGAAGACCAAACTCTTCGCCTAAGAAGCTGTGGTTTTTATAGCTTTTACGAAGTGTTTCGATGGTTAATTCTTCCAAATAACGGTCTACACGCGTTACTGGACCATCGATGCCTTTTTCTTCAACTTGCAGATCAAGTTTATGACGATTCTGATGCGCTTTTAAAAGCTCTTGACCAACTGTTTGAGCCGCACGCGCAGCCATCACCACCATAGGTTCCATTGAACACCCACTACAAATTTGAAGATACTGATAAAGAATAATGCATAAAAGCGTCGACATTTTAACAAATATCGACGCTTTTAGGGGAAAAATGTTTCTAAAATTTTACAGCGGTAGATTTAAACCCATTGCACAAGCTTTAACCAAGCTTGTTTTGTCGATTTTTCAATCCCTTGTGTATCTAAACCACAGTCTCTCAACATTTCACTGTGGCTGGCTTGCGCCAAGAATGCATCAGGTAAACCAAGGTTTAAAATAGGTTTCACAATCTGAGCCCGTGCTAAATATTCATTTACTGCACTACCTGCTCCTGCCATCACCGCATGCTCTTCAACGGTGACAAACAATTGGGTTTTATCGGCATAGCTTTGAATAATCTTTTCATCGAGCGGCTTCACAAAGCGCATATTGATCACACGCACTGCGACATCCAGTTCAGACGCCAAGTTTTGTGCCGCTTCAACAGCCACAGACACACGACTACCAAAGGCTAAAATCGTAATACCCTCTTCATGTTGTGGATTAAGCTCTAACACCACTTCCGCTTGACCAATCTCTAAAGCAGTCAACGCGTGTTGAATCTCAACACCTAAACCATTACCACGTGGGTAACGTACTGCAGCAGGTCCTGGATAGTGATACGCCGTATGCAACATTTGACGGCATTCGTTTTCATCTTTTGGCGCCATAATGACAATATTCGGTACGGTACGCATAAAGGCATAATCATATGCCCCTGCATGCGTTGGGCCGTCCTCACCCACAAGCCCTGCACGATCGATGCCAAAGGTCACATCTAAATTTTGCAATGCCACATCATGCACAAACTGATCATAGCCACGTTGCAAGAAGGTTGAATAAATCGCCACAACAGGTTTTAAACCTTCACATGCCATGCCTGCAGCGAGTGTGACTGCATGTTGTTCTGCAATCGCAACATCGAAGAAACGCTCAGGAAACTGTTTGGCAAATTTAACCATGCCTGAGCCTTCGCACATTGCAGGGGTAATCGCCAATAAGCGATCATCTTGTACAGCTTCATCACACAACCACTGCCCAAAGACATCTGAATATTTTGGTGCTGTATTCGAAGATGCACTGGCATTTATTTTTAAAATTGCGTGATATTTAATTTGATCTGCTTCAGCAGGCGCAAAGCCTTTGCCTTTTTTGGTATAGATGTGAACTAAGCGTGGACCTTGACGATGCTTTAAGGCATTAAAGACGTGTACCAAGCCATCCACATCATGCCCATCAAAGGGCCCAAAGTAATCAAAGCCAATCGCTTTAAATAAGTTATCGGCTGCATCAGTGGCAGCCTCATGTAAGCGTGAATTATACGACCATTCAGGATAGTCTTGAATATAGGCTGTACCGTCATCTTGAATGGCAACCGACTGCCCTTTTTGCCACAGCGCAGCTAAGTGTTTGGCAAAACCACCGGTACTACATGAGATCGACATGTCATTGTCGTTTAACACCACAATTAAATTTGCGTTGTGTGCAACCGCATCATTCATGGCTTCAAACGCCATACCTGCAGTCATTGCACCATCACCAATAATCGCCACCACATCACGTGCGGTATTTTGATAGCGACTTGCCAATGCCATTCCCAAACCTGCTGAAATCGCAGTTGATGAATGTCCGACACCAAAAGTATCAAATTCAGATTCTTCACGTGCAGGGAATGCTGCTAAACCGTTTTTAGCACGAATCGTGGTGAGCTGTTCACGACGACCGGTCAGTGCTTTATGCGGATATGCTTGATGACCGACATCCCACACCAAGCGATCATGCGGCGTGTTAAAGCAAAAATGTAAGGCAACCGTGAGTTCAACCACCCCTAGATTTGCACCAAAATGCCCACCACTTTGCCCTGCGGCATACAAAATAAATTGACGCAGTTCATCCGCGACTTGAACCAATTGGTCTTTCGCAAATTGACGTAATTGTGCTGGATGATCAATGGCATCCAACAACGGCGTCAAAGGACGTTGATGAGGTATCTCGGTATACAACATATGTGGCAATGCCTTCTAAAGCCTGGCAAATCCTAAGCTAGGTAAATAGGTTAACTCGAAGTTCAAACCGTTGAACTTACGAAAAAAATCACCGTCTATAACCACATTTATATTGGTACATTATTAAGCAAATGCTTAATCGGGCGTAGTTGAGTAGTTTGATTATCCTGAATAACCATAGTACTTATCAACTATTATCGTATTCTTTCTACAAAAAAGAAAATGTTCTGCGAAAATTAGCATAGGGATATACAAACAATATGCCCTCATTCAGCTATACTTTAGCCAATTTATACCTATGTAATGGAAGCATCTGTGCCTATAGAATTTGTCGCTACGTCTAAATTACCAACTGCTTTTGGCGATTTTAAAATTACTGTTTTTCAAGACCCACAAACTGGTGAAGAACATGTTGCCCTTTCTAAAGGCTTAGACACGCCGACCGATGAACCTGTGCTTGTCCGTATTCATTCTGAATGTCTTACCGGTGATGCGTTTGCTTCACTGAAATGTGATTGTGGCCCGCAGCTTCAGGCCACGCAAAAATTAATCAATGACGTCGGTCAAGGGGTGATTTTGTACTTGCGCCAAGAAGGTCGTGGGATAGGTTTGACCAATAAAATTCGTGCCTATGCCCTGCAAGACCAAGGACATGACACAGTCGATGCCAATCTGATGTTAAACCTGCCTGCCGATGCACGTCGTTATGACATGTGCAATATCATGCTTGATCATCTGCAAGTAAAGTCTGTGAAATTAATCACCAACAACCCTTTGAAAATTGCAGCCCTCAAAGATCAAGGGATCAATGTAGTAAGTCGTGTGCCTTTAACTGTAGGTCTCAATGCCTTTAATGCCGATTATTTAAAAACCAAACATGAGCGTATGTCACATATGTATAACAAAGAAGACTTTTAAGTCTTCTTTGCAAAGCTTAGAACTAAATGTTTAGGCTGAATACATTTGCTGATTTTTACCATGTTAAAAAAGTTTAAAACACACTTCAAATTCGAATAAAAATTTATCCTAAAACCCTTATTTTTTATATGGTTTTATGTTTTGATGTAAACACGGTTTCGCTTTTCAAATTTAGCATCTTCTAAGAGGGTCATCATGCAGCATCCAACTTCAGCGGATATTCAACGTGTTCGTACATTTCTTCTTGATTTACAAGCACGAATTTGTGCCAGTCTAGAGCAACAAGAAATTGCCGGTGGTGGCACAGCGACCTTCGAAATCGATGACTGGGAGCGTCCTGAAGGTGGCGGTGGTCGATCACGTGTCTTGCAAAATGGCACCGTGATTGAAAAAGGCGGCGTGATGTTTTCTCACATCAATATTTCCAAACTGCCGGCTTCTGCGACAGAGCGACATCCACAAATTGCCGGTGCTAAAGCGCAAGCCCTAGGTGTGTCTTTAGTCATTCATCCCAAAAATCCCAATGTGCCGACCTCACATGCCAATGTACGTTTATTCGTGGCTGAAAAAGAAGGTCAAGATCGTATCTGGTGGTTTGGCGGTGGGTTTGACCTCACCCCTTTCTACCCGAATGATGAAGATGTATTGGCTTGGCACCAAACGGCACATGACTTATGTGCACCCTTTGGTGACAATGTATATGCAGAACACAAAAAATGGTGTGATGATTACTTTTATTTAAAACACCGAGATGAACAGCGTGGTGTCGGCGGTCTATTCTTCGATGATCTCAATCAATGGGACTTCGAAACCTGCTTTCAATACATGCAAGCAGTCGGTAATGGTTATCTAGACGCCATCTTGCCAATCTTTAAACGCAATCAAGATAAACCTTATACTGAAGCGCAACGTGAGTTCCAAATTTATCGCCGTGGTCGTTATGTTGAATACAACTTGGTCTATGACCGAGGCACGTTATTCGGCTTACAAACCGGTGGAAGGATTGAATCCATTCTAGTGAGTTTGCCCAATTTGGCAGGTTGGTCATATCGTCCAGAATGGGATGCAGATTCACCTGAGAAAAAACTCACCGATTATTATTTAAAACCGCAAGATTGGTTAGCTGAACTGAAATAAAACATGCTTGTTCATACAAAATAATGATTAAAAAGCCATTCTCCTCGAATGGCTTTTTAACATCAAAAAACATCACCCATAGATAACACAGATAAAATAACAGTTCGAAATTATTGTTTACAAATCACACATTATTTTCAGTGAATTGAATAGCCTTGTTTGCGTTTAAAAATTAAACTGATGTTACGTTACGACTTAAAGTTAAACAGACTGTGACAGAAACGCAAATCACTCAAGCTTCGAGTCGTTTAAGCTAATTTAATCATCTTTTAGGGATTATTCAGATGCGATTAAATGTGATGAACCATAAGAAGAAGCTTTCGATGGTGATGCTGATGTTGTTTCTGTGCTCGCTGACCGTGACCATCGCCTTTCAAAATATTGTTTCCGACAGTATTTCGATCTCTTTTAGTGTGGCTTTGGCCTTTGGTTTAGTGTTGGTGTTGCCGTTTATCATGATGGAAACCATTCGTGAGATTTGCAATCCTTAAATACTCAATTGACATCAAGATATCCATATCTAAACCTGCTCTTGTCTAGAATTTTTACGGCACACGCTCATCGATATCTTTGATGGGTTTTATAAACGATCCGCATTATTGTTCTGTCTTAAAATCACGTATATTGATCAGCATTCGCACTGTATAGATCTATGGATATTTCGACATGAGCAAACAATTCGCGGTGATTGGCAATCCGATTGAACAATCACGCTCGCCTGAGCTTCATCATGCCTTTGCCCAAAAGACCCATATTGATTTGAATTATGTCAAACGCTTTGCCGAACTTGATGCATTTGAAGCAAGTGTAAAAGATTTCTTTAATGAAAATGGCTGTGGCATGAATGTCACGGTGCCTTTTAAGGAACGTGCCTTTGCCTTGTGCCATCATCTAACTGAGCGTGCCAAAATAGCCAAAGCAGTCAATACTCTCTGGATGGAAAATGGCGAATTAAACGGCGACAATACTGACGGTCAAGGTCTGGTCGAGGCAATCAAAGCACTAAATTGGTCGTTAGAAAATGTAAATATTTTGATTATCGGTGCTGGCGGTGCAACCCGTGGCGTGATCTACCCACTGGTTAAAGCGGGTGCAAAACAGATTGTGATTGCCAATCGCACTGTGTCTCGTGCTGAACAATTGGTTCAAGATCTGCAAGCTGCAGTACCTGAAGCAACACTCAAGGCTTGCGGATTGGATCAACTCGAAGGCGAATTTGATATTGTGATCAATGCGACCTCAGCAAGTCTGAATGGTGATGCTTTGATTTTACCTGAATCATTAAAATTTCATCATGCCTATGAAATGGCTTATGGCAAACAGTCAAGCTTTTTAGAGCAAGCCAAGCAACGCGATATCCCCACTTCGGAAGGTTATGGGATGTTAGTCGGTCAAGCCATTGAAGCCTTTGCGATTTGGAATGGTGTTCGTCCCAACCTCAAAGACTTTATTTAACGTAAGACTACAATGCATGATCACCAAGTCTAAATGAGTTAGGCTTGGCTGATGATGTTGTTTAAAGTTTATTGAGAAAGAGCATTTGAAAGTTCAATTGATTTAAATGACAACTGTACTTTAATTTTAGAACAGCCTTATTCATCTTTAAGCTTACTAAAACATAATCATTCAAGATATTATTTTGTATCATTATCAACCAATTAAAACTTAATTTACGGCTTTGAAAAACAGCATATAACCATCCTATCACTATGATTCAACAATAGAGTCGTTCGCTTTTCTGACATTTATTTTAACGGTTGTTATCAATGTAATTAACGCCTTGACGTTGAATAATTTGATCATCAATTCATATTTATAATATTTTCAGATTAGGAATACCTCAATGCCTGCATATAAAGCGCCTGTCCGCGATATTCGCTTCTTAATGAATGAAGTTTTTGACTATCCTGCGCATTTTAAAACGCTCAGCAATGGTGATGCTGTGGATTCAGATACCGTTGATATGATTATCGATGGTGCCGCTGATTTTTGTGAAAACGTGCTTTCTCCTTTAAACCAAAGTGGTGATGAAGAAGGCTGTCATTTTGACAATGGTGAAGTAAAAACACCTAAAGGCTTTAAAGAAGCCTATGACCAATTTGTGCAAGGCGGTTGGCAAGGTCTTTCATATCCTGAAGAGTTTGGTGGTCAAGCCCTCCCAATGTCTTTAAACCTGATCAAATCAGAAATGATGGGGACTGCAAACTGGTCATTCACTATGTACCCGGGTTTAAGTATGGGATGTATGAACACCATCATGCAGTTTGGTACAGATGAGCAAAAAAATACCTATATGCCACACCTGACCGCAGGCACTTGGTCTGGCACCATGTGTTTGACAGAACCTCAGTGTGGTACGGACTTAGGTCAAGTCAAAACCAAAGCTGAACCACAAGCAGATGGAACCTATAAAATTTCAGGTACCAAGATCTTTATTTCCGCTGGTGAACATGACCTGACTGAAAACATTGTGCATATTGTCTTGGCTCGCCTTCCAGATGCACCTGCAGGAACACGCGGTATTTCATTGTTTATCGTGCCTAAATTTCTTCCGACTGCTGAAGGCACGGTGGGTGAGCGTAATCCTGTCACCTGTGGTTCAATTGAACACAAAATGGGAATTCGTGCCTCTGCGACTGCTGTGCTGAATTTCGATGATGCGATTGGTTACCTGATTGGTGAAAAGCATAAAGGTTTACATGCCATGTTTACCTTTATGAACACGGCACGTATTGGTACGGCGGTACAAGGTTTGGCGCATGCTGAACTGGCATTCCAAGGGGCATTGCCTTATGCCAAAGAACGGATGTCAATGCGTGCTCTTTCAGGTAAAAAAGACCCTGAAAAAGTGGCTGATGCCATCATTCACCATGCCGATGTGCGTCGTATGTTACTGACGCAAAAAGCCATTGCTGAAGGCGGTCGTTCAATGATTTATCATGCTGCACAATTGGCAGATAAAATGACCGATGCGTTGGCGCAAGGTGACCAGGCCAAGTTTGACGAATATGATGACAAACTCGGTTTCTATACCCCGATTTTAAAAGGTTTCTTAACGGAACTCGGCTTAGAAGCGGCCAATCATGGGATGCAAGTATTTGGTGGTCATGGTTATATTAAAGAACATGGCATGGAGCAAATCGCACGTGATGCGCGTATTTCAACGTTATACGAAGGTACAACGGGTGTTCAAGCCTTAGATTTGATTGGTCGTAAAGTGCTGTTGTCTTCGAAAGGCAAAGTGGTGCGTGACTATACCGCTGAAATTTTGAAATTCTGTGGTCAACATGCCCGCAATAAATACATGCGCCGTTTTGCCTGGGATTTAACCAAAGTTTGCGCACAGTGGAATGCTTTAACGGTGCGTATTATGTTGGCTGCCCGTAAAGACCGTGACATCGTATCCTCTGCGTCTGTCGATTATTTGATGTTCTCAGGTTATGTGATGATGGCCTATTATTGGGCACAACAAGCGGCGGTGGCTTCCGCAAAATTGGCTTCAGGTGATGGTCAAGAAACCACTGAATTCTATAAAGCCAAAATCAAAGTCGCTGATTTCTACTTTGAGCGTTTACTGCCACGGACTCAAGGGCATGCAGAATCAATGGTCAATCCTTCTCGAACATTGACTTCTTTAGCGCCAGAGCATTTCAGCTTTGATTACTAATTGAGTTTTAAACTGATTTATATTGAAAAATAAGAGCGCTTCGGTGCTCTTATTTTACTTTGAACTGTCTATTTCATTCAAAGATTTTAATTTTGTTACCAATCTGTAAAAATTATGGAGATAAAACAATACTTTACGAGCAAATAATAAGCACATATCGTATAAATAAAAATCTGAATTAAAAAAATAATCATAAAAATCAAATTACTATCATCAAACCAAAATAAGGAGATGCTTGTTACAGTCATCTCATAGAAGCATTCATCCTCCCTCCATCAGTTTTTCATAAGATAGCCTCATTGAATCAACGGGCACATTATCATGAAAAAATTAATCTCAACACTTATGATTGGTCTTGTGACAGCAACCTGTGCAATGACCACTATGGCTGCACCCTCTCATCATGATTCACATCGTTATGATCGTAAATCAGTCCATCATGTCGGTTTCAAGAAGCATGCGCCAAAAAAACATTTTAGCCAGCATGATCGTCGCGATATGAGAAAATTCGATAACCGTAACCACCATGCTTTTAATGCTAAACATGATCGTTTCGATCACCGTTTACCGCCAAGACATCGTTAATTTTAAAAAGATTTTAAGAGCACTGAGGTGCTCTTTTTTTATATTCGCTTTCGCTGAATTTAAGCGTACATTTTCAGCATTCACATCAGCATTGTCATGTCTTAAAATCGCATTTATACAACAATAAAAATCACTTCACCATGTCGAACTTAGAAAATCAAACGCCCATCCAAGACACTTCTCGCTTAGGTATCGTCTCTAACTACGTTGCAAAATTTAGCTTTGCGTGTATCACAGTGGCAGGTTTTTTTATGCTGTATTTAGCCCAAAAACCGTGTAAGTACGACCACATCTGTGAACTGCCCCCTTTTGGGATCTTTTTACTCATGATGTCCTTAGTCATCGCTGTGTTGAGTTTGTTCGGCTTATTGATTGCTTATATTGCCCCTAAAGAAGATACATCAGAACGTATGCTGAAACGTCAGCAAGGACTGCAATGGAATGGTCTGCTGCTGGGGTTGAGCCTTGCTTATGTTTTATTTTTTATCATGGCCTCCTAAGTCAACCATACGAAAAAAGCCTAAATATCTGAATTTAGGCTTTTGAAAATTTCACAAAATAAACGTTTTAAAACTTATAAAAACTCTTCTAAGACTGAATTCAAAAAGATGTGTCCTTGCTCGGTGCATGCCAAGCGTTGTTCGTCTTCAACCAGTAATTTTCGCTGACGCAATGAATCCAAAACATCTGCCATTTGAGATATAGGATGTCCTGTGCGTTCAAGATAAAGTTTGGCTTCCACACCTTCATTTAAACGCAGTGCATTCATCATAAATTCAAACGGCATATCCTCCGCTTGAATTTTTTTAAACTGTAAATTTTCCGCAGGGACTTTGGCTAAATAGTCTTTAGGCAAACGTGTTTTTTGATAACGATATACGCCGTCAGGCTGAGTCACTTTGCCGTGAGCACCGGCACCAATCGCTAAATAATCCCCAAACTGCCAGTAATTTAAATTATGCGCAGAGGGCTGTTCTTTACGCCACGCCGACACTTCGTAGTTGATAAAACCATTGGCTTTTAAATAGGCCTCACCCTGCTCTTGAATATCTTCCAATACCTCATCGACAGGTAAAATCGGTTGTGTTCTAAAAAAAACCGTATTCGGTTCAATGGTCAGTTGATACCAAGACACATGGGTTGCGCCATGTTCTACAGCCAATTTCAAATCATTCAGAGCTTGTGCTAAAGTCTGCTCAGGTAAGCCATGCATTAAATCGACATTGATACGTTTAAAGCCTGCTTCCGTCGCCAAATGAATGGCATTGATTGCATCATCATTATTATGAATACGTCCTAAAGCTTTTAAATGATCGCTATTAAAACTTTGCACCCCAATCGATAAACGATTAATGCCTGCCGCCAAATAGCCTGCAAAGGGATCGTGCTCGACCGTGCCCGGATTGGCTTCTAAGGTAATTTCGCAATTTTCTTCAAACGGTAGTAAGGCTTTGAGTTGCTCAAAGAGCCATGCATAGCCTTTTGCTGAAATTAGCGATGGCGTTCCCCCACCAATAAAAACGCTGTGAATGGAGCGACCTTGGGCGAAATCAATTTGAGTTTTAAAATCTTCCACCAAAGCTTTTAAATACGTTTGTTCCAAGTCCAAACTCAAAGCGCCATTCGGCACTGCATGTGAGTTGAAATCACAATACGGGCATTTTTTCACACACCACGGCATATGAATATATAAAGACAAAGGAACAGATGCAGGATTTAAATCAGCCAAGGAGCAAGCTCAAAATTTTCAAAAGAACTATTTTAACATGCCTGACTACGGATCTTGAGAGAACTGTATCGGATTGCATGCAATTTCTCGCAATCTAATGATTTTGCTTTAGACTATATTTAAAGCACAATAAAGACAAAGCCATGATAAAAATATCCAGTCAAATGCTGATGTTAATTCCACTTGCTTTAGTGATTGGCGTTGCCATGGCCATTCAAACAGCCATCAACAGTCAATTGAGTGAACGACTTTATTCGCCCTTGCAGGCTGGGTTTTTGTCCTTTTTCATTGGTACAATCGTGTTGGGCTTTTTGCTGTATTTACACTCTGCACCTAAACCTGACCTAGCCAGCTTGACTCACATGCCTGGGTATTTATGGTTGGGCGGATGCTTAGGGGTATATGCCATTAGCATGAGCATTTATACTGCACCGAAACTCAGTTTTCTGACCTTTTCAGGCTTGGTTATTTTCGGTCAAATCATCATGTCGATGATTTTGGATCAATATGGATGGCTTGGAGTTGAAAAAACGCCCGTCAACTGGCAACGTCTTGTCGGTGCTTTACTGATTTTTATTGGGGTCGTGTTTACTTTACAACGATAATTGACCCACTGAATTGTATCCATTTTTATAACGAGTATTTTTGTGTCGACCCTATCGAGCACCCGCTTTGAACTCAAGCATCTATTTCATTTAATGATTCCTATCCTGATCACGCAATTTTCACAAGCGGGTTTAGGACTGATTGACACCATTATGGCCGGACACCTCTCTCCTGCTGACTTGGCGGCTGTGGCTGTGGGAGTAGGATTATGGATGCCTGTCATGCTGCTGTTCAGTGGCATTATGATCGCAACCACGCCTTTGGTCGCTGAAGCTAAAGGTGAACGCTCGCCTGAAAAAATTGCCACCATTGCCCGTCAGTCGTTATGGATTGCCTTTATTTTAGGGGTGATCGCAGGGCTGATTTTACAGCTTGCACCGATGCTGCTCCCCATCGTCGGTGTACCGGATAGTTTATTGCCCAAAGCCAGTTTGTTCTTACATGCGATTGGTTTGGGTATGCCTGCGGTGACCATGTATGCCGCACTCAGGGGCTATTCAGAAGCTTTGGGTTATCCACGTCCTGTGACTGTGATTAGTTTATTTGCCTTAGTGTTCTTGATCCCGCTGAACTACCTGTTTATGTACGGTTGGGGACCCATTCCGGCTTTGGGCAGTGCAGGTTGTGGTTTTGCCACGGCCATTTTACAGTGGCTGATGTTTTTTAGCTTAGCCTTGTATATTTTCAAAGGTCGTCCTTATCAAAAGACTCAAATCTTTGCGGTTTGGGAAAAAATGGACCGCTATTGGATTAAACGGATTTTAAAACTCGGTATCCCGATTGGTTTAGCGATTTTCTTTGAAGTCAGTATTTTCAGTACGGCGGCGATTGTGATCAGTCCTTTAGGCGACACCATTGTTGCAGCGCATCAGATTGCAATCTCAGTCACTTCACAACTGTTTATGATTCCCATGTCACTCGCCATTGCACTGACCATTCGCACAGGCATGTACTATGGTGAAAAAAATTGGCCCTCGATGCGTAAAGTTCAGAAAATTGGTTTCGCTACAGGCACCGTTTTTGCTTTTGCGACCATGGCGTTAATCTGGTTTTTCCGCCCTGAAATTGCAGCGATTTACACCCAAGATGTTGAAGTTGCAGAAGTCGCTATGTATCTGATGCTGTTTGCACTGGGTTATCAGTTGATGGATGCGTGGCAGATCAGTGCGGCGGGTTGTTTACGTGGCATGCAAGACACCAAAGGTCCAATGTGGATCACCATGCTGGCGTATTGGGTCATTGCCTTCCCTGTAGGCCTATATCTTTGTCGTTTTACCTCAATGGGGGCAGCTGGGGTATGGGTCGGGTTGATTGTCGGACTTGCGATTGCATGTCTACTCTTGATCATCCGCTTAAAACACAATAATCAAAAATTAGATTTTCAATCATAGCGACTCATAAATAATCATCCACTGATTATTTTCCATTAATGCTCATCAAAATACTCAGGAGAGCCGATTTCCTGAGTAGTCTTTAAAAGATAAAGCATTTCGATTTGATTTTAAGAACAATAGCTTGAACACATCAAACCGATTTGATTCAAGAACCATCATTGCTGGATGGCGAGACCCTTAAAATTTTAGAAATAACAACTTAACAAAATAAAGTAGGCAGAATCAGATTTGTCGCCTATGATCAAAATAGACCAAAAATTTTATCTTTGAGGAATATCTTCAATGTCAAAAAATGCGAGCTCTCCCGGCCGTCGTTTTATGAAACTCGCAGGCATGACTGCGAGCATTGCCACTAAAACAATGTCCAACTCGATTCGCAACTTTAATGCTGATGATGACAAAAAAAATGAAGCACGCAGCCAACTCTTTCAAGACATCGGCCTACAAATCGCAGACACCTTAGGGGAAATGAAAGGTGCAGTGATGAAAGTCGGTCAGATTGCTTCACAATATAAAGATATTTTTCCGCCTGAAGTGGCAAAAGCGATTGCCAAATTGCAACGCCAAGCCCCACCTATGCCCTTTGCAGAAATTAAACAACAAGTCGAAAAAGAATTGGGCAAGCCTTTAGAACAGATCTTTAAAAGCTTTGAGCAAAGCCCTTTTGCAGCCGCGTCCATTGGTCAAGTGCATAAAGCCACTTTAAGCAATGGCAAAGAAGTCGTGGTCAAAGTGCAATACCCAGGGGTCGATCAAGCCTGTGACAGTGACTTAAAACAAGTTCGTTTAGCGCTACGTTTGATGGGTGTTTTAAAAGTTGATAAAAAACTGCAAGACCGTTTATTTAAAGAGATTCAAGACAGCTTACATGAAGAACTGAACTATGAAATCGAGGCGCAAAGTCTTGAAGTGTTTCGAACCTTTCATGAAAAATTAGATACCAAGATTATTATTCCCAAGGTTTATCGTGAATATTCAAGCCGTCGTGTTTTGACATTGAGTTTTGAGCAAGGCGAAAGCATTGAAACTGCAAGTACGTGGGATCAAAATATTCGCAACGAAATGGGACGCCGTTTGGTTCGTGCCTTAGGTCAGCAAATGTTTTATTTAAAACGTTTCCACTGTGACCCTCATCCAGGTAACTTTGCCTTTAGACCGGATGGTAGTGTCATTATTTATGATTTTGGTGGCGTTAAAACCCTTTCTCCTGCCTTAGTCGATCGCTTCAAATCTTTGGTGCGTGCAGGGCGACATTCGGATATTGAAGCCATTGAAGATCATCTTTTGGCATTGGATTCAATTGCGGAAAAAGCTAAGTTTCCACCTGAGCTGTATCGAACATGGTTAGAAGTGTTGTTACGCCCGCTGACCACACAATATGACTTCGCTGAAAATTCTGCACATCATGACGGCGTAAAACTGGTGAAACAATCCTTAAAATATTGGGATGTTTTCAAACCTTCACCCGATACGCTGATGGTGAATCGCACCATCTCCGGACAATATTGGAATCTCATTCATTTGAAAGTAAACGATAATTTGAGCGACCTATTTGAAGAATTGGTCCCTGTATAAATACACTTTTTGATTTGGCTCTGCTTTAAATTTCATTTAAAAACCGATCTATAGAATGCTGTTACACGAATTCTATAGATTTTACGGTTTATTGTTATATTATAACATTACAATTTAAAACCAAATCAGGAGTCTTATCAGATGCGTCAAGATATCCATCCAGAATACCGAGAAGTCTTATTCCATGACACCAATGCCGATGCGTACTTTGTGATTGGCAGTACTTTAAATTCAAAACAGACTAAGGAATACCAAGGCAAGACCTACCCTTATGTCACTTTGGATATTTCCAGTGCATCCCATCCGTTCTATACCGGTGAAATTCGTCAAATGAGCAATGAAGGTCGTGTGGCAAGCTTTAATAAACGTTTCGCACGTTTTAAACGTTAATGCTTTTTTTAAGTATCGTGTTTTAAAGTGATTTTACTCAAGCAACATGACTTAAGTTGCTTTTATCAAAGATGTTGTTCATACCCTTTGAGTGTAGAAGTCTAAGCAGCTATCCTCCGCTTAGACTTCTTTTTTTTATTTGAAAATCGGGTTGAATTGGTCGCCTTATTTAGCAGGCAGCAAGCTATTTATAACGTAGAAGCCCAATGCCAAGAGCAATACCCCACAGACCACACTCGACACTGCATACAACAATGCGATCAGGAGTTGGTCCTGACGAATCAGTTGAAAGGTTTCCAATCCAAAACTAGAAAATGTGGTAAATCCACCGAGTATACCGACCATCAAAAACAGTCGTGTTTCATGTTGAAGGATGGGATAGCGCAAAGTAAATGCAAAGAAAATTCCTGCCAAAAGACAACCGATTAAATTCACACTCCATGTCGTCCATGGAAATAAGCTTTGCGGTTTAGACATAAGAAAGCCAGCACCATAACGTAGACTTGCGCCAATCGCCCCACCACATGCCACCAACAACCAATTCATCGTGCTACTCAAATCATCTTCTATTGAACTGCTATTTTTAAACGATTTTAAAGTTTTCACCACTGTTTTCGTTATTTCATGTGCTGTGTAACTTCAGAAATAACAGCAAGGCTTCATTCAATTCAGCATATATTTTCGCTAAGATAGTCATCGTGTTTAAATTGATTAAAAAAGGAAGACGCATATGGCTCAGGCATTATTGGCAAAACTACAAGCAGGCGAAGCGAAGTTTGCAGATGTCATCGCACACATCGAAGCGCATTACACCCATACGCCTACCGCATTTAAAAATGGCCAACACGCCAATGCCGCAACAGAAAACCAAGGCAGTGCGAAAGTCTTTTCTTTTGCACAATTACAAGGTTTAGACCAAGCGCAAACGTTAAGCCTGTTTGCTGAACATTATGCAGCTGTACTTGCAACACCAGACGCAACGGATCACCAGAATATTCGTCAATTCATGCAACATGGTTGGGCGGGCATTCAATTTGAAGGCACGGCATTAACTGCAAAATAAAAAACATCGAATATGAAAAAGGGATCTTAAAGATCCTTTTTTTATTCTTAAATACTCAAATTCCGTAAAAAATTGGGTCTATGGACGTTGTGCATATTGAGGCACATCATCACAAATCTGATCCCACTCTGCTTTATCTGCAACGAAAATATGCATACTTGGACGGTTAGGAATCACACTATCCAACGTCCCGATTCTTAACCGGTAATGCTCTGGTGTGTCTTGTTTAATGCTCAAGATCGGGGAACCACATTGGCTACAAAAACAACGCTGTGTGGTTGGCGTGGATTGGAATTTTTTCAGTAAATGCTCACCTGAAACAAAGTAAAAATCAGCAATTTTCACCGGAGCATTGCTGGCAAAAGCCGTCCCATTCGATTTGCGACAACGCTGACAATAGCATTGAATGATTTCACCTATTTCGCCATGAATCTCATATCGAATGCCACCACATAAACAACCACCAAGATATTTTTGTTGTGCTGTCATTTGTACTCTTCTTTGAGACATCACTATTGAATTAAAAAAGACTAGCACAACATGTAGACAGGATCTTTAGGTTTTGTTGTGCCCTTGCAAAAAGCGATTGACCCCCTCACCAGCAGCGCGCCCTGTCGCAAAACATGCAGTCAATAAATAACCGCCTGTGGGCGCATCCCAATCCAACATCTCACCACAGCAGAACACATAAGGATTAGACTTAAGCTGTAAGGCTTCATTCAATACCTGTTGCTTCACACCACCTGCGCAACTAATCGCTTCCTCAATCGGACGAAAACCTGAAAGCTCAATACGTAAATTCTTAATCTGCCCTGCTAAAGCAACAGCATCATTCCATAGGGCTTTGGGAACAATCTCACGAACTAAACTGGCTTTAACTTGGTCCAATCCTGCTTTACGCCATACATTGCTCAGAGTTTGCTTTTTACTGGGCTTAAGCTTCTGTGCCAATTGCTCCACTGTTTGATCGGGCAATAGATCTAAATACATTTGTATCGGTTGCTGATTCTTCACCAAAGTACGTAAAGCACGTCCTTGCTTGTAAATCAAACCACTTTCTAGCCCGTAATGGCTGACAATAATATCACCTGTGCTTTTCGGCTCATTGGCCACCCACGCTTCAACCCGTTTCAGCGGTTGACCAAAGATCGGTTGCATAAAGGCAGACCATGCACGTTCTACGCCTGCATTACTGGCTTGAAATGCCTCAATTTCATTTTGATTAAACCATTGCTGCCATGCACCATCACTGCCTAAACGTGACCATGACACCGCACCACAGGCCAATACAATCGCATCATACTCATGTGTCACAACTTCATTGCTGACCAAGTTTAAAATTTCAAGTTGATTCGACTTTAAATCTTTCACTTGATGCCGATAATGAAATTTCACCTGATGTTCAGCTAAACATTTGAGCCAAGCTCTTAACAAAGGTGCAGCTTTCATCTCGATGGGAAAAACACGACCCGATGAACCAATATAGGATTCAATGCCGAGGTCTTTCATCCACGCTTGAATCCATGTGGCATCCCACTGTTTGACCCATGGACTCAACCAATCGACCTGATCATAACGCTCGACAAACTGTTCAATCGGTTCAGCATGCGAAATATTCAGCCCTGTTTTTCCCGCCATCAGAAATTTTCGCGCTGCGGACGGCTTCTGCTCGAAAACATGCACTTGGTAATTCAGCTGACTCAGGACTTCGGCAGCCATCAGTCCCGCAGGGCCTGCGCCAATAATCGCAATGGATGGAGATATACTGATGTGTTCTGACATAACCAATTAAGCTTCTGTCTGATCTGCAGATGCGGCTTGGGTTGCATTCTGCCCCTGTAAAGGCTGAAACGCATCAAATCGTGTGGTATAGCCCTCAGGCTTGGTCATCACCAATTGCTGACACAACTCACCACGCTCTAAATATTTCACTTCAAAATGGGTACGTGCTGAATCTTGTGCAATCACTTGACGCTCAAACGGCAATTTCCAAACCGTTTTAAGCTGTTCTTCAGCTTCATCGATATAACTTGGAATATTGCTCGCCAAAGTAATCGTGCCGCCTGTTTGCAATCTTGAAATTAAAAATTCAAAAAATGGCATGTTGAGCCAACGCTGTGCAGGGTTATGCGGCTCAGGATTCGGATACAAAATAAAAAAATGCTGAACTTGCTGTGGATACAACGCATGCACGACCCAAGGCAAAGCATCTGCATGAACAGGGGTTAAGTTGGGTTGCCCCTCAATCGCATGCTGTTTTTGCATCGCTAAGAATTTTTCACGGGTACGTTCGATGGCAATCAAATGATATTGAGGATGTTGTCCACTAAACAACAAGGCATGCTTGCCTTTGCCTGCGCCAATTTCCACACAAATCGGAGACTGAGAGATAGTTTTAAATTCGCGTGGCGCGTGCATACGCTGGGCTTGAAATTGACGAATTGGCATAAACAGATCAAACTAAGGAAATCTGTACAAGTCTAGCAATTCCTAGCCCATTTTCCTATTTGTTCGTTTTTTCATTTCGCTCAGGAGTCCTTATGCCCCGCCATTTTCCATGCCCTCGTTGTGGTCAAGACAGTACTTGGGAGGACAATGCATTCCGTCCATTTTGTTCAGAACGATGCAAAATGATTGACTTGGGTGCTTGGGCAAGTGATGACTATAAATTACCCACTGAAGATGCACCTCAAGCTGAAGATCAAAGTAATGAGTATTAATGCCTAATTCATTACACAGAATTACGCTTAAGTATATTTTCTATACAATTTTTAATAACATAGCTTCTTTTTTTTATCCATACTTAATTCAATACGAATAAGTATGGAATCTCCCTTGATAAAATCTATCTTTTACTTTTTGCTATATGCTTTTGTGATCGCTAGTCTATTATTTTTAGTTTTAGGCATATATGTACCTGATATGCTTTTCATTGTGATTTCAGTTCTTTTTTCAATTTGTGCAGTATTAATTGCTCTAGAAAATCGACAAAATCTTAAAAATCCGTTTAGCACTTGAAAGCCCAATTTCATACATCCATCACTTTTCTACATTGAAATTTAAACTTTATTTACAAATTATTTAAAAATACCTAGGTGTGCACCCAAACCATGTGGTTCTTTTTTAATCAAATTATGATAATGTGACTTAAATCACATAAATAAAAATAAGAGATGACTCATGATTATGTATACAACATTATTTTCAATGACGACTGTATTTTTTATTCTCAGCCTTTTTTCTCTCATATTAGGCGTTTATATGGGAGACATGTCACTCCTGATCATTGCTGCTTTATTTGCTATAGCTACTGTTTTATTACGCCTGGAAATGCAAGATCTGCTACTAAATCCATTTACCGATTAGCCAAGACTTAATGCGCTTTAGAATGACCCACCTTATTATTGAGCATTTACATTAAAAAGACCGAATCTATCGGTCTTTTTTAGAGCATGTATCTAAACCAAACATCGAGATTAAAGCCTTTAAAGGATTAGCCTGCTTTACTGGCAACAAATGGATTGTATTGCTTTTCATGTCCAATGGTACTGATCGGACCATGCCCTGAAATAAATTGCGTTTCGTCCGGCAAGCTAAAGCATTCTCTTTCGATCGAATCGAGCAATTGTTGATGGTTGCCTTTTGGAAAGTCCGTTCGTCCAATAGAACCCTTAAACAACACATCGCCCGTCCATAACACGCCATAAGTTGCGTTATAGAACATCACATGACCTGGCGTATGCCCTGGTGCAAACCGAACCTCAAAGCGTTCCTGACCTAATCTCAAAGTTTCACCTCCCTCTAACCACTGATCCACAATGACAGGTTCAGGGATCGGGAAGCCATAACGTGCTGACACTTCTTGAATCATGTCTAACCAAAATGCATCTTCTTTATGTGGTCCGATCACAGGGACATTCCATGCTGTTTTCAAAGCACCCACAGCACCTGCATGGTCTAAATGTCCGTGGGTTAACCACAAGGCTTTTACGGTTAAACCGAGGCTTTCAACTTCCTGCTTCAGCTTCTCAGGTTCACCACCTGCATCAATCAAAACAGCTTCTTTGCTTTCAGAATCCCAGATAATTGAACAATTCTGAGCAAATGCTGTCACGGGTACAATTTTGACTTGCAACATAGGTGAACCTTTTGATTTTAATTTATTGCGCTAAGCTAAATTTTAAAGCATCCAATTGGGTTTGTATAAACTGATTCAGCATTTCAATATGATCTGCATTGCTATTTAACGCAGGAATATATTGGTACTGTTGTCCGCCCTGCCCTAAGAATAGCTCAGCATTTTGCATCGCCAACTCTTCAAGTGTTTCCAAACAATCTGCAGAAAATGCAGGACTTAAAACTTGAACTGAATTTACCCCTTGTTTCGCCCAATCTGTAAGCACTTGATCGGTATACGGTTTGACCCATTCTTGTTTACCAAAACGAGATTGGAAACTAATGCCCCATTCATCTTTAGCCAAATCTAAACGATCTGCCACTTTCTGCGCTGTGATACGACAACGATCCGCATAAGGATCGCCCTTGTCTGCATAAGGTTGCGGAATGCCATGAAATGACATCAGCAACTTTTCAGCTTTGCCATTTTTTTGCTGAAATTCGAGCACGCTTTTTGCCAAAGCATCGATAAACAATGGATGTTGGTAATAATCACGAATGATGCTGATACCCGGAAGATTACGTTGCTTTAAGGTCCACTGCGCAACCGCATCATATAACGGTGCTGTCGATGTCGCTGAATATTGTGGAAACAATGGAAATAAAATTAAATGCTCTTGTGGATTATGACTTACATCTGCCAAAACTGACTGAATACTTGGATTTCCATAGCTCATGGCAGGCACAATCTTTAATTCAAATTCAGGATTTTTGGCAAGTAAACATTGTTTTAACTGCGCCACTTGTTCAAATAAAATTTCTCGCATCGGAGAATCTTTCGACCACACCGACGCATAGGCTTCCGACACCCGTTTCGGTCGAAAAGGCAACACAAAACAACGTAAGATGATTTGCCAAAGCAGTTTTGGAATTTCAATCACACGCTGATCGGATAAAAATTGTTTTAAGAATTCACGCACTGCAGGAACAGTTGGTTCATCAGGCGTACCAAGATTTGCAACAATGATTGTAACTTTAGGTTTGGATAAAGTCATAATGTCCACATCAGTGATGAATATTTAACTGCCCACACTTTAGCAGACTCAATTCGATTCTTCTTAGGAATTAATTCAATAACCTTAATAGGATTAAATGATGCGCGTTTGACGACCAATTAAAGCCGAGTTTTTGATGACTAAACTCGATTTATCAGTCACTTTCCACAGCATCCGCTGACGTTCATCACGCCCAACTGGCACAATCCAATCATTTTGACGCATCTGTTGTTTGATCAAATGCAATGATCGGACATTAATTTGACAACGCGACACCGCATGCGCACGTGGCATTTGCTTCTGTGCATCTTCAAGCCCAGTTTCATTGAGATATTGATTCAGGACTTTGGAGAAATACTCTTCGGGTGCAGCTTGATTAAATTCCTGCGCTAAAATTTTTAACAATTCAGCCCAAGTCATTTCACGAATCGGATTGAGTTCTTTGAAATTACCATCTTGATAAGCATGCATCCGATAGTCAAAACTAAAGGTGTCACTCATGGTGACACGTGGTAGAGACAAGAATGGATCAATCTCAGCTTTTGACGGTTGTGCCTTGGCCTGACTCAACTGAGATTTGAGTTTATCAATTTCATCTTGCAGACTTTGAATACTTTGTGGTCTTACCCAACCCGAGACAGGGTAACGCTCCAGCATTTGCGGCATATAGGCGCGAATACTCAGCTCTAAATCTCGCAGTGTGCGATAGGTAATGACTTGCTCAACTTCTTTTTGTAGTTGATGGCGGAACTCATAAAAGCGATCTTTTAGTTCTTTTTTAGATTCTTGTAATGATTCATCGCGTGATTCAGGATTTTCATGCATAAACACAATAATCGGTTTTTGCTTAGTCACCGCATAAATATATTCAAGCTGTAAATAACTCACCCCTGAAACCGATTGCTCACCATATTGGCTACCGAGAAGCAAAAAAACGTAGTCACAATCATCAATTTGACGTCGTGCAAATGCGGTACTGAGCGGCGTTCTCTGCTCCAAACCCCAAGAGAAAAAGCCCATACCGATCAAAGTCTGAGATACCACCATTCTTTCGGGCTGCATCTCTTTACCAGAAGTTGTAATAAACACTTGGTAACGCTTATCAAGCATCGCTAAACCCGTTCCTTTGTCTCACTTTATATTTAACCTTTTCTGAATCTTGTCAAGGCTTGAAATCTCAATTATTCTTTATTCTCATTACAGTTCTATGCTGAACGAATTAGTCCCATTTATCAACTAAATTTTCAATCGACCACGAGATTTCAGCATCGATTAAGCGTTTGATAATTGGTTTTAATTCCTCAGCATTTTGCCCACTAACAAAACATTTTAATTGTGGATGTTGAGTGCTTTTTTGATTGGAAAGCACCTGATGTTTAATCAACATACGCGCGGTTTGACGCGCCACTGCGCATCCCGAATCGACCAAAGTCAACTGATCTGTATATAAATGCTGAATCGCAGCTTTTAAGAATGGATAATGGGTGCAACCCAACACCAAATAATCTGCATGCTGACGTACCACAGGATCTAAAATTTCCCGCAAAGTGGCATGACATTCCGGCGAATTCTGCTGCCCTGCCTCAACAAAAGGCACCAAGTCCAGACAGGTCACATTAATTACATCAACCCCTGCAGGCTCTGCGAACTTATGCATCACTTCTTTAATCAATTGCCCCCGAAAGGTTGCAGGCGTTGCCAATACGGCCACAACTTTAGACTGAGTTTGCAACACCGCAGGTTTCAGCGCAGGTACAAGACCCACGATTGGAAATTTCTCACCATAATGTTCACGCAGATAATCTAAGCTAAAAGCCGATGCAGTATTGCAGGCCACCACAGCCACTTTACAGCCTTGACGATACAGCCATTCAATCGCTTTGGCAGTCAGCTCACGAATCTCTTGATCTTTGCGTGGACCATAGGGGACGTGCGCTGTATCTGCAAAATACACAATCCGTTCATTGGGTAAATAGCGTGCAATTTCCAATGCGACAGACAGCCCACCAATCCCTGAATCAAAAATACCAATCGGTGCGGATGCATCGGCATGCGGCATGCGATCCGTTAAAGGGGACAAGGGTAAAATGGCAGACATTTCAGCGACGACTACATGCGTTAATTTGAATCAGCAAAGCTTAAACCTCAAGTGCCTAATTGCAAGTCTAAATTTCCACTTTTCAAAGACAAAATAGATTCACCTTGCTCATTCTCAATTAAAACCCCCATTTCCACTAAATGGAAGAAACTCGCCCGTTGAATCAATGCATTGATTCCAAAACGAACATGCACATACGGGCGTAATTCGCCTTGAAATTCACGCATGAAAATTGGATGGTCTTCATCGACAATCACAATATCTTGATTGGTGGTGGTCAGCTGAATAAAAGACTGACCGTCAATCTCGACTTGATCGACCTGATTGACCATCAATGGCTCATCTTCTACTTCAATCTCAATCTGTTCGACGGGGGTTTTTAAATAGAATTTACCCGCTTCTTTCCACAGCACCGTTGAAAACAGGTCGATCATACGTTGGCGCTTGATCAATTGACCTTCGTGCCACCATTCTCCATTGGCTTTTACCTTCAAATCCATTCTGCCACAATGCTTTGGATGCCATTGCTCTAAAGGCGGGATTGACCTTTTGTGACTTGGCTGTACATCTTTTAGGTATTGTGCAATATTGTTTAAGTTTTTATCATCAGGGACGAGCGTATTCTGCTCGACCGATGTAGAATTATTTTGTTTTACCATGGTTTATGCCCTTGCTGACGAAAAAATAAAACGACTCAGCCAATTGGCTAGATCAGGGATTAAAACTATACTAGCGCAAATTATATAAACGGTATGATAACTCAATTGTACCGATGAATTAAGAACACTCATGGCAGCACCGTTTTGATGTTCATCAAGGATGAAAATACGGTTGCCACCTTTAACAGTATGAGGAGTCCTTTATGGAACACATCGAACGTGAATCGATGGAGTTTGACGTCGTTATCGTTGGCGCAGGCCCTGCCGGTCTTTCTGCCGCGATTAAAATCCGTCAACTTGCAATTGAAAATAACCTAAACGATTTGTCCGTTTGTGTCGTCGAAAAAGGCTCTGAAGTCGGTGCGCATATCCTCTCCGGTGCTGTGCTTGAACCGCGCGCCATGAATGAGTTGTTCCCAGATTGGAAAGAACAAGGTGCACCACTCAATGTGCCTGTCACTGAAGATAAGACCTTCTTCCTTCTTTCAGAAACAACCTCTAAAGAAGCACCGCATTGGATGGTACCGAAAACCATGCACAATGATGGTAACTACGTGATCTCTCTCGGCAACGTGGTGCGTTGGTTGGGTCAAAAAGCGGAAGAACTTGAAGTATCCATCTTCCCTGGTTTTGCCGCTTCTGAAATCCTTTACCATGAAGATGGTTCTGTAAAAGGGATTCAAACCGGTGACATGGGCATTGGTAAAGATGGTGAACCAACGCATAACTTTACCCCAGGGTATGAACTACATGCCAAATACACCTTATTTGCTGAAGGTTGCCGTGGCCACCTCGGTAAACGTCTCATTTCTAAATTCAATTTAGATAAAGATGCAGATCCTCAGCACTACGGGATCGGGATTAAAGAATTATGGGAAATCGATCCGGCAAAACACAAACCAGGTACGGTGATGCATGGTGCAGGCTGGCCTTTAAGTGAGACTGGTTCTTCTGGCGGTTGGTGGTTGTATCACGCTGAAAATAACCAAGTGACTTTGGGCATGATCGTCGATCTTTCTTACCAAAACCCGCATATGTATCCATTCATGGAAATGCAACGCTGGAAAACCCATCCCCTGATCAAGCAATTCCTTGAAGGTGGTAAGCGTATTTCTTATGGTGCACGTGCTGTAGTGAAAGGTGGTTTCAACTCACTTCCGAAACTGACCTTTCCAGGCGGTTGTTTGATTGGTGATGATGCAGGTTTCCTCAACTTCGCCAAAATCAAAGGCTCTCATACTGCAATGAAGTCAGGCATGTTGTGTGGTGAAGCGGTATTTGAAGCCATTGCGGCCGGTATAGCAAAAGGCGGTGATATTGCGGTTGCCCGTGTGACTGAAGGTGAAGACCTATTCGTTAAAGAACTGACCTCTTACACAGACAAATTTAACAACAGCTGGCTGAAAGAAGAGCTCTATAACTCGCGTAACTTTGGCCCTGCAATGCATAAATTTGGTCAATGGATGGGCGGTGCTTTTAACTTCATCGATCAAAATGTGTTTAAAGTTCCATTTACCTTGCATGATTTAACGCCTGACTTTAAAGCAATTAAAACTGTTGATGCCGTAAACTTTAAACCTAACTATCCAAAACCAGATGGTAAGCTCACCTTTGACCGTTTGTCGTCTGTGTTTGTATCCAATACCGTGCATGAAGAAAATCAGCCAGCGCATTTGAAACTGACTGACCCATCAATTCCTGTGAATGTGAACCTACCAAAATGGGATGAGCCTGCTCAGCGTTACTGCCCTGCAGGTGTATATGAAATCATGGAAAATGATGATGGTTCAAAGCGTTTCCAAATCAATGCAGCAAACTGTGTGCACTGTAAGACCTGTGACATTAAAGACCCATCACAAAATATCACCTGGGTAACACCTGAGGGTGCGGGTGGTCCGAATTACCCGAATATGTAATCTAATCAATGTAAATAAACCCGCTTAGGCGGGTTTATTTTTATCTATTATTATTTCAAATACTCTTTCCTATAGTTGCTGTAATCGGGAAGATATTTAAGTTAGAACTATGGAGTGGAATGGTAATCCCCCCTAAAAATAAAAGGATCTAAAAGTAGAATTTTCTCTTAAGATACAAGCAGGAGATTCTGCATGAAAACATCGAAATTTACTGACAGTCAGATCATGTCCATCTTGAAGCAGGCGGAATCTGGCACACCTGTAGCCGCCCTTTGTCGTGAACACGGCATGAGTAATGCCACGTTTTATAAATGGCGTGCCAAATATGGCGGTATGGATACCTCATTGATGGCTCGACTGAAAGAGCTGGAAGCAGAAAATACCAGACTTAAAAAGATGTATGCGGAAGAACGATTAAAGGCAGAGATCATCCAGGAAGCGATGGTAAAAAAGTGGTGAAGCCATCTTGCCGGCGTAAGATGGCACATCAGGTAGTTGCCCAGCATGCCATTAGTATTCGTTTGGCTTGTAAAGCATTTGGCATTAGTGAAACCTGCTACCGCTATCAAGCCAAACTCAGCGATGACAATGCATTAATTGCTGAACAGCTCATTGAACTCACTGAAGAAAATACAGATTGGGGATTCGGTCTGTGCTTCTCATATTTACGACATGTTGAGAATCACTGCTGGAATCACAAGCGGGTTTATCGCATTTACTGTGAGTTGGCACTGAATCTGCGTATTAAGCCAAGAAGAAGACTAAAAAGACATGCACCAGAACCACTAAAGGAACCAATCCGAGAAAATCAAGTTTGGTCATTAGATTTTATGCATGATCAGCTTTCCGATGGTCGAAAGTATCGGCTATTGAATGTAATTGATGATTACCGCCGCGAAGGCCTAGCCATTGAAGCAGGATTCTCATTGCCCACAATCAGGGTTATTCGTACGTTGAATCAGCTATTGGAATGGCGAGAAAAACCGTTAGTTATTCGGTGTGACAATGGCCCGGAGTTTATCAGTCATGAATTTGTACGTTGGGCTACTGAGCACGGCATTCGTATTGAATATATTCAACCGGGTAAGCCACAACAGAATGCATATATTGAACGTTATAATCGGACCATACGTTATAGCTGGCTGAGTAAACATTTATTTGATACTTTGGATGAAGTACAAGATTATGCAACGAGTTGGCTGTGGCATTACAACCATGAAAGACCACATCAAGCAAACAAAGGAAAGCCACCTCTAATGGCTGCTTAACCTCTACTTTTAACTTCGGTTATTTATGGGAGGATTACCCATCAACCCAATGCAGTTGTGGCTGCCAGTTACGTCGTATCGGCGAAGATATCAGTGAAAAACTGCATTTCAGACCGGCACAGTTCTACAAGGAACAGCATGTCCGTGGCAAATGGGTCTGTGATCAGTGCGACACTCTGACTCAGCAAGCGATGCCTGCCTATGTGATTGATAAAGGCATTGCTTCACCTGAATTGCTCAGCCATGTGCTGGTATCGAAGTATGCCGATCATTTGCCGCTGTACCGTCAGCGCCTGATCTATCAGCGGGCGGGCATTGATCTGTCCAGATCTACTTTATCTGACTGGATTGGTCGCTGCGGTGTGGAACTGGAACCTCTGGCCAATGCCTTAAAACAGGTGGTGCTGCAACAGCGGGTGATCCATGCCGATGAAACGCCGGTCACCATCATGCGGATGGGTGATGATGAGAAAAAACCGAAGAAAGGTTATGTCTGGGCCTATGCCACTACACAGTACAATCCAGTTCAGGCAGTGATCTATGACTTTCAGGATAGTCGTTCAGGTCAGCATGCTGAAGCGTTCCTGAATGGCTGGCAGGGTCATCTGGTCTGTGATGATTACAGTGGTTATAAAGCACGCTTTAAATCAGGCCAGGTCATTGAGGTGGGCTGCATGGCACATGCACGTCGTAAATTCCATGAACTGTATGTGACCGGGAAAAGTCAGATCGCTGAACAGGCATTAGTGCTGATTCAGAAACTGTATGCCATAGAAGCAGAACTCAGGAAAAAGACCGATGGTACAGCAGAACATCGCCGCGAATACCGGCAACAGCATAGCCAAACGGTGATGCAACAACTGTATGAATGGCTCAGCCAACATTATCTGGCGGTGCCATCGAGTTCTCCAACTGCCAAGGCGATCAATTACAGCCTAAAACGTTGGCAGGCACTCTGCCGCTATCTGGATGATGGCAATTTGCCTATAGATAATAACTGGATTGAAAATCAGATGCGCCCCTGGGCGTTGGGACGTAAGAACTGGCTGTTTGCTGGCTCGCTGCGCAGCGGCCAACGAGCTGCCAATATCATGACTTTAATCCAGTCAGCAAAGCTGAATGGACTGGATCCGTATGCCTATTTAAGTGATGTGCTGAAAAGGCTGCCGACGCATAAAGTCACCCAAATAGAAGAATTACTGCCACACCGCTGGAAATCCGACCAAAATTAAAAAATAGGCATGGGATTCAGCGGACGCTTACGGCATGCAGCGTCTATTCGGTGTTGCACCTGAAACACTGATGGCCTGGATAAAAAAAAGTAAACAGCAGGAAACTGAGTGACGAATTACTTGATGCTCATCCAACAGATGTCCTTGAGCTTGATGAGTTATGGAGTTTCGTAAAAGCCCGTCGCCATAAGGTTTGGACTTGGATTGCTCCCTGCCATCGTACACGCCAAATAGTGGCTTATGTGTGTGGTCAGCGTAATGATAAAACGTGTACAGATTTACGTTGCCGTATTCCCACAAGCTACTTTAATTTAGCAACCTGTAGTGATTATTGGTCAAGTTATGCTGAGGTATTTGATCCTGATACTCATCGCTCTGTAGGTAAACATACAGGTTTAACCAACCATGTTGAGCGTTTCAATGCCACATTAAGAAATCGCTTAGGGCGTTTTACACGGAAAACTTTAAGCTTTTCGAAGAAGAAAGAAAATCATGAAGCTGTCTTGCATCTATTTTTATTAAAATACAATCAAGACATGAAAGATAGGTGGTTAACACGTCACATTTAGACACTACCAGAATTCCTTTCAACAATAGGTTTTTAGCAATACTCTACTCCCTTATAAGCATAGACATAATTAATAATCCAATATTTCAAATCATCTAATTCTCGTTTTCTCCCATCTTTGTAATTAATTTTCCTTGGAAAAACAATCATCATCATATTTTTTTTACCATTACATAAAATCACTTGATCATCTTTTGCTCCATTGCCATAACTCCACCCACTGTCCTTTAATAAATCAATTTTATTAGCCATGGTATTCTGGGATAGATCAACTTTTTTGACTTTTGCTGTTGAAGATAGTGTAATCTCTTTTGTAAAAACTATTTTAAAATTATAACTGTCATATTCTCCAAATATTTTATTTGAAAGCTGTTCTTGATCTACCATACCTTCACGATGAACCTTATTTGGAATAAAGAGTACATAAAATAGAAATATAAACCATGCACCTAATAGAATATTTTTCAGTATTTTTCTATTCATAAGGCTTTATGCAACAATACCTATACAAACCACTAATAATAGTTAGCAATATTCTCCCCCCTTATAAGTATATGTATAATTTATAATCCAATTCGCTAAATCAGCTTCGGTTAATCTCATACCATTCGGATAGTTAAGTTTGGTTGGATAAACTATTATAATTTCATTTTGATTCCCGAAACATAGTGTGATTTGATCCTCTCGCGCAGGATAGACTTGCTTCCACCCATGTTTCTTTAAGTCAGCTATTTTGTCGTTTAAATCGTGTTTGCTTAATTCTTGTTTATCAATGAATGCTATGCTTGATAAATATGTTTCTTTATTAAGGCCTTCTTCATACCGATGACTACTATAAGCTCCAAATAATTTATTTGAAAGCTGTTCTTGATCTATCATACCTTCACGATGAACCTTATTTGGAATAATGAGCACATAAAACAGAAATATAAACCATGCACCGAGTAGAATTCTTATTAGCAATTTCTTATTCATGATAAACATTTTTTACTTATTCCTTTCCGAAGGATCATACCAACCGCCTTTTCCTATTATTTTTACTGAGCCAGAAACGGACGCATCAACTCCACCTCCCCCCATAGACCAACCACGTTCTGTGGCATATTTTTCTTTGAAAGGATCTTTACCCTCATCAATAGTCTGACCCGGAAACGTATATCCGCCCGTTATACCAACTACAGGTGCTGTAACCGTGGTATTATAAGATTTACCCTTCAAAAATTCTGATACTTCTCTTGCTCTATTTTCATTTTCACTTATATTCTCAACTTTACCAAATGTAACACTAAGACTAGCTGGTTTAGGTTTTTCAATGTGCTTAGTTGGTAAACCAATTGCTTTTGCTATCGCTTTTCCAGCAGGTTCCGCTACATTACTTGCCGATCCGCCTACCGACCCAAATACATCGGGACTAAGTAAATTAACAGTAGTTCCTACAGAACCAATAGGTGTATTTATATTCACAGATGCATAATCACAATTACATGTATACACTTGACCTGTAACTGAACTTATTGCAGATGCCTTTAAAACATTGGTAGTGCCAATTTGTGCTACCGTACCCACCCCTCTAGCTGAGGCTGCAGCACCAAACTCAGTCATCATTCCCACGGCAACACCTGTAGCTTGCCCAGATCCATAACTGTAAGAGCCTTTATCAACCACCCCATTCGTTCCCATTTTATCTCTTATATAATCTGTAGCACCAAAACTTAGCATATCCCCAACTCCTGCCGAAAAATCAACTACCTCTTGTGGTAAAGCTGGTGGAACCCATGGGGTTTCAATTTTAGGAATTTGGCTAGCATTATAAATACGTAATTGCTGTTCGGCTTTTCTATTCTGTTCTCTTGCCCATTCATTATATTTTGCATTATTTTCTTCAATAGCTTTTCTTTGTGCAACCTGCTCCTTACGCCAATGATCCATTTCAATTTGTTGTTGGCGAAGCTGATTTAATTTATTTTCCTGCGCTAACGCTTGCGAATCAGGACGTCCATAGCTGTCTGATGCCGGATACCAATCTGATCCTTCCTTACGATCTGAATATGCACCTTTCCCATTTGTCCATATTCCTGCTAACCCCAAGGGATCGACCCACTGATTCGGATCACTTACATAAGCCGAATTATTTAATCCTCCTTGCAATCCAATCGGATCTTTTGAAATATATCGTGCACTATGCGGCTCATAATATCTGTAACGGTTATAGTGCAGTCCTGTTTCCTCATCGTAATATTGCCCTTGGAAACGAATCTCTGTTTGCTCAAATGGATTGTCTGGGTTGGGTTGGCTGATCTCTTCTGCTCTACCCCACGTGCTTTGTCGAATACTCCACACACATTCTTCTAACTCATTACTCAGACTTTGTGGTGTACCCACTTGATCACAGTGGTAAAAAGCGACACGTTCGAGTTCAGTTCGTTGCTTTCGCGTTTCTGTTTTCCATACGGGGTCTTTATAAATCGAATACGGCTCAGTTTTAAATCGGCTGTAGTCAGGGGTTTCGATCAGTTTGATAAATTGGCTATAGCCTGCCTGTAGGGCCGGCACAAAGCTGTTCGGTTCATAAATGTAGTGCTTGGTATATTCCTGTTTTTTGGGGTTATCGGCTTGGCTATTCTGAACTTTATATGTTGTTGTGGTTTTAGACTCCCAAATCATCAAATCCCCATCCCAACCAAATAAGATCAGGCTGTTTTAGGCTTTATACAGATATTATCTAAAGTTATATTACCCTTATTCGGTTTTCTAAATAGAGTTCTTTCATAAGTCATTTTTACTCAGTTCCATGTTGTAGATTCCAGCAATTAAATTGAATCTTAAACCTAGTCTTTTGCCTCGATTACGATATCGCTCAGCAAGGATTTTAAAGGTTTTCAAACTGCCAAATACATGCTCAATTCCAATTCTTCTTTTATTGATTTCTTGATTGTAAATTTTTAGCTCGGGATCTAGTTTGCAGTGCTTCTTTGCTTTTAGAGGCAATAAGCTATTCGGATATACTGCATAAATCCCTTGATAGCCTTTATCTGCAAGAATAAAAGACCCTTTAGGAATCTGATTCAAGTTACCTTTGAAGAGCTCGAAATCATGTACTGCACCACGACTTATGCATAAACTCAGAACTTGCTGAGTTCTATAATGAATGATGGCCTGTACTTTGAAAGTATGTGCCTTCTTCTTCCCACTATAGCTTTTCTTCTGTTTTTTTAGGTCTTTGTATTGGGATTTCTGTAGCATCTACGATCACCACATTCCAGTCTATACCTTCGCCTTCAGGCAAATCCTTCGGTAAATTGAATAAATTGGACTTGATTAGGCAATCTTCTACATGGCGAACAATTCTTGAAGCAGTAGGCTCTGACACGCCATAACTTGTTGCGACATGGAACAATGTTCGGTATTCACGCCAATAGCTCAAACAGAGTAAAACCTGATCTTCTACACTTAACTTAGGTGGTCTACCTTTAGCAGGGACATGCATTTTCAGTTGTTCAACCATCAAATCAAAGGTTGACCATGAGATGCCTGTATATCGCTTAAACTGTGTTTCAGAAAGCTTCTTTGAGTCGATGTATTTCATCCGCAAATTATGCATGAATATTTAAAATTCTTTGGTATAAATAATCAGCAAAAGATAGATCGTTTTTTGATTTATGAAAGAGATACCGTCTGAAACGTCAAGCAAATTATTGAAAATTCATGCTGAATAATCTGCTTGGTAAGGTTGTTGATGTTTGAGTACATCATAACAAAGATGAACCAACTTCCTCATCGCAGCTCCAATCGCTATCATTTTGGTTTTACCATTGGCCAATAACCTTTTATTCATCCCTTTGATATGAGGATTATGTCGAGTTGCGACAATGGCTGCCATATATAAACCAGCACGTATTTTGGAAGAGTCCGCTTTGGATAAACGGCTTCTACCATGAATCGAGCTACCCGACTGCTTTTGAATGGGAACCAAGCCAACAAAGGCAGCCGCTTGACTAGCCCTTTCAAACGTATGGCTGCGCAAGAAACTCAGCATTAATAAACTGGTTCGATCTGCAATGGCTGGAATACTGCTGAGCAGCTTTATCATTTTTTAAATCGGGATTCTGATCAATGTGATCATCAACTTGCTGGTCGATACCCTGAATGTGTTTGTTTAACTGTTCAATGCTCTTATGGATAGATTGAAGTACAGGTTCCATCGTGAAGGTAGACTCTGCTTTTTCCAAACGATTCTCTTCACGTTGTAAATCTTCACAAAGAGCAGCTCTTCTATCCAACAAAGCATTCAGCAATTGAATATGTTGGGGTAAAGGTTGCCAAAAATGTAGATCAGCAGTCATTGCGAATCGGGCTAGAACCTCACTATCTACCTTGTCTGTTTTATTCAGCTTAGACATACTCTGAGCAAAATATCGAGCTCTGGCAGGATTGGTTACGCAGACTTGATAGCCCGCATCAAATAAATATTTCGCCAAGAGTTCATGATAAATAGAAGTTGCTTCCATTAAAGTAATGGTCTGCGTAGAAGTTACAGCATGCTGCTTTAGCCAAGTTTGAAGTTGCTCAAAACCTTTTGGTGTATTTGAAAAAGTTTTAGTCTTCTTTTTACTTACAGAGTTTTCTAAAATTAAACAGCAATCAATTTTAGCTTTAGCAACATCAATACCAAGATAAAACATAATTTTTACCTGCTTTATTTATTCAATTATTGTTTTAGCATAACCACCGTCTTTTCTTGTGAATACAGCATCAAAGTGCTTAGTTACCGTCCAGAGTTGTGCAAGTGGTTAGGGCAAATTGTAGGTTTTATCTCTTTCACAGACTAAAAGTCTTAGGTCTATTACAAACTCTACAATTTGCATATAGTGGAAGCTAATCACTACAAGCGCTAAGATACAAGATCTATTGATTAGCCTAAAATCATTTAAAAAATATTTAATTAACGCTACAAATCATTTGATCTAATTGCAAGCTTGAGTCTTCAAATTTATAATATGATATTTTTGATCTTAAATATACTCCATTTTCATCAAATATCTGACTATATATAATTTTATGTTTTGATTTACAATCAAAAAAATGCTCTGCATATATATAATCAATATCCTTACCCATATCAACAAACCCATATTCTATTACTTCTTTATCAAAATTCCCGAAATTATTATTACTTTTTGCATCTCTCAAAAAATATAATTGAGGGCTATTTTTAGGAGTATCATTATTTTTATAAACAAACCTTCTATCTTTATCATAATTTTTTATTTTTTCTAAAAAATTACCAATATTGAGCTTCAGCAGAAATTCTTTAGAATATGCATTAGATATAAAAATCATTGTAAAAAAAACAACCACAAACTTCATATTAAATCTCTGCAATTACTTTTTATTAAAACCTATCAATAAATAAATTATAAAGAATATTATAAAAAAAACATTAATGGATATTTTAAAGTATGACGTTAACGTACCCCACAAAACATCTCTACCAGCACGACCAAAACCACAAGCATCATTTATAATACAATCATAAGAACTATAAAATAAAAAACCAATCAAAACTAATATAAAAAAAAACTTCATATTATTTATCACCAAAAATTAAATTATCTAACTTATCTACAACCACACCTTCAACCTCACTTTGTATATATTGCCCCCCTATTATTGCTGTACCTTTAGCCATTTTTTTATCAGCAACTTTATTTGCGTTAGATATAAACCCATAACCAACTTGCTCAGGATCCATACGTCTCACATTTTTAGATAAATGTGCTCCCTGCTTTAATAGTACGACTCCTCGGCCTGTAGCTATAGTACCAACTAATACTACTTTATCCGCTGCTTTGAACGATATGTGCTCTGTGTCTAGCAGATGCTCAGGTACCAAATTATTTTCTCTTAACGCTATTGTCGATAACCCCATTGTAAAACCGTGAGTTACTCCTAATGCACCTCGCAGACCATTATCTAATATTTCACCACGTTGATAGTCTTCTTTTATTGACCCCCATAACGTAACTTTACACCCACATATAAAATCGATGTTTGATACTCGTTTTGATAATAATTCATTTTGATTATTCATACTTTCTATAGACTTATTCCAAGCCTCGTTAACTTTTTCAATTTTTCTAGTATTTTCAATTCTACGATTATAACCTTCAATTTCTTGTTCACGTTGACTATTTAATTTCGCTTCTACATTAGATGCCGCAGTATTCACTCGTCCATCTGGATCCTTATAAGGCACCCAATTTTCCCAATCTGGTCCTTTTTTTCGCCCAGCACGCTCACCAGTTTTAACATTTACCCACACTTGATTAAGCCCTAACGGATCCACCCACTGATTAGGATCACTTACATAAGCTAAATTATTTAATCCACCATTAAGCCCAATTGGATCTTTAGAAATATAGCGTGCACTGTGCGGCTCATAATATCTGTAACGGTTATAGTGTAGTCCTGTTTCCTCATCGTAATATTGACCTTGGAAACGAATCTCTGTTTGCTCAAACGGGTTGTCTGGGTTTTGTTGGCTGATCTCTTCTGCTCTGCCCCATGTGCTTTGTCGGATACTCCAAATACATTCACCTAACTCATTACTCAGACTTTGCGGTGTACCCACTTGATCACAGTGGTAAAAAGCGACGCGTTCGAGTTCAGTGCGTTGTTTTCGCGTTTCTGTTTTCCATACGGGGTCTTTATAAATCGAATATGGCTCAGTTTTAAATCGGCTGTAGTCTGGGGTGTCAATCAGTTTGATAAATTGGCTATAGCCTGCCTGTAGGGCTGGCACAAAGCTGTTCGGTTCATAGATATAGTGCTTGGTGTATTCCTGTTTGTTGTGGTGATCGGCTTGGCTATTCTGAGCTTTATGCGCTGCTATGGTTTTAGACTCCCAAATCATCAGGTCACCATCCCAACCAAATAAGGTTAAGGTCTCTGTGCCCTTTTGATCTTGGGATTTTTTATACAGGCGTCGGCCAAATACGTCATAACCATAATGGGTGATGCGTCCATTATGATTACTTTGAATTAATCGATTCAGGTTGTCCCATGTGAGTTTTAAGGTCTTGTTGCCCTGTGTGGTTTCAATCACATTGCCTTGTGCATCATAGCTGTAGCGTTTGCCTTGGTATTCTCTAATCAGATTGTCTTTGACTTGGCTGACTTGAGTGGCAATCGGATCAATCAGATTCCCTGCGGGGTCAAAGCTAAAACTTTCTATGTGCTGAGGACTTTGGCTTTTAATCAAGCGTCCAATCGGGTCATAGTGGTAGTTCAGTTTGCCCAAACGACTGTCGTCGACTTGGGTGAGTAGGTAGTTCTTGTCGTAGTGGTAGTGGCGCTGTGCCTGATGCAGTACTTTTGTCTGTTGTGATGGATCAAGTGGCGATTGGGTTTCTTGCTCAGGCTGAATCTGTTGGGAGATCAGTAACCCTACATCGTTATATTGGTTGCGTTGAATCAAGCCATTGGCCAAGTAACGTTCTGTTTCTCGGTGCAAGTCATCACGCTTAAAGCCAATCATGTCTTTTTGATTGAGGGCAATGCCGTAGACATGACCTGATCCATAACTTAAATGTGTGACTTCATGGCCATCCGGTCGGATGGTTTTGATCAGATTGCCTAGTTCATCATAGTCATAACGTAGTACTGCCGTCATCGGATTGAGATCAGGCAGTTTGTAGTGCTGATGTTCTCGTATTAATTGCCCAATTTGATTTCGGTAGAAGTCGATTTGGCTGTGTTCATTGCTGACCCGACTGAGTTGGCCATTGAGGTTATAGTCAAATGTTTCTTTCTGCGTTTTACGGCTTTCAATATGGGTATACAGTTTCTCTGCAATTTGCCCATCAGCATGGTAACTAAACTGGATGATGACGTTTGGCATACGGATTTGGAACAGGCGTCCATTTTCCATATAGGCATAGTGGCGTTCTTCGCCATCAAAGCTTTGTTCCCGCATCAGTTGGCCAAAACCGTTATAGTCAAACAGATATTCGGCATGGTTTTGATTGATCAGCTTTTGAATACGCCCTTGTTTGTCCCAGTGATAAGCAATTTGATGTTTATTGGCATCGATGCGTTGGGTCAATAAGCCACTTTGATTATAGCTGTATGTGGTGACTTTGCCTGCGGTATCGGTATGTTTGAGTAAGCGTCCTTCTTGATCATGTTCAAAGTGTTCTTTGAGGCCATCTGGATAGATAATGCTTTTTAATTGGCCTTTATCCATGCCTTTTTCACTGTAGATATACTGTACTGCATGAGCTGTGGCATCTTGTTGTTGTTTGAGTTGCCCTTCTTCATCATATTCCCATGCACTTTCTTTGCCTGAGCAGTCGCTATAACGGGTCATTTGACCGAGTTCATTGTACTGCAAGGTCCTTTTACCGCCTTTGGCATCGATGATTTCTGTGAGTTGTCCTTCGGCGTTATATTTGTATTGGGTCACCTGCCCCAGTGGATTGATCTCTTTGCTGACATTGCCCTCAGCATCGTATTCGCGTTTCCAAATATTGCCTTCAGGGTCTTTGGTTTCGATTAAGTTGCCTTGCTCATCATAGGCAAAGCGGATGATCCCACCATTGGGCTGCACGATTTTACTCAGTTGCCCAGCTTTATCATATTCTTGTTGGATTTCTCGCCCTTCGAAATCAATTTGGCGTGTAATGCGTTTGTATTGATCTCGGGAATACCATGATTCTCGTCCATCAGCGAGTCGAGTGCGGTAAGTAAAGCCTTCTAGATCAAAGTAGTAATAAGTCGGGTTGTCATAGGCGTCATAAACGGCAACTTGGCGTAAGCGCGGATGCCATTTGAGCTTGGTATGGAAACGGCCATCATCTGCCCATTCTTCAATGGCTTTGGCATCCACTGCTGTCGATTCATAACGAATGTTTTGTCCACGTCCCGTACGGTCACTGTAGCGTGTCAGTTGATGGGCATGGTTATATTGATAGTCTCGGGTATGACCATTTTCATCGATGGCTTTAATCAGGTTACCTTGGGCATCATATTGATATTGGGCTAAGGGTTGTGCCTGCTCATCAACAAATACGGCAATGATTTTAATCTGATCGTTGTAGGCAAATTTCAGGCTGTGCTGTGCGGTTTTCAGTTTAAAATCGACTTGCTTCAAGTAGGCTTGTCCATTGACCACCAGATAGTCTAAATCCACCTGTTCATTGCTTTTGGTATTGTGCTGTTGAATCAGATGGTAGGTGCCATGCAAATTCTGTGCGGCATTAAAATTGTGGAAGTGAAAGCTCCAATCACCGCCAAAATTCAGGGTCAAATCACCGTTCTCTAAGGGAACAACCACAAAACCTTCAAATGGCACTTCGTAGGCTTGCTCAGTAATACTGGCTGGCAAGCGGTGTTTACGTCCATTGCTGTCAATAAACAGATAACCATATTCGGTCGCTTCAATCCGATTGGAAAACGGCATCATCCAACGTGCACCGATACAACTGTCATCAAACTCTGACATCTGCGAGTTGTATTGCCGGCTAAAACCAAAACCAAGTTTAGACAGGTAGAAATCGCTATGTTTGACTCGTTCAGCACCGATCGCATAGCTAATACTTTGTCCTGTGGCAGAATCTCCTGCTTTAGTGACACAACTTGGATCATTTAATGCATTCGCCTGTAGCGAGACAAACTCTAAAATATCCCCTTTGACATGGCGCTCCAATTCACCGGTTTGTGAGATCGGCACACTGGCACTGACCTTTTCCCCGAGTGCCTCAATGGCTTTTAAGGTTTCATCGATCAACCACATCAGGGTGTATTTCTGCCCACCGGCTTGTTGTTGCATCGCCCCTGCAAGGGTGCTCAAGGCAAGGCTGGCTTTAATTTGCAAGTTCATACCGGGAATCAGGGGAAAAACAGGTTTAATATCGGCTAAAGATGGGGTGGCCAACAAACTGGCCAAGGGCGAAGCCCAGTTGGTGAATTGTTCCTTCGGATCACGCTTATCAGCACTCGCTCCCCCACCGCCCGCTGCAATGGTGGATGCAGTCAATACCGTACTGATATTGGGTTTAGGCAGTGCCAGTGTCGTTAATATTTGGGTACCCAGCGCACTGGCACTAGAGAGCAAACCACCAAGTTTGCCTTTGGTTTCTTTAAGAAATAATCCCAAGTCCCCAGCAATACGGGCATTGAGATGCAGCGACAGGCGTTTGATGTCGCCTTCTCGTATTTGTGACCACCTTCTCGGTATAAGCACTCGGCCATGAGGCCTAGCATTGGGCGTAAGGCCATACGCACATGGGCTTCCGCTTGCGGTGCCAAAAATAAACCAATGAGATTAGCACTCAACATCGCGACTTGTTGTACGCCGAGCTCGCCTTGTTTAGGCAGTAAGCTATATAAAATCAGATCCAGTACACTGCCCGTAAGTGCAAAGGAGTTTGCCACCATCGGCACATTCGCCGAGGGTTGTAAATTCGATAAATTGGTATCACCACAATCATGTAAAAAACGCTGAATTTGATTGGCCATCATTTGCAAATCGGTTGGACTGCGCGTGCTTTCAAGGTTAAATACCGCCACCTCAACTGGTTGCTCAACCACGTCTTGCTCAGTCTCACCTACTGAACTTGCACCTGATGCACTTGCGTTATTCACGTCTTGAAATGTCATACCGAACCTTTATTGTTTATTTTTAGATTTGTTTTATGAAAAACATTTATTTTTGAAATTAAAATTGATTAGAAAATCTAATTATTCTGTATGCATTCTATACATATTTATGTTTTTTAACAATTTTGCTGTATAGGTATTGTTTTTCTAAAATAGGAACTAGGCTAACTTCACTCTTAAGTGCTAACAGCACTGAGTTCCTAAATTAATAATCATCTCTTAGCCTTTCTTGACCAAGTAATGAAATTCTTTATTGCCCTGTTCATCGAGACATTCTTCTTGAAGCAACAATTCATGACCCAAATGCATACAGAATTTTGGAATATCCCATGAGGTTGAATTGTCAGTGGCAAAGACTTCAACAATATCGCCTGATTTTGATTTACGAATCGCTTGGTGCAGCATCATTACAGGTTCAGGGCAACGTAAGCCTCGAGTATTTAACTGAATTGTAGCTGTAGATGTATCAGACATATTTAAACTCATTTTTTCAACTCAAACTATTTTAACATAAGCCTATGACTGACATCCTATCTAGTCTATTGCTTTCACCTTAGTGATAATCACCTGCTGCTGATATTTATTTACGTTTTGAATGTCGACTTGGAAACCATTAATTGAAACCTTTAGAGGTTTCAGAATATCACTACGACAATAGCGTTTATGAAATACTTGATCGAAAATCGTTGCATAAATTGTTTGATTCTCGATTTTAAATGTCATCGCAGTAAACTCTTGATCTGTGTTCAAGTGATAAGCGATTGACTTCTTTAGGGTTGGCTCATGAATTCTCTGTTGAGCTTTAACGTTATTTAAACTCTGAAGCGCTTTACCACACCCACCTAAAAACTCGGCATGAACACCATGAAATGCATGAATAAAATAATACGGTTCATCACTATATTCTTGAACTTTTTCAGTGTTGGTATTCGAAGAGGAATACTGCTGTAGCTCTGTTTGTGCAACCACTAGATTCGTGATTATCATTGCACAAAAGATCAGAATAAGTCTTTTTATCATTGTTTTGTCTTATGCTTTGAATAGAATTTATCGACTAAATTTAATCACATTATTCATCTGTTTTCATCGACACCGAACAGTTTCATCTTTTGGTTCATGGATAGAGATAGACATCTGTATTTTCTACGGTATGATAAAAATTATATTTTAATTTGAAAGAGTCTTTAGGAAAGATCATGCACGATGAATCAGGCACATCATGGGGTATGCGCGGTTTACGCAAATGGCTAGGCACAGCGCCAGAAACCCGAGATGAACTGTTAAAATTAGTACAAGATTCACGTCGATTACTCGAACCTGATACGGTTGCTATGCTTGAAGGGATTTTTGAACTTCCAGCGACCAAAATTCGTGAGGTCATGACCCCACGCACTTCCATGATCAGCTTACAAGAAGATGATGAATTACTTGATATTTTGCAGGTGTTAATTGACTCTGCACATTCACGTTTTCCAGTGTTCTCATCTGATCATCCTGACACTGTAGTTGGGATTTTGTTGGCCAAAGATTTACTGCCTTTCTTGGCCAATCGTGATGCAAAAATTACGGTGCACGCTTTAATGCGTCAACCGATTTTTGTCCCTGAAAGCGCACGTTCAGATCAAGTGCTGCGTATGCTGAAAAATACCCAAACCCATATTGCGATTGTAATTGACGAATATGGCACAACCTCA
Organism: Acinetobacter lanii; assembly: GCF_011578285.1. NCBI lineage: Bacteria > Pseudomonadati > Pseudomonadota > Gammaproteobacteria > Moraxellales > Moraxellaceae > Acinetobacter > Acinetobacter lanii. Next base: position 346,498 of record NZ_CP049916.1, on the reverse strand, counting down.
GGCTTGGTCACTCTAGAAGACATCTTAGAAGAAATTGTCGGTGAAATTGAAGATGAGCATGACAATATCGATGAAGAAGCCAACTTCATTGTGCCTGACACTTCAGCACAGGCAGCCAATACATGGTTAGTCCAAGCACTTACACCGATTGAACATTTTAATAATGTTTTAGACACTGATTTTTCAGATGATGAAGTAGAAACTATGGGCGGTCTTTTGCTTCAAGAGATTGGCTTGGTGAGTGATTTAGAGGGTCAAATTATTGAATTGGACGCATGGACATTTACCATTGTTGAAGCAGATGCCCGTACCATTCATCTGATTCGAGCTGTACGTCAATGAGAGCCTACTTTAACAAGCTGCTAAATTCTTCAGAACAACAAAAAACACTCCCTTTGATTTATCCACTTTTGATTGCACTCACTTCGGGTGCAATCTTTAGTTTGGCACTGGCCCCTTTTTATTGGTGGTGGATTGCGATTTTATCGCCTGCCCTGCTGTATGCCACTTTACATAAACGTTCTGCCAAACAAGCCTTTGGCATTGGTTGGGCCTATGGTTTTGGGCTCTGGTTTGTGGGTGCGTTTTGGCTGTATACCTCAATCCATGTCTATGGCGATACCAATGCCTATTTAAGCGTGCTCATGATTGCGATCATGGCCTTAGTCATGGGTTTATTTACCGCCATCCAAACTTGGCTCTATCGTCGTTTCTTTCCTGAAACTCCATTGACCTTTGCGCCAATTTGGGTATTTTTCGAGTGGGCGAAAACGTGGGTCTTTACTGGGTTCCCATGGTTGTTTGCCGGCTATGCCTTTACCGAACGCCTGCTTGATAACTATGCGCCTTTGTTCGGTATCTATGCGGTTTCTTTTGTCGTTATTCTGCTTGCTGCAGCCTTGGTCGAAGTTTTACGTAAACGTGTCTTTTGGCTGATTCCATCGGCACTTTTAGTGCTCGGTGCTTGGGCGGTTTCATTCATTCAGTTTGTGGAACCCAAAGCAGAAAAGCCATTATCTGTTTCACTCATTCAGGGCAATATTCCGCAAGATTTAAAATGGCTGACCGAATATCAAGTCAAAACCTTAGAAATTTATGCCAACTTGAGCCGTAGTGAATGGGGACGAGACCTGATTGTCTGGCCTGAATCTTCGATTCCACTGTTCCAATCCGACATTAAAATGTTCTTGTCTGCGATGGATGATCAAGCCCAAAGCACTCATACTGCATGGGTGACCGGCATTCCCTATTGGGATCTTGAAGAGTCCAAGGTTCAGGGCTACCCGATGTATTACAATGCCATGATGGCATCAGGTAGTGATGCATTTGGTCTGTATAAAAAACAACGTTTGGTGCCCTTTGGTGAATATATTCCACTTTCAGGTTTCTTGAGTTGGGTTTTACCTGCCCTACAAAATGACCCATCCATGAGTGGTTTTTCTCAAGGTGCCAGCGATCAGAAACCTTTTAACATTAAAGGTCATCATTTGGCGGCCGCGATTTGCTATGAAGTGGCTTATCCAAACCTGACTCGTCGCAATGCAGTCGACAGTGATTTCTTGGTCACCGTGTCCAATGATGCGTGGTTTAAAGGCACTGCTGGACCTTTACAACATTTACAAATGGTACAAATGCGTGCCAAAGAAAATGGGCGTTGGTTTATTCGTGCTACCAATACGGGTGTGACGGCATTTATCAATGAACAAGGGCATATTGTTAAACAAGCGCCAACCGATCAAAAAGCGGTACTGCGTGGTGATTTGCCTGCCTTTGAAGGTCGAACCCTGTATAACCGACTCAGCGATTGGCCGATTTTGATTTTCTCAGCGTTGTTGTTGCTGATTGGTTTCCGCTTTCGCCCACGTAAAGTGGATGTGAGTTTTAAATCGCGTCGCTAGACAATCTAAATCTGCAATGAAAAAACCGAGGTCAATGCCTCGGTTTTCTATAATTCAATATAATAAAATTCATTTAGAACTGAGTCGCTAAAAACGACATCATGCCAGTTAAACTCAGCATTGGAATATAGCGATACACCTTCACCACAGCACGTTCAAACGCTGAAGCTTCAGTTTGTTCAATCGGCATCACAGTGGCATTTAAAGCAGCATAAAAACTGATGATCGAACAGGCACTAAATACGCTGATGACCATAAAGCCAATCATAATCTGACTACTGCCCTCAGTCGATTGCCAAAGATTCATAAAGAAATGACTCAGTGGAAGAAGGCTAAGAATCAAAACAACAGATTTCAGCATCGACCAATGACATTGATTGATTTGATCTGACAATAATACTGTTTTCATCGCACCCTCCTTTATTTAATCCCTGTTATGAGTGCTATTATGCAAGATTTATTTTAAATAAAAAGTCTATATTGATTCATGATTTGGATTTATTGTAACCATTCAATATGGGAATAATTCTTATTTTAACTCTCAACTCAATATATTTTTATATTCTATTATTTATCAGTATATTATGATTATTTTATTAAATAGGAAGGATTATCAATTCACTTAATCTTTATTTATTCGATTCAATGAATTGATTAATCCCATCAAATTTAATTTAGAATGATTCTTAATCAAGGCTGATAATAAAGATCGGCATCATTTCCTTCGCCACCTTGCTTACCATCGGCACCAAAAGAATATAAATCAAAGGTACGACCTTCTGAGCCTGGAATCACATACTGCAGGTCATTGTCCCAGCTATCTTTCGGGTAACCGCCTTTGACATAACCGCCCGGCAACCAGTTTTTTGCAGAAGCCGGCTGATTCACCAAAGCATCGAGACCACCTTCTTGCATGTTTGGATAATGGTTATTGTCCAATTTATATTGATCCAATGCCCCAGCCACCCCTTTCAAGGTAATTTGTGTGGTATCGACTTTGGCTTTTTCTCCCCGCCCCATCACGTTGGGCACAATCAATGCCGCTAATACGCCTAAAATCACGATCACCACCATGACTTCAATTAAAGTAAAACCTGACTGTTTCATTTGTTTTGTCTTCCGTTGCATCAATATCTCTCGACTATTCGGTCTAATTTTTTAGATTCAATTTTAAAATACTGTAGATGATTTAATCGAAATAGGATTGCGCTAAATCATATTGTTCATATTGACGATTGGCAACATCACCGCAATCACAATCACCAAAACGATACCTGCCATCAATACCAACATTAAAGGCTCGAGTAGTGCCAATAAGGTTGAAATCAGTGTGGTGACTTCACGATCCTGCATATCTGAAGCACGTTTTAACATCCGATCGAGCTCACCTGAGCTTTCACCACTTTTAATCATTTGTACCATCATCGGGGGGAAATAACCGCAGCGTTCCAGTTGCGAGGCTAAGTTACCGCCCTCTGTGACTTTCTCCGCTGCCACATTAACCGCATCTCGGATGACCCAATTGCTACTGACCGCTGCCCCAATTTTCAATGCATCGACCAAAGGCACACCGGATTGGGTCAAAATCGATAAGGTACTGGAAAAACGGGCAGCATTAATGCCTCGTGACAATTTACCAAACAACGGCATTTTCAAAATCAACCGATCAAAGGCATAATGGCCGGCTGCAGTTTTTAGAAATCGCATTAATAGAAAAATACCGAGGGCAGATGCCACCAACATAAAAGGCCACGCCTGACGAATGATTTCACTGGACTTCATCATCACCACGGTAATCCATGGCAAAGCTTGCTTACTTTGATCAAAAGTCTTGACGATATCCGGCACGACATAAGTCATCAGCCCCATAACAATCGCAAAGGACATAATCATCAAAATGATCGGATAGATCATGGCCGCTTGAATTTTCTTTTGCATGGCAAAGCGGTTTTCAGTGTAATCCGCCAATTGATCTAATATCAGATCGAGATGCCCTGAACGTTCACCTGCTGCAATGGTGGCAATATACAGATCGGGAAAGCGCCCTGACTGTTGCATGCCTTGTGCAAGCGAATGCCCTTCCATGACTTTAGAACGCACTGAGGACAGAATATTTTGCACATGCGATTTTTCACTTTGTTTGGTCACGGCGCGAAGCGCTTCCTCTAAAGGAATGCCGGCTGCCACCAACACCGCCAATTGACGGGTCATGAGTGCCAAGTCATAAGCGGTAAATTTTTTCTGAAACCAACGACTCGACTGCTGCTTGTCTTTTGGCTCGACAGCATCGACTTGCACAGGAATCCATTGCTTGTCCCTGAGTTGTTGTCGAATTTGACGTGCTGAATCACCCTCTAACACGCCTTTCTGCTGCTTCCCTGATGCATCTATGGCAATATATTGATATGCAGGCATTATAATGCTCTAGTTTTCCAAATTATTTGGTCATCACTGTTGCTTCAGACCACTAAAATCATTCATATTCTTGGTGCTAAATGACAGCACACTTTAGCATAAGCCATCACCCTTCACGATCATTTTTCAACTAGCGAATTCGTCTAACTTATGACAAATACTTGTTTAAATAGCTCAGATCTTTACCGCATTCGTGTTGCTGTGCCTGTGCATGTCTATGATTGTTTTGACTATAAAGTCTCACAAGTTGAATATGATCAGATTCAAGTTGGGGCACGTGTTGCCGTGCCTTTTGGCCGTCAACATCTGACGGGTGTGGTGACTGAAAAACTCAGCCCAGATACCCCAATCGATCCACGCTTTCAGCTAAAAGCCATCACTGAGCTGTTAGATGATCATGCCATTATCGATGACAAGGTTTTAAAATTAGCGGGCTGGGCAGCGCAATATTATCAATTCCCGATCGGTGAAGTAATGCATACCGCCCTGCCGACTTTATTGCGCCAAGGTAAACCGTATAATCTTTTGGCGCGTACATGGAAAGTGCTAGATGAACATGCAGAAGCCAAAGTCAAACGCTCTGAAAAACAACAAGAAGCCTATAAAGTTTTAAAGTTGCATCCGCATGGGACTTTAGAAACGATTTTGAATTTAAGTGGCATCGAAACTGCAACTTTAAAAGCGATTGAAAAAAAAGGCATTATCCGCTGTGAATTAGAAAACCAAAATTTCAGCCCAGAACCGTTGCAATTGGCACAAATGCCGTTGACCGCCAACGATGAACAAAAAAAAGCGATTCAAACGATTTTAAAAGCACAAAACAAATATCAAGGTTTTTTACTCGATGGTTTGACGGGTAGTGGTAAAACCGAAGTCTATTTGCAAGTCATGCATGAGGTGCTGAAACAAGGCAAACAAGTATTGGTGTTGGTGCCCGAAATTGGACTGACCCCACAGACGGTTAGCCGTTTTCAATCTCGTTTTCATTGCAACATTGCGCTATTACATTCGGGATTGAATGACTCGAAACGCTTACAAGCTTGGCAACATGCACAAACAGGGAAAGCCTCGATTATTTTAGGTACACGTTCTGCGCTGTTTACCCCTATGCCCAAATTGGGCTTGATCATTTTAGATGAAGAGCACGACCTGTCTTTTAAACAGCATGAGGGCTTTCGCTATCATGCCCGTGATGTTGCCATGTACCGCGCGCATTTAGAGCAATGTCCGATTGTTTTAGGTTCAGCCACACCGAGCATTGACAGTTTCTCTTTGGCACAACAGGGCAAATTGACCCATTTGCAATTGAATCATCGTGCCGGTGGGGCGTTGATGCCAAAAATGCATTTGATTGATCTAAAAATTGCCAAGAAGCAGCATGGCATTTCAGACACACTGATCAAAGAAATCCAAATCCGTTTGGACAAAAAAGAACAGGTGCTGATTTTCCTGAATCGTCGCGGTTATGCCCCTGTGCTGATTTGTGAAAGCTGCGCATGGCAAGCCAATTGTCCGCACTGTGATGCACACTTTACCCTGCATAAAAAGCCGTATGAGCATTTGCATTGTCATCATTGTGGCACCATCAACCGTGTGCCTGATGCCTGTCCTCAGTGTAATCAGCAAACCTTAAAGCCGATTGGCATGGGCACCGCAAAGGTTGAAGAAAGCCTGAATGAACTGTTTCCCGATCATCCAGTGCTTCGGGTCGATCGAGATTCCACTTCTCGGGTCGGCAGTTGGCAAAAGATTTATGATCAAATTCATCAAAGTGAACCGATGATTCTATTGGGCACCCAAATGTTGGCCAAAGGGCATCATTTTCCTTATGTCACCCTTGTGGCGATTTTGGATATCGACTCAGGTTTGCTCAGTGTCGATTTTCGTGCCACTGAGCGTACTGCGCAACTGATCATACAAGTGGCAGGTCGTGCAGGACGGGGCGATAAAAAAGGTGAGGTGTATGTACAAACACTTCGTCCTGATCATCCGCTATTTAATACCCTGATTCATAAAGACTACCGTGCTTTTGCCAAAGCTACCTTGGCCGACCGTCAATTGGCACTGATGCCGCCTTGTCGCTATGCGGTATTGTTACGTTGTGAATCTAAAAACCAAGAAGATAATCAACGGTTTTTAACCGAGATGACCCAACTGTTAAGACAACATGCGGGCGATTTGATCGATATTTGGGGGCCGATTCCTGCGCCCATGGAACGTAAAGCCGGTCGCTACCAAGCACATGTAGTATTGCTATCACAGGATCGTGCCAAAATGCATTTCTATGTCCGAGAATGGTGGCAACAGGTGTTGCATTACAAGCCCTCGAGCATGAAAGTCAGTATTGATGTCGACCCACAAGAACTGAGTTAAATTGAGGGTTTGATGATTGAATGTGGAACCCTGTGTCCGATCAACAAATTTTTATACATGGCATTGTGGTTCAGCATTACAATCAAGTCAGATCAATAATTAAACTTAGGATGAGTACATGCCGTTAATACTTCAAATCACCCTGTTCTTAGGTGCAGCGTTAATCCTGGTGCCTTTGGGAAAACGTTTGGGTATTGCGACAGTATTGGGCTATTTATTTACCGGTATCATCCTCGGTCCAAATGTGCTGAATATTGCACAGGATTCCACTGCCATTACCCATTTGGCAGAGTTTGGTGTGATCTTACTGATGTTTCTGATTGGTTTAGAGTTACGTCCACAACGCCTCTGGCAAATGCGTCATTCGATTTTTGTGGTGGGGACGGCGCAAGTGCTGATCACAGGAATCGTGTTAATGGCCACCACATGGTTGCTGTTTCAACGTGATTTCTCTGCCAGCTTTGTGATTGGTTTTGCCCTTGCCTTATCTTCAACCGCTTTTGTATTGCAACTGCTTGCAGAAAAACAGCAACTGAATAGCACCCACGGTCAGCAATCCTTTTCCATTTTACTGTTTCAAGATATCGCTGCGATTCCGTTGATTGCGGTGATTCCCCTGCTCGCAGGCGGTCAAAGCAGTCATCACGGTATTGCTTACTTTGCAGCGATTGTGGCGACCTTTAGCGGGCTATTTTTATTTAGCCGTTATGTGATGCGTCCTTTTTTCAGATTTATTGTGCAAAGTGGTGCCACTGAACTGATTACGGCTGCAGGCTTATTTATTGTGATTGCGGTGGTGATGCTGATGGATGTACTCGGCATATCTACGACTTTGGGTGCTTTCTTAACTGGCGTTTTATTGGCTGATTCTGAGTTCCGCCATGAACTTGAAGCCAGTATCACCCCATTCAAGGGATTATTGCTGGGTCTGTTTTTTATGACGGTGGGGATGACCACACCGTTGGATTTAATTGTGGATACGCCATTATTGATTATTGGTGGCGCTGTGTTACTGATGGCAATCAAGGCTACGGTAATGCTCGCTGTGGCACGTTACTTCAAATATGAATGGGGACAAAGCGCGATGATTGCGGCGTGCTTGGCACAAGGCGGAGAATTCGCCTTTGTGGTCTTGGCCGTCGCTAAAAGCGAAAAAGTCATTACTCAAGCCATTATGGATCCAATCATTCTGATTGTGACGTTGTCTATGGCACTCACCCCGATTTTATTTTGGATGGTGAACAAATGGCTGGTACCGCTGTTTGAGCAACATGTTGAACCGGAATACGATGACATCCCCAATCAACATCCTCCAATGATCATTGCCGGTTTTGGTCGAGTCGGACAAATCATTGCACGTTTGGCGCATATGCAACGCATCCCGTTTACCGCGATTGATAACAATTTGGAGCGGATTGATTTCGTGCGTAAGTTTGGCGGTAAGCTCTACTATGGCGATGCCACCCAACCAGAGTTGCTGCGTTCTGCAGGCATTCAAAGTGCCAAAGTTTTTATCTTGGCGGTGGATGACGTTGAAGTGTCAATGAATGTGGCACGGCATATTCGACTGAATTACCCCAACCTGTTGCTGTTGGTACGTGCCCGTGATCGCTATCATATGCATTTACTCAAAGATCTCGGCATTGAGCATATTTGGCGAGAAACTTATTTGTCTTCACTGGGGATGGCCTACCGTGCTTTATGTTTACTCGATGTGCCTGAACAAGAAGCCCATGACAGTATTGAGTTGTTCCGTGATTATGATGAACAACTGATCAATGAACAGCAACGAATTTATACCGATGAACAAAAAGTCTATGAGAGTTATCGTAACTTTTTAGCAGAACTTGAACATATTTTTGAAAGTGACTCAAAAAACTTTGAACACTTAGAGCCCAATTTACAACATCAACCCGATGTGACGTCTGTGCGAAATCAACAACTTAAAGATAAAGATCGGCTTGATGAGATCAATGTTTGTCGTGATGAAGAAAATTAACTTGTGATTTGCAATATAATCACCATCTAAGCAGGGATTTGGAGAATTTTATGTCTGATTTACGTCAACGTTTTTTTATTGAAAATAGCCCTGTGCGTGGTGAAGTGGTTCATCTCGAAGACGCTTTAAAAACCATTTTATTGCAACGTGAATATGCACCTGCGGTGAAAATTCTTTTGGGTGAAATGCTCAGTGCAACGGCGTTATTGGCCAGCACATTGAAAATCAAAGGACGTATTAGTCTTCAGATTCAAGCATCAGGTTCATTAAAATGGGCGATGGCTGAATGTAATCACTTGGGTGAAGTGCGTGCCCTAGCAGACTACGAAGCGGATGACCGTTTTGCTGAAGCCAGCAGCAGCTCGACCGTACTGTCGACTTTGCTTAATCCAGTTTTGTTTATCAATATTGAGCCGGAGTTTGGTGAACGTTATCAAGGGATTGTGCCACTTGATCAACCGAATTTAGCCAAATGTTTAATGCAGTATTACGATTTGTCTGCACAGATTCCAACCCGTATTGTTCTAGCAAGTTCAGAACAACGCTCAGGCGGCTTACTGATTCAATTGTTACCGCGTAACAATGAAGAAGAACAGCAACGTGTTGATGAAGACATTTGGCCACGTTTAACCATGTTGACCGAAACACTGAAAGCTGAAGAATTAACCGATTTGGATGCGCAAGAAATTCTTTATCGTTTATATAACGAAGAAGAAGTACGTCTGCCTGAAGCGGAACAACTGCATTTCGGTTGTACCTGCTCGAAACAGCGTTGTGCCGATGCGTTAATTCAAATTGGTGTAGATTCTGTGCGTGAAACTTTGGAAGAACAAAATCCAATTACCATGGATTGTCAGTTCTGCCAAACCCGTTATAGCTTTAGTGCTGAAGAAGCCTTAGGACTATTCGGTGAACATTTAAGTTAAACCTTATCGGATCCACAAAGCTAAGCCATCAGCTTGCTAAGATCCTGAAAAAAACCGAAAGAGTGTGTTAGTTCGCACTCTTTTTTTTGCAAAAAATTGAAACAATTAGATACCCAATGATAATACTGTAGCCATTCAAACTCGGCTCATAATGATCAAAACTTAAACAAAAATATTGACCACACTATGGCAAAAAATTATTACGATGACCTTGGGATTTCACGGCAAGCCAGTGCGGAAGACATTAAAAAAGCTTACCGAAAATTGGCACGAAAATATCATCCTGATGTCAGTAAAGAAGCCAATGCCGAAGCAATGATGCAGGCAATTAATGTGGCTTATGACACCTTAGGTGATGCTGAAAAAAAGAAACAATACGACTTTGAACTTGATCATCCACAAGCTGCCTATGGCTTTAATGGTGGTGGTTCAGATACGCATTCAGGCTTTGGACAAGGATTCGATCAAGGCTATCAGCAAGGTGCTCATCAAGGCAATGCGCAAGGCGGTTTTCAAGGGGGAGATTTCAGTGGTTTTGAAGATCTGTTTGGACGCTTTGGCCAAGGTTTTGGTGGCGGGCAATATCAACAATATTCGAATGGTTCAAGACAACAAAGTTTTCGCGGAGAAGACCAACATGCCAGCATAGAAGTGGATCTCGAGATCGCTTTTCAGGGTGCAACGCAAAATATTACCTTACAAATTCCCACCTACAATGCCTATGGTGAACCTGAAGTTCAGCGCAAAACCTTACAAGTCAAAATCCCTAAAGGCATGAAAGAAGGTCAACAAATTCGTTTGTCGAAACAGGGACAAGCCGGTATCAATGGCGGTGAAGCCGGTGATCTTTATATTCAAATTCACTATAAACAAGACGACAAACTTCGTGTCGAAGGTGCCGACATTTACTACAACATTGACATCAGTCCATGGGAAGCCGCACTCGGTCAAGAAATTGAAGTCAATACTCCCAACGGCAAGGTCAAAGTCGGTATTCCCAAAAACACGGTCTATGGCAAACAACTGCGCCTAAAAGACAAAGGCATTCCGGCCAAAGTGCCGGGGCATCTATATCTGATTTTAAATATTGTTTATCCGAAAGCCGAAACTGAACAGCAAGTGCATGCCTATGAAGATTTAGCCAAAGCCTTCTCGCACTTTAATCCTCGATCCCATTAAAGGAGAACAGTGATGACGACAATTCATTATCGTGAAATTATTAAAGATGGTTGCTTGGAAGCAGAAATCGTTGATGAAAACTGTATTTTCGATCTGAATCATTTTGCACAAGCCTGCGGACAAAGCCCTGAATGGGTACTGCAATTACTTGAATACGAAATTTTGCCTGCACGAACCGAAACCCGGATTCATCAATTTTTTGCCGATGAAGTGACTCGCGCACGTCGAGCTTACCGCTTACAGCGTGATTTTGAGGCGAGTTTATCTGCGGTGGCGATGATGCTGGACTTGATTGATGAGGTACAACACCTGCGCAAACAAGTGCGTAGCTCTCAGATCAGGAAAAGCTAAATTAAAGCAAACTTAATCATGTTTTATTCATTTACAACTGGTGGATGATTTTTCACACTAAATCATTTTCTAGTCTTATCCGTATTTTTACTCTGTTTGAAAATGAGGTAAAGCGTCGACCATGAATACCAAAATTATGAATAAAAAATTAAAAAATATGTTCCCTGAATATCGTGAGATCATGCAGGTACTCGCTCAAGATGATCCGCATTTTGCCAGACTGATGGAGGATCATGACGAGTTAGATCGGCAAATTACCCAGCTTGAGCAAGACCCTGTCAATCTGATCAATGATGATATTGAGTCACTAAAACGCAAGAAGCTTAAACTGAAAGACAGCCTATATACCCTGTTAAAAAAGGCGGCGGTGAAAGACACCGAGTAAGTATTAAAGTTCAAAGCTTTAAAGAATGAAAAGCCCAGTTGAGAAATTGAATGTTTAGATAGCATGACAACAGCTATTTAAATTTAGTTAATTTCTCAACTTCTTTCATGGTTTGTTTAATCGGTTCATAATCTAAAAACCAAAACAGGTTAACGTGCTGACCTTTATGTTGCTGTGCCAACATATCCATCACACTACGCTCCCCTCGCCCGACCAAATGCCGACGATAGAAATAGTAAAGCAATAAAATCGTGGTCATCAGCATAATACCCAGCATCACCCAAAATCCGGTTGGTGACTTTAAGCCGGGAATGAATTCAAAGTTCATTCCATAAATCCCGGTCAATAAAGTCAATGGGGCAAACACGGCGGTGATAATGGCTAAAATTCGCATATTTTCATTGGTTTGATTGGCAATCGCAGAAAAATGTAAATCAATGGCTGCCTGAATCGCACTTCTTAACCGAGTAGTATGTTTTTGAATTCGTTCAATATGACTGGATAAATCATCGACACGCACCAACATCAGATCTTGTTTGTCAGTTTTGCGTTTACCTTTTAAATGCGCATAGTTATCGACGATTTCATCACGCAGTTCCTGCAAAGACTCAATCTGTTCTTCGCAAAGATTTTCCACCTGTTGAAAGGCCATATTCTCTTGCAACAGTTGATTCCACTTGGTGAATCGACGATGACCTTGCAACAGTTCCTGTTGCCAAAATTCCACCCGACGGGTTAAAGGAATACGTAAATCCAAATAGCCATCGACCATGCTGTTGAGCAGTCTTAAAGCCAAATCAATCGGGGTACTCGGCAATTTACGTGGTTTATTTTGTTCATCAATATGTCGACAGAGAATGGTTTCAATCCGCGCCACATAGCTTTCAATTGCCTTATTGCCCGCTTCTCGGACGGTCAACAACACCTCAGGGGTGATGATAAAGCTGATCGGGGTGGTGGCAAGGCCAAACACACTTTCATGCTTTTCTAATGCCTGCTCACTGATATTGATCTGATCATCCGGGGTGATTAATTTTCGGAAAATCAACAGATCATAATCATCCATGGTGTCAAACACACAAGGATGTTCGAGATTTAAAATATCGCGAATGTGGTATTCATTTAAGAGAATACCGGTTTGTTGTTGTACTGCTTTATGCCACGTTTCTGCCTGATGGATGACATCGCTACGAGTGCAATCCAACCACACAAATTCAGGGGTTTGATCTGGCAAAGCCACTTTGCTTACATAGGTATAGTGTTCAGCCGCATGTTGATAAAAAAAGTAAGTTTGCATATGACGTTTTTATAAGTGTTTGATCTGTCATTGTGCATCATGCCATAAAAAAAGCCTGCTTAACGCAGGCTTTTTTCTACAACAATGTTAATTCATCACAGCATTATGCTTGTTCGATGTCTTTCATGGTTAATTTGATACGACCACGGTTGTCTACGTCAGCCACTTGAACTTTAATTTCTTGACCTTCCGCAAGAACGTCAGTCACATTGGCAACACGTTCGTTTGAAATTTGAGAAATGTGAAGTAGACCGTCAGTACCTGGCATGATGTTAACAAACGCACCGAATTCAACAATACGAATCACTTTACCGGTGTAGATTGTACCTGGTTCGATTTCAGCAGTCAGTGCTTGGATTTTTGCAACCGCAGCAGCCGCTGCCGCTTTGGTTTCACCAAATACACGTACTGTACCGTTATCTTCGATATCAATCGCCGCTTTGGTTTCTTCAGTAATCGCACGGATGGTTGCGCCACCTTTACCAATCACATCACGGATCTTGTCCGGGTTGATGTTGATCACTTGGAATGTCGGCGCATGCATAGAAATTTCAGGACGAGCACGTGAAATCACTTGGTTCATCTCGTTCAAGATGTGCATACGACCTGCATACGCTTGGTTCAATGCAGATTCCATGATCTCTTCAGTGATGCCTTCGATCTTGATGTCCATTTGAAGCGCAGTAATACCGTTTGCAGAACCTGCTACTTTAAAGTCCATATCACCTAAGTGATCTTCATCACCTAAGATGTCAGAAAGTACTGCGAAACGCTCGCCTTCTTTCACTAGACCCATTGCGATACCCGCAACTGGTGCTTTAAGTGGAACACCTGCATCCATAAGTGATAGTGACGCACCACATACAGACGCCATTGAAGATGAACCATTCGATTCAGTAATATCCGATACGATACGAATCACGTACGGGAAGCGGTCAGCTGCAGGAAGAACCGCTTGAACACCACGACGCGCGAGACGACCGTGACCAATTTCACGACGTTTAGGACCAGATTCACGACCTGTTTCACCTACAGAGTATGCAGGGAAGTTGTAATGCAACATGAAGTTGTCAGTTTTCGTACCTGCAAGGGTATCAACCATCAACGCATCACGTGTATTACCCAAAGTCGTGGTTACCAACGCCTGAGTTTCACCACGAGTGAACAATGCAGAACCGTGAGCACGATCTAATACATTCACTTGAACGTCGATTGCACGAACAGTTTTAGTGTCACGACCATCGATACGTGGTTTACCAGACAAGATATTGTCACGAACCGTGCGGTATTTTAAGTCTTCGAATAATTCGTTTACTTCGTCAGCAATGCCAGTTTCGTCGCCTTCTGGAACGAATTGCGCTAATGCTTGTTCTTGAAGTGCATCCAATGCTGCATAACGTTCATGCTTAACTGCAATGGTATATGCTTCAGAGATTTTCGCTTCGAATGCTTCTTTCAATTTACCAAGAAGTTCTTCATTTTTAACAGGCGCAACCCAAGTTGACTCAACTGCACCCGCAGCTGCAGCAAATTCTTTGATCGCTTGGATCGCGATTTGCATTTCGTCATGACCGAAAAGTACAGCGCCAAGCATTTGGTCTTCTGAAAGCTCTTTCGCTTCAGATTCAACCATCAATACTGCAGACTCAGTCCCTGCAACCACAAGGTCAAGATCAGATTGAGCCAATTGTTCATGGTTCGGGTTTAGGATGTATTCACCGTTGATTAAACCAACGCGTGCGCCACCGATTGGACCACGGAACGGTGTACCTGCAATTGACAATGCAGCAGATGTACCAAGCATTGCAGCAATGTCAGCATCCATAGTCTTGTCAGAAGAAATCACAGTTGCAGTCACTTGAATTTCGTTGAAGTAACCTTCTGGGAACAATGGACGAATTGGACGGTCGATTAAGCGTGAAATTAAAGTTTCAGCTTCAGACGCACGGCCTTCACGTTTACCATAACCACCTGGGATACGACCCGCAGCATATTGTTTTTCTTGGTAGTTAACGGTCAATGGGAAGAAGTCTTGACCTGCTTTTGCTTTTGGTTGAGCAACCACAGCAACAAGTACTTGTACACCACCCATGGTGATGACAACCGTGTTTGCTTGACGCGCAACACGACCTGTTTCAAGCACAACTTGGTGCTGACCGAATTGGAATTCTTTACGAATAATATTAAACATAGACATGTATTTTTGTTTCCCGATTTTATTCTAGTGGAGACCCCTAAGGTTTGGCATTCACATGACCGCTGTTGGACATGCACATAAATGACAAAGCTTAGAAGCCGACCTCACCAGACAATTTAAATACTCATAAATGAGTAAAATACGATTTTAAGACACAAAGAAGGAGCGAAACATCGCCCCTTCCCTTTTATCTGAGGTAAGTCAGATAGACTTTCGTTTTCAGCAATACAGCACTTAACATGCAATAGTCCGAAAATAAAAGTTTAATCGAATTAACGACGTAAACCTAAAGCAGCGATCAAAGCAGCATAACGTGCAGTGTCTTTACCTTTAAGGTAATCAAGCAATTTACGACGTTGGTTTACCATACGGATCAAACCACGACGGCTATGATGGTCGTGTTTGTGTTCTTTAAAGTGACCTTGCAAATCATTGATTTGAGCAGTCAATAAAGATACTTGTACTTCTGGTGAACCAGTGTCGTTTTCTGCGCGAGCAAATTTAGCGATGATCTCTGCGCGATCTGCGTTTGTTAAAGCCATTCGATTTCTCCGAGATGCTTATATGTTAAGTATTTGATACAAATCAAGTTGGGTCTTCAAAACCAAGCTGACTGCCGTGCATCACTACAGCAGTGGATCATTTTAAAGGAACTACCCTCAGATTGCAAAGTTATCCGGCGTTTAAATGGTTTGCATAAACGTCTGAGTCCAAAGGTCAGTTCAGACACTGACAAAGCATCATCAAAGCTACACACTGTTCAGCAATAAAAACAAAAGCCAGATGGAATGAGTTGTGAAATTATTTTCAAGCAATACCTGCCATGTGCCTGCCGAGCTGGCTTCAATTACACAAGCTAAAGATGAAGTTGCACCTGAGCAAGGCGGTATGAGCGCTCAACAGATCGATAAGATTTGGCTGAGCGTTGAAGCTTTATATCGCACCGGCAATCACCCACTGATCAGCATGTGTTTAAGACGCCAAGGCAAAATTCTGATTAATCGAAGCATAGGTTATAGCCGTGGGAATTCAGCTCAAGGCTTAGAATACGATGCGGTGATTGCCACACCGGACACCCCAATTTGTTTATTTTCAGCCTCTAAGCTGGTCAATGCCATGTTGGTGCATTTGCTGAATGAACAAGGCAAAATTAATTTACTCGACCCGATTAGCCATTACATTCCTGAATTTGCCGCCAATGGCAAACGTCGTGCCACCATTTTCCATTTGCTATCACATCGTGGTGGCATTCCGAGTATTGATACCGAAGTCACCCCTGAACTTTTGTTCGATCGGGAACGAATCTTAAAACTTTTATATGCAGCTAAACCTGTGGCACGGGTCGGCTCGCAACTGTCCTATCATGCGGTAACGGCAGGTTATATTTTAGGAGAGTTTATTGAGCGTGTGACGGGACAAGATATTCGAGCATTTCTGCATGAACATATTGAACAGCCGATGAATATGCCGTTTTTTAATTATGGACTCAAAGCTGAACTCCGTGATGAAGCTGCACTGAACTATGCCACCGGGATGCACCCCGCATTGGGCACCGATCTGTATTTAAATCGCGTCTTAGGCGGTGGACTGAATTTGGCGGTGAACGTGACCAATGATCATCGTTTTATGGACACGGTTTGCCCTGCCGGCAACATTTACACCAGTGCAGAGCAAGCCAACCGCTTTATGGAAATGTTACTCAATGGCGGTGAATATCAAGGTCAGCGTATTTTAAGCCCTGAAACTGTATTTCGCGCTACATTACCGACTTCAAATACCACCCTCGATCGTAATTTACTGGCACCGATGCGTTATGCACTCGGTCCGATGCTCGGCAGTAATCCTGTGGGAATTTTTGGGCCAAACTCTGGACAAGCTTTTGGTCATTTGGGCTTTTCCAATATTTTATGTTGGGCGGATCCTGAGCGTGATATCAGTGTTTCTTTTTTAAACACCGGAAAATCGGTGTTGGGCACGCATTTACCGGCCTTAGCCAATGTGCTCTATCAGATTTCCAAACACTGCCCCAAAGTGCCAAAACAACAACGTCGCTCCTTATTTGGTTCAGATCAAACTGAAAGCAATCTTGTTTAATATGACTATATCTTATTGTTTATATTTATTTTATACCAAAAAATAAGAAAAGCCCCTAAGTTTCCTTAGGGGCTTTTCATTGCGCTGTAGATTCTTATGTTTTAGTTATTGTAGTTTTATTTATATTGTCATAATGAGTGTTTAGTCACTTTTATTATTAATACGGTCCCTGTTCTTAATCATTCATTTCCTTACATGATCTATTATTGCACAAAAAAAGTGATACACAAGTCACATTTTTCGTATCTTTATGTAAGCAAAAACTTACGTGTTGTAAGTAATGTTGCACAAATGCTGTTCAAACAGGCATAAAAAAGCCCTGTAGTCTCTCCCAAAACTACAAGGCTTAGCGGCTGTAATTTCCTCTTTTATCCCTTACCTCAATGTAAGTTCGCAGTCTCTCGACTTCAAATTGTTTTTATTATGCGGTGTTGTTCGACATTCCATGTTGAACTTCTTTGTTTAAGCATCATCGCAAAAAAATGCGTGAAGCTCTATGCGTCAATTTCTTGAATCCTTGTAAGCATTATCTTACAACAGAAAATAAAAAAGTCATATATCAAATTAAACTTATCTTATTCATTTTATTTGATAATCCACTAGAACGTGTTGTTTTTATACGAAGTGATTGTGCAAATGCTTCAGGACTAACCAATAAACTCACCACCGATTTGGCACGGGTGATGGCGGTGTAAATCAATTCTTGACTGAGTAGCTTGGTGGCAGCTTGATCAAGGACTACCGCAGTATGGTTAAACTCAGAGCCTTGCGATTTATGAATGGTCAATGCAAAGGCGGTTTGAATGGATTTCGGCAAGCGTGTTGCCGGCACCCATTTGTTTAAACTGGGGAAAAATACTTCAAACTGGTGTGCTTGGCTACGATGCTTAAAACATACCCCAATATCACCATTAGAGAGCCCCAACTGATAATCGTTATAGGTCATCATCACGGGACGTCCGATATACCAATCACCTTGTGGGATCACATTCGACACTTGGCTCAGTAAGGTTTTTTGCATTTCAAAGTTGAGTTGCTGTAGCCCAAACACCCCATGTCGAATGGCGGTCAGGATGCGATAACGATCAAATGCACTGAGTACCTCTGCAATCGCAGTTTCGGCATAGTCCTGTTCAATATACTGCGCTAGGGCTGAAAAATAAGATTGAAAGCCCCAACTGAGTTTTTGGTAATAATCTTTTAATGCACTGGCTTGAATTTTTTCCGGCAAATATTCCAGTTGAATCACATCATCCATGCTTTGACTCAAAGCAATCGGCTTTAACTCACCTGCGTGAACAATCTGCTGTTCAAATGCAGATAACAGTTTCTCGGTTTGAACATTCGAATCGTGCTGCGCTTGAATAAACTTCGCCATGTCACCAATCAATGCCCCGTCTCTAAAACGGCGACTGGTGACCAAATTGACATGATTGTCTTTGAGCATCTGTACTTGTTGTAGGTCTGCCAAGACTGAACCAACATCGACCGAGGCCAATTGATTGGCATCCCCAAGTAAAATCAAGCGACAGTGTTCGGGCACAGCTTCGAGCAATAAAGTGGCTAAATTCAGATCTAGCATTGAAGCTTCATCAATCACAATCACATCATAAGCCAAGGGTTGTTTTTGATGAAAGCGTGGCGTGGCTTGATTGCCTAAACCCAATAAACGGTGAATGGTCAGAGTATCTTGGTTTTTAAGACGATCGGAGATGAGTCCCATTTGGTTGAGTTTGGGATCATTTAACGAGCCTTGAAGCGCTTCTTTCATGCGCTGTGCTGCCTTACCGGTCGGTGCTGCCATCGCCACCCGCAAATCAGGTATGGCTTGATTCAACACAGCAATGATGCGTGCCAAAGTATAGGTCTTACCGGTACCCGGACCACCAGTGATGATATTTAAGGTTTGGCTGGCAACCATGGTTAAAGCCGCTTTTTGAAAGGGGTCTTCAAGCAAATGCTCAAATGCAATGATATCGACTGGCTCGATGTTTTGCTGTTTTAAGCGTTGAATTTGCGTGGCTAAACGCTGCTCTAGCTTCCAATAACGATACAAATAAAAGTACTGCTCATCGACCACGAAAGGCGCAACCTGATGCATGGCTTGGGTGTCATCAATCACTAAATCGCCCAACAGTGTGCTTGAAGCATCTGCCCATTGTTCTGCTTTTTTTAAGCAGCTGTCGCCTTGCATGCTGGCCAGCATAAGATCTTGAATCAGCTTACTAGAAGTTTCTTTCAATTCAGGGCGAATTGAACTGTGTTGAAGCATCAATTCAGTCCAAGTCTTAAGCCATTGTGGCGACTCAACTTCTATATTTTGATTATTTTCCACACAGTTATCCTCAAACTTATCTACATGTTTTTCAACATTGTTATCCACAATGTAAGTTGCTGTTTAATTTTTAATTCATTGAAATAATCATGCAATTTTGCGGGATTTATCATCAGCAAAATAACCCAAAATTGCATCAAGTCTTAAAATAAACTCAGACTCGGGTTTCCAATAAAAATGACCTTGCTCAGATTGACCATTCATGCCGCGTAAATACAGATAACTTGCGCCTCCCAAATCACGCTCAATGTCATAATCTTGCAATTGAATGGTTAAATAACGATGCAACGCCACCAAATACAAGGCGGCTTGTAGCCAATAACTGGCATGACTCATACTCTGTTGAATCGCGGCATGTGCATAGTGATGTTGCTGTAGTCCCAAAAAGTTACTCTTATAATCGGCAATGTGATATTGCTCTCCATCGAAGAACACCAAATCAATTTCACCTTTTAAATAGCGTGCTGAATTGGCTTCTAAAAACTCAGGCATGTGGATGCCATAGTCGGCAAACAGTTGATGAATGCGCCGGATCGCCAAGACTTTATCGGACAATGCTAAATGGAAGGGAAACTCCGCCAAGTGTTCATGGGCTTGCAGTTGACCGAGTTTAAATTGGCTATGAATGGGGGTACTTAGCACATCATTCAGCCAAACCATGACCGATTCAATCACAAAATTTTCAGGCTCCGCCTCTTGTGGAAAGGCTTGCTTTACTTTGTCTAAAATCTCATGCCATAGCGCCAAATAATCATTTTTAAAACGACGACGGATTTCAAGCGCCCAATCTTGATTGTTGTTGAAATCGATGTGCTCAAAAATTTCATGTAAGAAACTTCCCGCCAGCGTTCCCATCGGGAAATTGGCTTTGATCCAAGCGATCGGCGCACTGCGGATTTCAGTGTCAGTTAGCAACGCAAATGATGAGTCGCTTTGAAATACCTCTTGATTTAATTCATCATCTGCACTGCCAATTTCAGGTTCGGACACCGCCAAAGCATCTTGGATTTGCTGACGGGTCAGATGCTGTGCCAAATAACTGAAACTGGTTTTGCCGCGTGGATAAAAACGCTGTGATGGAAAATTCAGGGCTTGAATGTTTTTAAGCACTGTCTCTTGTTTGGGCTGGATTTTTCTTGGGCATTCAAGCAATAAAGGCTCAAGCTGAGACAATGGATGCTCAAATGCATCCGCACCCTGTCCCCGCCAGAATGCAAGTCCTGTGGTCGATGTGCCTTTTACATCACTCAGCATGGCATAGACACGGTGACTGGCACGGGTCAATGCCACGTACCATAAACGGCGATGCTCGGCCAATTGACGTTCTTCATGCTGTGCCAGTGCAGTTTTATCTAAAGCATTTTTATCGTTGATCGCGACGACACGCTGTTCTTCAATTTTGCCTGTAAGCGGATTGAGCTGTTCGGTTTTGGAAAAATTTAACGTCTTGTTCATCTCGGTCACAGATTTATCTGCGCCAAGCAGAAAGACGATTTTAAATTCCAAACCTTTAGACTGGTGAATGGTCATCAACTGTACGCCTGCATCATTCGACAGCTTGCGTTCCATTTCCCATTCACGTTGTAACGGTTCAGTCAGTTGCTTTAAATACCAGTGATACAGGTTTTGAGCACCTTGGTAGACTTCACTGTGTTGACTGAGTGCTTCGGTTAAATGCCTTAGATTAACCACCGCACGTTTATTGTCACGACTTTGCTTTTCAACCAAGGTTTTCCACACCTTGAATTGATTGAGAGCATATTGCCAAGCGGTTAAAAACCCTTGATTGAGCCAAAGCTCACGGATGTGGTCGAACTGCTCGATATAATGACTTAAACCATCCGGCTTTAATTCGAGTTGAGTCAAGCGATGTAAATTAAAACCCAACAGTCGACTGAGCAATGCCCGTTTGATTTTGGCTTCATCGAAAGGATGCATGATCGCGGTCAGTATTGCGCCGACATCTCGTGCCACTTGACTTTCAAACACGCTTTTCTTGGACGGTCGATTGACTCGAATGCCTAAGTATTCCAAAGCGGATTGCACTTTGTCTAAGCCATCATGATTTTTAGACAGCACCGCAATGTCATTTTCATCAATCTGAATCTGCTGTTGAGCTTCAGGGGCTTTGCTATCGTTTAAATACAACTGCCCCTCAATACTTTGATTAAGCAAATCACGAATCTTCCATGCGACTTGTTCCGCTTCAGAATCTTTGTCTTCAAGTTGAATCCAACGCAGGGGCGTAGGATTGATTTCAGTGCGGTCAATCAAATGTGGATGCGGTCGTGGCCCTGCCTGTACAGGGGTATACATCACCTGCTCACCAAAATCGGCTTGGCGCTTAAACAATGCATCGACCACTTCAACCAGAGGCTGGACTGAACGGTGGTTATGAACCAAGTTATAAGCATGACCTGATTTACCAAACACGTCCTGATGGGCTTTCAGGAAAGTCAGCATGTCGCCACCCCGGAAACCGTAAATCGCCTGTTTACGGTCACCAACCATGATCATACAGCCTTTACTCACTCGGTTGGGATGACGCCAAATTTGCGCCAACATATCGTCCTGATCTTGATTGGTGTCTTGAAATTCATCCACTAAAATCAGCGGATAACGTGCATGCACATAGGCTGCAAAACGCTGTCCTTGCTCACCGTGTAAAGACTCGGCCAAGGTGCGAATTTGCTGAGCAAAAGTGGTTTCGCCTTTTTGCTGTAAAACTTGCGGTAAGCGTTTTTTAACTTCACTGGCCAAGTGGTATTTTAAATAGCGATCTAGCTGATCTAAATCTGCGGATAAACGCTCGACTCCCTCACAAAACCGCTTAAGACTGGCAATCACCACATGCTGCTCAAAGCCCTGTAGAACATCCTCAGGACATTTGTTTAAGGCTTTTTTGGATAGGTCCGCACACATTTTCAAGGTGCTTGCATAATGCGGAGCAAATAAGGCATAAGCCCCTTGCTGTCTCAATGCTGCGATAAAGTCAGGTAAATCTTGCTCTAAGAACACGTGCAGTTTGGATTGATCACGCCATTTTTTCGCAAGGAGCTTATTGTATTGCCCTGTCGCCAAATAATACTCAGATAACGTATGAACCTGTTCTAAATCCAACTGGATTAAAGCTTCAATCTGTTGCTCAAAGCGACTCAAATTGAGTTCAGGCATTTGAACTGCTTGAAAATGGGCGGAAGCAAAATTCAGACTATTTTCCACCACAGCTACATAGGCATCTTGTGATTTCAACTTATTGTTTAGCAGTAGATAATCAATGGTATGTTGCGGTTGTTGCTGAATCCATTCACGCAATATATCGTGAATCAATTGATAGCTATATTTCTGCGCATCATCGGTGATGGTGGCATATTCAATTTTGCCACTTTCAAAAGCAAACTCACGCAGCAGTTTCTGACTAAAGCTATCCAATGTCCCGACAAACAGCTCATCAAGTTGATCAATGACCAATTTTAATCGTTCGCAGGCATAGCCGATTTGTGTGGCAAAGGTTTTTAATACCACGGCAAACAGTGGATCGGACTCTTGTTCTGCTTTATCCAATACTTGCTGTTCGGTCAGTTCACGACAGCTTTCAAAATAGCGCTGGGTATCTTGTAAACGACTACGTACTCGACTTTTCAGTTCAGCCGAGGCCTTACGGGTAAAAGTGGTAGCGATGACCTGATTAGGTAAGTATTTTTCCAACAAAATACGCACCATCAGACTCGATAAAGTATAAGTTTTCCCCGTGCCTGCCGAAGCTTCAATCCAATGTAAACCACTGAATTGCATGTCCTGAATTGGTTGGGTCGACACCGCTACTGAGGCTCCTAAATGATTCGTCATAATGTATTCCTCAACAGTTATTCCTGAACCACAGTTTGATGCAGATAAATCGGCTGATATAGCTCGTAAGCAAAGGTGTCACAAGCATGGGCAAGCAGTGCAGTTGCATCCTGTTCTTGTAAAATAAATTGCCAATCTCGATGGCGTTTACTCCACTCCATCTCTGACAGTGAGAAGGGTAAGAAAGCATCGCTCTTGTCCCATTCTTTTTGCAGTTCTTTAAAGTTGGTAATACTGGCTTTACCAAACTCATCCGTTTGCCATTCAAGCGCTTTGCCTTTTTCAGCCAAGACCAATAACAGTGCCGCAGGCAAGACCAAGGGTTGGGTTTTGCCATAGTTATAGGCATTGAGCCAATACTGTAAATACTGTTGTGCCTGTGTCGCCGTGACCCCTGTATTTAAAATCGTGGCATCACTCAACACCGCAATGCGTTTGAGCTGAGCCGATGTTTCATCACTTAAATGGGGGTGACAGGCCTTTAAATAGTTTAACCACAGTAAGTATTCCAACCAGACTTTGGCGCGTCTTTTGCCTCGTGCACTGGCGGCATCCAGACTGACCCAATCCTGCATCGGATTTTTCGGCAAACTGATATTCATGGTCAGTTCAGGACTGACTCGCCACTGTCTTTGTGTAGTTGCCGTGACGGTTTCAGCATAGAGATTTAAGCGGTGTTTTAAACTTTTATGCTCAACCAAGCTCATTTCTAAGGCGCTGTGCTGAACTTTCCCGACCGGCAACTGATCTTGTAAAACATTAAAATCCAGCTGTTCAAGCCTTTCTTGCTGTTGCAAAAAGTCTCGAATCGCATAACGACCCAAGCCGTCTAAAATCAAAGGTTCATCATTGGCAGGAATATCCTCAGGTTTCAGATTATCCACCCCTAAGGTTTTTAAATACAATCGAGCAGGGAAAGTGACATCTTGGATCCATTGCGCTGCATCGAGCACTGTCACGGGGTCTTGTTGAGCTTCATAAGCTTGATTCACCCAAGGCTCACGTTGCCCTGTCGCCTGTTGGATTTGACGCGCCACTTCAAACCATTGGTCTTGGAAGCGTACTACCTGTGCTGCTTCAAAACCCATCGGGTCAAAGGGCTGTAAGGGATGAACATGAAACAGTTGCTGAATCTGAGCCGGCACATCCACACCGTGAACATTCACAACATCAACAGTTTCAGTTGTAGCATCCAGATGCGGTGACTGGGTAATAAAAGCCAAATGGCTGATCAGTTCTTGTAACACACTCGATGGATCACGGACTTCACCATCACTAACATCAAAACCATTGTAGAACAGCCATAGATTGTCTTGTGCCAATAACAAGGCATCTAAAAATGCACCTTGATCATCTTCCAAGCGTGATCGATCACCCAATTGCGGTTTAAGTAAGCTCATCAAATCGAACGGCAATTGAGTATTACGATTCGGAAATTTCCCGCCGTCTAAGTTCAGTATCACCATCAATTTATAAGGCACAGGGCGAATATGACCGATTTGACTAAAGGTGATTTGCCCTGTTGGTAAAGTCTGCTCTATTTGGCTGTCGAGCGCAGTTTGAATTTCCTGAATCAAATATGGCAAAGGCAATTGAATCTGATGCATTTGCTGATGTACGGGGTTGTCCGAGGCATAGTTATAGGACAAGGTCAGCATGGTGTATTGCTTTTTCACAATCTTATGTACCGCTTGCAAGGCATCGACACCGGCCTGTTGAAATTCCTCAATCTCTTTTTTAAGAATGTTCAGCCATTGTTCTACTGGTTTTGCCTGTGTGCGCTCACGATCTTTTTCGCTCGGTTTCTCATGTAGCGTCATCCAATCACGACGCTGGGCAAAGTCGTTATAAATCTCGATCAAGGTGCCGATAATGTCAAAATCACTTGGTTGAACTTGGGCATAACTCAAGGTTTCATCGAACATGGCATGTTCAGGGATTGCAATCCCCATCGATAAACGATCCAAAGCAAATTTCAAACTAAAACGATAATCCTGATCTTGCTCGCTTAAACTCTGTTTTAAATGCTCAGCATCCAAACCGCGTTTAAAGCCTGCACTGACCAATAGCTCAATCATACGTTCCGTGCGATGGGTATCGAGCTGATAACGCAGTTGCGTTGCGGTCAGATTCAGCCAATCGGCAAATTCTTCTAGGCTAAAACGCCCACGGACCAAAGTCATGCGTCCAAGCACCGCCCGCCATGCATTATTCACATCAATCTGGGTCACCCCTGCAATTTTTACAGGTAAATACACCCCATCATGCTGTGCACTCTGTGGAAACACTGAACGAATCAAAGGTTCCATCTGCTTTAAATCAGGGGCTAATACCAGAATGTCACTCGGACGGCGGGGCTGTTCAGGCGTACCTTGTGACAACCAATGAATCAATTGTTCCTTCAGCACTTCCAACTGACGTAAGCCGGAATGACAAACATGTATTTGAATCGAGTCATCCTGTGCGTCAAGCAAATAGCCTTGTTGCTCAGGTTCAACCAAATACAAAATATCCGATTGTAGTTTTCCTAATAGATGGGTTGGATACTCATCCACAAAAGCATCCACCCATTGCCCTTCATCGCCTGAAGACAAATGTGAAAGAATCGAGAAATGGTCACGGGCTTGTTTGCCAAAACGGGTCAGTAAAGGATGGCGCGATTCACGCACTTCCGCATTAAAATTTAAGGTGAATGCCTGAAAAAATACCTCTATCTGTTGATCTGTGGCGTCCGGATGTCTAGCAATAAACCGTTCTTTCACACTAAGGTCATAACGTTTTTTCCAATTTGGATCGACACTGTCTGCCCAATATTCTTGCGAGGGATTGTAATGCAAGATCAACACATCCAAGTATTGCCCCAAACGGCGTAGGAATTGTAATTGGGATGGGGGCAAATCTAATACCGTAAAAATAATCGCTTGTGATGGTAATTTTTTTAAGGCATCAGCACGACGCTGATCATCATCCAACACTTGCCAAAACTCATCATCAATGCCTTGCATGTCAATAAAATCGTCATGAAAGGTATGCTGCCATAACCAGCGTTGCCAGCGTTCTAATTCTTGCGCTTGGTTGAACTTAAAGGCATGGTCATGCCCGGAGTTTTGTGGAAAATACTTTTCCAAATCGATACTTTGATCTTGTCCCCAAGTATTTAGCCAATTGGTTGGACATTGACAACTCGCACCACAACCGTTCTGACAATACCCCCGATAGACCATATAGTTACTAAATAGCTTCGATACCTGTTCCGATACCCAATACAACATGCTTTGTTTTTTTAGTTGTTTGGCTAAACCCTCTTCAAGCTGTGCAGCACTGTCGTAGATGCGATGCACGATTGAATAGAGCGGATGGTCAGTTGCCAATGCGTTTTGATCAGGCTCAATAAAGGCTTTGAGGCTTTGATAAATCCGCCATTTCATCATCAAACGTGGGATATTCGCCTTACGCACATGGTCTTTATCTTCAAGCACTTGTTGATAACAAAACCATTGAAAGCCACGAATCCGCTGATGAAACTGACTGTTGGCACTGATGCCTTGTTGCTCGGCAATGGTTTGGGTCAGCCATTCTTGTATTGCAGGACTCGGCACTACAAAATGTTCAGTTTTCAACACCGCTAAGGGTGATTTGGAGGGCTTTTGAATACGGAGTAAAACACCTTTCACCAAAACATCAATGTTTTGACTTTGAATCACATGAATCCCCATACACCCTCTTCTATTTTAAGCCGCAACGTTTATGTTCATAAATGCACAAAATCATAAACATAAATTACTATACATCTTAAACTGAGTATGTCACTTTTGCTGCATAGACTTGATGAAAACTTTAACGTCACTATGCGAAAGCATAGATTTAACCAATAATAATCAGACAGATACTTTAGGTGATATGTTATGAAAATCGATAAAATTCCAGATTCTATTGACCCCAACTTAAACTTAGAACAAGTACGTGCGGAATGTCTGGAACTCGTCAAAAAGCGTTCTTATGTGTCTGCAGGTGCAGCGGTGATTCCTGTGCCGTTTTTAGATGTAGTGATCGATGTCGGTATGCTGTCACTGCTGATTCCAGACATTAATGCACGCTTTGGTTTATCGCCTGAACAAGTCAGTGTATTTGACCCTGCAACTAAAAAAATTCATTGGAACGAATTACGTAAACGTGGTTTTGAGTTTTCAGGTCTAGTGGTAGCACGTACTGCGGCAAAAACATCACTGAATAATATTGCTGCCAAAGTCATTACCAAACAAGTGACCAAATTCATCCCGCTTGGTGGTTCAATCATCGCTGCAAGTTTGGGTTATATCGTGATGAAGAAAGTTGCTGAAGCGCATGTCGAAGAATGCTACAAATTGGCCAAAGGCATTCAACAAAAACAAAGTGCTCAAGTGGTGAGCTAAAGCTTGCATATTTGGATATATAAAAAAGCGGATTCTAAATCCGCTTTTTTGTTGCCCATTCAACAATACTTAATCTACTTTGAGTTGTTTCAATAAGGCATTTAAAATCTGAATGCGTGCAGAATATTTATCATTGGTCGCAATCACATACCACGGTGCATATTCGGTATCGGTTCGCTGCAACATATCTGCGGCAGCATGTAAATAATCATCCCATCGTCTACGGTTACGCCAATCTTCCTCGGTGATTTTAAAGCGTTTATGCGGGGTGACTTCTCGGGCTTTAAAGCGCTGTTCCTGTTCATCTTTACTGATGGCCAACCAAAATTTCACGACGGTGGTTTGGGTATCGACCAAATCTTTTTCAAAGCGATTAATTTCATCGTAGGCACGCTTCCATTCTACATCGGTCGCAAAGCCTTCGATTCGCTCTACCAAGACACGACCATACCAAGAACGGTCAAAGATCGAAATGCTTTCCTCATCTAACAATTTGCTCCAAAAACGCCATAAATACGGACGGGCCAATTCATATTTTTCCGGTGCCGAAATGTTATAGATGCCGTACTCACGAGGATCCAATTTTTTGACTATTCGTTTTATGGCACCGCCTTTGCCTGCGGCATCCATCCCTTCAAACACAATTACGGTTTTACGTCCTTGCGTGCGTAGGGCATCTGCTACTTTTTTGGTGAGTTTTTTCAATTCAGTTTTATACTGATCTTTGTCTAATGCCTGATCATCCGGTTGAATTAAGGCTTCAGGAATAGGTGCCTGTTGCCATTTGCTACGTACTTTAACGGGATGATTCGGTAAATGATCTAGATGTTTTAAAATATGCTGCGCAAAACTTTGATCTCGCTTGTCTTCATCTTCACAGTCGATGATGTACCAATCCTCAGTGAAACGATTGCGCAGCTTTTGCAGGTTGTCATATTGCTTTTTATTGCGCCAATCCAGTCCATGTAATTTATGCCAACGTTGTTCCGAGGCATCCATTTTATCTAACCGTTTTTGCAATGATTTCCATGACAAATCAAACCAGACTTTAATCACATCAACATGGTTGTTTTTTAAATCCTGCTCAAAGGTTTTCATCTGATCAACATAAGTATTAAAAGTGGTGTCATCAAAGGGTTTCGACACATGCAGTGAAGTTGCCAAGAGATCGCTATACCAATTGCCAAACCAAACCATCATTTGCCCTTCAGCCGGAATATGCCGTGTATAGGGTTGCCAAAATGGAGTTTGCGCATCAATCAGATTGGGTGGATCGGCTTTAACTCTGAGATAACGTGGATCGACCCATTCTCGTAATTGTTTGACCGCTTCACCTTTTCCAGCAAGCTCAATGCCATTGACCAAGATCAGGACACTTTTGGCATTTTTTTTGGCTTTGGTATTTTTTAAGGCATACTGCGCTTCGATCAATTGCAAGCTGAGTTGTTCTAAATTATCCGGCTGAATTTCTGTGTTATGCTCAGTCATGAAATACTCTAAGTTCTTCTGTTTTCCTCAGTATACTGATGTTGTAGAACATAAAAAGTCAGAGATGTTGCATTATTGCAATCTAATCTATTCAGACCGAATGACTTGATTTTCACCACTTTAATGTTGATTTGTCATAGTACTTATTTACAAGTGCGCTTATGCTTTCAACCGAAATACCTTTTGAGCAGTCACATGTCCAAACTTGCCCCTTTAGATGATTTAGTTAAACAATATAAGCAATTTGATTATCACAATGATCCTCAATTAAAAAAACGTTTACATGAAGCACAGCAATGGCTGAAAAACCGCATTCAAGTGACGCACCAAGATTTATTTAACGAAACTCAAAACCAGTTGATGGCACAGTACTTTTTAAATCGTCTGTATGGCGGTCCTGAGTTCGATGCTTTAGCCAAACAAATTGAACGCTTGGTGAAAATTGCCCACAAAGCCGAAAAAATGGTGCCTGAAAATACGATTCTGACTGGCATACAATCGGTAGGGCTTGCTGTATTGGCAATGCGACTTGATCAAGAAGTGGCCAAACAACTATTAGAAGATTATCCAGCAGATCAAGCCATCGATGATGAAATGATGCGCCTGACCTTGATCAAATTAGATCAACGACAAGCACGTCTGCAACAACTCGATTTGTTAGATGGCTTAGGTGTCAGCCTAGATAAATATTTACGTTCTTTCATTGTGCATACTGCTTTTAAAATGTGTAAAGGCCCTGCGCACAAATATAAGTTTGATTTGATGTATGATTTTATTGGCGAAGGTTTTGCTGCCATGAAACCGTTAAAATCGGCGACCAAATTTATCCAAAGCTTTACCACAAAAGAGCGCATCATTGTTGACAATGTACATTCAGGCCAAGCCAATCCCTTTAGAGTATGATAAGGTCTGAATGATTTCAGGATATTTCTGATCAGCTTTTCAGCCATCTGCGAAATCCTGTGCAGGAATATCCAATACAGAGCAATTGATCCAATTTTCTGTATATTTTTCATATCAATTGCATGATCAAGACTGTAAAAAATGCAAGAATCTGTCATCATGCAATCCATTAAGATTGACTATTTTTGTGTTCAGGAGTGACTCGAATGTCTAGCGAAAATCAACAGCCTACCGCTCAAGCTGAGTCGGCGAACAATAACACAGACAAAGTGAGTCCATTTTTAACTGAACCGCTGCCAACAGGTACACCACAAGGTCAACAACAATCTTTAGAACAAAAGCTGACCACTACCCCTGTTAACGGTACTGTGCCTAAATACAATTTGCCACGTGGTGCCAATACCGGCAATGTCGGTGAAACCACCCACTTCGGTTTTAAAACCGTGAATAGCGAAGAAAAAGCGCAAAAAGTGGCAGAAGTATTCCATTCAGTTGCCAGCAAATACGACATTATGAATGACTTAATGTCATTTGGTATTCACCGTCTTTGGAAACGCTTTGCGATCAATATGTCGGGCGTGCGTCGTGGTCAACGTGTGTTGGACATCGCAGGTGGTACAGGCGATCTTGCCAAAGTGTTTAGCCGTGAAGTAGGTCCTACCGGTCATGTGGTGTTATCTGACATCAATGAATCGATGCTGAATGTGGGTCGTGATCGTTTAATCGATGCCGGCTGTACCAATGTTGACTTCGTGCTGGCCAATGCTGAAACCTTGGAGCCATTCGAAGACAACAGTTTTGACTTGTTGACCATTTCATTTGGTTTACGTAACGTGACGGATAAAGATGCTGCACTTGCTGCAATGTACCGGGTGTTGAAACCAGGCGGTCGTTTATTGGTGCTTGAATTTTCTAAACCGGTGTTTGAGCCGTTCTCTAAACTCTATGATTTGTACTCATTCACGGCATTGCCATTGATGGGTAAAATCATTGCCAATGACTCAGAAAGTTATAAATATTTGGCAGAATCTATTCGTATGCACCCTGACCAACGTACCTTAAAAGGCATGATGGAAAATGCAGGCTTCCAAAACTGTGATTACCACAACCTGACTGCCGGTATTGTTGCAGTCCACCGTGGTTTCAAACTTTAAGGTTAAGCATCATGTGGTCGATTCTGGCATTGGGTGCAGTTGAACGCATTATTCATCATTGTATTAATTTGGATGCGATTACCCGCATTCAACTCAATGAGCTTCAAGGCAAGATGTTGCGTGTGGTGATTGATTCTCCGCAAGTTTCTGTTGATGTGTTTTTTGACCATGAAAAAGTACGTTTAGAACCAACGGTGACTGGTCAAAGTGCCCAAGCCTCAATTTTCGAGCAACGTCCTTTTGATCAAGCACAGAAAATTTCTGAAGCCAATGCCACTTTACATGTTGAAAATGCAGTGGCTTTGGTTAAATTACTGTTGGCAGAGGATGTCGGCAATATTCCATTGCAAGGTGATTATCACCTTTTGCAGAATATTCAACGTATTCTTCAACAGGCGGAGCCTGATTTGGCCTCGCAACTCAGCCCTTGGATTGGACCAAACTTGGCCAGCCAATTGGGCAAAATTCAAAACGTTCCGAAACAACTGTTTAAGTCTCTAGACAGTCATTTATTCTTTGCAGAAGACTTCTTAAAAGAAGACAGTGGTCTGTTTGCACCACGTTGGCAAATGGATGATTTACAGCACGGGACGCGTCAGCTCAGCCAAAATATCGACCGTCTTGAAGCCAAAATTCAACAACTTCAAAATCAGTTTAATCCCCAATAAGATCTAGGTAATTGCATATATGATTCCGCACATTAGACGTTTAATCGAACTTTGGCGCATCGCCGCGCACTATAGACTCGACACGTTATTTCCCGCGGAAGAGATCCCTGCAAAAGCCCGTCCGATTTTAAAACTGATCCATATGCACCCTGCGGCGTGGTCGAGTCGTGAGCGTAAAAACCCGCTCAAGCTCAAAGAAGCATTGGAAGACATGGGGCCTCTTGCGATCAAAATGGGGCAATTGCTCTCAACCCGTCGTGATTTGATTCCACCTGAGCTGTTGCAACAGTTGGTTTTATTGCAAGATCGGGTTAAGCCCTTTGGCAATGACGTAGCCAAAATGCGCATTCAAGAATCGCTAAAAGCAGACGTTAATACTTTATTTGCACGTTTTGACGAACAACCTTTGGCTGCGGCGTCCATTGCCCAAGTCCACACGGCAGCTTTGCATGATGGCCGTGAAGTGGTGGTGAAAGTCACACGTCCGAATATTCGTGCGCAAATCCTGCAAGATTTTGAAATTTTAGAATGGCTCGGTCACTATCTTGAAAAGCGTCTTGAAGCCGCACGTGCATTGCATTTATCTGAAATCATTCAAGACTATCGTCAGACCATTTTGAATGAATTGGATTTGACCCTAGAAGCCGACAATACCCGCCGTATGCGTCATTACTTCACCGGCTCAAGCATGATGTATGTGCCTGAAGTATATATGGACAGTAAGCATGTCTTGGTCGAAGAGCGCATTACCGGTGTACCGATTTCAGATATTGCGACTTTTGATCGATTGGGTATGGATCGCAAGGATTTGGCTGAAAAAGGTTTAACCATCTTCTTTACCCAAGTGTTCCGTGACAACTTCTTCCATGCCGACATGCATCCGGGCAATGTGTTTGTTGAAACCATTAACCCAAGCAATCCACGCTTTATTGCCTTGGACTGCGCCATTATGGGTGAGTTGTCCAAGAACGATCAGATGACCGTGGCACGCATGTTACTCGCCGTGATGAACAGCGATTTCATGCAACTGATTCAAATCGTGCATCAAGCCGGTTGGATTCCACCGGGCACTGATCAAGATGCTTTGGCACGTGAAATGCGCCGTACCGTGGGACCGATGGTGTCCAAACCGATGCATGAGTTGGACTTTGCCGGTATTTTGATTCAAGTGATGGATATTGCACGTCGTTTCCATCTCGAGATTCCACCACAATTGATGCTATTGCTAAAAACTTTAGTGCATGTGGAAGGTTTAGGGACAGATTTATACCCTGAGCTGGATATTTGGAAACTGGCAAAACCGATCCTGACCGATTGGATTAAAGCCCAAATGAATCCGCAAAAGAACTTAAAAGAGTTGGGGCAAAAAATCCCAGACTTACTTTTAGGCGCGCAGGATTTACCGACCCTGATGATTGACAGCTTAAATGGCTTAAAGAATCAGTCGGCTTGGCATGCCAAACAACTGAATGAATTGCAAAGTATGCGCCTACAAATGGAGCATCAGCAAAAACGCAGTTGGATTTTTGGTAGCCTGATGGCGATTCTATTGTCCATTGCCATTATTGCACCGTGGTATGTGTCGATTATTCTGATTGTAGTTTCAAGTTTCATTGCCATTTGGCGTGTTGCTAAATAACTTTCCCCTATTCACAGAAGGATGATGCTGTTAATCATCCTTTTTTTTGCTTTAAAATTGATGATGACTGATAAGTCAACTTCTGTTTTATCTTGCCATTGCTCAGCTTAATCAAAGCTTTAATATTCAATGGCTAATCACCTGAGTGCTTTGAGATGACCGAAATTTTAAAAAAATCAGACCCTGTTTTAGATATCCGTGTCGGGTCTCAAGCACGTCAACTGATTTTAAAAGAAGGTCTACAGGCGCATCATGTCGACATTATTCCCGGTGCGGCTGGGGGACCAAAAGGCATTGGTATTCAAGGTTTAGACCAAGCGATCTTTGGTGAGTTTTTACCACGTGCGCAACAACGCCGTACTTTAATCGGTTCATCGATTGGCAGTTGGCGTTTTGCCAGTATCGCAGGTCACGGCGCTAAGCCAGGCACTGATTTACTCGGCGAACTGTATACCCATTTAGAATTTGATAAAAAGATGACCCGCCATGAAGTCGGTGTGGTCTGCCGAGAGATGTTGCATCAATTGGTGGCCGGTCTTGAGCAGAATATCGTTGAGCATACTGATTATCACCTCACGGTACTGGCGGTAAAGTCTGAAAAAATTTTTAAAAGTGATCGTACCCTGCCGCTCCTTGCTTCAGTGTTGGGCATCGTGGCGAGTAATGCGATTGCCCGTCCGAAAATGAAGACTTTTGTCGAACGCGTCATTGCACAGCCACAAGCCGAACAAAACTTTAAAATCAGCGATGACGGCTTTAAAACCCATTATTGCCCTCTCAATGCATCTAATTTAGAAGACTGGCTGATGGCATCGGCCTCGATTCCGGTGGCGGTGCCTGCAGTGCGCAATATTGCCGATGCACCTGAAGGGGCGTATCGAGATGGGGGTTTAATTGATTATCACATTGACCTGCCCTTTCAAAGCCAAGGACTGGTGCTGTATCCGCATTTTACCGACAGCATTACGCCAGGATGGTTTGACAAAATGTTGAAGTCGAGAAAAGCCAATCCTGACAATCAAGCCCGTACCGTGTTGATTTCGCCATCAGCATCGTATTTAAGGGGTTTACCACTCGGACGCTTGCCTGACCGTAAAGATTTCACACTCAAAGGATTGAGCCAACAGCAACGTATTGCACTGTGGAAGCAAAGCATTGCTGAGAGTCAACGTCTAGGAGACGCCTTTTTGGAATTGGTCGAGAAGCAGGAATTTGAAACCATCATGCAAGATCTTTGATCTTGCATGTGAACTGTAGCTCAAACCTAAGTTACGATATACAAGATCACTATCTATAGAGATGTGCTATCAGCTAGTCTCTATACGCATCTTTCATTAAAACCAAACGCAATCAACACCGTTATTGTGCAGCGACTGATTTATTTGCTACATTGAATCAAACATAACAATTTTTATAACAATGACATCTCTTCATTTTGCAGTCGTCGGTGCAGGTACAGCCGGTATCGCCACGGCTATTTTACTGGCCAAACGCAACATTCAGGTCACACTATTTGAAAAAGCCCCAACCCTTGATCCTGTGGGTGCAGGACTCTTGTTACAGCCTGCGGGTTTAGCGGTCTTTGAACATTTGGGCATTTTAGACGATGCCTTAAAACTCGGCGCTCGAGTCAATGGTTTAGAAGGACGCCTGCCCAATCAACAACTGTTGGTCAACAGCCATTATCATCAAGTCGGAGCTGAGTACTACGGACTCGGAATGCATCGTTCCAGCTTGTGTCATGTGCTTGCCTCCAAAGCCCAAAGTTATCCGGATTTGATTCACTGGCAGATGGATGCAGATATTCAATCCTATAGCGAATCGAAACATGAGATTCGAGTGAAAGGCCTGATTTCAGGGCAAACTTATGAAGGTGGCTTTGATGGCTTAATCATTGCCAATGGTGCTCGCAGTACTCTTAGACCGCAGGCTTGGGTTAAAGTCGATCAGGCATATCCGTGGGGAGCAAAATGGACCATCGTGCCTGAATGCTTGGCTTTAGATCCTGAAATTTTGCATCAGTTTCATCAGGGCTCAAAACTGATGTTGGGGATTTTGCCAACAGGCGCTATTCCGTCTCAACCTGAACAGCGTCTCTCGAGTATTTTTTGGAGTATGCCAACCCCTTTATTGGATCATTTTCTCAGACGTAGCCAAGACCGAGTACAGTGGCTGAATCATATTGCCGATCAATGGCCGGAAGTTGCGACGTGGTTGGCAAATGTGATTCATCAGCCCAATGAACACGGGCTGATGCAGTCAAGGCAATGGCTTTCTGCGCAGTATCGTGATGTGGTGATGTCCAAGTTTGGCCAAGCTCGGGTTGCGGTGATCGGTGATGCTGCGCACGCCATGAGTCCGCAATTGGGACAAGGGGCGAATATGGCGCTTTTGGATGCATGGGCACTGAGTCAATCTATTGATTTCTCACGTCGTCATGAACAGATCGATTGGAGCAAACTGTGGCAGCATTATCATCAGCAACGAGGCTCCTCAACCCGCTTTTATCAATTTTTAAGTCGTTTGATTACCCCACTGTATCAATCCGATCTTTGGTGGGCGGGTGGCTTAAGAGATTTGAGTTTTGGCTGGATGTATAAAGTGCCGTATTTTAGAAAAGAAATGGCGTTAACGGTGTCAGGTCTAAAGTCGGGCATGTTCACCCAGATGCAATATCAGGATATTGCACGCTCAGATCGCCATGACCTTTCAACATAAACTTATGAAATTGTGTTGCTTCTAGGCAAAAGGTATTAATTTACTCGCAAAATAATGCAAATCGCTTAAACTAAGGCGCTGGCTTATTTTCCAGCCCTTTTAAAATTTTCTATTTTGGTGAAACTCTCATGAACAATGTGCAATGGCTCGATGAAGTAAAATTTAACGAACAAGGATTGATTCCTGCTATTGCTCAGCATCATCAAAGCGGGCGAATTTTGATGGTGGCATGGATGAACCGTGAAGCATTGGCACTGACGGCTGAAAAAAATCAAGCGGTGTACTTCTCTCGTTCACGTCAAAAATTATGGCACAAAGGCGAAGAATCTGGTCATTTTCAAACTGTACATGAAATCCGTTTAGACTGTGATGCTGATGTCATCGTGCTGCAAATTGAACAGCATGGTGGGATTGCCTGCCATACCGGTCGTGAATCATGCTTCTACCGTAAATTGACCCCAAATGGCTGGGAAATTGTTGATGCGCAGCTCAAAGACCCAAACCAAATCTATGGTGAAAAATCTGTCAACCCACATACTTTGGCCATGAATGCATCAACTGCTCAAGCTGAACAAGTCGATGTTTTAAGCTACTTGGGTCAAATGATGGCAGAGCGTAAAGCGGCTGATCCAGATTCCTCTTATGTGGCAAAGCTCTACCACAAAGGCTTAAATAAAATTTTAGAAAAAATTGGTGAAGAAAGTTTTGAAACCGTGATTGCGGCGAAAGAATTTCAAACAACAGCCAATGAAGACAATAAAAATGACCTGATCTATGAAGTGGCTGATGTGTGGTTCCACACTATCGTGATGCTCGGTTATTTCGACCTCGACATTCAGTTGGTGCTGAATGAGCTCGCACGTCGTCAAGGTTTGTCAGGACTTGTTGAAAAAGCCAATCGTAGTCACTAAGTCCGATCGCTCAAATGCTTTAGTGTTGAAAAGCCATGTTTAGACATGGCTTTTTTTATGGCTACAGCGTTTTTTGTACATCTGTCTAAACGAGCTATTTAATAAGACAGAACATGTCGTTTCATCTGAATTGTTCTGCCTGTTCAATTCAATTTCTTGCTATACTCACTGATCAATTTTGATCCACTTTCGTAGACTTGATATCACTGTGCCTGAACTGATTAAACCGACCCTTGAACAGCAATTTGCCATTGAGCAAGCGCAAAAAGGTGACTCATTCAAAGTCATTGCATATGCAGGCACAGGGAAAACCACCACGTTAAAATTGGTCAGTGATGCGATGCAGCAGCGTCGGGGTATGTATTTGGCTTTCAATAAAGCCATTGCTTCTGAAGCGCAGAATAAATTTCATCAACGGGTCGACTGTCGTACCTTTCACTCCCTCGCCTTTCGTAGCGTTCCACGTGGAGTGACTGACAAACTTCGCCTGCCCCGTTTAAGCCCCAGTTTTATCGCCAAAGAATATCGCCTCCAGCCGATTACCTTACGCCGCATGATGGGCGGACGTTATGAAAAATATGCCCTGATGCCAAGTCGTTTAGCGAGCCTTGTCGCCAATGCAGTCAGTTATTTCTGTTCGACCAGTTCGCAATACCCTGCTCCGCGTCATATTCAAGCGCCGAGTTGGTTACATCCGGATGATATAGAACCGCTACAAACGCACCTCTACCCTGCGGTGGAAAAACGTTGGCTCGAGTCGATTGATCCAAATCATCAAGCCGGCATCGGACATGATATTTATTTAAAACTCTGGGCATTATCCGATCCCTATATTCCTGCGGATTATGTATTGTTCGATGAAGCACAAGATGCCGACCCCCTGATGCTTGGGATTTTACTGAGACAGCGTAATACCCAAGTCATTTATGTCGGGGATGCGCATCAACAAATTTATGCGTGGCGTGGTGCGGTCAATGCCATGCAACAAATGCCTTTGCCTGAATCCCGACTCACCACCTCGTTTCGTTTTGGCGATGCCATTGCCGATGTTGCCAATCGTTTACTCGGTGCATTATCAGAAACCGTACCTTTGATTGGTAATCCGGATGTGAAATCCAGTGTTGTCAACAAACCGCATACCAAAATGCGCGATGCGATTTTATGTCGCACCAATGCCCGTGCCATGGAATTGCTACTTTCAGGCTTGGTGCAAGGGGATAAAGTCAGTCTACAAGCGGATCATGCCAAATTGAATCGTTTTGTCGATGCGGCGAGTTTACTGAAACAAGGCAAACGTGTGGTCGATGTGCCTGAGTTGGCATGGTTTAACTCATGGCATGATGTGCATGAATACTGTGAAACCAATGATGGCAGTGACATTAAACCCTTAGTCAAGTTGGTCGATGATCATGGTACCGACCCACTCAAAAAAGCCTTGGCCAAAATCACCCCGATTGAGCAAGCGGATTATGTGATTTCAACGGCACATAAAGCCAAAGGTTTAGAGTGGAATCGGGTGCATATTGAAGATGATTACCAATTTAAAATTAACGGTTTAGAACATAAAATCAGCGATGAAGAACTGCGTTTACTGTATGTGGCCTGTACTCGTGCTAAAATCAGTTTA
Source organism: Acinetobacter lanii (assembly GCF_011578285.1). Taxonomy (NCBI): domain Bacteria; kingdom Pseudomonadati; phylum Pseudomonadota; class Gammaproteobacteria; order Moraxellales; family Moraxellaceae; genus Acinetobacter; species Acinetobacter lanii. The sequence goes on along the minus strand of NZ_CP049916.1, from coordinate 307,680 downwards.
AATATTCACCATATTTATGATTTGGTGCAGCAACTTAAAATCAAAGCACCTTTGAAACCCTTAGAAAATAAAGCAACAGCATAATTTGAACACATTGTCAGACTGCATCCTCTAAACCCTGCAATGTGCATTTCAAATCATGCATATAACAGACTAGACGTTGCAGGATGATTATGAAATTACAATCGATACATTTGCGCCATGCGCACCATTTCGCTGATTTAAACATCAGGTTCAACGCCACCCAAAAACCGATTAGTCTAATTTTGGGTCAGCAGTCTTCGGGTAAAACCGTTATTCTGAAAAATATTTATCAAGCACTGACGTGGTTCCCGGCACGTTTTAAAGACAACCGTACTGCAGGTGTGGTGATGCTCGATTCAGACATTATGCAACATCGAGTGCAATCGAAAATTGAAGTTCAGGTGCGTTTCCCCAGTGAAATTGGCAGTTTGGCTGAGAGCACCACCAGTGAAGAAAAAGATGTTTCCGTCTGCGCATGGAAACTATATAAAACTCTGAACTCGAATGGCGTGGGTTTTAGTAAAGTCGACACCCAACAACTCGAACAGATGGCCAAGCTATACAATCAAGCCCTTGCCCAAGACCCATTTATTGGTCTACCGATGATTGCCTATTACCCAACCGATCGTTTCGTGAATGAGATGAATCTGATCAGTAAAAATAATCCGGGCGTGTTTCAACAACATTCTGCTTATGAACTGGCAGCCTTACCTTACACCACGTTTGCGCGTTTTTTTGAATGGTTTCGTGAAGTCAGTGATATTGAAAATGCACAAACGGCACAACTGTTTCAACAGATTTTACAACAATCAAAACAGCAAGATGCAGCGCCTAATGGCGCAGATACATCACACAATGCACAACAAGATCCAAGCGCCGATGATACGTCCGAAACAACATTTAAGGACAGCTCCTTGAGCCAGAGTTTGTTTCAAGCACAAGCTCAACTGCATACCCCGAGTTTGAATGCGCTTAAAACAGCACTTAACACGGTTTTTCCTGAATTTTCTGATCTGTATTTGGAATATCAACCCAAGTTACAGTTGATGGTGGTCTATCAGGGGCAAACCATGCCTTTTAGCCAACTGTCCAATAGTATTCGCAACTGGGTGGCGTTGGTGGGCGATATCGTGCGACGCATGTGTCTGCTCAACCCAAAGAGCCTGTTCCCTTGCATGGAAGGCGATGGCATTTTATTGATAGACAATATTGATGCTCAGCTAGACCAAGACATGACCCAGAATGTTTTACCGCGTCTGCATCAAGCCTTTCCCAATGTGCAGATCATCGCCACAGGGACTAGTGAAGATTTGCTTGAGCATGCTACGCACTATCAATATTTCAGACTGGAACACCAATCTCTTGAAGAGATTGACCTTGAAGCCAATCAAATGGCACTCGATGATTTATATCAAGACTTAATGAGCGAAGTGTCTGCCTCGGAGCTTGAGCAATTGACTGAACCGCAAACCGCGCTCAACAAGGTGGAAACGCTTTTTGAACAAGTCCAACAATTGAGTGATGAGCAACAACAGGCATTGCTAAAACTGATGCGTGGGGATGACAGTCATCAGTCGGTGAAGCTTTAACAACGAGCGACATCGACTGACCGATGAAATGTGTACGCTCCCTCTTGCAATGCATACGCTTTTTAACAGACCTTGGAATGAAAAAGCTTTAAAATCCTGCAAGTGGGGACAAAAACGTTTGCTGTTATTTTGTTCATGTAATAAGATCGAGAAACGCATACATCTATGAAAGGGTATGGGTTTTTCATTGATTTTTTGAAATCTTTATCAAGTTGCGCAACACAGCTTGTTTTTGTTTATTTTTAAAACTGTTCTGCTTTCAAAATTTAAGTAATTGGATCTCTCTTTGTTATCCTCAAATCTTTGAAAGATAAAACTCACATTAGGTTTCGACCTACTCAACACAACGGATATGAGTGTGCTACCGATTATTATATTGTTACCGTTAATACTTGGCACTTTCCTCGTCCTCTGGCTGAAGCAATTCTCACGCGGGGTGACAGCTTTAGGGGCAATCGGGGTCAGTTTAAGTAGTTTCGGCTTATTACTGACTCAAGCCAAAGCAGTGTTTAATGGTGCTGCTGTTTCTGAAACTTGGGCTTGGCTACCGCAGCTCGGTATTGATTTTAGTTTTCGGCTCGATGCGCTCGGACTGATTTTTGCCTTACTGATTACCGGTATTGGCACCCTGATTTACATTTATGCTTATTATTATTTAAATCCTAAAAATTCGCTTTCTAAACTTTATTTCCTACTGATGCTGTTTATGGCAGCCATGTTGGGTATTTCGCTTTCAAATAATTTACTGATTTTGCTGACCTTCTGGGAACTGACCAGTATTTCCTCGTTCCTGTTGGTCGGGTATTGGAACAATTACGATGCAGCCCAAAGAGGCTCACGTATGGCATTGACCATCACAGGACTGGGCGGGCTTGCCATGCTTGGTGGTTTTATTTTATTGGGGCAAATCACCGGCACGTATCAGATTGATCAAATTCTGACGATGCGTGAAACCATTCAAAGTAGTCCGCTGTTTATCCCTACGCTGTTGTTGGTACTTTTAGGTGCCTTTACCAAAAGTGCGCAGTTCCCTTTTCATTTTTGGTTACCCAATGCCATGGCAGCGCCGACGCCTGTGTCGGCTTATTTACACTCGGCGACCATGGTGAAAGCCGGTATTTTCTTGTTGGCACGACTGCTGCCGATCTTTGTCGGCTCAGCGCTGTATCACAACCTAGTGACCACGATTGGTCTTTTAACGCTGTGTATGGCGGCATTCTTTGCCATTTTCAAAGAAGATTTAAAAGGTTTACTCGCTTATTCCACCATCAGCCATTTGGGTTTAATCGTGGCGTTGCTGGGGATTGGCTCACCGCTTGCCGTGGCTGCTGCGATTTTCCATATCATTAACCATGCCACTTTCAAAGCGGCATTGTTCATGATTGCAGGGATTATTGACCATGAAACTGGCACACGAGATCTCAGAAAACTCAGTGGGATTTGGCAACTGCTACCGTTTACTGCCACCTTAGCCATGATTACCGCCGCAGGGATGGCAGGCGTGCCACTGACCAATGGTTTCTTGTCCAAAGAAATGTTCTTTACTGAGCTGCTTGAAAATTTAAGTGGTGGTGTGGCTGTCACCGCAGCGATTGTTGCGACCTTGGCAGGCCTATTTGCCGTTGCCTATTCAGCACGTTTGATTCATGGGGTATTTTTTGATGGTGACATCGGCCGAGATGTACCGAAAAAAGATGCGCATGAACCCCATATCGGTATGCGCGCACCTGCCATTTTATTGGCGACCCTAACCATTGCAGTGGGTATTCTTCCTGCGCTTTTGGTTGAGCAAATTGTCAATGCTGGCACACGTGCCAGTACACAGTTGGCAACTTTTGAAGGCACTCATTTGGCCTTATGGCATGGCTTTAATTTACCGCTTCTGATGAGCGCGATTGCTTTGATTGGTGGTTTGATCTTTTACTTTGCCTTGGCCAAAGGCGGCAAAATTCGTGACATCGACCTTGACCCAATGTTGGGGGCTTTTCAAGGTAAATTATTATTTGAACAATTTTTAAAACAATTATTACTCAACTCACGCAAATTCAAACGTGCCACCGAGACCGGCTCACTACAAAATTATCTACTCTGGATTGTGATTTTCACTGTCGCAGTGGTGGCACTACCTTTCATTGGGCAAGGCATCACCACTGGCACCCGTGAACTGACCCATGCACCGTTGTTGGCGATTGTGCTGTGGTTATTATTGTTCTCTGCCTGCTGGATGATGCTGTGGTTCCACCATGAACGCATTAAAGCGGTACTGATCAGTGGTGCGGTTGGACTGGTGGTGACCATGGTGTTTGTCAGCCTGTCTGCACCGGATTTGGCATTAACCCAAATCACGGTGGATGTGGTGACTACGGTGCTGCTCCTGATGAGCTTGGCACTGTTACCACAACTGACCCCCTATGAATCTTCTCGAACACGCCGTTGGCGTGATGCCGTCATTGCGATTGTCGGGGGACTAGGCATTGGTTGGATTGCGTGGTTGATTCTGACCCGAGACCATAACTCGATTTCATGGTTCTTTATGCAACAGTCCTTACCGTTGGGTGGCGGTTCCAATGTGGTGAATGTGATCTTGGTGGATTTCCGTGGGTTTGATACCTTCGGTGAAATTACCGTACTCGGCATTGCTGCGATTGGTGCTTTGTGCTTGATGGATGGGATGCGTGCTCATGGCACCATCATCACGCAAGGGCTCACTTACCGTTTCAATCCATCCCCTCTAATGTTCCGTATGACAGCGTCATGGGTTCTACCGATCGCATTGGTGGTGAGCCTGTATATTTTCTTACGTGGTCATAACTTACCTGGAGGTGGTTTTATTGCGGGTCTGATCACCTCAATGGCGCTCGTGATTCAATACATTGCCTTAGGTCAAGATCAAGCGGAAAAGCTATTGCGCGCGAAGTCTGGGCGTCTTTATGAAATTTGGATCGGGATCGGTTTAATGATCGCAGGTCTCACCGGTATTGCGGCTTGGCTGTGGGGACGTCCATTCCTGACCAGTGCCCATATTTATATCCACCCTGCCCTGCTTGGAAAAATGCATTTGGCCTCTGCTGCTGCATTTGATTTAGGCGTGTATATCACCGTGGTCGGCGCCACCATGCTGATGATTTCAGTGTTGGGAGATTCACGTAACACCAGTATCACCGGTCCGGTACCAAAGGGGTAATGCATGATTAGTTTAGAATTTTTACTCGCAACCGCAATCGGACTTTTGGTTTCAACAGGTATTTACCTGATTTTACGTGCCCGTACTTTCCCTGTGGTACTGGGACTGTCCATGATTGGCTATGCGGTCAACTTGTTTTTGTTTGCCATGGGACGACTGCATATCAGTTCACCGGCCATTTTAACCGACTCAAGCAAAGTCACTGACCCTTTGCCTCAAGCTTTGGTATTGACTGCGATTGTGATTGGCTTTGCCACCACAGCTTTTATTGTGCAATTGGCGCTACGCAGTCGCTATGAATCAGGCACAGATCATATCGATTCCAAAGAGGATCCAAACTTAATTGACCCACGTGAGGATGAGCCTTAATCATGACGATGTTAGAATTTTGGCAGCATCACAGCCCGATTTTCAGTATTTTAATTCCGGCATTTACCGCCTTTATTTTACTGTTATTGGGTAATCCGGGGTCGGGGTCCTTGGCGCATGATTGGCGTCAACCGTGGCGTCGTGGCATCAGTTTAGTGTCCATGCTGTTGGGGCTTGCGACGGCGATCAGCTACTTGCAATTAGCCAATACAGGCCAAATTACGGTCTATCAACTCAGTGAATGGACCGCACCCTTTGGGATTGTGTTGGTGCTCGACCGACTTGCCGCGTTCATGTTGGTACTGACCTATGCACTGGCAGTACCGATCATGTGGTTCGCCAGTAAAGAATGGGATGAGCGTGGTCGATACTTCCATGCCATGTGCCATTTTTTATTGATGGGTCTGTGTGGCGCATTTTTAACCGGCGACTTATTTAACCTGTTTGTGTTCTTTGAAATCCTGCTGATGGCATCCTATGTATTGCTGTTACATGGTCAAGGCAAAGCACGTTTCCAACTCGGTATTCATTATGTCACCATCAATTTAGTCGCTTCCGCTCTGTTCTTGATTGGTCTCGGCATGATTTATGGCAGTGTCGGCAGTCTAAATATGGCGGACGTCCATCGCCTATTGCCTACCCTTGAAGCCGATCAACATCAATTGGCGATTGCAGGCGGACTACTGTTATTTGTGGTGTTTGGCATCAAAGCAGCAATTCTACCGGTCGGCTTTTGGTTACCGAAAACCTATGCGGTGGCGACCACACCTGTGGCTGCACTCTTCACCATCATGACCAAAGTCGGTCTGTATGCCATTCTACGTATCAATGCCAATGTCTTTGATGATGCGATCGGACGTGAAATACTCGCCCATTTACTTCTTGCGATTGGACTGATCACCTCAGTCTATGGCGTGATTGGGGCTATGGGCGCCGAGCGCTTAAGGCGTTTTGTCGGCTTTATGATTTTGTCCTCTGTCGGCACCATCGTGACTGCATTTTCATTGTGGACCGAGCAGGCTTGGAGTGCAGCGCTGTATTATTTGGTGCACAGTACCCTGATTGCAGGTGCGTTCTACCTGCTCTGTGGTTGGGTCACCTCTCAACGCGGAGCTTACAAAGATCATTTTAAAACAGCACCGCGAATTAAACAAAATACAGTGGTGTCGATTACTTACTTCATCATTGCTTTAATGATGGCAGGTTTACCTCCATTTAGTGGATTCTTGGGTAAAGTCTTCATTCTGCAAGCCACGGCAAGCTCGCCTTATCAGTTGCTGATTATCATCACAGTATTGATGGTGAGTTTACTCAGTATTATTGCCTTTACGCGTGTTGGCTTTGTGCTGTTTTGGCGTGCAACAGCACCTGAGGACAATCCGAAAGAAAAAGCCTTTGCCGAATATCAACAGTTGCCTGCCATCGCACCGCCACGCAATGACCGGACTATTTATCTGTTATTGGCGGGCTTGATGCTGTATGTGGTGTTCGCACCGAATGTGATGCGCTATCTTGAGCAAACTGCACAACAACTGCAAAATCAGTCTTTGTATATCAATCAAGTGCTGAAAAAAGATGAATCCGATCAGGTCATCAGTGTGCAACCTTATGATCCTGCCTATTTGCCTGAAACCAAGTATGGTGGAGAGTCGCAAGATCCGAATGCACATTTGATTCCGCATATCATTAGTGATGACACCTTAAAAGGCGAACATATTTCGGATTACAAACAACGTCAAATCAATCAACAAGAGCAGCGTGTCGCTCAACCCGCGCATGATGCTCAACTTAAACCGATGGAGCCATAAATGGAGCATAAAAATTCATTTCGTGACCGAATTTTTCCCCATCCCTTTGTCTCGGTGATTGTGGGTTTAAGTTGGCTGATGCTCAATCACAGCATTGAGCTATTTGACTTGATGGTGGCGATTTTATTGGCGCTGTTTATTCCCAAAATTGTACAACCCTTTATTGTACGCACCCCAAATATTCATTGGTCGCTTGCGATTAAATTGCTGTTTGTGGTTTTGTGGGACATTATCGTATCGAATATGCGCGTGGCAAAACAGGTCTTGGGGCCACTCGATCAATTGCATCCAAAATGGTATCGCGTGCCTTTAGACACCAACCATGAGCATGTCAATACCTTGTTGGCTATGATCATTACCACCACACCGGGCACGGTCAGCGCGGGTATCGATCAAGAACGTGGCGATATTTTAGTTCACTCACTCAATACCGATGACCCTGAAGCGGATATTCTCGAGATTAAAACCCGATACGAAGCCCCACTGATGGCTATTTTTAGCGTAAAACTTAGCGTTGAACCAGGAGATCAAGCATGACCATTTTGCCTTATGCCCTTGGCATCTGTTTATTTGCCTTGACGGTGTCGATGTTATTGTGCTTGATTCGTTTGGTGATGGGACCCTCAATTGTCGACCGTCTGCTGGCACTCGATACGTTGTTTTTAAATGCGACCTGTGTTGTGGTGATTTTAGGCATCTATTGGGCCAGCACGTCTTTGTTTGAAGGTGCGTTATTGGTGGCTATGCTTGGTTTTGTCTCCACTGCTGCGCTTGCCCGTTATTTCACCACCGGTCATGTGATCGATTAGGAGATACCTATGTCTATGCAATTATTGATGGAAATCTTGGTGTCCTTCTTTTTGGTGGTGGGGGCATTTTTCACCTTGGTCGGTGGGATTGGGATGGTGCGTTTACCGGATTTATTTATGCGCCTACATGCCCCAACCAAATCCAGTACTTTGGGTTTGGGCAGTTTCTTGATTGCCGGAATGCTGTATGCGGCATTTAACAGCCGTTTGGGCTTTGCCGAACTATTAATTACGTTATTGGCATTTATTACCGCACCCGTGTCGGCGAATTTGATTGCACAAGCGGCCATCCATTTGCGCCTGCGCTCCAATTCAGGTGAAGTGCCTGAAGCCATTGACCGTCCACTTCCTTGGCAACGTCAACAGCGGATCCAACAGTTTGAAGATGATAAGCTCTAAACGATAAGGTGTGTTATGGCACATCATTTAACGCTCGTCCATCCTATTCGCATGCAATGAAGCATCAATATTTAAGAGATCAATATGTATACAGGCATTGTTCAAGGCGTCGAAAAAATTGTCGACATTCAACACGGTGATCACTACACCACCCTGTTTGTGTCCAATACCAACCACTTATTAGATGATGTCTTTATCGGGGCAAGTGTCGCAATTGACGGGACCTGCTTAACTGCAACCCATTTTGATGCTATCAAGAATATCGCCTCTTTCGATGTCTCTGCACTGACCAATAGCGTCACCACTTTGGGTGCTTTAAAGATTGACGATGAAGTCAATCTCGAACGCTCAATCAAAGCCGGCATGGAAAATGGCGGGCATAATCTGTATGGGCATATCGAAGGTATGGCAACGATTGTGAAGGTTGAGCGTAATGGTGAAACCCTGCATCTTGAGCTCGAAATCCCTGAAGACAATATCAAGTACTTTTTTAAAAAAGGCTTTATTGGTTTGCAAGGCTGTAGCTTAACTGTCAATGGCGTAGATCGCGACAAGAACCAACTTTCCGTAGATTTAATTCCTGAAACTTTACGTTTAACCACCTTTAAACACGTGTACGTCGGTGGCAAGTTAAATTATGAAGTGGATCAAATGACCCGCACCATGGTCGACACCATGGAAAATATGTTCCAACGTCAATTCAATGCCGGCTAAATGTTCTATACAATGTGTTCTATGCAATCAAAAAAGCCAATGTTTAACATTGGCTTTTTTAACTTCGCTTGAATTAACTATATAAAATTGCTTTCGGCTCATCTTCTTGGAAGCCTTCAATCTGATATTCATTGGCTAATTTTTCTTTCCAATGCGCCACAATATCGCTGTAATCAATTTCAGACGGGTGAAAATGCTTTTTGTAATAGGATAAATATTCAGGAATCAGTTCAATCAACATCTTGCCGACCAAATAAAACCCATACAGATTACCGGAAACTTTAGGAATGCTCTTTTTATAATCTTGCATAAACAGTCGACTGGCAGAATAAAAAGTTAAACTGGCAAAGCCAGTGGTCACACTGCGCATCACACTACGGCGTACTTTGTCATCTTTATACACCGCTTGATAAACATCAAATGCCACTGCACGGTGCTCAATTTCTTCAATGGCATGCCACACCCAGAGCTTGGTCGCATCTTCATCCAAGGTACTTAAAATCTCAGGATGACGCAGGATATAACCGCCCAACAAGGCAGTGAAATGCTCAAAGGCACAGGTAATGGCCAGTTGTAATTTAGGATGTACGGTCCGGATAAATTCATCTCGGCGTGCCAACCACGCTTGGAAATTATCCAATTGATAATCATCACGGCGCCACGCATCATTAAACTCTGCATGGGCTTTGGAATGCATGGCTTCTTGCCCAATAAAGGCCGCAATTTGTGCTTGTAAACGCTCATCAGTCACTTTGTCGCGTACATTGCGTACGCTATGCACGAAGAACTGTTCACCGATGGGAAAAGTCGAAGACAATGCCGTGAGTAAATGCGACATCACCGGAGAATTGGCAAAAAAATGGCGTTTAATCTTTTTTGGGTTATAGCTCAAACGACGCACTTTAATGCCGAGTGCTTTTGGACGATTTAAGTATGATTTTTCTGTCGTCAATGCGGTTGTCGTCATGGTTTAAATCCTACATTTGTTGGAATTTAAACCACTATTGTCTGCATGCTTGACTTTGTATATTGCAAAAAAATTCACTCCATTGCACAGATGTGATTTTTTGCCAATTCGATCACATTCAAGCGAGTAAATGCACTCATTTAAACCTTTAAATTCAGTGGAATAGCATCAAAACAGTTATTAAAAATAATAGTGGATCTTGTTGGACAAAATCAGTAATTTTTTCATCTTTCCGATATAAAAAAACCCACCGAAGTGGGTTCTTTATCGGATTGTACAGTTTAGATTAAACATCTAAATAATCTAAAATGCCTTCTGCTGCTTCACGCCCTTCCCAAATAGCGGTCACCACAAGGTCAGAACCACGTACCATATCGCCACCGGCAAAGATTTTCGGATTCGAAGTTTGGAACTTGTATTGCTGCTTTTCAGCCGCAACCACACGCCCCGAACCATCGAGGTTGATCTTGGCATCTGCAAACCAATCTGCAGGCGAAGTACGGAAACCAAAAGCAAGCAATACCGCATCCGCAGGTAGGATCTCTTCTGAACCTGGGATTGGCTCTGGGCTACGACGGCCACGGCTATCAGGCTCACCCAGTTGCGTGGTCACGACTTTAACACCCGTCACTTTGCCATTTTCACCCACGATTTCAATCGGCTGACGGTTAAAGGCAAAGTTTACGCCCTCTTCACGTGCATTCTTCACCTCACGACGTGAACCCGGCATATTTTCTTCATCACGGCGATATGCACAGAGAACCGATTCAGCACCTTGACGAATTGAAGTGCGGTTACAGTCCATTGCTGTGTCACCACCGCCAAGCACGACGACTTTTTTACCTTCTACGCTGATGTATTCAGACGGAGCTTTTTCCCAACCTTGGGTACGATTAACATTGGCGATCAAGAAATCCAGTGCATCATAGACACCATCGAAATCTTCACCAGCAAAACCACCTTTCATATAAGTGTATGTGCCCATCCCCATGAATACCGCATCATAATCTGCCAACAGTTGCTCAATGGTCACGTCTGTACCAATTTCAGTATTTAAACGGAATTCAACGCCCATGCCAGTGAAAATTTCACGGCGACGTTTCATCACGTCTTTTTCCATTTTAAATTCTGGAATACCAAAGGTCAGCAAGCCACCAATTTCAGGACGCTTATCGAAAACCACAGGTTTAACGCCATTACGTACCAAAATGTCAGCACACCCTAAGCCCGCAGGCCCTGCACCGATGATTGCGACTTTTTTGTCGGTCCATTTGACATGCGACATGTCTGGACGCCAACCCAAGGCAAAGGCGGTATCGTTAATGTACTTTTCGGCATTACCAATGGTGACTGCACCAAAACCATCGTTTAGGGTACATGCCCCTTCACACAAACGGTCTTGCGGGCAAACGCGTCCGCAGACTTCAGGCAAAGTATTGGTTTGATGGCACAGTTCAGCTGCTTGGAAAATACGACCTTCTGCAATCAGTTTTAACCAGTTTGGAATATAGTTATGAACTGGACATTTCCATTCACAATACGGGTTACCACAACCGAGGCAACGGTGGCTTTGATTCGCCGCGACTTCTGCTGTAAACGGTTTATAAATTTCCACAAACTCTGCTTTGCGGACATTGAGATCTTTTTTCTCTGGATCTTGGCGTGATACATCCAGAAATTGAAAGTCATTGTTGAGGCGCTCTGCCATGTCTCTCTCCGTGGGTAGGTGTAGTCGTGTTTCTCGCTACACCTGCCTATCTATCTGCAGTAGTGGAATTATTGTGGATCGGCTTTGGTTGTTTTTAACAGCGTTTGTAAATTGGCAGCTTTTGGTTTGACTAACCAGAATTTACGGCTGTAGAAATCAAACTCGTTGCGGATCTTATACGCCCAAGCACTACCTGTTTCTTTAATATGATCATCTAAAATACGGCTCAGGAAGGCTTTATGGTCTTCCATTGCTTCGGTTGAAATACGATTCAATTCGATCAACTCGTGGTTGTAATGGTCCACGAAGTCGTTATCTAAATCAAGCACATAAGCGAAACCACCGGTCATACCCGCACCAAAGTTATGTCCCACTTTACCGAGCACCGTTACGATACCACCGGTCATATATTCACAGCAGTGGTCGCCTGCACCTTCAATCACCGCAAAGGCACCTGAGTTACGTACCGCGAAACGCTCGCCGGCAGTACCTGCAGCATACAACTTACCGCCGGTTGCACCGTACAAACACGTGTTACCAATGATTGCGGTATTCTGGGTTTGGAATGGTGAACCTTTTGGTGGGAAAATCGAGATCCGACCACCGGCCATGCCTTTACCGACATAATCGTTGGCATCCCCTTCCAATTTGATGTGTAAACCACCCGCATTCCACACCCCTAAAGACTGACCTGCAGTTCCTTTAAGGTTCATGGTGACCGGATGTGCTTCCATGCTCAAGTTGCCATAGCGTTTTGCAATTTCACCTGAAATACGCGCACCGATCGAACGGTCACAGTTACCCACGGTAAAGTAGTATTCACCACCGGTACCCGCTTCAATTGCAGGCAGCATTTCTGCCACCATTTTCTCTGCCAACACACCTTTATCGAATGGCGCATTGCCTTCCACTTGGCAGTACTGTGCTTTACCGTCTGCCGCAGGATGTGATTCAAGCAGTGCGCTCAAATCCAAATGGGCATGCTTATCCGTTTCACCCGGCAACATTTCAAGTAAGTCTGTACGACCAATCAAGTCTTTTAAGCGTGATACACCAAGAGCCGCCAACCATTCACGGGTTTCTTCGGCAATAAAATGGAAGAAGTTGATCAACATTTCAGGTTCACCAATGTAGTGTTCCTGACGTAAATGATCTTGTTGGGTTGCCACACCGGTTGCACAGTTGTTTAAGTGACAAATACGCAGGTATTTACAACCGAGTGCAATCATTGGGGTTGAACCAAAGCCAAAGCTTTCCGCACCCAAAATTGCTGCTTTCACTACGTCTAAACCGGTTTTTAAACCACCATCAGTTTGTACACGGACTTTGCCACGAAGGTCATTGACACGAAGTGCTTGATGCGCCTCACTTAAGCCTAATTCCCATGGCGAACCTGCATGGTGAATAGAGGACAATGGTGATGCTGCCGTACCCCCGTCATAACCTGAAATGGTAATGAAGTCGGCATAGGCTTTTGCCACACCTGCTGCAATCGTACCCACACCCGGTTCAGACACCAGTTTCACTGAGACCATGGCTTGAGGATTGACTTGTTTCAAGTCAAAGATCAACTGAGATAAATCTTCAATGGAGTAAATATCGTGGTGAGGAGGTGGAGAGATCAAAGTCACACCCGGTACAGAGTAACGTAAACGTGCAATAAGACCATTCACTTTACCGCCCGGTAACTGACCGCCTTCACCCGGTTTCGCCCCTTGCGCGACTTTAATTTGAAGCACTTCTGCAGAGGTTAAGTAGGCTGGGGTGACACCAAAACGACCTGATGCAATCTGTTTGATTTTCGAGTTACGAATCGTGCCATAACGTGCAGGATCTTCACCGCCCTCACCTGAGTTTGAACGACCGCCAATGGTGTTCATAGCAATGGCAATCGCTTCGTGTGCTTCAGGTGACAATGCACCAAGTGACATACCCGCAGAGTCAAAACGTGGCAGAATCTCTTCTACAGACTCCACTTGCTCAAGCGGAATCGGGTTGTCTGTTTTCAGTTTAAGTAAATCACGAATCGTTGCGATTGGACGGTGATTCACCAATTCTGCGTATTCTTTGAAGTCAGCGTATTGACCTGAACGAACAGACTTATGCAGTGCGTTGATGACATCTGGGTTAAATGCGTGATATTCCTTGTCAAAGACAAATTTCAGCATACCGCCTTGATCGATTGGCTTACGTGATTTCCACGCCGTCTCTGCCAATTTTTTCAAATCATTTTCAAGATCAACAAAGGTTGCCCCTTTGATACGGCTTGGTACACCGGTGAAGCATTTCGCAACCACTTCATCAGACAGACCCACGGCTTCAAACAATTGACCACCACGGTATGATGCCACTGTTGAAATCCCCATTTTAGAGAGGACTTTCAATAGGCCTTTTTCAATCCCTTTACGGAAGTTCGATTGTGCATGGATCGGATCACCCAGTAACTCACCTTTGGCAATCAAGTCATTGATCACGTCATAAGCCAAGTATGGATAGATCGCAGTTGCACCAAAACCTAAGATCACGGCAAATTGATGTGGGTCACGTGCCAATGCCGTTTCAACCACAATGTTGGCATCTGAACGTAAACCTTCTTTGATCAAGTGGTGATGAATCGCACCTGTGACCATCGCTGAGTTTGCAGGTAAGAAACCTTGACGAATCTTCTTGTCCGAAATCACCAATAAAGTTTTACCATCACGAATGGCTTGAGCCGCTTCAATACAGATACGCGCAATCGCAGCTTCTAAACCTTCAGCTTCAGGGTAGTTCAAATCGATATCTGCAATTTCATAGCCCTTACGACCGAGGGTACGAATTTGGTGCATTTTTGAATTGGATAGCACTGGGCTTGAAATGATCAGACGGTCTGCATGCTCAGGGCTTTGTTCAAACACATTTTGCTCACGACCTAGACACGTTTCCAGTGACATCACAATCGATTCACGTAAGGGATCGATCGGTGGATTGGTCACTTGGGCAAACTGCTGACGGAAGTAATCGGTCACATGGCGCACTTGACGAGACAATACCGCCATTGGGGTATCATCGCCCATTGAGCCGACCGCTTCTTGACCACTTTCAGCAATTGGACGAAGCAACTGATCACGTTCTTCAAAGGTCACCATAAACATTTTTTGTGCAGCTTTTAAAGCATCGCCTTTTAAGCCTTGGTCACACAAATATTCTTCAAGCTCAGGGCTGCCTTGCAGGCGCACTGAGTTTTCACGTAGCCATTGACGATATGGACGCATTTTTTTCAAATGATTGCTGACGTCATTGGTATCCAGCATCTTACCGGTAAAAGTATCGATTACGAGGATTTGACCTGGACCAACACGACCTTTGGATATCACATCTTCAGGCTCATAGCCCCACACACCAATTTCTGATGCCAATGTAATGTAGCCATTTTTGGTAATCACCCAACGTGCCGGACGTAAACCGTTACGATCGAGCATACAGATCGCATGACGACCATCTTGAATGACTAGACCTGCAGGACCATCCCAAGCTTCCATGTGCTTAGAGTTAAACTCATAGAATGCACGTAAGTCTGCATCTAAAGTTTCCACGTTTTGCCAAGCCGGCGGAACCAGCATACGTAGTGCACGGAACAAGTCCATACCCCCACCGACTAAGATTTCAAGCATATTGTCCAAACTTGAAGAGTCCGAACCCGTACGGTTTACGATTGGATTCAGCTCGGTTAAGCCGGGTAGCAATGGGTTTTCAAATTTTGGTACACGCGCCATAGCCCAGTTACGGTTTGCAGTAATGGTATTGATCTCACCATTGTGTGCTAAGTAACGGAATGGTTGCGCTAAAGGCCAACGTGGCAACGTATTGGTGGAGAAACGTTGGTGGAACACCACAATATGCGATTCTAAACGCTCATCGGCAAGGTCGGTATAGAAGTCTGCAATGGCTGCAGGCATCATCAGACCTTTATAAGTGATCACGGTAGAACATAAAGTTGTAACGTAAAATGACGAATCTTGGGTCAGCTGTTGTTCTGCACGGCGACGTGCCAAGAACAATTTACGGTTAAACTCAACCTCAGTTACACCCATTGGACAGTTCACGATGATCTGTTCAAAAGCAGGCATTGATTGCAGTGCAATCGATCCCAATGCATCGACATTGGTCGGCACCACACGCCAAGCCAATACTCTCAAGCCTTCTGACTCGATTTCTTTTTCTAAAATACGTTTTGAATGGGCTGCAAGCGCAGGATCTAAGTTCAGGAACACCGTCCCGACTGCAAAAATTTCACTTAAGGTAATATCGCTGAGTTTTTTGGCTTCTTCACGAAAGAATTGTTTTGGCATGGCCAAGAGTAAGCCACAGCCATCACCGGTCTTACCATCTGCAGCAATACCACCACGGTGCGTCATACAACTTAAACTATGAATCGCGGTCTTGACCAAGTCATGACTTGCATCACCCTGCATATGGGCAATTAATCCGAAACCACAGTTATCTTTAAACTCATCCGGTTGGTATAAACCTTTAGCGGGAGCTACAGTATTAGGCGATGGCATGTGCATAGCGTACCCTTCTCAACAAGGCCCTAGGGGGCAAAAACTTATTCAATTGTTCAATACGATTTAATTCTTCGGTTGTTCGTTTTATCAGTCTTGGGCTGGATTCCCATCGGCTGTTTAAATAGGCTGAAATGATTCGCTCAGATCGCACTTATTTAACGCAGAACACGCCGCTTCAATCGCACACTGTTTCAATATTTTCGCTCCATAATAGGGACAAAGAATCAAAGCAGTGCACCAATAAAGCAATATTTGTGCCAGAAAATTATTATTCTCTAAAAATAAATAGTTATTACAACACATCATAAACAATGGCGTTTGGCATGCTTATGTGGCTTTATGGTTGCACTGTTAGTGTGCATTTAATATTTTTATACCCTAATTTGCGCCATTTTAGAACTATTTTTAATTAAATGGATCACTAATCTGTGTTTCTACCGGTTTACGCTCTTGAGCTGGTGGTCGATTTTCCGCAGGTTTTGGCACTACAGCAGATTGTGAACGTTGTACATCAACGACATTGCCTTGCTGATCTTTGCGGGTCACCGTAGTGCGGGTGGTAGTTTGATTAGGATCTGTGGTTTTAGCGGCTAAAGCTTGGGTGACTTGTTGCTTCATTTGCGCCAAAATCGATTCATCAATCACTGGAACAGCAGCAGGCTTGAGTTTAACTTCATAGACTTTGTTGCCGCCGACTAATTCGTCAGAACCCAAATCATTAACTAGGTTTTTAAAATCTTCAAATTTCACCAATTGAGGCTTAACTGAAGCAGGCAATGGCACAGTTAAGCGCTCTAGTTGAGCTTTTGCATCATGTTCACTTTTAAAATTACCAAAGCTTAAAACATACTGCTCAGCCTGCTCTTCACCACTCAAACGGAAGTAAATCAAATCCTTACGATTATCCAGTTTCTGTAAAAAGCTCTTCACCACGTCTTCATTCGTTGCGCGAAACAACTCAACACTATAATGCTTGGCATTTTCTTCAATAAACTTGGTACCGCGAAATTCAGCCAAATGATTGCCAGATGCCACCATGCGTGTGGTCATTTGCAAAGGTCTCACTTCTTCGGTTAGACCGCCTAGATTAGTGGTTGCCGCCACTTTTTCAGGTTGAATTAAGACTTGGGTTTCTTCAATTTGTTTCGACTGGGTGACCAATTCTTTAGTGTCGGTCATGATCCAAAAAATAAAAGCAAACAATAAAAACAGCAATCCAGCAATCAACCAAATATAGTGTTGAATATGGTTTCTCTGTGCGTGTTTTGCTGTCATATGTGTACCTGTGATCAATGTTGATTCTGCAAAATGGCCTGTTTCATTAACTCAAGATCAAAATCTTTGGTAATGACGGCTTGCCCAAGTGCTTTCATCAGCACCAAACGGAGTTGCCCATTCAAGACTTTTTTGTCATGTGACATATAAGCCAAGAATTCATCCATTGGAATTTGCGGACATTTTATCGGTAAATGCGCACGTTGAATGATTTTTTTTGTACGTGCTAGATCGTCTGCTGAAATCCATCCCATCAAATGAGATAAGTCTGCAGCCATGACCATCCCGGTTGCCACCGCTTCACCATGCAGCCAAACGCCATAACCTAAATAGGATTCAATCGCATGCCCAAAGGTATGACCTAAATTGAGTAAAGCGCGCTCGCCTTGTTCTTTTTCATCATTCGCCACAATACGTGCTTTATGCGCGCATGAACGATATACCGCTTCAGCTAATAAGTCAGGATCACGTGCAACGAGACCATCCATATGCTCTTCAAGCCAGCTTAAAAACTCAGTATCACCCAACAAAGCATACTTAATCACTTCTGCCAAACCTGCTGAAAGCTCTCTATCAGGTAAAGTACTGAGTTGTGCCATGTCTGCAAGCACCACTTGCGGCTGTTGAAAAGCCCCAATCATGTTCTTGCCCAAAGGATGATTAATCCCGGTTTTCCCGCCAACACTTGAATCGACTTGAGACAACAGCGTGGTCGGGACTTGAATAAAGTACACACCGCGTTGGAAACAGGCTGAAGCAAAACCGGCCATATCCCCAATTACACCACCACCTAAAGCCAACACGGTACAATCTCGATTAAAGCCGGCTTCAAGCAAGGCATCAAAAATCAAATTCAGATGTTCAATGTTTTTATACTGCTCACCATCTGGCAATACGCATGTGTTGACCTTTTTACCTAGTGCTTCAATCGCTGTCACATAATGCTCAAGATATAAAGGCTGTACCGTGGTATTGGTCACAATCATCACTTGCTGACCCTGAATATAAGGCTCAAGCAGTTGCTGCGGATTAAGATGACTACCAATAAAAATCGGATAACGGCGATCGCCAAGTTCAACAAATAGGGTTTGCATGATGGTAAGCCAATAACATTAAAGAGAGTTCAATTCTTTGGTCAAGATCAGATGTAAAATCCGTTGTGCCAAATCGCGTGCCGCACCTTGATTGGTTTCAATAATATGATGCGCTACATCACGATATAAAGGATCTCGGATAGACAATAAATCGCGAAGTTTTTGTTCAGGATTTTCAACTTGAAGTAAAGGACGATTTTTATCGCGATAAGTGCGTTGTAATTGAATTTCGACCGGAGTATACAGATAAATCACGATACCACGATGTTTAAGATACTCACGATTGATCGGTTGCGTTACCGCACCGCCACCTGTCGCAATCACTAAATTATTCTTTGACGTTAAATCATTAATTACAAGAGACTCTCGTGCTCGGAATCCTTGTTCACCCTCTTTTTCAAAAATCCATGGGATGGTCGCCCCAGTTTTTCTTTCTATTTCGTGATCACTGTCAAGAAATTCTCGATGCAGTAAATCTGCGAGATGTCGACCAACTGTGGTTTTCCCAGCTCCCATGGGCCCCACCAAATAAATATTCGGTAGGGATTCAAACTCTTTGCTTGGCAAGGAGTCACCTATTGAATTGCTTTCATTGAAAGTATATTAATGATTTCTCGATGGACTGTCATTAACAATTCTTGGGGTGACAAAGATTAATAATTCACGTTTATTGTTGGTTTTTGCATCCTTACGGAATAAATGACCTAAATACGGAATATCACCTAAAAACGGCACCTTAGTTTGAGTATTCGAGGTTTCCTGCTCAAAAATCCCGCCTAAAACCACGGTTTCTCCATTGTCTACCAACACATTGGTATTGATTTCATTTTTATTCAAAATGATTTCACCATTTTGTGCATAACCTGCAGGTGAGTCACTTGAAATGTTCAATTTCATTTGCACTTTGCCGTCTGGGGTAATACTTGGGGTTACATCCAAACTTAACAATGCATCTTTAAAGGAAGTTGTGGCTGTGGCTGCTCCACCGGCTGTTTCAGTGGTTTGATAAGGAATTTGTTGACCTGAAGCCACTTTGGCTTGTTGTTTATCTGCAGTCAGTACTTTCGGTGTAGAAATCACTTCTCCGTGACCATCGGCTTGCAGGGCGGACAGTTCAAGATCCAACATAAAGTCAGACATACTGATTAAACCAAAAGCAATTTTACCCGCAGCTGTTGCTGTTGTGCCTAAATCGACATTGAGATTATCTGGACGGGTAATGGTAATTTTTCCATCATCATCTGGGGTTTTGAGATCCCATAGTGTTTGTTGAGAACCGCCCACCAAGAAATCATTATTTTTATTAATGCCTTGAGAAACCAGTCCCCATTTCACCCCCATCTCACGGGTAAAGTCGGTGGTCGCACGGACAATACGTGCTTCGATCATGACTTGTTTCACTGACACATCGAGCAAATCCACCATTTTACGGATTTGGTCAATTTTCTGCGCCGTATCATTGATAATTAAGGTATTGGTTCGTGGGTCAACAGAGACTGTCCCGCGTGGACTCAGCAATGATCCCACACTGTCGCCCAATGGGTCTGATGAACCCCCACTGCCATTGCTATTACCATTACTGTTGTTATTTTTACCTTGGGTAATCAGCTTTTCAATATCTTCCACTTTGGCATAATTCAGTTGCAGATACTCGGTTTGGAGCGGTGCCAATTTAACACTTTGTGCAATGGCTTTGGCTTCATCTTCTTCCGCTTTAATCAGTTCAGTCACCGGTGCGATCCAAATCACACTGCCATTACGGCGTTTGTCTAAATTCTTGGTTTTTAAAATAATATCTAAGGCTTGATCCCAAGGCACATCTTTTAGACGTAAGGTAATATTGCCTTGCACCGTATCGGATGCCACCATATTGATGCCGGTGAAATCCGCCAATAACTGTAATACACGGCGCACTTCAATATCTTGGAAATCGAGTGAAATTTTATTACCGACATAATGGGTATTGGCCAAAGGATTTTTAATGCCTTTTTTCTCTTCAGGGCGTTTTAAACTGATCGTCAGCTTATCTTCTGCCTGAAAAGCCATATATTCATAGCTGCCGGTAGACTGAATGGTAATCACACCATTAGAACCATCATTATAGGCATCGACTGTAGAAACTGGCGTGGCAAAATCATTGACATTCAGACGACGAATCAAGTGTGCGGGAATTTTATTGCCTAGGAAGCGCACCACCACTTTACTGCCTTGCTGCTGTACATCCACAGGGGTATTGGCCCCTTGCAAGTTTAAAATGACCTGTCCTTCACCCGCTCCACCACGCTGAAAGCCAATATCTGCAAGACCTTGACTTGGACGCGTGGCAACAGGTGCAATATTGGGCAAGCTTGTTGCGACATTCGTATTGCTATTATTGATCTTTAGAATAAAGGTATTGCCTTCAACTCGCGTGGTGTAATTGCCCGGTTGATTTAAATTCACCGTCAAACGTGAGCGCTGATCATCGGAGGCCACTTCAACCGAGCTGGCTTCTGCTGTCGATACAGGAATCGTAGACTGTACCAAGGATTGTTTGGCTTGATTGAAATCCAAAATTAAACGCGATGGATTTTCCACTTGATACGCTTGAGGTTGTGGAGGTAAACCATTAAACATCACACGAATTTCAGTGCCCTGACCAGGGAGTTGCATTGGGACAACATTGGTCATGGTGATTTGTGCGGATACTGCTTGCATTACAGCCATACTGACCGTTGCCAGAGCAAATTGGCGCATTGAAATATTCATAAAGTGACGTTCCCCACCCAAAATTTTTTGCAGACTATTTTTCATTGTTATTCCTTATTGCATCTCAATCGACTGGACCAATTAACACCAAACTTCTTGGTCGTTCGATATAACCGTCTCGGCCATCAGGTACAATTTCGAGCAAATCAATACGTGTCGGGGTGATATTCACAATACGCCCCTGATTGACACCCATATAACTGCCACGCTGAACCTTTTCAATTTCCCCATCAGGCGTTTGAATTAGCGCCAAAATTTGACCACTTTTACTTTTCAAACTGCCTTTCAAATTCAAAGTTTCTAATGGATAGCTTTCAAGGGGCTGCTGCGGCCGAGAAAAATTCGGATAGACCCGTTTGCCCGACATAATTTTCAGCTCATTGGCCAACGAATTCGGCAAAATTGGACTACGCAGTTGCTGAGCAGAATAGTGAAACACCGGTACAGGATTAAACACCGGTGCAGGTTCAATCGGTAATGGTGGCTGATTTCGAATATTCGCCATTTCTTGATTGACTGCATCAATACGCGAGTCACAACCGCTCAACACTGCCAAAACCGCTAAGGTAGAAAGTATGCTTATTTTTTTCATTGTTTCACCTCCTCAGTTGTTGGTGCAGGTGGCGGTGCTTCTCCAGTATTTGCAGTGTTGACAGGTGTTGATGTCTGAACATCATTGGCATTAGCTACATAACGGTATGTTTTGGCTTTGAGTGAATAATCGACTGTTGGAATATCCGATTTTTTATCGGTATTTTGCGTTGCGGTAATCACAAAATCATGCAAGGTCACGATACGTGGTAAGGTTGCTATTCCACTGACAAACATTCCAAAAGCATGATAGTCGCCCGTCGCTTCAATCGAAATCGGCTGTTCAATAAAGAACTCTTGCGTGACCTCATTTTCCAAACGAATATTTTTAAACTTGAGTCCTGAATTGACACCGGTCACGTTAATGTCTTCAACCAAACTTGGAATTTCAGTTTCTTTCGGCAACTGTTGCAGTTGCTGATTAAAATTGGCTTCCATCTGTTGGAGTTGCGCTTGATACTGTTGCAGATTACGTAATTTTGAATCTTTGTCTTTAAACTCATTCAGCAAGTTTTGCTCTTGTGCATGGGCTTGATCAATCGCCTCAAGTTTCGGCTTAATCGCCAGAAAATAACCAATGGCACACACCACAAAAAACAAAAATAACCACACGGTAATTTTGACCGATAAAGGCCAGCTTCCAAAGTTATTGGTATCTAAGGTATTGAACTGTTGAAAAAACTTATCCACCGTCATTTTATTTTTTTTCGGTGTATCGAGCGCATCATCAAAATCGTCTAAGTCTTCACGGCTCATGGCGTAGCCCCCTTATTATTATTTGAATCTGTTGGCGCCGGTAATGCAATTTCCCCAATATCCGCCGTCACGACAAAGGTGCCATAGGATTCTTCAACACGCGGAACCACTGAACTTGGCGCTTTGTCTTTGACTTCTGGCGCTGCCAAGAACGAGTTCATAAAGGCATTGCGATACCATTCGGAGGCTTCTAAGCCACGTAGTAATTCAGCGACACTGTTCGGACTTTCGGCATTGCCTTCAATGGTAAATTTATCCCCAACACGGCTAAATTTGGTCACATAAACCGTACTAGGCATCACCCGAACCAACTCATCAACCAAACGCACAGTCACTGGGCGTTGCCCTTCTAGACCTTGAATCAGTTTCATCCGTTCAATCACACTATTACGGCGTTCTTGCAGACCATCTAGGGTTTTGAGTTGGGTATCCAAATTTTGATTGGTACTGGTCACCAGTTGATTGGCTTGTTCTTGATCATCCAACTTTTGATTCAAATAAAACCAAGTCCCCAAGACCGAAGCAATGGCCAATAACGCAACAGCGATACAAATGGTGATAAATTGTTTTTTTCGTTGTTCTCTTAGCTCATCACGCCAAGGGAGTAAATTAATCTTTGCCATTAATCAAAACTCCTCAATGCTAATCCGCACGCCACCAACAAAGATGGCGCATCATTTTCTATTTTTCTAAGATCGATTTGAGGAGAAAAACCCATTTGTAGAAATGGGTTGGCAACAGTGACACGATAGCCTAATTTTTGTTGCATGAGTTTTTGTAGACCAGGAATATTGGCATTACCACCCGCCAATAAAATATGATCAATCTCATTAAACTGAGAAGAAGAAAAGAAGAACTGCAATGAACGCGCAGCTTGCTGTACCACCGCATCTAAAAATGGCATTAAAACTTCTGATTCATAATCATCAGGTAGCGTGCGATCTTTCTTGGCACGCCCTGCTTCCCCAAAAGACAGTCCATAACGATTTTGCACGTCTTGAGTCAATTGTTTGCCGCCGAAGACCTGTTCACGGGTATAAATAATCTTGCCGTTTTGCATCACAGATAAAGTGGTCATGGTGTGACCAATATCTAAAATACCAACCAAGTTCACGCCAATCGGTAAAGTATCTGCAAACACCTCAAAACTACGCTCGAGTGCATAACTTTCGACATCCGCCACTTTCGGCTCCAGTCCAACCAGATCCAAAACCTCGACACGAGAATCGACATTTTCAGTACGTGTTGCCACCAAGAGCACATTAACCCGTTGTGGATTGGCGAGTTTTTCAGGGAGAACTTCAAAGTCCAAACTCACTTCATCCAATGGAAATGGAATGTATTGCTCTGCATCCATACGAATCTGAACTTCACGTTCATCATCGCTCATGTCAGCGTCCATCTCGATGATTTTATTGATCACCATCGAAGTCGGTACAGCAATCGCTGCATTGGAAGATTGTGGATTGGCAATATTCATCGCACGCTCTAAAGCATCTGCGACATTTTCAGCATTTAAAATATTTTTTTCGACGACACTGCCGTCAACCAATGGACTTAGCCCATAGCTTTCTACCCAGTAACGGCCA
Source organism: Acinetobacter lanii (assembly GCF_011578285.1). Lineage (NCBI taxonomy): Bacteria > Pseudomonadati > Pseudomonadota > Gammaproteobacteria > Moraxellales > Moraxellaceae > Acinetobacter > Acinetobacter lanii. Next base: position 283,509 of record NZ_CP049916.1, on the reverse strand, counting down.
TTTTTAACAGAGAGTTCTAAAATCTTTACAGAAGTGGAACTAATATCCACTCCCATTAACCCCTTATTTGGCTTACGATAAAGTCTAAGCACGATGCAATTCCTATTATTTTTCTTTCCCCAACAACAACACAAACTCAATACATTTGGTCTAATTTTTTTGCGGATATAAAAACTCAACTAACATTTCCGTTAAATGAGAAGCTATACTGACCATCAATTAGTTTGCCTTTAGCACCTATTAAAACTTACTTGTTATGAAAAAGCTATCTTGTTGTGGACACATTCATCCCTTTTTTTTGCTGATTATCATCATTTTAGTCACGATTCCGATGGGCTTTTATGGCATGTATCTTTACATTGCGCCTTCTCTTCCAGAGATGGGTTCATTGAAAAAGGCACCTTTGCTAAAACCGTTACAGGTATACACTGCAGACAATCAATTGATTGCTGAATATGGGGGCAAACTTTCAGTACCTGTTGAATATAATCAAATTCCAAAGCCTTTTATTCATGCTTTTTTAGCCGCTGAAGATTCTTCATTTTTTGAACACAGTGGGATTAGTTTTAAAGGTTTAGGGCGTGCCGTCAGTGAAACGGTAACCGGTTCTGATGTACAAACAGGTGGTTCTACCATCACCATGCAGGTGGCAAAAAACTATTATTTATCTGCAGATCGAACCTTAAAGCGCAAACTGACTGAAATTTTCTTGGCACGCAAAATAGAACAAAATTTATCCAAAGAAGATATTTTAACTTTATATGTCAATAAGATTTTCTTAGGCAAAAATGCCTATGGTATTGCTGCTGCAGCCAAGATTTATTATGACAAGAGTTTAGATCAACTCAGCATTGCTCAAATGGCGATGATTGCAGGACTTCCAAAAGCACCATCAAAATACAACCCTGTAGCAAATCCAGAACGTGCCTTAGAGCGTCGTAACTGGATTTTAGGACGGATGTTGCAATTAGGTTATATCAGCCAAGCGCAATATCAAACCGCTGTCGCGGAGCCTGTGGTGCTGAACATGCCTGATCGCGGTATCAGCAATCGTTTTCCCTACGTCGGCGAAATGGTCCGCTCAGAATTAGTGAGTAAATTTGGTGAATTAGCGGTCGACTCAGGTTACAAGGTTTACACCACCATTGACTATAAACGCCAAGCATTTGCAGAAGAATCGGTACAAAAAGGTCTAGAAGAGTATGACCGTCGTCATGGCTGGCGTGGTGCAGAAGCGCATGACAAACCGCTTAAAGATTTTGTCGCTTATGCCAATACTTATCCCGTGGAAGTGACCAAGGTCAATAGCAATTCTTTTGAAGCGTTAATGCAAGATGGAAAAACTGTGACTGTACCGTGGTCAGGGATGTCTTGGGCACGTCCTTATCGTAATGCCAATAGTGTCGGCGGCGCGCCTAGCCGAGCTTCACAAATTGTTAAAGTCAAAGATATTGTTCGCCTGCGTCCAAATGAAAGTAAAACTTCTTGGTCATTGGTGCAAGTGCCGAAAGTGCAAGGTCAGTTGATTGCAGTTAATCCAAATGATGGTTCTATTATTGCCATCGTTGGTGGTTATAATTTTTATCAATCTAAATTTAACCGTGCCTTACAAGGCTGGCGTCAACCGGGTTCAACCATTAAACCCTTTGTCTATGCATTGGCTTTAGAGCGTGGCATGACTCCCTACAGCATGGTCAATGATAATCCGATCACCATTGGAAAATGGTCACCGAAAAACTCGGATGGTCGCTATTTAGGGATGATTCCCTTACGTCGTGCGCTGTATTTATCGCGTAATACGGTGTCTGTTCGACTGTTACAAACCGTAGGCATTGAGCGTACTCGCCAATTGTTTATGGATTTTGGTTTGCAAGAAGATCAAATTCCGCGTAACTACACCATCGCGCTCGGTACACCTCAGGTGCTGCCTGTGCAAATGGCGACAGGTTATTCAGCCATTGCCAATGGTGGCTTCCGTGTGCAGCCGCATTTTATTAGTCGGATTGAAGATGCTTATGGAAAAGTCATTTATCAAGCCAATCCAGACTATGCGTGCATCCCATGTATTAATGCCAAAGATGAGCCTGAGCCAACTGAAACCACCGAAGCGACGACACCTGATGATGAAGTGATAGAAATCACCAATAAGAAAGTAGAACAAGCGAAACCGCAACAAGCTTTGAGTAAAGAAGAAAGTAGCCAATATCGTCAAGCACAGCGGATTTTAAAATCAAGCTCTGCGTTTGATATGGCCAATATTCTGCATGATGTGATTGTGCACGGTACAGGTCGTGCAGCTTTGAAAATTGGTCGCAGTGATTTAGGCGGTAAAACAGGCACCACCAACGATGCCAAAGATGCATGGTTTGCTGGTTTTAATGGCAAACTGGTCACCATCACTTGGGTCGGTTTCGACTCCCCGTCTACACTTGGTCGTCGTGAATATGGTGGCATTGCAGCACTGCCCATTTGGAGTAACTTTATGGCCAAAGCGCTTGAAGGTACACCAGCAGCGTGGGTCAGCTTAGATAAAAATGCCAAAGCACCTTTAAGTCGAGATCAGCGTGGCAATACACCTCAGCCCGTTGAAGCAGAACGGACTGATCGTACCCCTCCACTGGCTCGACCGATCTATCGTCCAAAACCGGTTGTGCCACAAAACAACAACTCGGATTTTGATGATTTACCCGGGCAGGAACAAACGCTAAAACCTGAACGAACAGCGCCACCGGCAATGAATCAAGCGCCATCTAAACCAGTCACACCGAAGCAAGATGCACTTGAAGATTTAATCAATGAAGTGGAATAGAACCGAGTCCTACCACATAAAAAAAGCCCTCCAATGAGGGCTTTTTTAATACAAGTGCAATACCACAACCCTTGTATTAATCAGGCTTTTTTCTGGAACAGATAAATTTGGAATTGTGCATTTAACTCAAATTGCTGTTTTTGCTCCAATGCTTGACGTAGCTCAGGTTTGGCTTTGTAAGCATAAGGCGTCATTGCAATAAGATGTTTAAGATCTTGTTGCTGCAATAGCATGGGCGCATCAATCACATGCTCTTGAACCAAGTCAAAATGCAAACTTAACTGCTCAACAAATTTAGCCGGCTCATGCGGATTCACTTCTTCAAATAAGGCTTCCCGCATCGCATAGAGATGCTCAGTCGCAGGCGTCACCACCATTAAATAGCCTTGATCTTTCAGTACACGTAAAATTTCTTGCTCAGGAATCGGGCTAAATAAGCTGGTACATAAATTGATAGACGCATCGACCACAGGAAGAACGGCGCCTGTACCCACCACCCACGTCACGTTTTTATTCAGCTTAGCAGCCACCTGAACGGCATTTTTGGCAATATCTACGCCTACACATTGCAGCACTTCAGCTTGCATCGCGTCAGTGTAATAGCCTTCACCACAGCCGATATCGAGTAAATTTTCAATACACAATTCACGGATCAGTTTGACCACGGCTTGTTGTAGTGGTGCATAAAACCCTGCACTTAAAAAAGCGCGGCGTGCTTGTACTGATTCAGGGGTATCGCCTGGATTTTTACTGTGTTTGTGCTGTACCACATGTAAATTGACATAACCTTGCTTCGCAACATCATAACTATGATGGCTTGCACAGCGCCACGTTTTGTCTTTGAGCACTAATGCCTGACGACATACAGGACACATCAGCAGATTCATCATTTTCTCCAGTCTTTTTAGCGAAAAAAAAGCCGGCACATGCCGACTCTTTTTTGAATGTCTTTTGCTTAACGTAATTTTAAGGTCATTAAGCCTAAAACTACCAGCATAATCGTAATAATCCAGAAACGAATCACGACTTGGGTTTCACGCCAGCCTTTCTTCTCGTAATGATGATGCAAAGGTGCCATCAGGAACACACGCTTTTGACGCATACGCAGTGAACCAATTTGCAGGAATACAGAGACTGCTTCCACAACGAATACACCACCCATGATCGCAAACACGATTTCTTGACGAACCATCACCGCAATCGTACCAAGCATTGCACCAAGTGATAATGCACCGACATCCCCCATGAAGACTTGAGCAGGATGCGCGTTATACCAAAGGAATGCTAAACCGGCACCAATCATTGCTGCACAGATCACCACCAACTCAGATGAATATTTTACATACGGAATATGTAAGTAAGTCGCAAAACGTGTGTCCCCTGCTAGGTAAGCAAACACGCCTAAACCTGTTGCAACCAAGACAATCGGCATAATCGCCAGACCATCTAGACCATCAGTTAAGTTCACCGCATTTGATGCACCATTAATCACAAGGTAAGTGAAAATGATAAAGCCTAAACCCAAGGGAATGATCGACAACGGAATACTAAAATTCTTCAAAAATGGAATCAGCAAATCCAACATGTTCGCTGTGGTCACAGGATTCGGCTGTTGCTGTGCAATCACGTAAAGTGCAATACCTGCACCCAATGAACCCACTGAAGTCCAAAAGAATTTTTTCTTGGCAGGTAAACCGGCATTGTCTTTATAACGAATTTTAATCCAGTCATCTGCCCAACCGACTGCACCAAAGATCACCATCACACCCATCACAATCCAAACATAAGGATTAGACAAGTCTGCCCACAATAAGGTGGAGATTCCAATAGACAGTAAAATCAGCACCCCCCCCATAGTCGGTGTACCCATTTTTTTCGCATGACCTTCAGGTGCATATGAGCTGACAGCTTGACCATATTTCAATGCTTGCAGCTTGCGAATCATCACTGGCCCCAAAACAAGCCCGATCGTCAAAGCAGTCAATACACTCAGCAGTGAACGTAACGTTAAATAGCGAACCACCTGAAACGAGCTGTTATAGCCCGCCAAGTGTTCAAATAACCATAACAGCATTTAGAGTTTCTCCATCAAGTCAGCCATCAACGTTTCCATATGGGTATAACGAGAACCTTTAAACAGGAAACTCATGGACTGAGGTTGATGTGTTTTAATTAGATCTAGAAGAAATGGCAGTGCCTGCGCTTGAGTTAAAAACGCCTGCATTTTTTTACCATATTGTGTACTACGTGCACCTTCTTGTGCAGCAGGCGCAAATTCGCCGACTGCTACCACAAAATTGATGCCTTGAATTGAAACGAGGTCACGCCCTAACATATAGTGTTGTTGTGCTGCACTCGCACCGAGTTCACCAATGTCACCAGTCACCATCACGCGAACTCCCTCTTGCTGTGCAAGCACTTCGCCCGCAGCACGCATCGAGGTTGGGTTGGCATTATAGGTGTCATCGATAAACAGGTATTTATCTTTTTGAATAAAGTTCAAACGTCCTTTTGCACCGACTGCTTGTTCTAGACCTGCCACAATGTCGTCTAAACCGACCCCAATGGCTAAGGCAAAAGCAGTCGCAGCAGTGGCATTTTGAACATTATGCTCTCCTGCAAACGGCAAATTCACTTCACGTACACCCTGTGGTGTATTTAAAGTGAAACTTGAAGACTGCGGATGTAACTGCACATTGGTAGCAAAAATGTCCCCACCCATGCCAAAACTCAGCTGCTGCTCGGTTTGCACAGCTTGACGAATGGTATCTGTGAAATCATCGGCAGCAGGCACAATCGATGTCCCTGTTTTCGCAATATGGGTATAAATTTCAGATTTAGCACGGCAGATGCCATCACGACCACCAAACTCACCCAAATGCGCTGTACCAATATTCAGGATCCCTGCCACATGCGGTTGAACTAAATTGGAAGTGTAGTCAATTTCGCCTTGATGACTCGCACCAAGCTCCATCACGGCGTATTGATGTTCAGGACGAAGCTCTAACAGCATCATCGGTACACCTAAATCATTGTTTAAATTACCGCGTGTGATCAAGGTTGGTGCTAATCGGCTTAAGATACTACCGAGCATTTCTTTGGTTGTGGTTTTACCACTGCTGCCTGTCAAAGCAATGACTTTAAGCTCAGCATATTGTTGGCGGCGAAATGCGCCCAAATGACCTAAAGCCAAGCGCGTGTCTTCAACCACCAATTGGCAAAGATCAGCATCGACAGGATGGCTCACGATCGCGACTTCACAGCCATTTTCTGCAACTTGAGCAATAAAATCATGCGCGTCGAAACGTTCACCTTTGAGCGCCAAGAAAGCATCACCTTGCTCAGCGTGGCGTGAATCGGTCAAAATACGTTTGATCGTGGTTTGAGGCGCTTTGTTATTGTGCCAATGCCCTTGTGTCGCTTGAACCAACTCCTCCGCAGTCCAAGGCATTAAAGGAACCGTACTGGTGGTTGAAGTATGCATATCAATGTCCTTATTGTGCAGGAAATGCGGAATCTAAATCATGATGTTGGGCATCAATCGCAGCTTGTACTTCCACCACATCATCAAACCAATGTCGAACACCATCAATTTCTTGATAATTTTCATGCCCTTTACCGGCAATCACCACAATATCACCCTCGTTTGCCTGTTGAACGACAAATTTAATCGCTTCACGACGGTCATGAATTTCATGCACGATTTTGTTTTCAAAATCGATGCCCGCTTTCATATCCGCAAAAATCTGCTCAGGGTTCTCAGTACGTGGATTATCTGAGGTGATTAATGCTACATCGGCATAATTAAGTGCAGCTTGGGTCATGAGCGGACGCTTGCCACGATCACGATCTCCACCACAGCCAAACAACGCCCATAAATTTTTCGATACATGACGTTTTAATGTTGTTAACACTTGAATTAAAGCATCAGGGGTATGCGCATAATCCACGACAAATAAACGTTCACCGTCACGAATGACTTGCATACGGCCCGGTGCACCTTTCAATTGAGGTGCCCGTGCAATGAGTTCACCTAGCTCAAAGCCTGCCTGCTCTGCTGCCACCAAACTCGCCACGATATTTTCAATGTTAAAATGACCGAGCAATGGACTATGCACGGCATAGCGTGCATCTTTCGTCACCAACTGAAAATGTGCCCCATTCAAGCTATATTGAATTCCTTGGACTTGATAGTCGGCCGCTTGGGTGGTTGAGTAAGTTAAAATCTTTGGCTGTGCAGGATTGTTTCGTGCCGCATCCAGCATCACTTGAGCATGCGCATCATCAATATTGATGATCACCACTTTCAGTGACTCAAACTGAAATAATCGCGATTTGGCTTCCGCATAGGCTTCAAGCGTACCGTGATAATCCAAATGATCACGACTCAGATTCGAATAGGCTGCAATTTCAATCGCACAGCCATTTAAACGCCCTTGCTCTAAACCATGTGAACTGGCTTCAATTGATGAAAATTCAGCACCTTGTTGTGCATATTCATGCAAGGCTGTTTGCAAACGCAAAGCATCCAGCGTGGTATGCGATGACGACTCAAGATTCGGTAAAATACCGTTACCTGTGGTTCCCATCACCGCACACTTTTTGCCTTTCAGCATTAAAAGCTCAGCAATCAAACGTGAAATGGTGGTTTTACCATTGGTGCCTGTGACCGCAATAATCCGTGCAGGCGTTAAGGGTTGAGTGGCGTGTAAATAATGTTGTTGCCATGTGCCCATCAAGTGGCGAACTTGAGCAATGACATACCCATTCTTTAAGCCTAAATCGGTTTCAGAAATCACCCCGATTGCACCATTCTCAAGCGCTTTTTGCGCAAATTCGATGGTTTTTTCAGGCTGTGAAAATGACGTCAGGGCAATAAAAATTTGCCCTGCGCTGACCTTACGACTATCCAGATTGAAGCCCTGAAAGGATTGCTTCATCCATTCAGGTGCTTGCTCAACGGTGTAAAGATCTAAAAATGTAATGGACATTCTTCACCTATTTACTGGAATTTTGGAGTTTCTAAAGGTTTATCTAAAGGTACATTGAGCAAACGTAACGACTCTTGCATCACTTTGGCAAACACCGGTGCAGACACCGTACCACCGAAATATGCGCCTTTCGGATTCTCAACCACCATCACCATCGCCAGTCGTGGATCACTAACTGGTGCAACACCAGCAAACAGTGCACGGTATTCGGTGGTTGAATAGCCTTTACGGTCTGGACGAAGCTTATGTGCTGTACCGGTTTTACCCGCCACACGGTATCCCGGAATCGCTGCTCGCGTTGCCGTACCGCCCGGTAAAGTCGCGCCTTCCATCATCAACAAAACTTGATCCGCAATTTTTGGATCAATCATTTGCTCACCTTTGGGTTGCTTGTCGAGCTTGTACAAGCTTAAAGGCATTTTTAAACCTTTATTGGCCAGCATGGCATAGGCATCTGCCATTTGCAGTACAGTCGCATTCAAACCATAACCATAGGACATGGTCGCAACTTCAGATACGTTCCATTTACTTGGCGGCAAAATCAAACCTGGACTTTCACCTGGGAATTTAACGGCAGAACGTTGTCCAAAACCTAAACGTTTATAAAAAGTCGGCAAGGTTGGATAAGGCAATGACAAGGCTATTTTAGACACCCCGACGTTGGATGATTTTTGGATAATCCCACCCAAAGTCAGTGCACCATAGTTATGCGTATCTCGAATGGTATGGTTGCCCACACGCATTGAACCCGGCGAGGTATTAATCACAGAATTGGTGGTGAATTTGCCACTTTCCAAGGCCATAGCAATGGTCAACGGCTTCATGGTAGAACCCGGTTCAAATGAATCGACCGCACCACGGTTACGCATGGCATCTTTGTTGGCTAAACTATTCTTATCATTTGGGTTATACGACGGCCAACTGGTCATCGCTAAAATTTCACCGGTTTTGACATCGACTGCAATGGCTGTGGCTGAACGTGCATTATTGGCCACACCGACTGCTGTTAATTCACGATACATGATGTACTGTAAACGCGAGTCGATACTCAAGGTAATATTTTCACCGGGCTGAACTTCTTTAATCACTTCAGGGGTTTTGACACGATTACCCTGTTTGTCACGGGCAATTTTCTGCTCACCATCGACACCGGCCAAACGTTTGTTGACCTGCATTTCTAGGCCTTCAATCCCGGTGCCTTCGGTATTGGTTAAGCCAATAATTTGCGCATTGGGCTGTGGCTGTGGGTAATAACGCTTATAAGATTTCTCTGCATATACCCCAGCGAAATTACGCTGAACCAATAAATCGGCTTGCGGTGGTGGCACTTCTTTTTTGAGTACCACATAACGTGAGCGTCTTTTTGCTTCAACCCGTTTTTTCAGTTCAGCACGATCAATGCTGACCGCATCCGCCAAGTCATCAAGGTTCAGATTTTCTTTAGGTAGCTGATTTTTCAGCTTATAGCTGTTTGGATTTTTCTTCAGTTCAGCCGTAATTTTGTCAAAGGTTTCTTTGGTTTCAAAATAGTTCTGCGGGTCAATCACTACCTTCATGATCGGTGTACTGATCGCAAGCGGCACACCATTGCGGTCACTGATCACACCGCGCATGGCTTTGAGTTTTTCAGTTCTTAAAATTTTGGCATTGGCTTTATTTTGCAAGAAGTCTTTATTGACCACTTGCACATAAAAGGCACGTGCAACCAAAACCACGAAGCACAACAGCACCACGCCCCACATTAAATAAAAACGCCACATATCGACTGCAATCGTCGGTTTTTCTGTTATAGATTGCTGCTTTTTACGGGGTTGTTTGGTTGTCCGTTTATCGACCATTCAGCATGCCTATTTATTTTGCTGGTGTTGTTGGTAATGAAATCACTGCGGTTTGTGCAGTTGGTGGCGAATACATACGCAGTTGCGTTACCGCACGTGTCCCAATTTGTGCCGTAGCACCAAAGGTTTGCTGTTCAATCAGCAAACGCCCCCACTCTGCATTAATGTCTTCACGATCACGCATATGTGTATTGAACTCACGAAAATCATGACGATACAAATACACTTGATACACCACCATAAAAGCGCTGCTTAAAACCAACAGCGCAAGGATGCTATACGCAATGATTTTATTTCGTGCCAAGCGATCGGTTGTGCTGATTTGTTCTTCTACACTTTCTGCTTTCATTGTTCGCCTTTTATTTCTCTAAGCGTTCCGCAACACGTAGCCACGCACTACGTGAACGTGGATTTTGTTTGACTTCTGCTTCACTGGCACGGACACGATCAATTTTTTTCAATCGACGGTTATCTTGCACTTTTTGTGGCATACCCCAACTGGTGTCTTCAGGTAGTGTCGATTCTTTTTGAATAAATTGTTTAATAATACGATCTTCCAAAGAATGGAAGCTGATCACCGCCAAACGCCCACCTGATTTTAACAAATCTAAAGCCTGTGGCAAAAATGCGTGTACATCATCGAGTTCTTTATTGATTTCAATACGAATCGCTTGGAAAGTGCGGGTTGCGGCGTGTTTATTCTTTTCCCATTTCGGATGCGCGACTTTGACAATTTCAGCCAATTGCGCTGTGGTTTCAATATAACCTGCCGCTTTAATCGCTTTGGCAATACGGCGACTATAACGCTCTTCCCCATATTGGAAAATAATATTGGCCAAATGCTCTTCATCCACTTCAACCAACCATTCTGCCGCCGTTAAGCCTTGAGAGTTGTCCATACGCATATCGAGTGGGCCATCTTTCATAAAGCTGAAACCACGTTCAGCCTGATCGAGCTGTGGTGATGACACCCCTAAGTCTGCCATAATCCCATCAACTTCTTCGATACCACGTTGATTCATTTCAGCTTTCAGGTCAGCAAAGCTGGCATGAATAATTTTAAAACGTGGATCTTCTTGCTCGAGTTCTGCGGCGACTGCAAGTGCTTGCGGATCTTTATCAAAAGCATAAACACGCGCATTTTCATCTAATTTAGACAGTAATAAACGAGTATGGCCACCTCGCCCAAAGGTACCATCAATGAAGATTCCTGTATTGCGATCCGCCACTAAGGCATCAACAGTTTCGTGAAGTAATACAGAAATATGCGACATAATTGTTTAATCAAGACCATGAAAATTTAACTGCACATTATTACCTTGTTTTGTCAAAGCTCCAAACGACTTTTTGTACGGAAATATTACTTTTCAAGACGAATTTGATTTTTTTGATCTAAATATTCCAATTCAAAGCATCTCTTGTACAAAAACATGAATATAATCTTTAAAATGCAGCGCTCCAATCATCAGAGAAAACAAAAAACTTTGCTCGATGATCTTGGATTTTTGTTAATATATTGGCTTAGTGAACCAATCCCCTCCCCCTGTTGATTCGGCTGTCATGGTCATTTTTTTATGATTCATGATAGAGCTTCATTCAAAATGATGACAACGCTATGTCCAAAAAAATGCTCCCCATCCTTGGCATTTGTGTCGTAATACTTATTGCTGTTGTGTGGCTCATTAATCGTGGTCCAAATGCAGAACAAAAAGCGATTCATACTGCAACAGTATGTAATACCATTCAAAAATTGGCTGTAGATGCAGATCAAAGCACCTTAGTTGAAGAGGCCGAACGTTTCTTTAAGAAAAGTACGCCAAGTTATGCCTTGAGTCAGCCCAAATACTATGCAGGATTTGTCGCAAAAAAAATTGATCAATATCTGGCAATGAGCCCAGCAGATCAAGCCAATGTTCGACAAGATTATGCGCATTGTTTTAAAGCGCTTGCTGATCAATAATTTTTAGACGACCTCGACAAAAAGCCAATCTCGAAAGATTGGCTTTTTTGCATTGAATGAGTCATTAACCCATTAACGTTTGTTGTTATAGATTTGGTCGAACATACCCCCATTGGCAAAATGGGTCTGTTGCGCTTTTGCCCAGCCACCAAACACTTCATCAATGGTAAAGGTTTTTAAAGTTGGGAATTGTGCTTTGTATTTTGCCAGCACCTGTGGATTACGCGGACGGTAATAATGCTTCGCTGCCATATCTTGACCGAGTGGTGAATACAAATAGTTGATATAACCTTGTGCTAACCATTTGTTGCCATTTTTCTCAGCAGTTTTATCCACGATCGCAACTGAAGGTTCGGTCAAAATCGACATCGATGGATAGACGATATCAAACTTGTTTTTACCCAAAGTTTTTTGCGTCACCAATGCTTCATTTTCCCACGTCAGTAACACATCCCCAATATTACGTTCCGCAAAGGTGGTCATTGAAGCACGTGCAGCCGAATCCATCACTTTCACGTTGTGATACAGCTTCGACACCATCTCTTTGGCTTTGGCTTCATTACCACCGGGTTGTTTCAGTGCATAACCCCATGCCGACAAGTACACCCAACGTGGTAATCCACCGGTCTTTGGATTTGGGGTAATGATCTGTACGCCCGGCTTGGTCAAATCGGTCCAATCTTTAATGTGTTTTGGATTGCCCTTACGTACCATAAATACGATGGTTGAAGTATAAGGTGCAGAATTATGCGGGAACTCTTTCTGCCAACCTGATTTAATCTGACCTGATTTCACGATTTCTTCAATGTCGTTGGCTAAAGCTAAAGTCACCACATCGGCTTTTAAACCATCGACCACCGAACGTGCTTGTTTGCCTGAACCGCCATGCGATTGTTTAAAATGAATCTTTTGACCGGTACGCTTATGCCAATAGTCACCAAAAGATTGGTTAAATTCGGTATAAAATTCGCGTGTTGCATCATAAGACACATTTAAAAATTCACGCTCAGCGGCTTGTGTAGTAACTGCAGTCCCCGTAAGACCTGCGACCAACAGTACATGGGTCAACACAGTTTTAAATTTTAATTTCATCACGGCTCAATTTTAATCATATTGCGCTCAATATATGAAATTCAGATATAAACCGCAAATCATTCACCTTAAATCACTATCAATCTTTGCTTCACACTATCTTGTTAAAATTAAATCGTATTAAAAGCCGTATATTCAAATAAAAAAAGAGCACAAATTGATGCACTCTTTTTTTCTATAATGACTCGAAATTTAAACTATTTTTCAGCCACGATTTGATCGTAAATCGCGCCATTCACGAAATGGGTTTTCTGTGCTTTTGCCCAACCACCGAAGACCTTATCAATGGTGAACAATTGGATTTTCGGGAATTTATTGCCATATTTGGCTGCAGCTTTAGCATCACGAGGACGGAAATTATATTTGGCTGCTAAATCTTGCCCTAACGGCGAATACAAGTAATTCAAATAACCTTTGGCCAAATTACGATTGCCATTTTTATCGACCACTTTGTCCACGATCGCCACCGATGGTTCAGCCAAAATAGAAATCGATGGATAAATGATTTGATATTTATCTTTTTCAGGACCTTGTGTCGCAAGCAACGCTTCATTCTCCCAAGACAGCAACACATCACCAATGCCACGCTCAGCAAACGTAGTCAATGAACCACGCGCACCAGAGTCCAAAACTTTGACATTTTTATAGATTTTTTTCACTAACTCTCGTGCTTTGGCATCATTTCCACCGGGTTGTTTGAGGGCATAACCCCAAGCCGATAAGTAGATCCAACGTGGTGCACCGCCTGTTTTTGGATTTGGGGTAATGATTTCAACACCGGGTTTGATCAAATCGTTCCAGTCTTTAATCCCTTTAGGATTGCCCTTACGCACCAAGAATACGATGGTCGAGGTATAAGGGGCCGAATTATTGGGAAATTCTTTTTGCCAACCCGGTTGAATCAGCCCCGCCTTAACGATTTCTTCAATGTCATTGGCCAATGCCAATGTCACCACATCGGCTTGTAAACCATCGACCACGGAACGCGCTTGTTTACCTGAGCCGCCATGTGATTGTTTAAAATCCACTGACTGACCGGTGCGCTTTTTCCAATATTCACCAAAACTGCTGTTGTATTCTTGATAAAACTCACGAGTCGGATCATAAGACACGTTTAATAAAGTTTTATCGGCGGCGAAAGCATTTACACTGCTTAGCAGTCCAGACACACCGACCACACTGAGTAAGGTGCTTAAAATGATTTTTTTCATGGATTTCGCTTATTTTTTTATGATTGAGAGCACTATATTTTTATTTTTTTTATTTCACAATCATTTGGTTATAAGAATAAAAAATGTGCAATTCTTTTTTTAAGATATACCCCTATTGTCTATTGAATCGCCTCCTGGGCTTGTAAAAAGCTGTATTTTTAGATGCAAATAGACATCTTCATGTTCAGTTCATATTTATTTGTTACAAATATAAAAATGGCCATAACGGTTGCACTTCATTACATGTCCTGCTTTTTTTAAGCATAGTTTGTAAAAAAGTGTGATGTAATTGTACTTTTTATGGAATTTATGGTTAAAATATAATCCATAATGTAAAACGTACATAACAATATCAAGTTCGGGGGAACGACATTACATGAAAACAGCATTTTATAAGACACTCGGCTTAAGCCTAATGATTGCGACCACTGTGCAAGTTGGTCATTCTGCAGCTTTGAAAAAGACCACTGCCGCTGTGCAGACCAATATGGTCATGGAAAAGTCGGACAAATTACTCAAACCTTTGTCTCCAATTGAAAAAGCCTTGTCACAACAAAAACGTGATCGTCATGATTCCAATACGGTCATTGATAATGACCAAATCAAAGTCATGACCACCATTCAAATTGCACCGACGCAGAATTTCTTTGCCGAACAGCATCAACGTTTTTCACGTTTTGTTCAATCGATTTTCCCACAACATAGTTAATCAAAGGTTTCTGAAAACAGTTTATTAGCTTAGCTAACATATAAAAAAATTACGCAAATCTTGAGCCCTCGCAAGATTTTGAAAGCCCGATCCTGAAATGATGAATTAATCATTAAGCGATTGGGCTTTTTCGTTATAATAGATGCAATTTATATTTGAATAATTTTCGACTATGACTGTTCGTACTCGTATTGCCCCGTCTCCTACAGGTTTCCCTCATGTAGGTACAGCTTATATTGCGTTGTTTAACTTATGCTTTGCTAAACAACATGGTGGTGAATTTATTCTTCGTATTGAAGACACTGACCAACTTCGCTCAACTCCTGAATCTGAGAAAATGATTTTAGATTCACTGCGTTGGTTGGGTTTAAACTGGTCTGAAGGCCCAGATGTCGGTGGCCCACATGCACCTTACCGTCAATCTGAGCGTATGGGCATTTATAAACAGTACGCTTTGGAACTGGTCGAAAAAGGTCATGCATTCTACTGCTTCGCAACCGCTGAAGAGCTTGATCAAATGCGTGCGGAACAGCAAGCCCGTGGCGAATCTCCACGTTATGACGGTCGTGGTTTATTGTTGTCAGAAGAAGAAGTACAACGTCGCCTTGCTGCTGGCGAACCACACGTGATTCGTATGAAAGTGCCCACTGAAGGCGTTTGTAAATTTAACGACATGCTGCGTGGTGAAGTAGAAATTCCATGGGCACAAGTGGATATGCAAATTCTACTCAAAACGGATGGCTTACCGACCTACCATTTGGCTAACGTGGTTGATGACCACTTGATGGAAATCACGCACGTGATCCGTGGTGAAGAATGGATTCCATCTGCACCGAAACATCAGTTGTTATACCAATACTTTGGTTGGGACATGCCTGTATTGTGTCACATGCCATTGCTACGTAACCCTGACAAATCAAAATTGTCTAAACGTAAAAATCCAACCTCAATTAACTACTATAAAGACATCGGTGTTTTACCTGAAGCGTTGCTCAACTACTTAGGTCGTATGGGTTGGTCGATGCCAGACGAAAGTGAAAAATTCACTTTAGCTGAGATGATCGAAAACTTCGACATTAAACGTGTGTCTTTAGGTGGTCCAATTTTTGATGTTGAAAAACTCAATTGGCTGAATGGTCAGTGGATTAAAGCGCTTACTCCAGGTCAGTTACTCGACACTCTATTGGCATGGAAATCTGACCGTCAAACCTTAGAAGAGATTGCTGCTGCGATTCAACCACGTATCAATTTATTGTCTGAAGCAGTGAATTGGGCAGGCTTCTACTTCAACCAGTTCCCGACTTTGTCTAAAGAACAGTTTGAAAGCAAGAAACTCTCTGAAGAACAAGTGCGTCAAAGTCTTCAATTTGCTATTTGGCGTTTAGAGAGCTTGTTTACCTGGAACAATGACACGGTGAGCCAAACCTTAATGGACTTGGCCAACCAAATGGAAATCAAACTGCGTGATTTCATGCCGACTTTCTTTATTGCGATTGCAGGTTCAACCTCTTCAACGCCAGTAATGCAGTCTATGGTGACGATTGGTCCTGATTTGACCTTTGCTCGTTTACGTCATGCCCTTGAAATTGTAGGCGGTCCGAGTAAAAAAGAAGCGAAAGTATGGGAAAAACTCAATGAAAGCCTAAAACTGCCGAAAAATGATGCAGTTGATCAAGCTTAATTGAATTTAATGTTGACGTGTGGTCGTGATGCCCCTAATATAGCGACCACACAGACAGCGTGAATAACAATGTCGGTTGAGCTAAGTTAGCTAACCAGTGTTGCCTCAATTGTCCCTATCGTCTAGAGGCCTAGGACATCGCCCTTTCACGGCGGTAACCGGGGTTCGAATCCCCGTAGGGACGCCAAATTCTAAAAAGCCACTGATTCAATCAGTGGCTTTTTTTTATCTGTAAATTTTCGATTTGCACTGCAATGTTATAGAATTAGCCAAAAGAATTGTGGAGTTGTCATGCAATACCAATGCCCGAAATGCCAAAGTCGTAAAGTGATGCCCGTTGCTCAAGCCAATGGTGTCGCCGCACGCCCAATGGTGCCTAAAAGCCTCGTGATTTTAATTCCAACGATCTTGGTTTTATTGTTGCTGATCATCATTTGTATCGTAATGTCTATTTTTGGCAGTGGTGTCGGTCAGACCCTGCAAATTTTAACGTATGCGGCTGCCGCAGTGGCAGTGGTATCAGGCATTATGTTCTGGCGTGACCTTCCTGATTTTAAAATTTCAATGCAAGCCTTCATGCAATCACAGAAAAAGTGGAAATGTCGTGAATGTAACCACGAATGGGAAAACTAATTTTCCATTCTTGATTGATGTTTCATTGTGTTGAAGCTCAGTGTGAATTGTAATGCATGAGTTCAGACTAAGAGATCAGCTCTAATATTTAAAAGCATTCCCATCAGCATAGTGCGCATGGGAATGCTTTTTTTAATGCTAATGTTTATGCTCATGACCATGACCATAACTATGACCACGATGAGCATTGTGCTGCTCATCCATCTCTTGGTTTTGATCTATAGTCTTATGTTGATGCAAATGGTTCAAACACAGATCATCTTCAATTTGTAAAGTCATTTCAGAAATCCCATGCACATAACTCAGCATCTCTAACGCCTCCCGATACAACAGGCGATGATCGGTTTCGGGGGCATATAAATGCACGGTTAAATGAATATTTTTGGAGGTGATTGCCCAAACTTTGAGTTGATGAATACTCTCTATCCCATTTAAATTCAGCAAATCGCTTCTGAGTCGCTCAATATCAATTTCTTCAGGCACACCTTCTAGTAAAATATTGATACTTTGCTTTAACAACAGCCATGTTCTGGGTAGCACCCAAAAACCAATCAGCACAGCAATCACCGTATCAACCCACATCCACCCCGTAAAATAAATCACGATTGCCCCGAGAATCACTCCAACCGAGCCAATCGCATCACTCAGTACTTCAAGATATGCTCCTTTAACATTCAGACTCCCTTCACTGCTGGAAAATAGAATTTTCATCGAGATCAGGTTAATCACCAAACCGACTATAGCAACACTCAGCATACCTAGACTTTGAATTTCAGGTGGTTGACTAAAACGTTGATAGGCCTCATACACGATATATATCGCCACCACAAACAACATTAGCGCATTAAACAATGCCGCCAAAATTTCAAAACGCTGATAACCAAAAGTGCGTTTATTGTCTGCTGGCATCTTGCCGATTTTAATAGCAATCAAAGCGATGGCTAAAGCAGCAGCATCGGTAAACATATGCGCCGCATCAGACAGAAGGGCCAAACTTTGGGTGATGAAGCCTGCAACAATTTCAATCAGCAAAAATGTGGTGGTCAACAGTAAGGCGATACTGAGTTTCTTGGCATTTTCTTCGGTCACTACTGCATGGGAATGATCATGTCCATGATGCGCTGACATTGAATACCCTCTTTTTATTGTTGGATGATTTTAAAAGCTTTTTAAGCACGGACTGAATAGTTACAAATAAAATCAATTCAGCCTGTTTTTTATTTGCATATCGGCTCACCTTAACTTAAAACTAAAGAGGTGGTCGTACTAAAAAAACATATAAATACAATTTTAATCACATGGATGATTGTGGAGGTGGATATGTCTCTGTCTTTAAATAATTCAAATCAGCGTGTTGTCTATGCTGAAACTCAGGATGAGTTAAACCCAAAAACGTTAGCTAAATCTGATTCACAGCAGGTTTATACAACCAATTCAACACCTGAAACAGCTTCAAATGAAGTCCGTAATGCAATGTGGTATTATTTGAGAGCAGCCTTAAGAGGTGACAAAGATGCACAGTACCAAATGGGCATGAGTTATCTTAAAGGTGAACTGAGTTTAGATCGAAGCTATGTGTTGGCAGAACGCTGGCTAAACCAAGCGAGTTATCAAGGTCACGAAGCAGCCAAAATTGAGCTTGAAAAAGCCCTCACTGAAATCTCGATTTCCTAAAGATTCGGTTTAACTAAGCTCAAGCCATTTTTGTATAAGCAATAAAAAACCAGCCCTGAGGCTGGTTTTTTTAAATCAGAACTAAAAATTAGTTACCAATTTTGCGATATTTTTGACGCTTCGCCACTAAATCATCACCATCACGTTTACGACGGTATTCTTCGAACTCAGCATAGTTACCTGTGAAGAATTCAGGTGTTTCACCTTCGAATGACAAGATGTGCGTTGCAATACGGTCAAGGAACCAACGGTCATGCGAGATCACCATTACAGTACCTGGGAATACTAGGATTGCATCTTCAAGTGCACGTAATGTTTCGATATCCAAGTCATTCGATGGTTCATCGAGTAAGATGACGTTTGCACCCATTTGCAGGATTTTCGCAAGTTGTAGACGGTTACGCTCACCACCTGACAATTGACCTACACGTTTTTGCTGATCCTGACCTTTAAAGTTAAAGCGACCGATATATGCACGAGATGCAATTTCGTATTCGCCAATCTTCAAGATATCCAAACCGCCAGAAACTTCTTCCCAAACCGTTTTGTTGTTATCTAAGGTGTCACGAATCTGACCTACATAAGCCACTTTCACAGACTCACCGAGAACCACAGAACCGGTATCCGGTTGTTGTTCGCCCGTCATCATACGGAATAGTGTCGTTTTACCTGCACCATTCTCACCCACGATACCGACGATCGCAGCAGGTGGAACAACGAATGATAAATCTTTATAAAGCGTACGATCACCAAACGATTTGCTGATGCCTTCAACTTCTACAACCTTGTTCCCTAAACGTGGACCCGGTGGAATGTAGATTTCAGACGTTTCGTTACGCTGTTGGAATTCACGCGAGTTAAGCTCTTCAAAACGCTCCATACGCGCTTTGTTTTTCTTTTGCTGACCTTTCGCATTTGAACGAACCCACTCAAGTTCTTTTTTCAATGCTTTGGCAAAAGATTCTTCTTGCTTGTTCTCTTGTTCTAAGCGAGCATTTTTTTGCTCTAACCAAGAAGAGTAGTTCCCTTGGTATGGAATCCCCATGCCACGGTCAAGCTCAAGAATCCACTCAGCCACGTTGTCCAAGAAATAACGGTCATGCGTAATCGCAACGATCGTACCTGCGAAGTCTTTCAAGAAACGTTCTAACCAAGAGACAGAAGATGCATCTAAATGGTTCGTCGGTTCGTCAAGAAGCAACATGTCAGGTTTAGACAAAAGCAAACGACACAATGCAACACGACGACGCTCACCACCAGACAACTTAGATACGTCTGCATCCCAAGCTGGAAGGTTTAATGCAGCTGCCGCTTGATCCATTTGATTGCCAAGGTTATGGGCATCCCAAGCATGGATGATCGCTTCTAGCTTCTCTTGCTCTTTTGCAAGGGCATCGAAGTCAGCATCTTCAGCCGCATATTCAGCAAAAACTTCGTCCAAACGCGCCAATGCGTCCAATGGTTCACGTAAACCATCTTCAACGTTACCACGAACGTCTTTAGTTTCGTCAAGTGGTGGCTCTTGCTCAAGGTAACCGATTTTGATGCCCGGTTGAGCACGTGCTTCCCCTGAGAAATCTTTATCTACGCCAGCCATAATACGAAGCAAGGTAGATTTACCTGCACCGTTTAAACCAAGAACACCAATTTTAGCGCCTGGGAAAAATGATAAAGAGATGTCTTTCAAGATTTCGCGTTTCGGCGGAACCATTTTCGACACACGGTTCATCGTGTAAATATATTGGGCCACGTAGGACTCCTCTATAAAAAAATCAACATTCGCAAGAATAAAAAATACGCGAACAATATCCGCAGGCATTATACGATGAATACATTAAAAAAATAAGGCATGAATCTGATCTTGCATGCATTGTTACAAGTTAAACGATGAAACAAATTTAGCCTTGATCAGATTGCAAATATCCAAGCCATGCTGGAGAAATCTTATGCAATTTTTAGATAAACATTTCATCAATTTGGCGCTTCTCTGTATAAGGAAGAGTGCTATATTTGAATAATAATCAATCAACAAGAAGCTATTTCAATGCCTTATAAAGACGAAACCTTAGCCATTCATGCCGGTTATACACCTGAAGCAACCACCAAAGCTGTGGCTGTCCCGATTTATCAAACCACCTCTTATGCCTTTGATAACACCCAACATGGCGCTGACCTATTTGATTTAAAAGTTCAAGGCAATATCTATACCCGCATTATGAATCCAACCACGGCGGTGCTTGAGCAGCGTGTTGCCGCACTTGAAGGTGGCATTGGGGCACTGGCATTGGCATCGGGTATGGCTGCAATCACTTATGCCATTCAAACCATTGCCGAAGCGGGTGACAATATTGCATCAGTGTCGACGCTGTATGGCGGTACCTATAACCTTTTTGCGCATACCCTGCCGAAGCAAGGGATTGAAGTGCGCTTTTTTGACTACCAAGACCCTGAAGCACTCCGCAATTTAATTGACGATAAAACCAAACTCGTTTTTGTTGAGTCAATTGGCAACCCGCTCGGCAATATTATTGATTTGGAAGCCATTGCTAAAATTGCGCATGAATATGGTGTGCCTGTGGTGGTGGACAATACGGTGGCAACCCCAGTTCTGCAAAAGTCCTTTGAATTCGGGGCAGACATTGTGGTGCATTCATTGACCAAATATATTGGTGGTCACGGTAATTCAATTGGCGGGATGATTGTGGATAGCGGTAAATTCCCTTGGGGCAAATACCCTGAACGCTTTAAGGCACTCAACACGCCTGACCCAAGTTATCACGGCGTCAACTATGTAGAAGCTTTAGGTGAAGCTGCCTATATCGCACGTGCACGTGTGGTGCCGCTGCGTAACACAGGGGCTGCCATTAGCCCGCACAATGTGTTTTTAATCTTACAAGGCTTAGAAACCCTCAGCTTACGTATGGAACGTCATACTGAGAACGCACTCAAAGTCGCTGAATATCTCAAAGCCCATCCAAAAGTGAAATGGGTGAATTACGCCGGCTTAAAAGATCACCCTCAACATGCACTAGCCCAGAAATACGTCAAAGGCAAACCTTCGGCGATCCTTTCTTTTGGGGTACAGGATGGTCTAGAAGGCGGAACTCGTTTTATCGACGCACTGCAATTGTTTACCCGCCTAGTGAATATCGGTGATGCCAAAAGTTTGGCGTGTCACCCTGCGACCACCACCCACCGTCAGCTCAATGAAGAAGAGTTGAAAGCTGCAGGCGTGAGCATTGACATGGTGCGCTTATCGATTGGAATTGAACATGCAGATGATCTCATTGCAGACTTAGAGCAAGCCTTAGCCCAAGTTTAAGCTTTAAAAACAATCTACTGAGCCATCGATACGGTGGCTTTTTTATACATATTTAAGGTTAATTTTGACTCGCTTAAAGTTTGTTATTTCTCTTGGATTGAGTCATAAAATGGGTTATAAAGAATAATTAAAACAAGAATCAAAATAGAGCAATTACTCTAAAATATTTTGTAATTTCATATAGTTATATATAGTAATTTTTCCTATTTTAGCTATGATTCCCTTATATTACTCATTAATCCTTACATCCCTCTCCGATGTAATGAGATCACACCGTATATTTCAAAAATGAATATGGGTATCTGATAGGGAAAATTCGAATGAATAAGAAATTAGAACAACGTTTCCAACACAGAGTGCATGGCAAAGTCGTGCTGATTACAGGGGCTTCGAGCGGGATTGGCTTAACTGTAGCGTATAAACTTGCCGATGCAGGTGCACATGTGATCTTGGTGGCACGTACAGAAGACGCGCTGATTGAAGCCAAACGAGAGATCGAAGCCAAGGGCGGTCAAGCCAGCATTTTCCCATGTGATCTTAATGATCTACGCCAGATTGATGAAGTTTCCCAACAGATTTTAGCTTCCGTCGATCATATCGATATTCTGATTAATAATGCAGGTCGTTCAATCCGTCGTGCAGTACATGAGTCGACTCAACGTTTTCATGACTTTGAACGTACGATGCAACTGAACTACTTTGGTTCAGTGCGTTTAATCCTAAATGTTTTACCACAAATGATGGAGCGTAAAGCGGGTCATATTATTAACATCAGCTCGATTGGCGTACTGGCCAATGCCACACGCTTCTCTGCCTATGTTGCATCAAAGGCCGCACTGGATGCCTTTAGTCGTTGTCTATCTGCAGAAGTACATTCACATAAAATTGCAATTACCTCGGTCTATATGCCTTTGGTACGTACCCCGATGATTGCGCCGACCAAAATCTATAAATATGTCCCTGCACTCAGCCCTGAACAAGCAGCAGATTTAATTGCGGAAGCCATCGTAAAACGTCCGAAAAAAGTCGCGACGCATTTGGGACGCTTGGCATCGATTACCTATTCCATTGCGCCGGATATTAACAATAAACTGATGTCGATTGGTTATAACCTGTTCCCAAGTTCGACTGCTTCTGTAGGAGAGCAAGAAAAACTCAATTTTGTGCAACGTGCTTATGCGCGCATTTTCCCCGGTGAGCATTGGTAATCTCTTTGGTGAGCAACGATCAAAATGCATCGATAGTTCAGTCTTGAGTTCGATGCAGGTTTCAGCTTTTAAACAACAAAACCGTATAAAAAATTAATCAAATTTTAAGAATTCATCCTTATCATTCAAAAGAAACTCAACCTGAGTGATCTAATAATGACAATAGAACCTGTATTCCGCTTATTTTTTATCGTATGTGCCACATGGCTTTTGCTTGATTTTATGCAGATGGATCGCGCACAACTGTTGAGTTTCAATTCAATCATGCGGATCGGATTGATGATGCTGTGTATTGAGCTGGCACTGAAGTTAACATTGGCACCCAAAGGCTTCGCTTTTTCACCACATCAGCAACCGATCCATAATATAGATCAACAGCTATTGGCACAGAATTCATCTTCCAATAGCCAAACTAAAGATTATGTTTGGTCTAAAATCGGTTTGGCAACCTTAGCCTCAGGTTTTTTATGTGAAAGCTTGATGATTTAAGCGGGTTTATTTTGATTTCAGTTTGATTTCCGTTTAATTCAGCTCGACATAAAAAGCCTTCATTACGAAGGCTTTTTTATTTTAGCTATGTTAACAATTAGATGAAATCGACTTTACCGGTATGCACATCATAAATCGCACCGACAATACAAATCTCACCCTCATCTACCATCTGTTTGAGCACTGGGCTATTTTGCAAAATATAGCGAATGTTGTTTTGCACATTCAGCACCGTCACTGCGTGAATAAAATTACTGGTCAACTGATAACTCGATTGCTCAGTTTTCACGGTATGTGCTGCTTCCATAATCGGCTTTAAGAAGTACTGCACATTCGGGGTTTCTGTGACTTTGGTGATGTCCTGATTTTGTTCATACAACTGACATGCTGAGGTCACAGCACCACAGTCGGTATGCCCCAACACCACCACCAATTTGGAACCTTTACTTTTACAGGCAAATTCCAAAGAACCCAATACTTTTTGACCTGCAATATTACCTGCAATACGTAAGCTGAACAGATCCCCAATCCCGACATCAAAAATACGTTCTGTCGGTGCTCGCGAGTCCATACACCCCAAGACCGCCGCAAAGGGATGTTGCCCTGCCTCAGAAGTCACTTGAATTTGACGTGCAATATTGTGATGTAGTCGCTCATGATTGACGAAACGATGATTGCCCTCTTTCAATAATTGAAGTACCTGTGCCGGGGTCAATTGGCGTTGCACTTCTTGGGTACTGATGTTGATATCAAGCTCTTCTTCCACCAACTCAGGGTAATGCGCTTTAAAGCCAATCAGTTTTAAATCGATATGATTTTTCTGTGCGGTTTCATCCTTAAACTCTTTAATTACCGTATATACATCAGGGTCGATGTAATAGGTATTCGATGCATCGATAATCGCAGTTTCACCTTTTTTCAATTTTTCTAAAGCCGACACCAAAGCTGCCCGATTTAAAAATGAAATATTCGGCGCCAACTCAATGCGCGTCATCTTGCCATGTAAATGCGTTTCATGAATCACACGCACGCCTCGCTTTAAATTATTTTTTAAAATAATCATCAGACTCAGCACCAACCCAATAGTGATGCCCATCAAAAGATCGGTAAAAATGATCGCAACCACGGTCACGATAAACGGTAAAAATTGCTTCCAGCCTTCGCCATACAAACGCTTAAATAGTGCTGGGCTTGCCAGTTTAAAACCGGTCAAAATCAAAATGGCTGCCAGTGCAGAAAGCGGAACAACATTAATTAATGGTGTCAGTAAAATGAGTGCGACTGCCAATAACACCCCATGGAAAATCGCAGAGAATTTGGTTTTAGAACCACTGGTGGCATTGACAGAACTGCGCACAATCACAGAGGTAATCGGCATACCGCCAATCAAACCAGAAAAGGTATTCCCAACCCCTTGTGCAAACAGTTCACGGTTTGGTGGTGATGCCCGCTTTTTCGGGTCCATCTTATCTGCCGCTTCAAGGTTCAATAAGGTTTCGATTGAAGCCACCACCGCAAGAGTAATCGCACCAGTATAGATGATCGAATTATTCCAATAGCTAAAATCTGGGAAACTAAAAATTGATTCAGTGCCAGACAATACATTGGGTAAATGAATTAAATGCTCATCACGCACCGCCAAACTCGAACCGGTATGGGTAAAGATATAGTTCAGTACTCCTGCCAAAACCACTGCCACCAAGGCCGAAGGCAGTTGAGTTTTTTTCAGTGGGGTTTTATCCCACACTAAAATCAATGCGACCGAAATGAGTCCAATCAGCGCTGCACCATAATCAAAATGTTGAGACAATATCCCCCAACCGTCTTGCCAGTGTGCTTTGAGCAAGTCCATCTTAATGCCAAGCAAATGCGGTAATTGATTGATAATCAGGATCAAACCAATGGCAGCCAATAGACCTAAAATGACATTGGTGGGAATAAAGTTTGAAAATGAACCGAGTTTAAAAAGACCAAAGGCGATTTGAACCACACCCGCCAAAACCAAACACAGTAAAAAGGCTTGGTAATTTCCCTCTAACTGAGTCAATAAGGACAATACGATCGCAGCCAAACCTGCTGCCGGACCTGACACACTAATGTGGGAACCACTGAGAAACCCGACAACGATGCCACCGATCACGCCCGCAATCACACCGGAAATCAGCGGTGCGCCTGATGCACTTGCAATGCCTAAACACAGCGGTAATGCGACTAAAAAAACCACCAGACCAGATAGCAGGTCACTGGCGTAAAACCCTCTTTTGTGGATTGTATTCGACATATTTATTATTCTCTAAAAGCCAACACTGAAATTATGATTTATTGATGTTCAAGTGCTTCATTATAGTGTGATACACATCACACTTTTATAATGCGCATACTTTATGCGAAGTCCATTGATTTATCAAGAAATAATCATTTCAAAATGGCTTTATTTTTCGGGAAAAAGAAAATGAAAAAAAGCATTGAATGAGTTGAATTTAATCTTTCACTCAGTTCAGTCCAATTCATTCAGGATTCGAAATAGGACATGTGATTCAACACATCAACACAGGAACAAATACAACGCTTTGCAAAGCAAAAATTAGAAATTAACATCAGTCACTCACCCACTCAAAAACAGACATGTAAAACAATATTCATCTGATGATTCAACGCATTATCATCAGGTGTTTAAGATATTGTCTGACAATAACCACAGCGAATAGTGCTGTTTTTATAGACTTGTGTGTGCTTTTCTTAGTCAATGTACTGATTTCAGATTCAGTTCATTTTGGTCTGATAAAGTTGAGCATTTTCAATACGCTTTGCCCAAAATATTTCAATAAAACAGAGCCAATAGTGATCATTTACCCCACATATTTTTCACATGAATTTCCTTATAAATTGATTGTTTATGTTATAAATTAAGTTCCATTTTAATGTTCGATGTTTTATGTCTTATTTAAAATCGATTCTGCTTTGTGTCACGGTTGCGTTTAGCTTTTATTTAACTTATGTGATTGCGATTTCAGCCTATACGCATGATTTCAAGGTCATGGATCTGGTGGCAAATGTGGGGACACTGTTAATCTGTATCGATTTGATGGTATTTCTTTGGTACACCCGAAAAAGTAAAAGCCGTAATCTGCAAGAATATGCGCAACAACTCGAACAGCCTGTACCGAATTTTGTTAAAGTCTGCCGTAAGATCGGACATTTTGGCATTTTATTGATTATCTGTAGTTGGATTGTACCCATCATTAATGGATAAATACGCCCTCTAGAACACCAATCTAAACGCATAAAAAAACCGCCCAATCAGGCGGTCTTTTATTTAAAGCTTAAAGATTACTTCGAACCTTTAATCCCTGCTTGAAGTAACAATGCCCCTAAACCACCAATTTTCGCTTCTTGTGGTTTCGCATTTTGTGGCTTTTGACGTTGCGGACGTTCACCCTGTGGACGATCGCCTTGAGGACGTGCATTTTGCGGACGCTTGCCCTGTGGTTTACGTTCTGTACGTTGTTCGCCATTTGCAGGCTCACGACGTGGCTGACGCGGCGCTTTCACCGGCGCTTCAGAGCCTTCAGGACGCATCGATAAATTGACACGGTTACGTTCAGCATCAATTTGCAAAACACGCACTTGTACGATTTGACCTGGTTTCACCACTTTATGCGGATCCGCCACAAACTCATTGGCAAGTTCAGAAATATGCACCAAACCGTCTTGATGTACACCGATATCCACGAAGGCACCGAAGTTGGTTACATTGGTGATCACACCTTCAAGCTGTAGACCTTCAGTGAGTTGTTTTACATCAGTGATGTCTTCACGGAACTTCGCAGTACGGAATTCTGGACGTGGGTCACGACCTGGTTTTTCCAGTTCAGCCAAAACATCTTTAATGGTTGGCAGACCGAATTTTTCATCAACGAATGCTTCAGCATCAATTTGACGGATAATTTCAGTATTGCCAATAATATCTTTTACTGTGGTTGCTTTCGCTTCAACAATTTTAGACACCAAAGCATATGACTCAGGGTGAACTGCAGAGGCATCTAGAGGTTCTGTACCGTCTTGAATACGTAAGAAACCTGCTGCTTGTTCAAAGGTACGCTCGCCTAAACGTGGCACGTTTTTCAACGCTTGACGGTTATCGAAACGACCATTTTCTTTACGGAAGTCTACAATCTGCTGAGCGATTGATTTATTTAAACCTGCGATATAACCCAAGATTGCAGAAGATGCTGTATTCACATCCACGCCCACTGAGTTCACACAGTCTTCAACCACCGCTTCAAGGGTTTTTGCTAAACCGGTTTGGTTGACGTCATGTTGATACTGACCTACACCAATCGATTTCGGATCAATCTTCACCAGTTCTGCTAAAGGATCTTGTAAACGACGTGCAATCGATACTGCACCACGAATTGAAACATCTAGATCTGGCAATTCTTGTGAAGCCAATTCAGATGCTGAATAAACAGATGCACCCGCTTCTGAAACAGAAACACGCGTCAATTTAAGATCAGCATGTGCAGCCATCATTTCAGCCACAACCGCTTCAGTTTCACGGCTTGCAGTACCATTACCAATCGCGATTAAATCGACATTGAATTCACGGCATAGACGTTCAAGTTCAGCAATTGAACCTGCTTTATCTTCTTTCGGTGCAAACGGATAAATTGTGCTATGTGCAAGAACATCACCTGATGCATTCACCACCGCCAATTTCACGCCTGTACGAATACCAGGATCCACACCCAAAGTCGTACGCGCGCCTGCAGGCGCAGACAACAACAAGTGACGTAAGTTTTCAGCAAATACGTCCATCGCTTCTGCTTCAGCAGCCAAACGCTTTTCAGTTAACAGCGAATGTTCAATGGCTGGACGAACTTTACCTAACCAAAATAATTTTGCCGTTTGCTTTAAAAAGTCTTGACGTGCTTGGGGTTGAATTTGATCTAAGTTGTATTCAGTTTCAATACGTGCCAATGGTGCGTCATCTTGACCATCAACTTTTAAGCCCAATACATTTTCTTGACGGCCACGCAGCATCGCCAATAAACGATGTGAAGGCACTTTATTGAGGTTTTCAGAGAAATCGAAGTAATCACGGAATTTCTTGCCGACTTCTTTTTTCTCTTCACTTGCAACTAAACTTTTCAGTACCGCTGTTTTTGCGAAAGTTGCTTTTAATTCTGTGGTTAAAGCAATGTTCTGTGCCCAATCATCAATAATAATGTGTTGGATGGCATCTAACTGCGCTTCAAGATCTGCATAATCTTCATGGCTAAAACCTGCCAGCGCGTCGTTAGGCTCAACATTTTCAGTCAGGATTTTCTCAGCAATCGGACCTAAGCCGGCTTCTTTGGCTTTAAATGATTTACTGGTACGTTTTGGACGATACGGTGCGTAAATTTCTTCTAATGCATTTTTAGTTTCAACCGCATTGACGCGCGCAAGCAAATCATCGGTGAGTTTGTTTTGTTCTTTGAGTGATTCAATGACTTTTTCACGACGTTCAAATAAATCACGTAAATACGTTAAGCGCGTATCGAGTTGGCGTAATTGTGCATCGTCTAAACCTTGCGTTACTTCTTTACGGTAACGTGCGATAAATGGAACACTAGAACCTTCATCAATCAGCTTAATGGCAGCTTCTATTTGGTTTGGACGTACGGCAATTTCTTTTGCCAACTGCTGAACTAAGTCAGTCATCGTGTTTAATTCCACAAGGATAAGGACTAAAAGTTAGTGATTATAAAGACCGAGACCATAAAATCCACAGTTGTTTTGAATATTTGCAGTGGAAATTTTAATAAAAGTGCAAAAACTTGCTTTTTTTAAACGATTAATTTTAAATCTGAGCCTACAATCCTTTGCTTAAAAAATAATAACTTCAATTACCTAAAGCATTTTATTTCAACTTTTCCCATTACATAAGATCAACCAATAACAGCTCTTTCAGGTGTTTAAGTTTGAAGCGTATTATGAAGTTTTGCTAATCGAAAAGCTGAAACTTTCAACAAATCCACCTTTGGACAATTAAGTCATGCGATTTTTGATTTCAAAGTCCCTGATTTTTCTCTATAAACAAAGCATAGGCGCTCAATACTGTTACATGTTGTTATTTGGTTTCAAAGTACGCTTAAAATTGTATTTTTGAGCAAATTGATACATAGTCTTAACAAGAACTTAGCCTGTATACTGAGACTAACGAATATTTATAAATACAACTTAAGGGAGTGCATCATGAGTTTGGTTGTACCTGCTGAAAACACAGATGTTGTACACAATGAAACAGACCGCGTCGAACGCATTTTAGTTGTCGATGATGATGTGCGTTTACGTACCCTTTTACAGCGTTTTTTAGAAGACAAAGGCTTTGTGGTAAAAACTGCCCATGATGCAACGCAAATGGATCGTTTACTGCAACGTGAATTGTTTTCACTCATCGTGCTGGATTTCATGCTACCTGTTGAAGATGGCTTAAGCATTTGTCGTCGTTTACGCCAGTCTAATATTGACACCCCGATCATCATGCTGACCGCACGTGGCAGTGACTCTGACCGTATTGCAGGTCTTGAAGCAGGTGCAGACGATTACTTACCTAAACCGTTTAATCCGAATGAATTGTTAGCCCGTATTCGTGCGGTGTTACGTCGTCAAGTGCGTGAAGTGCCGGGTGCACCGAGTCAAAATGTGGAAGTGGTGTCTTTTGGTCCATGGTCTTTAGATTTATCGACCCGCACCCTGACCCGTGAAGGTCAAGTCGTGACGTTGACTACAGGTGAATTTGCGGTACTGAAAGCGCTGGTTCAACATCCACGCGAGCCTTTAACCCGTGACAAACTGATGAATTTAGCGCGTGGTCGTGAGTGGGGCGCAATGGAGCGCTCGATTGACGTTCAAGTGTCTCGTTTACGCCGTTTAATTGAAGAAAACCCAGCACGTGCACGCTACATACAAACGGTTTGGGGTGTAGGTTATGTGTTTGTTCCAGATGGTGCTGAGTAACTTTAAATTTTAGCGTGCATCAAATCCCCTATTTGATTCGCGCAAATGCCATTCGCTGCTGTTTGAGCTGAGCTTAATTATAAGTCTCGTCAATGTTGGGCGAGTTCAGCGAATGGCAAAGTTTTTGGTTACTTTTTCTAAAAAGTAATACAACGAGCTCCTGCAATTAAACCGATAGATTTAAGATTCCATCGTGCACATTCTTCTCTAAAATCTCACAGGAACAAGGTGTGAAACTAGACCCGGTTGACCCACAAAGCTTTACTGAATTCGAAACGTACTCAGAAAAAAAACGTACGCGGTGGGAACGCTTCCTAGATAAAATCAAACCTCGTTCCGCTGCTATGCGTACCACCATCTTGGTGTTATTCGTTGTATTTTTTAGCTTGTTTATGTCGTTATGGTTTTTTTGGAAAACCTTGTATTTACCTGAGATTCAACAACATGCCCGTTATTTGGCGGTTGAATTAGAAATTATTAACAACCCCAAACTGCAAATTTTCCATGACAAAAATGAACTCGATGTCGATGAATGGCTAAAAAAACGCGCTGGCATTGAATATGTGACGGATCCGAGAGAATATCCAAACCCGCGTGAAAAACTGATCGCAGAATTCTTTACCAATCGGGTTGAAAAAGCCTTAGCCAAAGAACTCGATGTGCCCAATGTCACGGTGTATTTCCAATTTAAACCGAGTCCCCGTATTTGGATTCAAACCCCGGAAATGAATGGTAACTGGGTCGAAGAACCACTGAAAACCTATGCCAACTATAGTCCTGAGCTGATCTTCGCCTGGCTATTGGGTGTACCGTTAATCTCTGCTGTGATTATTTTAACCTTGGTACGTCAGCTCAATCGGCCTTTACGCCGCCTGCAAAATGCCGCCAACCTATATAGTAAATCTGGTAAAGCGCCCTACTTAGAGACCAATCATGGTCCGCTTGAAATTCGTCAGGTGAATCAAGCCTTTAACCATATGATTTATACGCTTGAGCAAACTGAACGTGACCGTCAGATTATGTTGGCGGGGATTTCCCATGACTTACGCACGCCATTGACTCGTATTCGACTCAGTGCAGAAATGATACCGGATGAAGACTTCTTAAAAGAAGGTCTGATTTATGATGTTGAAGATATGGATGCGATTTTAAATCAGTTCATTTCTTATATGCGTGATGGTTCAGACGAAGAACTTCAAGACACCAATATCAATACCCTTTTACAAGAATTGGCCATCCAATTTAAACCGCTCGACATTCGTTTTACCCCGCAAGACACTCCCATGATTCCTGCACGTTCGCTGTCGCTCAAACGCTTGGTCGGTAATTTGATTAACAATGCCAAACGCTATGGTGCAGAGCCAATCGAGCTATCGGCTTTTGTGGACAATGAGCATTTGCAAATACGGGTCGCCGACCATGGTGAAGGGATTCCTGAAGATCAAATTGCTGAACTGATGCAGCCGTTTGTCCGTGGAAACTCGGCACGGACCATTCAAGGCAGCGGTTTAGGCTTGGCGATTGTAAAGCGAATTGTGGACATTCATCAGGGTGAATTGATTATTCAAAATCGCGATGGTGGCGGTTTAGAAGCCATTATTTCGTTACCGCTTGTCGCAGTTGGCGAAGAACAGATCAGCTCAAGCTCGCCAATCCAAAAGATTAAGCAATCGATATCGGAACGATTTTGAGTTTTGATTATTTTTACAACAGTTGAATCAGTTTAATTGATATATGCTTTTTAAAATAATTTTTTAAAACAATATCTTAAAAATCATCACCAAAATTTATACCTCTATTTTTTGAAAGAATTAGACCTTAGCCTAACAGAGATGCACAATCACGCTGTAGGGCGGTACAATCCGTCTAGTTTTGAACAAGAATTGAGCTTAAACCATGTCTTTAGATCGTATTCGATTAGCTTCCCTTCATGACAAAGTCATGAGCGCTGAACAAGCTGCTACTTTTATCCAAGATGGTATGACGGTAGGTATGAGTGGATTTACTCGTGCCGGCGAAGCAAAAGCTGTACCTCTAGCATTGGTTAAACAAGCGCATGCAAACCCGCTCAAAATCACGTTGATTACCGGTGCATCTCTAGGGAATGACCTCGACAAGCAATTGACTGAAGCCGGTGTTTTAGCACGTCGCCTCCCTTTCCAAGTCGACAGCACTTTACGTAAAGCCATCAACAAAGGCGAAGTGATGTTCATCGATCAGCATTTGTCTGAAACCGTTGAACAAATGCGTAATCAACAGTTGAAAAAGCCAGATGTTGCCGTGATTGAAGCAGTTGCGATTACTGAAGATGGTGGCATCATTCCAACCACGTCTGTTGGTAACTCTGCAAGCTTTGCAATTTTTGCTGAAAAAGTGATTGTTGAAATCAACACCAGCTTAAGCCCTGCGTTTGAAGGCTTGCACGATATCTATATCCCGTCTTACCGTCCAACCCGTCAAGCGATTCCATTGACACAAGTGGATGAGCGTATCGGTACGGCTGCGATTCAAATTGACCCTTCTAAAATCGTCGGTATCGTATTTAATAACGAAATGCATGACTCTCCATCGACTGTCACTGCACCAGATGATGAGACTCAAGGCATTGCTAACCATTTGATCGCTTTCTTTGAAAAAGAAGTTGAGACTGGTCGTTTACCGAAAAACTTAGGTCCTTTACAAGCAGGGATCGGTTCAATTGCCAACGCAGTACTCACAGGTCTGAAAGAGTCTAATTTTGAAGACTTGATCATGTACTCAGAAGTCCTGCAAGACTGTACGTTTGAATTAATCGATGCAGGCAAAATGAAATTTGCGTCAGGTTCTTCAATTACTT
Source organism: Acinetobacter lanii (assembly GCF_011578285.1). NCBI lineage: Bacteria > Pseudomonadati > Pseudomonadota > Gammaproteobacteria > Moraxellales > Moraxellaceae > Acinetobacter > Acinetobacter lanii. The sequence goes on along the minus strand of NZ_CP049916.1, from coordinate 250,051 downwards.
TGTCAGCTAAATATGGTGAGAAAGTATTTAACAACCTTGAACACTACAAAGATAAACTGGTCCTTCGTCCACAGGAAATTTCGAACCATCCTGAATTGGTGCGTCGTTTAGGCATCATCGGGATCAACACGGCACTTGAGTTCGATATTTACGGTAACGTCAACTCAACGCATGTATGTGGCACCAAAATGATGAATGGTATTGGCGGTTCAGGTGACTTTGCACGTAATGCGCACATCGCGATCTTTGTAACCAAATCCATTGCCAAAGGTGGCGATATCTCGTCTGTTGTTCCATTTGCTTCTCACGTTGACCACACTGGTCATGACGTAGACGTATTGGTGACAGAACAAGGTCTGGCTGACTTGCGTGGTTTAGCGCCGCGTGAACGTGCACGTGCGATTATCGACAACTGTGCGCATCCTATGTACCGCGATGCATTGAATGACTACTTTGATCGTGCATGTGCCAAAGGCGGTCAAACCCCTCATCTTCTTCGTGAAGCGTTGTCTTGGCACTCTAACTTCGAAGAGCAAGGTCATATGCTTGCTGCTCAAGTCGAAGCAAAAACAGCTTAAGCGAAAATTAAGTCATAAAAAACGCCCTATGGGGCGTTTTTTTAACGCTAAACAAAAGTATCTGTAGCGCTTATGAGTACTGATCGCGTTGTTATCTGACCACTGCACCAGTCATCAATGATTGCGTCATATTTAAAGGATCCATCAACTTCTTTAAGCCATTGATATTCATATCCACTTCTATGCGCTCAAAATGTACGTTATTCAGTTGAATCACAATCTGATTGTCCTGCATTGAAAATTGAGTGGCAGGATTGGATTGCATGTGATTGAACAGTGAAATGATCCGATCCTGCCCAAACGCATTGGTATCAGCCGTCAATGCTTCATTTTGTAAAGACCACTGAGCTTGCTTAATTCGTTTCGATTGATGTTGAACATGATTGAGGTTTGCCACATCAAGCCAACGAGAGGCTGCACTCACCTGTCTTAAATCGTCATCTGAGATTGGGTTAAAACCGATCAGTGTATGATTAGCATAAGCTGAAACCGTCATCGCGCAAAAGAGCGACAAAAAAATCTGAGTTGCACTTTTTAGAACATTCATTTCTTCAAGCCCCAAGATCAAACAACTTAGATTTTAGTTGAATTAATAATATTCAACAATAGGTTAAATTAACCTATTAAAACAACAATTTATTAAATACAATTGATCAATTATCAATCAATAAAATATATGTAAAACATATCATAAACAAAGTTTTTTTAATGATCGCCTTGGCATTAGATTGTGTAATCAGCTAAAGAAATCACACTCATTTCACTTACTAAAAAATCAAAATTGCGCTAGTTTAAGTAGATCAATAAATAATCATTAATATGATGTTCATTATCCGACCTTATCTTGAAAGTGATTTAGACGACATTATTGTGCTATGGGAATTGTGTGATTTAACCTAACCATGGAATAACCCTGAAATCGACATTTTTAGAAAAGTGGCACACAAGGATGGGCTGTTTTTAGTGGCGGTGAAAGATGATCAGTTGATTGCCACCTTAATGGGTGGCTATGACGGGCATCGAGGTTGGGTGAATTATTTGGCGGTACATCCACATGCTCAGCGCAATGGCGTGGCGACCGCATTGATCCAGCAACTTGAAAAGCGTTTGATTGCACTCGGTTGCCCGAAGCTACAACTGTTGCTACCTAAAGAGAATATCGATGTTTACAGCTTCTATGAACAATTGGGCTATGAAGAAATGGATATGGTCTGTTTAGGCAAACGGCTCATTCAAGATTAAGCATGGCCTTTCATTGCTCTTAAAAGGCTCTCTTTTTTAGGGTGATACAGCCATCGACTAACCCATGATCAGACGACGCATTTTAAATAAGCCAAACACCTGCCCCATGTCACGGTTGTGATGTTGCTTCACATTGGTTTTCTTGAGTTTGCCAATTTTAACAAAAAGCGGAAATTCAACTGTAATACTTTCTTCATGATCATTTAAAAATGCCGTGATATTGGCAAGCGGATCTTGGGCATACGTTTCACGATGATGTTTCACCGCAGTCCAAGTATTTAAATAGCCCAACAACTGCGCTTTACTCCACTCAAACTGCATGCTTGAGGTGGAATCAGACAGGATTTCAAATGGAAAGGGAATGGTTTGATAATGTGCATCGATATAGCCTCGTTCAGGATCCCAGTCGTCTTTTAAAATCTCGCTATACAGATGCTGGATCTGCTGATTTAACGCCACATCTTGTGTGCTTAGCGTGCCATAACCGATGACAGCAATGATGCCTTCTTTTTTTAAGGTTCTGCGCACTTCTGCATAAAAGGCATCGAAATCAAACCAATGAATCGCTTGAGCAACGGTAATCAAATCAAAACTATGGTCTGAAAATGTCGTTTGTTCTGCCTGTTGAATTTGATAACTGACATTTTCAAAATACGGCGCCTGATGCAATTGCTGAGCGCTCATATCAGTTGCCACAATTTGCTCAAAATAAGGTGCCAACAGTTGGGTAAATTGACCTGAACCTGCCCCACAGTCCCATGCAAAATGCTGAGAAGGTACATAGTTTAAAATTTCAGAAATCACGCTATGCGGGTAACTCGGGCGGGCTTGCTGATATAAGGCACTACATTCGGAGAATAAATCTTTCATATGGGTTCGATATTATTGTTGTTTTGATTTCACTCTACATGCTTTAACAGGGCTTATAGAAAAAATATGTCTGACAATTTCGATCATTTAATCTGAATAACAATAAAATTCAGCACTGTTTAACAGTAAAAACTTTATTTTGGGCATAAAAAAACCCCAAACTGAAGTTTGAGGTTTTTTCGAATATGGTGGCGAGACCCAGGATCGAACTGGGGACACACGGATTTTCAATCCGTTGCTCTACCTACTGAGCTATCACGCCGATGCCGTGTATTAAGCCGTAACTCAGCCCATTAGTCAATATAAATCATGCGTTTTTTATTTGTTCGCATACTATTTAAGCAAACTTTAGGCAAATTCTAGGCAAAAAAAATCCCTGAACTTGTCAGAGATTTTTTGAATATGGTGGCGAGACCCAGGATCGAACTGGGGACACACGGATTTTCAATCCGTTGCTCTACCTACTGAGCTATCACGCCGATGAAGCGTATTAAACAGTTTCGCCTCGTGATCGTCAAGCGGGTTTTTCGAAAAACCTAAGCAAATGCCTAGTTTTAAATCAAATTGACTGTATTTAGCCGCTATTCGTTTAAAAATAGTGCAGCATTTTTTGAGTTCAGATCATTCACAACTAAAAAAGCAGCCCTTTAGAGGACTGCTTTTAATTTGTCTTAATCTTTTAAAGTGCAAATTGAAAGACGAATCAGCGTTTTAAATCTTTTCTAAACTGGTTAAGCAACGATGAATCGCACCACAGCCCGGCTCAAAGTGTTTAACCCCTTTCTCTTCTTCCATACGACAGACTTCACTGACCAGGCGTTCTGCCACACCACGCCCACGATTGGCAGGATGCACCACAATATTTTCTAGGGTACGGCGGTCGCCTTGCCCGGTTGACCAAATTGCCGCAATGATTTTTGTATTAAATACTGCGGTATAAAGTAAGGTATACTGAGCAAGGTTCTGCTCAAGTTGTTCAATGGCATCCTGCCCATCCCCAAATTCTGGGCTTGTATCGTACAAACGCTCAAGCTGTTCACGTACTTCTGTATTTTCAATGGAAGTATTTGCATGTACGGTTATAGGCATTGATTAACCCTCCTGAGCAATCTAATATGCTGTGACTTCGGTCACCGCGAAGTATCTATATTCATCATTTTTAACGTTTTTGAGGAACGTGTCTATGACGCAACGTATCAGTGAAGTAGTAAGAAACACGAACGAAACTAAAATTCGAGTTCGAGTGAATCTTGATGGTACGGGTCAAGGCACCCTCAATACGGGTGTTCCATTTTTAGATCATATGATCGATCAAATCAAGCGTCATGGTTTATTTGATATTGATATCCATTGTGATGGCGATTTAGAGATCGATGATCACCATACGGTAGAAGACTGCGGTATCACTTTAGGTCAAGCCTTTGCACAAGCTTTGGGTGATAAAAAAGGCCTACGTCGCTATGGTCATTTCTATGCACCACTCGATGAATCTTTAAGCCGTGTGGTGGTGGATTTATCAGGTCGTCCGGGTTTATTTATGGATATTCCATTTACCCGTTCTATGATCGGTCGTTTTGATGTGGATCTGTTCTCTGAATTCTTCCAAGGTTTTGTAAACCATGCCTTGATGACCTTACACATTGACAATTTGAAAGGCAAAAACAGCCATCACCAAATTGAAAGTGTGTTTAAAGCATTTGCACGTGCTTTACGTATGGCGTGCGAGGTTGACCCTCGTGCATCAAATACGGTTGCTTCAACCAAAGGGAGCTTGTAATGACCCGTATCGCGCTTCTTGATTATGGTATGGGCAACTTACACTCTGCAGCGAAAGCATTGGAGCATGTCGGTGCTACTGTAGATGTGACCAACGATCCAAAACTGATTGCGCAAGCCGATAAAATTGTTTTCCCGGGTGTAGGTGCAATGCGTGACTGTATGCAAGGTATGCATGAAGCTGGCATTGATAACGTGGTACGCAATGCGGTCTTCAATAAACCGGTACTGGCGATTTGTGTCGGTATGCAAGCAATGATGCAACATTCTGAAGAAAATGGCGGTGCTGATGCCTTGGGTATTTTTGAAGGTGCAGTAAAACGTTTTCCCGATGTGGACGGTTTAAAAGTGCCGCATATGGGTTGGAATCAAGTGCATCAGGCTGATCCAAGTCATCCAATGTGGAATAACATTGAACAAGATGCGCGTTTCTACTTCGTGCATAGCTTCTATGTAGAACCAAAACACGCTGAGCTTGTGGCTGCGACCTGTGATTATGGTTTAGAGTTCTGTACCGCAATTCATAAAGAAAACTTGTTTGCGACCCAGTTCCACCCTGAAAAGAGTCATACAGCAGGCTTACAGTTACTGAAAAACTTTGTGGAATGGAAAATTTAATTTTTACTTCCACTTTTATGTTTGTCTGATCATTCTATTAAGATCAAGTTTGTCAAAACTTGATCTTTTTATTTAGGCAGTGTAAAAAGTGATCTAAATCACATTGATCAAGCCCAAAACTAAAAATCAAAAATAACCAATTTTAAAATCTTAAGATAACAATAAAGAGAATTACGATGCACGATACTGTTCCTGAGGTATATCACCTCGATTTATCTAAATGTGATCAGCGACCTTTTTATTCATATCAAGGTCGTATCGGCCGCGCCACCTTTATTACGTGGAACGTTATTTTAATGTTCTGCTGTTTGGCCCTGTTGTTGCTTAGTTATCTTGTATTTTCACAGACAAACAAGACCGATTGGGTGCAATTTATCTTTTGGCTTCAGGAATACGCTAACCCTTCAAATATTTTCTTTTATTTATATAACGCATTCATTTGGTATTTCATCACTGTCTTCACTATCAAGCGTGTGCATGACATGGGCTATTCTGGTTGGCTAGCACTGCTTAACATTGTCCCGATTTTGAATATCTTATTTTTGTTTTGGTTGGTCATGAAAAAGGGGCAATTGCAAGAGAACGTATATGGTGCACCCCGATTAACTAAAGGTTGGGAGTCACTTGTCGCATATGCCACAGTGATTATTGGGGTATTTCTGTTATTAATTTTTGTTTCAGCCTTTTCACAAGCCTTAAGATTTTAATTTTAATAAAAATTAATAAGACTTTTGAGAGACTTAGATGAAGCATCTCTAAAATATATAAGATACCAAGCCTATAAACTTAGTCCTCAAAACCCTCTTTCGAAACAAAACCGCCCGCAATTGGTTCAACGGTGACTTTGATCTCTGCTTTTAAATTTAAAGCGGCATAACGTGATTTAAGTTCCGCAATCAATTGATCAGGCGACGCCTGTTTAAGCAGAACCCCTGCTTTATCTTCTGGGACGACAACCGCTTTGCTCTCCGGCTCGGTTTTCTTCGGTATTTTACTTTCTGCAATCCAACGTTCCGTGACACTTAATAATTTTGCCAATTCAATCAGGCTTTGTGCATTGGGCGTTGCAGACTCTTGTACCCATTTAGATACGGTTTCTTTGGATACACCTAAAGCATTGACAATGTCAGTCGGTTTTAGGTTTTTATCCTTAATCAACTGCTTAATGCGTTTTGCACCTTCACTAAACAGGTCTTCATCCTGATGACTCATTGCACTCACCTCTTTACTTCAATCTATGCACTTTACCCTATCATTATAGAAGCAAATCTTGTTATAAGATGTGTACTGCTCATGAAAATTTAAGACCCACGTGGACGCCCAAATTCCTGTATTACCCCAACCCGATGCAATTCGCCAATTCCCGATGTTTCAGTCGCTCGGCACTAAACAGATTGTGGTGATTCAGAACATCACACAATGCCAAGAGATTGCCGAAGAACTCTCAAAAGCCCAAATTTTGGGTTTTGATACTGAATCCAAACCGACTTTCAGTAAAGGTGAAGTGTCTACAGGCCCCCACTTGATTCAGCTTGCAACTTTTGATCAAGCTTATTTGTTTCAAGTCAGTCCTAACATTTTAGAATTTTTACACCCCATTTTGGCCAATCCAGCACAAATCAAAGTCGGATTTGGTCTGAAAAATGATGCACATTTATTTCGTAAAAAAGGCATTGAACTGAATGGCATTGTGGATCTTGCAAAAAGCTTTTCATCTTTTGGCATTAAAACCCAAATGGGGGTTAAAAGTGCGGTGGCTGTATTGTTTCAACAGCACTTTATTAAAAACAAAAAAATCAGCACTTCAAATTGGTCAAAAACCAAATTAAACCCCGAACAAATCCTGTATGCAGCGGCAGATGCCTATGCGCCTGTGCTGATTTTAGAAGAATTATTACGCCGTGGAATAACCCCCAATACCTCTTTTAAATTCCCTTTGAAATATCCAATACGTACAAATGCCATAAAAGAGCCAACGGAGGCTTAGAGAATCGCCAATATTTTGTTAAGATTGGGGACATTAAATTTAATGAGATAGAGGCAAGGAGCGAAAGCATGCTGATCATCCCTGCAATTGACCTGAAAGATGGCAAATGTGTCCGTTTAAAACAAGGTCGTATGGAAGACGATACCGTATTTTCTGACGATCCAGTGGCAACTGCACAGCATTGGGTCAATGAAGGCGCACGTCGCTTACATCTCGTCGATTTGAATGGTGCTTTCGCAGGTACGCCTATTCATAAACCTGTGGTTGAAGCGATTGCGAAAGCACAACCTGAACTGCCAATTCAAATTGGGGGCGGTATCCGTTCACTTGAAACCATCGAGCATTATTTAGATGCAGGCGTTTCTTTTGTGATTATCGGAACAAAAGCGGTACAAGACCCTTCCTTTGTTGAAGAAGCATGCAAAAAATTTGCAGGTCACATCATTGTTGGGATCGACGCCATGAACGGCATGGTGGCAACCGATGGTTGGGCCAATGTGACTGACGTGAAAGCAACTGATCTTGCTAAACGTTTTGCGGATGCAGGCGTGTCCAGCATTGTCTATACCGACATCGCACGCGATGGCATGATGCAAGGGGTCAACATTGAACAGACGGTAAATCTTGCGACTTATTCTGGTTTACCAGTAATTGCTTCAGGCGGTGTGACCAACCTCGATGACGTACGTAACTTAAAAGGCCAGCCGGGCATTTTAGGTGCAATTACCGGTCGTGCGATTTATGAAGGCACATTGAGCCTGCGTGAAGCACAAGCGCTTTGGGATGACCAAGCCATCTAAGCCAAATGTATGCTAAAGAGGTCTTCGGGCCTCTTTTTTATTTTATATTTTTTTATTTTTGAACTTTCCATTCTCCTATGATTTCAACGCAGCATCCGCTTCACGCTAAACTGCCACAAATTGCTTTGGTGCTGATCACCATGATTTGGGGCGGTAGTTTCCTGACTGTGCAATACGGTTTACAGTTTTCCACACCCATTCTATTCGTGGCGTTTCGTTTTGCCGCCGCAGCGTTTGCTGTGAGTGTGATCTCTTGGAAATCGTTAAGCGGTTTTAATCTTAAAGAATTGCTTGCAGGTGCCAGTATTGGTGCGGTCATTGCGATTGGCTACGGCACACAGACCATTGGTTTACAAAGTATCAGCAGTAGTGAGTCGGCATTTTTAACTGCCCTCTACGTACCACTTGTACCGATCTTGTTATGGTTACTGTTCCGCCAAAAACCACATCTGATGACATGGTTAGGGGCATTATTGGCCTTTTTAGGCTTGGTCTTTTTAACGGGGAATGGTTTTGGTGCCATCCAGCTGAAATTTGGTCAGATCATTACGATTTTAGGTTCAATTGCGATTGCTCTAGAAATCATTTTGATCAGCCACTTTGGTGGCCAAGTGAATGTTAAACGTGTGACCGTGTTGCAACTGATCTTCGCCTCATTGTTCTGTTTCATCATGGCACCTATATTGGGTGAAACCCATTTACCCCAGTGGAATTGGATGTTAGTCAGTATCCTCTGCGGTTTAGGCTTTGCCAGTGCAGTCATTCAATTGGTAATGAACTGGGCGCAACGTGCAGTGAATCCTTCTCAGGCCGCCATTATTTATTCAGGTGAACCGGTGTGGGCAGCATTGATTGGTCGTTTAGCCGGTGAACGCTTACCGCTTTTGGCTATTTTAGGGGGTGCTTTGGTGGTGTTGGGTGTAATCACCAGTGAATGGCGACCGAAGTTTCTAAAGAAAAAGAAAGAAGTCCATTCGTAACGTTATTTATTCGTTTCACTCCCTCTCACTCGCTTTTTCGCTGAGAGAGAGGGAGAGTCTATATTAGAATGACACCATTTTTCCCGGATTAACCAAAGCACCGAGTCCATAGGCGCTTTTCGCCATTGGGATCACCAGTGGGGCCAAAGCACGGCCAAATAAAATGTCTTTGTGTTGAATGCTGGTTAACATATTGAAATCATCCGCTTGACCACAAAAGTCATCTGCAATGGCTTTACCAATACGTACCGTTTGTGCCACACCATGCCCACTCCAACCTTGCACTGCATAGATTGGGAATTTATGGCCAAACTTACGACTGTCCGCTGCACCATTCATGGTGAGGTCCGTTGTGCCACTCCACACAAAATCCAGTTCAACCGACTTTAACTGCGGAAAAACATGTTTGATTCGGCCTAATAAATATTGATAGGTCTTGTCTGGATTCCAACATGAACCTGTGCCCTCTCCACCGAACAATAAGCGGTTTTCGGAAACACCACGGTAATAATCAATTTGGAATTGGGTGTCGTATACAGGTGCATCTGTCGGTAAAAGTTCTTTGAGATCAACCTCTAGAGGCGCTGTGGTACACACATAGGTATAAAAGGGAATGGTGGTTTGATTATTTTGTTTTAACAGCTTAAATGAAGCATGGTGTACGCCCATCACCACACTTTTACGTGCTTTAATCACGCCTTGGGTGGTAGTGACATACACACCGTCTTCACGTTCTTCCACAGACAGCACTTCAGTTTGTTCATAAATTTTTCCACCATTTTGACAGAAGCCATACGCCAAGCCACGGTTTAATGCCAAGGGATGAATATGTCCGCCTAATGAATCGATCAAACCACCACAATAATTGTCAGATGCGATATGCGCTTGAAGCTCATGTTTACCCACAATGGTGGTATGTGCTTCACCTAAAAATTTTCGTGCATCAGCGCCTTGAGTCAATCCCACCAAATGCCCTTCATGCACGGCAGCGGTGATATGTCCACGTTTGCGTTGTAGATCTAATTGGTATCGGTCTTGGATTTGGTCAATCAGGCTCATTGCTTCAGTTGAAGTGAAATGCCAGAGTTTTTTTGCATCTGCATAACTGAAATGCTCGATCATCTCGCCTGCTTCCCACCGTGCAAGTCCAGGCGTGAGTTGTCCACCATTACGTCCTGATGCTGCTCCCCCAATTCGGTTTTTTTCAAGCAAGATGGTATCAACACCTTGTTCAGACAAATGCAGCGCAGTGGATGTGCCGAGTAAGCCACCGCCAATCACCACCACATCACATTCTAAATCTGCATTGAGTTGTGGAAATTGATGCCAATCTACTAATGAACTTTCATAATAATTGGCAGGAAAATCAAACTGTCCCTTTGTTGGATGAATCCAATTCCATTCCTTACTACTTTGTACATTTACACTGTTTTTAAATTCAACATCTGCAACAAATTTTGGTTTCTCGATCTTCATTTTTACCACACTCATTTTATTCAATTCAAAGGGTTCAAAACGGTTTTAATAAGCACCGCTAATCACGATATTTTGTTTTTTCAGACGTTTATAGATATAGAGCACCACGCCACACGCCAACCAAACACAGCCAAAAGTTAGTGCTGTTGTTTCAAGGTTGATCCAAAGCCCCATCATCACGGCAACCGACATCCAAGGTAAAACCAAATTAAGACATTTATTTTTCCAACCTTTACGTTGTTTATCTTGAATATAAAATTTCATAAAGACTGAAAAATTCACCGCAGTAAACGCAATCAGTGCACCGAAACTCACCATGCTGACCACTGTGGCTAAGTCAAGTGCAATCGCGAACATAGAAATCAGCCCAACACCCAATACTGAATAAAGCGGCGTTCCCAATTTGGCATGTACTTGACCAAAAGTAGATTTAGGGAAAATACCATCGCGCCCCATGATATGAATCAAACGTGATGCACTGGCATGCGTCGCTAGGCCTGAAGCAAAAGTATTCATAATTTGAGCACACAGGAACACCGACTGGAACAATGCTCCACCGACATACAGGACGATTTCAGGTAAGGCTTCATCTGGGTTGTTGAAACGCACATTGCTAGGGAAATACAACTGAATAAACCAAGATGCTCCCAAGAAAACCACGCCACCAATCAATGTCGTCAGCATCACTGCACGAGGAATGGTTCGTTTGGGATCTTTGGTTTCATGCGACATGGTGGTCACTGCATCGAAGCCTAAGAAGGAGAAACACAGGATTGATGCCCCTGCAATCAGTGGCAGAATACTGCTATAGCTAAATTAAGAAGATGAGCTACAATAGAAAAAACACTCACCTTTAAAATTATGCCAAAAACATATTCTGTCGATCTACGTGAAAAAGTCATGCAGTTTTATAAAGAGTCAAAGCATAAATCTAAGACGTGCGAAATATTTAATATTGCCAGAACCACGCTCGATGATTGGATTCTGATCGAACAGCAGACTGGTCAACTCAAACAACCTAAGTCTCCAAATGTAGGACGTCCCTCAAAGATTCTGGACCTGCAAGCTTTTGAAGCATTTGTAAAAACAACGCCATTTACCCAAGCTAAAGATCTTATTCCTTTGTTTGAACAGAAATTCGGTTATAGCGTTGGCTATCATGTCATTTTAAAAGCTCTAAATAAGATGGGTTGGACGCGTAAAAAAAGAGTTTTCTCTACAAACAAGCCTGCAAGTTAAGCCGTGCTGTATTTGAATGGTTTGCCTCAGTGGAAGCAGCAATATGGTGAAGATCACATTCTTTATATCGATGAATCAGGCATCAATACCAATGAAACCGCAGAATATGGTTGGTCTCCAAAAGGTCAACGTTGTCATGCATTTAAGTCAGGTGGGCATGGCACGAGACTCAGTATGATCAGTGCGGTCAGATCAAATGCACCATTCAAGTTTACTCAACCTTTAGTTTTTCACGGTTCGTGTGATCGGAATATTTTTGTCTGTTGGTTGGAATATTTGTTGCAGGATTTAAAGCAAAAGGATGATCAGACTAAGAGTTATTTGCTGATTCTAGATAATGCATCCATTCATAAAGGTCGAGTAATTGATGATTTGGCAGCACGATATCAGATAAGAATTGTTTATCTACCGGCATATAGTCCTGATCTAAATCCTATTGAGAGAGCATGGTCTGTCCTAAAAAGTAAAGTCAGACATATGGTTGCTCAGAATAATAAAACCTTTCAGGAAGCTTTAGATATCGTCTTTAAAATGATGTAGCTTATGTTTTTTATTTAGCTATATCGCCATTAAACAATGGTGCAATCGTCAGCACATACGCATAGCCTTGTTCTTCCCCAATCCCGCGAATCACCAAATATATGAACATGCCCATCAAGACCAAGGGTGCCGCCACGAAAATCAAGCTCAAATTGGCTAAAATATTAATTCGGAAGCAGTTAATCAAAGTGACCAGTCCAGCAAAGAGACTGACCCAAACCCAATAGGGAACGCTTGGAATCACAGCTTCAAGATATATGCCTGCCAATAATGCATTCACCAAAGGCAACAAAATATAATCAAGTAAGGCACACCACCCCACAAAGAAACCCGCTTTTGGCCCGCAGGCTTCTGAGGTATAGGTATAAGCAGAACCCGGTTTATCCGATTGACGGCTAAACCGTGCATAGCTAAATGCGGTGAGTAGCATGGCAAATAGCGCGAGAATGTAAGCCAATGGAACGCGTCCATCAGTAATCCCTGAAACAATACCAAAGGTATCGAACACCACCATGGGGGTCATATAGGCCACACCAATGATCACCACTTGCCACAAAGACATCTTCTTGAAAGAAATAGCATTTTTTTCCATTTCAATCACCCACATATATTTTTATCAAAGATATTTTTATTTTTGCAACAACTATGCCATATAATAAAAAAATCAAATTTAAATAATCAGAGGATCTATGCCTAAATATAGTTTAGAGATACGAAAAGCGGCGATTCAAATGTACAAAAAGACCGATTATAAGGTAGCTGTTTGCAAGGAATTTAACATTTCTAGAGTGACGCTAGATGCATGGATTAAACTTGAAGAAGAAACGGGAGACTTAGTGCCAAAAGCTGCAAAAAATCGTGGTGCGCCCTCTCATATAAAAGACATGAATGAATTCCAAGTATTTGTAAAAAATACAAAATTTCAAAATATTAGTGATTTAGTCCCTTTATTTGAACAGCACTTTGGCTATGCTGTTTCTTATGCCGTTTTAGTTCGTTCCATTCACCAATTGGGTCTTAAGAGACGTCGTGGACGCTACTATGCCTGAGCAACTTCATCACAAAAAATTTAAATAAAATCACTGTCTTTTATTTAAATAAATAACTGCACATTAATGTAAATTTATTTTATTAAAAATGTAAATTATAAATATTAAATATGTAAACTAATTATTTTAAAAAAGTAAATTATAAATATAAAAAATGTAAATTTATTTTTTTAAATATGTTGATTTAAAATTATAAAAAAGTAAGTTTAATTCAAGAAAGCAATCCAAAACGATGCATACCTGCAATGATGTGATTTAAAATGGCGCAGTGATGCGTACAAAAATTTTGAACATAAAAAAAGGTGGTCATCACCACCCTTTTCTCACCACCTGTGTATTACTGATACATCGGCTGATTATCATTCACTTTGATCAAGCCTTTAATCGCACGATATACAATCCAGACCCAAGACAAACCCACTACCGCAATACAGAAGGTCGATGCACCCAGTGCTACCCCTGCAAATGCTGTTGCGTTTTCACCGGTAAAAAATAAAAACAGGAAGGGAATAAAAGCAATTATGTTCCAAATCAGATACCACCAAAAGGTGCGAATTTGCCAAGTAAAATGACTTTCAAAAATTGAACCTCGCACTGAATCACGTTTTGCGTAATTAATCAGCAATGCAATAAGCGCCAAAATCCCTGCTGAGAAAATCGCAATGATATATAGGATATATAAAATAATGGTGAGGAATCGATTTGAATCTTGATCTACTGAATAATTCATTTTTATCCTTTTTAAGTCAGTCTATTTTACATTTTAAGCACTTTACATTTTAAGCAGGTTCAAAGGCGAAATCAGCCAAAGAATCAACAGTATATTAAAGACTATGGTACAGAAATAGATTTTTCGAAACGGTTGTTTTTGTGTTTTATGTCGTAATCGTTGTTGCGCGAGCCATGCCGCCGGCCAGCCCCCTAAAAACGACAAAAGGTGCAGGGTATTTTCAGGCACACGGCGATTGCCCAATTGCGCAGCTTCTTTATCCTGTGCATACATCCAATAGGTGATCGCATTAATAATGCTAATCACTAATAGCAACATCGAATTTAGATACCCTGTAAATGTCAACAATGCTAAACCCACGATATAGATGATTGCTGCGATTTGCATCGGCTGTAACTTTGTAGGCTTCTGTTTTATATTTTTATTATGTTTGAGTGGCTGAGCCTTTTGGGTTTGTGAGGCTTTTAAATAGGTCACTTGCTTGGCTTTATACCGCCCCTGCCCATCCAATTGCACGATGTACTCTAAGGCACAACCGTTAATGGGACGCGGACCGGGACGAGCAAAATCCTTAATATGTAAAAACACGCGACCTTTACTTTCATCATTGGGTTGAATAAAGCCATAACCTTTATCATCAAACCATTCTACTAATCGACCCTGATCGCGCATTGTTATTCCTATTTCAATGTCTTAAGTTTAAGCAGTGACGAATTTTAATCGTTCTACCAACATATTACGCATCTCATCCGGATTTTTTTGCAAAATATCGCCCCCGGTACGCCCCAATTCCGCATTTTTCTGTGCCACTTGTAAGCGCATCATCCAGAAACGTCCTGCTGCCATTGCTAAGTAAAGCTCTAAACAGGCTTTCTCATCTGAAGTGAGTGGGCGCACGCTTTCATAGGATTCTAAATACGCTTGAGCTTTGGCTTCATTGAGATGCACGTCTGGATATTCGGTGCAGAAGTCATTGATGGTAATCGCAATATCAAACAGTAATTCATCTTTATTTAACTCATAAAAATCTAAAATACCGTTGAGCTGATCGCCTTCAAATAAGGTATTGTCACGGAACAAATCTGAGTGAATAAAGCCTTTAGGACGGTTTGGATACATGGCAGTTAAGGCGTCATAGAGACCGAGCAGATTATTGAGTAGCACTGTATCGGCAGGATTCAATGTCGGCTTAATGCTCTTTGCCACACTGAGCCAATAATCATGATTGCGGTATGAAGCACGTTCAAGTGGGAAATCTTGTAATGCCACATGGATCTTGGCTTGAGCAATGGCAATTTCTTTGACTTGCTCAATATTCGATGGCATCGGATGTTTGCCGATTAAACGCGGTGCAATTTGTGCAGGTTTGTCTTTTAAACTTTGAATCGCACGACCACTGTGAGTCAGTGGAACAGGTACAGCAAGCCCCTGTTTGCCCAAATGCTCAAGCACCGGTACCAACTCCCCTGCACCTTGTTCATCCATTTCTTCAAAAATGGTCAGTACAAATTGTTGATCATTTTCACCGACAATAAAGTAGTTGGTATTTTGAATACCGCCTTGAATTGGAATCAAGTCCACGATTTTTAAGCCATAAGGCGCTGCAAAATCTTGAACTTCCTTTAAAGTCAAAGTGGTATAGACCGACATAGAAAACCTGCGATAAAACTTACATAATTTTGATAGAATACCCGCTCCCACTAGCAAGGTGTAGCACCTAAGGCGGGAAGTTTCATAATCGGCTGTTATTTTTGGAAAAAATTATGCTTGCTAAACGTATTATTCCTTGCCTTGACGTAGATAATGGTCGAGTGGTGAAAGGTGTTCAGTTTTTGGATATCCGTGATGCAGGTGATCCTGTTGAAGTGGCACGCCGATATAATGAGCAAGGTGCCGATGAAATTACCTTCCTAGATATCACTGCGACATCGAATGGTCGTGATACTACTTACCGTACCGTTGAACGTATGGCAGAAAGCGTATTTGTACCGCTAACTGTCGGTGGTGGCGTACGTAAAGTGGAAGACATCCGTTTATTGCTCAATGCAGGTGCAGACAAAGTCAGCATCAACTCAGCCGCGATTTATAACCCTGAATTTGTGCAAGAAGCGTCTCAACGCTTTGGTGCACAGTGCATCGTGGTCGCAATTGATGCCAAACGTACTGCTGAGAATAAATGGGAAATTTTTACCCATGGCGGGCGTAAAGAAACCGGCATTGATGCGATTGAATGGGCTGTGAAAATGGCGGAATACGGCGCAGGCGAATTGTTGATTACTTCAATGGATGCCGATGGCACCAAAGCTGGCTATGACCTAAAATTGATGCGTCAAATTAATGACCGCGTGACGATTCCAACCATTGCTTCAGGCGGTGTCGGGAATCTACAGCATTTGGCTGATGGTATTTTACAAGGCGGTGCAGATGCTGTACTGGCTGCGTCTATTTTCCACTTTGGTCAGCACACCATTCCAGAAGCGAAACAGTATTTGGCAGCACAAGGCATTGAAATGCGTCTTTGATAGCGCACTATTCAAATACGCTATTGAAGAAAGAGGTCAAATGACCTCTTTTTTATGCCCGAAGAATACACCCAAAATAAACCCAAGCTTTTCAAATAGGAGTGGTTGAGAACTTAATATGCTCATTGTGTTGTTAATGTCTGAGGCTGTTCAACCCACTTGGCCGGAAAAACCCGATTGACTTTGTCGCTCAGCCATATCGACAGTGGCTTAGGCAAAGCAATACCCAAAGGATTTTTCTCCTGTAAATCGGCAGATGAAATGACTCGAGTCCCAAGTAAATAGTCAAACCACGGTTTAGTCACACACCAATTGGCATCCTGATTGGCATTCATATGATGATCATAGTGCCACGGAATTTTGCCTTTCGCCCACTCAGGCTCTAAATGCGCACGGCGGTGAATATAATAATAATTGCCAGCGCTATATAGTGATGCCAATACCATGCCTTTAGAGATCGGATAAAACGCTAAACTCGCCCCCCCTGCGACAATGGCTAAAGATACAATTTCATTTTTAGTGCGCCAATTAGAAATACCTTCAACATAACCCACATCATGGAAGCTTGCAGTGCGTACTTCCCGATGATGTGCCCAATGCGACTTCATACTACGTGGTATCGGGCTAAAACGTGGTTGTCCTGTGCGATGCGTGCCATGCAAAATATATTTATGTGCCACCCATTCAAAACCATTGGCAAACACCAATCCGATTAAAAATCCTTTTAACATCTGAATTGCTCACTCTTTATTCTTCAATCTTATGAGCTTTAATATAGCCGAACGCTATTTAACATGATTGACCATTTATTTTTATTTCATTGACAAATCACGACATTGATCTCAATAGATGAGGTTCAGCATTGGAGGTTTAATTTTACATGGTTCGTCCATCTAAGATTAGGTATGTTCAGACTTGAGATAAGCGAGTAATCTAAACGATTCTTGAAAAAATCAAATTGAAAATAAAAAAGAGTCCCATGACAGCACCACTTAAAGACTATTCAGGTTCCGTCTATGGCGGACTCGGGCAACTGCTCTATCATTATTGTGCGTGTAAAGGGCTCGAGATTCCTGCTACTTTGGCGAATGTGCAACAAGCCGAGCGTTTTGATTTTAGTCTCTGGCGAGAAATTCTCAATGAAATTCAACAATGTGGTCATAGCCCGGCTTTAGGTTTAGACATTGCTGGCTATGTGGAACCTAAGCATTTGGGGATTATTGCCTATATTGCGTTGTCTTGTGACACCTTAGCGGAAGCGCTGACACGTTATCACGATTTACATCGTTTGATTTACGATGGTTCACCCTTAAAGATTGATCTAGTGGGTGAACATTTAGCGGTACGTTGGGATGAACTTCCAGTTCATTTGACCACACAAATCACCGATGAAATCGCCATTGCCTTATTGGTGCAATTTTTGAGGTTGTATCTGCAAGTCGATCAACTTGTCATTCATGAAGTGCATTTCAAATATCCTGCCCCAAAAAATGTTGCCCTGTATGAAGGTTTTTTTCATTGTAAAGTGAGATTTTCACAGCCTACAGTACAGATCCTTTTTCCACTACAGTTTCTACAAACTCCCATTAAGCAAGCCGACCAGACCTTACAAAAATTACTGCTGCAACAAGCCAACGCGTTGTTAGATCAACTACCCAATAGCACCCAATTGGATGAACGGCTGCAACAATCTATTTTATTGGGCTTACAGAAGAATCGTTATCAGATCGACACCATTGCCGCTCAACTCAACCTGTCGGTACGCCAACTGCAACGGCATTTAAAACAGCAACACACCACCTATCAGCAACGGGTTCAGGCGGTACGCCAACTGTTGGCAATACAATATTTACAAGATCCTTATTTGAGCTTACAAGAGATCGCTTTGTTGCTGAGTTATTCGGAACAAAGTGCTTTTCAGCGGGCATTTAAACAATGGATGGGCATGACGCCACAACAATGGCGAATCAAGCACAGACATCAAGCGAAAGACAGCTCATCGCCTAATGAAGACAAAACTTAAAAACAGATTAAAATACAAGCACCACAACATCAATAAAGTGGTTGTGTAAACCGGATTCACATTTTAAGAATCATTAAATTTTAAAAATATAAATCGAATAGGAATAACAATGAATAAATATATGGCTGAATTTTTAGGGACTTTTTGGCTCGTTTTCGGAGGGTGTGGTAGTGCGGTATTGGCTGCTGCTTTCCCAGAACTCGGTATTGGCTTTGCAGGGGTTGCGCTTGCTTTCGGTCTTAGCGTACTCACCGCTGCTTATGCTCTAGGTCATATTTCAGGCGGACATTTTAATCCTGCGGTCAGCGTAGGTTTATGGGTCGGTGGGCGTTTTGATGCCAAAGATTTGCTTCCGTATATTATTGCGCAAGTGATCGGTGCAACCGCTGCGGCATTTGTGCTGTATCTGATTGTTCAAGGTCAAGCTGGCTTTACCACCACTGGCGGTTTTGCCACCAATGGTTATGGGGATTTATCCCCAGGCAAATATGCGCTTAGCTCAGTGATCATCATTGAAATTGTACTGACAGCTTTCTTCCTGATTGTGATCATGGGTTCTACCGACAAACGTGCTCCTGCGGGCTTTGCACCGATTGCGATTGGTTTGGCTTTAACCTTGATTCATTTAATCAGTATTCCAGTGACCAATACCTCAGTTAACCCTGCACGGAGTACCGGTGTGGCCTTCTTTGCCGCAACCGATGCCTTACAGCAACTCTGGGTATTCTGGATTGCGCCAATTGTCGGTGCAATAATCGGAGCATTAATCTATAAAGGCTTTGCCAACGAACCTAAATAAACGGCTGAACCCATCTTAATATTAACCACGCATAAAAAAGCCTGCAATATGCAGGCTTTTTTCTCAGCATTTCATCACATTTAGAACAATGCGATGTTATAGAAATGGATTTTCAACTTCGTTTTCATCTGGTGTTTCAATCGCTTCAGGCAGCGCTTTATCCTGTTCTAAAGCACTGACAATCTCATTCAAATACGCTTGTAAGGCTTTGGCCGCCGCTAGACCGGCTTGATCTTTGGTGATCTGTAAATTGCCATACACATTAATACGATCTAGATCATTTTCTAAGGTCAGGTCATGAATGGCATGCGATTCAGTCCCACCAACAAAAGGCTTGAACATGTTATTTTCTCAAAAATTGTGGTTGTTATGCTGCAAAATATAATACGTCCAAGCCCCTGTCTGCACCTGTTATTTAAACAAACTCATCAAAAATTTTAGCAACGCGTCCAATAAGGATTCCATCACTTGTGCTTGTGGAGAACTGTTCTCCTCATGCGACTGAGTGCTTTGATTGTTTGCTGTGTTGTTTTCAGTGGCGGTACTGCTTGAAGTTGTGGTTGTCGTCGACATCGATTTAGGCGCGACAAATTTCTTTTGTAAGGCTTTAATCTGATCGGATGGAATATCGACTGCACACTGACTTTCTGCATCCCAATGTGAATACTCTATGGTTTTATTGGCTTTAACCTGCGAGGCTTTCAAGGGCAATTGGTAAGTATTGCGCTTCTGCTCTGAGGTTAATTGCGGGAACACATTCATGCCCACCATTTCCTCTAATTCACAGACGCTGATCACTTTGACCTGCAATGAATTGTCATTTGGTGCGTAATACACCCCTACAATGCCATTTTTAGGTAAATAGACCGCTTTAAACACAGCACTCGGGACAATCACCCCCTTGCCAATGGTCTTGAGCTTTTTACCCGAAAATACCGGACCCGTCACCACATACACATCTTGCTTTTGCTTGGTCACAATGGCACGAGTGGCTTCTTCAAGCTCACGCCATACTTGCTGATTATTTTTGGGTGACTGGGGCACCATATTGGCCAGTGAGAAACTGTCAAATTGGGCTTCTTTGGTGGGCATATCCGCATTTGGCGACATATGACCTCGGTCATAGCCTGAGCCTCTATAGTCCGCCAAAGTGGCACGATCACTGGCGCTGACTTGTAACTCTTCATGGAAGCTGTCTTCACGCGCAATCTTCTGACTCAAACGCTGCACCGATAAATATTCAGCGGTCCACAAGGGGGTTTTAGAAACCCCCGAATACATCACGTTAAAACCGTTAAAACACAGTGGGTAGGTATTTTTCTGTAATTTTTCTTTGACTAAAACCGGCGGTTGTTCACGATAAAACTGCTTTAAGCAGGTCGAATTGCTGCTCGAACTGCTAAAAGGAATATATTGAGAGATGCCCTCTTGTCCAAAGCTCAGTGCAAAACCACCTGCTGCGACAAGACCTAAAATACTTTTAACCGCTAAATTGCTCAATCGAGTGATATCCAATTTTTCTAAATTATGTTTCGACTATTATCTTGGCGAAATGCTGTATGAATAATCGACGACAAAATAGCTTAACAAGCATTCAGATTGATGTATATCAAGTGAATTTTCAAGTGAATAAATCTTCTACAATTGTGCTGATTTTTGCACTAAATTTAAGTAACAAAATGTTGTCCTTATACAGCAGTTTCGAATAACTATAGATGACTTTGCGTAGTTCTAGTGGAAAGCCTTTTCTAAACTATGGCATCTTAAATGCTGACATTTTCAGCAATTCAATGCATTTTTTATTATCCAATCCATTTCAAGCGTCATCTTCCCATCGCTAACCCATCAGCGAGTTTTAAAGATTGACATGATTTTTTCAAATTAAATAAAACATCGGAGTCAATTATGCGTACTCAATTTTTAGCTTTAAGTTTAATGACAGGATTATCTTTTGCTTCTGTTTCAGCATTTGCTGAGCCTCCTGTTCAAGCTGGGGAAACACTAGAAAGTTTATCTAAAGTCAAAGTGACCACGACTGTGAATGGTCAACCCGGTTCACTCAATGACTTGGTGTCGAGTGGTCAGGTGAAATTGCTAGGAGATGCCAACGCAGCGCCTACATCAATAGCGAATATAACACCGCCTGAAGCAGTTGCGCCTACAGCTAATCCCGAAGCTGTTCAGCCTGCCACTCCCCCTCAAGCAGAGAATTTATCTGAAGCACCTCAACAGCTGTCCAATGATGCTGAGAATGTTGATCCGACCAATTAAGCAGAGCAATCTTTAAGAATCACGATGTCCTATAGATCTTTAACCGCAATTCAGTCAGGGCTTTGTTCCAAGATTGAATAAAACAAAACATAAAAAAAGCCAAGGACATGAGCCTTGGCTTTTTTATAGGTAAATTTCAAATTAAATTTGAATTTGACTACCCATTTCAACCACACGATTGGGCGGGATTTGGTAGAAGTCACTCACCGGACTGGTATTACGTTGCATGGAAATAAATAATTTTTCACGCCACGGCGCCATTCCATCACCCACGGTATGAATCAAACGATCTCGAGAAATAAAGAAGCTAATACTCATCATATTAAATTCAGCATCTGCTTGCGCATAGGCTTTCTCTAATGCGGCAGGAATATTCGGCTGATCTTTAAACCCGTAATACACAAAGATTCGGAAGAATCGCTCATCCAATTTTTCCACTTGAATGCGCTCATTTTCAGGTACAAAAGGAATATCACGGGTAATGACTGTGACCATGATATTACGCTCGTGTAAAACCTTATTGTGCTTAATGTTGTGCAACATCGCATGCGGCACCACATTCGGCGTACCGGTCAGGAAGATCGCATCACCCGGGACAATCGGTGTTTCATTGCTCATGCTGACGCTTTTAATGAACACATCCAAAGGCAAGGTGTCAGATTGGAGGCGATTCAACACAATTTCTCGACCATCTTTCCACGTCATTAAAATGGTATAGACCATTGCACCAATCAAGATCGGCACCCAACCACCACCGAGAATTTTCAGTGAGGTTGAACCGACAAAGACCAAATCAATGAGCAACAGTGGCACGCCAAACAACGCCACTTTCCACATCGGCCAACGCCAAAAACCATAGGCCAAAATGGCAATTAAAATGGTGCCACAGAGCATGGTCATGGTCACTGCTACACCATAGGCACTGGCCAAATTGGCACTGTTTTCAAACAGTAAAATCAGAATCACGACCGATACAAACAGCACCCAATTGATGAAGGGCACATAAATCTGCCCCTGTTCAACATCGGAGGTATGTAACACGGTTAAACGAGGTAAATAACGCAGTTGAATGGCCTGATTGACCATTGAAAACACCCCCGTGATCACGGCTTGGGAAGCGATCACCGCTGCCGCTGTCGCCAAACCAATCATTGGATAGAGTGCCCATTCTGGAATCAGCATATAGAATGGATTTTCAAGTGCCGCAGGATCACGCAACAATAATGCCCCCTGCCCCGCATAATTGAGCAGTAGACAAGGCAACACTACGGTGAACCATGCCAATTTAATGGGCAAACGTCCAAAGTGTCCCATATCTGCATATAGCGCTTCACCCCCGGTAATGGTCAGGATGACTGCACCCATGGTTAAAAATGCTACATAAGGTTGATGCACCACAAAATTAAACGCCCAATGTGGACTGATCATGGTCAGTACAAATGGGGTTTGCATGATGCTCCAGAGTCCTAAAATCCCAATGGATAAAAACCAAACTAGGGTTAAAGGACCGAAAAATTTTCCCATTGTGCCCGTACCGTGACGTTGCACAATGAATAAGCCGGTCAGAATACCAATCGCAAGTGGCAATAACCACTGATTAAACATGGGTGTAGCAATACTTAAGCCTTCAATGGCAGAGAGAATGGATATTGCAGGGGTAATAATGCCATCACCAAAGAACAGTGATGCGCCGATAAAGCCAAGTGCAATGAGGTAGATTTTTTTATTATCGGCAATGCGTGTAGAACGCATATTGAGTGCCAATAATGACATAATCCCGCCTTCACCGTTGTTGTCAGCACGCATAATCACAGTGACATATTTGAAGCTGATGGTCAGCATCATGCACCAAAAAATGAGTGATAAGATGCCTAAAACGGTCGCCTCAGTAATTGCAATATGAGCCGTCAAAAAACATTGACGTAATGCATACAAAGGACTGGTCCCAATATCACCAAACACCACCCCAAGGGCAGCTAAGGTAATCGCTGGTAAGGCGGCTTTTTTTGCATTGCTTTGCATATAAACGTCTTCAACAAATTAGACAGTATTTTTCCGTCATCATAGCACTGCGTTAAAACTTTTTCTTTAAATCAATTGTTTCAGCTTGGCAGAGCGGTTTTTTTTGGTTATTATCCGTCGCCTTGGTGAGGTGTCCGAGTGGCTGAAGGAGCACGCCTGGAAAGTGTGTATACGTTTATAGCGTATCGAGGGTTCGAATCCCTCTCTCACCGCCAGAATTTAAAAACTGCATGCCAAGCAGTACAGAAAGGTTTAATTCGCATGAATTAAACCTTTTTTGTTGCCTAAAAATACTTTAAATCGCGCATAGGTTCGAAATGTTGACGGTATAAATGACGGTACATATTCAACAGCACAAAGTAATGGATAATTACAACATCCTGTTGAATGGTGATCACCTCAGTCTGCGTTTGTACATTGTTTTAGTTTCATTATACTTTTATCAATAAGCGCACGCTGTCATAAGAAACTCAAGCTATTATTGATTTTGTCTAAATTTTAATCTCAGAATAACTAAACATGAGATATATTATTTAGTTTTACTCTTCATATATTTTAACTATTAAATCAAACTAAATAATAATAACCATCATATTATTTATAAATTTCAAATACTTGAAAAATAATTGTATATTTTTTAAGTTGTTTGTCTATTTTTTGTTTACAACCAAAATCAACTTTGCTAAAAATAACGCCAACAAGTTCACATTATGAGTATTCAACATGACTAAATTACGCTTTTTGATTTGTGCTATTTTGTTTACGACGACATCTGGTGTATTTGCAGGAACTACTCAAGTGAAATATGAGGGTCAATATTCAATTGAAAAATCTTCACAGGTGAAACATTTAAACATCACCCAAGTTGATGCTAAAGAAGCAAAACTTAAAAATGCATAAATAAAATTAAACTAAAGTGCTATAAACACTTTAATCAAAACATGATTAAAAAACCGTTGAGAACAAGAGGCAACACTAGCAATGCTTTAATGATCTGATTAATCACTCATCATTAAGTGCATTTTGAAATGTATAAATTTGCAACATTAACAACAGACAATAATAACAATAAATAATAAAGTGAATTAAGTGATCGTTTTTTGGCTTGTGTTTTAGCAAGAATCCGCTATTATTCACACACAACGTTGCCGGCATAGCTCAGTTGGTAGAGCAACTGACTTGTAATCAGTAGGTCCACAGTTCGAATCCGTGTGCCGGCACCATTTTAAACTTAGCCTCGCTTTTTAGTGAGGCTTTGTTGTTTCTGGGATTTGTATTTCCTACAAAACGCTTTATTACGCATTCACTGCGCAAATCTGGACATAATCCACCAAGCCATCGGCATACAGTTTTTGACACAGCTTGGCAGTCATTTCAATTTTAAAACGATCTAAAGACCACTGCCCTTGCAGTTTTTTTTGAGCCTGCTGCTGACTTGACTGCTGAATATAATCTGCAAATCCCTGTAACACGGGTCTAGATAGATTTTCAATTTGAATCTTTTCAAAGCCGAAACTTCCGATGATATTTTCAGTTTCCGCATATGAATTTAAATGCTTCAACTGAATATCTGCACTTTTTAACAATGCGCTTAACTTTAATTTTTCAAATGAATTCAAAGTGGCGTATTTTTCAGTCAAGACCAAATAATGAAAACCAATGCGTGCTTTTGAATTCAAAACCGATTTGACTGAGTTTAAAAATGAATTTAAATCACTGTGGTAGGCTGCATCGATGCAGAGCACCGCATCAAATTTAAACTCAAAATCGCACCCATTTAAATTTAAAAATGATCCACACATTACATTGTGTATAAAAGGCATGCTGTGGATAATTTTATCCACACAGGCAGGCTGTATATCCACAGCCTCAATATGTGTCACCTGATAATGACTTTTCCACAAGTGTAAACTTGCCCCTTGTCCACAGCCCAAATCCAACACGCGATCTTTTGAATTTAAATCTATGGCATCGGCAAGTTGTTGTGCCAATGTTTCACAGGCGTGTGGATAAGCATCATTTTGGACTTGCCAATAACCCAAATTGGTCCAAGCAGATTCAGATGCATCTCCCAACATCACTGCATTAATTGCATACTTATGTTGCGGTGTGTTCTGAAGCAATGCTTGAAACCATTTCATCTTGTATTGACCTAATCGCTTAGTAACCCAATTGCGGAGCAACCTCAACAATTGGTTTTAAACCGACAAACGGCAATGGGGCTTTAAAAATTTCCGCAATATGCATGGCTGAAGTCACGGCAGATTCCAAAATCGGTAAGCCATCACATGACCATGAACCGCAGTAAAACACTTTACGGTTGGGATCCAAATGACGTTTCTGCAATTCGGTATTTAAAGACAAGGTATTGGTATCAACCACAGCGCGAGTGAGTTTAACCGTTGAAATGATTTTCTTCGGGTCAATCTCAATCACCGGATTCCAAGTTTGGAATACGGCAGATTTACCCACCAAACTCGGTTCAATGGAATTCAGCCAGACGGTGAAATGCTGTTTGGTAAATTTACGATCCATCATATAGCTTAAAACAGACCAATCTTTACGGCGTTCAGGCATCACGATTGGATCGGTATGAATCACCAATTCACCATCGACAAATTTAAATTGCTTCAACAACGCAATGTCATCGGCAAACTGCTCAGGATGCAGGAATTTGTGCACTT
Organism: Acinetobacter lanii; assembly: GCF_011578285.1. Classification (NCBI taxonomy): domain Bacteria; kingdom Pseudomonadati; phylum Pseudomonadota; class Gammaproteobacteria; order Moraxellales; family Moraxellaceae; genus Acinetobacter; species Acinetobacter lanii. Next base: position 223,845 of record NZ_CP049916.1, on the reverse strand, counting down.
TGGTGGTCGGGGTCGCCACAATCACCCGATCAAATAACGCCGAGTCGCCTTGCGCGGTTTCGACATAAACCTGCTCACCACGTTCTTCAATTTTGTGAATGGGTGTTGAACTCCGAATCTCAACCCCTTCGCTCAGTTTATCGACCAAGGCTGGGGTTCCCCCTTGAATCCGCAATAATGCATCGCCATCCGTCAATTGGCGTAAGAACACCAACAATGGTTTCGCAGGCCATTCGCCAATGGTTTTCGCATCACAGGTACAAATCGTGAAGAGAACAGGCATTACTACGCCATTCCAAAACACTTCTTCGATTTGATTGATACGAACAAACTCATCCAAAGTGATGTCTTGATTGTCCGATTTAAAAAACTGCTTTAAGGCTGTTTTTAGCTGTAGCATACCTTTTACGATACGCCAGCCATATTGTTTAATGCCTTTACGGTTGTTAATAATCGGGAAATTACCAATGGGCGTGCGTGAAGTGGTCAACCAAGTTTCAATTTTATCTTCAAATAACCAACTACACGACATATAGGTGCGTACAGGAAAAGTTTTAATACCTAAGTGGGTTGCCAAACTGAGGGTATTTTTCCACAGCATTGGATTCATCACCCGTAATGGCGAATCGATATTGCCACCTTCATAGGCCAAACTATAACTGTCCATTCCACGGCCTGGGAGTGCCTCAAAAATCGTGATCTGATGTCCTGCATCTTTAAGCATTCTTGCAGTAGCCAACCCAGCCATGCCACTTCCAATCACTGCGATCTTCAAAATTATTATCCGTAAATGTTAACGATATTTTTTTATTATGCTCGAAGATGCGAACAAATACGGTATTAAAAAGTTCCAGATTTGCTCTTTTTATCGCTCAAAGATAAGTCAAATAAAAATATCTATTTAAACTTTACCTATTTAGGTGGTTTTCTAAGCTACTAAAACTATTAGTTTTTTTAAAAAAACAAAAAAACCTTTAAAAACAAGTAGGATATTTTCACCAAATAATAAAATTTATAGTTTACAAGTAGATATTTTTGAATTATTATACGCACACAAAACGAGAACCAAGTCACATTAAACTTATAAAAACATAGTGACAGAGCAAAAAAATAAATAGAAATTACAGCGTTAAAGGGCCTCTGTTGTGTGGGATAGAGGCCCTTAATTTTTTTAGCTTTTTAAATATTCAATGGATTGATCAATCTGCTCACGGTTAAAAGAGATAGATCATCACTGATTTGATTTTTTCTACCATTTTTCAAATCTATTCAATTCACCTCTCACTGATTATTGAACTTTTAATGCTCAAAAAATATATTCTCCAATGAGTTTAAGCCACAAAAAAGGCAAATCTAAATTTGCCTTTTTTGTATTTCGAGCACCTGTTTCGATCGGTTGAATGCTATAGCACGAGTTTAAACTGAAATTTGACCAAATTTCCCCTGATTGAAATCATGGAACGCTTGGATGATTTCCTCTTTACTGTTCATCACAAAAGGCCCATGCCCTTGAATCGGTTCATTCAACGGTTTTCCAGTGAGTACCAAAAACTTAGCCTCTTGGGTCGCTTCAAGTTGAATTGCAGTTTCACCATCTTTGGCGAACATCACAATCGAACTGTCTTGAACTTTTTGAGTGCCATTCAACAACATCTCGCCTTCAAGCACCACCAGCAATGTATTGTGATCTACAGGCACATGGATAAATTCGCTATGTCCAACTTTGAGTACACCATCCCAAACATTGACTGGACTAAAGGTCTGTGCAGCACCCTGTACATCACCTTGGCTACCTGCAATCACCCGCAGATGCCCTGCTTGATCTTCAAACTCAATCACAGGAATATCTTGTGACTCAATCGCTTGATAACGTGGTGCTGTCATTTTGTCTTTTGCAGGCAAATTCACCCACAATTGCACCATTTCAAATAAACCACCGCTTTGCGCAAACTCAGGCGAATGAAATTCTTCATGCACCACACCGGAGGCTGCTGTCATCCATTGCACATCACCAGTTTTAATCGTACCGCCACCGCCAGCAGAGTCTTTATGCGTTACCTCACCTTGATAGGCAATAGTCACGGTTTCAAAACCACGATGCGGATGTGAGCCCACGCCATGTTGTGCGGTAGTCGGGTCGAAATGATAGGGTGCAGCATAGTCCAACAATAAAAACGGACTGATCGCTTGACCCAAACGATCATAAGAAAACAGGTTTTTCACCGGAAAGCCGTCACCCACCCAATGCATCTGTTGATTACGATAGACACCGACAATTTTTTTCATTTTTAACTCCTATGGCTAGGATTGAATATGCATTCATCATAGCCATTACTCTGATGCCATTCGAGTGCTGCGCCAGCATACTGCGTCACATAAATAGGATAATTCTTAATAACCTCATGCGCTATGCTAATGCCTTCAACTCTCATCTATGCTGTTCAGCATTTCAGTGATTGTCTTATTTTTATGATTATTTTTCCCAATTCAGCCTCTTCTGCATCGATGCGCTTGTCTTTAGCATGAAACTCAGTTGCGAGGTTTTTTGATCTTGCAACATCGAAATTTCATACAGATGAATAGATAAAAGGAAGATAACAATGGGCAAGCCCTATATACGTTTAGATAAAGACAATGCTGCGGTTTTATTGGTGGACCATCAAACCGGTTTACTGTCATTGGTTCGTGATATCGATCCAGATAAATTTAAAAACAATGTCTTGGCACTGGCAGCTGCGGCCAAATATTTTAATTTACCGACGATTTTAACCACCAGTTTTGAACAAGGTCCGAATGGTCCGTTGGTGCCTGAACTAAAAAATATGTTCCCTGATGCTCCCTATATTGCACGTCCTGGGCAAATCAATGCTTGGGACAATGAAGATTTTGTTCAAGCCGTGAAAGCCACAGGGAAAAAGCAACTCATTATTGCAGGTGTAGTGACTGAAGTCTGTGTGGCATTCCCCACTCTATCTGCATTAGCAGAAGACTTTGAGGTGTTTGTGATTACCGATGCATCCGGCACTTTTAATGCCTTAACCCGTGATTCTGCTTGGGATCGTATGTCGAATGCAGGTGCGCAACTGATGACTTGGTTTGGCGCATCATGTGAACTGCACCGCGATTGGCGCAATGATATCGAAGGCTTAGGTACCTTGTTTGGTCAGCATATTCCAGACTATAGCAATCTCATCAACAGCTATGTTCAAAATACAGCGGAGAAGAAATAAGACGATTGGTCAGGGTGTTAGATTATCCTAAACAGCCATACTTTTAAGCGATCTTCGGATCGCTTTTTTTGTTTCATTCATCCGTATTGAACTGCATACTTTCCTAAAAATGATATAGTGAAACTGATCACTCGCTTGCTTTGGACTGTGCATGTGCATTCTTTCGATGACTTTTACTATTTCTATTTGGTGGTGAAACACGGTGGCTTTAGTGCGGCCAGTGAAGCCAGCAATATCACCAAATCAAAACTCAGTCGTCGAATTTTAGACTTAGAAGCCCAGTTTAATGTCACCCTGATTCAACGCTCCACGCGTCATTTTAAAGTTACTCCCTTGGGACAAGAGTTCTATGAAGAATGTCAAAAAATTATTGAACAGGTGGAACAGGCACAGAATGTATTGACCCGCCAAAAAGTCGACATGCAAGGGCTAATTAAACTCAGCTGTCCCCCGGTGATGATGGAACATCAGATTCGCCCTTTGCTAAATGATTTTCTAAAACGTCATCCCAAAGTGAATGTTGAAATGGAACTCACCAGTCGCCGTGTCGATGTGCTTCATGATGATATAGATTTAGCGATTCGCACCAATTTTTCCGCCAATGAAGACTCGAGCATTATTGTCAGAGATATTATTAAAACCACGCATTGCTTGGTGGCAAGTCCTGAGCTTCTACAAGGTCGTGTCATTCAACATATCACAGAATTATATGAATACCCGAGTATTGTTTTAGGCACGCAGAAGCCACATTATCAATGGTTATTGCATCATTTAGCGCATCAAGAACAAATCGAAATTCCATTGCAGCCCAGAGTCAAAAGCAATGATCTCTCAGGGGCATATTTTGCAGTTTTAGATGGCTTAGGTATTGCAGACCTGCCCTATTTAACCGTGAAAGAAGACATTGCATCGGGTCGTTTGATTCATATCTTACCTGAATGGTGCTCGAATCTTGGCACAGTGCAATTGGTGTATGCCTCGCGTAAGGGACAACGCTTAGTCATGGAACAATTGATTGAGCATTTGGTTGAGGGGATTCGCAGCTATTCACAACATGAAGCGGGTTATGTGGTTTAGCTTTTTATTTTTACCCTTGTAGCTTTGACTTGATGACTTTAAATTCGAACTTTAACTGAGTCATTCTACAGTCGAATAAGTTTGAGCGCTGAAATATAAAATCCAGAACCGAAGTTCTGGATTTCTGCAGCAAAGGCTATTGTAAAAATAAACAGCCCACTTATTAAAAATGAGATTAGATTTTACCAATCAAATCGATTGAAGGTGCAAGCGTTGCATCGCCTTCTTTCCATTTTGCTGGGCAAACTTCACCCGGGTGAGCATGCACATATTGTGCGGCTTTCACTTTACGAAGCAGTTCTTGCGCATCACGACCGATACCACCGGCATTAATTTCTACGATTTGGATTTTACCGTCAGGGTCAATTACGAAAGTACCACGGTCTGCAAGACCTTCAGCTTCAATCAGCACTTCAAAGTTTTTTGCCAAAGTCCATGTTGGATCGCCCACCATTGGGTATTGGATTTTTTTGATTTCATCAGAAGAATCATGCCACGCCTTGTGGGTGAAGTGAGTATCCGTTGACACTGAATAAATTTCTACACCCATTTTTTGGAATTCAGCATAATGATCCGCTAAATCGCCTAATTCAGTTGGACATACAAAAGTAAAATCGGCAGGATAGAAGAAGACCACTGACCATTTACCTTTAAATTCTTTTTCAGAAATTTCAATAAATTGACCATCTTGATACGCTGTTACATTGAATGGTTTGATTTCAGTATTGATTAAACTCATCTCGTTTTCCTTATCTCGTTTGGGAGGATTGCCTGTTTGTGAAATAAGAATACGATAAGGATTTAGATCGGTAAAACAGTAAGTTTTTATAATATTTATCGAATTTTTAGATCTAATATTTCTATTGACTTGGCAATGTCTATCGGAGCAAGCTCAGCACTTTCGGATGCGCTTATGCCCGATGTATCATCGATAAAAAAAGCCCATCTTTATGATGGGCTTTTAATGATGATCTGCCGTTTTAAGCAGGTTCTTACTTTATATTAAATACAATATTTAGTTATTGTATAGTCTAAAATGGTAAGTCATCATCTAGATCAGAAGGTGCTGTCGCCATTGGCTTAGCAGGTTGCTGCTGTGGTTTAGGGGATTGGAAACCTTGGTTAACATTGCCATAACCACCTTGTGGTGCAGCTTGATTACCGTAACCACCTTGCGCAGGTGCTTGGTTGCCATACCCGCCTTGGCTATTTTGATTGTTGTTAAAACGAGGTTGCTGATATCCGCCTTCACCTTGATTGTCATTTTGCTGACGATTGTTTGAATCGAGCATCTGCATTTGTTCACCACGGATTTCTGTGGTGTAACGTTCTTGACCGCTTTGATCTGTCCATTGACGGGTACGTAATGAACCTTCGATATAGACTTTCGATCCTTTACGTAAATATTGTTGTGCAATTTCACCTAAACGGTTGTGCAATACAATACGATGCCATTCAGTTTGCTCTTTACGCTCACCGCTGTTTTTGTCTGTCCACGACTCGCTGGTTGCGATCGAAAACTGAGTGAGTGAACCACCATTTGGGAACGTTTTCGTTTCTGGGTCTTTACCCAATGTACCAACTAAGATTACTTTGTTTACGCCGCGCATTTGCTGTTATCTTCCTATGTCGATTCTATGTTTTACTTTATAAGAGTTATGCTTAAATGGCTACCTCTTTACCCAACAAGCGCGTTAAATCGTGTCGCGCAGCCTCATCTATTTGCTGTTTATCGACCTTAACGTAAGCCACTTGCTGTTCGGGCATCACCACGACCTCTTCAATACCACGAATTGCGAGGAGTTGAGAAGTCCATTCATCCGTTTGTTTTGCTTCCGGCAAACTGAATACTAGAGAGGATAAATAACGTGGTTGTGACAGTCCAAAACTGATCAATAACCAAATCAATGCGATGCCGGTGAGAATGCTCCAACCGAGTGTGGTATTGCCGAGCATATTCAGTTGACCACCCAAAATCCCACCACAAAATGCACCCAAAAATTGTCCTGATGCATTGACACCCATCGCCGTTGCTTTGGATTGAATCGGTGCAGCTTTAGAGAGCCATGAAGGCAATAACGCTTCCATCACGTTAAAGGCAATAAAGAATAGCCCTAAGCCGAGCAGTAAAATGTATTTGGATTCAAAGCCAAAAATCATCACCGCCAAGCCGGCAATAATACCGCCAATCGCCGTCAGGAAAATACCACGCATTTTGCGATATTTTTCCGCCAAGATGATGCTCGGGAATGCGAAGAATAAACTGACCACCAAAAGTGGCAAGTAGATCAAACCGTGTTTTGACAGCGGAATATCTGCAAACTCAATCAACTGTGACGGCACATAAATAAACATCGCGGTCAGCAATAAATGCAGTGCAAACACGGACACATGCAAACGGTTCAAGTCTTGCATTTTCAAGACTTGCTTGAGCTGATTGAAATAGCCTTGTTGGAAGTTCTTATGATGACGCGTGGTCGATGGCACCATAAACAGCATCAAAATCGCGAGTAAGCCCATAATCGTGGTGACCCAGAATAACCCTGAAATCCCGACCAATGTGGTGAGCCAAGGACCTAAGCTGAATGCCACCATAAACGATACGCCAATACTCATGCCCATAGTGGCCATGGCTTTGGTGCGGTTTTCTTCACGCGTCACATCGGCCAAAAGCGCCATCACTACAGCCGACACCGCCCCACCGCCAGCAATGGCTCGACCAATAATCACGCCATAAATGGTCTCAGACATTGCAGCCACAGCACCACCAAGAGCAAACAACAACAAACCTAAAATGATCAGCGGTTTACGACTAAAACGGTCTGCAATTAAGCTAAATGGAATTTGAAGGATCGCCTGCGTCAAACCATAAACACCCACGGCAAGACCAATTAAGGCTGGTGTCGCATACTGATATGACTGCCCCGCTACTGAAAATACAGGCACAATCATGAACAGTCCCAACATGCGCAGTGCGAAAATGCTGCTTAATGCAAAGGTTGAGCGACGTTCGAGGGCATTCATCATAAGATAGCTAATAACTCATTAATCTTGAGTGGGGATTATAGGACATTCAATCGGGTTATGAGCAGGCTATTTTGATGAGAAATAAAGATCAAGTTTTTTTCAGAATAGAAAAAAGCGTAACCGAAGTTACGCTTTTTGGACATTCACATCTGAACCTTAGCCGAGAGCAACATCAAAGTATCCTCTTATAAGGATTCAATCTGGAAGTTGAAACAGGCTGTTAAGCAGGCTGACGTTTGTTGTATTGAATCGATGCAATCACCGCCCAAACAATAAAGGCCACACCAATTAGTCCAGTCACGATTTCAGGCACATGTACCCCTGTACCGCTGGCCAACATAATCAATGCCAATGCGCCAATCGCATAATGTGCACCATGCTCAAGGTAGATATAAGCATCCAATGTACCTTTGTCGACCAAGTAAATGGTCATTGAACGCACGAACATCGCACCAATCGCTAGACCGAGCATAATGATCACTACATCTGAAGTAATCGCAAATGCACCAATCACACCGTCAAAACTAAAGGATGCATCAAGCACTTCAAGGTAGATAAAGCCACCTAGACCCGCTTTGATTGCACCTGTTGGCGCACCGCTTGCGTCATGTCCAATTGCATTACCCTCTTCATCCACTTCTGGCTCACCGCCAAGCATATGACTCAGCACTTGCACCCCGATATACACCACGATGCCCCAAATTCCGGCCATGGTCACCGCTAAACGGGTGTCTTCAGCAACATTGGCTGCCATGATCAATAAAGCAATCAGCGCGATAAACACCGACATTGCAGGCACATTGGCAAGATTAGCCAGACGGCGTTCTAACCAACGGAACCAATGCGTATCCTTGCCTTCGTCTAAGAAGAAGTTTAAGAACACCAACAACAGGAATGAGCCACCAAAGGCTGCAATTTCTGCATGATGGGCAATCAGTCGTTCTGAGTAATTTTTTGGATCATTGAGTGCCATATTGATCACGTCCATCATGCCCATGTCTGCGGTCACAGCCACAATCACAATCGGGAAAATCAAACGCATACCAAACACAGCCACCAAGATTCCGACGGTTAAGAAAATCATTTTCCAAAAATGATCCCAACCACGCAGTACCGAAGCGTTTACCACTGCATTATCAAAAGAAAGGGACACCTCCATCACTGCTAAAATCGCAGTAATGGTCAGTGCCGTGATCATGGTCTTAATACCCGCATCTGGACCGTGGGTAAAACCCCAATATGCAGAAATGGCAAGACACACGATCGAAAATACGATTGAGAAACCAAAGTGTTTCATCATGATAAATCGACCTATGGACAATTATTAATATTGAAAAAAATATAAAACTTAAAAATGAAGCTTAAGAATTTCTAGGCACAATTATGACGACTTTTACAGCACATTCCAAAATTCTTCGTATGCTTTTTTTGAACAAAAGCCCTCAAGATTCAATCGCATCATATCTTGTAGTATAAGCACTGCATAGCATCGCTACACTGTTCCATTTTTTATTGACGCATATAGGAATTGAAAATGTCATTTTCACAGGATGTTTGGCAACGTAATTTAGCGCTTTATCAAAAAACCCTTGCTCATCCTTTTAACCAAGCCTTGGCGAAAGGCACGCTCAGCAAAGACACCTTTTGTCATTATGTGATTCAGGATGCCCATTATCTGTTGGCTTATGGTCGTGCGCTTGCGGTCTGTGCAGCAAAGGCTTTTGAAGCCGAAGATGTCATTCAATTTGCCGACTCTGCCAAAATTGCGATTGTGGTCGAGCGCAGTTTGCATGATGATTTTATGCAGAATTTTGACATTTCCAAAGATGAATTCCAAAACACCCCACTGAGCTTGGCTTGTCATCACTATACGTCTTTTCTCACCGCAACAGCGTGGTCAGAAAGCTATCCTGTTGTATTGGCATCACTGTTGCCGTGTTATTGGATTTATGCCGAAGTTGGCAATGACATTGTGCGTAATTCAGTACCGAATAATCCCTATCAAGCGTGGATCGATACTTATGCGGGGGATGAATTTAACGCCGTGGTCAAGAAAGTGATTGAAACGATTGATCGTGTGGCTGAGCGTTGTGATGCGGATACCATTGAAAAAATGCATCAGGCTTATACCCGTGGGGCAGAGTTGGAGTGGTTGTTTTGGGACAGTGCTTATCGCCAAGAAAAATGGTTGGGCTTAGATGAGAAGTGACTTGGATCTTGATGATGATCATCCAATTTTTTGAATCGTTTGCTTTTGCAGATCACTGGATACGCGGAAAAGTCATTCGCTGCTGTTCGAGTGTCCCTCAATTCAATCATGAATGTTTTTGCGATGATTTTGAGATGTGCCAGCACCTGAACGAGTTCAGCGAATGACAAAAGGTTTTGGCTACTTTTGCCGTTACAAAAGTAGCATATGAGCTCCGACAATAAGCCTCTTTATTGAAAAGACGCCGACGAGCTATTCTTTTCATACTCACCTTCGAAGGGGATTGATTGAAAGGCTTCAACAACGAATTCACAATTCGCTATATCTAATCTAGGTTGTATTAACTTCAAGCAATGATGACTGAAATTATTGATTAAAATACTGCCAACCGTAAATTAAACAGCCTGCTGAAAACATCCAAAATACAGTTGCGGCACTGAGGCAAGAGACCATCGACATTTTGGTGGCAAAGGCATACACCGTGACCAAATAAATAAAATAAGGGATTAACGACCACAAGCCAAATAACGCCGTTTTACGTAAGGCTTCAGCGCCCTGCTCTTGCGATACAATCACATGCGCAATCAAAGCAAAAGTTGGAAAGAGCGGTACTAACCCCGCAACATAGAAGGCACGACTTTTCGACAAAATCGCGATAATAAACACCACTGCTGCCCCCAACAGGCATTTATAAATTAAAGACAGCATTCCTTACTCATCCCCAAAAACGCAAAAACGTTCGTTACTTTGTTTGTGCTGAATCATCAGCATGAAGCATGATTATATAGTCTTGATGATCGAAATCCTAAAGATAACAGCCTATTTCAAGTGTTTTCAATCCATCAACCTCATAGCTCTATTTTAATATGCGCTTCACAGCGAACATCCTTCATTTCATGCTACTCAAACTTAATTTGATGATTTTATTCAAACTCAATCTTAACTGAATCACCGCCACATCGAATCATACCTAAAATCTACTTCCATAAAAAGTATGATCTCAGTGGCATAATAATCGAATAGTGATGCATTATTCTGCAAAAAATTGAAATTTTTAACAATTTACTGCAATTTTCTCAAAGCCAAGCACTTTGTCATCACTTGAAGATTTTCAATGCTTTAAACTATCCGACAGATATTGTCGTTTTATTTTGCGCTATGCACACTTGAACAAAATTAAACCGCTATCATATATAACCTTCAAATTGCTTAACATCGAGATGTTTTTATGAGTCAAAGTCATATCCGTATTCGAGGCGCACGAACCCATAACTTAAAAAATGTGTCACTCGATATTCCACGTGACAAATTCGTGGTGATTACGGGACTCTCAGGCTCAGGTAAATCATCCTTAGCTTTCGATACTTTATATGCCGAAGGTCAACGACGCTATGTTGAATCCTTGTCTGCCTATGCCCGTCAGTTCTTATCGCAAATGGAAAAACCAGAAGTCGATTCAATTGAAGGTTTAAGTCCAGCGATTGCGATTGAACAAAAGTCAACCAGTCACAACCCCCGTTCGACCGTCGGTACCATTACCGAAATTTATGACTATTTACGTCTGTTGTATGCCCGTGTGGGGACACCTTACTGCCCTGAACATGACTTGCCGATGGTGGCACAAACCGTCACTGAAATGGTCGATGCAGTCAAAGGTTTAGAAGAAGGCACTGCCTTGATGTTGCTTGCCCCTGTGGTACGTGAGCGTAAAGGTGAATACACCAATTTGTTTGAACAACTACAAAGTCAAGGTTTTGTACGCGCCCGTGTTGATGGTGAAGTGGTCGATATTGATGTTCCCCCTGAACTAGATAAAAAGAAAAAACACACCATTGAAGTGGTGGTCGATCGTTTTAAAGTCCGTGATGACTTAGGTAACCGTATTGCAGAATCTTTTGAAACTGCACTACGTTTAGGCAGTGACATTGCGATTTTATCGTGGATGAATGGCGAGCAAGACGATCGTGTCTTTTCAGCTAAGCACTCTTGCCCTGAATGTGACCGTGCGGTGGCTGAACTTGAACCTCGCCTGTTCTCATTCAACAATCCATTTGGTGCCTGCCCAGTCTGTGATGGTTTAGGGACACGTAGCCATTTTAGTGCGGACAAATTGATTCCTAGCCCTGATGTCTCTATCAGCCAAGGTGCAATTCGTGGTTGGGATCGTCAACGTCCGTATTATTACGGCATGATTCAAAAAGTCGCGGCGCATTTCGGTTTTTCACTGGATACACCGTGGAATGAACTCGATGCTGATACTCAGAAAAAATTCCTTTACGGTACAGGTAAAGAAAAAATTGACCTGAGTTATATCGATGAACGTGGTCGCAAACACACCCGTGTCCAAGCCTTTGAAGGGATTTTGCCACATCTTGAGCGTCGCTATCGTGAAACCGAATCCAACTATGTACGTGAAGATTTAGCACAGTACTTATCCAATGCAGCCTGTGATGCTTGTGGTGGTTCTCGTCTGAATGAAATCTCACGCAATGTGAAAATTTTGGATAAAACCATTGCGCAAATCACTAAGATGTCGATTGGTGATGCGGAAACGTATTATCAAGGTTTAAATCTTGAAGGCGCACGTGGTGAAATTGCCGATAAAATCTTTAAAGAAATTCGTGAACGTCTGCATTTCCTTGTATCCGTTGGTTTGAATTATTTAAGTCTGTCTCGTTCAGCAGAAACCTTATCGGGTGGTGAAGCGCAGCGTATTCGTTTGGCATCACAAATCGGTGCAGGTTTGATGGGCGTAATGTATGTGCTCGATGAACCTTCGATTGGTTTGCATCAACGTGACAATGACCGTTTGCTTGAAACTTTGGTTCGCTTACGTGACTTAGGTAATACCGTACTTGTGGTTGAGCATGATGAAGATGCGATTCGTGCCGCCGATCATATTATTGATATTGGTCCGGGTGCCGGCGTGCATGGCGGTCATGTGATTGCCGAAGGTACTTATGATGAGATCTTAGCGAATCCTGACTCACTGACGGGTCAGTATTTATCAGGCAAACTGAAAATTGAAGTACCGAAACAACGGGTAGAGCCACCTAAACCTGAAGAACAGATCAAGTTGATGGGTGCAGCCGGTCATAACCTTAAAAATGTGGATTTAACCATTCCATTGGGTGTGATGACCTGTGTGACCGGTGTTTCAGGTTCAGGTAAATCAACATTGATAAACCGCACCTTGTTACCACTTGCTGCCACACAGCTCAATGGTGCAACCACATTAACCGCTGAGAAATTTGACTCGATTGATGGCTTGCAGTTCCTCGATAAAGTCGTCGATATTGACCAAAGTCCGATTGGACGTACACCACGTTCGAATCCTGCAACCTATACAGGATTATTTACCCCAATTCGTGAGTTGTTTGCGCAAACGCCTGAAGCCAAAGCTCGTGGTTATGCCGCGGGTCGTTTCTCGTTTAACGTGAAAGGCGGTCGCTGTGAAGCCTGTGAGGGTGACGGCATGATTAAAGTCGCAATGCATTTCTTACCGGATATGTATGTGCCTTGCGATTCCTGTCATGGTAAACGCTATAACCGTGAGACTTTAGAAGTCGGTTATAAAGGACGTAATATTTCAGATGTGTTGGAAATGACCGTTGAAGATGCGATGCATTTCTTTGATGCGATTCCTGTGATTCACCGTCGTTTGGAAACCTTACATCAAGTCGGTTTGGGCTATATTCGTTTAGGTCAATCTGCAACAACGCTTTCTGGTGGTGAAGCACAACGGGTGAAATTGGCACGTGAATTGGCGAAGCGTGATACAGGTAAAACCTTGTATGTACTCGATGAACCCACCACAGGTTTGCATTTCCATGATATTGCGAAGTTGCTCGACATCCTGCACCAGCTTCGCAACAAAGGAAATACCATTGTGGTGATTGAGCATAATTTGGATGTGATCAAGACTGCCGATTGGATTATTGACTTGGGTCCTGAAGGCGGTGCAGGTGGCGGGATGATTATCGCTGAAGGTACACCTGAAGAAGTTGCTAAATCTAAAGTTTCACATACAGCGAAGTTCTTAAAGCCGATGTTGAAATAATTTTTTCTGCTGAGTTTGTAAAGTTCTACTTAGCAAAGCTTAACACTCGGGTCTTGATCTTTTAAGCATAAAAGCGGTGATTCTTTCACCGCTTTATTTTATTTACCCTATCGATTCTAATGACTGAGCTACTTGAGCTTTCTGTACTGAGCATCTGTAGAGTCCCTTCAAAAATTTCAATATTTAGTCAAATTTAAAAATGAAAAAGACACTAATTTTTTTGTTATTTTTTATTTTAAAAGTTGAAAAACATATTGATTCTACTACAATAAAATAAAAGTAAACCATGAAATACAACAAACTAGAGAAATATAAATGATAAATAAGTCACTATTTTTAACACTTACTTTTGCATGCTTAGCCCCCGCGGTACAAACCCACGCTGAAGGCTATATAAATGAAAATATGGTGGTCTTCGTTTCAGAAGAAGATCCTGCTCAAAGCCCGTGGAAAGAAAAACCGCAATGCAACGCTGTCAGTAAATCGATCAGCAAAGGATTGTATGAAAACCAATACACCTTTCAAAATGGTAATCCTCTCACATCCGTCTTTTTAAGCAAAACCAAAATCAAATCAGGTGAATGTGAAAATCTTGTTCAATTCCCAGATAATATCCAAGGCACAGGTGTTTTTGAATCATTTTATCCCAATGGAAAAACGCACAGTCGCATCGAATATCAAGATGGTCAATATGAAGGAAAACTGCAATTTTGGTTTGCGAATGGCTTAAAACAGCAAGAAAGCCAAATTATTAACGGCATGAATGACGGCGATTACAAAATTTGGCATCCCAATGGACAAATCGCCATGTCGAGTAAATACAAACAAGACATTCCTGTCGGTATGCGTCAGCGTTGGTACGAATCAGGTGACCCTTGGACGTATGTACGTTTTGACAACGGACGCATGGTCGGTGAACTTAAGCAATGGTACAGAAATGGCAAGCTTGAACGCCAAGGTCAATATAAAAATGGCGTACGTGAAGGCGTTTATAAATCATGGTATGAAAGCGGAAAACCAGAAGCTGAGCTTGCTTATAGTCACGGCAACATTAAAGCGGCACAGTGTTGGAATACATCGGGTGTGTTGAAAACTGAGAAAAGCTGTATCCAGTCTTTTGCTGATGAACAATAAATCTAGATTGAATCAGGTGCGTCTTCAAACACAATGCACCTGATTTCTTATTGTGCGATGCTAAACCGAAACCAAATTTTTACCGCCCTCTTTCGATTTAAACAGCGATTTATCGGCTTTTTCCAACAAATCCATCCATGTTCTCGCCCCCACTGCAACGCCTATACTCACCGAAATATTTAATTTTTCTTGGTTTTCAGGATCAATCAAATCCAAACTCGCCACAGCCGTTCGGATTTTTTCTGCACTTGCCACAGCCTTGTCAAATTCAATATTTTGCATGACCACTAAAAATTCATCACCGCCAAAACGAATGATCAGATCAGAGTGACGCACATTCTCTTTTAAACAATCTGCCACTGCCACAATCACATTGTCACCAAAAATATGACCATGGGTATCATTCACCTGTTTAAAATTATCAATATCGATAATGATCAAACAAATATTCTCAAAATGATTCGGCAATTTTTCTGTCAGTTTTAAATACTCATCCAAGGCCAAACGGTTGGAGACACCCGTCAGCCGGTCGGTATTGGCAATACTTTTCAGTTCAAATTCAAATGCATCACGCTGTTTCAACATGTCCTGCAGTTTTCGTAAAGCATCATATAGCGAATGCACTTGACGCAATTTATGCTCGACCACATCACTGCCTGCGCTGGAATGTGCATAAGACAACTCAACAATGGTGTCACGCGCTTGAATCAGCGGATAAAATACTTTGCGCTGTGCGTAAATCATGGTGAATAACGCAGCCATCAGCGACACCAATGCAATCAATAAATTACTCAAAAACTTACGCTGTGCAGCGCTTTGTTCACGTTCTGCCGCTTCAACACTGTATTCCAACAGGTACTTTTGTAGATCAATCACTGTGGTAAATTTTGGAGAAATTTCTGCGGTCAGCTGTGTGCCTTTGAGAAAGTAGGCTTCGCCCGCATGACTTTGTTCGATGAGCTGGGTGACGATTGGCAAACCTAAATCGATGAATTGACGTTTAACATTGACATATAAATGATTAAATTCAGGCGTTTTATTTTGCTCATGTTGCATGGTATTCACCAAGTCCCATAAGTAACGCACTTGTTTTTGTGTCTGCAATGCACGCGCGATATTTTCATTCGGAATCGGTTCATGAAAGGTCACACTTGCCATGACATTAGATGCCACACGACCTGCCTGATCACGAAGTTCTGCCAGAATCATCACCAAAGTATAGTAATCCGAGATGCCCCCATCCTTGCTCTGCGATTGCATCACCACATTTTTCAGCAATTCATGACAACTGTCCCAAGCACCAAACATGCTGACAATCGTAGTATCGAGTTGAGATGATTGACGTTGTTGAAAAGGTGTTTCTATATACTTATCGACATGTTGACGTGCCAAGGTTAATTTATTTTGAATCTCAAATTTCAACTCTTTGGCCAATTGTTTAAAACCAGCATTCTGTAAAGTTGCAAAGGTGAGTTCAATCTGTTCATCCACGCCTTTTCGATATTGTTTTAAATCTTCAAGGTTTTTATTTAAGTCTTCAGCCGTGCTCGACATCGCCATATTAGATGGACCACGCTCTCTTGAAATCTGATTGGCAAGATCTGCAACTGTGGTCAGTGCCTTGAGTTCAACCAATGTGTGTTTAGATTGTTGGTAATCTCGATATGCCCCAATAATCAAAGGAATAGAAATACACAACAGTGACAGCACGATCACCAACATTGAAATCAATAAGCGTTTTCCAATATGCTCAGAGTGCAATTTCAACATGGTCCCCTACTCCCCGTACCGTCGAATGGTGCTTTAGCCATTCTTATTCGATTCAAAATTCGATCAAAATCATCTATAAAGTGTCGCAAAATAAACCATGAAAATCACGTGACTTTAAAAAACAATTTAATAAAACAAACCTTTAGCTTGCGATGATATTCATCATACGATAGCGAGAAGCTTAAAATCAAAGCATATCAAAAGTATTTTTATTGACCTATCATGTTAATCATCATGTATAAAAATTACATTTTTAAAATTACCAAATAAGAATCATCGAATTAAATTGAATGATACTTTTTGATCGACTTATTAGATTATTTAGATAAAATTTACCCATTTTCAATCTAAAAAGGCGAGATGCATAATCACTTCATAGCAACGATGAAGACGATTGTTCAGTCTCGCTACAGGAATTTAAGGTTATTCCTCGGATGTTTCTCCCACACATAAAACATCCTTTTTCAAGCCCAACCATCCCCAATCGGTTGGGCTTTTTTTTGCCTGATCATTACGATATTTTTCTATTTTAAATAATGAAATATTCCCAATTTATCCAGGACATCTAAGCTCAAATTTTGACGTTCAGCTACATCTGAATTTTCATACAGGTCTAAATTCAATGCAAAAGCCACGATTTCTCCATTATATTTTTTAACCCATCCCACATACCACCCCACTTGCGGATTCACATCCATGGCCCATCCGCTTTTCGCATAAAGGGTAGTGCCTGCTCTCGACTCAACTAGCAGCATCTGTTGAACCTGCTGTTGAACGGTCGCATCGAAAGCCAATTGCTGAGTCGCCAAATCATAAATGAACCGTACTTGTTGTTTCGGAGTGATTTTAAGCGGACCTTTGAGCCAAAATTGATCGACGTGATCTCCAACGTATTGATTGCCATATTCTAAGCGCTCGAGCTCTTGTTGCATGCGTCGTAAACCGATTCGACGCGCTAAACTCTGATAGACCGGTACAGCGGACAGTTGCATGGCTTCAGACAAATTCATGTCTTTTTGCCAACTTGAAAACAGTCGTTTCTCACCATTCCATTTAAACACTTCATCTGTAGTAACTTTTTGATGCTGTAATCCAATCAAAGCATTGAGGATTTTAAAGGTAGAAGCAGGCACATAGGCTTGCTCTGCTCGTTCAAGCGCATTGCCATAACAGTGAAAAGCCTGACCATCGTAGGTCATAAACACTGCCTGATGATGCGATGCATTGAACAGATTTTTTATATCATTGCTTTTGTTTTGAGAAATGTGATCTGAATGACAAGAATGAACCATTGGACTGGAATCTGAGGACTTGATTTCAGCATTTGAACGACAGGCACTTAAGTTCAGTCCAATGCTTAAACTTAACGTTATATATCCTAGGTATGCCTTGATCTTCATGGTGTGCATCATATCTGCTGTGTCGATATTTCAAACATCATGTTGTTCTGACTTTGGACAAGATTCGAGGAAAAAAATTCTAAAATTTGTAAAAAAATATTTACCACTGCGATAATTTAGTGCATAATGCACCGCATTAGGGCGATTTAGATATATTCCTCAGCAGATTTTCTAAATTTCCCTCAAGTTTTGGCGAAAAAACCTAATTTTCTATGAAAATTAGGTTTTTTTATGTCTAAAAATAACCAACAAATTATTAAAAATGCACTACCATGATGCAAAAATGCATTCTTATTCTTTAATCATTCATTTCATCCGTTCCATTTCGTATAAAAATCATGCTTTAAGCTCTGGTTTTCAAATCTAATTCTTCAATATGCTCTTTTCTAAAGACGAAAAAAAACCCAACCTTGGGGAAAGTTGGGCATATAAAAGATAAATCTTTTGACTTGAAACACTGAAGAAGACATCTGTATCTTCATCTCAAGTTGATAGAGGTATTATGTGAAAGCTATGCTATTTTGTAAAGCCGATTAATTTAGTAGGGCTTGAACATCAACACACTAATGTACATTTTATTGATGAAAATCTCATATAGATTAATCAAGTGTTTCAAAAGTAAACAACTCTATTAGGGTATTCAATTCCTTGTATTGCATTCGTTCTTTGTTCACTTTTGACTACAAAACTTATGAGCAATTCAGCCTCTATTCTCCATCTTTATGCTTGGGCAAATGCGCAATATATTGCAATGCAATCAAGCGCGAGACGATCAGCGCCAAATACATCACCCCACAGAACATTTGCAACATGGCAATTACGCGTGATGCAGGACTTAAAGGAATTAGATCCGACAAACCTGTGGCAGATTGCAAACTAAAACTCAAGAACAATAAATCCAACCATGATTGTTGACCCATCGCATTTGGATTTAAAAAACTGTTGGGAATCAAGATTTGGCAAATGTTGTATAAAAATGCAAAACCCCATGCGATCAGGGTAAATACCGCGCCTGCTGCAAATAGTTCATCTTTGGTCAGGTAGCGGTCTGCGAACATATAACGAAGTAAACCAAAAGCAGCAATAAAATAAGCGCTTGCTTCAAAGAAGTGACTGATTGCAATCACATAAGGATCATGGATGCCAAACAAGATGAGTGCAGAAAAAATCAGTGCACCACCAACAAAGCTTAAACCCATGATGGTAAAGACAGGCGTTTGACGAATTACTTTGGCAATAATCAACAATACCAGCACCCCCAATGCCCATGTTAATGCACGGTAAGACACACTGTTATTGGTCAACAGTGACAGGAGTAAAATCACGAATTGTAAAAGCAATAGCCATGCTGAAGGCAATAACCGAAAAGCTTTCCAAAAGTCGATAAACGCTTGCATACAGGTGTTCCAGATTGTTTTTATAAGCTGTGATTGAGGTGTATTTGTTATTCTTAATGCAAACTAACATGAAGATGTAATGGTATAAAATATAAAATTGTAGCGATCGTGGATACAGTTACTGCTTAACTGGTCCTCATAAAAAAAGCCCCACTTGGGGACTTTTTTATTGTATCGAATTTAAATCAGTTTCAACTTAATGATCTGAAGCACCCGAGATGCCAATCCCTGTTTGTGAGCGAACATACTGTGCATCGAAACCTTTACGTTCCGCTTGGGCACCTGCAGAGTTATCCGTAATAGAGAACAACCAACAGCAGAAGAATGACAATGGCATCGCGAAAATCGCTGGACCATTGAATGGGTTGATTGCGGTATCAGAAATTTTCAGCGTATCGACCCATACGGCTTTAGACAGAATGATCAATACCACAGCAGTCACCAGCCCCACTACACCGCCAATCACTGCACCACGTGTGGTTAAACCTTTCCAATACATTGAAAGCACAAGCACTGGGAAGTTTGCACAACATGCCACAGAGAAAGCTAAACCAACCATGAACGCCACGTTTTGTTTTTCGAACAAAATACCTAAAATCATGGCAAAAATTGCAAGACCGAGCGTTGCCATTTTTGACATACGTAGTTCAGATTCAGGCGTGGTTTGACCTTTTTTGAATACATTGGCATACAAGTCATGTGAGATGGCTGAAGCACCTGAAAGGGTTAAGCCTGCCACAACAGCAAGAATCGTTGCAAAGGCCACAGCAGAAATGAAGCCCATGAACAGATCACCACCGATTGCATCGGATAAGTGAACTGCAGCCATGTTGTTACCACCGACAAGCTCTAACTTGCCCGTGACTGCCATTTTTGCCACATCGATGAACTGTGGATTGTTCGCCACATAAAGAATCGCACCAAAACCAATAATGAAGGTCAATAGGTAGAAATAACCAATAAAACCTGTCGCTACAACCACTGATTTACGGGCTTCTTTGGCATCTTTCACGGTAAAGAAACGCATTAAAATATGTGGCAGACCCGCAGTACCGAACATCAAGGCTAAACCTAAAGAAATCGCATCAATGGGATTCGATGCCAGGCTTCCCGGCCCCATGATTTTGGTCGCTTCAGTTAAGCTAATACTATGCACGCTAGAGTACATGCCAATCGCTTGTTCAAACATATTGGTGAAGCTAAAGCCCACACCTTTCATCACCATAAAGGCCATAAAGGTTGCACCAGAGAGTAGCATCACCGCTTTAATGATCTGTACCCACGTGGTTGCCAACATGCCACCAAACATCACGTAAGCCATCATCAAGAGACCTACGATCACCACTGCAATGTTGTAGTTCAAACCGAAAAGCAGTTTGATTAACTGACCTGCACCGACCATTTGTGCAATCAGATAAAATGCCACCACCACCAAAGAGCTGATTGCCGCTAAGGTACGCACAGGTTTTTCTTCTAAGCGGAATGACACTACGTCAGACAGGTTGAACTTACCCAAGTTACGTAAACGTTCTGCAATCAGGAACAATACAATCGGCCAACCCACCATAAAGCCCAATGAATACAGCAAGCCGTCAAAGCCTGACATAAACACCATCGCAGAAATACCTAAGAATGACGCTGCTGACATAAAGTCACCGGCAATCGCTAAACCATTTTGGAATCCTGAAATGCCACCCCCTGCGGTGTAGAAATCATTGGTATTGGTGGTTTGTTTTGCAGCCCATTTGGTAATAAATAAGGTTGCACCAACAAACACGATAAACATGATAATCGCGTGCCAGTTGGTGGCTTGTTGCTGTGCTTCACCTAGATCAGGTCCAGCGAATGCCATGCCAGACATCAACAAGGTCGATGCTGCCAGTGCTTTGAATGAATTCCATTTCATTTTAATGCAGCCCTTTCTCGTGAGTAATTGCTTCGACTTCTTTCATTGCCTCTTCATTGAGACGATCGAGTTTATTGTTGGCGATGTAGGAATACACCGCACATAACACAAAGGACAGCACAATAATGCCCAGTCCCAATGGCATGCCCCAAGTGGTGACACCGCCCGACACTGAACTCATGAGGAACTCTTTGTTATAGCCGACCAAAAGCATAAAGCCGACATAGACCACCAACATAATGATGGTCAGTGTCCAACTTAATGTGCTTTTTTTGGAAACCATTTCCTTAAATTTTGGATTGTGTAGAATCTGTTCTACTTGTCTATCATCCATTTCTACTACTCCTCGGCCATATCCCATATGGCTATTTTTTAATCTTATTATTCCGTTCGACAACTTAGCAATATTTACTCAATCTCGTAACTTAGACTTTGGTCGTTAAATTTTGAGCAATTTGAACGTGGCAGTTCACGGATGCGCTATCATAGCGCTAGATTTTTATGCCGTATTTGCTATGAACAGTTGGTTGATTATTGGGGTGCTTGCCCTGTACATCTTGATCCTTTTTGTCTGTGCCATTTTTGGTGAACGACATGCCAGTCGACTCAGCACACGGGGGCGCATGTTCCTGTTCAGTCTGACTTTAGGGGTGTATTGTTCATCTTGGACGTTTTATGGATCAACCGGTGCTGCGGTACGCCAAGGGATTATTTTCCTACCGATTTATCTGGGTCCACTGCTGTTCATTTGGTTTGGCTATGATGTATGGCGACGACTCGGTCGAGTACGTCAACACCATGCCATTTCATCCATTGCCGACTTTGTCGCAGCACGTTACGGCAAAAGCGGTCCTTTAGCCTCTTTAGTCACCATTCTTGCAGTGGTTGCAATCATTCCCTATTTGGCGTTACAGCTGCGTGCCATTGCACTGAGTGCATCGGTCATTTTGGGACAAGACACCACCATTGCCAGCACCACCACCAATGGTGTTTTGGCACTAACCGGAATCTTGGCATTACTGGCGATGATGTTCGGTACTCGACAAATTGCCAATACCGAACAGCACGGTGGGCTGATGCTTGCGGTGGCCTTTGAATCGTTTATGAAAATCATTGCACTTCTTGCAGTGGCTTTGTTTTTCTTGCTCGATGCGCCACAAAATATTGTACAAGTGTCACGTGATGTGACACGTACCTTTAATGAAGTACAATTGTTTGGTGTACCTGAAACCTTTTGGATTCAAACCTTACTCGCAGGTTTAGCGATTATTTGTTTACCGCGCCAATTTCATGTGGCTGTGGTGGAGTTGCGCGACGAAAAACATATTCGAGGGGCACGCCGTTGGTTCGCGGGTTATTTAATTTTAACCGTATTGGCGATTATTCCCATTGCCAGTTGGACTTTGCATGCCGCACCTGAATATATCAGTGTCGCTGATGTTGCCGTGTTGTCCTTACCCATCAGCTATGGACAAGATTGGTTAACGCTACTGGCATTCTTGGGCGGTTTCAGTGCCTCTACGGGCATGCTATTGGTATCGTCTGTAGCACTGTCGATCATGCTCAGTAATGACTTGATCCTACCGGCACTGTGGCGTATTGGTTTAATTTCAAGACATGACAAACGTCTCCCTCAACTGCTTAAATTGACACGTCGCGCCAGTATTCTGACCGTGATGTTACTGGGCTTTTATTGTTTCCATTTTTATAACGATATCGATCAACTGTCGGTCTTTGGTCTATTGGCATTTAGTGCTGTAGCGCAATTTTCACCTGCCCTGATTGGGGGTTTATATTGGCGCGGCGGAAGTAAATTTGGGGTTTATGCAGGTTTAATTGCAGGCTTCATGATGTGGGCCTATACCCTACTGTTCCCGACTTTTTTAAGAAGTTTACCTGAACCTTTTCATGAGATTGCGCAGTACATTTTAGAATTTGGTCCTTTTGGGTGGACGTGGTTGCGCCCTGAAGGCTTACTCGGATTTGCCTCTTTTGCCCCGCTGACCCATGGCGTGATTTGGGCTTTGGGTATGAACATTATTTTATATATTTGGGTGTCACGTTTGTATCGCCCAAGTATTGCAGAACAAATTCAAGCAGAAAGCTTTTTCTACTATGAAACCAAACCTTTACCTGCACAAAGTGCAGCAAATGAAATTAATTACTCACAACATGATGTAGCACGTTTAAAAGTCGGTGACTTAATTGCCTTGGCACGCCGTATTACCGGTGAAGGCCCGACCATGCAAGCCTTTCAACAATACTGTGCGTTAAATAATGTCGAGCTAGATGAAAATAGCAGTGCCAATGGCATGTGGTGGCGCTTTACTGAACAATATTTGGCGGGAACCATTGGTGCGGCCTCAGCTCGTACTTTACTAACCACCGCCATGGTCAACAATGGTTTGGCGCTCGGTCAGGTGGCGAATATTCTCGATCAAGCCTCACAGTGGCAACGCTTTAATCAAAACCTGATTATGACCATGATTGACCATATGACCCAAGGCGTGAGTGTGGTCGATCAAAATATGTGTTTGGTCGCTTGGAATAATCAATACTTGAAATTGTTCGATTATCCCAAAGACATTGTTTATGTCGGCTGTCCAATTTCAGATTTGATCCGTTATAACGCAGAGCGTGGCGAATGTGGCCCGGGCTATATCGAAGAACACGTGCGTAAACGCATCCATTGGATGAAAGTCGGCAGTGCGCATGAGTTTGAGCGCATTCGTAAGGATGGTCGCGTGATTCAGATGCGTGGCAACCCGATCGAAGGCGGCGGTTTTGTCACAACTTTTGCCGATATTACGGCCTTCCGTGAAACCGAAGCCTTACTTGAAGGTCGTGTGCAACACCGCACCCAACAGTTGGCAGATGCTTTAACGGAACAACAACTGGCACGTGAACAAGCCGATAAAGCCAATATGTCGAAAAGTCGCTTTATTGCAGCCGCCAGTCATGACTTATTGCAACCAATGCACGCTGCACGTTTATTCAGTACCGCGCTTGAGCAAAGTATTCAAAGTGATGAAGACCGTAAGACCTTACAACAGCTAGATCGTGCGCTACATGGTGCGGAAAGTATGTTGTCTGCGCTACTCGATATTGCAAGACTTGAAGGCGGTACCATTCAACCAAAACGTCAAGCTTATCCACTGCATGATCTGCTCAGTGACTTGGCTTTGCAGTTTAAGTCCATTGCCGCACAACGTGGCATTGAATTTAAAGTACATGATGTGAAATTCTGGATTGATGCTGACCCACAGTGGATCCGTCGTATTATTCAAAATTTTGTCAGCAATGCCCTGCGCTATACGGCCAAAGGTCGTGTGGTGGTTGGGGTACTCCGTTCTGCTGAGCGTGAAAATCATATCCGAATTGGGGTTTGGGATACCGGACCGGGTATTGCTGAACAACAACGGATTAAATTGTTCCAAGAATTTGAGCGCTGTGGCCATACTTCACCATGGGGTGAGCAAGGGCTCGGTTTGGGCTTAGCCATCGTGCAACGTATGACCGGTCTATTGGACTACCCTGTACATGTCTATTCAAAATTGGGGCAAGGCTCATGCTTCATGATTGAAGTGCCTGTGGTGGCTGCACCGCAAGTGGTGGCAACACCAGTGCAAGCAGTACCACTAAAATCCAAAGCCTATAAAATTCTCTGCTTGGACAATGATCAAACCATTTTGGAAGGTATGTCGACCTTACTGACCAAATGGGGTTATCAAGTGTTTAAAGCCACGGAGCCTGAACAAGCGCTTGAGATTATTGCGCAAGAAAACATTCAGGTGTGGTTGGTCGATCAACATTTAAATCACGGCAAGATTGGCTTAGATTTCATTAATCAGCATCGTCAGGACAATGTTCCTGTGGCACTGATTACTGCTGACTCTGACCCTGAACTGCCACAACGCTTAAAAGAGCTGAATGTAGTCTTGTTACGTAAACCGCTAAAACCTGCGTCACTGCGTTCATGGTTATCGGGACTGAAAATTTCCAAATAATCGTTTAAATAAAGTGGTTCATTGAATAGCTTTGGACGTAAATTTTGTAACAATGATCGCCCTGTTTCATTTACCTGATCAGGGTGATTTCTATACAAAATGTGACCTATGCACACACAGATTTGCATCTTTTTGAGTAGCACATGCATAAACAATCAAAATTAGTAAAAAATGAGGATAAAACAGTGACTGAATCGTTCATTTGAGCCTTATCTATGGCAATTTTGATCAAAAAACGATTTAAAACTTAAAATAAATCGTTACAAATTTTATAAATTATTGTTTTTATTAAAATAAAATACTGAAAATTACCCATATTAGACTTTAGTATTATTCCTATTGCATCTTGCATAATTCATAAATCAAGCAAGCTCTCAATGTTGCAATGATGAACATATTTTTTGTTCATCTTGGACTTGTGATTCATTATATTTAATCAGGAGTTGCCATGAATATTTCAGATGCAGTACCCCACGGCTTAGGCAAAGCTCAAGAATTTCACCGCCAGTATGGTGCAAATGCAATGTTGCCTGAAATACAGTGGCAAGCCATTTTCCCTCATACCGCGTTAAAAGATGTGCATTTACAAGCCTTAGAAAGCATCTACCAAGCTGCGGTACCTTTGGCTTTACAAGTCTTTGATGAGCTTAAATTTGATGTATTTTCACATCCCGCTTACCACCCACAAGGTTTGGGTTTATTCGATAAACTGGCTCAGCAAGAAAGCAAGCTGATTGCAGCTTTAGAAACAGAGAGCCAAAATTTAGATGAAGTGGTGCGTCATCAAATTTGGAGTATGTTACTGCGTGGTGGTGCAGTCTTGGTATTTAAAGCCTGGCTTGGCAAAGTCAAAAGCGGTGAAAACCAATTGGATATGACCCAGTTTGATGAAATTTCAGATTTGTTGTTTATCAAAACCTCACCACATACCTTAGCCGAGCGTTTAAATGTGGATGCCCTTGCAGAGCATGATCATATTTTCTTGATGTATGGCAATGAAGTCTTTTTAGATAAGTTCAACAGCTTAGAAACCGCTGCCCTGTTTGTCGATTTAGCGGTTTATGATGCCGCATTCTTGAGTCTACGTGATGATCGAGTGGCAGAATATTTAAAAGCCAAAGGCTATGTCTCTCAAGATCAGATTGATGATTTGAAATGCGCACTCAATCCCTTAGGTTGCCCGGATCTGATTTCAAAACAAGATTGTTTGGCTTAAAAATGTATTCTCTTGAATGATGCGAATCAGTAAAACGATTCGCCATAAAAAAAGACCTCTATTGAGGTCTTTTTATGATTTTGATTTTTAAATGCCAAGTCCTAACTTAGACACGTTTTTCTTCAATGTTCAGCGCACTAATCGCTAAAACGGCTTGAGTGCGGTTTTGCACGCCTAATTTACGGAAAATGGCAGTGACATGCGCTTTAATGGTGGCTTCTGACACTTCAAGCTCGTAAGCAATTTGTTTATTCAGTAAACCTTCAGCCACCATCATTAAGACACGGAATTGTTGTGGGGTTAAAGATTGAATCCGTTCAGCCAAGGCGGTTTCATCCGCCGCACGTGGATCAAAGTTTAAGTTTGCAGGCAAGTTAGTGGGTAACCAAATCTCACCTTCTAAAACTTGGCGAATCGCCTCACCAATATTACTTGGATGCGAAGATTTTGGAATGTAACCCATAGCACCATGGGCAATCGAACGTTGGATAATTGACACTTCTTCATGTGCCGAAACCACGATAATTGGTAGAGATGGGTATTGTGCGCGGACGTGAACCAATGCAGAAAAGCCTGAAGCACCTGGCAAATTCAAATCAAGCAAAACGAGATCAGGTTCTGGTCCTTTCTCTAAGCGTTCATAAAACTCATTAACTGCAGCGGTTTCATGGATTTGGGCTTGCGGTAAACTGTAACGCACCGCTTGAATTAAAGCATGGCGAAACAGGGGATGGTCATCAACGATTAAAATATTCATAAGCGACGCAAGAGATCTCTAGCACAATCTTCATTTTAACTGTGCCATAGCAGTAAAGGATATAACAATATTAACGAATTTTTCAGAAAAATGTCGTTTGATCGAATAAAAGCATTCTTTTTTAAATGATTAATCAATTTAATGATAAGTACATCATTTTTAAATATAAAATTTATTCAAAAAATAGAAAAGCTTATAAGCATTTGAGATTTTTTTTAATTTCATAAACTTATCCATTTTTATAGATAAATATTAGACAGTTTATTTTTATATACAAAAATCAGATAACCAATGTTCATTTGCTTATTTTACAGAATATACCCAAATATTGATTAATGGTTAGCAATTCAGATTTATATTGATTAGGTTTGCCTCCATGTCTAATTCACAACAAAAACCATTAAATATCGTTGCTGTATCAGGTGGTTTAAACAACCCATCGAAAACAGAAGCTTTGGTTCAAGCTATTCTTGATGAACTGGGTGAAGCAACGCCGATTAATGTGCACTTTATTAAGTTCAGTGAAATTGGACAACTCATGGGTGGTGCAATCTATCGCAACCAATTGCCGCAACGTGTTCAAGACGACTTAGCTGCTGTTGAAGCTGCCGATGCACTGATTGTAGGTACGCCAGTCTATCGAGCTTCTTTCACGGGTCTATTTAAACACTTCTTTGATTTTGTCGAGCAAACGGCTTTGGTTGATGTGCCTGTACTGCTTGCAGCTTCAGGCGGTAGTGAACGTCATGCTTTGGTACTTGAACATCAACTCCGTCCACTGTTTAGCTTCTTCCAAGCACAAACACTGCCGATTGGTGTATATGCCACAGACAAAGACTTTACCCCTGAATATACCATTCACAGCGAGTTGTTACGTGATCGCATTACCTTGGCAGTGGCACGTGCACTCCCGATCTTAGAATGGGCACCTGCTAAAGGCATCCGCGCTGAAGTGGTCAAAGAAAAAACCCAATTAGCGAATCAGTCTTTGGGTATTAATAAACAAATTGAACAAGCTGAAGTGCTACCTTCTGCTGCAGTACCGAGCTTAGATGCGGCTGAATCACGCTTACATCAAAAGACAACCCAAAAAATCACCAAAAAAACACAAGTGGCATAACAAGAACATTCATTGGAGAAAGTCATGACACAATCAAAAAATGAAGCAATCAAGTTTGCCTATTGGGTACCGAATGTTAGCGGTGGCTTGGTGGTCAGTAATATTGAACAACGTACTGATTGGAGCTATGACTACAACGTACGTTTGGCCCAAGCGGCAGAAAAAAGCGGTTTCGAATATGCCTTAACGCAAATTCGTTTTACTGCAGGCTACAATGCTGAAAATCAACATGAATCGGTCAGCTTCAGTCATGGTATTTTGGCGAAAACAGAAAAATTAAAAGTCATCGCAGCGATTCTGCCTGGACCGTGGAAACCTGCACTTGCCGCAAAGCAATTGGCCACCATTGATCACCTGACCAATGGCCGTATTGCAATTAATGTGGTCAGTGGTTGGTTCCGTGGTGAATTTGATGCCATTGGTGAAGAATGGCCTGAGCATGATCAACGTTATGCCCGTTCTGAAGAATTCATTACCGCTTTGAAAGGGGTATGGACACAGGATCATTATAGTTTTGATGGTAAATTCTATCAATTTAAAGACTATACCCTGAGCCCTAAACCTGTTCAAAAGCCACATATCGAAATTTTCCAAGGGGGCAGTTCTCGCGCTGCACGGGATATGGCATCGCGTGTATCGGATTGGTACTTCACCAATGGCAACACCCCTGCCGAACTGAAAAAACAGATTGATGACATTCGCGAAAAAGCCAAAGCCAATAATCATGAAGTTAAAGTGGGCGTCAATGCTTTTGTGATTGCACGTGATACTGAAGAAGAAGCGAAACGAGTCTTGCAAGAGATCATTGATGGTGCCAATGTCGAAGCGGTCAAAGCCTTTGGTGATGCCACCCGTGAAGCAGGTGCTTCAACATCAGAAGGTGAAGGGAACTGGGCGAAATCCACCTTTGAAGATTTGGTTCAATATAACGATGGTTTCCGTACCAATCTGATTGGTACACCGCAGCAAATTGCTGAACGCATTGTTGAACTGAAATCAGTGGGGGTCGATTTAGTGCTTTCAGGTTTCTTACACTTTATTGAAGAAGTGGAATACTTTGGCGAAAAAGTATTGCCTTTAGTACGTGAACTTGAAGCAGCGCAAGCCAATCAAATTACGGCCAAATCTGCTTAAACAATACGCTATCGCATAACAATTAAAAACTAAGGTTCATTCAATTTCCTTCAAGGCTCGGCTTGGGGGATTTTTTTATCGATATCATGATGATGACTGAGGATCATCCATTGTTAGTGAATCGATTTTTATCATCATAAACACATATTAAAATTGATCGTCATTAAAAACCTAAAAATTAAGACATAAAAAAACGCAGGATCTACCTACGTCTTTTCTGAGTCTATTTTAAGTCTTTTAAAATAACTGGTATTAAAATGGTTTCACATTCAAATCATTGTATGGATTATGGATTACAAATCGCATTGACACTCGCAATGCCTGATTTCAACAAAATCAAAGCAATTTTGACAATAATCACGGTATTAATCACGGTTAAAACAGCATCGACGATATCGTTATGTAATACATTGGTCAGCATCAAGGTAAAAGCCAACAGGCCGAACAAAACATACAACAACATATTTTTATTATTGGTTAAATCTTTATTCATAAAACGGTACTTCCTAAGTAATGTTCAATCATAACAAATTTATGAAGTCCTGAAAAATATGAATTGTATATATGTATTTCAAGAATGTTTTCTTCTAACTTTAACAAAGACCTCCTTTCGGAGGCTTTGAGATTGATTGATTGATCAAATGAATGTCTTAAGAATAAAAACTTGGATCAGGTACTTTGGCAGTCAGCACCCATTCTCCGACTTCTTGATATTTATAATCAATCGGATCGTGCAAGGTTTGTGTGCGAACATTGCGCCAGAAACGGTCTAGATTCAGTTTGGCTGTGGTTGCACGTGCCCCCATGACTTGAAAGATGTTTTGCGTAATAAATAATGAAGTATGGGTCGCTGCAATCTTGGCAGTTGCAATGGCAATCGAAACTTGTCCACGTTGTTCTGCATTCAATGCTTCGCCTATATCCCAAGCCCATTGCAGTGTATCAATCGCTTTTTGAGCCAGTAAACGCACACTTTCTAATTGCACATAAAATTCAGCGAAGTGCTTTTGGGTAAAGGGATCATTCACAGCATGTTCAGCCAAAGACTTCGACCAAGCTTTTTGGGTTTGCACGGTTTGTTTGGCCACGTCAAAGGCACCTTCTGCAACACCTAAAAACAAATGCACAAATATGAGTTGAGCAATCAGCGGACGTAAACTTGAATACGGCGTACTCAGTGGCCCTGGATTCAGCAATAATTCACTTTGATGAATTTTGACCTGTTCAAAATGACTGGTACCACTGTCTGTTTGGCGCTGTCCCATGTTGTTCCAATCGCCGAGAAAGCTCACGCCCTCTCGTTTTGTTGGAATCACACCAATCAACAGTTTTCCAGCATCGTTAAAGCCTGAACAAAGTAAAATATCGGAGTCCATTGAACCTGAACAGAAGCTTTTATCGCCATGAAAAATATATTCATTTTCATTCATCTTGGTTGCAGTTGTACGTTGATCTAAGGGATTTAAAGTATTACCCCAAAACAAATTGTTTTGAGCGGTTTGCTCAAACCAAGTTTGATATTGTTGTTTTTGAGAGAATAATTGCACTGTGGCAATCAATAAATGGTGAAATCCATAAACGTGTGCAAGTGAACTGTCGACATTGGCAATGCTCTGAATGGTTTTAAAAATGGTGTTCCAATCTGCTCCCTGCCCTCCAAATTCTTTGGGAATGGATAAACTGAGTAAGCCACTTTGACGAATTAGATCCCGTTCATGTTTGGGATTGCCCCCCTGTTTATCCCGTTCTGCAGCAGTGGTTGCAAAAGTCTGAGCAAGCTGTTGTGCAATGTCGATTGGAGATGGATGGATAGGATGTTGGGGAGCATTCATTGGATTGATACCATTTCACATATGCACAAAATCTTAGCAGATTTGATGCTATGGTCTTATCACAATGCCTGCAGTCCTTATTCCTAAAACAAAAATACCGCTAGCATTTGTAGCGGTATTTGAATAAAGAATGAACATGCTATTCAGGATGTTGTGATTGAACTTCCGCAATGAGTTGATCGACCACTTGAGGATCGGCAAGTGTAGACGTATCGCCTAAACTGTCCAATTCATTAGCAGCAATCTTACGTAAGATACGGCGCATGATCTTACCTGAACGGGTTTTTGGTAGTGCAGGTGCCCAATAAATCGCATCTGGAGTGGCAACAGGTCCTAACACTTTACGTACCCAACCCACTAGCTCTTTACGCAGTTCTTCAGATTCAGAAGTGTCTGCTTGTAAGGTGACATAAGCGGCAATGCCTTGACCTTTGATGTCATGTGGAATCCCAATCACTGCTGCTTCCGCCACATGCTCATGAGCCACCAATGCACTTTCAATTTCGGCTGTACCTAAACGGTGTCCCGACACATTTAAGACGTCATCGACGCGTCCGGTAATCCAGTAGTAGCCGTCTTTATCACGACGTGCGCCATCTCCCGTAAAATAATTGCCCGGATAGGTCGAAAAATAGGCCTCGATAAAGCGTTCAGGATCGCCCCAAATGGTGCGCATTTGACCCGGCCAAGAGTCTTTAATGACCAAATTACCTTCTGCTTCGCCTTCAATCTCTTTACCATCTGCATCAACCAATGCTGGCTGAATGCCGAAAAATGGACGAGTGGCTGAACCCGGTTTTAAATCGGTTGCTCCGGGTAATGGGGTAATCATGAATCCACCGGTTTCGGTTTGCCACCAGGTATCGACAATTGGGCAACGGTTTTCACCCACCACCGTGTAATACCAATTCCACGCTTCAGGGTTAATCGGCTCACCGACTGAGCCCAATAAACGTAAACTACTACGGTCACTTTCTCGAATAAAGGCATCACCCTCACGCATCATTGCGCGAATCGCAGTCGGTGCAGTATAAAGAATAGTGACATTGTGCTTATCGACAATATGTCCGGTGCGTGCCCATGTTGGATATTGGGGCACGCCTTCAAACATTAGTGTGGTTGTTCCATTGGACAGTGGTCCATACAGTACATAAGAGTGCCCCGTGATCCAGCCCACATCAGCAGTACACCAGAAAATATCATCTTGTTTTAAATCGAACACTTCACGGAAAGACGTGTTTACAAAAGTCAGATAACCGCCTGTGGTATGCAATACCCCTTTAGGTTTTCCGGTCGAGCCTGAGGTATATAGAATAAATAACGGATCTTCAGCATTCATTGGTTCAGGCGGACAGATGTCATTCACCGACATGATTTCCATGTGATACCACAGGTCACGATTCTCCTGCATGGTAATCGGGTTGCCGGTGCGGTGTACCACAATCACGTTGGTCACCGAGTCTGTGCCGTCGAGTTGCAATGCCGCATCGACATTTTCTTTGAGTGGAATGGGCTTACCACCACGCATGCCTGAGTCTGCGGTAATCACAATTTTGGCTTGGCTGTCCTCAATGCGACTTGCTAGTGAATCGGGTGAGAACCCCCCGAATACCACACAATGCACTGCGCCAATCCGGGTACATGCCAACATCGCAATCGCGGCTTCAGGCACCATTGGCATATACAACACCACACGGTCACCTTTGCTCACGCCATTTTTCTTTAACACATTGGCGAAACGGCAGACTTCATCATGTAGCTCTGAAAAGGAAATGATTTTGTGGCGAGAGGGATGATCACCCTCCCAGATAATAGCCGGTTTATGCGGATGCTCTTTGAGATGACGATCTAAACAATTTTCACTGACGTTGAGCTGACCATCGGCAAACCATTCCACCTGATAATTGTCTTTGTCAAAGTTAGTGTTTTTGACTTGGGTAAAGGGCTTCATCCAGTCGAGTTTCTTCGCAGCCTCTGCCCAAAATGCATTAGGATTTTGGATTGACTGCTGATAACGTTCAAAATACTGGTCTTGATTGGTTCGTGCTGTTTTTTTGAATTGTTCAGGAACTGGATACAGTTCATTCATAGTACACATCCTTGATTATTAGTCTTATCTCGAGCGTTTATGGATCGTATTGATCATTTTTTGAGTTTTCTATTTAATATGACTATACTTTAAAAATGCAACAATGATGCTTTGGTCGTAGAAAAAATAGTCAAATTCTTTAAAGTTCAGCTTTAATGTAAAGCATTCAAAATGGCTCATGTCGAGCGTCCTAAATTTATGCTTATGATTGAATAACTTGGATTTTTAGTCGTTAGCCTAAAGCATCAATCTATTGTCAAAACATGCCATTTTTTATTTTATCTTTCACTAAATTTCATTGCGTAGACGTTGCTAAAACATATTTTGTTGAGGCTCACCAATGCTGTTGAATAAATAAGCAAAAGCTGAACATTATTTACGTTGTATTGCTAGAGTTGATACGTCAACGCTATCCTTTATGGTGCTGTTTCAGGCAAAATATAAACAGTTTAAACATTCCGGAATTCACGTGGCTGAAGAACAAAATACCCTAAATGATGTGACCCAAGGCACGACACAACTGTTACATGAAGCAACCGAAAAAACCGCTCAAACGGTGATGGCGCATACGGCAAAATACAACGATGCCTACAAAACCATTGATAAGTTTGTCGAAGCTTTTTGGGAGCGTTTACCGTATATCTGTATCGCTTTGGTGGTCTTTACCCTGTTCTATTTACTCTCCAAGCTGTTTAAATTCTTCGTGCGTAAAGCATTGGCAGATCGCAGCTATACCAAACAAAATTTGGTCTTGGTGTTAAATCGTGTGGGTAGCTCTGCGATTATTTTCATCGGCTTTTTGATTGCGATGGTGATTGCCATTCCAGGTTTCACCCCAGGTCAGCTGATGAGTGCTTTGGGGATTGGTTCGGTTGCCATTGGTTTTGCATTTAAAGACATTTTCCAAAACCTATTGTCAGGTATTTTAATTTTGCTCGGTGAACCGTTCAAAATTGGCGATGACATTATTGTGTCAGGTATGGAAGGCACAGTTGAAGACATTCAGATTCGTGCAACGTTCTTGCGCTCACCGGACGGTCGCCGTATCGTGATTCCCAATGCTACGGTATATACCAGTCCAGTGACGGTGAATACCGCTTATCAACGTCGTCGCTGTGAATTTATTGTCGGAATTGGCTATGAAGATGACGTGCAAAAAGCCAAAGAGTTGGTTTTGGATATTTTAGATCGCGATACCACGATTTTGAGTCAGCCGGGCTTTAGTGTGAATGTCACTGCCCTTGCTGATTTCTCGGTGAATTTAAAAGTACAGTGGTGGGTCAATACCTCTGAAGTGGTGACATCAACCTCGATCAGTACTGTTCAAGAAAAAGTGATCCATTCTTTTGCCGACAATAACATTTCAATTCCTTACCCAGTACAGGAAGTGAAAGTTTATCGTGGCGATGCATCCCAAGAAGATGAATCAGGTCGTGCTAAACAATCGACCTAAGACATAACTGATCACAGTTTCGGTTCTTAAAATACGGTTGCCTAAGCTCACAGCTTGGCAGCCGTTTTTTTCGAGCAGTTCAATTTCATAGGGAATAAATCCGCCCTCAGGGCCTATCACCATCGTGCATGGATGTTCGATTGCAAAAGGCATGGCTACACGTGCATAAGGATGTGCAACATAAGCCGGTGTCTGTGATGAAATCAGCGTGGGTAGGACATCTTCCACAAAGGGTTTAAAGCGTTTATAAATTTCAATTTGAGGGGCAATGGTATCGCCTGCCTGCTCTAAACCCAAAGTCACATATTGATCGAGTTGCTGTAGAAAAGGACTTTGCCAATAGCTTTTATCCACCCGATAACTGTGCAATAAAATAATTTTCTCAACCCCTAAAGTCACACTGTCCATGATTAAACGGCGTAACACTTTGGGTCTTGGCATCGCGACAATCAGGGTTACGGGCAACTTCTGAGGAACCACTTCTTCATTTAAAGCTTTGACTCGAATAGCTTGCGCTGTGATTTCCACTATTTCTGTTAAATAGCGTTTTCCTTCACGCACTCCAACTTTTAAGGTATCACCGACTTGGACATTCACATGCGTGATCAAATGTTCGATTTGACGTTTGGAGCTAATGGACCAAATTTCAGATTGGGTTTGGCGTGGGTCAAGTAAGACAATATTCATAAAAACCCATGAGGAATAAACAGAAAAATTGGATACGCGGATGTGGCGACATGGATGTTGCCGGTTTCTCTGTGCGATAGGACAGCGCATCAGAGAAACAAAGCGCGTTTGTCACTTTTGGCGCGTCAAAAGTGATTACAGCCTACGCAATGTGCGCTGATTTATACTCAATATTTAAGGCAATGCCGCTTAAGTTATGGCGTTAAATACTGATCGAGTACACCTATATGCGTCTCTAAAGAGCCAGCATTTTTTTGCATGATCAACTGCGCATGTTCAGCCATCACCTTTGCTAACTCAGGCTGTTGCACATATTGGATTAACTGCTCCGCCACCTGTTCAGCATTGGCACCTACCGCTACTGCATGGGCATCGAGGAACTCATCGACAATGGTCTGGAAATTAAAATAATTTGGACCAACCACCGTCGGCACATTTAATGCAATGGGCTCTAAAATATTGTGTCCACCACCGGGCTGATTCAACGAGCCACCGACAAAACACACTTGACTCAAGGCATACCACAACCACATTTCACCCATCGAATCTGCCAAATACACTTGGGTATCTGCTTCGATGCTTTGCCCCAAACTACGGCGCTGGATCTTTAAACCTAAGTCTTGCATGGTGTGATAGACAGCATCAAAGCGTTCAGGATGACGTGGCACCACAATCACCACAACTTTTGGATCTTGAAGCAGATACGCTTTTAAGGCGTTAACCAAGCTTTGTTCTTCAGGCGCATGGGTACTCGCCAAGGTGATGATCTTTCGATGTTGTAACTGCCAATCCAATTTTAATTGCTGGGCTTGATCAAGGAAGTTTTGCGGAGCATTAATATCAAATTTGATACTCCCCACCACCTGACTCTGCTGAGGATGGGCACCCAATGCCACAAAGCGATCCAATGAGGCTTGATCTTGTGCCAACAATTGTTTTAAGCCTTGAAGCATAGCTCGGGTGAGACTTGGCACTTTGCCATAGCCTTTGGCTGATTTTTCGGAAAGCCGTGCATTGACCAACACACAAGGCACTTGAGATTGCTGCGCCTGTGCAATCAAATTCGGCCACAATTCAGTTTCGACCAACACCAACATTTTCGGTTGATACTTGGCGAAAAAGGTTTTGATTAATTTTTTTTGATCAGCAGGCAAATAGACGGCTTGAAACAACGCTTCATAAGGCGCTTTTAAAAATAATGATTTGGCTCTGGCCTGACCTGTTTTGGTGGTATTGGTGACCAAAACTGGATGACCCAATTTTAAATAATGCTCAATCAGCGGTTGCGCTGCATTGGTTTCACCCACTGACACCACATGAAACCAAATACTGTGAAGATTTTTCGGGGTTTGGAAAGGACCAAAACGCTCAAGGCTTTCTTGCTGCAATTGCTCAGCATCACTGGCACGCTTTTTGATACGCCATTGGTATAAGGGTTTAATCAGTGCTAAAGCAGCGTTGTACCACAATGGAGTTGTCAAAAAATTCGCCTCAAAGCCGTGAAATTAAAATATCAGAGATTTTGAAAAATATAGCAGAGGATGAGCCCAATGTTAATGACTCATCCTGTTCAGCATCATCGAACGCAGATTGAAGCCTTTAAGCTTCGATTAAGCGATCCGCTAAAAATGGATAATCGGTATAGCCTTCTGCCACTTGACTGCCAATCATATTTTCAAAGCGAAGTTCATTCAGCGGCGCATCTTGCACCAAACGTTCATATAAGTCTGGATTGGCAATATAGGCTTTACCAAAGGCCACTGCATCAGCTTGACCTGAAGACAATAAATCCAGCGCATCTTCACGAGTTAAACGCATATTGGCAATATACGGCACGCCATTTGAACGTGCTTTCATCTCTGCTGAAATACTGTCTTCAGCCAAATATTCACGAGTAAAGAAGAACGCAATTTGACGTTTACCCAATTGTTCTAACACATAACCAAATGTTTCACGTGGATTCACATCGCCCATATCATGCTCATCGCCACGAGGTGCTAAATGCACACCGACTCGACCTGCACCCCACACTTCAATCAGTGCGTCCACCACTTCAAGCAAGAAACGCGCGCGGTTTTCTACACAACCGCCGTAAATATCATCACGTAAATTGGTCTTGGTCTGTAAGAATTGATCAATCAAATAACCATTGGCAGCATGCAGTTCCACCCCATCAAAACCGGCAGCTTTAGCACGAATCGCCGCTTGTTTGTATTGTTCGGTAATGGCATGAATTTCAGCAATTTCGAGTGGACGTGGCTCAACAAATTCTCTTTTTGGACGCAACAAACTTACATACCCTGCTTGTTTAACAGCACTCGCAGATACAGGTGTTTCACCGTTTAATAAATCTGGATGCGATACACGCCCCACATGCCATAACTGCGATACGATCAAACCACCTTGGTCATGCACAGCCTGAGTAATCGGTTTCCAGCCTTCTACTTGTGCATCAGTAAATAAGCCAGGAGTATATTCATAGCCATTGGCTTCTTCTGAAATCACCGTCGCTTCAGCAATAATCAACCCTGCACTGGCACGTTGTGCATAATATTCAACCATCATCGGGGTCGGTACACGGTCTTGAGTCGCACGGCTCCGGGTTAAAGGTGCCATCACCACACGGTTTTTCAGTTTGAGTTCACCGAATTGGATTGGGCTTGAAAAATCAGTCATTGCAATTCCTTGTCATCTTGCTGTGCAAGCACAGTGGTTCAATGCTTATAAAGCATGCTGTATATGGGCTAAAAAATTCTGAATCTGTGCTTCATTACGTGCGAAATAACACCATTGACCATGTTTGGTCACGGTCACCAACCCCGCCTGCTGTAATACCGACAGATGATTGGACATAGTCGATTGAGACACATCGGCAATTTTTTCAATTTGCCCTGCACACACCCCACGACTAAAATCCTGCTCGCATTCTCCTTTGGGGATCATCTGCTCAGGATGTTTCAGACATTGCAAAATTTGTCTTCTAATCGGATTGGATAAGGCTTTATAAATTGCTTCGGTGTCCATCTCATTTCGCTCAAATTCATGATATGCACTCAACAGCCTCATTATATCGATTTTTTTAGATATTAATATCGAATATTTACGATATTAGATCATGCTTTAAAAACCAGTATTGAACTGACAAGTATGGCGTATTCTAACATTGTTCTAAAATGATCACGTATTTGCAGTAATCAACATTCCAAAATCTTCAGATAGATGCGTTGCAATAATACCTTTGCAATAACAGCTTTAATACAAAGCGTTAATACAAAAAAAGCAGAGAATCAATCTCTGCTTTTTAAGGCGTTTCAAAGTCGTATTAAAGACCTTGTTTTAGACTCGCTTCAATAAATTTATCCAAATCACCATCTAAAACTGCGCCTGTGTTGGAACTTTCAACACTGGTACGTAAGTCTTTAATCCGTGAGTCATCTAACACATAAGAGCGAATCTGACTGCCCCAGCCGATATCTGACTTCGAGTCTTCAAGGGCTTTGGCTGCATCATTACGTTTCTGCATTTCCAATTCGTACAATTTGGCACGTAACTGTTTCCATGCATGGTCACGGTTGGCATGTTGTGAACGCTGGTTCTGACACGCCACCACAATCCCTGTCGGCGCATGCGTTAAACGCACCGCAGAATCGGTTTTGTTAATGTGCTGACCACCGGCACCTGAGGCACGATAGGTATCGGTACGTACATCGGCAGGATTAATTTCAATCTCAATATTGTCATCAATTTCAGGAGAAACAAATACTGCTGAGAATGAGGTATGACGGCGGTTACCTGAGTCAAATGGTGACTTACGTACTAGACGATGCACACCTGATTCAGTACGTAGCCAGCCATAAGCATACTCACCTTCAACACGAATGGTCGCAGATTTAATCCCCGCTACATCACCATCCGATTCTTCCATCAATTCTGCTTTAAAGCCATGACGTTCAATCCAACGCAAGTACATACGCAGTAACATTGACGCCCAATCTTGTGCTTCAGTACCACCAGAACCCGCTTGAATTTCCACATAACATGGGTTCGGATCCATCGGGTTACTGAACATACGACGGAATTCAAGTTTCGCCAATTCTTCTTCAGCTGAACTCAGTTCTGCTTGTACATCTTCAAGCAAGCTTTCATCATCAGCTTCTACAGCCAAATCTAACATCGCTTGCGCATCTTCAATCTGAACAGCAAGACCATCAAGCACATTTAAAACATTTTCAAGCTCGCCTTTTTCTTTGGCCATCGCTTGCGCACGACTTTGGTCATTCCAAATTGCAGGATCTTCGAGTTCACGTAGAACTTCTTCTAAACGCTCTTTTTTCAGATCGTAGTCAAAGATACCCCCGTAGTGTTTGACCACGGTCGTTTAAGTCTTTTATTTGAATGAGGTAAGGATTAATTTCCACGTGTGTTGACCCTAAATATGTCGATCATAAATTCATATGCATTCTACCACACTGTCAAAAAATCCGAGTCAAAAAACGTAATATCCCTAACTGATGAACGCACTAAAACGTGGAGCCCGAAGTGTTATCTTGAATAGAAAATTGCAGAATCAGGCTTCAAATTGTGCTGTAGGCAAATCAAAATTTCACTTTATTTTATTTATTTTTCGTTTTCATCTATTTTTATTTTTATTTAAATTCAACCGTTTAAACTTAAGTTACAGCTAATCTGTTGATTTTTAATACACGCCCTCAGATTCGCTTCATTTAACCCAAGCCATTTTTTCCTACACTTTCACCATCAGCGCAACACCGCCTGATTTTAGAAGCGACAGGAAATTTACCCATGAACAAATTCATCATTGCATCTGCTTTATTTTCTACACTTGCGATGAGTTCTGGGACTGTCTTTGCCCATGCCTATCATGCTGAAGTCGAAGCAAGCACCGGTTTTGATCATAGTGAGCATGGTCATTCTGGCAGTGAATTGGGTGTGCACGGGACTTACTTTTTCAAACGTGTCGATATTCATGATGTGCCACTGGCAGAAACTGCATATTTAGATCGTGCTAGCAGTATCAGCGCACATGCCCACTATGCAGATCATGGTAATACTGAAGATGACACCTATGGTGCTGAATTGAAAGTCTACACACCAAACAACTTCTACTTTGCTGTCGGTGCAAATCAATCCCGTGAAACTTGGCGTGAACAAGGCATAAAAAATGATTTAAACACCACCTATTATGATGCTGAAGTGGGTGTATCCCCTATCCAAGGTTTACTCGTTGCCGCTGGGGTAAAAGGCTATGAGAATGATCATGAAAATGGTGTAAGTCCTACTTTACGTGCTAAATATGTACGTGAAATTGCAGGAAAATATGTCAATTTAGAAGCTGAAACATCCTTCGGTGATCTTCAAGAATTCAGCGTGTCTTCTGATTTTTACATCAATCATACATTCAGTGTAGGTGCAGATTTTCATCGTAATGATGTGGAAGATCTCTCTGAAGTCGGGATTAAAACACGCAAGTTCTTAAATAGCCAATTTAGCCTTGAAGGCCGTGTGGGCTTTGGTGAAGAACATGATCAGAATTATACGAGTTTCGATTTAGCTGCCCGTTATCACTTCTAAATAGTGTCTAAATCATTTAATTTTCGAGCGAAAAAAAACTACATTCTTAATAATTTCAGATACAAAAAGATTTTTTTGCGCATTGACAGTGCTTTTTTTTTCTACAATACTAAAAATGTAACAACAATGAAACAATTTCAAAAATACGAGAGTTACGATAATGTTTAAGAAAATTGCACTTGCAACAGCGCTTATTGCTGGCCTAGGAAATGCTTATGCTTACCAAGCAGAAGTAGGTGGAACAGTTGCTTATGTTGATCCAGATCATGGTGATGGCTCTGCAGGTTTCGCATTAGATGGAACGTATTATTTTAATCCTGTCCAAGTGAAAGATTCACCACTGAATGAAGCTGCATTTTTAAACCGTGCAAGCAATGTGAATGCTGATGTCAGTTATTATGATTATGATCTATTCGATTTAACCACTTACAATGTGGGATTAGAATATTTCGTGCCGAATTCTGATTTTTATGTCAGTGGTAGAATTGGTCAAACTTTTTTAGATTCTGACTTACGTGATAACGATACCCTTCAATATTCTGCAGAAGTGGGTTATTTACCCGTTTCTGGCTTATTGGTCGCTGTTGGTCTGTTGGGCTATGACAATGATTATGATGACGGTGTTGATCCAACGATTCGTGCAAAATATGTCACCAAAGTGGGTTCATACGATATGAACTTCGAAGGTGGTGCAAGCTTCGGTGATATCGATGCTTATAATGTTGGCGCAGATCTTTACTTAGACAAAACGTTAAGTGTTGGTCTAGGTTATAGAGGTAGCGACTTAGAAGGCAACGATGAAGATGTTTTCTCGATTCGTGCCAAAAAATTCTTCACGCAACAAGTTAGCCTAGAAGGCGATATTGGTTTCGGTGATGATGCCAATACTTATGGTCTTCGTGCAGCGTATCGCTTCTAATATGATTTAAACTTAATAAAAAAACCGCTCATCAGAGCGGTTTTTTTATGGGCTAAATTTGAGTATTAAGACTTAATGCTCTAAATGTATGACTCGAAGCTGAACACTGACATTGCCCTTATATTCATTTTGATCGAGCTCATAGACTAAGCGAACCTTGGCTTGCTGCGGATCATAATCAAATTTATCCAGCGCATTAAACGCAATTGCCTCAACCACTTGACCATTGTCCAACATCAGTTTCAGTTTCAGATGAACCTCCTTGAGCCATCGATGCT
This sequence comes from Acinetobacter lanii, assembly GCF_011578285.1. Classification (NCBI taxonomy): domain Bacteria; kingdom Pseudomonadati; phylum Pseudomonadota; class Gammaproteobacteria; order Moraxellales; family Moraxellaceae; genus Acinetobacter; species Acinetobacter lanii. The sequence goes on along the minus strand of NZ_CP049916.1, from coordinate 181,551 downwards.
CAACCACCTTAAAGATACCCTCAAATACAGGATGTGGAAATTTTTGTCCCCATGGACCCAAGTCTTCAATCTGTTTTACTGTTGAGACCTGAAAATCCTCTGCTTTCAGTTCACCATCCGTCCATAAACAGGCTTGAAAAATCGCATCATCAGTTTCAGCAATCAAATTCTCAAACACCTGTTTGAATTCTGCAAAATGTTCCCGTCGAATGGTTAAGCCTGCCGCTGCTGCATGCCCGCCAAAAAAGCTCACCAAATGCGGATACTGCTCTGCGACCTTTTCAATACTGTCTCGAATATGAATACCTTCAATCGAACGTGCTGAACCTTTAATATGAACCCCATCTTGATCGGCAGCAAACACGATTGCGGGGCGATGGAATTGTTCTTTTAAGCGCCCTGCGACAATGCCAATTACGCCTTGATGCCAATGTTCCTCAAACATAATAATGGCCGGAGGTAAATGATTTTCATCCAAATCAAGATCTTGCATTGCCTTGAGCGCATCTTGCTTCATTTCAGCTTCAACATGACGACGTTCAAGATTTAAGTCATTCAGTTGTCGTGCTAAAGCATAGGCGGTTTGCATGTCTTCGGCCAATAGACATTCAATCCCAATGTCCATGGTTTCCATACGACCTGCGGCATTAATCCGTGGTCCAATCACAAAACCTAAATCTTGTGCTTTGAGCTGTGCTGGATCACGTCCCGCCACATCAAGGAGTGCAATTATTCCTGCTCGACATTGACTGCTTTGAATGCGTTTCACACCTGAGTCGACCAGTATGCGATTGTTATAATCGAGGCTTGCCACATCAGCATAAGTACCTAAAGCCACCAAATCTAAGTATTGGCTCATCTTGATACTGGATTTCCCCTGTTTAGCACGAAAGCTGGCTAAATTGGCCAAGACATAAAATGCTACACCCACCCCGGCTAAGGCTTTACTTGGAAATCCACAGCCCAATTGATTCGGATTCACCACCGCTTCAGCATGTGGTGTTTCTTTGGTGGTCAAATGATGGTCTGTCACGATGACTTGCATCCCGTGCGCTTGTGCTTGGGCCACCCCTTCATGACTCGAAATACCATTGTCGACGGTAATCAATACGTCCGGAGTAAAGGTCACAAAAGCCAAATCAGCAATGGCGGGGGTTAAGCCATAACCATATTTAAAACGGTCAGGTACCAAATATTCAACATCTGCTCCCATCTCCCGAAGTGCCAGAACCATCAGTGCGGTACTGGTTGCACCATCCGCATCATAATCCCCGACAATGACAATTTTTTGATGCTGATCAAGGGCGGTGTCTATAATCTGAATGGCTTGTTCTAAACCTTTCATTTTAGGAGCAAGTAAATGCTTGAGTTTGAGTTCAAGTTCTTGTTCTGACTGTACGCCACGGCGCGCTAAAATGTTGGCCAATAAAGGCGACAAACCCTGAAATTGCTCAGGGTTGGAAAGAAATGGTCGTTGTTGTATGCGTATATTTTGCATTTAAGGCATGAGCCGTTGTAGTGTCCATTGAGCTTCGATTCTTTCATAACTCAAGCGGTCATGTAAACGGTTGGGTCGACCTTGCCAAAATTCATAATGATCTGGCACCAAACGATAGCCTCCCCAAAACTCGGGTTTATCGAGCGTTGACTTCGACTCCACTGCATCATGCAACGCATCAAAACGAGATTGTAAAACTTCACGGCTTTCAATCGCACCACTTTGCGGGGTACTGATATGGGCTGCAATTTGACTGTCGCGAGGACGCTTATGATAATAGTCTGTCGACTCCGCCTCTGAAATTTTTTCAACTTTACCCGCAATACGAATTTGTCGTTCTAATTCCGGCCAATAAAACAAAATTTCAGCATAAGGATTTTCACCTAAATCCAAACCCTTCTGACTATCATAATTGGTATAAAAGTCATAACCTGCTTCAGATGCCCCACGCAATAAAACGGTGCGTACATGCGGACGACCTTGGGCATTGGCTGTTGCCAAAGACATCGCATAGGGTTCATGAAGTTTAATCTCTAAAGCATGGTTAAACCAATTGAGAAATTGCTCATGCGGATTCTTTTGAACTTGATCTTCATGTAACTCACCTTTTTGGTAACTTAAACGAAGTTCACTCAAATCTCTAATCACATCACTCATTCATTTCACCCTTTTACAGACTTTGGCTTTGCCTTTTATTTGTCTTTAAACAGCATTCGCACGTACAGCTTCAGCCAAATCATTGGCAAGTTGCGTCACTTCAGCCAAATCATCCCCTTCCACCATGACACGAATCACCGGTTCAGTGCCTGATTTACGAATCAATAAACGACCTCGACCTTTGAGCTGTGCTTCTGCTTTTTCAAATTCTGTTACTAAAGCAGGTACCGAATAGGGATCAAACATCGCGTCTAAACGCACGTTCACTAAAACATTCGGCAATAAATGGAAACCATCAACCAGCTCGTGTAGCGCTTTCTTCTGTTCAACCATCACAGTCAGCACTTGTAATGAGGCAATAATCGCATCGCCCGTGGTGCTTTTATCAAGAGTTAGAATATGGCCTGATGGTTCACCGCCTATGACTAGATGATGATCTTCTAGTTTTTGAAGTACATAACGGTCACCGACCTTAGCTCGATGTAACGCAACCCCTGCTTTGTCGAGTGCAATTTCAAGGGCCATATTGCTCATCACAGTGCCGACAATACCTGCAGGTTTGCGTGATGCTTGTGTACCTAAAATATATAGAATATGGTCACCGGTAATTTGCTCACCATTTTTATCCACCATAATCACGCGGTCTGCATCACCGTCAAAGGCAATACCCAAATCAGCTTGATGCTCTACAACAGCTTTTTGTAAATGCTCGGGATGGGTTGAACCACAACCATCATTAATATTTAAACCTGTAGGCTCATCATGAATCGCAATCACTTTGGCACCGAGTTCACGATACACCGCAGGTCCGACGTTATAGGCTGCACCGTTGGCACAATCCACCACAATTTTTAGATCAGATAAATCTAAATGGTAAGGAAAGGTCGATTTACAAAATTCGATATAACGCCCATTGGCATCTTTAACACGCACGCTTTTACCTAAGTTTGCCGTGTCATCAATATGCATATCAAGTTCAAGTTCTGCATTGATTTCATCTTGCCAATAATCCGGTAATTTCTTACCTTCGCATGAGAAAAACTTAATGCCATTGTCAAAATATGGGTTATGCGATGCTGAAATCACGATGCCAAGACTGGCATGTAAGGCACGAGTCAAATGTGCAATCGCTGGGGTCGGTAATGGGCCAAGCAAATGGACATAGACACCCGCAGCGTTTAAACCCGCTTGTAAAGCAGCCTCTAAAATATAACCGGATAAACGAGTATCTTTACCCAAAACAACGATAGGTTTATTTTTTTTAGTTCGGCGTTTTAATACTTTACCCGCTGCAAAACCCAGTTTGAGTGCAAAATCAGGCGTGATTGGAAGTTGCCCAAATTTACCGCGAATACCATCTGTTCCAAAATAACTCATTTTATTCCCACTTATTATGGTGCTATATAACGACGCTTTTTCAATACAGCTACTTTACACCAAATAAAAAAAGCCGTCATAAACTGACGGCTTTTTTGCACACAAAGTATAAGCAAGATTACCTATTTATAGCGGAGCGTCTTAACCTACACGGTAGTTTGGCGCTTCTTTGGTAATGGTTACGTCATGGACATGCGATTCAGACATACCCGCAGCAGTAATTTTTACAAATTTCGCATTTTGGCGTAAGTCATTGACAGTCGCTGAACCGGTATAACCCATTGATGAACGTAGACCACCCATCATTTGATGCACGATATTGCCCATTGGACCTTTATACGGTACACGACCTTCAATACCTTCTGGTACCAATTTCTCAGCACCTGCTTTGGCATCTTGGAAATAACGATCCGCAGAACCGGTTGAACCCGCCATTGCGCCCAATGAACCCATACCGCGGTACGCTTTATAGTAACGGCCTTGGAAGAATTCAACTTCACCCGGTGCTTCTTCAGTACCGGCCATGAGTGAACCAACCATAATGGTACTTGCACCCGCACCAATCGCTTTTGCGATATCGCCAGAGAAACGAATACCACCATCAGCAATTAATGGAATTTGTTCTTTCAATGCATTGGCAACCGAATCAATCGCCGACATTTGTGGCATACCAATCCCTGCCACAATACGTGTGGTACAGATTGAACCTGGGCCAATACCCACTTTCACTGCATCTGCACCCGCATCAAGTAAAGCAAGCGCAGCATCACCTGTCGCAATATTACCGCCAATCACCTGAACTTGAGGATAGTTTGCTTTCACCCAACGAACACGTTCAATTACGCCTGCTGAGTGACCATGTGCAGTATCGACCACAATCGCATCGACACCCGCTTCAACCAACGCTTCAACGCGGCTTGGGGTTTCTACACCGGTACCCACAGCCGCGCCCACACGTAAACGACCGAGGTCATCTTTACAGCTGTTTGGATACAGTTCAGCTTTATTAAAGTCTGTTACGGTAATTAAGCCTTTAAGCTCATTGTTTTCACCCACCACCAGTACTTTTTCAATACGGTGCTGTTGCAATAATGCTTGGATATTTTCTTTTGATTCATTTTCACGAACAGTCACCAAACGCTCTTGGCCTGTCATGATATTGCTTACCGGTTGTTCTAGATTCGTTTCAAAACGTGTATCACGTCCTGTCACGATACCCACCACTTTACCGTCTTTGACAACAGGTACACCGCTGATATTGTTCGCTTGCGTTAAAGCGATCAATTCACGAACCGTGGTTTCTGGGGTTACAGTGATTGGGTCTTTCACCATTCCTGCTTCGAATTTTTTCACACGGCGTACTTCTGCTGCTTGTGCAGAAATATCCATGTTTTTATGCAGAATACCAATACCGCCATTTTGCGCCATTGCAATCGCCATACGTGACTCAGTCACCGTATCCATTGCTGCTGATACAAGAGGAATATTGAGTTGAATGCCGCGAGTAAATCGTGTCTTTAACGAGACATCTTTTGGAAGGATAGTTGAATAGGCAGGGAGTAATAAGACATCATCAAAGGTTAGCGCTTCTTGAACGATGGTCAACATAACAGTCTCGCTGGTAATTTCCGTGAGCCATTATATACAAATTTCCATTAAAAATTCATTTTTTATTGCGATGAATTTATAACTTTCTTGAATACAATCACTTAAAATAATTGAAAGTGAACGCATGCTCAATCATCCTACTTTCGCTTTTAACGCTTCAATTAACTCACCTGATCATAATCTTGATCATTGGCCGAATGATGCGCCGCCACATCAATCATTGGGATTAATCCTGCCGCTCGACGTGCCTTTAAGCACTGGCTATCCCCTGCTTGAACTTCTTTACAGGTTGAGCTGCGATGTGCATAGACACTGCAACTCACCTGTTGGCCGATCTGACCTTGGAGTGCGATACAACGGGGTGTAGCTTGGTTCGTGCCCGCCATGCAAGAATAAACAGGCGTTAAAGGTTCAACCATATGTGCCGGTAAATGTTCAGCTTCCGCCCAATAAAATGAGACACGGTAAAATGTGCAACATGCACCGCAACTTAAACACGCATCCTGTGTAAGTTTCTGAGACAACATTTTTAAAATTCTCGTCGATTTCGATCAATTTTTTGTTGGATAAATCCTAAAAAATGTCATCTCAAAATTCAAGATTTACAATAAATATTGCGGACAAGAAAATACCTTTTCATCCATCAAATCAATGCCACATTGCAAATTTTCAATCCAATCTAAAAATTGATTGATCTGTGTTTTCCCTTTAAAAGGTGTTCCATGCTGAGGAACGATCATTTCAATATCCATGTCTCGAACCATTTTCACCCATAAACGAATGACTCGGTTTGAACACATATAACGCTGGTGAAAGCCTTTCATTTTCAATATATGCGCATTGAAATCTGTCAATTCTTCGGCAGCGTCTTCCACCATCGAAGCACCCATATCGCCTGAAAATAGAATTTTCGAAATCGGGTCATAAAATTGAAAATTTCCTACTGAGTGCAAGAAATGTGCAGGTATTGCCACAATTTTGGTTTCACCTAAACGGATGGCCATGCCCTGATCAGGCAGTTCGACCAAACGATCTAACCAATGGCCTTTCATCCGATCACTCATAAAAGCTGAGTTCAGGTGAGGAAGGAAACGCGCCCACAGTTTAGAAGCCACCACAGTTGCATCGGTATACACCAACCAACGCGGCATCGAGGTAATAATGTCAGGGTCTTGATGCGATGCCATCACATAATCGAGATTGGCAAGTCGCGTGTACTTATTCAGTTCCATGGTCAATGGCACATAGGTTAAATCCCCACCTGGATCAATCACTGCAGCACGACCATGATTTACAATCAGAAACTGATTAGCTTGAACCCCTTCACCTTTGACCAAACTGGTAAAACTAATACATTTATGTGTGCCATTATCGAAGAGTACTTGTGATGTTGTACGATCTAAAGCCATTGTTATTCCCCAAATACGATTTTAAAAATCGCTATTTTAATACCCGATAAAATATAGGGAATTAACACAACACACAACCAAGAAGATTTAAATTATTTTTATTATTATCAATAATTTGTGATGTAATTTACATAAAAAATCCCAACAAATTTGCTAGGATTTCTTATCATTTAGGATGTATACGGATAACTTAAAAAAGATAATGTTGTGCCAATGCTGCAAGACCAATGACCAAGAAGACCAAGGCACCAATTTTATGGATTAAGGAAATCGGTAATTTTTCAGCGAGTTTGTTCCCAATAAAGACCGCAGGTGCATTCACCAACATGATCCCGAGCGTTGTACCTAAGGTCACCCAACCCACACTGTCAAAACGAGCGGCTAGTGCGACCGTCGCAATTTGGGTTTTGTCGCCAATTTCAGCTAAGAAGAACAACACAAAAGTGGCACCGAAAACACCATATTTTTGCCATTTATTGATGCTGTCATCTTCATCATCCAGCTCATCAGGAATGAGCATCCAGATCGCCATCCCAATAAAGCCCAAGGATACAATCCACAAGAGTACAGTCGGGCTCAATACGGTGGTGATCCATTGTCCTAAAATTGCAGACACACCATGATTCACCACAGTCGCTAAAAAAATGGCAACTAAAATTGGAAGCGGTTTACGGAAACGTGCAGCAAGCAATAAGGCCAAAAGTTGGGTTTTATCGCCCATTTCAGACAGGGCAACCACGGCCAATGAGATCAGGAAAGCTGAAAGCATGTTGTGTTTCTCTGGCTAGCAAAACATATACCGATGACTCACCACTCCTGCTAGCCATAGGTGCAGAATGGTAAATCAAAGGTCTTGCCAACAAAAGAATGCTTAGAAAAGCACATTTGGTTCTTTGCTATGATGACCATGCTCGTTTTAGAGCAATTATGTTGACCATCACCCTTCTACTTTGCGTAAAAGGCGGCTACTCCCCAATGAAGTGCGCTCATTATATTGAAACTGTAATTTTTAATCAAACATGCTTCTCTAGATCAAAAAACCCTGCCGAGGCAGGGTTTTATATATTAGGGAAGCTTTGATCAATTCAGAACAGTTAAAGCAATAAATTACGAATATCCGCCAACAGCTTGGTCAGCTTGTTGGTAAAGCGAGCTGCATCTGCCCCATTAATCACACGATGGTCATATGACAAAGACAACGGCAACATGAGTTTAGGATCAAAACCTGAACCATTCCATACCGGTTGCATGGTCGCAGGTGAAATACCCAAGATCGCCACTTGAGGCCAATTGACTAACGGCGTAAAGGCAGTACCTCCAATTGAACCTAAGCTGGTAATGGTAAAGTTGGCACCTTGTAGATCTTTAGGCGATAACTTCTTATCACGTGCTTTTTGACTGAGTTCACCCAATTCAATCGCAATTTGTTTAATCGACTTTTGATCTGGATTTCTGAGTACCGGAACAGTCAAACCATCAGGGGTTGCCACCGCAATCCCCATATGGATTTCTTTACGTAATACCACCGACTTTTGATCGTCTGCCAAATGACTTGCAAAATATGGCTCTTCTTTGAGTAGATGCGCCACAGCTTTGGCAATAAAAGCTAAAATGGTCAGGCTAATGCCTTCTTTCTTAAAGTTGGCTTTAAGCTCACCTCGCCATGCTTCAAGTTCAGTAATGTCAGCCAAATCAAACTGAGTCACTTGTGGAATATAGTTGTTTAAAGACAACTGAGGCACAGACACTTGTTGCAAGCGGGTCATGGCTTTGACTTCTGTACCACCAAAAGCACTAAAGTCAGGTAGTTTAGGCAAACCGGATACGACGGCAGCTTGCGCGACAGGGGCTACTTGCGGTGCAGTTAAACGCCATTTAACGAAAGCAAAGACATCTTCTTTCATCACACGTTCATGTGGACCTGTTGCTTTGACTTGAGCAAGCACGACACCCAACTCACGTGCCAACTTACGCACCGCAGGCCCCGCATAGACTTTGGCATTGTCTGCTTGCTGAGCTGCGGTTAACTTTTCAGGCTCTGCACTGACAGAAGCCGATGCGCGCTCAACCTGCGTTGACTCAGATGCTTTTTCTGTCGCCTGAGCAGGTTTCGTTTCAGCTACAGTCGCTTTAGCAACAGGTTGAGCAGTTGCACCTGTGGTTTCGATGCTCACCAACGCCACGCCTTGTTTCACTGCTTGATTAAGTTCAACATGAATCGCGGTGATTTTTCCTGCAACTGTACTCGGTACTTCAACCGAAGCCTTGTCCGATTCCACCACACATAAGCTCTGTTGAGCTTCAACAGTATCGCCGACTTGTACCAAGATTTCAGATACTGTGGCTTTATCTACACCTAAGTCTGGCACTGCAATCTCAACCACGCTTGGCGTAGAAAGATCAGATGGCACTGAGCTTTCTGAAGCTTTTATATCCGTTGGCGTCGCTTGCGTCGGCTGAACTTGAGCTGTTTCAACAGATTGTGGTGTGGTTTGAGCTGCAGCTTCTCCTGCAACTTTCACTTTAAGCACCACCACGCCTTCTTTAATCGTATCGCCTTCTTTGATCTCAATACTTTCAACTGTACCTGCAACCGTGCTTGGAACTTCGACCGTTGCCTTGTCCGATTCCACCACCACAATGCTCTGATCCACCTCGATGCTATCACCGACTTTCACCAAGATTTCACCCACCAAGGCTTTTTCAACCCCAATGTCCGGAATTTGTACATCAACCACTGAACTTGAACTGTTCGATGCTGATGGTGTAGGTGTTTCTTCTACTTTCTGTTCAGCTTTTGGCTCTGTCTTCACTTCAACTGATTGTTCAGGCACAGGTTCAGACTGAGATACCGTTTCAGCAGTGTTCTGCGCTGTTGAAGCCTCATCTTCAGCTTCAAGCTCGATCAGCACCGTCCCTTCTGAAACACTATCGCCTAAGGCAACAGCAATACTTTTTACTATGCCTGCTGAAGTGCTGGGTACTTCAACTGAGGCTTTATCAGACTCGAGCAAAACCAAGCTATCATCAATGGCAATGGTATCACCAATGTTGACTAAAATTTCTGCAACAGTCGCTTTATCTACACCAATATCCGGAGTTTTAATTTGCATCTTTATTTCTCCTCAACTGATGTCGGTTCTTTATAGTCAGCCACCGCCTGAACTTCAGGGTGAGCTTGAGGTGCCCATGCAACAGGACGGTCGGTATCAAGTTCAAAATTTGAAATCGCATCTTTGACCAAGCGCGGATCGACTTCACCTTCATCGGCCAATTTTTTCAATGTTGCCACCACAATATGCGCAGCATCGACACCAAAGTAACTACGCAAATTCCCACGGGTATCTGAACGACCGTAACCATCAGTACCGAGTGCGACAAATGGACGGCTGTCGGGTAAGTAGCCTCGAATCTGCTCACTATAAGCACGCATATGATCCGTCGCTGACACCACGATGCCATCATGTCCACGAAGTTGTTGAGATACCCATGACTCTTTCACTTCGGTTGCTAATGGGTGTAGACGGTTATATTCCTCACATGCCATCCCATCACGTGCCAACTCATTGAAACTGGTCACACTCCACACATTGGAATGGATTTGGTATTCGTCACGTAAGATTTGCGCCGCTTTAATCACTTCGCGCAGGATTACACCCGAGCCCATCAACTGAACCGTGGCTTTATCATCTTTCTCAAGGAGGTACATACCACGTTTGATGCCCTCTTCCGCGCCTTCAGGAATCGCAGGATGTTCGTAATTTTCGTTCATCACAGTTAAGTAATAGAACACACGCTCTTGATTGACATACATACGGCGTAAACCGTCATGCACAATCACCGCAAGCTCATAGCCAAAGCAAGGGTCATAAGAAATACAGTTCGGAATGGTATTGGCAAGAATGTGTGAATGACCATCTTGGTGCTGTAGACCTTCACCATTCAGCGTTGTACGCCCTGCAGTTGCTCCCAGTAAGAAACCTTGTGCTTGTGCATCCCCTGCTGCCCATGCAATATCTCCAATGCGTTGGAAACCAAACATCGAGTAATACATGTACATCGGGATCATCGGCAAGTTATTGGTTGAATAACTGGTGCCCAATGCTGCCCATGCACTCATTGCACCGGCTTCATTGATGCCTTCTTGTAACATGTGACCGTCTTTGGCTTCACGATAATGCATCAACTGTTCTTGGTCTTCAGGCGTGTATTTTTGACCGTGTGCGGCATAAATACCCAACTGACGGAACATACCTTCTAAACCAAATGTACGTGCTTCATCGGGCACAATCGGCACCACACGATCTTTAATGGCTTTTTCTTTTAATAAAGCAGAAATCAAACGCACCATCACCATGGTGGTCGATTGTTCTTTACCGCCACTGCCTTTGAGCACCGCATCAAACACTGAAAGTTCAGGAATGGCCAATTGCTCACTGTCTTTACGACGTGCAGGTAAATAGCCACCCAATGCCTCACGACGTGCTTTCATGTATTTCAATTCAGGCGAGTTCTCGCTTGGACGATAGAACGGCACTTCTTCAAGCTGTTCATCGGTAAAGGGTAAATTAAAGCGGTTACGTACATACTTGAGTGATTCAAGTTGCATTTTTTTGATTTGATGGGTTTTATTGACCGCTTCAATTTCTTCAGACAAACCGTAGCCTTTGACGGTTTTCGCCAAAATCACCGTCGGTTGTCCGGTCGATTTCATCGCTTCTGCATAGGCTGCGTAGACTTTATAGGGGTCATGACCGCCACGGTTCAGATTATCAATGTCTTCATCACTTAAGTTTTTTACCAACGCTTCTGCTTCAGGGTATTTTCCAAAGAAATGCGCACGGGTATAAGCACCGCCTTTTACTTGGTAACGTTGGAAATCACCATCCACCGCTTCTTCCATAATGGCTTTGAGTGCGCCGGATTCATCTTTATCAAGTAGTGGATCCCAATGACGACCCCAAACCACTTTAATCACGCGCCAACCTGCGCCACGGAATAAAGATTCAAGCTCCTGAATAATCTTACCATTGCCACGGACCGGACCGTCCAAACGTTGTAAGTTACAGTTCACCACCCAAATGAGGTTGTCGAGCTTTTCACGGCCTGCCAGTGAGATTGCACCCGTACTTTCTGGCTCATCCATTTCCCCATCACCGAGATAAGCCCAAACTTTACGATCTTCTTCTTTAATCAAACCACGGTTCATCAAATACTTTTGAATATGGGCTTGGTAGATCGACATGATCGGTCCTAGACCCATCGATACCGTTGGAAATTGCCAATAGTCTGGCATGAGGTAAGGATGCGGATAACTCGGTAGACCATTGCCACCCACTTCACGGCGGAAATTATTCAACTGATCTTCGTTTAAACGTCCTTCTAGAAACGAACGCGCATAAATCCCCGGGGCACAGTGACCTTGGTAATAAATCATGTCGCCGCCAAAATGATCGTTATTGGCACGGAAGAAATGGTTAAAGCCCACATCATACAAGGTGGCTGAGGAGGCAAAACTTGCTAAGTGACCGCCTAAGTCATCGCCGGTTTTATTGGCACGTAACACCATTGCCAATGCATTCCAACGAATCAATGCACGAATACGACGCTCCATATCGGCATCGCCCGGCATAGCTGGCTGTTCTTCTACTGAAATAGTATTTAAATATGGAGTGTTTAAACGTTGTAATGGCACATGCTTTGCGATTGCTTGCTGATACAATTTCTCTAACAAAAATGCAGCACGCTCTGTACCCATATGTTTTAAGACAGAATCAAAGGCTTCTTGCCATTCTTGCGTTTCTTGTGCGTCTGTATCGCCATAATACGCCATGTGTTCCCTACTCCATTTAAATCTTACTTTATATCTTATATGTATCACGTTTTAAGGACGTTCAGTTATGGTTACAGCTGAATACGGATTTGCACACTATTTCATTTCGAAATAGTGATTGACCAAAAATTACAGAACAAAACAAAAAACCGCCAATCATGGCGGTTTTTTATACAATCTCTATTTATTCACGTGATAAAGTAAAAAAGACTTCAATGCACTAGTCAGACGTTTTAGGTCTAGTTCGACACTCTTGTACCTGAACTTGTCTTTAAACCATGCGATCTAAATCAGCTCATTAAAGCAACATAGTTCATTAAGGCCACATGATTCTTTAAGGTAACATCGCTAAGTATGAAGATGGATTTTTACGTTGACCATCTTTGACCACTTCATAATGTAAATGAGGACCAGTACAACGTCCGGTACAACCTACATTGGCAATGTGCTCACCGGCTTTGACTTGATCGCCGACACGAGCAATTAAGCGAGATGCATGCGCATAACGAGTGATGTAGCCATTGCCATGGTTAATCTCAACGTATTGACCATAACCTGTGCCCCAACCTGATTTGGTCACGATACCCGGACCTGTTGCATAGATCGGTGTACCACTTGGTGCAGACATATCTAAGCCAGAATGGTTTTCAGCACGTCCACCCATGGTACGACCACCGAAATCTGAACTGACGCGTTTCATATCAGGCAGCGGATGTGATACCAACCAAGAATAAGCCCCTTTATTTGCATAGCTATTGCTTGAGTATGATTTAGAGGTCCCATATTTAGCCGCCAGAGACGCATTATTCAACTCAGTCGGTGTTGATTTACGAATATTGGTATTGAAGGTTGTATCTGCAGGGATATCCATGTCATCTGGATGACTGTAAGAGCCTTGTGATAATGTTTTTGTAAGTAGCTCTAAACGATCAGGTGAAGCGGTGTTGATGTTACTGGCATCCAATTGAACTAAGTCTGCGAAAGCCACTGATGCTGCCGAAGCGGCAAGCGAAAACGCCAATAAAATACGTCGCGTATGCATAAAAACCTCATTAAACTGTTCTTACTCAAGCTTCTTGCGTGATCTCTTCCTTGATATTCACTGAAACGAGCGCTTAAGATTAAGACAACACTATGTAGGAACAATGTATGTCTGACCCTAAAAACGTCTTTCAACAAACAAGACAACACATAAAAACAGGAAACTTATCGTTTCTTACAAAGCAAGTTGCCGACTGGCAAAGACTTACTAAATTAATTCAACCTTTATTGCCACCGCAGGACGATTGGCAGGTTGTATGTTATCAATACGGTATTTTGACCCTGACCGGTGAAAATCAAGCCTTAATTAGTCAACTCGGTTATCTTCAAAAACAGTATATTTCTCAGTTATCACAAATTGATGAGTTTAAAGACTTACAGAAAATCCAAGTGCGTCTTCGAGCAAAACCCCAAGCTGAACCTAAAAGAATGCAAATCCCCAAACAAATTTCTCCAGCAACACAAGAAATGTTACATGCTGCTGCAGGCTTTGTGAGCGACCCTAAGCTTAGCCAAGCTTTGCTACGTTTGGCAAGCAATAAAAAGTAATCAGCTTAGCTAAAATTTGCAATATAACAGGCACAAATTATGATCAAATTATCATAATCTCTCGGTACAATATAACATTGGGATGAAAAGACAATGACTTATGTCACATTCACGAATTGAATTGGGCAGGAATTCATGTCATCAAATGTTACAATTTCATAGTTCGAAGGATCACTTTTAACATTGCGTAACAATTGATTATTCAATGCATGTCCTGACTTGTAACCATCGAATTTTGCTATGATTTGATGTCCTAGCAGGTATAAATCGCCGACCGCATCTAAGATTTTATGGCGCACAAATTCATCGGCAAAACGCAAACCTTCTTCATTCACGATACCTTTTTCGTCTAAACCAATGGCATTGTCTAAGCTCGCACCCAAAGCTAAATTATTCGATTTGAGATAATCCAAATCTTTCATAAAGCCAAAAGTTCGCGCTTCACTGACTTCATAGACAAATGTTTCAGTTGAAAAGTCAATTGTTGCGGACTGGTATTCTTTGGCAAATGCGGGGTGATCAAAATCAATGGTAAAGTTCAGTTGAAAACCTTCATGCGGTGTAAAGATCGCACGTTTGTCATCAATGAATGCTTCAACCGGTTTTAAAATTTTGACGAATTTCTTTGGCGCATCTTGCTCCACCAACTCACCTTGCATAAGGAGGTAAATGAAAGGACCGGCACTGCCGTCCATGATCGGCACTTCTGAAGCAGAGACTTCAATGATCAAATTATCGATGCCCAAACCTGCAATCGCACTCATCACATGTTCAATGGTGCCGACTTTGGCATTTTCTTGAACCAAGTTAGAACACATAAAGGCTTCTTGAATCAGCATCGCGTTGGCAGGAATATCCACCGGTGGATTGAGATCAATACGACGGAATACAATGCCCCCATCAGCCACATGCGGTACAAAATTAATCAGTACTTTTTGCCCACTGTGTAATCCGATACCACTCGCTTTCACGACTCGTTTCAGGGTGCGTTGTTTCAACATAGGGCTTTGATCATCAGCAAAATTCCGCTATACGTTAGCACATTTAGCCATTGATAAAAAACAAAAAGGTGGCGTTTTCACGCCACCTTTTTCCGATTTCATTTATTGTTTTTCAGAATAAATTACTTACGTTGTTGATTTTTCAAATAATCTTGAATGCTCATTGGTGCAGAACGTGGCGACGCTGTTGGTGCTGCAACAGGTGCTTCAGTGTTTTGACGCTTGCTGATTGCAGGTACATCATCTTCTTCAAGCACTGCATTTTGAGCCGGTTGTTGATAGCTTTGAGTCGATGAACTCACCGGCGCACGGCGTTTCACTTCTGCTTCATTGGCATTACGTGTCAAACCGGTTGCAATCACAGTAACACGGATTTCATCACGGGCATCTTGGTCAAATACAGTACCGAAGAACACTTCACCTTCATCCAAGTCAACAATTTGATTGACCACATCGGTGATGATTTCAGTTTCACGTAAGGTAATATCTGCACCACCGGTAATGTTAATCAACACACCTTTGGCGTTCATGATATTTACATTATCAAGCAGTGGACTGCGAATCGCTAAACGTGCAGCTTCTTCTGCACGATCAGGACCACTGCTCTTGCCTTCACCCATCATTGCATAACCACGGGTACTCATCGCAGTTTTCAAATCGGCGAAGTCAAGGTTAATATGACCTGGACGAACCACTAGATCGAAGATACTCCGTACAGCGCTGAGCAATACATCATCGGCTTTGCGGTAGGCATCTTGCATTGAAATATCACCATACACGCTGAGTAAGCGTTGGTTTGGAATGATAATCAATGAATCTACATGCGCTTCTAACGCTTCAATGCCTTTTTCAGCCGAACGTTGACGACGACGACCTTCAAAGTTAAATGGCGTGGTCACAACACCCACGGTTAAAATACCCATTTCTTGAGCAATTTCAGCGACAACAGGGGCTGCACCGGTACCGGTACCACCACCCATACCTGCAGTGACGAACACCATGTCCGCACCTTCAAGGTGCTGACGAATCAATTCACGGCTTTCTTCAGCAGCAATTTGACCCACATCAGGATTGGCACCTGCACCTAGACCACGGGTACTTTGTTGGCCCAATTGGATTTTAAATGGGGCATTCATGCGATCGAGCGCTTGCTTGTCTGTATTCGCACAAACAAATTTCACACCTTGGATGTCAGATTGCACCATGTGCTGCACGGCATTACCACCACCGCCACCAACACCAAACACAGTAAAACGGGCTTGACCGTTGTTATCGGTTTGTTCATCTTCTAAAAATTCAAATGAAGCCATGACCTTAAAATTTCCTAATAAATATGGCAGTCACTTAAGCCCGTATACTGCCTTGATCTACAATAATAAAATAAAAATTGTTTTTAGGATGCTTGGCATTGCAGGTCTTGTCAAGCACATGAAGATGCGCTTACAAGTTGCTAACAAGATTCCCAAAAAAATTAAACCTAAAAAATGCCTTTTAATTTGTTATTTAATGCATTCCATCCACTGATCACTCGGTCAAACATTGGTCGCTTGCCTTTTTCTTCAGGTTCTTCAACCGACTCTTGCAATTCGCTTTGACTAAATAGAAGTAAACCGGTGGCTGTTGCGTACATTGAACGACGTAATGCCGGTAAGTGTTGATCATCTGCGTACACTT
Organism: Acinetobacter lanii; assembly: GCF_011578285.1. NCBI lineage: Bacteria > Pseudomonadati > Pseudomonadota > Gammaproteobacteria > Moraxellales > Moraxellaceae > Acinetobacter > Acinetobacter lanii. The sequence goes on along the minus strand of NZ_CP049916.1, from coordinate 164,904 downwards.
GTAAAGGCGGATTACCTAAATGTGCCGAAACACCGAGTATACGTCGAGATAAGGTCACCATACCTTCAATTTGACAGACATCTCCACTTAATACCACACCATGATACAAACTTTGTAAGGCACCACGCTCTTCAAGCACTTCACGCACCATACCCAAAATTTCTTCATAACGGGCAATGATGATTTCTGAAAGTTCAATCCGACTGATGGATTGTGGTCCATCAATCGTTTCAAACTCGATCATGTGTTCAGGTTTGACCTGATGCAGATCCACACAGCCATAAAGCAGTTTTAAACGCTCCGCTTCTTCAGTGGTGGTTTGTAATACCGCTGCAATATCACGGGTGACATTTTCACCACCCCGTTGAATGGTATGTGCAAGCACTAAATGCCCTTCAATATACACAGCGATATTGGTAGTGCCTGCACCGATGTCGAGTAAGCAAACGCCGTACTCTTTTTCATCTTTCAGCAATGAGCCTTCAGCCGTCGCTAAACAAGAGACCACCATCTTTTCAACGAAAATGTTGGCACCTTTCATGGCACGGTCTAAGTTCTGCATGGTACTGATTGGTAGCATCATCAATTGATAATGTGCAGTCATGCTATTGGCAGAGAGATTGATCGGATTGTGCACCCATTCTGGTGAATCATCCAATTCAAAGCCCAACGGTACGGCACTGGCCAAATAATGATCCAAAGTCATATGACTGGCTTTAGCAAGCTCTAAAGCACGTACCACTTCTGTGGTCGTGATCGTACGTTCAGGATTTGAAATTGGGGTACGGCCTGTCGCATAAAAACTTTGTAGCTCAGTACTTGGTATCGACACCCATGCTGAATGAACACGGCACTCGGCCATGTCTTCGGCTTCTTGAACGGCATTTTTGATGGCACTAATGACTTTATCTAGGCTGACAATTTTGCCTTTATTCATGCCTTTATTGCGTGCGCTCGCCATACCAATCACCTGAATATTATCAGGGGCATGCACTTTACCAATTAGAACTGAAACTTTATGTGTCCCAATGTCTATCGCAACAACTGAGGGAACAGCTTCATTCATCTTTCAATACCACTTTCTTCATTGTTTAGTTGGCTTAAATGCCTCTTTATCAGCTCATTATTATGGCTGTGCGGCTGTTGCATTTGCAACGACTGCATCATTTACCGGAACCACAAACTGACCATTGACTATTCTTGGTGGTGCTGATTTTTTCCATTGCAGTGCCAATCCATTTCGATAGCGTAAATCTACCGCAGATATTTTAGGCCACACTGTTTTTAAGTCGGTTTGTGCCAAATGACTCAGACGCTGCAGTTTACTCATGGTCTGATCCTGATCCACAATAATACGTAAACCGGAATCAAACTGCATAAACCATGTCCGACGATCTGTTAAATACAATTCTTTCAAACGTAGCTGAGCAGGATGAAAGAGTTGATTGATTTCATTATAACGTCGCATCATGACCTTAGACTGATCTAAAGGTCCATGCAGTAATGGTAAAGATGCGTGATTCTTTGCAACCGCTTCAGAATACACATCTCCCTCATCACTGAGCAATCGCCCTGTCCCCCAGCGTGCAATCGGGTGACGCGGCATAACTCTCACTCGAATGCCATTCGGCCAAGCACGTGAAACCACCACGCGATCAACCCATGACACTTCAAGGGTTCTATCTCGAATCTGCTCTAAGTCTGAAGTGAAATAATTGTCTTTCACCACAGGGCTTAAATGGGTCATCAACTGCTGTTTTTCAACAGCAGAACCTGTCCCAACCACTTCCAAAGTCGCCACTTTTGCATCGGTAATCACACGATATGCTGCATAGATACCGGATAAAAGCACCAGAAAAGCAAAGATCAATAACAGCCATCCACCCGCAACCAGCATTTTCTCTTTGCGGGTGGGTGGCTTTTCATGAATCGATGTAATTGCCGCTCGTTTACGGCGCATTGACGCTGGAAGCTGTGCCATAAATTAATGCGTATCTTTTGCTAAGGTTTGTTCCAAAATGGCAACACATAATTCATCAAAACTATAGCCCACCGCTTGTGCAGCCTTAGGCACCAAAGAATGACTGGTCATGCCTGGCACGGTATTCACCTCTAACAACCAGAAATTGCCTTGTTCATCTTGCATGGCATCAATACGTCCCCAACCACTCGCACCCACCGCTTGGAATGCTCGGGTACATACTTCCTGTAATTGTTTTTCTTCTTCAGGCGTTAAACCACATGGAATACCATATTCCACATCATTGCGGTTGTATTTTGCTTCATAGTCATAAAAAGCAACGTCTGCAGGGGGTTGCAAACGAATCACCGGTAAAGCCTGACCATTTAAAAATGAAATGGTAAATTCACGACCTGTGATCCACTTTTCAGCCATCACCACCGCATCATGTTGAGTTGCTTTGGCAATTGCTTCTGCTAAATCTTCGGCTTTTTCAACCTTACTCATGCCGACACTCGAGCCTTCATGTACAGGTTTAATAATTAAGGGTAAATCCAATGCTTCAACCACGTCAGCGACATTGGTTTGTTGCGTCACAATGCGATACGGCGCTGTCGGTAATTCAGATCCTTGCCAAATTTGCTTGGTTTTGACTTTGTCCATCCCAATCGCAGAGCCTTGTACACCTGTACCGGTGTAGGGAATATTCATCCACTCCAAGGTGCCCTGAATTTGACCATCTTCACCACCACGACCATGCAATACGATGAATGCACGATCATATTGAACAAGTTCTGTAACGCTGCGCTCTTGCGGATCAAATGCTTCTGCATTTACCCCTGAACGTACCAATGCTTCAAGTACCGCTTTACCACTATCTAACGAAACCTCACGCTCAGCAGATTTACCACCAAGCAATACAGCAACTTTGCCGAATTTAGAAGCATTTGACACGTTTATATCCTTAAACTTTAAAATGGGTCAATCTAACAAATCACGATCCGTGATTATTTCAAATACAGTTGGTTTTGAGCCAATTCTACTGAAATCGCTCCCACGTTACCTGCACCTTGTGTTAATAACAAGTCATTTGCTTGTAACACTTTTTGTAGCGCATTTTGGAGGTTGCCGTCTACTGGATCGATTAAGATCGGCTCGACATCACCACGTAAACGAATACTGCGCGCTAAGCTACGACTGTCCGCACCCACGATTGGCTTTTCACCTGCGGCATAGACTTCTAAAAGCAACAATTGATCCACTTGTGACAACACATCAACAAAGTCATCGAAGCAGTCACGGGTACGGCTGTAACGATGCGGTTGGAACATCATCACCAAACGACGCTCAGGATGACTGGCACGTGCCGCTTTAATGGTCGCTTCCACTTCTTTAGGATGGTGACCATAGTCATCCACCAATTTCACTGTACCTTCGCCGAGTTCAAATTCGCCTTGAACTTGGAAACGACGACCGACACCGCTAAAGCTTTCCAATGCACGTGCAATCGCAGCATCTGACACACCTTCATCGGTGGCAATGCCAATGGCAGCCAATGCATTTAGGATGTTATGTAGACCTGGCATGTTAATGGTCAATGGCAAAGGCTCTTTACCTTTACGCAATACCGTGAAATGCGACTGCATGCCTTCTTGTTTGACATCGATCGCACGAATATCGTTGTCTTCATTGAAACCATAGGTCAAAACTGGACGACCGATGCGTGGCATGATTTCACGAATATTGGCATCATCGCCACAGACCACAGCCAAACCATAAAATGGAAGCTTTTGCAGGAACTGAACAAAGGTATCTTTTAAGGTATCAAAACTACCGCCATAGGTGTCCATATGGTCAGCATCGATATTGGTCACAATCGCGGCCATTGGCTCTAAATATAAGAATGACGCATCTGACTCATCAGCTTCAGCCACGATAAAACGACTCGCACCCAATGCAGCATTCACACCTGAGCGATTCAGCAATCCACCAATCACATAGGTCGGATCCAAATTTTCTTCCGCCAACATACAGGTCACTAGACTTGTGGTGGTCGTTTTACCGTGTGTGCCTGCAACCGCGATACCGTGACGGTAACGCATCAGTTCACCGAGCATTTCAGCACGACGCACTACAGGAATACGCTGTTCGATCGCCGCTTTAATTTCCAGATTTTCCGTATCAATCGCGGTCGATACTACAATCACATTGGCACCTTCAATGTTTTCAGCCGCGTGACCGATGTACACCTGAATGCCATTTTGCTCAAGTTGTTGCGTGGTTTTAGACGCTTTAATATCTGAACCCGAGACTTTGTAGCCTTGGTTCTTTAACACTTCGGCAATACCACACATCCCCGCGCCCCCAATCCCAATAAAATGGATATGTTTGATACGGCGCATTTCAGGAATTTTAATTAAATTTTTTGCTTTATCTGCTGGGCTTGCTGGAGACATAATCTACTCTAAAATCTTACAAATCTTGAATTAAACTAACCACATGCTGGGTAGCATTGGGTTGCGCTTGTTGACGTGCTTTGATCGCCATATTTTTGAGTACTGAACGATCCATCAACGGTGTTAATAATGCAGCTAAATGATCAGGTGTCATGCTGGACTGAGGGCAAATTTGCGCAGCACCACTATTGACTAAAAACTTAGCATTGGCCGTTTGGTGATCGTCCACCGCACTGGGTAAAGGCACAAACACCGCAGCGACACCGGCTGTTGCCACTTCAGTCACCGTCAGTGCCCCTGCACGACAAATAATTAAATCGGCATTGGCATAGGCTTTTGCCATATCTTCAATAAAGGGTTGCACCTGCACCTTTAACGTAGAAGGTGCATTTTCATAATTCTGTTGAGTAGTGTCTTGTTTGTTCTGACCACATTGATGAAATACTTCAAGCGCAATGTTGAGTTGTTTTAAAGCTTGAGGAATATTTTCATTCAAGGCCTGTGCACCGAGTGATCCACCGACGATTAAAATCTGTAAAGGTTGATTCGCATCCATACGTGCTTGATAACGCACAGCAGGATCGGCAATCGCCGTAATTTCAGCACGTACGGGATTACCTGTGGTGACAACTTTTGAGCTTACAGGAAAGGCATTGGGAAAAGCCTGACACACCACTTTTGCTACACGAGACAATTGGGTATTGGTAAAGCCTGCGACTGCATTTTGTTCATGAATAATTACAGGTATGCCCAGCAATCGTGCGGCTAAACCACCGGGGCCTGCCACATAACCGCCAAAACCTGCCACCGCATCTACCTTGAGCTGTTTCATATAGCGCATTGCGCTAAAGGTTGCTTTTAAAATTTTAAAGGGAGCAGCTAACTTACGCACTAAACCATTGCCACGCACGCCTTGAATATCAATTTGATAAATAGGAATGTCATGCTGTTTGAGAAGTCGGTTTTCCATACCTGAAGGCGTGGCCAACCAAGACACTTGACAACCTTCTTGTTGCAATTGTTTAGCGACAGCAAGCGCTGGGAAAACATGGCCACCGGTCCCTGCCGCCATCATCATGACGTGTTTCGGTGCTTTTTGCGAAGTATTGGTCACAGTGTTATTTCTTCAAGTCAGAGTCAATTAAAGCGTATTTTCAAACAACAATTGTAATCACAAACAGATATTGGGAAAAGTTTATTTACTTTTTTTCACCAATCATTTCATTGTTTTTTTCGGCATTCTGCAAAGTTTAAACTAGTTTTGTCATTTACTGAGAAAAATTAAGCTTATTTTGCAGTATATCGAAGTAATATTTTCGATTTTTAAGCCATATACATACAAAAAGAGCCCACTCTCGGGCCCTTCTCATAAAACATCATTTAGCTATTTACTACGAATTACCGCTGGATCCGTTGCGATGCGCTGTCCAACGTTTTTCCAAGGATTATTACGCTGATATTTCTGCTCTAAAAAATCTAAGCTTTTCCAATACAAAGGCACTAAGCGTCGATTCACAACAGGTAAAGATAAGGGATTCAAACCCACCCAAGGTAAAAATGGATTACGCCGCGCATAGGCCCAAAGTTCTATCCGCATCGATTCTCCACTGGATTTTCCACGTGCATGAAATCCATAAGTATCTGCAATCACTAAAGTATTAGATTTGACTGCAAATGCTTGAGGTGTTCCATATCCCATGGTTTTTAATTCATCTTCACTGACACGAAATGAACCCCGGCGTGTCATCGCATGAGTTTTCGCATTAATACCCAGTGCGGTGTTATGTTCCCATGCAAGCCGTGCATCATTGACTTTATGTGAACCCGGCACATACACAAACGGTCCTTGATCTTCTGCAACATCGCTTAAGAATAACCAGGCTTTTACGCTGGGGTGAAAAGTATCACTGTGCAAACTGGTTTGTGGATCTGGGCGCGCCTTACGCACATGCGACAGAATCACTTGTACGTAATACATCGGCTGCACCTTAAAACTACCGACATAATTAATCAGATGTTGCCAATCTAGACGCTCTAGCAATGCTTTGGTAACCGGTACACGCTTTAATGCTTTGTCATCTAAAGCCATTCGTCTGGTTACCGTATCCCCTTGTAAAGTTTCACGGGTATCAAACTGCGTATTCAACAGCTCATGCTTTAATTTTTGAAATTCTTCATCTGCTAAAAAATTTTCTTTCAGAATAAAGCCATTTTCCTGAAACTGCGCAACATCTTCAGCATCAATAAATTGTGCTAAATAGTGGCGACGTTTTTGTGCCAAATCTGCAGCTGTTTTAACGCGAAAACGATGCAAACCCAATGCATTGAAAACAGGATTTCCGATAATTGAATGGCTTTCGAAAGATTTAGCTTCACTCCAGACAGTACAAGCATCACGGACCGTTTGTAGCGGTTTTTGCTGAAACATACTTTTCAGTTCAGACCAGACACGTTGCTGTGATTCTTCTGGCATAAAAGATTTCAGCTTTTTTAGATCAAATTTCATTGAGACTTGACCTTAGCCACGACCCGCTTCTAAAACGTCGAATAAATCGTCCGCAATAGAGGTTCCAAATTGAGCGTCAATTTCACGGATACAGGTTGGACTGGTCACGTTAATTTCAGTCACATATTCTCCAATCACATCAAGCCCAACAAAGACCAAACCTTTTTCTTTTAAGAATGGACCTACTTTGGCGGCAATGGCTTTGTCATTTTCCGTCAATGGGCGCGCTTCACCTAAACCACCTGCGGCCAAGTTACCACGAACTTCACCATTTTGTGGAATCCGTGCCAAACAGTAGGGTACAGGCTCACCATTGACCATCAGAATGCGTTTATCACCATCAACAATTTCAGGAATATAACGCTGTGCCATAATCGGCTGTGTCCCATTATTGGTTAAAATTTCAATGGTTGAACCAATGTTTACCCCATCTTGATATAGACGGAAAATCCCCATTCCACCCATGCCATCAAGCGGCTTCACAATCACATCGCCATGCTCTTTGAGGAATTCACGAATCAAGCTTTGCTGTGAAGTCACCAGTGTAGGCACTTGAAGTTCAGGGAACTGGGTTGCAAACAGTTTTTCATTACAGTCACGTAGGCTTTGTGGCTTATTAATAATCCACGCACCTTCACGTTCTGCTTGTTCCAAAATATAGGTGGTATACACAAAGTTCATATCAAAAGGCGGATCTTTACGCATGAGCACCACATCATAGGCTGCGATCGATTCTTTGTTTTTTTCACCCAATTCGTAATAGTGGTTATAGTCTTCAAATACTTTCAGCGGTGAAATCAAACCGAAGGCTTTGCCTTGGTCGATATATAAATCTTCTTGTAACGCATAACCCAATTCATGCCCACGACGCGCTGCTGCCCAAAGCATCGCCATAGACGAATCTTTTTTGAGATTTACATTTTCGATGGGATCCATCACCACAAGTACGCGCATGTTTTTGCTCTATCTATTTTTAGCTTGGCAAAAGTATAACGGAGTTTAATTGTTGTTTATTCTCAATTTTGGTAAAGCTTATGGAATACTCGAATTTCCTCTGATATTGAAGCTAAATCGTGCAACAAAGCAATATTGGGTTTCTTTTAGATATACAAGCGCGCAAGGGTGCGGATTGAGCGTGTGATGACCAACATAGGCATAATCCCTATTGGCAAAATCGCCTCTAAGGCATGATAGAGCAAGTTCGTGAAGACATTTGGGGATATCTCTAGACTATGCAATTTGTCAGCACAAAAATTCAATCAGTTTTAGCGTCATGAGGATCTGACAAATGCATTAAATAGTGGGATGCCAAATGTGGATGATTAGGCAAATCTAACTTGAGTCGACAGCCTAGTATATTTGGTTTTAGCGCATAAAAACTGATTTCAGCTTGTGTTGAAATGGGACGACCAATAAAAAAATCAGTGTCTTCTAAACTAAGACAAAACCGTTCAGCATAGCTCTGATCCAAATAGCCAATCGTAATATCTTCAACCAGCACTTTAATTATATAACGATGATGACTTTGTGCAGGCATGCGTTGAATCAGCGCCGCTCTTTGCACAGGCTGTTGCGATGATTTCAGCATTAATTCATTGATCAATTTAAATTGCGCAGACTTATTCATCGCAACCGCGATGCTATAGCTTCCTGTTGTTTTAAAGGAATAAGGATGCTGTCTAAAATAAACATCACGCTCTATTTGGTAGCGTTGCCATCGACGCTGATCAAGTTGCTTGAGAAAGAAAAATCCAAGCGCAATGCCAACAATCATAAAAATTAAAATGTACATTGCAACCTAAATCCAAAACAACATGAGATGGAACTCAACCAAGAACAGTCACTCATTATTGAATTAAAATATTGATAATGAATTCAGCTATAGATTTTACATGATAAGCTCAAATTTTAATGAGAAATTTCTTCAATACCTTTGACCAATGGGTTACTTAACTTTTAGCCCCCCACCAATCGTGTCGCATAACCACCCGTGTGCCCTCAAAAATATCACGACGATTTTTAAATGTTCTCAATGTCTATTTTTTAAAATCAATCCAACATGCAATAAAGATAGAATTTAAGTTTAGAAATAATCAGTAAAATGTACATTCAATAAAAAATTGAAAATAAAAAAATTCCATTCAACCTTATTTACTTATATTAAAGTCAATTAATTTTAAAGACTTACAAATTACTTTAACAAATTTAAATTAATAATTTACAAAAATTAATTCATTGATTACAAGGCTTATCAATAGATCGCTAATTAAAAATATATCAACAACAGAACAAGTTAAAAAAATCAATTAAGGTATTTACTGAAGTGCAATTTTTTAAATCATGTTTCATGGTTTATAAAAACGAATTAAAAATTTTATTACATTTTATTCTAAGAAAAAGAGGAATCATATGAAAATTGCTTTAATTGGTGCAACAGGCATGGCAGGTTCACGTATTTTAGAAGAATTGGTTTCTCGTGGTCATTATGTCAAAGCCATTGCACGTCAAACCCATAAAGTACCAGAAACCAAATTGGTGATGACTGAGGATATTGACCTCAATGATCATGATGCATTAGTGGCTGCCCTGAAGGGACAAGATGCAGTCATCAGTGCGGTACGTTTTCAGGGACTCGATGTTAATGCACTGCTCAACGCGATCCGAGATTCAAAAGTAAAACGCTATCTTGTTGTCGGGGGTGCGGGAAGTTTAAATGTACCTAATCAAAACGTGCGTGTGATTGATACTGAAGATTTTCCTGAAGCGTATAAAGCTGAGGCTGAAGCAGGAATTAACTTCTTAGACAAACTTAAACAAGTCGATGATATTGATTGGACTTTTATCTCTCCTGCTGCTGAATTTGGACCAGGGAAACGTACTGGAGAATTCCGCTTAGGTAAAGATGAACTGGTTGTGAACAAAGAAGGCAGTAAAATTTCTGCGGAAGATTTTGCGATTGCACTGTGTGATGAGCTAAAAAACAACAATCATATTCAACAACGTTTTAGTGTGGGCTACTAAGTCTATTGATGTTGAATCAATTGCATCAACCCTAAAAAAAGGAAGCTCAGGCTTCCTTTTTTATATCAAACGGTTTAAATACCATATTTCAAACGATACGCTTCCATTTTTGCTAAAGCGTCTTGATCGCCTTTAGCAGCCAAGTAATCCATTAAATCTTTCATGTTAATTAATGCATGTACTGGAATCTCAAGCTCTTGTTGTACCTCTTGAATGGCAGATAGGTTTCCTTGACCTTTTTCTTGACGATCAAGCGCAACCAATACACCCGCAATCGTCGCACCGGCATTTTTTAGAATAGTCACGACTTCACGAATCGCAGTACCTGCTGTAATCACATCATCAATGATCCAAACTTTTTTCCCTGCAACCGAAGCACCGACTAGAACACCGCCTTCGCCATGATCTTTGGCTTCTTTACGGTTAAAGCCCCAAGGCACGCTTACCCCATGATTTTGCGACAACGCTACTGCGGTTGCGGCAACAAACGGAATCCCTTTGTAGGCTGGTCCAAAAATCACTTCAACATCATTGCATTGAGTCAATTGATCTGCATAACCTGAAGCCAAAACACTTAAAGCTTCCCCATCATTGAGCAAGCCTGCGTTAAAAAAATAAGGACTCACTCGACCTGATTTTAAAGTAAACTCACCAAATTTAAGCACACCGCGTGATAACGCAAGTTCGATAAAAGCTTGAGGGTTAAACTGAGCTGGCGAAGTCATATGGTGCTCCTAATTTTCATAATGAGAGGTTATGACTGCGCATGATACCAAAGAGTAGCTATCCAAGTGATCAAAAAATTCTTCGTGTCGTTTCAATAAATGTGAATGGCTTACGTTCATCTGTCACCAAGGGACTACTGGAGTGGTTGGAACAGTCTGAAGCCGATGTCATTTGTATGCAAGAAAGTCGGATTACCCATGCGCAATGGACTGAAAAATTCCGTCCTGAAGGTTGGTATACCCATTTGTTCCCTGCTGAACGACCAGGCTATGCCGGCACTGCTATTTATAGCCGATTACCCTTCCTTTCAGTTCAAGATGGCTTAGGCTTTGAATTGGCAGACTCTCAAGGTCGCTTTATTTCCGCTGAATTTGATTTAGGCTTAGGTAAATCTGCACATATCTGTTCGTTGTACCTACCTTCAGGCTCTTCTGGCGATGAAGCGCAAGCCCGTAAAGATCATTTCTTAGCAGAATATACCAACGTGCTCAAACAATGGCGTGATGAAGATAAGTCGGTGATTGTGTGTGGTGACTATAATATCGTGCATAAACGCATTGATATTAAAAATTGGTCAGGCAACCAAAAAGCATCAGGCTGCTTACCGCATGAACGTGCATGGTTAGATCATATTTATGATGATTTGGGTTATGTCGATACGTTCCGTGAAGTACGTAAAGATGCCGAAGTGTACTCTTGGTGGTCAAATCGAGGGCAAGCACGAGCAAAAAACGTTGGCTGGCGGATTGATTACCATGCGTGTTCACCAGATTGGAAAGAACGTACCTTAAATGCTTGGGTATATAAAGAAACTTGGTTTAGTGACCATGCGCCTGTGATCATTGATTACAAAATTTGATTAAAAAACAATGCTTATTGAGTGAACAATTGTTTACTCAATATACGCATATTGCTCACAAAACTTGTCGTGTTTAGGTATTTTTATTTCCCTTATATCTCGGCATTATGGTCGCACGGCACAGGGACATGTCAGGATGACAAATAAGGATTGGACGCCGTAGGATGAAAAGAAAATAAATCTAGATTTATTTTCCAAGGATGAACGACATTGGACGTTGAATTGAGACCCGCATAATCAGGATGATTTGATGCGGGTTTTCTCTTTCTATATATCCTCATTTTTCGACTTCATCATCGCCTTTCATCAACACTAGGCTTCAATCACAGTTCTTTACTGTGCTTGTATCTCTTCAACCCATCCCCAAAAAATCATTTATTGTTAAGTCTTTATCTTGTTTTATATATTATTTTTATCTGCTCTTTTGCATTTTTTAATTTTTATTCTGGTTTTGATCATATTCTTCTTTCTCTTCATCTTTTTGTTTTAGCTTTTTTACTGGTTTAATTTTTTTAACTTGTTCATTTTGAATGAAGCTTTTTTGTTTTTTGAATCTGATTTTCTCATGCTCGGTCTGCTGTTTCCTACTGGTTTGATTATGTCCTGTGTTTCTTTCATATTGATGACAATACACTGCATTTTTAAAAATATTTAATCATTTATTCAGATTTACTTTTCAGCTTGTTTATTGAGATATTCATGTTCGAGCTAAGGATTTTTTTTGTTACTCTTTAGCCCATTATTTCATTCAAAATTTAGGTCTTTAAATGTTAAAAATTTACGGTATTAAAAATTGTAGTTCGATGAAGAAAGCCTTTGATTTACTCAATGCATTGGGCTTGGCTTATGAATTTCATGATTATAAAAAACAAGGGATTGATGCAGAAACACTAAAAAAATGGCTCGATGAAGCCGGAGCAGAGCTAATTTTAAATAAAAAAGGCACCACGTGGAAAAAACTGACTGAAGAAGAACAAAGCAATGCCTTGGCAAGTGAAGACAATCTAATTCAAACTTTAATTACACACACCAGCATGATCAAACGTCCGGTACTGGTGACTGAAAAAGGTTTAATGGTCGGTTTTGATGAAGCACGTTATCAGACTTTAAAATAAACATGCTCAAATAGCAGGTTTAAAATCCATATTGAGTGGGTCAAAAACGCTAAGCTGAAGTAAGTGATATAGACCTAAAAAAGCCGAGTTCAACTCGGCTTTTTTATAATCTTTGATAGGCTAAAACTGAGTTGGCAAGAACTTAGTTTGCACGAACCCAAGTTTGGTTACGACCCAATGCTGCCACACCTACGAAACCGCGTAGTTCGAGTTTCTTGCCACCATCCGCAAGTTTGCCTTTTAATTTATAAGTCTTACCCGATTTAGGATCAAGAATAGTACCGCCCTCGTAAGCGCCACCGACATTTTTAAGACCATTAACGATGTTGACACCTTTTAATGGTTTGTTGTGGTACGTGCCTTCGCATTTTTTACATGCATTCTCTTCACCCGGAGTCAGTACACTTTGAATGCTTGCACTGAGAGATCCATCTTTTTGCTCAGTGAACTTTACCAATGCTTTAGGTTGTTTGGTTTGATCATCAATTGTTTTCCAAACAGTACCATTGAGTGGATCGGCTGCATGTGCAAAAACAGCAGTCGCCAACAATCCTAACGCTAGAGTCATTTTTTTCATTTTTTTGATTTCCCTTGTCATTCTTGACATTTATATTATTAAAAATTGATAACAATTAAGCAATTTTTGAATGTGACTATTTGGTGTAACCTTGTATAACACCTGTGCAAATAATAAGCAATATGGAACAATAATGAAGATAAATCCACTTCTGAAACAATATATTACAGAGTCAATTTTAAAGACCAGTTTCCGCTTTCCAAGTCGTTTAAATCTGCCGCCAACCGCATTACGCATTGCACTTGAACAGTTCACCAAAATTTTACCGCAACCGAAAAATGTCGAATTTAAATCCTTACGTATTGCAGGTATTCGCGCTGAGGAAATCAAGCCCAAGCCTGAAACCACGCAATTAATTTTTCATATTCATGGCGGGGCTTTTTTTCTCGGTTCTCTCAAGACCCATCGTGCTTTTTTAAGTGAAATTGCACTCCGTACTCAAATGCAGATCTTGCACATAGATTACCCACTCTCCCCTGAACAGCGCTATCCTGATGTCGGTGATGCGATTTATGACGTCTATCAGATGTTGCTTGACCAAGGGGTGCTTCCTAAAGACATTATTGTTTCAGGGGATTCCTGTGGTGCTAATCTTGCCTTGGCATTGGCCTTACGTTTAAAACAAGAAGATCCCAAACAACTGCCCAGTGGCTTGGTGCTGATGTCGCCTTTTCTGGATTTGACTCTCACCAGTGAATCACTGCGTTATAACGCCAAACACGATGCCTTACTTTCCATTGAAGCACTAGAAACCGGGATTAATTACTATGTGCCTAAAAATATTGATAAATCTCTGCCTGAAATCTCGCCACTTTATGGTGACTTAAAAGGTTTACCTCCGACACTCGTACAAATCGGCTCTAAAGAAATTTTACTGGATGATGCCACTCGCTTTAATGAAAAAGCCAAAGAAGCCGGTGTAGAGGTCACTTATAAACTGTATACCGGCATGTGGCATAATTTCCAAATGTTTAGCCCATGGTTTGTTGAAGCTAAACAAGCCTTGGCTGATTTGGCTGAATTTGCCAATAAATTAGATGAAACCTAAGTTTTGTATCAACATGCTATTTTGAATTAAACAAATACATTTTTCGAAATATCTAAAAATGAGCTCCGGCTCATTTTTTATTTCATATCCTGGCAATGATTGAGCCTAACTTGTTGTGACCAATCAACGCTCTGAACTTTTAAAAGTGTTGCATAGACTCATCGTTCATTCATCGTAAAATTGGCAGCAAAAGATCGATTTCAGCACACTCTTGAATATTAAGTTTATGCAATTCAATCTTTTAGACTGCATTAAAATTGAACCAAATTTTTAAAATGTTTATATTTAAAGTGCAAAACAATAAGTCATAAAAACCATATCCATCACATAGGCTGTAGCTCGAATGAGAAAAACAATTTACTCGGAGAGACGTCGTCGTATCCATGCATTTTTTAGACGGACTTTAAAACAGTCATTGGTCTATCAATGGTTGACCAAGAATCATAAAATTCTACCTGCGCATGCAGACCCTTTAACCGGTATCTATAATCAGTTTGGGATTAATACCTACTTAAAAGAATTACAGCCTCAAACTCATTCACATTATGCGATCGTACTGTTAAACATTGATAATTTTAAAGAGATTCAAATTAGCTACGGTCTTAAAGCGGCTGAAAAGGCGCTGATCAAAACCGCTTCGATCTTAACCGATAACATCCGTGATACCGATTTGGTGGGTAAATACGGTGAACATGAATTTATTTTAATTTTAAGCCAAATCGATTTAGACAACGCCAATGGTGTAGCCAAACGTTGCCTCGATTTAATTCAATCCACAACCATTCACTATGCGCAGCACGCCATTCAAATGAGTGCCAGTTGTGGTGTGTCTGCATCGCATGAAAATTTGCTCAGTGACCGCGTATTGCAATATGCAGATCGTGCTTTGTTCTTAGCCAAAGCCTGTGGCATGAACCAGCTGCGTGATGAGCGTGCCATTTTTAGTTAATTAAAATCTGCATTCGCTGAGCCTTTAGTGTTTTCTACACTCCATCTTGAAGCGATGACCTTTGCTCAAGATGGATTTTTTATTTGCATCGATTTGGCGACACTCACAATCTTTTGTAATTGAACATTGAGTTAGCGAAATAGTCCATCCATTAAAGTGTTGATGCATCAGCCGGTGCGGTTCGATAGCGTTCTTGTGAAGCTAAAAATAGGTGTTCTTTCTTGGCAGCGTCGATCCATTTTTTTACCGCAGGCACAGCCAGAATAGTATTCATATATTGTTTGGCATTGTCTGAAACCGGTAAGCCATAAGTCACAAAGCGCATCACCACTGGAGCATAAAAAGCATCGGCAATGGTAAAATGATCCCCACTTAAAAAGCTATTGGCATGGGGGCGATCGGCCCAAATCTGTTGAATCCGTTTAACATCAGCCTGTAATTGCGGATGTTCATTCCACAGTGACTGCCCCACCTCTTGTAAATCCGCTTCGATATTCATACCGCATAGGGTGCGTAGGGTTTGAAAACTGCTGTGCATTTCCGCGCATATTGCACGCGCTTCCGTACGTTGTTGGATGCCTAGTGGCCACAATGGTTTTGCTGGATTCTGTTCTGCTAAGTATTCACATATGGCCAAAGAATCCCAAATCACAAAATCTTCATCAACCAAAGTCGGGACTTTGCCTGTCGGACTGATTTGGGTCATTTTCATTTTAAACGGTTGGTCGGCTTTAAACTCATCAAAAGGAATCAGTTTTTCATCAAAGGGAATACCAAAATGTTGCAACACCAACCATGGACGCATCGACCATGAAGAATAATTTTTATTGCCGATATATAGTTTCATCACAATGATGCCCTCCTATTCTTATTCATTTTTGATCTTTATTTAAAATGATTCATGCTCCATTCTCGCACGAATTTAGCTTTGCTTTATTGTCGAATCGTTTCATATCTACAAAAAAAAGAGCAACTTAAAGTCACTCTTTTTCAATCATTTTACTTAAACGCTTCTAGAACAAGAATGCCGCACCCAAGCCACCTTTGTAGCTTTTGTCTTGTCCTTCTAAATTCACACCCACGCTTGCATCGAATTGTACGCGGTCATTCAAAGCATAGATTAAACCTGTGCCCAAAGCATACTCATTGTCTTGATGTTCTTGTTTGCGATACACCAATTCAGAATAGCCTGATAAATTACCTTTGATTTTATAACCCAAAGTTGGCACTGCGGTAATTGCCCAATCACCATCTTGGACTTCATAGAACATGCTGATACCGGTGTTCACGGTATCATTAAAAGCATAATCCACCGATGAGCCTAAAGTATAAATTTCTTCATCTTCAGTAAATTGACCATCACCTGTCGCAATCAAAGCTTGAGCCAACACCGCCCAAGTCAATTTTTCATCTTGTAGATCAATCGCATGTTTGATCCCAACGGTGATGTCACCGACACCATCATCATCGGTACTATGACCATGAACTTTGCTTTGGGTCCATGCTGGACCTTGCCAGCCCAGTTGCAGTTCCGTGTTCTTGCCAATCCCAGTGCGGAACAGCATGTCGGCGTTTAAGTTCCAAGTTTTGACCTTGGCACCATCTTCCGCGCTTGACTCGGTATAGCTTGCCGTGGGTAAAGCTTGTTCCCATGCCAATTTGCCAACAGGGGTAATACCTGTACTAAAACCTGTACCTGGACGGTCAAAGGAAAAGTCTGCTGCCATCGCTTGCATACCCATGCATGCGATACACATTACACCCAGTTGTTTTAATTTTGTCATGAGAACCCACTTAAATTATGTTGTTTCTTTGGTCATCTTCGCGCCACGACTACGGAGCAATTCCAAAGTTTGTTTTTCTTCAGGCAATGCCTGAGACCAATCAATGGTATCAAACTCACAGTCGAAAAATAAGTCACTAATTGAGCTTAAAATGGTTTTTCCTTCATCATCTTTCATGTTCGGATCAACATTGTGATCGAGTAAGCGTTGAACTGCCGGTACACATGCTGCACTTGCTGCATCCCAAAGTGGACCATAGCATTCTTCAGCATCCCACAAATGGAAGTTGGCTTTGGCTGCAATTAGCGCATCTAAAATATCCAAATGCACTTGTAAGTCTTGCTGTTTTTCTTGTTCGGTGAGCAATTGACCCGATTCATGCGCTTCACAAATTTTTTCCCACCATTTAAACAATTGATCAGACCATACCGACACTGCAGGTCCTTTTTCAGGATCAATAAAATTTGGATCAAGACCCTCTGCCAACAGGCGTTGAACCTGTGCAAGGTCCAGTTCTTCTAAAGCCTGTAAAAACACTTGTTGTTGTGCGTTCAGCATGTCGATCTCTCATAATGAATCAAATATTGAATGGAATATTATGCCGAATTATTGCTGAGGTGTTTGACTTAAATGACGGAACGCCTGCTGATGGCACTAAATACTGCACATTGAAAAGGCTTCTACGCAGTGGATAAACAATTACTCTTCATCATTTGCGTATTATTCGCCATAAAAAAAGCCCCGTAGGGCTTTTTAACATTAGGCTTGATCTGCATCCACATCCGCAAATTCGAGCGGTCCACCACGTGGATTTTCTTTCTTCTCAAACACATGCTCAAGGCTGCGTTTTAAACGGTCAATCGCACCATGAATCGCGGTATCGATATTATGACCTTTATGATTGACCACTACCGGTTTGAGTCCTGCTGGACGGGCTTCGATCATACAACGGATATCATCCGGCCCGCCTTTGACCCCGTTTTCATCACTGAAATGTACAGAAAAATGAGTAATTTTTTCGGTATGTCGTTGGAATTCTGCGTTCAGTTCTGCACGAACATAAGTAATTAAGCGTTCACTGTTTGGAATATTTTTATCTGTACGGATTTCAATGTTCATAAATATCATCCTCTTTCTTTATCTGAATCATTTTTGTGCAAAACTTATTATCTTGGCACGTTTGTCGCTTACTGATTACATCGCATGAACCATCTTCAATCTTGTCTGGAGTATCTCCTTATCATTGAATGATGAACACTTTTGAGTCTGCAGATTCGTGTCCTTATACTTTGAATATCGGGCTTAACACAGAATTATGCAAGCAGTATTTTAAAAAATTTATAAAAGGATAACCCATTGTGACAAGCGCTTACTTACGTGGTCAGGAGCTGATTGAAAGCATTCAAAGTACCCCTTATTCACGTGATTTAATTGGCTATCATGGACAAACCCCTGATCCTAAATGGCCCAACGAAGCACGTGTCGCGGTTCAATTTGTGTTGAACTATGAGGAAGGCGGTGAAAATCATGTTGAGCATGGTGATTTGAGTTCAGAGCAGTTTTTATCTGAGATTGTCGGGGCTGCCAGTTTTAATGCCAAACATATGTCGATGGACTCTATGTATGAATATGGCTCACGTGCAGGGTTTTGGCGCATTCATCAAGAGTTTAAGAAGCGTGGACTACCTATGACCATTTTTGGGGTGGGCATGGCCTTGGCACGTAACCCCTATGTGGTGCAAGCGATTAAAGACGCAGACTACGATGTGGTATCACATGGACAACGTTGGTTGCACTATCAAAACATCGATATAGACACTGAACGTCAGCATATGGACCAAGCCATCAGCGTGCTTGAAGCCTTATTTGGCAAAGCGCCGATTGGCTGGTACACCGGACGGGACAGCCCGAACACGCGTCAACTTTTGGCAGAGTTTCCACAGATTCAATATGACTGTGACTACTATGGTGATGACTTGCCGTTTTGGAGCAGTCTGACCAATGCACAAGGTCAAACCCGTCCGCATCTGATTATTCCCTATACCCTCGACACCAATGACATGAAATTCAGTTCGGCTGGCGGTTTTAATCATGCAGAACAGTTTTATCAGTATTTGAAAGATGCTTTTGATGTGCTGTATGCCGAGGGTGAAACCGCACCGAAAATGCTATCGATTGGCATGCATTGCCGTCTTTTAGGGCGACCTGCGCGTTTTAAAGCACTGCAAAAATTCCTCGATTATGTCCAGTCGCATGAAAAAGTGTGGATTTGCCGTCGTGGCGATATTGCAGCGCATTGGCAGCAAAATTTTGCACCATAATCAATCAAATCAAGTAGTTTGATATCAACTATAGAGCACATTTTTGTGCTCTTTTTTTATTCAGCCCTTGCAAGCATGACTAAAATGGATTTTGGCATCCTTATTGCAATTTATGCTCTATGTTTTTTTGATTTTAGGGTTAATTGTGTTGCTTTCCGAATTTAATCTGGCTGATGTTGATCGTATCCAAAGCTTGTTGAAACACTGCGTACATATTGAGCGTTGGGCTGAGGAGATTACCCAGCGACGTCCTTATGGTTCACCTGCCGATTTGATGGCTTATGCAGAACAATGCGCCAAAACATGGCAATGGGATGAAATTTTAGCTGCCTTAAATACTCATCCAAGGATTGGCGAAAAGAAAGCGCAATCTGACTTGAGTGCCAAAGAACAAGCCTTTTCCAGTCGTGAGCAAGCCAATTTATCGCAAGACCAAGACACTTTAAATGCCATTTATCAAGGCAATGTGGCCTATGAAAAAAAATATGGCTTTATTTTCTTAATCAAAGCTTCTGGGCTCGATAGTCAACAGATTCTGACTGCACTGAATTATCGCCTTACCAATGATAGAAAGACTGAACAGCGCATTGTGCACCAGCAACTCTCAGAAATCGCTTTATTACGTTTATCACAGGAAGTGAACACATGATCAGTACCCATATTTTAGATACCCATTTAGGTAAACCTGCACATGATGTGGTGGTTCAACTTTTTGATGCCAACAATCAGCTTTTGGCTGAATCTAAAACCAATGCAGATGGTCGTATCAGTGATTTTCATTTGAATGAATATCAGATGGGTAATTACAGTTTGGCTTTTTACACGGCAGCGTATTTTCAAGGCTTGGGTTTACCCACCTTTTTCCCCAAAGCCGTGATTCATTTTTCAATTGCCGATACTGCTCAGCATTACCACATTCCGTTGTTGATTAGCCCCTTTGCCTACTCGACCTATCGAGGCAGTTAAGTGCCCTGTTTAGTGGACTGATCCAAAGCACATGAATTGAAAAATAGATAAAAAATCAGAGGGATTAAAAATGACAGAACATGAAAAAATAATCTCACCAGAAGATGAATATTTGGGCGCAGGAAAAAGTGTAGCCTACGGCTTACAACATGTGTTGACCATGTATGGCGGGATTATTGCACCGCCTTTAATTGTCGGCACGGCTGCCGGATTAAATGCGATGCAAATTGGTTTACTGATTGCAGCAGCATTGTTTGTGGGTGGTCTTGCCACGATTTTACAAACCATTGGCGTGAAATATATCGGGGCCAAACTGCCGTTGGTACAGGGCGTGTCTTTTGCCGGTGTGGCAACCATGGTCGCAATTGTCACCACGGGCGGTGGCTTACAAGCGGTCTATGGCGCAGTGATTGTTTCATCGCTGATTGGTTTTTTCTTGGCGCCTTATTTTTCTAAAATTATCCGTTTCTTCCCGCCTGTCGTGACCGGAAGTGTGATTACCATTATTGGACTATCGCTATTGCCTGTGGCGGTCCGCTGGATGATGGGCGGAAATAAAAATGCGGAAGACTGGGGCAGTTTTCATAACATTTGTTTGGCGCTGATGACGCTTGCGATTGTGATTGTTTTAAACCTATCCCGAAATGCTACCACTCGTCGTTTGTCTATTTTATTGGCGATCGTGATTGGGTCGATTTTGGCTTTTGCACTAGGGTTTGGCGATTTTAGTCAAGTATCCCAAGGCACATGGTTCCAAGTGCCGAGCTTATTTGCTTTTGGACTGCCCACTCTCGAATTGACTGCTATTTTATCGATGCTGATCGTCACTTTAGTGATCATGACTGAAACCACGGCAGACATTATTGCGGTGGGTGAAATTGTTGAAACCAAAGTCGATGCCAATCGTATTTCCAATGGTTTACGAGCCGATATGTTTTCAAGTGCAATCGCACCGGTTTTTGGTTCTTTCATGCAAAGTGCTTTTGCGCAAAATGTCGGTTTAGTTGCCATTACCGGCGTGAAAAGCCGTTTTGTGGTGGCTGCCGGTGGAATCATTTTGGTGATTTTAGGTTTACTGCCGGTGATGGGTCGTTTGATCGCTGCCATTCCTGTTCCGGTATTGGGTGGTGCAGGCTTAGTGTTATTTGGCACCGTGGCCGCAAGTGGGATTCGCACCTTAGCCAAAATTGATTATAACGACCAACGCAATCTGATCATTGTAGCGACGTCTATTGCTGCTGGGATGATTCCGATTATCGATCAAAGCTTTTACCATCATTTTCCAAAATGGGTACAAACACTTTTTCACTCCGGAATTAGCTCCACTTGCTTAATGGCTATGCTGATGAATATCCTGTTCTATCACTTTGATTTTGTTCAACCTAAACAAAAATTAGCCAACAAAGTTTTAATCAAAACCCAACATGAAATTTAACAAATGGTAAAATTTTCCAAATTATTATGCACTTAATTTGAATATTTTTAAAAATTTGGCTTTATTTTTGCTTAATTATCGGTATGATTTCAATCGCTTTCTCTGGGGATGTTTTATATGAAATTTACACAAGTTTTAGCTGCATGTGCGATTGGTTCTATAGCAGCAATGTCTCAAGCCAAGCCGATTTGGCAAGACTTCAGCGTATCTGGTTTATACGGTGAAAACTATGAATTGGGTACAGATGAACGCACCACGGTAACTTTAGAATATGCAGCAAAACTTAAGTATGGTGATGTATTCTTCTTCAATGACCATCTTTGGGATGACAATCACGACCAAAGTAATTATTTCGAGTTTTCACCACGTTTAAGCTTAGGTGCGGTATCTGGCAAAAAATTAGCATTCGGTCCAATTAAAGATGTGTTGATTGCGACGACTTGGGAATCGAATAACCAAGATGGTTTAAATTTTGATAATATTCTTTATGGTATTGGCTTTGATTTGGCCATTCCTAAGTTCCAATATGCATCGATTAACTTCTATAAAGCATCCAATGACAAAGTAAAAGATGATTACCAAATGACCATCACTTACGGTATCCCATTTACGCTTGGCGGTGAAGAATTCCTTGCGGATGCGTTCTTGGACTGGACCACTGCTGAAAATGAGCCCGGTCATAAGAGTGAATTGAACTGGACCAGTCAATATAAATGGAATGTGGGTAAACATATTTCTCCGGACACCAAGCTATATGTCGGTATCGAGCATTCACTTTGGAACAATAAATTTGGTTCAAACGTACGCCAAAACGATGTCAGTGCTTTAGTGAAATACCACTTCTAATAGCCAATATAAGCGGATTAAATTCTTTTTAAGCAAGGCGCATGCCTTGCTTTTTTTCACGTAAAATAACCATATACCCGTTTTTGATCTGCTGACCATGACCTTTAGCATCCGCCCTGCTGTACCCTGTGACTTGCAACGTATTCAAGAAATTTATAACCATGAGGTGTTGCATCAAGTTGCCAATTGGAATGATCAAGCCTTTGATGCAGCCCATTTTCAGCAATGGTTTGAAGACTTAAAATCGCAGAACTTTCCATTGTTCGTGGTGGTGGATGATGAACATCGACATATTGCAGGGTATGCAGATTATTCAAGCTTTCGAAGTATTGTTGGGTTTAAACACACTGTTGAACATTCGATTTTTATCGCGCCTGAATACGCACGTCGAGGCTTAGGCAAGGCACTGCTGCAACATCTGATTGATCATGCACGTGATCATGCGGTGCATGTGATGGTGGCGGCAATTGATCATGAGAATATTGGCTCGATCAAACTCCATGAAAAACTCGGCTTTCAGCATACGGGTTATATGCCACAAGTCGGTCAAAAATTTGGTCAATGGCGAGATTTGGTGTTGATGCAACTGAACTTTGATTGAGTTAAAACAGATGCTATCAGTCCATAAATGTAGCGAAAAAAACAGCATAAAAAAAAGGGCTGACGCCCTTCGCTGAGAATGAGATTAACGCTGAATTATTGTTATTATTTGATTAATTCTATTGAACAAATCATTGAGATCTCTGCATTTAGTCGAGCGGGTTACCGACAATATTACTGATAATCCCTTTCATGATATGCGGACCTTGTTCTTTCCTTAAGTCTGAATACCATTCTTGGGTCACCAACTCGTCTTTCATATGCGTCACATCACAGCGTTTACGCGCACGTAATACCATTTCACTGGTGCGTTCATTGCGTTTGTTTTGATAACGCTTGAGAGAGTCTTGAAGCCCCAAAGTATTGATCTGTAATGCTCGTGCCAGATAAATGGCATCTTCCATGGCTTGGCAACCACCCTGCCCAATGTCCGGTGTAGTGCTATGGGCTGCATCGCCGACAATCACCACCCGTCCTTTGTAAAAATCGGCAAAAGGTTCAATGTCGTGGATTTCTACACGATTGGTTTTTTGTGGGTCAATCCGGTCGATCAAGGTCTGTACCTGTGGACACCAGCCTTTAAAATATTCTTTGAGCTTGCTTTGATATTGACTGCGATCATTGTCCAAACCGACCGCCAATGGCACATCGAAGAAGAAATAGAAACGATTGTCTGCCACAGGCATGAGTGACGCCCGTTTTCCTTCTGCAACAAAAGTCGTCCACTGATCTGCTGGGGCTAAATCTTCGGCAATATCGACCAGTCCATTCCAATTGACATAGCCGGCATAACGGCGTTCAACCTGCTCGCCTAAGACATAAGCCCGTGTAATGGAATGGGTACCATCTGCCCCCACCAATAAATCTGCTTTGACTTGTGAGCCGTCAGCAAAATGTACCGTGACCGCTTCACCATTGTCCTGAAGTGCCACCATTTTTTTGCCGAGTTTAATATTGTCTCGACCAAATTCGTCCATCAACATGTTTTGTAATTCAGCACGTGATACCGGATAAGGACGTTGCCCAACTTCTTCAATCAAGGGATATAAGCTGAATTGGGTCATCACATCGCCTGTTAAGCCATCGACATAAGCCAGATTGTCCATTTGCCCACCCAGTTTCGCGACTTGTTCGGTCAGCCCTAAATAGTTCAGACATTTGACCCCATTTGACCACAATGAAATCGCAGCACCGACCGGTAAAATTTGCTCAGCTTGTTCAAAGATGGTGACTTGGTGTCCGAATTTTTTTAAGGCAATTCCTGTGGTTAACCCCCCCATACCTGCACCAATAATAGCAATCTCCATCTTTTTTACTCCTTCATTTTTAAATTAGTTCTTGTCGTTAAATAGCGAAAACCGTGCCATTTTTAATTTTGCGCAGGAAAATATTTTAAGTTGGCACATGCTGTGCATTTTAAAAGCGCTTAGTGCGTTGTTTTTGTGGCAAGTTCGACCCAAAAACTCACTGTTTTAGAACAAAACTCAAGATCAATTTAAAATTTGAAATGGAAGATCCAAATGGCAACATTATTTGCACCCGCTTTTGAAATCCCTGCACACATTCAGCAACTGACCAACCTCGCAGATACCCGAATTGGTGCAAAAGTCATTGAATGTTCAGATGAATTTTTTGCTGAAGCAAAACGCATGTTGCAATTTGATGCACCGATTTTTGTCGAAGATAAGTTTGATGATCATGGCAAATGGATGGATGGATGGGAGACGCGTCGTAAGCGCCATGCAGGCTATGACTGGGCCATTGTCAAACTTGGGGTTGCAGGAAAAATTAAAGCATTAGATATCGATACCACATTTTTCTCAGGCAATTATCCGGCTTCTGCTGCGCTCGAAGCCTGTTTTGCACCAAATGGTGACTTAAGCACTGTAGAATGGCACTCAATTTTACCCAATAGTATATTGGGGCCAAGTCAGCATCATCTTTTTGAGATTCAAGATGATGCAATCTATACCCATATTCGTTTAAAAATTTATCCAGATGGGGGGGTGGCACGTTTACGCGTTTATGGCGAAGTTAAACCGCAATTTCAAAATAGCACAGACATTCTTGATCTACTGGCCTTGGAAAATGGCGGTCGTGTGATTGCTTATAGCGATGCACATTTTGGACACCCACGTAATTTGATCAATCCGGGACGTGGCATCAATATGGGCGATGGTTGGGAAACCAAACGTCGTCGTGCACCCGGTTTTGATTGGTGTATTTTAGCTTTGGGACAAGCCGGCAAAATCGAGAAAATTGACATCGATACGGCACATTTCAAAGGCAACTACCCTGCAGAAGTGTCGATTCAAGCGATTTATATTGAAGATGCGACTGATCCACAACTGATTCCACAAAGTATGTTCTGGCCTTTCCTGTTAGACGCACAGCCGATGCAAATGGATCATATTCATAGCTTCATCAATGAAATTTTAGCGCATGAAAAGATCTCGTATATTCGAGTCAATATGATTCCTGACGGCGGTATTAGCCGTATTCGTTTATGGGGTAAAATTGCTTAATTTTGCATCTTTTTTTAAATAAATATGCGTGTATGGAATCGCTATGTTATGTTGAAGGTGATTCCATACATCACGATATTAGAAATAAAACATGAGTATGACCATTCAAATTCAAACACTTACACATGAAAATTTTGCACCTTTTGGCGAAGTTATCAGTTGTACAGGCAATGATTTTTTCCATATTAATGATGCGCACACTGAGCGTTATCACGCTTTGGTACAGACTGAAATTGTAGGCGAAGCACGTACAGGAATCAGTATTTTTAGAAACATCAAAACCACCACTATTCCTTTTCAGATTTCAATGTTAGAACGGCATCCGATTGGTTCGCAGGCCTTTATTCCGATGCAAGGGCAGCGTTTTTTGGTGGTGGTTGCACCCAGTTTAAATGCGGATGAACCTGATTTGTCTCAGCTTTGTGCTTTTATTACCGATGGAAAACAAGGGGTGAATTATCGGGCGGGAACATGGCATCATCCACTGCTTACTCTTGAGTCTCCAAGTGATTTTGCTGTGGTGGATCGTATTGGCGGTGGACATAATTGTGATGTATTTCAATTCCCAAATGCCATAGAGATCAAAGCTTAAAATCCTATAGACTGGATTGTATTTATCTTCATCTCCAACTATTTTGGATATAAGATCATTCAATCGAGTCAAACTATGAATAAAGTAATCTTCAGCTTAGGCCTGTTGGCTTTCAGTTCAGGCGCTTTTGCTGAGATGAGCTTTGAGCAAGAACTCCGTACTCAATGTAATAAAGTCAAAAGCAATGCCCTGCTAGGCAAGCAACTTTATGATCAGAAACACTATCAAAAAGCCTTGATTCCCTTTCAACAACAAGCAGCATGGTCATCCTTTTGTGACGTCAATCGTGAAGAAAGTGGCATCTCATTTTCTGAGCAAGCTATTAGCACCGCCTTTAATAATGTCGGGCTCACCTATGCCAAACTGGGGCAATATGGTTGGGCACGCTCGTGGTTTTCAGTTTTTCCTGAAATGAAAAGTACCCAGTTTAATTTGCGCCAACTGCCGAATCCCACAAAGTCTACAAGTTGGGTGGGCAAATATGTGCAGCATGCAGGATTTGGGCAATGGAATACCATCACGGTTAAACATATAAAAAATGCTTATGAGATTGAATTTAATGGACTCTATATGGGTGCACGAAGCTTAATCTATGGACCGAACATGGGTGAATTTAGTACACAAATGCCGCTGAAAAATACCCAAGCTTCATATCATTTAGATGACTGCAAAGTTGATTTGAAATTTGGTTTTGACGCTAAACAAGGTCAATTTGTTCAAGTCAAAGAAACCAACATCATGAGCTGTGGTTTTGGTCATAATGTTGCGGCACAGGGTACCTATTTAAGGGTGGAATAGATCTTTTAACTTTAGAGAGTCTGAGTGATTCTGCTGTTAGATTGGCAGTGGTCATAATTGTGATGTTTTTAGTTAGATCTCAATATTCAAATTTCTGAATAATGCACTATAAAGTCTAATTTTTATTCGATAGAATATTCTTAATTTATTCAAATAATTAGGAATATCTATGTCTAACTTTACTTGGGAATGTCCGTATTGCAATCATAAATGCTATATAACTCAAAATAATATTTCAAATGCGAGTAACACTTTTCACTTATCAAATAAATTTGAAAGACAATTATGCCTAAATACCTATGTAATTGTTTGTCCAAATACATCATGTGCTGAAGTCGTAATATCAGCTTCTTTACATAGAGATATTTCTCTATTCATGGGCGATTCTGCAATATTTAACTCTTCAACAGATTCACTATTGGAAAAGTGGCAATTGAGACCTTTCTCCCAAGCCAAAATTTTTCCTAGTTACATCCCTTTCCCTATTCTTAATGATTACGAAGAAGCATGTAAGATTCGAGATTTAAGCCCTAAAGCCTCAGCAACTTTAGCGCGTCGTTGTTTACAGGGAATATTACGCGATTTTTGGGAAGTCAAACCTGATAATCTCAATAAAGAAATTGATCAAATTGAAGAAAAAGTAGATCCTTTGATTTTCGATGCAATTAATGCAGTACGTCAACTTGGGAACATCGGTGCTCATATGGAAAAAAACATCAATTTGATCATTGATGTTGCCCCTGATGAAGCACAAAAACTCATTGAATTAATCGAATTATTATTAGAAGAATGGTATATCGCAAGGCATCGAAGACAAGAGCGATTACAAAGTATCAAAGCGATTAATGAGACAAAACAAGAAGAACGTAAAGCGACAAATTAAATCCCTCCAAACCTCCCTTTAAAAAAGGGAGGCTTTTCCCTCTCCCAAAGGGAGAGGAAGCTTTGATTAAATCGCCACTAAATCCTTAATCCCTTTCTCAGGCATTTCGCTACCCACACCTTGCGCCACCACCTGCCCACGTGCCATGACGGTATAAGCATCAGCAAGTTCTTCAGCAAAGTCATAGAACTGCTCAACCAGTACAATTGCCATTTCCCCCCCATCAGCAAGTTTACGAATCACCCGCCCGATGTCTTTAATGATAGATGGCTGAATGCCTTCCGTTGGTTCATCTAAAATAAGCACCCGAGGTTCAGATGCCAACGCACGAGCAATGGCTAACTGTTGTTGTTGACCACCCGATAAATCGCCCCCACGACGATGCTTCATTTCATCGAGCACAGGAAAAATTTCATAAAGATGCTCAGGCACTTTTTTAGTTTTCGCACCTTTAAATTTCGCCATCCCAATGAGGATATTCTCTTCTACGGATAAGGTTGAAAAAATATCGCGACCTTGGGGGACATAAGCCAAACCTGCACGAACACGCTGTTCAGGGCTCAGTTTTGAAATGTCTTGTCCATCCAATAAAATTTGACCTGATTTGATCGGTAAAATTCCCATGAGGCATTTTAAAAGCGTGGTTTTACCGACACCATTACGCCCCAAAACTACAGAGCATTCACCGACAGGGGCAGTGAAGGACACATCACGTAAAATATGACTGCCCCCATAAAACTGATTGACGTCTTTGACTTCTAACATGGTCTGCTCCTTAACGCCCTAAATACTTTTCAATTACATCTTCATTGGCTTGGACTTCCGCCAATGTGCCCTCAGCCAAAATCGCCCCCTGCGCAAGTACTGTGACTTTTTCACTGATGGCGTCGATAAAGCTCATGTCATGCTCCACCACCACCAAGGTGTGATTTTTCTTGAGCTCCAAACATAGTTCTGCGGTACGTTCCGTTTCAGCATCGGTCATACCTGCCACAGGTTCATCGAGCAGAATTAGCTTAGGTCGTTGCATGAGCAACATACCAATCTCTAGCCACTGCTTTTGACCATGTGACAGTAAGCCTGCAGGTTTATTCACGAATTCTTGCAGTCGAATTTGAGTCAAGGATTCATCTAAAGCCAGTTGTGCATCGGGATCGAGCTTAGAAAAAAAGCTTTTTTTGACCCGTTTATCTTTAGGCGCAGCAAGCAATAAATTTTCCATGACAGTGAAATTTTCAAACACGGTGGGCTTTTGGAATTTACGCCCAATGCCCGCTTCTGCAATTTGTTCAGTACTCATCTTGGCAAGATCATAGTTTTGACCAAAAAATGCGGTCCCTTCAGTCGGTCGGGTTTTGCCTGTAATCACATCCATCAAGGTGGTTTTGCCTGCACCATTGGGTCCAATGATGCAACGTAATTCACCCTCTTTGATGTAGAGAGACAAGTCATTCAAAGCACGAAAGGCATCAAACCACACGCTGACTTTTTCCAAATACAGCGCAATCCCATGGGTGAAATCCGGCCCAATTTCTTTCGGACGTCCATACGCTTCCTGTGCTTGACCCCCATGCGGTGCATGTAAACCTAAATCAGACATTTAGTTTTTCTCCTTCTTAAAGCGGTCAAACAAGCCAATCACCCCTTTCGGTAGGAAAATGGTTACTACAATAAATAACGCTCCTAAAATCAATAACCACGCTTCTGGATAGGCCACGGTGAAATAAGTTTTCACGCCATTAATCAGTCCTGCACCAAGAATTGGACCAATGAGCGTGCCACGTCCGCCTGCTGCGACCCACACCGCCATTTCAATCGAGTTAACAGGGTTCATTTCACTTGGATTGATAATCCCTGCTTGAGGGACATACAGCGCTCCTGCAATCCCTGCAATCACTGCTGAAAGCACCCATGCAGACAGCTTGTACCATAGGGTACGATAGCCCAAATATTGCAGACGGTTTTCACTGTCACGAATTGCACCGAGTACACGACCATAAGGTTTATTCATAAGATGACGCAAACCGATGAAGCTCAACATCAACACCAATGCGGTGATAAAGCACAATGTTGCACGCATGGAGGCCGAAGTAATGTCCATGCCCAAAATAGTTTTAAAACCCGTAAAACCATTGTTACCGCCAAAACCTGTTTCATTGCGGAAAAACAAGAGTGCTGCTGCAAAGGTCATGGCTTGAGTAATAATCGAGAAATACACGCCTTTGATTTTCGAGCGGAAAGCAAAGTAGCCAAAGATAAAGGCGATCAATCCAGGTGCGAGTACCACCAATGCCAATGCCCACCAGAGATGCTCTGTTCCAATCCAATACCAAGGCAGTTCAGTCCAACTGAGGAAACGCATAAAGTCAGGCAAACTTTCACCTGCTGACTCACGCATCAGATACATGCCAAAGGCATAACCACCCAAGGCAAAATACAAACCATGCCCAAGGCTTAAAATGCCTGCATAACCCCACACCAAATCAAGGGCTAAAGCCACCAAAGCCAAGCACATGATTTTGCCAATCAGCGTCACCCAATAAGCGGAGAGATGCAGTGCTGAATCCGCAGGTAACAGATGCAACCACGGTAAAATCAACATCACTGCAAAACAGAGTGCGATCAGCACCGCACTGTAGGGTTTATCCGATAATAAATGTGTAATCTTCATTCAGCTTACTCCACAAATCGACCTTTAATGGCGAATAAACCTTGTGGACGTTTTTGAATAAACAAAATCACAAGAACCAACAGTACAATTTTCGCAAGCACAGCACCGATTCCAATTTCAAGAACTGTGCCACTAATGCCTAGACCCAAGGCTGCCAGCACTGCACCCCAAACTTGTCCCACGCCACCGACCACGACCACCAAGAAAGCATCGATAATGTAGTTTTGCCCCAAGTCAGGGCCAACATTGCCCACTTGCGCCAAAGCACAGCCTGCAAGCCCTGCCAGTCCTGAACCTAAGCCAAAGGCCATCATGTCAATTCGGCTTGAACGAATCCCGACAGCGCGTGCCATTTGACGGTTTTGCGTGACCGCACGAACAAATAAACCAAAGCGAGTTTTATTCAGTAGATAAACCAAAAGAAGCAGTACTGCGACAGTGAATACAATGATGGCAATGCGGTTATAGGGCAGCATCAAACTTGGCGTAATTGAGATCCCACCGGATAGCCATGAGATATTCGATACTTCGACATTTTGCGCACCAAACAGCATACGCACCCCTTGCATCAGAATCAGACTCACCCCAAAAGTGGCCAGTAGCGTTTCAAGTTGACGACCATATAAAGGACGGATGATGACTCGTTCAATCAACATGCCAATTAAAGCACTGACTACAAATGCCGCAGGGATCGCGGCAATCAAGTACCAATCGTCATAGCCTGCTAAATGGGTTTTAAACAGTCCTTGAATCACATAGGTGGTATAAGCCCCAATCATGATCAATTCACCATGCGCCATGTTGATCACACCCAGCAGACCATAGGTAATCGCAAGGCCAAGTGCTGCCAACAGTAAAATACTCGCTGTACTGAGTCCTGAAAAGACGTGTCCGCTCCATTCACTCAACTGTAAACGGGTTTTAATACTGCCTTTAGCATCCAGTAATGCTGCTTTTAGATCGGGATGTAGATTCGGCTGTTCTAAACGCTGTTCAATCAGTGCCAAAACATCGGGACGATTCGATTGTTTGAGTATTTTCGTGGCTTGGATTTGGGTCAATACGTCTGAACTTGAAAAATCCATCCGTGCTTTGAGCTGTTCTAAGCGTGCTTTGACGTTGCTATTTTTTTCTTTTAAATACAGTGTATTGATGTCTTTTATATTTAGTTCATTGATATTATTTTCTAAAATATCAATCGCATCTAAACGCTGACGCGTGTCATCCGATTTCAGTTTGGCTTTGGCTTGTCCAAAACTCAGTGCCTTACGTAAGGTATTCACCAAAGTGACTTGATTCAAATCCGAAGGCCATGTTGCGACTGGCGTTTGCTCAGGATAACTCAGTAACGTGTCTTCGCTTTTTAAAATATAGGTTTGCCCTGAACCATCGCTATACAGTTCATTTTGGTCAATATAAGCCACCAACTGATCCAATTGTTCAATACTTGCCGGCCAGTTGTTGAGCATGGCACGACGCTGAGCAAATTCAGCTTGGACAAATTGCTGAATCGCATCGCCAGATGTCGTTAAAACTGTATTTGGTGCATTGATCGGTGATGCTGATTCAGGAGAAGTGGAAGTCTCTGCATATAAATGTTGCAGTAGAAAAATTTGAGTAATAATCAGTAGAATTATGGCGTAATTTATACGGCAAATCATGCGAAATCTCCCTATTGAGGGCAACATCCCTTTGCGGGAAAAAAGTACAAAAAAAAGCCTGCGATAAAACACCGCAGGCAAGCACAACTTATTTAGGAATATACGGGCTCCAAGGCTCCGCTTTGATTACAGTCGGTGTTTTATAGACCACATCAAATTGACCATCTGCACGAATTTCACCAATCATCACAGGTTTGTGTAAGTGATGGTTGGTTTCATCCATTTTCAAGGTATAGCCTGAAGGTGCAGCAAAAGTCTGACCTGCCATCGCTTCACGAACTTTATCAACATCAGTACTGCCCGCTTTTTCAACCGCTTGCTTCCACATATGGATACCGACATAGGTCGCTTCCATCGGGTCATTGGTCACCACTTTGGCTGCATTTGGAAGTTTGTATTCCACTGCAAATTGCTTGTATTTATCAATAAATTTGCTGTTAACTGGATTCTTCACCGACATGAAGTAGTTCCATGCCGCCAAATGACCGACCAGAGGTTTGGCATCAATACCACGCAGTTCTTCTTCCCCTACTGAGAATGCCATGACTGGAATATCTGAGGCTTTGATGCCTTGGTTACCTAATTCTCGGTAGAACGGTACATTGGAGTCACCATTGATCGTCGAAATCACCGCAGTCTTTTTCCCTGCTGAGAATTTCTTGATATTGCCGACTATGGTTTGATAGTTGCTGTGACTAAATGGCGTGTACTCTTCCATAATGTCTTTTTCATCAACGCCTTTAGACTTTAAGAAAGCACGCAAAATTTTGTTGGTGGTCCGTGGGTAAACATAGTCCGTACCAAGTAGAACAAAACGCTCTGCTTTGCCCCCCTCCTCACTCATCAAATATTCAACTGCAGGAATGGCCTGTTGGTTCGGTGCTGCTCCGGTATAGAAAATATTTTTAGACTGTTCCTGCCCTTCATATTGCACCGGATAGAACATTAAACCATTCAGTTCTTCCACCACCGGCAACACTGACTTACGTGATACTGAGGTCCATCCCCCAAAGATCACCGCTACTTTGTCTTGGGTCAGCAACTGACGGGCTTTTTCCGCAAATAATGGCCAATCCGATGCAGGGTCCACCACAATCGGTTCGAGCTTTTTACCCAGTACACCACCATTGGCATTGATCTCATTGATCGCCATCATTGCAGTGTCTTTCAGTGAGGTTTCTGAAATAGCCATTGTGCCTGAGAGTGAGTGCAGAATCCCGACCTTAATCGTGTCACCACTCGTAGCAGGGGCTTTCGCTTCAGGTTTCGCTTCAGCAGTTTTTTCCGTAGGCTTTGAACATCCGGTTAATGCAAGGCTCCCCATCATCGCCAATGCAACTACAGTTTTTGACAGTATTTTTTGTTGAAACATCGTTTTCATTCTCCACAGCGTTGGTCACGTTGAAATGCAGCGTTGTTTATTTTCTGTACTGAATTTCTGTACTAATTTTCTGTACTAGTTTTCTGTACTAGGCTATTCAATTTCTGTGCCAAGCCGATTGGAGCGAGCCTCTGAATACGTACGGATGAATCATTTAATTGATCAAAATGAGCCGTTTAAAAGCCTATAAAAATAAAAAAGGCCCGCGATATGCGAGCCGTTTCATCTAACAAAACAGATGAGCGATTAAACAATAATATCTGCCAAATTCCCTTTTTGTTCTAACCAATCCTTACGGTCACCGGAACGTTTTTTCGCCAACAATTTATCCAGTAAACCTGCGGTAAATTGCATATCATCTAAGTCCAATTGCACCAAACGACGGGTATTTGGATCAAGCGTGGTTTCACGCAGTTGACTGGCATTCATCTCGCCCAAACCTTTGAATCGGGTAATTTGTGGATTCTTGGTTTTGGTTTTTTTCAAAATGCCCTCAAGTTCCGCATCATCCAGCGCATAGTGCACATCTTTGGCGTCATCAATACGATACAGCGGTGGCATTGCCACATAAAGGTGCCCTTCTTCCACCAAGGTGCGGAAGTGCTTCACAAATAAAGCGCACAATAAAGTCGCAATATGCAAACCGTCTGAGTCGGCATCGGCCAAAATACAGATCTTGCCATAACGCAGTTCAGACAAATCGTCAGAACCCGGATCGACCCCAATCGCAATGGCAATATTATGCACTTCTTGAGAAGCCAACACTTCATCTGAAGACACTTCCCAAGTATTCAAAATCTTACCGCGAATTGGCATGATCGCTTGGAAATTCTTATCACGGGCTTGTTTGGCTGAACCACCTGCCGAATCACCCTCAACAATAAACAGTTCTGATTGATCTAGATCATGTCCCACACAATCCGACAATTTACCCGGTAAAGTCGGGCCTGAAACAATCTTTTTACGTTCAACTTTTTTCGCAGCTTTTAGACGACGACCCGCTTTGGCAATCACCAACTCGGCCAATTGCATTGCCACTTCAGAGTTTTGGTTCAGCCATAGTGCAAACGCATCCTTCGCAATGTTCTGTACCACACTCACCGCTTCACGGCTTGAAAGACGCTCTTTGGTCTGCCCTGAGAATTGTGGTTCTTGGAATTTGAGTGACAGAATATAGTTCACTCCATCCCAGACATCTTCGGCAGCCAATTTCAAATTACGCGGCAGCAGGTTACGCAGTTCACAGAACTCACGCATCGCATCGGTCACGCCTGAACGTAAGCCGTTCACATGCGTACCGCCCTGTGCCGTTGGAATCAAGTTCACATAAGACTCTTGAATCTGTTCGCCACCTTCAGCATTCCAACAAATGGCAAATTCCGCACTGGCACGTTCAGCATCACCTGTCGCCACAAAAGCAGGGCTTGGAAGAATTTCACGATCTTCCAATTCATCCATCAAATAGTCGACCAAACCATTTTCAAATTGCCATACGATTTTTTCATCGTTAATTTGATCGATATAAGTAATCTGCAAGCCGGCTGCTAAAACCGCTTTGGCTTTTAAATTATGTTTAAGTGCTTTTAATGCAAATTTTGGTGAGTCGAAATATTTGGCTTCAGGCCAAAAATGAACACGGGTGCCCGTGGCACGTTTCGGTGCTTTACCTTCAAGGACTTCAAGTGGGCCCACAGGCGCACCTTGCTCAAAAGCCATTTTGTAGAGGTTACCTTGACGCTGAACTTCAACTTCAACTCGAATCGATAGTGCATTCACCACCGAAATTCCCACCCCATGCAAACCGCCTGAAAATTGGTAGTTATCGGTGCTGAATTTACCACCGGCATGCAGTTTGGTCAGAATGATTTCGATCCCGCTTTGACCATATTCAGGGTGAATATCGACCGGCATCCCTCGACCGTTGTCTTCCACCGACAATGAACCATCTTTATAGACTGTGACCGTAATTTTGTTGGCGTGTCCTGCAAGTGCTTCATCGACCGAGTTATCAATGACCTCTTGCGCCAAATGGTTTGGGCGAGTGGTATCGGTATACATGCCGGGACGGCGACGTACCGGATCTAAACCAGATAAAACTTCAAGTGATTGAGCCGTATATTGAGACACGTTGTACTGTTTCCTTATTTTATGCAGTCCGATAAAAACTGATATGCCATTGGAATTTTGTCCGCGAAATCTTCCATCGCATGATTGCCCTTCGCCTCAGTGATGATTAAGGCGTGGCGCTCTCCCGCGCTATAATAACGCTGCGCTGCACGATAATCCAAAACTTCATCACCTTGTTGCAGCAGAACCAAAATTTTGTCTGCATCTTGCACAAATGGCACCGCCATTTCGGCTAACTGATCAAGTTGTGCATCATTCAAAGTCCAATCCTCGGTGACTTTTAGCGGAATAGCACTCGAACCGAACAACTCGCGAAACAGTTGCCATGGTCGCATAGCTGGATTAATTAAAACAGCAGGCACGCCATATTTTGCGACCAATTGTGTCGCATAAAAGCCACCTAAACTACTGCCGACCAAAGCGACCTGATCCAATGATTCAATCAATGCCGACATCTCTTGCAGCACAATGCACGGCGGTTGATTTAAATCCGGTAAATGCACCTGTACATTTTGGTCATGCACAAAATACTGCTTTAACTGTTGTCCTTTGATCGATAAAGCACTACTTTTAAAGCCATGCAGATAGATGATATTCATGAACGTTTCGTTTGCATTTGAAAATGATCTGCTTTAGTTTTAGTGTGAACTGAATCACAACTTTGTTTAAGTTTTGTACTTATGCAAGTATTGTCAGACAAAATAATTAGAACAGTTGCGTAATGGCGTTATCTTAAAAATGGTTCGGGAAGAACAACATAAGATAAATATAAAGGATTTTATACAATGATTAATGCCTAAAAGAAAGACTCCGGGCAGCATCATTTGGATGAGGATAATAACGCATGCCGAGTTTAACGCCACTCCACGAAACCTATTGTAAATGGGATCGCTCACCACCCAGCCAAGCTGATGTTTTGGAAGGTTTAGCACAGCTCGTCAGTACGCCTTTGAGCAATGTGGTAAAGAACATAATCCAGTCCTTACAACGTGAAATCTTGCTGGATATTTTTGGCTTAAGTAAGAAAAAATCCAAAGAATTTCAAAAGAATTCCTATATTCAAAAACTGTATCAATTCTCCTACAACACCTTATTAAACTACGGTAATTATTTTCTTGCGCCAACTTTACGTAAGATCATCGATCAATTTCCCAATTTACACGATAAACCTTTAACCCCAAAAATGATTTTTCTGATCAGTGCCTTAAACGGCGTGATTGGAGATTATTTGCTTAAAAACCATAATCCTCTGGCGCTCTCGACAGTCTTGTATGACCATTATGGCTCACTGCAACAAGGCGATTTATCTGGTCGAGTGGTGATTTTCTGTCATGGTTTATGTATGAACCATTTAGATTGGACCAATCGCAATTATGGCGGGATTGGTGAAAAACTGTTGGCGCAACGTGACCAAAACACCATGCTTTATTTGCATTACAACACCGGACGTCGCATCTCCGCCAATGGTCGTTCATTGTCGAATTTGCTTGAAGATTTAGTGAAACGTAATCCCCGCATTACCAGTATCGATTTAATTGGTCACAGTATGGGGGGCTTAGTATCACGTAGTGCCTTGTTCTACGGTAAACAAAATATGCACCGCTGGTTCCATATGGCAGAAAATATCGTTTGTCTGGGTTCACCGCATCATGGTGCGGTACTTGAACGGATTGGTTTTGCCGTGCAAGAGAAAGTCGGCAAATTGCCCATCGTGAAACTGGCTGGGCATATTGTGAATATTCGCAGTGACGGAATTCTAGATTTGCGTCATGGCAGTGTCCGTGATGATGATTGGGAACATAACCATGCCCGTATTGGTGGTATGGACGACAACCGTAAGCCTGCCCCACTCCCATCCCATATCAACGCCTTTATGGTGGCAGGCACGATTGAATTTGAAAATAAAAAGAACCGAACCTTAAAAATGATTGGTGATTATTTGGTGAGTGTGAAAAGTGCATTTGGCGAACATCCGAATCCACGCTTTCAACTGAAAGTACCTGAATCGCATAAAGCGGTGTTCTATGGTTTAAACCACATGGAAATTCAATATCACTCAAGTGTGGCGGAACAAATTGCGAAATGGTTTTACCCGCATCATGATGAATTGGCAGAAGAACAGATTCGCAAATATCTGGTCAAACTTGAGAGTATGGAAGGGATTGCTGAGACCTAAGTGAAGGTTTCAGCCTGTTTTCTTTATAACTCATATGGCATGTAAGAAAGAATTTTTACATGGCATTCCATGCTTGGATAGCTTTGACTTTGCCATCTTCAATCACAACGATTTGATGATAATGTGCAGCACCCCCAATATTCAAATCATTCAAAATATAGAGTGTATTCCCTAAGCTATAAATTTCTGACATTTCATGGTCATATTTAGAGCCTTTTGCTAAAGGCGTGTTTGGGAAAAAGTATTGCTCCAAATTGGATTGCGGAATAACAATGGTATGACCATTCCATTGAATCTTAATTTCAGACAATTGCCACATTGAAGTCTGATTCGGCAATTCCCCATCCGTGCCAAAAAAAGGTTTGTTTTTATAAAGCGAATATAGCGGGATATTGTCTTTGGTTTTGACCATTTTGAAATCTTGATGATTGAACTGTGCAGGTCTTACAGAAATCGTGATTCGATTTTGCTTAAGTGCATAAATGGCACTATGAGCGAGTGTTTTTTCATATTTCCACTGCTGAAAACCTTTAAAAACGTTCAGCCGTGACTTGTGAATATAGCCTTCATCAGTTTTCAAATTCGCATAAGTAGCATCATAAAATGTTTCCTTTTCGATGTCATTTAAGCAGTAAACCACTGTACCATTGTTCAATTTCCCTCTGATTTTAGCTTTTAACGAAGCTTGATCTCTAACATTTACATAACCGTCAGGATCTTGAATCAATGCATAGTTGGCGGAACTTGTGGTTGCTACAGATAGCATTGCGATAGCGATTAATTTTTTCATTTATGTTCTTCTAAATTGTTGTACTTCTAAATTATTGTTCTTCAAAAAAAGAAACCAGACTTAAAGTCTGGTTTTTTTGAGTCATTAACGAATCGGATATTTCCGCAATAATTGCCACAGACTAATCAGCGTCAACACCGCAAAGAACGCCAATGACCACACAGGCAAAGATTGCCCCAACAGCGTCCAATCCACTTTGGCACATTCACCTGAGCCTTTCAGCACTTGTTCAAAGACTGATTTCAGCGGCAAGGTATCCAACCAATAGTCCAAACCGGGACCACAACTCGGTACTTGATCTGGCGGTAAATGTTGTAGCCAGACATGACGAGTGGCCACCCCTGCCGACCATAAGATAGACAATAATCCTAAAAATGCATAACCACGTTTAAAGGCGTTGCTGATGGGATTATGTAAGAAAGCAATCAGTGAAATAATGCCGAGTCCGATTAATCCCACACGTTGGAAAATACACAGCGGGCAAGGCTCTAGCCCTTGACCATGTTCAAGGTATAAAGCAAACGCCATTCCAATGACACTTGTGATCACCAACAACCCGCTCACCGCACGGTAACTTTTCCACTGCATGGCATGTCCTCTTTTTTTTATCTGAATGCAGCAAGATAATCATCAAAACTCTGTGTTGATTCTTGCTCAAGTTGCTGTTGTTTTTCCAATGAACTGATTGCCAGCGCATCAAAATAGCGTTTTGTTTCAGGGCTAAGCTGATGCTGCTCATAAGCTTCAGCATGTTTTTGTGCCATGACACTGCCAAAGCCCCAAGTGCCATTGTTGCTCAAGGTGTCTTGAATCACTTGCGCCGATAAAGTGTTGTCCACTTCATCGATCCGTGACTGCATGGTACTCAAGGCTTGACTATACAACTGAGTTGCATAGCTTTGATTTAACATCTGTGCCAACGGTGCCATGTCAGCCAAATGTTGAGCCGCCCATTTTTCAATATGAATGGATTTTTTATTTTCAATAATAGAAGCATTCGGCGCACGACCCCGATTGACCACTTCAGTTTGGTTTTTCTCAATGATTTCGAGTTCTTTGTCGAATAGTTCTGGGCTGTATTTGAGTAAACAATACAGCGCCAACACTTCCAAAAAGCCTGCTGTGTCTTCATCTACACCAATTGGGTCATAAGGATTCACATCGACTGCACGCAGCTCAACGTAAGCCACCCCACGGTTGGCCAAAGCTTGTGACGGCGTTTCGCCTGCTTCAGGCACCTGTTTAGGGCGAACGAGACTGTAGTACTCATTTTCGATTTGCAGCACATGATCATTGATTTGAATCGGTTCGCCATTTTTGTCATTTAAGCCTAAACGGGTAAATGCGCTGTACGGCGTATGCACCGCTTGTTGTAAGCCTTCTAAATAATCCGGCAAATTGTTGTAGTGAATGCCCAGTTCTTTTTGTGCCGAATTTTGATAACCAAAGCGCCCCATGCGTAAAGCGGTCGCATAAGGAAGATGTAGCGTGCCCCCGACCAAAGGCAACAGATGATGATCACGACCGGTCATAAAGCAACGACAGACCGAAGGACTTGCACCGAGTAAAAACATCACCAAAGGGGTTAAACGAATGAAATTCCGAATCAAACCAAAGTAACGATGACTACGATAATCTTGCAGACTCAGTGCTTTTAATTGTTCATCTGTTTCGTGTTGTTGTAGTGCTTCAAACAACTCTTCAGGGAAAGAGACGTTGTAATGTACCCCTGAAATGGTCTGCATACGACGACCATAACGCACGCCTAAACCATGACGATATAGCGTTTTAAAACGTCCAATATTGGATGTGCCATAGTCAGCCAGACGGATATTTTCCTCTTCTTCATCTAACATGCATGGCATCGACAGTGGCCATAATTTTTCGCCATTTTCCAAATGACGATGTGCCACTGCATGAATATCTTTTAAATAATTCAGTGCCTCTGGAATGCTGGCTTGAGGTGGCGTAATAAACTCCATCAATGCTTCAGAATAATCCGTCGTAATATGCGGATGAGTCAGTGCCGAACCTAAGGCTTCAGGATGATTCTGCTGCGATAAAAATCCATTGCTTTGCATGCGTAGACTTTCACGTTCTATACCACGCAACATGCCTTTGAATAATGCTGAATCCACCCAATTTGGTAAAATCGATTGAGAGATGGCTTCGGGTTGACTCATTACTTACTCGCTTATCTTAAAGACGGCTTAAATAAAATCATTGATTTATATCAAGTATAACGTGAATTTTTGTCCGAGATGCAGATTGACACGACATTTCAACGGAACAAACTTTCTTATTTGCCCATTGTTTATCACAAAGTTTGCCTTTAAGACATTTGAAATTTGTGATTTTATGAAGCAATAAATGCTAATGAATTGTAAATATTATGAATTATCAAAACGTATTAGACTTTTGGTTTGACCCCAATCATCAAAAATATTGGTTTGCCAAAGACGATGATTTTGACTTCGAAATCGAAACTCAATTTGAACATACCCTACAACAAGCCATGCAATGTGAATTGTGGACATGGCGTGAAACGGCTGAAAGTCGTTTGGCGGAAATTATTGTGCTGGATCAGTTTTCCCGAAATCTGTTCCGTGACCATCCTGCCTCGTTTGCTCAAGATCCCTTAGCGCTGTCCTTGGCGCAAGAAGCCATTCGTTTAGGACTAGACTTAGCACTTAAACCGCAACAGCGTTCATTTTTGTATATGCCGTTTATGCACAGTGAATCTAAGATCATTCATGAACAAGCGCTACAATTGTTTGAAGCTTTAGGCAATCCGGTCAATCTTGAATTTGAAAAGAAACATAAAGTCATTATCGACCGTTTCGGGCGCTACCCACACCGTAATGCCATTTTAGAGCGTGAATCAACGGCGGAAGAAATTGAGTTTCTCAAGCAACCGAATAGCAGCTTTTAGTTAGTGCTATAATTTTAGGCAATTTCGTCGCTGTTCAATCGACTGTAGCGCATTGGGAGCATTTTATGGAGACATCATTATGAAAAAGTCACTCATGGGTCTTACGATGGTGGCCGTATTGGCACTTTCTGGCTGTGTCACTACACCCTCTCAACCGCGTACTTTCGATCAATTGGGGCAGTTCAGCACCACACCGTTAAATACACAGACCTATCGCATCAGCTTCCAAGGCAGTTCAAATATGAACTATGGAATGGCTGAAGAAATTACCTTACTCAAATCTGCACAAACTGCGGTGCTGAATGGTTTCCAATTTTTTAAAGTGATGGATGACCCAAGTAATCGTACCCAGCAACCGCCTCGTCAAGCGGTGGTTTATCCCAATCAGATGTATCCCTATGGTTACGGTTATGGCTTTAGACGTTTTCATGGTTTCTATGATCCCTTTTACAACATGCCTCAAGTGATCAATGTCGATCCGGTACAAGTGTCCTATACCATTCAGTGTTTTAAAGACAAAAAATCTGCACCGAATGACGCTTTTGACGCACGCTTAATTTTACAGTCCTTAGGTCAAAAATATGGCGTGACGGCAACGGGTCAGGTATTACAACCTCAACCTGTGACTGCGACACCTGCACCTGCGACCCAAGCAAAATAAGCGAGCCAGAATCGCTTTGCTGAATGAATTAAATTGAAGCTTAAACCCGATTAGGAAAATGAATGAATCCAGTGGAAGAATATCAATCTCCGAATTTACAACGTAGTCGCCGTTATGCCATGACAGCATTGATTATTGCGGTTTTGGCATGGGTCGCGCTGATGATCAGTGCCAAACTGTTGCCCGACTATGTGTGGCTGATTCATATTCTGATGTTGGGCGCTGAAGCCGGTGTGGTCGGGGGTTTAGCCGATTGGTACGCGATTACAGTGTTGTTTCGCAATCCCTTTGGTCGCATTCCGATTCCTAAATTTTTAAAAGATCACACTGAAATTATTCCCCGCAACAAAGCCCGTATTGCAGAATCCATGGGTCGTTTTGTGCAAGAAAACTTTCTATCGCCGCAGATTGTTGAAAAAAGTTTAATGCAAACCGATTTGAGTTTGGCCGTCGGAAAATGGTTGGCGAAACCACAAAACAATGCGCAAGTGACGCAAGTGATTCAGCAAACCGTACCGAAAATCTTTGAATTTGTCGGTCAAGAGCAAGTTGGTCGTTTTATTCAAAGCAATAGTGTGCAATGGGTACGCAATACTAAAATTAATAATCTCGCGAGTGAAATGATTCGTGCGGTGTTGGAAAATGACTTCCATCAGGATGTGTTGCAACGTGGGCTCGATTTAGCCCATGAATGGGTCATGACCCATCCCGAACAGACACGGGAGCTGACTCGCACGCTGTTTAAAGAACTAGGGGTATGGAAGCTGGCAAAGGGCGCCAGTTGGATCGGGATTGATGTGCAACAACGCACGATTGATTCTCTGATTGGTCGGGTCGAATCCATGCTTGCTGACCCTGAACATCCTTGGCGTCAAAAGGTGGAGGAAATCGGGCAACATTTAATGCAAGAGTTGGCCAACAATGAAAGTACCGCGAGCATTCGTTTAAACAACACCAAAGATGCATTACTCGATAGTCCGCAAGTGCTGAATTTTATCAGTGGCGCGGTGGGCATTCTGTGTAATGCCATCCGAGAAGACTTACTCAAACCTGATTCAGGTATTGCGCAAAACCTACGGGTTGCGATTCAACAAGTCGGTGAAAACATCATGTCCAATGATGCTATTCGTCAGTTAATGAATGAAAAAATCAGCGGTATTGCGGTGAACCTGAGTGACCAATACAGCGAGAAAGTCATTCGATTTATCAGTGAGCGGATTCATGAATGGGATTCGCGGGAAATGATCGACAAGATTGAAAATGAAGTCGGTGGCGACCTGCATATGATTCGGGTCAATGGCGTCGTCGTGGGTGCCTTTATTGGTTTGGTGCTTGGGATTATTCGTGCCTTGGTGGATGTGGCGTTTTAAGCATTG
Source organism: Acinetobacter lanii (assembly GCF_011578285.1). Taxonomy (NCBI): domain Bacteria; kingdom Pseudomonadati; phylum Pseudomonadota; class Gammaproteobacteria; order Moraxellales; family Moraxellaceae; genus Acinetobacter; species Acinetobacter lanii. Next base: position 121,162 of record NZ_CP049916.1, on the reverse strand, counting down.
ATCCGTCTATGACTCAATTGTTTTTGCTTTCAAAAGTGCACGCTTGATTTGAATGTCTTTTGAAAGCATTTGCTGATGCTCATGAAAAAAATGCATAAGAAAAACAAGAACAACATGCTATGTTGTCAGCCATAACAATATTAATTTTATTGCGTCTTATGATCCAGATCCAATCCAAACTGCCTGCCCAAGGGGTGACCATTTTTAGTGTCATGTCGGCTTTAGCACAACGCTTAAATGCACTGAATCTATCGCAAGGTTTTCCTGACTTTGCTGCCCCGCCCGAGCTCCTGAAGGCTTTAAGTGAGGCGACTCAAGCGGGTCATAACCAATATGCACCGGGCGATGGATTGTTGGCGCTTCGGGAGCAAGTGGCAACGCAATTTTTAAAGCGAGATCAGATTCAGCTTGACCCTGTCACTGAAATCACCATTACCCCCGGGGCAACCATTGGCATTTTTGCCACGATTCAGGCTTTGGTACAGGCGGGTGATGAAGTCATTATTTTCGATCCAAGCTATGACAGCTATGCACCCAGTGTGACTTTGGTCGGTGCCAAGCCGATTCACATTGCTTTGCAACATCCAAGCTTTGATGTGGATTGGAATCAGGTCAAAGATGCGATCAATGACAAAACCCGCATGGTGATTGTCAATACACCACACAATCCCTCAGGTGCAATTTGGTCAAAACAAGATTGGCTGAATCTGATTGAACTGATTCAAGACCGCAATATTGTGGTGCTGTCAGACGAAGTCTATGAACATTTGATTTTTGATGGACAACATCATTATTCAGCTCTGTCCTTTCCTGAACTGCGTGAACGCAGTGTGGTGGTCGGCTCTTTTGGCAAGACCTTTCATGTCACGGGGTGGAAGACCGGCTACTGTGTCGCTGCGCCAGCGTTGATGACTGTGTTTCGTCAGGTCTATCAATTTGCCAATTTCTGTGGGGTCACCCCGATTCAGTGGGCATTGGCGAATTTTATGCAGGAGCACCCTGAGCATATTGAAAATCTATCTAGTTTCTACCAAGCCAAACGTGATCTGTTTAACTCAGGCATTGAACAATCTCGTTTTAAATGTACCCCTTCGGCAGGAACGTATTTCCAAAACTTGGACTATAGCGAGATTCGACCTGAGTTAAAGGATGTCGAGATGTGCCAATACTTGGCAGAACAACACAAAATTGTAGCGATTCCAGTGTCGGTGTTTTATCAGAGCCCCCCTCGAGATTTGTGCCTCATACGTTTATGCTTCGCCAAAACAGATCAGACCTTAATAAAAGCAGCACAGATCTTATCGGTGATTTAAGCGAACAGATTGATTTTTAGCAGTTTGGTTACTCAAATGCTCAGGCTAGACAGGATTCAGCTATGCTATTGTGAAAAAATAGCAAAGCTTATTAAATTACGGACAATATTCAATAATGAAACCCCATTTAACCCCAATTGATGAGCCGAATTTCTGGAGAATTTTTTTGGTGTTTTTACTGCCATTGATTGCCACCAATATTCTGCAAAATCTCTCCGGTACCATTAACACCGTTTTTGTTGGGCAAATGCTCGGGGTCGATGCCATTGCTGCGGTGGCAGTATTCTTCCCGATCTTATTTTGCTTAATGGCATTCGTCATTGGGCTTTCAGCCGGATCTACCGTCTTGGTCGGACAAGCATGGGGGGCACAAAATGTCGAAAAAGTCCGTCAAGTGGTCGGTTCAACCCTGTTTATGACTTTTATTGGCGGAAGTTTAATTGCGATCTTTGGGGTACTGGCAGCACGTTCAATACTTACTGCTTTAGGCACAGATCCTGACGTGATGCATTTGTCCTTGCCTTATGTGCAATGGATGATGGCAGGCAGTCCGCTGCTATTTATTTATATTATTTACACTTCCATCCTGCGTGGGGTCGGTGACAGTGTCACGCCTTTGATTGCATTGGGCATGACCAGTGTGATTGGCCTATGTATTACTCCAGTACTGATTGGCGGTTATTTTGGTTTTCCAAAGCTCGGGATTATTGCGCCTGCCATTGCAACCACGGTCGGCTATTTCTCAGTCTTATTGTTTCTTTATTTCTATCTCAACAAAAAAGACCATCCCCTCAAGCCGGATCGTGCTTTGCTGGGCCATATTAAATATGATGCGGAACTGAGTAAAACCATTCTCCGCTTGGGCATTCCTACTGGAATCCAAATGATCACTACTTCTGTGGCAGGTTTGGTGATTGTAAGCCTCGTCAATCAGTATGGCTCAAATGCGACTGCGGCGTACGGCGCAGTGAATCAGGTCTTGAATTACATTCAGTTCCCTGCTCTATCGATTGGGATTGCCGCTTCAATTTTTGCAGCACAAGCCATTGGTGCAGGTAAAGCCGATTCACTGTCTAAAGTGACCAAAACCGCGCTTAGCTTGAATATCGTGATTACCGGTATTTTGGTAATCTTGGCGTATCTGTTCTCAAAATATTTAATGGCGTTGTTTATTACCGACCCAGATGTGGTGGTACTCGGTCAGCAACTGCTCTTTATTGTGGTTTGGTCGATTATTTTCTTTGGTGCCAGTGCCATTTTTGCCTCAATTATGCGTGCCAGCGGTACAGTCACAGTACCAATGGTGATCAATATTATTGCGATTGTTGCCATTGAATTGCCGTGTGCTTATCTGTTCAGTTCATGGTGGGGCTTAGCTGGCATTTGGTATGGCTATGCGCTTGCCTTTGTTTGCCTGTGCATGATGCAGGGTCTGTACTATCAATTTGTGTGGAAGAAAAAAACCGTCGAGGTCTTAATCTAAACCTGCCTTTCACTAAAAAATTAAATTCAGCAACCTATTTATGGGATGGCGTTACAGCTATCCCATAAAACTTATAAGGATTTAATTTAATCGTATTTTTAAGCCCTTTCAATTCTTGTTATAACCCTATTCAAGTTGAAGAACATCAATAGGATATAACAATGTCAAAACGTCAAATTAAGCTCGGTGCATTTATTCCAACAACATCACAACATGCAGCGGGTTGGCGACATGAAGCCTCGCGTCCGCAGGATCATCTCAGTATTGACTATGCCATTGAACTGGCAAAAATCGCTGAAAAAGGCTTATTTGACGCTTACTTTCTTGCCGATGGTTTATCAGTGAATTGGAGTCATGGCTCAACCAATGGCAAAAAACCGATTGGGTATAGTGACAAAGTGGCGAGCTTTGAACCGGTGACCTTGTTTGCAGCAATTTCTGCCGTGACCCAACATATTGGTTTTATTGCGACCGCGTCCACGACTTATGAAGAGCCGTATTTACTGGCACGCAAATTTGCCTCTTTAGATCATATTTCCAAAGGTCGTGCCGGTTGGAACGTGGTGACCACCACGTCTGCCGATACCGCACGAAATTTTGGTTTGGTCGCACATCCTGATGCAAAAGTACGTTACGAACGTGCGCATGAGTTTATTGAAGTGACGCAAAAGCTTTGGGATTCTTGGGAAGATGATGCCTTTGAACACAACAAGGAAACGGCGCACTTTTATGATGCCGAGAAAAACCATGAACCGCTGCATCAAGGCAAATACTTTAGTGTTCAAGGGGCGTTAAATGTACCTCGTCCACCGCAAGGTTATCCGGTGATTGTGCAAGCCGGTCAGTCGGAAGATGGTCGTGAGTTGGCGGCGCAATATGCCGAAGTGATTTTTACCGCACAACAAAAGCTTGAAGATGCACAAGCCTTTTACCGTGATGTAAAAGGACGTTTAGTCAAATATGGTCGCCATGCCGATGACGTGAAAATCATGCCCGGTGTTTCAGTGTTTGTGGCCAAAACTGGACAAGAAGCCCAAGCCAAATATGAACATTTAAACAGCTTAATTCACCCCGATGTGGGCTTAGGTTTATTGGCGGGTCTCGCCGGCGGGATTGATCTGTCGCCATATGACCTAGATGCGCCTTTCCCTGAACTCGATGACAGTCAAATTAATTTCTCCAGTCGTCAGCAAATGATGATCGATATTGCCCGTGAGCATCAATTTAGTATTCGTCAGTTGTATGAATATATTGCTTCTGCACGTGGGCATTGGACGCTCATTGGTACACCTGAACAAATTGTCGATCGTTTACAACACTGGTTTGAAAATGAAGCGGCTGATGGCTTTAACGTGTTACCACCGACCACACCTGCTGGTTTAGATGATTTCGTTGAATTGATTGTGCCTGAACTGCAACGTCGAGGTTTATTCCGCACTGCTTACGAAGGCACCACCTTACGTGAAAATTTAGGCCTAAAACGTCCTGAAAACCAATATGTGTTGGCGAAGCGTCATACCGCTCAAGCCTCTTAAGATTGCTGTAGAACACAATAAAAAAATGCCCTTCGGGGCATTTTTATTGTTTATTTGATGGTGTGTTTCTTGCTGGAAACAGCGCATATGCATTACCAAGTTAAACCATACTGCGCCAATTCATGCGGTTCGACTTCAATCTGCTTGTCTTTAAAATCCACCAAAATATCATTTTTCAAAGCTGCCAAACGAAAGTCTTCACGTTTACGTGGACGCTCTAAATTGACCTCCACTATACGTTTGATCCGACCCGGATTGGGTTGCATCACCACCACACGGTCTCCTAATAACACCGCTTCTTCCACATCATGCGTGACCAAAATGGTGGTGATTTTTTCTGAAGCTAGAATCCGTTGCAACTCTTGTTGCAGGTTGGCACGGGTTAAGGCATCGAGTGCACCAAAAGGCTCATCGAGTAACAAAATTTGCGGGCGATTCACCAAGCTGCGTGCAATCGCTACGCGCTGACTCATCCCACCTGACAACTCAGAGGGATAGGAATGTTTAAATGCGCTGAGTTGTACCAACTCAAGGTGATAATCGATTAACGCCTGCTTTTCAGCTTTGCTATAGGCACTCTTTTCCAAAGCCAATGCAATGTTTTGTTCAACATTTAACCATGGAAAGAGTCGGTGATCTTGAAACACAATCCCCCGCTCTAGACTTGTACCCTCAATGGCTTTGCCATCAATCAGAATTGAGCCTTTAAACTCCGCATCTAAACCCACCAAAAGACGCAATAAGGTCGATTTACCACAGCCACTATTCCCAACAATACTGATAAATTCACCCGGTTGAATATTGAGATTAATTTGATCCAACACTTGTAAGGGTTCGCCTTGTCGCAGGAAAAATTTATCTAATTGCTTAATTTCAACTTGCCCAAAGGCTTTGACTTGCTGATTCATATGTATGCCTATTTATTTTCATATTCGGTGTAGGTCTGAACGAATGCAGACCTTATTTTTTCTATTTTTAAATGGGTTTATTTGTGTAAACCTTGACGCCAACGCAGGTTATAGCCTTCAAAGAATTGTGCCAATTTGGAGAACAGCAAACCCACTACAGCAATAATCGCCATGCCATACAACACCACTTCCATCTTAAATAAACTCTGTCCATCTAAGATTGGATTGACCACACCCGGTGCCGCCACAAAGAAGTATTCCGCACCAATGGTTGCGACCCAAGAGAACACCAAGGCAATGTTTAAGCCTGCAAAAATACTCGGTGCTGCTGAGGGTAAAATCACTTTAAAAAAGGTGCTGAATTTACTGAGTTGGAATATTTTCGCTACTTCTTTGGTTTTTTCTGAGATGTTTTTGACCCCATCATAGGTATTAAAAAACACCGGATAAAACACCACCAATGCAATAAAGATCACTTTGGACAATTCCCCATTACCAAACCACATGATCATGAGTGGAATCCAAGCAAACACCGCCACATGTTTAATCGCATTTAAGGTTGGTGAGAAGAAACGATCTGCCCAACTGTTCAGTCCCAATAACAGTCCCAATGCAGCGCCGATGAGTCCCCCTGCAATAAATCCAGTGGTATTGCGTGCCAAGCTATACAGAATATTTTCAATTAATTCTTTAGACTGCCAACTTTCTACAAACACTTGCCATACATTGTGAGGACGTGGCAATAATGCGGGATCCACCCATTTTTGGTCAGTTGTGATGTACCACAGCAAAAATAGAATCAGGGGAATCACCCAGCCACGATAATCAAAATCCAATGATTTTTTTTGTTGTGCCTGTACGGCGGTTTTTTCTGTCATGGTCTTGCCCTCTTATTGTTGTGTATTCCATGCGCTAAAACGTTTCTGAATCAAGCTAATGACCACATCAAAGGCGAAGCCGACCAAACCAATCACAATGACCGTGGCAAGTACCACATCCAGTTGGAAAATTTGACGACCATAGACCATCAGGTAACCAATGCCCTCACTGGATGCCAACAGTTCAACTGCCACCAAGGCACCCCAAGCACTGGCCAAAGACAGTCTTAAACCACCGATAAAACTGATAAAGGCACCCGGCAAAACTAAGTTCTTAAACTTTGACCATGTACCGAGTTGGTATACATCCGCCACCTCGGTTAAAGACTGTGGAATATTGCGCACCCCTTTAAACACATTGATGGTCATGGGTACCAGTGCAGATTTGGCAATCAAAATAATTTTTAAGGCTTCATCAATACCGACCAAAAGTATAAGTAACGGAATCCAACCCACCACCGGGACTAAATTGATCACTTTAAAGATCGGCCAAAGATAGGCTTCAACGGTTTTAGACAAGCCCATGCTCAGACCCAGCAACAATGCCAAGCTGATGCCAGCACTAAAGCCATAAGCAATGCGGGATAAACTGACCTTTAAATTGCTCCACAGTTCACCACTGCTGTATAAATCTTTTAGTGCCGTCCACACCAGATCGGGTGCGGGCAGCAATAAAGGATTGACCCAATTTTTTTCTACTGACACATGCCATAACCACAGCAAGATAATCGGAAAAATACTGCCGACCAACCAATACAAGACTCTGCTGTGCTTAAAAAATTGCCAAAAAGATGTCGGTTGTGATTCATCGATCAACACCGATGAATGGGTGCTTGGTTTTAAAGCGATCTGTTGAGACATGCCATGCTCCTCCTATTTCGCCTGCGAGCAGTTATTTACCGCTGGCATTTAATGGCGTCCAGAAATTCTGCAAGTTCAGTGTTTTTAAAGCATTGTTGACATATTTCGGTTCAATCCATTGATCCACATCGATATTGCCTCGAATTAATTTCAACTCCTGCCCTGCTTTTAATTTCTGTTTAATCACTGCAACGTTGTAAGCATCAAAAATCGGAGCACTATGACGTTTTAAATCGATTCCCTGATTGGCTTTCACAAAAGTGTTATAAGACAAGCCTGACTTAGACCATAACTTAAACAGTTCAGCTTTATGGGCAGGGTCACTTTCCCATGCCGCTTGTTTAACCAGCACATTGACAATCCGTTGTACCGTTTCAGGGTATTTTTGTTCAAACTTAGAGCTCACTAATACATAGCCTGAACTTTGCAGTTGAGTGGATTCTTGTTTTGAGCTGTAAATCAGTTTACCAATCCCTCGATCGATTACCGGATACAGTGACTGATTACTGAATATGGCATCTAGATCACCACTGGCCAATGCCGAATAGCCCACCGCACCATCGGTATTGACAAAGCGAAAATCTTTTTCGGATAAACCATGCTTTCTAATGATTTGGTTAATCGCGAGATGCACACTTGTCCCTTTAAAGAAGCCAATGCGCTTGCCCTTTAAATCTGCCCAAGATTTTGCTGTCGAACCTGCTGGAACCACCAAATAAGTATTGTCCTTGGTTCCACCAATAGCGATGAGTTTAGTATCTAGGCGGCTGGCTTTACCAATCAATGCCGGTAAGTCACCCAACCACGTAATATCCACCAGACCATTGGCATAGGATTCATTGACCGCAGGTCCTGCGCCTTTAAAGTTATTCCATTGAATTTTAATGCCATCTTTTTGGAATTCTTTTTCAATTAAACCCAAGGTTTGTGTGGTTGCATAATAGTTGCTATAACCCACGGGACGGTTGCCTGTGCCCACTAAAGGTGAAGCGAATCGAATCACTGTCGGCTTTGCCTCAGCTGCAAAACTTTGCGACAGTGGAAAAAGTGTCGATGTCGCCAAGATGCTGCTAACAAAAATTTTAGACCATGAAGCCATGTGGAAAATCCTCTCAAGATTGATAAAAATTAAAAGCCATATTGGAACTGAGCGACCAGCTCGTTATATTTTTGATTGCTGATTGCGTTATCAATATGATTGACGTTGAGCTGAAACTTGGTGGTTTCGGCAAAGAACGCATTTAGCCCCAGACTATGAATGTCGATGGTTTGATTATTTAGATGGGTGTCACGATCAATGCTGTCGAAACGGTAGAAGGCTTGATACGACTTTGGCCACCAGTCGTCATAACGACCTTGGTTACGGAAACCTTTGACGAATTGCTCCCCGAAGTTCCAGAACAAGGTTCCGGTATGCGATTCACTTTTGCGGTTGTAGACGCTGTGATTGGCATTAACGTAAGTGTCATCTTCACCCTGGACATACTCGTAAGTCAGGCCAAAAGGATGATGGTTGTAATACAGATCGATGCCTTTACGTAGCACATCACCTTTGCCGGCAAAGGATGCGTTGTTGCCATTGATTTCAAATAAATTGCTTTTGCCTTGATACCAAGACACACCTAGGCTCAGTTCACGTAACCATGAGTTATATTCGGCAGGCAAGGTATAGCGTAAGCGTCCTATAAAGTTCTTGTCGTCGTTGTCGTCTGACTTATTGGCACCATTGCCATTCACGATGCCGAAGGCATAGCTGAACATCGGTGAACGATAGTTATAACCATAATCGACGGTTGGAAAGGCATCACCCCGTACAATCAAACCCACTTCACGCAGTGCCAAACCATAGCCATAACCCGGTAAACTAAATAAAGCGTTGTTGATGGTCGGTTTCAAATCTTCAGTCGATTGCACTTCCTGACCAAAGGGTAAAAGCTGTTGACCTAAGGTCACACTTAAACGCCCGGTATCGGCACTGATGGTTGGTAACACGTTATAAATCAACTGTGCATCGAGTAAATTTAAATAACTGTTGTTGGTGCCTGACTGCGGTGAAGTACCAAAACGTAAGTTGAAATCAAGGTTACGTCCTTGTTCATAGTCTTTGAACAGATTGCCCATAAAACCAATTTGTACCGCGCCCAAATCGAAAGAAGAACGGCGATGATTCACTGCACTTGCCGTATTGTTACCATTCGGGCGAGTGGTTTGCGGTTCATCATAATAAGACGCTTTGGCCTGCACCACGCCATTGATCAACAGTTGACGTGAAGACAATGCGGTCTTGGTATCACGGTCACGTTGCACTTGATATTTATAATTTTCAAGGTCACTTTGCATGCCTTGGAATTCAGCCTGAGTGACATAGCGTTCGCCATCATCTAGCTCTTCAGCTGAGTGATCACTTGCCAACTCATCGGTCGGCTCAGTCTCATTGCTTACTTGAGGTGCTGTTGCTGTGGTTGTTGTTGCATTGGCTTCTTTGGCTTGCAAACGACTGATTTCACCTTTCAACAGGTTTAATGATTTTTCGAGTTGACTCACTTGCTGTTTGAGCTGGCTGACTTCAGTGTCCGCATGGGTCAAACTGATGCTGGCACTGAGTAACGTGAGTGTTGCAATGCCGATTTTAAGTGGTTGATTCATGAATCGTGACACCTACAGCTTGGCAAGCGACACGTCTGTCGATTTGATCAGGACTAAAACTTGGCTCCCCACTTGTAGGTTCAAGTCATTGACTGAACGTGTGGTAATGACTGAGGTAAAAATACCCGAAGCAGTCACCACATCGACTTCAGAGACCACATCGCCTTTGACGATTTCTTGAATGGTGCCTTTAATTTGATTTCGAACGTTGATTGATTGAATTGTCATTATTAATTCCTCCTATTTTTGTTGGAATTAATACTGCACAATTTATTTCATAATCAAAAATAATTAAAATAGATTTTTATATCTTATTTTATTCATAATATGACCCTACAATTAAAGTAACTCGATCTGTCGTTTTAAATAATCAACATCTTTAATAACAATATTTTCATATTGCCAATTTAAAATATCTAAACCGACCAACTTTTTAATTTCTTTATTGACTGTTTGGCGTGATGCTGAAAGTAAATCAGCCAAATCATGCTGTGAAATTTTCAATTTAATTTCCCAGCCCAATGCCTGTCGAACCCCATATTGATGGGTCAAATTGAGTAAGGTTTTCGCCACTTTTTGCGATAAATTGGCAATGTGCAAGAACTTCAATTCTGCCATCAGGTAATGCATACGCAAAGCAAGTAGTTGCATCACCTCTTGCGAAAGAGCTTGATTTTGCTCGATCAATCCCAAGAAGATGGATTTGGGAATCACCAAAACTTGCAATTGATTAAAGGCATAATAGTCATATTCAGGGGCATGATTTTGTAGGCAGCAAAACAAGTTAATAAAGTTTTTTTCCGAATAATAATTAAAGGCATGAAAACGACCCGATGGGCTTAAATATCCAATTTGGATAATCCCATCGAGCAGAATATAAAGTGAATCATGCTGAGATTGATGAGCATGATTACGTTGAATCACCATCTCGCCTTTTTGATATTTTTTAATCTGCGAGTGATCTAATAAATATTGAATATTATCCTGAGATATTGTTTTAAATATATTCCTTATAATATGCGTATTTGTTGACGCATTAAAATCATAATATTGCATATTAAAATGATCCATCCAGTATTATTTTGATTCATACTAGATGGATTAGCTTTTAACATCGAATCATTTATTATTGATTAGATAGCCATTTTTATGCAAAGTTTACCGAGTTTAAAGATTTGATTATGAAACTTTTTCATATTGACCATCATTGGTCAGGCGGTAGTCGGTAATATCAATTTTTTGTTCCTTACGTAAGGTCTGACTTGGACGACCATCGACACCTACCGGAACATCTCCTTGCAATGTCACACGGCGTACCACACGGTGTTGATCACCATAGTCATTGATGGCACGATGTTGCGTGGCACGGTTATCCCAAATCGCAACATCGCCTGCTTCCCAACGCCAGCGCACAATATTTTCCTGTTTCACCACATAGCTTTGGAATAAATCGAACAGTTTGCGTGAGTCAGTGGAGTTAAAGCCGACAAAGCGTTTAAAGAAGTGACCGAGCAACAAGGTCTTTTCCCCAGTTTCAGGGTGTACCCGCACCAAAGGATGTTCGGTTTCATATTCGGTTGAGTTAAAGAAATTTTTGTATTTCGCCAAAACTTCAGGCGTTATATTTTTGTTGGCTTGCGACAAGCCACCCGCATAATCATAGTCGTTGCTATGCACGGCACGTAAGGTATCTGCCAACGCTTTTAAAGGTGCAGGTAAAGCATCGTAAGCGCTTGTGGTATTGGCCCAAGCGGTGTCGCCACCGGCTGCCGGTGCAACTACACTGCGTAAGATTGATGCTTTCGGATAGGCATCAAGGAAAGTAATGTCAGTATGCCAAGAATCAGCTCGTGCACCATGTGCTGAGTCCAATTCTAAAATATGTTTTGAACCTTGTTTGACTGGCACAGTGGGATGATTCAATGGTTCACCTAAACGCGCAGCAAAGGCTTCTTGCTCAACATCATCTAAATGTTGTTGCCCTTTAATGAAAATCGCTTTGTACTGTAAAAGGGCTTGGTTGATTTCTTGCACCACGTTTTGATCCAATTGGCCCGATAGTTTCACGCCTTGGATTTCTGCACCGATCCGACCGGTAATCGGTTTGACTTGAATGTGTTGGTATTGGTAGCTCATAGGGTTTGCCTCATTTCATTAAAATTGGGTAATTTTTTTTTAAATCTTAATTCTTGCTGTGAAATGATCTTGCCAAATGTACTTATGCAAATCTGTCAAATATTTGACATTTTTCTTCTGCATTTCAGATATAGAAAAGATAAAAATGAATAACAGGACATCAATGCACTGCATAAAAAAACCCGCCGAAGCGGGTGATTGATTATCCATGATTCATATCTAGGTTTTATTTTGGCTCTAAACGCTTGCTTAGTTTGGTCGCAAATGCAGTGACCTTTTGATAGCCGGTTGGCAACACACGTTGCATCAGATCAATCACTTTTGCATCATTACCAATTAACAAACGACGACGATCTTTTTGTACCGCTTCTAAAATTTGACGCGCTGCTTCTTCCGGTGGGCAACGCAACAATTTATTAAAGGTTTTCGCAGATTTCTCAGGGTTCATCCCTAAAGAACGTAAGCTGTCATTCATGCGTGCATCATTGGCAATATTGGTTCGAATACCGCCGGGGTGTACACAAAGCGCACTTACACCTTTATTTTCGATATCAAGCTCTTGGCGTAAAGATTCCGTAAAGCCACGTACCGCAAATTTGGTTGCGTTATACGCCGACTGGGTTGGCTGAGCCGTTAGCCCGAACAAACTTGAAATATTGATGATATGCCCATCACCGGTTTTTTTGATATACGGTAAAAACTCTTTGGTGCCGTACACCACACCCCAAAAGTTAATATTCACGATCCATTCCAACTCTTCATAGCTCGCACCTTCCACGGTCGAACCCAAAGCTACGCCTGCATTGTTAAAAATCATATTGACAGCGCCATGATTACGCACGGTTTCTTCTGCCCATGCTTTCACTTCAGGCTGTTTTGCCACATCGACTTTTTTTGTGGTGACACGGACATTGCTGTCTTTGATCAATTCAACCGTATCTGCCAAACCTTTTTCATTGACATCACTGAGTGACAAATGACAGCCCTGTTTCGCCAACAGTACTGCCAGTTGTTGTCCAATACCTGAACCCGCACCGGTAATTGCAGCCACTTTATTTTTAAAATTCTTCATCGTGTTTCCCTTTTGATTTTTTGCACAAGATTTCTGCATGAAAATGATTGCAATTGTGCGCTTCATGCATCACTATAAATTTGACAATTATGATTGTCAATGTAAGTTGTCGACTATTTATTGCATTTAAATGTCAATGCAACCGCATAGGTTTCTCAGACATTTATTGCTAAGATGACAAAAATGACTCGTACTCTCTGACACTCTAAAGCCATGACTAAAAACGCTGCACACTCACCGCCATCAAGCACAGAAAAAAACGCTAAAGTCGTTAAAGAACGTCAATTTAAAGGCATGTCTTTGACAGAACGGAAGCAGGCACGGCGTGAAAAATTGATTGAAGCAGGCATTCAAGCCTATGGCACGCACGGTTTTTTTTCAGTCACAGTTAAAGACATTTGCAATGAAGCGAAACTGACGGAACGCTACTTTTACGAATCCTTTAAAAAAAGCGAAAATTTATTCCAGACCATTTTCTTACAACTGATCGAGAAAATGCAGCAAACCTTGATGCAGTCCATCATGCAAGGTTCACCCGATCCGCTGCACATGATTGATAGTGGTCTAACGGGTTTTTTCAATATGCTGCATGATGATCCCCGCATGGCACGGATTATTTATATCGATGCCATGCTGGTTCAAGAACTGCATAACCATGCCACCATTCAAGAAACCATGGGGCAGTTTGACCGCATGATTCATGCCTTTGTGATGCTGATGATGCCGAAAACCCAATTGAGCGAAAAAGAGATTTCTCTGATTGCCACAGGGCTGAATGGCTATGTCACTCAAGTGGCGGTACGTTGGGTGATGGGTGGTTTTAAACTGCCGATTGAGGATGTCGTTCAAGCCTGCCGTACGGTGTTCTTGGCTTTACTTCGAGATTTAACCGATCAATAAATGGGGCGAAGCATGCCGGTTTAACTTTCTTGATACATAGGCTCCGTGTGTATTTCATTGAATTTAAATGATGCATTGGAATCATTTATTTCAGTAAAAAATTTTCGATAGATTTCCTTGGCTTATCGCTGAATTTGTCACAAATCATTGCGAAATGCAGGTTTCGTCCCATGATTGCAATGATACTGTCATAATTAATCTTTGTAATAAGCCTGTCATAAATATAAAACGGGAACACCGTTGTTCTAAGGATATTGCGTTGTGAAAGATGACTATATTTTAATCGTCGATGACGAGCTTCCGATTCGTGAAATGATCCATACCTCATTAGATATGGCAGGCTTCCAATGCCTTGAAGCTGAAGATGCCAAACAAGCGCATCAAATGATTGTCGATCAACGCCCTGCTTTAATCCTACTGGATTGGATGTTGCCCGGTGGCGTGAGTGGCGTTGACCTGTGTCGCCGTCTAAAGCGTGATGAAACTTTGTCAGAAATTCCAGTGATTATGCTGACTGCACGCGGTGAAGAAGACCATAAAGTGCAAGGTCTCGATGCCGGTGCCGATGACTACATGACCAAGCCTTTTTCTACCCGTGAATTGGTTTCTCGGATTAAAGCGGTATTGCGCCGCGCCAATGCCTTAAGTGGTGAAAAAACCATTGATGCCAATGGCTTGACCCTCGATCCTGTCAGTCAGCGGGTCAGCTTTAACCACAGTATTTTAGACATGGGACCAACGGAATATCGCTTGTTGGCATTCTTTATGACCCATCCTGAACGTGCCTATACCCGTGCGCAATTGCTTGATCAAGTCTGGGGCGGCAATGTCTATATTGAAGACCGAACCATCGATGTGCATATTCGTCGTTTGCGCAAAGTGCTAGAACCCTATGGTGCAGATCGTTATGTACAGACGGTACGCGGTACAGGTTATCGATTCTCTACCCGCGCAGACGTTGCTTTAGGTTAATATTCAGTTATTCGTTTAAGGTGAATTTCACTGTATGTATGAACCGTATCCCGTCCCTAAACTGGCGAATGAACATAAAAAATTTCGCTATAGCAGTTTATGGACCTTTGCCAAACAAGATTTACGTCTCTTGGCTTTTTTTATTGTCGTGGGCGGCTTGATTGGCTTCGGACTCGGTTATTTTTGGATCGGTATCGGGATTGCTTTTGCGCTGTTTTTTGCCATGCAACTGCGTTCACTGTATTTGGTCAATGATTGGATTTCCAATCGACCTTATGATGTTCCACCGAATTTAAATGGCATTTGGGGCGCCTTGCTGTTCAATGTCTATCGTGCACAACGTCAGGAACGCATTGTACAGTCGGAAATGGTCAGTTTAATTGATCGCACTCAGTCCTCCCTCATGGCGCTGTCTGAAGCGATCATCATGACCGATGATTTGCAACAGATCGACTGGTGGAATCCGGCCGCAGAACATTTATTTGGCATACAGGCACTGGATCGTGGTCGTAATATTTTGACTATTATTCGCCAACCGGACTTTGTTGAATATTTTAAAAATGTAGATCAAGCCCCTGATGGCATCAAGATTAAACTTGCCAGCGATGACAATACCTACGCACAAATTAAATTGACTCATTTTGGCAATGAAAGCTGTCTATTGGTCGCGCATGACATTACCCGTATGCGCAATTTAGAACAAATGCGTTCTGACTTTGTCGATAACATTTCCCATGAACTCCGTACCCCCTTAACGGTACTCAGTGGATATATTGAAACCTTTAAAGATCAAGAAGACATTAGCCCACGCTGGAAACGCGCCTTTGATCAGATGCAGTCGCAAACCAAACGTATGAATGCTTTGGTCAATGACTTGCTGTTGTTGTCCCGTTTGGAAAATGACAAGCAAATTGCCAAAAATCAGATCATCGAAATGCCAAGTTTAATGAACCATTTGTTTGATGATGCACAAGCTTACAACACTGATTATGGGCATACCTTGAATTTGGATATCGACAGCCATTGCGAATTGATTGGTTCGGATATGGAGTTGGCCAGCGCCTTTAGTAACCTGATCACCAATGCGATTAAGTACACCCCCAAAGGCGGTACCATTACCATCGGTTGGCATGATGATGGTGAACACGGTTACTTTTCCGTTGAAGACACCGGCATCGGCATTGACCCGAAACATTTGCCCCGTTTAACCGAGCGTTTTTACCGAGTCGATAGCGCACGCAGTCGTGCCACAGGCGGTACCGGGCTAGGGCTGGCGATTGTGAAACACGTGCTGATGCAACATGGCGGACATTTAGAAATTGAATCTAAAGAAAATCAAGGATCGACCTTTATTGCGGTATTTCCGAAAGAACGCCTGTATCGTTTAAGTGAAGCTTAAATTGAAGTAGATCCATAAACAACCATAAAAAAAGCGCCTCAATGCAGGCGCTTTTTTTTGGCTTTGATGTCGTGTCTATTTTAAAGAAAACTTAAAGGGTATGTCCTAAGGCTTCGCCCATCACTACCATAGAGTTGGCTTGGAAAGCACTGTCCCACTGCATCTTGTCTTGTTCAAATAACACCACAGCGGTTGAGCCCAAATAGAAACGACCGAGTTCATCCCCTTTTTCAAGTTTCATCTCATGGTGATTGAGTTCTAAACGACCCGTAGGTTTGACTTTACCTGTTGCCACAGTTTCGATGCCTGCCACAATCATCGCACCGACTAAAACCACAGCCATACGACCCAAGTCTGTGTCGAATAAGCAGACCATACGTTCATTACGGGCAAACAAACCCGGAATATTTTCTGCGGTGGTTTGATTGACAGAGAACAACTCACCCGGAATATATAAGGTTTCAGTCAGAGTGCCAGCATACGGCATATGCACACGGTGATAATCTTTCGGTGATAGGTAAACTGTAGCGAATTCACCATTTTTAAACGGCTCAGCCAGTTGCGGGTCGCCAATCAATTTTTCAACAGAAAAGCTTTGCCCTTTGGCTTGGAAAATATCGCCATCTGCAATTTTACCGAGTTGTGAAATCGCACCATCGGCAGGTGAAACTACACTGTTCGGATTGGCATCAATTTCACGTACACCCGCTTTTAAAGAACGGGTAAAAAATTCATTAAAGGATTTAAATTTTAACGCATTGCCTTGTTCCGCAATGGACATATCAATGCCGTATTGCGCTTTAAAGGCTTGGATCACAATATTTTTTAGAATCGGATTTTCACTGGCCGCAACTTTGCCCACTACACGGCTGAGTTTTTGTTGCGGAACCACTTTTTGTGCTTGGATAAATAGGTTTTTCTTTAAATTTTTAAGACTCACTCAGGTGATTCTCCAGTAATGATTGGACTGTCGAGACGATTGCCCCATTCGCTCCACGCACCATCATAAGCTTGAATCTCCCAACCAAGGAGTCGTCCAATCACGTATGCCAAACCAGATCGATGATGCGACTGGCAGTACACCACTACAGGTTGATCGAGTTGAAAGCCCAATTGTTCTAAACGTTGTTGCGTGCGTTCTAAGGGATGCAATTTTAAATGATTTTGACGGTTTAGGGCAGTACTCCATTCAAAATGTCGTGCTGAAGGAATATGACCACCGCGACGTGCTGCTAAACGTTGCCCGGTATACTCTTCAGCGGTTCTACAGTCCCAGACTTGCAACTTATTTTGCTGAACGTGTTGTAACAATTTTTGATAACCGATACGTGGTTGCTGAATATTTTGGTTGTTTACTTCCACGAGGTTTTCAATAGGCGCAATCTCTTCAACCTCAGATGAGGTGGGTAAATTTTCCCCGAGCCATGCATGAATGCCCCCATTCAACAAACTGGTGTTGTAAAAACCAATACAGTGCAAATTCCAAATCAAACGCCCTGCCCACGCACCGCCTTCGTCGTCATAGACCACCACATGATGTTCAGGTGAAATATTTAGGGTTTGAATCAGTTCTTTTAAGCCTTCTTCATCAGGCAATAAACCGGATGCCTCTTCTTCTTGGCGCACCAACAGTTTCGGTTTGAGGTGAATCGCATGCGGGATATGCAGTTGCTCATACACAGAGGCACGGGTTAAATCGACAATGCGGAGTTTGTCATTGCCTAAATGCGGAACCAGCTGTTCAGCTTCGATGAGTAAACCGAGATCAAATTGAGATTGAGTCATAATTTTTCGAATATTATTTCGTTTATTGAATTTGATCTTAGCATAAGAAAATTGCCCTATTATTCAGAATTTTCGCATGGGATTCGCAAAAATCAGATATAGGGCAATGCTTGAAAATTTAAGGCTTATTCAGGCTCTTGGATTTTGAACACCTGACGTAAATAGGCTAAGAACGTATCATTATCGGTCATAGTTTTGCCTGGGCTATCCGACAGTTTAGCGACAGATTGACCATTACATTCCACCAACTTCAACACGATATTTAAAGGCGTTTGACCCATGTCATTGGTTAAATTGGTGCCAATGCCAAAACTGACTTGGAAACGATCTTTAAAGTAATTGTGCAAGTCCCAAGCTTTTTCCAAGCTTAAGCCATCACTAAAGGTCAGCATTTTGGTTTTGCTGTCAATTTTCAGCTTCTTATAGTGTTCGTAAGCTTTATCACCCCAGACATAGGGATCGCCACTGTCATGACGCAGACCATCAAACAGTTTGGCAAAGTACAAGTCGAAGTCACGTAAGAAGGCATCCATACCGACCACATCGGTCAGCGCAATGCCTAAATCACCACGGTATTCTTGTACCCAAGTTTCTAGCGCCGATTTTTGGAAATCACTTAAACGCACATCTAAAGCTTGGAAGGCTTGTAAAAATTCATGTGCCATGGTGCCAATTGGGGTTAAATCCAATTGCATCGCCAAAAGCACATTACTGGTGCCACGGAAAATGCTCGGTGCAGCTTTATGAAATTCTTCAATGACGTGTTTTTGCCATTCAAAACTATAACGACGACGGGTACCAAAATCAGACACCAAGAATGGCGGTTCATCTGAACCTTGTACTTGGGCATAATGCTTGAGCAGTTCAACTTTGGCTTCTAAACGACGTTGCCCTTCTGCCAATACCTCATCTGAGCGAATCCGTTGGAAGTACAATTCATTGACGATCGCAAGCACAAAGATCTCAAACATCATCGCTTGCACCATTGGGCCTTCCACCCAAATGTCTAAGCGACCTTGATCATCAATACTGGCTTGAATAAAACGGCGTTTCAGTTGGAATAGTTCTAAATAATCGACAAAATCACTTTTTATAAATCTTAGACTTCGTAAATATTGGAGTTCTTCTTCTTTGAATTTGAGTTGACACAGATAATCGAGTTGTTGATTTAAATCATCAAGAATATCACTCAGCGGATAGACCGTTTCTTCTAGATTACGACAGCGAAAATGATACACACTGTCAGTTTGCGGAAACTTATGGAGTACCACCTGCAACATGGTGAATTTATACAGGTCAGTATCTAATAACGATTGAATAATGGCAGACATATAACTTTCAATTTTTATCAACTATCCGCATTAAAGCACATTTTATTTAGATAAAACTGAATGTTTTCATAAATAAACCATTCTCTACGACCAATTGCTATAGTTCATAAAAACTAAAGAATGACTTAATTTACTCTATAAAAAATGAAATATCGCATAAATAATCAATCTTTCAACTGTTGTAGTTTATGGTCTTGCTCGATCATTTTGGCAAATTCAGCAACGGTTTTTTGTCCCGTTTGTACGGCATTGGCATCGCAATCGACTTTGCGTAGTTGTTTCACAATACCCCATTCCATTTTAAAAATCGCGCCCATCAAAGCGGTATTGCCTTTGTTGTCACGTGCGCAACGATCTGCACCATGGGCTAATAAAATAGTGATCGTTGCTGATTGACCAAGTAGGCTGCCATAAGCAGTGCCGTATAGCCTTGGGCATGACATATATCGACTGGAAAGCCATGTTTTAAAAATTCATTGATCACGTCTTGGTTGCCTGTTTTTGCCGTAGCTAAAGAAGGCTGAGTTTGACAGGACTTTCGGGTTGTAATGCGCATATTTCCTTGTCAACTAACTGCGTTGAAAACGAGGTTTTAAAATCGCAATGCTTTAACTGTAGCCCGTTCACAATCCTCAGTTTTAAAATGCCAATTTTGGTAAACTCCTGCTCAATCTATTTTTTCGTTTTTTAATTATGCGCGCATTACTTCAACGAGTTTTAGAAGCCAAAGTCGTCGTCGATGGTGAAATCACAGGACAAATTGATCACGGCATTTTGGTGTTCTTAGGACTCGGCAAAGAAGACACTTTAGAGATTGGTAAACGAACCATCGATAAAATTTTAAAGTACCGTTTTTTCGATGATGAACAAGGCAAAATGGGTTGGAATGTCAGCCAAGCAGGCGGTGGCTTATTATTGGTTTCGCAATTTACTTTAATGGCGCAAACCCAAAAAGGATTACGTCCTGATTTTGGTCCCGCGATGCCTCCAAGCGAAGCCAAAGCGTTGTATGAGCAGTTGGTGAATTATGCCAAATCACAGTTCCCCAATGTACAAACCGGAATTTTCGCTGCTGACATGAAAGTGCACTTGGTCAATGACGGGCCAGTAACCTTTAACTTAGAAGTGATTTAAAACATTTTCTTCGCAATAAAAAAAAGCCCTCGATCGAGGGCTTTTTCAATGCGCATCTTTTGCTGTACGATCTGAGAATAGAAGCTAACAACACTCAGCTTTCACAAATAGACAGGGAAAAAATTATTTACCCGTTTTATCTTTAATGAATTGGCGTGCCAATTGAATTTTTTCTTTGACCGGTTTTGGAATTTTCGGTGGAATCAATTTCGCTGCTTGGTTAAACCACACCAATAAACTGAAATCCCCTTCCATTTTAATGGTGCCATTTTGCATACCGGTCATAAATGCAGTCGGATCGCCTTTCATTAAGGTTTTTACTGCTTGTTCGCTGTCGGCAAACTGCAACACAAAATCAGCTTTTTCAGCATCACCCGAAACCGTATCTATTTGACCGTTATTGACTAAAATCTGACGTGCCACACCCAAGTCTGTACCAATTTGGATACGGAACTGACGATCATGAATCAACTCAATAAATTTAGGGCTGGTGCGTGCCAATTGTTTCATACGCAGAGACAAACCCAAAACCAATAAATCTAAAGGATCAGTCGTGGCATCCACGATTGGAAGTTTTACTACCGGAATTGAAGAAAAGTTCATGACATTTAAGCCTGTTTTTTTAATTTCAATGAGAATTTGTTCATCCTACCACAGCTTATTCTGAATAAAATGAGGCTTTGTATAACAAAAGTATAAGACAAAAAAAGGTATATCATTTTGATACACCTTTAAATATTTTAATGTTACTGATCGGTTCTCAGCTTTAAAAACCAAAGCTAGAGCTACAACACTCAGCGATTCGGCTTATTCCTCATCATATACAGGGGTATGTTCGATATATTGACGGTTTGCCAATGCTTTTTGCGCACGACTATCTTCACGTAATAAAAATGCAGTCAATGCCAGCATCGCCACGCTCATTGCTGTCAGATAACTATAGGCAATGGTCATATCAAACAGATTTTGTACACCTAAACGAATGCTTTCCAACACGCCCCAAAACAACATGCCGGCCAACATAAAGCCCAACCAATGACGGTAAGGTGAAAAAAACACAGTCGCTAAGGCTGCAGCAATTAGAGCAAATCCAATGATTGTTGCATAACTTGCAGTGACCATAAAAACCTCCGTCATCTATTGATCCATGAATGACCGTATCGGTCTTCCATCTTTAATTGACTTAAATTGACTTAAATAATGTTTCAGTGATGTCTAATCATCTTATTCAAAACCTATGCGTTGCATTATGCTGCGTTTTTTCTGGAAAAAAAGCCCTGT
The DNA here is from genome assembly GCF_011578285.1 of Acinetobacter lanii. Lineage (NCBI taxonomy): Bacteria > Pseudomonadati > Pseudomonadota > Gammaproteobacteria > Moraxellales > Moraxellaceae > Acinetobacter > Acinetobacter lanii. The sequence goes on along the minus strand of NZ_CP049916.1, from coordinate 99,528 downwards.
TGATTTTCTAAACGACATACCTTGTCGCAACATTCTTTTGTCATTACATTCTTAAGATTCTACTTTTTGGCATAGAGTAAGTCGGCATCATTCTTGGCGTGTCATTACAAAAAAATACCGTGTGCGTTTTAGTGAAAGCATCTTTTTTTCGATGTTCATGATCGGTTTTTTAGTGATTTTCTCTTGATTATAAAATTGTATAAAAATAACTCATTTAGCCATAAAAAAAGCGGCTCAACGGCCGCTTTTCGTGTCATTTTTTTGTCAGATTAAGCACGATTTAAATCTTTGTCGTGTACACCCAAAAGATACAACACACCATCTAAACCTACACTGGAAATCGCTTGATTGGCATTTTGACGGACTAAAGGTTTAGCACGGAATGCCACCCCTAAACCGGCAATCGATAGCATCGGTAAGTCATTCGCCCCATCCCCTACTGCAATCGCTTGTTCAAGAGAAATGCCCATGTCCTCTGCAATTTGACGCAGTAACAAAGCCTTACGTGCGCCATCGACAATGTGTCCTTTCACTTCGCCGGTCACCATGCCATCCTGTACATCCAAAATATTGGCATGCACTTCATCAATACCCAATTTCGCTTGTAAATATTCAGCAAAATATTGGAAACCACCCGATAGAATCGCCGTGCGGTAGCCCAAGGCTTTTAAGGTTGAAATCAGACGCTCTGCACCCTCTGTCACGGTTAAACGTTCTGCAATTTTAGGCAGTACAGATGCATCCATACCTTTCAGCAATGCCACACGGGCACGGAAACTGGCTTGGAAATCGAGTTCGCCTTGCATGGCACGTTCCGTGATTTCAGCCACTTGTGCCCCAACGCCGGCTTCAACCGCCAACTCATCAATCACTTCTTGCTCGATTAAGGTTGAGTCCATATCGAAACACACCAAACGGCGGTTACGACGGTAGGCATTGTCTTCTTGCACCGCTACATCGACATTCAGTTCACTCGAAAGTTTTAAACACGCCGCACGCATAGCAGCCGCATCCAACATTTGACCTTTTAAGCCAAATTCTACACAGGCACGTTTTGGTTCATCTTTGCTGCCATCTAGATTTGGACGACCAGAAAGACGGGTCACAGTTTCAATGTTAAAGCCTTGGCTTGAGACAATGTTGGTCACCGCTTGCAGATGTGAAGCGGTCAATTCTGGCGCCAATGCGGTGACGATGTAGCGAGTCCGTCCACCTTCTTTGACCCATTGATCATAATCTGATGCAGCAATCGGTTTAAAGCGCACAGTTAACCCAATTTCATGTGCTAAAATCAGGATATCTTTCATGGCTAAAGCCGTTGCAGTTTGGTCGTCTGACGCCACTACAATGCCTAAAGTCAGTTGGTTATGGATAACTGCTTGTCCTACATCTAAAATTTGCAAAGAATGTACGGACAACACCTGCATCAATCGAGTAAACTGATTCGGTTGGTCAGGTCCTAAAAATGAAATAAGAATGATTTCTCGCATGAAATTGACTCTGGGTCTGAGCTGCAACTAGTGTAAGAATCATAATCGAAATCGAATATAAATGCCTTGGAAGTTTACGTTGAATGCACCTAGACAAGGGCTATTTGCTAGCCTACTGATCCTAAGTTTTGCTCTGCATACCTTTTTATTGGTACTGGCAACAACTCATCAATTGAATGAAAATCGTGCCAGCCAAGGTCAGCTGATGACCAGCCAATTGGTGGCCGATAGTTTAACCGAGCTTGAACCTGCCAATACGGTGTCTTTGGCATTGCTGGCAAATCGCTACGCAACCAATCCAAGTGTGGCCTATATTCGAATTTTGAATGCCAATAAGCAAGTGCTTGCCACTGCTGGTTTATCCAAAACCCGTGACGGCGAAATTTTTGTTCGTGATGCCTTACAAAATGAGAAAAAAGTCGGCAGTATCGAAATTACATTGGTGAAACCAAGTATTGGTGAAATCTTACGCACCCAATGGCTTGCGATTTTATTTTCGTTGTTGATTCATGGCTTACTGTGGTTGGCGTATCGCGCGATTGCTCGTCCAACACGTAGTGAGTATTTGGCACGTTTAAACAATGAAGCGCGTCTGAAACATGAAATTCAAATGCTGACCGAAGCCTTAGAAGTTGAAAAAGAAAACAACAAACACATTGCGGCACAAGCAAAACAAGCGGCCAAAACCAAAGTTGAGCATAAAGCACCGAAAGTGTTGGTGATTGATGAACATACCTTGTCATTGAATGTTCAATTCTATGATCCGAAACAGTTGATCAATTCAGTCAATCAATCGGTGTCTTTGCCTTATTTCAATTTATGTCAAATTTTCTTAAATAAAAGTATTGATCTGTGTTCGCAGCACTTCCAATTGAACAAACAAGACTTTGTGGTCAATCGTGAGTTTGATCAACAAGGTGCAATGGTCAGCGTGGCTGCCACACAGCAAAATGCGGCCAAATGTTTACTGATGATTGGTTCCGTGTTCCAACTGTTGTCCGAGGTGCTGTATAAACGCTACCGCGAAGACAAACGTTTTGTTCTGCAAACGCGTTGTGCAGTGGCCTCCCCCGTTGAAGCCATGCAATTGGATGCATTACAGGCTTCTGAACGCCTGACCCATCATTTGATTGCCAAAGAAATGGCCTTGTATTTAAACAATGATCAACTCAAACAGGTCGGTGATTGTTATCAATTGGTGCCGTTACCGAATCCAACCAGCGTATTGACCCGTCATGCCTTTATGATCAATGGGATGAATACCGAATGTGCTGAGTTGGCACAACAGATTCGTACTGAAATTTTAAAGGGCAAATCTCAGCATCAGTCGCCGTCAGACCTGACCGATCAAGCCTCATAGGTATATTCGCCATATCATTTGTTTTGATTTAGAAACCAGATTTAATGCTAAGTTAAGTCTGGTTTTTTTATTTTTGCTGTTTTTTTGGCTGAAAACCCAAAACAACTGATGGGTTTTTGATCAAAATTAGACTAATTTCATTTTTTTATGGCTTTTCAAGGAACTAGCAAGCTGTGTATAACAGTCTAGGCAAAGGGAACGTGATAAGCATAGGCAAATGACCAGAAAAAGCGTTAGACTATGCCACAATGATTTTATACAAATGTCAGAATGACATAAGAAAAAGGTGAAGTTGATGTCGCTCAATACTGTTGAAGAACTTGTAGCAGATATCCGTGCAGGGAAAATGGTTATCCTGATGGATGACGAAGATCGTGAAAATGAAGGCGACTTAGTGATCGCTGCCACGCATGTTCGCCCAGAAGACATCAACTTTATGATCACGCATGCACGTGGTTTGGTTTGCCTGACTTTAAGTAAAGAGCGTTGTAAGCAACTTGATCTTCCACTGATGGTCGATGCGAATGGTGCTCAACACGGCACGAACTTTACTTTATCAATTGAAGCTGCTCGTGGCATTTCAACCGGGATTTCACCGGCTGAACGTGCTCATACGATTCAAACGGCTGTTGCAGCACATGCGAAACCATCAGATATCGTACAACCCGGTCATATTTTCCCATTGATGGCTCAACCGGGCGGTGTATTGCACCGTGCAGGGCATACTGAAGCTGGCTGTGATTTGTCTCGTCTTGCAGGTTTAGAGCCAGCTTCTGTGATCTGTGAGATCATCAATGAAGACGGCACTATGGCGCGCCGTCCTGACCTTGAAGTCTTTGCAGAAAAACATGGTTTAAAAATCGGTACGATTGCAGATTTGATTCATTACCGTATGACCAATGAGCAAACGGTTGAGCGTATCGATCAGCAAACTTTAGATACCGAATACGGCACCTTTGATTTGTATCGTTACCGTGAAATTGGCAACCCAGATATTCATTTGGCTTTGGTGAAAGGCCAACCGAAAGAAGGTGTGACCACGGTGCGTGTCCATGGTTTTAGTCCTGCACGTGATTTACTCAAAATCAATAAACAAGATGGCGAACCCGCGTGGAATTTAGATAAAGCATTGAAAACCATTGCCGACAGTGATCGTGGTGTTTTGGTTTGGATTGGTCAACGTCATTTAACAGATTTGGGGCCTGCTTTAGAAGCACTCAGCACCCCTAAACCAACCAAATCTAATGCAGCATTGTCACAGCAATACCAAACCATTGGTGTCGGTGCGCAAATTTTACGTGACCTTGGCGTCGAAAAAATGAAGCTGCTTAGCTCTCCATTACGTTTCAATGCATTGTCAGGTTTTAATTTAGAAGTAGTGGAATACGTCACTGCTGATCAAACTGCTGTTTAATCCCTTTTTTAAAAGATCGAGGTTGCTATGGCGATTCGCCGTATTGAAGGTTTATTACATCTCGCGAGCGAAGACCGTTACGCGATTCTAGTTGGTCGTTTTAACAGCTTTGTTGTTGAACATTTATTAGAAGGTGCAATTGATACGTTGCATCGTCATGGTGTTAGCGACGATAATATCACTGTCGTTCATGCACCAGGCGCATGGGAATTACCAGTTGTGGCTAAAAAATTAGCAGCTTCAGGTAAATTCGATGCTGTCATTGCCCTCGGCGCAGTTATTCGTGGTAGTACACCACATTTTGACTTCGTTGCAGGCGAATGTGCCAAAGGTTTAGGTGTAGTGGGTCTAGAGACTGGCTTACCGGTAATCAATGGTGTATTGACTACGGATAGTATTGAACAAGCGATTGAACGCTCTGGTACAAAAGCAGGCAATAAAGGTGGTGAAGCTGCCCTTACTGCAATTGAAATGGTTAACTTGCTAAAGGCGATCTAAAGCATGTCGCAGACACTCCAAGCTACTTATGCAGCGAAACGCAAAGCACGTCGTTTTGCTGTACAAGGGATTTATGAATGGCAAATGAGCCACAATCCTGTGCATCAAATTGAAGCGCGTACCCGTGCTGAAAATGCTATGCATAAAGTGGACCTCAGCTATTATCATGAATTGCTCACGCAAGTGGTCGAAAATCATGAAGCATTGGACGCGTTATTAATGCCAGTACTCGATCGAGAGATTGAAGCACTGGATGGTGTTGAACGTGCAACCTTGCGCCTTGGCGCATACGAATTGAAAGAACATCTTGAGATTCCGTATCGTGTTGTATTGGACGAAGCTATTGAGTTAGCAAAACACTTCGGCGGTGCCGACAGTCATAAATACATCAATGGTGTATTAGACCGTCTAGCACAAAGCCTGCGTGAAGCAGAAAAGCAACAAGCTAAATAAGTTGTTGTTGATATGGCTGAGTTCTCTATTATTGACACCTATTTTAATCGAAAGAATCTGCATTCAGTCGATTTAGGTGTTGGTGATGACTCAGCCCTGCTCACCCCGCCTCCTCATCAACAATTGGTCATCTGTGCTGACACTTTAGTTGCAGGTCGACATTTCCCTTTAGACACCGATCCATATGCCATTGGCTGGAAAAGCGTTGCTGTCAATCTATCTGATATTGCTGCGATGGGTGCAACACCCCACAGTATTTTATTGGCATTGAGCCTACCCCAAATTGATCACGATTGGCTAAAAGCATTTAGTCAGGGTTTATATGATTGTTGCGATCAATTTGGGGTGAGTTTAATTGGTGGTGATACCACGCAAAGTCCACATTTAACTTTATCTGTTACAGCACTCGGCTGGGTTGATCAAGGTCAAGCGATCAAGCGATCTAGTGCTCAAGTCGGTGACTTGGTGGTGGTGAGTGGTACCGTCGGTGATGCCGCTTTTGGACTCAAACATTTGGGTCACCCACTACAAAAAAGACTCGATTATCCCACCCCACGTTGTGAATTGGGTCAAATGCTGAAAGGCTTAGCGCATAGCATGATTGATGTCTCTGATGGTTTAGCACAAGACTTGGGGCATATTTTAAAAGCCTCTCATGTCGGTGCAGTGATTAACCTAGATGCTTTACCCGTGAGTGAAGCATTAAAAGCCTTGCCTGAATCAGAGCAATACTCGTTGGCCTTAGCCGGTGGCGATGACTATGAGCTGTGTTTTAGTATCAGTGAACACAACTATAAAAAATTATTAGACAAAAAACCCAATGTGAACACTACAATTATTGGACAGATTTGCGCTGAAAATACGTTAAAATTCCAAAAAGATGGCTTAGATCATCCTCTACACTTCACTGGATACCAACACTTTGCATAAACCTCCGATTCTCTTTAAACAGATGACTTGGACTGAACGTTTCATCACCTTTTGTGGTGTCGGCTTTGGTTCAGGTTTGATGCCGAAAGCACCAGGTACTTTTGGTTCCGCTTTTGCACTGCTCTTTATTCCGACTTGGATTTATTTAGGTTTTTATGGTTCAATCGTAGCCATTTTAATCATGTCCTTGATTGGTATATATATTTGTGGAAAAACAGCCAGTATCATGGGGGTGCATGATGATGGTCGTATTGTCTGGGATGAATTTGCAGGACAATCGATTACATTTCTACCTTTAATCTATTTAGGGCAAATGAATTGGATTTGGGTTTTGGTTGGCTTTGGATTATTCCGTCTATTTGACGTTTGGAAACCTTGGCCAATTCGTGTGATTGACCGCCAAGTCGGTGGCGGTTTTGGCATTATGTTCGATGACATTATTGCAGGGATTTGGGCTGCAATTTGTATCATTATTTACTTCTATATCGATATGGCTTAAGCCAAACGTTTAAGGTGTTTTATGTCGACCAACGTTGTTATTCTTGCTGCAGGTAAAGGCACGCGTATGCGTTCAACATTGCCTAAAGTATTGCAACCTTTAGCAGGACGTCCATTACTTGGACACGTGATTGAAACAGCAAAAAAAATAAAAGCAGATCATATTATTACCATTTTCGGTCACGGTGGTGACTTGGTCAAAAGTGCATTTGCACATGAAGATATTCAATGGGTTGAACAAACTGAACAACTTGGTACCGGTCATGCAGTCAAAGTGACTTTACCGGTTTTGCCTCAAGACGGCATTTCTTTGATTTTGTCGGGTGATGTGCCTTGTGTACAACAAGAGACCTTACAACGCTTGGTTGATGTTTCAACGACTACAGGCATTGGTATCGTGACTTTAACTCTAGATGACTCAACAGGCTACGGTCGTATCGTACGTGACAACGGTAAAATTCAAGCCATCGTTGAACATAAAGATGCCTCAGAAGCACAGCGCGAAATTAAAGAAATCAACACCGGTATTTACTGTGTCAGCAATGCCAAACTCCATGAATGGCTGCCCAAGCTGTCTAATGACAATGCACAAGGTGAATATTATTTAACGGATATTGTCGCGATGGCATTGGCAGATGGTCTTGAAATTGCATCGATTCAGCCTGAACTTGCTTTTGAAGTTGAGGGTGTCAATGACCGTGTCCAGTTGGCGGCTTTAGAACGTGAATTTCAAGCCCATCAAGCGAAGAACTTGATGCAACAAGGTGTACATTTAATTGATCCAAATCGTTTTGATTTACGTGGTCAACTGACTGTCGGTCAAGACGTGCGTATTGATATCAATGTGATTATTGAAGGTGAATGTCACTTTGGTGACAATGTAGACATTGGTGCGGGTTGTGTGATTAAAAACACCACCATTGCAGCAGGCACCAAAGTTCAACCCTATAGTATTTTTGATAATGCTATTGTGGGTGAAGATGTTCAAATTGGTCCTTTTGCCCGTTTACGTCCAGGTGCAGAGCTTGCCAATGAAGTGCATATCGGCAACTTTGTTGAGGTCAAAAACTCGATAGTGGGTCTGGGTTCTAAAGCCAATCACTTCACTTACTTAGGTGATGCTGAAATCGGTGCAGGTTCCAATATTGGTGCAGGTACGATTACTTGTAATTATGACGGTGCCAACAAACATAAAACCATTATTGGTGACAATGCCTTTATTGGCACCAACAATTCATTGGTTGCGCCCGTGAAAATTGGTCATGGTGCGACCACTGGTGCAGGTTCAGTGATTACGCATGATGTTGCCGACAACAGCTTGGCGTTTGAGCGAGCAAAACAGGTTTCGAAAGAAAATTATCAACGTCCCCAAAAGACTAAGAAATAAGAGGAATTAAATATGTGCGGTATTGTTGGTGGCGTTGCTGAACGTAGTATTACCAATATTCTAATTGAAGGTCTAAAACGCCTTGAATATCGTGGCTATGATTCTGCAGGACTTGCTTTAATTAATGCAGGTCAAGTGTTACGTCAGCGCCGTGTCGGTAAAGTGGTTAATCTTGAACAAGCGGTAAATGAAGCAGATTTAATGGGTTCATTAGGTATCGCGCATACCCGTTGGGCGACCCACGGTAAACCGACCGAAGACAATGCCCATCCGCATATTTCTGGTCCTGTGGCGGTAGTGCACAATGGCATCATTGAAAACTACCAAGAGTTGAAAGATGATCTTGAAGCTTTAGGCTATGTATTCACTTCTCAAACCGATACTGAAGTGGTTGCCCATTTGGTGCATGACGCGTTGAAATCTGCGCCGAATTTACTCAAAGCCGTTGAGCAAGTGGTTCCGCAGCTGAAAGGTGCTTTTGCACTGGGTATAGTACACACCGATTATCCAGATGAATTGATCACGGTTCGTGAAGGCTCGCCTTTAGTGATTGGTGTCGGTATTGGCGAGAACTTTATTAGTTCTGATCAATTGGCTTTATTGCCAATTACCAATCGTTTTATCTACCTTGAAGAAGGTGATATCGCACGTTTAACACGTGACTCGATTGAAGTGTTTGTCAATGGTCAGCCTGTTGAACGCCCGATTAAAGAACTCGATGCGACGGTAAGTAATGCGTCAAAAGGCGAATACAAGCATTACATGCTGAAAGAGATTTATGAACAACCTGAAGCGATTCAGCAAACCATTTCTCAAGCACTGAATGGCAATACACTGCGTGATGATTTCTTAAAAAATGCCGATGTGGATTTTAGTCAAATCCAAAATGTGCAAATCATCGCCTGTGGCACCAGTTACCATGCCGGTATGATTGCCAAGTATTGGTTTGAACAACTGATTAATTTGCCATGCCAAGTCGAAATTGCCAGCGAATTCCGTTACCGCACGCCTGTGATTGTGAATCATACTTTATATGTGTGTATTTCTCAGTCAGGTGAAACTGCCGATACTTTGGCTGCACTCCGTGATACGCAAAAACGTGCAGCTGAAAAGAATATTCATATTGCAACACTGACCATTTGTAATGTGGCGACTTCATCGATGGTACGTGAAACCCATCACAGCTTATTGACGCTTGCAGGTCCTGAGATTGGCGTGGCTTCAACCAAAGCCTTCACCACCCAACTTGCAGCACTGATGTTATTGGTCTTGAAAATTGGTCAAGTTAAGCAAAGCATTGCTGCTGACGAAATCAGTTCGATCATTGCTGACCTGTGGCATATTCCAAAAGTGATGTTGGATACCTTGCAAAAAGACAAAGAAATTTTGCGTTTGTCTGATCTATTTAAAGAAAAACAACATTGTTTATTCTTAGGTCGTGGCACTGAGTTCCCAATCGCACTTGAAGGTGCGTTGAAGCTCAAAGAAATTTCATATATTCATGCTGAAGGTTATGCCGCAGGTGAATTGAAACACGGTCCATTGGCTTTGGTCGACAATGATATGCCTGTGGTAATTCTGGCACCGCAAGATGATATGTTGGATAAACTGAAATCCAATATGGAAGAAGTACAAGCCCGTGGTGGTGAGTTGTTTGTGTTTGCAGATGAAACCAGTGGTATCAAAGAAAAAGACCGTCAACATGTGGTGCTTGTACCAAATGTAAACGCTCTACTTGCACCGATTGTGTACAGTATTCCGGTACAGTTGTTGTCTTATCATGTTGCAGTATTACGTGGGACGGATGTCGATCAACCGCGTAATTTAGCCAAGTCGGTGACGGTTGAATAATCACGTTATGCACTAGCAAATCAATCCTAAAAAGCCGATCATCAGTGATCGGCTTTTTTTATCTCTTTAAATGACATGGTGAAATATCTAATCAGTGCCTGCTTAGTAGGTGAACAGGTTCGTTATGATGGACGAGATTGCTTAGAAGCAAAACTCCATGCCCTGATCCAAAATGGTCAAGCAATCTGTGTCTGTCCTGAAATGGCTGGAGGATTAGCAACACCACGGTTGCCTGCTGAAATCATGGGTGGTGATGGTGCAGATGTGTTAGCCGGTCGAGCCAAAGTCATCGATACTGCAAGCATTGACGTCACTGAAGCTTTTATAAACGGTGCTCACATTGCTCTAAAGCTCGCACAGCGACACCACGTCAGCCATGTTATTTTAAAAGCCAATAGCCCCTCTTGCGGTTCTCAACTGATTTATGATGGTTCATTTAGCGGACAGAAAATCGTGGGTAATGGCGTTACGGCTGCTTTACTGAAACAACACGGCTTTCACGTCTGGACAGAACAGGTATTTCTGGATCAGTTGAAACTATTAGAGTTCTTTCAAAAATCAAAAAATGATCATAGAACCAAGATCTAAAGGATCAATGAAATTTCCTATTCTCTCTGTGAAAAAGTAAGGATGAGGGTATTTTAATCTAAAAAAAACCTCTCCCTAGCCCTCTCCTAAAAGGAGAGGGAATCTCCATTATTAAATTATAATAGGATAAAAATTGATTTATGAAAGACGTTTATTGAATTAAAAATACTGATTTAACAAGTGCTGATCAGTTTTCATTCCCCATAAAAAAAGAGCATCTGAATGCTCTTTTTTTACGTATATTTTTTACTCAATGAGTTTGATCAGTCCGATCTATATCGGTTTTCGTGGCCCAATAGGTTGCCAAAGCGGGGCCTGAAATATTGTGCCATAAACTGAAAATCGCACTCGGCAATGCTGTCAGCGGAGAGGCTGAAAAATGCACCGCCGACAACGCTACGCCTAAACCTGAGTTTTGCATGCCCACCTCAATCGCTACAGCTTTGGCATCGGCGTAAGGCAATTTAAACCAACGTGCCGCCCAAAACCCAAGCAGGTAACCCAAAGCATTGTGCAACGCCACCACCCCTAAAATCAGCAAACCCGATTGGAATATTTGTGCTTTACTGTCGCCAATGATCGCAGCCACAATCAGTACGATTGCGACCACCGACACCAACGGCATCACCGAAATATAAGCATCGACTTTGTTCTTAAGTAATGTACGTACAATCAAACCCAAAAAGATCGGAAATAGCACCACTTGTAAAATAGAGGTCAGCATTGAAAATGCATTGATTTCAATCCATTGACTCGCCAATACATAAAAAATCGCAGGGGTTAAAAATGGCGCAAGGATGGTCGAAACAGAAGTACATGCTACCGACAGTGCGGTATTGCCCTTTGCCATATAAGTAATCACATTGGATGCCGTTCCACCCGGACAGCATCCGACCAAGATCACCCCAATGGCAATTTCAGCAGGCAATTGGAAAATCTGACACAAGGCATAGGCTAAGCCTGGCATCACCACAAATTGTGCAATCACACCAATCAACACGGCTTTAGGGCTGTGCACCACCCCTTTAAAGTCATCTAGGGTCATGGTCATGCCCATACCAAACATAATGATTCCGAGCATCCATGTGATATAGCTTTTCAGCCACACAAAAGCTTCAGGCACAATCAGTGCAATCCCTGCAAACAGCACCACCCAAAGCGCAAATGTTTTTTGAATAAATGCTGAAAATCTGAGAAAACCAGACATAGTCCATTCCTATAGGAAAGATAAAACGCTATAGATCAACATCCTCTGTTTATCCATAGCGTGAAAAGAAGATCAAAGCTTAAGCTGTCGCCTGCTGTGCAATCAGGTCTTTGGCATAGATCCGTTTCACCCCATGCGCCAACATTTCTTGCCATGCGTGCTGTAATGAGCCATTTAAATCAATGCCCTTGGTGGCATCGGCAACCACATAACTTTTAAAGCCTAATTTCGCAGCATCTATGGCCGTCCATGCCACACAAAAATCAGTTGCGATCCCGACCACATATACCGTGTCTAAACCGCGTTCTTTTAAGTAACCTGCTAAGCCTGTCGTGGTTTTATGGTCCGCTTCCATAAACGCTGAATAGCTATCAATGCCGGCATGGAAACCTTTGCGAATAATCAACTGCGCGAAGGACACATCTAAATCAGGATGTAGGGCGGCATCATCTGTCCCTTGCACGCAATGCTTCGGCCATAACACTTGAGTACCATAATCAAGCTCAATCGTGTCAAAAGGCTTTTTACCCGCATGATTGTCTGCAAAGGAAATGTGATTGTCCGGATGCCAATCTTGCGTAATGATCACATTGTCAAAATGTTGTGCCAATTGATTAATCGCCGGAATAATTTGATCTGCATGTGCAACCGCTAAATTACCGCCTGGCGTAAATCCGTTTTGTACATCGACCACAATCAATGCACTGCGTTCAGATTGGAACATGGTCCTTCTTCTCCCAAAACTTTATTTTTCTAACGTGCAGTGTGGCTGTTCAGCGCCATAATTTCAACTTTAAGCATTCACTGAAGATTCATGCTTATGCTTCATCAATACCTTATATTCCCTCTTCATGGACTTCACTTGAATCAATCTTGAACGGCATCCAACACAACGTTTTTATAAATGAATACGCTACAGAATAGACCGTAATAGCATTCAATAAAAATCGTGAATCTGATTGAACACGCCTAAATTGAATCACCTTTAAAATTAGGCGTGCATCCCACTTTAGATCTGCTCAAGGATTGATTTTTAAGTTTAATTCATTGAATTGTCAGATATGGCATATTTAAGATCATGATCAATTTGAAAATATCTCGCTAAATTACGTGAAAGTTAAAAAAAAGTTACTTGTTTTAACTAAACTTTTTCTCAGCTTTTCATATTTTGTATTGTTCTTAAGCCCCTGTTCGGTCATAATTTAGTGACGCATTATTCGATATGCAATTCGTGTTGGATCATGTTATAAATCAAAATACGAACCCATCCAAACTCTCGATTTTTTACCTTCACTGGATGGAAAAACAGGATATTTTTTTAAAATGACTACTCAGCAAGCTCAGATTATTCAAGGCTCAATTGTCGCAATCGTCACTCCCATGTTTGAAGATGGAACTGTAGATTGGAAGGGTCTCGAAAAGCTTGTTGAATGGCATATTGCACAAGGCACCAACAGCATTGTAGCGGTCGGTACCACGGGTGAAGCTTCAACCTTAAGCATGGCTGAACACACCCAAGTGATCAAAGAAATCATTCGTGTGGCCAACAAACGTATTCCCATTATTGCGGGTACCGGTGCAAATTCGACCCGTGAAGCGATTGAACTGACCAAAGAAGCCAAAGAGTTAGGTGCAGATGCTGCACTGTTGGTCACCCCGTATTACAACAAACCAACGCAAGAAGGCTTATACCAACACTACAAAGCCATTGCTGAAGCAGTTGACCTGCCACAAATCTTGTATAATGTACCGGGTCGTACCGGTGTCGATTTGCACAATGACACCGTGATTCGCCTTGCAGACATCCCACAAATTGTCGGCATTAAAGATGCAACCGGTGATGTACCACGTGGTGCTGAATTGCTTGCAGGCCTACAAGGCAAAGACATGGTGGTGTATTCAGGTGATGATGCGACTGCATACCAATTGATTGCACATGGGGCGAAAGGCAATATTTCAGTGACGGCTAATGTTGCGCCGAAGCAAATGAGCGAGATGTGTGCGCTTGGTCTTGCAGGCGATACAGCTCAAGCAGAAGCAAAGAATCAAGAAGTTGCAAATCTACACAATATTTTATTTTGTGAATCAAACCCAATTCCTGTGAAATGGGCCCTACATGAAATGGGTCTCATTGGTACCGGTATTCGTCTTCCATTGACACCACTCGCAGAACAATATCGATCTCAGTTGCGCGAAGAACTCCAAGCAGCGAGTATCATTCAATAAGAGCTTTTAAATATGCAATTACGTTTTGGTTTAATCCTTGCCCTTTCAGCTTTAAGTTTAGCGGGTTGTAGTACGTTCAGCAAAATTAGTCTAGACAATGGTTCTTTGGACTATAAAAACACAAGTACGCAAGAAAAGCTTAAATATCCTGAAGGTGCCATGGTTCGACCGGCAACGCCATTGTATCCAGCGCCAGTGGTTGATCCGCTTGCGATTGAAAATGCACCGTCTTATGTGAATAAGAAAGGTAACCGCTTTGATCTTCCGCGCCCAAAAGTGGCGCTAGAAGCATCTAACCCGATTGAAGATACAGCAAGCACCAGCGTAGGCAGACCACAACTTTTGAAAGATGGTAATGGTAATCCCTTGATCAAAATTGATGGCAATGCCGAGACCATTTGGCAGTATACCGCTGCAACCTTAAGCAGTTTGAATATCAATGTGGTATCAAAAGCGAACCAACAAGCGACTTTGAAAATTGATGGTGAAACCTTTGTGTTGAAGCTGAATTCTGCCGGTGCCAGCAATACCCTTGCTGTATTCGATGCCAAAAATAACTTTGCAGACAAAGAAAAGGCTGCAGAGCTATTAACCCAGATTTACCAAAACTGGCCAGCCTAGTCGTTCTAGGCATATTTTCTCGAAAAAGGTTCCATCATGTTAAAACAAACCTTGCTCTATACTGGTAAAGCAAAATCCGTTTATGAAACAGATAGCGCAGACCATTTGATTTTAGTCTTCCGCGACGATGCTTCTGCATTCAATGGCGAAAAGATCGAACAACTAGATCGGAAGGGTAAGGTTAATAACCGCTTTAACGCCTTTATCATGGAAAAACTCGCTGCTGCGGGCATCGAAACTCACTTTGAAAAATTGCTTTCTCCAACAGAAGTGTTGGTGAAAAAATTAAGCATGATTCCTGTTGAATGTGTAATGCGTAACTACGCTGCAGGTTCATTATGCCGCCGTTTAGGGGTAGAAGAAGGCTTAGAGCTGACTCCACCGACATTTGAATTGTTCTTTAAAGATGATGGCTTAGGCGATCCAATGGTTAACGAATCTCAAGCGATTGCTTTAGGTTGGGCGACTGCTGATCAATTGGCACAGATGAAAGAATTGACTCAAAAAGTCAATGTGGTACTCAAAGACTTGTTCGCACAAGGCAACATGTTGCTAGTGGACTTTAAACTTGAATTTGGTGTATTCCACGACCGTATTGTATTGGGTGATGAATTTTCTCCAGACGGCTGCCGTTTATGGGACAAAGACACCAAGAAAAAACTCGATAAAGACCGTTTCCGCCAAGGTTTAGGTGGTGTGGTTGAAGCGTATGAAGAAGTAGCAACCCGTATTGGTGTTGATCTTTCTGATATCTAATCGCTGAACGTCATCTTTAAAAAAAACCGAGCAACTCTGCTCGGTTTTTTAATGGGCGATTTTGTTCACAACAAGCGAGATTGATTTTTTGAATAAAAAAAACAGTGCTGCATATAAATAAAACAATCCACTATTTTTGAGTAGAACTTAAACTAAAAATGATTAAAATCGATACAAAGATGATTTTTTAGACTAAAACAGGATCTTTAAATGTTTTTAAGTCAATGATTTAAAACACTTTATTGAAATATCCGTTATTATAAATAATATAAATTAGAATATTCACTTTTACTAATTTTTGCTTTTTCTTTAGTATTTCTAAATACCAGGCAGCTATAGGAGTTGGTTACTCAGAGAGAGAGACTATAGTTGCCACCCTCTTTTTGTATTTTATGCTTACTCTCGATTGAAAGCAGTAATTTGCTGCTTTGTATGCTTAAAAAAACGGCTGTCATTTCCAAAGACATTCCTCTCCCACACCTTTTAATAATTGCTTAACGATACGGCTAAGCAATTTTTTTTGTCTGCTGTTTCTGTTTTTCTATTCAATCTCTTTAAAACTTTTATAAAAAAGGCGCCGAAGCGCCTGCTGATAACCTTATATTACTGCTGCTGTTGTTCTTGCTGTTGCATCCAGCGACGTTGTTGTAAACGCTCACCTTCCACTTCACGTTTATTCCGTGCCGACTCGTACAACTTAGTGCCTTTCAATTCAGGCGGTAAATAATCCTGCATCACAAAATGCTCAGGGTAATTGTGCGGATACAGATAATCCACACCATAGCCCTGTTCTTTCATGAGTTTGGTTGGTGCATTACGTAAATGTAAAGGTACAGGTAGATTCGAGGTTCGCTCTGCCAATTCAAGTGCTTTGTTGATTGCTAAGTAGGTGCTATTACTCTTGGCACTGGTCGCCAAATACACCGCACATTGTCCCAAAATAATCCGACATTCCGGCATACCGATGGCTTGCACGGAGCGTAAACATTCTCCCGCCAAAAGCAAAGCATTTGGATTTGAATTGCCAATGTCCTCAGAGGCTGCGATCAGCATACGGCGGGCAATAAAGACCGGATCTTCACCACCCTTAAGCATGCGTGCCATCCAATACAGCGCTGCATCAGGATCACTGCCACGAATGGATTTAATAAAGGCAGACACCAAATCATAATGCTGTTCGCCAGATTTGTCGTAGCGTGCAATATTTTGCTGTGCGACTTTGACCACCACGGCATTATCGACAATATTTTCGACATCAGCTTCAAATGTTGATGCGATCAGGTCAAGTAGGTTCAACGCCTTACGTGCATCCCCTGCTGCAAACTGAACCAGAGCATCATATTCACCGATTTGAATATAACGGTCTTGTAAAAACTTATCTTGTTTCAGCGCACGGCGAATCAGATTTTGAATATCATCTTCATTCAGCGCATTTAAGGTATAGACCTGACAGCGAGACAATAAGGCATTATTTACTTCAAATGACGGGTTCTCAGTGGTTGCGCCAATTAAGGTGATTTTGCCTTTTTCAACTGCATTGAGTAAGGCATCTTGCTGTGATTTGTTGAAGCGGTGAATTTCATCAATAAACACCACAGGTACAATCAAATCACCACTTTCCGCAATCACTTCACGTAGTTCTTTCACACCGGTATTTAGTGCAGATAAGCTGATAAAAGGACGGTCAACGGCTTGAGCCAGCAGTAAGGCAATAGTGGTTTTACCGACGCCCGGCGGCCCCCAAAAAATAATCGAAGGCAGATGCCCTTGATCAATCATTTGACGTAATGGGGCATGTTCACCAAGCAGATGATCTTGTCCGATAATCTCAGACAAATCGCGTGGACGTAGGCGTTCAGGAAGTGGAATTTGAGTTTCGGACATATTTTTATGGTGTCAAAAAGTGCTATTTCATAGTCTACTATGGAATAGCACAAAACGGCGTTTTTGATTGGGCTCAGATCGGTGTTAAAAAATACTCAACCGCAATATTCCATGCTTGAACTTTAAGTTTTTGGTGTGAGTTTGAGTAAATGTGCGCCGGCTTCATCTTCAAGTACCCAAATCGAACCATCTTGAGCTTGCTGAACCGCTCGAATACGTTTGCCCAAATCTAAGCGCTGCACTTCTTGGACTGGCTGAGATTCAATATCCACCACCACAATGGCTTTAGAGGATAAACCACTGATCAAGGCTTTATTTTTCCACTGTGGGAATTGATTGCCTTGATAAATCATTAAGCTTGATGGTGAAATCACAGGCGTCCAATGAATTTCAGGCGCTTTAAATTCAGGACGAGTGGCATGATCCGGAATCGGTTTTCCATCATAATGATCACCATTCGAGACCTGCGGATAACCATAGTTAGCACCTTTTTCCACTCGATTTAGTTCATCTCCGCCTTTGGGTCCCATTTCCACGACCCACAATTGTTTGTTGGCATCGAAAGCTAAACCTAAAGGATTACGATGGCCTAAAGACCAAATTTGCGCTGTAACACCACCTTGCTGGTAAAAAGGATTGTCTTGAACTGGAGTACCATCGGCATTTAAGCGCACAATTTTACCCAAGTTAGATTTCATGTCTTGGGCAGGGGTAAATTGCTGCCGTTCACCTGAACTGATCCACAACTTGCCTTGGTCATCAAACAAAATTCGGTGCGAATAGTGTCCTTCTCCCTCCACTTTTGGCACTTGCTCCCAAATGCGTTTGATGTTGCGCAATTGTGGTTTCTTGGCTTGGCTTAAATCGAGTTCCGCTCGAACCACTACCGCCCCTGTACCGCCCTGACCTTTTTCAGCATAGCTTAAATAGACCCAACGATTCTGAGCAAAATCAGGATGCACCACCACATCACCTAAACCACCCTGTCCGCCATAGGCAACCGTTGGTACGCCCTCTATTCGAGTGAGTTTTTTAGTCGCTGGATCAAACAGTCGCAGTGTGCCTTTTCGCTCGGTCACTAACAGTTTGCCATTGGGTAAACTCGACATGGCCCAAGGCTCATTAAACTGCGCCATTTTTTCAATCTGATAAGTCTGCTCAATACGGTGTGAAGCGTTTGATGCAAGATTAGTCTGCTGCGCAGTGGCGTTGGAGGAGGATTGTTTTGAAGGGGTGGTTTCATTGGCATAGCATGCCATCATTCCCAGTGAAGCGATAACCAGACTGAATACGGTCAATTTATGATTCATAAGTTGCTCTATTTTTGATGATGTTTTATCCAATCATAGATAAAACCCATGCAAAGGTCACAAGCTTATACAGTTGATTTATTACAAAATATGAATCGTATGTGGCTCAGCGCACCCAGCGTACAATATATTCATCGATCTCATCTTCATCGATTTCGGACTCAGAAATACAGCGGCCTGCCGCAGATTTTTTCGCATGCACCACACTCAAACGAGAGCCAGTATTCAAATAATGCCAAGGCGGGAGTTTCTTGCCTTCATTTAAACGCCGATAACCACAGGTCGAGGGTAACCAACTGATCTGTTGTAAACTGGCATAATCCAATTTGACACAATCGGGAACGTGCTGTTTTCGATTCGAATAGTCCGAACATTGCGCGGTGCTGCAATCCAAGAGTTTACACGCCACTTTGGTATAGCTGATTTCTTCAGTCTCTTCATCTTGTAATTTGACCAAACAACATAAGCCGCAGCCATCACAAATCGCTTCCCATTCCGCTTGATTCATTTGCTCAAGAGAATAATGTTTCCAAAAGTCGGGGCGTAGTGCTGAACTCATAATTGGTGTTTAGATGACAAGATTTAAGCATTATAGCATTAATATTTATGGAAAATTTTAAAGTAGCGAGTTACAGTCTGTTTACTAAAAATGCATAAATACACATATTCGCACACGTTTTGTATACATTATGAGCAGTAAATTTTCCTATACTGTTGAAACACTTATAAAAACACTTGGAGAATTAAAATGTTTCGTTGGGCTATTATCTTTGCGGTTATCGCACTTATTGCAAGTCTACTCGGTTTCGGTGGTGTAGCAGGATTGTCTAAAGACTTCGCTGTGATCCTATTGGTGATCGCTGTGATCCTTGCCATTATCGGTTTTATTTCTCGAGGAAGAGTTTAACTCCTGAAGTTAAACTTATTACAGAATCTGTCATTTGACTCAGATTCAACTTAAAAGATTCATGACATGAAAAGAAGGATTCGTCCTTCTTTTTTTATTGCTTCAGTTCATCAAAATATCCGTTATAAATTCTCACATTTCAGCTGTGTTTATCTGCAAATATTCATTACCATTCAAGTATTTTATGCTTTAATCTTGGGTCATATTTGGTTTAAAAGCACTTTAAAAAAGGACGACAACAATGACTCAAGCCATTCAAACACGTGAGATTCAGTACACTGCAAAAGACGGTAGCAGCTTAATCGGTTATTTTGCTGCACCTGAAAATACGCAACCCGTGGCAGGTGTGATTGTTGCGCCAGAATGGTGGGGTCGTAACGAATATACTGAACAACGTGCACGTGAATTGGCTGAGCAGGGTTATGCCGCATTGGCAATTGATCTCTATGGGGATAAAAAAGTTACTACAGATGCCAAGCAAGCCTATGCATGGATGATGCAAACTTTTGAACAGGCTGAGACCAATGTGACTCGCTCGTCTGCAGGTTTAGCCACTTTAGCCGCACAACCTGAAGTAAACTCGGAAAGACTAGCAGCTATTGGTTTCTGTTTTGGCGGTAAAGTGGTGCTGGATTTGGCACGTTCAGGCGCAGACTTAAAAGCAGTGGCCACCTTTCATGCCAACCTCAGTCCACAAAGCCCTGCACAAGAAGGTCAGGTTAAAGCTGAAATTTTAGTGTTGCATGGTGAAGATGACAGCATGGTGAGTCTCGATGACGTCGCTCAGTTTAAAGAAGAAATGTTTGCAGCCAAAGTGAACCATCAAGTAATTATTTTTGAAGATGCAAAACATGGCTTTACCAATCCATTGGCAGACGAACGTGCTAAAGCCAATGCTGTCGATTTAGGGTATAACGCTGAAGCAGAACAAAAAAGTTTTGCTGAAATGTACGCACTTTTAGCACGTACATTGGGCTAATCAAAATATAGCGCCAAAAGATTAAATAGAAGTAAAACGTAAAATATAGAGGATATGGCAATGACAGAACACGAATGTGCATACTGCAATTACGATGAATATGACGTGATTGATAAAAATGATTTTGGTGTCATTTTGCCCGAGCTACACCCCTTAAGCAAAGGGCATACCGTGATTGTGCCTTTACGTCATGTCAGTTCTTTTTTTGAAATTACCGACAAAGAGCGTAAAAGCTTACAGTCGCTGTTAGAGCTGGCACGTAATGAATTGAAGATTCGTCATCAGCCTGAAGGTTTCCATGTTGCCTTTAATGATGGGCATGTCTTTGGTGAGCAGGCTTCAGAACATTTACACATTCACATTATTCCACGCTATAAAAATCAGCCTTTGAAATTGGACAGCCGTTGGGGCGTGGTCGCAGCGGATTAAGCTGATTTTAAGCCTATAAATAAAAGGTGCTTCGGCACCTTTTTTAATGCTTTAAGCAGATTTTGAAATCTGTCATTGGATAGTGATACACACCTTTAAAAATAAATCGGCACGACAAACAACGTCGTATCAAGGCAACTTGAGTTGCTATACTAGTGTCGTATTTTGCACTGCCCTTTTTATACTGAGACCTCATGTCGCCATTTTCTTTTTCAGATGCTCTGCTCACTTGGTTCGATCAACATGGTCGTCATGACCTGCCCTGGCAAGTGGCGGATGACCCTTACAAAGTGTGGGTCTCTGAAATTATGTTGCAGCAAACTCAAGTCAAAACCGTATTGCAATATTTTGATCGATTCATTGAACGCTTTCAAACAGTCGATGATTTAGGTCAAGCGGCATGGGATGATGTTGCACCCTATTGGGCGGGTTTGGGCTATTACGCCCGTGCTCGAAACTTACATAAGGCAGCAGGCATCGTCAGTCAAAAGGGACATTTCCCCAATAGCTTAGAAGAATGGGTTGAACTCCCGGGCATTGGTCCTTCCACAGGCGGTGCCTTAATGTCATTGGGTTTACGTCAGTATGGCGTGATTATGGATGGCAATGTAAAACGAGTGTTAGCCCGTTTCTTTGCCATAGAAGATGATCTATCGAAACCTGTGCATGAACGTGCCATGTGGCAACTGACCGAACAATTGTGCCCCACTGAACGCAACCATGATTATACCCAAGCGATTATGGACTTGGGTGCAACCGTGTGTACCCCAAAGAAACCGCTCTGTTTGTACTGTCCGATGCAGGCGCATTGCAAAGCACATCAACAAGGTTTAGAAACCGAGTTACCGTTTAAGAAGCCCAAAAAAGCCGTGCCGATTAAATCAGCTCAAGTGTTGTTACTCAAATCTGCAGACGGTCAGTGGCTGTGGCAACAACGTCCGCACTCAGGGCTTTGGGGTGGACTCTGGACATTGCCGATTATTGAAGCATCTGCTGAATTCGATCAAACCATTCAACAATTTAAATTGATTTCAAACAAACAATCTGTTCAGATCAGTCATAGCTTTACTCATTTTACTTGGCTATTAAATGCGTCTATTTTTGACGTCGATACAGATCAGATGGAATATCTGCAAAGCGAATTGGGCGGACAATGGCTCAGTCCTGAACAAGCGACCGCACAAGGCATTCCTACGGCCATGAAAAAATTGATCTCAGCCGTGAATCTATGACATATTCGAGGGCGAGATTTTTTAATTGATCTGCCCTCAATAAGGATGTGTCGTGACTGTATTTTTAAAATGGTGTTTCGTGAGTTGTTTCGTGGTTTTGCTTGCTGCGTGTACCACAGCACCAAAGAAGCCTTATAGCGTTGAACCGAATATCGCCAATCGTTTAAAAGCCATGAGCCTTCCCTCTCGCCTACCGATTCCGGTGGATAAGGTTAAAAGTAGTCAACTTCGCGATACCTGGGCTGCCTCAAGAAGCAGTGGACGTACCCATGAGGGGATTGATATTTTGGCACCCAAAGGTACAAAGGTTTATAGTACCACTGAGGGTTTGGTCGGCAGTTTAAAAGACAATAACTTGGGCGGAAAAGTCATTTGGATTTTAGGCCCAGGTGGTGCTTGGCATTACTATGCACATCTTGATGGGCATAAACGCGGCCTAAAAGAAGGTGATTATGTCAAAAAAGGTGAGCATATCGGCTATGTTGGCAACACTGGAAATGCACGTCATACTGCTCCACATCTACACTATGGTTTGTACCTGCAAGGTCGCGGTCGTGGTGCGGTAAATCCTTACCCATATTTACGTTAATTTTTTAAGTTTTAGGAACTGTTCATGTCAGAAGCTTTGATCAACCGTCTTGTTGAATTTGCCGAATCAGGTAATCAACAACGAATTACTTTCAACGGACAAACGCATCAAGGTTGGATCATGGAAATCAGTGAAGATGCCCTGATGATCAGCACCGGGTTTTCCGACAAATCAGGCCATGATGTTTGGGTGAAATTTGAAGAATTAGCACAAGCCGAACTGTCGTATTGGGACAATCAACAAGATCAATGGGTCAAGTTCTCACTCTGAGCATCAATGTAAATATTTACACATCTTCAGGAGCATCAACATGACGGTTCAACGCTGTGGCTGGTGCTCCAATGATCCACTCTATATCGCCTACCATGATCATGAGTGGGGCAAGCCCGTAAAAAACGAAGCACAACTGTTTGAAATGCTGTGTTTGGAAGGACAACAAGCGGGATTGTCTTGGATTACGGTGTTAAAAAAGCGTGAAGCCTATCGTGAGCTTTTTTTTCAATATTCCATTCAAGATATCGCGCAGTTCTCAGACGAGTACTTAGCTCAATGCTGTTTAAATGCTCGGATTATCCGTCATATCGGCAAGCTTAAAGCGATTCGCGACAATGCCATTGCTTGGCAAACTCTAAAAGCTCAAGGCATTGATCCTGTGCAATGGTTGTGGGATTTTGTCGGTGATCAGACCCTTGTTCATAACGTTGAAAATTATAAAACCGCCCCCGCTCAGACAGAACTCAGCCAACAGATTTCAAGCACACTAAAGAAACACGGTTTTAAATTTGTGGGTCCCACCATTGTCTATGCCTTTATGCAAGCAGTTGGGATGGTCAATGATCATGAAAATGATTGCCATGCGAAATAGATAGAAGAATCTAAAATCCTCAGGCTAAATTTGTTTTTTCGCCCAATCGGCTAAAAGTTGAATTGCCCTTTCGATCTCATCTGAAAGCTGATGCCCTGCATTAAGGCGAATACAATTGTTGTAACGTTGGTCTTCACCAAACACTAGACCGGGTACGATATTGATACTGTGTTGTTGTGCATAGCGGTACATCTTTAGACTATCGATCTGTTGAGGCAATTGAAGCCACAAAGCATACCCACCCTGAGGTTGATTAATGCGTATCTCAACCCCTGCAAAAGCTTGCATAATAAATTGACGATACTGTTCGACTTGTCGCATTAATTTAGGTTTAAGTTGATTGAGATGCTCGCGATAAGCTCGACTATAAATTAAATCTGCGAGTCCCAATTGAAGTGGGGTATTCACTGCCGAATTTTGCGTCAGAATTTTCGCTCTTAGATGCTTTAATCTTGAAGGTAAACAAAACCAACCGATACGATAAGATGGCGATAGCGATTTAGATACTGATCCACAATAAATCACATAGCCTTTCCGATCCCAATATTGAATCGGCAGTGGACGCTTCAAGCTATAAGCGCATTCTGCATAAATATCGTCTTCTATGACATAACATTGATACTGAGCAGCTAACTGTGCAATTTTTTCTTTGTCGGCATAACTGAGACAAAACCCTAAGGGGTTTTGAAAATTGGCTGTGAGTAAACAGACTTTAGCACCTGAATCACGCATGGCTTGTTCTAAGCGATCGATATCAAAACCATCTGCATGTGCAGGTATTTCTAATATTTTTCTTTTTAAGGTTGCCAATAATTGCAACTGACCATTGTAGTTAGGCGTTGGAATGATAATGCTGTCATCGACTTCTGTCAGATTTTGAATCACTGTTGATAAAGCAGGCATACAACCATTAGTAATATAAATCTCTTCTTTCGCAATGAAAATTCCATCTTCCGCCCAATGTGCAGATAAAGCTTCTCTTAGTTTTGAATGTCCTTGACGATCACTATATAAAAAATCTTCAGATTTACTATGTTTTAAAGCACGCTGAATGGAACGGCGTAAAGCATCAATAGGAATCAGATTCGGAGAAAGTTGAATAGATCCTAAATGAATCAAATCAGAACTGATCGATGCCTCATGGATCTCAATTTGTAACTCTAAATTGGATACCTGCTTTGCGATTGCATCAAAATCTAAATGCTGTGGCTGAGCAATACTATGTAGGGGTTGAGCTTGCGACTGTACGAAATAACCAGCTTTAGGCTTTACGTAGATCAGTCCTTGCGCTTCTAATAATTCATAGCAACTTTTTGCAGTATTTAGACTGACCTGATGCTGTTCAGCGAATTGTCTTAAAGAGCTGAGACGCTGACCGATCTTGAGTTCACTCCGATAAATCTTCTGAGCAATATGTTGAGCCAAAGATTGATATTGAAAGGTCATGATCTGTACTCATTTTTTAGTATTTTGTGTATCTGTATCTATAACCATAACAGATCTAATCTCCTAAGTCCGTAGCAAGACGATGTAGAACAAAAAAGGAGACCTTGATGAAATGCAACTTCAAATGCCAAGATGCTGTATTTTTACCAATAATATGTGTATTGAGCTTTGCTTTGGGCGCATGTGATTCAAAACCTCAAAATGCTTTGGCGCAACAACAACATTTTATTTGTAAGTCTCTGATTGAAGGATTTCTCAAAGCAGAACATTTAGGTCAATATGAATTAGAACAAATTCAGCCTATGATTAAAAATGTGGTCTCTACTCGAAATTACATCTATCGGGTATCTGCTGAAAATCAAATCAGATTCAACTCACCTCAACAGAAAAATTTACATTTTCAGTGCCAGCATTCAAAGGATCAAAACTATACTGTCCAATTGGTCAACCGAGAAAATAAAACGCGACACAACTTAATGTACTTACAGGTTCCACCCAAACAGGTCATACAACAGCTTTCAGCCTATGCGATGAAAAACTCAACATAGCAGTCTTAATAATCGCATGGCAAAGGTGCACTCGATCCCTGCTTAATCACCATGAGGGCGATATCCTAACAACAATACTTATGATAAATTTCCCATCGCTCATATGAATGATCATTGAGCGAGTTAATTTGTACAACTGACATAGACGAGCGCTAGCTTTAGTCTCATTTAAAATTATTGCTTATCAAATTGGCGTACTAGGCTCATCATGAAAATGAATCTTCCTCTGTTGGCACTTGCCATCGGTGCTTTTGCCATCGGTACCACCGAATTTTCACCCATGGGATTCCTCCCTCAAATTGCAGAAAGTTTAAATATCTCCATCCCAAGCGCAGGTATGCTGATTACCGCCTATGCGTTGGGGGTGATGTTCGGTGCACCGTTCATGACCTTGTGGTTTGGGCATTTTTCACGGCGTAAAGCCCTGATTATTTTGATGAGTATTTTTACCCTTGGTAATCTATTGGCAGCCATTGCGCCGAATTATTGGGGACTGATGGGTGCGCGAATCATTACCAGTTTAAATCATGGCGCATTCTTTGGAATTGGTTCAATTGTAGCAACCAGTGTGGTGCCTAAAGACAAACAAGCCAGTGCAGTGGCGATGATGTTTATGGGACTCACCATTGCCAATATTGGCGGTGTGCCTTTAGCGACGTGGATTGGTCAAACCATTGGCTGGCGTATGGCGTTTACACTCATTGCACTCTTGGGTCTGATCACCATGTTGGCACTATGGAAAGCCTTACCCAACCTCCAAGTCAATGAACGTCCGAATGTTCGAGCTGAGTTAAAGGTCTTAACGCGCTTGCCTGTCGTTTTGGCTCTAATGACCACGGTGATGAGTGCTGGGGCAATGTTTACGCTGTATACCTATATAGCGCCAAGCTTGCATAGCATCACTCATGCAACACCTACCACTATTACCCTGATGTTGGTACTGATCGGTATTGGATTCTCTTTGGGCAATCACTTCGGGGGGAAATTTGCTGATTTGTCTCTAAATAAAACCTTGATCGGCTTTTTAGCATTGCTGATGCTGATGATGCTGCTCTTCCCTGTTTTGGCTGAAACTACGCTCGGGGCTGCTTTGGCTCTGATTGTATGGGGTGCGGCTGCATTTGCCGTAGTTCCTCCCTTACAAATGCGGGTCATGTCGGTTGCCCATGATGCACCGGGACTGGCATCTTCGGTCAATATTGGCGCCTTTAACTTGGGCAATGCTTTGGGTGCTGCTGCAGGCGGTGTGGTCCTTAGTGCAGGTCTAAGTTATGCAGCCGTATCTTATATGGGCGCGCTATTAACCGGGTTGGGGCTGTTGTTAGTGTTCCTTCAGATGAGCTTAAAGCCCAAACTTCAGTCTGTGTAAATCAACTGGCTTTAAATGGGCTGTCTTTGCATATAGTGCTTTTGAATACGTTGTCTTTGAATAAGTTATCTTTGAATAAATCATCTTTAAATAAAACCCTGCCGATGTGCAGGGTTTTTTATCAGGTATTTTCATCACTCATCCACATAGGCATTATTTTAAAATCGCAGGCAGCTCCGGTAATTTTTTATTCGGTTTGGCCAATTCGATTTTCATTTTTTGCAGCATTTGATAGGGCTGTTGTTGTACAAATAAATTGGTCACACTCTGCGGAATCACCCCTTCAGGGTCAGCATAGCCGGTCGTGATGACTTTCACTTTATTGTCTGCTAAGGGTTGAAAGCTCCAATCCCCTTGGTATTTTTTTAATCGTACATAATTGGGTTGAATTGCTTTGCCCTGTTGTATGGCTTTGTTTTGAATACGAATGATGCCATTTGAATCTTTGGACATTTTGCCTTCTACAATTAAATCACGGTCCTTCAGCGGAAATGGAAAGTCCAACACCATATACATTTTAAAGCTACCACTGTTTAAATCCTGCGATAACACTTCTGCTGAAGCCACATTGGGAATCCAAGTTTTGGCCTGTTCCACATCTAACACGATTCCCACAGCACGCTCAATCGTGGTGTCCAATATGGTTTCGGCTTTATAAGACAAGATTGGATTGTCACCGTCCTGAATGGTCCAAACTTTGATGTTGTTTTTATTGAGGGTGAGTTTAGAGCTTTCTACCGCATGTGCAGTAGAGATTAAACTCAGACTGATACCACTGACTTTAAATAAAGTACTGAGCTTGTGCAGATCGTTTTTCATTATTGATTCAACTTTTTAATTCTAGCGCATCAAACCTGCGCTTTTTATGATTGTTGTTGTGGTTATGCTCATCAAGCGCCTAAGAGTTTAAGCGCCTGAAAAAACTTATTGTCTTGGTTTAAATTCTGCTTTACTCGGCTAGATTAAACTTGAATATCGTTAAAACCCAACACGTCTTTCATGTCGTATTTTTTTGGTGCTTTACCGACTACCCAAGCTGCAGCACGCACTGCACCAGAAGCGAAATTCATCCGGTTAGTCGCTTTATGGGTAATTTCCACACGTTCACCATCGGCAATAAACATGGCGGTATGTTCACCGACAATGTCACCACCACGAATGGTTTGGAAACCAATCGTTTTACGCTCACGAGGGCCGGTATGCCCTTCACGGCAATACACAGCATCTTGTTTTAAGTCACGACCCAAAGCACCGGCAATCGCTTCACCCATCATTAAAGCAGTCCCTGATGGTGCATCCACCTTATGACGATGATGCGCTTCGATGACCTCAATATCCACCGTATCACCAAATACTTTAGAGGCAAGCTCTAGAAGCTTGATCGATACGTTTACACCTACTGAGTAATTTGCAGCATACACCACTGGCGTTTCAGTGGCTGAATCATCTAAATAGGCTTTTTGTTCGTCATTCATGCCGGTCGTGCCAATCACAATCGCCACCCCTGCTTCACGGCAGAGTTTTAAATGATGCGCGGTTGCAGCAGGTGCAGTGAAGTCAATCACTACATCACAGTCTTTTAATACATCTTTTAAGTCACCGACAATCTTGATTCCAACAGCACCAATCCCAGCAAGTTCGCCTGCATCTGCACCAATCAAACTGCTTTCTGGACGTTCAACTGCGGCTGCAAGTTGATACCCCGCCTCTTGAACAGCTTGAATGAGGATGCGTCCCATACGACCGCCTGCACCTAATACACCAATGCGTGGAGCTGCTGACATAACATATTCCTAATGTTGCTTCAAAATTGTCCTTACTATAGCAAAACTCAAGCTATACGCTAGGTTTCACTCAAAAAAATCCGTAAATATTGCGGTTGGTTCTGATTGATTTTATCTAGTGCTTAAAATCATGCGATGAGATCTGATTAGCCAAAATCAGCGCCTCTTTCATCAAAAATGCGGATCAAAAAAACAAGATCAAACCTTAAAATATTGATGAAATTAAAAACAATCGTAATATCAAATTATTTTTATTATAATATTCGGTTTTTCAAATCATGTATTCTAACCTAACATGATCGTATTGAAATAATCATCGAATTCACAGGATTTCCCATGACCGATCAACTACGTAAAACCGCCACCATTCGCAGCATTCAAAAGCTGCAACTGCCAAACAGTTTAATTGTCGCTTTGGAGGATGCAGTCCAAGCCGAATCTGTGGCGCAAGCTGTAGAACAGCTGTTAGATTTAAATCAGCACTGGAATTAAATGAGTTCAATCGAGCTCATTTT
The DNA here is from genome assembly GCF_011578285.1 of Acinetobacter lanii. Taxonomy (NCBI): domain Bacteria; kingdom Pseudomonadati; phylum Pseudomonadota; class Gammaproteobacteria; order Moraxellales; family Moraxellaceae; genus Acinetobacter; species Acinetobacter lanii. The sequence goes on along the minus strand of NZ_CP049916.1, from coordinate 70,392 downwards.
TTAAATCTTATCTAGGATTTTAGCTTTCAAATCGTTTCAGTAGCACTTTTCGCAACGCCTCATTAAAAATTACCCCGTCATCTCTTTAGCCATTCTTAAATAAAAACACTTTGTGCAAGTTCTGCGACATTTTATGTTTATTTACAAATCTTTTTTAAAATTTTATGACGGCAGATACAATCGCTTGAAAGGCTGATCAGCACAATCATTGCGCTGAATTTGTTTCTATTTTTATGAGAATATGTTCTTATTATCTTTGCATTTTTAATCGAATAGATATGCAATCTTCACAGTTTCTCTGCATTTTTTAAGTACAGTGTTTGAATCCAAGCCACAACAGGTGAATGAGGTCGCAAGATGAAAAAGATTTTGACAGTTTTGACAATTTCTTTGAGTGCAATGTTCGTTTCAACATTCGCGCCAGCGGCACCTCATGGCTTCGATCGTGATGATCATGCTGCACAGCAACGTGGCCCAAAAGAGCGTGGCAATGGTTTTGATAAACGTGACCATCGCAATGCCGATGAGCGAGATTTTCAAGACCGTCGTAAAGTCCGTGAAGAACGCGGGGTTAAACGTTTGCAACAGCACAAATGGCAAACCGGTTATGTGATGCCACAGCATTATCGTGGTAACAGTTATAAAGCAGACTTTAAAGAAAATAATCTGCCAAAACCTTCACGTAATCAACAATGGTACAAGATTAACAATGATTACATCTTGGTCGATTCGCACAATAACAATATTGTTCGTATTCAACAAAACTAAGTCGGTTTAATCTGAACCCTATTTCATTTCCGCAGCCCCCTATTTTCAATCAAGCTCAAACCTAGTTTTGAGCTTTTTTTATTGCTGAAATTTGATCGAGTTGAACGCTCTAAAGCTGAGCGTTTTAAATGAAGATGATGCTGCTATGCATCTTTGATCTTAGTGTTGTTCACCTCTATTTATTCATTAACATATGTGACATTTCATCTATCTCCACAAAATCTTCATACTGTTCACAATTCAATGTGATCTCTTCACGGTTTATCTCACATGATCGAGTAATTTGAAATCATCGAAACACAGATCAAAAATACAGAGGTCAATACAATGAAAAAAATACTCAGCGCAATCGCCTTTTCTATGAGCGCAATCCTATCTGCAAGCGCAATCGCAGCCCCAAATGATCATCGTGACCATCGCTATGATTCACGTGATAAAACGCATTGGAATGATAAAGGTCGTGACAACCGCTACAACCGCGCTGTCAACCCAAGCCGTGATTGGCGTACTGGTCAAACCTTACCACGCCAATACAGCTCGCCACGTTATGAGGTCAGCAACAGCACCTTGAAACGTTTGCCAAAAGCCAACCGTAATCAACAGTGGTACAAAATCAATGGCGACTATGTGTTGGTGAATGAGCGCAATGACAAGATCGTTAAAATTATCAACTAAGTCCTTACTCGACTTAGCCATGCTGAGTTGATGATTAAAATCCCAAACCTTGTTTGGGATTTTTTTTGGCACATGGAAACGATCTATGCCTCAATTGCATAACACAGGTGTAGAACTGCATTTTTTTGTTTAGAATCAGATCTACATATAGGGTGAAATCGGTACAGCTATGCAACTAGATTCTGTAGAAACAACACAAAGCACAGCGCAACAGTATGTGCATTGGTTTCGAAACTCTGCGCCCTATATCAATGCCCATCGCAACAAAACCTTTGTGCTGATGTTTGGTGGTGAAGCGCTACTGAGTGATAATTTTCAGCACATTATTCATGACATTGCACTATTGCATTCGCTTGGTATTCGACTGATCTTGGTACATGGTGCACGTCCACAAATCAGTGACAATCTCAAAGAAAAAAACATTGTCAGTCCCTTCCATCATGGTCGCCGCATCACCACCCGTGAATCCCTCAATGCTGTGATGAGTGCAGTCGGCGCGATTCGCTTGCAAATTGAAGCCTTGCTTTCCATGGGACTTGCCAACTCGCCGATGTACGGCGCTCGCATCGATGTGGTTTCAGGTAACTTTGTTACAGCGAAACCCTATGGCATTCGAGATGGGATCAATTACCAACTCTCAGGTGAAGTGCGTTCGGTCGATAGCGAAGCGATTTTAAAACAATTAGACAATCACAATATTGTGTTGCTCGGTCCTTCGGGCTATTCCACCACAGGTGAAGTGTATAACCTGTTGGCAGAAGAAGTGGCGACCAAAACCGCAATCCATTTAAAGGCCGATAAGTTAGTTTTCTTGGGCAGTCAGCAAGGCTTACTTGATGAATTTGGCAAGTTGCTTCGTGAAATCACGCCGCATCAACTCGATCTGCACATTGCCAAATATAAAGACTCTAACTATGAGATTGCGCTGCATTTAGAAAAAGCCAAAGAAGCCTCATTACAAGGGGTGCATCGGGTGCATTTGCTGTCTTATGCGCATGATGGTGCCTTGCTTGAAGAATTGTTCACGCGCGATGGTCACGGCACCATGGTCACCGATGCCCATTATGAAGAAGTCCGTACCGCCAATATTCAGGATGTCGGTGGTCTGATCAATCTATTGCGTCCATTAGAGCAAGAAGGGATCTTGGTTTATCGTTCACGCGAACGTCTAGAAAGTGAAATCGAACAATTTGCCGTGATTGAGCGTGATGGCATGATCTTGGCCTGTGCCGCACTGTATCCGATTCCGGTCACATCCAATGAACTGAAATCTGCTGAAATTGCTTGTGTGGCGGTACATCCAAGCTATCGTAAATCTAATCGTGGTAGTCAAATCTTGCATTATTTAGAAGAAAAAGCCAAAGAGCTGGGCATTCAGCAATTGTTTATATTGACCACACGCACGGCGCATTGGTTTTTAGAACAAGGCTTTGAAAATGCCAGTGTCGATGATCTGCCTCAGGCACGCCAAGCGTTATATAATTTTCAACGTAATTCAATCGTGTGTAAAAAACCACTCTAAATACATTGATGCATTTCCTTTGAAAAGCCACCTGATTCGGTGGCTTTTCTTATCTCGGTATAGCTATTTTTTTTATAAGCTTATCTTCGAAAATCACAACAGCATATTGCATGAAATTTTAAAAAATTTTCACCCTTTAAACCCCCACATAAAATCTAAATATTTATTAATTAAATCAAATATTTAAAAAATTAAATTCAAAATTAAATACAATTTTCTTATGCTGAAAAATGCATAAGTTTTGCACTTTTTTATTTATCTTTTTTCTTCATTAGGAATTCCTGATTTCTTATTTTTTAAGAATAAGAAAAGGATTTAAGGTAACGCTCTACTGTGGGTTTCTTGCAATCCGTTTCCATCCATCTTTTCAATTAGAGGAGTATGACATCGCATGACGAGCATCAACGCAAAGTCTTTGACCAAAACATTGGCCGTATCTTCAGTGGTTGCAACGCTCATGCTGATTTCAGGATGCGGAAAGAAAGAAACCGAAACCGTGACCTTAAACATTGGCTTTCAAAAGTACGGTGTTCTACCGATTGTCAAAGAGCGTGGTGTACTGGAAACCGCATTAAAACAGCAAGGCGTGAATATTCGTTGGGTTGAATTTCCGGCAGGCCCACAACTCCTTGAAGGTCTCAATGTTGGCAGTGTGGTGTTTGGTGAAGCTGGTGAAGCACCGCCTATTTTTGCGCAAGCGGCCAATTCAAATTTAGTCTACATCGCCAATCAACCGGCTGCGCCAAAAGCTGAAGCATTGATTGTTCAAAAAGATTCAGACATTCAAAGCATTCAAGACCTAAAAGGCAAACGCGTGGCTTTGAATAAAGGGTCAAATGTTCACTATCTGTTATTAAAAATGCTTGAGAAAAATAATCTTCAGCTCAGTAACATTGAAGTGGTGTACTTACCGCCATCGGATGCTCGTGCTGCCTTTGAACGGGGTTCAGTCGATGCCTGGGTGATTTGGGATCCGTTCTTCGCTGCGGCGGAACAACAAATTGGTGCACGTATCATTGCCACAGGAGAGAACTTGGTCAGCAACCATCAGTTCTATTTGGCAGATCGTAAATTTGCTGAACAGCATCCTAAAGTGTTGAACGCGGTAGTGAAACAACTGAATGACACCACGCAATGGGTCTCTACGCATCAAGATGAAGCGAGCAAACTGTTAGAGAAACCGACGGGCTTGTCCTTCGATGTACTGAAATCTTCGATTTCACGTATGGGCTTTGGTGTGACCCCGATTTCAGCGCAAGTGGCCAAAGAACAACAATTTGTCGCAGATGCGTTTTATCAAGAAAAACTAATTCCCAACAAAATCAATATCCAAGCCGCCATTTTGGCAGCGAGCAAATAACAATCAAGCAAACAATAACTGATTAAAGAATAGACTGCTTTTGAGCATCATCCAGAGGATACAAGCATGACCCCACAACACAGCACCAATCAAACCCTAACCTGGTTTAACACTTCAGCACATAGCCTGAATGCCATGTTGATTGCCTGTGTGATGATGGGTTCAACAGCGGCTTGGGCAGTCGATCCAACCGTTAAAGAACTGCGGATTGGCTATCAAAAATCATCGGTCAATGTGGTGATTGCGAAACAACAAAAGCTGTTCGAAAAAGAATTTCCCAATGCCAAAATTTCATGGAACGAGTTTCCCGGTGGTCCACAAATTTTAGAAGCATTGGCTGTCGGTTCAGTAGATATCGGGACTACAGGAGATACGCCTCCTGTGTATGCGCAAGCGGGCAACAAGCCCCTGACCTATATTGCTTATGAAACAGCGAAGCCATTGGCATCTGCAATTTTAGTCCCTGCCAACTCAAGCATTACCCAGCTTAAGCAACTCAAAGGTAAACGTATTGCGGTGCATCGTGGTTCAAGTTCACATTACTTACTTGTGCAAGCGGTAAAAAAAGCCGGCTTGCAATGGACCGACATTCAACCGATTTGGCTCAGCCCTGCGGATGCACGTGCTGCATTCCAAAAAGGTGCGGTCGATGCCTGGGCGATTTGGGACCCCTACTACGGCGCTGCGCAAGTTGAAGACAAAGCCAAAGTCTTAACCACAGGTCAAGGCTTAAGCCCGAATTACACTTTCTATTTGGCATCAGGCAAATTCATTCAACAAAGCCCGCAAGTAGTCAAAGGCTTTATCAAGCAAATTAATGTGGCTGACAAATGGGTACAAAGCCATAAAACGGAAACAGCACAAATTTTTGCGCAAACCACTGGGGTTAAACCCAATGTCAGCCAATTATTTATCAACCGTCGCCCATCACCTTCGGGTGCTGCCCCACTCACTGCAAAAGTCATTGCTGATCAGCAACAGCTGGCAGATCGTTTTGCCGAGTTAAAAATCATCCCAAAACCAATCCAAATTAAACACGCCGTTTGGGCATCAAAGTAATATTTCGAAGGACGAAGTTATGAAAATTTTCTGGTTTATTCCTACACACGGTGACAGTCGTTATTTAGGTACCAGCAAAGGCGCGCGCCAAGTCGACCACGCTTATATGAAACAGATTGCCGTTGCGGTCGACAATTTGGGTTATGAAGGTGTATTGATTCCAACAGGTCGTTCTTGTGAAGACCCATGGATCACAGCAGCAAGCCTAATTGATGCCACCAAAAACTTAAAATTCCTTGTGGCATTACGCCCAGGGGTAACCACGCCTGCATTGGCAGCACGTATGGCAGCGACTTTTGACCGTTTATCGGGTGGTCGTGTACTGCTGAACTTGGTTACAGGTGGTGATGAACAAGAGTTAAAAGGTGATGGTGTCTATGAAGACCACGCAACGCGTTATAAAACAGCCACTGAATACACCAAAATTTGGCGTGAAATTTTAACCCGTTCGCATACTGGTGAAAGCTTCAGCTTTAATGGTGAGCGTCTACAGGTTGAACATGCAAAACTATTGTATCCACCAATTCAAAAACCTTATCCACCGCTTTGGTTCGGTGGTTCATCTGATGATGCGGTTGAACTGGCAGTTGATCAAGTCGATACCTATTTGACTTGGGGTGAGCCACCTGCAGCGGTCAAAGAAAAACTTGAAAATGTGCGTGTCAAAGCAGCTGCCAAAGGTCGCACCCTGAACTATGGTATTCGTCTGCATGTCATTGTACGTGAAACCAATGAAGAGGCATGGCAAGCGGCTGAAGAGCTGATTCAGTATGTGGATGATGCCACCATTGCAGCTGCACAAGCCAAATTCAAAACTATGGACTCGATTGGTCAACGTCGTATGGCCGAACTTCACAATGGCGACCGTACCAAACTCGAAGTTTCGCCAAACCTGTGGGCGGGTGTCGGTCTTGTTCGTGGTGGTGCAGGTACAGCGCTAGTGGGCGACCCACAAACCGTGGCAGATCGCATTCAAGAATATGCGGATCTCGGTATTGATACTTTCATCTTCTCAGGCTATCCACACCTCGAAGAATCAATTCGTTTTGCTGAATTGGTGTTCCCACTTCTACCCTTAGAAACACGTGAAAAATTGGCACAACCGAATTTAACGGGTCCATTTGGTGAAATCGTAGCGAATAACTACGTGGCAGATGAGGCGAAGAAAGAGGTTAAATCTCAGGAGCCAGCATGACTACTCAAACAGCTCAAACGGAAAGTTTAGTTGCTCGTGGGTCTAAACAATTGGGGCAGCGCTTGCTGCCTTGGTTGGTGCCGATTTTCCTGATTGCCATCTGGCAACTGTTATCTGTCTCAGGGGTATTAGAAACTCGTGTACTCCCTGCGCCTACCGCTGTAGTGGTGGCTTTTTGGGATTTACTAATGAGTGGCGAACTGTGGAAACATGTCAAAGTCAGTGCAGGTCGTGCGCTGATCGGCTTATTGATTGGCGGTGGTTTAGGGCTTTTTTTAGGTCTACTCAACGGTTCATCCAAGATCGCATCGACTTTACTCGATACCACCTTGCAAATGATCCGTAATATTCCGGCGCTTGCGCTGATTCCATTGGTGATTTTGTGGTTCGGCATTGATGAAACATCAAAACTGTTTCTGGTCGCGATTGGGGTGTTTTTCCCGATTTATATCAATACCTATCACGGGATTCGCTCGGTCGATCCACAATTGATTGAAATGGGCAAAAGCTATGGTTTAACCCGTTGGCAGTTATATAAAGAGATTATTTTGCCGGGTGCATTGCCTTCAATCTTGGTCGGTTTACGTTTTGCCTTAGGTTTGGTGTGGGTGTTACTGATTGTGGCGGAAACCATTTCTGCTCAAGCCGGCATCGGTTATATGACCATGAATGCACGTGAATTTTTACAGACCGATGTGGTGCTGGTAGGGATTCTGCTGTATGCCCTACTCGGTAAATTGGCCGATGTGCTTGCGATATCACTGGAAAAGTATTTGCTGCGCTGGCATCCGGGTTATCAAAAATAGGAGATGATCATGACAGATCTTAGTATTCAACAATATGCCCATGATCTTGCTCCTGAAGCTTCAACAGAACAAGAAAAACAAAAAATTGGTGCAGAAATTCATATTGAGCAACTGCACAAATTTTACGGCAAAGTTAAAGTATTAGAAGACCTCGACTTACATATTGAACCAGGTGAATTTGTCGCGATTGTTGGTCGCAGTGGCTGTGGGAAAAGTACCCTCCTGCGTTTAATTGCAGATCTTGAACAGCCAAGCTACGGTGAAATCAAATTTAAATCGGCACTGAATTTCCGTGAAGGCATTACTTCCGATGACATTCGGGTGATGTTCCAAGACCCACGTTTATTGCCATGGAAAAGTATCTTAAAAAATGTGCAATTGGGGCTGAACAAAGACCAACATCACAAAGCCGAACAATTGCTGGGCAAAGTTGGTTTGAATGAAAAAGCCGAACTCTGGCCGGCGCAATTGTCTGGTGGTCAACGCCAACGCGCTGCCTTAGCACGTGCTTTATCCCATACGCCACGTATTTTATTACTTGATGAACCTTTGGGTGCTTTAGATGCACTTACTCGTTTAGACATGCAGGCCTTAATTGAGCGTTTATGGTTAGAGCAAGGCTTTACCACTATGTTGGTGACCCATGATGTCAGTGAAGCGGTACAATTGGCCGATCGCATTATTCTGCTCGATAAAGGTCATATTGCCCATCAATTTAAAGTAGAATTACCCCGTCCACGCCAAAAGGGAGTGGAATTTGCTGAATTGGAACAGCGTGTTTTAAATGCTGTACTTTCAACCTAAGCTTAAGCAACAGCTGCATTTATACATTTAAAGTTTAAAATGAAGTTGTTGCTTTTAATCTAATGCTTCACCTGAACACTGCCTTTTGGCATCAAAAAGTCATTGAATATATCTATATCAATCATCGTTTTTTACATTTTTTTTACCAAAATATTTTTTTTACCGAAATTGGTTAAAATTTAGTATTTGTTTATCAAAAACATTATTTTTTTATTTTCTTATTAATTAAATTACTATTCTTCACAATAAATACTCATATAAATTTGCAAATGGTTATTTTGCATGTCCACATCGCATGCATTTTGCCGTACAATTTCACCATCTTTTTTTACGACTAATTGATGAGATGGAACAGAAAAAAAGTACGCAAAAACGTCAGCAACTGCTTGCTGCTGCTCTCGATGTTTTTTCTGTGTATGGATTCAGTGGTGCAAGCCTAGATGAAATTGCGCAACTGGCTGAAATGCATAAATCCAATATTTTCTATTACTATGAAAATAAGGAAGCGCTCTACGTTGAAGTATTAACGACAGTGATGCAGAAATGGTTGGCGCCTTTGCAAGTTTTAGAAGCAGAACTCGAGCCTGCACAAGCCATCACACAATATTTGATGCAGAAAATTGAAGTGTCTCGCACGCAACCGAAAGCATCTAAACTGTTTGCTTTGGAAATCATTCAAGGTGCACCGCACATTTTGCCGATCTTGAAAGGTCCTTTACGTAAGCTGTTCAAACGTAAATCGAAAGTGATTGCAAATTGGCAGGAACAAGGCAAGATTTCAGACAAAATTGATGCTGAAGTATTGATTCTTAACTTGTGGGGCATTACCCAAAATTATGCCGATTTCAGTACTCAAATCGAAATGGTCACCGGTAAAACCTTACGTAACCGCAGCATGTATGAGCGTACCATCGAACACACGGTTCACATGATGCTGTACGGTATTTTGCCACGTAAATAATCCAATTTTTTATAACGGTTTGTTCGCAAATCTTTATTTTTGGCCTACGACCCTAGAATTCTAGGGTCGCCGACATTTGAATCCCACCAAAAATATTTACATGCTTTTATATAACGATAATAATTTCTGAGCGCCCAATAATAGATTTTGTTCCCACTCCAGATGTGCTGTGTCATTTGCGCCGTCAGTGATGTACTTGACCGAAATGCACCGCACAGCTAATTTTTTACACACTTTGGCAATCGCATAACCTTCCATATCGACCAAATTGCAGGGCACTTTAGGCTGTCCTGTTTCAAAACTGTCCCCTGTGCCACAAATGCCTTGAGCTAAATCTGGAAAATATGGCTCAAGCTGAATCTCAGCCGGATGATCATGATCCAGCGGAGTCACGCCGATTTCAAAACCCAAGGGTGATACATCCATATCCCGTTGTACAAATTGAATGACTTCCACCAAAGCATGCGCATCAAAATGTGAACTGCCTGCACTGCCTAAGTTCAGTAAGGTCTTACAGCCGGTTTTTTGAATCACCTCAAAGGCTTTAAATGCCGCATTGATTTTGCCTATGCCACTGTAATGCACCTCAATGCCAGCGGCTTCAAACAGTCCTTTGGATTCATTTGGCAGTGCCATGATTAACGCGATGTTTGTCATTTTCTTCCCTCAAAAATCATCAAAATTGAAAATAAAGCCCATCTTTACACACATTAAAAAGCGCACACTATCTGTTTAGAATTTTGTGCGCGCTGATAACGATTGAATTAAGAATTATTTGTTTTCCAAATAGGTTTTTAAGCAGGGTGAGAAAAACAAACTACCTTGATAAAAGCCTTGCGTGGTCTTGAGTGCCACCATGACCCAAAGCAGCACCAATATGCTAGCAAAGCCGAAACTAACATTGGCAAGTCGGGGTAAGGCAAGCTGCTCCGCCAAGTTGAGTATTGCCAAACTAAACACACCTATTGGGAACGTGAGTCCCCACCAGCCCAAATTAAACGGCAAATCTTTTAGGTGTTTTAGGGTGGTTAGTAGTGCTATGCCCATCCACCATAGCCCAAAACCCAATAGAATCAGACTGGCAAAAATCCCGCTATAGTGTAAGAACTCACCCAAGGCTTGCATCTCCACCAATGCCAAGAGCTCTGGTGCTTGTGCGCCCAAGACCAACAATGCCAAAGCACCTGTTCCAATCGGCCCCAATGCCAACCAACTACTGATCGCAAGTTCTTTGGCAGGCAACTGGTGTAAAGCCAAACGCAACATTAAAATGGTCAAAATCGCAAAGGCTGGTAAGACTGATACTCCCCAAAGCGCATAGCTTCCAAGCAAAATAGCCAACGCATGGGTTGAAGGCTGAAGCTGTGCAAGCAGTAAGCCCCCTGAACTTGCTGCGACTTCACACGCGACAATGGGCAGTAACCAGACCGCCGACATCGTGTTTAATGCATGGTTTTGTTGGCTATACATGCTAAATGGCACCGCCCATGCAATGGTTAAGGCAAGTAAGACATCGATGTACCAAAGATGCTCGGCGATCTGCACCGCAATCTCGCCATATAGCACTCCCCCAAATTTCAAAAAGCCGTTTAAAACAGTGGCTAAGCCCATGGGAATGGCGCCTAAAAATAGACTCATCATGGGATGTTTGAAAATCTGTCTTGCCTCTACAGGAAAATATAACCAACGCAAACCGTATAACAGACTAAATAGGCTGAATAAGACCATATTCAATTGCCAAACTAAGGCGCCCAATGACCACATCAAGGATGAAGCAAACGGCAGTTCAGGTAGAATTAAAGCGACCACACCGGTGCCCATGGTCACGGTGAACCAATTCGGGGTAAACTGGCGAACAATATCCTGCACCTGATTTAAGTGTTGGAACGGTTTTAGCATGACCGAATACTCATATTGTGCTGCGACAGTTCATTGTAAAAGTATTCTATAATAAGAAAAATTGATTAATATTTATTTTTAATATCAATTAAAATGATTAATAAATCATCAAGTTTGAAATTTTCTTGAGTAAAAACACAACAACAAGACGAAAGCGTGAGAATATGGCAATATATAGCCCAAATTCATTTTAGTCACAAAATCGCCCATGAAGCTGCTCCGTCTGAATGCTTTAGCGCCAAATTCTCAATTGCCCGAAACTGCCGTTACGATTGGCAATTTTGATGGTGTGCATTTGGGGCATCAGGCGATGGTGCAACAACTCAAAGACATCGCCCAAGCACAACAACTTAAAACAGCGGTAATGATCTTTGAACCACAACCGCTTGAATACTTTAAAGGTTATGAAGCCCCACCGCGGATTTCTTCGCTACGTGAAAAAGTCGAATATTTGACTGAATTGGGTGTGGATTACATTGTCATTGCTAAATTTGACAATGCCTTTCGTAACCTCAGTGCGGAAGAATTTGCCGACATACTCAAATATAAACTCAATACAAAAAGCTTAGTCTTGGGCGAAGACCATCATTTTGGTAAAAACCGCCAAGGCAACAGTGCTTTCTTACGCAATTATGGCTTCCATGTGACGGACCTTGAAAATGTCGAAGTCAATGGAGAACGGGTCAGTTCAACCTTGATTCGTGAAACCTTACAAGCTGGAGATTTAGCTCGTGCGGCTGAATTATTAGGGCGTCCGTATAGCATCACCGGTCGTGTGCAATACGGCGACCAAATTGGACGTACCATTAATTTTCCGACCATCAATGTGCGTTTAAACCGACTGCGTCCATGTTTACATGGCATTTATGGTGTTGACGTGAGCTGTGAAAGTACGTCATTGAAAGACAAGGTGAAAGCTGAAAGTCCAGATCAAACTGGAATCGCAGGTTATGCACCAACAGCATTGTTTGGTGCTGGACATGTGGGTACTCGTCCAGCTATTCAGCAAGATCATCCTGAATGGCGATTAGAAGTACATTTTCCCGATGTTTCTGCTAATCTGTATGGCTTGTTAATGCGGGTGACATTCTTGAACTATGTGCATGGTGAAAAGAATTACCCTTCGCTTGAAGCATTAAAAGCGGGAATTGATGATGATGTGTTGAAGCTGCTTGAGTTTCGCCAAAACACCCCCAAATTTCCCTTTTAAAACCCCCGAATTTTAATGTAAAACGCGTCAGCTTTAGACTGATAATATTGGAAGAAAACTTGCATGAGCGATAAGCAAACTCCTGAAAATGCAGTGGATTATAAAGCCACGCTAAACCTCCCAGGTACTGAATTTGCAATGAAAGCAAATTTGGCAGTACGTGAAGCGAAATGGTTAGAAGAGTGGTATGCCGATGACATTTATCAGCAGATTCGTGCGTCGCGTATTGGCAAGAAAAAATATGTGCTGCATGACGGCCCTCCGTATGCCAATGGTCAAATCCATTTAGGTCATGCAGTCAATAAAGTCTTAAAAGACATCATCATTAAAAGCCGTGTCATGGATGGCTTTGATGCACCCTATGTTCCAGGTTGGGACTGCCACGGTCTTCCGATCGAACTCAAAGTTGAAGAAAAAGTTGGTAAAGTGGGCGTCAAAGTTGATGCTTCAACTTTCCGTAAAGCTTGCCGTGAATATGCATACACTCAAGTCGAACTTCAAAAGAAAGACTTTGTGCGTATGGGTGTGTTCGGGGATTGGGACAATCCTTACCTGACCATGAATTTCAAACAAGAAGCCGGCATTGTGCGTGCTTTGGGTGAAATTGCCAAAGCCGGTCATATCGAGCCAGGTCTAAAACCAGTGAACTGGTGTTTGGACTGTGGTTCTTCACTGGCTGAAGCTGAAGTTGAATATGAAGATAAAAAATCAGATGCGATTGACGTTGGTTTTACTGTTGTTGATCTAAAAGATTTATCTGCACGTTTAGGCGTTGAAGTTAAAGATCGCACAGATATCGTGATCTGGACCACCACGCCGTGGACGATGCCTGCCAACCAAGCAGTTGCACTACATGCAGATATCGAATACCAATTGGTGAAAGCGACTGGCGAAGACAAAGCAGCACAAAACTTCATTCTAGCAAAATCATTGGTGGAGTCAGCGACTCAACGTTATGGCTTTAGTAACGTAGAAGTGATTGCAGAATTTGCAGGTGCGAAACTTGAGAAATTACTGCTGCAACATCCACTGATCGCCGAGCGCCAAGTGCCTGTGATCTTGGGTGAGCATGTGACGGATGCAAGCGGTACAGGTGCGGTACATACAGCACCGGGCCATGGTGTAGACGACTATAAAGTGGGCTTACAGTACAACTTGAAAGTTGAAAACCCAGTCGGTGGTAATGGTGTGTATTTACCAACGTCACCAATCTTCCCGGGCGAACACATCTACAAGGCCAATCCAAAAATTATTGCGGCGTTAACCGAAGCAGATAAGCTTTGGGCGCATGTGGTGATTAAGCATAGCTACCCACATTGCTGGCGTCATAAAACCCCTATTATCTTCCGTGCAACCCCTCAGTGGTTCATCAGCATGGATGCCAAAGGTTTACGTTCAAAAGCATTGAATGCGATTGAAAATGACATCAGCTTCGTACCAGATTGGGGTAAAAACCGGATTGAGGCGATGATCGAAGGTCGTCCAGACTGGTGTATCTCACGTCAACGTACTTGGGGCGTGCCAATTCCATTCTTTGTGCATAAAGACACCAACGAGTTGCACCCACGTACGCCTGAACTGATCGAAGAAGTGGCCAAACTGATTGAGCAAGAAGGGATTGATGGTTGGTATAACCGTGAAGCTCGCGAGTTCATCGGTGATGATGCTGAACAATATAATGCAGTGCGTGACACCTTAGACGTTTGGTTCGACTCAGGGACAACACACTTTGCCGTGCTACGTGACCGTGAAGATTTAACTGACCCTGCTGATTTGTACCTTGAGGGTTCAGATCAACACCGTGGTTGGTTCCAATCATCATTATTAACGTCTATCGCAATCAATGAACGTGCACCGTACAAAGGTTTGTTAACACATGGTTTTGTGGTCGATGAAAAAGGCCGTAAGATGTCGAAGTCGATCGGTAACGTGATCACGCCACAAGACATTATTAAAGACATGGGTGCAGATGGCTTACGTTTCTGGATCGCTTCTGCGGATTACCGTTATGAAATGACCGCAGGTAAAGAAATCTTTAGCCGTGCATCAGATGGTTACCGTCGTATCCGTAATACCCTGCGTTTCTTGCTTGCCAACTTGAATGGTTTCAAACCATCAACGGATGCATTGCCTGTCGATCAATTGATCGCACTTGATCAATACATCTTACAACGTGCTGCGGAAGTACAGAAAACGATTCAACAAGCCTATGAAGATATGAATTTCCATATCGTGACCAATGCCTTGACCAACTTCTGTATCAATGACTTAGGTGGTTTCTACTTAGACATCATCAAAGACCGTCAGTACACCACCAAAGCGGATTCTCAAGCACGTCGTTCTGCACAAACAGCGTTGTACCATTTGGTACAAGCCTTTGTACGTTGGATGTCACCAATCTTGAGCTTCACAGCACAAGAAGCTTGGCCATTGATTCCTGAACAATCAGAGAAATATGTGTTCACTGCTGAATGGTATGACATTCCTGTATCGTCTACAGCGAATATTTTGTCTGAAGCTGAATGGCAAACTTTGATTGCGGTGAAATCTGCAGTGAATAAATTCATTGAAGCAGCACGTACAGCAAAAACTGTCGGCTCTAACTTGTCTGCCAAAGTTGAACTATGGGCGAATGATGAGCTGAAAGCGGTGCTTGATAAATTAAGTGATGAACTTCGTTTCGTCCTCATCACCTCTCAAGTGATTGTGAATAGCTTTGATGCGGCACAAGGTGAGGCGTCTGATCTGGAAGGTCTAAACGTGAAAGTGTCGGCGGCTGATGGTGAGAAATGTGTACGTTGCTGGCACGTTCTTCCTGATGTAAATACACATCACGAACACCCAGGTCTTTGTTCTCGTTGTATTATTAACCTTCCTACAGGTCAAGGCGAAGAGAGAAAATATGCCTAATCCACACGATAAAAAGGGCTTATTCCAATTCTACCCACACAATTTGGTGTGGGTGGGTTTAGCCATTGTTGCCATTATTTTGGATCAATGGACCAAATGGATTGCATCGACACATCTGACTTATGCAGATCCTGTGCCTGTGCTGCCCTTTTTAAATTGGACATTGCTACATAACTACGGCGCTGCCTTTAGTTTCTTGTCCGATGCCGGTGGATGGCAACGTTATTTCTTTACTTCATTGGCAGGATTGGTGTCATTGATTTTTGTGTTTTGGCTGATGCGTATGCCGAAAACCGTGAAAGTACTTCCGATTGCTATTGCCTTGATTTTGGGCGGTGCAGTGGGCAATTTAATCGACCGCGTGAGCCTCGGTTATGTGGTCGATTTTATTCACGTGTATTATCAAAACAATCATTTCCCTGCCTTTAATATTGCAGACAGTGCCATTACGCTTGGGACTATTCTGCTTTTAGTCGATACGTTTTTCCTAGAAAAACATCGCGTTCAACGTGCGGAAGCGCAACATGACTGATTTTATTAATCCAAACGAAGAAACCCGTATTGAAGCGGGTTCACAAGTTTTACTGCATTTCTCTGTTGCCATTGAAGATGGTGTTGAGATTGACAACACCCGTAGCCGTGAAGAGCCAGTAAGCTTGGTCATGGGTGACGGTAGCTTATTGCCAGGTTTTGAAAAATCGCTTTTTGGTTTACGTGCAGGTGACCGCCGTACTGTCAGCCTTCCTCCTGAGGATGCTTTCGGCCCATGGAACCCTGAAAATGTCCAAAAATTCGATACGGTAAAATTTGACCCAGCCCCTGTGGTGGGTCATATGATCGAGTTTGAAGACAAAGCCAAACAGAGCCTATACGGTGTGGTAAAAACTGTCGGTGAGGACATCACTGAAGTGGACTTTAACCATCCTTTGGCGGGTAAAAACATTACCTTTGAAGTGGAAATCTTCAAAGTAACCCCTGCAGGTCAACAAGGGGTTAAATTGATGTAAGGGCTTGCTCACATTGATTTAAAAAGCGTCTTCGGGCGCTTTTTTTATTGGCTTGAACAAAGCTTTAAGGCTTAGCATGACAACGCATGTTACAAAAATAAAAACTACAAATTGATCATATTCAAAGATTAAGCGGCAACTTATGCTATCAAGCACTGATCAAAATTTAATTCATCTATAAGATTATAAAAGGACAATACATGAAAATTTATATTGTAGTGGGTAGTGTTCGTGAAGGTCGTACCGCCATTAAAGTGGCAAAATGGATCGAAAAATCAATTCAAAGTTATGGGTTTAATACAGTCGAAACAGAATTGGTCGATTTAAAAGAATGGGATCTGCCCATGTTTGCAGGTGCAAATCCACCCCTCACTGGCATTTATGACCAACCGAAACAACAAGAATGGGCAGATTATATTGCCAAAGGCGATGCTTTTATTTTCATTAGTCCTGAATATAACCACGGCTATAGTCCTGCACTGAAAAATGCGCTGGATTACCTCGGTAAAGAATGGCAAGGCAAACCAGCCGCCTATGTCAGCTATGGTGGGTCAAACGGTTCACGTTCCATCGATCAAATCCGTCAAGTGGGCACACAACTGGGCTTAGTCGATAGCAATGCCACGGTTGAGATTCGTGATATTTTTGCGCGTAATCGTGATGAAACATTCAAAGGTAATGAGTTTGATGACAAAGCGCTGAAAACTGCTATAGATCGTATCATTCAATATGTGAGTGCTTAATGCATAAGATCGATGTATAAAGCGCAATCAAGCTTGTACGCTCAGGCGTACAGATGATTCTGCCTTTAGCGGATAGTCCATCCAATTTATTTAGCTTATATTTAAACCATACAGAGATAGGATGTCTCAGAAAATAAAAATAAATGACAAAGCAGGATGCGATAAAAAAGGTGAGATAGGATATTGAACCTCGCAACGAATCTAAAAAAGCCCCAACAGGATGTTGGGGCTTTTTTAATGCTGTCTATTTATTCATCCACTCAAAATTTTCTTCAACCACATTAAAATATTTTCAAAAAAGTTTTTCCCAGAATAGTCATATTCATCTCTTCCACATGAATACCCATTTACAATTTCTGTGAATTGAATTTTATTTGCCTGATTTGAAAGACAAAATCTTCGCTTATAGACCGTGTCAGCTTCAACCCATACTTCATAAGGCTTATTTATTTGAAAATAACGAATTGGAATCTTTAAACAATCTTGTTCATTATTTGGATGATGTATGTTTTTATAGATTTTCGAATATGAGGTTTTAAAAGCCGCAGTTTTTTCTATTTTTCCCATATAGACCAATATGTCGTTATTCATACTTTTTCTGGCATCGCTATGGGTATAGACACAAATCATGTTTTCTTTAATAGACAAATATAAGGGTAGAAAGGATTGTGCGGTTGCCTGTTGAGTAATTAATATGAGTAAAAAGCTTAATAATTTTTTAGTCATAGGCTCACTCAAACACGCAGCATATTTCTAAATCGGTTACATCAAAAGGCACACGTAAAATACACTTTGATAATGAGAAAGCTAGCTTAATTCTGCCCTACCGTTAGATTTTGATCGCCTATACATTTACAGCCGCAGGCCAAAGGCGAATTATGCTGTGCGGCAGCTTTGCCCATTACCAACATTTTATTGTCCCCTGCCACAATGGTGGTGACTGTATTGTGTTTCGGACAAGTGGCTTTATCCCCTACACAAGCCACTGCTTTGCCTTCAATTAAAAATGAAGTATTTGCTGAAATCACTTTGCCGCCACCGGTGGTCGGTGAGCCAATGGTAATGTAGGGAAATGCCATAGTCTTGTCCTTATTCTTTTATGATCGAATTTTATAAAACTTCAAACTCAATACGACGATTTTTCTTACGTCCTTCAGGCGTTGCATTATCAGCGACAGGCACTTGAGACCCTTTCCCTTCGACCGTTAAACGGGTGGCTGCGATGCCTTTGGCAATCAGATAATTTTTTACCGCATCCGCACGTCGCAAGCTTAAAGGTTGATTCTTGGTAGGATCCCCTTGGCTATCGGTGTGCCCAATGATTTTTACATTTTTACCCTGAACTCGATTCAGCGCAACCACCATTTCATCTAAAATTTGCGTACCTACTGGGGTCAATACGTCACTACCTGATTCAAACTCGATAATACGATTCTTTAAGGCATTATCCACCACAGCTTGTTCGGCTTGATTGACGGAAAGCTGTGAGCTAAACCGATATGGCGCTTGAATTAAGGTCTGAAAACTATCGGTGATCGGTTGAATCTCGGCTTGATTCAAAATCTTACCGCTTAAATCCACCTGCGTTCCCTTAACGCTTAATTTGCCTTGCGTGACTTTCTTTAAGTCTGAGGTAATCACTTTGGTGACTGAATCACTCCAGCCATTGGGTGCTGAGACTGGACGTACTTGAATTTTATCGATCACTTGATCTTGTGGATAGACCAACCGGGTTTTCGCAAGAATGGCTTGTTTTGAGGTTTCATTCGGGACCACGCCTTCGACAATAATGTCTTTGGCAAAGCTTAATCCGCTGAATCCTAGCCCGATCATCAACAGACTCAGTTTAACCGGATTCAATAATTTATGTTTTATCATCATTATTCTTCTATAAAGGTTTGTCGGAAGATTTTCATTCCTTGATTCAAACTTAATTGGCGCTCGCACAGCCCTTGCTCGAGTGCTGCTAAACCGGCATTTTGCTCTAAATAGGGATCAATCCACTGTGCTTGAACCAAAGACACCCAATGTTCACTGCTCATGTTTTGGGTGAAAATATCACTTAAAGCTTCAATGTCTGCCCCTTGAAAACCAAACAGAAGCACCGGATTGTCATGGTGTAAAATCCCAATCAATACTTCAGTATTGTGCTTCGACAAAAACCGACTAATTAAGCTGACCCAGAACGCGGCAATTTCGTAACAGTAACTTGGGTTATTGATCGGCAAAATCAGCACCTTATTCAACTTTGCCGTGCCATGTTGCAATACTGGCTGTAACAGCAAACCTAAGCCAATCATGCTTTGTGCAAGTTCATAGACACTGATTTTCATCAATTGTGCAAAGGAATGCATAGTGTGATTTTCAAAGAAACCACTGGTCTCAGCAGGATCTAAAATCTGAATTTCATTGGAGAGTTTTGCCAGTTTATCCAACAAAATATCCGGATCGCCGACCGTCCGAATCACGCGATTTTTTTGAAATAAATCGATCAATACGGGTTTGTAACTATAGGGTGCAAAGAGTAAATTCTGAAAAGGTGACTCCACCTCGATCAAATGACTCAACACCATCGGAAACTGACGACCTGAACTGTCTTGACTGGTGATCAGGTTTGCGGTCAAGAACATATTTTCTTTGGGATTAGCAATAAAGAAATCCAAAGACGGCAATGTCCGATAACTTTCGCTAAAATCAGCATGCTTCATGGCATGCTCGAGCGCTTCGGTAATCCACTGGTCAATCACTTGAATCAATGCATATTGCCCCTTGGTCTTGAGAAAATCACCGCGCGCAGGGCTTTTGCCGTAATACAGCGGTGTGGTTTTAATCAGCTGCATCTAGACGACTCCCTGTAGGTCATATCCTTGACTGATCATGGTGTTGCTCCTCGAGATGCTTGTTGTAAGGCATTGGCTGTTGCAGGATTTGCGACAGCTGCCGATGCAGGGGCTTGTTGTGCTGAAACAACACGTACCGTGGCTTTATTGGTGGTGACTTTATCCACCAACTGCACACCATTCAGATCTCGGTTTGAACCCACGCTTGGATTACCCCCTTGTCCTGAATTACCACTGATTAAACGGAAATTGACTTTTACAGCAACGGATGGTTGCTGCGCGCTTGCCCAGGTCATTTCCACTACGCCATTTTGCTCACGGCGCTGTGATGAATCGATCAGACGGTTAATCCCGTACTCACCCGGTGCATCAAAAATGGTATGGGTTTTGCCTTCTAAATCTACCGCTGTAATGCGTGCACCCGGAATAGCGCCTGCATTCGGCCAAACGAAATTGACCCATTGCTGAATGCCATTTTCAAATACCAAACGCTGACCATCGATATCGATGGTATACGACAACAATTGTGGATTCGGTAATGGATAGAACTGGAAATTAGATTGATTGGCCGCCGGTACAGGCGCTGCACCACCCGCTAAATTACCCGTCGCCGTCCCATTTAACGGCGTCACATAGCGTTGGAAATTCATCACAAATTGCGGGTTTAAAATAATGCCTTGGTCTTTCCACGTTTTAGACGTTAAGGTATAGCCACGACGAATCACAAAAGGATCAAGTGTTTCTTTAACGAAACTAGCAATACTACCGCCCTCTCCAAAAATCTGACCAATTTCAGCACTGGTGGCTTGAATCGACGCTGAAGTATTAAATGGTACTTTTTGCGCCAAAGTCTGGGTAAAAGGTTGATAGGCCTGCATGGTCCAGAGCTTATTGATTTCATCCTGTGTTGGGATAATCAAACTTTCAAAGGCTTGCGTCAGTGGACTGATCAACATTTTTTGTACCATCTTGTTGTCTGCTTCATTCAGCCCAACAGACAATTTTTCATCGACCAATTTCTGTGTGGTGTTAAACACAGACGTTTGCTCATTGATGGTTTGTTTCACCAATGCCATTGCATTTGGACCCACATCACCGGCATTGTTTAAGTCATTAAACTTACTTCGCACTTGAGCCAGACTGTCCAAGTATTCATCTAATAGTGATTTGTTTTGTTGATCATCACGTTTACGCACCAACTGATAGAACACATTAAATTCTTTCGAAATCGGTCCTTGTGCTTGCGTTGCAGCACGCTCGGCTGCATTGTCGGCATCTTGTCTGAGCACTTTGCGTTTAAACCATGCCACAAATCCGGTTTTAGGCGCAGCCAACTCTGCTTGTACCACAGGATTGTCCCAACTGGTTTCTTTGGCTGTTCGTTCCATCAAAATACGAATCGGTGAATTCTGTGGTTCACCCAATAAATCAATGGATTTACGTTGCTGTGCAAAGGCATTGTTTTTTGCATAGTAAATGCTGCCCAAGAACTTACGCCATTCCGCGATATATTCTTTTTTATATAGGTCAGTAAGTTGTTTACGAATTTGATCCGGACTGCCACTAAAGGTCAGATCATCCGATTGATTGGCATTGAGTACCCAGTCACGAGTTTCAGTCGGACTGTTGGCTGCGGTATCAATGGCTTTTTCAACATATTCAGACCATGCTTTCTCGGTAAAAATGCCCGGTAAAGCATAAGAACCTAATACCACTGAACGATTTGCTTCACCCACAATTTGTGCTGTGGTTAAAGCAGGGAAACGCACAGCGCCTCGCATTTTGATTTCGTTATAAACCCGGTCACGTGCCGCCATGCCTTTCATCACAGATAACAACACTTGACGACTTTGATCGACCAATTGCGAGTCTGAATTGAGCACGGGGAACTTCTGATCATTGGCTAAGGTCATGCTATAACTCAGCACTTGTTCCGCTTTTTGAATCATTTCACCACGTGGCATTTGCCCACGATTTGAATCTAACCACGAACGCCAGAAACGAGTCACTTGATCACTTAAATGTCCCGCTTCCATATACTTTGGATTGCTCATCATCAAATAGGCTTTCAAGGCATTGTAAGCATCTTGCGGATTGGTTTCCGATGGCTCGGTTAAATTTTGTTGCGGTCGTGCAGCGGCTTGCGCAATTTCGACATTGACATGATTACTTCTCAAAGTCGCTTCATTGGCTTTGACACGTTGCAGATACTGCGCCATATTTTGTTGCGATGGCTCAAGTACAATCTGCTTCACGCCTTGTAAATATTCAGTTTTGAGCTTTTCACGCAGTTGATTGCCTTGATATAAACCAAACCCAAACTTCAGTGGCCGATGTTCATTGAAATCGTCCAATTGTTGTAAGCGTTGTTGCAGCACCAATAATGAATCGAGTTGCGTCGAAAGTTGCTGCCCAGAGGCTTGCTCCATCTGCACCACTTTATTCAAATCCGCTTGAACATCGGCAATCAATTGTTGGTTATTGCGATACGACCACACCCATAGCCCTAAAATGACCGACACCCCCAAAAGTGCCGCAATAAAACTCAAATAACGTTGGCGTTTTTTAGCGGTATTGATGTGCTGTTTGACCAAGTTCTTATCTTTGAGAATCACATCGGAAAACAGGCCTTTTAAGAAATAACCATGGTTCTGTGAAACTGAATTTTTTGGAATACCATGTTCACTGTTGGGAATTTTGGTCAGTCTGAATTCTTGGGCAATTTGCTCAGTCATTGGGCTTTCAATGGTGCCCTCTTGCAATGCACTGGTGAAATAGAACCCTCGGAAGACCGGTTTAAACTGATAAGGATTTTCTTCAAACAGCGTGCCAATAAAGGTTTTCAAAGCCGGTTTCAGGGTTTTAAATTCCAAGGGGAAGGTCATCACGCTTGGCGAAATATTCTGAGCATGACGACGACTCAAATGCGTGGTACTGACACTTTTTAAGCCATCGTACAAAATATTGTAGTGCTGTTCGAACAGCTCAACGGCATTATTGGAGGAGTCTGGATCATAGGGTAAAGTCGCACCCCAGACCTGATCAAATTCGTCTTGATCATAGCAATCAAAGAACTCGGTAAAGCCCGCAATCAAGTCCATTTTCGAGAAGACTAAATACACTGGCGCGAAAATTTCTAAACGTTCAGTTAAGTCTTGAATCCTTGCCCGTAAGTTTTTGGCCAATTTCAGTGATTTTTCAGGACTTTGACTCACCAATTCCGCAATACTGACTGTCACGATCAAGCCATTAATCGGCGCTTTAGAACGATTTTTTTTCAGTAGGTTTAAGAAGCCAATCCATTCAGAATGATCTTCTGAATACACCGAATAACGCCCAGCGGTATCCAGTAACACCCCTTCGGTGGAAAAGAACCAATCACAGTTACGTGTTCCACTTAAACCTGAAGACACGGCGGTTTGATGAGTTTCTTCAAAAGGAAATTTCAGCCCTGAATTGTAAATCGCGGAACTTTTACCTGCCGCAGGGTTACCAATTACCATATACCAAGGCAACTCATACAGTGCAGCATTGCCCTTTTTATCGCCCAGTTTTGACTTACGAATCAACTGAATCGATTCTTTCATCTGTTGATTAACAAGCTGAAGTTCATCTTTGTCTTTTTGTTTACCATATTCAGCTTGCGTATCTTTTTCAATTGCTTCTGCCAGCTCTTCCCCTTGCTGAGCATGGCGCTTACGCTGAATCAACCAATAGATCCCATAGCCGATCAAGCCGAGCACATAGGCTGCAGCAAGGGGCCAAAAATATTGTTTTGGAATGGTGCTATAGGCAGACACCAACGCAACAAATAAAGACAATGCAATAATTGCCTTTGGGTTGGTCACGTACTGCCACAAGTAGCCTAGAATTATATACATTATGTTCTCATTCTTTTCTTAAACTTTAAAATTCGTGAATTAAACAGTTTCTTGTTCTAAATCTTCGGGTATTGAATAATCTTGGATCAAGCTCTGTGTTTGCGGTAAATCACAGCAATACACCATTGCTAAAAGGTCTTCAGGCGCTTGTAAGGCCAGCATAAATCCAAAGATTTTAGCAATATGCTCGGTCTGCCCCACACTCGGCTTCATATATAAATAATGGTGTTGTTCAATCGGCGTTTGTGCAAAGTTTTTCTCCAAACGTTTCACCACTCTAATGTCGGTGATGTCATCGAGCTGTACCACAAAAGGCTGTTCTTGTTCGAATTGGGCCAATGTATGACTTTTTAATTGTTCTAAAGTATTGAATAATTTGGTTTCATTCAAAGCTATTTTTATTATTTTTTGTGGCGACAATTCATTGATGACCACTGATGGTTTTGCAATACAACAACTTCCGATAAATTCAGATGGCAAATAATGCTCTGAAACCCAAGTTTTCTCATCAATGGTTTCTTGATCAATTTCTGAATCCACCGCCATGACAAAACTCACTGTATCTTCTTCCTTTTGAATCTGTTGCAGTAAGTTCATCCACTCTTTATAAGCCGTTTCTTTACCCCAATAATGCAGTTCCACGTGAAACTTCTGCGGAATGATCCCGAGCGCATTAAGGAAAGTACTGATTTTGTCTTGAGTAGCTTGCTCATCCCACAGGTGGAGTAAATCTTCCGCTAAAATCAGATGAATATTCAGCAGATTCAAACGCGCCACCTGTTCAATACCGTGTGGGGAAAGCGCTTCATCCTCAACTTCTACATGGGGATTAATCCAAGCCGGATGCATACGATATTCATGTGCCAACTGACCTTCATAAAACAATGCCGATTGTTTTAAATGGGCAGCGATTGCCCATAGCGTTTCAGTATTTTGTTCAAGTTGCTGTTGAATTAAAGCTTCAATACGTTGTTGGCGTTGACTGCTATTCACATATTCATCGTGTAGCTGATCTTGTTCTAAATCTTGCTGGAGCATCTCATCCACCTCAGCGATACGATAACTTAAAATTGGGAGCCCATACCCATTCAACAATTTTTCATCCAACTCAGGGCTTTTATGTTCGAGCATCGCTTCCCAAATGGCTTGATTTTCACCCAGTGCACTTAAAGTTGAACTAGAAAACACATTTAAGTTGACCCATTCAATTTGATGCGGCGGAATTTCTTCGACCAGCTGTTGATGTTCTGCTTTTTCTTGCTCCATTTTTTTCTTGTCTTGGCTGTCCTTGATCCATTTTTTTAACAGAAATGGCATCACAATCACCATCGAAATGGCCACAGGAATCAGTCCAAAAAAGATCAGAAAGTCTGAGGTCGACGGATCATGGTTGCTATCGCGCCAATACAGCACCACAATGGTTGAAACAATGACAAAGACACTGATCAATACCCCTAAAATCACCTTGATCATGATGCCACCCCAAGTAATGCATAACAGGTTTCAGGGTTATGTTCAGGTGCATTCGGCATTAAAAATGCGCCCTGACTTAAACCCATGGTTTGAGCCGAACTTAAACAGATCGGCTGAACTTCTTTTTTATCTAGAATCAAGCGCACATCGACCAACAGCGTTGGACTGCACCAACTTTGAATTAAACTTTTTAATTTCTGACTGCGTTTTTTATTGGGTAAAAACTCAAGATAGGTTTTACGGTCTAAAGGACCGATTTGAATCTCAATTTTGCCGTCGATTTGCTTAATGGTTTCGCCACAAAAGGTATTCACGCCCAATAAACTCGGCACAGTGCCACCCAATGTGGTGCGTTGTTCAGGGGCCAATGTAAATTTTTCTTCAATAAATTCTTCGATATGCACATCATTTTTGAAAATACTGCTGAGCATGGTTTTCAATGCATGTGCTGTATTGTTTTGCCCCTGCATCAGTCCTGCAAATTCAGCAAAATAATCATCCAACTCAATTTGCTGATGTTGCTCACTGATATAACCATTTAAAGCATGTAAAATTTTTAAATAATCGTTTTCTTGCTCAATTTCATAACGCACAGGCAAGTTATAGCTGAGGCAGGCATCGACATATTGCGCAGTAAGTTTATGGTTAAACAATCCTAAAAACTTAATCGTTTCATGACGCTGTTTGCGTGGCGCCTGTTTGACTTTATTGGTATAGGTATAGGGCAATGCACCCTGCATACCGGTCAGTCCAACCATCAGATTGGTCAATTGAACTTTTTCATCGTCCAATTGCAAATGTTCAATTTCACTTTTCGGGAAATTCAGTTCAATCGAGGCGTCAAATTGAAAGTCATCTGCCCAATATTTTAAATTTTGTTGATACGGTGCATGACGTAACAAACGTGTACTCTGCACAAATTCAAAGGCGGTCGGAACTTTAAACAGTTCATCGACTACAGAAGCTTCTTGCCACCAACGTTCTGTACGCATTGGTATAACTCCTGTTGTGAATTGACATCATAAATAGCCACATCAACAAAACTGTTCATTTGAACTTTTAAATTAAATACGTGACTCAGCAACTGACTAAAAATAAATAAACTGTGCCCACGGAATACCTGCTCATCGATTTGGAGTTTGACTTTTACACCACGCACAAACATCGGGAACGGTTTGGCTTCGACCAATTTATTGCTCAGACTGAACTCCACCTGCTTAATCGCATCAATCAGCAAATGGTTTTCTTTGGTGCGAGGCAGGTTATACAGTTCAAGCAACTCTTTAACATGACTCACCGCATCCCCTTTCATCAACGCCAAAGTGTTGAGTGATAAGTGGGAAATAATTCGCCACTGCTCTTTTTGATTTTGTTGAAACTGATGTGGCAGACTCGGACGCTTTAACACCAAGGCACGGCGTGCCAAGCTACTGTCATTTAAATTGAGAATATTGTTGGACTGACTGAGGGCTTCATGCGGTAAATTGCGATTCGAACACAACAATTGCGTACTGATAAAATCCGATTTGGTGTCATAAGGCATCAATTTTTTCGAGATGATCGAATAGCCTGTTTCAACATATTTATTATGTAGTTGTGCCGAATTCAAAGCGTAATAAAACTGCACTTGTTCATCATGATAATGACTCATGGCGAAGAACGGTAAAATCGGATGAAATACTTGATCCTGATTATTCTTTTCACGCACCATATTCATCTTGAGAATCGAGTAGACCTGATAAAACTCAGGATGATGTGCATCGGTCAGTAAAGGATATTCTAAATTTTTATGATTAATCTTTTGCGGTTCAGCACTCTTTTCAAACAGATTCACCGCAGGTGTACTAAACAGTTTAAAGTTGGCAATATTCAGTTCTGAATAATTGCGAATCACCGCTTGGTCATTTAAATTCAACTTAAAATGAATCTGTATTTCAAAGCTATTGTGTTCTTGAATTCTGCCTTTGAGCACATCGAGATTGAGTTTTAAAAAATTATATTTTTCAGGAAAGCAGAAATATTCCATCAATAAGCGATAGGCATGATGGGTGTGCTGATCGAGCGGCAATAAACTCTCATTTTCATCAAAACCCATCACTTGAAATGGATTTTTAATTTCATGGCTGCGATTACCGATCTTGATGGAAAAACCGGTACTTGATTTGAAAATGCTGTCGAGTACTTGCAATGGAAAATTAGAAATCGCATCGAGGTAAATCGGTATTGTTTCATTGACCAACCACGTCTGCGCCTGATTAAACAGCTCAAACCCTAAAACCAAGGTCGCATTTTGATTGAGATGCATATGCGCACTAGGGTTGGTTTTAAATTCCAGTTTATTTAAGGCAATAGGAAGCAGTCGCACATCTTGACTGGTGGTGAACTCACATTGCACGCCCTTAAAACTACGTGATTTTAAACTGGTGTTTTTGGGAATCAGATGCACATCGGTCAGTTGTTTAACTTTATTGATGTCCTCAAAACTCACCACGGTACAGCTTGGAAAATGACGCAAGTATTGCGGAAACATCACCTCAAATAAGGCACGAGTAAACACGTCATAACTGTCGGCAAGTTTTTTATCGACCCGTGCAGCGATCAGTGAAAAGGCTTGGATCAACCGTTCAATATGAGGGTCATCAATCTGCTCTTGATTTAAAGACAGACGTTGCGCAATTTTCGGGTATTTCTGAGCAAACTCTCGAGACTGCTGACCAAATTCTTGTAATTGTTTCTCATAATACGGTAAGAGTTCTTCTATCACTGTTTCCCCAATTTTTTAAGATCGTGCAGATATCACGTATTGTTGTGTCGTCGGTTTAAGGAGCGCATCGAATACGACGGGTTCATATAAAGGATGAATATTTAAGTAAGCTTGTATGCTTAAACACAGTGAACCCATGTTGTGTCCATCGAGTAACATCTCGACTTTAATCTGTGTCAGTCGTGGTTCATGTGCGGCAATTGAACGCTCAATCGATTGACAAATTTTGTCTCGATCAGTCGGATTGGCGGTCGATAGCCCAACAAAATCAATAATCCCAAACTGTAAAATCGATTTTTTCACCAATGGAAAATCATCAATCTGTTCCAATTTCGCCATACGGCTATTGAGTAAGTCTTCTAAATCGTGAGCCACAGATTCCCGCAACTCTTGAATTGATAAACCTTTGAGTTGTTCTTCTTGTTCTGGAATCAATCGATCAAACAAGGTAGATCGAAAACCAAATGGATATAAATGATCTAAATTCATTTTATTATTAGGCACGATTTATAAGGTTAATGTATCTCTGTTGATGTATGTCATTCGGTGCATACATAGCGTTTTATGATGATTGCTGTTCTATATAATCTGTTGTATTTAAATTAAATGATGAGAAATAGAGGCCAACTGATGTTAGCCCCTACTTTTAGACACGATCTAAACTTATGCAGCGTAAGACGCTGTATTGTTAGACAATGACCATTTCTTAGTAACAGCACCTTTTTGTGTACCGTTAATGTCTTGTTGGTTATAGGTCCACTCTACAGCAGCGTATTTAAGACCGAATGATTCAGTTGGAACACCCTCTTCATTTACAGTCGGTGTTACGCTTGAAACCAAAACGTGTTTCAATTTGATTTGTAAGTACTTGATACGTTTATCACCATTTGCACGGTAGTAATCGATCTGCACTTCATCAAATGTGTAACCTGCTGAACATGCTTCCCAAAGTTTTGGACTGGTTGCATCCAAATCTTTCACGAAAATCATGTCAGAATGTTCAACACGTTCAGCGGTATGACCACCTACGCTAGAAGACGTTGCAGACTTAGGCTGACGGATATTGTGCGCCCAAGAATTTACTTCAAGCCAATCTTTGTGCTCAGTGTCACGAGATTCGCCGTCTACTTTGTATTTTCCTCGAAATTGAACATATATATCTTTCATTGAAGATTTCCTATTTTATTTAACATTATTATAAAGTTGCCCTATTTTAAGTAGAGGACTGAGGTAGCTCAGTGACAAGTCGCAGAGAAACAGACAACTCATCCAACTGGAAGTGTGGTCTTAAAAAAACGACCGACTTGTAGTGACCTGGTTGAGCAGGATCTTCTACAACTTTTACCGATGCTTCACGAAGCGGATATTGCGCTTTCGCTTCTTGTGAAGCTCCATCATCTAGTAATACATATTGTGATAACCATTCATTTAAGAAAGTTTCCACATTGCCTGCTGAAGCAAAACTACCGACCTTGTCACGCATCATCGCTTTCAAATAATGGGCAATACGGGATACCGCCATGATGTATTGGATCTGACTCGACAATGCTGAATTGGCATTGGCAGTATCGCTGTCATATTTCTTCGGTTTTTGCGTCGATTGCGCACCGAAGAAAGCGGCATAGTCTGTATTTTTACAATGCACTAGTGGGATAAAGCCCAAATCACTCAGCTCTTTTTCACGGCGATCTGTGATGGCCACTTCAGTCGGGCATTTAAACACCACTTCACCATCATTGGTTTTAAAGGTATGCACCGGTAAGCCTTCAACCAAACCGCCCCCTTCAACACCACGAATCGCAGCACACCAACCATGCATATCAAAGGCATTGGTCAAACGTGTCCCAAAACCATACGCGGCATTCATCCAAAGATATTGGTCATGGTCTTCACCGGTGACATCTTCGACAAAATTAAAACCATCGGTCGCCCAGCCCTCTTTCGGATCATATGGCAAACGCCCCAAGACACGTGGCATAGTTAAAGCAACATAGCGTGAATCATCACTTTCACGGAATGAACGCCATTGCACGTATTCAGCAGTTTCAAAGATTTTCGAAACATCACGTGGACGGTCGATATCGGTAAACGATTCAAGACCTAAAATCGATGGACTTGCTGCGGAAATAAAGGGTGCATGAGAAGCCGCTGCCACATGAGAAATCTGCTCAAGCAGATACATGTCCGATGGGGTACGGTCAAATTCAAAGTCACCAATCAGGGTTGCATACGGTGCTCCACCAAATGAACCATATTCTTCTTCATAGACTTTTTTAAATAAGGTGCTTTGGTCAAAGTCAGTTGCACCTTGGAAATCTTTCACCAATTCTTTTTTGGTGGTATTCAGCATACGAATTTTAATCAGTGGATTAGACGGTGTTTCTTGACAGAAATAGTAAAGACCACGCCAAGTCGACTCAATTTTTTGAAAATTTTCATTGTGCATAATTTTGCTCAATTGAGCAGAAATCAAAGCGTCTATTTCAGCAATACGCTTATCAATCGATACTGTCATGTTTTCAGAAACGGTAATGGTTCCTGCCATAACTTCTTTGGCCAACTCACCAATCAAACTTTTTGCACGAACATGCTCATCATCATTACGGGCAATACGACTCTGTTCTACGATTGAATCGAGTAGACTGACTTCTTCAGTGGCTAAATGGTTTGCTTCTGCAGCGTATAGATTACTCATGATCATCTGCTCCTGCTTCAGCACTCATTTTGCGAATTTGGTCGGTATTTTTAAGGACGTCATCGAGTAAATCTTCTAGACGTTCACTGTTAGAAATTTTATTACGCAAATCTGAAAGACGCTCACGCGCCTCAACCAATTTACGTAGCGGATCGACTTGTTGCACTACATTTTCAGGGCGGAAATCTTCCATCGACTTAAACGTTAAATCGACTGCCATACGACCGCCCTCTTCAGTTAAGGTATTTTCCACCTGAAACGCAGCACGTGGTGATAGAGATTCCATCACTTCATCAATATTTTCTAAATCGACATTGATGAATTTTTTGTCTTTTAATTTGGTTTTTTCAAGTTCAGATGCTGCAGAGAAGTCCCCTAAAACACCCACAACAAAGGGTAATTCTTTAATCTCTTTACCGTCCCCAACTTCAACGTCATAAGTCAACTGCACACGGGGTGGTCGGATGCGTTGTAATTTTTTTTGTACACTTTCACGCTTAGCCATATTCTTATCCTAACTCGTATTTAATTATAAATTTCCAAATGGGTTCTTTGCTGGCGTCTTCGCTGGAGTGCTTGGAGCAGCGGTTTTCTGGGTTGTCGTTTTTGTAGTCTTTGCCACTGTTTTGGTTGCTGTTTTTGAAGTTTTAGTCGAAGAAGCTTTGCTCTGTGAACGTGGTTTAGATGATTTGGTTTCATATGAACGCTTCGGTTCATAGGTTCGTTTTGGCGTTTCTTCAACTTTGGTTTCAATTACCGACAAAGGTTTGGCACGGCGCACAGCATCTGAAAATGCAATTGCAGGGGTATAGGCATCATCGGATAAATAACGCACTTCTTTATCACGCATTTGTGTCAAAGCATCATTGGCCAATGCCACGCTGGCTAAAAATTTTACATCGGTTAATGATGAGTGCTGAACTTGTTTGGCATTCAGTTCATTGACCAATTGCAATGCTTTGTAATTGCGACCCAATTGTTGAAAACGCTGTGCGGCTTGTGCCAAATAACCATTATTATTGTCTTTATTTTTTTTATCACAGACTTGCGAATAAATTTGGATTAAGGTTGGGTCAGATTCACCCGCCACAAGCGGATGGTCTTTTACACAGCTCTTTTTTAACTCATCTGCAAAAGCTGTTGATGTAAACACTGAACCGACTAGAAGTGTTGTGAATAGGATAGTTTTGTTCAAAATAAACCTCATTTTTTTATCAAATTTTTGAATTTGATGAAACGTAAACGTAGTAATTCATGTAAAAGACACCCAATCAAAGATAAAATGCGCTGATTATTCTTATATATTTATAACTTTTGTATGAATTGTTTAAAATTTAACTAGAAAACAGCCTGTATAGTCAAGGCAATTTGTGTCATTTTCGTGATCGATTTAACATTTTTTAGTTACAAAACAATCTCGTTTCGTTATAGTTTGATACTTAAATATGGTTTTTTTATTCTGCTTTATTCTGTAGAATAATTGATAGTAGCCTTAAATATATTTTAAAAAATCATTGTATTTTATATATTTAATATAAAAATTTAAGAAAAATTATTTCAGTACTTTGTTGTATTGTCCGTTAAAAAAACTTAAAAATTAAGTCCTATTATCGAGAGATCAAATGAATAATTTGAAAATTTTAATTACAAAACTATCTACAACAACAAGAACAGCTTTAGAAAAATCTGCCAATTTTTGTATTAACCAACAAAACTATGAAATTGAAATTGAACACTTGTTTTATGAATTACTGCATCAGGATGCCAAAAATGACCTAATGCTTCTTTTAGAAAAATACAAAATTTCTAAAGCGGGTTTAATTGACGATTTAAAAGAAACCATTGCACAACTTCCCAAAGGCAATGCCCGTACCCCGATTTTTGCAAAATCGATTGTGCGTTTATTAGAACAAGCTTGGTTATTGGCCTCAGCTGAACAAAAACCGCTGATTCGTAGCGGTCATTTATTGGTGGCATTGCTCACTGCACCAGATTTGTATCAAATTGCGGTACGTGCTTCGAGTTTGTTTGACCTGTTCCCGATCGACACCATGAAACACAAATTTCTCGATATCTGTGTCAACAGTGCTGAACAGCAAGCTGAACCAAATGATCAAGACAGCAACGCTCCACCAGAACAAAAGTCTGCTTCAGAAAACATCAATCCGAAAACACCTGCGCTAGATCAATACACTATTAATTTAACGGAAAAAGCCTTAAAAGGTGGTATTGACCCGGTAATTGGTCGTGAATTTGAAATTCGTTTGATGCTCGATATTTTAATGCGTCGTCGTCAAAACAATCCGATTTTAACCGGAGAACCGGGTGTCGGTAAAACCGCAGTGGTTGAAGGTTTAGCTTTAAAAATTGCCAATAATGAAGTGCCTGATGCACTGAAAAATGTACATTTGCATGTGCTGGATATGGGTTTATTGCAAGCCGGTGCAAGTGTCAAAGGTGAGTTCGAAAACCGCTTAAAACAAGTGATTAAGGAAGTGCAAAGTTCAGCCCACCCGATCATTATCTTTATTGATGAAGCACATACGCTGATTGGTGCAGGTGGTCAAGCCGGTCAAAATGATGCCGCGAATTTGCTCAAACCTGCTCTAGCACGGGGTGAGTTAAGGACCATTGCAGCCACCACATGGGCGGAATATAAACAATATTTTGAAAAAGATGCAGCCCTCAGCCGTCGTTTCCAAGTGGTCAAAGTGGAAGAGCCGACTGAAGAAGTGGCAATTGATATGCTCCGCGCCATGATTCCTGTAATGGCGAATCACTTCAATTTAAAAATTGACGATGAAGCGATCGTGACTGCGGTGCATTCATCACATCGTTATATTACCGGCCGTCAACTGCCGGATAAAGCCATCAGCGTCCTCGACACGGCTGCTGCACGTGTGGCACTGACGCAAAATGCCCAGCCTGTGAAATTGGATCAACTCAAAGCACAGCAACATAATTTAAATTTAGAACTGCAAATTTTGGAAAATGAACATCAACATTTCCCGATCCATCACGATCGTTTAGCCAACTTAAAAGAAAATATTGCGAGTTTAAACAAAGAAATAGAAACCACTGAAGCGCGCTGGCAACATGAGCTTCAATTGGTGCAGCAACTCAAAACCCTGGAAGCACAAGCTGAAAATGGTGAAAGCATTGAACAGAATGCGATTGCTAAAGTTCGGGATGAACTGACTACCTTCCAAGGTCAATCACCGTTAGTGTTTGAACGAGTCAACGCGCAAATCATCAATGAAATTATTTCAGATTGGACCGGTATTCCCGTTGGGAAAATGGTCAATGATGAAATTAAGCAGATTTTAAGTCTGGAAGACAAACTTGAGCAACGTGTCATGGGCCAAGACTATGCTTTGCATCAGCTCGTTCAAGGCATTAAAACATCTAAAGCCAAACTTGAAGATCCCAATAAACCGCAAGGCGTCTTTATGTTGGTGGGACCAAGTGGGGTCGGTAAAACAGAAACGGCTTTGGCTTTGGCCAATGAGTTGTATGGCGGCGAATCCCATTTGATCACCATCAATATGTCTGAATACCAAGAAGCGCATACCGTTTCATCTTTAAAAGGTGCGCCTCCGGGTTATGTGGGCTATGGCCAAGGGGGAGTATTGACCGAAGCGGTGCGTCGTAATCCCTACAGTGTGGTGTTGCTTGATGAGATTGAAAAAGCGCATTCAGACGTACAAGAGTTGTTTTACCAAGTATTTGATAAAGGTATGTTGGAAGATGGCGAAGGTCGCCTAATCGACTTTAAAAATACCACCATTTTGCTGACCTCAAATGCCGGCTCAAGTGCCATTATGCAGGCATGTTTACCGCATCCTGTCGAAGAATGGCCAAGTGCTGAAGAATTGATTGAACAGTTAAAACCAAGTTTATATAAACAATTTAAACCGGCATTTTTGGGTCGTATGCGGATTGTGCCGTATTATCCATTGCATGATGATTTATTGGTTCGCATTATTCATCACAAAATTGGCAAAATCACAGCACGTATTGCCAAACAATATGACACGCAAGTGGAATACACTGATGATTTGGTCGAGCTGTTATTGAGTCGATGCACTGAAGTGGATAGTGGTGCGCGTAATGTCGATAACATTCTGAATTCATCGGTACTGCCTGAATTAGCCACACACATTCTGATGGCGCTTGCTGATCAAAAATTACCAAAAGTGATTAAAATTGATAGCAAGGACAATGAAATTGAGTATATTTTAGATCCTGTTGCTAAACCCACAAAAAAACGCACAGCGAAAAAAACCAAAGAAACTGAAGCCTAATCGATTGATTGCATCAGTTTAAAGAGATAAGAATTATTATGAGCTTAGAACTCGAACCTTTATTGGCGCCAATCTCGGCAGATGAACTGTGTGGAGATGATCTTTCATTCTCCAACGAGTTTCATGAAATCAAAAAAGCCAAAACGCAGGATGATCCTTTATTGGATCTTGGCGATTGGGTCGCTGAACCGAAACAAGCTGATTGGCCTTTTGTTGCAGCAAAATCGACAGATTTGTTGATGCATAAAACCAAGGACATCCGTTTACTGACTTGGCTCAGTGAAGCATGGGGACATTTACATGGTTTTGAAGGCATTGCCAAAAGCCTTGAACTCTCGCACCGCATGTTGGAAGAGTTTTGGCTGCATATTCACCCTGAAATTGAAGATGATGATCTCGATCAACGTTTAGGTCTCTTGCAAGGCTTAACCACTCAATTGCCTAGCTTAATTAAGCAAGTGCCGTTGTTAAACACTCAGCCCTATTACTCGTTATTTGATTATGAGAAGATTCTTCATCAACAAAATAATCGTTTAAAAAATAATGATGAATCGGGTGCAAGCCCGGACTCTTCAGAACTCGAACAATTTGAACAGGCCTTATTTAATACCTCTAAAAGCTTCCAATTTCAAAACTATCAGCACTTCAATGAGATTTTGACGCATTGGAATAGTTTAAAACAAGTGCTGGATCAATTGATGGAATTGGATGCGCCGAGTTTCGCCAATATCGATTCGCAACTTGACAGCATTCATAAAACACTGCGCAAGATTTATAAAGCGGATGCTTTTGATGCGGGAAATATCAATACTGCGCAAAACACTGAACAATCTTCCGCTGAACACAGCCATGAATCAACGACAGATTATCAGCCGGGCTCATCCTTGCTGCAATCACCGCTTCAACATCAGCAATCTTTTCAGCCACAACCCCAGAGTCATCTGCAAAATCGTGATCAAGCCATGCGTGTTTTGCAGGACATTGCCGATTATTTCCAAGCCAATGAACCACATAGTCCCGTGAGTTATATGCTGCAAAAAACCATTAAATGGAGCCAAATGCCACTGCATGAATGGTTAGCACAAGTGATTAAAAATGATAATCCGCTCGAGTCAGTGCAAGAACTGCTTGGCGTTAAAAATAACAATGAATCTAATGAATGGTAATAGGTAATGTTTAAAGCGGAAAAAATACTTTGGGGTGAAGGGTTATTTTTACGACCGCAACACTTTCAAATCCAAGATACTTATCATGAGCAACGTCTGAACCACAGCATTCGTTCCACCATTCCTTTTGCCTATGGGGTGCAATCAATTCGTTTTGATGAAACCCAATTAAGTACCCATGTATTGGCTTTAGAACAGGTGGAAATGATTTGGCAAGATGGTGAAATTTATACAGCGCCTTCTCGCGATTTATTGCCTGAACCGGTACAACTTGATGATCTCAATTTTCGGGGTGAAATGACCATTTATTTGGCACTTTCTATTTTACAACCGAATAAGAAAAACGTGGCTTATGAACAAGCCACCCAACCGAGTCGCTATCATTCTTATTTAAGCGAAACGCATGATTTGTATACCGATGCGACCCCTGCGGAAATTACCCTTGTACGTCGTCGTGCTGAACTAAAGCTACTTGAATCTGAAATTGATCCCAATCATGATTTGGATGGTTTTTTATATTTACCGATTGGCAAAATCAAACGACAAAGTTCAGGCTCTTTTGAGCTCGATTTTAAATTTATTCCCCCGATTTTACACATTGAAGCTTGTGACTCCTTGATCGGGAATCTGAAACGCACTTTGAATGTCATCAAAGCTAAAATTAAAACCATTCAAACCAATAATCGCGAGAATGAACAAAAACTGATCGAGTTCCGTTCTGGCGATATCGTGTCTTTCTGGTTAGTGAATGCCCTCAATACCGCGCATGCCACTTTGAGTCATTTACTGCTCAATCCGCAGATTCATCCCGAACGTTTGTTCTTTGAATTGCTCCGCTTAACAGGTTCATTGCTGACCTTTTCCACGGCTTATGAAGTGGATCATTTACCCCAATATAAACACAACAATTTGCAAGAAAGCTTTTCACAACTTGATCTGATTTTACGTGAACTGCTGGATACAATTATTTCAAGTCGTTATATCAATATTGGTTTGAAAGAAATTCGACCATCCTATTGGGTGGGTAGCCTTGAATCGGACAAAATTACCCGTGAATCTCGACTGTATATCGCAGTTTCAAGCAGCATGATGCAAACGCATGAATTGGTTCAAATCGTGCCATTACGCTTTAAAGTCGGTACGACGGTGGATGTTGAACAACGTGTGGTTTCAGCACTTCCTGCGATTCCAATCCATCATCTGATGCAAGTACCGACTGCCATCCCTGTACGTTCAGGGGTGAGTTATTTTGAAGTCGAACCGCATCATGAGCTTTATCAACGGATGCTCGATTCTGAAACCATTTGTATTTATGTACCGGCAGGTTTCCAAGACATCACCATTGAACTCATTGCGGTCATGAACGGTTAATCAGGAGAACAGTCATGAATATTCCAAACGGTGCTCCTTCCCTGTTTGATGATGGTCAAATTGGCGTGGGTTCAACCCCGCAACATCAGTCTAAAATCAGTCAAGCCACCAATCTAGTCGATTTAATGCATGATGGTTTCTATATTGTCTTTTTAATTAGAAACCAATATGTGCCGGAAAATGTTGAACAATTCCGCAATAAAATCATGGATCAACTGAATCGGTTTGAACAGCAAGCAAAGAAATTACAATATTCTGCTGAAGATATCCATGATGCCAAGTATGCCTATTGTGCATTGCTCGATGAAACCATTGTCACTCAACAAGATCCGAGCTATTTTAATTTACAAAATTCTTGGCTGATTAGCCCTTTGCAGTTGACCTTATTTGGTTCCCAACTTGCCGGTTATCGTTTCTTTGATACCTTGGAACATATTCGCGCCCGCGGTAAAGATCGCTTGGCAGCATTAGAAGTGTTTCATTACTGTTTACTGCTTGGCTTTCAGGGTAAATATCGTATTGAATCGATTGAAAGCTTGAATCATTTGGTGGCGCGTGTAGGCGATGAAATTGATTATTTAAAAGGTAAAAAAGCCGCATTTTCGCCTTTTTCAGCATTGCCGGATCAAATTAAAAATATTATTCATCGTGAACTTCCCTTTACTTGGATTCTTTTATTTTTATTATTATTTTCTGTGTTGGCCTTTAGCGGCTTACGTTATATGTTGAATAAACATGATCAAGCAGCAATGGCCAAATATCAAAATGTGATCAGTGCACCTGCTGAACAAGCCCACATCACCATTCATTTACCTTAAAGATAAAAAAAATGAATCAAGAAAAACAAAAAGTGATTCGGGTATTAACCCCCACGAAAAAAACAAAAAAAGTTTCACCGATTTACTATGGAATCGCAGGTGCGACATTGGGGATTGCACTTACCTCAGTGCTTCTGTTCTCTGTACTCGGTCAAGACGCTAAGGTGGAAATTTCGCAAACTGCAGAGCAGCAACCGAATCAAAAGCATGTTGAAAATGTACAAAATAATCAAAGAAATGATTCAGTTTCAGCAGATCG
Source organism: Acinetobacter lanii (assembly GCF_011578285.1). Lineage (NCBI taxonomy): Bacteria > Pseudomonadati > Pseudomonadota > Gammaproteobacteria > Moraxellales > Moraxellaceae > Acinetobacter > Acinetobacter lanii. The sequence continues at coordinate 31,902 of NZ_CP049916.1, read as the reverse complement.
TGTGCAACAGCAAGCGAATGAATCAGATTTAAATCTAGACGAGAATGACGATAACAATGCCCATGATGGCTTTAATATTCCGCAACCTAAAGCCAATGAAATTAATGGTATTTTTACCCATAAAAAAGTCGAACAAGTTAAACCTGAAACTCAAGTAGCATCAAATGACAATCCTTTTGGTGCGCTTTCAAGTCAGGCAAAAGTAGAAAAACCAACTGTTGCAGCAATCACCAAACCGAACAACTCTATTAATAAAGCAACGGTTATAGCTCAAAAGCCAATAACAAACTCTGTGCTTAAGGCTCAAGCATCAAAAAGTGTCGATGCAGCAACAACAAAGGTGAATCAAGATGCAAATAAAGTAGAAACGGCAAAGGCTCAACCTCAACCTGCTACAGAGAAAGCACAACCGAAAGAAAAAGAAGTGGAGGTGGAAACCCCTAAAGGAACGGTACAAATTTCAGTTACTCGCTCTGTAAAAGAATAAGCTTGTGATTTTTTTTATTGTTCTGAGTTTTATCTTACTCATTACTGCTTTAGCACTGATGATGTCCTATGAACTCAGAGAAAAAACGCGTTTCTTTCTAAAAAGCTTAGCGCCTCGTAGTAAAAAACAACTGATGTCTGCACGTCACTTTGCACAACAAATGAATCATGCGGCATCCAATGAACAGACTCAAACCCATTGGCATTTGCAACAATGGTGGATTTTAATTGCCGGCATTTGTCTGTTGTCGAGCATCATGTTATTCGCCTTTACCAAAGCTGTAGCACCTACTCGAGTTGAAGCAGCTTACTTAAAAGCCAATGATCCTCAAATTTATAATTTATTGAATGGAGATATCTTATCTCCTCCTCCTCCTGTGGAAGAAGCATTGGTGGAAGAAGCCATTTTGGCAGAGCAAATCGCAGTAAATCAAACACCTACCATTAATAGTATGCCGATTCCTAAAACCTATGATGGTGAGGAAAATGATACCTCTAGCCATGCTTATGAAACGGTGCAAATTGACCGTAAATGGGACAAGATGCATCCAAGTTATAAGCAACGTCTATTGATGGTGTTTAAACTGATGAAAGAGCGTCATGGCTATGAAATGGTATTGTTAGAGGGTTACCGTAGTCCTGAGCGTCAAAACCGTTTATCTGGCAATACCGCTACCACCTTAGCCAAGGCTTATCAAAGTTACCATCAATTTGGTTTAGCCGCTGATGTTGCTTTTAAACGCAATGGTAAAGTGGTGATTTCAGAACGTGATCCTTGGGCATGGAAAGGCTATCAGCTCTATGGAGAAACCGCAGAACAAGTAGGACTCACTTGGGGGGGGCGTTGGACACGCATTCATGACTATGGACACACAGAATTCCGTATGCCAGGGCTTAGAAAAAATAAAGAATCAGCTGAACGCTTGATTGCAGAGGCACAAGGTCAAGGCTTAATGGCCAATAATATTGCAAACCCATAAGGAATAAATCAAAGAGTTAGCGATTTTTGTACGCTCTCACCTACATCAATCAACGTTTTTTTCGACTTTTTAATGCTCAGCGATTACCCTATTCTATCTTTATCAGGAGACAGGATGTTTCCCAAACCTAAAACAACAATCATAAGTTTGTGCATCAGGACGTGAGATCGGACAGGAATCAGATCTAAACAACCCATATAAAAAAGCCCCAACAGGACGTTGGGGCTTTTTTAATGACTGTATTCTATATATTTGGTGGTTTGTACTGGGATATGTACTGAACTTTAGCTTTTATAGCTTTCTTTCGAGCATAAAAAAACACCCTGATGCTTGATTAGGGTGTTTTTAGGAATAATGAGCTGGCGATGACTTACTCTCACATGGGTAACCCCACACTACCATCAGCGCTAAGAGGTTTCACTTCTGAGTTCGGGAAGGGATCAGGTGGTTCACTCTTGCTATTGTCGCCAGCACAACTGTTTATGGACTTGTTCGGGTCTTATTTAACTGCTTTGCAGTGTTTGCCGTACTTTGTACCAAATGAGTTATTAACAGAAGTACTTGAGTTGAATTAAGTTTGCTTAGTTTAACTAGCTTGATCACTAAATCAAGGTGTTTTGTAGAATATCGAATCAATTGATGCTTTATACAACAACTGTTTGGGTGTTGTATAGTCAAGCCTCACGAGTAATTAGTATTGGTCAGCTTCACATATCACTATGCTTCCACATCCAACCTATCAACGTTGTAGTCTTCAACGGCTCTTTAGAGGACATATAGTCCTAGGGAAATCTAATCTTGAGGTAGGCTTCCCGCTTAGATGCTTTCAGCGGTTATCCCTTCCGAACATAGCTACCCGGCGATGCGACTGGCGTCACAACCGGTACACCAGAGGTTCGTCCACTCTGGTCCTCTCGTACTAGGAGCAGATCCTCTCAAATTTCCAACGCCCACGGTAGATAGGGACCGAACTGTCTCACGACGTTCTAAACCCAGCTCGCGTACCTCTTTAAATGGCGAACAGCCATACCCTTGGGACCTGCTTCAGCCCCAGGATGAGATGAGCCGACATCGAGGTGCCAAACACCGCCGTCGATATGAACTCTTGGGCGGTATCAGCCTGTTATCCCCAGAGTACCTTTTATCCGTTGAGCGATGGCCCTTCCATACAGAACCACCGGATCACTAAGACCTACTTTCGTACCTGCTCGACTTGTGGGTCTCGCAGTTAAGCGCGCTTTTGCCTTTATACTCTACGCGTGATTTCCGACCACGCTGAGCGCACCTTCGTACTCCTCCGTTACTCTTTAGGAGGAGACCGCCCCAGTCAAACTACCCACCAGACATGGTCCTCGCTCCAGATCATGGAGCAGAGTTAGAACCTCAATATTACCAGGGTGGTATTTCAAGATTGGCTCCACTAGAACTGGCGTCCTAGTTTCAAAGCCTCCCACCTATCCTACACAAGTAAGATCAAAGTTCAATGTCAAGCTGCAGTAAAGGTTCACGGGGTCTTTCCGTCTAGCCGCGGGTACACCGCATCTTCACGGCGAATTCGATTTCACTGAGTCTCTGCTGGAGACAGCGCCCCCATCATTATGCCATTCGTGCAGGTCGGAACTTACCCGACAAGGAATTTCGCTACCTTAGGACCGTTATAGTTACGGCCGCCGTTTACTGGGGCTTCGATCAAGAGCTTCGCTTACGCTAACCCCATCAATTAACCTTCCAGCACCGGGCAGGCATCACACCCTATACGTCCACTTTCGTGTTTGCAGAGTGCTATGTTTTTAATAAACAGTTGCAGGGGCCTGGTTTCTGTGGCTGTCAATAGCTCAGGAAGCAAGTTCCATCACCGTCGACAGCGTACCTTCTCCCGAAGTTACGGTACCATTTTGCCTAGTTCCTTCAGCAGAGTTCTCTCAAGCGCTTTGGTCTACTCGACCTGACCACCTGTGTCGGTTTCGGGTACGATTCCTGTGTAACTGAAGCTTAGAGACTTTTCCTGGAAGTATGGTATCAGCCACTTCGCTGTACAAGTACAGCTTGCTATCAACTCTCAGCATAGAGCACCCCGGATTTGCCTAAGATGCATGCCTACTGTCTTTCACCTGGACAACCAACGCCAGGCTGACTTAACCTTCTCCGTCCTCTCATCGCATTACACAGAAGTATTGGAATATTAACCAATTTCCCATCGACTACGCCTTTCGGCCTCGCCTTAGGGGTCGACTCACCCAGCCCCGATTAACGTTGGACTGGAACCCTTGGTCTTTCAGCGAACGAGTTTTTCACTCGTTTTGTCGTTACTCACGTCAGCATTCGCACTTCTGATACCTCCAGCAGACTTCTCAATCCACCTTCATCGGCTTACAGAACGCTCCCCTACCACTTGCAATAAATTGCAAATCCGCAGCTTCGGCATGTAGTTTTAGCCCCGTTACATCTTCCGCGCAGGCCGACTCGACTAGTGAGCTATTACGCTTTCTTTAAAGGGTGGCTGCTTCTAAGCCAACCTCCTAGCTGTCTATGCCTTCCCACATCGTTTCCCACTTAACTACAATTTTGGGGCCTTAGCTGGCGGTCTGGATTGTTTTCCTCTTGACTACGGACGTTAGCACCCGCAGTCTGTCTCCCGGATAGTACTCATTGGTATTCGGAGTTTGCATCGGTTTGGTAAGTCGGGATGACCCCCTAGCCGAAACAGTGCTCTACCCCCAATGGTATTCGTCCGAGGCGCTACCTAAATAGCTTTCGGGGAGAACCAGCTATCACCAGGCTTGATTAGCCTTTCACCCCTATCCACAAGTCATCCCCTGGCTTTTCAACGACAGTGGGTTCGGTCCTCCAGTTAGTGTTACCCAACCTTCAACCTGCTCATGGATAGATCGCCTGGTTTCGGGTCTACACCCAGCAACTAAACGCCCTATTAAGACTCGATTTCTCTACGGCTCCCCTATGCGGTTAACCTTGCTACTGAATGTAAGTCGCTGACCCATTATACAAAAGGTACGCAGTCACCGAACAAGTCGGCTCCCACTGCTTGTATGCATGCGGTTTCAGGATCTATTTCACTCCCCTCACAGGGGTTCTTTTCGCCTTTCCCTCACGGTACTGGTTCACTATCGGTCAGTCAGGAGTATTTAGCCTTGGAGGATGGTCCCCCCATATTCAGACAAGGTTTCACGTGCCTCGCCCTACTCGACATCATCATATCAGCCCTTTCGTGTACAGGACTATCACCCACTATGGTTGCACTTCCCAGAGCATTCCACTAAAACTGATATGACTTAATGGGCTTTTCCCCGTTCGCTCGCCGCTACTAAGGGAATCTCAATTGATTTCTTTTCCTAAGGGTACTGAGATGTTTCACTTCCCCTCGTTCGCCTTGCAACACTATGTATTCATGTTGCAATACCTACCTTATGGTAAGTGGGTTTCCCCATTCAGAAATCTCCGGATCACAGGATATTTGCCGCCTCCCCGGAGCTTATCGCAGGCTATTACGTCTTTCATCGCCTCTGACTGCCAAGGCATCCACCACATGCACTTAATTACTTGACTATACAACCCCAAACAGTCGTTAACCCTTACAAGCGGGGTTAGCAACAGAACATGTCTTTCAACACGCTCATACAGTTGGCGTCTGTGCATTTAAGCACTGTACAGCTTCAATTAGATTCATATACCAAAACGCTTGATTCAGTTAATTTCGCTAGTTCTCATTTCAATCACTTCAACAATCAATCTTACGATTTCTTGTTTCCGCTTTTGGAATAAGTTAAACAATTAATTTCAACTCAAATATATTCTGTTAATGATTGTCTACGTCCTCATCGGAGCGTAGCAACTGTGATAAATCACAGAAGTTAACAAGACGCGCATTATACGCAGTTTCTTACTAATTTCTATAATCTAACCAACTGATCGCTTACTCAGTGCTCGAAGTATAACTTCTCGCTTAAATTTTAAGGAAAAGCAGTGCTTTTCTGATCTTAAAATTTGGTGGAGACTAGGAGAGTCGAACTCCTGACCTCCTGCGTGCAAAGCAGGCGCTCTACCAACTAAGCTAAGTCCCCAGCTTATCATATAGATTCGATATATCTTTACGTTCTGTTCGCTTCAGTATTTTCATACTGCGTTAGTCAGATAGTGGTGGGTCTGACAAGACTTGAACTTGTGACCCCACGCTTATCAAGCGTGTGCTCTAACCAACTGAGCTACAGACCCTCAGATACATCTTCATGAAGAACAACTTGTTGTGGATTCTTACCGATCGTCAATCTTTCGTTAAGGAGGTGATCCAGCCGCAGGTTCCCCTACGGCTACCTTGTTACGACTTCACCCCAGTCATCGGCCACACCGTGGTAAGCGTCCTCCTTGCGGTTAGACTACCTACTTCTGGTGCAACAAACTCCCATGGTGTGACGGGCGGTGTGTACAAGGCCCGGGAACGTATTCACCGCGGCATTCTGATCCGCGATTACTAGCGATTCCGACTTCATGGAGTCGAGTTGCAGACTCCAATCCGGACTACGATCGGCTTTTTGAGATTAGCATCCTATCGCTAGGTAGCAACCCTTTGTACCGACCATTGTAGCACGTGTGTAGCCCTGGTCGTAAGGGCCATGATGACTTGACGTCGTCCCCGCCTTCCTCCAGTTTGTCACTGGCAGTATCCTTAAAGTTCCCGGCTTAACCCGCTGGCAAATAAGGAAAAGGGTTGCGCTCGTTGCGGGACTTAACCCAACATCTCACGACACGAGCTGACGACAGCCATGCAGCACCTGTATCAGAGTTCCCGAAGGCACCAATCCATCTCTGGAAAGTTCTCTGTATGTCAAGACCAGGTAAGGTTCTTCGCGTTGCATCGAATTAAACCACATGCTCCACCGCTTGTGCGGGCCCCCGTCAATTCATTTGAGTTTTAGTCTTGCGACCGTACTCCCCAGGCGGTCTACTTATCGCGTTAGCTGCGCCACTAAAGTCTCAAAGACCCCAACGGCTAGTAGACATCGTTTACGGCATGGACTACCAGGGTATCTAATCCTGTTTGCTCCCCATGCTTTCGTACCTCAGTGTCAGTATTAGGCCAGATGGCTGCCTTCGCCATCGGTATTCCTCCAGATCTCTACGCATTTCACCGCTACACCTGGAATTCTACCATCCTCTCCCATACTCTAGCCAACCAGTATCGAATGCAATTCCCAAGTTAAGCTCGGGGATTTCACATTTGACTTAATTGGCCACCTACGCACGCTTTACGCCCAGTAAATCCGATTAACGCTCGCACCCTCTGTATTACCGCGGCTGCTGGCACAGAGTTAGCCGGTGCTTATTCTGCGAGTAACGTCCACTATCTCTGGGTATTAACCAAAGTAGCCTCCTCCTCGCTTAAAGTGCTTTACAACCAAAAGGCCTTCTTCACACACGCGGCATGGCTGGATCAGGGTTGCCCCCATTGTCCAATATTCCCCACTGCTGCCTCCCGTAGGAGTCTGGGCCGTGTCTCAGTCCCAGTGTGGCGGATCATCCTCTCAGACCCGCTACAGATCGTCGCCTTGGTAGGCCTTTACCCCACCAACTAGCTAATCCGACTTAGGCTCATCCATTAACGCAAGGTCCGAAGATCCCCTGCTTTCCCCCGTAGGGCGTATGCGGTATTAGCAGTCGTTTCCAACTGTTGTCCCCCATTAATGGGCAGATTCCTAAGCATTACTCACCCGTCCGCCGCTGAATCCAGTAGCAAGCTACTTTCATCCGCTCGACTTGCATGTGTTAAGCCTGCCGCCAGCGTTCAATCTGAGCCATGATCAAACTCTTCAGTTTAAAATCAGTAGTGCCTAAAGGACACCAATCTTGGCTCATCAATTTTCTGACAAATATTTCTCAAATAAACTTCGAGTAATTTCTACCATCAATCAATGAAAATAATTTCGATCAATCAACCAGTAAAAATCCACACAAGTTGTTCTTCATAATCTCTTAATGATCTTCTTGCTCTTCGTCAGAGACAAGTTCAACGCAAAACATCTAACAACTTAACCTGTTCAGCTAAGTTCGTTTGCTGTATCGCGTCGGGATGAGCTCATTATAGGGCAATTTCGTACAGACGCAAGTGCTTTTAACTGATTGTTTTTATGAGTGTTCTATTTTTGCGCACCAAAATGGGTCATTTTAGTGTTATTTTTCACTTAAACCTATAATATTAAAGCAGAAATATGAATAAAATATTTCTGCTTTATTTCTTAGTTTTATTTTGCTGTTGTTGGTTTAATCATCACTTTGGTGATTTTGATCGGCTGATTCGGCACATTTTGATGCATACCATAGTTTCCTGTTGGAACTTTCACGATCTTATTCACGATATCCATACCTTTTGTGACCTTCCCAAACACAGCATAACCCGGATTACCCGGTGCTTTATTTAAAAAGTCATTGTTCGCCACATTAATAAAGAACTGACTGCTTGCAGAGTTTGGATCATTGGTGCGTGCCATAGCCAAAGTACCGATATCATTTTTCAAACCATTGCTGGCTTCATTAATAATAGGTGCTTTAGTCTGCTTCTCAATCATTCGGCTATCCATGCCACCGCCTTGAACCATGAAACCTGGAATCACGCGATGAAAGATGGTGCCATTATAGAAGTTGTCTTTGACATAGCTTTTAAAGTTTTTAGCCGATACCGGTGCTTTGTCATCAAACAATTCAATATCGATGTTGCCCATAGTAGTTTGAATCTGCATTTGCGTATTGGCTGCCATCACATTTGCCGCCGCGACTGTGAGAACCAGTCCAAGTGCATAGTGTTTCATTGTCTATATCCTAAGTCAGTGAAATTGAGTATTTAGGAACTCAAAGTACAATATTGTATTGAGATGTATTGATCTTAAAAGATCACTCTGTTGAATAGATGTAGAAATTAAGCTAATTCGTGATGTTTATGTCGATCTTCTTGATCGAGCTTAGGTTGATCCTGATGCTTTTTATACTGATATAAAGACACGCTCTATCAGTATAAAAGTGTTTTCTTCAATCCAATAAAAAAGCCAGCATCGATACTGGCTTTGGCTTATTAAAAGATTAACTGACTTTATCCCAAAATTTTCGGAAAGATTTGCTCATTTCAATCACATTCTTTTTAGCTTTGCTCGATACCAAAGTCAGATTGATAAACCCATGGGTTTGGTCTTCATAGTCTTGGTAATAGACTTTTGAGCCATGCTGACGCAATTTGTTGGCATAGATTTTACCTTCATCATGCAATACATCATGCCCTGCGGTAATCACATAAGCTGGAGCCAGTTTTTTAAACTGTCCATTGATCGGTGAAATCAAGGGATCATCCAACGCCATTTGATGGCGGGTAACATAATAGTCAGTAACATGATCGATATCGCTTGAGGTCAGTACTAAACCCTCTTTATAGGCAAAGAAAGATGGATGACGACTTTTGAAATCTACAGCAGGATAAATCAACCATTGTGCTTGAGGTGCATAATTGGCATTGGCTGTACGTTGGGCAAGTACCGCACTGATATTGCCGCCTGCACTGTCCCCGGCTACGGCAATTCGATTTTTTAAGATTTTAAATTGGCGACGGTTCTGATAGACCCATGCCAAGGCATCTTCACAAGATTGAATCAGTTGTTGTGGTGCCACTTCTGGTGCTAAGGGATATTCGACGCTGATGACTTGAGCTTTAGCATGCACCGCAATCAAACGACAGACTTCGTCATGGGTATCAATACTGCCCACCACAAAGCCGCCACCATGATAGAACACGATCATCGGTAACTTTTTATGAGGTGCTGGATGGTAATGTCTTGCCAAGATACTGCCACTTTGTAACGGTAGTCGAATATCTTCAACCCGCTGCACATGGGTAGACTTATGTGTGATTGATCGAATCTGAGTTTCAAAGGCTTGACGAGACCGTTCTACATCGGCACCGATAAAGCCAGATTTGCCTTGTTTCAGTTGAGCTGCCATTAAACATTTGGTGAAGCTGTCCAATGCTGGATAGTCATACGGATAGCCTAAAGCTTTGGCCAATGAATTCTGTACCAAGTTCGGCAATCGATCCAATGCACGTCCAGCAGAACCCTGCCCATTTTCTGATAATTGTTGTAGCTTTTGATTCAATACACCCATGCTTCCCTACCTCAGTCTTCATATTCTCTACATGATCAAGGTTTAGACTGACCATATTGTTAAACAAGTCTAGTAATCGATATACAAATACAAAACTTAGATACGCTAATCTGACTCTAGCAGTCTTGTCATTGACTATTTAGGTATTTCTCAGCATTTTTTTTGTAATTGATGATCATCGAATCGGAAAGGTGAGCGCTATGTCCATTAAAGTTATTTTTGTCTCCTTGGCAACCGCATTTTTAGCCGTCGGATGTGTTGCTTTCCCTGAAGATGGTGGCTACTACAACAATGGTGGTTATTATGGTGGCTATGATGATCGTTATGATCGCCGCTATGACCGTAACAATCAATACGAACGTCAGCGTTGGGAACGTGAACGTGCACAACGTTTACAACAACAGCGTCTTGAAAATGAACGTCGTCAACGTGACTTAAACCGTCAGCGTGCGGAACGTCAGAATGATGCGCGTCGTGATCAAGAGCGACGCTTACAAGAAATTCGTCGTAATCAAGCCAATCATTCGCAGAATCAACGTCAGCAATTGGAACGTCGTAAACAAGAATTGCAAAAACGCCAAGATCAAAACCGCAACCGTATTCACAACAACGGCGACCGTGCGCAACCGCATGAAAATCGTGATCAAAAACGTTTTGAGCAAAACAAAGATCGAAAAAATGATAACCGTCGTAAAGATAACCGAGATCATAAAAAAGATTAATTCGATCACTCCTCTGTCGAGTATAAAAGCCTAGCCCGATGTCTAGGCTTTTTTAATGCATTTAACTTTTATAATTTAACTACATCTATAAAATAGCTTCTATATGACAGATTGATCTACCTTTGACTGACATACTGAATATAAACGAGTATATGTCAGCATGAGGTTTGCAGATTGAGCGCTGAACAACCAAATCATCGTACATCTAAAAAAATAGACAGTAGCGGCATCCAAGCTACTGTCTATTCTGACTATTCTGAGATGTCTCTGTACTAAGAGACTACTGTATTCAACTCAGCAGACGACTCTCTTTAATCTTCAATTCAATGGATCAAAACCAAATCTTATTGAGGTGCTTCAGCCGATGGTGCATCAGTCACTGGGCTGACTTGAACGGGTTCTGCTTGTTGTAAAGTTGGATCAGCTTGCACAGCTGCCCCTGATTGCACATCGGCATCTACTGTCGCAGATTGTGCGATCGCACTTTCTTGACCCACTTGTTGTGAACTTTGTGCAGTCTCAGTTGACTTGGTCGACTCACAACCCACCATTGTTAAACTTGCACCAGCTAAAATAAGTGATAACAGACCTAATTTTTTCATAGAGGTATTCCTTTATTTGAAATAACGAAATCAGATTTAACTTCGTGTGACTATCATTCCTAAATTTTTAAAATTCTACGTATGTCGTTGGTTAGGGTTTTAACGTGTTCAGGTTGTAGTTCTGAAAAACCTAGTAAAACTGATCTCGAAGCTGATATTTTTTAAAAATTTAAAATTAAGGCTATATTTTTATGGGTTTTTTTATTTAAAATATCAGAAAATTCAAGCCATATCTTAGTTAAAATATGGCTTTAAAAATAACATTGGTAATATTTATGGACTATAAATTTACAATGTAAAATGAGTCTTTAGACTGAAAAAAAGACAAAAAAAAGCTCATCCAAGGAGGTTGGACGAGCTATGAAAAAGCATAAGCTAAAAAATAAATAGAAACTACAGCGTGAGTATCTGGTTAAAGATAATACAGCGGATAAAAATAATACTGAAAGATTTCATTTATATGATTTAATATTTTTTTTATATAAATATCTATAACTTAGGGTAATTATGCCACAATTTGAGAACCAATTCACACTTTCATGCCGTTCACTTTTCTACTCCTTATGTTTTTTTATGTAACTAAAACAGTTGCTCTGGTTTATGTCATTTTGTATCGCTTTATAAAAGCTCATTAAAATTGACGAAATAAACTGATTTTAAGCTTGAATTTTCTCTGCTCGCCCACATTTCTTGTGTATTGACAAATTAAACACTCATGGCAGTTCAGTATTAACGCGGTTAACCCTGACGCCCCAAGGACTGTACATGTTTAAAAACCCATTTAAACGGAGATCTTCCATGACAAATGATCAGAACGAACAAACTCAAGACCTTCAATCTGAACAAGCTGAAGCACAAGTCGAAAATGCGCAAGCTGAAACAGAACAAGCTGAAGTGACAGTTGAAGATCTTCAGGCGCAAATCGTGAATTTGTCTGAAAGTCTTAAATATGAAAAAGCCGTTGCTGCCAATGCAAAATACGAAGCTGAAAAAACCAAAGAACGTTTAGAACGTGAAGCAGATACTGCGAAAAAATTTGCTTTAGAGAAATTTGCCAAAGAATTACTCGATTCTGTCGATAATTTGGAACGTGCACTACAAGCGGCAGGCGAAGAGAAAACACCATTGTCTGAAGGTGTAGAACTGACGCTTAAATCATTGCTGACCACTTTAGAAAAATTTGGTGTGGTGGCAGTCGATACTGCAAATGGTTTTAACGCAGACCTTCATCAAGCTGTGGGTATTTCTCCAGATGCGAAAGCGGGTGAAATTGGTGTGGTGTTGCAAAAAGGTTATACCCTTGCAGGTCGTTTACTCCGCCCTGCCATGGTGATGGTTGGTCAATAATTTAAAGTTTGAGTGCGATTCAATCGCGCTGAATTGGCTCAAAATGTAAGTATTTCGAGAGTTTGTGAAATTTTTTTAAATATTTTACTTGAAAAAAAATCATTGGCTCTCATATCGGATAACAAGCATAAACAATTGCAAAAATATTTTTGAGGAAACATCCAAATGGCTAAAATCATTGGTATTGACTTAGGTACTACAAACTCTTGTGTAGCAGTACTTGAAGGCGACAAAGTTAAAGTAATCGACAACGCTGAAGGCGCGCGTACAACGCCGTCTATTATTGCGTACAAAGATGGCGAGATCCTTGTGGGTCAATCTGCTAAACGTCAAGCAGTAACCAATCCTAAAAACACATTGTTCGCGATCAAACGTTTGATCGGTCGTAAGTACCAAGATCAAGCCGTTCAAAAAGATATCGGTCTTGTCCCATACAAAATCATCAAAGCAGACAATGGCGATGCTTGGGTTGATGTAAACGATAAAAAACTTGCGCCACAACAAATCTCTGCTGAAATCTTGAAAAAGATGAAGAAAACTGCAGAAGACTACTTAGGTGAAACAGTAACAGAAGCTGTTATTACTGTTCCTGCTTACTTCAACGATGCGCAACGTCAAGCAACGAAAGATGCGGGTAAAATCGCAGGTTTAGAAGTTAAACGTATCATCAACGAACCAACTGCTGCTGCGCTTGCGTTCGGTATGGACAAAAAAGAAGGCGACCGTAAAGTTGCTGTATACGACTTGGGTGGTGGTACGTTCGACGTATCAATCATCGAAATCGCTGACCTTGATGGCGACCAACAAATCGAAGTATTGTCTACCAACGGTGATACATTCCTAGGTGGTGAAGACTTCGATAACGCTTTAATTGAATACTTAGTTGAAGAATTCAAGAAAGAGCAAAGCGTAAACTTGAAACAAGATCCACTTGCGTTACAACGTTTAAAAGAAGCGGCTGAAAAAGCAAAAATCGAGCTTTCTTCTTCAAACGCAACTGAAATCAACCTGCCATATATCACAGCAGATGCGACTGGTCCTAAACACTTAGTGATCAACGTAACTCGCTCTAAACTTGAAGGTTTGGTTGCTGACTTGGTTGCGCGTACGATTGAGCCATGTAAGATTGCACTTAAAGATGCAGGTCTTTCGACTTCTGACATCTCTGACGTAATTCTTGTGGGTGGTCAGTCTCGTATGCCACTTGTACAACAAAAAGTACAAGAGTTCTTCGGTCGTGAGCCACGTAAAGACGTGAACCCAGACGAAGCTGTAGCAATGGGTGCTGCGATTCAAGGTGCGGTACTTTCAGGTGACAAAACTGACGTACTTCTTCTTGACGTTACTCCGCTTACTCTTGGTATCGAAACTATGGGTGGCGTGTTAACAGCAATCATTGAGAAAAACACCACGATTCCTGCGAAGAAATCTCAAGTGTTCTCAACTGCTGCGGACAACCAACCTGCTGTAGACATTTCTGTGTTCCAAGGTGAACGTAAAATGGCACAGCAAAACAAATTGCTCGGTAACTTCCAATTGGGCGATATCCCACCTGCTCCACGTGGTGTGCCACAAATTGAAGTGTCTTTCGACATCAACGCTGATGGTATCTTGAAAGTATCTGCAAAAGACAAGAGCACGGGTAAAGAGCAATCAATTCAAATTAAAGCAAACTCTGGTTTGAGCGATGCTGAAATTGAAGCGATGATTAAAGATGCTGAAGCGAATGCTGAAGAAGATCGTAAGTTTGAAGAGCTTGCAAAAGCACGTAACGAAGCGGATGCTTTAGTTGCTTCTGCAAATAAAGCAGTGAAAGATCTTGGCGAGCAAGTGACTGCTGATGAAAAATCTGCGATTGAAACTGCAGTTTCTGAACTTGAAGCTTCTACAAAAGAGAATGATGTAGATGCAATCAAAGCGAAAACTGAAGCGCTTCAAAATATCATCATGCCGATCAGCCAACGTGCTTACGAAGCTGCTCAAGGTCAAGGTGGTGCTGAAGGTTTTGATCCAAATGCATTCCAAGGTGGCGATGCGGGTCAAGCGAAGAAAGCGGATGATGGCGTTGTAGATGCTGAGTTCACTGAAGTTAAAGATGACAAAAAATAATTTGTCACTTTAATTCAACTCAAAAGAGTTAACAAAAAGACCGCGCGAAAGCGCGGTTTTTTTTGCTTAAAATCTTATAATCTGTATTTTAGAATGATAAGAAATACATCCTCATGAATAACAAAACCACTATTCCCTTATCGATTTATTATGCGTTGATTATCTTGCAATTTATCTTACCTTTCATTGCTGGTGGCATCGATATGCTGAGCAATCATCCTGAATTAAAACTGCTTGATGAAACCCTCTATATTGAACCGCAGATGTGGGAAATATCAGTGATGCTGATTGTTGGAATGATTCTTTTGATTATTGTCATAGGACTTCTTCTGCGAAAAGAATGGGCAAGAAAAGCTTATCTCTTTACGATTATTCCCTCTTTTCTTATATATTTTATGCCTTATATGCAGTGGTTCTATATGACCAGTTCTGCGGCGCTCTTTAATGATCTCGCTTATATCTGTTCTGGTATGTTATTGATGATTTTAATCATGCCTCAATTGTATAAACCGCTGTTTAATGATCAAAAATAATAAAGCATAAAAAAAGCCCAATCTAAATTGGACTTTTTTATCACTCATTACTCATCAAACGAACTTTCTAACTCTTCGAGTTCCATCATCAGTTCAAGCATTTTTTCTTCTGCTTGCTCTAACTTGCCTTTTAGCTCAGTTTGTTCATTCATGAGTTTCAACAAATCATCTTTACGTGAAGCATCGTATAAAGCTGTGTCTGCCAACGCTTCTTCGATCTGCGCTAAGCGAGGTTGAATCTTAGAAATTTCAGCTTCCAATTTTTCAATATTCTTACGTACAGGACGGCTGAGTTCACGGCGACGTGCAGCTTCTTTACGCTGTGCTTCTTTATCCCCTTTTGAAGCGACAGGTTTATCCACCACTTGAGACCTCACAGGAGCTGCAGGCTTTTGACCATTTTTCATCATTTCAATACGGGCTTGGCGTAACCAGTCTGCATAGGCAACCAAGTCACCTTCAAACTCACGGCTCACACCACCATGCACTAAGATCAATTCATCACAGACACTCGCCACCAATTGACGCTCATGCGATACCAACACCACTGCGCCTTCATAGTCTTGAAGGGCCATCGTGAGTGCATGACGCATATCCAAGTCTAAATGGTTGGTCGGCTCATCTAGAATCAAAACGTTTGGACGTTGCCATACGATTAAAGCCAAAGCTAAACGTGCACGTTCACCACCTGAGAAGCTCTCACTTGGGGTATCCATACGTTCGCCAGAAAAACCAAAACTACCTAAGAATGAACGTAAACTTGCTTCACTGATTTTCTTATCGGCGATACGGGCTAACTGCAACATCGGGCTGGCATTGCCGTCCAAAGCATCCATTTGATGCTGTGCAAAGTAACCGATATTTAACAGTTCAGAATCTTTGCGTTGACCTTTAAGCAATTCCAAATCACCCACCAATGATTTAATCAGTGTCGATTTACCTGCACCATTCATCCCGAGTAAACCAATACGGCTGGTCGGGGTAATTTGTAGGTTTACATTGGTCACAATCAGTTTGTCGCCATAGCCAATATCAGCATGTTCAAGCTGTAGCAATGGTGAACTCATCTTCGTTGGTTCACGGAAACTAAAGGTAAACGGCGTATCGACATGTGCAGCAGATAATTCCTGCATACGCTCAAGCTGTTTAATACGGCTTTGTGCTTGTTTGGCTTTGGTTGCTTGTGCTTTGAATCGGTCGATATATTTTTGTAGATGCGCACGGGTTTCTAATTGCTTTTCATAGGCTTGTTGTTGCTGTGCTAAACGTTCACTACGGGTGCGTTCAAAAGTCGAATAGTTGCCTGTATATAAGGTCAATTCACGATTTTCAATATGGAGAATATGATCGGTAATTGCATCTAAGAAATCACGGTCATGTGAAATTAGAACTAATGTCCCTTCATAGGCTTTGAGCCAATCTTCTAACCATAGAATTGCATCTAAGTCTAAATGGTTGGTCGGTTCGTCGAGGAGTAATAGATCTGAACGGCTCATCAAGGTACGCGCCAAGTTCAGACGCATACGCCAACCCCCTGAGAAACTTGAAACACTCAGTTCAGACTGATGCTCAAAGAAACCCAAACCGGCCATCAATTGTGATGCTTTGGATGCCGCTGAATAGCCATTAATTTCATCAAAACGACCATACAAATGTGCTAATTCATCATTCGACAATTGATCAGGATGATCCAGTTTATGCTGAATATCCCAATACTCTTCATCACCCGACAAAACGAAATCAATCGCTTTCATATCCAGCGCTTTGATTTCTTGCGCCATGTGTGCCACAGTCCAGACAGCAGGACGTGTCAATGAACCACCATCAGATTCCATGCCACCGAGTAGCGCAGAAAACAGTGTGGATTTACCGGCACCATTGACCCCGGTTAGACCAATTTTCCAACCTGGATGCAATTGCATAGATGCTTTTTCAAATAAAATACGTCCACTGCGTCGAATCGTAAGTTGGTCTAACTGAATCATGAATATTTAACTGTTTGCGTCTTGGATGGCGCATTTTAAATGATTCTGATGACAACAACCAAAAATAATCAAAGATATTAAAAAATCATCAATGTCACTTTGCGCAATAAAAAAAGCCATCCGCTAAGGATGGCTTTTTCGAACCTAATTTGGATCAGGCGCTATTAGTCAGTGAACGTCACTTGCGCAATGGCTTTTTTACCGGCTTGCACAATTACCGTTTTATTTTCATTGATAGAGAATGATGCATCCACCACTTGCCAATCCACTTTAACGGCTCCACGTGAAACAGCATCTTTCGCTTGTGCGGCATTTTTAGTTAAGCCCGCAGCACGTACGATTGACGCAATAAACATTTCACCACCAAACTCGGCACGTGAAATGGTCACTTCAGGGGTACCTTCAGGCAACTCACCTTCAGTGATAATGTTCCCTGCACCTTTATGTGCATTCGCAGCAGCTTCCGCACCATGGAAACGTTCAACCAACTCAAGTGCAAGAATCTTCTTCACTTCCTGTGGGTTACGACCTTCTTCGATTTCTTTCAACAATTGTTGAATTTCTTCAATTGATTTAAAGCTGAGCAAATCAAAATAACGTTCAATCAAGCTGTCTGGCATTGAAAGCACTTTTTGGTACATCGCACCCGGAGCATCAAATACACCAATGTAGTTACCTAACGATTTAGACATTTTATTGACGCCATCTAAACCTTCAAGAATCGGCACGGTAATACACACTTGCGCTTCTTGATCATAACGACCTTGCAAAGTACGACCCATCAACAAGTTGAAAGTTTGGTCTGTACCACCCAACTCAACATCGGCTTCTAACGCAACAGAGTCATAACCTTGTACCAATGGGTATAAAAATTCGTGAATCGCAATCGGTTGTTGGTTGTTATAACGCTTGGTGAAGTCATCACGCTCGAGCATACGTGCAACCGTTTGCTGTGATGCCAACTGAATCAAATCTGCCGCAGTTTTTTGTGCAAACCATTCAGAGTTAAACACCACTTTGGTTTTGTTTGGATCCAAAATTTTGAATACTTGTTCTTGATAAGTTTTGGCATTTTCCAATACTTGTTCACGAGACAATGGTGGACGTGTTGCACTCTTCCCTGTTGGGTCACCGATCATTGCGGTGTAGTCACCAATCAAGAAATAAACCTCATGACCTAAGTCTTGGAACACTTTTAGCTTATTGATCAAAACCGTGTGACCTAAATGCAAGTCAGGTGCAGTCGGGTCAAAACCGGCTTTAATTTTCAAAGGACGATCTTTTTTCAGTTTTTTGAGCAGATCTTCCTCAGAAATAATTTCATGAGTGCCTCGTTTAATGAGGGCAAGTTGTTCTTCAGCTGGCAGGAAATTTGACATCACAAAACCCAAATACGTCAGTTATTCAATTTGTGCGATATACTAACATTTTTTCAGCAGATTGCAGGCGAACTATCTCACATGACAACAATCTATATTGGCGTAATGACTGGAACCAGCATGGACGGCGTCGATTTTGTTGCTGCTTCATTTGATCCACTAAAAATACATGCCACCTTAAGTCTTCCTTTTGATCCTGATCTACGCGATGAACTCATGGCATTGACCTTACCGGATGACAATGAAATTGATCGCATGGGCAAAGCCGATGTGGCTTTGGCACAAATGATTGGTCATGGGATAAATCAACTGATTGCTGAAAATGGATTAGATAAAGCACAAATCCGTGCGATTGGCTCACATGGTCAAACCATTCGCCATCGACCTGAGCATGGCTTCACACTACAAATTGGTGATCCGAACATCATCACTGAAATCACACAAATTCCAGTGGTCTCTGATTTCCGCCGTCGTGATATGGCAGCAGGCGGACAAGGTGCACCACTTGTTCCAGCCTTCCATCAAGCACTGTTCCAACATGATTCGATTCATCGTGTGATTCTCAACCTCGGTGGTATTGCCAATGTCAGCATGCTCCCTGCGGGTAACCCACAAGGGGTCTATGGTTTCGATACTGGTCCTGCTAATATTTTAATGGATGCATGGTGTCACCGTTATACCGGTCAGCCTTATGATGAAAATGGTAATTGGGCTGCCTATGGTCAACCGATTCGTGCCTTACTTGAACGCCTACAAGAGCATGACTTTTTCTCGAAAGAACCACCCAAAAGTACCGGTCGTGAAGACTTCAATCTCGAATGGTTGGATGAGCAAATTTCGGATTGGCGTAATGATTTAGAATATGATGAGCTTGAGGACAGCCCTGAAAATGTCCAAGCCACGCTACTTAAACTGACCACACGTGCCATTAAAAAAGCGATTTATCGTTCAGAGATGGATACAGGCGAAGTCTATGTCTGTGGTGGAGGTGCCTATAATTCTTATTTGCTTGAACAATTGCGTTGGCGTTTACGCAAACACAACTGGTCGGTGCAAACCACGACTGCTCTCGGACTCGATCCAACATGGGTGGAAGGTACTGCTTTTGCATGGCTGGCGATGCGGTTTGTTGAGCAACTCAGTGGTAATTTGCCTGAGGTGACAGGTGCACAAGGTCATCGCATTCTTGGCACAATTACAGCAGTTTAAGCTTAAATTTCATACAGCCGCTCATTCTTCTTTGGTCGGCTGTGGATAACTTTTTTATTTTTGTTGATAAATCACGTTTATAATCCACTTTCGACATTTTAGATCAAAATACACTCAAATTATTGTTTAATAAATAGTCAATACAAGACATAAATCAATATAATTTTATTTTTAAAAACAATAACATACATTATTAAATTACTCAATTAAGCGCTTTTCAACAGTCTTTAATTAGATTATCCACTTTTATCCAACGCTTAGGCAAAACCTTGTTTTGTTGTTCCTCTTTACTCAGCATTCCTGCTTCGCCTTGCGCTCGGACAAAGCGTTGCTTTGTTGTTCCTCTTTACTCAGCATTCCTGCTTCGCCTTGCGCTCGGGATAAAACGTTGTTTTATCTTTTCCTCTTTGCTCAGCATCCTTGCTTCGCCTTGCGCTCGGACAAAGCGTTGCTTTGTTGTTCCTCTTTGCTCAGCATTTCTGCTTCGCCTTGCGCTCGGACAAAGCGTTGCTTTGTTTTTCCTCTTTGCTCAGCATTCCTGCTTCGCCTTGCGCTCGGACAAAGCGTTGCTTTGTTGTTCCTCTTTGCTCAGCATTCCTGCTTCGCCTTGCGCTCGGACAAAGCGTTGCTTTGTTGTTCCTCGCTCATGTCTAACAATTTACGACCTTATTTCATCGATGTCTGACCTGTAATGCTGTGTTCATTGAATACGATTAGCTTAAGATAAAAACATATTCCAACTTTACAAAAGCCATGTTTTCAACATTAAGGTCAATATAACAATGAATAGCCAAGTCCAAGGATTCACGACACAGCGTATAACGCAATTTCAACGCCAAGGTTTTCATTTTGATGTGATTGATTCAGGACCACTTGAGGGTCAACCGATGGTATTGCTGCATGGCTTTCCAGAAACAGCCGACAGTTGGGATGAAACATCACGATATTTAAATCAACATGGTTATCGAACCTATGCCATCAATCAACGCGGCTATAGTCTAGGCGCACAGCCCACAGCACGTTCAGCCTACAAAAGCAGTGAGCTGGTGGCAGACGTCAATGCATTATTGGATCTAATCCAACAGCCCGTCTATCTGATCGGGCATGATTGGGGTGCGGTCGTGGCATGGGATATCGCGATTCAATATCCTGACAAAATTAAACATCTCACCGCGGTTTCTGTTCCGCATAAAGCCGCTTTCTTAAAATCAATGTTGAGCAGTAACCAATTACTCAAATCTTATTATATGGGTCTTTTTCAACTGCCTATAATTCCAGAAATGCTCTTTGAAAAGTTGCCGAAACTGGGTTTATCACTACTTAAATCGACAGGCATGACCGATCAGCAGTTACATGATTTTCAAAAAGACATTGTCGATGCCAAACGGATAAGCACTGCATTAAACTGGTATCGTGGTCTGCCCTTTAGTGGCAACAGAGATTTAACTAAAAAAGTCAAAGTACCCACGCTATTTATTTGGGGCAAGCATGATTCAGCCGTGGGGCAAAAAAGTGTCGCATTGAATCATAGCTATGTCGATGCGCCTTATACCGAGATTCATCTTGATGCAACGCATTGGATTCCGGCCCAAAATGCCAAAGCATTGTCTGAACTCATTATTCAAGATATTCAAACCAAAGCATAAATGCTGAAGACATAAAAAAGCCCTCATTCAAATGAGGGCTTCTTATTATATAACTTATTAACGCGTTCTATCACGATGCTTAAGGTACCAAATCAACCTAGATTACTGGTTTAGATTGAGAATGAAGAGCCACAACCACAAGTCGTGGTTGCATTTGGGTTTTGCACGATGAAACGTGAACCTTCTAAACCTTCAACATAATCAACGACTGAACCTACAAGATATTGATAGCTCAATGAGTCGACTAGCATTTTTACGTCGCCGTTTACGAACTCAGCATCGTCTTCATTTTGGCTTTCTGCAAAGTTGAACCCGTATGAAAATCCTGAACAGCCGCCACCTGTCACATAAACACGTAACATAAGATCCTGATTGCCTTCGCTATCACGAAGTTGGCGAACTTTATTCGCAGCGTTGTCAGTCAGCTCAAGTGCTTGCGCAGTCATGATGGATTCCTCAAAAATAAGATTGGCTTCAAAGTAAAAAGACCATATATGAAGTATAACATACTCAATATATGGTCATAACTCGAACTTTAAAGTTTATTCTGAGTGTTTTAATCAGAATTCAACAGTTTCCACTCAAAAACTTACTTATAGTTCTCGTCCTGTAAGCTACATTCGAAGTTGCTTGGTTCATTTTTACAGCGGAATTGCCACAATAATTTCATCATTTGCTTGTTGTAGACCCCCTGTTTGGTCAAGGCAATGCGAGATTCACGCATTAACTTTTGATAACCCGGTCTGTCTGCCGCAGGCACGTTCATCCAATATTTTGCCGGAATGTCGGCTTTCATTTTGCCTAAAATGTTATTGGCACGGGGTAACTGGGTTTTGATCCAATCACGTGATTTTTGACCATAGCCCGCAGGGAATTTATCAGGACGAATAATCAAATTCCCAGTTACTTGTAGAATAGGATAATTCACAATCGCACCTGTGGTGCCCAATCCTTTATGCAATTCTAAAGGACGGAAAACCGCAGCCGGCGCACCAATAATGTCCACCTGACCATTGTTAAACTTACTGCCAAAATTGGTCACATCAGCACTCACCGCTTGCGCACCAATTTGCTGAACCATAATTTTTTGTGCTTGGTCATAGTCTAAAACAGCAATTTTTTTCCCTGCAGCTTTAGCGACGGTATTAATATTACGGTCGCGTACCATTAAGTATGCATCACCTACGGGTACCACACCCACCACTTCGTAATTGCCATTTTTCATATATTTGGCAAAGGTGGGGCTGGCTAAACCTTGCATGACTTTTACTGCAAGATTTAAGTTACTGATCGCACCAATCGCATCGAGTGAACCGGTGAAGTTATTAAACTGACGACCACGCATACCGGTAATACTCACCGCATCACATTTGCCTGCTTTAAAGTCTTCCGCAATCACGCTTTCGTTCTGACCGACTTTCAGTTCAATATCTGCACCCCATTGTTTTGCAGCCAACTGATAATCTTTCATTAAGGCGTAAACGTCGCCGTTTTTACCGACCAAATCGAAGACACACATCACTTGCTTGGCTTGCGCAGCAGAAACCGCTGTCATTAAGCCTGCAGACATTAACAGTGTTTTTGACCAATTCATTGTGCTTTCCTTTTACCTATTGTTGTTTTGTTGGTTTCTAATTATTGAAAGGTTCAATAGTCAGAATCACGGATACTCGGTGGCAACCGTCATAATCCTTTATTTTTTGTTGATTGAATAAGATCGAGTATATTCATGTTCAGATTTTAAAATTCTTAACTGTGATCAAGCCTTTTAAGTAGCCTGATTCAAATCTTAAAATTTAACCAATCGTAGGATTTACTTGAGCCAATCTTATTCTTTATTTCTTATTAAGAATACGTTTTTTCTATGCTTCTACAATGGCATATCTGACATCAAAAAACAAAAAAAAATCCTAGAATAAATCTAGGATTTTTTTAACTAAATCAATCTTATTCACCGCCCAACGAACACTCAAAATTGGACTTATCGACAGAGCAACGCGCTTTTTTCAACACGGACATCATCGCTGGATCATAGATACCTTGCTTGGTCAGATCCATACGCCCTTCACGTAATAATTTTTGATATTTCAATTTGTCTTCAGGGGTTAAATTGAGTTTGTACTTGGCAGGAATACCGCCCTCCAAACGTGCAATCATGCTAAAGCTTTTTGGCAAATTTTTCACAAACCAATCACGAGATTTTTGACCAAAGCCTGCTGGAAATTTCTCAGGACGTACAACTAGATCTGCTGTGATTTGCAGTACCGGGAAGTTGAACATTGCACCGTTTGTGCCTAAACCTTTGTAAATCTCTAAGGGTTTATAGGCATAAGCAGGCGCACCGACCATATCCACCTGACCATTGTTAAACTTAGCTACGAAGTTTGAAATATCTGAAGGTACGGCTTGCGCACCAACGCGTTGCACCATGATTTTTTGCGCAGCGTCATAGCTCAGTACAGCAAACTTTTTACCCGCTGCTTTTTCAATTGAATCGATTTTTTTATCACGTACAAAAATAAATGCTGAACCAAGTGGTGCAATCCCACCGATTTCATATTTTTTGCCGCCCAAATTTGAGGTCATTTTGGCTGCATTACGTGGATCTAGCGCAAAGGTAATGGCTTTTTGTGCAATGGCGTTGCTTGGTGCACCACCGAGTGAGTCAATTGAACCCACAAACTTATTGTATTGACGGGCACGCATCGCTGTCATGAACACCGCATCACACTTTCCAGCTTTAAAGTCATTATCCGCAACGGCTTCATCTTGACGTGGTACCAAATTGACATCAGCCCCCCATCCTTTTGCAGCCAAGGCCCATTCTTGCGCCATTTGGAAAGATTCACCCGATTTACCCAATAAATCGAATACGCATACATCAATTTTTGCTTGTGCTGAAGTGGCTAAGCCAACAGTGGCTGTCATAAGCGCAAGGGTCATTTTTTTCATTTCGAAATCCTTTTATCAATTTTTTTATGGATTGTTCGGTTGTCCATTTAATCATTTTAATCACAATATTTGTAAAAAAATAGAGCTATTACTCTATTTTTTTTGTTTCAAAAAAACCTTTTATTAAATCACCTATTACAGACTTATCAAATCTTAAATACAGATGATCTTATTCTCCATCGAGTGAACATTCAAAATTGGTGCGCTCCACCGTACAGCGGGCTTTTTTCAATACACGCATCATAGCGGGGTCGTAAATCCCCCGTTGCGTCAGTTCAATTCGTCCATCACGCAGCAGTTTTTGATAGCGAATTTTGTCTTCAGCTGAGACATTGAGTTTATATTTGGCTGGAATTTCAGCTTCAATGCGTTTAATGACATTAAAGGTCTTGGGCAATTGTTTGAGTGACCATGCACGCGAATTTTTACCAAAATCAGGCGGGAATTTGTCTTGAAGAATAATGAGATCCCCCGTGACATTGACCACCGGAAAGGTAAACATCGCACCATTGTTACCCAAGCCTTTATAAATCTCTAAAGGTTTAAAGGCATAGCCCGGCGCAGCAATGGAGTCGACTTCACCATTGTTAAATTTACGCACAAAGCTTGAGATATCAGAGGGAACGCCCACGGCACCGACACGTTCCACTGCCATTTTTTGTGCAATGTCATAATGCAGATAAGCGAATTTTTTGCCGATGCCTTTTTCAATGGTATTCATATTTTTGTCACGCACAAAAATATAAGCGATGCCTAAAGGACTGATCGCCGCGACTTCATATTTTTCACCTTTAATGCTGCTGACCATGCGTTTGGCATTACGTTCATCCAGCACATAACTGATGGCACGTTTGGAAATATCATTGCTTGGAACACCGCCCAATGCATCGATTGAACCTGCAAATTTATTGTATTCACGTGAACGCATGGTGGTCATGGCGACGGCGTCACATTTGCCATTTTTAAAATCTTTGTCGGCTTGTTCCTCTTTTTGATAGGCGATTAATTTAATATCACCACCCCAATTTTTGGCCGCCAAAGCCCATTCTTCCATCAGTTTATAGGACTCACCTGCACGACCTAATAAATCAAAAATACAGACGTTTTGTTGCGCCTGTACCGAGGTGGAGAACAGCATAGTGCTCAGACTGGCAAAAATGAGGGGTTTAATTTTTTTCTGATTTAAACAAGTGCTGGTTGGTTTTTCTAAGGGTGCAATCATTGCATGTAATCCATATTTTATTTGTTTTTTAGTTATGCCCCATTCTTACATATTTTGAATGTTTTTCAATCTCTTTAGTTCACATTCATTCAGTGATTAATTTCATTTAATATTCAGCATCTATTTTTTAAGCGTGATACAGACAAAGAAAGCATCCCGAAGGATGCTTTTTTGAGTCGTTATCGAAATGCTTTACAGCTTAAGCATCGATATCCGCATTCAGCGCATTTTCTTCAATGAAGGCACGACGTGGTTCAACATCATCGCCCATCAAGCATGCAAACATACGATCCGCTTCAATCGCATCATCAATGGTCACTTGGAGCATGTTGCGGTTTTCAGGATCCATGGTGGTTTCCCAAAGTTGATCCGCATTCATCTCACCCAAACCTTTATAACGTTGGATCATCATACCGCGACGTGAGTCGGCCAAAATATGTTGCCATGCGTCATGAAAAGTCACCACATTAATACGTTTATCGCCTTTTTGTAGGTAAGCGCCTTCTTCAAGCAAAGTGAACCAGCTCTTCGAGTTTTGCAATAAACGCTTGTATTCGCCCGAAGCCAATAAACCTTGATCAAGTAAATACTGATGCGGCAAGTTATGCACATACACCGTCACGCGAGGCCAGAAATGCTTCACTACTGTGCCGTCTGCATGTTCTTTGTCAAACGATTCTAGGTGAATTTCAGGACGTAGACTTGGTTGATATTTCGCAATCGATAAACGAAGTTTTTCTGCCCAATCTGCTACATATGCTTCATCATGATTTTGATCAAGTTTGAATGCTTCAAGACCCAATAAACCATCCAACAAACTTGCAGGATAACGAACGGTTAAACGATGCAAACTCTTTTGTGATACTTGGTAATCTGCAATCACTTTTGCCAAAGATTCACCACGAATCGCAGGCGCATGTGTGCTGACATGTAATGAAAGATCATCAATCGCATTAGAAATCAGGTAAGTTTCAAGCGCATCATTATCTTTCAAATACTGCTCTTGTTTACCTTTTTTCAATTTATACAACGGTGGTTGCGCGATATAAATATAACCACGTTCCACAAGTTCAGGCATTTGACGGAAGAAGAACGTCAACAGTAGCGTACGAATGTGCGAACCATCGACGTCGGCATCGGTCATGATGATGATTTTGTGATAACGCAATTTGTCTGGATTATATTCTTCACGACCAATACCACAACCGAGTGCAGTAATCAGCGTGCCGACTTCTTGCGACGAAATCATTTTGTCAAAGCGTGCGCGTTCCACATTCAGAATTTTACCTTTCAATGGAAGAATCGCTTGCATCTTACGGTTACGACCCTGTTTTGCAGAACCGCCCGCAGAGTCACCTTCGACTAAGTATAATTCTGACAATGCTGGATCTTTTTCTTGGCAATCTGCCAATTTACCTGGCAGACCTGCAATGTCTAAAACACTTTTACGACGGGTCAATTCACGTGCTTTACGTGCTGCATCACGCGCACGCGCTGCATCAATAATTTTGCCGGCAATCGATTTTGCTGCTTGTGGATTTTCCAATAAGTACTCTGAGAATGACTTATTCATCGCCTGCTCAACCGCAGGTTTCACTTCACTTGAGACCAATTTTTCTTTGGTTTGCGAAGAGAATTTTGGATCAGGCACTTTTACCGAAACAATCGCGGTTAAACCTTCACGTGCGTCATCACCCGAAACAGCTACTTTCTCTTTTTTGAGCAAGTTTTCGCTGTCCATGTAGTTGTTTAAACCACGGGTTAGGGCTGCACGGAAACCGGCTAAATGCGTACCCCCATCTTTTTGAGGAATGTTGTTGGTAAAGCAACGAACATTTTCTTGATAAGTATCATTCCACTGCAACGCCACTTCAACGCCAATGCCATTGTCGGCTTGTACCGTAAAATGGAAAATGTCATTCAGATGGGTTTTGCCTTGGTTAATATATTTGACGAACTCAGACAAACCGCCTTCATAGTCAAAGACGTGTTCTGCTGCAATACGCTCATCACGTAATACAATACGAACACCTGCATTCAAGAATGACAGCTCACGTAAACGACGTGCCAAAATATCGACATTGAAAATCGTTTGCGAGAAAGTCAGTTCACTTGGCCAGAAACGAACCGTTGTACCAGTGGTGTCTGTATCACCGACCACTTTCAACGGATAAACCGGATCACCATGTTTATATTCTTGTTGGTGAATATGACCCGCACGTTGAATGGTCAGTTCTAATTTTTTAGATAATGCGTTAACAACCGATACACCTACACCGTGTAGACCACCTGACACTTTGTAGCTGTTGTCATCGAATTTACCGCCGGCATGCAGAATGGTTAAAATTACTTCTGCTGCTGACACACCTTCTTCAGGGTGAATGTCGGTTGGAATACCACGACCATTGTCAGAAACACTCACCGATTCATCTTCATGAATGGTCACACAGATTTCATCACAGTGTCCTGCAAGCGCTTCATCGATTGCGTTATCGACCACCTCAAACACCATGTGATGAAGACCTGAACCATCGTCCGTATCCCCAATGTACATGCCTGGGCGTTTACGAACCGCATCTAAGCCACGTAATACTTTGATACTAGAGGAGTCATAAGTATTTTCATTGGTTTGTTCTGTTTGAGAAGCAGCTTGATCTTCTGAACTCATGGTTTCTCCCTAGTGAAAAAGGTTTATCCAAAGATGGGTAATAATCTAAAATCATTGCGCAACGACTTGAACTTGCCCGTTTTCAACATTGAATAATTGGTAGGAAATAGACAATTCATGCAAATGCTTTTGTACAGATTCATGGTCTAGTGTGGTAATAAAAACTTGACTACCAAGTTGGCTCAATCGCTCAATTAAACGTCGTTGTGCAGTTAAATCTAATTCTGCTGTCACATCATCTAATAATACCACAGTTTCCTTATTACAAGAATGCAGCATCGCAATCTGTGACAGTTTTAACGCCATGATCAGTAATTTTTTTTGACCTCGAGACAACACCACATCAGCATCCCCTGTCGGGGTCTTTAAACGCAAATCTGCGCGGTGTGGGCCATACTCGGTATAACGCCGATCCACATCTTTTTGGTGGTATTGAATTAGATCCTGAGCTAATCCTTGTTCAGTATGAAAGCCAGCGACATAGTCCAATTCAATCTTCAGATCAGGCAGCAATTGTTGCAGAAGCTCATACAAAAAGATTTTCCACTGTTCCACAATTTCGACCCGCTGAGAATGTAAAATCTCACCATATTGACTGAGCATTTTGTTCCACGGTTCTAAATCTGACAGGCTTAAATGACGCTGCGTTTTGAGCAGGCTATTGCGTTGCCTTAAAGCACGAGAATAATACTGCCATGCATGATAAAACTCGGGTTCCACGTGAAACATGAGCCAATCTAATAATTGTCGTCTAGGCTTAGCCCCATGATCAATAATATCGGTACTCAGTGGATCAATCAGTTGTAAGGGTAAGATCTTAGCCAACTGACCTTGCGTCGCGACACTGTCGCCATTGACCTTAATCAACTGCTCACCCGAAATCAGCTTTTGCATCCCGATTTTTTCAGTAGCCGACTGAGCGAACACCACAGCATCATTACATTCATTTTGAATATAATGTTTGGGCATATGGGTGCGGAAAGAGCGCCCTGTGGCAAGCACATGAATGGCTTCTAAAATTGAAGTTTTACCTGAACCATTTTGACCATAAAAAACGTTAAACGGCTGCAACTCATGGAGTGCAACCGTTTTTAAATTTCGAACCCGCTGAATATTTAAACGTGAAATATGCATAGCGAATCTAGTGTGAACACATGCTTAAACACGCATTGGCATCACAACATAGGTTTGATCTTGATGCGCTGGATCTTGTACCAATACCGATTGATTGGCTTCAGTCATCGTCATCAATACATCATCACCATCCAATACACCCAAGACTTCTAAAATGTATTGTGCATTGAATGACATTTCCATTGGGGTATTGCTGTATTGAATTGCAATATCTTCAACCGCTTCATCTTGTTCAGGGTTGTTGGCACGCAGTTGCAAAGAATCCTCATTGAAATTTAAGAATACCCCACGCAATTTCTCATTACTTAAAATCGCCACACGTTGCAATGATTGTTTAAATACATCATGCGCAATCGTGACCATTTTGTCGCCACCACGTGGAATCACACGGCGGTAATCTGGGAACTTGCCATCAATCAATTTGGTGGTAATACGCACCGTAATATTGCCCTGTTCTTTGTCACGGCTTTCAGTTTGAAGCGTGACATTTAATAATTCACGACCAATGAGCAAAGTTAACGCTTTGTCTTCAATGCTGAGTAGACGTTGTAATTCACCCACAGCTTTACGTGGCACAATCGCTTGAACCAATTGGGTTGCTGTTGAAGATGCCAATGTTTCACACAATGCCAAACGGTGACCATCTGTCGTCACAGCACGAAGTTGAGTTTGATCAATTTCAAGCAATGTGCCGGTCAAATAGAAACGCACATCTTGAACCGCCATCGCAAAAGAGGTTTTTTCGAATAAGCGTTTTAATTCACGTTCAGTGACTTGAACTTGCGTACCTTGGCTGCTGTCAGTGGTCAACAGCGGATAATCTTCAGCAGGTAATGTGCCTAATACAAAACGGCTATTGCCAGATTTTAAAATACAACGTTGATCTTCAGTAATTTGTAAATCAATCAACGCTGCATTCGGTAAAGATTTACAGATATCGACCAACTTACGCGCAGGAACCGTAGTTTCTCCTGCCTGTAGACATGCCCCTTCAGCCAATGTGGTACTTGCCACCAATTCAACTTCCAAGTCTGAACCGGTAATGGTCAAGGCTTGCTCGGTCACTTGAATTTTAACGTTTGAAAGAATGTTTAATGTATGGCGACGCTCTACAGCCCCCACAACATGAGATAAAACATTAACTAAGCTTTCTTTCGCGATTTTCAAACGCACAGTGGATTTCCTCTAAAACTGAACAACACAAGGGGTAAAAATAATGTTTAGCCATGTACTATGCGGCAGATTATGCCGCATTGCAAGACCAGATTTTAATCAAAATTTAGCTTTGTAACAGACGCATTAAGTTCTTGTAATCTTCATTAAAAATCGGATCTTCAGCTCTTAAACTTTGTACTTTTTCACAAGCATGCATGACGGTACTGTGGTCACGTCCACCGAATGCCATGCCAATTTCTGGGAAGCTATCACCAGTGAGTTCACGGGCTAGACCCATCGCCATTTGACGCGGGCGTGCAAAAATTCGGGTACGTTTTGGACCTACCAATTCTTTCAGTGGAATACGGAAATATTCACTCACCACACGCTGAATATTTTCGGTACTGATGGTTCGTGCACGAATGGCCAAGACATCTTTGAGGGACTCACGTACCACTTCCAAGTCAATCGGGGTGCCTTTAAAACGCGAAATCGCCACGACTTTGTTCAGTGCACCTTCCAATTCCCGAACATTGGCCACCACTTGTTGCGCAATAAACAACGCACAGTTGCGTGGTAAATCGATACCATTGCTTTCCGCTTTTTTCAGCAAAATCTCAATACGAGTTTCAATATCAGGCGGCTCAACACCAACCGACAAGCCCCATGAAAAACGAGACACTAGACGTGGATCAAGCTCAGTCAATTCTTTTGGGTAACGGTCAGAAGTCAAAATGATCTGTTTTGATTCATCCAATAACGCATTAAACGTATAGAAAAACTCGACCAAGCTCGCTTCTTTACCCGCTAGCAAATGAATGTCATCAACCAATAATAAATCGAGTGAACGACAATTCTTCTTAAATTCTTCAACTTTGCCCTTTTGCAAAGAACTGACAAAGTCCTGTACAAAACTCTCAGCAGTCATGTACATGACACGAGCATTGGGTTTAGCTTGCAATAATGCATTACCTACAGCTTGCATTAAATGGGTTTTACCTAAACCTGTAGGACCATACAAAAACAGCGGATTATGCTGTGATTCACCCAATTGGGTCAGTACTTTGCGACAGGTTTCTGCCGCCATTTGGTTAGAACGACCTTCCACAAATAATGCAAAATTAAACAGTGGATTGAGTAAACGTTTTTTCGCATTTTTTGGTGCGACCAATTCTTGTTCTTTGTCTTTTTTAACTTTGTGCTGCGGTGCAACGTAATGATTGGATTCTAAAGCAGCGGTTGTGGTTGCCGGTTGTTCTGACGCCGATAAAATCGCACCTGGACGTGAGTCCACTAAAATTTCAACTTTACGAACCCGACCTTCGGACAACTGTTCAGCCAAAATGGTGATTAATTCGAGATGATGTTCTTGTATATAACGAGTCCAATACGGATTAGGCGCATACAGCTTTAAAACGCCATCAACCTCTTCCGCGACCAAAGGACGAATCCACATCGCAAAGACATTATCAGATAGCTCTTGTCGCAAGCGAGTTAAGCATTCCGTCCACAGCATGTGAAACCCCTTATTCCATATTTTAAATTTAAACCAGTCACCCCACTCATCTTGGGGGTCGCCATCATAACCAAGTTATCCACATCTGTCATGATAATTT